>NZ_CP094359.1:0-2072500 GCF_024396695.1 Acidithiobacillus sp. YTS05
AAGGGCCATGGCGTATACTCCGGAGCAAGCAGTGGTGGCTAGCGTAGCGTGCCGAACGCTGCAGGGAAACGTATTCCGTACCTGTGACAAGGACCCCATGAGTAACGAAACGGCAAGCCAGGATGGTGCAGCGCTATGGAGCGCCCTCAGCGTCCGCATGGAAATGTTGGTGTCCACCCAGCAGTACAATACTTGGCTGCGGCCTTTGCAGGCCGAATTGCACGCCGAAGAACTGTTGCTCCTGGCACCCAACAGCTTTGTCCGCGATCGCGTGCAGAATCATTACCGCGAACTGCTGGAAAAAGAGCTGAATGAAATCCTTCCGGGCTTGTGCTTGCGCGTTGCCCTGCAGCAGGCGCCTGCGCCCATCAGCGACGAAAGGCCAGCGAGCCAGCCGGAGCGTCGCGGACACGCTCATCATCTCAACGGTCATCATCTCAATAACGGTTTTACCTTTCAGGCCTATGTCGAGGGTAAGTCGAACCAGCTCGCGGTAGCGGCAGCGCGCCAGGTGGCTGAACATCCGGGAAAATCCTACAATCCGCTGTACATCTATGGTGGCGTCGGTCTGGGCAAAACCCACCTGATGCATGCCGTGGGTAACGAAATCCTGCGTGCGAATCCGCAAGCCAAGATCCTGTATATCAGCTCCGAGGGCTTCATCATGGACATGGTGCGCGCCCTCCAGCACAACAGCACCGCCGAATTCAAGCAGCGCTACCGTAAGCTCGATGCCCTCCTCATCGACGATATCCAATTCTTCGCCAACAAGGACCGTACCCAGGAAGAATTTTTCCATACCTTCAATGCCCTCTTCGACGGCGGCAGTCAGATCATCATCACCTGTGATCGTTATCCCAAAGAGGTCGAGGGCTTGGAAGAACGTCTGCAATCGCGCTTCGGTTGGGGCCTGACGGTGGCTATCGAACCCCACGATCTGGAAACGCGCATGGCCATCGTTTTATGTAAAGCGGAAGAAGCGGGGATCGAACTGCCCCAGGAAGTAGCTTTTTTCATTGCCGAGAAGATCCGCTCGCACGTGCGGGAGCTGGAAGGTGCGCTGCGGCGCGTCATCGCGCACGTCAATTTCACCCGCAAGCCCTACAGTGTCGAGACCGCGCGGGCGGCATTGCGCGATCTGATCGACGTGCAAAAGCGCATGATCAGCCTCGACAACATCCAGAAAGTGGTCGCCGAGTACTTTCACATTCGTGGCTCGGAGATGCAGTCGAAGCGGCGCAGCCGCAACATCGCCCGCCCACGGCAGATGGCCATGGCCCTGACCAAGGAACTCACCTCACACAGCCTGCCGGAGATTGGCGATGCCTTTGGTGGTCGCGACCACACCACGGTCCTGCATGCCTGTCGGCAGATCGAAAAACTGCGGCAGAGTGACCCTCAGGTTGCCGAGGACTACAACAATATCCTGCGGGTGCTGGGCGGATGAGGCGCCGGAACAAGCTGTGGGTAACCCCCGGAACAAGTCCGGTACTGGCTTGGGGATGGAATCCGCACGGAAAATCATCCCCAAAGATACCGGCTTTTCCACAGGCTGTCCGTCCCTCCTGTCCCCCTGCATGGGGCATACTGATCAATAGGGTAAGCCTGTTATCCACAGGCAAAATTCCCCTTAATAATCACTATAAGAAAAAGAAAGAAAATTTATTATTCTCTTGGGAGACAACCCGATGAAGCTTCGTGTGCAGAAAGATGAGATCCTGCCCCTCCTCGCGGCCATGGCCAACATTGCCAATCGCCGGCCGGTACAACCGATCCTGTCGCATCTGTTACTGCGCAGCACCGAAAGAGGGCTGCAGCTCGTTGCCAGCGACGGGGAAATCCAGCTTCGTGGAGAACTGGAACTCAGCGTGGAAGAAGGCGGACAAACCGCCATTCCCGCACGCAAGCTCTATGACATCTGTCGCACCCTGGCGGATGGCAGCGAGATTCTCTTGCACAAAAACGGGGAGCGTCTGACCCTACGGTCCGGCTCCGCCCGATTTACGCTACCGACCCTGCCTGCGCAGGATTTTCCCATCATGGAAGAGCGCGCTGCGCGCATCTCCGGTAACTGCGATGGCGAAGATTTCCAACGCGCTCTGGCTGCGGCTTCCACTGCCATGGCACACAACGACACCCGCTATTTCCTCAACGGCGTTTTTGTCGAGATTGGCGAGCAAAAGATGCGCCTCGTCGCCACCGACGGACATCGCCTGGCGCGGGTGGAAATTGCCTTCGCTCATAGCTCCGATGCCGAGCCCTACCACGGCATCCTGCCCCGCAAAACGGTACTGGAACTGCTACGCATCGTGGGAAGTGGCGATATCGCCTGGAGCTTTGATGAACAAGGCTGCCGCATGCAACAGGGATCACAGGAATTTGCCAGCCGACTGGTGGATGCCAACTATCCAGATTATCGTCGGGTCATCCCTGTTGGCCAATTTACCCATTGCATCATCGACCGGCCAACGCTGAAAACTGCCCTGCAACAGATCGACGTTATCGCCAGCGACAAGAACCCAGTCTGCACACTGCACTTCCAAGCGGAAAACCTCGTGCTCCGCAGCCGCAATGAAGAGCAGGAAGAGGGGGAAATCAGTATACCGGCCGCGCTACATGGCGATGCCACAGAAATTGCCTTCAACACTCGCTACTTGCTGGATGCACAAAACATCTTTGCCAGCGACGAATTACTGATCCAGGTTCGGGACAGTGCCAGCAGCGCACTGATCCGCACCCAAGAAAGCGATAATCCCCTGTATATCGTTATGCCCATTCGTCTGTAATGCCCATCGTGGAGCTGCAGATCGAAAATTTGCGCAGCATCTCCCAGCTGACGCTACGGCCACAACCGGGTTGGAACTGGCTGCTCGGCGCCAATGGCGTGGGCAAAAGCACCGTATTGGAAGCCCTGCACCTGCTGGCCACAGGACAAAGCTGGCGGCGTGGACAGCGGCAGTTGATTCGCGATGGAGCAGAGCATTATCGGCTGGGTGCTCGCCTGAGTGACAGCATTGCAGAATTTGTCGGGATGCGGCGGCAGGGGGAAGAACGGGAAATCGCCCGGGACGGTGAACGCATCCACAGTGCCTGGGAATTGCTCGACACTCTGCCGCTGCAAGCATGGCACGAAGGCAATGCGCACTTTGTTTCCGGTACGGCCGAAGAGCGTCGCCGCATCCTCGACTGGGGTCTGTACTATGCCGATCGCCGTTACGGTGTAAGCCTGCGCGAATATCGCCAGGCTTTGCGCCAGCGCAATGCAGCCTTGCGCCAGGGGCTTCCACCGGAGGCCTGGAATGCCGCCGTGATCCGCCTCGGCGAGCGCATTCAGGATCAACGCAGCATCCACGTTGAGGCCTTGCAGCTCCATTTTCAGCGCATCTGGTCCACCAGCCCGCAGGCCGATCAGGAAGTGGATTTTGTTCTCCATCCGGGATGGAATGGCGATCTTGCAGAGGCCCTGGAACGCGATCGCAGTATCGATCAGCAGTTCGCCTATACCCATAGCGGTGCGCACCGCGCCCGCCTGCAGTTTCGCGTCCAGGGGCGGGCAGCCGCAGAGCAGTTGTCGCGCGGCCAGTTGCGCCTGCTGGGGATTGCCTTCCGGCTGGCGCAGATTGCCGTGCAACGCGATGCCGGGGCAGCCTTGCCGGTGATTCTCATCGACGATTTTGCTGCGGAACTCGACTCGCGAGCGCGTCGATGGTGGATGCAGGAGCTCCAGGCACTACAGACGCAGATTTTCGCCGCCGGCACCGAGCCACCCGCCGAGCCCGGCGATACCCTTTTTTATCTGCACGCAGGTCAATTGATCGAGGAAATGCAATGACGAAAAACTACGATTCTTCCAGCATTCAGGTTTTGCGCGGGCTGGAAGCGGTGCGCAAGCGTCCGGGCATGTACATTGGCGACACCGACGATGGCAGTGGCCTGCATCACATGGTATTTGAAGTGGTCGACAATGCCATCGATGAATCCCTGGCGGGCTATTGTGACCAGATCGTCGTCAGCATCCATGAGGATGAGTCGCTGAGTGTGACCGATAATGGCCGCGGCATCCCGGTAGACATCCACGCCGAGGAAGGACGCTCGGCCGCAGAAGTGATCATGACTGTGCTCCATGCCGGCGGCAAATTTGACGACAACGCCTACAAGGTCTCCGGTGGTTTGCATGGCGTTGGTGTTTCGGTAGTGAATGCCCTGTCGAGTTGGCTGCGCTTGCGCATTCAGCGCGATGGCCATGTCTGGACCCAGGAATACCGCGATGGCGAGCCACTGGCACCGCTGGCCCAGGGGGAGGCGTCGCGCAAGCATGGTACCGAGATCCGCTTCCTGCCTTCTCCGGAAATTTTTGCGCAAACCCGCTTTCATTTCGAAATCCTCGCCAAACGCTTGCGCGAACTGGCCTTTCTGAACTCCGGTGTGCGCATTCGTCTGGTCGACGAGCGCGGTGAAGGGCGCGAAGAAAATTTTCATTATGAAGGCGGCATCCGTGCTTTTGTCGAACATCTCAATCGCAACCGCAGCGCCATCCATCCCTCCATTATCACCCTGACCGGAGAGCGCGATGGCGTCACCGTCGAAGCGGCGCTGCAATGGAGCGACAGCTACAGCGAGACGGTGCTCTGCTTTACCAACAACATCCCACAGGCCGATGGCGGTACCCATCTGGCCGGCCTGCGCGGAGCCCTGACCCGCACCCTGAACCAGTACATGGAGCGCGAAGGACTGCTGGCCAAGGCGAAGATTGCCGCCAGTGGTGACGACGCCCGCGAGGGTCTGACGGCGGTGCTCTCGGTCAAGGTTCCAGACCCCAAATTCTCCTCGCAGACCAAAGACAAACTGGTATCCAGTGAGGTCAAGCCGATTGTCGAATCGTCGATGACCGAGGCCCTGACCATCTTCCTCGATGAACATCCCAAGGAAGCGCAGGCGATTGCTGCCAAGATCATCGAGGCGGCGCGGGCACGGGAGGCGGCGCGCAAGGCGCGGGAACTGACGCGGCGCAAGGGCGCCCTGGATGTCGCCAATCTGCCAGGGAAACTGGCCGACTGTCAGGAAAAAGACCCGGCCAAATGTGAAATCTATCTGGTCGAAGGGGATTCCGCCGGTGGCTCGGCCAAGCAAGGCCGCGATCGTCGCCATCAGGCCATCCTCCCCCTCAAGGGCAAGATCCTCAATGTCGAACGCGCGCGTTTCGATCGGATGTTGGGCTCGGACGAGATTGGCACCCTGATCACCGCCCTCGGCACCGGGATCGGCAAGGAAGACTTCGACGTGGCCAAACTGCGTTATCACCGCGTCATCATCATGACCGATGCCGATGTCGATGGCAGCCATATCCGCACCCTGCTGCTTACCTTCTTCTACCGGCAAATGGCGGAGCTGGTTGAACGGGGCCATGTCTATATTGCCCAGCCGCCGCTGTACAAGGTCAAGAAGGGGCGGGACGAGCGCTACATCAAGGACGACAACGAGCTGGCGGCGTATCTGCGGGAGCTGGCCATGCAGGGCGCGGCCTTCCATGCCGAGACGGGACGTAGCGTCACGGAAGAGACCCTCGCCGCCATGATGCGTCAGTATCAGACGATTGATGCCCTGGTGGCCCGCTTGGAGCGCCGCTATCCGCAAGCGCTGCTCTGGGCAATGGCCAGCGTGCCGGCACCGTTGGAGGACGCCAGCGACGCGCAGTGGGCGGCTTATGCCCAAGCCCTAGCGGCGGAGATGGAGGTAACTGCCCTGGCGGGGGAAAACTGGCAGATCGAATGGCTGGGCACCGCCGAGGAACCGCGCTTGCTGGTCAGCCGCCAGCTACATGGCAGCCGTGAACAACGTTATCTTGATAGCCAGTACTTTTTCAGCAGTGATTTCCGGCACTTGCGCAAATATGCCAGCGAGGTCGAAGCGGGACTGGGGCAGGGAGCGCGTATCGAGCGTGGGGAAAAAGGCAGCGACGTGCGGCGCTTTCGTGAGGCCATGCAATGGTTGCTGGCGGATGCCCGGCGTGGCGTCGAAATCCAGCGCTACAAAGGCTTGGGTGAGATGAACCCGGAACAGCTCTGGGAAACCACCATGAATGCCGAAAACCGGCGCCTGGTGCGTGTGGATGTGGAAGATGCCATCGCTGCCGACGAGGTCTTTTCCATGCTCATGGGGGATGCCGTGGAGCCACGCCGTCGCTTTATCGAAGAGAATGCCCGCTACGTCTCGCGACTCGACATCTAAGTACAGGGAAGGGCAAAATGGCCGGCTTCGGTCGGCGGGGAAAGCAGGGAGTACCTTTTTTGAAGCTGAGTGATTTCGCATTTTCAAACTATCTGCAGGCGGAAACGACGCAAGAGCTGGATACCGCCTTTCTCGATGCACTGCGGGAGCGGGACACCGATCTGGCGCAGCGCCTGCTCGATCATCGCGCCGGACGCGCTGCACAGGACGGCCAAGAACGCAGCGAGTTGTTGCTTGCGCTTGCGCCGCATCTGGAAAATTTCCTCGTCGAGTTTTTTGCCATTGCCGATGCCAACCAGGCCCTGCAAGCCAAGATCCGTGATCAGGACGTGGTCATGGACTTCAAAAAGCAGTTTGTCCTGCGCCGCGGCCGACGCTTTCGCGGCGAATTCGCCGAGAGTTTCAGCGACCTGCAAAGCTGGTTGGATCAGCAGATGCATGCCAGCGGTCTGCCCGCCGACGATCGCGAGTGGTCGATTGCCCGCTTGGGGATGGGCTGGTTGGCCGATGAGGCCGCGCACGCCGAGGCTATTCAGCGGCTAACCCAGTGGTGTGCCCTGGCCCTGAGTGATCCGTCGGCCAAGCTTGCCGTAGAGGGATGGTCGAGTTTTCGCCTACCCGAACGGATGGATCATGAGAACCTGGTGCCGCTGGTACATGCCGAGCGCGCCGATCATCCCCTGGCGGCCGACCCGCAAAATTGGCGACGTCGAGATGCCTTCCATCTCACTGACCAGCGCATGGACCTGCGCAGCGTGCAAAGCGAGGTGCATTACTGCCTCTATTGTCACGACCACGACGGCGATTTCTGCTCGCGCGGCTTCCCGGAGAAAAAGGGCGTACCCGAGTTGGGCTTCAAGGTCGATCCCCTCGGCGTGACCCTGACTGGCTGCCCCTTGGAAGAAAAGATCTCCGAGATGCAGATTCTGCGGCGGGATGGCTTCAGCATTGCCGCCCTGGCGATGATCATGGTCGACAACCCCATGGTGCCGGCGACGGGCCACCGCATCTGCAATGATTGTATGAAGGGCTGCGTCTATCAGAAACAAGACCCGGTCAACATTCCCCAGGTGGAAACGCGCATCCTTACTGACGTGCTGGAACTGCCCTTGGGCGTGGAGATCTATGACCTGCTGACGCGCTGGAATCCGCTGCGCCAGGAACAATTCGTTGCCACCAACGACAACGGCCGCAAAGTCCTGGTAGCTGGCATGGGGCCGGCAGGCTTCACCATGGCCCACCACCTCCTGCAGGCGGGCTGTACTGTGGTCGGGGTCGATGGGCTCAAGATCGAACCCTTACCCGATGGCCTGCAAACGGCGCCAGTGCGCGATTGGTCGGCCCTGCAGGAAGACCTTGATGAGCGCATCCTGCTCGGTTTTGGCGGCGTTGCCGAATACGGCATCACCGTGCGCTGGGACAAGAACTTTCTCAAGCTGATCTATCTCAGCCTGCTGCGGCGGCCGGGGTTCCAGATCTTTGGCGGCGTGCGCCTCGGCGGCACTCTGCGTTTGGAAGATGCCTGGGAACTGGGCTTTGATCATGTCTGTCTGGCCACCGGCGCTGGCCTGCCCCGGGTGCTATCCTTGCCCGGCAGTCTGGCGCGCGGCATGCGCCAGGCCAGTGATTTCCTCATGGCCCTGCAGCTCACCGGTGCCGGCAAGAAAAGCAGCCTGGCCAATCTGCAGGTGCGGCTGCCCGCCGTGGTCATCGGAGGTGGTCTGACGGCGGTGGATACCGCCACCGAGGTGCAGGCCTACTATATTCGCCAGGTCGAAAAAGTCCTGGCGCGCTATGAGGCGCTTTTGCCCGAGATGGGCGAGGAAAAGCTGCGGGCAGGATTGTCCGAAGAGGACGCCGGCATCCTCGATGAATTTCTTGCCCACGGTCGGGCAGTACGCGCAGAACGCGAGCGGGCGGCGGCGAAGGGCGAGGAACCCAATTTCATTCCCCTGCTGCATGCCTGGGGTGGCGTCACCCTGGCCTATCGCAAGGGTATGCGCCAGTCCCCTGCCTATACCCGCAACCACGAAGAGCTGATCAAGGCCATGGAAGAGGGGCTTTTCTACCAGGAAGGCGCAGATCCACTACGGGCCGATCTCGATGGCTTTGGGCATGTCGAGGCCATGGTTTTCCGCAAGCTGCGCGAAGAGGATGGCCGCTGGGTCGCGACGGGCGAGGAACTCTGCCTGCCCGCCCGCAGTGTTTTCGTGGCCGCCGGAACGGTGCCGAATACCATCTATGAGCGGGAATATCCGGGTACCCTGCAGCTCGATGGCGATCATTTCCAGCCGCATCTGGCGCACCCGGACCGCAGTGTGCAGGAGGTGCAGGTAGCGGAGCACTGTAAATCGCCCGAGCCCGGTCCTTTCACTTCCTACCAGGATGGCGTCGGTCATCGGGTCAGCTTCATTGGCGATACCCATCCGGTCTATCACGGCAGCGTGGTCAAGGCCATCGCCTCTGCCAAGCGGAGCTATCCCGATGTGCTGGCGGCGATGGAAATTCTCCCCCCGGCGCCACGGAAGGATCTCTCTGCGTTCCAGGAGCGCCTGAAGTCTCGGCTCAGCGCCCGGATTCGTCGTATCGACCGCAGCAACCCGGCGGTCTGCGAGCTTTGGGTCGAGGCCCCGGCAGCGGCCAGTAATTTTCAGCCGGGGCAGTTCTTCCGCCTGCAGAGCTTCGAGACCGGCAGCCCCGTGGTCGAAGATACCCGCTTGCAGATCCCGGTACTGACGGTCAGCGGCGCCGGAGTGGAAGGCGACTTGATCCGGCTGATGGTGCTGCAATGGGGTACGGCGCCGCGCATTGCCGGACGCCTGCAGGAAGGCGATCCCGTCCTACTCATGGGTCCGACGGGGGCACCCACGGACATTCCCCAAGGCAAGACCATCGCCGTGGTCGCCGGGCGCTGGGGGGCAGCAGTGATGCTCGATATCGGCCCCGCCCTGCGCGCCGCCGGTAATCGTGTGCTCTATGTGGCAGCCTTCGCGCAGGCCAGCGAGCTCGACCACCAAGACGAACTGGAGGCCGCCGCCGACCAGATTCTCTGGTGTACGGCTCGGGGTCCGAAGATTACCGCGCGGCGATCGCAAGACCTCAGTGTCGAGGCGGCGGACATGGTACAGTTGCTCCGTGAGTACGCCGCCGGACAATTGCCCGGACAGGCCGGGGATGGGATCCCCCTGCAGCAGGTCGATCGTCTGATGGTGATGGGCTCCACCGGCCTGCTCAAGGGCTTCCAGAGCGCTCTGCGCGGCGATCTCGGGTCGTTGTTCCCGGCCCATCTGGAAGCGGTTGCCACCGTGGGCAGCCCCATGCAGTGCATGCTCAAGGGTGTCTGTGCCCAGTGCCTGCAATGGCAGGTCGATCCGGAAACCGGCAAACGCACCCAGGCGGTGTTCACCTGTGCCGGTCAGGATCAACCTCTGGCCTGGGTCGATCTCGACAACCTCACCGCCCGGCAGGGGCAGAACCGTCTGCTCGAACGGCTTTCCAGCCACTGGCTGGACCATGTACTGGCGCGCGCCGACGCCTGAGGATCAATCCCGCACAAACGAGGCGCTGATCTCGTCCAGGGTCAGGCCTCGGGTTTCCGGGGCAAATCGCAAAGCTGCCCGCCGACGCCTTTGAACTTCTCTACAAACGCCGCGATTTTCTGAAAAACGCTCTGCTTTTTGGACAGGTATTGTGGATTCAGCGGGCTCATCTTGGGCAGTACGGCATTGAGCTCCGTGCCACTGTCACTGGCAAATTCCCGTTTGAGCGAGCTGGTGATATAGCGCCTGGCGGCCTCGACATTCAGATTTTCGGCGCTGATCAGTTCTTCCGCCTCGCGCTGTTGTTCCGCTTGGGCAAAGGTGAAGAAGGCATCGATGACGCTCGCCTTATCGCCAATCTGATCGAGATCGGTCTGATTGATAAAATCGACCAGCAGGCTCTCCTTGGCGCGGTTGCCCAGGCTGGCGCGAATGACCCGACGCACTTCATCCACCAATTCCGATTTGCTCTTGACCTTCTTGTGGTGCTCAAAAATCAACTCCAGAATGTAGTCTAGGTTGATCTCCTGGGATTTGAGCAATTCCACTTCAAAGACCACATCATCCCAGTCGATGCTGGATTTTTCCTTCTCGGCGGAGGCCTTATCCCGCCGCAACCAATCGCGAATATCATTATAGCTCGAGCGGTAATCCTGGATTTTGCGTTCGGCAGGTATCTTGATCTCTTGCAACGCGGCCAGATCCTCATCATTCAGATAATGCTTGGCCTTGAACGCCGCCACCGCCGCCGGGTCGCTCATATCAATGCATTGCAAATCCTTCAGACTGGCGAACTCATCGAAGTTTTGCAGGATGTTTTCAACGCGCAAATATTCGCCAAAGAGCTTGGCGAAAGCCTTTTTGTCCGACTCTTTTTCAATGGCGGCAGGATCCGGGAAGCGCGTTTCCAGCTCCTTCACCACCGCCACAAAGCCGCGCCGCGCCTCGCCGGTGACCTCATCGGTGAAGCCTTCCATGTATTCGCTATAGCTCTTCTCCAGCACCACATTCTTGGTGTTCTTGTCACCGAACAGGGTAATGGCGGCTATGGTCGCCTGCTCCAGATCGCGGAAGGTAACGATATTGCCGAAGGTTTTGGTGGCATCAAAAATGCGGTTGGTGCGCGAATAAGCCTGCATCAAGCCGTGGTAACGCAGGTTTTTATCCACAAACAAGGTGTTCAGCGTGGGCGCGTCAAAGCCGGTGAGGAACATGCCGACCACAATCAGCAGGTCGATCTCCTTGGCTTTAACCCTTTTGGCCAGGTCGCGGTAATAGTTCTGGAAGCCATTGCTATCCACGCTGAAATTGGTTTTGAACAGTGCGTTATAGTCGGCAATGGCCGCGCTCAAAAACTCCTTGGCGCTGCTGTTCATGGCCGAGACATCAAAGCTCTCGTCGGCAATATCGCCCACCGCATCCTGCGCTTCATTGGCGGCAAAGGAAAAGATGGTCGCCACCTTCAGCGGCTTGTCGCTATCCTTCTGCAAGGTCTTGAACGACTCGTAATACAGCTTGGCCGCGTCCACGCTGCTGACCGCGAACATGGCATTGAAGCCTTTGTTACCGGGATGCAGGCGGTGGGTTTTCTGGCGGAAGTTGTTCAGGATGTACTGAGTGATCTCGCAGATGCGATCCGGGTGCAGCAAAGCCTGCCGGTTTTCTGCCGCGCTGAGTTTTTTCTCATCCTGCTCGGTTTCAATGGCCTTGAACTGCGGGCGCACATCGTTGTAGTCCACCTTGAACTTCAGCACCTTTTCGTCACGAATCGCATCGGTGATCACATACGCATGCAGCTCACGGCCAAACACGCTGGCAGTGGTTTCCGCGCCCAGCGCGTTCTCGGGGAAGATTGGCGTGCCGGTAAAACCAAACTGATAAAACTTCTTGAACTTCTGCTTCAGGTTTTTCTGCGCCTCGCCAAACTGGCTGCGGTGGCACTCATCAAAAATGAACACCACCTGCTTGCCAAAGATCGGCAGGTTGCCTTCGCTCTTCATCAGGTTATTGAGCTTCTGGATGGTGGTGACAACGATCTTGTTGTCGTCCTTGTCCAGATTACGCTTCAGTCCCGCCGTGCTGTCCGAGCCATTCACGCTGTCCGGTGAAAAGCGCTGGTATTCCTTCATGGTCTGGTAGTCCAGATCCTTGCGGTCCACCACAAAAAACACCTTATCGATGAAATCCAACTCGGTAGCCAGACGCGCCGCCTTGAAACTGGTCAGGGTTTTGCCGCTACCGGTGGTGTGCCAGATGAAACCACCACTCTCCGTATTGCTCCAGTTCTTGGCCTGATAGCTGCTCTTGATCTTCCACAAAATGCGCTCGGTGGCAGCAATCTGGTAGGGGCGCATCACCAGCAAGGTATCGCTCACATCGAACACCGAATAATGCAGTAACACATTGAGCAGGGTTCCTTTCTGCAAGAAAGTGGCGGTAAAGTCCTTCAAATCCTTGATCAGACTGTTATCCGCCCTCGCCCAGTTCATGGTGAAGTCGAAGCTGTGCTTGTTGCGCTGCGTGGTATTGGCAAAGTAGCGGCTGTCGGTGCCGTTAGAGATCACGAACAACTGCAAGTATTTGAACAGCGAATGCTCGCTGTTAAAGCTCTCCTTGCTGTAGCGGTGCACCTGATTGAAGGCTTCCCGAATCGCCACGCCGCGCTTTTTCAGCTCGACCTGCACCAGCGGCAGGCCATTGACCAGAATCGTCACGTCATAGCGGTTGACGTGGCTGCCGGTCTGCTCGAATTGCTTAATCACCTGCACCTTGTTGCGGGCGATGTTCTTCTTATCCAGCAGGTAGATGTTCTGGATGCGCCCATCGTCAAACACAAAATCGTGAATGTAATCGTCGTGAATCTTGCGGGTTTTCTCGACAATGCCATCGCTCGGCTTGTCCAGCCAGGTTTCCACAAAACGCCGCCACTCGCCATCAAGGAAATGCACATTATTGAGCGTTTGCAGTTGCTCGCGCACATTGGCCAGCAAGGCTTCGGGGGTACTTAGGCTGGGCAGGTATTCATAGCCCTGATTCTGCAAGTCCACGATCAACTCGCGTTCCAAGTCGTATTCACTCTGGTAACTTTCGGCCACCTTCCAGTCGCGGCTGTATTTATCCAGAACAATGAAGTGATTGGATTCAGCGATAGTTTTGTAGTCGGTCATCGGTATTGTTCCTGGCTATAACAAAAGTCATATTTTCCCGCAGCCTGTGGGACAAAAGATTGTGGGCTGAGCCTGTGCGCTACAGCCCAGCGGTTTTGAATTCGCTATAACCCTCGTAGTAATAGCTCACATCGATGCCTTTCATGAACAGGGCGCGATCGTCCACCTGGTCCGTGAGCGCCTGTTTGAGTAGCGTCTTGATTTCCAGGTCTTTCACCACGCTGCGCTGCATCGCGGAGAGGTATTCGGTCTTGTCCACCAAATTCCAATCCACCACCTGCCGAATCGCTTTTTTAAGCATCAGATCCAGCCAGATGCGAGTGGCCCGACCGTTACCCTCCCGGAACGGGTGGGCGACATTCATCTCCACATATTTTTCGATGATTTCATCGAAGGTGCCTTGTGGCATGGCATCGATCCGCTGCAGGGCGGCATCGAGATAAAGCACGGATGCAAAGCGAAAATTTCCTTTGGCGATATTCACATCACGAATCTGACCAGCAAAGTGATATATGTCACTGAATAAATAGGTATGGATAAACGACAGGCCGGGGAAGGTGCCGACCGCCACTTTTTCGATGTCGCCCGAGTCAAACAGTTGTTTGGCCTTTTTTTTGCTGAGTTTTTCTTCGGCTCTGGCGAGCTCAACCTGATGATTAATGTTGAGTTTGTTTTCCAGAATCATGCCATGCCTCCTTGGTGGTCAGTCTGCTGCGGAAAGCTCAACAGCCGGTCGCGGTAGTGCTCGTATTGCTGGCGGCGTGCCTTGATTTCGGCAGGCAGGCCGGAGGAGAGGTCGTTCACCAGCGCGTCGAACTTGTCGAGGATGGCGACGATGCGGGCTTGTTCTTCGAGTGGCGGGACAGGGATCTTGATTTTCGAGAAACCGTCAATCAGCAGAGTGTTGACCTTGGTGCGAGCCACATACCTTGCTTTTTCGGCAATAAACGAAGTTGTCTGCATATAGTAGGAAATGAATTTCGGGTTCATCGTGTGGCGGAAGGCATAGCAGTGGTCGTGGATGGCGACTTCCTTATCGCCCAGCCATGCAACGGCTTTACCGACATCCTCGACGGTTTCGCCCACGTCGGTAATCACTATGTCGCCGGGCTTGGCGTAGCGCAAGGTGTTGGCCATATCGGGTCGGACTTGTGAGATGACGTGATCCGTCCACACGCCATACTGCGTGTATATCTCGCCATAGTGGATCACGCTGATTCCGTCATCCACGTAGTCGGCCTTAGTGAACCGCTTGCCGCGGATGAACTCACCGATCTCCCCAAGCGGCTTCCACTCCACCTCCCCCTCTTCAAAACTCAACAACTGATCGCGGTAGTAGTGGTATTGTTTTTTACGGGCGGTCAGCTCGGCGGTCAGCTCGGCGGTCAGCTCGGTGAAAGTATCCAGCACTTTCACGATTTCGCGCTGGATTCCGAGGGGTGGGATGGGAATGCGGAAGTCGGTGATCATCGGTTTGCGAATCGAAGTAACTGTGGCGCTGACCGCCTTCAACAGAATAAAAGCCTTGAAATGAACCGCGAAATAGTAGTAGGCAAACTTCGTGTCGAGTTGGTTGTAGTTAAAACTGATTCGGTAGGCACGCTGATGCAAGGCGTATCTGCCAGATACGTAGTGGAAAATTTCGCCAATTCCACCTTCGCCTGGAATCAGGACTGCTTCTTCATCGAACTCATATTTGGCGATGCGAAGAACTTCTCTAGAGCGCACGTAAAACGGGAATTCTCCGTCGTCAGTCGCATCTTTGCGGTCACTGCTGCCAGTGCCGACACTAGCAATGTCTCCTACGGCCTTGAACTCCACCCCATCCGGGCACAACTCCTCGATCAATTCATCAATCCGACTCATGCCTCACCTCCCTGCAATTCCCGCTCGATCTGCTCAATGCTGGGCAGGCTGGTTTTGAGGGGGTCGGGCAGCGATTGGATCAGTTTGTATTCGGCAATACCCATCGGTTGGCTTTTGTCGCCCAGGGCGTATTCGGCCACCACCTTGTTTTTGCTCTTGCACAGCAACAGGCCGATGGTGGGGTTGTCCAGTTCGTGCTTCACCTGCTTGTCCACAGCGGTCATGTAAAACCCTAGTTGCCCCAGATGCTCGGGTTTGAACTTGCCTCCCTTGAGTTCGACCACCACATAGCAGCGCAATTTTAGGTGGTAAAACAGCAGGTCAATGAAAAATTCGTCACCCCCCACATCCAGCAACACCTGCCGACCGACGAAGGCAAAGCCCGCGCCCAACTCCAGCAGAAATTCGGTGATATGTTTGACCAAGGCACGCTCAACCTCGTGTTCTTGCGCTTCGTCGGTCAGGCTCAGAAAGTCGAAACGGTAAGGGTCTTTGAGGGATTCGCGTGCCAGATCGGACTGGGGTTTGGGCAAATGGGCATCAAAGTTGGTGATGGCTGAACCGCTGCGTTCGTGCAGGCGGGTTTCGATTTGCATCACCAGCACATTGCGCGACCAGTTGTGCTCAATGGCCTTTGCGGCGTACCAACGGCGCGCTTCGGGGCTGGACAGCTTGTCCAGCAGCGCCAATTGGTGATACCACGGCAGTTGTGCAAGCACCGCTTGCACAAATTCGGCATCGGGCCAAGCCTCTGCGAAGGCACGCATGTATTTGAGATTGCGCGGCGAAAACCCTTTCATGTCGGGGAAGGCGGCGCGTAAATCGTGCGACAGCCGTTCAATTACTTTTGCGCCCCAACCTTGTTCCTGTTGCCGGAGCAAAATATCCTGACCCATTTGCCAGTACAGCAACACCAGTTCGCGATTAACGGCCAGCGCGGTCCGCTGCTGGGCGCTGTGGATTCTGGCTTTTAACTCACTGAGCCAGTCGGCGTAGCCTGCGGGCGCGGGCAACAGTGTGGGGGGCATGTCGCTCATCCGTTTACTTCCGCACCTTCAATCTCGGCGACGATGGCATCAATCTCCTTGCGCAGCTTATCGATTCGGGCAACGGTGGTTTTCAGCTCGGCATTGAGCTGGGCAATGTCCACCGCTTCGCGGGTGTCTTTGGCTTCGACATAGCTGCTGACGGACAGGTTGTAATCGTTGGCGGCCACCTGCTCGAAGGGTACGGATTGCGCGAAGTGCTCGATGTTCGCCTTGCTATCAAACACCGCCATGATCTGCTCGATATGCGTGTCCAGCAGCACATTGTTATTGGTTTCTTTCTTGAACAGGCCACTGGCGTCGATGAACTGGGTGCGGGTGTCGGCTTTGTGTTTGGACAGCACCAGAATATTCACCGCAATGGTGGTGCCAAAGAACAGGTTGGGCGCGAGCGAGATCACGGTTTCGACATAGTTGTTGTCGACCAGGTATTGGCGGATCTTCTGCTCGGCCCCGCCACGGTAAAAGATGCCGGGGAAGCAGACGATGGCGGCGCGCCCCTTGGCCGAGAGGTAGCTAAGCGCGTGCAGCACAAAGGCAAAGTCGGCTTTGGATTTGGGCGCCAGTACCCCCGCTGGGGCAAAGCGCTCGTCGTTGATGAGGGTGGGGTCGTCGCTGCCGATCCACTTCACCGAATAGGGCGGGTTGGAAACGATGGCATCAAAGGGCTTCTCATCGCTAAAGTGGGGGTCGATCAGGGTGTTGCCCAACTGGATGTTGAATTTGTCGTAGTTGATGTTGTGCAAGAACATATTCATCCGCGCCAGGTTGTAGGTGGTATGGTTGATTTCTTGCCCGTAAAAACCGTCTTCGATGATGTGCGCGTCAAAATGCTTTTTGGCTTGCAGCAGCAGCGAGCCCGAGCCGCAGGCGGGGTCGTAAATCTTGTTGACGCTGGTTTGGCCGTGCATGGCGAGCTGGGCAATCAGCTTGGAGACATGCTGTGGGGTGAAGAACTCGCCACCCGATTTACCCGCATTGGCCGCGTAGTTGGAAATGAGGAATTCATAGGCATCGCCAAAGAGGTCGATGTGACTGGCGTCAAAATCGCCCCCATGAAGATCACCAAAATCCAGCTCGGCCACACCTTTGAGCACAGCGGCGAGGCGGGTGTTCTTGTCTTTGACGGTATTGCCAAGGCGGTTGCTGGTGGTGTCGAAATCGGCAAACAGTCCTTTGATGTCTTGCTCAGACGGGTAGCCATTCGCGGAGGCTTCTATGGCTGCAAAGATGGCAGCCAGGTCGGTATTCAGACTCTCGTTGGTGTTGGCCTTGGCCGCGACCTTGGCGAAGAGCTGGCTGGGGTAGATGAAGTAGCCCTTGGTCTTGATGGCGTCGTCTTTGATGTCCGGTGTGATGACGCTGTCGGGCAGCTCGGCATAGTTGATGCTGTCATCATCGCCTTCGATGTAGGCCGCAAAGTTTTCACTGATGAAGCGGTAAAACAGGCTGCCGAGCACGTATTGCTTAAAGTCCCAGCCATCGACGGCGCCGCGCACATCGTTCGCGATTTGCCAGATGCGGCGTTGCAGTTCGGCGCGTTGCTGAATGCTGCTCATAGTCGATGTCCTGTTGAATCGTTCATTTGGTTCCCAATTGGATTTCCTTTGCGCTGAAAATCTACCAGAGACGCGCTCTACGGACCATGTTCCCGAAGGTCCAGGGTGGGATATGGGAACCTGCAGGAAGGGTTATTCCTGATGCGCTCTGGAGTCGTCCCGCGCAAACGAGGCGCTGATCTCTTCCAGGGTCAGGCCTCGGGTCTCCGGAACACGGCGCCAGGTGTACCAAGCGGCAACGAGGGAGGCTAGGGCATAGAGAAAAAAGGTCTGGCCCTCGCCCAACCAGTGCATCAGACTGAGAAATACGCCGGTGACCAGCATATTGCTGAGCCAGTTGACGATGGTCGCGAGCCCCATGGCCCGTCCGCGCAGGCCAGTCGGGAAGATCTCGCTGATCAGGAGCCAGAAAACCGGGCCGATGCCAATGGCAAAGAAGGCGACATAAGCTGCTACGGCGAAGGCCAGCAGATACAGGAAGGCTCCCTGCGCCTGTGCCAGCATACAACTGGCAAGGGTCAATAAACTCGCAAACATGCCAAGAAAGCTGGTTAACAGTAGCGGTCGTCGTCCAATCCGATCCAGCCAGCGCAGAGCCAGCAGGGTCGCGAAGAAGTTGATGGTGCCGATCCCTACCGTGGCAATGATCTCCCCGTCGGTCGAGGTAAAGCCAGCGGCATGAAAGATGATGGGTGCGAAGTAGAGCACCACGTTGATGCCGGTGATCTGCTGAAAGATGGCCAGCACCAGGGCGATCTGCAAGGGCCGTCGTTGCGCCAGGAGTGCCCGCCACGGCAGACTGCGCTGGCCTGGATTATTGGCGGCCAGTTCCTGCCATTGCGTTGCGGCAGGATCGAGACGCAGGCCTTGCAGGGCCTGTCTCGCTGCCTCGGAGCGACCCATTTGCAGCAGCCAGCGCGGACTTTCCGGCAGCAACAGAACGCCAAGCAGCAAAACGATCGCTGGTAGCGCTCCCAGAGCGAACATCCAACGCCACCCGGCGCTACTGTCGGCAAAAGCCAGACTGATCAGATAGGCGATGAGGATTCCCACGGTAATGAGCAGCTGATTGATGGTGACGATGGCGCCACGCTGTTTGGCGGGGGTGATTTCCGCGAGATAGAGGGGGGTGACCGTTGAGCTGAGTCCGATCCCCAGGCCCAGACAGGCGCGCCCCAGGAAGAGCAGCGGGATGCTGTTGGCGAGGGCCGCCAGCAGAGACCCCACGGCAAAGAGCAGGGCCGCGAGGGCGATGATCCGTCGTCGCCCAAAGCGATCGGCCAGGACTCCAGCCAGGGCGGCGCCAAGGGCTGCGGCGGCCAGGGCGATGGCGACAAACAGGCCGGCACTGCTGGCATCCAGGGAAAAGACATGGCGCAGAAAGAGCAAGGCGCCGGCCACGATGGCCGTGCCATAGCCAAAAAGCAGGCCACCAAGCCCAGCAATTCCGGCAATCAGGGCAAAAGAAGTAGCGCCACGTTGCATGGCTCTGCCCCGTTACGAGGATGGTTACGCCAGTCGGGAGCCATTTTCGGGATCGAAAAAGACCGCCCGCTCCATATGAAAACTCAGGGTACAGCGGGATCCGATCTGTAAGTGGGTACTCGGATGTACCCGTGCCACCAGGCTGTGGCCATCCAGGCGGGTAAATACCAGGGTATCGGGGCCGGTGGGCTCGAGCAGCTCCACGTCGAGCTCGATACTGTGCAAGGCTTCGCCCTCGCGCGCACTGCCGGGATCGGTGATCTGCTCGGGACGGATTCCCAGTGTAATGCGGCGTCCCAACTGACCGCGTAGGGCCCCCTGCATTTTTGGCGGTACGGGAAGAAGGTTTCCGTCGCCCTCGGCACCAGCCACTCGCAGGCACAGCCCCGATGCCTCTTCGCGCGGGACCACGGGCAGAAAGTTCATGGAAGGGGAGCCCATGAAACCCGCCACAAAGCGGTTGGCCGGATCGTTGTAGATACTCTCGGGACTGCCCAGTTGTTGGATGACACCCTCATTCATCACGGCGATGAGATCGCCCATGGTCATCGCCTCGATCTGGTCATGGGTGACGTAGACCATGCTGGTTTGCAGCTGCTGGTGCAGGCGCTTGATCTCGCTGCGCATTTCCACTCGCAATTTGGCATCGAGATTGGACAGTGGTTCGTCGAAGAGAAAGAGGGTGGGTCGGCGGGCGATGGCGCGGCCGATGGCGACCCGCTGCTGCTGACCCCCGGAAAGCTGGCGGGGTCGGCGGTCAAGCAGATGTTCGATTTGCAGCATGCGCGCGACATCCATGAGGATCTGCTCCCGCTCTGCCTTGGGCACCTTGCGATTTTCCAGGGCGAAAAGGATGTTGTTGCGCACAGTCATCGACGGATAGAGGGCGTAGGACTGAAAGACCATGGCAATGTCCCGATCCTTGGGACTGAGTCCGTTCAGTCGGCGATCGTTGAGCAGGATGTCTCCCCCACTTTCCTGTTCCAGACCGGCGATGATGTTGAGCAAGGTCGTCTTGCCGCAGCCGGAAGGACCAATCAGCACCAGAAACTGATTTTCTCCGGTCTCGATATTGATGCCATGCAGGACTTCATCCTTGCCATAGCTTTTGTGAATGTCCTGCAAAATGAGCTTACCCATACGTTATCCTTTTACCGCGCCGCCGGTCAGGCCGCGCACGAAATATTTTCCGGCCAATAAATAGACCACCAGAGTGGGTATGGCAGCAATCAGCGCTGCGGCCATATCGACATTCCACATATGCACGCTGGTGACGGTATCGACGAGGTCGTTGATGGCAACCGTAACCGGCTGTTGATCGCTGTTGGTAAAGACGACACCAAAGAGGAAGTTGTTCCAGATCATGGTGAACTGCCAGATTGCCGTCACCATGATGATGGGCGTGCTCAATGGCAACATGACGCGCCAGAAGATGCGGAAAAAGCCGGCTCCATCGACCCGCGCGGCACGCACCAGATCGTGCGGAATGCTGACATAATAATTGCGGAAAAAGAGGGTGGTAAATGCCAAACCATAGATGATATGGACCATGACCAAACCAGGGATCAGGGTACCGGCAATATGCAATTTTCCCTGTACCCAGGCCATCGGCAACAAGATGATCTGAAATGGAAATACGGTGCCGAGCAGTAGTAGATAGAAAATGATATTGGCGCCACGAAAACGCCAGTGGGTCAGGATGTACCCGTTGATGGCGCCGATTGCGGTAGAGATGATGACCGCCGGAATCACCAGCTCAAACGAGTTGATAAAGAACGGATGAATGCCCTGATTGCTGGCGCCGATGGTGGCCCCACTCCAGGCATGTCGCCAGGCGTAGAGGTCAAACTGCCGGGGCAGGGCCAGGATGCCCTGATTGTAGATTTCCGGCATGGTTTTGAAGGACGTCACCAGCATGATGTAGAGCGGTAATAGAAAAAACAACGCGGCAAGCGTCAGAAGCAAGTAGATCGGCAAACGGCGCATCAGACTTTCCTCCGTGCATCGAGGATCACAAAGGGAACTACCACCACCATCATGATGGCCAGCATGATCAAGGCGCTGGCTGCCCCCACCCCCATCTCGCCGCGCTCAAAGGAAAAAACATACATGAAGATCGTCGGAACGTTGGTGCTGTAGCCAGGACCGCCGCCGGTGAGCGCAATGATCAGACCGAAGGCCTTGATGGCCAGTCCCGCGCTGAGGATGAATGCCACAAAAAATGTTGGCGCCAGATTGGGGAGAATCACTCGTCGATAAATGCGCAGAGTCCCAGCACCGTCGATGCGTGCCGCCTTGACGATATCGGGACTGATGCCGCGCAGGCCGGCCAAAAAGATCGCCATCATGAAGCCGGAGGTCTGCCAGACGGCGGCAATGACCACGGTGTAGATGGCGAGGTCTGGATCATCGATCCAGGCGAACTGGAAATGGGTGAAGCCCAGGGAGCGAACGATCGCCTGGACGCCAAAATTGGGGTCGAGCAGCCAGCGCCAGGCGACCCCGGTCACCACGGCGGAGATGGCCATGGGGTAGAGAAAGACCACCTGAAATAGGCGTTCCCCACGGATCCGCTGGTCGAGAAGAATGGCGAGCAGCAGACCGATGGCCATGGATATGGCCACATACAGCCCGCCGAAAATTCCCAGGTTGCTCAGGGAACGCCACCAGCGGCTGCTGCCGAAGAGGTCGTTATAATTGGCAAGACCAATGAAGTGGTTGCTGGGCAGAATCGTGGATCGCGTCAAAGATAGCCACACGGTCCAGAGAATGAAGGCGTAGATGAAAAAAATGGCCGCCAGTACGGTAGGTGACAGCATCAGACCCGCTATGACTTGGTCCTTGCCACCGATACGCTGCATCACGGAATGTGCCATGAACCTCCCCTTTTTGTGATGGAACGGCATCCCGCCGCGGCTGGGCGGGATGCCTGCGCTCTACTGCATTTCCTAGTCCTGGCTCTTGGCTACCTCTACGCGCTTTGCCATTGCCGCGGCGGCCGCCTGGGGGCTCTCGTTGGAAGTATAGAACTGATCGAGAGAGTCGATGAAGGCGCCAGTTGGCGGACCATAGGTGGACATGTTCTGCGAGAAGCTCGGCACCAGATTATGCTCCTTGCTGGCGGTGAGGAACTGCGCGCGCGACTTCAACTGGCAGGGGTTATAGCCCTTCAGCGACACATTCATCAAATCGGGGATCGAGCCCTTATATTTGTTGAAGAGCAACTGGAACTTGGGGCTGGTCATGGTCTCCGCCAGTTTGATCGTCGCCTCGCGACCAGCGGCACTATGCTGGCGGAAAAAGATGAAGCTATCGACATTGTAGATGAAATCATTAGCAGTACCGGGGAAGGCGACACAGCCAACCTTGGGGCCACCCGGAGTCACCCCCAGAAACTCGAACTGACCATTGGCCCAATCGCCCATGATCTGGAACGCCGCCTGGCCATGGGCGACCAGACCCGTGTCGTAGTTCCAAGTACGTCCTGCCAGCGACTTCGGGGTATATTTCTCGATCTGGCGCAGACGCTCCAGGGCCTTGACCATGGTCGGGCTGTCGATGGCCTTGGCATCGAGCTTGACGAAGACGTCGCGGTACCACTCCGGACCCCCGGTTTCCAGGGCGATGGGATCAAATTCCGTGGCAATCATCCAGCCATTGCCCCCGCCGGCCATTGGTATCATGCCCTTGGCCTGTACCTTGGCGAGGTCGGCAATCAGCTCATCCCAGTCCTTGGGTGGCGTCTTGATGCCGGCCTTGGTAAGCACCGCGCGGTTGTACCAGAGCCAGTTCAGACGATGCAGATCCATCGGGGCCGCGACATAATTCCCCTTGTATTTCATGTAATTGTCGATTTCTGTCGGGATGTTCTGATCCCAGTCGCCCGCCTTGGCGGCGGCATCGACATTGGCCAGCAGCCCCGTATGTCCCCATTGCTGGATCTCTACCCCCTTGATTTGCGCCGCCCCGGGCGTCTCGCCTTCCATCAGACGGGTTTTCAGGATGGTACGCGCCTGCGCGCCACCACCACCGGCGATTGCATCGTTTTTGATGTTCACTCCCTGGGCCTTCATCATCTGCACCAGCACATTCATTGCCTTGGCTTCCGAGCCGGCAGTCCACCAGTTGATGACGCTCAAGGAAGTCTGGTCGGCCAGGGCGGGTTCCGCAGCCAGCATAGCCATACCCAAGATAGCGAGGGCAAGAGCCCGTTTTGCAGGTTGTTTCATGATCGTGTTCTCCTCTGTTCGTCTTAGAAGTGGTATTTCAGATAGAAACGGTTACTGACATAGGGATTGTGATACTGCGGATAGTTGGCCTGGTTCTGGGCGACGGAGATGTCGGTGTAGTCGGCCACCGTCAGGCCTTGCAGCAAACTCGCCAGGTTGTAAGAGAAGCCCACGTCCATGGACCAGAGCTTCTGGTCGGGAACCGCCTCGCCAGTGGGGAAGCCATAAGCGCCATTGTAAGAATAGGCGCTGCCGCCGTAGCCATAGCGCGCCACGTAGCGGATGAAGCTGGCGTTGACCAGCAGCTTGTGCTGCAAAAAGCCAAAATTGCTGGCAATGCCATAGGCATATCCGGGGCCAAAATCGGAGATGCCGGTCTGCATGGTGGTGGTGTATTCCGTCCCGCTCAGGTCATTATAGGGATGGATGAGGCCGCCGTGGCGGAAGGAGTTGTAATTGACGGGACTGTAATTGCCCACCAGCGCCACCGTGTCATGCTCGGTACCAAATTCCACGCCGAGTCGGCCGCCATAGATGTGCGCGTCGACGGAATTGGCGTTGAGGGCGTGGAGAAAGTTGGTGCCGGCGCCAGAATTACCCTCGGCTATCATCTGGAAACCGGCCAGAAGCGCCAGATTCTGCTCGATGGGAGCGGAAAAATTCGCCTGTCCATAGAACATGTTGGCAAAGCCGTAGAAATTATAGTCCCATAGCTGAACGGCGATATGATTGCCCAGGAAAGGCGTCTGATAGCGCAGGCCAACGGTATAAAAGCCATTGGTATGGGCATCGGTATAGCGGTTACCCGTGGTAAATGTCGAGCTATAGCGACTGGCGTAACTGAACTCCCGGGCAAACATCACACTGACGGTGGCAGGCGAGCCACTCAGCGTCAAAGGCCCATTGCCGGCCCAATTGGCATCCTGCGGATGTCCAAGCACGTCCCAGACCGCTGCGACGCCGGTAAAGGCGCGCGGATTGTAGGTGTAGTAGTCCATGTTGGCATAGGGGGTGTTGATGAACTCCCGTCCGCCACGGATCACCACCGATCCGTAATGGTACTGCAGGTAGCCCAGGCGCAGGATGGCGATGCCATGGCTGGGGTAGGGGCCGGTAAGCTCCGGATCTTCATGCTGATAAAAGCCGGTCCAGGTGGCAAAATCGCCGCCCACGCCCAGGCTCAAGCCCACGTAGGACGGGCTATGCAGGTACAGATGTCCACCCAAAGCCATGGAATGGGTATCCTGCGTGGTATGTCCATGGTTGAGGTAGCTGAAATTGATCAGCCCCAGCATGGCCGATATCTTGGTACCGCCGAGATCGCTTTCCAGGACCTTGTTGCTGGGAATCAGCGAGTGGCTGTTATCGACTGCGTAGGCGGGCAGGGCAAAGCCGCCCAGCAGCAAGGTGGCGGCCAGCGTTGCGCTGGCGAGAGCGGCGCGTTGCCGTAGTCTGGGTGTGCATGGTTTTTTGTTTTCATGGTGTACTCCTCCGTTTTGCGCGAGGGGATTCCCCTCGTGTGCAGCCATCAGTTGCTGCTCCTTTTTCTCAGGTGGCCCATCATGACCGCCAGAAGAATGACGACGCCCTCCACCAGTTCGGTGAAAAAGGGCGAGATATTGAGAAGCACCAGACCGTCGAGGATGGTGCTCAAAATCAGGGCGCCAAGTACGGCGCCCCAGACCGAACCGCGGCCACCGAAGAGCGATACGCCGCCAATGACCACCGCGGCGATCGCCGGTAATTCTTGCCCGCGTCCGGCGTTGGGATCGGCGGTAGCCAGTTGTGCCGCCAGAATCACCCCGGCGATGCCCGCCGAGAGCCCAGAGAAGGCATAGGCGAAGCTACGCAGACGACGCACGCGGATGCCGGCGCGGTAGGCAGCAACACGGTTGCCGCCAATGGCGTAGAGGTGCATGCCGGATGCGGTGAGGCCCAGCCACAGCGCCACCACAAGCACGATGAACGCGGCAATCCAGATTTGCGTTGGAACCCCGAGCAGATGGCCCTCGCCCAGAGCATTGAAGCCGTTGGCGTTGATGTTCATCGGCTCGCCATCGGTGATGATCAGGGTCAGGCTGGAGAAAATCGACAAGCCCGCCAGGGTGGTAATGAAATCCGTCACCCGCAGGTAGTTGATAATGACCCCCTGCAGGGTGCCGGCAAGCATCGCGGCGAGCAGCGCGAGAAGGGTGGCAATGGGCCAGGGGAATCCCTGCAGCATCATGGTGGCAGCAATGGCACCGGTAAACCCGGCAATGGCGCCGACCGCCAGGTCGATGCCCGCCACCAGCATGACGACCAGTTCGCAGAGGGCGAGGAGAACCAAGGGTGCGGCGTCGATCAGGATACTGAAGGCGTTGGCCGTAGAGACGAAGTGCGGTGCCACGAAGGCGAGAAATACCACCAGGAGCACAAAGGCGATCAGCACGCCCTGGTCAACGATGGCCTGCAGAATGGGATGATGGCGCAGTTCGTTAGGCATCAGATTCTCTCCCGACGAGCATGGCACGCACAACGCGCTCCTCCGTTAATTCCTCGGTTTTGCCCTCCAAGGCCTTTTCACCACGAGTCAGCACGACGATGCGCGTCGCCACCTGCCAAACGTCGGGCATGGTATGGGTTACCAGAATGACCGCCACTCCAGAACGCGCAAGATTTTGAATGAGTTTTAGAATGGCTTCGTGCTCACCAACGCCGATAGCGGCCGTGGGTTCATCCATGATGACCAGGCGTGCCTGCCAGTATGCAGCGCGGGCGATGGCGACCGCTTGCCGTTGCCCGCCGGACAGTTCCCCCACCACCTGGCGCAGCGGTAGCTCGATGGCAAGATGCTCCAGCGCGCTTGCCGCCTCCCGTCGCATTTCGCGCCGGGCAAGGATCGGCAGAAATCCCAGCATGCGCGACTTGCGCTCGCGTCCCAGAAAGATGTTGCTCGCGACATCGAGATTCTCGGCAACCGCCAGATCCTGGTAGATCGTTTCGATCCCCAGGTCGTGGGCATGGCGGGGATCGAAGAGCGAGACTTTGCTGCCGGCCAGGAACATTTCCCCACTGCTCGGGGCATGCGCTCCGGCAATGATCTTGACCAGAGTGGATTTACCGGCGCCGTTGTCGCCCAGCAGGGCGAGAACCTCTCCGGAAATGATCTGCAGGTCAATACCGCGCAGTGCATGGACGGCACCAAAGCGCTTGCCGATGTTTCTCAGTTCCAGGAGAGGAGCGTTCTCTGGCATGACTGCGTTGCTCAGGGGCGTTGGCCGGGGGCATAATCCATGTGTAACGGAACCGGCACGAATACGGTACCGGTGTTCAGGTAGTTGTATCCGGCCTCGACCCCGAGTGCCCCCATGACGGCAGGTTGCTGCGCGACACTGAGCGCAATCTTCCCTTCTTTGACCAGTTGGGTTTCCCCTGCGCTACCGCTACCAATCATGGCGATGGTGAGGTTTTTGAGGCGGCCTGCTGCTTCGGCGGCGCGCACGGCGCCAATGGCCATTTGTCCATTTTCCGCATAGACCGCATCTAGATTCGGGTGGGCGATCAAGACGTCGCGCATCACCGTCAAGCCTCCGCGGCGGCTGAAATGGCCAGACTGTCGGGCGACCACGTGAATATTGGGGTAGTGCTGAAGCACGGAATCACAGCCAGCGCTGCGCTCATTGGTGGCTGAGGCGCCGGAGATGCCCAGCAACATGAACAGATTTCCTTTGCCATGCAGGTGATTGGCGAGAAATTGACAGGCTTGAGCGCCGGCTTGGGTATTATCTGAGGCAAAGTAGGCGATGGCATGGCCGCCATCTGCCTTGCGATCAATAAACACCACCGGGATGTGCGCGGCATTGGCCTTTTCCACTGCGGGAATGAGCGCCTTGGCGTCGGTGGGATTGATCAGCAGCAGATTGACTTTGCGGGCGATGAGGGTATCGACCTGATTGGACTGGGTAGCCGAGTCATTGTTGCCGTTCTCGACCAAGAGCTGCACCCCCAGTTTTTTCGCCTCACTTTCGGCGCCACTCTTGATGGTGGCGAAATAGGGGGTCATGGCCGAGAGCAGCAGACCGAAGGTGTACTGCGGAGCGGCGGTAGTGCTGCCAAGCAAAGCGAGACTGCCGAGAGCGGCAAGAATTAGGGTAGCGGGTTTTTTGGCTTTCATGATTGATCCTCCGTGCGCGGGCTGTGAGAAGCAAGAAACTGCTCGATGTCTGTTTTTCGTGGCAACGCGTCCTGGGCACCGATGACGGTTGCCGTGAGGGCAGCGGCGGCGTTCGCCCGCTGAGCGCTGGCAGACAGGGATGCCCCGGCTGCCAGGCTGGCAAGCAGAACACCGGCAAAGGCGTCGCCGCAGCCTGTGCTGTCGGTTACCGCTACCGGGTAGGCGGGCAGGCGTGCCGCCTCGTTGCCGCTGGCCCAGACCAGTCCGTGCTCGCCGAGGGTAATGACCGCGCCCATGCGTGCGCGCGCCAGTGCTTTGGCGGCATCCAAGGCGCTGCCTGGGTCAAGCGCCTGGCCCAGAATCTGCGCTGCCTCTTGGGCGTTGACGACGAGCAAATCGGTCAAAGACAAGAGTTCTGCGGAAAGATCCTGCACTGGCGACGCATTGAGAACGAAGGGGATTCTCTTGGCGCGGCAGATCTGTGCGGCATGCAGGACCAATTCCGGGTCGATCTCGAGCTGCGCCAGCACGAAGGCTGTGTCACGCAGCTGCGTTTCGAGGTCGTGGGGGAGACGGTCGCGGTTGGCACCCGGGTAGATGGTGATGCGGTTCTCGCCGGAATCTTCCAGCAGGATACAGGCGGAGCCAGTGGGTAGCGGACTGCGTTGAACGCCGCACAGGTCGATTCCCTCGGCCGCCAAGGCTTGGTACAGGAGTTCCCCCGCGTCGTCTTGGCCGAGCTGAGCGATGAGCCGGACCTCCGCTCCTGCACGTCGCGCGGCCACTGCCTGATTTGCGCCTTTACCGCCATGATGCCGGCTGAAACTGCGGGCAATTCGCGTTTCTCCTGGTTCCGGTACCCGGTCGAGCTGGAAAAGCAGGTCGATGTTACAACTACCAATGACGGCCAACATTTTGGTACTGTCGATTATAGGGTAAAAATTCCCCGACGGATTGATTTATCCGCATTATCATCTCCCCGTTCGTATCATATTGTCACATTTTTGAAAGGTGATTTAGGTATAGGACACGACGAGATGTTGCGCAAGAAAAACATTTATAGAAAGAATTGATGATTTAATCTGGATAGTAATTTTAACAATATGTTATATTAATAGATTGCAATTCTTCTCTTCAGAAAATTTCTTGATAGATCTCCCGGGCAAAGCTGCTGGCCTGCGGAGCGCCAGGGAGCAACTGAAAGCGCTGTGCTTCTGGCTCCGCGCTGGCGCGCAAAAATAGAATATTCTCTCCTTCTTTATTAAAAAGATTTTTGGCAAAGCTATAGAGATGGGTAACGAAGATCACGCGGACACCGGCGTCGCGTAGGGCCAAAGTGATCTGCCTCGCAATCTCAGATCCCTCCTGCTCATTGGTGGCGGCAAAGGATTCGTTGAAAAGTATCAGACTTCCGGTCCGGAGCTCGGCTGCGATGTCCTGCATCCGTTGCAGTTCTTCGGCAAATTTTCCGTGCTGCAGCTTGGCGTCCTCCTCCTGCTGAAAATGACTGAAGATCCCTTGACACAGGCCGGTGCGCACGGTTTTCGCAAAACTGTAGAGCCCACTTTCTGCCCAAAGCTGAGAGATACCGATGGCGCGCAGCAAGGTCGATTTGCCGCCGCGATTGGCACCGGTGATGATAATCAGCGGGGTATGGCGGGCAGCAATATCGTTGCTTACCGAGCTTTCCCCGCGTAGGGGCAAAAGCGGCGAATAGAGTCCTGTAGCGTTCAGCAGTCCGCCGCCTTCCTGTACTTCCGGCAGACAACAAGACAATCCTTGTTGGCGAAGTTTCTGCTGTAGCGTGATGGCAGCAAGATAGAAATGCAGCTCGTCGCGGAGCAGGCGAAAAAACTGCAGTACCCGTGCGACTGCATCATCAAGAACTTGTGCGGTTTGGGTCAGGAGCTGTTCTCGCAGTTTACCGAGCGCTGTCTGACCCGTCTCATCGCGATCAGCAATGCTGAAGCCCGCATCCTCGTGCTGGGTGCGCCAGAGTTTTCCCAACCAGCCCTGGTTGCCAATGCCACCGTGTAAGGCCTCTGGAACACAGCGCCCTGTGGCGTCCGCCCCTGCGGTACTGCGCACGCCTTCGTCCAGTTGCAGCGCGGCCAGCGCTTCCTGCGCTGCTTGCAGAAAGCTCTCGTCAATCTCCTGCTGCAAGCGGGAGAAAAGCTTGCGCAGGGCGTCCGAATGGAAGGTGGCGCTGCCCAGGTCACGCAAGGCCTGCAGTTGGCGCAGCAATTCCTGCATGAGCGCGGTATTGGCGCGCAGTCGGCGGCTGGGAGATTTGCTGAAGAGCAGAAACTGGTGACTCTGTCCGGGTAAGTCCAGACTGTTCTGGGCGATGGCGAAGATGGCTTCGGCGCGTTCCGGCTGCGCGCTCAAGTCGGTCAAGGCCTCTTGGCGGTAGCGTACCGTTGCGGCATCGCGACAGCGCCAGCGCAGGATCACCCGCTCTACGATTTCCCGGCGTTCGTCATCGTCCTCGGCCATGGCAGTAAACAGGGGCGCAAGTCCCAGATCCTCGACCAGATGCTGCTCCTGCACGCTGGCAGGAAACGCAGCAAGGCTTTTTTCCGGATCAAGAAGATGGGGAAGCATGAGCAATCCTCGCCAGAAGTTGCGGGTAGTCCAGACCAAATTTTCTGGCCAGAGACAGGGCATGAGCCAGACCATCGGCAGGTTTGCGTAAGAGGCGAAACGTACGCTTGTCCTCCTCCTCGCTGTCGACCATGCTCAGAATGCTGACAACATCGGCGCCGGAGCGGCTGAGTTCATCGAGAAAACTGACCCAGAGTACCAGTGGATCGAGATGCCGTAGGCGCTTGAGCAATTCCTGGCTGAGAAAGCGGGCATCGTCGAGGGTGGTAGAGTGAAACAGCTCATTGAGGACGAAGATACTGCGTGGCGTCGCCCGCTCCAGATCATGGCGTAGACGAAGCAGGTCTGCCTCGAGCTTGCTGCGCTCGCTTTCGGCGTCTTCGCGGCGTTCAAAATGGGTATAAATAGCGTCGCAAACGAAGAGTTGGGCCTGCTGCGCCGGCACCGGCAGACCGATACCAGCAAGGTAATGGAGTTGCCCGAAGCAACGGGCATAGGTCGTTTTGCCCCCCTGATTGGGGCCGCTGACCAACAAAATGCGCTCGCTACCGTGCAGGTCGATATCGTTCAGCACAGGATTCTCCTGCTGTTCCTGGCGTAGGCGCGCAGCCAGTGCCAGATCGTAAGCGCTCTCGGCATGGGTGCGTTTTTCCTCCTCACAGAGCTCGGGAACGCAGCTTGGCAGGCCCGCCGCCTCCAAGGGGCTGAGAAAATCCAGAAAGGCGAGATAGAACTGTAGCTCCCGTTCCCAATGCAGCAGCGGGACAAAGACAAAGGGGTAGCGGGCCATCCGCAGGGCGGGGACGGCATCGATTGCGGCTTGGGGGTCCGGTTGCGCCCAGCGCTGGTAAAAAACGGCGAGACGGGCAAACAGCTCGGGAAACAGTTCGGCAATGGCGTCGAGGACTCGTGCCTGCACCGGATCGACGTCCATCTGTCCGATCTCCTGCTCCTCCCGCGCGTTTTCCTCGCCTGACGGTGCAGCCAGAAAGCGAGAAAAAGTATGGACAATTTCTTCGTCTACATTGCGTTGCAAACATTCGCGCCAGAGGCTCACATGACTTCCGGAGATTTGCAGGTCGTAGCGCAAGGCATCCAACTCTTGGCGCAATGCCCTTGCGGTATCGTGCATCTCTTGCCGCTGTGGTGCCTGTAACTCGTGGATCAAACCCTCGAGAACGGTGCATAGCGCGGTCGATCGTGGCTTGGCGGCGGTGAGCGCATCGACCAGAGAGGAAAAAACCGTTTGGTAGTTACCAATCGCATCCAGAAAAACCCGTTGTCGTTGGCGATCATGGTAGAGTTTTTGCGCTTGTTCAAGCTGGCGGCGCAGGGTCTGCATCCGCTGGGTGAAGCTGGTCCAGGCGCTGCGTATCGATGGCTGTAACAGATCGCGCAGAATGGCCTGGCGATGGCGAATAACCGTCGATTTTCCGGGAAAGGCGTGATACCAATCAACCAGCGCAAAATCCGGTACCGGCAGGCAGACGGCAGCAAAGATCTCTTGCAAATGGAGATCATGGAAAACCGCCGCTTCCGGTGTCGGGTCCTGCTTCGCTTCTCCCTCGGGCCAAAGTAGACTTATTACCGATGTCATTGCCATACCACCAAGCGCCGCTGCGAAATTCTTTACAGTATAAGACAATGAGGGCTAATCGCGCTTATCAGAATATATAGATAAATTACAAAATATATTCGAAATTTTTTGTTCTACACTAAAAATACCTGTCACAATGACAGGCTGCCTCCTCAGCAAAAATGAAAACCAGGGGTCAATATGAACGATATAAAAGATATTCTGGTCATCGGTGGCGGTATCAATGGCGTGGGTATAGCCCGCGATGCTGCCGGAAGGGGACTCACCGTCACCCTGATCGAGCGGGATGACCTGGCCGCTCACACTTCTTCCGCCAGTACCAAGCTCATTCACGGCGGATTACGCTACCTCGAATACTACGAATTTCGCCTGGTGCGCGAGGCGCTCAAGGAACGGGAATGCCTCCTCCATATCGCCCCGCACATCATCTGGCCATTGACCTTTATTCTGCCCGAAGGGCCGGAGAGCCGCGCCGGGTGGAAGTTGCGCGCTGGTCTCTGGCTCTATGACCATCTCGCGCCACGACAGAGTCTGCCGGCATCGCGCGCGCTGCGTTTTGCCCGACATCCGGCGGGAGGGATTCTGGCGGACAATATACGGCGCGGCTTCAGCTATTCCGATTGTTGGGTCGAAGACAGTCGCCTGGTGGTGCTGAACGCTATCGATGCCCGGGAGCGCGGCGCGGAGATTCGGCTGCATACCTCGCTGAGCAAGGCAGCCGTCGTGGATGGAGTCTGGCATGCGGAAATCGAGACGGCCAGCGGCCAGCGGGAAACGCTGCTTGCGCGCATTCTGGTCAATGCCGCCGGCCCCTGGGTCGGAGAGATCCTGGGGACGGCTCTGGGTCTGCACACCCATAAAAGCGTGCGCAAGGTGAAGGGCAGCCACATCATCGTCCCTCGCCTTTATGACGAGGACTTTGCCTTCATCCTGCAGAATCCCGATGGGCGGATCATTTTCGTCATTCCCTACGAGGGCAGCTTCAGCCTCATCGGTACCACCGACATCCCCTACGACGGGGATCCCGCGCAGGTGCAGATCAGTCCCGAGGAGACCGCCTACCTCTGCAGCAGCGCTTCCCGTTATCTGCGAAAAACCATCGTTCCCGCAGACGTGGTGCGTAGTTATTCCGGTGTACGCCCCCTGTATGACGATCATGCCGCCAATGCTTCGGCAGTGACCCGGGATTATGTCCTCAATCTCGAGAAAGGACCCGGTGCGCCGGTGCTCTCGGTCTTTGGTGGCAAGATCACCACCTATCGGCGTCTGGCCGAACATGCCCTGCAACTCCTGGAGCCGGCGCTGGGTAAGGCCGCTGGTCAGCCCTGGACCGCGACGGCGCCGCTCCCCGGCGGGGATCTCCCGGGTGCTGACTTCGACCGTTTCCTGCATCAGCTGCTGAGTCAATATGCCGAGTTTCCGGCCACCTTGCTGCGTCGCTACGCCCGCGCCTATGGGACCCGCGCCGAGCGGATTTTGGCAGGCCACCAGCGACCAGAGGAGCTGGGCGAGGATTTGGGCGGAGGGCTGTACGAGGCGGAAGTACAGTACCTCGTCGCGCACGAATGGGCGAACACCCTCGAGGACATCCTTTGGCGACGCTCCAAGCTTTCCCTGCACGTACCCTCAGGGACCGAGCAACGGCTGCGCCAATATCTGGAGAAGGCGCTCAGCAAGCGCTGAGCAACGAGAGAGGAGAATATAAAATGTCCAATTACGTCGGAGCCATCGATCAGGGGACCACCAGTACCCGCTTCATCATTTTTGACCACGCCGGCAAGATCATTTCCCAGGCGCAAAAGGAACACCGGCAGATCTACCCGCAACCGGGCTGGGTAGAGCATGATCCCCTGGAAATCCTCAACAACAGCAACGAAGTGGTGGGGGCCGCCCTGGCCCGTGCCAACCTCAGCGGCTCGGATCTGCGTGCCGTGGGGATCACCAACCAGCGCGAAACGACCGTATTGTGGGACCGTCACAGTGCTGAGCCGCTGGCGCCAGCCATCGTCTGGATGGACACCCGCACCGATCAGTTGATGCGTCGCTTTCTACAAAAGCGGGAACATTCCTGGTTTCGCGAGAAGACCGGGTTACCTCTGACCACTTATTTTTCCGCGCTCAAGTTGCTCTGGCTGCTGGAGAATGTCCCCGGGGCACGGCGCAAGGCCGAGCAGGGTGACGCCCTGTTTGGCAATATCAACACTTGGTTGGCCTGGAATCTGACTGGAGGCAAGGATGGCGGTTTGCATATCACCGACGTCAGCAATGCCAGTCGCACCCTGCTCATGGATCTGCAGCGCTGCAGCTGGGATGAAGAGCTTCTCGCAGAGTTTGGTATACCCGCCGCTTGCCTGCCGCAGATTGTTTCCTCGGGAGAGGTCTATGGGGAGATTCGCAGCGCGCCGCTGCGCGGGACAGTTTTGGCAGGAATGCTTGGGGATCAGCAAGCGGCCCTGGTCGGGCAGACCTGCTTTGCGCCCGGCGAGGCGAAAAATACCTACGGCACCGGTTGCTTTCTGCTGATGAACACGGGTATGGAAGCGGTCCATTCCAAGGCTGGTTTGTTGAGTACGGTGGCCTACCGCTTTGGCGACGAGCCGACCCACTACGCCCTCGAAGGTTCCATCGCCATTGCGGGAGCCCTGGTGCAATGGTTGCGCGACAACCTGCACTTTTTTGATCTGGCAGAGCAGATCGAGGCGCTGGCGCGCAGTGTGCCCGACAACGGCGATGTCTACCTCGTGCCTGCCTTTGCGGGACTGTATGCGCCGTACTGGCGGGAAGATGCCCGTGGGGTGATCGCTGGTCTGACCCGCTTTGCCACCAAGGCCCATGTAGCGCGGGCTGCTCTGGAAGCGACGGCCTATCAGGTGCGCGACGTGGTCGAGGCGATGGAGCTGGACAGCGGCATTCGGCTACGTGCCCTGCGCAGCGACGGCGGTATGGTCGTAAACGAGCTGCTGATGCAGTTCCAGGCCGATATGCTCGCCGTGCCGGTACAGCGCCCGCGTATCGTCGAAACCACCGCCTTGGGTTCTGCCTATGCCGCTGGACTGGCTACCGGCCTGTGGCAAAGCACGGAGGATCTCCGCGCCAACTGGGGCGTTGATCATGTCTGGAAGCCGCAGATGGAAGAGAGCGACCGGGCTCGCCTGGTTCACTCTTGGAAGAAGGCGGTCGAGCGTTCCTTTGCTTGGGTGGAGGGCAACTAAGATGGGCACGGATGCAGGGGTAAAGACGGGTTGGCGGGCGCACTCCATCTGGGCGGAGATGATCGCCGAGTTTTTGGGTTGTTTTGTGTTGCTGGCCTTTGGTGCCGGTTGTGTCGCGGTAGCGGTGGTCGGTCTGACCGAATCGCATCGTACTCTGGTCATTTTCCAGGGGGCCGGCGGCTGGCTCCTGATCACCTGGGGTTGGGCCATGGCGGTGGCCATGGCGGTCTATGTCGCGGGGGGTGTTTCCGGGGCGCACATCAACCCGGCGGTGACTTTGGCCTTTGCCCTGCGCGGCAATTTCCCCTGGCGCAAGGTCGTACCGTACTGGATTGCCCAGGTGGTCGGTTGTTTTGCCGGTGCGGCCATTGTTTATTATGACTATTTTCTCGCCATCGACAAATGGAATCTCGCCCATGGGGTCATCTCCCGGGCGGCATCTGGCGGGCTGACCACCTTCAGCATCTTCGCCACCTTTCCGGCCGCGTACTACGGTAATCAGATGGGCCTCGCCCTGTTGGATCAGGTGGTGGCAACCTTCTTTCTGCTGCTCTTTGTTCTCGCCATCATCGACAACATGAATGTCGGACCCGGCGCTAACCTGGCCCCGCTGATGATCGGCTTTGCGGTGGCGGCCATCGGTATGTCCTTTGGCGTAGGTACTGGCTATGCCATCAATCCTGCCCGTGACTTTGGCCCCCGCTTTTTTTGCTGGTTGCAGGGATGGGGTACCAATGCCTTTCCCGGTCCCCACGGCTACTGGTGGGTACCCATTGTCGGCCCCCTCATCGGCGCGGCGATTGCCGTCTATGTTTATGAATGGATGATCAGCCGCACCCTCTGTGCCCGGGCCAAGCTCCTGCAGGAAAAACAGCCGCGCGTCGAACAAAAGGGTCTCGGTTTCAAGCTGGAAAAGTTGCAAAAAGCGCTGGATGAGGTGCGCACGCAAATCGAAGCAGAGGAGGCAAAACAATGAAGGCATTGATCAATGATCCAGAAGCCGTGGTCAGCGAATCCCTTGCCGGGATGGCTCTCGCCCATGGGGATCTGCTGCGGGTACACACGGACCCCAGTTATGTCCTGCGCCAGGATGCGCCGATCTCCGGTAAGGTGGCGATCATCTCCGGGGGTGGTTCGGGCCACGAGCCCATGCATGCCGGCTTCGTTGGCCTGGGAATGCTGGACGCTGCCTGTCCAGGGGCGGTGTTCACCAGCCCTACCCCGGACCAGATTGTGGCCGCGTCCCTTGCCGCCCATGGCGGCGCCGGAGTGCTGCATCTGGTCAAGAATTATACGGGCGATGTACTGAACTTTCAGATGGCGGCGGAGATCCTGCAGGACCAGGGCGTAGCAGTGGAGCAGGTGCTGATCGATGATGACGTCGCTGTCCAGGATTCGCTCTACACCGCCGGACGGCGGGGCGTAGGCGCAACGGTCCTGGCGGAAAAGATCTGCGGCGCGGCCGCGGCCGAAGGAATGGCGCTCGCTGATCTGGCAGCGCTCGGTAAACGGATAAATGGGCAGGCGCGCTCCATGGGCTTGGCCTTGGGCCCTTGCCATAATCCCAGCACGGGCCAGGAGGGCTTTCAACTCGGCGAGCAGGAGATTGAGTTTGGCGTGGGTATCCATGGGGAACCCGGTCGGGAGCGGCTGGCCATGGCCCCTGCCGATACCTTGACCCGCATGTTGATGGAGCCGATCCTGAATGACCTACCATTCCATCCGGGCGATCCGGTGTTGCTATTTGTTGATGCTCTGGGGGCAACCCCCTTGCTTGAGCTCTATATCGTCTATCGTGCTGCTGAGGCGGTGGCGCGGGAGTATGGGCTGCACGTCCAACGACGCCTGGTGGGGCCGTACATGACCAGTCTCGATATGGCCGGGGTCGCTATCACCGTCCTGCGGCTGGAAGCGGATCTGCAGCGCTGGTGGGATGCCCCGGTCTGTACGGTCGCGCTGCGCTGGGGGCTCTGAGGAGATGAGCATGAATTATGACACCGAGACCTTGATGGCCTGGATGCGCTGCATACAGGAACGCTTAGCGCAGGAACGAGCTGAGCTCGACCACCTCGATGCAGAGATCGGTGATGGTGACCATGGCAGTAATCTTTCCCGAGGGTTCGCCAAGGTAGCAGAAAAATTAGGGGAGCGGGTTCCAGAAAGTCCCGGAGCGCTACTGAAGGAGGTGGCGATGACGCTGATCGGCACGGTGGGCGGCGCCTCCGGGCCGCTCTATGGCACCTTTTTCCTGGAGACTGCCAAGGCCATGGGAGCGTCCGCTGCGTTCAGTGCTGCGGAGCTCGGTCGCTGCCTGACAAGCGGAGTGGCGGGCATACAGCGCTTGGGCAAGGCGAACGCCGGTGATAAGACCATGCTCGATGCCCTGATTCCTGCCGTGGATGTGCTGGCATCCCAGGGAGACGTCGCGGCAGCCGCCCAGTCCGCGCAAGACGGCCGAGCTGCAACCATCCCTTTGCAGGCGCGTAAGGGTCGCGCCAGTTATCTGGGCGTGCGCTCCATCGGCCATGCCGACCCGGGTGCCGCCTCCGCCGCCCTGCTTTTTGCGTGCTTGGTGAAGGTGGCTAGATGAGTCCATCTTTGCCCGTGGTCGCCCTCTTGCTTGTCTCGCACAGTCGCGCCCTTGCCGAGGCGACGGAGGCACTGCTTCGGCAGGTCACCGGAGACTCGGTACGGATTGCCGTTGCCGCTGGTGCCGGAGAGGGAGGAGAGGAGCTCGGTACCGATGCGACGCGCATCGCTGCAACGCTGTCCCAATTGGCCCCCCACGCCGTGCTCGTGCTCCTGGATCTGGGGAGTGCCGTGCTGAGTGCACAGATGGCCCTGGAGTTTCTCCCGCAAGAAGATCGGCAGCGCGTCGCGCTTTGCCCAGCCCCCTTTGTGGAAGGGGCGATGGCAGGAGCTTTGGCAGCCCAGGCCGGCCTCAGTCTCCCGGAGGTGGCACGGGAGGCCCAGAACGCATTACGCGGCAAGCAGAACGATTTGCCCGGAGCGGATAGTGACGCGGTGCGGGAATCAGTGATGCGCGTCGACGTCGGTATGGAACGGCGCTGTTACGAGCTGTCCGATCCAGCCGGTTTGCATCTTCGGCCGGCGGCAGAATTGGTGCGGGTAGCCGGTGAGGCGGGCATGGATTTCTGGGTCGGGCGTTCTGCGGTTGCCACTCCCTTGGTGGCTGGAAAAAGCCTTAGCGGGTTGCTAGCCCTCGAATTACGGCAGGGCGAGGCCCTTTGTGTCTACAGTAACGAGGCCCTTGCTCCTGACTTGCTAACGCGCCTGGATGGCCTCTTTGGGAACCCCGCGGAGGCGCTCCCGGAAGTGCGCCCGCAGGGGGTTGTTCCCGGTTTTGCCCTGGGCTTGGTGGCCGATGCGCGACTCCGACTGGAGGATTTGCTCCCCGTCGCAGAGGCCGCCACCCCTGACGGAGCAGAGCGCCTCCGGCGAGCGATCACCGTTGTCGCCAGTCGGGCGCAGGAAGAAGATATCCTTGGCGCGCAGCGCGCCCTGCTGGTGGACCCGCGCCTGCAGGAAAAGCTCGACGCCGAGTTCCGACGCGGGCAGGGGCCAGCGCATGCCTGGGCGGGTGCGGTGGAGGAACTCGCCCAGGAAATCGAGCAACTGCATGAGCCGTTGTTACGGGCGCGAGCAGCCGATTGGCGCGATCTGGGACGCCAGGTACTGGGAGAACTTTTGGGTGATCCAGAGCGACGGACGGTTGCGGAAGCGAGGCCAAGCATTCTCCTCGTTGATGACTTGTTGCCATCCATGGCGGCTAACATGGATCCTGCGCAAGTACTGGGTGTGATTGATCGCCAAGGTGCTCCCAACAGCCACGCCGCGATTCTCCTGCGTGGCGCTGGTATTCCCTATGTGATCAATGTGCGTGCTCCTGAGCTTCGCGCGGGCATAGAGGTGGCGATGGATGGCGCTACCGGGGCAGTCATCGTTGCACCGCAGAAAGCGCAGGTCGACGCCATACGGGCACGCTACACGAGGAGCGAAACCCTGGCGCTGCCGGAAGAATTTGCAGGTGAGCTGGCTCTCGCTGATGGCAGCCATGTCGAATTCTGGGCCAATGTGGCCAGCCCCGCCGAGGCGCAGGAAGCACGACGCTTAGGAGCGCGCGGGATTGGCTTGTTGCGCACGGAGTTTCTGTACCTCGACCGTTGGCAAAGTCCCAACGAAGAGGAACAGATGCAGCACGTGCAGAAAATACTCGCGCCCATGTCGGGGCGGCGCTGCGTCGTGCGTCTCTTGGATGCCGGTGCCGACAAGCCTCTGCCCTTCCTCAGGCTGCGCAGGGAAGAGAACCCGGCCCTGGGACTACGGGGTATCCGCGCCCTGCTGGCTTGCCCCGATTTTTTGCAGATCCATATCCGCGCGATCTTGCGCGCCGGTCACGGGCAGGACATTGCCCTCATGGCCCCTATGGTGAGCCAAGTGCAGGAAATTATCGAACTGCGCAGGGTACTGGCATCCTGTCATTCTGCCCTTCTCGAACAGCAGATCGATCATGCCTGGCCGGTAGCACTGGGGATCATGGCTGAAGTTCCTGCGATGTTATTGGAGCCTGGCAGTTTCCGGGGGCTAGTGGATTTTGTGTCGGTGGGCACCAACGATCTCACGCAGTATGTGTTTGCTGCGGACCGTGGCGATGAGCGGCTGCAGAATCTGGGCGGGGCCGGCTCGTCGGCGGTGTTGGGTCTGATCCAGGGCCTGTTGCAGGGACTGGACGTGCCGGTTTCAGTCTGTGGGGAAGCTGCTGGGAACCCACAGCTCGCCCTGGGCTTGGTGGAGCATGGCATTCGCCGTCTGTCGATGAGTCCCCGCAGTTTTGCCGGGGTCTGGCAGGCATTGCGAGTCGCGTAGCCATATGGCGGGGCAGGTGCAGGGGCAGTGTCGTGGAATTAGCTATGATCGTGGTTCTCGCGCTGAAACATCCAACCGCGGCGGCGGAAATACCAGATCATGGTCAAGGCAACGAGCCACATGAAGCCCACAACGATATCGTAGCCGTAGCGATAATGCAGTAGGGGGATGCCGTCGATGTTCATCCCGTAGATACCGGTGATGAAGGTGAGCGGAATGAAAATGGTGGAGATGATGGTCAGCACGCGCATGATGTCGCTCAGGCGATTGTTCACCATCGATAAGTAGATATCCATCAGACCACTGACCACGTCGCGTTCGCTGTTCAGCAGGCTCATGAGCTGAATGGTATGGTCGTAGAGGTCGTTCAAATAGGGACGTAGCCCGTCGGGCAGGAGGCGGTGCTCGCCGATGCTGTGGTTCAGGCGCGAGACCATTTCCTGCATGGGCCAGAGGACATGATTGAACAGGATCAGGTCCCTTTTGCTCTGCTGTATCTCGGCAAGTTGCGCTTTGTGAGTGCGTTGCAGGAGCTCTTCCTCCAGTCGTTCCACCTCATCGGTGAAGCCTTGTAACGCTGGAAAGGCCTGATCCACCACCAGATCCAGTAAGGCATAGACGAGGTATTCCGCCCCGCTGCGGCGAAGCCGTGACTGGTCATTCTGTATGCGGTCCAGTAGTACCGTGGTCAGCCCCTGGCGCGCGGCGGACACACTGATTACCAAGCCTTCGCGTAGAATGATGTGGAAGGGGGTGACCTGGAACTCGTGACCATGCCGCGATATCTGCTGGCATTGCAGGTGGACATAGTTTTCGAAGGGCTCGAGTTTCGCGTGCTGCTGGGCGCTTTGTATGTCTTCCAGAGTCAGGGGATGGATTTGGAAACGCGTGCCCAATTCCTCTAGTTGCGCGCGGTCTGGCGTACCATGGAAGTGCAGCCAGATGACCCCGCGATGTGCCTCGCTGCTGGCAGCGGCACTGGCAATGTTTGCTTCCTTGTCCACGGAGTAGTTTTGCGGACTGTAGACAACCAGACGTAGCTCGGCCGGGACAGCGCCCGGTTTGTCCAACAAGGTTCCCGGCGGGAGCCCGCTGCGTTGCACCTGTCCGGTAACTTTGGTTTCACGTGAAACGCGCCGACGTCTGGCCATCTGCTCCCTCGTTAGCCTGGCGAATGTTGCTCCGGAAAGAGAATGTTGAGCTCCAGCACCTCAAAGTCACCGCGGCGCTCCATGTGCACGGAAATCTGATCCTTCTCGACGGGCATGTATTTGCTGATGACCGTCAGTAACTCTTCCTGCAGTGCGGGAAGAAAGTCCGGTGTATCGGCACTGCGCTCATGCGCGAGGATCAGCTTCAGGCGATCTTTGGCGACGCTGGCCGTCTTTTTTCGCGATCCGAGAAAGTAATCGAGAAACGACATATCAGCCTCCAAAGAGTCGCTTGAAGAAGCCGGTTTTTTCAGGCTGTACAAAACGCAGTGGTCGCTCTTCGCCTAAAAACCTTGCCACGACGTCTTCATAGGCCAGGGCAACATCCGAGCCTTGCATGTGGATCGCCGGAATGCCCTGGTTGGAGGCCTGCAGAATGATCTCGGATTCCGGGATCACGCCGAGCAGCGGAATGCGTAGCAGCTCCTGCACATCGTCGAGGGAGAGCATTTCGCCACCCTGGACGCGCTTCGGTGCATAGCGGGTAAGCAGGAGATGTTCGCGAATGGGCTCGGCGCCCTCCTCGGCGCGCTTGGAGCGGGCGGCAAGAATGCCCAGGATGCGGTCGGAGTCGCGGACCGAGGAAACCTCGGGATTCGTGACAACAATCGCAGCATCGGCGTGGTACAGCGCCCGCAAGGCGCCGCTTTCGATGCCGGCGGGCGAGTCACAAACAATGTAATCGAACTGTGTCTGCAGTTCTTCCATGACCCGAGCCACACCCTCTGTCGTCAGGGCGTCTTTGTCGCGGGTTTGCGAGGTCGGCAGGATGTAGAGGTTTTCCAGCATCTTGTCGCGGATCAGCGCTTGCTGCAGGCGTGCTTCTCCATGAATGACGTTGATGAAATCGTAGACCACCCGACGCTCACAACCCATGACCAGATCGAGGTTGCGCAGGCCTACGTCAAAATCGATGACGACAGTGCGATACCCGCGCTGGGCAAGGCCGCTGGCGAAGGCGGCGCTGGTAGTGGTTTTGCCCACCCCCCCTTTACCGGAGGTGACGACGACAGTTTGGGCCACGAGTTTCTCTCCTGTATTAATTCTCCAACGCGATTATATGCAGGTGTTCACCATCGAGGGAAACCTGTGCAGCTTTGCCCCAAAGAGGGTGCTCCGCGTCAAGGGTCATGTAGACGCCGGCAATGGCTACCAGCTCGGCCTCCAGACGTTGGCAGAAAATACGTGCCGATTCGTCTCCCTGAACGCCCGCCAGGGCCCGGCCGCGTAAGGGGCCATAGACGTGGACATGCCCGTCGGCCAAGACTTCGGCACCAGCGTTGACGGCGCCCAGGCAGACCAGATCGCCACCCCGCGCGTACTGGCGCTGACCTGAGCGCAGGGGCTGGCTGAATACGCTACCGGCAGCGGCATGCGTCACCAGCGGCACATTGGAAGGCGCAGTGGCGATCTTGGCGTCGCTGCCGCGCAGGTGGGGTAGCCCGAGAGCAGCCGCGGCTTCCGCTTGTTCGTCGCTGACATTGCGCACGCCGATGGGAAAACAGCCGGCTTCGCGGAGAGTCTCCAGCCATTCGGTATAAGGTAGGGAAAGTGAGGGATCGATGTCGGTCAGGTCCAGGACGACCGCTGCCCCCTCTACCAGACGCAACGCGGATCCCTGGGCCGCAAGTTCTGCCTGCAAGGTCTTGACAGAGGCGTCCGTCAGACGCAAGACGCTGAGGGTGAATACCCCGCCACTAAGGCGCAGGATCGATTTCGGGGTAGGATTCATGTTTCACGTGAAACCGGTCAGGGCCGATCGCGCCGCAGCAGCGGCAGCTTGTCTTTCTTCCCCTTGAACTCTTCTGCCTGGGGCAGGGCCGCCTTTTTACGCAGTATGACAGGCCAGTGGCGGGTGAGTTCTGCATTCAGGGCGGTGAAATGTTTCTGGTCGTCAGGCACTTCATCTTCAGCATAGATCGCGTCAGCCGGACACTCGGGAATGCAGGCCGCACAGTCGATACATTCGGCAGGGTCGATGACCAGAAAATTAGGCCCCTCGTGAAAGCATTCGACAGGGCAGACTTCGGCACAATCGGTATATTTGCATTCGATACAATTTTCGGTGACAACGTAGGTCATGCTTCAAACCTTGGCAGGGCTGGATTTTTTGCGGGTGCTTTTAGCGCCGGCGGACTTCTTGCTGCTACTTGCCTTTTTCGCGGTGCTCGGGCTTCGACGCGCGCCCTTTTTCGCGCTGTTGTCGGTCCGTTCCTCCTCTGCTTTGGGCTCCGGCGGTAGATAGTCGCGCAACAATTCTTCGATTTCGGTCGGTTCCGCCGCTTCTGGAAAATGGAAGGCGCAGTCGGCCTGTGGACAGACCAACTCCTCACCGCGACGCTTGGTGCTCTTTTTATACAGCACTGGCCAAGTGCAGCGTGGGCAGGCGCGGGCGACGGGTTCTCCCCACACGGCGTATTTGCATTTGGGGTAGGTGTTGCAGGAGTAGAAGACCTTGCCGTAGCGGCTGCGCTTCTCCACCAACTCGCCGCTGCCACAGTCTGGACAGGTGACGCCGGTGGATTTGGGTGTGTTCAGGCTCTCCAGATATTTGCAGCTGGGGTAACCACTGCAGGAAATGAAGCGACCGTAGCGCCCCTGGCGATAGACCAAGGCCTTGCCGCAATCAGGACAGTCGCGTCCGACCGGCTCCGGTGCCTCACGCGGACCGTCGATGGGGCGGGCGTAATTGCAGTCGGGATAGCCACTACAAGAGATGAAGCGACCGTAGCGCCCCAGCTTGAGTCGTAGCGGTTTGCCGCATTCCGGGCAGTTTTCGTCGATCGCCTCGCTGGTTGCCTCGGAGCGACTGATATTGGCCTTCTCTTCCAGCCGCTCATGAAAAGGCTGCCAGAAGGCCTTCAGTACTGGCTGCCAGTCTTTCTCGCCGCGGGAGATAGCATCGAGCTGGTCCTCGAGCTCGGCGGTGAAGCCATAGTCAACATATTGGTCGAAATGCTGCACCAGAAACTGGTTGACTACCTCCCCCAAGTCGGTAGGGTGAAAACGCCGCTGTTCCACCGCAACATATTCCCGGTTCTGCAGGGTCTGGATGATGCTCGCGTAGGTGGAGGGTCGACCAATTCCATGCGCCTCCAGGGTCTTGACCAGGGTTGCGTCGCTGTAGCGTGGCGGCGGCTCGGTGAAATGCTGTTCGGCTTCGATCCCATGAAAGGCGGGTTGATCGCCGTTTTGCAGGGCAGGCAGCAGGCGTTGCTCGTCGTCTTCGTCCTGCTCGTCCTTGCCTTCCTGATAGACCACGAGAAAACCGGGAAAGGTGACCGTCGAACCATTGGCACGCAGTTGCCAGTGACTCTCCGCAGTGAAATCAACGGCTACCAGATCCAGCTGTGCCGCGGCCATCTGGCAGGCGACGGCGCGTTTCCAGATCAGGTCGTACAGACGCCATTGATCCTTGTCGAGGCGGCCCTGCAGACTATCGGGGTGACGGCGGATGTCGGTGGGGCGGATGGCCTCGTGGGCTTCTTGGGCATTTTTGGCCTTGGTCTTGAAACGACGCGCCTCTTTGGGGAGATATTCGCTGCCAAAGTGTTGTTGCACGAAGTCGCGCAGGGCGGCAATGGCATCTTCGGAGAGATTCACCGCATCGGTACGCATGTAGGTGATCAAACCAACGGTCTCGTTACCGATACTGATGCCTTCGTAAAGTTGTTGAGCAACGCGCATGGTACGGCTGGCATTGAAGCCGAGTTTGCGTGAGGCCTCCTGCTGCAGGGTCGAGGTGGTAAACGGCGCGGCCGGTTGCCGCTGACGCTGCTTGCGCTCGACCTTGATTACCTGGAGCGGCTGGCGCTTGAGGTCGGCGAGGATCTCGCTGCGTATCGCCTCGGCAGCCGCCGCATCGGGAATGTCGAATTGCTCGAGCTTTTTCTCCTGCCACTGGCTGAGGCGTGCGGAAAAACGCTTTTCCTCCTGCTCCAGCTCTGCGCTCAGGGTCCAATATTCGCGCGCAACGAAGGCGCGGATTTCGGCCTCACGCTCGCAGATCATGCGTAGGGCTGCGCTCTGCACGCGACCGGCGGAAAGACCGGGGCGTACCTTGCGCCAGAGCAGCGGCGAGAGATTGAAACCGACGAGATAATCCAACGCGCGGCGCGCTTGCTGGGCATTGACCAGATCCATGGCAATCGCACGCGGATGCGCCACGGCGTCCTGCACCGCGCGCGGGGTGATTTCATGGAAAACCACCCGCTGTACCGGTTTGCCGTCGAGCAACTTCTTGTCGCGCAGCAGCTCTACTAGGTGCCAGGAGATCGCCTCGCCCTCGCGATCCGGGTCGGTGGCGAGCCAGAGACTATCGGCCTTGCGCAATGCACTGGCAATGGCATCGACATGTTTGCCGTTGCGTGCGATTTCCGCATAGCGCATGGCAAAATCGTGTTCGGTATCGACGGCCCCTTCCTTCGGCAGCAGATCGCGCACATGGCCGTAGGAGGCAAGCACCGCAAAGTCGCCGCCCAGATACTTCTGGATGGTTTTCGCCTTCGCTGGCGACTCGACAATCAGCAAGTGGGTCATGCGTCAGTGCAGGATACGACGGCCATCGGGGCTGAGAAGTTGGTCCATCCAGTAGCCGTCGGGGCCGTCCTCGTTGACCATGACCAGAAAGGCGACCCAGTCGAGGGTCTCCAGGTCGGTTTCTTCCAGTTCCAGGGCCAGAAGACGGTCGATAATGCGCTCCCGGATACTGCTGTTGATGACGCCCAGATGTTCCCATTCCGCTAGCTGCCCTCGCGTTGCCACCGACAACTGCAGATTTTCCCAGGGTTGATAGCTGCGGATGGCAGAGCGGCTGTTTTCGGGGCTGTGGTCTTCGTCGAAGCCATCCATCCAGTCGAGGGCACGCTGAATTCCCTCTTCCGGGTACCCTGCGGCGAGCAGTTGCTCCTCGATCTCGCTGTTTTCCTCGTCGTCGTCGAGGTGGTCGAGCAGGTAACTGATGATGTCGATGACGTCTTCCATGGCAGACCCCTAGTTGGTATTGGGAAGGCGACAGAAACGCCCCCCAGGGCAGGAGGCGATATATCCTTGGATTTCCATGTGCAAGAGGATGGACGAAAGCGCCGGGAGCGTCAATCCGCAGCGGCTGGCAATCTCCTCACTGCTCAGGGTTTCCTGTCCCAGTGCCGCCCATACCTGACGTTCTGTTTCGTCTTCCGGCTGCCGCAGTTCCCGTACCGTAGCACTCTGACTGGCAGCAAAAAGAGGTCCCAGCTCTTCGAGAATATCCTGTGCTGTCTCAACCAGCTTGGCCCCGTCCCGAATCAGACGATGGGGACCGCGGGCCAGAGGGCTGTGGATCGAGCCAGGGATGGCAAAGACCTCACGGCCCTGTTCCATGGCCAGACGGGCGGTGATCAGGGAGCCGCTATTTTCCGCTGCCTCGACCACCAAAGTTCCTAGGCAAAGCCCGCTGATCAGCCGATTACGGCGGGGAAAGAGGCCACGATGGACGCGGGTGCCGGGGGGCTGTTCGCTGATGATGAGGCCAGTCGGCAGAATGGCGCGGGCGAGGTCCAGATTTTCGCGCGGATAGATCAGATCGGTGCCGGTGCCCAGTACCCCGATGGTACCCGAATGCAGGGCACCCTGGTGCGCGGCGGCGTCGATGCCGATGGCCAGGCCACTAACAATCACCAGTCCGTTCTTGCCCAGCTCCTCGGCAAAGGCACGGGCTGTGGCATTCCCCACCGGCGTCGGGTTGCGGCTGCCGACAATGGCGAAAAGTGGGTCGCGCAGCCGGGCGCGCTGACCGCGCAGAAACAGGGCCATGGGCGGATCGGCAATTTCCCGCAGCAAGGGGGGATAATCGTCATCGAACCAGGTACAGAGATCCTGCTCGGCGTTTGCCAACCATTGGCGATCGGCATCCGTCAGGCAGTCTTCCGGGTCCCGGCGCAGCCACTCCTGACTGACGGCAGGGAGATCGGGATGGCGCACGCCAAAACATGCCTCCGCAGACTCCTGTTGTTCCAGCAAGAGGCGCTGCCGTCGTGGGCCGAGACCGGGGCAGCGCAGGAGGGCAAGCCAAGCGGAGTGTTTCAAGGAGTGAGTTGAGCCTCTTGCTGCAGTTTTGCCGGTCCGGCAACCGGGTAATAAACATTGGCGCCCAAGGGAATGCCGCGCGTTGCCGAGGTGATGACGGCATAAGACACCTGGGGGAAGACGCGGAAAATCATCAGGCTACCAATTTTTTCCGGGGGCAGGGGGAAATCCTTGCCGGTGACGGCATTCTTGCCCATCCGTGCCGAGTCGTCGATCTCCATCACGTTGCCCGGTTCCAACTCGGCATTTGCGCCCTGATCGAGGATGACCACCTGCCCTACCGTGAGTTCTTCGGCGTTGTTGGTTTTGGCGACGATTTGTGCCGCGACGGCCCGCTTGGGCGCGCTCGGGAAATAGTGTGGCGCCGGACTCTGGCTGATCGGCACCAGACGGTCGCCCAGATCGATTTCCCGCCGCGCTGAGAGAATACGAATTTCTGCCTCACTACCGTTGCGCAGTACCTCTGCCGTGCCCAGGTTGACCATGCTGTAGCCTAGTGGCTTGGGGTCGGCCAGGCGATGCAGCTCTGTACCCAGACGCACGATGCTGTAGCGGGTGCCCACCGCAGCCTGGTCGAGGCCGCTGACGAAGACCTTGTCCCCGGCGGTATAGGCGGGACGCTCATGCAGTGCCGCAGCGAGATAGGGCAGTTTGTCGTACTCCTGCTTGTTGGCGACGATGGCCGGGCTGTGCAGAAAGGGCATGATGATACCCGTATGGTAACTGGGAATGGCCGCTACCTGCAGTTGGGGTTGCAGGGGAATGACCTCGACGGCGGGTTCGCCATTGGGCATCCGGTACAGGACGATACGATCGCCGGGGTAGATCAGATTGGGATTGCGGATCTGTGGATTGGCGCGCCAGATCTTCTGCCATTCCCAGGGATTTTTGAGAAAATGAGCGGCGATGCCCCATAGGGTATCACCGGGTTGTACGACATAACTGCCCAACTGCTGGCTGACAGCTGCTGGCTCGGCGAGTGCCAGGCCAGGGGCGAGAGGGCCCAGCAGGGCGCAGGCAATAGCCAGGGGTACAACACGTTTCCGCATGATCTCATCTCCTTGGGACTTCCGCGCCCCATAGTATTAGTCCAAGATAACCATTTTTGCGAGAACGGACCGGTTATGGCACTTTTGAAAATTGTCGAATATCCCGATACCCGCCTCAAAGGTCTGGCGCAGCCGGTGGCACGAATCGATCGGGTAATCCGTCAATTGGCGGATGATATGGCGGAAACCATGTACGATGCCCCGGGCATCGGCCTTGCGGCACCACAGGTGGCCGCCGGGCAGCGATTGATCGTCGTCGATGTTTCCGATGGACGCAACGAGCTGCTGACCCTCATCAACCCCGAAATCATCGAGAAATCCGGTGAGGAGGAGATGAAGGAGGGATGTCTGTCTGTTCCTGGGGTCCTCGAGACCGTGCGCCGCGCTGATCGGGTCAAGGTGCGCGCTCAGGACGTCAGTGGCAAGACTCTGGAGCTGGAAGCCGACGGCCTGCTGGCAGTCTGTCTGCAGCATGAAATCGATCACCTCAATGGCGTGCTCTTTGTCGATCATCTTTCCCGCCTGAAACAGAACCTGATTCGCCGCAAGGCAGAAAAGCGGGTGCGCCAGCATGGCTGAGGACCGGCGCATCGTCTTTGCCGGAACGCCGGAGTTCGCGCAAATCGTGCTCGCTCACCTGTTGGCACGTCAGGACCATGTCGTCGGCGTTTTGACACAGCCGGATCGTCCTGCGGGGCGCGGGCGCAAGCTGCAGGCGAGTCCGGTCAAGACCCTGGCGATGCAGGCGGGGCTGCCGGTATTACAGCCGGAATCCAGCCGCAGTCCTGAAACCCTCGACTGGTTGGCCCAGTTGGCCCCCGATCTGCTCATTGTCGTTGCCTTTGGCCAGATTCTGCCGCAGGCGATGCTCGATCTGCCGCGCCTCGGCGCCATCAATGTCCACGCCAGTCTCCTGCCGGCGTGGCGCGGTGCCGCTCCTATCGTCCGTGCGCTGGCTGCTGGCGATCAAAAAACCGGGATCTGTATCATGCAGATGGAAGCCGGACTGGACAGCGGCCCGGTGCTGTGGACACGCAGCACGCCGATTCTGGATACGGATACCGGCGCCAGCCTGCACGACAGGCTGGCGGAACTCGGTGCCGAGGCCCTCTGCGAAGCCCTCGACCGCCTGTGGCTGGGGGAACTTCGACCCCAGCCCCAGGATCACGAACGAGCGATCTACGCCAAAAAGCTGCGCAAGGAAGAGGCGCGTATCGACTGGTCACAGGACGCCGCGACCAGCGAACGCCTGATTCGGGCCTACCATCCCTACCCGGTGGCGCACACGAGTTTTCGGGAGCAGCCGTTACGCGTCTGGGCGGCGCGTTTGGGCGGCGCCAGCGGCGTACCAGGCACGCTGATCACGAATACGCCGGAAGGGCCGGAAGTCGCTTGTGGACAGGGAAGTCTGGTGCTGACCCGGGTGCAACCTGCGGGCAAGGCACAACTTTCCGGTGCTGATTTCGTGCGCGGCTACCGTCCGCAAGCGGGCGAGGTTTTCGCTTGAGCGAGGCCGTGCAGGGGAAGCGCCTGCGCCGCGCCGCTCTGCTGGCCTATCCGGCAGCGTTGGCGGGGGAACGCTTGGACTTTCTCCTGGATCGCTCCGGCCTGCAGGGGGCAGAGCGGGCTAGCCTGCAATGGTTGCTGAGTGGCGCCCTGCGCGAGGGCCAAGCCCTGCGCGAACCGTTGCAGAGTCTGTTGCGCCCCGGCAAGCAGGATGAGCAGGTGCTTGCCCTGCTGCAATTGGCGCTATACGAATTGCGCCATGGGCAACGCCCGGATTTTGCCATCGTGAATGACTGGGTGGAGGCCAGCCAGCTGATCGGCAAGACTTGGGCCAAAGGCCTGATCAATGCCGTGCTGCGCCGCTACCTGCGCGAGCGTTCGGCGCTCGACACCGTGGCGGCGTCGCCGTCGGAATCCCATCCTGCGTGGCTGCTGCAGCGCTTGCAGGCGGCCTATCCAGAGGACTGGCCCGCCATCGTCGCCGCCAATCTCCAGCCGGCGCCGCTGTGGTTGCGCGTCAATCGGCAGCAGCTCAGTCGCGATGCATACCAACGGCGCTTGCAAGAATGCGGTCACCCCAGCCGCACCTATGCCCAATTGCCGGACGCCCTGATCCTGCCCGGCAGTTTGCCAGTCCGCGAACTGCCGGGTTGGGATGCCGGCTGGGTCACGGTGCAGGATGGCGCGGCGCAACTGGCAGCGGAGATTCTCGCGCCCCAGCGGGGGGAAAAAGTTCTCGATGCCTGCGCCGCGCCCGGCGGCAAAACCGCGCATCTGCTTGCCTTGGGGGCCACAAATATACTGGCCCTGGACCGCTCCGCCCCCCGTCTGCGCCGCCTGCAGGAGGCGTTGCAACGGCAGGGCCTTAGTGCCGAGCTGCGGGAGGCCGATGCCGCCTTGCCGGAGACCTGGGGCAACCAGCAACTTTTCGATGCCATTCTCCTCGATGCGCCTTGCAGTGCCACCGGCATCATTCGTCGCCACCCGGATATCCTGCACCGCGAACCGGACCTCGTCGCCTTGCGTGACGAGCAGGCGCGTCTGCTGCGCGGTCTTTGGCAACAATTGCGACCGGGGGGGCGCCTGCTCTACTGCACTTGCTCCATTTTGCCGGAAGAAAACGAAGCGCAGATACAGGATTTCCTTGCCGGGCACAGCGACGCGGTGCGGGTGGCAGACCCACGCTGCGGTCAACGCCTCCCCGGGCAAGACGACATGGATGGCTTCTACTACGCGCTGCTGCGCAAGGTCGGTACGCAGGCATGAGCGAACGTCAGCGCCCTTCGCCGCGCCGCTACTGGTTGCGTGCACTGCGTCAGAATGATGGCGCCGACGGGAACGTCGGCTTCCTGCGCTGGTGGGCGGTGCTGCTGATCCTTCTGGTCCTGGGCTTTCTCGCGTTTACTTTTTTTGTCAGTGCCGCCGGACCGCTGAGCCCCTTTTTCATCCCCATGCTCCTCGCTTCGGCGGCCATCGTTTTGCTTCTGCTGGTGTTGGTCATGGTCGCTGTCGCCCGCCTGCTGCTGCGGGTGCGGCGCGGTGAGGTGGGCAGTCAGCTGGCCACCCGTCTGGTCGTGATCATCACCATCCTCAGCCTAACCCCAGCGGCCGTGGTGTTTGCCTTCTCCTGGCGTTACCTCAATCAAGGCATCGACTCCTGGTTGAGCGCCGCAGTGGAGAGCGCCCTCGAGCAGGCGGTAGATGTAGCCAAGGCGGGGGTAGACCGCTACCGCAGTAGCACCCTGCTGTCGGCGGAGACGATTGCCCAAGCGCTCACCGGGCAGCCGGACAGTGCCGCAGTGCTGACCGTCATCCAGATGCGTGACCAGTTTCGCCTGAGCAGCGTCACCCTCTTTTCCAGCAGCAATCGCATCATTGCCACCAGCAGCGACAACCTCGAGCTGGTCCCTCGCCTGCCCCACGACCTTTTGCTTGGCGCCCATGCCAACCATCCGCTGGTCAAAATAGCAGACGAAAACGGACAGTTCCTGGTGCGCGTGCTCATCCCGGTGATGAACCCGCAGTTTGGCCGCGGCAATCGTCTGCTCTATGTGGAGCAGGTGGTGCCGGAGCAATTCAGTCGGGCCGCTGCAGCCGTGCAAAATGCCGATCACCGCTATCGGCAGCTCACTCTGATGCGCGGGCCCATGAAGACGGCCTTTCAGATGACCCTAGCGGTCGCTCTCCTGCTGACCGCGCTCAGTGCCCTGTGGATCGCCCTGCTCCTGGCCCGGCGCCTGACCGCCCCCATCGCCCGCCTTGCCGCGGGGACGCAGGCGGTGGCGCGCGGCGAGTTCATTCCCCTGCAAATCATTCCCAGTAATGATGAGCTGGGCGTTTTACTGCATTCTTTCAACAACATGACGCGACAGCTCGCACGCGCCAAGCAGCAGGCGGCCAAGGCGCAGGAGGAGGCCGATCAGCGACGGTATTATCTGGAGACCATCCTCGCGCAGATTTCCAGCGGCATCCTGATATATGCGAATGATGGCAAGATCTCGGAAGTCAATACAGCGGCAAGGCAGATTCTGCGTTTGCCGGAAAGCGGGTTGCCGGATCCGGAAAATGAGCCGCAACTGGCCGCATTCTGGGCGCAGGCGCAGGACTGGATTCAGCAGCCACGCAACGACATGCAACGGGAGCTGCAGATCGAACGGAATGACGGTACCCAGACCCTATTGCTGCACGGCGCGCGCTTTGCCGAGCTGGGCGGGGCCGAGGGTTTTGTCCTGGTCTTCGACGACATCAGCCCGCTGTTGGCTGCCCAGCGCAGCGCCGCGTGGGGTGAGGTAGCGCGGCGCCTGGCGCACGAGATCAAGAACCCGCTCACCCCCATCCAGCTCTCGGCAGAGCGGCTGCGCCGCAAGTATCTCGAACGGCTTGGCGCCGAGGGAGAAACGCTGGATCGGGCAACCCACACCATCATCCAGCAGGTCGACGCCCTGAAAGTGTTGGTCGATGCCTTCTCGGAATACGCCCGAGCGCCAAAGCTGGACCTGCATCCCATCGATCTGAACGCCTTGATTGCCGATGTCGCCGAGCTGTATCGCGGGCAGGGCGCCGGAGTGGAAATCCACTGCGATCTGGCGCCGGAGCTGCCGCTGCTGCGCGCGGATGCCCATCGCCTGCGGCAGATCCTCAACAATCTGCTGCGCAATGCCATCGATGCCATCGCTGCTACGGCAGAACCCGCAACGGAGGGGCAGCGGCACATCTGGATTCGTACTCGGATGCTGCTCGGCCCGGAGCAACCCATGCTAGAATGGACAGTAGAAGACGATGGCCCCGGTTTTCCCGCGGATCTCCTAGCACGCGTCTTCGAGCCCTATGTGACCAGTAAACCCAAGGGCTCGGGTCTGGGATTGGCCATTGTGCGACGCATCGTCGAGGAGCATGGTGGACAGATCGAGGCTGGAAACCGGGAAGAAAGCGGGGCTTGGGTGGTGATGCGGTTTCCCCTCGCGGCGGGGGTGGCGGAGGAAGCATGAAGGAAGCGGGAAGACTCAACATTCTGGTCGTCGATGATGAGCCGGATATTCGTAGCACGCTGGCCGATATCCTCGAAGACGAGGGCTACCGTGTTACCCAGGCAGCCAGTGCCGCCGAGGCCGAGGTGCGTCTGCGCGATGGCCTCTACGATCTTCTTCTGCTCGACATCTGGATGCCCGGGGAGGATGGATTGCAGTTCCTCCGGCGTCTCGCGAGTAATGGCCTGGAGCAGCCGGTGGTGATGATGTCGGGGCATGGCACCATCGAAACCGCCGTGCAGGCGACGAAACTGGGGGCCTATGATTTTATCGAGAAGCCCCTGTCTCTGGACAAGACCCTGCTCAGCGTGGGGCACGCCCTCGAAGCCTTCCAGCTACAGCGCGAGAACCGGGAACTGCGCGAGCAGAGTGGGGTGATCGAGCGACCTACCGGTGAAAGTTCGGCTATCAAGCAGTTTCGCGAACAACTCAAACGGGTTGCAGCGGTAGACTCCTGGGTCCTGCTCCAAGGCGAAGCGGGAAGTGGCAAGGAGGTCGCGGCGCGCTACCTGCACCGCCACAGCCGCCGTGTCAACAGCCCATTCATCGACTTGCGGGCGGCGGTCATCGCTCAGCCCAATGTCACGGTCGAGCTGTTTGGTGCTGAGCAAGACGGGCGTGTGCAGCGGGGGCGTCTGGAATTGGCACACGGTGGCACCCTTTTCATCGACGAAATTGCTGACATGAACGTCGAGAGCCAGGCGCGTCTGGTCTCTGCCCTGCAGGAGCGGCGCATCCTCCGGGTGGGAGGGACGACGCCGGTGGACCTTGATGTCCGCGTCATTGCCGGCACGGCGCGCGATCTGCAAAAACTGGTAGCCGCGGGGCAGTTCCGCCAAGATCTCTTCTACCGCCTGCAGGCGCTGCCGCTGCAAGTGCCCAGCCTCGCGCAGCGCAGTGCCGATATCCCGGAGCTGGTCGAGGAGTTCATGGGGCTGTATCGCCGGCGCGAGGGTCTGAGTCGGCGGCAGTTTCTGCCGGAGGCCATGGAGGTTCTGCGCCACTATCCCTGGCCCGGAAACGTGCGGGAATTACAGAACCTGGTGCAACGCTTGTTGATTCTCAGCGAGGGTCCCGAAGTCAGTGCCGAAGAAGTGGAGGGCGCGTTGGGACTGGATCAGCGTCTGATGCCCCTCGGTAACGCCTCGCCGGATGATTTTGGCGGCACCCTGAAGCGTGCGCGCGAACGCTTCGAACGCGCCTTTCTCGAATATCACCTGGCGCGCAACGACTGGAACATTGCCCGGACGGCAGAAGCCGCCGGTCTCGAGCGTACCCATCTCTACCGCAAACTGAAGAATCTGGGGATTGGGCTGCGCGGCGAGCGGCGCCCGGAAGATGAACTGGAGGACTGATGGAAGAACGATCGTTTCAACCCCTGGGTATTGCCATCCTCACGGCCTCGGACACCCGCACCTTCGAAACCGACAAGTCGGGTGACGCTGCCGATATTTTGCTGCGCGAGGCAGGTCATCGGATCGTCCGACGTGCCATCGTTGCCGATGATCTGCTGGCACTGCGGGCGCAGATGCAGGCGTGGATCGATGACCCGCAGATCGATGTCGTCGTCAGCACGGGGGGTACCGGACTCACCGGCCGCGATGTCTGCCCCGAGGCCATGGCGCCCTTGGTCAGCAAGCCCATCCCAGGATTCGGCGAGCTCTTTCGTTATCTTTCCTACCAAGAAATTGGCACCAGCACCATACAGTCGCGCGCTGAAGCTGCGGTTTGCTCGGGGACCCTCTTTTTCCTGTTGCCTGGTTCCACGGGGGCTGTACGCACGGGGGTCAGCCAGATCATCGTCCCCCAGTTGGATATCCGTCAGCGTCCCTGCAATCTCACCCAGCTCTTGCCACGGATTCGCGGCGAGGTCTAGCGAACGCCAAGCGATAAGGTCTCTATCGCGATTGCACTGACCTGCAGTACGTGCAGTACTTCGCGCCGTTGCCCCGGACTTGCCCGATGCCAATCGTCGCAGGATAATCCGCCCATGAAAAACACCTTTCCCGTCATTGTGGTAGGCGCTGGCCACGCTGGCATTGAAGCAGCGGCGGCCGTCGCGCGTAGCGGCAGCCGCTGCCTGCTGTTGACCCAGAATATCGACACCATCGGGCAGATGTCCTGCAATCCGGCCATTGGTGGTATTGGCAAGGGGCATCTGGTCAAGGAAATCGATGCCCTGGGCGGGATCATGGGTCGTGCCATCGACCGCGCCGGCATCCAGTTCCGCGTCCTCAATGCGCGCAAGGGGCCGGCAGTGCGTGCCACGCGCGCCCAGGCCGATCGCAGCCTGTATAAGCTCGCGGTGCGCGAGCTGCTGGAAGAACTACCGCTCCTGCAGATGTTTCAGGGCAGCGTGGGCGATCTGTTGATAGAAGATGGCAGGGTTGCGGGTGTGCGCCTGGAGAATGGGCAGGAATTTCGGGCTCCGGCTGTGGTCCTTACCACCGGCACTTTCCTCGCCGGACGCATCCACATTGGCGATCAAAGTTACCCGGCGGGACGCGCCGGTGACGCCCCGGCCAATGCCCTGGCGGAACGTCTGCGTGCCCTCGAGTTTCCGGTGGCCCGGCTGAAGACCGGAACCCCGCCGCGCATCGACGGGCGTAGCATCGATTACTCCGTGCTCGAGATCCAGCCTGGCGATGATCCGGCGCCCCCTTTTTCCTTTCTGACGGAGCGCATCGAGGTCGAACAGCGCCCCTGCCATATCACCTATACTAATGCCGAAACCCATCGCATCATCGCCGACAACTTGCAGCATTCGGCCATGTATGGGGGCCACATTCAATCCAAGGGACCACGCTACTGTCCTTCCATCGAGGACAAAATCGTGCGCTTTGCCGACAAGGCGTCACACCAGATCTTTCTCGAACCCGAAGGTTTGCGCACCCAGGAGGTCTACCCCAACGGGATCTCCACCAGCCTCCCTTTTGCCGTGCAGGAGGCGCTGGTACGCAGCATGCGCGGCCTGGAAAACGCCGTATTGTTGCGCCCGGGCTACGCCATCGAGTACGACTACCTCGACCCCCGCGCTCTGACCCCAGAGTTGCAGAGCCAGCTTCTGCCGGGGCTCTTCTGTGCCGGACAGATCAACGGCACGACGGGCTACGAAGAAGCGGCGGCGCAGGGTCTCCTGGCGGGGATCAACGCCGCCCGCTGGATGCGCGGCGAAAAAGGCTGGTGTCCGGCACGACATGAGGCCTATCTTGGCGTGATGGTGGATGATTTGGTTACCCGCGGCCTGGATGAACCCTATCGGATGTTCACCAGCCGCGCGGAATATCGCCTGCGGCTGCGCGAAGACAATGCCGACCAGCGCCTGACGCCGGTAGGCCGAGAGCTTGGCTTGGTGGATGAAGAGCGCTGGCAACGCTTTGTCGCCAAGCAGGAAGCGCTGCGCGGTGAACGGCAGCGCTTGGAATCCATCCGTATTGGCGAAGACTCTCCCGCAGCCCAACACCTGGCCCTGCGCCTGCCGCAACCACTACGCCGGGACCACAACCTCTGGGAGTTGTTGCGTCGCCCCGAGCTGGGTTACGCCGAACTGCTGGCAGACTGTGGTATCAGCGATCCGTTACCGGTCTCCCTTGCCGCGGTACTGGAAATTGACTGCAAATATGCCGGCTACGTGCAGCGGCAAGAGGAAGAGGTCGAACGCAATCAACGCTGGGAGAGCATGGAAATTCCGGCGGATCTCGACTTTGGCGTCATTTCCGGTCTGTCTACGGAGGTGCGGCAACGTCTGCAGCGGCAGCAGCCGCGCAGTGTGGGGGAGGCCAGCCGCATCCCTGGGGTCACACCTGCTGCGGTCTCCCTGCTGTTGATTCACGTGAAACGTCACCACTGGGCGGCGGCGAGCTAGGTGCCACCTATTCCCGAGATGGACGGCAACGCCCTGCGCCAGAGCCTCGATCAGGGGCTGCTCGCTATGGACCTGGACCAGGAAATCAGCCCGCAGGCGCGCGAGCGGCTTTTGCGTTATCTGGCAGAGCTGATGTCGTGGAACCGGACCCATAACCTGACAGCAATTCGGGACCCATCGGCGGCCGTATACCGGCATTTGCTCGATAGTATGGCCTTGTTACCGTTTTTGCCGAAGGATCGACCGGTGTATGACATCGGCAGTGGCGCTGGTCTGCCGGGCATTCCGCTGGCCGTCGCGCGCCCGCAGCAACCCTTCGTGCTGGTCGAACCGGCGGGCAAGCGGGTGGCGTTTCTGCGTCATGTGCTGTCGCTGCTGGGATTGGAGCAGGTAGAAGTTCGGGCACAGCGTGCCGAGGAGTTACGCTACGTCGACGGTATGGTACTGGTTAGTCGCGCCACCGCTGAGCTGGCGGAGTTCCTCGTCATGACCCAGAGTTGCCTGCAACCGGGGGTCGCGTTGCTGCTCGCCAAAGGACCGTCCTGGGCCGAAGAAATGAGTAGACTGCCACCGGATTGGGCGGCACGATTCGTGGCGCAGCCATTGACCGTTCCCGGGCAACCGCCACGCTTTGCCCTCTGCGCCGAGCTGGAGAGCGCGGCGTCATCCAGTCACTGGTCGGTTCCGCCCGCAGTCGGTATCCTGTAAGCGCGAAGCGGAGAGAGACATAAGATGCGGGTTGTGGCTATAGCCAACCAGAAGGGCGGTGTCGGGAAGACCACCACGGCGGTCAACCTGGCGGCGGCCGTAGCAGCCTTGGACAAGCGCGTGCTGCTGATCGACCTGGATCCGCAGGGCAACGCCAGCACGGGGCTCGGTGCCGATAAAGGTCGCTGGCCCAATGTGTACCACTTACTTTTGGGGGAGGTCGATCTGGCGGCGGCGCTGCAAGGATGTGGAGCCTTGTCCTTGCTCGCCGCGAGCCCAGATCTCGCTGCTCTGGAAGTAGAGCTTGCCGGGCAGGAAGGACGTGAGTTGCGTCTGCGCGACGCTCTGCGGGGCGCAGAGGACTGGGATTACGTTTTTATCGACTGCCCGCCGTCCCTCGGTCTCCTGACTCTAAACGCCCTGGTTGCAGCCGATCGGGTGATGATCCCTATGCAATGCGAATATTTCGCCCTGGAGGGCCTGACGCAGCTACTCGACACCCTGCGCCGGGTGCGCGCACAATTGCATCCCGGCCTGGAAGTCGATGGCCTTCTGCGTACCATGTTCGATGCCCGCAATCGTCTCTCGACCGAGGTGAGTGGGGAGCTGGAGCGCCATTTCCCCGAGCGCATGTACCGCGTCATCGTGCCCCGCAATGTCCGGCTCGCGGAAGCCCCCAGCTTTGGCCAGCCAGCCATTCATTATGATCCGCAGTGTGCCGGTGCCGACGCCTACCGCCAACTGGCGCAAGAGTTTTTGCAACGTGAGCAACGGTTATGAGTAAAAAACCTGCCGCGCTAGGTCGTGGTCTCGACGCCCTGTTTGCCGGTAACCGGGAGACCAGCACCCTGCGCAATCTGCCGCTCGACCTCATCCATCCGGGGGCACAGCAGGCGCGTAAACATTTTGACGAAGCGGCTCTGGCGGAGCTCGCAGATTCCATTCGCGCCGAAGGGGTGCTGCAGCCGATTCTGGTGCGAGCCGAGGCCGGTGGCCGATATGAGCTTTTGGCCGGGGAGCGGCGCTGGCGCGCAGCACAGTTGGCCGGACTGCGGGAGATTCCCGCCCTGATCCGCGAGGCCTCCGAACAGCAGGCCCTGGTGATTGGCATTATCGAAAACATCCAGCGCCAGGATCTCGACCCCCTTGAGGAAGCTGCGGCCTTGCAGCGTCTGCTTGATGAATTCCACCTGAGTCATGAGGCCCTGGCCCAGGCGTTGGGGCGCTCGCGAGCGGCCATCAGCAACCAGTTGCGCCTGCTCCGTCTCGATCCCTCTTTGGCACCGCAGTTACGCTCTGGCGGATTGACTGCAGGCCATGCGCGGACCCTGCTGTCCCTGCCGCCCCCCGCGCAGCGGCAAGCGGCGGCGGAGATCATCGCCAAGGGTCTGAGCGTTCGCCAAGCCGAACTTCTAGTCAAAAACGTGCAGGATCGTGAGAATCGAGTCTCCGAGGAGGTCGATCCCAACCTTGCCGCGCTGCTCGTCCAGCTGGAAAAGACCTTGGGTCTGCAAGTCCGCATCGCGGTCCGTCGTGAAGGGGGAGAGCTGCGCATTCGCTGGCGCAATGCCGCTGAGGCCACTGGCCTGTGGCAACGTCTGGGCGTGACGGACGATTCGGTGCCCGTCTCTTGACCTTGTCCGACTGCGTGTTTAGACTCCCTGCCAATTTGCGGTGAGGCCGATGTCAGAAAAATCAACCATGGCCTCCTGGGCATTTTCGGCCTATGTCGGTCGAGTTGCTGCGTGGGTACTGGTGTTGGCTTTGCTCGCTGCCGTCATCTGTGGGTGGCTCTGGAATGCGCGAGAGGCCTGGGCCATTCTCTACGCCGCCTTATTGAGCGTATTGAACATGCTCATTTTGGGAAGCCGCCTCTTGGCGCTCCCCGCTGCACCGGCTGCCGCCAGCGCGCGGCTGGGTGCGGCGGTGCTGCAGCGCTGGGTGCTCACCATCTTGGGCTTGCTGTTGGCACTGGCCTGGTTGCACCTGCCGATCGTCGGCTTGGTCATCGGTCTTTTGCTTGCACACTTTGTGTATTTAGGCTTCATGTTGCGCGAGCGCAGCAAGAAAAGGAGATGAAACGTGGCATCTGGCGATATCGCCCATCACCTGGTCAACTGGACGGTTGGTCAGGGATTCTGGACCTTCGATCTCGATACCATTCTGATTGGTTGGGTAATGGCTGCCATCCTGGTAATCACCTCCATGGTGGTCGGTGCCCGCCTGCAGCGGGGAGCCCCAGCCGGAATGCAGGCCTGGCTCGAAGGAACCGTAGAATTTATCGATAAGCTGGTTACCGATAGTTTTCCGGTGCGCGATCCCCTGATTGCACCGGTGGCGCTAACGGTATTCGTGTGGATCCTGCTGATGAACAGTATGGACGTGATTCCTGCCTATCTGCCTGGAGTTGTCGCCGGTTGGTTTGGGCTCGAGCACTTCCGCATCACGCCTACCGTAAATTTGAACACCACCTTTGCGGTCGCGTTGGCGGTCTTTGGGCTGACCATTTTCACCAGTCTGCGCGTGAAGGGGTTTGCATACTTCAAGACCTACCTCACCCATCCGTTCGGCAAGTACCTGGCGCCCATCAACATCATCATGACGGCGATTGAAGAAATCACCAAGCCCCTGAGTCTGGGTTTGCGACTCTTTGGCAATATGTTTGCTGGCGAGCTGGTATTCCTGCTTCTCGCTCTCTTGCCGTGGTGGGGTACCCTGATCATGGGCGAGGTCTGGTCGCTGTTCGAATCCCTCATCATTATGCTCCAAGCCTTTATTTTCACCGTGCTGACGGTTGTGTACCTGGGCATGGCCAATATGCAGGACCACTAATTCCACTTTTCTGCTTTATTTTGACATTCTGAGGAGTCTTTACCATGGACGCACATACCATCATCGTTGCAGCAACTGCCATCGCCGTGGGTATCATCTTTGGTGCCGCCGGTCTCGGCTCGGCCATTGGCTGGGGTTTGATCACCTCCAAGACCATCGAAGGCATTACCCGTCAGCCGGAGATGCGCCCGCAGCTGCTGGTCAACACCTTCATCTTCGCTGGCTTGATGGAGTCTTTCCCCTTCATCATTCTCGCCTTTGGCTTCTGGTTCCTCTTCGCCAACCCCTTCGTCGGCTAATGCCCCTGGCCGGCTGAGCCGGCCTCCGTGCAAGAGAGGACATCATGAATCCAGTAAGTATCAATGGAACGCTGATCATCCAGCTGATCACCTTCGTGATCTTGGTGATTTTGCTCTACAAGTATCTTTATGGTCCGTTGCGTCGGGTAATGGACGATCGCTCGACAAAGATTGCGGACGGTTTGGCTGCCGCCGAGCGTGGTCAGGAAGAGCTTGACCTTGCGCAGAAGCGCGCTGCCGAAATTCTTCGGGAAGCGAAAGACAAAGCGAGCGAAATCATTGCTCTGGCCGAGCGGCGCGATATCGAGATGCGTGAAGAAGCGCAAATCAAGGCGCGGGAAGAGGCGGATCGCATCATCGCCGCAGCCCGCGCGGAGATCGAGGTCGAAGGCAATCGCGCCCGCGAGCAGTTGCGTGGTGAAGTTGTGCGCCTGGTGGTGGACGGCTCGCAGCAGATTCTGCATCGGGAAATCAACGCTGAAAATCATCGCGACATCGTTGATCGCATGGTTGCCCAGCTCTGACGGAGGCGACGATGGCAGATTCTACTACCCTGGCGCGGCCCTACGCTGAAGCCCTCTTCGAGATGGCCTCAGCGGGTGCGGTAACGGCTGCTTGGGATGATGCGCTGCAGGCCCTCGCCTTCTGGGTCGAGGATGCAGACGCGCGCGCCTTTCTCGCCGATCCAGAGCGCCTGGATGCCGACAAGGTGGCCTTGCTCGCAGGTATCTCGGTCGCCGTCGACAACGAGGCTTGGGCGCGCTTCGTCCAGCTGCTCATCGATAACGAGCGCTGGTCTCTTTCCCGAGAAATCGCCGAGCTCTTCCGCGCCGCGGTGCGACGTGCGAAAGGGGAACTCGATGTCTTGGTTACCAGCGCATACGCTTTGGACGACGATCAGAAGGCGGCGGTAGCCGCTGCGCTGGAACGCCGGCATCCCGGTATGCACGTGATCTTGCGGGAGGCGGTAGACCCTGATCTCCTGGGTGGTCTGGTCATCCGCGCCGGTGATGAATCCATTGACGCATCCGTGCGCGGCCAGTTGCAGCAACTGGCGCAAAATCTTCGCAATTGAATTGAGGAAATGGCATGCAACAACTGAATCCTTCGGAAATCAGTGACCTGATCCGCACGCGGATAGCGGGTTTCGAGGGGCGGGTGGAAACCCGCTCACAGGGAACGATCACCAGCCTGAGCGACGGGATTCTCCGCATTCACGGCCTGGAAGACGTGATGTACGGCGAGATGCTCGAGTTGCCGGGGGGTAAGTATGCCCTCGCGATGAATCTGGAGCGTGACAATGTCGGTGCCGTGGTATTGGGCGAATTCTCCGGCCTAGAAGAAGGGGACGTCGTCAAATGCACCGGTAAGGTCATGCAGGTACCGATTGGCAAGGGTTTGCTGGGTCGCGTCGTCAACTCCCTGGGTCAGCCCCTGGATGGCAAGGGCCCGGTCGAGGCGGAAGAGTACGATGTCCTCGAAAAGATTGCTCCCGGCGTCATCGATCGCCAGAGTGTGGATGAGCCCATGCAGACGGGAATCAAGGCAATTGATGCCATGGTCCCGGTCGGACGCGGGCAGCGCGAGCTGATCATCGGCGACCGCCAGACCGGCAAGACGGCTGTCGCGGTAGACGCCATTCTGAACCAGAAGGGGCAGAACGTCTTCTGTGTGTATGTCGCCGTCGGGCAGAAGGCGTCCACAGTGGCAAGTGTGGTGCGCAAGCTCGAGGAGTACGGCGCGATGGAGTACACCATCGTGGTCGCTGCCAACGCCTCGGATTCTGCGGCAATGCAGTACCTGGCACCATATGCCGGTTGTACGATGGGCGAGTATTTCCGTGATCGCGGCATGGATGCCCTGATCATCTACGACGATCTCAGCAAGCAGGCCTGGGCCTATCGGCAGATCTCCCTGTTGCTGCGCCGTCCGCCAGGTCGCGAGGCCTACCCGGGTGACGTGTTCTATCTGCACTCCCGCTTGTTGGAGCGCGCAGCGCGCGTCAACGCCGACTTTGTGGCAAAGAAGACCAACGGCGCGGTACAGGGAAAGACCGGCTCTCTGACCGCATTGCCGATCATCGAGACCCAGGCGGGCGACGTGTCTGCGTTTGTGCCGACCAACGTCATTTCCATTACCGACGGTCAGATCTATCTCGAATCCGATTTGTTCAATTCCGGCATTCGCCCGGCTATCAATGCGGGCCTTTCGGTTTCCCGCGTCGGCGGTGCAGCGCAGACCAAGGTCATCAAGAAGCTTGGCGGTGGTATTCGTCTGGACTTGGCGCAATACCGCGAGCTCGCGGCGTTTGCGCAGTTTGCTTCAGATCTCGATGAGATCACGCGCAAGCAGATCGAGCGCGGCAAGCGCGTAACAGAGCTACTGAAGCAGGATCAGTATTCGCCGATGTCCGTCGCTGAGCAGTCCATCGCACTGTTTGCGGCCAGCAGTGGCGCCCTGGACGACGTCGAGGTCGCCAAGGTCCGGCCCTTTGAGAAGGCGTTGCTTGCCTATATGCACTCCAATCATCAGGCGACCGTCGATGCCTTGGAAGCCAAAAAGGCACTAACCGACGAGATCAAGGCGGAATTGGATGCAGCGTTGAAGCAATTCAAGTCCACCGCGAGTTATTAAGGAACGGCAATGGCAAAGGCGAAGGAAATCAACGCCCAGATCAAGAGCGTAAAAAATACGCGCAAGATCACCAAGGCCATGGAAATGGTCGCGGCGAGCAAGATGCGCCGCGCCCAGGAAAGGATGGCGGCATCGCGGCCCTATGCCGACAAGATCCGCGAAGTGCTGGCGCATGTTGCGCAGGCGCACCCTGAGTACCAACATCCCTTTCTCGCCGAGCGGCCAAGAAAGCGGGTTGGGTTTCTGCTGGTCAGTTCCGATCGCGGTCTTTGTGGGGCACTGAATGTAAACGTCCTGCGCATCGTTGTGCAGCAAATGCACGACTTGCAGAGTCAGGGTGTAGAAGTGCAGGTGGCTGCGATTGGCAACAAGGGCGTTGGGTTTCTGCGGCGTCATGGTGCGCACCTTTCTGCGGAACTCACCGGCATTGGCGATCGGCCCGGCCTGGCGGATATGGTCGGCCCGATTCGGGTGATGACCGACGCCTATCGGAATGGCGAGATTGACGCCCTGTACCTGATTTCCTCACGCTTCATCAATACCATGTTGCAGCGGGCGACCCTGGAGCAGGTCTTGCCGGTGAAGAAGCCGGAGGAAAAGACGGTGGTGACAGGCGAGCGTTGGGATTACATCTACGAGCCAGAAGCGCGACCGGTACTGGATCATCTGTTACAGCGCTACGTGGAATCGGTCATTTACCAGGCGGTAGTCGAGCATTTGGCCTGCGAGCAGAGCGCTCGGATGGTGGCGATGAAAAACGCCTCAGACAATGCCAAGCGGCTCGTGGGCGAGTTACAGCTTGCTTACAACAAGGCGCGTCAGGCGGCAATCACGCAGGAAATCGCGGAGATCAGCGCCGGCGCCGCGGCAGTGTAAATTTTTGGATTATTTGAGGATGCAGAGCATGAGCGAAGCGCAAGTTGCAGATCAGGCCGTTGGCCATATCGTCCAGGTCATCGGGCCGGTGATCGACGTCGCCTTCCCCCGCGGGCAGGTGCCGGAAATCATGGAGGCGATCGTCGTTGAAGACCGCCATCTTACCATCGAAGTACAGACCCAGTTGGGTGATGGGGTAGCTCGCGGCATTGCCATGGGGTCCAGTGAAGGCTTGAAGCGCGGACTCTCCGTCCGCCGCACTGGGGCGCCGATCAGCGTCCCCGTGGGCCATGAAACCCTGGGACGCATCATGGATGTCCTGGGCGATCCCGTGGATGGTAAGGGACCGGTGCAGACGCAAGAGCGCAAGGCGATCCACCGCCCAGCGCCGTCCTTTGACGAGTTGGCGGCGAGCACCGAGGTCTTGGAAACCGGCGTTAAGGTCATCGACTTGGTCTGTCCTTTTGCCAAGGGTGGCAAGGTCGGCCTCTTCGGGGGCGCGGGCGTGGGTAAGACGGTGTTGATGATGGAGTTGATCCGCAACATCGCCATCGAGCATACGGGTTACTCCGTATTCGCCGGGGTCGGCGAGCGGACCCGCGAGGGCAATGACTTCTATCACGAAATGACCGAGTCCAGCGTTATCGACAAGGTGGCGCTGGTGTACGGACAGATGAACGAGCCACCAGGCAACCGTCTGCGCGTGGGTCTTACCGGCTTGACCATGGCGGAGCATTTCCGCGATGAAGGTCGCGACATCCTGATGTTTATCGACAACATCTTCCGCTATACCTTGGCGGGCACCGAGGTTTCTGCGCTGCTCGGACGTATGCCATCGGCGGTGGGTTATCAGCCGACCCTGGCCGAAGAAATGGGCAAGCTGCAGGAGCGGATCACCTCTACCAAGGTCGGCTCGATCACTTCGGTGCAAGCCGTATACGTGCCGGCGGACGACCTCACCGATCCATCTCCGGCAACCACCTTCGCCCATTTGGATGCGACGGTGGTGCTGTCGCGACAGATCGCCGAGCTGGGCATCTATCCGGCTTTGGATCCTCTGGATTCCTTCAGCCGTCAGCTCGATCCCCAGATCGTTGGTCAGGAGCACTACGACGTGGCGCGTTCCTGTCAGAAGACTTTGCAGCGCTACAAAGAGTTGCAGGACATCATCGCCATCCTCGGTATGGACGAACTTTCTGCCGAAGACAAGGTGCTGGTGGGACGAGCACGGAAAATCCAACGCTTCCTGTCGCAGCCGTTCTTTGTTGCCGAAGTCTTTACCGGTAGCCCGGGCACTTACGTTTCGCTCAAAGAGACCATCCGTGGCTTCAAGGCGATTGTCAATGGCGAATATGACCATCTGCCCGAGCAGGCCTTTTACATGGTCGGCACCATCGATGAAGCGCTGGCCAAGGCGCAGAAGCTGCAGCAAGGCTGAGAGCTATGGCCATGACCATCGATGTGCGGGTAGTCAGCGCGGAAGGCAGCATCTACGAAGGCACGGCGGATATGGTGATCGCACCGGGGCAGATGGGCGAGCTGGGTATCCTTCCCCGCCATGCCCCGCTGCTCACCGGGCTGCGTCCGGGGGAGCTGCGCATCAAACACGGTGCCGAGACCGAGTATCTCTTCGTAAACGGCGGCATCCTCGAAATCCAGCCCGACGTGGTAACGGTTCTGGCGGATTCCGCAGAGCGTGCCGCTGATATCGATGAGGCGAAGGCCAAGGCTGCCAAGGAGGCGGCAGAGGCGCGCATCGCCAATCAGGTGGACGAGCTGGATTATGCGGCGGCGCAAGCGGAGCTGCTCGAGCAGGTCGCACGCCTGCGCACCCTGCAGCGTCTGCGTGAGCAGGGTATCCTGCGCTAGCCTTTTGGGCGGTCTTTTCCCGCGCAGCTTGTCGAAGGCCCCGACGCAGTAGCGTAGTGGGGCCTTTGTTTTTGGGGGAATCATATGACAATCGACATCGTCATCCTGGCCGCTGGCAAGGGCACGCGCATGCGCTCCTCGTCGCCCAAGGTGTTGCAGCCATTGGCGGGTAAGCCATTACTGGCGCATGTACTCGATACGGCGCGGACGCTAGCGGGAAACCCGCGGGTCCACGTCGTTGTTGGTTACGGCGCGGAGCTGGTGCGGGCGAGCTTTGCGCACGATGGCGAGATCTGTTGGCACCATCAAGAACGGCAACTCGGCACCGGCGATGCCGTACGCCAGGCCTTGCCAGCTCTGCAGGAGGCCGAGCGGGTGCTGGTGCTGTATGGCGACGTGCCGCTACTGCGTGTCGAGACCCTACAGCAGTTTCTGCATGGCGTGCCAGCGGATGTCCTCGGGCTCTGTACCGGGGACCTGACTGACCCCCAGGGCTATGGTCGAATCCTTCGCTCCTCGCGAGGGGAGGTCCTGGGGATTCGCGAGGAGCGTGACTGCAGCGTAGAGGAGCGGCTGCTGCGGGAGGTCAATCTGGGCATCATGCTCCTCCCCGCGAGTCGTCTGGCTGACTGGCTAGCGCGCCTTCAGCCCAGTAACGCGCAGGGAGAGTACTATCTTACGGACTTGGTGGGCTTTGCACGTAGCGACGGCGTCGCGGTGCACGGCTTTCGCCTGCCGCAACCGGAGGAGGCCCTGGGGGTGAACGACCCCGCCCAACTCGCCTTTGCGGAACGCTTCTACCAGCGCCGGCAGGTGGAGGCCCTGCAGCGTGCCGGGCTGCGCTGTGCCGATCCTGCGCGTCTGGATCTGCGCGGTGAACTTCACTTTGGCATGGACTGCTGGCTGGAACCGGGAGTGATCATCGAGGGCAAGGTCTCGCTCGGGGATCGTGTACGCGTCGGTGCTGGCGTGATTCTGCGTGACTGTACGATCGGCGACGATGTGGAGATTCTCCCCTATTCGTTATTGGAGGAAGCGCGCATTGGCACGGCGGCCCGTGTCGGCCCGTTTGCCCGCATTCGGCCAGGAAGTGACATCGGCGCGCGTGCCCATGTCGGCAATTTTGTGGAAACCAAAAAGGTCCTTCTGGGAGAAGGAAGCAAGGCCAATCACCTGAGTTATCTCGGCGACGCAGAGATCGGCAAGGGCGTGAATATTGGTGCGGGCGTGATCACCTGCAACTATGATGGCGTACACAAACATCGCACCGAGATTGGTGACGATGTTTTCGTAGGCTCTGATACGCAGCTGGTGGCTCCGGTTTCTGTGGGAAAAGGTGCCACCATCGGTGCGGGAAGCACCATCACCAAGGCGGTACCGGAAGGTGGCTTGACTCTTAGCCGGACGCCACAAAAGACGATTCCACACTGGCAGGGTCCCAAAAAATCCTGTACACCATCCTGAACGAGCCGGAGGACCGGAGCAATGTGTGGAATTGTTGGTGGAATTGCGGCAGACGATGTGGTCCCAGTCATTCTCGAGGGCTTACGGCGTCTGGAGTACCGTGGCTACGACTCGGCCGGCCTGGCCTTTGTCGACGCGCAGGGTGAGTTGCAGCGGCGGCGCAGCGTCGGGCGTGTCGCGGAGCTGGCGGCGTTGCAAACCAAGGAAGAGTTCCGAGCCACGATCGGCATCGGCCACACCCGTTGGGCGACCCATGGCGGGATTGCTGAGCACAATGCCCATCCGCTGATCTCCCATGACGAGATTGCCGTAGTCCACAATGGCATCATCGAAAATTATCAGAACTTACGCAGTCGTCTGCAGTCCCTGGGCTACCGCTTTACTTCCGAGACCGATACCGAAGTCATCGCCCATCTGGTGCACTGGTATCGTCAGCAGCTTCCTACCCTCCTTGCGGCGGTACAGGCGGCCAGTCGTGAGTTACAGGGTGCCTACGCCTTCGCCGTGCTCAGTCGGCGCGATCCGCAGGAGCTGATACTGCATCGCAAGGGTTGTCCCCTCTTGTTGGGCATCGCGGCGCAGGGACACTTTTTTGCCTCAGATGTGGCGGCACTGTTGCCGGTGACACGGCGGGTGATCTATCTCGAAGATGGCGATTTTGCCCGGCTCCAGCAGAATGCGTCATCTCTGCAGGATGTCGAGGGAGTGCTGGTACAGCGGGAAGAGCATTGGAGCCAGTTGAGCTCGGCCGCCATCGACCTCGGACCGTACCGCCACTTCATGCAGAAGGAAATCTACGAGCAGCCGCGCGCCGTCGCTGACACCCTGGAAGCGGCGCTGGATGGGGATTTTTCCATCGACCAGTTGTGGGGAAAGGGGGCGGCGGAGCGACTGCAAGAAATTGATCGCGTCCTGTTGCTGGCCTCGGGAACCAGTCATTATGCAAGCCTGGTGGGGCGCCAATGGATCGAGTCCATTGCGGGCATTCCGGCAGCGGCAGAACTTGGACACGAGTACCGCTACCGCGAGAGCATTCCCGATCCGCGCCAGCTCATCGTTACCCTGTCGCAGTCCGGTGAGACCCTGGATACCTACGAGGCGCTGCGGCACGCGCAGACCTTGGGGCATCTGCACACCCTGTCGATCTGCAACGTCGCGGAGAGTGCCATCCCGCGAGCGTCGGCCCTGCGGTTTCTCACTCGCGCCGGACCGGAAATCGGCGTCGCGTCGACCAAGGCCTTTACCACTCAGCTCGTTGCCCTCTACCTGCTCGCCCTCAGTCTCGGCGTGCTGCGTGGCCGGGTAGATGCGACCGCATTGCATACGCATCGCGAGGCCTTGCGGCAACTGCCGGGCAGCCTGCAGCAGGCCCTCAATCTGGAACCCCAAATCCAGCTCTGGGCGAATCGCTTTGCCGACAAAGAACATGCCTTATTCCTCGGCAGGGGACTGCACTATCCCATTGCCCTGGAGGGAGCGCTGAAGCTCAAGGAGATTTCCTACATCCATGCCGAGGCTTACCCTGCCGGCGAGTTGAAGCATGGGCCCCTGGCGCTGGTCGATCGGCAGATGCCCGTGGTGGTGATTGCCGCCAACGATCAGCTCTTCGAGAAGGTCGCTGCCAACATGCAAGAGGTCCACGCCCGTGGTGGGCAGCTCTACGTCTTTACCGATCTCGATAGCCACTATGAAGGCGGAGAGGGGGTGCATGTGATTCGCCTTCCCCGCCACGCCGGGCTGCTGTCACCCGTCCTCCATGCCATTCCGGTGCAGCTTCTCGCCTACCACGCCGCCCTAGTGAAGGGTACCGACGTCGACCGCCCGCGCAACCTGGCAAAGGCCGTGACTGTCGAGTAACTACCGGTATCCGAGACGAGCGACATGTTCGCAGGCAATAAAGTTTGCTCATGGGTAATAAAGTTTGGACATGGGCAATAAAGTTTACTCATGAGTGGCCTGTGTCATGGCCCAAAGTTCACCAAGCAGGATGGTTTGCGAGGTAGCTTCCACAGGCGCTGCCTGCGTCTGATCGTTGCCAAGCACGTTCTTGCGGGATATCCTCACGACTAACGTATGACGGCTTGAGACTGAAAGCGGTCATTTCGATCTTTCTAGGAACGCGCCTAGTGGGCCCAAAATGCTTCCTTCCCATCGCCTTGGTTTTTTTATTTGGCTGGGTTCAGGTACTCTAAAAAACGTGCGATGGTATGAGAGCGATAGGGGATTTTGGGGGCGACCAGATATAGGGTCCAGTGGATCGGGTCGCCAACCCGGCGACTCTCGATTGCCCAATCTGGGCGATGGCACAAGGCGGTGCTGGTGATAAAGCCGATACCCAGCCCGGCCGCCACGGCCGTTCCCATGGCTTCGACACCGTTGACTTCGATACGAATGCTGGGTTCGATACCAATTTTGCGGAACTCTTGCAGGATACGCTGGCGAATGCCCGATTGCTCTTCCCGCCAGACCAGTGGTTCGCTCGCCAAATCCGCTAAATCCAGCTTAGGCTTTTCCGCAAAGGCGTGCCCCCTGGGGAAAATGGCAAGAATCTCGTCCTCGAGCCAAGGGCTAGCCTCATAGTGGGGCGGCAGCCCCGTCATTGGTGTGCCCTCTTCGAGAAAGAAGAGATCCCAATCCAGCAGAGAATACTGAGACCAATCCGTGATTCCTCCGCGCAATTGCAGTTCCACCTCGGGGTAGTCCTGCCGAAACCGCACGAGATACTGGGGCAGAAAGTAATTGGCTACGGTATTGGTGGCGGCGATCTTGAGAACGCCTTCCTGCAACTGCCGCCGGCGCTGCACCATGTCTGACCATTCCCGCTTGAGATCCCGAAGGCGGCGTGCAGGAGCGAGGTAGGCTTCCCCCGCTGCCGTTAGGCGAACACCGCGACCCATCCCGTAATAGAGGGGCTCCCCGGCCAGTTCCGTCAGTCGCTGCAGTCGTTCACTGATGGCTGGCTGACTCCGGTGCAGGATTTGCGCGGCTTTGCTCACGCTGCCGCTCTCTGCCAGAGCGAGAAAGGTCTCGAGGAGTTCCAAGGAAGGAGTAGATATCGCCATAGCTGATAGTTTCTATCATAACTTCCTATTGGTCCGATAGCTTTGCCATTGCTAGGCTCCGCTCTGGATTTTTGCAGAGCTGCCATGTTTCACATCCTTCATCGCCAGTTACAAAGTGCCAGCGCGTATTCGGCTTCCAACCGATTTCTGGCGGTAAACCTAGCCATTGGCCTGGAGCATTTCCTGGTCCTCTTCAATGGTGGTGCCTACCTGCCAATGATCCCCCGGGTCATTGGCTCCTTGGGGCGCAATATGATCTATGGTGACTGGACCCAAGACCTGTACTTCCTGGCTTTGGGCTTAGGCCTGCCTCTGGGGCATTGGGCCAGCCAACGTTTTGGCAATCGCAATGGCCTACTCTTTTGTTTAGCAGCCATTTTTTTTGCGTCGCTGATCAATGCTACAACGCGCGAATATGTGCCGTTTTTGGCCGCTCGCATTGTCGCCGGCCTCGCTGGGGGGCTGAGTATCCCCCTTTCCCTCAACCTGCTCTTGCGCCACTACCACAGTGACCGGCGCGACCATGGCTTATTTCTTTGGGGCATAGCCGCCATCACGCCCTTTGCCATTGGGCCTTTTCTTGGGGGCTGGATTGACGATGCGTGGGGCTGGCGGTGCTTGTTCCTCCTCAATCTGCCCATTCTGCTGATGAGTTTTCTGGGAATATGGCTGTGGGAGCCGCCGGAGCGCCAAGGGGAACGGCCATCGATGGATTGGTTGGGCTATGCCCTTTTGGTGGCGAGCCTAGTAAGCCTGCAAACGCTTTGCAATCTGGGGAGTAAAGACGACTGGTGGCGCTCGTCGGAGATTCGCCTGCTGACGATGCTGACTCTGGTGTTGGGGGGGGCGACCGTCTGGTGGTTGCGGCGACAGACCCTGCCAGCGTTGGATTTGCACAGTTTTCGCTATGTCAATTTTCGCGTTGCGGCCCTTGGCGTTTTTCTCACCGCGCTGGCATTTCAGGGTACGCTGGCGTTACTCATCGTTCAGTATCAGCTCAGTTTTGGCTTCAGTGCTCGTGCCATTGGCGAGCTTCTTCTCAGTATGGCCATTTTTGCACCCGCAAGCGCCACCTTCTCTCACTGGTATCTGGGCCGCCACGATCCGCGCCCACTGGCGCTCGTTTCCCTGCTCTTGCTCAGTGGGGCGGCTTGGTGGCTTTCCAGCTACGACCTTCCGGTCTCGCCTAGCAGCCTGGTCGAGGCGCCCATGCTAGTGGGTTTGGGTCTTGGTGGGGCCTTTGCTGCCTGGGCACGGATCGGGCTTTGGGGGCTTTCTGGCCCATCGGAGCAGCGTGCTGCCGTCGCGTTGAATCTTCTCCGCAGCACCGGTCAGGCCATGGGAATTCCCCTCGTAGCAGCCCTGTGGGAACGGCGTTTGGATCTCCATCGCCATTTTCTGGTAGAGGTGCAGGGCAGCAATCTGCTCTTTTGGCATGCCGCCGAGCGCCATTTTGCCAATGTCCCCGGCCTGCTCGCGGCGTCGGTACGACAACACGCCGCCATGCTCGCCTTCAACGAGATTTTTTACCTGGCTGCCGGGATTTTTGGCGGGCTGGCCCTGTGGAGCCTGCTGTCACGAGCGCCAAAGGAAAAGAGTCCCGAGAGTGTTGCGGAGCAAACGGCCATTGCCGAGCTGGTGGAACCATGAAGATACGTTTTGCATCGACGATGCTGTGCTTCTCGCTCGTGGTGAGCGGCTGCGCGCGCTTGCCTGAGCAGCTACCCGACAATCCGAAAGACAAGGTGGATTTGCACATTCCCAGACCCATCGGGATAGCAACGGCACCCTGGCCCGCCCAAGAGTGGTGGCGGAGTGCGAAAGACCCGGGGCTTGACCGTCTGGTACAGATCGCTTTCGAGCGGAATCCAGATTTACGAGCCGCAGCTGCAAAGGTGCTGCTGGCGCAAGCCGATGTCGGCGCTGCGCGATCACGGCTCTTACCCCATTTCGATGCCAATTTCGCGTTCACGCAGCAATATTTCTCGGCCCAAGGTCTGCATCTCAACGCCAATGGCACGAGCAATACCTTTGGCGCACTCAATCCCATCGACATCCGCTATCACGTCGATCTCTGGGGACAAGATCGCGATCTGGTGCAGGCAGCTCGCGGACGCCTGGCCATGAACCAGGCGGAGGCAGCTCAGGCACGGCTCTTGGTCAGTACTGCGGTCGTCGTCCAGTATTTCGCTTTCGAAGGTGACCGACGCTTGCTCCAGCAGACAGAACATCTGCACTCCCTGCAAGAGCAGGCCAAGGCCGTGGCTGTGGGCGGTTTTCAGCAAGGCTTGTTCAACGCCAGCCAGATCCATGCCGAAGATTTAGCCCTAGCCGAGTCCGCCCAGCGCATCGCCAAGCTGCGAGCGGCCATCGCTACCGAGGAGCATGCCCTGGCCGCACTCTGCGGCGAAGGACCCTCCATGACGATAGGGTCCGCTACCATAACAACGCAGGCGCTCACCCCAGCACTGGGGTTGCCGAAGGATCTCCCATTGCGACTGCTCGCTCGGCGCCCCGACATCGTCGCCACCTGCTGGGCAGTGCAAGCGGCAGCGGCGGAGGTTGGGGCGGCACGGGCTGCCTTCTACCCAGACATCAATCTTCGTCTGCTCGCCGGTTGGAACAGTATCCACCTGGGCGATCTGTTTGACCCGGGGAATTTCGCTCATGCCGTCGGCCCGGTCATTACGTTGCCGATTTTCGAGGGAGGTGCCCTACGTGCCCACCTGCGGGCCCAGAATGCGGTGTTTCTCGCCGCCCAGGATCGCTATCGGCGCACCCTCCTGGCAGCTTTACGCGAAATTGCCGATCGCCTGAGCACGGCGCAGAAGCTAGAACGCCAAGAACAGGCCGAACACCGCGCCGCGGCAGCGGCGCAGGCACAGTGGGAGTTGCGCCAGCAAGCTTGGCGCCAGGGTCTGAGTGACGCTCTGCCCAGTATCGCGGCAGAAATCACCTGTGTTCAGGTTCGCCAACGGCAAACTGCCATCGCCACCGCACGTTGGCAAAACTGGGCTCTACTGGAATCCGCCTTGGGCGGAGGATATCGACAAGCAACAAAGGATGACTGAGGTGCCAGAAGACCTTTCCCAAACACCTATTCGTTCCCGTCGCAATTACCTCGTATTTGGCCTCATCCTCGCCTTGCTGCTGATGGGGTGGGCGGCGTGGTGGGTGCTGGTGGGCAGTCAGCGTATTGCTACCAACGATGCCTACGTGGAGGGAAATGTCACGCCCGTCCAGGCGCAAAGCGCGGGTACGATCCGGCGGGTATATGTGGAAAACACCGAATACGTGCGCGCCGGCACCATCCTTGCGAGTCTCCAGGGAGACCGCAGTCTGCTGGCTCTGCAAGCCAGCGAGGCCGCCTTGGGACGCACGGTGCGACAACTGCGTCAGGAATTTGCCGCGGTACAGGAAACCCAAGCAAAACTCCGCGCCCAACAGGCACAATTGACGAAGCTTCGCGATGATCTCCAGCGGTATCGTGGCGCGCAGGCGAGCGGCGCCGTAGCCACCATTCAGATTGCCAATACTGTGCAAGACGTAAACGCGCTACAGGCAGAGATCGCCGCAACGGCGGCCAAACTCTAGGCAGCACAAGCACTGGTGGGAGGCACCACCTTGCAAAACAACCCCCAGGTGCGGGCGGTGGTGGCCGAGCTGGAGCGCCGCTATATCGACTGGGCCAGGCGGGATCTGCGTGCCCCCATCAGCGGTTTCGTAGCCCAACGCAGCGCCTACCCCGGTCTGATGATTCACCCGGGAGAGCGGCTCTTCACCATCGTACCCTTGGATGATCTCTGGGTAGTAGCCAACGTCAAAGAAACCGAGATGGATCAACTGCGGCCAGGGCAACCGGTGCGACTGGAGAGTTATTACTATGGCGACCGTGTCATCTTTCACGGCACCGTTCAGGGGCTCCTGCCCGGCGCTGGCAGTGCCTTTGCCGTTCTGCCTCCAGAAAACGCGACGGGTAATTACATCCATATCGTGGAGCGGGTACCGATCCGGATAAGCTTGCGGCCGGCAGAGCTCCGCCGCCACCCCTTGCGCCCGGGTCTATCGATGATTGCGCGAATCGCTATCGACGACAACAAGGAAGCCAAGACCGTTTTACAACCGATCACGACGACCCCAAACCGGGGATACCATACCAAAATCTATACCGGCGAATTGCTGCAGGCGCAACAATTGGCACAGAAAATCATCGCCAAGAACTCTTGATCTCACCCTTTGCCGGGGGAGTGTCTTCAGCGGCATGAGGATCCCGCCTGGTCTATAGTGATTAAGTAGGTGCGCCGCTTCGCGATGGTGCGGAGGGTTAGGAAAGATCCATGACATTGCGGGATGCTGGAGGTAAGTAATGAACGACATATCCCCTTGGGATTACGTCATCGTTGGCGCGGGTCCAGCGGCAGCAGCCGCAGCGATGGCTATCCGCGAGTCGGACGATGGTGGCAGGCTGCTGATGCTGGGAGCAGAGACAGAATTGCCTTATCAACGTCCACCTTTATCAAAGGGTCTCTGGACGAATAAGGTAGCGCTGGATGACTTACCCCTGCGTTCCGCCGCCGATTGGGAACATTTGGGTGTGCAGACACGGCTCGGGGACGTGGTAGTGAAACTAGACGCTGCGGCCAAGACTCTCACCAGCGCCGCCGGGAAAATTTATCGCTACGAGCGTCTCCTTCTAGCTACGGGGGGCCGTGCACGGCAGCCCGAACTTACCAACACCGAACTGCGGGAGCGCGTCCATGTCTTGCGCAGCCTCTCGGACTATCGTCGGCTTCGGACTGCGGCACAGTCAGTTTCTCGCTTACTGGTGGTGGGAGGTGGTTTCCTTGGCGCAGAGATTGCGGCCGCGCTCTCCCAGCAAGAGGGTTTAAAAGTCCACTACGCTTTTGCCGGCGACGCGCCTTTGGCCCATATCTTCCCACCAGTCTTGCAAAAAGCCGTCCTCTCCCGCTACCACCAAGCCAGAGTCCTGCTGTATCCACGCCACCGCTTGGAAACGCTGAGCTGGAAGGAAGGCCATGTGCGCGCGGACTTCCGTGAGCACGCGCCTATCGCTGGTGATCTTTTGGTTTACGCACTGGGCATGGAGGGCCAGCTTGAACTCGCCCAGCAGGCAGGTCTAGCACTGGACAAAGGCGGGATCGCGGTCAATGCCGAGCTGCGCAGCAGCGACGCGCACATCTGGGCTGCGGGAGACGTTGCGACTTACCCAGACCCCGTATGGCAAACACCCTGTCGGCTGGAGCACTGGGATAATGCTGAAGCGACGGGAAAGGCGGCAGGGCGTGCGATGGCTGGGAGAGAGGAGCCTTTCCGGCATCAGTCGCTTTTCTTCAGTGATATCTTTGACCTCGGCTTCGAGGCCGTGGGACGCTGCGATTCCCGGCGGGTGCTGCGTGTAGCGAGTCCCGAGGAGGGAAAGGCCGTCATCTATTATGGATCTGATGACCGGGTGGAGGGTGTACTGCTCTGGAATGTCTGGGAAAAAGCCGATGCTGTACGCGCAGGAATCGCGGCTCGCCGATCCCTAAAGGATCCATACTGGACGGAAACACTGGAGCGGTGATGATCGCCGGACCAGAAGCGAAGTCACGCGCCACGTGTCGACTACTGGGATACAGCCTTGCGTAACCACGAAAGAAGTATCGGGAAAATGTCTCCTGCTCCGCAAGCCCAAGAATTAGATGGACTCTGCACCATCCACGTCTGGCGCGTCTATGACAAACCCATTCCGCCAGGATACCGTGTGCTCGTGGAGCGCCTATGGCCACGGGGACAGCGTAAAACGGATCTCCCCCTGGATGACTGGACCAAAAACCTTGCTCCCAGCACAGCACTACGCCAATGGTTTCATCACGATCCGTCGTTGTGGCCGGAGTTTCGCCAACGTTATCTCGTCGAGCTGCAAGATCACGAAGCTGAAGCCCGCAGCTTGCTGGCCGCGGCGAGGGGAAAAGACCTCATACTGCTGTATGCCGCCCAGGATCGGGAGCACAATGGTGCCTTGGTCCTCAGGGATTTTGTATGTAGTCACTTGCCAAAAACCGCGCAGCGACCGGACCCTACGAGGGAGTCCGGGGAATCGGATGCGCCGTAGGATCAACGCTTCGACGAGAAGGAGTGTCCTTCGCCGATCTGCTCTTGGGTCTTGATTAGAATCCAAACCAACAGCAAGCTCACGATTGCCAGTCCGATATATACGCTATAACCCAGGGAGTATCCCTGCACGCCAAAGCGATCTACAAATCCACCCAGTAGCGGCGGCACAGCAAACCCGCCCAGACAACCCAATCCCCCAACCCATCCCGACGCACCACCCACGGCATCCGGCACATAGTGGGGTACTAACTTGAAAACCGCTGCATTGTTAATGCCCATTCCGGCACCGACCAAAATTTCTCCTATTACCGTCAACCAGAGCGTCTGTGAGAGGGTCATGATGACCGCGCCAATGAGCAGGATGATCAATGAAATTATAGCTACCTTCTCACCACCCTTGCGATCCGAAAGCACTCCACCCCAAACGCGAATGAAGGCAGCGAGCAAAGAGAAGGTCGCGGTCAGAATGACGGCCGTCATGGTGCTGGTATGGTAATAGCTTTCCCAGAAGGTGGGAAGCCAGACCGTGAGCGCAAGAAATCCCCCAAAATTCGTAAAGTATAGCCCCACTAAAGGCCAGGTTCGCCAATGGCGTGCGGACAATCTGAGTGAATGCCAAACGCCGCCCGTAGGAAACAATTCTTCTCCATCTGCTTTTGCACGTACCATCGCTTCGCGTTTTTCCATACGATGCGCATACTGAAAAAACGGGGCATTATGCCCCCAGAGGAAGTACAGAAGTATGCCGAGAATAATCATGGCCAAGGAAAAAAGATAGCCAGACCACAATCCGGTTAGTAATATCACGCTTGGAAGAATAAGGGCAACAAAACCCGGCGAGGAATCTCCCAGCCCACCAAAAACGGCTAGCGCTGCCCCTTGCCGTTTTTTCGGGTACCAATACGATACCTGGCCAATTCCCACAGAAAATGTCGCAATACCGCTGCCTGCGAGAGCGCCAAGCAATAGCAAATAGGGATAGTAGCGTGCATCCAAATGGTTCGGATACAAGGTCAACAGCATCCAGTAAAGTCCTGCTATGCCAACCAGAGATGCGATCAACAGAATCAAGAACGGTGTTCGCCCGCCGTTGTGATCGACTGAGGCACCAAAGGGTATGCGAAGCAATGCGCCAGTCAGCATGGGCATCCCGACCAGCCAACCAATTTGCGTGGGAGATAGGTGCATGGCTTGCACAAAAATGTGCGCAGTTGGCCCGTAGAGTGAGACCGACCCCGCGCCAATGAAGAAGCCAATGGTTGACCCAGCCAGAACGCTACGGGGTGAACCCTGGATCATGATACCATTCTGCGCCATAAATCGTCCTCCGGGATTTTTTGACTATCACGTCTATTGGATCAGTTTGTATCCATCAGGATATTGGTAACGATGGTGCTGACTTTGTGATCAAAAGCACGGACCTCGGCCAGGTACCGGTCGCTCCGGAGACCGTGGCGTTGGGCGGTGTATGCCAGTTCCGTCACCGCTACCAACGATATATTGGACTCACGTTCGTAGATGAGCATTTTGCTTGGCAAATCGATGGCGAGCGTAGGAGCAACGCGCATGAGTTCGGTACCACCGCTGGGCCGACCAAAAATCAACACTACGCAAAAGGGCAGAAACAGGCCGGCAGATTTCGCCGCCTGCGCGTGATCAATGCGATCGAAGAGGGTAAAACCTGCTTCCACCAGCTGAGCTTCCGCACGGCTCAAAACTGTAGCCGGCGCGATCGCACGTTGCCATTGGCGCAATCCAGGTATATCGCTGACGTGCATATCCACCCCCTATATCACTGACCGAATCTTAGCCCGTACCAGCTGATAAGGGCGGATGGCATAATTTAGCGGTACAGTCCAGATATGTACCAGTCTACTAAAAGGAAAAAGCAAAAAAACGGTCATTCCACAAAACATATGGATCTTATAAATAATGGGAATAGTGCGAATGAGAGCGGGATCTGGCTGGAATGTCGCTATGCTCCGCACATACTGGATCAGGATCTGCATGTTCTGAACATGTCCCGATACCGCGTCCGGGACGCTGACAAACTGGGTACCCAGCCCAAAGCTCAGGGTAATCAACAACCACACGAGAATAAAAATATCCATAAAGCGGCTAGCATACCGGACTTTGGGATCGAGAAGCCGCCGAAGCAGGAGCATGAGCCCCCCGATCATGGCAAGCACACCTGCGGTGATTCCAGCACTAGCGGCAATCCACTGGTGTTCGACGGGATCAGCCCCTAACCACTCGAGAATGTTAGTGAGAAATCCTGTAAAATGGCCAAGAAAGAGGGTGAGAATACCGACATGCCAGAGATTGCTTGCCCACATCATGTAGCGTTTTGATGCAAGGATCTGGCTGGAGAAACTTGACCAACCGTACTGCTCTCGCTCATAACGGATTGCCGATCCGACAAGGAATGTCGTCCCGGCAATGAAAGGGTAGACGCCAAAGAAAAAATAATTCCAAGACCAGATCATGACTCCACTCCTGCTCGAAGCTTGTCAACGAGTTGTGCATACGGAAGGATTGTCGCCACCAGCTCTGCATATGGACTGTGAACGCTGCGCAGATTTTGCTCAAGAATGGAGATCGACTCCTGCGCGCCCGCCAGAAAGACGCGACTCTCCTCCGTGGTGAGTGTGGCGGCAAAGTCCAGAATCACTGGCAGGTAATCTGGCAGACAGTGATTACTGGGGATCCAACCGTGCGCCGAATAGTGCTCCAGTAAGCGTAATAGCACAGACCCTCGGCCGCGGTCGTCTTCTGGTAGAAGATGCGTGCTCAAATGCAAGTCGCAGCTTGGAGTCCAATCGAAGGTCTCGACATATTTCGCCTCCAGTGCAAGCGGCTCTTGCATCTCCATCCAGTCGAGATGCTGTAGTACCGTGCTTCGCTCAGATGAGTGCAGACGGACTTCTGCAAGCAGGTCCGTGTGGAGTTCCGGAAGAGCGGCGCGCAGCGCGTCGTCCGGATAGTCCAACAGCAGGGCGAGGATGTGAAACAGAGGTTGGCGAATCATGTTGGTTTCTATCGATAAGGACGGAAGTGTAGGGGTTGCACGTTTGCGCTGGGGCTCTCCTTGCGGCGCTTGGGGAAAATCTCAGCCCCGCTGATACCGGTGCTGCTATCGTTACCGAAGACAAAACCATTCTGCCCCTGGAAATCGTAGGGATCGTCCATCATGGTTTCCTGATGGCTCGTGGGAATGACAAAACGATCTTGGTAATGGGCAAGGGCTAGGTAGCGATACATCTCCTGCGCCGTAGCAGCATCGAGACCCGCGCCGGCTAACACGTCTAGATTAGCGCGCTTGTCCACATGCAGACCGCGTTGATAAGCACGCATCGCGATCAGTTTGGTCAACGCCGCGAGTACTGGCTCACGCTTGCCTGCGGTGAAGAGGCTGGCCAGATAGTCGATGGGAATCCGTAACGATTCCAATCGAGGAAGCACCTCCTCCGCGCTTTGCGGTATGCGCTTGGGATGAATCTCGCGGCCCATGGGCGACAGTGGCGGAACGTACCAAACCATGGGCAAGGTGCGAAATTCTGGGTGCAGGGGAAGTGCTATTTTCCAGTCCACGGCCATTTTATAAATTGGCGATCGTTGAGCTGCGTCGATCCATGAATCGGGAACGCCATCCAAGCGAGCCTGGGCTATAACTTCTGGATCGTGTGGATCCAGGAAGATCTGGATCTGTGCTTCATAAAGGTCTTCGAGGTTTTCGGTGTTGGCGTACTCGGCAATACGGTCCGCATCGTACAGCATGATGCCGTTATAGCGGATACGGCCGACGCATGTGTCGGAACAGATAGTCGGTAGGCCAGACTCTACTCGAGGGTAACACGCAATACACTTTTCCGACTTACCAGACTCCCAATTAAAATACACTTTCTTGTAGGGGCAGGCGGAAATGCACATACGCCATCCCCGACAACGATCCTGATCAATAAGCACAATGCCGTCTTCTTCTCGCTTATAGATCGCTCCAGACGGGCATGCGGCTACGCAAGCCGGATTAAGGCAATGGTTGCACATGCGCGGGAGATAGAAAAAAAAGGTTTTTTCGAATTCGCCAAGCAGTTCGCTATCGGGCACATCCCGCAGGTTGTAATCTACTGAGCGGGTTTTATACGTTCCGCCCAGTTGGTCTTCCCAGTTGGCGCTCCAGTCGATCTTGTCTAGTGTGCGTCCACTCACCAGGGATACGGGTCGGGCCACAGGGGCCGTTTCCACAAGTGGGCTGTCGACTAGATGGCTATAATTGAAAGAAAACGGCTCGTAGTAGTCGAGAATTTCGGGAAGGTGCGGGTTAGCGAATATGGTCATCAACTCCCAGAGGCGTCCGCCCTGTTTCAACTGCAACCTGCCGTTCTTGCGTACCCAGCCGCCGTGCCAGTGATCCTGATGTTCCCAGTTTTTGGGGTAGCCTATGCCGGGTTTGGTTTCGACATTATTGAACCAGATGTATTCAGTGCCGCGACGGTTGGTCCAGGTATTCTTGCAGGTTACGGAACAGGTATGACAGCCGATACACTTGTCGAGATTAAAAACCAGAGCAAATTGCGCGCGAACTTTCACTGAGAATCCTCCACGGCCTGTCTAAGATTGGCCTCGTCCCGTGCCGATAGGGGCGCTTCCAGCCAGTGAATTTGTGCGTCACTCACCTTGCGGATGAGGATTTCCGAATCGCGCTGACTACCTACGGGGCCGTAATAGTTCAATGTCCAGGCCAGCTGGGCATAGCCCCCAACCATATGGGTAGGTTTGACGATGACGCGAGTGGCGCTGTTGTTGATACCACCACGTTTGCCCGTGCTCGGAGAGCCCGGGACGTTGATGGTGTTTTCCTGCTGGTGGTACATGATGGCCACGCCTTCGGGAATCCTTTGGCTGACCACCGCGCGGGCCATCAACGCACCATTTTCGTTGATCCCTTCGAGCCAGTCGTTATCGGCAATCCCCAGGCTTTCCGCGTCTCTTTCGCTAATCCAGATATGTGGGCCACCTCGGGAAAGGTGAAGCATGCGTAGATCATCATGATAGGTACTGTGAATGCCCCATTTGTCGTGAGGGGTGAGGAACCGCAACACGAGGCCATTCGTGGTATCGAAGCGTTCAGGTAAACCGTGAACCGCTAGAGTGGGTAGCGGTGGGCGGTAAGTACACAGTCCCTCACCAAAATCCAGAAACCATTCATGGTCCAGGTAAAATTGGCCGCGCCCTGTCAAAGTTCGGTAGGGAACGGCATTATGCACGTTGATGTATCCTGCACTGTAACTGACTTCCTCAGACATTAGTCCGCTCCACGTGGGCGAGGAAATGACTTTCCGAGGCTGTACCTGAAGATCGTGGAAGTGAAATTTCTCGCCACGCCGGTCAGCAGCCAGCTGCGCGAGCTTGAGGCCCGTTTTCTTCTCCAGCGAACACCAGGCTTTATGGGCAACCTCGCCGTTGGTTTCGGGAGAGAGATGTAACACCATATCGCAGGCGTGGATATCGGCGCTGAGAGAGGGACGTCGCGCGCCTTCATTAGACTCGTTTGGAAAGGCACCGTTGATGTGCAGCAACTCCTCTATTTCCTGTCCCGCTTCCCAATGCTCGCCTTTGGCACCGTTGCCCGAGCTTTGCAGACGCGGCCCTATACTGCAGTATTGCTGATAGATTTGGGGGTAATCTCGGGTGACGATCTCCAAGCGCGGGCAATTCCGCCCCGGAACTGGGCGAGAGCCATTCTTTTTCCAGTCGTCCACGCCTATGGCCTGGCCTAGCTCGTCGGGGCTATCGTGCAGTAGAGCTAGCGCCAAAAGATCTTTCCGGGTACCCAGGTGCTTTTGGGCAAGTTGGGAGAACTGCTGCGCAATATGCCGAAAAATCTGCCAATCGCTGCGACTTTCCCACCCCGGGTCCACCGCTGCCCCCAAGGGGTGGATGAAGGGATGCATGTCGGTGGTGTTGAGATCGTTCTTCTCGTACCAAGTAGCCGTAGGCAAGATGATGTCAGAGTAAGCGCCAGTGCTGTTCAGGCGAAAGTTGATGTCGACCATGAGGTCCAGCTTGCCTATGGGCGCGCGCTCACGCCATCGGATCTCTTGACTGGCAGAGCCTGCATCGTCCTGTCCCAACACGGCATTCTCCGCACCTAGCAAGTGTTTTAGGAAATACTCGTGTCCCTTGGCATTGGTGCCAATCAGGTTGTTGCGCCACACGAAAAGATTGCGTGGCCAATTATTGGGGTGGTCGATATCCTCGCTCGCGAATCGTAGCTCACCGCTTTGCAAGGCCGTGACAACGGCCTCGGTGGCTTCCGCGTTCGTAGAATGTCCCTCCCGTTCCAGGTCCGCCAGAATCTCCAGGGGATTACGATCAAAGTGCGGTGCCGCAGGCAACCAACCCATTCGCTCGGCGACGACATTGTAGTCCGCGAGCGTGCGGCCTCGATAGCTGGCCTTGGCAGCCGGCTGCAGGAGCTGTTCTGGATGGACACGCTCGTAGCGCCATTGATCCGTGTGAAGATACCAATAGCTCGTTCCGGCGGCTTGACGCGCGTGGGGGTGCCAGTCGCTGGCAAAAGCCAGGGAAAGCCACCCTGCTTGGGGCCGGAGAGCCTCTTGTCCGACATAATGTGCCCACCCGCCACCACTTTGCCCAACGCAACCGCAAAGGTGTACCAAGTTGATGATAGAGCGATAGTTCATGTCGTTGTGATACCAATGATTGGTACCCGCTCCCACTATCACCATGGAACGACCTTGCGTGGCTACAGCATTTTGCGCGAACTCTCGGGCAATACGCACGCACACGTCCGGGGATATTCCTGTGATGGTCTCTTGCCAAGCCGGGGTAAAGCAATGGTCAGGGTCCGTATAGTCCGCAACCCGATCATCCTCCTGCACTATTTCTACGCTAGGTCGGCGCACACCATACTGAGCCAGTAACAAATCAAAAACAGAGCAGACGAGAGATTCGCCCTGTGTTGTCTGCAGGCGCCGCGCACAAACTTTGCGTTCCATCAAGATAGGAGTGTCCTCGCCGCGTTTGCCATAGTGCGGGAAAACCATAGTTACAAGTTCGGCGTCGGGTTTCCCTAGAGCCGAGAGTTCGGCGACAATAGGCGTATGGCTGCTGGCATCCTCTTGTAGCAGGTTCCAGTTGCCTTCAGCCTCATCCCACCGGAATCCTATCGATCCATTTGGACAACGGTAATTATGGCTTAGCTCGTCGAAAATGACGGTTTTCCAGTCTGGATTGGAGTCTTGTCCCAGCTGGTCCGTAAAATCGCTCGCACGCAGAAACCGGTCACTGGCATGGCGTCCGTCCGGCAGAGCCCGAAGCATTACCTGCATGGGTAGATCCGTGAAACGGCGAGCGTAGTCCATGAAATAGGGTACTTCTTTTTGGATATAGAACTCCTGCAAAACGACATGCCCCATAGCCAAAAAGAATGCCGCATCGGTACCGGCCCGGACGGGCAACCATTCATCGGCAAACTTGACGTATTCAGCATAATCGGGGGCCATGGCAATCACCTTGGTCCCCTTGTAGCGAACTTCAGAATAAAAGTGCGCATCTGGGGTGCGCGTGGCCGGGATATTGGTGCCGGCCACGATGATATAGGTGGAGTTGAACCAGTCGGCCGATTCCGGCACATCCGTCTGCTCCCCCCAGACCTGGGGCGAGGAGGGCGGCAGGTCGCAATACCAGTCGTAGAAGCTCAACGGCACGCCACCGATGAGGGAAAGGTAACGGGCGCCCGAGGCATAACTGATCATGGACATGGCAGGAATAACGGAAAATCCGGCAATGCGATCCGGACCGTACTGCAGGATGGTATAAATGTTGGCGGCAGCAATAATCTCATTGACTTCGTCCCAGGAGCTGCGAACGAACCCCCCCAGACCGCGTACGGCAACATAGCTACTCCGCTTGCGTGGATCCTCTTGAATCGCCCGCCAGGCCTCTACCGGATCTTTACCCTGCGCTTTCTCGGCACGATAAAGCTCAAGCAACCGCCCGCGCACCATGGGATATTTGATGCGGTGCGGACTGTAGAGGTACCAAGAAAAGCTGGCACCTCTTTGACACCCACGAGGCTCGTGATTGGGAAGGTCTGGGCGCGTTTCGGGATAGTCGTGGGCCTGCATCTCAAACACCACCAGGCCATTTTTGACGTGAACATTCCAGCTGCACCCACCGGTGCAGTTGACCCCGTGGGTGGTGCGCACGATCTTGTCATAGCGCCAACGATGACGATAAGCATCCTCCCATTGGCGGTCGTCGCGCAGTTTTATACCGTGGCCGTCGGCAAAGCCTTCTTTGTCCCGCACCAAGAACTTCAAGCGATCCAATAGGTGACTCATCGACTACCTCCGATTTTACGGCATCACTAAAGCACGCAGGACAGGCTGGGCCCGACCCGCGCCATCCGCTTCTTGATCCTCACTACTGTGCTCAGTATAGACTATGCTAATCGCCGTGTGGTGATACTGCACCAATGCGTCCTTGGTGAACGGAGGTTTCTTGACGGAAATCAAGGCAACCATCCGTGCGACGCGCTATCCTGGCGAAAAGTGGAAGCGGATGAACACTTAGGAGTCACCAGGGCGTGTCGATGTCGAAAAACACCATCAATGGCAGCTGCAGCCAAGATATCAATGTGCTTGAAGGAGTCAGATCATGGATTTGCTGGATACGCCCGCACCATCCTTTGATGATCCGGTAGGACTCTTGTTGGCCTGTCACCGGCGCATAGAGAAGCACTGCGATACCCTGCAGCGGATGCCTAAGCATCTCGAAAAGCATGGGGTGGACAGCGATCTGCAAACAGCCATCACACGCATCCTGCGCTATTTTAGCTTGGCCGGCCCAGCCCACCACGCCGATGAGGAACTGGGACTTTTCCCCTGGCTTTTGGCACGGCCGGATTTTCCAGGAGCCTTACGTGCCCCCTTGCGCAATCTTGTGGATCAGCACCGCCAACTGGAAACCGCCTGGCAGAATCTTTCAGAGGATCTGAATGATCTCATCGTTACGGAAAAGCCCCGAGCGTTACGTCTCGAGCCCTTCGTCATAATGAACCGCGCCCATATCGCCTTGGAGGACGGAGAAATTTTTCCCCTGGCCAGGCAAATCTTGGATCCAGATTCTGCCAACGCCTTGGGTAGGACCATGATACTGCGACGGCGTGAAGAGGATGGCAGTTCATGAAGGCCTGTATGGAGGCGAATCGACGTCCTCTATGGGTATGGTTTTTCCTTGCTGGGCGTCGTTTTACCGTTACTTTTCAGCTACTCTCTGGGTTCGCTTTTGCCATGGGTGGCGGGGTGCTTTATCTTGGCATACGGCGGATGGTTTGGCTGCAGCCTGCTTTTGCTGGGTGAGTAGTTGTGGCTGTTGGGCGCAAAACGTGGGCGGGTACTACATCTGCGGTGTATTTTTCTGTTCACGGAAGAATATCGTCGCACTTTTCGCCACCCACTACGTGGCCGGTCTGAATCGCGTTTGCACGATGGACTCAATGCTTTATTCGATGGCGACTTCCTGTTGGCGGCGAGCGCTACGGTCGTTCTTGGCATTGCCCCTTGGCGCGGTTGCGGTGCATGCCTCATGGGTCATCTGCTACTTGCCTGGATCATAGCCGCGCCCTGGATTACCAATTTTGTATTCAGTCTCTGGGATCATTGGCCGCTTGATTTACGTGGCACAGGGGGGAACATATGACCCACGTTGTTACCGAGTCTTGCATTCAATGCAAATATACCGATTGCGTTACGGTTTGTCCGGTCGATTGCTTTCATGAGGGGCCTAATTTTTTGGTGATCGACCCTCGCGAATGCATCGATTGCACCCTTTGTGTAGCAGAGTGCCCAGTTGATGCCATCTTTCGTGATGTAGATTTGCCTGAAGGGAGTGAAGCATACTTGGAACTCAATGCCGAACTCGCCGCAGTGTGGCCGGTGATCATCCAAAAAAGGGCCGCTCTACTGGAGGCGGAACGCTGGCGACATATTACGCAAAAAAGAGCCTATCTGGATTTGGGCGGTGCCGACAAGAAAGATTCGCTGCCGGAACCTGAAGCTCCCATGCAAGAACACGAGCGTACACCCGAGTTCACGGAGTCTACTGCACCCAAGGGGCTGCAACACAACCACCGCGTCAAAGCCGGGGTCTGGGGACGACTCACCGTCGTCGACGGAAAGTTGCGCTATTGCCTTGAAGATGGAAGCGGGCGTCATTGGGTGCTCTGCGCCGATGAATCGGTCTGGATCCCGCCCGATGTGCCCCACCGCGTGGAGATTCTGGGGCCAACACGCTTCTATCTGAGCTTCTGGCACTGAGGTTTTTGTTACTATCTGCAAGACATCGGAGGTTAACTATGCTCTTATATCACGGTGCACGCCCCAACCCGCGCGCAGTACGCATGTTTATGCTAGAAAAAGGGATGAGTATTCCTATGCGTGATCTGGATATCGATAAGGGCGAAAATCGCGAGCCTGAGTTTGTAGCTCGCAATCCTTCTGGCCAGGTTCCGGTGCTCGAATTGGATGACGGCTTCTGGCTGGCAGAAAGCGGTGCGATTTTTCAGTACCTGGAAGAAATTCATCCGGAGCCAGCGCTCATTGGTAGCACAGCGCAAGAGCGGGCCGAAACACGAATGTGGCAACGGCGGGTGGAACGGCGCATTACCGAGCCTCTCTATGCCGCCTTTCATTATGGCAAGGGCTTGTCCATGTACCAAGAACGTATGGTTGTTCTTCCTGAATGTGTGCCTAGTCTCGTGAAACTGATGCACGACGGTATGCGTTGGTTGGATTCGGTAATGACTGAACGCAGCACGATCGTACCGCAACGATTTACCGTAGCGGATATCGTGCTGTATACCGCAGTAGATTTTGGGGATGGCGTCGGCCTCGGTATTCCAGAGGACCTGAATACGCTTCGAAATTGGCGGACAGAAATTTCATGGCGCCCTTCGGCCAAGACGAGCTTGCATCCGCGATCCAGTGAGACTGGTATGCGCTACTAGAGTATGTGTGCCATATAGGTAACTATACACTATTTTAGCACGGACTCAATAACGTGGTCTATCATGCTGATTATGGATCTTTTTCCATGGAACTTAGTTAGCAAATATAGTTGACGAAGTGGAACTTCGTAGCATACTGACAAAGATGAATATCCAAGCAGCCAGCGCCAAAGCGAAAAAGATGTCGGCAATCGGCAGCAAGAACGGCAGCACCATACTCTTTGCCATGTTATAGGTTGCAAGACTGTACATACCGAGGGGGAACACCATACCCCAATATTGGGGATCGTAACGGAAATGGAGACCTTGATGGCCGTAGCGCCAGATCTCCAGAGCAATGAGTAAGGGAATCCACCAGCTTCCAGCAGCCCAATAAAAAATGGTAAATCCCCTGAGGAAAGGAAGTAGAGAATGAAGATAAGGGGCGCTCGTCCCTTGCTCTATGAGCAATGATCCAGCCAAAGTAGAAATAGCCATGGCACCCATGTTGATCCAATACGGCGGAGCGAGATCTTCTGCATGAAAGCGAAAAAAATGTATCTGTAAAAAATAAGAACCATAATCCAAATATATAACATACCTCCCCAAAGCCATAGGGATAAGGCAACAAAATTATATTCCAGACGATGTAGTGCACTCCACGAACCATCCAACTGCAACGCCAGTACTGCCAGAGACTGTACCGCCACCACCGCAAGCAACCAAATTCCGCTGATGCCGTTTTCTAGCCGAGGTTTGTCGAGCCGAATGGTGTAAAGTGTGAAAATACCGTAATTCAGGAGAAACCACAGCACGGCACCAAAAATCCAAAGCACCAGAGCAATATCACGATACTGCACCAACAATATACACTGACTACCAAGCACACTAGATGCGGCCACTATAGAGAAAAAGCCAGGGCCGCGTTGATAGTTCAGAAGATCATTCCACAATCGCTGAGGGAAATACAGACTTCTCCACAGGGTAAGGACCCACAAGACGGCATAAAAAACAATATTGAGTCCGAAAAGATATCGCGCCAACAGCGGCAAACCGAAGGTATCGCTGGACAAGGACAACACACCGGTGGCCATGACCAGGGCAAAGTACGCGGGCGCCAGACCCTGGGCGGCAAGGTCGAGCCGTCGGGAAAAAGCTCTCAAGTAGGCTGGCATCCGCCAGGTTCCAAGAGACGCAGCGCGCTCCCTTTGTGATATGCGATGTGTGCGGTTTTGTCGCTACGTATGGCATATTGCGGTGCGTCGAGAGTAGCGTGGTGGATATACCCGTGTACAGAGAAGTCACTTTCGTGAATGGCGATGATTTTCCCAGTCATCCAGCCAGCCTCCGAGTTCCAGGTCACGTGGTCACCAATATTGAATTGTGGGCTACTTTTCACCATGAATTCCTCAGCGGCTTTCTCGATTTTTGTTTGGTATATTTCCTCTCAAGTTCTACTCCACGCTGATTTTGGCGCATTTCGGATTCTAGGTGATGTGGCCTGCTTCTTCCAGGCGACGCAGGAGCATAAAAAAATACACCATGCCAGCGAAAGGCGCCCAGGGTTTGAGATGCGCAATCGTCTCTTCATAGCCGACGACCGTGGCGTCGCCACCGAGCCAGCGCAGGAGACTTTTTCGTCCCCCCACGTCGTCGCCGGGGAAGATCTCGAGCTGACCCAAAGCTCGCAGGAGCACATATTCTACGGACCAGCGCCCGATTCCCCGAATCCATAGTAAGCGTTCCCTAATCTGTTCTACCGGCATGCCTGGCCACGCCCGCTCGTCCCAATCACCGGCGCTGGCGGCTTCCGCTACGGCGCGTACACTCCGTATTTTTTGCTGGCTGAAGCCGATGTCACGCAATAATTCCGGCGCCAAGTTCAGGATCTGCTGCGGGGGTGGGAAAGGAAGGGCTCGATCTAGGCCGCCGCTATCTCCTTCGCAGATCCTGCATAAACGATTGAGCAAATGGATACCCACCTGCAGACTCAGCTGCTGACAGGCTATGGCATTGATCAGCCCCTCATAGAGGGAATCGAAACGAGGCGGGCGAAATCCCCGGTAGTGCACCACGAGCGCCCCAAGGCGAGGATCTTTGGCTGCGAAGGCATAAAAGGGCGCCAGATCGCGATTGATCCCGAGAATCCACTGGAGACGCTCGCGGACCCAGGCAATGGCACGGTCGTCATCGGGACCTGCGTAGATTTCCGCTTCCAGAACCGGATCCATCGGCCCACGGGTCTGCCACAACCGCAGCGCCAAGCGCTCCTCGCCATAGATCCAGCTGCGGCGGTAGGTACCCTGATCCCAAACGTCTATGGCATTGTGGGCCTGACGGCGCAGCACCCAGACCGTGAGGTCGAGGCGAAAGGGTGCGCTGGGATGGAGGGTAAAATAGGCCATGATTAATCGGAACAACGCATGCACTGGACGTCGTAGCGTTGAATCCAGGCCTGCAGGGCCTCGATGGCCTCGGTGCCGGTGTGGAGCGTATCCAGGGCATGTTCTGGATCATCGGCGCGGATACGGGCGATCCAGGCATCGCCGTAGGGGTCGATGTTGATGAGGTGAGGATCGGTGATGAGGGCATCGTTGCGGTCCACCACCTCTCCCGCGAAGGGAACGGGCACGCCGCCCGCCCATTTGCCGCTCTCCAGGGTGGCGACATGGCGGCCTGCGTCGATTTTGGTGCCCAGCTTTTTGATGCGGGCTTTTTGCAGGCGTCCAGACATGGTCTGGGCCGGATCAGTCACGCCGATGGTGAAGATACCCTCGCCTTCGGGACGAACCCAGACATAATCGAGATCGTAGAAGAGTTCCTCCGGTAATTCGCAGCCACGGAATTCGCTCATGATTCTTACTCCTGCCCGGCAACTAGACGTTTGGCCGCAGCTTCTCCACCATCTGCCACCGCCGCGGCCAAGTGGGGATAGACCTCACTCTCTTCCTTGGCGTCGTGTTGTTTGAGGATGGTCTGCACCGTGCTCAAGAGATCGTCAAACTCCTCCGCGTCTTGAGCAGCAATGGCGTCGGCCATCTCGCTGAAAAATACCTGCAGGTCCCGATGCCCCTTTCGTAGTAAGGCCGTGAGGGCATGGTCCTGGTCTCCTTCCCAAGTCTCGAAGGCCGGGAAAAGCAGGCTCTCTTCCACCGCCATGTGTCCGTCGACGATACCCCGGCGGAACGTTTCCAAGGTCTTGGCGGCGTCCGCCCAACGCTCGTCTTTGACCGCTTGGGCGGCGTCCTCCAGGAGACGATCGAGACGTTCGTGGTCTTGCTGCAAAATTTTAGCGATATCGTGCGCCATGGCGGGTACTCCTTTGCAATCTGCCTATTATCAGTGGATGAATATATCCGAGGAGTTTAAACTACTTTCCAAGATCTTTTCGAGGGAGAAAGAAATGAAAGTGCAACTGCTGGTGTCCAAATGGTGTCCGGTCTGCCCTCAGGCGGAAACCATCTGGCAGGAAGCTGCCGAAAAACGAGCCATGGATCTGGAAATTCTTGACGTGGCCGACAAGACCGGGCGCGAAGTGGTCAGCCGTTTGCGAATCAAGACGGTGCCCGCTGTCGTCATCGACGGGGCCCTGAAAACCGTGGGCGTTCAACCTCTCTCTCAAGTCCTGCAACTGCTGGATAGTTGAGCTGGGGCGTACTGGCGCCGCACTGCAAGGATCAGCCGGCGCTGGGCGCAAAACTGTCGAAGTGGATGCGCTCATGGACAATACCGTGCGAGAGCAGGAGATCCACAGCCGCCTCGATCATGCCAGGGCTACCGCAGAGATAGACCTCGTGTTGGGACCACGGACCATTCTCCGACACGCTGGGCAGGAGCCGCCGGGGTCCGCCGGGCCCCGTGAAATGGGGATCGGAGCAGCAGATCTCCAAACGTAAATTGGGCCAGGAGTCTGCCAAGTTCTGCAGATCATCGAGATGATAGAGATCAGCCGCGCGCCGGACGCCAAAAAAGAGGGCGACCGGGGTCGTCCAAGGTAACCGCATCCGCTCTTGGACGATCGCCTCGATAGGGGCGAGGCCGGTACCAGCAGCCACGAGCAGTAGAGGCCGCTCCTCGTTCTGCTGCAGAGTGAATTCCCCCTGGGCAGGGCCCAACTGGAGCGTGTCTCCCACTCTCGCTTGCGCGAAGAGCCAATGGGAAAAAGCACCGCCGGCTACGGCGCGAATGTGAAAAACCAGCTCGGCTGCAGAGGGGTGGCTGGCCATGGAATAGGAACGCCACTGCCCCGGCTGGTCGGGAACGGCAATCCGGGCATACTGGCCGGCGCGGAAAGGATAAGGGCGGTCACAGCGCAGCCGCAATTCCATCACCGTGCTGGCAAGCTGCTGGAGAGTCGTCACCGTCCCCGTCCACAGCTCGGCAGCGCCATCCACCTGCGCCTCGATGCGCATGGCGCTACGTGGTTGTAATTTGCAGAGAATGGCTCGGTTGTCTGCCCGCTCCCCAGGCGTGAGCAGCAGGGGCATGAACGGGAGTTGCACACCCTCGCCGTCCACGATCCGCCCCTTACAGTCGCCGCAGGAACCATTACCGCAGCCATAGTGAATGGCCACCCCCTGTTCCAAGGCGGCCTCGACAATGCATTGGTCTTCCCGTACCTGCAAGCAGTGCCCGGAGGGCTCCAGAATGACCTCATGTTCCATGGAAAACTCCTGTCGCAGCGTGCCGGACGAAGGCCCGGCACGCAGCGTGTTGCGCGAAGATCAGTTACTGCGTAATGGGAGGAACGTCTTCCAGGACCAAGGGCACGTAGCGCTCTGGGGCCATGGCCTCGGCGGCTGCCTGAATGCAGATAGTTGAGGCAAGGTTATAGGCTTCGATCCAGGATTCGGCCATGGCCGTCGTCCAAGCCGGTCCCAAGAAGTGCTTGAGGGTCAGGAGTAGACTTTTGCCGACGATGGGATAGTGCTCGGGACGGGTATCGTAGCGAATGTGTCCCACCCCCAAATCTTTGAGGTAGGGTACGAGCATGTCGGTGTTGTCGATGTTACTGGCGATGAGGATGACGGAATTGAAGAGGCGCACCCGCTGTTCAGTCATGTCCCCGGGGAACATCTTCCGAACCTCGGGATAGTGGCTGAACATCGTGTCATAAAAATGCTGCGCGACCTGCACTCCTAAATCCTGTACGGCTTTACCGCTGCTTTTGATCAATTCTATATCGATAGTCATGAGTCTCTCCTGAAATGCTGCATGGTCTTGCCCTAAACGGCAAGGAAGAGTCTGCACCGCCTGCGCCAGACCGTCCTTGATCTGCGTCAAGAATTTCAGATGAAGGGTAGACGATGTACCATAGAGCGATTCGAAATCACCATCTAGCTGGGGTTGATATGAAACTTCCTGATATTAATGATCTATTGCGCCAGCAGCCTATTTTTAGTGCGTGGCCGCCAGCTTTGCTCAGCGCGCTTCTGCCATCTACCCAACTGGAAGAATGGAAAGAGGGCGAGATTATTTTCCTCGAGCAAAGTCCCGCGGCGGATTTCTTCTTTTTAGAATCGGGAGTGGTAGAACTGGTCAGCAGTAGCGCCGAGGGCAAGGAAAAGATTGTCGAAATCATGCAGGCTGGGGACCTTTTTGCCGAGGGTGTGGCCTTCATGGGTGGCCGTTACCCGGTCTCGGCGCGTTGCAGCGGGGCGGTGCGCGTACTAAGGATTCCTTTTGCGCCGGTAATTACCACCTTGGATGCCAACCCCCAACTCATGCGTCGCATCCTCGCCCAACTCAGTATGCGTTTACATTTTTTGGTGAAAGAACTGCGTCAACGTAGTGTGCAGTCGGCAGATGCCAGGGTGGCCTCGTATTTGCTCGAGCTGGGCCAATCTGCGAAGACCGGGCAGGGATGCGTTTCCTTACCGGCCAAAAAGGCTGCCGTTGCCGCTCGCATTGGAATCACACCGGAAACTTTGTCCCGAGTGCTGCGACGACTGCGGGAGGCAAGGATCATCACTATCGAGGGGCGAAACTTGCATATTCTCGATCCTAGTTCCTTACAGCGCTGGACTTGTAGTTGATGCCGTCGCAACGGAACCATTTCGTGGTCAAGGCAATGGCATGATCACGGTGAGATGAATCACATGAAAAAAACATAAAAATGTGAATTCGGAGTCCTAGACATCAATCTCCTCCCTGAATAAACCAATCTGTGTCGTTCTTAAATTACGCACTATAAATTCACAAGGAGAAGGCGGCCCGAACGACCGCTAACGCTGCGTACCCGCCGTTGACGCCGCTAGGCTAACCTGCAGCAAACCGTCTTGTTTGACGACACGCCCCCTTTGGATAGGGCGTTTGCCTTGGTAAGAAACGCCGTGATCAATCTTATATGGATGCCTCCATTTGAGCAAGTCGACGTTCGATGTATGACGGTGAGGTCAAAGTGCTGCCTTATATCCGGCCTGTTATGCAGGAGGTTCCTGCTGGCCCTGATGAAATCCGCTGAAAGGGACCTTATCTTTATTGCGTCCTTTTTTGGGACAAGATTGATCCAGGCTCTCCCTTCCCCGGTCTGACCTGTTACGCCATCAATCGTGCCTACCTGCGCAACTGTGAAACTATAAACATGCTATTCGACTATCGTCCTGTAATCATGCGACGGCTACCGCTATTGGCTTGTAATTCGGGTCATACTGGCGGTTTTTGGCCAGCAACGCCCAGATCGTTCGAGCCATTTTATTGGCTTGTGCTACGACGACCACATTGTGGGGCCGCCGACAGCGTAATTTGTCGATCCAGGGATTTCGATCCCTGGTCTGGCAATTCACCACGGCTCGCGCCCCATGGGCCAATAGGGTTCGGAGATAGGTATCTCCGCGCTTGCTGATACCCAACAGGCGAATCTTCCCGCCAGTACCGGTCTGCCGTGGAACCAACCCCAAGAACGACGCGAACTCCCGGCCAGAGCGAAAGGACTTCATATCCCCTACTGTAGCCACGATAGCTGTGGCAGTGAGTAGCCCCACGCCAGGGATCGCCATCAAACGGGCCACCGCTTCCTGGTCCTTTTTCCATAGCCTCAGCCGTTTCTCTATATCGGCTATGTCTTTGTCGAATTCTGCCAGCCGCTGGATCTGACGCCGGAAGGTCTCTAGTGCCACGGCCGATAGCCTGTCCTCCAACGTCGAGAGAGCATCGGGGATCTCCTTGAGACCTTTCTCGCGGCCTTGGGGAAGATCTATACCAAATTCATAGAGCAGCCCCCGAATCTCATTCACCTGCATGGTCCGGATCTTGACCAACTGTTCCCGCATGCGATGCAAGGCCAGAACGGACTGCTGCTCCTCGCTTTTGACGGCGACAAAGCGCATACCAGGACGCTGAACAGTTTCCCAGATCGCCGCTGCGTCTGCCGCATCGGTCTTGTTGGTCTTGACGAAAGGGCGCACAAACTGCGCCGCGATCAAGCGCACCTCGTGCCCTAGCTTGCCCAGTTCCCGCGCCCAGTAGTGGGCACTACCACAAGCTTCCATGGCGACAATGCCGGGCTCGCGGTTCACAAAGAACTCGAGCAATTTGCCACGTCGCACTTGCTTGCGATGAATCTCGCCCGTCTCCCAATCTACCCAGTGCAACTGCATCACCCGTTTTGCCAAATCCAGCCCATAAATTGTATTCTGCATCGTGAGTCCTCCTTGACCCATTTGTGGATGAACTTCCACCTTGGCACTTTGATGCCGTTCGGTTCAAGCGAGGGCTCCCTGCCTACTCGTGGAGCTCCCCGCTGCCGATCCTATAAGGGGAGGCATCCATTACATCTTTATTACCGCAGAGAAGCGGCATATGATGAATCGTGTTCGATCCATGATCAAACTATATTTTTTGAGTATGGGCAGGATGTTCACAAAAACAATAAGTTACGATACGTTCATGATCAATCTTTATTGACCATGAACACGACATGTTCGCAGGCAATAAAGATGTAATGGATGCCTCCCCTTATAGGATCGGCAGCGGGGAGCTCCACGAGTAGGCAGGGAGCCCTCGCTTGAACCGAACGGCATCAAAGTGCCAAGGTGGAAGTTCATCCACAAATGGGTCAAGGAGGACTCACGATGCAGAATACAATTTATGGGCTGGATTTGGCAAAACGGGTGATGCAGTTGCACTGGGTAGATTGGGAGACGGGCGAGATTCATCGCAAGCAAGTGCGACGTGGCAAATTGCTCGAGTTCTTTGTGAACCGCGAGCCCGGCATTGTCGCCATGGAAGCTTGTGGTAGTGCCCACTACTGGGCGCGGGAACTGGGCAAGCTAGGGCACGAGGTGCGCTTGATCGCGGCGCAGTTTGTGCGCCCTTTCGTCAAGACCAACAAGACCGATGCGGCAGACGCAGCGGCGATCTGGGAAACTGTTCAGCGTCCTGGTATGCGCTTTGTCGCCGTCAAAAGCGAGGAGCAGCAGTCCGTTCTGGCCTTGCATCGCATGCGGGAACAGTTGGTCAAGATCCGGACCATGCAGGTGAATGAGATTCGGGGGCTGCTCTATGAATTTGGTATAGATCTTCCCCAAGGCCGCGAGAAAGGTCTCAAGGAGATCCCCGATGCTCTCTCGACGTTGGAGGACAGGCTATCGGCCGTGGCACTAGAGACCTTCCGGCGTCAGATCCAGCGGCTGGCAGAATTCGACAAAGACATAGCCGATATAGAGAAACGGCTGAGGCTATGGAAAAAGGACCAGGAAGCGGTGGCCCGTTTGATGGCGATCCCTGGCGTGGGGCTACTCACTGCCACAGCTATCGTGGCTACAGTAGGGGATATGAAGTCCTTTCGCTCTGGCCGGGAGTTCGCGTCGTTCTTGGGGTTGGTTCCACGGCAGACCGGTACTGGCGGGAAGATTCGCCTGTTGGGTATCAGCAAGCGCGGAGATACCTATCTCCGAACCCTATTGGCCCATGGGGCGCGAGCCGTGGTGAATTGCCAGACCAGGGATCGAAATCCCTGGATCGACAAATTACGCTGTCGGCGGCCCCACAATGTGGTCGTCGTAGCACAAGCCAATAAAATGGCTCGAACGATCTGGGCGTTGCTGGCCAAAAACCGCCAGTATGACCCGAATTACAAGCCAATAGCGGTAGCCGTCGCATGATTACAGGACGATAGTCGAATAGCATGTTTATAGTTTCACAGTTGCGCAGGTAGGCACGATTGATGGCGTAACAGGTCAGACCGGGGAAGGGAGAGCCTGGATCAATCTTGTCCCAAAAAAGGACGCAATAAAGATAAGGTCCCTTTCAGCGGATTTCATCAGGGCCAGCAGGAACCTCCTGCATAACAGGCCGGATATAAGGCAGCACTTTGACCTCACCGTCATACATCGAACGTCGACTTGCTCAAATGGAGGCATCCATATAAGTTTGATCATGGGTAATAAAGATGTAATGGATGCCTCCCCTTATAGGATCGGCAGCGGGGAGCTCCACGAGTAGGCAGGGAGCCCTCGCTTGAACCGAACGGCATCAAAGTGCCAAGGTGGAAGTTCATCCACAAATGGGTCAAGGAGGACTCACGATGCAGAATACAATTTATGGGCTGGATTTGGCAAAACGGGTGATGCAGTTGCACTGGGTAGATTGGGAGACGGGCGAGATTCATCGCAAGCAAGTGCGACGTGGCAAATTGCTCGAGTTCTTTGTGAACCGCGAGCCCGGCATTGTCGCCATGGAAGCTTGTGGTAGTGCCCACTACTGGGCGCGGGAACTGGGCAAGCTAGGGCACGAGGTGCGCTTGATCGCGGCGCAGTTTGTGCGCCCTTTCGTCAAGACCAACAAGACCGATGCGGCAGACGCAGCGGCGATCTGGGAAACTGTTCAGCGTCCTGGTATGCGCTTTGTCGCCGTCAAAAGCGAGGAGCAGCAGTCCGTTCTGGCCTTGCATCGCATGCGGGAACAGTTGGTCAAGATCCGGACCATGCAGGTGAATGAGATTCGGGGGCTGCTCTATGAATTTGGTATAGATCTTCCCCAAGGCCGCGAGAAAGGTCTCAAGGAGATCCCCGATGCTCTCTCGACGTTGGAGGACAGGCTATCGGCCGTGGCACTAGAGACCTTCCGGCGTCAGATCCAGCGGCTGGCAGAATTCGACAAAGACATAGCCGATATAGAGAAACGGCTGAGGCTATGGAAAAAGGACCAGGAAGCGGTGGCCCGTTTGATGGCGATCCCTGGCGTGGGGCTACTCACTGCCACAGCTATCGTGGCTACAGTAGGGGATATGAAGTCCTTTCGCTCTGGCCGGGAGTTCGCGTCGTTCTTGGGGTTGGTTCCACGGCAGACCGGTACTGGCGGGAAGATTCGCCTGTTGGGTATCAGCAAGCGCGGAGATACCTATCTCCGAACCCTATTGGCCCATGGGGCGCGAGCCGTGGTGAATTGCCAGACCAGGGATCGAAATCCCTGGATCGACAAATTACGCTGTCGGCGGCCCCACAATGTGGTCGTCGTAGCACAAGCCAATAAAATGGCTCGAACGATCTGGGCGTTGCTGGCCAAAAACCGCCAGTATGACCCGAATTACAAGCCAATAGCGGTAGCCGTCGCATGATTACAGGACGATAGTCGAATAGCATGTTTATAGTTTCACAGTTGCGCAGGTAGGCACGATTGATGGCGTAACAGGTCAGACCGGGGAAGGGAGAGCCTGGATCAATCTTGTCCCAAAAAAGGACGCAATAAAGATGTAATGGATGCCTCCCCTTATAGGATCGGCAGCGGGGAGCTCCACGAGTAGGCAGGGAGCCCTCGCTTGAACCGAACGGCATCAAAGTGCCAAGGTGGAAGTTCATCCACAAATGGGTCAAGGAGGACTCACGATGCAGAATACAATTTATGGGCTGGATTTGGCAAAACGGGTGATGCAGTTGCACTGGGTAGATTGGGAGACGGGCGAGATTCATCGCAAGCAAGTGCGACGTGGCAAATTGCTCGAGTTCTTTGTGAACCGCGAGCCCGGCATTGTCGCCATGGAAGCTTGTGGTAGTGCCCACTACTGGGCGCGGGAACTGGGCAAGCTAGGGCACGAGGTGCGCTTGATCGCGGCGCAGTTTGTGCGCCCTTTCGTCAAGACCAACAAGACCGATGCGGCAGACGCAGCGGCGATCTGGGAAACTGTTCAGCGTCCTGGTATGCGCTTTGTCGCCGTCAAAAGCGAGGAGCAGCAGTCCGTTCTGGCCTTGCATCGCATGCGGGAACAGTTGGTCAAGATCCGGACCATGCAGGTGAATGAGATTCGGGGGCTGCTCTATGAATTTGGTATAGATCTTCCCCAAGGCCGCGAGAAAGGTCTCAAGGAGATCCCCGATGCTCTCTCGACGTTGGAGGACAGGCTATCGGCCGTGGCACTAGAGACCTTCCGGCGTCAGATCCAGCGGCTGGCAGAATTCGACAAAGACATAGCCGATATAGAGAAACGGCTGAGGCTATGGAAAAAGGACCAGGAAGCGGTGGCCCGTTTGATGGCGATCCCTGGCGTGGGGCTACTCACTGCCACAGCTATCGTGGCTACAGTAGGGGATATGAAGTCCTTTCGCTCTGGCCGGGAGTTCGCGTCGTTCTTGGGGTTGGTTCCACGGCAGACCGGTACTGGCGGGAAGATTCGCCTGTTGGGTATCAGCAAGCGCGGAGATACCTATCTCCGAACCCTATTGGCCCATGGGGCGCGAGCCGTGGTGAATTGCCAGACCAGGGATCGAAATCCCTGGATCGACAAATTACGCTGTCGGCGGCCCCACAATGTGGTCGTCGTAGCACAAGCCAATAAAATGGCTCGAACGATCTGGGCGTTGCTGGCCAAAAACCGCCAGTATGACCCGAATTACAAGCCAATAGCGGTAGCCGTCGCATGATTACAGGACGATAGTCGAATAGCATGTTTATAGTTTCACAGTTGCGCAGGTAGGCACGATTGATGGCGTAACAGGTCAGACCGGGGAAGGGAGAGCCTGGATCAATCTTGTCCCAAAAAAGGACGCAATAAAGATAAGGTCCCTTTCAGCGGATTTCATCAGGGCCAGCAGGAACCTCCTGCATAACAGGCCGGATATAAGGCAGCACTTTGACCTCACCGTCATACATCGAACGTCGACTTGCTCAAATGGAGGCATCCATATAAGATAAGGTCCCTTTCAGCGGATTTCATCAGGGCCAGCAGGAACCTCCTGCATAACAGGCCGGATATAAGGCAGCACTTTGACCTCACCGTCATACATCGAACGTCGACTTGCTCAAATGGAGGCATCCATATAAGTTTGGACATGGGCAATAAAGTTTGCTCACAGCTCTTGCCATTTCCGATGGTGAGGAGTAGCGTGAACTTTCGGTAGTCTCGATCCGGGGAGGGCACTGTGGCCCGACGCCGTTACACTATCGACGAACAGCGGATTGCCCTGTTTGAGCAAGAGGGACGGGGCAGAGGTGTCGGCGCGGACTACAAACCCTGGTTGGCGATTCAGGACGTGCCGTCAACGGGGCGGAGTACCCGCCTCCGAGGGATTCATACCGGGCGCATACACCATTTGCTCTCTGACATTGAACGAAGCCTCTTCTACTGCTTGGATTGGGAAGATTCGGTCGCTGATATTCGGGAACAGTTCCCCTTGGACCGATCCGCGACCTCCCAGATTGCCGAAGCCTGCAATATTCCGCACCCCCGCTTCCCGGGTATGGTGACACCGATGGTTATGACCACGGACTTTGTGGTCGATGCCTGCGCCGGCGGCAAATTGGTGCAAACGGCCTATGCCGTAAAATCCGCCAAGGATCTCGACCAGCCCAGAACACTGGAAAAGTTGGAAATAGAAAGACTCTACTGGGAAAGAAAGGAAGTTGAGTGGAGCATCGTCACCCCGGCCGTTCTTCCGACCCAACTGATCCGTAATATTGAGTGGGTTCACAATTTCTACCGTCTGGAGGGCCTTGTCGAACCGCACCCGGGCTTCTACCAAGACGCTGGACGCCGAATGCGGGCACAAGTCAGCGCCTCCCCCTGGTTGTCGCTGCGACAATTTTGTGGGGACATGGAAGTCCGCTTGGGTCTGGGCAGCGAAGAGGGTTTGATGCTGTTCCGACACTTTCTGGCGACCAAGTCGGTTCTTTGCGATATGGATTCAGTGGTGCTGAGCGACCCGCTGATCACCATGGCGTCCTTCCGCACTCTGCCTGGCGGACGCCAGGAGAACCGGGCATGAGCTTTCTTGCCCTCAACCAACTGTTGGAATTCTCCGAGGACGGGCACACTGAGCGGGTATTGTGGATCGACGCGGGCGACCCGGGCTATGTTTGCATAGACATTCATGCTGAGCACTCCAACCCGCTGTACCGACGTCACGCCGATGTGATTCGCCTGCTGGATGAGGGTGTTGTCCAACTAGGCAAAGAAGATTCCTTGCTCATCAACAAGAGTGAAGGCCGGCTCTCTGCTGCACAACGGGCTAAGCGCGACCAAAACTTTGCTCGGATCGCTCCGGTTCTGCAGCGGCAGCCGGAGATCTTTGATCTCCGCAAGCGCGGCAAAATCCTTGCTGAATTTTCTTCCACTCATGGGGAAAGTCATCACAGCCTGTTGCGGTTGTTGCGTCGTTACTGGCAGCGCGGCATGACACCGAACGCTCTGCTGCCCGATTACGCCAATTCCGGCGCACGTGGCCGGGAACGCGCTGCCACTGGCAAGCGTCGTGGACGACCACCGAAGAACGACGGGAACTCCGTCAATGTCACGCCGGAAACGCGCGCGATTTTCAAGGCGGCCGTCACCCGATTTTATGCCATGCATCCGGTTTTTGAGCTGACGGAGTGTTACCACGCGATGCTGCGTGCCTCTTTTTCGGATTCGGTGGTAGACCCCGGCACCGGCCAGCAGGAATGGGTTTTGCGTTCGGGTGCGCCAAGCTGGTGGCAGTTTCGTTACTGGTATCAGAAAGATAACGACATTTTTGCGCTCAAACGTCGTCGGGCATCTTCACGCGTCTATGACAAGGACATGCGCGCTCTGACCAGCACGGCAACGGGGGAGACTGTTGGCCCGGGCTCGCGTTACCTCATCGACGCGACGATTGCGGATATTTATCTCGTCTCCCGCTATTTTCCCGACAAAATCGTCGGTCGACCCGTGGTGTATGTGGTCATAGACGTATTCAGTCGAATGATCGCCGGGTTACACGTGGGATTCGAGGGGCCGAGCTGGGTCGGCGCCATGCAGGCGTTAGGCAACGCCGTGCTCGATAAAACGGACTACTGCGCCCAATTTGGTGTTGCTATCGACACTGCGGACTGGCCGTGCCAAGGCATGCCGGAGGCAATTCTGGGCGACCGCGGAGAAATGGTTGGCGAGATGATCGAAACGCTGATTCAGACTTTCGCCGTCCGAATAGAGAATTCAGCTCCATACCGTGCCGACTGGAAGGGGGTTGTAGAACAACAGTTTCGCCTGCTGCCTGCGAGATTCAAGGCCTATACGCCTGGGTATATTCAGACAGACTATCGGGAGCGTGGGGGTAACGACTACCGCTTGGACGCGAAACTAAATATTGATCAGTTTACCAAGATTCTGATTTATTGTGTAAAGTACTATAATACCCAGCATCGGGTCAAGGAGTACCCGCTTGCTCCAGAGATGATTCATGATGCAATTCCAGCTGTTCCGATCGAGCTATGGAATTGGGGGATTTCGCACCGTAGCGGTCGGCTTCGTCGCTACCCGGATGAGATCGTGCGCCTTAGCCTGTTACCACATGCGGACGCGATGGTAACTGCCAGAGGTATCCGCTTATTCGGGCTGTATTACTCCTGTTCGTTTGCCATGCAAGAGCATTGGTTTGAACGTGCGCGCCAAATTCGAAATTGGCGGGTCCGTGTTTCTTATGATCCGCGTTGTATGGATGCTATATGGTTGCAGGGGAAGTCTGGGCAACCGCGGTTCATCGCTTGTACCCTTATGGAGCAAAGCCGCGAGCATGCATGCAAGACTCTATGGGAGATCGACCAATTACGGCAGGCATCGAAGGAGGTTGCTCATAGTCACCAGCGTAGCGAAACAACCGGACGTATCAATCTGGTCGATCAAATTCAACGGGTCGTTGCCGATGCCAAATCACGGCTTCCCCTGGTTTCTGATCGGTCTGATCGCCAAAGAACCAAGGACATCCGTGGTAACCGTCGCGCGGAACTGGCTGCCTTACGTCATAAGGACGCAACGCGCACGACAAGTATGAAGACGGACGTCCCTGCCGAGGTTGTTTCTTTCCCTGGCGCTCCACCCACAAAGGACTACAGCCTGCCGGATATCACGGAGATGCTGCACAAATTTCGCGAAGGCGAGCAGGAAGAGGAGTAAGTCACCATGGCTTCATCCCCGACCGACCCCCCTCTTTTGCCGGAGTTTCGGGACAACCCCTTCATCAATCGCTTACCGCCGCAGCTCTCACAGCGAAATGCTTGGCAGTTTCTGTCCGACCCGCCGGAGTTTAACCCTGAGGAGCGGACCTATCCAATCCAACTCCGAATGAATTGCCTGTATCGGCTCCGCCGCTTCTTCGAGCCCCTGGAACACCACCTGCGGCTGGAATCAGCTTTTTCCACCCTGTTACGCCAGGGTTATGTCAGCCGCAATCCCTTGCAGTCAGATTACATCTGGCGTCTGCAAGATGGCCATGAGCGCATCCTCGCCCGCGATCTCAGTGCGGGACGTCATTATGTTGGAGGAACTGCGGAAGGGTTTGCGCTCATTGGAGCCTCAGGGGCGGGTAAAAGCACTGCGATCAATCGGATTCTGAGCTACTACCCGCAGGTTGTTACGCATGACGAACCCTTTAGCCTTCAGCAGGTGGTTTGGCTCAAGCTCGACTGTCCCCACCAGGGCTCACCGAAGCAGCTCTGCATGCATTTTTTCCAGGAGCTTGATTTGGCCCTAGGCGCGCGAACGTTTGCCCAATTTGGCAAAACGCGCAATCCGGTGGACTTGATGATGGCCCAGATGGCGCAACTCGCAAATCGCCATGCACTTGGCGTGCTCATCATTGACGAGATACAACATCTGACCTTGGCCAAGGGAGTGGGGCGGGATGCTTTACTGAACTTCTTGGTGACCCTCATCAATACCATCGGTATTCCGGTAATTATGATTGGGACGATGGGGGCCCTGTCCCTCTTCCAGGATGACTTTCGGCAAGCCCGTCGCGCCAGTGGCATCGGGTGCGCGGTCTGGGAGCGCCTGCGGCCAGAGTCAGCATGGGACCACTTCGTCGACGTCTTGTGGAAATACCAATGGACGCGGCAAGAAACTCCGCTTACAGACGAAATCCGCTATGTTTTATATGAGGAAAGTCAGGGGGTCATTGACGTACTGATCAAGCTGTTTATGTTGGCGCAACTTCAGGTGATGGAGCAGAGCGCTTTCCGCAACACACCCGAGGTGATGGATGCGCGACTGTTCCGCGAGACATCTGCGAGGCACCTCAAGATCATCGAACCAATGATGAGAGCGCTCAAGACCAATAATCAGCGGGAGATTAGCAAGTATGACGATTTGCGACCCTTGGATAGCCACGTTTCACAGGTTTTCCAGAATGTTATGCCGCAAATGGAGACCATTTCGCTATCCATGCCGGACTTCGATTCTGGAAAGGGCGGGGAATCGGGCGATGTCGACCCGCTGATCGGTGTTTTGGTGCAGGCCGGGTTGGCAACAGACCTTGCCACACCGATGGCCGCCAAGGTTCGAGCCCTGCACCCTGATGCTTCGATGCTGGAACTTATCGGCTTCGTCTCTGTTTTGTTACAAGATCCGGGGAATGCGGTGCCAAGGAAGGGTAAACGCCCATCAGGAAAGCAAGTACCACGCAAACCTTTGGCAGTATCCAGGATCTCGGACATGGTGCGAGAGGGCCAGGAGGTTGGGCGAAATGCCGAAGAATCGCTGATAGCTGCCGGGCTGATCCGCCGCCCACAATTCGGTCCAGGATGATCTATGTTGACGTACCTGCCCGCGCTGCATCCCGAGGAGCTGCTATATAGCCTATTGGCACGAACATGCCGCCACAGCGGATGGCAAAGCCCGAAGCTTGCTCTGGAGGAGTTTTTTGGGCACCGGAGTGTTCGTGCAGGAGTGTTTCTGCAGACGGAATTGAACTGTCTCGCTGATCGATTACCGGCTCGGCGCCAATTGACTTCAAAACGGTTGGCGCACAAAACCACCTTGCTGCCCTATCTCACAGCTTTTTCGACGCCTGATGTTCGTGACTGGGCGCTAAATGTTCTGATGGGTGAAAACGGGGATGCCGATACCCTGTATATCAGATTGGGGCTTGTCGCTAGTTCCGTGAACCTTACTACCACGCTGCGGTATTGTCCGGCTTGCCGCACGGAGATGCTGGAGAAGTACGGCGAACTCTACTGGCGGCGCGACCATCAACTTCCTGGCGTACTGGTTTGCCCAACTCATGCCGTGCCACTCGTCGATAGCCGGGTGATTCTCTCGCATACTGGTCAACATGAATTCATCGCTGCCGATGAGAACAATTGCCCAGCCAATCCAAATCTGCCATCTTGGTCAGATCGCGCAAACGTTGCTGCACGGCTACTCGAGATCGCCAAGGCCAGCGTCGCTCTTTTGATCGCACCACCAAATCCGCTTCCACTGCACAGCTGGGGTCGGGAATACCGGACCGCGTTGCGGGCGCGGGGGTTCGGTCGCGGTAACTCCCATATCGATCAATCCGCTCTGCTGCATTCCTACGATGCCCGCTTTGGGGCGGTCATCGATGTCTTACCGGAAGCCATACCCGACGGGTGGCTGGAAGCCATCACACGCAAACACCGTCACGCTTTTGCCCCACTACGCCATATTCTGATTCGTCTGCTGATCGATTCTCGGCCCTTGGTGCCGGAGCTTCGCCCATTCGGCGACGGACCTTGGCCCTGTTGCAATCCGCTCGCCGAGCATTACGGGCACCTAATGATCGCCGAATGCCAACTCCATGCGGAAAAAAGGAAAATCATTGGAGTGTTCCGTTGCACCTGTGGCTACGCGTTCAGCAGAGCGGCACATCCCGATAGTCGTCCCAGAATCCTGAACTTTGGCCCTCTGTTCGAGAGCCGACTGCGCGAACTAGTTATTTCCGGGACCAGTTTGCGCGGTACTGCCAAGGCCTTGCATGTCGACACCAGGACAGTGTTGCGTTACGTCGCTCGACTGGAGTTGACGACCCCTTGGAAGGTCTTGCCAAAGCAAGTCACATTGCCGCCTCCCGACCGCATGACCATGCGTGAACGATGGAATCGAGCGTATTGTGCAGAGCGGAGCCTTACCCGAAAGGAACTGCGTAAGCGGATGCCTGCAGTGTATATGTGGCTCTACCGCTATGACCGGGAGTGGCTGGGGTCCCAGCCACCTTTGCCCAGGTCCTTGAGAAACAACAGAGCGCGCATCAACTGGGCACATGTAGACGCCCAAACTGCAGAGTTTTTGCGAGGCGAAGCAGATAAGTTGTTGACTCATCTCCCTCCGGTTCGGGTTACCCGTGCCGCATTGGAGCGCGCTCTGGATCGACGAGGTTGGCTGGGGAAGCGGCTACACAAATTGCCGCTGTGCGCGTCAATCCTGGACGAGGTGACGGAAAATGAGGATGCGTTCCAATGTCGGCGCATTGCTTGGGCCTATGCAGAATTGTGCCGGCAGGGATTGCCTGTCCAAGCCTGGCGGCTACGCCGATTGGCCGGCCTGCCGGAACAGTGTGCAACAGTAGTGGAGACGGCTATCTTCGCTGCCCAGAACCGAGGGGAGAGATGAAAGTCAGAGCATTTGCCAATGATCGGGGCGAACTCACGCTGCGTTGGCTCAATTCAATAGCGAAAAGCTCCGACAATAGGATGTGGGTTACCGCGTTGTTTCTCAGAGACAACGGGGAGACCGTATCCCGGCGTCTTCCGTTTGGCATGTTGCCCTTTCTGATGCCGGGATTCGTTGTATCGCGGGGTGAGGTTCTGACCACTCGTCTGGGCGGAAAACAGGGTAGAGCGATGATTTCTGACCTTTCCGCACGGGAGGTCGTTACAATCCACGACGCGGTGACTCGTCGTCACTACGATTTGGGGGGACACACTGGCGGCAGCCACCGCATCCTTCGATACGAATCCAGAGGTTGGGTCATTCTGATCCCCGAGATGGAGTTGATCCGATTTTTGTTTCTCCACGGTAAGGTGATGGCAAATGCCATTTTACAGCCCTTGGGCCTGATGGATCTGGCCATCACCCCAACCCCCGGTTCTTATCGAGAAATCCTGATCGAGTTTCAGGCGGGTATGCCGCGTGCATTGACTCGTCCTGAATTTGTCAAAGAGTTCGCGTGGTTGGCGGTTCACCCCGATGGAAGGAGGGCATGGGATAGTGTCCTACGACTCAGCCAAGGGGAGCGAAGCTTAATGTTTGAGCCGCCACCTCTGAAAAATTGTCGTGTGACCTTTCGTGGTGTCGCTCTGAATAAGGTCTGGCTGGTCCTCGAAATCCTGGCTATATCAGGCCGTAGCCTGCCGGCATCAATCATCAACTGGACGCACCCTTCGGAAAGAGAGCGGGAAGAAGATACCAAGGAGGGAGAGGATGGCAAGCAATCGGAAGAAGACAACCTGGACGACAGCCGCCCCAGACAGGTTTGCGAGGAACTGGTTGATGACCAATCGGAGAGTAAACAGGATGTCAATCAAGCGCTGATTCTTCTGGGTGGCAAACGAGGAGAATTTGAGACACTTGCATGGGTGAAGAAGGTGCTGTCTCCTCCACACTCGCGATCAAGGAGGCCAAGTTCCTCTGAACAACAGGAGGGTGGATTGCGAAAAAAAAGAATCGCTACAGGCCTTCCGGTTGACCCTCGTTTGTCACCGGTGACTGTTACCAAACCAGTTAGCATGGGGGAAAGAGCTGTCGCCGGAGGTCTACCCCCCGTTGAAGTGTCCGTGCTGGAGCCTCTGAATAGGGATGCTGTCGGCGATCTTGGGCTCCTGGTCAAGGTGCTGCAGCAAGTTGAGATGCTGCAATCCGATGTGACCTTGTCGGTTTCTCTGGTGGCCTTAAAGGCTGGTCATGGAGCCATTTCGCGCCATGGCCCACGCGCTTGCCTGGTGGCGGTGTTCACAGCTCCGACCCGGTTCCCCAGAGTAGTTCTTGATGTCGATCACAACAATCTTCCGGGTGCATTATCGGGGTTGCTGCTGCGCTACAATCGGCAATGTAGCCTTGCCGATATGGAGCGGCAGGTAAAGCAGTTACTGGACAATATGGTAGACCTTTCGGGCCGGTGGGATGAGAAAACAGAATGGGAATTGTCTAGCTACGCGACAGTTACACGATTGCCCAAGCTCGCCCGGATGACGAAAAAGGGGAATGATGAGAACTATGTGAAAAGATGGGCAAAGAGGCTAAAGGCCCTGCTATGGTAATAAACAACGGGCTTTACTGCCGTCAGTGGCCCACAATATGGCGCCATGTATGAGCGCCCTCAGTTTTGCAAGATGCCTCAGCAGGCGCTGTTGCGTTGGGCGGAGCCGTTGAGCGCAAGGAACAGCTGTTCCCCAATTCCTGCTACGGGTCAGGGTAGTTGCAACTTCAGGAAGGACGGAGTAGCTTCCTCGTTTCAATACAGGTACGTTGTGTAACATCATTAATACAAAGACAAGGAGGGGGTCTGCTTTGCCTCTCAGTGAAGACGATACGGAGTTGGCTTTACTTCTTCCTAGCCGGGGAAACTTACCCTTGGTCGAGTTCCTGCCGCTCGTATTTCTATCAGGATCCCACGAATTCTTGTTGCCCAACCCGGAAGACCTGGGGGCAGCAGAAGGGCAAAGTGCCATTTTTTACACCCCGGATTCGGGGGACAATGGTACCCTATGCCACTTTCTGCGCTGGGAAGGGCGAGAGTTTCTACTAGAACCGGCGGGTCCCTCCCTCAGTGCAGAGACGCAGCTACGTAAGCCACTCATCTTTCTGCTGGCACGGCCACAGATTTTGGGGTTCTTCGCAGACTGGAAGTATTCTGGTGAAGGTCTTCACCATTTTGAACTGCCCACCCGTGTGCTTGCCAGAAGCGCTCGTAGGCAACGGCGAGTGCCGATTGAAGGCAACATCCTGATGCGATCGAAGAATGGCAGGACGCTCTATGGCAAGCTGCACGACTTCAGTCCCGGGGGGGCCTCGATGTTCCTGGATCAGGACATCCTGGAGCCTGGAGAGATGGTATTGGTGGAGTTCGAGATTCCGGAGTGTGGGATCTGTGAAACGGTTGCTACCATAGCACGCCGGGAGCGCATCACCCACCCGATCTACCCGTATTTGTATGGCATTTACTTTCAGCTGACTGAGGCCCAGCAGCGGAAGGCAGAACACCTGTACCTATGCAAAAAGGCCGAACAGATCAAAAAAGTGGTTAACTCTGCTCAGGATCGCTTTTCTGGCAAAACCTTCTAACTATGCGGAAGATTTTTCCACTTGATTTGGGACGTGATGCCCGTTGGCGTCGGCATTGTCTGAATGAGCTGGCAAAACGCTGGCGGATGCCGCCAGAGCAGATACTGGATACCTTGCTGTTGGAGGCCTATCTCCAGATGATCGTTGATGGAGCACGGCCGCCGACCCAACGTGATGGGGAAAGGATGGCAGATGGCGATGCTGAAGGAAGGGATGGGGACAACTGGTCTTCCTGAGGAGCTGCGTTGGTTGCATGGCGACCTGACACTCTCCGTTCGTGCCCAGCGCAGTTTACGTCGTCTGGGAATAGAGGCATCTGCACATTTTCCTCGCATAACGACAACCATTACCAAGCGTTTTGCCTCCCTGTGTAAGGATGCAGCGCATCGGACTGCAGATTGTCCCTATACAGCCGACTGGTTCAGGCGCCTTTTCTCTGGCACTTATGAACAAGCATTTTGGGAAGAGCAATTATTGATTGGCGAGCACTTGGCTGCCGCCAATGTTCCGGACCAGGTTCTCCCGCAAGTATTCATGACATTGCGCACTCTACTGCTCGCGCAAAAAGAGGACGCAATTTTGCCAGGGAGGGTGAGCCCATGGATGAGTCTCTTGCGGGTGCTGGACGCCTGTCAGTATGCGCAACACTTTGGTCTTGAGCGGGAGCGGCGCCACACGGTATTGCGGCAACTGCGTGGATTGCTGCAGGTAGTTGACTTTGAATCCTTTTTTTCGGCATCCACACAGCTGGCCTGCGGGATTGCCGAAGCTGACGGCGCGGGTTTGATTCTGCGGGAAGAAGGAATGCTTCATTACCGGTTCTTTCATGGGTTGTCTGCGCGTTATCAGGAACTCGGCCAGTGGGAGTTCCCAGAAACGGAAGGGGTGTCGGGTGCGGCAATTGCACGCGGCGAGCCAGTCTATGTTCCCGATTATCCGGGTAGCCCGTGGGCGATGCCGGAATTCGTTACAGCAGGGCTCCGGGCAAGCCTGGCGATTCCATTGCCCAGCATGGCAGACGATGCAATGCCAGGTGTTTTGGTGATCTCCTGGTTTCAGCAGCCTGCGCCGCAGCGGATTCCGGAAGCCAACTGGGATCATTTACGCCTTCTCGCCGATCTGTTGGGTGCGAACCTGTACCGGGAACGACTGGAGCATCGGATGGAAGGTCTGGCCACGCAAGATCTGCTGACGGGCTTGCCGAATCGTCGGGTAGTACAGGAGCGGTTACGTGCTGCCATGTCTCGCGCTGATCGGCACCAACGACTGGCTGCCTTGTTCTTTCTTGATCTGGATGGATTCAAACCCATCAATGACCAGCTGGGACATCACCGCGGGGATGAGGTGCTTTGCACCATTGCGAGTCAGTTATGCGCCATTGTCCGCGCAGAGGATTGCGTGATTCGCTACGCAGGCGATGAATTTTTGGTCATTCTGGAAGATATTGCCAATGTTGAGGAAGTGGAGTGTATTGCCTCGCGGCTTCTGCAGGCTGCGCAGTGCTCCGTAGCAGATGAGCAAACCCGGCTACAAGTCAGTGCCAGTATGGGTGCGGTTATTTACCCTTTTTCCGATGGGAGTGCCGAGGAGTTGATTCGCCAGGCGGATCTCGCCATGTATGCCGCCAAGGATGCAGGGGGAAATACCTGGAAACTATATGGACGAGATCTCATAGAGACGCAACCGCAAGAAGAATCTCTGTACCAGGAGTTGATCTTGGCACAGGAGCGAAAGGAGTTTGAGTTGCTATGGCAGCCGATTATCAACCTGTCAGACCATACGATATCTGGTGTCGAGGCATTGTTGCATTGGCGGCACCCGGAACGCGGGCTGTTGGGCCCAGAGGAAATTTTGCCTCCGTTGGAACGGTCACGGTTGATTCTGGAGGTTGGGCATTGGGTGCTGAAAACTGCCCTGGCGCAAGCGGAGTGCTGGCAAACCCAGGGAAATCTTCTAGATATCCACATCAACCTGTCTGCGGTGCAGTTGGAAGATGCGGGCTTTGTGGGCGTATTGCAGAATGCCCTGGCAGAGCATCCATCGGTGGACTGCGGACATATTTGGCTGGAGGTGGTTGAGCAGGTCGCGCTACGTGATATACCGGCTATGGCGGCAATAATTCGTGCCGCCCGTCGATTGGGCATTCATTTCACGTTGGATGATTACCGCAGTGGTATTGCCGCTTTGCAATATTTGACGGGGTTGGCCTGCGATGGGATCAAGCTGGATCGGGACATGATGCGTGGAATGGCGGAGCATTCCTCTCACATTCAGCATGTTCGCGCCTTGATGGATGTGGCGAGTGACTTGTCGCTGCAAGTGGTGGCGGAAGGAGTAGAGGATGAGGAAATGGCCAATACGCTGAGAGACCTTGGGGTGCACAAGGCACAAGGGCACTGGTTTTCTCCGCCGGTATCTGCGGCAGAGCTCCAGATGGGATTGGTGGGGCAGAGAGGAACGTTTTGAGCACTCCACTGCAGGCATACCTTCCATCATTTGGGACCCGATGGTTATTCCGCCTCTGGTTGGGATTTGCAGCACTGGTATTAGCCTCCGGATGCTATTGGGGGTGGCAGACCTGGCGGGAGCTCTATCACCACGAAGCAGCAAATCTGCTGACCTTGAGTGCGGCGTTGGCGACGAGCACGCATGCGGATTTGCATGGATTGCAAGTTTCCCTGCTCATGCTACGTCAGCAGAGCCACGATCTGCCAGGGACTGCTTCATCGCACCACCAGGAACTTCTCCATCAGTATCTGCGGATGCAGCCGCATGTGGCGGCAGTCGGAATGGCTCTTGCGAACGGGAGGATAGTTGCTGCAGGACCCGAGGGGAAGACCTTGGCCGGATTATGGCAGGCGCTGATCCATCCAAAGACGGCGCCTGCAGACAAAGTGCAATTATCCGTAGAACAGCGAGATGCCTTACATGCCTGTCTTGTGAGCACAAAGTTCTGTGTCGCCCCGCCGGTGGAACTCAAAACAAGCAAACGGGATTCCGGAACCTGGATGGTGCCGGTCCTGCAGTCGGGTGCCAAAGGACGGGCGTCCTTCTTGGCCTTGATCCCTCTTCTACAGGGTCGACTTCCTTCCTGGCAGCGCTTTCCGATCCAAACCCCTGTTTCTCTGTTTTTATTGCAGTCAGACGGGTTTCTGGAAACCCGTTTTCCAGTGCCAACGGCAACTGGCTTCGCTATGCCACAATCTGGTATTGCAGTCCGCTATCTGCAGTCGCATCCCGACTTGCAGTCGGGTACGTTTGTTGGATTGTCAAAGGCTGCCGGCGAGTGGCGTATGGGCGCCATGGTGCGGGTCCCTGGATTCCCGATGGTTGCCGGCGTCGGAATTGGCTATGCGGCGCTTTGGGCACGTTGGTGGCAAATCTTTCAAGGGACTTTCTGGGGGCTGTTGGCACTGCTGGGGCTGAGTTTTGCGGGCTATCGCTTCCTGCAATCTGCTGACCGGAAGCGTGAAGTGGTGGCACAGGCGTTATGGGAAAGTAAAGAGCGGGCCGAGGTGACCTTGCGCAGCATCGGTGACGCTGTCATCGTGACGGATGCCGATGGACGGATTAGTAGTGCAAACCCGGCTGCCGAACGACTGTTAGACGTTCGAGCGCCCCAAGCCTGTGGGCAAAAACTGTCACAGATCCTTGCACCAGGTGAGCGCGAAAAGGATAGGGAGGAGTTCAGCCAGAGCGGCGCCCTTCGACAGGCCGAGTTATCGGAAGGGCAACTGGGCATGCAATCACCAGTTTTGTTAATGGATCGTCAGGGAGAGGAGCGGTGGATTGAACGTAGCGCCGCACTGATTCACGACCAGCAAGGAGGAGACACCGGCATGGTGTGGGTCCTGCGTGACGTGACAGAGACCCAGCGGCTGCAAGAGCAACTCCGCTATCAGGCAACGCATGATGCATTGACCGACCTTCCCAATCGCCGGATGTTCCTGGCGTGTCTGGAGCACTATCAGGATCAGACACTATACTCAGGCAACCTGCTGGTGGGGATTCTAGACCTGGATGGGTTTAAGCAACTCAATGATCGCCATGGCCATGGCTTTGGTGACACCCTGCTGCAGGCCGTAGCACAACGATTGCTTGTATGGCAGCGCGAAAACGATGTAGTGGCACGGATGGGCGGCGATGAGTTTGCTTTGCTGGTCCCCGGGATTCAATCGGTCGAAGAGGCGGAAAATCGCGCACAGGCAATACTGAACGCCTTACGGGCGCCGCTGGAGATGGCGGAAATGACGGTTTATCTCTCTGCAAGCCTTGGGCTGACCTGCTTCCCGACGGACAAGAACAGCCCTGCAGGGCTGTTGCGGCATGCTGACCTTGCTCTTTATGCCGCCAAAGAAGCGGGCAGAGATAACTACCGTTTCTTTCACGAGGGTATGGACCGATTTCAGGATCGTAGTTTGGAGATCTGCAGAATGACCGAAGAAGCACTAGAACAAGGCCAATTGGTCCTACACTACCAACCCATTGTAGAGGCCGAGCGTGGCCCGGTGGGGGTAGAGGCCCTGCTACGCATGAATCATCCACAGCAGGGACTGTTAACCCCGGCGGCGTTCGCCAGTGCATTGGATTCTCCACGCCTGGCCCGGCGGATTGGCCAGTTCGTCTTTGCCACAGCCTTTCGTCAAAACCAGTCATGGCACCGACAAGGCGTCCATCTGCGAGTGTCCGTGAATATCAGTGCTCATCATTTGCTTGACCCCGCATTTCTCTCGGATTTGCAGGCCGCTTTGGACGCTCATCCGGAACTTCCTCCAGAGAAGGTCGAAATCGAAGTGACGGAAACTGCCCCATTACAGGATTTTCGTAAAGCTCAACAGGTGCTGCTCAGTTGTCAGCAACTGGGCGTGCGGGTGGCACTCGATGATTTTGGTACAGGAAGCGCCTCTTTGACCTACCTCCAGAAGCTCCCCGCCGACAGCATCAAGATCGACCAAAGTTTTGTACGCGACATCCTGCACAATCCCAAGGACTATGCAATCATCTCTGGGATCGTCACGAGCGCCCGCTTACTGGGACTGGAGGTGATTGCCGAGGGGGTGGAAACCTGGGATCATGCTGCACTGCTTCACCAGCTCCAGTGTCAGTGTTTTCAGGGCTATGCCATTGCACGCCCAATGCCCTCTGATCAGGTCGAAAATTGGGTAAAACAATACAACCAATTGTTTTCAAATGGTAATTCTACCCCCCCCCCCCCCCCCCCCAAGCGGGATTAAGAATTATTTTTAATTACATGCATTCCCCCGCATTGCAAGATGGAAGTCTGATTTGGGAAATGCCAGGAAGATTTCAGATGTAGAGCCTTTGCAATAACCTGGCCACGATGCTCGATTCGTAGGACGAGATCGGGGTTGGGCTTGACAACGGACGCGCCCCGGCAATAGTTTAAGAATTTCGAAAGTAACGAAACAGGTGCTCCATGTTATTTCAACAGCGTGGTGGTGCCGATGGCACGCAGTCCTATTTCTATGGCTGTGGTGGCAAGGGATTCGCGGTGGCGGTCGATGTCGTCGCTGGCGACGAGGATTGGTTTCTGCAACAGGCAGAGCAAAAAGGGGTGCGCATCTCCTATGTCATCGACACCCATCTCCATGCCGACCATCTTTCCGGCGGGCGGCAGTTGGCACAGGAAATCGGGGCGCCTTACTGCCTGCACGAGAGCGATCAGGATCTGGCCAACTTTCCAATCTGCGCTCTACACGATGGTGAAGTGTTGGAAACCGGGAATGTCCAGACCAAAATTCTGCACACTCCGGGGCACACGCAGGACAGTATCTGTCTGTTGGTGACCGACCAGCGGCGTGGCCCCGAGCCCTGGTATTTGTTGACGGGAGACACTCTTTTCGTCGGTGCGGTTGGACGTCCAGACCTGGGCGGGACGCCGGAAGAAATGGCGGCCCTCCTCTATGAGAGCCTGCAGAATAAAATCCTTCCCTTGGCGGACACCATCGAAATCTATCCCGGACACGCGGCAGGGAGTGTCTGTGGTGCGGGGTTGTCAGGCAAGGCCAGTTCTACCCTGGCCTTCGAGAAGCGCTGGGACCCCTATTTGCAGATGGATCGCGCAAGCTTTGTGCGCGAACTCGTGGCCAGCATCCCGCCACGACCCGCCCAGATGGAACAGATCGTGGCGGCCAATCTCGGGCGTGCGGCATGAGTACAGGAACCGTGCGTTTCGCCCTCTTTGCCGAGGTATTCGCCGCCCTTGCGCATCCCAAGCGCCTGGAAATCATCCATCTTTTGGGAATGAAACAATAAGTGCCGGAGAGTTGGCAGAACGAACCGGCCTCGCCAAGGCGAACCTCTCCCAGCACCTCAATGTCCTCAAGGCGCGGGGGCTGGTCCACTGTGAAAAATGCGGCACCTTCTGTCATTACCGTTTGACGAGTCCCAAGGTGCTGGAGACTTGTCAGATCGTGCGCGGCTTGATTCTGGAACAAATGGAACTCACCACGCAACAACGCGCGGAACTGGTGCAGCTCCCGCAAAAAGATTCGGCATGAATGCCATGCCGTCTGCAGCCTCGGCGCGATATCCGCAGGGTATCACGCAGAACTCCCAACAATTCGCCCTGCAGACGGCGCAGGTCTTTTTCGTCGGCCTCCTCCTTGGCATGGAACGCACTGTCTTGCCGACCATGCGGGAGGATTTTGGGCTCAGCAGTCACGCCTTTCTCTTTCTCGCCAGTTTTGTGGTCTCCTTCGGCTTGGTGAAAGGCATCCTCAATTTTGTTGCCGGCGATCTCTCCGATCGGGTGGGCCGGAAACGGGTATTGTTTTGGGGTTGGCTGGCCGGTATACCCATTCCTCTGCTGATTTTCTTTGCCCCGAACTGGTGGTGGATCATTGCCGCCAATGTTTTTTTAGGTGTTAATCAAGCCCTTACCTGGACGATGACGGTGACCAGCCAGATCGACTTGGCCGGCAGCCGCCAACGCGGGTTGGCGGTGGGCATCAACGAAGCCATGGGGTATATCGCCGTAGGCCTCGCCGGTTTGGGCACTGGTTATCTGGCAGTACTCTATGGCCCCCGCTGGACGATTCTCGGCTTTGCCTTGCTGGTGATTGCCTTGGCTTTGCTGGCGCTGATTGGGGTGCGTGATACCCTGCCCTGGGCCCAGGCCGAACATCAGGAACAGAACGGCTCCGGTCCACTCCACCCTGATTCGGCCAGAACCCAGCCGGAAAGCCGATGGCAGAGCTTTGTCCGGGTCTCGTTTCGTGATCATACCTATCGCGCGCTCTGCCAGGGTGGGGTGGCCAACAAGGTGGCAGACACTCTGGTCTGGGTGATGCTGCCGGTGTACTTTCGCTTTCATGGGGAGGGGATTGTCCAGATTGGGTGGATTACGGGTAGCTACGCCATGGTTTGGGGCCTATGCCAGTTTTGGACGGGGCATCTTGCCGATCGTGTGGGACGCAAAGTGCCCATATTGTCTGGGTTCTTTCTTTTGACCTTGGGGCTCGTGGGGATTGCCTTGGTCCATCACTTTGCCGCCTGGATGCTTGCCGCCGCCGTCATGGGGCTGGGTATGGCGTTACTCTATCCCAACCTGATTGCAGCCATGGCAGATGTGGCACCCGCGGCGGTGCGGGGGAAGACGTTGGGGATCTATCGCTATTGGCGGGATACGGGATACGCCATCGGCGGACTACTTTTGGGTGGCGCTGCGCAGTGGGCCGATGCTGCCCTGCCGACGATCTGGTTGACGGCGGGCGTCACCGCTGTTTCCGCAATCTGGATCGCCCTGACGGTGGAGGAAACGCATCCCATTTCCTGGCGTCAAGGAGCGGGAGAATGATTACCGCACTCATCGTACTACACAGCAGTATCGCCGAAGAAAATCCGCGGGCAGACACGGCCATTCGCCTCGCCGGGGCCATGTTGGCGGAGGATAAGGCTGTACGCCTGTTTCTGGTCGGCGATGGAGTAACATTACTGGGCGCCGACAACCTTGCTGGAGGAGCCGCTACTCTAGGGCTTTTTCGGGAGCTGCTGGACTTGGGGCTGGAGGTGCAATGTTGTGGAAGCTCGCTCAAGAGGCACGGCATATCCGTATTGCCCGCAGGTGTGCAATCTGGCTCCATGAAAAGCTTGTCGGCGTGGATTAGTGCGGCGAATGAGTTGGCATATTTCTAGCTTGCCTGTGAGCGACTGCGGGGGGATTTCATCCTTCCCGACTCTGAATCGTTCAAGGCGGCAAAGCGTGGGAGTCCGGTGTGGTTGCGAGCGCATGCAAAGGAGGAATATCCATGAAGCGCATCCTAGGGTTGTCAATGGCAGTCGGGATGTTAGGGTTGAGTAGCGCGCTGGCCGGCACGAAGAGCGTGCCGACGCCGCAAGCCCTTTGGCAAGAGATTCAGATTCTTCAGAAGAACCACGCCATTATGCCAGAAAGCCGGCTATTCCAAGTGGGTTCCCGCACGGTAGACGCTTTCACCACCGATCTCGCCAATCCCGCCGCAGTGCAATCCATTGCCCAAGCGGGTGGCATCATCCACGTTTCCCGATATGCAGATCATAGTCTTCTGGTCAAAGAGAATTACGGGATGGACAAGCAGTTAACCGGCGTGACAGCGATGCTGAAGCTTTCTAAGTATGATGCCGGGGATCGAAACTGGGTGATGGCGGCCTACAAGCCAAATGGCACCGTAGTCGCCTTTGGAAAGATAGGGTCTTGCATCGCCTGTCACACGATGGTCCGGCAGCAGGATTTTGTGTTCGCCCCACCGCCGCAGCAATTACTCCCGGTGAGCACCTGGAAGGCCTTTTTCCCCAAGCAGGAGATGAACCCGGCCTATGTGGCTCTCCTCCAGGAGCATCCCGAGGTGGTGGTCAAATGAGCGGGATCACTTTGCAATCGATCATCACCTGCCCAGTGTGCGGGCACCCCGAGATAGAAACCATGCCCGTGGACTCCTGCCTGTATTTCTACGAATGCCAGGGTTGCGGTGCCCTGCTTTCGCCCAAATCTGGTGATTGTTGTGTGTTCTGTTCCTATGGCACCGTACCGTGCCCACCAAAGCAGAACATTGCCCGATCCTCTGAGCATCCGTGTTGTAACGCTGAGAACAATCGCGCAGATTCATGAGTGTTGTTGCATAAATATCAATAGGAGACCGTTACTCGTGCAGGAAACTTTGGCCACACAAATTGCAGCCTATCTTCTCGGGATTATGGGAAGTACGGCGAAAGTTGATCTCACCCGGGAAGAAGAACTTCCTTTCACGCTACAAGAGATCCTGGATCCTGTAGTGCAACGTATCCAAGTTATGCAGGGAGCGGAAGACAAGGCACACAAGACGGCAGAGTCATTGCGCAATGTCACCGTCCGGGTGGATCATTCTGCTGAAGAGATTGAATCGGCCGCCCAGGGTATGTCGATCGCTTCCAAAAACACCGCTACCGTGATTCATAACAATGAACGAATCGTTTTGGCCTTGCATCAGAAATTGCAGGATATTGGATCCATCCTGCAAGAGATACAACAGATTTCCTATCAAACCAATTTGCTGGCCCTGAACGCAGCAATCGAAGCCGCGCGAGCCGGAGAACATGGGCGGGGTTTTGCCGTAGTTGCAGATGAGGTCCGGAACCTGTCGAACCGGGTTCGCGCATCTACCGAGGATATTGACGCTGGGATTTCTGCCCTACAGGAACAAGGACAGGAAATAGCCAAACATAATCAGGAGCTGCAGGACCATGCGAGTAATGTACTGAGTTTTGTCGAATCCTTGCAGGGGAAGGCGCACAGCATGCGGATCATGACCACCCTCATGCAATTCGACGCCACGGCAGAGACCCATGGCCACTTTGTTGATGTTGCGTTAATCGAGTCTGAGAAAGGGGATGCTGCGATAGCAGCGCAAGAGCTGCCCCTGCCCGTAGACTATCATCAATGCCGACTGGGCAAATGGTATGACGGCGCCGGACGGCAGAATTTTGGACACCTGACCGAATTTGCGCCCCTGGAGAAGCCGCATCGGGAGATTCATGAACTATCCGTTGCTATACTGGAGGCAGCACACCGCGGGGATACCTTGGCTTTGGGATCACTCCAGATAAAGCTGAGGTCCGCCCGTGAGGCGTTTCTGCAGCAGCTTGCAAAACTGGCAGATGCAATCCGGCTCATTGATTAGGCCAAAGGCGTTGGAGATCTGAGGTAAGCCTGCGACCACCTCAAGCGTGTCAACGAGTCATGCTCGAAAGTAATGGGATGAACGTCTCCTTTCCCCAGCCGTGGTCAGATGCCACGATGGGGGCCCGCAGCTCGCGTTTCCGATACTGGAAGGCCGCCACTGCTACGCCAGCTTGGACACAAAATGCCCTCTGGCTCAGGCCGCTGGCCTCTTGATCGTCGATCAGTCTTTGCCAGTTGCTCTGGCTACGTCGCTGGTTCATGTCGCGCTCCTGCTCAGTGAATGCAGGAGCAGGTTAAGACGTCCAAAGAACAGAAAGTACGGTGCGGTTTGAGTGGTTACCGTCTTGGCGGCGTTTTGGCCCGATAGAGAACCGATACCTTACTCCCGTAAACAGTCTCATCCCAGTCCATCGCAAATGTTTCGCGTCATGAACTAAGGCAAGAGCCGTATGCGGTAATTCCGCGCGTACGGATCTCTGCGGGGGCAGTGGGTAACTACTGTCCCTACTGCAACCGATTGGGCCCCGGGCGTCCTGGTTACCAGCGCACCGTCCCGCCCTCGCTGGGGTTCAGAGGGTGCGCACATCTTTCTATGACTCGACGATCACACCATACGGCAAAGCACGCTGCTGCACTCCCAGCCTTCGGCTGTCGTTTCGGCGGATGCAACACACCACGTAGCCTGTCTGGGACTGATCGCTTCGTTCTCCCGGCGAGTAGCGTATGACTCTTCGAGAGGCCCAGCAATGTACGTCATTGCCAGCACCTCTCAGATTTCAACTGGCTTTAGGAATAGACTTCAGAGCAGAGATGACTGCAGAGTCAATGTGTTGTGCCGTTGCGTTGGCCGGGGTGCTTTGGGCGTATGCGGTGCGTTCAGGGTACACGATGGTTGTGGATCCATCCTTGCCGTATACTGTTAGATTCAACGGGCAGAGGGAAGCAGATTTCCAGTCACTATTCAGCAACTGACTGAAAAACATTGGGTTGCAAAATACAAAGGCCTGCACATCGGTAAACTTTCCCTTGTTGAGATGAGGGATATGCAACGCTTTTTCCTTCGCTTCAATTCTCTTCAAAATATCCAGATGCATTACAACCTTGAAGTGATGTGCAGCTAAGGCTTGGGTCAATTCTGGCGCAACTTGCTTGATTGGTGCATTCACCGTCTCAACGTACAAGTCCGCTCCAACCGCTACAGGCGCCAGAAGCATCGTGGCCATAGCACCTGTGAAAATTTTTGCAAAGCTTCTCATACACGTCTCCAATAAATAAATCATAATATAATGTATATTTGTTGTACCTTGCGGGACACCAACTCCTAACTTCACTGCGCCATTTAGCGCCTCACGAAGGGCAGCAGCGTGGTTTCCAAATGGCACAGATAATGCTTACACGAATCGCCAATTTATACAAGCCAAAAAAGAGGAGAACAAAATGATCGCTTCCGTCGCGGCAAAACGTCAGTTTGCTGTGGCTATAGCCGTGAGTTTGGTGGGTATGTGTCTGACCACAGCTTCGGCAGCCAATTGGTTTAAGATCCAGGACACCAACACGAAAAATGTGCCGCTGATCTCGGGGTTCATCGAGCCAGACGTTTTTGCGATGGCTGGGACGCCGGCAGAAATCTATAATCCAGCCTTAAAAAGATATATTGCCGCAGTGCCACATGACAACTTGGTTGGGCCGAATTTTTCACAAAGTACGACTGGGATCATTCAGCGAGCCCGATTGATGATCCGCGGTTGGATCAATCCCCACATTTCCTACTTCTTTGCTGGAGAGTTCGGAAACAACGGCGCTACCAATGTTAGGGGGCAGTACACCCCACAACTGCAGGATGGTCGCTTTACTTTCAGCGGCTACATTCCTTGGGTGCGCGTAGAAGCAGGAATAATCCGCGCGCCAAGTGCGGAGGATGCCATGAATGGGTACATGAGCTACAACTATGTAGTTTTTCCCACGGTCATAAATCAGCTGATGTTGCAGCCGTTTTACGCAGCAAGGCCTTCATCGCCATATGGTGCAGGCCCAAGTGGGTCCGTGCTCGTACCATCTTCTGAAGCCCTCGGAGTCAATGCATTTCGCTATCCTGGCATTCAGCTTTTCGACTGGAAGACATGGGGCCACTGGCAGTTTGCTTACGGGGCAATGGTGGGAATGTATGGCAGCGTCTCAGCAGGAAATCTTTCTAATAGCCCTCTGTACGCAGCCCGACTACAAGGATCATATATCTTTGGAGGACATGGCCCTTTCCGTAGCGACGTCACCGCTTGGGTCTGGTATCAAAATGCACAGCCAGACTACCTAGGTAAAGCATATACTATGCAAAGAGAGGGAGCCGGGTTCCAGTATCTGCAAGGTTACATGCACCCATGGGGACGACGTCTAAAGTTCGAGTACATGCGAGGCAACGGTTGGATCTCAGCGCCTGCTGCTTTTAGTCAAGAACTGGGCTTGCAACCAGCGCTATATAACAACCAGTTGTATACGAACATTAGCAATACTGCAAACGGGTATTATGTGGAGGGTGGACTCTTTCTCACCAAACGGATTGAGGCGGATGTCCGCTATGACTACTACAACCGACTGCCTAATCTGGAAGCAGCTGGTCAGGAGAGAATATTTAAGACATGGGCACTAGCTCTACAGTACCACTTCACACCGTTTACCAAACTCATGGCGGGATACTATTTCCGCACGCTAAAGGCGCCAGGTGTAGCGCCGAATAGCCCAGGGGCAGCCGTGAGCGCTGCAACCGATAATGAATTTGCCATGCAGGCTATGATTAGTTTTTAAGGCGAGGAGGCCAATCCAATGAATCTTATCAAAAAAATGTTCAACAAACTGACACTCGGGATGTTGGTTATTGTCTTCGGAACAACAACAGCTCTGGCTAATGTTTCAATGTTGCATGATTTTCATTTTGATCATCCTGCCTTTATTCATGATCACCCATTTGCGAACCGAAAGCTGGTAGTCCAGGTCAGCCAAGACGATCCAGCACGTTGGAACTTGGTCCTGAACACCAGCCAAAATATTCTAAATTATTTCGGGCAAGAAAAAGTTCAGGTGGTAATAGTTGCATTTGGCCCTGGACTAAAGTTTTTGTTAGCTAATAGTCCTATGAAGCAGAAAATTTCGGCGTTGAATTCTGAGGGTGTAGAGTTCGATGCTTGTCATAATACCATGCTTCAATTTAAAAAGAAGCTTGGGCATATGCCAAAGTTGGTTCCTTCTGCGGTTGTTGTTCCGGCTGGAATTGTCAGAATCATGCAATTAGAGAGTCGTGGATTTGACTATGTAAAACCTTAACCCCTCTTCTGATGGTAGGGAGCGCCTTGGAGAACGTTAATAAAATTATTTTGGCTCAAGCGTAAAACGCAAAAACTGCGCGCAGCACATTAATTTGTTGTGCCATGACTTCGGCGTATAACTGAGATTCAGGATCGCATGGGCCACCCTTATGAGGTAAGAGAAGTTTCCACCGGAGTAAAGCGATTTTGTTGGTGTCTGAGGTCGCTGAAATCGCAACACAACAAACCTATGAATTGCGCGCAGGCGTCGCATTTTATACTTGAAACTGCCCACAATTGTTAATCTCTATGATGATAGGCGTGGAGCAATGCCTGCAGAAATCGTTGCTCGGCATCATCGACCGCAGCCCAGTCCAGAGCCCCTGCCTGACCCCCGAAAGGGTATGGCTCTTGCGCCCTATCTGCCGCAAGCGTCGCGCCACCATCCGCTGATTTACCCGGCTCAGACTTGCCAGACCCTTCCCACTTCCCCATCCGGCGCAGCCAGTCTCCCGTCGCATCCGTACTGGGCACCCGTGCCAACGGCAGTAAGCGACGTAGAACCGAATCACCGTGGATCATGCGTAGATCTCCCAGCAAGTAGTCGCCGCCAGCCAACATCTGGAGCAATGGAAAGCTGTGACCAAAGGCGGTGTAGGCATGGCCACTGGCGGGTGTCGGCATTTGCTATTCGAGCCAACACCCGAGTCACTGCCCCAACGCAAACTCCCCAAAGAGCAAGAGCCCCGAGTGGGCGGTCATGGATTCTTCGGTTGCTGCCACCGGGAATGGACGCACCGTTTGTGCCACTTCCTTCATCAGCCCCTCCTGCAAGTCCACCCGGTGAGTGAATCTTTCGGACGAGAGCATTATACCGAAAACCCTTGTGGGTTGGGCCTTCCCAACAATTTATCGCTACGCCAATCGCGGGAATAGGGCTTCGACTGGCGGGTCTTCACCGCAACGCCTTGCTGTGATTAAACTTATATGGATGCCTCCATTTGAGCAAGTCGACGTTCGATGTATGACGGTGAGGTCAAAGTGCTGCCTTATATCCGGCCTGTTATGCAGGAGGTTCCTGCTGGCCCTGATGAAATCCGCTGAAAGGGACCTTATCTTTATTGCGTCCTTTTTTGGGACAAGATTGATCCAGGCTCTCCCTTCCCCGGTCTGACCTGTTACGCCATCAATCGTGCCTACCTGCGCAACTGTGAAACTATAAACATGCTATTCGACTATCGTCCTGTAATCATGCGACGGCTACCGCTATTGGCTTGTAATTCGGGTCATACTGGCGGTTTTTGGCCAGCAACGCCCAGATCGTTCGAGCCATTTTATTGGCTTGTGCTACGACGACCACATTGTGGGGCCGCCGACAGCGTAATTTGTCGATCCAGGGATTTCGATCCCTGGTCTGGCAATTCACCACGGCTCGCGCCCCATGGGCCAATAGGGTTCGGAGATAGGTATCTCCGCGCTTGCTGATACCCAACAGGCGAATCTTCCCGCCAGTACCGGTCTGCCGTGGAACCAACCCCAAGAACGACGCGAACTCCCGGCCAGAGCGAAAGGACTTCATATCCCCTACTGTAGCCACGATAGCTGTGGCAGTGAGTAGCCCCACGCCAGGGATCGCCATCAAACGGGCCACCGCTTCCTGGTCCTTTTTCCATAGCCTCAGCCGTTTCTCTATATCGGCTATGTCTTTGTCGAATTCTGCCAGCCGCTGGATCTGACGCCGGAAGGTCTCTAGTGCCACGGCCGATAGCCTGTCCTCCAACGTCGAGAGAGCATCGGGGATCTCCTTGAGACCTTTCTCGCGGCCTTGGGGAAGATCTATACCAAATTCATAGAGCAGCCCCCGAATCTCATTCACCTGCATGGTCCGGATCTTGACCAACTGTTCCCGCATGCGATGCAAGGCCAGAACGGACTGCTGCTCCTCGCTTTTGACGGCGACAAAGCGCATACCAGGACGCTGAACAGTTTCCCAGATCGCCGCTGCGTCTGCCGCATCGGTCTTGTTGGTCTTGACGAAAGGGCGCACAAACTGCGCCGCGATCAAGCGCACCTCGTGCCCTAGCTTGCCCAGTTCCCGCGCCCAGTAGTGGGCACTACCACAAGCTTCCATGGCGACAATGCCGGGCTCGCGGTTCACAAAGAACTCGAGCAATTTGCCACGTCGCACTTGCTTGCGATGAATCTCGCCCGTCTCCCAATCTACCCAGTGCAACTGCATCACCCGTTTTGCCAAATCCAGCCCATAAATTGTATTCTGCATCGTGAGTCCTCCTTGACCCATTTGTGGATGAACTTCCACCTTGGCACTTTGATGCCGTTCGGTTCAAGCGAGGGCTCCCTGCCTACTCGTGGAGCTCCCCGCTGCCGATCCTATAAGGGGAGGCATCCATTACATCTTTATTACCTCGTTGCGGGACCTGGCGACGATGCTGATGGGCACCATGATCAAACTATATTTTCGAGGTGGAGTATCGGTGCCTAAAAAAACAATGTGTTATGATCTATCCATGATCAAACTTATATGGATGCCTCCATTTGAGCAAGTCGACGTTCGATGTATGACGGTGAGGTCAAAGTGCTGCCTTATATCCGGCCTGTTATGCAGGAGGTTCCTGCTGGCCCTGATGAAATCCGCTGAAAGGGACCTTATCTTTATTGCGTCCTTTTTTGGGACAAGATTGATCCAGGCTCTCCCTTCCCCGGTCTGACCTGTTACGCCATCAATCGTGCCTACCTGCGCAACTGTGAAACTATAAACATGCTATTCGACTATCGTCCTGTAATCATGCGACGGCTACCGCTATTGGCTTGTAATTCGGGTCATACTGGCGGTTTTTGGCCAGCAACGCCCAGATCGTTCGAGCCATTTTATTGGCTTGTGCTACGACGACCACATTGTGGGGCCGCCGACAGCGTAATTTGTCGATCCAGGGATTTCGATCCCTGGTCTGGCAATTCACCACGGCTCGCGCCCCATGGGCCAATAGGGTTCGGAGATAGGTATCTCCGCGCTTGCTGATACCCAACAGGCGAATCTTCCCGCCAGTACCGGTCTGCCGTGGAACCAACCCCAAGAACGACGCGAACTCCCGGCCAGAGCGAAAGGACTTCATATCCCCTACTGTAGCCACGATAGCTGTGGCAGTGAGTAGCCCCACGCCAGGGATCGCCATCAAACGGGCCACCGCTTCCTGGTCCTTTTTCCATAGCCTCAGCCGTTTCTCTATATCGGCTATGTCTTTGTCGAATTCTGCCAGCCGCTGGATCTGACGCCGGAAGGTCTCTAGTGCCACGGCCGATAGCCTGTCCTCCAACGTCGAGAGAGCATCGGGGATCTCCTTGAGACCTTTCTCGCGGCCTTGGGGAAGATCTATACCAAATTCATAGAGCAGCCCCCGAATCTCATTCACCTGCATGGTCCGGATCTTGACCAACTGTTCCCGCATGCGATGCAAGGCCAGAACGGACTGCTGCTCCTCGCTTTTGACGGCGACAAAGCGCATACCAGGACGCTGAACAGTTTCCCAGATCGCCGCTGCGTCTGCCGCATCGGTCTTGTTGGTCTTGACGAAAGGGCGCACAAACTGCGCCGCGATCAAGCGCACCTCGTGCCCTAGCTTGCCCAGTTCCCGCGCCCAGTAGTGGGCACTACCACAAGCTTCCATGGCGACAATGCCGGGCTCGCGGTTCACAAAGAACTCGAGCAATTTGCCACGTCGCACTTGCTTGCGATGAATCTCGCCCGTCTCCCAATCTACCCAGTGCAACTGCATCACCCGTTTTGCCAAATCCAGCCCATAAATTGTATTCTGCATCGTGAGTCCTCCTTGACCCATTTGTGGATGAACTTCCACCTTGGCACTTTGATGCCGTTCGGTTCAAGCGAGGGCTCCCTGCCTACTCGTGGAGCTCCCCGCTGCCGATCCTATAAGGGGAGGCATCCATTACATCTTTATTACCCGCGAACACGACAGCTTTGCAGCGGAAGCGGTCGCTCATCTAGCCGATCGGTAAGAAAATCGTATCTCTTTCATCATCCGGGATGGCGCGAGTCGCAATATCCTCTAGATAGAATAGGTGGCTTCGAGATCGATAAAAACTGGCAGGCTGACGCATGCGACGCACATCGGCCATTACTCAGTAACTATGCCCTTAAATATACGATGGTATTATGGTATGCATTTCGATAATGCTAGCTGATTTTGTCGTCAGCTACGTGATAGCGCGGATCATCAATATCGAAGATGCATAAATCTTTGGCATTAGTCAAAAGATCCATGCAATCTTTGCAGAGATGCCGTAATTGCACCATTTTTCCGCGCCGTTTATAGCGCTCCGCTAGGGAATCGATGGCCTGTATGGCAGAGTGGTCGATGATGCGTGCATTTTTGAAGTCGATTATAACGTTCTCTGGATCTTCCTTCGGGTTGAAAAGTTCGGAAAACTGGTGGGCTGAAGCAAAAAACAAAGTGCCATCTACTTCATAGATTCTTCTGCCCTGCTCATCATCTCGCGTTTTTATGCTCATGTGTTTCGCGTGTTCCCAAGCAAAGAGCAATGCCGACAAGATAACTCCGGTTAGAACCGCTAGAGTAATGTTGACAAATATGGTAATTGCTGCGACCAAAATACCGATGGCAACGTCAGCAGCAGGTAATTTTCCAAAAAATCGTAGGCTACTCCACTCAAAGGTTTTCTCCACTACTACAAACATGATACCTACAAGAGCAGCAATGGGTACTTGTTCGATCCAGTGTGAAGCAAAGAGGATGATGGCCATAAGAGCAATAGCGGTCGTAATTCCCGACAGTCTTTTCAGAGCATTGTTGGTGACGTTGATGATGCTTTCCCCGAGTAGGGCGCAACCACCCGTGGCACCAAAGAATCCACTGACCAAGTTACCCAATCCCTGGGCCATCGATTCTTTGTTGGGCTGGCCGCGACTATCCGTCATTTCGTCAATGAGATTTAGGGTCAGCAAGGTCTCTACCAACGCATTGGCTGCGAGAATGAACGAGTAGGGTGCGACAATGTATAGGGTATGCCAGGAGAAGGGCACATCGGGGATGTGGAAGGTTGGTAAATTGCCAGCCAAGTGAGCGATATCTCCCACGGTCGTGGTGGGGATATGGAAGAAGATCACTGCCAGGGTGGTGACCACGGCCCCGCTCAGCGTCGCAGGAATCGCTTTGGTCAAAAGTGGCAAGAGATAGATGACTGCCATGGTCAGGGCAACCAAACCCAGCATGATGTACAGCTGGGATCCATGCATCCACTGTTCTCCTCCCGATGGAACGGGCACCTTGAAGTGATCGAGTTGGGCCAGAAAGATTACCACAGCCAAGCCATTGATAAATCCAAGGTTTACTTGTCGAGGAATGATGCGCACATACTTACTAAGTTTGGCCAGAGAAAAAATGATCTGAATGATGCCCATCAGCACTACCGCAGCGAAGACATAATCAATCCCATATTTCAGCATAAGTGCTGTCATTACTACGGCAGTGGCACCGCTGAAAGCGGAAACCATACCGGGTCTGCCACCCAACACCGAAGTAATCAGCACCATAAAAAAGGCGCCGTACAAACCAGAAATCAGAGGTACATGAGCTACAAGAGAAAAGGCGATAGCTTCGGGTACTAGGGCCAGAGCAATTAGCAACCCACTCAGTACGTTGTTTTTTACTTCGGAAAATGAGTATGTCTCGCGCATGAAAGCCTTCTCCAGTTAGAGAGTGCGTATTCTGTGTGCGGCCGCCATATCGACGACATCATCTAGAAACAGCAGATTAAGGGAGTTCCGAGTGACTATTCGGATGAGAACAATAAGATGTTACATGTTCCTATTGAAAAATCTGTTTAGGAAATGAGGGCATACTAATGAAGTAGCGCTCATCGGTCAAGTGTATGTGTGTGTCCACCACTTATCGGACGCCATTTGCATACGTAGCCAGAACCCTGCCTCTATCCCCAAAGCAGCCTCCAGGCGGAGCGCCATGCCTGCATTGATGCCATCCCGGCGCTTTCATCTGTTCCCAAGGTTCTGCTGCATCCAAGGCGGTCAACAAGACCCGCAATTTGGTCGCGTGATCCGGATGCTTGTCGTATATAGCGGAGGCAGGCAAGACCGGCTTTCTGGCGCCAGCGCTGTCTTTACCGGCTCGACTGGCGTCCACACCGAGCCTGAGCCTTCATCGCCTGTCGTCGGGCGCCCTCTGGTACACTGGGCAGACGAGGAGGTCATCGATTGCCAGACTTGGTGCCAGAGAGTAACCCTGATCTCCGCAAGATCATCCATGTGGACATGGATGCCTTCTTTGCGGCCGTAGAACAACGCGACAAGCCGGAGCTTTGCGGTCTGCCCGTCGTCGTTGGTGGCGATCCCAAAGGGCGGGGAGTCGTTGCCACCTGCAGCTACGAGGCCCGACGTTTTGGGATTCATTCTGCCATGTCGGCGGCGCGGGCACGGTCACTCTGCCCCCAGGCGATATTTGTCCGCCCCCGTATGGAGGCCTATCGAGAGGCTTCCCGACAGGTCATGGGAATCCTGCGCAGCTACACAGCCCTGGTGGAGCCCCTGTCGTTGGATGAAGCCTTTCTGGACGTGACCGCTGCTACCGCCGGTGGCACCCTGGCGGTCGAGATCGCTCGTGAGGTTCTGGACCGAATTCATCGAGAAACCGGGTTGACCGCTTCGGCAGGGGTCTCTTACAACAAGTTGCTGGCCAAGTTGGCCTCCGACTGGCGGAAGCCGCACGGGTTGTTCGTTATTCCGCCTGAACGCGGGCTCGACTTCCTGGCACCGCTACCCGTTGGCAAACTGCATGGCGTGGGCCCAGCCACGGTAAAAAAACTATCCGCTATAGGTGTCGAGACCATCTCGGATTTGCGGAAGATGGCGCAAGAGCAGTTGATTGCGGTTTTCGGTAAGGCTGGAGCTTGGTTTTATGAAGTGGCGCGAGGGATCGATAGACGACCCGTGCAGCCGACTCGCCAACGGAAGTCGGTGGGGACGGAGCGGACCTTCTCAGTAAATCTGGAGGACCGAAGGACCATGCTGGCTACCTTACAACAGATGGCAAGGCAGGTTGTTGCCCGTCTCCACGCACTCGCCTTGGTGGGTTACACGGTGAACGTCAAAGCACGTTTTCACGACTTTACCACGGTCACCCGAGCGTATACGGCGACCGAGGTCATCACGAATACGGAAACCATCATGGCATTGCTACCAGAACTACTGGATCGGGCAGCTCCCCAGGGCGCGTCCGTGCGCCTACTAGGAATCACAGTAAGCGGTCTCGTCCAAATACAGGCGTCGAGCCGCGGCGCCCGCCAGCTGAACTTGCTGGACGGAAACCCCGATCTGCGGTAGGAATATGGCAAGTGGCAGGATGCGCTTTCTGTGGGAAAAGCAAAGTCTTAGTGGCCTGAAGATTCCGGCTCGGCAAGCTCGGTGAACTGGGCGAGTCGTTTTCCGTTTTCCCCTTGCAGATCGAGCAGATTGCCATGCCAGGTGAATGAGCGTGTTGCGTTCAGCGCGGTGGAAAAAGCCGTCTCCAGTCCTGCATTGCTGCCTAAACAGGCCATGCGCGTCGATACCAGGGCGGGAAAACGTAGGGTATTCTCCGCGCCGAGGGCGACCCGTCCGGCAATGCGATTGCAGCCATCCCAGCCGGATACCGAGCGTTCCGCGGGATCGAAGACCAGATAGGGCTTCTTGCCGTTGGCCGTGGCGACGGTCTGGTAGCCCGGAAGCTTGCTCAGCTGCCAGCGGTAACTGGCGTAGAGCGCCTGCGCGGAGTCCTGGCTGCTGACCTTGTGCAGTACCCAGCGCTTGCCTCCCAGCTCTAGCGCCTTGCCTTCGCCGGTAAGCGGTACCAGCGCATTCTCCACGACCTGAAACCTTTCTCCGGACCCATCCGCAGAGGACAGCTCGATTTCCGAAGCTCCCGGCAGCCAATGAAAGCTGCCTTGACTGCGGAAGATGCCTTCCGCCTTGTTGCTGGCATATTGGCGCGTCAACAGATAATGATCATCGTTGCGCAGACTGATGGTCATGCGGATGCCCGCACAGTCGGCGCAGGGCAGATTTCCTGCATAACTGTCGGACCAGTCGAGGGAGGTTTTTGCCGTGCTCTTATCCGGGGGCTGGGGATGGCTGTCCTGACGAGACGGCGCCGCAGCGGCGCAACCCGCTAACGTCACGGGAAGCAACAGGAAAAACAACCTGGCAGAAATCTTCATGGGCGCTTCCTTGTCAGTAAAAATTGCTGCGTCAGCGGTACGCTGCCAAGACCTCCGGCGGCACCGGGGCAAACTGGAAGGGCTTGCTGGGCACAAATTTGTCAACCACGTCACCATTGTAAGTCTCCCCTTGGCCCATGGGCAGCATCCGCACTGGGGCGCCGGGCTTCAGGTCGGCCTTATTGAGGTCAACCCAGAACAGATCCATGGAGGAGGTCGAGTTGAAATAGTATTTCAGGTCCTTTTGATCGGCCACGACCCGCCAGCGGGTGGTGGAGATATTGGGGTGCCCCGGAGTGGAGATACCCATGGGTACGGAGATGTTGTTGAGCACGCTGAACACCTGGGCTACCCCGACCCGGTTGCTGGCGGTATTGGGGATGGCGTGAATGTAGAAGCTCGCCCGCGCGAAGCGATCTGGAGCCTGATTGCTGCCGGGCAGGAAGCGGGTGCCGCCAATCCCTTCCCAATATCTCGCAACGGCGAGTTGCTGCGAATATTCCGGATCATTGGTCAGTACCTGATACTGCCGGCCTTCGTGGATCACCAAGTTGCCGTCGATGTACTCCAGGATGGCACTGTTGCCGCTGCTATCCGACAGCGACAGGTGCAGAGTGGTAAAGCGATCCGTGCCGGGGATGGGTGCCGAAATCAGACAAACGGGATGCGTCTTTAGAGAGTGAAGGACGTCCCGCACCGTCGCGAAGTTGTCGAGAAAATACTGTGCCCAGGCACTGATCGCGAGACGTTTTTCGTCGGCCCCGCAGTGATCGGGGTACTTGCTGGAATTCAGCCACAGCATGTTGGCTACCAAGCCTTTTTGGTTCATTCCATCGGACACGGCGGCGTTGAGCGAAGTGACAACGACGCTGCCGTAGCGCGAAGTCCATGCCGCTGCATTCTTGCCCGCCCCACCGTTTTCCTTCAGACCCGCGGGGAAAAGCCATAAGCGAGTGTTCATGGGATCTTTCCAGTCCATGGTGCGACCGGTAATGGTCAGGCCATCCTCACCGTGGTAGACCACCCGGGTACAGGCCTCGCCATTGACGGCAATGAGGGTCAGCGCGGAGCCGAGAAGGATGGAAAAAATCTTTCGAACACACATGTGGTGCCTCCTTTGGGTGATGGGATACGCAAAAACACCTGGTGGGGATGCCTGTCAGCGATAGTGCGGCGTCCTCCGGCAGAGGATGATGCACCTTTGTCGTAATGCGATAAAGCGCAGCAATGGTCCCCCGGAAGATATTTTCCGGCTGTGCGGAGGTAGTAGCGACAAGCCTATTGGGGCGTGTGTAAAGCCTGGAGATGCAGGATTTTGAGCATGCGCAGCACCAAGGGATAAAGCAATATTGCCGATACCGCAAGATACACAATGCCAGAATATAGTGCGAATGCGCTGGCAAAGAGCTTTGCCGCACCGCCGTGGAGCGATGAAACGGGCCCCATACCGCTCAATATCATGCTGGCATTCAGCAGGCTGTTGAGCCAGTCCAGTTTGCAAAAGATGTGATATCCAGCGATTCCCATACCGAGAGAGAGAATCAGGAAGGTTATTCCGGCCAGAGTATATCTGGCCTGGTGCCACAAAAACTCGGTATAGGTGCGCAGTACGATGGGATCATGGATAGGTTTGCTGCCGGACGGTTGGGTTTTCAATGGATCACCTCCTCTGCTAAGGGAATAGGAAATATGCCGAGCTCTGAAAAATCATGGAACATTTCCACTCCTCGTACAATTATCCTTTCTACCTTGAAGAGTCGACCCCTTTCCCTGAGCGGCCGCCCCCCAAGAGCAATAGGCTATGACATGAACTATACTGCCTCGGAAACTAGGCCATGGAGAAAACCATGAAAAAACTGCGTAGCAGTTTGGCGGTGCTGGCCTGCTGTATCGCTCCGACCGCCTCGGCAGATACTCAGAATTCCCTGCCACAGGTGGAATTGCGGCTTGCGCAGAAATATACGGTCCCCAACAGTGAACTGGTGGCGCAACTCCAGGCCACTGCGGAAAAACCGCAGGCGAGCAGTGCCGCCAGTGTGGTAAACGAAGATCTGCGCTGGGCAGAACAGCAACTGGCTGCCTATCCGCAGATCCGCTGGCAGCTTGCAGGGTACAGCAGTAACCGCCAGAGCGACAAAGACTGGCAGGTGGCAGGGGATCTGTCGCTACGCGCCGACCCCAAAGTGCTGCTGCCGGTTCTGGCCACGCTGCAGTCCCGTCTGCAGTTGCGCTCTCTGCATTCAGAGGCCGCGGCTTCGGCCATTGCCACCGCACAGCGGCAGGCCAGCACTACGGTGTTGCATCGCTTTGTAGAGGACGCCCGCAATGCCTGCACGGCCTTGGGCCTGTCTTGGTCTGGGGTGGAGCGGGTGAGTATCCAGAGTGGCGTGCCTGTGCAGCCCATTGCCCCAGTCTTCTTGGCAGCGGAGCGAGCCGTGCCGGCACCCGTGGCGATGGGGCACAGCGAGAGCCATGGTCAAATCGATTTAATGGGGACGGCATTTTGCAAAAAATAGTCTAGTATACGAGACTGAGAATGTCGCAGGACGAGCTGGGGAAAACAGTGGCAACGAGGAATATTGATTGGCTATCCCAGTATCGTCAGGGTGGCAAGCTTCCTTCACCGAAAGGGGTGTACCTGGAAGCGTTGCGATTGCTGGAACAAGAGGAAGTCGACAATCGCGAACTAGTGCGGGTGCTGCAATCCGATCCAGCGACAAACGCGCGGCTGCTACAGCTCGCCAATGTCTCCATTCGCACGCGCTCACGTCCCATAGTGGCGGTTTCGGACGCAATTCTGGTGCTCGGGCAGGCGCAAATCAAACGTCTCATCTTGGCCTTGGCGCTCATTCAGTCGACCACTCCGCGGGTGAGCGGATTCGATTACGCCAAATTTTGGACCGTTTCACTGCTGTCGGCGCTCGCCGTACAAGCACTGTCTGAGCAACTTGGTCAGGTCAATGCAGACGAAATATTTGTTGTGGCGCTCTTAGCCAATGTGGGCGAACTGGCCCTGGTAAGTCTGTTTTCCGAGAGTTATGTAGAATTGCGTGGCACGGTGCCACCATCCGAAGGTAACGCGCTGCTGCAAATGGAACGTCAGCAGTATGGCATTGATCATGACGAATTATCTTCCCTGCTGGTAGAAGAGTGGGGATTGCCGATGGTTTTCGTGGAGGCCATATTTCATCAGGCACAGCCGGAGGAGTTGAGCTCCTTTCCAGACGCGGGTCGATCGCTGTTTCTGGCGCGGTTGCTTCGTTTTGGGCTGGGCATGGCGGAATTCTGCCTGCGTGATAATCCGCGCCGATCCGCCAGCGCAGCGCAAATGGCCGAGGAGATGATCAAGCTTGGTTTGGACACCGTGCGCGTCCGCGAACAAGTCTCCCGCCTCCTTTTGGCCTGGCCGCAATGGCAGGGCCTATTGCAAGAAGCGGCGCCGTTGCTTGCAGAGCCGCTGGACTGGGAACTCCTGATGGATCGAGAGCGAACTCCAGCGAGCGACTCCTCCCCATTGCGGGTCGCGTGTCTGGCGATGGACAACGACGTGACCGACGAGTGCATGGAAGTATTTTCGCGTCTGGGACTTTCGCCATTGATGGCAGAGGTCAGTGATACTGCGAGTCTGGATTTGCTGGTCGTCGCCTACCAGCAAAATGCCAGGGAGTGGATCACGACCAATTTACGCGGCCTGGACCCGGTCCTCGGGCCGTACATCTTGCTCGTTGGCGATACGCTGGACGCACAAAGTGAAAGTGAGCTGTTTCGCCTCGGAATTGATGCCTACGAACCCAGGTCTTCGTTCCCCGAAAATCTGCGAAAACACTTGCAGTTGGCCCAGCGTCGCCTAGAGGCAAGACAAAAGTATCTGCATCGACAGGAGCGCATGCGCAAATTCACCGGATCTTTGGCGGATGTTAATCGGGATCTGCGACAAGCGGCGCTTACCGATCCGCTGACCCACCTACGCAATCGCCGGTACGCCGACGAGAGGCTGGCACAAGAGTGGTCGATAGCAGAACGCCACGATAAACATCTTGCTCTGATGCTCTTGGATCTGGATAACTTCAAACTGATCAACGATACCCACGGCCACGACGTGGGTGACGAAGTGTTGCAGAGGGTGTCGAGTATTCTCGACGCCTTTGCCCGCCACCAGGATATTCCCTGCCGCGTGGGGGGCGATGAGTTTCTGATCATTTGTCCAGACACGGACGCGCAAGGTGTCCAGGTGTTGGCACGGCGCATTTGCTCGCAACTGGCTGCGGCAGATACCTGGACTGACCTGCAACCAGATGTCTCGGTCAGTATCGGGGCGGCAAGCCGGGATGCACGGATGGCTTCTGCAAAGGATCTGCTGCAAGCAGCCGACCACGCGCTCTTCGAGGCCAAACGGCTCGGGCGCAATCAAGCGGTTCTTTTTGCTCGCTCCTGAGTGTCAATCATTCCGCGGCTGAAAACGACTTTCTGTCGCGAGCTTTTCCCATAGCTCCTTCTCCGCTGCACTGACTTCTTTGGGGACAACGATCTGGAGAACCGCGTAGAGGTCGCCGGCCTTGCCGCCCTTGCTCTCTGGCAATCCCTTGCCCCCGAGTCGCAATTTCTGTCCGCTACTGCTGCTGGCCGGGACCTTCACCCGAAGCTGCCCATCCAGGGTAGGTACCGATACTGAGGCACCCAGTACCGCCTCCCACGGACTAATAGGCAGGTCGAGGTACAAATCCTTTCCCTCGGCACGAAATTGCGGATGTGCTGCGTAGCGCACCCGCAGGTAGAGATCGCCATTGGGACCGCCCCCCTGGCCGGACTGTCCCTGCCCGGCTATCCGCAGGCGCTGGCCCTCAGCGATGCCCGCGGGAATCTTGACGCTGAGCTGGCGGCGTTCGCGGTGCATGCGTCCGTCCGGGCCGAGTACGGGCACTTCCAGAGAAATCTCTCGCTTTGCCCCATGGAAGACGTCCTCCAGGGGAATCTGGATCTCCGCTTCGCTGTCTTCCCCGCGCATACGAAAGGGTGCACCACCGCGTGAGCTGCGGCGCCCCTGCTGGGTAAAGAGCTCCTCGAAGAAGTCGCTGAAGCCGCCCATATTGGGATTCGCACCGCCGCCAAAGCCGCCGGCAAAATGTTCCCAGCCGGGCGGCGGACGAAAATCCTGCCCCGCTTGCCAATTGCTGCCGAGCTGATCATAGGCGCGGCGCTTTTCCGGATCTTTCAGTACCTCGTAGGCCTCTTGCAGGTCCTTGAAGCGGTCCTCGGCATTGGCCTCCTTACTCACGTCCGGGTGATATTTGCGCGCCATCTTTCGATACGCGGATTTGATCGCGTCCGCGTCGGCGTCACGCGCTACCCCCAGGATCTGGTAGTAGTCTTTGTATTCCAAGGGAACCCCCCGTATCATGCCGCGATGGCATCTGATGAACCTGATGCGACTGTGGGGGCGCAGAGGTGTTTTTTCAAGTCACCGGCACGGTAAGGCAGGTATGGAACTAAACGAGCGGCAGCGGGAGGCAGTGCTGCTGGCACCGGGGCCGGCACTGGTTCTGGCGGGCGCGGGTTCCGGGAAAACGCGCGTGCTCACCAGCCGTATCGCCCATTTGCTGGAAGACGGCCTCTATCCAGGACAGATCCTCGCGGTGACCTTCACCAACAAGGCGGCGCGGGCCATGCGCGAGCGTCTCGCGGCCATGCTCGACATGGATCTGCGTGGCTTGTGGATGGGAACCTTTCATGGCATTGCGCATCGCCTGCTGCGGATGCACCACGAGCTGGTCGATCTGCCCGAGCAGTTTGTCGTCCTCGACGCGGACGATAGCCAGCGTCTGGTGCGGCGTGCCGTGCGGGAGCTGCAGCTGGACGATAAACACTGGCCGGCGCGGCAGGTCGCCGGGCGCATCAGTCGCTGGAAGGACAGCGGCCTCGGGCCGCAGGAGCTCGCTGGCGAGCGTTCGGTGCCGCCGCAGCTATTGGAGATCTATCAGCGCTACGAGTTGCTGCGCGAGCGCGCTGGAGCCTTGGATTTTGCCGACCTGCTGCTCTATGCCCTGCGCCTGTGGAACGATGCTCCCCTTCTTGCCCAGTATCAGGAGCGGTTTCAGCAGGTTCTGGTGGATGAGTTCCAGGACACCAATGCCGTGCAATATCAATGGCTGCGGCGGCTGGCGGAGGGGCATCAGAATCTCTTCGTGGTTGGCGATGATGACCAGTCGATCTATGCCTGGCGTGGTGCCGAAGTCGAAAACCTCTTTCGCTTTCAGCGCGATTTTCCCGGTGCCCGGCTGATCCGCCTGGAACAGAACTACCGTTCTACAGCGCCCATTCTGGCAGCGGCCAATGCCGTCATCGCGCAGAATCACGACCGCCTCGGCAAGACCCTGTGGACGGAACGCAGCGAGGGCGCCCCGGTGCAGCTCTATCGCGCCTACAACGAAGAAGATGAGGCCCGTTTTGTGGTCGGTCGCATCGAGCAGTGGGTGGCGGCGGGCGGCAAGCGCGAGGACTGTGCCATCCTCTATCGCTCCAATGCCCAGTCGCGACCCTTTGAAGAACATCTCCTGCGTGCCGGCGTGCCTTATCGGGTCTATGGTGGCCTGCGCTTTTTCGAGCGTGCCGAGGTCAAGGACGTCCTCGCCTATCTGCGTCTGGTCCTGCAGCGCCACGACGACGCCGCCTTCGAGCGGGTGGTCAATGTGCCGGCGCGCGGTATTGGCGCTGTCACCCTCGAACGCCTGCGCAGTCTTGCCCGCGAGCGCGGCATTTCGCTCTGGCAGGCCGCCGGAGAGATGGCGCAGCCCAAGCTCAATGCCTTTCTCACCCTCATCGATCGCCTGGCAGAAGCCTGCACCCACCAGGAGCTAGATGAGCAGGTGCGTCTGGTCCTGGAGCAGGTTCCCCTGCGCGATTGGCATGCGCGGGATGGCGATCGTGGCGAAGGACGTTTGGAAAACCTGGAAGAGCTGATCAATGCAGCGCGCAGTTTTGCCCTGCAGGATGGCTCCGAGGGCCTGCGTGAACTGAGTCCCGTACCCGGCGATATACTCAGCGAATTTCTCACCCATGCTGCCCTCGAGGCGGGGGAAGGCGGGGCCGAGGCTTGGGAAGATGCGGTGCAGTTAATGAGCCTGCACAGTGCCAAGGGGCTGGAATTTGCCCAGGTCTTTCTCGTTGGGCTGGAGGAAGGGCTCTTTCCGCATCAACGTAGCTTGGAAGACCCTGCCGGTCTGGCCGAGGAACGGCGCCTCTGCTATGTGGGCATGACCCGCGCCATGCAGCAGCTCGTTCTCTGTCACGCCGAGAGCCGGCGGCTGCATGGCGCGGAGCGTTTGGCCTTGGCGTCGCGCTTCTTGCGCGAGCTACCGGCAGAGGAAATCGAAGAGCTGCGCCCGCGCGCGCGCATCAGCCGACCGCTGGCGCCTGCTCTATCGGCTTCGAGCGGTGGGCGCAGCGATTGCCCCTACCCGTTGGGTGGGCGCATCCGTCACCCGGTTTTTGGTGAGGGGACGGTACTGGATTATGAGGGCGGTGGACGCCAGGGACGGGTACAGATTCAGTTCAGCTCCGGCAGCAAATGGCTGGCCCTGGGCATCGTGAGTCTGGAAAGACTATCCTGAAGAGAAGCACGGGGGGTGTAGATGATGAGCACGGACGCAAACAGCAAGGCATCGTGGATGGCGGTGATCATCGTGATTCTCGCCATCATCGTCTTGGTGGGATTTTTCTTTCTGTGGCTGCATCCGGCGGGTCCTGCGCCGGTTGCCAAAACCGCCAGTTCGGCGACGGCGCTGCAGTCGGTAAGCCCTACCGGTAGCGTGGTTTCGGTGCCGGATTTTGTCGTCGCTCCCGGCATCTCCCAGCAGGGTACCATCGAGGGAGCGATTGAAGGCCGCTGTGGCAACATTGCCTGGCAAAAACTCGACCCCAAGGAGCTGCAGGAGTTGCGCAAACTCTGTCCGCGGCAGGCAGCCTCAGCGCAAGGGCAGGGTGAAGCGCACCCGTAAGCCGCCTTCGGGGGCGTTGCGGAACTCGATGCGGCCCCCGAGACGTTGCAGGATACGCTGCACGATGGCAATGCCCAGTCCGGTGCCGCCGCCCCGCCCGGCCAGTGCGAAAGGCTTGCCAAGCTGAGCCAGTTTTTCCGCCGAGATGCCGTTGCCATGATCGCGGACCTCGATACTCGCGGAACCGGCCTCTTGAGCGACGCGGATCTCGATAGGGGGCCGCCCGTGGCGGCGGGCATTTTCCACCAGGTTCTGCAGGACGCGGCGCAGCGCCACCGGAGTGATAGAGAGATAGAGGCTTTCGCATTCCGGCTTCTGCAGAAGCACATCGTCACCCTGCGATTCGACAAAATGGCGCAGGAAAGCGATCAGATCGATCTCTTCGGCCAATTCTTCGCGTCCACTGCGGGCGTAATCGAGAAACTGATGCAGGATTTCGTCCATTTCCCACAGATTGTCGACCAGATCTTTCTGCAGATCTGCCGCCTCCTTGGGGAGAAACTCGGCGAGCATGCGCATCCGCGTCAAGGGCGTGCGCAGGTCGTGAGAAACGCCGAGCAGGACCATCTCCCGTTCTTCCGCCAGTTCATGGCGTTCGCGCAGGGCACTGTTCAGTTCGCCCGCCAGATGCTTGATATCTTCCGGTCCCTCTACCGGCAATACCACCGGCCCCTCGCGACCACGACTGGCGTTGAGACCTTGCACCAGGCGGCGCAACGGACCGGTAATCTGATGCACGATGAGGTAGGCCCCCAGCAACGACAGCAGGAGGATGGCGCTGAGCTTGAACCACTGTGGTGACGGCCCCGGTGGTGGTTTGGGAATGGGCATGGCAACGGCGACATGGCTGTGGGGGTCGGGATCGATCCACAGCAGATGATGCTTATTGTCGACCTGTACCTGGGCATCGGGCCAACCCATTCCGCTCAACAGACGCGCAGCATTACGCAGGATTGGGTTGCGGGGCGGATGGCCCTCCATTTCGTCGATAGGAAAAAAGGCGATGCCGATCTTGGCCAAGCGCGGGGCCAGCCATTCCGCCTCGCCGACATCCAGGGCGCTGCTGAGGGTCAGGATCTGCGCCCAATTTTGTGCCAAGTGACGCGCCTGGGGGTTGCCCAGATAGATGGTGAAATACCAGTAGACCGCAAACTGACTGGCTAGCAGCAGTGCGCCTATCAGCAAAAAGATCCGTCCAAAGAGGGTATCGGACCAGAGACGCCAGAATTTCACGCGGGTTTGTCCGGGCTCCCCGCGTCGGGAACAAAGACATAGCCACGCCCCCAGACCGTCTGCAGATAGCGGGGTTTGCTCGAGTCATCTTCGATCAGCCGGCGCAGGCGGGAGACAAAGACATCGATGCCGCGAGGGCCTGGGATGTCCTCACTATGGCCATGGATCATGCCGAGGAGTTTGTCCCGCGACAGGGTTTGCCAAGGATGCTCGGCGAGGGCGCGAAGCAGGGCAAACTCGGTTTCGGTGATGGTGATTTCCTGTTTGCCCCGGTACAGGCGGCGATAATCGAGAGCGAGATGAAACGGACCAAAATCGATGGCGCCGGGGCTGGGCTCGACCGTGCCGCTGTCCTGACTGCGGCGCAGCACCGCGCCGATCCGCGCCAGCAATTCTGCCGGCTCAAAGGGCTTGGCGACGTAGTCATCGGCGCCGATGGACAGGCCCTGGATGCGATCATCGAGATCGCCCCGAGCGGTGAGCATGATGATTGGTAAGATAGATTCCTGCTGACGTAAACGCTCACAAATCTGGAAGCCGTCCTCGCCGGGCATCATCACATCGAGGAGCAGGAGATCGTAGCGCTCCCGCTCCAGCAAACGGTCCATCTGCGCCGCCGAAGCGGCGCCATGTACCGTGTAGCCCTGCGACTCCAGGTATCGCGTCAGAATGGCGCGCAGCTTGGCGTCGTCATCCACCAACAAGATGCGGGCATTGCTACTCACGGTTTGTGCCATCCTCCCCACTTTGGACCTTTTTCCATCTTCGCATAGATTGCCGTTACTTTCTGCCATTGTTCCGCGTTCAGCAACTTATGGACAAAGTCGACCTGGGCGATGCCGCGTTGCAGCATGGCCTGATGATCGGCCAGTACGGCGTCTTCCAGTGGCTTCAGGGCGCTGCCTGTCTCACCGCGCAGGAGAGCGGTCTGCAGTGCGTGGTTATGACTCTCCATGGTTTGCCGTTTCGTTTCCCACTGCGCCTTCTGGTCCTTGCGCCAGGTCTCCAATTGCGATTCCTGCTGCGGGGTGAGTTTGAGTTCGATGGCGTGACGCCAGACGATGGGCATGAGCATGGGGACTGGGGCATTTTTCATCCACTCGGCGCGAGGGCCCCCGTGCATCGGGCGCTGCATGGGTGCATGGTCTGGCGGTGGCATGTCTGCCGCCATGCTGGCCATCGGGGCCAACGCCAAAGCCGACAGGGTGAAAAGGGAAAATAGTGTCTTGCGCATAATCGGGTACCTCCGAAAAACGAGCTCTATCGCTCGGTGAACAGCCTACGCGCGCAGCCGCTTTCGAAGCCAGTGAAAAATTCTTACAAAAATCAACGTACATCGTTACAGACGTACACAATTTGCGCGGGCCAGGATAGCTGCGTTACCAGCCAAAATCGTCGATACTACGGCGAATTTTTAGCTAGAGATGACATGGCAATGCGTTGGCAGTGGATATTCTCCAGCCTCTTCTTGCTAAGTGGGGCCGCGCAGGCGGGGATCGGCGTGGTCTTTGACGATCCTTTCTACACCGACAGTGACTTGCCGCAGTACCCGGGACAGGCGTGGAAAGGAGCGGCACAGCAGCTTCCCGCCCTGCCAAGCTCGCAAGACTGGCCAGCGGCGCTGGCGGATCGGACCTGGACCCTCCCTGAGCTGAGCGCCTGGGCCCTCGCCCACAATCCGCAAACCGCCTCTGCCTGGGAAGCGCTGCGCGCCCAGGCAGCTGCTCTGGGCGTCGCAGAGAGTGCCTGGCTGCCCACGGTCACTCTCAGCACCAATGCCTCACGTCGGCAGGCGGTATCCACCGCCGGTTTCAGCGTGCCGGCTCGCAACATCGCCATACCCAGTCTCAGTCTGAGCTATACCCTTTGGGACTTCGGTCTGCGCGCGGCCAAGACCGATGCCGCCCGTGCGCAGGAGTGGGTGGCGGGGTACACGCAGAATCAGACCCTGCAGACGGTGATCTTTACGGTGACCCAAGCCTATTACCAGCTTCTGGGGGACCAGGCCCTGCTGGCGGCAGACGCCAAGACGGTGGCAGAAAATCAAAAGGCCCTGGAGGCCGCCGAGGTATTGCATCAGGCGGGGCAGGCTACCATTGGCGACCTCTATCAGGCACGCGCATCCCTGGCTAGCGCTCAGTCTACGTACGCGACGCAGGAGCAGACCGTGCGCAGTGCGGAGGGTACCCTGTCCAGTAGTCTGGGTTTACCGGCGAGTAGCGTCATTCACATCAGCCCTCTCGGCCCGGATAGTCCGCCGCCAAGCGCTCTGCGCAGCGGCGTCGAGACCCTGATGCACGCGGCGGAAACGGCAAATCCCGCCCTGCAGCAGGCGCGCGCCCAAGTCGCCGTCGCCCGGGCCAATGTGCGTTCGGCCCAGGCCCAGGGCTTGCCCAGCCTCGGGGTGACAGGTTCCTACGGCTATCAGTTTCAGAGTGGTTTTCAGCCGGGCGACACCTGGAGTGTGGGCCTGACCCTGACCGTCCCGCTCTTCACCGGCTTCAACAATCACTATGCCGTGCGCGAAGCCGAGGCCACGGCGCGGCAGGATGCGGATACCCTGGCGACGACACGCAACAGTACCATGGCCAGCATCTGGCAGGACTACCATGGCTTTCAGGGCGATCTCGCGGCCTATCCGGGTGCGTCCAGCAGCCTTGCCAACGCCCGCAAGGCCCTCGAAGTGGTCCTGGCGCAGTACAAGGTGGGGCAGGCGACCATCCAGGATGTGCTGCAGGCCGACTCCACCCTGGCCCAGTCCCGCTATACCCTCATCGCCAATCTCGTCAACAGCTACGTGGCGCTGGCGCAGTTGAGTCAGGCCGTGGGCATGCCCGTAGGAGCAACACAACCGTGAAAGCACATCGCTGGGGCGCTATCACCCTGATCCTGTTCTTGCCAGTGATTCTGACCGCCTGCCAGAAGACTGAACGGGGCGGGCCGCCGCCCGTGCAGGTGACACTGGTCCAGCCCAAGCTGCAGGATATGGTCCATTACCAAAGTTTTCTGGGTACGGTAACGCCCCTGCAGACGGTAACGATCATCCCGCAGACCTCGGGCCAGCTCGCCAGTCTGTCCTTTACCCAGGGCGGGATGGTTCAGCAGGGCCAGACGCTCTTCACCATCAACCCAGCCCAGGCGGCCGCCACCCTGGCCCAGGCACGGGCCAACCTCGCCGCAGCCCAGGCCACGGCGCGCTACAACCAGACTTTGGTAGAACAGGATCGCCCCTTGGTGGAAAAAGATTTCATCACCAAGCAAAGCTTTGCGCAGGCGGTGTCCCAGGCGCAGGCGAGTCAGGCGCAGGTGGCCGCCGATGCGGCGGCCGTGCAGCAGGCAGTGATCACCCTGGGGTATACGCGCATCACCGCGCCGATCAGCGGGCGCATCGGCATGGCATTGGTCAAGCCGGGCAATCTGGTGGTGGCGAATCAGACGCAACTGGCAAGCATCAACCAGATCAGCCCCATTGGCATCAATTTCCAGATTCCCCAGAGTCTGCTGGGGGCGGCGCGTCGGGGCAAGGATCAGGCCTGGAAACTGCTCGTCCAGGATGAAAAGCAGGACAAGACCCTGGCTGCCGCCACGCTGCAGGTCATCGACAATAGCGTAGCCGCGACTTCGGCGACGGTCAGCGTACAGGCGCAGGCAGACAATGCCAACGCAACTCTCTGGCCTGGCGAATATGTGGAGGTCCGTCTACCCGTGCAGCGGGTCGCGCAGGCCATGACCCTGCCGGTGGCGGCAGTGCAGCAGGGAAGCAGCGGGAATTTCGTCTACCAGGCACCTAAGGGCATAGTCGAGGCAACGCCGGTGCAGGTGCTCTGGGAAGATGGTCAGACAGCCGTGATTTCTGGTCTGCCAGCGAATGCTCAGATCATTGACCCGGTGCCGGCCCGGGTCTATGCCGGTGTGCACGTTTTGCTGCCTGGCCAAAAGGCTGCGGAGCATACGGGGCATGGTCACCATCATGCCTGGGGTGGCGCATGAACATTTCGGCGCTGTTCATCCGCCGACGGGTGATGACCATCATCCTCAGTCTTGCCCTGGTCATCTACGGCATCTTTGCCTTTCAGAGCCTGCCCGTGGCCTTGCTTCCCAGCGTGGATTTTCCCACGGTGCTGGTCTCCGCCAGTCTGCCGGGTGCCAGTCCGCAGACCATGGCCAGCAGTGTGGCAACGCCGCTGGAGAAGCAGTTTTCCAGTATTCCGGGCTTGTCTTCGATGAGCTCGACCAGTAGCCTCGGTTCGACGCGCATCATCCTGCAATTCGATCTCAGCCAGAATATCGACGTCGCCACCCAGAATGTGGAGAACGCCGTTACGCAGGCGCAGCATCTTCTCCCGCCGGGCATGCCCAGCCTGCCTTTTGTGAAGCAGATGAATCCGTCGGCCGCGCCCGTCGAGTTTATTGCATTGACCGCGCCGGATATGCCGATCTACAAGCTCAATGCCTACGCAGTCGACAAGGTGGTGCCGGCAATTTCCGGGATTCCCGGAGTGGCGCAGGTGGAGATCTTTGGCGAACAGAACTATGCCGTACGCATCCACGCCAATCCCTTTTCTCTGCAGGCCCATGGCTTGTCGTTGCAGGCCTTGAGTTCGGCGATTACCAGCCACAACGTCAATCTGCCCCAGGGCACTCTGCTGGGTACGGCACGCAACTATGCCGTCAATGTGCATGGTCAGCTGCATGATGCCGAGGCCTTCAGCCAGATGCCCGTGCAGCAGAACGGCGGTGCGGTGGTGCCCCTGGCCGACGTTGCTACCGTCAAAAATGGTGTCGACAATGACCAGATTGCCAGTTGGCTGGGTGGCCAGCGGGCCTTGATCCTCGCCGTGGTGCGGCAGCCCAATGCCGACACGGTGGCCATCTCCGACGCCATCCAGAAGCGCCTGCCCAGTTTTACTTCCGGCTTGCCGGGTGGCGCCAAGCTGCAAATCATCTACGACAAGGCCGACTATATCCGCGCCGCCGTGCAGGAGGTGGAGTACACCCTGCTTCTGGCATCGCTCCTGGTGGCGGGGGTGTTGTGGCTCTTCTTGCGCCGTGGCAGCCCCACCCTGATTGGTGCCCTGGCGATTCCTACCTCTATCTTTGGTACCTTTGCTGTCATCTCGTATTTGGGCTACTCCCTCAACACCCTGACCCTGCTGGCCCTGACCTTGTCCGTCGGCTTTGTGGTGGATGATGCGGTAGTCATGCTGGAAAACATCGCCCGCCATGAGGAGCAAGGGGAGGAGCCAGAGCAGGCGGCCTACGCCGGCAGTTCAGAGATCGGTTTCACGGTACTGTCGATGACGATTTCCCTGGCGGTGGTGTTTTTACCATTTCTCGTCATGGGCGGCATCATTGGCCGTCTGTTTCGGGAGTTTGGCGTTACCATCGCAGTGGTGATCCTGCTCTCTGGTCTAGTCTCGCTCACCCTCACTCCCATGCTTTGTGCGCGCTATCTGCGGGTAAAACATGCTGCGCCATCGGGTTTTGAACGCTGGTTTGCGCGGCTGCGTGCCTGGTACGGACGCAACCTGCGGACAAGCCTGGAGCATCGCGGCTGGATTTACCTGGGCGCGGGCTTGAGCCTGCTGGCCATGATCGGACTTTTCTTTCTGCTTCCCAAAGGTTTTATTCCCCGCGAGGACAGCGGGATGATCATGGGCAACCTGCAGTATCCGCAGGGGATTTCCTTTCTCCAACTGGAAACCCTGCAGGAACGGGTGGCGGTCGCCGTTGGCAAGAATCCCGCCATCGAATCGGTGATGTCCAGTGCCGGCCAAGGAGCGGGCGCCTTCGGCTCGTCCAATACCGGGCGTCTCATCATTCGTCTCAAGCCCTTGGGGGAGAGGCCCGGCGGCGAGACCGTCATTGCCCAGTTGCGGCGCACGGTACAACATTTTCCGGGGGTGGAGGCCAGTTTTATGCTGCCTCCCGCGATCCAGATGGGACCCGTCTCTTCCCAGTCCAACTACCAGTACACCTTGCAGAGCGAAGATCAGGACACCCTCGATGCGACCGTCCCGAAACTGGTAGCGGCCCTACGCAAGGTTCCTGGTCTACAGGCCGTCAACAGCGACTTGCAAGTAGCCAATCCGCAGATTGACGTCCATGTGCTGCATCGCCGAGCCCAGGCCCTGGGCGTAACGCCGCAAGCCATCGAGCAGGCGCTCAATTTTGCCTTCGGCGGAACGCAGGTCGGGACGATCTATGCGTCAACCAATCAGTATGAGGTCATTCTCGATCTGGAGAGGCGTTTTCAGCAGAACATCGGCGCTCTGGGAGCGATTACCTTACCGGGTACGGCCGGTCTGGTGCCGCTCTCGGCGGTAGCGAGCTTTGGCTACGGTGTCGGCCCCTTGAGTATCAGCCACTATGACGGTATTCCCAGCGTGACGGTCTCTTTCAACCTAGCGCAGGGAACCTCCATTGGGCAGGCGACGCAGGCGGTGCAGAAGGTGGCCGCCCGAGTTTTGCCAGCGGGAGTACAGGGCGATTTCGGTGGATCGGCACAGGCCTTCCAGCAGTCCAGTTCCTCCTTGCCACTCTTGCTGTTGGCCACCATAGCTTTGATCTACGCCATCCTCGCCATCCTCTACGAGGACTTCATTCATCCGCTGACCATACTGACCGCACTGCCACTGGCAGGCTTTGGCGCCTTGCTGGCGCTGTGGATTTTTCATCAGGAACTCGATCTGTTCAGTTTTGTGGGGATCATCATGCTGGTGGGGCTGGTGAAAAAGAACGGCATCATTATGGTGGACTTTGCCATCCACCGACGTCGGCAAGGGGCTTCGGCGGTGGACGCAATGGTCGATGCCTGCGTTACCCGCTTCCGCCCGATCATGATGACCAATCTGGCGGCAGTGCTGGGAATCCTGCCGATTGCCATCGGCATTGGTGCCGGGGCGGAATCGCGAGTGCCGCTGGGAGTGGCAGTAGCGGGTGGCATCATTGTGTCCCAGTTCCTTACCCTCTTTGTGACGCCGGCCTTCTATGTCTTTTTCGAGGGGCTCAAGGAGCGATTTTCGCGGCGTTTCGCGCGACATCGCAGTGCCTCGCCGGTGGAGGACGCAAGCTCATAAAAACTATGCTATAAAGGCGGCGCTAACGAAAGGATGAGGAACTTTCATGCGCAAATTACAAGTACCGCTATTTCTTCTTGCTACAGGCCTGCTGGGCGCCTGCGCACAAATCCCGGCACCTGGGCCCAACTCCACAGCGTTGGCGCAGACGCGTGCGTCGCAGGCCGATCAGGCAGCGCAGATGGCCCAGGAGAGGCTCGCAGCGGTGGCGACGCAGCGAAGAGCAGCGGAGAGGCACTTTTGTTCCTCCTGGAAAGCCTCACTTGATCTGGTGCGGCGCGACGCCATCGGCTGTGTGCATGCAACGCCGGAACAGCAAGGGGCCTGTTGGGATGCCGTTGCCAACTGGGCGGGGGCAAAGAGCGAATACTATGCCGCGCTGCAACGTCTGTTCGCCGGACACCCCTACGCCGAGCCGGCTCAGGCAGCGGGGAGTTTCTTTCAACAAACCCAGACCTGGGCGCAGAATTGCCGTGGCAATATCCAGGCTTGTCTGCAGGAGGCTGATCAATCGTCGATGCAGGCGCAAAAAGCCGCAGTCAACCAGTTTTGCGCCGGACATGGCGGCCCGCCAAGCTAGGGCAGGAACGAGGCTTTCCCCCCTGTTTTGCCCGCCGCCAGCTTGCTAGACTCCGGTGACAGTCCAACAGAAACAAGGGAGGAAACATGAGTCAGTTTTTTAAGGATTTCAAAATTTTCTTGCAGCGCGGTAATGTCATCGATCTTGCCGTCGCCTTTGTCGTCGGTAGCGCCTTTTCCGCCATTGTCACTTCGCTGGTGAAAAACATCGTCATGCCGCCCATCGGCCTGGTGCTGGGGAAAGTGGACTTCAGTAACCTCTTTCTCGTGCTCCACGAGGGCAAGACCCCGGGACCCTACCTCACTCTAGCGGCCGCCGAGAAGGCCGGTGCGGTGACCTGGAACTATGGCCTGTTCATCATGTCCATCATCAGCTTCCTGATCATCGCTTTCGTGATTTTCCTCTTGGTGCACACCATCAATCGCCTCTATCCGAAACCAGTCGCGCCAGTCACGACCAAAGATTGCCCATTTTGTGCAACCGCCATACCCTTGGCGGCCAGCCGTTGCCCCAACTGTACCTCGCAGTTGAGCGGCTGAGGGGATCTGTAGCGCGTGTCTTTCTTGGCATGGATCGTCGCTGCCTTTGGCAGCGGCGCCTTGCTGGGCGCGCTCGCGCTTTGGCTTTGGTGGCGGGGCGAGTCACGGCTCTGTCAGTCTAAGCTTAGTGAGGCGTTGCAGGTGGAAGAGTCGCTGCGACAGGCGCGCGAAGAAATCCGCACGCTCTCCATTCAGCTACAGGAAAGCCGGATTGCCTTGGCTTCTGCTGAGGCGAGTCTTGCGCAGCTAGAGCCATTGCGCGAGGAACAAACGCGCCTGCAGGAGGAGCTCACTCGGCAAAACGCGCGCCTGGCCGAATTACAGGAACGTCTGCTCCAGGAACGTCGGCAAGCCGCGGAAAAACAGCAATTGCTCAGCCAGGCCGAGGAGCGCCTGCGCGAGTCCTTTGCTGCCCTTTCCGGCGCTGCCCTGCGCCGCAACAATGAAGACTTCCTGCGCTTGGCCCAAGAGAACCTCGCCCGCTTCCAAGAGCAAGCCCGGCAGGATTGGGAGGGACGGCAAACTGCCTTCAGCCAGTTCGTCACCCCGTTGCGCGAGTCTCTGGGAAAAATGAATGAGCGCCTGGATGGGCTCGAACAGGTGCGGACTTCCGCCTACAGCGCCCTGAGTGAGCAGTTGCGTGGCCTGGTACAAGACCATCTGCCGCGCTTACACCGCGAAACGGCAGCTTTGGTCAAGGCGTTGCGTCAACCTGCTGCGCGCGGTCGATGGGGCGAGCTGCAACTGCGGCGGGTGGTGGAAATGGCCGGGATGCTCGATCACTGTGATTTCGTCGAACAGGCCAGCATGCAGACCGAGCAGGGACAGCAGCGCCCCGATTTATTGGTCCATTTGCCGGGCGGCAAAGAGATCGTGGTCGATGCCAAGGCGCCCCTGAATGGCTATCTACAGGCCGTCGAGGCGGAGTCCGAGGAGGAGCGTCAGCAGTTTCTGCGCAAGCACGCGAGTGAGTTGCGTACCCATCTCCAACAACTGGGACGAAAATCTTATTGGGAGGAGTTACCCAGCCCGGAGTTCGTGGTGCTTTTCCTGCCGGGGGAGGATTTCTTCAGTGCCGCCCTGCAGGTGGACCCAGCGCTCATCGAATATGGGGTAGAACAGAAGGTTTTGGTCGCCACGCCGACCACCTTGATCGCTCTGCTGCGGGCGGCCGCCTATGGTTGGCGGCAGGAGGTCGTGGCGGCCAATGCCCAGGCCATCAGTGCTTTGGGCCGTGAACTGCATGATCGTTTACTCACTCTGGCAGATCATTGGGGGAAGGTGGGGAAGCAATTGCAAAGTGCGGTGCAGTCCTACAACAAGGCTACGGCTTCGCTGGAGACCCGGGTACTGGTTTCGGCGCGAAAATTTCCTGACCTGGGTGCCACGGTAGGCGAGCGGGAGATTCCACCGCCGGAACCTATAGACTCACAGGTTCGCGAATTGCAGCTACGCGAGCTGCAAACGCGGGATATGGAGCCGACCGGTTCTAGGCGCGATGGGTCGCCTGCGCCAGGGCCAGGGGAAGACTGAAGGTTACCTTTTCTTCGACGCCAGGCAGCTCCTGCGGTTGCTGTGCGCCCCAGGAGGCCAGCGTGTTGATGATCTCCTGCACCAAGGATTCGGGCGCCGAGGCCCCGGCACTGATACCAATGCTCGGGTTACCGGTAAACCACTCCTGCCGCAGCTGGCTGGCATCTTCAATCAGATGCGTGGCGGTGCCAAGGCGTTGCCCCAGTTCGGCCAGGCGACTGGAGTTGGAACTGTTCGGTGCCCCGACCACCAGCAGAATATCGACCTCGGGTACGAGTTTTTTTACCGCATCCTGACGATTCTGGGTGGCATAGCAGATGTCATCTTTTTTGGGGCCCTGAATCGCGGGAAAGCGATCCCGCAGTGCCTGGATCACTTCCGCCGTATCATCCATGCTCAGGGTCGTCTGGGTGATATACGCCAGACGCTCGGGGTCGCGTGGCTGCAGACGCTGTACATCGGCCACATCCGAGACCAGGTACATCATGCCGGATTCAACCTGGCCCATGGTGCCTTCCACCTCCGGGTGGCCGGCATGGCCGATCAATACCATCTCCATGCCCTCCCGACTGTATTTCTTGACCTCCATGTGCACTTTGGTCACCAGCGGGCAGGTGGCATCGAAAACGGTCAGGCCGCGCTCCTCGGCCCGCTGCCGCACGGCCAAGGGGACACCGTGAGCACTGAAGATGACCGTGGCGCCATCGGGAATCTCGTCGAGCTCTTCGACGAAAACCGCCCCGCGATTGCGCAGGTCATCCACTACATGGCGGTTGTGCACCACCTCGTGACGCACGTAGATCGGGGCACCAAAGAGCTCCAGTGCGCGATCGACGATTTGGATGGCACGATTGACACCGGCACAAAAGCCGCGCGGATTGGCTAAGAGGATATCCATCGAGTTCGGCTCCAGACAATTTTCTGCATGGTCCGGCGCAATGGCCGCGCTGTCAACCAAGATCGCCCCAGCGGGCCTGCAAAATCGCCAGCGCAGCGATGGGAGCGGTTTCCGCACGCAGGATGCGGGGCCCGCAGCGCCGCAGCAAAAACCCCCCGCTTTCGGCTGCCTGGAGTTCCTCCGCGGCCAGCCCCCCCTCCGGACCCGTCAACAGGTCCACCTGGTTCACCGGCGGACGGGGCATGGTATTCAGGCCCTCTTCTGCGGCGCTATCAAAGATCAGGCAGGTTGGCGCATGTGGCTGTTGCAGATAGTCAGCCAGGGACAGTGCTGGCGCGAGGGCAGGCAGGCGGGTGGCCTGACTTTGTTCAGCCGCGGCGATGAGGATCTCCTGCCAACGCTTTTGCCTTTTTTCGCCTTGGGCCTCTGCCAGCGGAACCTGGCAAAAGCGGCTATGCAGCGGTTGGATTCGCGCCACGCCGAGTTCGGTAGCCTTTTGCAGCAACCAATCCCAGCGCTCGCCACGCAACACGGGCACCGCCAGGGTCACCGCGAGGGGGCTGGCGGTGTCGCGCAGGCCCACCTCTTCCACCGCCAGCAGCGCCGCCTTCCCCGTCACCCCGGTCAGTGTCGCGGCATACTCCCGTCCATCGCCGGTGAACAGGGTGAGCTCCTGTCCGCGGCGGGCGCGCAGCACCCGCAGCAGGTGATGGCTGGGCGCTTCGGCCAGGGCAAATTCGCCCAGCTGGGGCGTGACTTCGCTGTAGAGATGGATGCGAGGCATGGCCCTATTGTGGGCGATCTGTCCTTTCTCGCAAAGATCGGGATGACCGCAGCAGCACACTGATCTATCCTTGCGGCATGAAAGACTTGCGGCAAATCGATGGTGACTGGATCGGACAACAGCTCCGCCGCTGTGCCGAGACCATCATCCTGCCCGGTTACCAACGGGTGGCCAGTTCGCGCAAGCCAGATGGCAGCATCGTCACCAGTGCCGACATCGACAGTCAGAACTTCCTGCAGGATGCCCTGCTCCGTCGCTATCCCGAAATCCCCCTGCTGGGGGAAGAGATGAGCGCGGCGGAACAGGCCGAACGGCTGCGTCGTGCAGAACTTCTCTGGTGTCTCGATCCCCTGGATGGGACCAGTAATTTTGCTGCCGGAGTGCCAGTCTTTGGCATCAGCCTGGCGCTGTTGGACGACGCTGGACCCTTACAGGCCTGGATTTACGATCCCACGCGCGAAACCCTGTTTACTGCCCGACGCGGTGGTGGAGCCTTCGTGAATGGTACGCCTCTGCACACGCGCCAGGCCCCGAACCTGCGGGCCACGGTGGGCGTGGTGGACTACAAACGTCTGACTCGAGAGCTGGCGCTGCGTCTGCTGACCCAGCAACCGTTTCACAGCCAGCGCAATTTTGGCAGCTGCGTGCTGGAGTGGAGCTGGTTGGCGGCCGGGTACTATCACTTCTACCTGCACGGAGCACAGCAGCTTTGGGACCGCGCGGCAGGGTCGCTGATTCTCCAGGAAGCGGGCGGCCAGATGAGCACCCTGGACGGCGTAGCCCTGCCCCTGCGGAATCTGCAGAAGACCTCGGTGCTGGCTACCCTGGACCCGCAGTTGCACGCCGCCTGGCGGGAATATCTTGCCAACGTCGCTACGGAGTCGATCTTGCGTCATCCCGCGGAGTAGGTAGCGCCGAGAGGACTGCTTTGGAGATGCGGGAACTCCGCCGTTACCCCGTCAAACTGCATCATTGTTTATCAAACAGTCAAACAGTCGAGTTCCCAAAAAGCCTCGCTTGCTTTATCCTTGGGCCTATTTCTATCGCCACCTGAAGGACGTCCCCTATGGCTACCATCCGCAATCTGGCTCTGAGCCTCCTCCCTGTCACCGAAACTGCAGCGCGCGCTGCCAGCAGCTGGATTGGTCGAGGCGAAAAGGAGCAGGGGGATGGTGCCGCGGTGGACGCCATGCGCGCGGCCCTGGCGCAAGTGCACATGCGCGGTACGGTGGTCATCGGTGAAGGCGAGAAAGATGAAGCCCCGATGCTTTACAACGGCGAGACCGTGGGTTCCGGCTCGGGTCCCGAAGTCGATATCGCCGTTGATCCGGTAGAAGGGACCACCTTTATGTCCTATGGCATGCCGGGTTCCATTTGCGTGCTGGCCGCTGCTCCCAAGGGCAGCATGTTCCGCCCTGGCCCGGCCTTCTATATGGACAAGCTGGTAGTGCCGGCGCCGGCGCGTGGCAAGATCGACCCGGCGGCTCCCATGAAGGACAAGTTGCATGCGCTGGCCAAGGCGCTGGGCAAGGATGTCAAGGAGCTGCGCATCTTTTTGCTGAAAAAGCCGCGTCATGATGGCATGATCAAGGAAATTCAGGCCGCCGGCGCCACGGTGCGCCTGCAGACGGATGGCGACGTGAGTGGTGGCATCATGGCTGCCCTCGGCACCAAAGTGGATGCAATGATGGGTATTGGTGGCACCCCCGAGGGCGTGATCACCGCCTGTGCCGCGCGCGCCATGGGCGCCGACATGTTTGGTGCCCTGGCGCCGCAGAAGCCGGGTGAGGCAGAAGCCATCGCCGAGGCCGGGCTCAAGGTGGGTCAGTGGATTGGCCGCGATGAGCTGGTGGCCAGCGATGACGTTCTCTTTGTCGCCACCGGCCTGACCAGCGGCGATATCCTGGATGGTGTATCCCGCTCGCATTTCTTCGTCGAGAGCGAAAGCCTCGTGATTTCTGGTCACGACGGCATCCTGCGCCGGGTGCGTACCCATCAGCGGGCCGACGACTGATTTCTTGAAACTAGCTGCGGCGCCCGGTTTTTCGCCGGTCGCCTCTCTGAGGAGCCTATATGACCGTATCTCGTACCGAACTCGCCAACGCCATCCGTATCCTTTCCATCGATGCCGTGCAGAAGGCCAACAGCGGCCATCCGGGCATGCCCATGGGAATGGCGGACATCGCCGAAGTGCTCTGGAACGACTTCCTGGTTCACAACCCCGCCAATCCGCATTGGGCGGGGCGCGATCGCTTCCTGCTCTCCAACGGCCATGGCTCCATGTTGCAGTACGCTTTGCTGCACCTGAGCGGCTACGATCTCTCCCTTGACGACATCAAGGCCTTCCGCCAGTGGCATAGCAAAACGCCCGGTCATCCCGAGTATCGCGACACGCCGGGAGTCGAGACCACTACGGGTCCCTTGGGTCAGGGATTGGCGAACGGCGTCGGTATGGCCCTGGCCGAGCGCCTACTGGCCAAGCAATTCAACCGTCCGGGTCACGAGATTGTCGACAATTACACCTACGTCTTCCTGGGCGATGGCTGTCTTATGGAAGGTGTGTCCCACGAGGCCTGTTCCCTGGCCGGGGTTTGGGGCCTGAACAAGCTCATCTGCTTCTACGACGACAACAACATTTCCATCGATGGCCACGTAGACAACTGGTTCGCCGACGACACCCCGGCGCGTTTCGAGGCCTATGGCTGGCACGTCATCCGCAACATCAATGGTCATGACCCCGAGGCGGTGAAGAAGGCCATTGTCGAGGCCCGCTCCCAGGCCAGCAAGCCCGTGCTGATCTGCTGCAAGACGGTGATTGGCGAGGGCTCGCCGAACAAGGCTGGGACCCATGACGTGCATGGTGCGGCTCTCGGCGCTGACGAAGTTGCCGCCACCCGCAAGCATCTCGGCTGGAAGTCCGACGAGGCCTTCTTTGTGCCCCAGGAGATCTACCAGGGTTGGGATGCGCGGGCCAAGGGTAAGGCTGCGGAATCGAACTGGCAGGAGAAATTTGCTGCCTACAAAACGGCTTTCCCCAAGGAGGCGGCGGAATTCGAGCGCCGGCTGCAGGGCAAACCGAGCACAGAGTTTGATGCAGCCATCGCCAAGGTCATTGCCGATTTCCGTGCCGAGTCGCCAAAAATCGCCACCCGCGTTGCGTCTGGCAAAACCATTCAGGGCATCGCGGCCTCTTTGCCCGAATTCATCGGTGGTTCTGCCGATCTGAGCCCATCCAACAATACCCGCTGGAAGGAAGCAGAAGACCTCGGCAAGAACAAGGTAGATGGCAATTACATTCACTACGGCGTGCGCGAGTTCGGTATGTCGGCCATCATGAACGGCGTCACCCTCTATGGTGGTTTCCTGCCTTTTGGTGGCACCTTCCTGATCTTCTCGGATTACAGCCGCAATGCCATCCGCATGTCGGCTCTTATGGGATTGCGCGTCGTCTACGTCATGACCCACGACTCCATTGGTTTGGGTGAAGACGGTCCGACCCACCAGCCCATCGAGCAGGTCAACAGCCTGCGCTTGATCCCCAACCTGCATGTCTGGCGTCCCGCCGATGCGGTAGAGACTGCGATTGCCTGGGAATCCTCGGTGCGACAGGAGAAGACTCCCAGCCTGCTGGCCCTGAGTCGACAGAACTTGCCTGCCATGGCGCATACGGATGCCACGGTCGATGGCGCCCGTCGCGGTGGGTATGTCGTCAAGGATGCTGCCAATGGCAAGCCTACCGGTATCCTGATTGCCAGCGGCTCCGAAGTGGAGCTGGCGCTGGCGGCGCAGGGCAAACTGGCCGAGCAGGGCGTTGAGGTACGCGTGGTGTCCATGCCCTGCCTGGAGCTCTTCGATGCGCAGGATGCGGCCTACCGCGAAAGCGTGCTCCCCGCTGCTCTGAGCAAGCGCTTGGCGGTGGAGGCCGGCACCACGGGCCTGTGGTACAAATACGTGGGCCTGCAGGGCGCGGTGGTCGGGATCGATCACTTCGGCGCCTCGGCCCCGGCCCCGATCCTCTTCGAGAAATTCGGCTTTACCGTGGACAACGTCGTCGCACGGTTCAAGGCGCTATAAGACTTTCATTTTAATAATCTGAGGAGTTTGCCATGAGCATTCGTGTTGGTATCAATGGGTTTGGGCGTATCGGCCGCATGGCCTTCCGAGCGATCGCCAAGGAGGCCGAATTCCAGCATCTGGACGTCGTTGCCATCAACGACCTCCTACCTCCTGACTACCTTGCGTACATGTTGCAGTATGATTCCGTGCACGGCCGCTTCGCTGGTGACGTACGCGTTGAGGGGAATAGCCTGATCGTCAACGGCAAGACCATCCGCCTGACCGCAGAGAAGGACCCGGCGGAGCTCAAGTGGGGAGAAGTCGACGTGGATGTCGTCATCGAATCCACGGGCTTCTTCCTGACTACGGAGACCTGCCAGAAGCATGTCGATGCCGGTGCCAAAAAGGTGGTGCAGTCGGCGCCTTCCAAGGACGATACCCCCATGTTCGTCTACGGCGTCAACCACGCCAAATATGCCGGCGAAAAGATTGTCTCTGCGGCCTCCTGCACCACCAACTGTCTGGCGCCGGTGGCCAAGGTGCTGCACGACAATTTTGGTATCAAGCGCGGACTGATGAGTACTGTGCATGCGGCCACGGCTACCCAAAAGACCGTTGACGGGCCATCCCACAAGGACTGGCGGGGCGGCCGCGGCATCCTCGAAAACATCATTCCTTCTTCCACGGGTGCCGCCAAAGCGGTGGGTAAGGTGATCCCCGAGCTCAATAAAAAGCTCACCGGCATGGCTTTCCGTGTGCCCACCTCTGATGTTTCGGTGGTCGATCTCACCGCCGAGCTGAACAAAGAGGCGAGCTACGAGGACATCTGCAAGGCCATGAAGGCCGCCAGTGAGGGCGCCCTGAGGGGCGTTCTGGCTTACACCGAAGATGCTGTGGTCTCGACGGACTTCCGCGGCTTCTCCGCTCCTTCCATCTTCGACGCCAAGGCCGGTATTCAGTTGGATCCGACCTTCGTCAAGGTGGTGTCCTGGTATGACAACGAGTACGGCTACACCTGCAATATGCTGCGCTTCGTCAATCACGTGGCGAGCCACTGAGGCGGAGGAGCCCATGCAGATCCTGACCTTTGCGGAAGTGTGCAAGCGCGGGGACGCGCAGGGGAAGCGCGTCTTCATACGTGCCGACCTCAACGTCCCGCTCAACGATACTGGGGAAATCACCGAGGATACCCGGGTACGGGCCTCGGTACCGGCGGTGCAGATGGCGCTGGACGCGGGTGCGGCAGTGATGATTACTTCGCACCTCGGGCGGCCGACGGAAGGCGAGTTCCATGCGCGGGACTCCCTGGCGCCGGTGGCAAAGCGCCTGTCGGAGTTGCTCGGCAAGCCGGTACGCCTGGAACAGAACTGGGTGGACGGTGGCTTTGCGCTGCATCCGGGTGAAGTCGTCATGCTGGAGAACTGCCGTCTGAACAAGGGCGAGAAGAAGAACGACGATGCCTTGGCACAGAAATACGCCAAGCTCTGCGACATCTTTGTGCACGACGCCTTCGGTACCGCCCACCGCGCGGAGGCCAGCACCTACGGCATCGCCAAATATGCGCCGATCGCCTGCGCTGGCCCCCTCCTGGCGGCGGAAATCGAGGCCATCAACCGGGCCCTTGCCAATCCCAAGCGGCCTTTGGTGGCCATTGTCGCCGGCTCCAAGGTCTCGACCAAGCTCACCATCCTGCAGAGCCTCGCGGATAAGGTAGATGGCCTGATTGTGGGCGGGGGTATTGCCAATACCTTCCTGCTTGCCGCCGGTCTGCCCATTGGCAAGAGCCTGGCGGAGCCCGATCTCATCGACGAGGCCAAAAAGGTCATCGCCAAGATGAAGGCGCGCGGTGCGGAAGTGCCGATTCCTGTTGACGTGGTGGTTGCAGATCGCTTTGCCGCTGATGCCAAGGCTACGGTCAAGGCCGCTACGGACGTTGGCGCCGACGACATGATTTTGGACATTGGGCCGAAGACGGCTGCTCAGCTTGCCGATCAGCTCCTGAAGGCCGGTACGATCGTGTGGAATGGCCCGGTGGGTGTGTTTGAGTTCGATGCTTTCGCCAGCGGTACCAAGGCCATTGCCGAGGCCATTGCGGCTAGTGATGGTTTCTCCATCGCCGGTGGTGGCGATACCTTGGCCGCGATTGCCAAGTATGGTATTGCCGATCGCGTCGGTTACATCTCTACCGGCGGTGGCGCTTTCCTCGAAGTGCTTGAGGGGAAGACCCTGCCGGCCTTCGAGATTTTAGAGGCTCGTGCCCGGGGGTAGGCCTATATGATTCGCCGCACCAAGATTGTTGCGACGTTAGGACCGGCGAGCAGCTCCGCCGAGGTCATCGACCGATTGATCGAGGCGGGCCTGGATGTCGTGCGCCTCAATTTCTCCCATGGCACTGCCGAGGGACACCTGCGTACGGCGGAACTGGTGCGGGAACGGGCACGGGCCCATGGCCGTGCCATCGGTGTTCTCGCCGATCTGCAGGGACCGAAGATCCGCATCGGCAAGTTTGCCGAGGGCAAGATCCAATTACGCGAGGGGGACCCCTTTATCCTCGATATCCACTGCGAACTTGGTGACCAGACCCGGGTGGGGGTGACCTATCCGCAACTCGTCAAGGACGTCGAGCGCGGCGCGACCTTGCTGCTCAACGACGGCATGATCGTGCTCTGGGTGGACAAGGTGCAGGGCAACGAAATCCACACTCGCGTGGTGCAGGGTGGCGAACTCTCCAACAACAAGGGCATCAACCGGGCGGGCGGCGGGCTGACGGCTCCCGCCCTCACCGACAAGGACCGGCAGGACATCATTACCGCTGCGCAGCTGGAGGCGGATTATCTTGCGGTTTCCTTTCCGCGCAGTGGCGCCGACATGGACGAGGCGCGGCGGCTGTTTCGGGAAGCCGGTGGTCATGGTGCACTGGTGGCCAAGATCGAACGCGCCGAGGCGGTGGAGGCCATCGAGGACATCCTGAAGGCTTCCGAGGCGGTGATGGTCGCCCGCGGAGACCTGGGCGTCGAAATCGGCGATGCTGCGGTGCCGCCAGTGCAGAAGCGCATCATCGCCATGGCACATCGCTATCATCGCATCACCATCACCGCAACGCAGATGATGGAATCGATGATCCATCAGCCGATTCCGACGCGGGCAGAAGTATCGGATGTTGCCAATGCCGTCCTCGATGGTACTGACGCGGTCATGCTCTCCGCCGAGACGGCCTCCGGTCAGTATCCTGTGGAGGCGGTGGCGGCCATGGCGCGTACCTGTCTCGAAGTCGAGCGGCAGATGCCCTGTGATGTCGATGAACCGTTCTTCGACCGAACTCTGGAGCGGGTGGACGAGACCATTGCTGCTGCCGCCATCCTTGCCACCCAACGCGCGCCAATTGCGGCCATTGCCGCCTTCACCGAGAGCGGCTCGACGGCATTGTGGCTGTCGCGGGCCGACTCGCGGGTGCCGATCTACGCGCTCACACCGCAGGTCTATACGCGACGCAAGGTGACCCTGTATCGTGGGGTACATCCGGTCAATTTTCCGCAGAGTCGTCACGATGATCCCTTGCAGGTCATGCGCTCGGCGGAAGATGAGTTGCGCCGCCGCGGCGTCGTGCGGGATGGCGATTTGATCCTGATTACCATCGGTGAGCCGATTGGTGCGCCGGGGGGGACGAATACCCTGAAGCTGGTGCGCGTGGGCGCGGCCAGCCAGATTTGAACCGTAACTGTTTTTTCTACTGCTAGTGAGGTAACAGCGATGGCAATGGTATCTATGCGGCAACTGCTCGATCACGCCGCCGAGCACGGATATGGCATTCCTGCCTTTAACGTCAACAACTTGGAGCAGGTGCGCGCGATTATGGAAGCGGCGGCTGCCGTCGACGCGCCGGTCATCCTGCAGGCCTCGGCGGGTGCCCGTAAATACGCGGGCGAGCCCTTCCTGCGGCATCTGATCCTCGCAGCGGTCGAGGAATATCCGGACATTCCGGTGGTGCTGCATCAGGACCACGGCGCCAGCCCCGCCGTCTGCATCCAGGCCATCCGTTCTGGCTTCACCAGCGTTATGATGGACGGCTCCCTGCTGGAAGACGCCAAGACCCCCGCCAGCTATGACTACAATGTCGCGGTGACCGCCAAGGTGGTGGAAATGGCGCATGCCGTGGGCGTGACTGTCGAAGGTGAGCTGGGTTGTCTGGGCTCCCTGGAAACCGGTATGGCCGGTGAAGAGGATGGCGTCGGCGCCGAGGGTTGCCTGAGCCATGACCAGCTCCTTACCGATCCGGAAGAGGCTGCGCAGTTCGTCAAATCGACCAAGCTGGATGCCCTGGCCATCGCCATCGGTACCAGTCACGGCGCCTACAAGTTCACCCAGCCACCGACCGGCAAGATCCTGCGCATCGACCGTGTCAAGGAGATCCACGAGCGCATCCCCGACACCCACCTGGTGATGCACGGCTCCAGCTCGGTGCCGCAGGACTGGCTGAAGATCATTCACGAGTTTGGTGGCGACATCGGCGAGACCTATGGCGTGCCCGTGGAAGAGATTCAGGAAGGTATCAAGTATGGCGTGCGCAAGGTCAACATTGACACCGATCTGCGTCTGGCCGCAACCGGTGCGGTGCGCCAGAGCCTGTACAAGAATCCCAAGAACTTCGATCCGCGCAAGTTCCTGACCGCCTCTCTGGACGCCATGCGTGACATCTGCAAGGCGCGCTACGAGGCCTTCGGTTCTGCCGGTCAGGCCAGCAAGATCAAGGCGATCCCCATGGATACCATGGTCAAGAAGTACAAGGCGGGTGATCTCGATCCGCGGGTCAAGGGCGTCTAAGCCTTTGCGCCCCTCTGCCGCCTGCGGGTGGCATGCTGTGCTGGGGCGCCTCCGGGCGCTCCAGCCGTTTTGCAAGGAGCCGTATTATGCCTCAGTACAAGATTTCCCCCTCGATCCTGTCGGCCGACTTCGCCCGTCTGGGTGAGGAAGTGCGCGCGGTGGACGAGGCCGGCGCCGATTACATCCACGTCGATGTGATGGACAACCACTTCGTTCCCAACCTTACCATCGGACCGCTGGTGGCGGCGGCGATCAAGCCGCATACCCAGAAGCCGCTCGATGTCCATCTGATGATTTCGCCGGTGGATGCCATCATTCCGGAGTTTGCCAAGGCCGGTGCGGACATCATCACCGTGCATCCGGAGGGGACCATCCACCTGGATCGCACCATCCAGCTCATCCATAGCGTTGGATGCAAGGCCGGTGTATCGCTGAACCCGGCAACGCCCCTGGAAGTGCTCGATTACGTCCTCGAAAGCATCGATCTGGTGCTGGTGATGAGTGTCAATCCGGGTTTTGGCGGGCAGAGCTTCATCGACTACAGTCTGCGCAAGATCGAAGCCATCCGCAAACGGATCGACGCTACCGGCAAGGCCATCGAGCTGGAAGTTGATGGTGGTGTGAAGGTGAGCAACGTGCGGCAGGTGGCCGACGCTGGTGCCGATGTGTTTGTCGCTGGCAGTGCCATCTACAATACCCCGGATTACAAGGCCACCATCGCTGCCTTCCGGGCAGCGCTGGCCGGCTGAGGGCTTGCGGATGAGCCAGGCAAGCTTCGCCGCAGACATCGTGCTGATCGATCTCGATGGCACCCTCATCGACACGGCCCCAGATCTTGCCGGGGCGGCCAATCACGCCCTGCACAGCTTGGGGCGAGAGCCGGCAGCCATGCCTGTCATTCGCGGGTTTATTGGCAATGGCGTGCGGGAGCTGATGCGGCGGGCCCTGGCCATTCAGGATGAGCCCAGTGAGGCCGAACTCGATGCCGCCATGCAGGAGTTTTCTGCGTATTATGGCGCGCATCTGACGGCCCATAGTGTCGTGTACCCGGGGGTAGAGGATGCCCTGCGGACCCTGCGGGAACAGCAACGCAAACTGGTTTGCATCACCAACAAGGCGGAGCAGTTTACCGCTCCGCTGCTCGAGCGTCTGGGGCTGTGCGACTATTTTGATCTGGTTCTGTCGGGTGACAGCCTGCCGCGCAAAAAGCCGGATCCCTTGCCCCTTCTGCACGCGGCGGAGCATTTTGGCGTGGGGCCGGACAGTGGCCTGCTGGTTGGCGACTCGATCAACGATACCCAGGCCGCCCGTGCCGCCGGGATGCCGGTGGTGGCGGTCAGTTATGGCTATCGTGGCGATATGCCCCTGGCAGACTTGGCAGCCGATGCCGTTATCGATACACTGCCGCAACTGCTACCCCTGTTGCGGTAGCGACGGTTTGGAATTTCTGATGCTATGAAACCTCTCGGGTACGCGACGAAAGCTTGGCGATGGCGCGGCTGCTGATTGCAGGCGGTCTGTGATTTTCATTGCCAAATTTCGAGGTGACCCGTGCTGAGTGCCGAGCGTTTTCAGTTCCTGGCCCATGAGGGCTACAACCGTATTCCCCTGAGTCGCGAGATCCCTGCCGATCTCGATACTCCCCTCTCCGCCTTTCTCAAAGTCGGAGATGGACCCTATGCCTACCTTTTCGAGTCGGTGCAGGGCGGCGAAAAATGGGGGCGCTATTCCATCATAGGCTTGCCCGCGCGGGAGCGCATCGAGATCCGTGGGCAGCGAATCCAGCGCTTCGTAGACGGGGTCTTGCAGGAAGAATGCCGTCATCCAGACCCCCTCGTCTGGGTCAGCGAATTCCGACAGCGCTTCCGCGCGGCACCCTCGGACGATCTCGCCGACCGCTTTACCGGCGGTCTGGTGGGCTATTTTGGTTACGACATCGTCCGCTATATCGAGCCGCGTTTGGCGCGGGTGGAACCCCTGCCCGATCCCCTCGACCTCCCCGAGATCCAGTTGCTGGTGGCTGACGAGATCCTGCTCTTCGACAATCTACGTGGTACCCTGCGACTTCTGCTGCAACTCGATCCGCAACGTCCCGATGCCTATAGCGCTGGGCAGGCCCGCCTCGCCGAGCTGGAGGAACGCCTGCGTGGTCCGCTGCCACCCGCGAGCCAGACGCAGCGGCGTGGGCGGGTAGACGAAGAAGACTTTGAGGCAAGCTTCAGCCGCGCGGGCTATATGGCCGCCGTGGAGCGGATTCGCGAATACATTGGCGCCGGCGATGTGATGCAGGTCGTGCCCTCGCAGCGCCTGTCGATCCCCTTCGCCGCGCCGCCCCTGGATCTCTATCGCGCCCTGCGCCGTATCAATCCTTCGCCCTATCTGTTCTATGTGGATCTGGGGCGCACGCAGCTGGTGGGTTCCTCGCCGGAAATCCTGGTGCGCGTGGAGGATGGCGAGGTCACCGTGCGGCCCATTGCCGGCACGCGCCCGCGCGGCAAGACGGCAGAAGCCGATCAGGCCCTGGAAGAAGAACTGCTGGCGGATCCCAAGGAGCGTGCCGAGCACCTGATGCTCATCGATCTCGCTCGTAACGACGTGGGGCGGATTGCCAGTACCGGTACTGTGCAGCTGACGGACTCCTTTGCCATCGAACGCTACTCCCACGTCATGCACATCGTCTCGCAGGTCACCGGTCGTCTGCGCCCCGGGCTCGATGCCATGGACGCCCTGCGCGCTACCTTTCCTGCCGGGACGGTATCCGGTGCCCCCAAGATCCGCGCCATGGAGATCATCCGCGAGCTAGAGCCGGTGGCACGTGGGGTCTATGCCGGCGCCGTCGGGTATTGGGGCTGGAATGGCAACATGGATACCTGCATTGCCATCCGCACGGCAGTAGTACAGGACGGGCAGTTACACATCCAGGCCGGTGGCGGAATCGTGGCCGATTCTGCGCCTGCCGCCGAGTGGGAAGAGACCCTGAACAAGCGCCGCGCCATGTTTCGCGCTGTGGATATGGCCGAGAACGGTCTCGATCCCGAGGGGAGATAAGCCGATGCTGCTCATGATCGATAATTACGACAGCTTTACCTATAACCTGGTGCAGTATTTCGGCGAGCTTGGCGCCGAGGTGCGAGTGGAACGCAATGATGCCATCGACCTGGCGGCCATCGCCGCCCTGGCACCCGAGCGCATCTGTATCTCACCGGGGCCGTGCACGCCCAACGAGGCGGGCGTGTCTCTCGCTGCCATCCGCGAATTTGCCGGCAAGGTTCCCATCCTTGGGGTCTGTCTTGGGCACCAGGCCATCGGCCAGGCCTTTGGTGGCGAGGTCGTGCGCGCGCAGCAAGTGATGCACGGCAAGACCTCTCCCATCCACCATCGCGGGCAGGGCGTTTTTGCCGGCTTGCCCGACCCGTTTACGGCAACCCGCTACCATTCCCTGATCGTTGCCAGAAACACCTTGCCCGACTGTCTGGAGGTGACGGCGTGGACCGCCGAGGGCGAGATCATGGGCCTGCGCCATCGCGAGCTGCCCGTGGAAGGGGTGCAGTTCCATCCCGAATCCATTCTCAGCAGCCACGGCAAGGAGCTTCTGCGCAATTTCCTGGAGGTGGGACGATGAGAGCGATCCCGGAAATCCTGCAGGGGATCATTGCGGGACAGGACCTTTCGGCGCGGGAGGCGGAAGAGGCCTTCGCGGCCATCATGCGCGGTGAGTGGACCCCGGCGCAGTTGGGGGCCCTGCTCATGGGCCTGCGCATGAAGGGGCAGCGGGTGGAGGAGCTGGTGGGCGCGACGCGTGCACTGCGCGCGTTTATGACCCGTGTCGAGGTCGATGACAGCCACCTGGTGGATACCTGCGGCACCGGCGGCGATGCCTGCGGCACCTTCAATATCTCCACGGCCGCTGCAGTGGTGGCCGCTGCGGCTGGGGCGCGGGTGGCCAAACATGGCAACCGTGCGGTGTCGGGGCGCAGTGGCAGCGCCGATGTGCTGGAGGCCGTTGGCCTCAACCTGGATCTACGCCCCGAGCAGGTAGCGGCCTGTATTGCGAGTGTTGGCATTGGTTTCTTGTTCGCCCCCGCCCATCATGGCGCCATGCGTCATGCGGTCGGTCCGCGCAAGGAGCTGGGCATACGCTCCCTCTTCAATCTCATGGGCCCGCTGAGCAATCCGGCGGGTGCCCCGCATCAGGTCCTTGGGGTGTATAGCGAGGCTTGGCTGACCCCCCTGGCCGAGGCGGCGCGGGAGTTGGGCGCGCGTCACGTGCTGGTGGTACATGGGCACGACGGACTCGACGAGATCAGCCTCTCTGGCCCCACGGAAGTGGCGGAGTTGCGCGCCGGTGAGGTGCATCGCTACCGTCTGCAACCTTCGGAATTCGGACTACCGGCGGCGCCGCTGGCGGCGCTGCAGATCGCCGATGTGAAGGAGGCGGCGCAGGTATTCCTGGCGGTTTTGCGCAACGAGCCCGGCCCGCGCCGCGACATCGTCCTCCTCAATGCCGGAGCGGCCCTCTACGCCGCCGATGTGGTTCCCGATCTGGCAACGGGGGTAGAGCGCGCACGCGCGGCGATGGATAGCGGTGCCGCCTGGGCGAAATGGGAAGCCCTGTTACACTGCGCTCGCGAGCTTTGAGGGGCCGCGAAAGCTGAGGAAATATGGAAGACATACTGCAAAAAATCCTGGCGGAAAAACGCCGCGAGCTGGCGCAGCGGCAAAGGCGTCTGCCACTCGCCGATCTCCAGTCGGCGGCACGTCTGGCCTCGCCGCCACGGCCCTTTGCGCAGGCTTTGCTGGACCGGGCAGGGGCGGGCAAGGCCGCGGTCATTGCCGAGATCAAAAAAGCCTCGCCGTCGGCAGGGGTCATTCGCGAGGACTTCAACCCGGTGGAAATCGCCCGCGACTACGCTGCGCATGGCGCCACTTGCCTCTCGGTGCTCACCGATGAGTCCTTCTTCCAGGGCTGCGACAGCTATCTGACGGCGGCGCGCGCGGCCTGTGCGCTGCCGCTGCTGCGCAAGGATTTTCTCATCGATCCCTATCAGGTCTGGGAGGCGCGCGCCATCGGTGCGGATGCGATTCTGCTCATCGTGGCGGCGCTAGCCGATGCGCAGATGGCGGAACTGGAGGCGTGTGCCCTGGAGCTGGGGATGAGCGTACTGGTCGAATCGCACGATGCCGCAGAGCTGGACCGCGCCTTGCGCCTGCGGACCCCCCTGATGGGGATCAACAATCGCGATTTGCGGACTTTCGTCACCGATATCCAGCGCAGCATCGAACTCTTGCCGCAAATTCCCACGGGGCGACTGCTGATCAGCGAAAGCGGCATCCGCCAGCCGGCGGACGTGCAAACCCTGCGTAGCGCCGGTATTCATGCCTTCCTCGTGGGCGAGGGGCTGATGCGCGTAGCGCAGCCGGGTCAGGCACTGCAGGAGCTTTTTGCCGGCGAGTAACCTGGCCCTGCTCGCGGAATAGGAAGCCTACGGCGTAATGTCGGCGGCGAACTGCTGCAGGCGTTGGCCCTCGGCGCGCGCCTCTTGCAGATCCTGCGATTGCATCTTTCCCGCTGTGGTAGTGTAATCGGGGAGTGCAGTAACCTAGGAGAAATCTATGCAGGCGACGGTAGAATGGACGGGTTCGGGAGGGGTGGCCTTCGTAGCCCATGCCGACAGCGGCCATGGCGTGGTGATGGATGGCTCGCCCGACATCGGTGGGCACAATCTCGGCGCGCGGCCCATGGAAATGGTCCTCATGGGACTGGGCGGTTGCTCCAGCATCGATGTGCTGATGATTCTGCAGAAGTCGCGCCAGGACGTTCGCTCCTGCCGGGTCGAGATCAGCGCCGAACGCGCCGAGCAAGACCCCAAGGTCTTTACCGAAATCCATCTCCAGTTTTTCGTGACCGGCAAAGACCTCGATCCGCGCCGCGTTGCCCATGCCATTCAGCTCTCCGCGGACAAGTACTGCTCGGTGAGCATCATGCTGGCCAAGACGGCCAAAATCACCCACGACTATACCCTTACGGCGGTAGACTGAATGTTACTCAGCAAAACCAGCGAATATGCCCTGCAGGCCCTGATTTATCTTGCCACCCAGCCGCCGGGAGAGTTGGTGCTGAGCGGCGAAATCTGGGAGTACCTCAAGGATCCGGACGACCCGCGCGTGCCACCGCGCCAATATCTGGCAAAGATCCTGCAGGACCTCAGCAAGGCCGGCATTCTCGAATCGCGCAAGGGTCGCGGCGGTGGTTTTGTGTTGGCGCCGGGGGCAGAAGACAAGAACATTCTGGATGTGGTGGAAATCGTTGAGCGCAAACCCCTGGGGCAAGGCTGCGTGTTGGGTCTGAAAAAGTGCGAAGACGCCACCGCCTGCCCGGTACACTATGCCTGGAAGCCTCTCAAGGCCGAGGTCATCGAGCTGCTCAGCCAGCAGACCATCGGCAGCATGGCGGAGGCTGTGCGTGCGGGCAAGTATCGCATCCATTTGCCCGGCGGCAGTACGCTGCGGGTCAAGGCCTCCGCCTAGCTTCGCCCGGATTTCCCTAAATCCAGAGAGCGCCGCGGGTCATCACCCGAGACAGGCCCTGCATGGCCATGCGCAGGGGGCGGGGCAAATCCACAGCGCCCAGTTCTTCGGCCTTCTCGGCGTGCCCCACCTCGTCGCACTCCATCTGTTCCAGGATACGGCGACTGCGTTCGTCTTCCGGGGAGAGATCCTGTAGATGCTCCTTGAGATGTTCCTCGACCAAATTTTCCACGGCCACGACCAGGCCCAGGTTGGCCCCGCGACCGCGGCGCGCGGCGGCATAGCCCATACCCCAGGCGCTGGCGTACCAGAGCGGCCCGAGCAGGCTGGGGCGGCTGTGGAGTTCGCGCAGGCGCTCCTCGCACCAACGCAGATGATCTTCTTCCTCGCTGCGCGCTTTGCGCAGCACGGCGCGCAATTCCGGGTCGCTGCTGCCAGCTTCCTGACCAGTATAGAGTGCCTGGGCCATGACCTCGCCGGCGTGGTTGACGCGCATCATGCGCCCGGCACGGCGACGCTCCCAAGGGCGCAAGAGCGTGTCGGGTGACGCGGCGGCGGGATTGGCGCGACCGCTGCCCCGGCTTTGCCCGCTGAGGGTGCGCAAGGCATTGTCGACAGAGAGTATTGCCTGATCGAGGAAATCCATAAGCTATCTGACCCGAGCTGCCATTTCGGGTTATCATGGCGCCATGCCAGTGGAGGGTCAAACATGAGTTTTTATCAGCGCCATCTGTTCCTCTGTCTGAACCAGCGCGAAAATGGCGAGCAAGCCTGCAACAACGGCGGCTTGGCAGAAGAGGTCTTTCATCAGGCCAAAAAACACGCCAAGAAGCTGGGCATTCACGGTGACGGGCAGGTGCGCGTCAACCGTGCCGGTTGTCTGGGACGTTGCAGCGAGGGTCCGGTGGCCGTCGTCTATCCGGACGCGGTCTGGTACACCTACGTCGACGCCGAGGATGTGAAAGAGATTGTCGAATCGCACCTGCGCGACGGTAAGCCGGTGGAGCGGTTACGCATCTGATGCTGCCCATCGATCGCAGTCACCTCTATGACGGCCAGGAACTCGCCCTCGAATGCGTCGGCGAGGCGGTGGAGATCCCCGGTCCGGTCGGGATGCTGGAAGGCCTGACCGCGTGTCCGGAGAAAGAGACGCGCGGCATCGTTGCGGTGATTCTGCACCCGCATCCCCTTTACGGGGGCACCCTCAATAACAAGGTGGTGCATTATCTGAGCCGCACCTGCAATCTCCTTGGCATTCCCTCCCTGCGTTTCAATTTTCGTGGGGTGGGCAAGAGCGCCGGGCACTATGATGCCGGACGTGGCGAGGTAGAGGATTGCCTGGCGGTCCTCGACTGGGTGGCAGGGCGACGTCCCGGCTTTCCCATCTGGCTCGCAGGTTTCTCCTTTGGTGCCTTTGTCGCCTATCAGGCGGCCAGCCGCGATACCCGCGTCGAGCGCCTCTTGACGGTGGCGCCCCCAGTCAATCTCTTTGATTTTTCGGTGGCGCCCGTCCCCCGCTGTCCCTGGACCGTGGTACAGGGGCAGAATGACGAGCTGGTGCCGGCCAAGGATGTCAGCGCCTGGTTGGCAGGGCTCGCGGCCCAGCCGGAACGGATCGACCTACCCGCTGATCATTTTTTCCACGGCAAGCTGAATCTACTGCAAAACGCCCTGCTCGACCGCTTCCAGTTGCAGCTAGGAGAAGAAATACCCAACGCCAAGCCCTGCCGTGCCTTCTCCCCGGCTTGAGCTCGATGCCGTCGCCAAGGCCTATGGCGGGCGTCCCGTGCTGCGCGGCCTGTCTTTTGCCGTGGGCGTTGGCGAGTGCTACGCCCTGCTCGGCCCCAACGGTGCTGGCAAGAGCACTTCTGTACGCTGCATTCAGGGCCTGACGCCCTTTGATGCTGGCCAGATCCGCCTCGATGGCCGGCCGCTGACGCAATGGCCGGCAGGGGGGCACGGGCGGATTGGTGTGGTGCCGCAGAGCGATCAGCTCGATCCTGATTTCACGGTCGAAGAAAACCTCTGGATCTACGGACGCTACTTTCGCCTGCCGGCCGCCGAGATCCGTCGTCGCAGCAAAGAGCTGCTGGCTTTTCTGGCCCTTGAAGATTTTGCCCGCCGTCCCATCCAGGCCCTTTCCGGTGGGATGCGCCGCCGTCTTTCCGTGGCCCGCGCCCTGATGCACGAGCCGCAGCTTTTGCTCCTCGACGAGCCGACCACTGGCCTCGATCCGCAGGCCCGCCATCTGCTCTGGCAGCGACTGCGGGAGCTGCAGCGCAGCGGCGTTACCCTGCTGCTCACCACCCATTACCTGGACGAGGCGGAACGCCTGGCGGATCGCGTGGGGATCCTTGATGGTGGGCGCATCCGCGCGGAGGATTCCCCCGAGGGCCTGATCCGGGCGCACATCCCCGGGGAGGTGCTGGAGCTACGCCGCCGCGATGGTGGCCTGCCTGATCCGGAAAACTGGCACCAGGGGCGGGTAGCTGCGGCCGAACGCGCCGGCGATACCCTGCTGCTCTTCGATGCCCGGCTTGATGCCGCCCGCGCCCACTTTGCCGCTGATCCGCAGTACCAGTTATTGCAGCGCCCGGCGACCCTGGAGGATGTCTTTCTGCGTCTGACCGGACGCGAACTGCGGGAGGAAGAAGGCTGATGGCCTGGTTTCTGCCCAGCTGGGGCGCCCTGGCGGTACTGCGGCGGAATTTTTTGGTCTGGCGCAAGTTGCTCCTGCCCAGCCTGCTCGGCAATTTTGTCGACCCGCTGCTCTATCTACTGGCGCTCGGCTACGGACTGGGGCACTTCGTCGGGCGGATGGAAGGCATGCCCTACATCACCTTCATTGCCTCGGGGATCGTCGCCAGCTCGGCAATGAACACCGCAACCTTCGAGGGGCTCTACTCGGCGTACACGCGCATGGCGGTGCAGAATACCTATCTCTCGATTCTGGCGACGCCCCTGCAGATGGGCGACATCGTCACCGGCGAGCTGCTTTGGTGTGCGCTGAAGGGGGCCATCAGTGCCCTGGCGATCATCATCGTGGCGAGCTTTTTCGGTGCCATCGACTGGCACTGGCAGGTCCTTCTCGCCCTGCCGGTCATTCTGCTCACGGGTTTGAGTTTTGGTGCCATCGCCCTGGCCTTTACTGCCCTGTCGCGTAGCTATGATTTTTTCATGTACTACTTCACCCTGGCGGTGACGCCCATGTTCCTCTTTTGTGGCGTCTTCTATCCGCTGCATACCCTGCCGGCCTTTGCGCAGAACATCGCCGCAGTCCTGCCTCTCACCCATGCCGTGCTGCTCTTGCGTCCGCTCCTGACCGGGCACGCGCCTACGCAGGTGGCGCTGCATCTTGCCGTCCTGCTGGCCTACGCACTCAGCGCCTATGTCCTCGCCACCGTTCTGTTGCGGCGGCGCCTACTGCGTTGATTTCTCCTTGCAGGCGAAAAACCGCGTAGTTATACTTCAATATAACTTGATTCTTGGGGTTACATTATGCACACAACCAGTCTCCGCAAGGTTGGCGGCTCGGTCATGCTGGCCGTACCGCCCGCCTTTCTCGATCAGCTGCATCTGCAAGTTGGCGCAACGGTCGGCCTTGTGGTCGATCATGGTTGCCTGGTGGTCAATCCCCATCCACGTCCGCGCTACACGCTTGCGGAGTTGTTGGCTGCGTCGGACTATTCACAGCCGCAGCCCGCCGATGAGCGCGAATGGGTCGATGCGCCCGCTGTGGGTAATGAATTGCTGTGAAGCGGGGTGATATTTACCTCGTGTCGCTCGATCCGACTACGGGGCATGAGCAAAGCGGGAGTCGTCCTGTACTGATCGTATCCCCAGCGGAATTCAACGAAGTAACCAGGCTGCCCGTTATCCTGCCGATTACCAACGGCGGCGAGTTCAGCCGCCGCCTTGGCTTCGCCGTACCGCTGACCGGGATCAAAACTACCGGCATTGTGCGCTGTGACCAGCCGCGCGTCATTGACCTGGCAGCACGCCATGCCCGCAAGGTGGATACCTTGCCCGCAGCGCTCATGGACGAGGTGTTGGCAAGGGTCGTCACACTTTTCCAGTGATTGGCGACTGGCAAACGCGCGCGCAAACACCGGTCAAGCAACGGCTGCTCTTCCGCGCAGTCCGCGCCCATTTCTTGGCGCGGACTTCCTATTGACAGGATTTGCCCGAGCGGCTTAAATAGCGGGCCTGCAATGGCGCTTTAGCTCAGTCGGTTAGAGCAGCGGAATCATAATCCGCGTGTCCGGGGTTCGAGTCCCTGAAGCGCCACCAATAAAGCAACAAATGGAGATTGTCTCTCCAGCTTCTTTTTCGGCACCCTGCTTTGATCAGACCAAAACCCAAAGCGCTTCCTCTGTGAGGCTTCGGGTGTAGGCTTCCCAGCCTTCTCCCAACCCATTCGCGATTGCTGCGGGCCTTGCCTCTAGGCGGAAGGCAGGGAAAACCAGTTTCATTCTGTGCCATCAACCAAAGTCCTTTGACTGGAGGGCAAGGCAGGCAGCCCCTCATCCGATGAAAACCGTATCGGATGCCGTTTTTGGACAGGTGTGCGGCATCCTGAATCAGATCATTCAGGTGGCCTGACAGGGCGGTCTAAGCATAACCGCTCGCCGAGCGGCGTTCTTCCCGGCACAAAGCGACTGCATCGCGAGCATAAATCTCAGGGGCACGCCGCGCGAGCTAACCGCTTCCGGCAGTTCTCGGGCGAGGTGTCCTCTGGCGCTTCCGCTAGCAGGATACCCATCATTGCGTCAGCACCAGGCGCCAGGCGACGGGCCTAGTTGAGAACGCGCCATCCAACCACCCGCACAGTGGAGCCATTTTGGTAAAACGCCGGGAACTGTCCCCCGGTTGGTGGAATGCCTGCAGACGACTGAATCAGCGTCTTCCCACCGAAGCTCATGATCGTGGGCGTGTAGGCCGTACCGTAGCCTATAAGTATGGCACCCGTATAGGCTGTGCCACCAGAGGTGACGAACACACCCGATGGGAATGCACCATTGTTGAGCTTATAGAGGTAATAGTAGGCCGAAGAGTTTCCGCATGTACCAGCGGGAGGGCTGACAGTGACAGGCACAATGATAGCTCCGTTGTTAATTGCAACTGGCGCAGAGATGACCCCGTCGGATGGTAACGCGGTCACGGTAGAGTTCGTGCCGTTTTGTACGTATACCGTAGAGCCACCCGTGTATGCCGCCCACTGTGCGATCCAGTTGCTGCCCTGGAGTTGGAACACCGTAAAGCCGTTACTGCCTTGCACCGTGAGATAAGTGCTGCCGAGGTAGAAACTCACGGTCATGTATTGAGCAACCGAGCTCAGCCCAGGTGAACTGCTCGCCCAGGGAGCGAATGACGCGGGGCCAGTGGATGTAGTAGACCCAAAGCTCGCTTGCGTGATGACCGCGGGAAAAGCAGAAGACGAGATGTTGGCGGTGGTGCTGGAAGAAGTACCGGAAACTTGCGAAATATTGGTTACCGGCATTTCATAGACATAGCCGTTTGCATCACCCAGATAAATATTGTTGCTGGAATCGATGCTCAATGCGCTGGTGGCGTCGAACGGCAACTGGTCTTGAAACGTTTGTCCGGTTCCTACATTCACGCCGACGAGATAGCTGGTCGTTGCCCCGCCATTCTCCTGATTCAACACCCAGAGCGCCCACGCCTGACCAAAGCTAGACGAAGAGGAGTTCGTGTTCTGGTAAAATACCGGGGCTTGAGTAAGAGGCTGGGAGTAGGACGGCCCAAGGTCATCTTCAAATACCACATTTGCCAAATTGGCCGTGTTCGTTCCGCTAAGCTGTAGATCGTAGAGAATGCCACCGTTCTCGGCACTACCGACTATATACGTATGCCAATTTCCAGATCCATCAGTCGCGTCAATGCTCTGGAATCCACCGTTCATGCTTTGGCCGCGCCAGAAAGTTCCATAATACTGTAGTTGATTGAGTAACCCGTAAGGTGTCCACGCCCAGGTGAGTGACTGACTCCCTCCAGTAGAGGCATCATAACTTATGCCATACAGCACACCGCTATTACTGGAAAAAACCGCAAGGTTACTACGAGAAGAGTGCCCCGAAACAAATTTTCCGTAGCTGCTAGTGCTTCCGCTTGCGGAGAGCAAAGTACCGTTGTCGGGTGGTGTCACAATGATGGGAGCGCTGGTAGTTGGCAATCCAATGTACCAGTTAGCTGCCCGTCCCCCAAGGTAAGCGCCTGTTGTGCCTACCGAAGGATTGATGGTGTAGGACGCAATCGTGGAGGCCGTCAGGCCTGTCGGTAAGGAAGACCCGAAGGCACTGGGATACGAGGAGGCAGCCTGAGCGAGAGGAATGGCTGCGCCGGAAACGATGGAGCCACTAGAAGAAGTCGGCGCTGTGGTATAAAACGGCACGTTATTAGAGGAAACGGCAGCGGAATATACCGAATTGGCATCCCACTTGGCCTGCGACGTTGCCGTAGCTGTGACGCCACTTGCCGAGAAAGGAAATGCAAACAAATTCCCCTGCCCCTGACTACTGTTCACATTTTCCGCCACCAATTCCACTGAATTATTATTTACTGTTGCCGTCGCAGCGATGGGGGCGGTAACGGTGTTATTCAGGATATTTCCGAGTATCGCCTGCAACGCAGTCAATACCTGGGACGAGTCGGTCGCGGCATAGACGCTTCCAGTGCCGCCAGCCTGAGCCATTGCATTAAGGACAATATTCCCTTGCGCGGCTTCTGCGTTTTGACTACTTGAGCCTGCCGCTGTGGGATTGACAGCCGACCCCACCCCCAAAACATACGTTTTTATACCCTTGGAGTATAGATTGGCAACCTGCTGTATAGCCTCCACTGCCGCGTTGTTGGAATCAGCAGACGTGCTTACGGTACTCGCAGTAACTGCGGTAAATGTAGAAGGGTTTGCAGTGTTAAAAGTGTCGGCAGCTTGGCTGCCTAGAGGAGGGTATAAACTGCCTTTAAGTCCCTGAGTCGGCTGCCCATTGGTAATCAAAATTACATATTTTTGTCCACAAGTCTGAGGGGGAGTTGGTTGTCCACCATAACTGTTGGCCGTGCTTTGGAAGTATTTCAGAGCAGTCTGGAAGGCCCCTGCCATGGGGGTATGACCAGCTCCGGCTTCAATCGGAACTCCCGCCTGATTGTAGTTAAAGTTGCTTGCTGGTGAGATGAGCGGAGCCGGTTGTATTGCTTGCTGAATCAACCCATTGCTGACAGCGGCGGAGGCAACCGGAGCGATAATATTCCCTTGTAAGGTACTCGATGTTTGCGATATTACTGTGGTACCAAAAAACGCATAACCGCGTGCGGCTGTAAAAACTTGTGGGGTTTGTGTTAAGTAGCCAGGATTAGATGGCCCGACTGTCATTCCATAACCGTTATATGTTGAGGAGTTATAAACTGCATATGGAGAAGTGTTTGGATAGGTCAACTGTTGTGAATAGTTTGTTAGATTGTAATTATAAGTTCCTTGATAATTGTAATATAAGTTATTGGCAGTATAGCTGCTAGAGTATAGCACGCTATTGATCATGGGGTTGTCGCTGCTGTCGGATATGATGAGATACTGATCCTTGTAGCTTGGCGAGCTTGTATATGGATAATATTGCCATCCATTATTTATATAGTAATAATTGTTATACCCTAAATACTGTGCGATATTTTGACATGATCCAGAGCTGTTATTCCAGCAAGGATTGATTACATAGTCTTCTCCAAAAGTTCCTGTTTTAGGTAAGCTACTGGAAAATGAGCTAGTGGAAAATCCATTGTCAAACATGTAATAAATTGAAGAATAGCGGTCGGTTAGGCTCCCAGAATACGCATAGTCTTCAAGTCCGAACTGAATGTTCTGGCTGTAGTAGGAACTGTTGAGAAGAGTGCTTACTGCCTCTTTCGCAGCATTGAGCATCGATGGAGAGTTATCAATATATATTGTTTGCTTTCCACTATAAAGTCCCTTAACAGTGGAGCAGGTGCTTTGTGCTGCGGCGGTCAATCCCGTCGTACCACAAGCTACTGTATATGGCACCGAGCTATTTTTTGTGCCATAGGCAATAGGCGGAAAAGTTGTCGCGTTATAATTTACTGGGGATGCTGAGGAGTTATTTTCCGCAACGATGCCAGATCCGGTCATGATGGCTCCGGAGAGGCCGGTGTTCGGATCTTTTACGACCCCCGCCATTCCCTGCGAATTATCGATAATGATCATTACCTGCGGTTGATCGCCAACCGGGATATTATTAATTGTAACGCCAGTTTGCTGCGGTGCAGCCCAGGCGCTGAGGGGAAGCAGCGGGGTGGTAATTGCCAATACCACGGAAATAATTTTCCGATATTTATGGAATATCATTGGGTATTCTCCAGCGTTGCTTCGATCGTGACCCCCAGGCCGCCACCATTTGCATTCGAGGAATGAATGTAGGTTACGTAATAATAGCCATTGTTCTGGGCATTTGGTCCTAAGGGATACACGACGTAATTAACAATAAAATGATAAGGGCCGTAGGCTACCGTGGTTTTTCCGCAAGTATTGGCAGAAGCACAGGATTGCCAAAAGCTGGCCAGTGGAGCTGTTGGTGGCGTGCCTGAGCTTGTGGGCGCAACATACCAGGGAGATATGCTCGACGGAGGCGGATTGGGAACCGTAGCCAAAAGATTTTGTACCTTATGGAGCCCTGCATCCGTTGCCTCCTGCGCGGCGTTTTGCACCGCCAGATTGCTGGCGATCAGGGTATTGTTTTTGTTGAGGTAGAGATAGGCCATGACCGCCAGCGTGACGGCAAAGATCAGGACCAGCACAATGAGCAGGATGGCGCCTTGCTCCCGCTGTGCGGTGTCGTCTTTGGGGAGCGGTTCTCCGATTGCTTTATTCTGCGGCTTCACTCGCTCCCCCAGATCCCATTGCGCACGGGAATGATGCTTTGAAAGAGATGATACTCGTAGTGCCGGCAGTTCCCCTGTAGACAGCCGGGACCATTGACGGTGGGCACGTTATAGATTTGGCCGAGGATGTTGAAGCTGGCGGGGCTCAAACTATTGGGCAGGTACTGGGTACTACGGATCAGCATGGCCAACTGCACAGCGACAATGGATTGCGTAGCGCTTGGCGTATAATTCTCTGGTGCTACCCAGTTCTGCACGCTGCCATTGGTCCCCAGCCCATACTGCATCTGAATATCGACGACACCGCTCGCCAGAGGCTGTGGCGCCGGCGCTACTGCCGGCGCTACTGCCGGCGCTCCCGTATATTGGGTCATATAGAGCGTGGGCGTGCTGCCTGCGGGGCTTTCCATGATCTGGAATTGCTCAAAGAGAAAATCATGGGAGCCCAGATCGTACAGGCTTGCGCCACTTATAGATGGCGCAGTAGCTGTTCCGGCGGGCAATGTGAAAATTTGCGTTGGGTTTATTTGCGAGCCGCAATTGTTTCCGGAATTAAAACCAACTTTGTTACTTGTGCCGCCGGTTATATTGGTTATTTGACCGATCAGACATGTCCCGCCTCCTTGAGGTACAATTAAAGAAAAGTCGCAGTTATTTAGTGGCTTGGCATTGGTGACATTAATATTTTCGGAATTACCGTTGGAGTGCCCTGAATATCCAACAACAGTCGTTGCGGGAGCGCCACCAAAGCTGCCACCTCCTATGACGGTGCTGAACGAGTAGGTCGAGATTCCAGACGGAACGTAGCCGGAGCTTTGTGCCGAAGCGGTTATCGCAAGCATTGCTCCAGCGTTGGGATATTTGACCCCCACCACCCCGTTAGGACACTGACTGTAGCTCGGCAGCCCATAGCCCGCCGACTCGATGGCCTGGCGCATGATGGCCATGGCATTGCGGCCCCGTTGCCACATTTCTCCATTGGCGGATTGCTGGCTGACGCCCTGGCTGGTGTGCAAAAAGAAGCTGAAGACCGCCGTGGACAGCAGGCCCACCACCACCAGCGCCACCAGCAGCTCGACCAGTGAGAGACCAAGCTGGCGATCTGCGTTGGTTGCAAGGAATTCCTTGGTCGCTCTCATGTCAGTATCCCACGATGGTTTGGGTTTGATAGCTGGCGCCATTACCCCAGCTCACGGTTACCGTTGCATTGCAGGGGCACAGGTTGGCACCAGTTATGGTGGTTGCGACAATAATGGTAACCGACGCCTGCGGAGGCATCCCGTAGGCGCTCATCACCGAAGACACCGGTGCCAGCAAGGAGTTACTGGCCGAGCTGGCGCTCGCGGTGGCGCCATTCAGATTCAAGGCGTTCGCCCCATTGGCTCGTAACACGCCTACAGCACTTTGAGCGATCTCGAAGCCGGAGGTGAGGTTCTGGTTCTGGGCCGACATACTGAAACTGTTCAGAAAGAGGCCAATGATTCCCAGGGAACCAATGGCAAAGATGGCGAGGGCGACCATTGCCTCGATCAGGGTCAGGCCCTGTTGACGCTGGGCTAGGGTTGTCTGCTGCGCTTGGCTGGGCGTCTTGGCGTTCATTGGAGGGTGCACACGCTGCTGGTGGAGGACGCGGTGGCGCAGTTGCGCAGGTTGCCGGCGCCGCTGAGCTGTACCAGCCAGTAGCCGTAGCTGGCCGCATCGTTGCCCACCGTCCCAAAGGTCACATTGGCGCTGGAGACGGTACTAGCCGAGCCGTATACCATGCCGGTGGGGGTGATGCTGAAGGTGCTGCCGGTCAGCACATTGCAGACGGTGTTGGGGTAACGGCTGCTGAAAGCGCCGACCGGCATCTGTGGTACTGACTGCGAGACGTTGGGAGCCGCTGGCGTGATGGTCCAGGAGCATCCAGTAGCTCCCCCGCTGGCCACGGTCACCTGCACGGGATATCCCGACCGGATCGCGTAGCCCTGCGCCCAGGCGAGATCCTGCTGCAGATGTCCGGAGGCCCCCTGGATGCGCGCCCGCACCATCCAGATGTTGAACTGGGGAATGGCAACGGCGGCGACGATGGCCATGATGGCGATGAGGATCATGAGTTCCACCAGAGTGAAACCCATGGCTCTGCCGCGCATGCGCTCTTGCCCCGCGATCACGTCCTCGCTGCCTCCGCCATTCCGATGTCTGCCACGCTCATGGTCCCCTTCCATGTCATGAACGCCTAAATAGTCGAAACGACACAGATTGCCAGATTCTGCAGCGGGGGAATCTGCCTGCTGCTGAACCGTGACATTCATTGGGAATGGCGAAAGCCCACCATGCGCTTGAGTCTGTCAGCCAGTGCCGCTTCGATCCAGCCGCCTTGCGCCACACAGCGCAAAACGGCCAGATCCAGGTCGCTGTCCGGCCTTGCCGTGCCGCTGATGCGGCTACCAAAGGCGTAGATCGCCAGCAGCTTGGGCACGTGGACTTGCAAGGTTTGCATGATTGCCGAGCGGTTCATGCGAGATCCCGCTTCATCGAAATTCCCCTGGGCTTTGCGTTGCTAGATCAAAAGTATACCGATGCGGCAGCGCCATAGACAGCCACCGGGTGCAAACATCAGACGAAAATGATGCTACAAAAGGAAATGGGGTTGTTGCTGCACCGCCGCAAAACCAATAGGCTTAACTATCACTGCCATTCGGCAGCAAAACCGCCGACCTGTTGCGCTCATCGGCCATCCCCACGTTTCTGCTGCGATAGTGAAGGGTTCGCGTAAATGGAAATAGAACAGTTCCGCGCACGCTTGCTGGCCGAGCAAAAAGAAACCGTTGCGGCAATCCAGCAGGCCCAACAGTCCGCTGCACCGGTCGAGCTGGATCAATCGAGTGTCGGCAGGGTGTCGCGTATCGACGCCATCCAACAACAAGCCCTCGCCCAAGGATTCTTGGAGCGGCTGAGTGTTCGCAAGCGCAAGATCGAAGCAGCAATGGCCCGCATCGACGCAGGCACCTATGGGCTGTGCTGCGCCTGTCACGACGATATTGAGCCGGAACGATTGAACGCCGATCCCGCTGTCGTTTTCTGCCGGGAGTGCGCGACAGGGCGTTAATGAAAATGTCGCTGACTCTCTGAATATGGGGAGTGGTGGCCGTCAACTATTCGGCCAGGCGGGTTAATGTTCAGCTTGCGCAGTCGTAGCCATGTGTTTTATGCCGCCAAGCTGTATGCAGATTGGTCGGCTGGATATAGCGTTGTAACTGATAGCTTTTCCGCTGTGCTTCTTGGTGGCACAAGCTTGGTAGTGGTCCCCAAAAGCATAAATTGGCTAATTTCGCAGAATTTGGATTTGACAGAAAGCCGGACTAACCGGTATGCTCTCGCGCTCAATTGGGGGATCGTCTAGCGGTAGGACAGCGGACTCTGACTCCGCTAACCGTGGTTCGAATCCACGTCCCCCAGCCAAATAAATTAAGCCTCTAGCGAGCCTGATAGGGGCTTTTTGTTGTCCGTGAGACACTGGCAGGGCTGCTGTGTTTTCTCATTTGGGTCTGCAATTAGGACTGCGGAGCCGCCCCGCCATCGCAATACAGGGTGGCGCGCCCGTCGCGAACAAAACCTACCAGTTGCACGTGATTTTTCCTGGCAATGTCCACCGCCATGCTGCTGACGCCAGAGATGGCTGCTACCAACGGAATTCGCCAGGCGAGCGCCTTGCGCACGATCTCGAAGGGCAGTCGTGAGGAGACCGCTAGAATATCTGCCGAGCCGGGAACGGCTCCGCGGGCCAAAGCGGCGCCGATGACCTTGTCGACGGCGTTGTGGCGACCGATGTCCTCGCGCACCAGGATCTCCCCGTCGACAAAGCAAAGGGCGGCAGCGTGGCAGTTGCCACTTTGCTGGTGGAGACACTGCTGCGCTGCGAGTTCCGCCATGGTTGCATGAATTTGCTCCAGATTCGGCAAATTCCGGGCGGCGGGTAACGGCGCGAAGGGCTGCAGGCCGCGAAAGTCGGGACAACCGCAAAGCCCGCAGGCGCTGGCGCCGGGGAGTGCCCGGCGGTGGCTGGCGGCGCGATCCATGGCAGTCGCATGCAACTGCAAATAGATGGCGCTGCCGCCCGCTGTGCTTTCGATTTCCAGTGCCAGAATCTCGTCGGGCGTTCGCACGATATCCTCGGTCCAGAGAAAGCCCCGCGCAAAATCCGCAAGATCGTGGGGGGTTGCGAGCATGACAGCATAAACCTCGCCGTTGAGCACGAAGGAAACCGGGGACTCCTCGACCAGGCTTTGCGCTTGCCCCTGCCCCTGCCAACTCGCCCAAAGGCCGGGACTGTCATCAGCTATCTGTGATTTTTCTGCCGCCACCGGGTATCCGCCCTTCAGTTATCCCTATCCGTAGATTGTAGACCAGCGCTGCGCGCCGCTTCGACGCCCAGCGCCGCCCAATCGACATCACTCTCGCCGCGGGCGGCAAGGGCCAGAAAGCGCTCGCGCAGGGAACCAAAGAAAGGCATGGGCACGGCCAGCTTCTCTGCGGCTTCGCCTACCAGGCGAAGGTCCTTTTGCCCCAGCGGCGCGGCAAAGCCGGCGGGGCGTATGGCGCGATCAGCTATGAGCTTGCCGTAATTGCGATGTACCGGGGCGGTGAAGAGGGATCGGGTGAGGAAATCGAGATAGGCATGGCGGTCGACGCCGCCTTTCTCGACCAAGGCCATGGCTTCGCCCATGGATTCGATGGTGGAAGCAATCAGGAAATTGCCACTGAGCTTGACCAGATTGGCGAGTTCTGGCCGCGGCGAAACCCACCAGAGGTCCTGCCCCACCCGCAGGAAAACTGGCCGCAATCTTTCTACGATTTCTTCCGCGCCACCGGCTACCAGAAACAGTTTGCCAGCCGCAGCGGCATCCGGGCGCCCGAACACCGGCAGGGAAACGAAGTGCTGCCCAGCTGCCGCGTGACGCTCGGCAAGTTCGCCTGCCAGAGCCACGCTGATGGTGCTGCACGACACATGAACCGCGCCTTCTGGCAGGCTTTCCAGCAGGGCCTCTGGCGCCAGCACGACATCACGCAGCGCCTGATCGTCCGCCAGCATGGTAAAGACCAGCTCACGATCCGCCATTGCCCCGGGCCGAGCGACGGCCCTGGCACCCTTGGCCACCAGCGGCTTCGACGCCGCGGGGTTACGATTGTAGACGATCAGATCCGTCTGCGAATCCAGAAGGCGTTGCGCCATCCCGCTACCCATCCGCCCGAGTCCTAAAAAGCCGATTTTCATACCACCTCCTAAACATTCATACCAGTTGGTTTAAAGCTAGGCCCTGAGCAGCCTGCGGTCAAGAAATCCATGGCCGCCCGCAAGCACCTGCGCCTAGCAGACACTATGCAGTCTGCCACAACCTGTTACACTCCCTATATGAGCAAAATCATGGAACAGCACTCCGCCCTTTCCCAACCCTGGACCTTTACCAAGATGCATGGCTTGGGTAACGACTTTGTCGTGCTCGATGGTGTGCGGCAGTCCTTTTCCTTGCGGCCGGAAGATTGCCGACGGATTGCCGATCGTCACTTTGGCATTGGTTGTGATCAGATTTTGCTAGTGGAACCGGCCACCGACCCCGATTGCGATTTTCGCTATCGCATCTTCAACGCTGATGGCAGTGAGGTGAATCAGTGTGGTAACGGTGCGCGCTGCTTTGCCGTGTTCGTGCGGCGCAGTGGCCTGAGCGACAAGAATCCCCTCCGCGTGGAGACCCGTGCTGGGCAGATGTCGCTCCACATCCGGCCGGATGGTCTGGTAGAGGTAAATATGGGAGTGCCGATTCTCGACCCTGCGGCCATCCCTTTTCGCGCTGAAGCTCCTGCCAGGGAGTATGCGTTGCCTTTCCGCGGCCAGGCGTTGCCGATTGCAGCGGTGAGCATGGGCAATCCGCACCTGCTGCTGACGGTGGAGCAATGCGACAGCGCCCCGGTTGCCGACTGGGGCGCGGAGCTGGAGCAGCACCCCGCCTTTCCCGAGCGCTGCAATGTCGGCTTTCTCGAAATTCAGGACCCTGCACACCTGCGTCTGCGCACCTGGGAGCGCGGGGCGGGGGAGACCCTCGCCTGTGGCAGTAACGCCTGTGCGGCGGTGGTGGCGGGCCAGCTCTGGGAGCGGCTAGCCGATACGGTGCAAGTCACCCTTCCCGGGGGTACACTGGAAATTCGCTGGGCGGGTCCCGGTACGCCACTGTATATGGTAGGGCCCGCGGAAGTGGTTTTTGATGGTACCTGGATCCCCGAAGGAGAAAAGACATGAGTCAGCAGCTTCTGGATGCCATTGCCCGCAACCTGCAGGCGCCTGCCGGGCAGATTGCCTTTCTGCACAAGCTGGAAGAGAACGAGCTGGAACTGCTCGCGCAACTCATCGCCCAGCTCGAGATCCATGCACGGTCCGAGCAGTATACCGACACCCATTGGGAGGACGACTGAGGGATGCAGGACGAGGCTGCCGCACAGTGCCGCGCCTATCTGCAGGCGCACCCCGAATTTTTGCTGCAGGCGCCGGATCTGCTGCAAGAACTGACCCTGCCCCATCTGGGCGTGGGCTCTGCCAGCTCTCTGCTCGAACGCCAGGTGCAGCGCCTGCGCGACGAACGCGATCAGTTGCAGCACTATGTCGATACGCTGCTCCGTCAGGCGCAGCGGCAAACGGAGTTGGGACGGCATCTCGGCCGCCTCGCCGTCGAGCTGTTACTGGCGCAGAGTCCGGACGCTTGCGTGACGGCCTTGCGCCGGAGTCTGGAAGAAGATTTCGCCGTGGAGTCCTTTGTGATGCTGACGGGGCCGCAATCCTGTCTGCCCGATACCATCACCTTGGAGGAAAGTGACTGGCAACGCCTGGCCGATGATCGAGAAGCCCAAGCCGGCGTGCAACTGGAGGAAGGCGAACTGCGCCGCTATTTTCCGGCAGCGGCATCCCTGCCGGCGTCGCTGGCCAGTATCCGCGTCCGCGGCGCCGACTGTAGCGCGCTGATTTTGTTGGCCAGTGCAGACCCCGAACGCTATGGCGCCGACATGGCAACCGACCTGCTCGAGCAAATCTCCCGGCTGTTCTCCGCGGCCCTGCAACGCTGCGCTGGCAGCGATCGTGATGCCTAGCGAAATCGACTTGCAGATTGAGGCGTTTTTACAGAGCGCCACGACGCGCCTGGCCGCCCGCTCCGTTGTCGCCTACCGCGAGGATTTGCAGTTGTGGCAGGCGTTTTTCACGGCGGAAAAGATTTCTTCCCTCACCGATATCCAGGCCCCCCAGCTTCGTCATTTCCTGCTCCGTGAACGCCAGCGAGGAGTGTCGGTGCGCAGTCTGCGACGCCGCTTTGCTGCCCTGCGCGCCTGGTTCCGCTGGCTGCGCCAGCAGGATCCACAAATTACCGACCCGAGTCGTGGCCTGCCTATGCCCAAGGGCGAACAACATTTTCCCGACTGGCTGGGGATCGATGTGGCGCAGAAGCTCCTCGACACCCAGCCAGACGCCGGCGATGACTGGCTGCAACTGCGTGATCAAGCCATCCTCGAACTGCTCTATTCGAGTGCCTTGCGGGTCTCGGAGCTGGTGCAGCTGCAGCGCCACGATCTTCATCTGGAGGCGGGCCGGCTGCGCGTTCTCGGCAAAGGCCAAAAGCAGCGCATCGTGCCCGTGGGCCGCATGGCGCGGGAGGCCCTGCAACGCTATCTGGCGCGGCGACCAGAAAGCACAGAGACAGCCCTTTTTCTCAATCGCCTTGGTCGTCCTCTGGGCGTGCGGGGCGTGCAGTACCTGGTCGACAAGGCCGGACGAGAGCGTCTAGGGCAGCGTTTGCATCCCCACAGTCTGCGCCACAGTGCCGCCAGCCATCTGCTGCAGTCCTCCGGCGATCTGCGTGCCGTCCAGGAATTTCTCGGCCATGCACAGATTGATACCACCGCGATTTATACCCATCTGGATTATCAGCATCTGGCCCAGGTCTACGATCAGGCGCACCCGCACGCCAAGCACAAGGAGCAGTCGCATGAGTGAAGCAACAACCCTGCACGGCACCACCATCCTCTCGGTACGCCGCGGGGAGAATGTGGTGATGGCCGGGGATGGTCAGGTCACTTTTGGCAATACCGTCATGAAGGGCAATGCGCGCAAGGTGCGACGCATCGAGCCGGGGGTACTGACCGGCTTTGCCGGCGCCACCGCTGACGCGTTTACGCTCTTGGAGCGTTTCGAGGCCAAGCTCAAGGCGCATCCGGGACAGCTCGCCAAGGCTGCGGTGGAGCTTGCCAAGGAGTGGCGTACTGACCGGGTATTGCGCCGTTTGGAGGCGATGCTGGCGGTGGCGGATCGCAGTCAGAGCCTGATCATTACCGGGCAAGGCGACGTCCTGGAACCGGAGCATGGCATCATTGCCATTGGCTCGGGCGGGCCCTACGCCCTCGCCGCCGCCCGCGCCCTTCTGGAAAACAGCGATCTGCCCGCCCGCGCGGTTGCCGAACAGGCCTTGGCGATTGCCGGGGACATCTGCATCTACACCAATCAACAACGTACCGTGGAAGAATTGTCATGAAAATGAGTGAAATGACCCCGCGCGAGATCGTGCAGGAGCTCGACAAATACATCATCGGCCAGGCGGAGGCGAAGCGCGCCGTTGCCGTTGCCCTGCGCAATCGCTGGCGTCGTGCCCAGGTGGATGGTCCGCTGCGGAAGGAAATCACCCCCAAGAACATCCTCATGATTGGCCCCACCGGGGTGGGCAAGACGGAGATCGCGCGGCGACTGGCGCAGCTTGCGAGTGCCCCTTTTCTGAAGGTGGAGGCCACCAAGTTCACCGAGGTGGGCTATGTGGGCAAGGATGTCGAATCGATCATTCGCGACCTGGCGGAGATTTCCGTGAACCTGCTGCGCAGCGAGCGTCAGGCCGCCAATGGCCAGCGCGCCGAGGAGCTGGCGGAGGATCGCCTGCTCGATATCCTCGTTCCTGGACCGCGCGACAGTAGTGTCCCGCGGCAGGACGAAGGCACGCGGCAGAAGTTCCGCAAGATGCTGCGCGAAGGACGTCTGGACCAGCAGGAGATCGAGATCGAACTGGCGGCGCCCAAGGCCAGTGTCGAGATCATGACCCCGCCCGGCATGGAGGAAATGAGTGCCCAGCTACGCGATCTCTTCAGCAACATGGCGCCGCAAAAGACGGCCAAGCGCAAGATGCCCATTGCCGAGGCGCGCAAACTGCTCTGTGAGGAGGAGGCGGCCAAGCTGGTCAATGAGGACGAAGTGCGCAGCCTGGCCCTGGAGCGGGTACAGGAGGATGGCATCGTCTTCATCGACGAAATCGACAAGGTCACCTCGCGGGGCAGTGGGCAAAGCGCAGCAGAGGTCTCCCGCGAGGGAGTGCAACGCGATCTCCTGCCGCTGATCGAAGGAGCGAGCGTCAGCACCCGTTATGGCGTGGTCAAGACCGACCATATCCTGTTCATTGCCTCGGGAGCCTTTCATCTCAGCAAGCCCGCCGACTTGATCCCGGAGCTGCAGGGGCGTCTGCCCATTCGTGTCGAACTGCAGGCGCTGCAGGCAGACGATCTGGAGCGCATTCTGCGCGAGCCGGAAAACGCCTTGATCCGCCAGTATAGCGCCTTGCTGGCGGCGGACGGCGTCACCTTGCAGTTCGTGGACTCCGGCATCCGCCGCATTGCCGAGATTGCCCAGCAGGTGAATGAGCGGGTCGAAAACATCGGTGCCCGCCGCCTGCATACGGTAATGGAACGCCTGCTGGAAGAGATTGCCTTTCAGGCGCCGGATCACGACGGCCAGCCGCTGCGCATTGACGCCGACTATGTCGATGGCCGCCTGAATGACCTGGCTGCCGACGAGGACCTGTCCCGCTACATCCTCTAGGCCTTGTTCCCCGCCTCGGCGTCGGTCAGTCGTAGAGGTTCGAGCTGGCTGTTGAGAATCCGTATGTCCTGCTGCTGACGGGCCACCGGGATACCTTCCGCCAGCAAGGATTCCATGACGCCGGCGCGTAGATCCGTCTGCACATTGAACATCAGGTTGCAGTCGCGCAGATACACCCGCAGATAGACCACGATCCCGTTCGTATTCACGTCGAGAATCAGGGCCGAGGGCGGGATGATGCTCGGGTCATCCTGCATGACGTCCGGGTGCCTTTGCGCAACTGCTACCAGGAGTTCTTTGACCCGATCGAGATTGGCATTATGTTCCACCGTAAAGGGTAACATCAGGCGTACCACGCTATTGGAATGCATCCAGTTGGTGACCTGCCCGGAGATGATCTCGGAATTGGGCACAAAGACTTCGGTGCGGTCAAAGGTGAGGATGAGGGTGTAGCGGATGCTGATGCGCTGGACATACCCCTCGGCGCTGCCAACCTTGATCCAGTCTCCTACCTTGATCGGTCGTTCGAAGATCAAAATAATGCCCGAAACAAAATTGTTGACCATGGTCTGCAGGCCAAAGCCAATACCGACCGATAAGGCGCTGGCAATCAGGGTTAGCTTTTCCAGCGGCACCCCGGCAAGCCCAATGCCAATTAACAGGCTCAGGGTGATGGAGACATATTTGCTCAGGATAACCAGGGAGTAGCGCGCTCCACTATCCAGAGAAAACATGCCGAGAAAACTGTCGAGTCGTCGGGTACTGAATTCCACCAGACGCAGTAATAGCGCCAGAATGATGATGGCAACGACGATATGTGCGGGGACGATTCTGACGCCACTGACGGTAAAACCATCCAGAAAATAGTGTCCGATATAGCGCAGACCTTCTTTGGGCATGCCCCAGTTCAGGGCCAGGGCAACGACTCCAGCGCAGAGGATGCTGAGCTGCGCAATCACTCGCAGCAGGTAGAAAGGCAGGGAACCCTTGTGGGGATAATGGCGAAAATAGCTGCGCTGTAGCCACCACAGTAGTCCCGCAGCGACGAAAATGATGGCACTCGTCCACAGATGCTGAATCAGCAAGGAAACCCTCCCGTAGATCGTAGAGAAAATGGGGAAGGGAGCAGAAACTAGGGCTTGATGTAGGCGAAACCCTGCACCTGCGCCTCGCCAAGGGCGAGGACGCCGGCAGGTGCCACTTGGCTCCCTTCTGGGCGGCCTGCGGCATCGAGCTCGTAGGCCGTCAGACTATTCTGACAAAAGAAAAATTCTACCCCTTGGGCGCTCAAGGCAGCGAGTTCCCTCCGCCAGAGCCCTTCTGCCCACAGGGGAATGGGCGCAGGGCCATTCGCGACGACCCGCAATCGTGCCCCGGCATCAGAGCGCAGCGCATTACGCAGATTACCGAGGAGCAATGGCCATTTGCCCGGCTCATCGATATGAAAGACCAGTGCAGCGGCAGGTTTCAAGCCGCGGCGTTCCCGAGCAGCTGTTGGCGCAGCTTGTTCATGCTGCTCTTTTCGAGTTGCCGCACGCGCTCCGCCGAAACTCCAAGTTCGTCGCCCAAGGATTGCAGGGTCTTGGGTTCCTCGCTCAGCCAGCGATTCTCGATGATGTAGCGATCGCGAGGCGGCAACGCGGCCAAGGCGCTGCGCAGCCCACGCTCGCGTGCGCGGTCCCAATCGCTTTCGATGATCTGCTCGACCGAAGACACGCCCTGATCCGCCAACTCGAAGGTACGAGCGTGCCCTTCCTCGTCCTCGCTGCTGTGGTCGAGGGAGTAGTCATACCCCGCCATGCGACCTTCCATCTCCAGCACTTCGCGCTGGCTTACCCCGAGTTCCTCGGCAATGGCCTCGCTCTCACTCAGGTTCATCCAGCCGGTATCGCTACGACTGGAACGCAGATTGAAGAAGAGCTTGCGCTGCGCCTTGGTAGTGGCCACCTTGACGATCCGCCAGTTGCGCAGGATGAATTCGTGCATCTCGGCCTTGATCCAGTGTACTGCGAAGGACACCAAGCGCACCCCGTGGTCGGGATCAAAACGTTTGACCGCTTTCATCAAGCCGATGTTGCCTTCCTGGATCAGGTCGGCCTCTTGCAGGCCATAGCCACGATAGGCGCGGGCGACGCGCACGACAAAACGCAGGTGGCTCAGCACGAGGGCCTTGGCTGCCTCCATATCGTCCTGATCGCGTAAGCGCTGCGCGTAGTCGTGCTCTTCCTCGGCGCTCAGCAGCGGCTGCGCATTGACAAAGCGCAGGTATGCCGCCATGCCGTCTACACTCGCCAAATCTCTGTTCGCGACCGCCAGTTCATTCATTGCCTGTCTCCTGTTTCCGCTCTGAGTATAGACCCGTGCTAGGGACAAAGGTTTACTCCGAACAACATCTTTCTACATGGGGACGTGCATCCGGGATTTCAAGAGACGGTGTTGTCGAGATGCCGGCCCACCGCCACCAAGGAACCCAGCCAGCCCAATGCGGCACTGATGAGCACCAGGAGAAATCCCTCGCCGACGGTCAGAGCATGCAGCGGGAAGCTCGTGCCATACAGATTTGCGAGGTGATCGACCGGACCCTGCAACACTGCAAAGGCGATGGCCACGATCAACCAAGCCAGAAATCCGGCGAGGATGCCCTGGATCAGGCCCTGATACAGGAAGGGACGGCGAATGAAACTCTTGGTTGCCCCGACCAGGGAACTGATCTCGATCTCGTCGCGACGCTGCTCGATATGCAGGCGGATGGTGTTGCCCATCACCAGCACCGCGCCCAGGGCCAGCAGGATGGCGAGGATGTAGACCGCCCGTGTACCGAGGGCGACGATGGCCTGCAGGCGGGCCACCCATTTCAGATCCGACTGGGCGCTGCGCACGATCGGCTCGTGGCTCCACTGCTGGACCTGGGCCTCCAGACTGCTAGAGCTTTGCGCCAGCGGGTTCAGTTCGACGATCAGAGAGGCCGGCAAGGGGTTCTCGCCCAGTGTCTGAATGGCTGCGGTCATGCCCGCATAGTGCTGAAAATCCGCCAGGGCGTGATTCTTGTCGACAAAGCGCACGGCCACGACGCCAGGGCTCTGCTGGAGCTGGCGACGAAGTTGGGCGACGGCCTGGGGACTGGCATCGTCGTGCAGATAGAGCGAAATCTGCGCCTGGTTGTGCCAGCTGGCGAGGAGCTGCTGCAGGTTGCTCAGGGCGGTAAACAAGCCGACGGGCAGGGCGAATACGACTGCGAGGGCGATGATGGTGAGTGCCGTGGCGATGGGTTGGCGCAGCAGCGTATCCCGCGCATTGCCAAGGGCCTGCAGGCGTATGTGAAGGCTCATGCTTTCTCCTGCAACTGTCCGTGGGCCAGGTGCAGGGTGCGTACGCCCATGCGGTCCACCTGACCCTGATCGTGGGTTGCCACTAGTACCGTGGTGCCGTGCCGATAAAAATCGCGGAACATGTCCAGGATTTCGCTGCTGAGTTCGGGATCGAGATTGCCGGTCGGTTCATCAGCCAGCAGGATCTCCGGGGTGTGGACGATGGCCCGGGCAATGCCCACCCGCTGCTGTTCACCACCCGAGAGGGTCTCCGGAAACTCCCGCCAGTGGTCTCCCAGCCCCACCTTGTCGAGGGCAGCACGCACGCGATGGTCGAGTTGCCGCGCTGACATGCCCGCCACCTGCAAGGTCAGTGCGACATTGGCGTAGACGGTGCGATCCATGAGCAGCTTGTGATCCTGAAAGACGACCCCGACGCGCCGTCGATACGCCGGGATGTGGCGGCGACGCAGAGTGGCCAAGTCTACCCCGGCAACGCGCAGGGTGCCGTGGCTCACCGCCTCCAGCCGGGTCAACAGCTTCAACAGGGTACTCTTACCCGCGCCGGATGGACCCGTAAGCAAGGCCATTTCGCCCTTGCCCAACTGCAGATTGAGCTCGCGCAGGACGTGACGACGTCCTGGATAGTGTTTGGTGACATTGATGAACTCGATCATGCAGACTCCCGCGCAAACAAGGCATCGACAAAGGCCTCGGCATCGAAGGGGCGGAGGTCTTCCACCCCCTCGCCGACGCCGATGAAACGGATGGGAATGGGCAGCGCCTGGGCGATGGCCGCCACCACGCCGCCCTTGGCGGTGCCATCCAGCTTGGTGATGCAAATGCCGGTGAGGCCTACCGCCGCGTGAAACTGTTGGGCCTGCTGCAAGGCATTCTGGCCGGTACCGGCATCCAGCACCAGCCAGATCTGCTGCGGGGCGCCGGGATCCTGCTTGCCCAGGACGCGCTTCACCTTTTTCAGTTCTTCCATCAGATGGCCCTGGGTATGCAGGCGCCCGGCCGTATCGGCAATGAGGAGGTCGGCACCGCGCGAGCGGGCTGCGGCAAAGGCATCAAAGATCACCGAGGCGCTATCGGCGCCACTGCCTTGGGCGATCACCGGCACCTGCACTCGCGTCCCCCAGCCCTGCAACTGCTCCACCGCCGCTGCGCGGAAGGTGTCTCCAGCCGCCAGCAGAACCCCAAAGCCCTCCCGTTTCCAGCGCGCAGCCAACTTGCCGATGGTGGTGGTCTTGCCGGCACCGTTGATGCCCACCATCATCAGCACCTGGGTTTGTCCTGGTTTTGGGGACCAAGGCTCGCAACGGGGCTGCAAGAGATCGAGGAGAGACTGACGGATGGCTTGCTGCAGCGCCGCCGGGTCGCTCAGCTCCTTGCGACGGACCTTTTCGGTGACGGCTTGCATGATGCTGCGGGTGGCAGGCACGCCGACATCAGACTGCAGGAGGATGGTCTCCAGATCCTCCAGAAGCTCGTCATCGATTTCCTTTTTGCCGAGTACGAGGCGTGCAACACCCTCGCTGAGTTGTTCGCGGGAGCGGCTGAGCCCCGATTTCAGACGGGCAAATAGGCTTTTCTTGGATGCCTCTGCAGGCGGTTGCGTGTCGCTTTCCCCTACCGTCGGGGAAGCCGCCCTCTCGATCTCATCGCCTGCGGTCGTGGCGGGAGCCGGCTGCGCCTCGTTCAGCGTAGTCCCGGGCTCTGCAGGGGGCTTTTCCGGCGTCGGCTGGCTTTCTTCTGGTGGCTCGGCGGCAGGAACCGGGTTGGACGGAGTGTCGGGTGCGGAAGGTAGCGGCTCTTGGCTTGGCTCCGCAGGCTCGGGAACCGATGGCGTTTCCTCTGCGGGGGTGCTTTTGTTACGCTTGAACCAAGAAAAAACCATGATCTGTGGGCCAACCTCATTGTCGCTGTCGGCCCGCATTATCTCGCGAAGGACGAACTCGAACAATCTCTTGGAGATGCGATGTCGGTTGCCATCATTGCCGGGAAGTTGCGCGGCAAGAAATTACAGACGGCCAGCGGTGCCAGTATCCGGCCCACACCAGGCGTGGTGCGCGAGCGTCTGTTCAACTGGCTGGCGACGGAAAGCGCGGGTGCCCGGGTGCTCGACCTCTTTGCCGGGACCGGTGCTTTGGGTCTGGAGGCCTGGTCGCGGGGTGCCGAACGGGTGGACTTTGTCGAGAGTGCGGCCGCGCACCGGCGTATTCTGGAGAAAAACCTTGCCAGTTGTGGCCCCGACGCAAAGCTCCGCCTGCTCGGCCACGATGCGCTCAGCGTGCTACCGCGCCTGGCGCGGCAGTACGATCTGGTACTTGCCGATCCGCCCTTTGCGGCGGGCTGGCCGGAGCGCCTGCGGCCGCTCCTGCTGGGCGAAAACAGCCCGGTACATGCGGGAGGATGGCTATATCTGGAGGCCAATGCTGCGGAGCTCTGGCAGGAAAGCGAGCTCCCCGCCGGCTGGGAGTGGTATCGCAGCGGTCGTTGCGGCGACAGCCACTATGTGCTGCTGCACTTGCAGGAGGGGGAAGCATGAGTCAGAACGAGAGTCCGCGCCGCATCGTTTATCCTGGCACCTTCGATCCGATCACTCTCGGCCATGAGGACTTGGTGCGTCGCGCTACCGGCCTTTTTGATGAGGTAGTTGTTGCCGTCGCCGCCGAGACCCCCAAACGGACCATTTTTCCTCTGGACGAGCGGGTAGCTTTGGCCGAGGCCTGCCTGGCGGAAATCCCGGGGGTGCGGGTGCGGCCATTTCAGGGGCTCCTCCTGCATTTGCTGCAGGCTGAGGGGGTGCGGGTCATTCTCCGTGGACTGCGCGCGGTTTCCGATTTTGAGCATGAGTTTCAGCTGGCATCGATTCAGCGACGCATGGATCTGCGCGTGGAGACCTTATTTCTCATGACTTCGGACGCCCACACCTTCCTGTCGTCGAGTCTGGTACGCGAAATCAGCCGCCTGGGCGGCGACGTGAGCGCCTTTGTGCAGCCCGTCGTTGCCGATGCTCTGCGTCGGCGCTTTGCCCCGCAAGGCTAGGAGAGCGTAGAATCAGTCCAGTTTCTTCTTGGGGTACTTTTCCATGTCGTTGCACATTCTTGACAACTGCATCAATTGTGACGTTTGCGAGCCCGAATGTCCCAACGGTGCCATTCACATGGGGCAGCAGATCTACGTCATCGAGGCGGGGCTTTGTACCCAGTGTGTGGGGCACTACGATACCCCGCAGTGCCAGGAGGTTTGTCCGGTAGACTGTATCGAGCTCGATCCCGCTAACCCGGAATCTGCGGAGGCCTTGCAGGAAAAATTCCTGCTCCTGACCGGCCAGATCTGATCTTTGCGGCAGCGACGCTGCCCGAATCAGAGGGCCTTCGCGTCCAGGCTGTTTTGTACCAAATTGCTGACTCTTTCCAGTTCCTGAACTTGCTGCTGCGTGGTGCTGCGCTGTGTCTGCAGGTGTTCCACCCGACCGTCGATGCTATCCATGGCCAGTGAGATGCGTTCCAATGCCTCGAGCTCTTCGGCCGCTTTGCGATGGTAGCTCTCCAGATACTGATTCATGACGGCCATGACCTCGTCTACCCAGTTCTGCGCGTCGCGGCGCGTGTCGACGATATAGTCACGCACCTTGCCGGCCACCGTGAGAAACGCCTTGCGGACGACGGAGCTTTGCGTGTTCACCGCGATTTCCAGCATCATGCCGAAACGTTCGTAACTCTCTGCCATGGCCAACAGCTCGGCGCGGCGGGGAAGAATGGCATAGGGGATGGTGGCCAAGGCCGGTAAGGAATAGCGTTGCTGCAACGCGGCGTACTCCTTGGTGATTTCCCCATTGACCCTTTCTGCACCAGCTAGCGCCAAGTCGAACTGCCGGGTGGCCTCGGCGAAAAAGTTGCGAAAGCGATCGACGATGCCGGCCGTGGTCCAGGCGGAGAGCATCTCGCCCTTGGCATTGCTGATGATCAAGTCAAAGGTGGCGGTAGAGAGCGGAGCGAGCAAATGTTCCTGTACCGATTCCTGAAAGGCCAGCTTCCGTCCCTCGAAGGCGCTTCGATCGTGCTCGAAATGCGCTAGACGCTGTTGATGCTGGCGGACCAGTTTCGGTACCTTTTCGCCGGTACGGTCCTTGAGTTCTTGCAGGTTCTGGGTTTGCATGGCCAGGTGCCGATCCTGCTCGGCCAGCAGTGCTTTTTGCTCGGTCAGAATGCGCTTTGTCAGAGTCCTGCTCTTCTGTTCCAGGGCTGCGCGGTGGCCCGGGATGATCAGTTCGGCGATGGCCTTTTCCAGCTCCAGAATGCCGCTGCGCTGCAATAATTCCTCATTGCCGCGGATGCGAGCCAGAAGCGCCTTCTGGCCGCTGATCGGGATCACCTGCGCACGGGTAATTCCCAAACGCTCCGCTGTGCGCTGCGCCTGGGCCTCGATTTCTTCCTCGATTTCGAAGGGGTCACGCAGCTCATCCCAGAGGGTGTCGACCTTGTTCAAGAGGACGAGTTGGTGTTGATTCCGATTGCGTTTGAGGTATTGCTCCCAAATGGTCAGATCGCTTTGCGTGACCCCGGTGTCGATCCCGAGAATGAAGAGCAGGGCGTCGGCATCGGCAAGCATGCTGAAGGTAAGTTCGGGTTCCGCGCCGATGGCGTTCAAACCGGGCGTATCGAGCACGGTCAGGCCGGCGTCGAGGATCGGATGGGGCAGAAAGAGCATGGAGTGCCGCCAGCGCGGAATCAGGACCTTGCCCAGGCCGCAGGAGGGACAGACGCTACTTTCCTGACCTTTGGCCACGCGATTGAGGGGTGGACAGAGTCCCAGGCGCCTGGCTTCTTCGATTGCGACACAGATGGTCTCGGTCAAGACCTTCAAACGCTGGCCTTGGTTGCCGCCTTCCTCACAACTGAGACGTACCCACGCGCTGCCCGCCCGTTTGAGCTTTTCGATGCTGACATCCATGCTGCGGCTGGCGATGGGCAAGAGCTGCAGTCCCGCGCGGCCTTGTGGAGCACCGCGAATTTCTACTGGGCACATGGTCGTCTGGCCGGTGCTGGAAGGTAGGAAACGCTGGCCGAGATCGGCAAACAACAGGGCGTTGATCAGTTCAGTCTTGCCACGGGAAAACTCACCCACCACCGCCAGGCGTAGACTGTCTTGTTCGACCTCGAAGGCGAGGTTCTCAAGCTGCAGAATATTCCCTCCGGGAAGTAACCCGAGATCGCCGGTGAGCTCGGCGAGTTGATGCAGCGATTGTGCTACCTCCTCCCGCCACAGCCGAAAGGATCGCAAGCCTTGCAGAATCGGCGAATCATTCAATGAATTCGGCATATCGCTCCCGTTCGCTGCCTCTAGCGCTGGCACTGTCCACAGTAAAATGACGAGCGGCCCCCGATGCGCGCGGCGCGCAGAGCTTTGCCGCAGCGAATACAGGGTTCCTTCTCGCGTCCGTACACGGCCAGAGATAGTCGAAAATAGCCCTTTCTGCCATCGGGGCGGGTAAAGTCGCGCAGGGTAGTGCCGCCGGCGATGATGGCCTCCTGCAGGATCTCCACGATTGCCTGATGCAAGCGGCGAAAGCGGGGCAGAGCGATGCGCCCGGCCGCCCGGCGGGGATCGATGCCGGCACGGAACAACGACTCGTTGGCGTAGATGTTGCCTACGCCGACCACGACGTGGGCATCCATGAGGAAGCTCTTGATGGGCTGCTGATGCCGGCGACTGCGAGCGAAGAGGTAATCTGCATCAAATTCGCTGCCCAAGGGTTCCGGTCCGAGGCCCTGTAACAGGGGATCGCTGGTCCAGTCCTCGCCCCAGAGGAGCAGACCGAAGCGTCGCGGGTCATGAAAACGCAGGCAGTTGCCGTCCTCCAGAAGCAGATCGACATGGTCATGTCGCTGCACGAGGGTATCTTGTGGCACGACGCGCAAATGACCGGACATGCCCAGGTGCAGCAGGAGCTGGCCCCGATCGAGATCGGCCAGCAGGTACTTCCCGCGACGGTGCAGGCGGGCGATCCTTTGTCCCTGTAAGCGGGCGGCGAGATCGTCATTGACGGGGCGCCGCAGACGTGTTTCACGCACAGCGACCGCTGCGATGCGCCGACCCACGAGATGCGGCTCGATGCCGCGCCGCGTGACCTCCACCTCGGGCAGTTCAGGCATAGAGAGTGCTCCAGACGGCGCTGCTCACCCGCTCGCGGCCGGCCAAATCCCGATGTGTCTCCACCCCCTCCCAGCCATGCGCGCGCAAGAGTTGGCGTAGCGCCGGCCCTTGCTCGTGGCCGTGTTCGAAAGCGATCCGGGTCTGCGGCTCCAGGTGGGCGGGGAGTCCGGCGAGAATGGCTTGGTAGGACTCCAGTCCGGTCTCTCCGGCCACCAGGGCGCTGATGGGCTCTGCGTCGAGCTCGGCCAGATGGGGGTCATCAGTCGCCAGATAGGGCGGGTTGCTCAACACGAGTGAAAAGCGCTGTCCTGCCGGTAACGCCTGACACCAATCTCCGGCACACCAATGCACCGATAGCCCCAGGACGGCCCCATTGTGGCGGGCGACGGCCAGGGCGTCCTCGCACCGGTCCACGGCCCAGTAGTCCAGATCCGGTCGCGCCTGCGCCAGGGCGAGGATAATGGCGCCGCTACCGGTACCGAGATCGAGCACCGACCCCTTCTCGGGTAGATGCGCCAGGGCCCAACGCACCAGGGTTTCGGTATCCGGGCGGGGAATGAGGACGTGTGGATCGACGCGCAGGTCGAGGTCCATGAACGACCAGTGGCCAAGGCAATAGGGTAGAGGCTCGCCACTCATGCGGCGGGCAAGCAGCGCCAGCAAGTGGCTACGGCGCGTTTCTCCTAGAGGCGCCTGGGGATGGCTCCAGAGTTCGGTGCCGCTGTCCAGGATCTCCTCCAGAAGCCAGCGGGCCTCTTGCTCCGGCGCATCGCAATGCGCTGCAAGTTGGATGCCGAGCCAGGCAAGCCAGTGCCGCAGAGAATCTTCGGCGGCGGGTACCTCAGGCATCATCACCCAGATTTTGCAGAAGATCGGCCTGATGTTCGCGCAGGAGCGCCTCGTAGAGCGGATCCAGATCCCCGGCGATGATCGCCTCCAGGCGATACAGGGTGAGATTGATGCGATGGTCCGTTACGCGGCCCTGGGGAAAATTGTAGGTGCGGATGCGTTCCGAGCGGTCGCCCGAGCCGACCAGGGAGCGCCGCGTCGCTGCGGTGGCGCTTTGCTGCTTTTCCTGCGCCATTTCCATTAGACGGGCCTGCAACAGGGCCATGGCCTTGGCGCGATTTTTGTGTTGCGAACGGTCTTCCTGGCAGGCGACCACGAGCCCCGTGGGCAGATGGGTGATGCGCACTGCCGAATCGGTCTTGTTGACATGTTGGCCGCCGGCACCACTGGCTCGAAAGGTGTCGATGCGCAGATCACTGCTCTGGATCTCTATTCCTTCAATCTCGTCCACCTCCGGCAGGACGGCCACGGTGCAGGCCGAGGTATGAATGCGCCCCTGCGCCTCGGTATCCGGCACCCGCTGTACACGGTGCCCACCGGATTCGAACTTGAAGCGGGAATAGGCGCCCCGCCCGGAGATTTCCAGTACCACCTCGCGGTAGCCGCCGCGCTCGGACTCCGAGGCGGAAAGGATGATGACGCCGAAACCCTTGGTTTGGGCATAGCGGGTATACATACGCGCTAAATCACCGGCAAACAGCGCTGCCTCCTCGCCACCGGTGCCGGCACGGATCTCCAGAAAGACATTGCGCTCGTCCTGCGGATCCTTGGGGAGCAGACGCAGACGCAACTCCGCCTCGAGTTCGGTAAGTTCGCTCTCCGCCGCGGCCAGCTCTTCACTCGCCAGGTCGCGCAGTTCGATATCGCTTTCTTCGCGCAGGATGCGCAGGGCATCTTCGCGTTCTGCCTGCCGGCGTTCTTGCTGCGCGAGCAGGTCCCGCAGGGGCTGAATTTCGCCTAGCTCGCGGGACAAGGCTTGATATTGCTGCGGATCCTGTAAGATCTCCGGGCTCGCCAGACGATGTTCGAGTTCTTCGGCACGCAGGCTCAACTGCTCGAGCTGGCCCGCCAAACGGGGGCTGAGACTCATCCTTCTGCGTCGCTGAGATGAAAGAGAATGTCGAGAGAGGCGACCAGGGCCTCGCTGGTGGCGTCTTGGCAGGGCTGGCGCAGGGTGGAGATGGGGTCGTGCAGGACTTTGTTCATGAGCGCCCTGGAAAAGGCCTCTAATACCGTTTCGGGATCCTGCCCCTGCTGCAGATAATGCCGAAAACGCTGTAACTCTACCTGCCGCGCCTGCTCGACGTGCTCCCGCAAGCGGCGAATGGCGGGCACCACTTCCAGGCTGTCGCGCCATTGCTGAAATCCATCGGACTCCTGCGCAATGATCTGCTCCGCCTCTGCTGCCGCTTCACGCCGCGCCTGCATGCCGGCCTGGGCGATGTCGTTGAGGTCGTCGATGGTATACAGATAGCAGCCGTCCAGCTCGTCAATGGCCGGGTCGAGGTCACGTGGTACGGCCAGATCAAGAAAGAGCAGACTGCCACGCTCGCGCGGCAACCCGGGCTGAACGTCAGCGGAGCGCAGGATCGCCTGGGGGCTCGCGGTACAGCTCAGGACCAGATCGACTTTGGGAAGCAGGGACGCCGCATCTTCCAGGGGATACGCCTGACCATCCAGGCGTTTGGCAAGCAGGCGAGCGCGCTCGGGACTGCGGTTGGCGACGTGAAATCCATCCAGGTCATGCTCGCGCAGATGTGTGGCGACCAGTTCGATGGTCTCGCCCGCACCGATGAGCAGCACCCGCTTGCCCTGTAGGGAACCCAGCAACTGCCGCGCCAGGGTCACTGCCGCGTAGGCCACGCTCACCGGCGCTGCGCCAATGGCGGTTTCCGTGCGCACCTGTTTGGCGACACGAAAGGCCCAGTGCAGCAGACGGTTGAGGACGGGCCCGGTACTGTCGCTGTCGGCTGCGACCTGATAGGCATCTTTCACCTGACCCAAAATCTGCGGTTCGCCGATGATCATGGAATCGAGGCCACAAACCACGCGAAACAGGTGCTGTACCGCTGCCGCATCGTGGAAGCTGAAGCTGTTGCCGGTCAGGAGATCCGCATCGATACCGTGAAAGTCGGCCAGCCAATGCTGCAGATGACTTTCTCTGGGGCCCGACCCGCCGTAGGTGTAGATTTCGGTGCGGTTACAGGTGGAAATGATCAGGGCTTCCCTGGCCAGATTTTGGGCCAGTAGATCCCGGTGGGCCGCTGCCAGTTGCTCCGGCGCAAATGCGACTTTTTCGCGAACCTCGATGGGTGCGCTGTGATGACTCAAACCGTAGCAAAAAATGGCGGTACCATCCGTAACATTGGGGACCTGATAATACCCGCGCATTGTCCGCAAGGCGTGTCTGGATTGCAAGCCGCAGGGGCTGGCGCTATTGTCGGCGCATCGTGGTGGGCAGGGAATGGTATGGGCAGGAAGATGCAGTGGCGTTGGCTGGCCTTGATAGTACTTGGGGTGTCTCCCTGGGCCGGGGCGAGCCTCCAGTTGACGGGGGAGAGTCTGTACTACCTCCTCAGTGCAGAGTTTGCCACCCAACAACAGGATCCCGCAGTCGCCATCCCGGCCTGGCAGCACAGCGTTGACCAACTCCCCACGGCGCCAATCTTGGCGGCGGCAGCCAGGGCCGCAGCGCAGCTTGGAGATCTGCCCAAGGCGCTGCTTTGGGCCAAGAAGTGGCATGAACTGGCACCCGAGGACAGCGAGTCGGCGCGCTTTGAAGCCGGCCTGCTTCTTGCCGATGGTCAGGAGCCGGCGGCCCTGGAACTGCTGCAGGCGACGCTGGCGCGTTTTCCCGATGAGGAGCGGGTGAGTAGCCAACTGGCCGAATTGCTGGCACAGCATGGCCGTTTTGGCGATGCAGAACGACTGCTCCACACGGTCATGCAGAATCATCCCCATTCTGCTGCCGCGCAGCTCGCCTTGGGTCGCCTTGCCTTGCTGCAGAAGCAGCCGAAACGCGCAGCCGAGGCCTTCGCTGCGGCACTACGACTGCGCCCGGACTGGGAAGAAGCGGCGGTATTGCAGGCCGAAAGTCTCCGCCAACAGGGGAACTCCCTGGCGGCGTTGCAGATGCTGCAGGGCTTCTGTGCCGCACATCCGAGCGCCGTGCAGGCGCGTAGCTATCTGGCCTCGCTTTACCTCAGTCTCGGTGGACAAACACAAGCCTATCGGGTGTTGCAGCAGATCAGCTTGTTGCAACCGGATCAACCCAAGGTCTGGGATCAGTTACTACCCCTGGCCATTGCCGAAACGGACTGGCCGGGGGCCCAGCAGGCGTTGGAGCATTTCCGCGAGCTGGCTCCGCACTCGCCACTGGTTCCCTATTACCAGGGGCGTATCGCGGAAGGTCAAAACGAATGGTCGAAGGCGCGGGAGGCGTACGCCAAGCTGGCTGGTACGCCTCTGGCAGATGAGGCGCAGTTGCGCATCGCCCAGACCTATTATGCGCAGGGGCAAAAGAGCAAGACGCTGACGGAGTTGCAGAAACTGCAGACACGACACCCGAACGATGCGCAGATTCCTCTCCTGCGTGCGCAATTACTGCAGGAAGAAGGCAATTATGCCGCTGCCGCGCAGCTGCTCGATCAGGCCCTGGAGCGCCACCCCCGCGATGCCGCCCTGTGGTATGCCCGTGGCGCCATCGCCGAACTGCAAAAGGACTATGCCGGCATGGAAAAGGCCATGCGCATCGTCATCGAGCTGCGCCCAGATGATGCGCAAGCCTATAACTTCATCGGTTACAGCCTGCTCGAACGACGCCAGCAACTGGCGCAGGCCGGGGCGTATCTCGAAAAGGCCATCCAGCTGGCTCCCGAAGACGCCAACATCCAGGATAGCATAGGCTGGTATTACCATCTGCAGGGCGATCAAAAGAAGGCTCTGGACTACCTGCAAAAAGCCCATGCCCAACTGGGCGACGAGCCGGAAGTGCTCGATCATCTGGGTCGCGTCCTCTGGCAGCTGGGGCGTCAGCAGGAGGCGCGTGCCCTGTGGCAGCGTGGTCTCGAAAAGCATCCCGAGAGTAAGGAGTTACAGGAGGCCCTGTTGCACCCATGAAAGGTCTGATGCGGAAGAACTGGCGGGTCTTGGCCATTCCCGCGCTGCTGTTGCTCGGCGCCTGCGCCCAGCTACCCGCGCCGACGGGGCAGGCGCAGCTCGTCCTGCCGGCGCAGCAGCGGGCGCAGGTTCTCGCCTCGGTACCGCGCTGGACGGCCACCGGCCAGGCCTCCCTGCGCAGCTCGCGTGGGAGCCAGAGTTTTGGCTTTGTCTGGCGGCAGCAGGCAAACAGTGAGCAGCTCCGGATTCTGGGGCCCCTGGGCAACACGGTTGCCGAATTACGCGATGACGGTACGCAGGCCGAGTTGCTGGAAGCCAGTGGCAAGCGCCTGACGGCGAGTACCATGAGCGTCTTGCTCGAACGGGTACTGGGGGTGACCTTGCCCGTTGCGGAACTTCCCCAGTGGCTGCTCGGCATTCCGCCAGCCGGGCAGGTGGATGCCTACGATGCCGCCGGGCTGCCGCAGCGTGCGCGCTGGGGCCGCTGGCAATTGCAATATCTGCGCTTTGACGCTGTGGGTGGCCTGCAGATGCCGGCCCTTCTGCAGGCCTCCGGGCCAGATGACCTGCAGTTGCGTATCGCAGTCAGCAACTGGCAACTGGGGCAATGATGCACGAGCACTGGTATCCGGCGCCGGCCAAACTGAATCTGATGTTGCGGGTCATTGGTCAGCGCGACGATGGCTATCACCTTTTGCAAAGCGTCTTTCAGTTTCTGGATTTGCACGACGATCTGCGCTTTGCCTCGGCGCCGTCCGGCGTGTTTCGCTCCTTTGGCGGGCCGGTCGGCTTAGCGCCGGAAAAGGAACTGACCCTGCGCGCGGCGCGCCTCCTCGCCGAGCGCTGTGGCGTGTGCGAAGGCGTGGAGATCACCCTGCGCAAGCGCTTGCCCGAGGGCGGCGGCGTGGGCGGAGGTTCGTCTGATGCCGCCACTACCCTGCTGGTGCTCAACCATCTCTGGAACTGCGCCCTGTCGCGGGCGGAATTGATCTCTCTGGGTACTACCCTCGGTGCCGATGTCCCCATTTTCCTCTTTGGCCGCAGCGCCTGGGCGGAAGGCATCGGCGAGATCCTGCAGCCCATGCCGCCGATCCCGGAGCTCCCGTATCTGCTGGTACATCCCGGCGTATCCGTCGCCACCGCGGAAATTTTCCGCGCCCCCGAATTGACACGCCAACACCCGCCCAGCACAATATCGGCGTTTTTGGGGGGAGAGCAGGAGAATACCCTGGAGCCCCTGGTCCGGAGTCGCTATCCCGTCATTGCCGAGTGCATCGATTGGCTGCGTGCCCAGGGCCTGCGGAATGCAAGATTGACGGGCAGCGGTGCCTGCTGTTTTGCCGAAGTTCCGGAAGAGACGGCGAATGACGTCCTTCTCGACCGTCTGCCAGCGTCGTGGCGTGGGTGGTTGGTGAGAGGATGTAACCGCCACCCGCTTCTCGAACTTCTCCCGGAAATCCCTGCTGGGGCGTAGCCAAGCGGTAAGGCACCGGATTTTGATTCCGGCATTCCCAGGTTCGAATCCTGGCGCCCCAGCCATTTTATTTTTGCGGACAGTGCAGAGGTATCCATCCTTTCATGTCTCACGGTAGCCTGATGGTATTCAGCGGGAACGCCAATCCCGCCCTGGCAGCACAGATCGTCAAATTTCTCCAGATTCCCCTGGGGCGGGCGGAAGTCAGCCGCTTCAGTGACGGTGAGGTCTTCGTCGAGATTCTGGAAAATGTCCGCGGTCATGACGTTTTCGTTTTGCAACCCACCTGTGCCCCGACCAACGATCATCTCATGGAACTGCTGGCCATGATCGACGCCCTCAAGCGCGCTTCGGCCAATCGCATTACTGCCGTCATGCCGTACTTTGGCTATGCGCGGCAGGATCGCAAATCCCGTGCCCGCACCGCGATCACCGCCAAACTCGTCGCCGATCTGGTAACCACCGCCGGCGCGCACCGCGTCCTGACCATGGACCTGCATGCGGACCAGATCCAGGGCTTTTTCGACGTTCCGGTAGACAACATCTATGCCTCCCCCATTCTGCTCGGCGATATCTGGCGGCAGAATCCGGAAAACCTCATGGTGGTATCCCCCGACGTTGGTGGCGTGGTGCGCGCCCGTGCCATCGCCAAACGTCTGGAAGTCGATCTCGCCATCATCGACAAACGCCGCCCGCGTCCCAACGAATCGGTGGTCATGAACATCATCGGTGAAGTGGATGGACGCAGCTGTGTGTTGGTGGATGACATGGTCGATACCGCCAATACCCTTTGCGAGGCAGCCCATGCCCTGAAGACGCGCGGGGCCCTGCGTGTGAGCGCCTACTGCACCCACCCGGTGCTATCGGGTAAGGCGATCGAGCGCATCAGCGGCTCCGATCTCGACGAACTGGTGGTGACCGATACCATCCCCCTGAGCAGCGAGGCGCGCGCCTGTGACAAGATCCGCGTGCTCTCGGTCGCCGAACTCTTTGCTGAAACCATCCGCCGGATTGCCGAGGAAGACTCCGTCAGTTCCCTGTTCATGGACTGATTTTCAGGAGTACGGAGCGGCCTGGCCGTCGAGGGTTTTGTGTTCGGGCAGTTGCGGGGCGGGCGTTGCGGCATTTCCTTCGATGACAGTCAACGGATGTGGGTTGGGCCGGTCAACATCGTTCACCAACCAGGTATGCAGAAAAAAGTACGCGACCACCGCCAAGAGAAGGATCAGCGTACTCCAAATCCAGGCGTAGGCACTGGTATTTTTGCCATCTTCTGTCATTTTTGCTCCTAGAAAATTTTCATCAATGCGCGCACGAAACTCTGTTCTTGCCGCTGTCGTGGTGACTTGGCTGTGGGCGGTAGATAGCCTGCCAAAAAATATCCTAGTTTACCGGAATCTGCTTTCGCACCGGGGTCGGCCAGGGTGCCGGTCTGCGGGTCATAGCGCGCGGTGACGACGTCGGGCGGCCGGAAAAAGCCGGTGTCCGGCCTGCCTTGTAGAGCCGTCCCCATATAGCGTATCCAGATCGGCAGGGCCTCGCGGGCGCCCGCTGCCCAGGTCCCCATGGTATGGTTATCGTCGTAGCCCACCCATACCGAGGTCGTGATTTTCGGATTGAAGCCATTGAACCAGGCGTTTTCTTCGGCATTGGTGGTGCCGGTTTTTCCGGCGAGGTCATGGCGATGCAGGATCTGCGCGGCGACCCCCGTCCCGACCCGGATCACCCTCTCCATCATCCGTGTCATCAGATAGGCCACCCCCGGGGGGATGACCGTCTGCCGGGCGGGTGGTTGATAGGCCAAGGGGCAGTGCAGAAGCGCCACGTCGGTGCCGTTGGCGGTGACCACCTTGCGAATGAGATAGGGATGGGGCAGAAAGCCGCCACTGGAGAAGGTGGCATAGGCGCGTGCCATTTGTAGAGGCGTGAAATCGCCGGCGCCGAGCACCATGGACGGGGTTGCTGGTACCTGTTTGGCGGGAAAGCCGAAACGCTGCACGTAGGTTTTCGCGTAAGGGATGCCCACATCCATGAGCAGGCGCACACTCGGTACATTGTGGGAATCTGCCAGATCCTCCCAAATGGGGAACGGGGTATTGGAAAAGGTGCGACTGTAGTTGGTGGGTGCGTAGATCTGCCCGTCCGCCAGATGGATGATCAGGGGCGTGTCAGCAATCAACGAAACTGGGGTGTAGTAGCCCTTGTGACCGCTGGCCAGCAGCGTTGGCGCGTCGATGGCCGAGGAATAGACGAAGGGCTTGAAGCCGGATCCCGGTTGCCGGTAGGAATACAGGGCGCGATCAAAATGACTGAGTTCGTAGCTGAAGCCGCCGACCAGGGCAAGGATGGCGCCGCTGTGGCTATTCAGCGAAACCAGGGCGCCCTGGGCGTGGGGGATCTGCGCCAACTGCCAGCCAGCATGCGGAACATCATGCCAGACCTTGGTGCCCCAGACGGGATTGCCGGTGCCTTCCGTCGCTGCCGCGACATAGTGCCGCACCCAGATGAGATCGCCTGCTGCCAGCACCTGATTCACGCTCGTCGGGCGCTGGCCGTTGGGGTGTAGCCGGGCCCAGGCAACGTCTGGAAGACGCAGCTCGGCCTGCCGTTGTCCTTCGATGTTAATACGCGCTCTCTGCGCATCGACATTTTCCACCACCGCCCAGCGCAGGTTGGCCGGGTCGAAGTCCGGTAACATGGGCGGACGCTGTCCATGCAGAGCGGCCTGGAGCATCTCTCCGCGCAGTTGCGCAATCGGGCCACGCCAAGCCTTTGGGTCCATACTATCGAGGCCCATGGCGTAATTCTCCAGGCCAATTGCCACATCCTGGCTGGCTGCCTGCTGATCGCGCGGATCGATGCTGGTATAGACCCGCAGGCCACTGCGGTAGGTAAAATCCGGCCCGAAATGCTTTTCCAGCCAGCTACGGATCCAGTCGGTGGCATAGGGCGCCAGATTGCTTGCTGGGGCGTGGTAGCGGGCGCGAATCGGCTCGGCCATGGCGCGTTGCGCGGCAGCCTCGCTGATGAATCCCAGTTTTGCCATGCGTCGCAGTACATAATCGCGCCGGGTCTTGGCCGAAGCCGGCGAAGCGATGGGGTTGAACACCGACGGGGCAGCCGGCAAACCCGCCAGAGTCGCCATCTCGCCCAAACTCAGTTGCGAGACCGTCTTGCCATAATAGGTCTCGGCGGCGGCCTGCACTCCGTAGGCGCCTTCGCCCAGATAGATCTTGTTGACGTAGAGATCGAGAATCTGCGCGCGATCAAGATGTTGCGCCAGTTTATAGGCAAGCAGGATCTCCGCCACCTTGCGGGTAATGGTCTTTTTGGGGGTCAGATAAAAATTGCGGGCAACCTGCTCGGTGATCGTGCTGGCCCCTTGCACTGGTCCCCAATGAATGAGGTCCACCCAGGCAGCGCGAACGATGCCGGGAAAACTAACCGGATAATACAGTGGATTGTGGCTGTAGAACTTGGAATTTTCGGCGGCGATGAAGGCGTCCTGCAGGCGCTTCGGAACCTGACGGATAGGCAGGGCGTAGCGCAACTGCGGACCGATGACCTGCAGGAGCTTACCGTTGTCGGCATAGATGCGCAGTGGTTCGGCCGGATGCCAATGTTCTAGCGCATGCACCGGAGGAAGTTCCTGGTAGATACGATAGGTCCAGAAAGCAGCGGCAACAGCGGCGTCCACCAATACGAAGAGAACGACAAAGACCAGCCAGAACCGCCAGCTGCGCTGGCGGAAGAAGGTAGTCGCAGTCATCGTTCAGGCCTCGCAGGAGCGCGATCGTACGCCGCTCATAGCGCACCCTGCGCGCGATGCCAGAGACGGCTGAACCAGCCGGCCTTGGCCACCGCATTTTTCGCCAGGACCGGCTCCGTCTTCAGGACCTTGCCTTGCCAGAGAAGGTCGAGGGTGCCCACGCTGCTATTGGCCTTGATCGGGGCCTGCAGGTTGCTGGCGGCGACGAAGCGGCTTTCCACCTTACCCTGACTGGGCCGGGGAATGACCACGTTGATCGCTTTGGGGGTGATGACCGAGAGGGTCTCCGGGCTCCAGTCGATCCGCTTGATTTGTGCCACCATCGCGCCGGCCGGGTAGATCTGCTGTTGCTGCCAGCCATGAAAACCGTAGTGGAGCATGGCGGCAGCATCGGTACCGGCGACGGCACGGGAGCTGGCGCCCAGGATGACCGCTACCAGGCCTCGGCCATCCTGGCTGGCGCTGACGGCCAGATCCCAGTTGTTGGCGGAGGCCAAGCCCACTCCCAGACCGGTGATGCCGTTTTGTCCTGCCAGCGGGTTGTAGTTGTACTGGGTAATGTGGTTGTAGCGGTAACTGGCCTGCCCGGCGACCTTCTCTATCTGCGGGAATTTCACCACCAGGGCGCGTGCCAGGCGGGCAATGTCGAGCGCTGTACTGCGCTGTCCGGGCGTCGGCATGCCATCGGGGTTGACGAAATGGGTCTGGGTCAGCCCCATGCTGGCGGCTTCGCGATTCATCAGGTCGACAAAGCCGCCGACACTGCCTGCTACCGACTGGGCGATGGCAATGGCGGCGTCGTTGCCCCCGTCGATCAGCAGGCCATGGGTAAGTTGGTCGACGGTAACCGGCAGCCCGGGCTGGATGAACATGCGCGAGCCAGGGGCATGCCAAGCATCGACGCTTACCGAGACGTGCTGGTCGGGTTGCAACATCTTCTGCGCTTCTGCCTGGTAGAGCAGATAGGCGGTCATCAGTTTTACCAGGCCCGAGGGGTCATAGCTCGCTTGCCCATTTTGGTCGAGCAGGACTTGATCGGTATTGACGTCTATCAGCACCGCCGCCTTGACGCCAGAAATCTGTGGCGCCGGCATGGGGGGTGCAGCGGGCAGGGTGGGGGTGGGTACAACGGCATAGGCAGTGCTGGAGACCAGCAAAACAGCAAAAAACGCGGCGGTTTTCTTCATAGGGGCGGCAGAACTCTTCAGGAAAGATTTTCCTTTGGAAAAACTGCCGCCGGGAAAAGTTCCCGCCGCCTAGCTGCGGCTGGCGCGGTAGCGCTCGATCAGCGCCCGGGTAGAGCTGTCGTGGGGATGTTTGGTTTTGCCCTGCAGATCCGATTCGACGCGCGTGGCCAGGACCTTACCGAGCTCTACCCCCCACTGGTCAAAGGAGTCGATGCCCCAGATCACCCCTTGGGTGAAGACGCTGTGTTCGTAGAGGGCGACCAGAGCGCCCAGAGAAAACGGGGTGAGGGCATCGACGAGGAGCAGATTGCTGGGCCGATTGCCGGGGGAAACCCGGTGGGGAATCTGTGCTTCGGGTACCCCCAGGGCACGCAGTTCCTCCGCCGAACGGCCAAAGGCCAGGGCCTCACTTTGGGCAAAGAGGTTGGCCATGAGCAGGTCATGTTGATCGTGGTATTCGCTGAGGGGCGCAATAAAGCCAATCAAATCGCAGGGCACCAAACGGGTTCCCTGATGCAGCAACTGGTAAAAGGAATGTTGGCCGTCGGTGCCTGGTTCCCCCCAGATGATCGGGCCGCTATCCACGGCGAGAGGGTTCCCTGCCAGATCTACCCGTTTGCCGTTACTCTCCATCTGCAGTTGCTGCAGATAGGCGGGAAAGCGGGCGAGGTCGTGGGCGTAGGGCAGGATCGCCTGGCTCTGGGCGCCCCAGAAGTTGTTGTACCAGACCGAGATCAAACCCAGCAGGACAGGCAGGTTCTGCGCCAGTTCGGCATGCCGAAAGTGTTCATCCATGGCATGGAAACCGCGCAACATCTCGGTAAAGGCCGCCGAGCCAATCGCTAGCATAGTGGCCAGGCCGATGGCGGAATCCATCGAGTAGCGCCCGCCTACCCAGTCCCAGAAGCCAAAGCTATGCTCCGGATTCATACCAAAGGCGGCGACCGCCTTGTCATTGCTAGAGACGGCAACGAAGTGTTGCTCCACCGCCGCCTCGCCCAGGGCCGCCACCAGCCAGCGTCGGGCGGCGTGGGCATTGGTCATGGTTTCCAGGGTAGTAAACGTCTTTGAGGCGATGATGAACAGAGTTTCTTCGGGGTCGATCTCGGCGAGTACCGCAGCGAGTGCCGCACCATCGACATTCGCCACGAAGTGCTCGCGGATACCTGCGATCCGCTGCTGGCGCGTGGCCCGATAGGCCATCTCTGGGCCCAGGTAAGAGCCGCCGATACCGATGTTGACGATTTGGCGTAGGGCTTTGCCCGTCGCGCCCAGCCACTCGCCTTGGTGGACCTTGTCGCAGAAGATCATCATGCGCTGCAGAACCGCGTGCACCTCGGGCACGACGTTGACGCCTTGATCGCAGATCTGGGTATCTTTCGGTGCGCGCAGGGCGCAATGCAGGACAGCACGATCTTCCGTTGTATTGATGTGCTCGCCAGCGAACATGGCGCCGCGCCGCGCTTCCAGACCGCGCTCCCGCGCCAGATCGATCAGTGCCGCCAGAGTTTCCTGGCGCAGCCAGTTCTTTGAATAATCCAGGTAGATGCCGCAGGCCTCGGCGGTCATGTGGGTACCGCGCTCGGGATCCGCGTCAAAGAGGTCGGCGATCTTCGCATCGCCCCAATCCTCTCGTTGCTTCTGCACTTGTTGCCAGGCCGGTAAATCCTGCAATCTTGCTGCGCACATGTTCACTCTCCTGGGCTTGCCAAGTTGATTGGGAGATACTCCAGAAAGAGTAGGAGAAGGCCATGCCAGGCGCAAGGATAAAAATAGAAAAAAGTATCTAGATATATAATTATATTGGGTTATTTGGACGATGATGGTGCAAATGAACCGATGCTTTTGGTGCTTTTGAACGGGCCGCGACTGTCTATATCACCAAATCCTTATTCTTTCTGCCGTTCCCTTCGCCAGAAATGTGGCACGCCCTTTGCTCAATTTAGGAAGCAGTAGTTCATCTATAACCTTAGCGAGTCGAGGAATCAGCAATGATCATCGAAAACAGTTTACCCGTCCTGCTCAGTCGGCTGGACTTTGCGTGGATCACGACCATGCACATTCTCTGGACGCCGTTGACCATCGGCATGTCCTGGCTATTATTTTTCCTGGAGATTGCTTGGCTGCGTACCGGTGACGAGCGCTGGTATAAGCTCAATCGCTTCTTCGAGAAAATCTTCATCATCAACTTTGGTGCCGGTGTGGCGACCGGGGTGACCATGGAGATGGCCTTCGGTATCCTCTATGGCCCCTTTTCTCAGGCCGCGGGCCCGTTCTTTGGCAATATCCTGGGCTTCGAGACCATTACCGCCTTCATGTACGAAGCTGGCTTCATTGGCCTGATGGTCTTTGGCTGGGGCAAGGTCAGCAAGGGCATGCACGCCTTTGCCACCTTCAACGTCGGCCTGTCCTCCAGTCTCTCGGCCATGTGGATTCTGGTCGCCAATTCCTGGATGCAGACACCCAATGGCGTCGTACTCAAGGATGGCCTCTTCCAGGTCGAGAACTGGTGGCACGCCATCCTCAATGATAATTTTATTTGGGGCTTCCCGCACATGTGGGTGGCAACGGTGGAGCTGTCTCTCTTCGTCATGGCTGGCGTGAGTGCCTGGTTCATTCTGAAGAATCGCAACGCCGATCTCTTCACCAAGATGCTCAAGCCCACCCTGCTGGCCCTACTCATCGTAACGCCCATCCAGATCTTTATCGGTGATAGCGTGGGCAAGGATGTGGCGGATACCCAGCCGACTTCTCTGGCGGCCATGGAAGGGCATTACCATACCTATCTGCCGGATGGAAAGCCGAACACCAGCTGGAATCTGATCGCCATCCCTAATGCCAACAACGACGGCAACCTCTTCCAGATCTCCATCCCGCATGTCTTGAGTCTGCTGGAAACGCATACCTGGGACGGTGTAGTGAAGGGTATGGACCAGTTTGCGCCCGAGGACCGCCCGGATGTCTGGGTACCCTTCTATTCCTTCCGGGTGATGGTGGCGATTGGTTTCTTCCTCTTCTTCGTGGCGCTCTGGGGCAACTGGCTGCGCCTGCGTGGCAAGCTCAGTGCCGAATCGCTCCGTAAAAGTCCCTGGTTCCTGCGGGCGGTGATCTTTTCGGCCTTCCTGCCCTATCTCGCCATCTGGACCGGTTGGTGGGTACGCGAAATCGGCCGTCAGCCGTGGGTGGTCTACGGCCAGATGCGCACCTATCAGGGGGTCAGCCACATGAGCGTGGCTCAGGAAGTTATCTGGTTTGCCGGCTATATCGTCTTTGAACTTCTGGTATGGGCGGGTGCTTGGTACTTCTTCGCCCGTGTCATCGCCAAGGGGGTGGACGGTATTGCTCCATCGGATCAGCTCTTCCATCACGGGGAAGAGGGTGATGCGCACGCCGGCGGTGGACATGCGCAGGCCAGCTTCGCCAAGCCGATGTTGAAGGCTGAGCGCTAAGCCGCCTGGGGTGGCCTGTGCCACCCCAGTTACTGATTTTGACGGAGGTCACCATGGATTTTACCCACGACATCGTGCGGATAACCTCAGCTCTATCTACTTGGTGGTGGATTTTGCTGGGGCTGATGTTTCTGTTTTATATCGCTTTGGATGGCGCCGATCTGGGTGCCGGAATCTTTGCCCTGTTTTCCAAGGATGAAGACGAGCGCGGCGCCATTATGGCGTCGATGGCCGGTTTTTGGGATGGCAACGAGACCTGGCTGGTCGTGGCCGGCGGCGTGCTCTTTGGCGCCTTTCCGCTGGTCTATGGCTCAGCGTTCAACTACCTGATGATCCCGCTGATGATCGCCCTTTGGGCCATCATCATGCGTGCTGTGGCCTTCGAGTTCCATGTCCATGCCCGTTCCAGTCGCAAGGTCTGGGGCTGGTTCTTTGCCATTGGCAGTCTGCTGGCACCGTTCTTTGCCGGTGTTGCCCTGGGTGCCGCCCTGCAGGGTTTCCCCATGGAGAACGGCCTGGCCATGGCACATATTGCCGGGCGGGATTATACCACCCCGGTCATGCACTTCTCTGGCAACGCGCTGACCTGGCTGACGCCTTTCAGCATCTGGACGGGTTTTGGTGCGGTCATCGCTGCAGGACTGGCCGGCGGCCTGTACCTCTGCGCGCGCTTTGTCCCCGGTGATGTCATCCACCAGCGCGCCAAGGGCTGGACCAGCCTCTTCTCGCTTCTGGCCCTGGCTGCCATCGTGGTAACCTTGGTCTGGTCCTACGCCATCTTCCCCTGGGCGGCGGCCAAGTGGACCGGCCCGAACTGGTGGGTCTGGGCGGCCTGGATCGTGATCGTGCTGTTCTTTGCCTTCAAGTCGATGAGCAATCATTCTGCTGGGCACAATTTCGTCGCCCTGCTCTGGGGAGAAGGTGTAGTAGTACTCCTTTGGGCTGCCATGTGGGCGACTATGTACCCCTATATCGTGCCCGGTACCTGGACGATTCAGGAGGCCGCCAACCCGGCCAATTCGCTGGCGGTATTTACCCTGTTCATGACGGGCTTCGTCCCCATCATGATCATGTATAACTGGTACCAGATCTGGGTGTTCCGCGGACGCTTCACCAAAAAGAGCATCTACGCTGCCCACTGATCGGGGAGTCACAAAGAACCGGGGCACCGCCCCGGTTTTTTTGTGGGTGCGCAACTTTTCGTTTTCGCCACGGTCGTAGGGTTATAACCCCAGTCACCGCAAAGCAGACCGCCATGGATAGCATTCATCTCCTTCATCAGCTCTGTGACTCCCAGTGTCCCGCCGAATGCCTGGACTCCCTTTCCGTTCTGGATGCCCTACTCGCAGGCCAGGAGCGCGTCGACGACCGCTGGCACCGCCTCTTGCGCGGTTTACCGGGGGCCTCGCCAGCGGAGCTCCTTGATCAGGTCCTGGAGGTAGACCGCGAACTCGGACAGTACCGCCGCGCCATCACCTTTTTGCGCGCCAATCTGAGCGCGCGTCGCGCCGCCATGGCGAGCGGAGAAACCGTGCGAGTGCCGCAAAATTCCCTTTCTTAGCGCCTCGTTGCAAAAAGTTCTTGGCATATCGTTGCAACGGCGCAAAAGTGGTGCTATAACTTCTCTCGTTGTACTTTAACAACGGCTCATGAGGAGGAGCTTTGTCATGAAGAAGAATCTTGTAGCTTTTGCAGTTGCTGCAGCAGTACTGGTCCCCGGTGCGGCTTTTGCGGCCGACAGTTCCGCCAAGGACAACGGCCCGATCCTGTACGGCTATGCCCAGATTACTGGCAGCAATCAGTTCGGTACGTCTACGAACGGCTCTCAGTCTGGCCCCAATGGCCTGGTTATCGGTGCCAACCGCATCCGCCTGGGTGTGAAGGGTGAGGCAACGGATGGTGTGACGTATAACATCATGGCTGGCTGGGATAACGCCGCTATCAGTGGGAACAATGCTAACAATCAAAGCATTCCTGGATATAGTACCAATGCGCTGAACAACGGCTTGGGTAACGGTGGCAATGCTTCCATTCTGGATGCCTGGATCAACTTTGCCCCAGTGCCCTTCGTGCAGTTGGAGGTGGGTAAGTTCAAACAGCCTGTAGGCAATGAGTATATCGATACGCAAGGTAACGCCTTGCCCTTCATCCTACGCTCTATGGGCCAGTCATTGTTGCCGGGGCGTAGTGCCGGTGCGATGCTGCACGCCAAGGACGTAATGGGCACGGGCATCGGCTATGCTTTCGCTATTGCCGATGATAGCTCCTTGGACTACGGCAGCGCCTATAACTGGGGGCTCGGAACTGTGTCCAATCCCTTTGGCGGCGGCCAAGGTGGATTTCTCAACGGAAGCGGTCGCTATATTGCTTCGGCTCGTTTGACCTATGATTTCATGGGTCCGTTGCTCAATGCCGAGGTCAGCGGGTCGCGTATGACCTTGCCGGAGAATAGTATCTACAATGCGGATTCCATGACCACCTGGAATGTGGGTGTGCATGGTGGTTTGATGGGAATCCATTATGTTGCGGGTTACACCAATCTCAACACCGGTGAGAGTCGCAATGGGTTGCCGGGATTCCTGGCGCAGGACTGGAACGTCGGCTTGGCGCTCAATCTTTATCAGATGACCCTTACCCCGTCTTGGCTAGACATTGAGCCTGCGGTTCGCTTCGATTCTTTCAGTTATAATGATCGTCAAGGTTATGATGCGAAGCTGGATAACACCACGGTCGGCCTGAATTATTATGTCAATCCGAATAACCCGCACGCAGCGGAGATTCAGGTGAACTACATCATCCCCACGGCTCGCAACGGTAATTTCGGTGTAGGAACCCCAGGGGGCGTTTTTGGCGGCAATGGTGCCCCCATCAACGGCATGGCTTACAACACTCTGATGTTGCAGTTCCAGGCGGGCTTCTAAGTTCGCTTAGTCTTGCGGGGCGCTGCGGCGCCTCGTTTCTTCGCCCCGTCACGAGTTTTCGTGGCGGGGCGGTTTGCTTTTTGGGGGGCATGCCGTTATAAGAGAGCCCGCTGCCAGCCGGCTCTGTCTTTTTGGGGAAATCTGTGTCACGTCAACTTCGTAACATCGCCATCATCGCCCACGTCGACCACGGCAAGACCACCCTGGTCGATCAACTGCTCAAGCAATCCGGTACCTTCGCCGCGCATCAGCAGGTGGAAGAGCGGGTCATGGACAGCAACGCCCTGGAAAAGGAGCGCGGCATCACCATCATGGCCAAGAACACCGCGGTGCAGTGGGGCGAGACCCACATCAATATTGTCGACACCCCCGGCCATGCCGACTTTGGGGCCGAGGTGGAGCGGGTACTGGGCATGGTGGATGGGGTATTGCTGCTGGTGGATGCCGTCGAAGGCCCCATGCCGCAAACCCGCTTTGTGACGCGCAAGGCCCTGGAGCTGGGGCTCAAGCCAATCGTCGTCATCAACAAGATCGACCGGCCTGGCGCGCGCCCCGATTACGTGATCAGCGCGACGCTGGACCTTTTCGACAAGCTCGGTGCCACGGAGGAGCAACTGGACTTCCCGGTGATGTACGCCTCGGGCTTGCAGGGTTATGCCGGAGAAGACCCAAGCGTGCGCGAGGGTGATATGCGCCCGCTCTTCGAACTGATCCTGAGCCATGTACGAGCGCCCGAGGGCGATCCGGAAGCGCCGTTGCAACTGCAAATTGCCGATTTGGACTACTCCAGCTATGTGGGACAGATCGCCATTGGCCGGGTGCGGCGCGGACGTATCCGGCCAGGCCAGGACGTGGTCATGCTGCAGGGACAGGAGGCCAAGCCCATAAAAGGTCGTATCCTGCAGGTGCTGGGCTTTGAGGGCCTGAAGCGGATTCCCTGGGAGGACGGCGCCACTGTTGGCGATATCGTAGCCGTGACCGGCATCGATGCGCCGTCTATCGGTGCCACCATCGCTGCCCCCGAAGCACCGGAGCCGCTGCCATGGAAGCCCATCGACGAGCCCACCCTGAACATGAGTTTTCAGGTCAATACCAGTCCCTTCGCCGGGCGCGAAGGGAAATTCGTGACCAGCCGCCAACTGCGCGAGCGTCTCTACAAAGAGCTCCTCACCAACGTCGCCCTGCGGGTGGAAGATACCGACAACGCCGACGTGTTTCAGGTATCCGGTCGGGGGGAGCTGCATCTCACCATCCTCATCGAGAACATGCGTCGCGAGGGCTATGAGTTGGCGGTTTCCCGACCCCGGGTCATTCAGCGGGTCGTCGATGGCGTCCCGGAAGAGCCCTATGAAGCCCTCACCATCGATGTCGAAGAGACCCATCAGGGCACGATCATGGAGCGCCTCGGCACGCGGCGCGGCGAGTTGCAGGATATGCAGCCCGATGGCCGTGGTCGAGTGCGTCTGGAGTATCGGATTCCCGCCCGCGGCCTCATTGGCTTTCACACCGAATTCATGACTGCCACCTCGGGTACCGGTGTCATCAGTCACATTTTTGATGGCTATGGTCCGGTGAAGGGTGCCATTCCGGCACGCATCAACGGGGTGCTGATCTCAGCCGAGGAAGGGGAAGCGGTAGGCTATGCCCTTTTCAATCTGCAGGATCGCGGACGACTCTTCGTCAATCCCGGTGACAAGGTGTATGAAGGCATGGTCATCGGCATTCACAGTCGCGACAACGATCTGGTGGTGAACCCCCTTAAGGAAAAGAAACTCACCAACATGCGTGCTTCGGGTTCGGACGAAAACATCCTGCTCACTCCGCCGATCCGCATGAGCCTCGAGGCGGCAGTGGAGTTTATTGCGGATGACGAGCTGGTGGAGGTTACGCCGGAGTCGATCCGCATCCGCAAGCGCTATCTCAAGGAAAACGATCGGAAAAAAGCAGCGCGCAGCGGCGCTTGAGCTGCCGGCTTGGCCCCGCTTCAGGCGGGGCTTTCTGTCTTTTTTTCCAGGCGTAGGCGACGAAACCAGCCGCCCAGGGCGGCCGGTTGGTCGTCCAGCAGACGTAATTCCGGGCGCTGCGCCAGCAAGTCTTCGAAGACGACGTCGGTGCGCGTCGCCAGACTCGCCGAGAGGGGGGCCAGGAGTCGACGCAGGGGCGCCCTTTGCTGCGGCCGCAGGAACTTGTCGAAGATCAGCAGTGTCCCGCCGGGGCGCAGTACGCGACTCGCCTCCGCCAAGGCCTGTGCTGGCTGCGGTACTACTGCGAGAATCAGATGCATCAGCACGACGTCAAAGCTGGCATCCCGCAGCGGTAGGCGCTCGGCGTCGGCCTGCAGGAGGCGCACCTGCGCTGCCCGCGGGCGCGCTCGCGCGAGCATAGCCGCGCTGAAATCCACCGCAACATTGAAGTTCTGTGTAGGTAGATAGGGAAAATCGAGACCGGTTCCGGCGCCGATGATCAGGATTTGCTGCGCCTCTGCTGGAATATTGGCAATGTTGGCGGCCCGTGCGGCCGCTGAAAAGCCCGCTACGGCGCGGTCGTAGATGGGCGCCCACAGGCCATAGGCGCGCTGCAGACTCCGGTAGCTCAATGGAAGACGGTGGCCACGGCCAGGCGAAAGGCGGGGATTGGGGTCTCGAACTCATCGCCGTCTTCACTCACCCACTCGTAGCTGCCATGCATACTGCCGACCGGGGTAGGTAACACGGTGCCGCTGGTGTACTGGAAGTGCTCGCCCGGGGCGAGGGTGGGATGTTCGCCGACGACGCCGGGGCCGCGCACTTCCTGTATCCGTCCATCCGCATCGGTGATGATCCAGTGGCGGTTGCGCAGCTGTGCGGTCTTCGGGCCATGATTCTCGATGCGAATCTGGTAGGCAAAGACGTAATGCTCCTGCTCCGGACTGGATTGCTCGGGGATATAGCGGGTGTCGACCTGAATTTGGATCTCGGTCGGGACGCTCATAAATCATCGCTCCTTCGCTAGCGTTCTTGTCAGTCTATTCCCCCGCTTTCGGGCTGCCAAGTTTCCGACTGGCAGTTTCCGCCTGGCAAGCGAGCGCGGTAGACTAGGGCCGACAGGATAATGAAGTGAGTACAGACTATGGCAGAATTGCCCGAAATCGAATTGTTCAAACAAAAACTGCAACGTAGTGTGCTGCGCAAAAAGCTCGGTGCCTTGCGTCTGCAGAATGCCAAGGGCGAGCAGCTCGCCGAGGCCGGCGGACTGGCGGAGGACGCCTTGCAAGGGAAGGAAATCACCGATATCCATCGCTACGGTACCCAGGTCTTTTGCGAGCTGGACCGGCGCGAGATCCTTGCCCTGCAGTTGGGCGGAGATCTGGTAATGGATCTGGAGCGCGGCGCTCCAGCGGAAGAGGGCAACGATAACCGCGCGGGCCTGGAACTGGCCATCAATGCGCAGCTGCGCCTGCGCTTGCAAGGGACCCAACTGGGGGGTCGTCTGCGCCTGCTGGACGAGACCAGTGATGTGGATTTTCTCACCAAGCTGGGGCCGGATCCGTTGCTCGTCCCGACAGATGGGCTGAGTCATCTGCGCGAATCGTTGGCGCGGCGTCGTAGCGCCCTGCGCAATGTGCTGCTGGATGACAGCTTCGTGACCGGCATCGGTCCTCTGTGGGCCGATGAGATTCTGTTTCAGGCGCGTTTGCGCCCGGATCGTACGGTTCCCAGCCTCAGTGAAGAGGAGCGGGATCGTTTTCTGGAACAGATTCCGCAGGTCTTGCAACGAGTGCTGCGCTCGCAGGCGAAGATTCCCTTGTTGCCCAAGACCTTCCTCACCCGCCATCGGGAGGATGGGCACTGTCCGACCTGTGGGGGAGCGTTGGAGTCGTTGCCGGTTGGGGGCAAAACGGCGCTGTTTTGCCCTGCCTGCCAGATCTGAAAGGGTCTGCTGCTGGTGCGGCGCGAGGATCAGTCCGCGCTCCGCGGGGTGCTGCTCAAGGGTGGCGCCAGGGCAAGCCGCTCGCCTTCCAGCCCTCAAGCTTGCCGCGCTGTCCGTGTTCGTCGCCCTTGCCATCAAAGCCGCCAAGGATGTTGTAGGCATGCGTGTATCCCAGGTCGGCCAGATGCTCGGCGGCCTCGGTGGAGCGTCCGCCAGTGCGGCAAAGCAGCAGCAATAAATCGTCTGGCTCAGTGATTGCCTGGAGCTGTTGGTCGAAATCCGAGTTGGGAGTCATCCCCGGATAGAGCTTCCACGGCACATGGCAACACCCTTCAACAAAGCCGGAAAACTCCAGCTCGGGATGCGAGCGCACATCGATCAATTTGGCCTTGGGATGCTCGCGTAGAAGCGCATGGGCCTCTTCCGGAGTCAGGTCTCCTGCGTGCTTTTTGCCTTGCGCCCGCTGCGTAGCGCGGGCGAGGATTTCTTCAGTGTCCATGGTGTGCCTCCTGATTTTGCGTAGCACTCTAGTATAAGAGAAATTGTCGTGTTCGGCTGTAGCGACGCGCTGGGCGGCTCGATCAAGCCCTAGGCGCCGCCTGCATTCCGCCGTACACTTGCCGCATTGGCGCCCCAATCTGGGGCAGGTTCATTGACGAGTGCCGTGGAGGAAAAGCTCATGGGGTACAGCCCGAAAGACGTGCTGCAATTGATTTCCGAAAAAGATGTCAAGTTCATTGATTTTCGTTTTACCGACACCAAGGGCAAGGAACAGCACGTCTCGGTGCCGTCCCACACCATCGAAGAGAAGACCTTTATCGAAGGCAAGATGTTTGATGGTTCCTCCATTACCGGCTGGAAGGGCATTAACGAGTCCGACATGATCCTCATGCCCGAGGCGGGTTCGGCGGTACTCGATCCCTTCACCGACGAGGTCACCCTGATCATTCGTTGCGACGTGATCGAGCCTGCCACCGGCCAGGGCTATGAGCGCGATCCGCGCAGCCTGGCCAAGCGCGCCGAGGCGTATCTGAAGAGCACCGGCATTGCCGATACCGCCTACTTTGGGCCGGAGAACGAATTCTTCGTCTTCGATTCCGTCACCTGGCACATCGACATGAGTGGCTGCGGCTATAAGGTCGATGCCGAAGAGGCGGCCTGGAATTCCGGCAAGGAATACGAATCGGGCAACATGGGCCATCGTCCGGGCGTCAAGGGCGGCTACTTTCCGGTACCGCCGGTGGATTCGGCACAGGATCTGCGTTCGGCCATGTGTCTGGCCCTGGAGGAGATGGGCTTGACCGTCGAAGTGCACCATCACGAGGTGGCCACCGCCGGGCAGCATGAGATCGGCGTGGGCTTCAGCACCCTGACGCGCAAGGCCGATGAGGTGCAGATTCTCAAATACGTGGTGCACAACGTCGCGGCGGCCTATGGGCAGACCGCTACCTTCATGCCCAAGCCCATCGTCGGCGACAATGGCAGCGGCATGCACGTGCATCAGTCCCTGGCCAAGGATGGCAAGAACCTCTTCACCGGCGACGCCTATGGTGGTCTGTCGGAACTGGCGCTGTACTACATCGGCGGCATCATCAAGCACGCCAAGGCCATCAACGCCCTGACCAACCCCAGCACCAACAGCTACAAGCGTCTGGTGCCCCACTTCGAGGCGCCGGTGCTGCTCGCCTACTCGGCCAAGAACCGTTCGGCCTCGATTCGTATCCCCTATGTCAGTAACCCCAAGGCGCGGCGCATCGAGGTGCGTTTCCCGGATTCCACCGCCAATCCCTATCTGGCCTTTGCGGCGATGATGATGGCGGGTCTGGATGGCATCCAGAACAAGATCCATCCCGGCGATGCCATGGACAAGAACCTCTATGATCTGCCCGCCGAAGAGCAGGAGAAGATCCCCGGCGTGGCGGCTTCGCTGGAAGAGGCCCTGCGTGCCCTGGAGGCCGATCATGAGTTCCTGATGAAAGGTGGGGTCTTTACCCCGGAATGGCTGGAAGGCTACCTGGACGTGAAGTGGGCCGAAGTCCAGGCCCTGCGCGTCACCACCCATCCCGTAGAATACCAGATGTACTATAGTCTCTGAGCCTAGCTGGTTTCTGCTGCTGGAGCCCCGCCCTCGCGGGGCTTTTTACTTGCTGAACCGGCAGACTTGCGCTAATTGTTCCGGACTGAGGAATGCAGAGGAGATTGATCATGCAATCATCTGGGCGTCGCACGTGCACGCTTGCAGTTGTAGTCGCTTTGCTAAGTACCGGCCTGGCATTCGATGCACAGGCCACGATCTATCGCTGGGTTTCTCCGGATGGTGTGGTCAGTTACGGCGGAAATCCTCCCGCCAATGCGCGCCAGGTAGAGACCCTCGACGGGGCACCAATGCCTAGCGCCCCGGACCATGCCGCGCCAGCAAGTGGGCCGCTGGGCAATCGACCAGCGCAGTCGTCGCCGGAGCAGCCCGCTGCGCCGCAGAATCATGCAGATAACCAAGCACAACAGGCCCTCAAGATGCAACTGGCGGCTGCGCGCTTGCAGCTTCTGCAAGCTACTCAAGCCTACGAGAAAGGGAAAGCAGTTCGCTATGGCAATGAGCGTAATTATGCCCGCTATCTGCAGCGCATCGATAGCCTGAAAGAGGCGGTACACGTGGCGGAGCTGCGGGTAGCCCTGCTCCAGCATCAGTTGCAGCAGCAATCCTCCAGCACGCCCGAGCCGCGGAACTAGACCGCGGGACCGCGCCTGACGTACCATAGGCCAGCGGTCCAAGGCTTGCTGGATCGCCGTGCCAGTCTCCAGCCATGGATGAGCAATGCCCCGAATCCTTCTCAGTAATGATGATGGTTATCTGGCTCCCGGTCTGGCCGCCTTGGCCGAGGCGTTGCGGCCACTTGGCAGCATCGACGTGGTGGCCCCGGAGCAGGATCGCAGTGGCGCCAGCAATTCCCTCACCCTGGACCGGCCCCTACGGGTTCGCACAGGTCTCAACGGTTTCCACTATCTGGTAGGTGGCACGCCCACCGATTGCGTCCATCTCGCGGCCACTGGAATTCTTCCCGAGCCGCCCGAAATGGTGGTTTCTGGTATCAATCGCGGCGCCAATATGGGCGACGATGTCCTCTACTCCGGTACCGTCGCTGCCGCCATGGAAGGTCGCCACCTGGGTATGCCGGCCATGGCCGTCTCTCTCGTTGGACGGGAACCGGAGCATTTCCACAGCGCGGCACGGGTTGCGGCGGATTTGTTACGGGGCCTGCTGGAAAATCCCCTTCCCGGCGACACCATCCTCAATGTCAACGTCCCGGACCTGCCCTATGCCGAGTTACAGGGTTTTGAGGTCACCCGCCTCGGGCGGCGGCACAAGAGCGAGATGCTCATGCCGGCGGCCGATCCGCGGGGAGAGCCGGTGTACTGGATTGGTCCTTCGGGGCGCGAGGCGGATGGTGGTCCCGGTACGGACTTCGATGCAGTGCGGCGCGGCTGTGTCTCCATCACCCCCCTCGATCTCGACATGACCCGCTACCGCTTCATGGATGATCTCTCGCAATGGCTGCGTTGTTGCGCGCGGTGAACCCCGAAGTCGGGATGATTTCGCCGCGCACCCGGGAGCGCATGGTGGCCGCGCTGCGTGCGGCCGGTATCGACGACGAAGAGGTCCTGGCCGTAATGGCCCAGGTACCCCGGCATCTCTTTGTCGCCGAGGCGCTGGCCTGTCGCGCCTACGAGCCGGTTTCCCTGCCGATCGGCTGGGGGCAGACCATTTCTCAGCCGCTCATCGTGGCGCGGATGCTTTCTGTGCTGCGGGCCAGTGGAAATCCGCGGCGGGTTCTGGAAATTGGCACGGGCTCGGGGTACCAGACGGCGTTGCTCGCCGCGTTGGGCTATGAGGTATACAGCATCGAGCGGATCGAAGGCTTGTTTACGGCGGCGCAGGAACTTCTGCAGCGGTTGCGCGCTCCAAACGTGCGTCTGCGCTTGGGAGATGGCAGTCAGGGCTGGGAGGCGTTTGCGCCCTTCGACGCGGTGCTGTTTGCTGCTGCCGTCCCTTGTGTCTTGCCCCCCTTGTTTCACCAACTCGTCGCGGGGGGCTGTCTGCTCATGCCGCAGGCCGACACCGCCGACGGGCAGCGTCTCAAGTTTTATCGCTGGAATGGACAGGATGCCGAAGAGGAAGACCTTGGCGACTGTCGTTTTGTCCCGCTACTACCCGGGACGGTCAATCAGAGGGATCACCAAGGAGCCTGAACATGAGCAGCGAAGCGTTGGAACTGCGGTCGGAGCTGGAACTGGAAGAAGAAAATAGCCAAGACAACGACGCAGCAGCTTCTCCCTTCGCCGAGCATGGTCCGGATTGGGATGCCACCCAGTGCTATCTCGAAGAGATTGGCCATAATCCGCTGCTGACGGCAGAGGAAGAGATCACTCTGGGGCGCTTGGTGCAACAGGGCGACAGCGCCGCGCGCCAGCGTATGATCGAATGCAACCTGCGTCTGGTGGTTCGGCTGGCGCGACGTTATATCAATCGCGGATTGCCCCTCCTTGATCTGATTGAAGAGGGCAATCTTGGCCTGATCCATGCGGTGGAAAAATTCGACCCGGAGAAGGGCTTTCGCTTTTCTACCTACGCCACCTGGTGGATTCGGCAAAACATCGAGCGTGCCCTGATGAACCAGACGCGTACCATCCGTCTGCCGATTCATGTCATGAAGGAAATTTCCTCCATTTTGCGTGCGGCGCGTTGCCTGGAGCAAAAGCTGCAGCGCGATCCCACGCCGGATGAGGTAGCCGCAGCACTGGACCGTCCAGTGGAGCAGATTCGTCAGTGCCTTGACCTCGATGGCCGGGTCACCAGTCTGGACTCTGGCGGTGGGCGGGAAGAGGATCTTGGTCTGGCCGAGATTGTGCGCGACCCCGAGGTGGCCGGTCCCGAAGAGCGTCTGGCGGAGCTCAACCTCAACCAGCGCATGTACGATTGGATTTCGGCGCTGGAGGAAAAGCAGCGCCTGGTGCTGTTCTGGCGTTTTGGTCTGGACGGCAACGACGGTGCCACCCTGGAAGATGTGGGCGGTCGACTCGGTCTGACGCGCGAACGGGTGCGCCAGATCCAGGTGGAGAGCCTCCTCCTTCTGCGGCGGCGCATCGAGGCCGAGCAGCTAGATCCCTTCACCCTGTTTTCCTGAACTCAGGCGCTGATGGGCAGCAGCGCCGCTGCCACTTGCCGGTCTTCTGCCAAAAGGATGCCGTAGGTGCGGCAGGCCGCGGCGCTGTCCATTGCTTCCACCGTCAGTCCGCTATCGCGCAGGGTGCGCAGTAGGGTGACGTCGAGGTGCTGCCTCCGTCCGGTGCCGAGTAGCACGACTTCTGGAATGGCAGCCAGTAGCGGTTGGAAATCCTCGCGGTCAAGTAGGCCGGCGTGGGTCGGACCCCAGGGGTGCAGCAAGAGGTCTTGCGCGAGCAGAACGCCGCCGTGGTAATGCTGACCATCGATGACAAATCCCAGCTCATCGTAGGATTGCAGGTTGTGGCGCAGGTTGCCGACCTGCCGGTGTAGTTTCATGCCCGTCTCCTCAATTGACAGCGCCGATTTGCCTCTCTATTGTTCTCCGATTTTGATAGATGCCTCAAGGGCAGGACTCTGGTAGCCATGAACAGCGATTTCGAGCGGATTCGACGCCTCCCGCCATATGTCTTCAATATTGTCACGGACCTGAAGCTGCAGGCCCGCAAGCGTGGCGAAGACATCATCGACTTTGGCATGGGCAATCCCGATCAGCCGACGCCGCAGTTCATCGTCGACAAGCTCTGTGAGACCGCCCAGCGCGGCGATACCCACCGCTACAGCGTCTCGCGTGGCATTCCACGGCTGCGAAAGGCCATTTCCGGCTGGTACGAGCGCCGCTATGGCGTTTCCATCGATCCGGAATCTGAGGCCATCGTCACCATTGGCTCGAAGGAGGGGCTGGCCCATCTGGCCCTTGCTACCATGGGCCCCGGTGATACGGTGTTGGTGCCGAGCCCGACCTACCCCATCCATCCCTATGGTTTTGTCATTGCCGGCGCCGATGTGCGCCATGTGCCCATGCTGCCGGGTCTCGATTTCTTCGACGAACTGGAAAAGGCGATAAAGGCGGCGTGGCCCAGACCCAAGATGCTGGTCATCAACTTTCCGCACAACCCCACCGCTGCAGTGGTCGATCTGGACTTCTTTGCCCGCATCGTGGAATTTGCCAAGGAACATCGCATCTGGGTGGTCCATGATCTGGCCTACGCCGACATTGTCTTCGATGGCTATCAGGCGCCGAGCTTTTTGCAGGTGCCGGGGGCCAAGGATGTCGGGGTCGAGTTCTTCACCCTGTCCAAGAGCTACAACATGCCTGGCTGGCGCGTCGGTTTCGCGGCGGGTAACCCCAAGCTGATCGGCGCCCTGGCACGCATTAAGAGCTATCTGGACTATGGCACGTTTACCCCCATCCAGGTGGCCTCCATCACTGCCCTGGAAGGGCCGCAGGATTGCGTCGAGGACATCCGCAAGATGTATGAACAGCGCCGTGATGTCCTTTGCGAAGGATTGAATGCGGCGGGATGGGAGGTGACGAGCCCGAAGGCCACGATGTTCGTCTGGGCGCGGATCCCGGAAGAACTGCGCGGCAAGGGATCGCTGGAGTTCTCCAAGATGGTGTTGGAGCGCGCCAAGGTGGCCGTCAGCCCGGGCATCGGTTTTGGCGAACTCGGCGATGAATATGTGCGTTTCGGTCTGGTGGAGAACGAGCATCGTACCCGGCAGGCCATTCGAGGGATCAAGCAGATGTTTCGCGAGGGATGGGGATGAGCACCGACAGTCGTCCAGTGCGCGTTGGCATCCTCGGTATGGGTACCGTGGGACAGGGCACCGTGCGCGTTCTGCTGCGCAACGCCGAAGAGATCACCCGCCGGGTAGGGCGCGATCTGCGTGTGGTCCACGCGGCGGTGCGCAGTCCGCAACGGCTGCAAGGTCTCGATTTTCCTGGCCGGGTCAGCGTGGATCCGTGGGCGGTGGTGCGCGACTCCGAGGTCGATGTGCTGGTGGAGGTGATGGGGGGCACTGGCCTTGCGCGCGAGCTGATCCTCGCCGCCATCGACAGCGGCAAGCATGTGGTCACCGCCAACAAGGCGCTGCTCGCTGAGCATGGCAACGAGATCTTCGCCGCGGCGCAGCGCCGCGGTGTCATGGTGGCCTTCGAGGCGGCGGTAGCCGGGGCTATCCCGATCATCAAGGCGATCCGCGAGGGCCTGGCAGGCAACCGCATCCATTGGCTGGCAGGGATCATCAACGGCACCAGCAATTACATTCTCACGCAGATGTTTCGCGAGGGCTGGAGCTTTGCCGAGGCCTTGGCCAAGGCGCAGGAGCTTGGCTATGCCGAGGCCGATCCGGCCCTCGACGTGGACGGCGGCGATGCGGCGCACAAGATTACCCTGATGGCCTCCATCGCCTTTGGTATTCCCGTGGACTTTGCCCACTGCCATGTGGAGGGCATTCGCTCCTTACAGGGCGAGGATGTGCACTATGCGGCGGAGCTCGGTTACCGCATCAAGCTGCTGGGCATTGCGCGGCGACGTGACGATGGTGTCGAGCTGCGCGTGCATCCCACCCTGATTCCTCAGGATCATCTGCTTGCCCACGTGGAAGGCCCCTTCAATGCCGTGCTCGCCGATAGCGATGCCGCGGGGCAGAGTCTCTATTACGGCCGCGGCGCCGGTGGCGATCCGACCGCCAGTGCGGTGGTGGCCGATCTGGTCGACGTAGCACGCACCATGACCGCCGATCCCAGCAATCGGGTGCCGCATCTGGCCTTTCAGGCGGATGCCCTGAGCCCCTTGCCCTTGTTGCCCATGGCCGAAGTCGAAAGCGCTTACTACCTGCGCATTCAGGCGGAGAACCGCGCTGGGGTTCTCGCCCAGCTGGCGACGATTCTGGCGGAATATCAGATCTCCATCGAGGCGCTGGTGCAGCGTGAGCGTCCTGGTGCCGCATCGGTTCCCATCGTCTTGCTTCTGCATCGTTGTCGCGAGGGCGATCTGGAGCAGGCCATTGCCCGTATCGAGGCCCTTCCCGTCGTCACTGCAGCGGTGCTGCGCTTGCGCGTCGAGTCCCTGGACGAAGGCTAATTTCCACTCAAGGATCTTTGACATGACCCGTTACACCGGAATTATCGATCGTTACCGTGCCTTCTTGCCCCTGCAACCGGAAACCGAGGCGGTTTCCTTGGGGGAAGGCAACACGCCGCTCATCGAATGCATCAATCTGCCGCGCCAGCTGGGTATCGACCTGCGGCTCTTCGTGAAGTTCGAGGGCCTGAATCCCACCGGGTCTTTCAAGGATCGCGGTATGACCATGGCGGTGACCAAGGCCAAGGAAGAAGGCAGCGAGATGATCATCTGCGCCTCGACCGGTAATACCTCCGCCGCTGCCGCTGCCTATGCGGCGCGGGCGGGGATGCGCGCCTTCGTCGTCATTCCGGAAGGCAAGATCGCCCTGGGCAAGCTGTCGCAGGCCATGATGCACGGCGCCTTGGTCCTGCAGATTCGCGGCAACTTCGATGCCGGTATGCAGATCGTCCAGGACGTGGCGGCCAATGCCCCCATCACCCTGGTCAACTCGGTCAATCCCTATCGTCTGCAAGGGCAGAAGACGGCGGCCTTCGAGATCATCGAGGCGCTGGGTGAGGCCCCCGACTACCATGCCCTGCCCGTTGGCAATGCCGGCAACATCACGGCGCACTGGATGGGCTATTGCGAGTCCACCGATTCACGTTGTGACGTCGGGGATGTGCTGACCGGGGCGTGCAAGTTCTGCGCGGGACAGTGCCCCTATGGGCAGCAAACGGGCAGCAGCAAACGGCCCAAGATGCTGGGCTTTCAGGCGGCAGGCAGCGCACCTTTTATCGCGGGCGACTTCGTGCGCGAGCCGGAAACCATCGCCACCGCCATCCGCATCGGTCGCCCGATGTCCTGGGAGCAGGCGCATCAAGTACAAAAGGAGAGCGGTGGCTGGTTTGCCGCGCACAGCGACGCGGAGATCCTCGAGGCGCAGCGTTGGCTCGCGCAGTACGAGGGCGTCTTCTGCGAGCCGGCCTCGGCAACCTCTGTTGCAGGCGTGGTGGCGGCCGCGCGGGCGGGCAAGATCGAGGCCGGGGCAACGGTGGTCTGCACCTTGACGGGGCACGGCTTGAAGGACCCGGACGCTGCCATTGCCCAAGGCGGATCGGTCGTCACCGTCGATGCCAATCTGGAGGCGGTGCAGCGCGCCATCCTGGAGCGCTGATGTCACGACTGGGCCTGTGGCTCACGGGCCTGCACGGATTGCCCGAGGAAAGGCTCGGTACGTTGCTACCAAGGCTTTGGGGGCAGGGCCGGGCCGAGCGCCTGGCGGCGCCATCCCGCTTGGAGGCGGCGGGCCGGCTCCTGGGTTTTTCTGCATCGCTGCCAGCCGCCGCCCTGCTGGCATGGCAGGATGGCGTAGACTGCGCTGGTGACTGGACACTGGCCTTGGAGCCGGTGGCGATTGGCGGGCAGGCGGGGAGGGCGGTGCTGACGCCCGTTGGGACGTTGCCAGAGGCTGAGGACGCCGCATTGTTCGCCGCCGCTCAGGCTCATTTTGCCGCCATGCCCTGGCGGCTGCAGCGGGGCCGCCAGCGCTGGTATCTGTGCAGCCGCTCTCCCCTCGCGCTGCACACCCCCGACCCCAATACGGTGTGGGCCCACGAACCCTTGGTGGAGCGGATACAGGGTGCCGATGCCCGCGCCGTGCATGCCTTTCTCAACGAATTGCAGATGCTGCTGGCCGCACATTCCCACAACGAAAAGCGCAGTGCCGAGGGTCTCGACCCCTGGTGTTACTTCTGGCCTTGGGGCGAGGGAAGCCTGCCCAGCGAGCGCCCGCAAAGCCCCTGGACCCACCTGGCGGCGACGGACGAGGAGCTGCGCGCGGCCCAGCGGTGGCTGGGGTTGACGGACTGGAGTCCTGGCCAGGATCCTTGGCCAGAGGCCCTGCTGTGGGTGTGGTCGGAGGACTGGCGTCTTCCCGAGGTGGCAGCGCAGTTCGAGCAACAGGCAGCCGCGCTGCGCGCTTTTCGCCAAAGGCACGGTGTCATCGACCTCTACACCGGGCTACTTGCCCAGGGGGATGGTCTGGAGCACCTGTATCTGTCACCGCGTAGCCGCTGGGCCTTCTGGCGTCGCCGTCGGCAGCCGGGCGCCGCGCTGCGACAAGGACATTGGTAGCGATGCAACGACCGAAAATCTGCACGCGGAAAGTCTCTGCGGAAGTAGAATCGGCGGCGCTGGCCCTTGGCTATCGCCCTTTGCAAGCGCGCATCATCGCTGGCCGCCTGGGCGCGGAGTATGCCGGATGCGTGGCGGATCTGCTATCGGGGAAGCTCGCGCAACTGAGTCCCCCCGACTTGCTCCCCGACATCGATGTCGCGGTGCAAGCCACCATCGACGCGCTGCGACGGCGCCTGCCGATTCTCCTCATCTCTGATTATGACGCCGATGGTGCCTCTGCCCATGCGGTGTTGAAACTGGCCTTTCGCGACCACTTTTTGGTGCCGGAAGAGCGGTTGCACAGCTTCATCGGCCATCGCCTGCGCGATGGCTATGGTGTCTCGGAGAAGCTCACCGAGCGCATTCTGGCCGAGGCACCGCGTCCGGCCCTGGTGATCACCGCCGATCAGGGCAGCAGCGATCAGGAGCGCATTGCCCGCCTGCAAGCTGCAGGCTTTACCGTCATCGTCACCGATCACCATGGGATTCCGGAGGCGGGCCCGCCCGCCGGCGCGGTTGCCTGCGTCAATCCGGTACGCCGCGATGGGCAGTTTCCCGACCCCTATGTGGCTGGCGTCCATGTCGCCTGGCTGTATTGCTGTGCGGTGCGCCAGGGCTTGCAGAAGGCGGGCTTGCTGCCGGCCACGGCCCCCAAATTGGGCGACTTGCTGGATCTGGTGGCCTTGGGGACGGTGGCGGACTGTGTGGATCTGGCCCGCTCCCCCAATAATCGAGCCGTCATCGCGTACGGCTTGCGCTTGATGAACGGAGCTCGCCGGCGGCCGGTCTGGACCGCCCTCGCCGCCCTGACCCGGAGTAGTGCGCAGATTGACGCCGCTACCCTGGCCTTTCGTTTTGCACCGTTGATCAATGCTCGTGGCCGTCTCGACTCGGCGGAGGACAGCGTACGACTGTTTTTGAGCGAAAATCTGCCCGAGGCGGAAAGCCTCGCCGCCGTGCTTCTGGAGGATAACGAGGCGCGCAAGGCGGTGCAGGCGCAGATGCTGGGTGCGGCGCAGCGGCAGGTGCAGGAACAGCTCCGCTCCGATGCCGCGGCGCTGTGCATCTTCGACCCCGCAGGACATGCCGGGGTGCAAGGAATCTGCGCGGCCAAGATCGTTGAGGCGACAGGTCGCCCGGTGGCTTTTTTTACTCCCAAGGAAGATCCTGATCTCGTCAGCGCTTCACTGCGCAGCGTTGGTGCTTTCCATATACGGGATGCTCTGGCGCAGATCGCCGCCCGCCATCCCGATGCCTTCCTGGCTTGGGGCGGACATGCCGGGGCCGGGGGGGTCACCCTGCGGCGCAGCGCCCTGGATGCCTTTCGTGGCGCCTGGGCAGAGCTGGCGGCGCCGCATTTTGCAGAAGAACCGCTTGGCCCACGCATCTGGACCGATGGCGCTCTGCCGACCCTGCCCAGCATGGAACAGTTGCAGGAAATCAGCGAGTTGGAGCCCTTTGGGCGGCAGTGGGAGGCGCCCCTTTTTGTTGCGGAAGGGACGATCAGCAGTCTACGCCCGGTGGGTGATGGCCGCCACCTTAAGCTTGCGCTGCGCCTGGGTGGCGAGGATTTTGACGCCATTTGGTTCTTTGCCAGTGAGGATGGTGAGCATCCCGTGCAGGCAGGCCAGCAAATCCGTTTCGCCTATGCCCTGGAGCGCAACGACTGGCGCGGTGAATCGCGCCTGCAACTGCAGATTCGCCATGCGGAGCCGTGCTAGGCGACGAAGGCGCGGATGCGTCGCAGGCGCAGGCTGTTGCCAAGCACGAAGATCGAGGAAAAGCCCATGGCAACCCCAGCGAGCATGGGATTGAGCTGCAGTCCCCAGGGCAAAAAGACCCCGGCGGCCAGGGGAATCAAGAGGATATTGTAAAAGAAGGCCCAGAAAAGATTGCCGCGAATCCGCCCCAGGGTTTGCCGGGCTGCCCGCAGAGCGGTGACCAGGGTGCCAAGGTCGGGATGACTCAGCGTCACGTCGGCGGCCTCCATGGCAATCTCCGTACCGCTTGCCAGAGCGATTCCGACATTCGCCTGGGCGAGGGCCGGGGCATCGTTGATGCCGTCGCCGATGAAGGCAACTCGCCGCCCCCCAGCCTGAACCTCCTGGACGATCTTGGCCTTGTCCTGCGGCAGTATTCGCGCATGTACTTCCTCGATGCCAAGTTGTTTCGCCACCCGGTGCGCAGCTGTCTCGCCGTCGCCGGTCACCAGGGCCAGATTCATTCCCATCTGGCGTAGTGCGGTGCAGACGGCTGGCGCTTCGGGCCGTAAGGCATCGGCCACCGCCAGCCAGCCCAGATAGGTATTGCCCTGAGCGACAAAGACGATAGTCGCACCGGCCGCTTCCTGACTACGCAGTTCGTCGTCCTCGGGGATGGCGATATTCTGCTGCTCCAGAAACTCCCGGGTCCCCACCCGCACCTGGGTGCCAGCCAACTGCCCTTCGACGCCTTGCCCAGGCACCACCCGGAAATTCTCGACCGGCTGGGAAGGCGTGGGCGCCGCATCGACAATGGCGCGGGCGATGGGGTGTTCCGAATCGCGCTCGACCGCCGCCGCAATCACCAGCGCTTCCTGGGCACCACCGCGAGCGACCAGGGTCGGGCGGCCGCGGGTGACGGTACCGGTTTTGTCGAACAATACCGTGTCGACGCCAGCGAGCATCTCCAGGGCACTGCCCTTGCGAAAGAGGACCCCCAGTTCGGCAGCGCGTCCGGTGCCCACCATGATGGCGGCTGGTGTGGCAAGACCCATGGCGCAGGGGCAGGCAACCACCAGCACGGCCACGGCCGTGGCCAATGCCAGACTGACGTTGGCGCTGTAAAGCGACCAGAACAGAAAGCTCAACAAGGCGATGGCGAGAACCAGCGGGGAAAAGATGCGGATCACCCGGTCCGCGAGACCCTGGATGGGCAACTTGCCGCTCTGCGCGGACTCCACCAGGGCAATGATCTGGGCCAGCACCGAGTCTTTCCCCAAGCGCGTGACCTCGATGCGCAGGCGTCCATCCTGGCAGAAGGTGCCGGCAAAGACCTCGGCGCCCGCTTCGCGTTTTTGCGGAATCGGTTCACCGCTGAGCATGGCTTCATCGACATGGGCGCTGCCCTCCAGCACCCGGCCATCCGCCGGAATACGCTCTCCGGGGCGTACCAGGAGATGATCGCCGAGACGCAATTGGCTAACGGACACTTCCTCTTCCTGCCCTTGCGCATCGATGCGTCGCGCAGTTTTCGTCTGCAGTTGCAACAGGGCGCGGATGGCCGCCGAACTGCGTCCCTTGGCGATCTCTTCCAGATATTTGCCGAGTAGCACGGCGGCGATGACCACGGCCGCGGAGTCGAAATAAAGATGACGAGCGCTGGCGGGAAAGACGAAGGGGACAAAAAGCACCAGGCTGCTATAGAGCCAGGCCGCGCCGGTACCGGTGGCGACGAGAGAATTCATGTCGGGAGACAGATGACGATAGGCAATCCAGCCGGGGCGGAAAAAACGCCGTCCGGGCCAGAACAGCACGACACTTGCCAGAACAAATTGCACGCCTTCCCAAAATTTGGGCAGTGGCGCGTTGGTCTCTAGCCAAGCGGCAAAAGCGGGTGAAAATGCCGATCCCATCGCCAGAAGAAGAATGATGAGGGCAAAACTGATAGCGAGGACCACATCACGGCCCATGGCGTGCAGGAGGACGGCCTTGTGGTCGCCTTCCTCCGTCTCCTCGCTGTGGTCCAGGTTTCTGGCGCCGTAGCCCGCTGCCTGAATGGCGGCTATCATCTCGTCGACGGAGATGCTGGCCGGCAGATAGCGGACCTGCGCGCGCTCCGTTGCCAAGTTTACGCTGGCTTCGAGCACCCCGGGTAGACGGCGCAGAGTACGCTCCACCCGGCTGCTACAGGAGGCACAGGTCATCCCCTCCACGGCCAGTTGCGCTTCGGCGCTGAGGGTGCCGTAGCCAGCTTTTTCGATGGCGGCAACGACGGTGGCAGCGGGCGTTTGCGCCGGATCAAACTGGATCTCTGCCGTTTCCGTCGCCAGGTTGACGCTCGCTTCCACCCCCGCCACCTTGTTCAAGGCCCGTTCCACCCGGCTGCTGCAGGAGGCACAGGTCATGCCCGTTACCCCCACGCGCAGGCGTTGGGTGCTCGGGGTGCGCGCGATCTTTTTATCGATGGATTCGGGTGTCAATGTGTCGTTCATAGCTGCAGGATAAACCCTTTACTGGTTTGTAAGGTCAAGGCCGTCTGTTCTCTTTTTCGCTTATACTGCATCCATGATCAATAGGGAAAATCTCGTCAACCTGGAACATTGGCTCTGTTCCGAATACGAGCAGATCGAATATCGCTTTTCACAATATCTGCCCAATCGTGCCCGGGTAGTGATAATACTCGCCGCGGTATTGGGGGTGGCATCGGCAAACCTCGCAGCACTGGGGGCGTTGGCTCATGCACTGGAGACCGCATTACATATCAGCGACGCGCGATTTGGTCTGGTGGGTACGGTAGCCTCGCTCTCTGGCGCGATACTCACCCTGATCGCCGGGGTCTGGGTGGATCGGCGAAAGCGCGTGCGGCTCCTGGCCATTTTTGCTGGCAGCTGGGCATTGGGTATGGCTGCCAGCGGCTGTATTCCCGGTTATCTGGAGCTGTTGCTGGCGCAGGTTGTGGTCGGTGCCAGCGGTATCTCCGTTGGCGCGGTAGTCGCCTCCTTGACTGGGGATTACTTTCCGCCCTCTCAGCGCGGCAGGATTTTTGGCCTGATTGTCGGTGGTGAGTTGTTGGGTGCGGGAATCGGAATGCTGGTGGCGAGTATCGTCGCCGACCTCCTGGGCTGGCGTTTTGCTTTTTGGAGTCTGGCATTGCTGGGGTCATTGGGAGTTGTCGTGATACGACGGTATCTGCGAGAGCCGCAACGCAATACGATGGCAAAAATTGCCATCGGCTCCCCAAGCCCTTCGCGCGCTGACTCCGCCCCAGCGCGTTCCCACAAGGTTGCCGATCTGATTCGCCGGATGGCGATTTCGCCATACCCCGACCGGGTGATGCACGAGGATCCGACCTGCTGGCCGTGGATACGGGCGGCACGTTACATTGTCACCATTCGTACCAACATCATTCTGGTTCTCGGCTCATCGGCCAGTTATTTTTATTTCACCGGACTTTTGGTATTTGCCGATCTCTATCTCATGCAGCGCTTTGATCTGCCCGCTGATACCGCCAGCATCCTGTTCATGGGACTAGGCAGTGGCGGAATCTTCGGAGTGTTGCTCAGTGGCTGGCTCGCAGATCGATTGTTACACCGGCACATTGTTGCGGCGCGGGTATGGGTAGCAGCGGGCTCCTTCTTTCTGACGGTGCTGGCCTTTCTGCCGGCCTTCCTGCTGCCCAGCGTCTGGGTAGCGGCGCCTTGTTTTTTTCTGGCGGCCTTGTTTTTGGGCGCTACCAATCCCACTCTGGATGCTGCGCGTCTCGATATCATGCACTCGCGCTTGTGGGGGCGAGCAGAAAGTGTACGCAATCTGGTGCGCTATACTCTGGTGGGGTTGGCGCCGCTGATGATTGGGCTTTTGGTTGGATATTTTCAGAAAAGCGGTGACCAAGGCGCCGAGGCCCTCGGGCATGCCTTTCTGCTGTTGCTGATTCTTCTATTGATTGCCGGCCTCGCCATGGTTTTCGCGGCCTTCACCTATCCGCGCGATGTGGCGACGGTATTGGCGTCTGAGGGCGCACCGTTACCTGTGACCTCGGATGCAGAGCATCCGCAGGCCCAGGTTCGCGAGTCAGGGGACTAAATCGAAGCGATCGGCGTGCATGACCTTCGCCCAAGCCTCGGCAAAGTCTTGAACAAATTTCTGGCCGGAGTCGTCTTGCCCGTAGACCTCGGCAATGGCGCGCAGCTGCGAGTTGCTGCCGCAAACCAGATCGACCCGTGTGGCCGTCCATTTCTCTGCGCCGCTGCTGCGTTCGCAGACGCGAAAGAGTTGCTCGCTATTTTCCGCTTTCCAGACATTGTTCATGTCGAGAAGGTTGACGAAATAGTCGGTACTGAGCACACCGGGACGATCGGTAAAGACCCCATGTCGACTATTCTGGTAATTGCCATCGAGCATGCGCATGCCACCCAGCAACACCACCATCTCGGGTGCGTCTAGCCCGAGAAGCTGGGCCTTGTCGATCAGCAGCTCCTCTGCAGACACCGACGACTCGCCGCGTTGATAATTGCGGAAGGCATCAGCGAAGGGCTCGAGTACGGCAAAGGACTCGACGTCCGTTTGCTCGGCGCTGGCATCCACGCGCCCGGGCTGGAAGGGGACGATCACCGGATAGCCAGCCGCCCTTGCCGCCTCTTCTACCGCAGCATTGCCGGCAATGACGATGAGATCGGCCAGCGAGATTTTCTTACCCTTCGCAGCGCCGTGAAACTCCTCCCGTACCGTTTCCAGTTTGTCGAGCACCTGTGCCAGTTGCTCCGGCTCATTGACTGCCCAGTCCTTCTGCGGAGCCAAGCGAATTCGCGCTCCGTTTACGCCACCGCGTTTGTCGCTACCACGGAAGCTGGCGGCTGCTGACCAGGCCGTGTATACCAGTGAGCGCGTCGGCAGGCCACTGGCAAGGACCCGTTTTTTGAGTTCGGCAATGTCCTGTTCGTTGATCAGCGGATATTCAACGGCGGGCAGGGGATCCTGCCAAAGCAGGTCTTCTGCGGGTACGTCCGGTCCCAAGTAGCGCGATTTTGGACCCATATCCCGATGGGTGAGTTTGAACCATGCACGGGCAAAGGCATCGGCAAATTCCTCGGGGTTCTCCCAAAAATGCTTGCAAATTCGTGCATACTCAGGATCGTGGCGCATAGCCATATCGGCATCGGTCATGATGATCGGTACCTTCTTACTGGCATCTGCGGCGGCTGGCGCCATGTTGGCGTCGGTATGTTGGGTGGGGGTCCATTGCCAGGCGCCGGCGGGACTTTTGACGGTCTCCCACTCATTGCCGAAAAGTACCTCGAAGTAGCTCATGTCCCAGGTGGTTGGCGTAGGCGTCCAGGAACCCTCCAAACCGCTGCCGATCTGGTCGCCACCTTTTCCGGAGGCGAAGGTGCTGACCCAGCCCAAACCTTGGTTTTCCAAAGGACTCGCTTCGGGCGCTGGACCCACCATGCTGGCATCGCCCGCACCATGGCACTTGCCGAAGGTATGCCCGCCAGCGGTCAGGGCCACCGTCTCGTAATCATTCATGGCCATGCGGGCAAAGGTCTGGCGTACCTCACGCGCGGATACCAGGGGATCTGGTTTACCGTTGGGACCTTCGGGATTGACATAGATCAGCCCCATCTGCACGGCGGCCAAGGGATTATCGATGCCGCCGTCTGCGTCATGGCGCTGGTCTTCCAGCCAAGTGCCCTCTGGTCCCCAGTACACGGATTCGTCGGGCTCATAGACATCCTCCCGTCCACCAGCAAAACCAAAGATTTGTAGACCCATGGATTCGAGAGCGCAGGTGCCTGCGAGAATGATCAGGTCCCCCCAGGAGAGTCGGTTGCCGTATTTCTTTTTGATCGGCCAGAGCAGGCGACGGGCCTTGTCGAGGTTGACGTTATCTGGCCAGCTGTTGATCGGCGCAAAACGCTGCTGCGCCATTCCTGCGCCGCCGCGGCCATCGCTGGTGCGGTAGGTGCCTGCCGAGTGCCAGGCCATGCGAATGAAGAGCGGGCCATAATGGCCGTAATCGGCCGGCCACCAGTCCTGCGAGTTGCGCATGAGAGCGAAGAGGTCTGCCTTCACTGCAGACAAATCAAGCTGAAGGAATTCTTTGCGGTAGTTGAAATCGCGATCCATAGGGCTGGTCGCGGAAGTGAACTGATGCAATATCTTGAGATTCAGCTGATTGGGCCACCATTCCTGGTTATGTTTCTGTTTTCCGACGTTGGGGCTGGGGTGAAACGGGCATTCTCCAGACATTTCTAACTCCTGTTGCAGGTGGATGATCTGTGAAAGATAAAATCTATCTTTAAACAAAGTCAAATTAGAGAATGATTATATTTATCTTCGGTGAGCACGATTTACGATGGCTTCCTATACTAAGAGTATGGACAAAATCGGGAGAATGGCAGTGGAAAGGAAATCCCAGGTGAATCTTCCCAAGCCACCGGCGGGTGGCTGGGGATCGGTAGAGGGTATCGTACATATCTACGGCGAGAGCTGGGCCACCCCCGCGGCGCTGGAGACCCTGGCACGCCTCAACAAGCCTGGCGGCAGCATGTGTACCTCCTGCGCCTGGCCCAAGCCGGTCAATTACCATCCCTTCGAATTCTGTGAGAATGGCGCCAAGGCGATCCTCTGGGACACCACCTCGGCACGCTGCACACCCAGATTCTGGAAGTCGCATACCGTCACCGAACTGCGTAGCTGGTCCGACCACCAACTCGAAAAGACCGGACGCCTCACGGCACCGCTGCGTTACGATCGCGAGCAGGATCGCTATGTCGAGGTCTCCTGGGACGAGGCCTATTCCGCCATCGGTCAGACCCTGCACCGTTTGCCCAGAGAACAGGTGGTATTCTACGCCTCGGGGCACGCCGGTCTGGAGGCCTCCTATCTCTACGCCTTGCTGGCCCGCGTGTATGGCAACAACAATCTGCCGCAAAGCTCCAATATGTGTCACGAGACCACCAGCGTCGGTCTCAAGCGCGTCATTGGCTCGCCGGTAGGCACGGTAATCTGGGAAGATCTGGCCGAGGCTGACTGCTTCTTTTTCTTTGGTCAGAATCCCGGCGTGAACTCCCCCCGTTTTCTGCATCCCCTCAAGGATGCCAAAAAGCGCGGGGCCAAGGTCATCACCTTCAATCCGGTGCGGGAACAGGGTCTGGTAGCGTTTGTCGATCCCAGTAGCGTGTCGGATATGCTCAGTGGCCACGAGACGCAAATCTCCGATCAATATCATCAATTGCGTGCCGGTTCCGATATCGCTGCCCTTACTGGCCTGTGCAAGGCGGTCCTGGAGGCGGATGAAACCCAGGGTGGTACGGTCATCGATCATGCGTTCCTGGCCGAGCATACTCATGGCTTCGAAGATTTCTTCGATTTTTTGCGGGCGACGTCCTGGGCGACCATCTGTGCGGAAACCGGCTTGAGCGAGGACGCTCTGCGCGCGGCGGCGGCGGTCTACATGGCTGCCGAACGGGTGATTGGCGTATACGGCATGGGATTGACGCAGCAGGTCCATGGCTCGACGAACGTCGGCATGCTGGTTAATTTTCTTTTGCTGCGCGGCAATATCGGCCGCCCCGGTGCCGGTTGTTGTCCAGTGCGCGGGCACTCCAATGTGCAGGGGCAACGCACGGTGGGCATCGCGGAAAAAGCGGCGCTCGTTCCCATGGACAAGCTGCGCGCCCTCTTCGACTTTGAACCGCCGCAGAAGGACGGTATGCACATTGTCGAGGTTGGTGAGGCCCTGCTACGTGGCGAGGTGGCGGCCACGATCAGCCTCGGCGGCAATCTGCTCCGGGCAATGCCCGACATTGCACGTTTGCAGGAGGTTTGGCCGCAGCAGCAGCTGACGGTGACGGTGTCGACCAAACTCAACCGCAGCCATTTGTACCCCGGCAAGGCATCTTACATCCTCCCTTGCCTGTCGCGCGTGGAGATCGATGAGCAGGCGACGGGCAATCAAACCGTGACCATTGAAGACAGCTTCTCCATGATCCACCCATCCATCGGGCACCGCGAACCGGCCTCGCCGCAGCTGCGCTCGGAGCTGGCGATTGTAGCGGGGATTGCCAAGGCGACCCTGGACCCCAATCCCAAGCTGTGCTGGGACGACTGGCAAGCAGACTATGGCCAGGTACGCGATCTGATCGCGGCTACCTACCCGGAGGACTTCCATGATTTCAACGCCCGGATTCAGAAGCCCGGAGGTTTTTGGCGGGTCAACGCGGCGCGCGAGCGGGTCTGGAAAACTCCCAGCGGCAAGGCCGAATTCACTCTGCCGGAACGCCTCAATGCCCTGGATTTTGCCGATGCACCAGGGCGCTACCGGCTCATTACCCTGCGCTCCAATGATCAGTTCAATACCACGGTCTACGGCTATTCCGATCGCTTCCGCGGCATCGAGGGTACGCGCGATGTGCTCCTCATGAACGCCGCGGATATCGCGGATGCCGGTCTGCGTCCGGGACAAAAGGTATCGCTGCTCGGTGACGCGGCGGATGAGGTAGAGCGTCGGGTGGACGGTCTGGAGCTCGTATCTTTCGAGATCCCGCGCGGTACCGTTGCCGGGTATTATCCCGAGCTGAACCCGCTGATTCCCATCTCGGAGCACGACAAGCTCTCGAAAACGCCCGCTTCCAAAGGAATTGCGGTGCGCCTGGCATGCTGATCGGACTACGATCTCAAAACTGATAACGGAGATCGAGATTCACCGACCGCCCCGGGCCGGGTAGCGGGATGCCATAAACAAATGGCTTCTGTCCCAGGTACACCCCGCCGAGGGGCTGGTAGTAGAGCTGGTTGAGCAGGTTTTCTAGGCGCAGACTGGCCTGCCAGGGACCGGAGCGATAGCGCGTGCCCAGTTCCAGCAGCCCGTAACCCGGCGTCTGCAGTTCATTGCGCAGGGGATCGACCCGGGTCTTGCTGGCGACCAGGGTCTCGCGCATCCAGTTTTCCCAGTGGCCCCAGTCCTGGCGCAGGGTGAGATTGCCATTCAGTGGCATGATCCGATAGAGCGGTACGTCGAGGCTGAGATTCTCACCGCGGGTATAGGCCATCTTTCCGTCGAGGAAAAAGTCCCCCCACTGCTGGCTGCGCAGCAGCAGTGTCTGCCCTTGCAGGTTGACCCCCCAGATCAGGGCATTCTGGTTGCGGTATTGCAGGTTCACGAAACCGCTTTCTACGTTACGGTTGGCGATGGTGCAGGCGCCGCCCAAGCTCGTTGGGCAGCGCTCGACGCCGATGTAGTTCTGGATGTAATTCACATAGGGGGTGACCCGCAGATCCCAGTGGCTTTCCTCTAGGTGGAGGCTGGCGCTGATGGTGTTGCTGGTCTGGGCGCGCAGGTGCAGGTTGCCGATGTAACCGTTGCCATCCCCGGAAAAGCTATTCATGAACATCGCCATCTGGTTGCTGGACCAGGGGTAGAGCTCATAGAGACTGGGTGCCTGGACGTTGCGCGCGTAACCCAGCTCCAGGGCCGTCGCGGCAGTGGGGTGATACTGCAGAATGGCGCTGAGATCCCAGTTGCTGAAACTACGGGAGCGATCAGCGGCATTGAACTGCCCTGGCACTGAGCCCGGCATGGCCGGATTCCCATACATCATGGGGTTGTAGCCTTGCACCGGCCCGCTGTTCATGTCTACCGCAGCGAAACGCAGGCCCAGGCGGCTCATCCACTCCGGACTCCAATGGTGCGACCAATCGGCAAAGGCGTCGTAGTGATTCTGCCGACCATCGCGGATATTCCAGAAGGTATCCGGGCCCATCATCCGGTTGCTCGGCACTGGCGTCCACCAATCGTTCAGGTGATAGCGTGCAACCTCGATGCCGGTACGCAGCAGGTCCTGTGGGCTGAGATCCAGCCCGAACTCCAGACGCAGACCATTTTTTACTCCCTGAGTATACATGGGCATCTCTGGTGCCATAGCGGTGATTTTGTCCGGCAGGAAATTCATCTCGTGTTGGATGAGAACATTGTAGACTCGGGCATCGACAAAGCCCCAGTGAAAGCCGCCGCGATAGTGCAGATTGAAACTGGTCTGCTGGTTATCGGTCAGATCCATACGCACATTGGGGTAGCCCTCATAGGGAATGTGCTGGTGACTGATGCGCAGCGTGAGCTCTTGGGTATTCCAACGGCCAGCCAGGGTCACGCTCTGGTTTTCGCTGCGGAAGGCGCTGGAGCCCACGGTTTTTGCCGGAATACTGGATGTCGCGGCTTTGAATCCCTTAGCCGCCTGATAATTGTCACCCTGGCTGAGACTGCCGGCATACTGAATGGAAAAATGCGGCGTGGCGCCATATACGGAGAGATTTTCTCCATGAATATCACCATTGCTTTGATAGAAGGCGCCAACGCTGCCGCCATAGGTATATTTCTGTGTTGGGCTGGCAAAGATGGGCGCTGTTGCGGAAACCAGGATCGTGCCCCCCATGGCGTTGTCGCTGACACTTACCGGCGCCACCGTGGGGTAGACTTCGATTTTGCCGATCTGACTGGACGGCAGATACGACAGGGGCGGGATCATCTGGTTGGGGCAGGCATTCGGGATCGAGATGCCGTCCACCCGCAAATTGAGATTATCGCTCGCCAGGCCATTCAGATAGGGCAAGGCAGAGACGCCACCTGAGGCGACACTCTGTGCGCCGCTCACAAAGTCGAGCAGGTGGCTGCTGTCGGCACCACTGGCGGGGTGCGTGAATGTTTCCGTCTGTTGCCCGATTTCAGCGCTGTTGTGCACCTGTACCTGTACCAGGAGAGGAGTGGGGTCGATATTGCTGGGCTCGGCGGCTTCCGCGTCGGCCGGTACGCTCGTCGTAATCATCGCCAGATACATCGCAAATCTGAGTTTTTTTAAGATCATGTTGCTCACTCCAAGGTTTTCTGCATGATCTATTGGAGGTGATATTTTGGCGAATGGAATGTTTTAATTTGTGCTTAAGACAAGATTATCCATAAAGTAAAATTTCCATTTTATAGTTAATAAATAGCTATATTCTGATACATCGGTTTTTTTCGGACGAAGTTTGCCAAGCTTACATACCGGATGGTATCTTTCTGTCATTCCTTGACTTCGGAGATCCCATGGACGTTCGTGCAGCCGTAGCCTTCGCCTCCCAGCAGCCTCTTTCCATCGAAACCGTGCAATTGGAAGGACCCAAAAGCGGCGAGGTGCTGATCGAAATCAAGGCCACGGGCGTCTGCCATACCGACGCCTACACCCTCTCCGGGGCCGATCCGGAAGGGCTCTTCCCCGCCATCCTCGGCCACGAAGGGGCAGGGGTGGTGGTCGAGGTCGGGCCCAATGTGCGTTCGCTCAAGCCGGGTGACCACGTCATCCCTCTCTACACCCCGGAATGTCGTGAGTGTGAGTATTGCCTCAACCCCAAAACCAATCTCTGTCAGGCCATCCGTCCGACCCAGGGCAAGGGCTTGATGCCCGACGGTACCAGTCGCTTCTCACTGAATGGCAAAATGCTGCATCACTACATGGGCACATCTACCTTTGCCAATTACACAGTGTTGCCGGAGATTGCCGTAGCCAAGATTCGCGAGGATGCCCCTTTCGAAAAGGTTTGTTACATCGGTTGTGGCGTGACCACGGGTATCGGCGCGGTGGTTTTTACCGCCAAGGTGGAGGCCGGCAGCAAGGTGGTGGTTTTTGGTCTGGGCGGCATTGGCCTGAACGTCATCCAGGGAGCGCGGATGGTCGGCGCGGACATGATCGTTGGTGTCGACGTCAATCCCGGCAAGCGCGCTTTGGCTGAAAAATTTGGGATGACCCATTTCGTCAACCCCAAGGAAGTCGAGGGCGATCTGGTTTCCTACCTGGTGGGCTTGACCGGCGGTGGAGCGGATTACACCTTCGAGTGTGTGGGGAATACGCAGTTGATGCGTCAGGCTCTGGAGTGCGCGCACAAGGGCTGGGGTACCTCGGTGATCATCGGCGTGGCGGGTGCCGGCGAGGAAATCAGCACCCGGCCTTTTCAGCTGGTGACCGGACGCAACTGGCGCGGCTCGGCCTTCGGGGGTGCGCGCGGGCGTACCGATGTGCCGAAGATCGTCGATTGGTACATGGATGGCAAGATCAATATCGACGACCTCATCACCCATGTGATGCCGCTTGAACAGATCAATGAGGCCTTCGACCTCATGCACGAAGGCAAGTCGATTCGCAGCGTCATTACCTTCTGAGGGCGATGATGGAGCTCGAATGTGTTGCCGAAAATCGCTGCTTTGCCGGCAGCGTCAGGCGCTTTCGTCATTTCTCCAATGCTTGTCAGACGCCCATGCGCTTTGCAGTCTACTTGCCGCCGCAGGCACAGAAAGAGCGGCTGCCCGTGCTGTATTACCTCGCTGGCCTCACCTGCACCGAGGAAACCTTTCTCATCAAGGCGGGCGCCCAGCGTTGGGCTGCCGAGCTGGGGCTGATCCTGGTGGCGCCGGATACCAGCCCGCGCGAGGCGCGTCTGCCCGGTGATGATGCCCATTGGGATTTTGGTATGGGTGCGGGTTTTTATTTGCGTGCTGCGCAGGCCCCCTGGCAGCAGCACTACCAGATGTATGACTATGTGACCGAGGAACTACCCGCTCTCCTGGCGCAGGAGTTTTCCGTGGATGCGACGCGGGCGAGCATCATGGGCCACTCCATGGGTGGGCATGGCGCGTTGATCTGTGCCCTGCGCGAACCGCAGCGCTATCGTTCCGTTTCGGCTTTTGCTCCCGTCTCGGCTCCCGGCCAGGTGCCTTGGGGAGAGAAGGCCTTCACCGGTTATCTCGGGGAAGATCGCCAAGCTTGGGCGGAATGGGATGCCAGCAGATTGGTGCTGCGCCAAAGATTCCCGGGAGAAATTTTGGTGGATCAAGGCTTGGCCGATCCCTTTTTGAAAGAACAGCTGCGGCCGGAGATTTTTTCTGCCGCCTGCGCGGAGGCCGGGCAGCCGCTCCGCTATCGCGAACACGCTGGTTATGACCACAGTTATTATTTTATCTCCAGCTTTATGGAAGAGCACCTGCGGCACCACGCGGCGGCGCTACAGGTGTGAGCTTGTCTCTTCACCAGGCTCGGCATTCTCCGTTTACGGGACCGGTTCTGGAAACGACCCGCAGTCCCCTGACGGTCTGATTGACCAGACCGACCTTGAAACGCTTTCACTTCGGTTTCAATGACCGCGATCCTGTGAAACAGATCCGTGCCTTCGGATAGCAGATGTTTCTCGGTGATGTTTCTCGGTGCTGGTCGTTAGAGCAATCTTTGCGCATACTATGCGCCTTTGGCGCCAGGCAGATCATGGTCTGGAGTCTCACGAGACAAGGATTTGCGATGCGTGAAGTGAATGAGATGCGCGCCCTGCGCGACGATCTCCAGGCCCGGTTGGACGGCCTGAGGGGGTATCTTTGACCTCGAAGAAAAGCGGGGCCGATTAGAAGAAGTCGGGCGGGAGCTCGAGGATCCCGCGATCTGGAACCAGCCGGAGAAGGCACAGGAACTGGGGCGGGAGCGTGCCAGCCTGGAGGCCATCGTGCGGCCGATGGATGAGCTCGCCACCAAGGTCGCCGACAGCGCTGAGATGCTGGAACTGGCTCTGGGCGAAAATGACGCGGAGCTTCTGGCAGCCGTCGATGCCGATCTCGATCAGGCCCTGGCAGCGGTGGAAAAGCTGGAATTTCAGCGGATGTTCTCTGGCCCCCATGATGCCGCTGACTGTTTCGTCGACATCCAGGCAGGTGCCGGTGGCACCGAGGCGCAAGACTGGGCGGAAATGATTCTGCGCATGTACCTGCGTTGGGCGGAGGCGCATGGGTTCGCCGCCGAGCTGGTGGAAGTCTCGGAAGGAGAGGTGGCAGGGATCAAATCGGCGAGTATCCACGTAAAAGGCGATCATGCCTTCGGCTGGCTGCGCACGGAAACCGGAGTCCATCGTCTGGTGCGCAAGTCGCCCTTCGATTCCGGTAATCGGCGGCACACCAGTTTTGCCAGTATCTTTATCTATCCCGAGATCGACGACAGCTTTGAAATCGATATCAATCCCGCCGATCTGAAGACCGACACCTATCGCGCCAGCGGCGCTGGCGGTCAGCACATCAACAAGACCGACTCGGCGGTGCGTATCACGCACGTGCCGACGGGTATCGTGGTGGCCTGCCAGACCGATCGTTCGCAGCACAAGAACCGCGCCGAGGCGATGCGCATGTTGCGCTCCAAGCTGTACGAGATGGAGCTGAAAAAGCGCGAAGCGGAAAAGCAGGCGTTGGAGGAGAGTAAGAGCGATATCGGCTGGGGGCATCAGATCCGCTCCTATGTACTCGACCAGTCACGGATCAAAGATCTGCGTACCAGTGTCGAAGTGGGCGATACGCAAAAGGTGCTCGATGGTGGTCTGGATATTTTCATCGAGGCGGCCCTGAAGGCCGGACTCTGAGGCAGGGAACGAGGACAAGGCATGGAAGAGCGGAACGATCAGATGCAGGTGCGCTGGGAGAAGCTGCAGCGCTGGCGCGAGGGTGGCCGCGCCTATCCCAATGCCTTCCGGCGCGATGCCGAGGCCGGCGATCTGCAACGGCGCTGTGCCGATATGGACGCCGCAGCGCTCGAGCAGGAGCCGATCAGCGCCCGCCTGGGTGGACGCCTGATGACGCGGCGGGTGATGGGCAAGGCGAGCTTTGCCGATCTCCAGGATGGCAGCGGCCGCCTGCAGCTCTTTCTCAGCCGCGATGAGCTGGGCGAGGGTGCCTACGCGCAGTTCAAGGAACTCGATCTGGGCGACGTGATCGGGGTCGAGGGGACGCTGTTCCGCACCAAGGCGGGCGAGTTGAGCCTGCGCGTGCATTTCCTGCAGTTGCTGGCCAAGGCCCTGCGCCCTCTGCCCGAAAAATGGCATGGTCTGAGCGATGCCGAAACCCGCTTTCGCCAGCGCTACGTGGACCTCATCGTTACCGAGCAGGCGCGGCGCACCTTCCAGATCCGTTCGGCGACGGTGGCGGCGTTGCGTCAGGGGCTCTCGGCGGCGCGCTTTACTGAGGTCGAGACGCCGATGATGCAGCCGATCCCTGGTGGCGCGACGGCCAAGCCCTTCGTCACCCACCACCATGCCCTCGATATGACCCTCTATCTGCGTATCGCCCCCGAGCTCTATCTGAAGCGGCTGGTGGTCGGCGGTGTCGAACGCGTCTTTGAGATCAATCGCAATTTCCGCAACGAGGGCATCTCCACCCGCCACAATCCCGAGTTCACCATGCTCGAATGGTACGAGGCCTATGCCGATTATCACATCGCCATGGATCGCACGGAGCAGCTGATTCGTGCAGCAGCACAGGCCGCATTGGGGCAGACGAAGATCGTCTATCAGGGGCAGGAGATCGACCTGGGGAGCGCCTTCGCGCGCTTGAGCGTGGCCGAGGCCGTGCGGGCCTACAACCCGGATCTGCGCGCAAAGAATCTGCGCGATCCCGAAGTCCTGGCGGCAAAATTGCAGGAACTGGGGATGCCGGTGCAGGCGGGCTGGGGCTGGGGAAAGCGCCTCATCGAGATCTTCGAAAAGACCGTGGAAACGCAACTGCAACAGCCCACCTTCATCATTGAATACCCAACGGAAGTCAGCCCCTTGGCGCGCGCCAATGACGCCGATCCCGAAGTCACCGACCGCTTCGAGCTCTTCATTGCCGGGCGCGAACTGGCCAACGGGTTCTCCGAGCTCAACGATCCGGAAGATCAGGCCGAGCGCTTTCAGGCCCAGGTCCTGGCCAAGGAGGCCGGTGACGACGAGGCGATGTTCTACGATCACGACTATATCCGTGCGCTGGAGTATGGCATGCCGCCCACTGCCGGGGTGGGCATGGGCATCGACCGCCTGGTGATGCTCCTGGCCGACCAGCCCAGCATCCGCGAGGTTATCCTCTTTCCCCATTTGCGGCCCGAGCAGGCATGAGCCCTTTCGAACTCTGGGTGGGCCTGCGCTACACCCGCGCCAAACGGCGCAACCATTTCATTTCCTTCATTACCGGTACGGCCATTCTGGGCATGGTGATCGGGGTAGCCGCCCTGATCACCGTGATGGCAGTGATGAACGGCTTTGATCATACCCTGCGTAGCCGCATCCTGGCCGTCACCTCGGACGTCATCGTGCAGGGCAACGGGGTGCCAGTGCTTGACTGGCGCGAGTCGGAAAAAAATCTCTCGCAAGTACAAGGGGTGACCGGAGTGGCGCCCTACGTCCAGGCCCAGGCCATGCTCTCCCACGACGGGCTGGTGAGTGGGGCCTTAGTGGAGGGTATCGATCCGCAGCTGGAAGGACGGGTGAACCGTTTGGCGCAAGATATGCAGGCGGGAAGCCTCGATGCCTTGCAGAAACAGCCCTGGGGGATCGTCTTGGGCAGTGCCCTGGCCCGCCAACTGGGCGCGACCATCGGTAGCAAGGTGACCCTGATTTCGCCCAAGGGGGGCGTTACGCCCCTGGGGGTGACGCCGACCCTGCGCCAGTTCACCGTCGTTGGGCTCTTCTCTGTGGGCATCTACGCCTACGACAGCGGTATGGCTTACATCAGCCTCCCTGACGCCCAGGCGCTCTACAACCTGGGCTCCGGGGTGACCGGCCTGCGCCTGCAATTGCAGAATCCCTTTGCTGCCCCCGTCTTTGCGGCGCGTTTGCAAAAGATCCTGGGGCCCGCTTTTTACGTGCAGGACTGGACCCAGACCCACGAGAACTTCTTCAAGGCCCTGGCCATGGAAAAGCTGGTGATGTTCGTTATCCTGTCGCTGATCATTGCCGTGGCGGCCTTCAATATCGTTGCTACCCTGGTGATGGTGGTGACCGATAAAGAACCGGATATCGCCATTCTGCGCACCCTGGGCGCGCGGCCACGCAGCATCATGCTGATCTTCATGGTGCAGGGGGTAATCATCGGCCTCTTTGGCACGGCCCTCGGGGTGCTCGGTGGCGTGTTGCTGGCGCTGAACATCCCGACCATCGTGCCCTTCATCGAGCAGCTCTTCCACGTGCAGTTTCTCTCGCCCGAGGTCTATTCCATCAGTCAGTTGCCTTCCCGCCTGGAGCCGGCAGACGTGGTGCATGTGGCCATCGCCGCGCTGCTGATGAGCTGGCTGGCGACCCTGTATCCGTCCTGGCGCGCCTCCCGCGTCGATCCGGCAGAGGCGTTGCGCTATGAGTGATCTCGTCTTGCAGGTGGAACACCTGCGTCATGGCTACAGCTTCGGCGCGGGACGCTTGGAGGTGCTGCGCGACGTCAATCTGGAGCTGCGCCGCGGCGAACGTCTGGGCATCGTCGGCGCCTCGGGACAGGGCAAAAGTACGCTGATGCATCTGATGGGCGGCCTGGAACGCCCCAGTGATGGCATTGTGCGGGTGTTGGGGCAGGATCTCTACCGCCTGGGGGAGGCGGAGCGCAGTCGCCTGCGCAATCGGAGCATCGGTTTCGTCTATCAGCTGCATCGCCTGTTGCCGGAGTTTACTGCCCTGGAGAATGTGCTACTGCCCTTGCTTATCCGCCGAGAGAAGCGGGCCGCAGGCGAGCCCTGGGCCAAGGAACTGCTTGATCGGGTGGGATTGGGGCAACGCTATCAGCACAAGCCGGGGATGCTCTCCGGTGGTGAACGCCAACGCGTGGCCCTGGCCCGTGCCCTGGTGACCCGCCCAGCCTTGCTCCTTGCCGACGAACCCACGGGGAATCTCGACCGCAGCGCTGCCGAGGCGGTGCACGCGCTGATGCTCGATCTCAATGCTGAGCTGGGAACGGCTATGGTAGTAGTCACCCATGAGCCCGCCCTGGCGGAACGTATGGCGCGCGTGCTGCACTTGCGCGATGGTACTCTACAGGACAGCGCTGCTCTCTAGTTGCGGTTTTGCCGGCGACGAAACAGGCGCCAGTTGACCCATCCGCGCCAGCCAAGCAGGATGCCGACGTAAACGATGGCAGCGAGAGTGGCACCAAAGGGAATGCTGCCGATCCAGGTGACCCAGTAGGCATGCCACAGACGGTCTCCCATGGACAGCAATCCCATGTTGCCATGCACCAGGCGCTGGATGTCGGCATAATGGATGGTGATGGCCGGGGCCAGGTGCACCTGCTGCAGAAGCCAGTAGCCGAGCTGGTAGGAAGCGTAGAATACCTCGACGATGGTGAGCGGGCCGGTGACGATGAAGGGCAGGAGCATCGCCAGGGGCACATTGACGTCGATGCGCCGCCAGCGGTGCAAGACCAGACACAGAATGAGAATCGTGAGCTCGTGCCCAAAATAGGGAAGGGTGCCGATAAAGGTACCCAACGCGCCCGCTCTCGCCAGATTACTGCGCTTCAGTTGCCAGTAGGCACTGTGAGTCAGATAGTGCGTAAAACGCCCCAGAGGGCGTTTGCGGAGGATTTCCTCACGGCTCGGGAGGCGAAGAAATGCGGGCAGGCGCAAAGGGAATCCTGTCGGGACAAAGAGGGCTTAGTCTAGCGAGTCTCGCGCGCTGGTCCAAATCCTGGCCAGGGCTGCTCGCCGTGTCGCTGGCGTTGCTGGTCGGGGTGATTCTCTTTCAGAGCTTTACCGTTCTGCCAGCACAACTACCAGTCGGCCTGGCGCTACTGCTTTTTCTCCTCTTGGGCTGGCGCTGGCATCAGGCGCTGTTGCCCGCAGCCGTCGCCTTGGCCTTTCTGATTGCTGGACTACAGGCGCGGCACTTGCTCGAAAGAGTCCTTCCCGCCGGACAATCGCTGACTATTACCGGGCGAATTGCGGATATCCCGCAGGAGCAGCGCGGTCAGTGGCGTCTGCATCTGGTGCCGGAGCGTAGCGAGCCGGCGGCGCTGATGGCGCGTATACCTTCTCTCATCGAGCTGCACGGAGCCCTACCCGAAGCCCCGGTCACCGGCCAACGCTGGCGCCTGGAAATCCGATCGGAATCGCTGCAGACCCTGCGCCACAGCGCCTTTGTCGATCTGCCACGACAGCGTTTCTGGCAGGGTTTGCTGGGTGCGGGCAAGATTGTCTCCGCCACGCCCCTGCCAGCCTCTTCCTGGCATCCTCTGGACCTGCTCGCACAATGGCGCAGCCGCGTGGCCCAGGCCAGTAACGCCGCCCTGCCGCGGGTTTGGGCGGGCTACGTGCAGGCCCTGACGGTGGGTATCGGCAACCAGCTTCCCCCAAGCGTTTGGCAGATCTACCGGGATACCGGTACCGCTCACCTGTTGGTGATTTCCGGTTCCCATGTGGCCGTCATCACCGGCTTTTTTCTCTGGCTCTGGCGCTCCCTCTGGCGCCGTGTTCCGGCCCTCGTCCGCCGTTGGCCAGCGCAGCAGGCGGCGCTCCTGGCGGCCATCCCGGTAGCCTGGACCTATGCTTACTTGGCGGGCATGCAAAGTCCGGGGGAGCGCGCTGCCTGGATGATTACCGCCGCCAGCGTGGCAGCTTTGCTGGGCCGCCGCCATGCGGCGTGGTCCGGCCTTGCCTTCAGCGCGGCGATGATGGCCGTGCTCGATCCGGGGCAGGTCATCGATCTGGGCTACTGGCTGTCGATCCTGGCGGTGGCGGTGCTGATCAGTCTGGGCATGGAGGAAGGCCAGTGGCGCCAGGCCCTGGCGGCGCAGTGGCGAGTCTCGATCCTGCTGCTGCCGCTGCTTGCCTTTCTCTTTGGCAGCATCTCGCTGATCTCGCCGCTGGCCAATCTGCTGGTGATACCGCTGATCGAGCTACTCGCCGTGCCCTTGGCCTTGCTCGGCGCAGCCTTCTCGCTGCTGGACTGGGAATTGGGTTACCGCCTGCTCTTTCGCCTCGTAGCCCTGGAAATGCAGGCCGTAACCGCCTTGCTCGACTGGCTGCGCCATTGGCCCTGGGCCCTGCTGACGGTGACGCCGGGGCGCTTCTGGGCGGCACTCGCCAGCGCCATACTCTTTGCGTTGCTCCTGCTGCCGCGCTATTGGCCGGGACGGAATCTGGCCTATCTCGGTTTTGTACCCCTCCTGGCGCCGGGGCCGGTGCCGGATGGCTTCCGCCTGGAAGAGCTGCCAGTGGGCAAGGGAATGGCGTTGTTCTGGCACTCCGGCCGGGAGACGGGACTCTACACCGCCAACCTCTGGCATCGCCCGGATCAGCGAGCCCTGACACCACTGCTCGCAGCGCAGTTGCAGAAATCTGGACAGAGTCGTCTGCGCGTTTGGGTGCTTGGTGATCTGAGCCTGCCGCAGCCCTTGCCGGCTGCTACAGAGAGCCTGATTCCGCTTGGCAATCGCCTGGGGGCCGCCGATCGACCCCTAGGTGCGTGTGCCGAAGGTGTCATCCCCGGTGGCCGAGTCCTGCACTTCGCCCCAGTGCAGCCTTGCGTGCTCAGCCTCGATGCCGGGCGGGTATTGATTTTGGGGGATATGGACGAGGCAACGGAAAAACGTTTTTTTGCCGCGCATTTCGCCATTGCCCCCAAGCTGATTTTTGCACCCTATACCTGGGATGTCTGGCAACGCCATGCCCTGCTGCACCAGTACCCCTATGCCAGTATCCGCTATCTTGGCGAAGACCCCGGGCCGCCCTGGCATTGGCAAGGCGGCAGCTTGCATCTGCCACAGGCCGCGCGTCCCCGTCCGTACTGGGAGTTGGCGTGATCCCCGCTCTTGCTCACCAGGCGTAACAGAAAGGTTCTCGGCAAATCTGGTGCTTATGCTATAGTCGCTCCCCGTAAGTTATCTGGCGGGAGTGTTGCGTGCGAGATCTCGTAGAGTTGTTCAGCCTGGGCGGTTTTGTGCTGCCCATCCTCATTTTGGCCGCGATTCTGGCCCTGGCTATCGTCGGTAATCGCTTTTGGGTGCTGCGGCGGGCGCGGGTTGTGCCGCAGGGTCTGGTCGAGCGGGTTGCCGACATGGTGGAAGCGGGGAAACTGCCGCAAGTCGTCAAGCAGCTCTATGAAAACGACACGCCCCTGGCACGTATTCTTCTGGTTGCCCTGCAGCAGGTGGGGCAGCCACGAGACGCCATCAAAGAGGCCGTCGAGGACGCCGGGCGCCACGAAATGGCGCATCTCGATCGCTACCTGAACTTCCTGGGCAGTATTGCCGGTGTCGCGCCGCTGCTCGGCCTGCTCGGTACCGTCTTTGGCATCATGCATGCCTTTGCTGCCATTGGTGCGGTGGGTATGGGCGATCCCAAGGCCCTGGCGGGCGGCATTGCCGAGGCGTTGATCACCACTGCGGCGGGCCTGATCGTCGCCATCCCCAGTCTGCTCTTTTATCGCTATTTCCGCGGGCGTGTGGAGGTACTGGTGCTGGCTACCGAGAAGGATGTCTTGAAACTGGTCAACTTGCTGGCAGGCGGAAAATCATGAATTTTCGCTCGCGGGGTGGAAGGAATGAGGAGCCGGAGATCAACGTGATCTCCATGGTCGACATCGTCCTGGTGCTGCTGCTCTTTTTCATGGTCACCACGAGCTTTGTGCAGCACAGTCACATCTCGATGCAGTTACCCAAGGCGCAGCAAGCCGCCAAGGGCGAACCCAAAACCCCCATCACCATCGACCTGAGTGCGACGGGGCAAGTGGCCATCGACGGCCATGGCTTGCCGATGAGCGATCTGCTGGCCCGCCTCAAGGCCCTGGCCGCCGAGGATCCGGAGCGTGTCATCGTCTTGCGTGCCGACAAGGACGCCACTCAGCAGTATGTGATCGACGTTCTCGATGCGGCCCAGGCGGCGGGATTGACGCGCATCAGTTTCGCGACCCTGAGTCCGGCGGGACGCTGAGCCGTGCGCCTGGCAGGGCGCTGGCAGTCCCGTGCCGCCGCGCTGGCTGCCTTGGTGCTACGAGGGGTTGCCCAGAGTTTGCGCTGGCAGGAAGAGGGCGCCGATCGCATTCGTGCATTGCGCGAATCCGGGCAGCCCATCATTCTGGCTTTCTGGCATGGGCGTCTCGCCCTGATTCCGGCGGCCTACCAGCGGATAGGCGGGCGAAGAGTGAAAATTTTGATCAGCGAGCATCGCGACGGCGAACTGATCGCCCAGGTGATGTCGCACTGGGGCTATGAAGCTGTGCGCGGGTCCAGTCGGCGTGGCGCCTTGAAGGGGGCCAAGGGGATGCTGCGGGCGGCGCGGGAAGGCTACGATCTGGCGATCACCCCGGATGGCCCACGCGGGCCCCGCGAGCAATTGCAGGCGGGGGTGCTGGAGCTGGCGCGTTGGACCGGGCTTCCGGTTGTTCCGGTCACCTTTTCGGCGCGCTGGGGACGTCGCTTTGCGAGTTGGGATCACTTTCTCTTCCCCCTGCCCGGTAGTCGCGCCGTGGTGCTTTGGGGAGAGCCGATGTACATTGCGGCCGACGCCTCTCCGTCCGAGATGCTCGCTCTGCAACAGAAGCTGGAGGACGAGATGCGGGCCCAGCGGCAGCGGGCGGACCGCAGGATGGAGCGGGTGGAAGAAGGATGGCAGGGATGAGTTATTACGGAGCCAGTTATTGGCGTGCCCGCTGGGCGAGCTGGCAGGACGCTCGGACGGGACGTCTGGCCCAGGCCAACGCCCGCTTGGGGGGGCTGAAGCTCCCCGGGGATCGCGGTCCCGTGTTGTGGTTACAGGGCGGCAGCGGACATGACGATCTGCGGCTGGGCGTCGAGCTCTGTCGGGCGATCAGTGACAAACGCCGCGATCTGCGCATGATCCTGACCTTCGAACGGGAAGATGCGACGCTGTTCCCGGAGAGCACGGCGGGCATCGAGCGTCTGGGCTATGGGTTTGGCCCCTGCGCCCATCCCCGTGCCCTGGCTACCACCCTAGAGCGTCTGCGTCCCCTGCGCTATCTGGGTTTGGGGCGGGTGCCCAGTCCCACCCTGGCGAGATTGCTCGGAGAGAAGAGTACCCCTGCCTTGGCGATCGCCGCCCCACCCACGGGGGCTGTCGGCCTCACTCCCTGGGAGGCCGTTTACCCACGCAGTCAGCGGCAATATCAGCAGTGGGAGTCCCTCGCCCGTGATGTTGGTTTGCAGGAGCCAGTGGATTTCCTCACGCTGGTGACGGTAGCGCAGGTGGAACCCAATTTTCGCAATCTGATCCTGGGCAGCCAGGGCGATGCCTTGTTTTGGGTGACGGGTTTACAGGCCAGAGACTGGCCTACCTGGATAGCCGCCTGGCAGAATTCCCCTCTGCGCCGGCGTGGCCTGCTTTTTCTCGAAGGTGTTGGTGCAGCAGCGAGTCTGCCAGTCTTGTCCACGTGGCGACGAGAGCCGGTGGAGGTCGGCAGTATTCTGCGGGTGGACGAAGCGCGCTGGCACCCCGCCCTGGCGGCTGCCTGTGACGCTGTGCATCTCCTCGCTGTCGGGAATATGCAGTTATGGCAGATCTTTGCCGGTGGGCGCCCTCTCAGTCAGGGCTTGGGCCTGCAATGGGCACTGCCCAGCACCCTGACCGTCGAGCCGCGCCAATTGGCCCAGCCCGCCGCAGTGCTGCAGCACTGGGCGTCGGTGTTGGCGGAGCCCATTGCGGCGCGGGAAGAGGCCGATGCCTATCGGCGCTATTTCTGGCAGGAGCGTCGCGTGGCCGGGGAGCGCTTGCCGGAGTTCTTGCAGCGGGTCTTCGATTGGTAAGCCCGGTTTGCTGAGCTGGCGCCAGGAGCTGGAGCGGCAGTGGTACGCCGGTGGCGTCGGTGCCTATCTCCTACGCCCCTTAGGTGCCATCTATTGCGCCTTGGCAGCGCGGCGGCGCGCCCGGGCGAGGCGTCTGCCCGGAGCCTTGCCGAGCATCGTTGTGGGCAATCTCAACGTGGGAGGGAGCGCGAAAACTCCGATGACGATGGCTTTGCTCCGCTACCTGCAAAGCCACTCCTGGCATCCAGCCGCTATCAGCCGCGGCTATGGCGCGCACCCACCGCAGGAGCCCTATGCCGTGCTTCCGGACGATTCTCCCGTCCGTGCCGGCGACGAGCCCCTGCTGCTGCGCAGCGTAGCTCCGGTCTTTCTCAGTCGCCGCCGCCATGCCGGCATCTTGGCTGCCGCCAATGCTGGGCACGACATCGTCGTTCTCGATGATGGTTTTCAGCATCTTGCCCTGCAACCCAGTCTCTCCCTCCTCCTGCTGCAAGGGGAAAGACCCCTGGGTAACGGGCGTTGCCTGCCGTCCGGTCCCCTGCGCGAGGCGAAAACGGCTCTGCAGGCCGCCGATGCCCTGCTCTGCGATCCTGCCGCCGCTGGCAGTGCAGACCTCGTGGGTATCGCTCCGCCCTGTTTTCGCTTCGAGCAGCAGGCTACGCGCCTGGTGCCCCTGCACGATCCCGTGCAGGAACTGCCACTGCAGGCGTTGCGCAATCGCCACGTCCATGCGGTTACCGGCATTGCCCGTCCGGAGCGTTTCCAACGCACGCTGGAGGTCTTGGGAGCGCAGGTAACCCTGCATTCCTTCCCCGACCATCACGTCTTTCGCCAGCAGGATCTGGTAAATATAAGCGCGCCCCTCGTCATAACCAGTAAGGATGCCGTAAAATGCATGCAGTTGGCTGGTCTCCCAGAGATTTGGGTGCTGGAGATCGGTATCCATTGGGAGCCATCCTTCAGCCACTGGCTCGATCAGCGGCTGGCTACCTGGAGGAGTCCACAGTGAAAATCGATCGCCGTTTACTCGATCTGCTCGCCTGTCCGGCCTGTAAAGGCCCCCTCCTGCCTTGCGCAGAGCAGAGCGCCCTCTGCTGCAGTCGCTGCAGGTTGCGCTTTCCGGTCCGCGATGGCATTCCGGTCCTCCTGCTGGAAGATGCGGAGCCGTTGGATGGCGAAAGCAAGTGAGTTTTACCGTTCTCATTCCGGCGCGCATGGCGTCTTCCCGCCTTCCGGGAAAAATGCTCCTGCCCATTGGCGGACTGCCCATGATCGAGAGGGTGCGGCGTTGTGCCTTGACCAGTGGTGCGGGACGCGTGGTGGTAGCGGCAGACGACGAGCAGATCCTGGCGGCAGTGCGCGCACATGGCGGCGAGGCGGTACAGACCGACTCGCGTCACAGTTGCGGTAGCGAGCGCCTGGCCGAGGCGGTTCAGATTCTCGGATTGCCAGCGGACGAAATCATCGTCAACCTGCAGGGCGATGAACCGCAAATGCCGGCGACACTGATGCATGCGGTGGCTGCCGCCCTTGCCGAAGATCCGGCTCTGCTGGTCGCCACCGCAGCGGTGCCCCTGACCCACTGGGAAGAACTGGTCGATCCCCACGCCGTCAAGGTGGTGCTGAACGCCGCCAAGGATGCCTTGTATTTCTCCCGGGCTCCCATTCCCTGGGAACGTGATCGCTATCCGTTGACCGAAGGCGCCGAATTGCCCGCAGGCCAGCATTGGCGCCACCTTGGTCTCTATGCCTATCGTGCTGGCTTTCTGCAGGAGTATGCACGCTGGCCGCGTTCGGCCCTGGAAGAGCTGGAGTCGTTGGAGCAACTGCGGATACTCGAACGCGGATACCGAATTCGGGTATGCTGTAGCGATGTTGTTCCGCCGATTGGGGTCGATACCCCCGCGGATCTGGCCCGCGTGCGGGCCGCATTTTCCACCCAGGAGGAGTGTTCTGCATGAAGTTGAAGGAAATCCCCGCCGGCAAGGCCGTCCCCGATGACATCAACGTCGTCATCGAGATTCCGCAAGGCTCCAGCATCAAGTATGAGGTCGACAAGGCTTCGGAAGCCGTCTTTGTCGATCGTTTTCTCTTTACCGCCATGCACTATCCGCTGAACTATGGCTTCATCCCCAATACCCTGTCGGATGATGGCGATCCCACGGATGTGTTGGTCGTTTCCCCGCAGCCGGTGGCGCCCGGCACGGTCCTGCGTGCCCGTCCGGTAGGCGTGTTGACGATGGAAGATGAGAAAGGCCTGGATATGAAGGTGATTGCCGTGCCCCATGCCAAGATCGCACCCGGTTATGAGGCGATCAGGGACGTCAAGGATCTGCCGCAGTCCCTACTCGATCAGGTGCGGCATTTCTTTGAGCACTATAAGGATCTCGAGCCCGGCAAATGGGTAAAACTCAAGGATTGGTCCGGTGTCGAAGCCGCCCGTGAAATCATCCAAAAGGACGTTGCCCGCTTCCCGGGATAAGCCTTGCGCGCAGGCCGGTACCTTCCTAGTCCCGGCTTCCGCTGCTCTGCCTGCTGCCTTGTCCTGGGGCCGGCTGGAGGCCGACGGGCCGTTGTGGCAGAGGGTCCCGAGCCGCGATGAGTACGGCCACCTGCTTGCCGACTTTCGTATGATCTTCCCCGGTTTGCGGCGCCACAGCAGCGAGCGGCAATTGCGCACCCTGCGTCTGGTGGGCGGCGTCTTGCAGCGCTACCAGAATTGGGTGGTCTTTGCCGACCTCAACCTGCGCATGAATCTGCTTTGGGTGAGTATCCGCGCACGTCCTGGCCTGACCGTGGAAATCCCCGCCGCCATTCTCGAAGAGGTACCGGAAGCCCGCCTGCTGGCGCCTTACTGGCGCCGCCAGCGTTAGACGGGAGCGGTCTCGGGGAGACGCAGGACGACCTTGTCTCCTTCCAGGGTTGCACTGATCTGCGTGCCCTTGGGGAGATCGCCAAAGAGGATGTGTTCCGCCAGCGGTTTTTTCAGTTCCTCCTGAATCAGCCGCGCCATTGGCCGCGCACCCATAAGCGGATCGTAGCCCTTCTTCGCTAGCCAGTCGCGCAGCTCGCTGCTGACCTCCAGGCTATATCCCTTCTGCAGGAGCTGTTCATCCAGTTCCATGAGCAGCTTGTCGACCACGTGCAGAATGTCCTCCCGCGCCAGGGGGGAGAAGGGCACGATGGCGTCGAGGCGGTTGCGGAATTCGGGCGCGAAGATCCGCCGAATGCTCTCCATTTCCTTGCCGGTTTCGTTCGCCTTCTGGACGAAGCCGATCGCTGCCTTTCCCTGTTCCTCAGCGCCAGCATTGGTGGTCATGACCAGAATCACCTGGCGGAAATCCACTTGCCGGCCGCTGGCATCGGTGAGTTTGCCATGATCCATGACCTGCAGGAGCACGTTGAAGATATCCGGGTGCGCCTTTTCGATTTCATCGAGGAGCAGAACGGCATGCGGCTGCTTCAAAATCGCATCGCTGAGCAGACCAGACTGATCGTAGCCCACATAGCCAGGCGGTGCGCCAATGAGGCGCGACACGCTATGCCGCTCCATATACTCGCTCATATCAAAGCGCAGCAACGGAATACCCAAAAGCTGTGCCAGCTGCCGGGTCAGCTCGGTTTTGCCGACGCCCGTGGGGCCGGAGAAGAGGAAGGCACCAATCGGTTTCTCGGCGTGCCGCAGCCCCGCGCGGGAGAGCTTGATGGCCGCGCTCAGCTCGCGGATGGCACGATCCTGACCAAAGATCACCAGCCCCAGGTCGCGTTCGAGGTTCTTCAGTGCCGTGCGGTCGTCGAGAGAGACGGACTTGCCCGGGATACGTGCCATTTTGGCCACCATCTCCTCAATGTCATGAACGCCGATGCTCTTCTTGCGCCGCGACGGCGGGAGCAGGGCCTGGGCGGCGCCAACCTCATCGATGACGTCGATGGCCTTGTCGGGCAGGTGCCGGTCGTGGATATGCTTGATGGACAATTCCACGGCTGCACGCAAGGCGGCGTCGGTATAGCGCAGGTGGTGATGATTCTCGAAGTGCCGTTTGAGTCCACGGAGCACCTCGACCGCCTCATCCGGGCTCGGCTCGGGCACGTCGATCTTCTGAAAGCGGCGACTGAGGGCGCGGTCTTTCTCAAAATGCTGACGGAACTCCTGGTAAGTGGTAGCGCCGATACACTTCAGCTCCCCTGCCGCCAGAGCGGGTTTGAGCAGGTTGGAGGCATCCATGGCCCCCCCGGAAACGGCACCGGCACCGACGATAGTGTGGATCTCGTCAATGAAGAGGATGGCCTTGGGCTGTCGTTGTAGGGCCTTGAGCACTGCCTTGAGGCGCTCCTCGAAGTCGCCACGATAGCGGGAGCCGGCGATCAGGGCACCCATATCGAGGGCATAGATGGTGGCGTTTTCCAGAATTTCCGGCACGTTGCCGTAGACGATGGCACGTGCCAAACCTTCGACGATGGCCGTCTTGCCGACCCCGGGCTCACCCACGAAGAGCGGGTTGTTCTTGCGTCTGCGGGCAAGAATCTGCAATGCGCGCTCCAATTCATGGGCGCGACCAATGAGCGGATCGATGCGTCCAGCCCGGGCCAGGGCGTTGAGATTGCGCGTATACGCAGACAGCGGATCCTTGCCAGACTTGTTCTGCTCTTTCTCGGTTTCTGGTTCTTCACCTTCTTCCTGGCTATCGTCGCGCGGATGCCCGTGGGCAAGGTAGGTAACCACATCCATCCGCGATACATGTTCCTTCTGCAGAAAATACACTGCATGGGATTCCCGCTCAGCGAAGAGAGCGACCAGCACATTGGCACCGGTGACGGCATCCTTGCCGGCCGACTGCACGTGATATAAAGCACGCTGAATCACCCGCTGAAAGCCGATGGAGGGCTGACTGTTGACGGTGCCGGCCTGTCCCAGGGAGGGAATTTTCTTGCTCAGGAATCCTCTGAGCTCGCGCCCGAGGCGCTTGCGGTCGGCGCCACAGGCATCCAGCACCTCTTGGCTGGCCGGGTTGTCGAGCAAGGCCAGCAGCAGATGCTCGACCGAGGCATACTCATGCCCAAATTCGCGCGCCGTCTGAAATGCCTGATTGATGGACTGTTCCAAGGGCTTGTCGATCATCGCTCACTCCTTTTCCATGGTACAGCGCAAGGGATGCTGATGCTGACGGGCATCAGCCGTGACCAGGGTGACCTTGGTTTCCGCGAGATCAAAGGGGTAGACCCCACAGATGCCTTTGCCTTGATTGTGCACCTCCATCATGATCTGGAGGGCGTCTTCGTGGCTCTTGTGAAAGTATTCTTCGAGGATGCGTACTACATAGTCCATGGGAGTGAAGTCATCGTTGAGCAGACAGACCCGATACAGGCGCGGCTCGCGGATCTGGGTTTGCCGCTCCAGGACAGGTTGCTGAGGATTTCTTCGCGTTGCCACACCAATACTCCCAAAAACTCTCTCCATTCATTGTGGCGCCTGATCCGGCTCCAGGCAAGGCAAAGGGCCGAAGAGAAACCCCTTCGGCCCTTGCAGCGCCAGAGTAACGAGAAATTACTTGGTGATGTTGATGGTAGCCTTGCTCCGCAGATCCGATACGAACTTGGCGGCCTCCTGCTGCTGCAGCTGGGCCTTGATACGGTCCTGCATGGAGCTCAAGGAAGGCGGGGTGACCGGTCGGGTAGCCTGCACTTCGATGATGTGGTAACCAAATTGGGTCTGTACCGGGCCGACGGGCTTGTCGATGGGCGCCGTTTCCACAGCCTGCGCGAAGGGTGGTACCACCATGCCGGGAACGATCCAGCCGAGCTCGCCACCGTGTGCGGCACTACCCTTGTCGATGGAGTACTTTTCGGCAAGCTTGGCGAACTTCTGGCCTGACTTCAGATCGGCCATGATCTTGTCCGCCTCAGCCTTGGTCTTCACCAGGATATGGCGCACTTCATATTCTTTCTTGCCCATGGCCGCGACGAATTTGTCGTAGGCGTTCTGAACGTCGGCCTGGGAAACGGGATGGGCCTTGACATAGGATTCGACCGCGGCGTCCGCCAGGATCTGCCGCTTGGCCAGGCCCAGGCGTTCCTGCACCGCTGCGGACTGGGCTAGGCCGTGCTGATCCGCATACTGCGAGAGCACTTCCATGTTGACCAGATTCTGAATGACCTGCTCGCGAGCATTGGGCTCTTTCGCGAGGTCCGGGCTCATGCTCATGATTTCCTGCACCTGGCTGTTGTCGATGGCATGACCATTGACGGTAGCCGCTGGCGCAGCGAAGACGGGCAGAGAAAAAGCACCGACCATGCCGGCGAGAACAACTGCGCGAAGTTTCATGCGTTTTCCTTCAGTTTGATTGAGACGAAGCATTATCCATGGGGACAGATCAAAGGTAAACCGGTGGCCTTTGCAAGGCCGTTTCCACCGCCATTCCCCGTTCCCGGCCAAAGAGCTGGACGACGAGGTCGAGAGCGAAGTCCATCGCGGTCCCCGGACCGCGGGAACTGGTAAGCGAACCATCGACAACGACGGTCGCAGTCTGAAATTGATAGTCTGTGCTCTGCGGATCGAGGGCGCCGGGATAACTGGTCACTTTTTTGTTGCGCAGTACGTCCAGCTCGGCAAGCAAAGAGGGAGCCGCACAAATGGCCGCGACTCTCTCAGCACCGGCGCTACGCTCGATGATTTTGTTGCGCAAGCTGGTGGATTGCCGCAGGCGCTCCACCCCACCCGCTCCGCCGGGGAGCAGTAGCAGATCCATTGGCGCATCGGCACATTCGCTCCAACTGCAATCCGGCAGGAGGCGCACGCCCCGGGAGGCGGTGACCGCACGCGTGCCATCCACTCCGGCCAGACAGACCTCCGCGCCGGCGCGGCGCAGAATGTCGGCGCAAATTACCACCTCCATCTCCTCGCAACCATCGGCAATCGGAATGACTACTTTCGGTACTGGCGCCACCTTCTCCCCCTGCATTCTCACTCAGGCAGCTTTGACCCTGGCGTCGGCATTTTTATCCCGACTGGGATAGATCGGTAACGGGACGACTTTTTTTACCGACTTTCCATCCTGCATCACCTCCACGGCATTGCCCTGCAGAATCTCCAGGGCCTTGCGCAGCACAAAATCGGTGGCCAGATCCGGACCCTCGGACGGCGTCTGCTTTTGCTGGTTGGTGGCGGGCGGTGTCGGCTCCGCAATCTCGAACTGTGGCTGCACTTTCTGACACTGGTCCGGCGCCTCGAGCATTCCCTCCAATTCCGATTCCTTGAGCAAAGCGGCATCGATCTGTCGCTCTTCCGGGTTGCTGGGGACGATGGCAACGTTGGGGACGATTCCTTGCCCCTGAATGGAGCAGCCCGCTGGCGTGTAGTACAGCGCCGTGGTCAGTTTGAGTGCGCCACCGTTATCCAGGCGAATGACGGACTGCACGGAACCCTTGCCAAAGCTGCGACTACCGAGCACCAAAGCGCGGCCATCATCCTTAAGGGCGCCGGTCACGATTTCCGCAGCGGAGGCTGTACCCCCGTTGATCAATACGATCACGGGGGCACCATGCAGCAGGTCGGGACCATGGGCGCGAAAGCGCATGTCACTGCTCCCGGTGCGGCCCTTGGTATAGACGATCAGCCCCTGATTCAGGAAGGTGTCGGCGGTTTCCACTCCCGCCTGCAGTACCCCACCCGGGTTATTGCGCAAATCGAGAATGAGTCCCTTCAGTTTGCCATCGGCATCCTTTTCAAGCTCTTTGACGGCCGCCTGCACGGCATTGCCGGTGTTATCCTGGAACTGGCTGATGCGCAGATAGCCGTAGTCGGGGGCGATCATCTGGTAGCGCACACTCTGTACCTTGATGATGGCGCGCGTCAGGGTGACCTGCAGGGGGACGCTGCTGTGCGGTCGCAGCAGGGTGAGACTGACCTGGCTACCCGGCTTGCCACGCATCTCGTCCACCGCCTTCTGCAGACCCAGACCCTCCACCGCTTTGCCATTGATCTTGATGATGAGATCGCCAGCATGAATCCCTGCCCGCGCGGCGGGGGTGCCGTCGATGGGAGTGACCACCCGCAGGAGCCCATGATCCGGGGTGATCTCGATGCCCACGCCACCAAAGCGGCCATCGGTGAAGACCTGCATCTGTTTCCATTCCTTGGGAGTGAGATAGGCGGAATGTGGATCCAGGGCATGCACCATACCGGCGATGGCCCCTTGCATCAGTTTCTGGTCGGAGCTAGGGTCGACGTAGTCCGATTTGATCAGCGCAAACACCTGGCTGAAGGTCTGGATTTCCTGGAGGGGAATGGTCTGACTCTCTTCTGCCCGGGCAGGAACCGGACCCAGAGCCAGGACCACGATGGTCAGGACGGGTATACAGATTTGCAGAATGCGCGTCGTCATCATGGCTCCAGAACCTTGCACTGCTAGCGAATGAAATTCAATGGGTTGACCGGGTGACCCTGGCTGCGGATCTCGAGATAGAGGCCGTCATCGCCCATCTCACCGCCGCTGCCGACCGTCCCTACCAGGCTACTGGTTTGCAGCTTCTGACCGACCTGCACGGCCGGCTTGGCCAGGTGCCCGTAAATGGCCAGAACGAGATTGGCTTGTTGGACAATGACGATCTCGCCATAACCACGCAACGGACCGGCGTATAGGACCATGCCCGGGGCGATGGCGTGTACTGGCGTGCTCGCTGGCGCGGCAAAGGTAATCCCCTGCCAGTTCGGCCCGCCTTGTACCCGCGGCGTGCCAAAGAGATGGCGCACCGGCGCACTGACGGGAGGAGGGAAGCTGCCGTGACCCACGGCGCTGTTGGTTGGCGGGGCAATACTGGGCGTGGCCGGCGGAACCGTCGCAATTGGCGGAGCCTGCACCGGCGTTGGCGGGGGTGGCTGATGCAGCTCTTTCTGCAGCTGTTCGGCACGTTTTTGCTCGGCGGCGGCTTGCGCCGCGATCCGGGCACGCTCCTGCGCCGCGGCGCGCGCGGCAGCCCGCCGTTCTGCAGCCGCACGGGCCGCGGCTTGTTCTGCCGCCCGCCGCTCTGCCGCCAGACGTTCGGCCGCGCGTTTGCGTGCCGCAGCCTCGGCCGCCGCCCTTTCCGCTGCCAGTTGCTGCGCGTACTGCACCGAGAGCCGCTGCACCAAGCCGTTCAGAATATTGGCGTTGGCCTGCAGATTGGCAATCTTGGCCTGATCGGCGGCAATGCGCTTCACCAGTTGTTCTTCCAGTGTGGCATGCTGATTCCGTTGGGCCTCCAGGGTGGTTTCCTGATGTTGCGTCTGCCCTGCCAGTTGCGCGAGATGGGACTCTTGTTGCTTTTTCCGCTCCTGCGTCTTGATGATCTCTTTGCCCGTTGTCTGCGTCTTCGCGATCAATTCTAGACGCGCCTTGGCCAAGGCCTGATAGTAGACGCTGAGGCGCCCGATTTCGGCCGGCTTTTCCGTTTGCAGCCAGACCGCGAGTGGGGTTTCCCCACCCAACATGTAGGCGGCGCGCAACTGCTCGGCGAGGATTTTTTTCTGCGTTTGCAATTCTTGTTGCAGCTTGTCAATTTGACCTTGCAGTTTGCTGATTTCCTGTTGTGTTTGCTGGCGCTGCTGCTGAATGCCTTGCAGCTGGTGTTGGGTGGATTGGATACGCTGGTCGAGTTGGGCGATCTCGCTACGGAGCTCTGCCTGGGTTTTCTGCTTATCCGCCAACCGCGCCTGCAGCGCCGAAACATTCTGGTGGATGGACTCCAGGCGGGCCTTGTTCTCGTGAATTTTCTGCGGCAGATTGCTCGCCTGGGCGGCGCCGATGCCTACCCAGAAAAGGGCGCTGCCCAGCAGGACGGCAGTAGGGGTCAGATCCTTCACGTATGCTCGATGAGACTTTTCCCGCTCATTTCCGGGGCCTTAGGCAGGCCGAGCAGCTGTAGTAGCGTGGGGGCGAGATCCTCCAGCGCGCCGCTTTCCTGCAGGCGGGCGGAGCGGCCAATATAGAGCAGGGGCACAGGGTTACAGGTATGCGCAGTGTGTGCCTGGCCGGTCTCCGGGTCGAGCATTTGTTCAACATTGCCATGATCCGCGGTGATCAGCACCTCGCCGCCGCGTGCCCGCACTGCCGGCACGATACGGCCCAGGGCTTGATCTACGGCCTCCACCGCAGCCTTGGCGGCCTCCAGTTTGCCGCTGTGTCCGACCATGTCGGGGTTGGCAATGTTGCAGATGATGACATCATGCTGACCAGCCTGCACCTCGGCAATCAGGCGATCTGCTAGATCCCGAACACTCATTTCCGGCTGCAGATCATAGGTAGCGACGCTGGGCGAGGGAATGAGAACGCGATCTTCCCCTTCAAAAACCTGCTCTTCGCCACCGTTGAAAAAGAACGTCACGTGGGCATATTTCTCGGTCTCGGCGATGCGCAGTTGCCGCATCCCAAAGCGGGAAATCCACTCTCCAAAGGTATTGCGCAGACGGCTCGGTGGAAAGGCTACCTGCACGGGAAGCTGCTCGCTGTACTCTGTCAGGGTGACGAAGGCCGAGAGTTTCGGCACGACCGCACGCGGGAAGCCGGAGAAGTCCGGCTCGACAAAGGCGCGGGTGATCTGGCGGGCGCGATCAGAACGAAAATTGAGAAAGACGATGCTATCGCCGTCCTCTATCCGCGCCGCGGGTCCGATCCGCGCTGCAGGCACGAACTCGTCGCTTTCCACTTGGGTATAGGCCGCCTCCAGGGCGGCTTCGGCACTCGGATATTCCGTGCCAAGGCCCTGGGTGATGAGATCATAGGCCTTTTGCACGCGGTCCCAGCGGTGGTCGCGGTCCATGGCATAGTAGCGACCGATCAGGGTGGCGAGGCACCCGCCCTCCCGCGCCAAAGCGTCTTCTACTTTCCGCAGGGAGGCCGCCGCCGAACGGGGGGCGGTATCCCGCCCGTCGAGAAAGGCATGCAGATAGACCCGCTCGGCGCCGCGCTCCCGCGCCAGACGCAAACCGGCGATCAGGTGATCTTCGTGGGAGTGTACCCCACCGGGAGAGAGCAGCCCGAGGATGTGCACCGCCTTGCCGTGTTGCTGTGCCGCATCCACGGCCTGCACCAGTGCGGCATTCTGGTAGAAGCTGCCATCGGCGATGGCACGATTGATCCGTTCGTACTCTTGATAGACGACCCGACCGGCACCGATGTTGATGTGCCCGACCTCACTGTTGCCCATCTGCCCGCGGGGCAGACCGACCGAAGCCTCGGATGCCTGTAGCAGGGCATGCGGGTGGGTTTTCCACCAGCTATCCCAGTGCGGCGTGTGAGCCAGCGCAATGGCGTTATCTGCCGCCGCCTCGCGATAGCCCCAGCCATCGAGAATGAGCAATACCACAGGGCGAACGGACGATGTACTCACCTGACTCCTTCACAAACTTTTCCGACACCCGCGGATTCTAGCCAAGACTGGCGCCCTCCGCTACCAGGGGCGTCAGATGCCAGATATCGGCGTTGTATTCGCGGATGGTACGATCGCTGGAAAAGATCCCGCTCGCCGCCGTATTGCGGATGCTGAACCGCAGCCATTCATCCTGATCGCGCCACAGTCCTGCCACCTCCTGCTGTTTCTGCTTGTAACTGGTGAAGTCGGCGAGCACCATCCAGGGATCATGCGGAGAGAGTACGGCATCCAGCAGGCAATCAAAGAGGCCAAAATCGTAGGGATTGAAATAGCCGCTGCGGATGAGCTGCAAGACGCGCTCCAGATCCTGGTCGGCATCGATGAAGTGCTGCGGCTGATACTGCGCGCGCAGATGGGCGACCTCCTCGGCATTCAGGCCAAAGAGAAAAAAGTGCTCGGCACCTACGGCCTCACGAATTTCGATGTTGGCACCATCCAGGGTACCGATCGTCAATGCCCCGTTCATCATGAATTTCATGTTCCCGGTACCCGACGCCTCCTTGCCAGCGGTGGAAATCTGCTCGGAAAGATCAGTGGCGGTGCAGATCTTTTCCATCAGCGAGACCCGATAATCGGGCAGGAATACCACACGCAACAGCCCATCGGTGTCGGGATCAGCATTGATGGTACGGGCGATCTCGTTGATAAAGCGAATGATGCGCTTAGCCATGAAATATCCCGGCGCCGCCTTGCCGGCAAAGAGCACATTGCGCGGCGTGAATCCTTCTAGATCACCGCGCTTGATGCGATCGTAGAGGTGTACCACATGCAGGGCGTTGAGCAACTGCCGCTTGTACTCGTGGATACGTTTGACCTGGGTATCGAGCAGGGCGCCGGGGATCATGGCCACCCCGGTCTGCTCGCTGATGATGTCAAAGAGTGCCGCTTTGTTGGCGGCGCGGACCTTGGCCCAGCTCTTGCGAAACCGACTGTCATCGGCAAAGGGCGAGAGTGTCTGCAGCCCGGCCAGGTCCTGCTGCCAGTCGCTGCCGATCTTGCCGCTGATCAGCTTGCATAACTCGGGGTTGGCAGACTGCAGCCAGCGGCGCGGGGTGACGCCATTGGTCTTGTTGTTGAAGCGTTCCGGCCAGAGCTGATAGAAGTCGTGAAACAGCTCGCGACACAGAAGCTCGGTGTGCAGGGCGGCAACACCATTGACGGAAAAGCTCCCGACCACCGCCAGGTTGGCCATACGTACCATGGGATCCGGGCCTTCTTCGATCAAGGAGACACGGCTGAGCAGGCCGCTGTCACCGGGGTGGGTGCGCGCCACCTCGCGCAGAAAGCGCGCGTTGATCTCGTAGATGATCTCCAGCACGCGCGGCAGGAGCTGGCGAAAGAGACGCACCGGCCATCGCTCCAACGCTTCGGGGAGTAGGGTATGATTGGTGTAGGCCATGGTGCTGCTGGTGATCTTCCAGGCGGCGTTCCAATCCAATCCGTGTTCGTCGATCAGCAGACGCATGAGTTCGGCCACCGAGATGCTGGGATGGGTGTCGTTGAGCTGGAAGACATGCTGCTCGGCAAAATGGGAGAATTTTTCCCCATGCTTTGCGACCCAGTCAGCTAGGACATCCTGCAGGCTGGCGGAGGCGAGGAAATACTGCTGGCGCAGACGCAATTCCTTGCCGTTTTCGCTGCTGTCGTTAGGGTAGAGCACCATGCTGATATGCTCGGCGGCATTTTTCGCGGCAACTGCCTCGGGATAGGCCCCCGCGTTGAATTCCCCGAGATCGAAGACGTCGGTGGCGGCGGCGCGCCACAGGCGCAGGGTGTTGACGACGTCATTGGCATAGCCAGGGATGGGAATGTCGTAGGGCACGGCCAGGACATCATGGGTATCTACCCAACGAAAGCGATTTTTGCCGGCAGCGTCGATATAGACTTCGCTGTGCCCGCCGTAGGGGATGCGACGTACCCGCTCCGGACGCTTGATTTCCCAGGGGTAGCCATTTTTGAGCCAATGGTCAGGTTCTTCGACCTGCTCGCCGTGGTGAATTTCTTGGCGGAACATGCCATAAGCGTAGCGGATGCCATAGCCCGTAACCGGTAGAGCGAGACTTGCGCAACTGTCGAGAAAGCAGGCAGCCAAGCGGCCAAGACCGCCATTACCGAGGCCGGCATCGGCCTCTTTTTCGGCCAGCTCGGCCAATTCCCAACCTTGGGAGGCCAAGGCCGTTTCGGCAGCCTCTTCGAGTCCAAGGTTGAGTAGGGTATTGTTCAGACTGCGCCCGAGCAGGAATTCCAGGGACAGGTAAAACGCCCGTTTCCCGCGCATTTCGGTGCGCCGTTCTTCGCTTTGGTTCCAGCGCTCTACCAAGCGATCGCGCAAGGCCATGCCCAGAGCGGTGTAGACGCTACGCGCAATCTTGTCGGTAGCGGCTTCGGCGACGGGAACCCCCAGGCTGCGGAAGAGATAGTGTTGGCTGTCCTGACAAAGGGTCTCGGCATTCATGCCTAGGGGAGGGAGGGTACATTCGGCGCTCTTGCTGCGTTTGCGTATCACGACGGACTCCTTCTTCGCTGCAGGACTCGAGGTCAGCATAGAACCTTTTTATGGCCTTGAGAAGTGTCCGCAAGGTGCATATATGCAGACACCTGCCAACTGGATATGCGCAGGACGCTGGCTGGCGTCGCGCAGATTAGCGGTGCCCTTCCAACCACGCTTTGTAAATAGGAAAAATTTTTCAAAACGCTACCTCAGCAAGGCTGCGTCAGTACATAGATTGCGTGACCATGCGTACCCGCAGGGCTGTGCAAACGCGACTGATCGTCTCGAAGCGCGGCTCACTTCGCAATCCCCAGGAACACAGCCAGACAACGCTCGACCTCCACCAGAGTATTCGCATCGATGTGTCCAAAAGCAGGTCCCACCTTATCGCGTTTGATGGTCATGGCCTTGTTCACCATGACTTGTGATGGTTTCTGCAAACCATTTTCCGTGCCCGGTTGAACGGTGATGCGAAGCAATGGCGCGTCAATAAGAGTGCTGGTGATTGGCAGCACGGTGATGCTGCCCAGGTCCCTGAACTGATTACTTTGAATGACCAGCGCGGGCCGTGGTTTGCCAAAGTCACCTTGCATGGCGATGGTCACAAGGTCTCCGCGTATCACTCCTCCGGCCAGCCATCAGCCAGGGCTTCATCCATGAACTGCTGCATGGCGGTGTCGGCACTATCGGCCTGGGCCACAATCAGGCATTGGCGACGGCACTCTTCCGCGAAGTCCGGGCGGCGCGTGTCAGGCACCCAAATCTGCACCGGACGAAGCCCTTCCCTGCGCAGAGCTTCACGGTGCTTTTGTACCCGCTGATTGACGTGCGCCATCGCCAAGCCTCCCTAGAGAACCATGCGACATCCTACCCACTCCATACGGTTACATGCAACAAGTCGTGAGAGACGTGTCGATCGGGAGAATAGCTATTCCGTTGGACGTGGAGATTGGGGACTTGAGGCCGTTGCTAGAGGTCAATACCCGGCCACTGGAAGCCGAAGAGGACATTACGCCTTGGGGCTAACACGGGTCTTTGGCAAGCTTGCCTTTTGCCGATTTCCTCGCCATGGTAGCCGCTCCGGAAAGCGGTGACGCAGGAGCAGGTAAACTATGGCAAAAAGCTTGGCAGACTTTATCCGTGAGGCGCGGGCACAAATCTCTGAAGTCGATTGTGATGTGGTCGAGGAATGGCTGGACGCCGGTGAAGACGTGTTGATCGTCGATGTGCGGGAGGCAGAGGATTTTCATCGGGCGCGATTGCCTGGGGCCCATCACGTCCCGCGCGGTCACTTGGAAGCGTTGGCAGACCTCGAGTATGGCAAGGCCCACCCGGAGCTGTCGCGGGCGCGGGAACGCCGAGTCTTGCTCTACTGCGACAGCGGCACCCGTTCTGCCTTTGCCGCCGTTACCCTGGCGCAGATGGGCTTCGCCCGGGTCTACAGCCTCACCGGCGGCATGGTCGTCTGGGAAGCCGAGGATAAGCCCATCGAAAGCTGATTCAGGCAGGTAAGGCCTCGCCAAAACTGTCCTGATAACGCTGTACGAACTCGTTGTGTGTGAAGCGATGGTTCTGGGTGCCCGCAACCTCGATCTTGTAGGAGCCCATAAGCGACGCGATGCGGCCACAGGTTGCCCACGGCAAATCGTGCTCCAGGCCATAGAGCAGGCCGGCACGATAGGCATCACCGCAGCCGGTGGGATCGACGACGGCGCTGGCCTTGGCCGCTGGAATCCGGATCTCTTCCTCGCCCTGATAAATAGTCGAACCCTTCTCGCCCTGGGTGACGATCAAAGCCTTAAGCTTGCTGCGGAGGGTTGCCAAGTCCCAACCCGTGCGCGACTGGATCATGCCGCACTCGTAATCGTTGACGCTGAGATAATCGGCCTCGCTGATCATCTGGCGTAGGGTGTCGCCATCGAAGAGGGGCAGGGCCTGGCCGGGATCGAAGATGGTCTGCACCCCGGCGCTCCGCAGGTCGTGCAGGTGTTGCACCATGGCATCGAGTCCATCGGGGGCGACGATGCCCCAGCGGCTTCCCGCTGGAATCTGCCCGGCGAGACGATTCTTGCCCGCCTGCATCATCGCTCCAGGGTGAAAGGCAGTGATCTGGTTGTCATCGAGGTCGGTGGTGATGAAGGCTTGTGCGGTATATTGATCGCGGAGAACCGCAATATGGCTGCTGGCAATGTGCAGATGCTGCAGGTGCTCCGCGTAGGGGCCGAAGTCCTGGCCAACGGTACCGACGATCAGCGGCTCGCCGCCGAGAAGCTTGAGGTTGTAGGCGATGTTGCCGGCGCAGCCGCCAAAGTCCCGGCGCATCTCGGGTACGGTGAAGGAGACGTTCAGCATGTGCACACGATCGGGCAGGATGTGCTCCTGAAAGCGGTCCTGAAAGACCATGATGGTATCGAAGGCGAGGGAACCGCAAATAAGGGTCGGCATGGAATCTCCTGTTGATTTTTTGCAACGGATACGAGTGGCAATTTGCACGATTGAGGACTACAATGTGGCCATTGTACGACAATGTGGTCATCGGGTGCGAATGATGCGAGCTTTGGGGCTTTTTTCTGGATTGCTGTTTGCTGGGCTGGCAGTGCTGCCGGCCGCGGCAATGGCTGCCCCGGATCAGCCCTATGTCAATCTCTTTGGTGGCAACACGTTCTTCGGGTCGGGCAGCCATTTGGATGGCGGGGGCACGGTAGGTCTGCGTGTCGGGCAGCGTTTGGGGCGGCATTTGGGTATCGAGTGGCAGATCGCGTCGGCCTTTGCGCGACTGCAAGATCAGAGCAAAAGCAACGCGAATCAGTACAGTGGTTCCCTCATTGGCAACTACTATGCCTTTTCCGGAAATTCCTCCCCCTATCTCTCGCTGGGGCTTGGTGCGTCGAGCGATCTGTTTAACCAGCAAGTCGGCCGTGGCACTTCGCTTTTGGGAATCTTTGGGCTGGGCTACGAGCAGCGCCTGGGTGATCATTTCGGTCTGCGTCTTGGCGTGCAGGATCAAGTCCTCTTCGACACCCCGCGTGCGCAGGGGGGTGCCCTGAACAATGTCCAGGTGACGGGTGGCATTTCCTACTTCTGGGGGGGCAGCGAGGACAAGCGCGCCTTCCCCATTATCGCACCGACACAATCGGGGTCTTGAGGGTTTTTCGCGCTTGCAATGAGCGCCTTTCAGTTTCTTGTGGTCGGACCCTCTGCTATATTTGCCTCACTTTTCTGCGATTGACATCGCCAGCAGCCGAGGAGCCGTCCGCATGTCCAAAACCCATCTCTTCACCTCCGAGTCCGTGTCCGAAGGCCATCCCGATAAAGTTGCAGATCAGATATCCGACGCCATCCTTGATGCGATCCTGGCCCAGGACCCGCGCGGGCGAGTCGCTGCCGAAACGATGATCACCACCGGTTTGATTGTCCTTGCCGGTGAGATCACCACCGCGGCGCAGGTAGACTACGCCGACGTGGCGCGGCAGACGGTGCGCCGGATTGGCTACGATTCCTCCGAGATGGGTTTTGACTGGGCCTCCTGCGCCGTTGTGCAGACTCTCGACAAGCAGTCGCCGGATATTGCTCAGGGTGTCGACGAGGGGGCCGGCCTCGATTTGGATCAGGGGGCGGGCGACCAGGGGCTGATGTTTGGCTTTGCCTGCGACGAAACGGACGTGCTGATGCCCACGCCGATCTATTTCGCGCACCGCCTGACCGAGCGGCAGGCCTTGGTGCGCAAGGATGGCCGCTTGCCCTGGTTGCGCCCCGACGCCAAGAGCCAGGTGACGGTGCGCTATGAGGATGGCCGCCCAGTGGCCATCGATGCGGTGGTTCTCTCCACGCAGCACAGCCCCGATGTGAGTCACACACAGTTGGTGGAGGCGGTGCAGGAGGAAATCATCAAGCCCGTTCTGCCGCCAGAAATGTTGCACAAGGGCACCCAGTATTTCATCAATCCCACCGGTCGCTTTGTGATTGGCGGACCCGTGGGTGACTGCGGTCTGACCGGCCGCAAGATTATCGTCGATACCTACGGCGGGCAGGGAAGTCACGGCGGTGGCGCCTTCTCGGGCAAGGACCCCTCCAAGGTCGATCGCTCCTCCTCCTATGCCGGTCGCTACGTTGCCAAGAATATCGTTGCCGCGGGGCTGGCCAAGCGTTGCGAGGTGCAGGTAGCCTATGCCATCGGTATCTCGCAGCCGGTCAGTTTGATGGTCGATACCTTTGGTACCGGCGTCATTGACGACGATCGTATTGCCGCCATCGTGCGCGAGCATTTCGACCTGCGTCCCAAGGGCATCATCCAGATGCTCGACCTGTTGCGGCCGATCTACAGCAAGACCGCCGCGTATGGGCACTTTGGCCGCGAGGAGCCGGAGTTTACCTGGGAGCGCACCGATCGTGCCGCGGCTTTGCGTGCAGCGGCCGGCCTGAACTGATTTTTTACCTGTGCCGAGGGGCGCTGCAGCCGTCGCGGTCCGGCGGTCAGGCTCGGTGCGGGTCTTTGCTTCAACCGCGCTCGTCTTTCAAAGGAGATAAGTCCCGATGAATGCCGTGTTGCAAGACCAAGCTGATTATAAAGTTGCCGACCTCTCTCTGGCCGACTGGGGTCGCCAGGAAATCCGTATTGCCGAGACGGAAATGCCGGCTTTACTGCGGATCCGCGAGAAGTATCGCGCGGAACAACCCCTCAAGGGCGCGCGCATTGCCGGCTGTATCCATATGACCATCCAGACTGCTGTCCTCATCGAGACCCTGGTGGCTCTGGGGGCGGAGGTGCGCTGGTCTTCCTGTAATATCTTCTCTACCCAGGACCAGGCGGCGGCGGCCATTGCCGCGGCCGGGATCCCGGTTTTTGCTTGGAAAGGCGAGACCGAAGAAGAATACTGGTGGTGTGTGGAGCAGACCATCACCGGCCCGGGGGGCTGGAAGCCGAACATGATCCTCGACGATGGTGGTGACCTGACCGGCCTCCTGCATGAAAAGCGTCCGGAACTATTGAGCGAAATCCACGGAGTTTCGGAAGAGACCACCACCGGCGTCCATCGTCTCTGGGAAATGCTCAAAGAGGGCAGCCTCAAGATCCCGGCCATCAACGTCAACGATTCCGTAACCAAAAGCAAGAACGACAACAAATATGGCTGTCGTCACTCGCTGAATGACGCCATCAAGCGTGCCACGGATCACTTGTTGTCCGGCAAGCGCGCCCTGGTGCTGGGCTATGGTGATGTTGGCAAGGGTTCCGCTGCTTCCTTGCGTCAGGAAGGAATGATCGTGCGGGTGACGGAAGTCGACCCGATCTGCGCCATGCAGGCATGCATGGATGGCTACGAAGTGGTTTCCCCCTACCGGGATGGAGTGGATGACGGTTCCGACGCCTGCGTCAATCGAGATCTGCTCGCGCAGACCGACCTGCTGGTTACCGCTACGGGCAACTTCAACGTCTGCAATAGTCGCATGCTGGCGGCACTGAAGAATGGCGCGGTGGTCTGCAACATTGGCCATTTCGACAATGAGATCGATACCGCCTACATGCGCAAGACCTGGGCCTGGGAAGAAGTGAAACCGCAGGTGCACAAGGTCTATCGCGATGTCGCCAGTGGCAGCAAGGCCAACCCTGATAGTCATGACTACCTGATTCTTCTCTCCGAGGGTCGTCTGGTGAATCTGGGCAACGCTACGGGTCACCCCAGTCGCATCATGGACGGTTCCTTTGCCAACCAAGTACTCGCGCAGATCCACCTGTATCAGGCAGGCTTCGCCAAGTTGTCGGCTGCGGAAAAGGCCAAGGCGATTCGGGTGGATGTGCTGCCCAAGCAGCTCGACGAGGAAGTAGCACGCTACATGGTCGAGGGCTTTGCCGGAGTGATCACGCAGTTGACCACAGAGCAGGCGAACTACTTGGGCGTGCCGGTGGATGGCCCGTTCAAGAACGACGCCTACCGCTACTGATGAAGACGCCGGAAATCTCGGTGGAGTTTTTTCCACCGAAGAATTCGGCGGGCGAAGAGCGCTTACGCGAGAGCATGGCCGCCCTGGCGGCCTTGCACCCAGCCTATGCCTCGGTTACCTATGGCGCGGGCGGCTCCACGCAGGAGCGTACCCTCGCCACGGTGCGTCTCATTCAGGGGCAGAATGGCTATGAGGCAGTGCCGCATCTCACCTGCATCGGTTCTACCGAGGCGGGGATTCGGGAGCTCTTGCAGCGCTACCGGGACTGGGGGGTGCGGCGGATTGTCGCCCTGCGCGGTGACCTGCCGGAAGGGATGGAAAATCCGGGATTCTTCCGTCATGCCAGCGATCTGGTCGCTTTCATCCGCGACTTCGGTGGCTTCGAGATTTTCGCTTCGGCCTATCCCGAGGTCCATCCACAGGCGCAGCATGCGCGTGCGGATCTGGATTATCTTGTCGCTAAGACCGAAGCTGGGGTGGACGCGCTGATCACCCAGTATTTTTATAACCCCGATGCCTATCTGCAGCTCCGTGACCAGCTGGAGCGGCGCGGAGTGACCGTGCCGATTCTGATCGGGGTGATGCCCATCCATAATTTTGAGCAAATTGCCCGTTTTTCTGCCCAGTGTGGGGCAGAGATTCCGCGCTACTTGCGCCTGCTGCTGGAAGCCTACGCCGATGAACCGGAGGCGCAGCGCGAAGTGGCTGCCGAGGTGGTCGCGCGCCAGTGCAATCTCCTGCTGCGAGAGGGGGCCCCGGGGTTGCACTTTTATACCTTGAACCAGGCGGAGGCTACGCTCGCCATCGCGCAACGTCTGGATATTTGAGCGATTCCACTGCGCTGATATACACTCTTGGCTAATTTGTCGCGCCCGCTGCGCGCTACCCTTTTCTTTGCCTATCAAGGAGCAGTTCCATGTCGAAAAAACATCCTGTCATTGCGGTGACCGGGTCCTCGGGTGCGGGTACTACGACCGTCAAACATGCTTTTCACGATGTCTTCCACCGCCTGGATGTCAACCCGGTAGTGATCGAAGGCGATAGCTTCCACCGCTATAATCGTGTCGAAATGCGCGAAGCGATTGCCAAAGCCGCTGCCGAAGGCAAGACCATCAGCCATTTTGGCCCGGAAGGCAATGATTTTGGCTCCTTGGAGGCGCTCTTCCGCCAATATGGCGAGACCGGCACCGGCAAGATGCGCTACTACGTGCACGACGATGCCGAGGCCGAGCTGCGCGGCAGTGCCCCGGGCACCTTCACGCCCTGGCAGGACATTCCGTCCGGCACCGACCTGCTCTTTTATGAGGGGCTGCACGGCGGCGTGAAAACCGAAGAGCACGATGTGGCCAACTATGTCGATCTGCTCGTCGGTGTGGTGCCGGTGGTCAATCTGGAGTGGATCCAGAAGATCCATCGTGACAATGCCCAGCGCGGTTATTCCGCCGAGGCCATTGTCGACACCATCCTGCGGCGCATGCCCGATTACATCCACCACATCACCCCGCAGTTCAGTCGCACGCATATCAACTTTCAGCGGGTACCAATGGTGGATACCTCCAATCCTTTCATCGCTCGCGATATTCCTACGCCCGATGAGAGTATGGTGGTGATCCGCTTCAGCGATCACAAGGAAGAAAACTTTCCGTATCTGCTGCAGATGATTCCTGGCAGCTTCATGTCGCGGAAGAACACCATCGTTATTCCGGGCAATAAGATGGGCTATGCCATGGAGCTGATTCTCGGGCCGCGCATCGAGCGGATGTTGTCGGAGCGCTAAGTTTCGGGCGGGAGTTGAGTCAAGGGGGCCGAGGCTATGTCCTCGGCTTTTTTGCGGGATCGAACTCGATGCGTTCTCTTGCAATTATCACGTAGCTTGCTAATGTGAGGGACACATAAGGGGGACGTATGCGTTTGGATTCTTTCCAGCATCCGCGGATTGCGGCGGTACTTGGGGTCTTGGTGGTACTATGGGTGGGCCTATTGCCTGCACAAGCCGCTTCCCAGCCCAGTGTTGGATTTTACTACGGAGATGGCGCCGCGCCCGCAGCGTTCCACGATTTTGATTGGGTGGTCGTCAATCCCGGAGGCGATCGGCTACCCAGTGCCTTCGATCCGCAGCAAAAAGTCTTTGCCTATGTCAGTATTGGCGAAACGACTCCCGGTGACGATCGCTACGCCCAGCTTCCAGAATCCTGCGTGCTGGGTCGCAATGCCGCTTGGGGCGGTAAAATCATTGATCTCGCGCATGCGCAATGTCGTGATTTTCTCCTACAGAAAGTCATTGATCCCATCTGGGCGGAGGGCTACCGCGGATTTTTCCTGGATACTCTAGATTCCTATGAGGCAGTCACCAAAGGTATGGCACGGAGGGCGCAGGAACAGGGGCTCGTCGATCTGATTCAGGCCATCAAGGCGGCGCATCCACAAGCACAATTGATTGCGAATCGGGGCTTTTCGGTACTGCCCCAGATTCACCAGGATCTGTCTGCCGTGTTGGCAGAGTCGCTGTTCCACGAATGGAATCAATCCACCCAAAGCTATCAGGAAGTGTCGGCAAGCAACCGCGAGGCGCTTGTCACGGAACTGCGCAAAGCACAATCCTATGGTCTGCCGGCTATTGTGATCGACTATCTGCCGACCAAGCTCAATCGTGAAGGCTGGTGGGAGGATGCCGAGAAGATCCGGGCTCTGGGTTTTATCCCCTATGTGACCAATGCCGAGCTGACGGCTGTCGGCGCTGGCTTGCGCGAACCGATGCCACGGCATGTTCTGATCCTGTACAACAGCACCGGCCCAGAAGAGTACAGTGAGGCGTTTGCCAATGGTGCCATGCCTTTGGAGTATCTCGGATATATTCCGGAATTCCGTCGGCTATCCGATGGGTTGCCCAAAGCTCCCTACGCCGGGGAATACGCAGGGGTTGTACTCTGGAGTGATGGCGATCCGGTGACCGATGTTGCTGGTCTCTCGCGTTGGTTACATGGGGTGAAAAAGGTGGGAATACCCATCCTGCTGATGGGAGATTTTCAGGACGATCTCGACGCAGAGTTCTACCAAGCGCTGGAAATGTCCCGCCCGCAGTCTGTCACGGCGAGTTCCGCAGAGGTTGCCAGTGCGGCCAAGGAAATGAACTACGAAATGCCGGTGCAGGCCAGCACCCGGGATTTTCTCGGCGTGAACGCTCCAGCGGGCAGCCAGATTTGGCTGCATGTACGCGATAGCTCGGGCAGCAGCGAAGATGCAGCAGCCATCACCCCGTGGGGCGGTTATGTCTTGTCGCCCTACATCTTGAAGACTCTGCCGAACAAGGATACCCGTTGGTTGATCGATCCTTTTGCGCTCTATCGGGAAGCCTTGCGCCTGCCGCCGATGCCGGTTCCGGATACAACGACCGAAAGTGGACGGCGTCTGTTCATGGCGCATACCGACGGCGACGGCTTTGTCAGCCGAGCACAATTTCCGCCTTACCACATTGCCGGTGAGGTATACATGCACCGGATACTAGAGAAATACAAGTTGCCGTTTACGGGTTCCATCATTGTCGGCGACCTGCTCCCCGGTGACCGTGGCCTGTATCCAGCGCTCGCGCCTCTGGGTACCGAGGTGGCTCGCGAGGTGTTCCGTCTGCCCTATGTGGAAATTGGTTCGCATATGTGGTCGCATCCCTTCAATTGGCCGGCAATTGAAGCCGGGAAAGATTATCCTGGTATCAATCTGCCAGTCCCGGGCTACAAATTCAGTCCCTACATGGAGGCGGTGGGTGCCGCCAAGTGGATTGATAAACACCTCGCGCCACCTGGTAAGCAGGTCGTGATCGATCAGTGGTCGGGGGACTGTGAACCTGATGCGCAGGTGGTGGGCCTTGCGTATGGGGCCGGATTGATGAACATCAATGGTGGGGACAGTTATATCAGCAAAAAGGACCCGAGCATTACTGCGGTTCCACCCATTGGCATCTTCCGCGGTAAATGGTTGCAGGTCTTTGCTCCGGATGCGAATGAGGATTACTTTACCAACCAATGGCATGGACCGTTCTGGGGATATATCAATGTCATCCAGACATTTGAAATGACCAACAAACCCCATCGCTTGAAGCCGATCGACATCTATACCCACTGGTATACGGCGACCAAACTCGCTTCCCTTTCGGCGTTGGAGAAGGTCTATGACTGGGTTCTGACTCAATCCATTACGCCGGTCTATGTCGCTGATTATGCGCATATCGCCAACAATTTCTTCACCATCCACATTGCCCGCGAGGGCGATGGTTTCTGGATTGGTAACGCCACGGACTTACGTGAGCTGCGGATGCCGAAGGGCCTCGGATATCCCAACCTCGCGGCCAGCTCGGGCATTGCGGGATACAACGATACGCCGAACGATGCCTACTATGTGCACATGGATGGCCAGAACTCTGTGCTTTTGGGGCTGCAATCCACTGCTCCGAAGATACCGTACATCAGGAGCGCCAACGCGCCCATCAGCGCGTATCAGGAAAATGCCAACGGCTTTACCGCGCAGCTCGATGGTTTCGTGCCGGTACAGCTCCAGCTCGCCAATATACAGAGTTGTTCGGTAAGGCTGAACGGCAAGGCAGTAGCAAGCTCCGAGCAGATCCAGAGCAATTCGCAGCGTGTGCGCGTCGATGTCCACTGCCCGCCAAGCTGATCAGGCTGGCGGTCGGGCGCATCTGCTCCGCCCGGCGAGCCTGCTGCTCTTCGTCGCGATCGTGCTGGCGGTGATCGCCGGTGTCGCTTGGCAGTATGGTTGGCATGGTCATTTGTTTTTTCAGGAGAGCGCTGCCGATGCGCGGGCGCATCTGGAGAGTGCGGAACTGATGTTGCGCAGTGGTCAGTATAGTGCGGCGCAAAAGCAAATCGCTCCCGTATTGCGTTATCCCGACGGCCCTTTGTACCGTCAGGCGCGTCTGCTGCAATGGCGGATTGCCAAAACGCAAGCGCTCGCCATCCCCGCAGAGTCCCCGAGACGTCAGGCGGCGATGCGGGACTTGCGGCCGCAGTTAGCGGCGTTGTATGCACTGGGTGCCTGGTCGCTTGGCCAATGGCAAGCATTCGCGCGGGACGCCTTCGCTCTGGGTGCCTATGACCTCAGCGCACAGGCGTGGCTGGCGGCCGCCACAGTAGACCCGCAAGAGCGGGAGGCCGATCAGCTTGCTGCAGCACATGCCTGGGCAGCGGGTAATCAGCCGGCCAAAGCTGGGGCGCTCCTTTTGCAGCTTGCGGCACAGAGTCATGACAGCGAACGCGCGAAGCATTGGTTCTTGCAGGGGATACGATGGGTAGAAGGTGGAAAAGGTGCAGAAGCCGCCCTGCAGGTAGCGCAATCGACTTTACAGAAATTGCCCCAGCTATGGCAGGACCATGAGGTGGTGCTCGCCATGGCGGAGCTTGCTCTGTCTGCTGATCGCCCACAGCTGGCCGCACAGTGGCTGCATCGCGAATTGCTGCGCAATGTCCCCAGCGAGAAGAGGTCATGAAGATTCGCACCCTCACGATCAGCTTCGTTCTAGTATGGTGCGCAATGCCAGCGCTCGCCGCTTCGATGCCCTCGGATTGGTGGAAGGCTCCCGGTAGCCTGGCTTCTGACGACGCAGAATGGCGGGCGAAATATCTGCGGCAAAAAGAGGATGCAAATGCCTTTGCCGCGGATTTACAGGCCAGCCAAAAATCGGGCAAGGGGATGAGTTACCTGGACCAGGGCGGTGTATCACCATCCTGGTACCGTCCACCCTTGGAAGTGCAGCCCTATCCAGCGAAATATTCGCAAAAGCTTTACGATCTGGCCTACAGTGCCTTTTTGCAAAGCCATGATCTTGGAGAGGCATATCGGCTGGCCTTTACGGCCGTCCAGCAACGGCCAGACGACCGGGTGTGGCGGCAGCGGTTGATCGAGGTTGCGGGCTGGTTAGGTCAGCGCGAAGAGGTATTGCGCCAACAGCATTGGTTGGCGGAGCATGGCGATGCGGCTGCACAGGGAGAAGCCATTTCCTTGGCGCTTACCCTGGAGCGGCCAGATATCGTCATCAGCATGCTGGCACCGGCGGCGCGCAGTCGACCGCTCAGTGACGCAGAGTGGAAGTCCCTGATCTATGCATATGGGCAGCTTGGTGAACCAGACCGTGCGTTGCAGGCCCTTGATTCTGCGCTTCAACGTTTCGGCCCGCGTCGCTATCTGCTGAATCAGAAGGCGTATCTCAGTTATCAGATGGGTGACATCGAAGCGAGCCTGCACGCCTTGCAGCGCAGTGCAGGGCAGTATGGTTCCGCTCCCTCGATAGCGATCGAAGAAGCGCGTCTGTTATCTATGCAGGGCAATTATCGTCTGGCCTTTGCTGCGCTGGAGCGCGTTCGTGGGCAAGCGACCCTGGAAGATGTTCCGTTTTGGCAACTGTATGCCGTTCTCGCCTGGGAGTTGCATGATCATGATGCCGCATTGCAGGCAGAAAAGACGCTTTATCTTCTGGGCGCTGCCAGTCAATATGATTTGCAACGTTTGGTGCGATTGACTGGTGACGAACAACCCGAGGCGGCTCTGGCGGTGGCCATGCTCGGATGGCGCAAATACCATCTGCCGATTTTTTATTTCGAGGGGTTGTATTATGCCGCTGCGGCCAAACACTGGCAGACTTTGGGGCAGCTCCTGCAAGAGGTGGCAAATTCCGACCCTGATGGTTTGCGGAATTTTCCCGCCTACTGGCTGGCGATGGGGCAATGGGCCAATGCGCGTCTTGACTACCATCTTGCCGGATATGCCTATGCCCAGGCCCTTCGACTGAACCCCGATGATACTGTCGCTAAAAACAATTTGCTGTGGATGCTTATCGACAGCGGCCAACTACGCCTGTTGCGCGCAGTCCTGGTGGGGGATACGGCCCAACCGGCACCCGCCCTGCGCGATGCTGTGCGTAATGCCCTGGAGCGTCTGAATCTGAACCGGCAGGCCCTATATTTACCCACAGACGCTGCGGCGCCCAGCGCGCGGGCGCTACGTTTACTCAACGAGGCATCGCTCTGGGAGAGCACTGGTCAGACCGGACTAGCCTGGAGCTTGCGTCGTCAAGCGGCCTGGCAAAGTGCTAAGGAGTTACGCGCTACGGATGGGGGTGATCGGTGAGACATAAGGGGCTGGGCGTTTTGGCGTTGCTGACGGCAAGCTCTTTTCTGTATCCAACCTTGGCTCGCGCGAACGGCGAGAAGGCTACCTCGTCCCAGCCCGCTGGTCATGCTGTTCCTATCCCCAAGCCGACACCTGAGGAAGATTTTGCGCAAGACCCTTTGCGAACTCTTGCCGATTCGTTGGCCTCAGCGCCCGCCGGCGGCAATGTGACGCGCGATGTGTTGTTTGCCGCGGCACGCCGGGGCGACTTTCTGCCCGCTATATCCTGGAGCCTGGCGCACGGATACTGGGGCCTCGCGCAACTGTTGGTCGCCAAGAACCCGCAACCGACGCCGCGTTGGGTGCAATTGAGCTTGGCGTTGCATGCCCACGATACGCCCGCCCTGGCGCGTCTCTTGCGGCACCCGCAGGGTCTACCGGTGCGCGACCGAATGCAGGCGCAGATGGAGCTGGGGCGCTACCGGCAAGCGCGGCAGGATGCATTGTCGGCTATGCAGATCGATCCGTTTGATCGCCTTCTACGCCGCCAATACCTGGAGGCCGTGCGGGAAAGTGCCACTTACGTTGACCTAGCAGGCCATTGGCAAAGTTTCAATGGCCTCAGCCTCTATGGACCGCGGCTACGTGGACGTATCGCCTGGAATGACCGTTGGAGCCTAGTGTTCGACGCCGATGCCCTGGCCCAATCTGCGTCTGCGGCCTCTCAGTTGCTGCGTGTACCCTCGTGGAGTAGCCGCGATCTGGTCGGTATCCGCTGGCAGGATCCGCGTTGGCAGATAGAGGGCTTGTTGGGAAGCTATCAAGCCGAGCGCAACACTGTGAGTGGGCGTATTTCGCTTGCCTGGCAAGCTACTGACAGCGGCGAATTCTCGGCAAACTTCGACTATCATGATCGTAGCTTGCAAAGCCCTGCTCTCGCAGCGGCAGGCATGGTCAACCGCGTTGATCTGCAGTGGGCGCAGCGCTTCGGCTCTTGGCTGGGCAATATCGGCGGGGGATGGCGGCAATATCAGGGACAAGACGGGGATGCGCTGGGCAGCGATCGTTTCGCTGAGGTCTCCTTATTGTGGCGTCATGATCTCGGCCCTTGGGAGCTCCAGGTCGGACCCTTCGCGGATTATCACGATCTTTCCCGCGTCAGCCAGTTGCAAGGGGTACTCGCGTCCGCGTTGCAGCCGGATGCCCGTACCCCGGATCTTGTATTGCCCGGTAGTTATGCCGATATCGGCATGCGAGTGCAGTGGGGAACCTGGGAGCGGGCCGTGGCCAGCGATTGGACCCCGTACCTAGCTCTGAATGTGTACCAAAATACCCGCTTTGGCCCGCAATATCAGCTTGATGCAGGTTTGAGTACCTCGGTTTTTGGGCCAGATCGATTGCGTATTGGTTTCGCTCAAGGGCAGGGAGGAAATGGCTTAGCTTTGAACCAGCGCGTAGTGCGTCTCGGGTATCGTTTTTATTTTTAAGAATCGAAGAGGGGGAAAATCAAGATGAATTGGCGCGCAGTGGTCGTTTCTGTAGGGCTGATAGCTTCGCTTGGTGGTTGTGCCGGCATGAATGTGCAAACTGCCGGCCCGCTCGCGGATAACAAGGGATCCACCTGGGCAGTGTTGCCCTTTGCCAATAACACCGAGACGCCGATGGCCAATGCCCGTGCGGCGGCGATCGCTGCAGGTACCTTGCAGAGTGAGGGGCGTCCGGTACTCGGGAATCTACCGATCAATACCCGTACCGAAGCCCTTCTTGGTGGCGACTGGAAGCGGGAATATGCGGACGCGTTGCGTCAGGCGCGTGCCGATGGAGCTCGCTATGCCCTCGCGGGAAGTGTCGATGAATGGGATTATCGTGCGGGGATCAATGCCGAACCGGAAGTGGCCATGACGCTGTGGGTAGTCGATGTTGCCAACGATAAAGTGGTTTGGAGTGGGGTGGGGAGTGCCCATGGCGGAAGCCTGGGACGTGGCGGCACGGGAGGAGTTGCGCAACGCCTGATCCAGCGTCTCCTCAATCGCGCGCTACACTAGCATCATGGGTATGTTGACGGCGCTGCCACGACGGAGCGAGGGCTGGCTCGAGGCAATTCTGTTGCCGATCGGTGCATTATTGCTCAGTAATTTTCTGCGTCCCCACGATCCCCTGTTGTTCACCCAGGGATTTCCTTGGTTGATGCTGATTCCCTTGCTTATCGCGTTGCGTTACGCGTTCCTGCCGGCACTGGCTTCCATGATGATCCTGGCAAGTAATTTTCTCTGGCATCCCTATCCGCTGGGAGTCAGCCTGGAGCTGGCTGCCGGTACGTTGTTGGTGGTCCTCATTGCCGCGGAGTTCAGTGCGTACTGGTTTCGGCGTGAGACCGGACGTGCGCTCGAGGAAGAAATTACCGCGACCCGGTTACGCCAGCTCGCCGATGATCTCTACGTCACCAGAATCTCCCTCGATCGCCTGGAGCAAAGTCTGCTCTACAAACCCGTCTCGGTGCGTAGTGCCCTAGAAGATCTGCGACGTAGTCTCATTGCCAATCGAGGTATCCTGAACCAGGAGATCGTGTCCCGAGTCTTGTATTTTCTGAATCAGCTTGCCGGGCTCCAGGTCGCTGCCTGGTATTCTCGCTCCGGTGCGAATGCGCATCCCGTCTTGCTGGCGAGCTTCGGTGACGTTGCCGCTTTGAATGAGTTGGATCCTGTTTGGTACCACGCCGTTGCCCAAAGTCATAGCCAGAACATTGCAGGCCTTGATTTGGCACAGATTCAGCAATATCTGTCTGTCCATGTCCACCGGGAAGAAGTCGGAGTCGCATATTATCTCGCCATTGAAGAGATGTCTTTTTTTGCTATTAGCAGAGAAAACTTGCAGATCGTAGAAGTTTTATTTCAGTATCTTTGTAACTATTCCAACGCGGTTCAATTTTCACAGCAATTACTGCAACGTTGGTCCGATTGTCCGCCAGAGTTCGCTGTTGATTTTCTGCAACTGCAGCGTTTGGCAAAAATCGTGGTGCATGTGGGATTCTGTGTTCGCTACGTTCTGCGGGATGCCCAGCAAGCGGAGGCGATTGTGCGAAGCATGGAGAACCTGCGTCGCGGATTGGATGTGTTGTGGCTGCATCGCGGTGATAACGGGCTGTATCTGCTGGTACTGCTGCCATTTTCCGGCCAGAGTGCGGTCGAGGGCTACCTGCGGCGAGTGGAAACACAGATCCAGGAAAGCTGCCCAAACGATTGGGAAAAGGTATTTCAACGAAGAGATGCCTTAGAGCTTGATGGCAGAGACGCTGTTGTCCAGATTCGTGCCTTCCTCGAAGAGGGAGATTCGCCGTGACCTTGGTCGCTATCCTCTATTTTTTAATCGCCTTGATGGCATCGTTAGGGGCGAGCATCATTGTACCCCGAGAGAGGGCGTCACAAGGTTGGTTGCCAGCGTGGCTGCTGTTTCTGATGCTCAGCGTTTTTCTCCCATTGCTGGGCGCGGTGCTTGCCCTAATCTATGCGATTGCGCTGCGTTCCGTGCGGCACCGTATTCACGTTGCCGAAGTCGAGCCGATTCTCGTCCCAGCGCCTGCGCGAGATTTTCGCTTGCGCATTTCTGCTGCCTCAGAGGGGGCGGTGGCAGGTCGGCTAGGAGGATCCAGGAATCTTGGTCAGAGGGTGGAAGCGCTTTCCCAGATCGTTTCCTCCCGTTTTGCCGAACAAACCCGTTTGCTTCGCGCCGCGTTACGTGACGAGGCCGAAGAGGTCCGCTTGCTGGCCTACGCAGCCCTCGATCAGCGCGAACAGGAAAATACGGAACTCTTGTTGGATCTGCAGCAGGATATTGAGCACCATTCCAGCCCCCGCTTGCGCCAGCGGCTGCAGGATTATCTAGCCTGGTTGCATTGGAACATCGAACACACAGATTCTCGTGAGCTGGCCGATCCGGTACTGCGCAAAGAGGAAACGAAGCCTGAGCTTGGGCCCGATGATCAAGCTGTGGAACAGGCGCCAGCTATGCTGCGAGGGCTGCGAGCGTTGGAGATGGGCGCTGTAGGCCAGGCGATGGAGCTTTTTCAGCAAGCCGAGCAGGCAAACGTGGCATCAAGTGTGCTGGCACCGTATCGGGCGGCCGCGCTTTATCGGCAACGTGATGTCCGGCGTTTGCAGATGCTTTATAGAAAGCATCCAGAGGTGCTGCTCTCCCCGCGCTACAGTGCGTCCTATCGTTTCTGGTTAGGTCAGAAATGATGATACGTACATCGGCCCAAGCCGTGGATGTCCTACTGATTCTTGAAGGGACTTTTCCCTACGTCCGCGGCGGAGTCTCGTCTTGGGTAAATCGCATGATGCAAGGGTTTCCCGAGTATCGTTTCGGCATCATTTTTTTAGGGAGTGCCCGTGACGAATACACCGCCACGCCTTATGCATTACCGGAGAACGTAGACTATTTTGCGGAATATTTCCTCCATGACAGTAACGAGCTTCCACCGAAAAAGGTTGAATTATGGGCTAAGCGAGCGGATTTGCAGTCGGTTGAAGTTGCTCACGAGCAAATGAAACATTGTATCGCCGGCAAGCAAGAGGGGCTCAATCTTGCCGCTTATGCGAATAACTTTTCGATGAGTCAGCAGACTTTTTTGTATTCCGAAGCGATATGGGAGTATTTCCTCGCGCGTTATGCAGAGATCCCTGACCAGCCCCCCTTCATCGATTATTTTTGGACGATTCGCGGTATGCATGCCCCCCTCTGGGTGATGCAGAAAGCCATGGAAAATGCACCCCAGGCCAAGATCATGCATTGTCCCTCAACCGGCTATGCCGGCTACTTGGGCGCCCTACTCAGCCACCAGCAAGGTCGGCCGTTGCTCATTTCCGAGCATGGCATCTATACCAAGGAGCGCCGTATCGACCTGATGCTGGCCCGCTGGATCCAGGAAGACGAAGAATTCTTGCAGCGCGCCGGGCACATCCATTATCTACGGCAGCTCTGGATCAATTTTTTTGCCCTGCTCGGTAAAATAGCCTACAGCCAAGCCCATAAAATCATCAATCTTTACAGTGGTGTGATTTCGTTGCAGGTTGCCGATGGCGCCAGCCCCGATAAGTTGCAAACGATTCCCAACGGGATTGCGGTAGAGAAATTTGTCTCCTGTCGCCGAGACTATGCCGAGAGGCAGGATATTGTGGCATTGATTGGACGAGTGGTCCCAATCAAGGACATCAAGACTTTTATCCGCGCCGCTGCAGTTGCCCGCGACCAGGGTCGTAGTACCCGTTTCTGGATTGTTGGCCCCACGGAAGAGGACGAGGAGTATTTCGCGGAGTGCATGCTGCTGCTGCGCCATCTTCGGCTGGAAAATCAGGTGGAGTTTTTGGGTTTTCGTGCCGTCACTGAGATACTGCAGGATGTGCGACTCACGGTATTGAGTTCCATTAGCGAGGGGCTGCCACTGTCGGTTCTCGAGAGTTTTGCGGCGGGTGTTCCCGTGGTCAGTACCGATGTAGGCTCCTGTCGGGGACTCATCCTCGGCGCGAACGCAGATCATCCGCGTGCCGCCGGAAAGGTAGTACCTATCGCAGACGCGCAGGCGATGGCGAAAGCAATATACGAGCTCCTGGACAATCCTGCGGAGTGGCGTCGCTGTAGCGAGCAGGCGATCGAACGTGTGGAGAGCCAGTATCGCGAAGAGCAGATGTTTGCAGCGTATCGACAGTTGTACGACCAGTCTCTGAGAAGGAATTGACGATGGCCGGCATTGGTTTTGAGTTGCGTCGTATTCTCCGCCGAAATAGCTACTTGGCGCTGATCGAGGCCTATGGCTACGCCGGCATTGTCTCATCCGGACCATGGCTGCTATCGATTTTTGGAATACTGCTCCTTGGTTTCCTGGCTGTCAGCGACCGATCGGCAACGCTACCCATCATTCAGTTTCAGGTCTCTGTCACTTACCTGATTGCAGTATCGCTCATTTTTACCGGGCCAATGCAATTGCTGTTTACCCGATACATCGCCGATATGCTTTTTGCACGGCAGGCACGTTCCGTAGTGACGATATTGCTCACCATGCTGGTAACGGCAATTGTTCCGGGCGCGATATTCGCGATCCTGGTCCTGCTGTTTTTGTTTCAAGGGACGTCTCTGGTTTACCAGATTCTCATGGGATTCAGTTTTGTCGAACTCTGTGGTGTATGGGTGCTGACGATCATGGGCACCAGTCTGAAGGACTATAAAGCGCTAGTGAGTTGGTATTTCCTCGCCTATGCAACAGTCATATTATTGGGAGTTTTTGGGGGTCGCCACTGGGGATTGCCGGGTTACCTTGCAGCATTTGCGGTGGGCCAAATGATTCTGTTGTTAGGCCTGGGTATCACCGTTATAAGAGAGTTTCCGGGGTATCTGAAATGGCCGAAAAAGCGTGCCAATCGCTTGTTTTGGTCACTTTCTCTGGTTGGTCTGGCTTTCAATGCGGCCATTTGGGCAGATAAGTTTCTTTTTTGGTTTGATCCAGCAACTGGTGAGCAGGTCATCGGACCGCTATATGCCTCACCGATCTATGACGTGCCCATTTTTCTCAGTTATCTCACCATCGTGCCGGGACTCGCGGTGTTTCTGTTCCGTCTGGAAACCGATTTCGTAGAGGCATATCAATCGTACAATCGAGCGATCGTTGAGGGTGGAACATTGGCGGAGTTGCACGCCGCCAAGATCGGCATGGTCATGGCGACGCGAGCCGGACTATGGGACATCGCCAAAATCCAAGGGGCGACGGTTCTCCTCGCTTTTGCCTTCACGCCGCAACTGCTGCACGTTTTGGGTTACTCACAGAACTATGCCAGAATTTTTGAGTTTGACGTTGTCGGCGTAAGCTTGCAGCTCTTGCTTATGAGCCTGTTGAACGTCTATTTTTATCTTGATTTGCGTGTTCGGGCGATGGTGTTGAGTGTTTTGTTTTTTATCGGGAACCTGTTTTTTACTTGGTTGACACTGCGTGCGGGACCGTTTTTCTATGGTATGGGATTCGTCATCGCACTGTTTTTGGTGGACACGCTGGGAATTTATCTTCTCGCCCGCGATCTTGAGCGGATTGACTACCTGACTTTTATCCGCGCACGTTGAGCGTTGGTGATGAGTAAGAAAGGAGAAGTTCTGTCGTTTTGAGTATCGGGAAAATCGCAAAAGCAGCGGATAGTGAGTAGTGCAAGAGGGCCGGTCCATTAATCAGAAGTTCGGCCATGTATGGAGTATATAGGGAGTGATACGTGCCATTTAGGTTTCCGGTGGTACTTGTTCATAGGAGATGAAAATAATGAGGGAGCGGATACTGGTTATTGGCGGTGCGGGCTTTATTGGTTCCCATACAGTCGACCACTTGCTGGCAGAGGGCTACGCGGTGCGAGTTCTCGACGATTTTTCTACGGGCCATCGTGAAAATCTACCGAATAGCCATCCGCAGCTGGAAATCATCGTTGGCAGTGTCGAGGATGCAACGATCTTGCAGACGGCTGTTGCAGGGGTGAGTGCGGTCCTGTATCTGGCTGCCCAGGTTTCCGTACAGCGTAGTCTGGAAGATCCTGTGCGGTCCGCTGAGCAGAATATCGTCGGATTCGTGCGGGTGTTGGAGCGGGCGCGTCGCCATTCGCTGCGGGTGGTATACGCTTCTTCGGCGGCAGTCTACGGTGATCCAGAGGTGTTGCCCGTGCAAGAAACGGCTCCGCTACGCCCCATCTCGCCCTATGGCCTGGAAAAATACAGTAATGAGCTCTATGCGGAGTTGTTTGGGCGCTTGTATGGTCTGTCTCAGCTTGGTCTGCGTTACTTCAACGTGTATGGGCCACGACAGGATCCTCACTCGCCTTACAGTGGCGTGATTTCTCGCTTCGTCGAGCAGCTTCATTCCCGGCAGCCGCTGACGGTGCGCGGGGATGGGCTTCAGGAGCGTGATTTTATTCATGTCGCCGATGTCGCGCGCGCGAATCTGGCGGCGTTGAGGGGGACTGTCAACGGTGTCGTCAATGTTGCTAGTGGTACGGCAACGACTATTGGGGAGCTAGCCGAACTTCTGATCGAGCTGAATCTTGGTGAGGGAGAGATGCAATGGGTGCCCCGGCAGTCCGGTGACATCCGTCATTCCCAGGCGGATGTGAGTCGTATGCAGCAGGTCCTTGGACAAGCAAATATTCCTCTGAACCGCGGCCTGCGCACCCTTTTGGAGCGCTGTTCTGCAGCGTAATTGTGGGCTTGGCTTTGTAATCTACCTATCGCAGATGTTTTTGTATGATTGCTGTAACAAATACAACCATATGATTAAAAAAGGATTGGTGAATTCGACAACGAGCGCGTATCGTTTCTGATACAGATAGCAGTATAAGCGTTTTCTAATATAATATGAATACAGCAACATACGGTCTGGCATACTTTCTGCTTAAATTCTCCTAGGTCTGGCGGTGAGTCTGGTTTTGTGCGATGACAGCGAGTCATGCCAGGGGATAGAACGTGGCGCTGCACAGCAGGGGGTCGGAATGTTGAAGGAAATCAGCGGTGGGTCGGGAGCTGCAAAACTAGAGCAATTACGAGAGAATTTTCATGCCAAAAGGGTTCTGATTACTGGCGGATTTGGCTTCGTCGGCGGGCATATGGCGCACCGAATGCTGCAGTGTGGCGCAGAGGTGACGGTATTGGACATCGATACTTCTAGCGAACGCCTGTCGATGATCAATTGCTCCCGACTGCGTCTCCGCGACAAGCTGAATATCGTGGAAGCCGATGTGACCGATAAGGCAGCCATGCAGGAAATTATTGATCAAAACCGCTTCCACTATATTTTCCATTTTGCTGCCTATGCGTCGGTGATCGAAAAGGCACTGACAGCACCATACGACACGATCATGGCGAATACCATGGGTTGGATCAACGTGTTGGAGGCATGTCGCTTGTCAGCCCACAAACCTCGCATGATTTTCCTCGCGTCCACGGATAAAGTCTATGGCGAGATGGAGGGTGACTCGTATTTTGAGCATCAGACCCCGTTGCGAGGCATTGGGGTATATGATTCGGCCAAGCTTGCTGCCGACGTGTTTTCACGAACGTATCATGAAGCCTTTCAGTTGCCTACAGTGACCCTGCGGATGTGTAATATCTATGGTCCCTATGATTTCAATACTGGCTACCGTCTTCTGCCAAAAGCCATGCAAAGCATGTTTGCTGAGGCTGAACCGGTCGCTCCGGAGTTATATTTCGACGCCATTGAACACCAGCGGGACTACCTCTTTGTGGACGAGTTGATCAATGCCATCATTCTGCTGGCGTACTGCGCCGCCTGTCGGGGGGAGGTGTATAATCTGGCTGGAGGCACGTATCTGGGAACACCTGCCATGCTTCGCACCATTGTCGAGATGGCGGCGGAAGTGGAGGCGGAGGTGGATCCGAAGCGTGCGCGTACCATTCTCACCAATGGCATTGCTGTCAAGGTGCATGCCACTGCCTCGACCGTGCATGCCATAACGAAGCAACACCTGAATGGTGAAAAGCTTAAGAACGATACTGGCTTTCAGCCAACGACCGAGTTCCTCGATACCTTGAAACAGACCATTCGTTTTTATCGTGAGCACTATCGTTCTGCCAGTGAGGACGTGCAGCATGGCCAGCTTTTGGCAGGGTAAAAACTGTCTGGTAACCGGTGGGGCGGGCTTTGGAGGTGGACATCTGTGTGAGCGGTTGCTCGCCCTGGGTGCCCGAGTCTTCGTCCTGGATCGATTGGTCTCTCCCTGGTCTTATTTTCAGATCCAGGGTCTTGATCGGCATGCCCAGGTCTGGCTCGGTGATATCCGTGATGGTGACTTCGTCCGCCTGAACCTCTCCCGCTTTGCCATCGACACGATATTCCATCTGGCTGCCCAGCCGATCGTCCCCACCAGCAACGTCCTGCCCTGGGAGACGCTCAGTGTCAATGCCATGGGGACCTACACGTTGCTTGAGGCAATGCGGAATGTCGACACAGTGGAACGCATGGTTTTTGCCTCCAGTGGTGCCTATTACGGAATGACCACCGATGAAAGGGCCTTGCGAGAGTCCGACCCGCCCTTAGACGCTAACAATATCTATGCCTCGTCAAAGGTCGCAGGTGATTGTGTTGCGCGCAGTTATGCCAGGATCTATGACCTGCAAATTGGTGTCTGTCGTTTTATGAATACCTACGGCCCAGGCGATATCAATTTTAGCCGCTTGGTTCCGAGGGCCATCTACAATCTACTCGAAGGCCAGGACTACGATTTTGGCGCCCGGGATGACGGAAGTTCCAGGCTGGATTTTCTATATATCGCCGATATGGCGGATGCCTACCTGAAACTGGGCGAATCTTTGGGGAACCACGGTGGTAAGGCCTTCAATTTCGGTACCGGTACGGCGACTTCCATCACTGATGTCGCTACGGAATTAAGTTGGCTATACGACGGAGAGCGGCGTACACCTATTTTTCGCGGGGATCCACGCAGCAAACCAGCGATAAAATACCTAGAAATCGAGCGCGCCCGTCTAGATCTAGGGTGGGTGCCGGAGACGTCGTTGGCCGATGGTCTACGTGCAACCCTGGACTGGTATGCAGACCACTGGGAAAAGTTGCGTCATGCCTCCTAGGCTCTTGCGGATGCTCCGCAGCTGGCTCCGCACGCAACCCCTATGGTCGGATTACTCCTGTCTTGATTAGGCTTGCTGAAAGATTGCGAACTGGGCTTGTTTGGCCCCCGGCTGGTATGATCATGCTGGTAGAATTGCTCCAGCACGGAAATGTCCATCCCAGCTGGGCCCAAAGATAGATATGGACATCTCGATCAGCTCAGGAAATGCCGCATGATGGAAGCCCGGTTCGACTTTGATGGCGTGGTAGATCGCTGGGATTCGGATAGCGTGAAATGGGCGGGAGCGCGACAGAAATTCGGCAGGCCGGTGTTTCCGATGTGGGTTGCCGACATGGATTTCCCGGTCGCGCCCAATATTTTGCGCGCTTTGGAAGAGCGTCTGGCAGAGCCGGTGTTAGGGTACCCGGATCATGATGAAATAGTGCACGAAGCGGCGGCTGACTGGTGGCGCAAACGCTATTCCTGGACGGTCAGTACAGACGAGATCATCCTGGTCCAGGGGGTGGTGCCGGCACTGAATGCCGCGCTTCGCGCATTTTCCCAGCCGGACGATGGAATCATCGTCATGCCACCGATCTATCCCCCATTTTTTGCTGCCGTAACGGGGCAGGGCAGGCGCTTGATCTCTGTACCCTTGCGCAAGGATGCGGGCCTTCGCTACGAAATCGACTTTGCGTCCCTGGCAGCACAACTGCCGCAGGCGCGGCTCTTGCTGCTCTGTTCCCCGCACAATCCGGTGGGGCGGGTGTGGACCCCAGAGGAGTTACAGCAGTTGGTCTCCCTCTGCCAGCGTCATGGGGTACGAATTATCAGTGACGAAATTCATGCCGACCTCAGCCGTCCCGACCAGGTCCACACCCCCATGGGAAAGCTGGATCCCCGCGCCATCGTCCTCGCCTCGGCAAGCAAGAGCTTCAATATTGCAGGACTTGGGGGGGCGGTAGCATGGCTCCGGGGTGACGAAGCCAAAGCTCAGTTTGTGGAAGAACTACGGCGTAGCGGTATCCTCGGTACCCACACCTTCGCCAAGGCCGCCCTGCGTGCGGCCTGGCAGGAAGGGGGGCCGTGGTTGCAGGCCTTGCAGAGCTACCTTGGTGATAATGCCCAGTTCCTGGAGTCCTTTTTGCAGAGGCACCTGCCAGAGATTGGCTTTCGGAAGCCGGATTTTGGCTATTTGGCGTGGCTGGATCTCCGTGCCTGGGGGTTGAGCGACGCAGAAATCGAGGCGAGGATCCTCGATGCCGGCTTGGGCCTGAATTGGGGCCCGTCCTTTGGTGAGGGTGGGTCTGGTTTTGTTCGCCTCAACTTTGGAACGCCGCGGAAGCTCTTGGCAGACGGCCTGGATCTGCTGCGCAAGGCGGCCGCTGCGCAGGCCTGAGCGGGGCTCATCCCGGATTCAGGCAGGCGATTCCACACAGGGGTGCTGCCCTTGAAAATGTTTGTGCAGGGCATCGCCGGTAGCGGCAACCAGGGGATGCAGGGACGGTGTCAGGCGCGGTTGGCTGCCGAATTGCATGCTCGCCAGATCGGGTGCGGTGGCGCGCATCTGTACGGCAAGGCCAATGGTATTGACGAGCTCGCCGGTCGTGGTACCACCCAGTATTTGTCCTCCCAATAGCTGTAGGGAATCGCGGGCGAAGATGACGCGGCAGTAGATTTCCGTGGTATTGGGCATGGCCGCCGGATGATGATCAGGCAAGCGGGCCTCGCCGACGAGGATGGGAAAGCCTTCCTGTTCTGCCTGGTGCTCGGTCATGCCGGCAACACCAAAGGCCAAACCATCGATTTCACTGGCATAGACGCTGACCGATCCGGCATTGAAACGCAACTCCCGCAATCCATAGAGATTCATCCCGGCAATGCGTCCTTCGGCGGCGGCCTGCGAAGCGATCATGGCGTGACTGGCCTTGCGGGTAAAAAAATCCTGTTTGTGTGCACAATCACCCACGGCAAAAATGTGTGGGTCTTCGCGACTGCGCTGGAAGGCGTCTACCCAGACTCCCCCCGAGCGACTCAGGGTAAGGCCCATGTCCTGCGCCAGCTGGGTGCGAGGACGGGTGCCGATAGCGACCAATACCGCATCGACGGGCAGAAGATCCTGCCCGGCGATCTGCACCCCGGCGACCTGTTTGCCCGAGGCGTCGGCGATTACTGCCTCTACCTTGCAGCCGGTATGGATCTGTACCCCATGTTTTTGCAACTGTTTTTCCACTGCGGTACAGGCATAGAGATCGAAGGCGGCCTGCATCAGATGCGGCATCATCTCGATGATGTGCACTTCGATCCCCCGTTTGCGGATCTCATCGGCAAATTCCACACCAATGAAGCCCCCGCCAATGATCGCCAGGCGCTTGACCTTGGGGATCAGGGTGCTGAAGAGTTGATCGAGGTAGTTGTAGTCCTTCTGGATACTGAATACTCCCGCGAGATCAAGGCCGGAGATGGGGGGAATGAAATTGTCGGCACCGGTGGCGAGAACCAGGCGCTCCCAGTGGATGACATCGCCATTGTCCAGGCTGGCTGTCCGCTGCTGCCGATCCACCTGCTTGACCTGGCCGATCTGCAACTGGCCACCTGCCGCCAGTAGCGGCGCGCGCCCTGCCATATCCTCGTCGGTGCCGCCCAGGGTACCGAAGATGTAGGGAATGCCACAGGGGATGACTGCGTCACTCTCTGGACGTACCACCAGTACTTTTTTATGCGGTGAAAACTGCGCTGCGGTGATCCCGCACATCATGCCCGCGGGGCCGCCACCAATGATCAAGACATCCGTAGTTTGTTCCGCCATCTGTCTTTCCTCCCGTGGATTTCGAACTCTTTACTTTTCCTGATCTTTTTTCGCGTGCAAGAGGCCCTGTACCTGGCGTCGCAGCGCGGCATCTCCCGCCTCGATCTCGGCAATCATGGGATGCAGAGAGCGATTGAGGGTGTTGAGAAAACGCAGCTGATGCCCTTGCCGATGATCCATGGCACGATGGATGGCGAGCTTGGCGAAGTCTGCGACAAGCATCCACACAATGTTGTAGGCCCAGACCAGGCCAATCGCCACCCAGGGAATGGCCGGCATCAACCAGCCGAAGGCGACGATGGCAATGCCAACGATCTGCGTACCGAGGATGGCAAGCAGCAGGATGGGGGCTGGATACGGTGGCTTCCAGAAAGGGCCACGGGTGCGCGTCAGAAAGAGCATCAAATGCCCGCCGGCGATAAGTTGTAAAAACATCAGGGTTTGCAGTTCCCAGTTGGGCAGCTGAAAGGCAAAACGGCCCAGCAGATACAGCATCAAGGTGCCGCCCAAAGCCAGCAGGCCCATCATCGAGGCCAGACTGAGCACCCGCGTCATCTCCCAATGCACCGGATTTTCCTGCACCGCAGTACGGTCCCAGGCAATGCTCATGATGGGGATGTCATCGAGCAAGGAAAGAAGCACTACCATGATTGCCGTGAGCGGGTAGGAATTGAAGATCAGCATGGTGATGACGACAAAAAAGAGGATATCGAGGGTCATGGCGATGCGATACACGGTGTAGCTCATCATCCGCTCGAAAATGCGCCGGGCTTCCTCTACCGCCTTGACGATGACATTCAGGCCCGGAGCCGTGAGGATCAGCGCCGCGGCCGCACGGGCAGCGTCGGTCGCGCCGGACACGGCAATGCCGACATCCGCCTGTTTGAGTGCGGGAGCGTCATTCACGCCATCGCCGGTCATGGCGACGATATGTCCGCGCTGCTGCAAGACCTTGACGATGGCATATTTGTGCTCGGGGAATACCTGCGCAAAGCCATCGGCCTTTTCGATTTCCGCACCCAAGCCATCTGCGAGCTGCCCGGTTTCGGCGTACTTCGATAGGCGTTCGTCGACGGTCAGGATGTGGGTGCCGAGATGCAATTGTCCAGCAATTTCGCTGGCGATGGCCTGATGGTCACCGGTCACCATCTTGACTTCGATGCCATGCTGCTGCGCCTCAATGATGGTGTCCTTGGAATCAACCCGTGGTGGATCGAAGAGCGAGAGAATACCGAGAAACTGCCAACTGGCACCGTCGTCATCAGAGCGGGTGACCCCTAGGGTGCGGAAGCCTTTGGCGGCAAAGTCCTCTACCGCCTTTTCTGCCTTGCTGCGCGCATCACCGTCCAGTTTGGCCATATCCATGAGAACTTGGGGAGCGCCCTTGGAGGTACGGAAGTGCTTGCCGTCTGGACCCTGGATTTGTCCTTCCGTGCGCTTGGAAACGGGATCGAAGGGGATGAACTTGTCCTGCTGAAAACCTTGCAGTTGCTTGGCCTTATCCTGCAGGCCAGCGAGCACGGCCAGATCGATGGCATCGGCATCTTCGGCGCGGGAGGCGAGAGCAGCGGCAACAATCACCTCCTGCTCCTCCTTGGCCTGAAAGAGCACGGTATCTCCCAGAGTGATCTTGTTTTGCGTCAGGGTGCCGGTCTTGTCCGAGCAGAGAATGTCGACCCCGGCCATTTCCTCAATGGAGGTCAGGCGGGACACGATCGCTTTCATGCGCGACAAGGCTAAGGCCCCCAACGCCATGGTCACGGACAGCACGGCAGGCATGGCGACAGGGATGGACGCCACGACGACGACCAGAATGAAGGCCAGCAGCTCCAAGAACGGCAGCCCTCGCACCAGCTCGACGACAATCAGGATCGTCGATAGGACCAGGGCGAGGATGATGAGGAAATTGCCGATGCCAAGCACGGCCTTCTGAAAGTGGGAAACGGGGGCCGCCTTCTGCACCAGACTTGCCGTGCGGCCAAAGAGGGTCTTGCTGCCGGTGGCATAGACCAGGGCGAGCATCTCCCCCTGCTTGGCGATGGTTCCGGAGTAGGCCACCGCCCCGGGCTTTTTGTTGACGGGCAGCGATTCGCCGGTCAGCGCCGATTGATCGACGGCAAGATAGTCGCCGGAAAAGAGTTTGACATCGGCGGGCAGCACATCTCCCAGACGCACGCGAATGACATCCCCCGGTACCAGGGTGCCGGCATCGATTTCCTGCCACTGGCCATCGCGCAGAGCACGCGCTTTGAGCGCCAGTTGGTTTTTCAGGGCCTTGAGGGCGTCGGCAGCGCCTTTTTCCTCCCAGAAGCCAATACCACCGTTGATCAGCAGCATGGCGAAGATCACAAAAAAGCTCTTCCAGTCGTCATTGATGGCGGATAACACTGCAGCGACTTCGATCATCCACGGGATAGGGCCCCAAAAGTAGGAGAGCAGCCGGTGCCACAGGGGAATTTCCTTTTCATGCAAGGCGTTTTCGCCATACTGCTGCAGTCGTTGTGTCGCCTCTGCGGTACTGAGCCCCTTTTCGTTGCTGTCGAGCGACTGAAAAGCAGCTTCGGGCGCCATTTGTTCCCATTCTTTTGGGTCGTGTTCCGCTGCCATTTTGCATCCCCTCCCGCGGCTCGTGAGTACGTATCTTCGATAACCGGATACGCCTATAGGATAGTGCAAACTAGCGGTGGCTGCGCCGCAACCCTCTCAATACGCACCTTCCCGTCGGAACACGACCTTGACGGTGCGCAGTAAGATGACGATGTCGTACCAAAGGGACCAATTCTTCACATACCAAGCGTCGAGGTGCACCCGCTCGGCAAAGGTGGTGTTACTGCGACCGCTGATCTGCCAGAGCCCGGTGATGCCGGGGCGAACCTGGGTGTAGAGGTGGATGCCCTCGCCATAGCGGGAACGTTCCTTTTCGAGGAGGGGGCGCGGACCAACCAGACTCATCTCGCCGCGCAAGACATTGAAGATCTGCGGTAGCTCGTCCAGGCTGGTCCGGCGCAGGAAGCGCCCAATGGACGTGACTCGGGGGTCATTCCGCAGCTTGTAGTTGCGCTCATATTCGGCCCGCGCTTCGGGGTGCTCATCCAGATAGAGATTCAGCTTTTGTTCAGCGTCCACCACCATGCTGCGAAACTTCAGGCACGGGAAAGGTCTGCCGTCTTTGCCTATGCGTTCTTGAGCGAAAAAGGCAGGGCCTCCATCTTCGCGGCGAATGCGCAAGACGATCACCAGCATTGGTACCGCCAGCATCAGCACAATCAGGCTGGTAGCCAACAGATCGAAAAGCTGCTTGATCCCTTGCGATGCCGGCCGCGCCAAGTTGTCGCGTACCCGCAGCATGAGCACTTCATGGCTGAAAAAATGCATGGTTTCCAGCCCGAAAAGAGGCAGGCCGCGCAGGGGCGGGGCAATGGTCAGGTCACGGTAACTGAAGCTGAGGGTGCGGATCAGCCGCTCCTGCGCCTCCCACTGATCCATGTCCAAGGCTAGAATCAAATGGGGGTTGCCCAGCCGGGCCAGGGTCTCCAGTGGATCATTGCCCAAGGTTTGGGTTGGAGCGCAGGCTGGAAAACCATCGCCGGGTGGCGTTGCGCCTTCCGGCACCAGTATCCGTTGCACCTCGTAGCCGAGAAGTGGCTCGCTGTCCAGGGCGCGAATGGCCTCTGCGGCGTTCTGCCCGCAACCGACGATCACCACGGGGCGATTCCATGCCCTGAGATGATACAGGATGCGCCGCATTGCCAGCCGACTGGCCGGCAAGAACAGGAAAGCCAATCCCCAGGTGGAGAAGAGCCACAGGCGCGACATCGGCCACTGGCCAAAAAATGCCAGGGAGGCGTTGAGGACGACGAGTACCGTCAGCACCCCGACCATTTCCCCCATTTCGTCCCAGAAGGCCTTGCGCCGGGCGTAATGGCCTTTGTAGGCAAAAGCCAGAATGGCCGTGGCCGCCAGCAAAAAGAACAACAGGATGTTTACCTGAACGATCTCGCCCCACCAGTGCAGGAGTACCTGCAGGGGATCAATACCGTAGTACAGCGCATGCGAAATGCGCGCGAAGTAGAAGGCGGCGAAGAGAGCCAGCGCGTCCGCCATGCCGAGGAAGTAGGGCACCAGACGCTGCCAGGGGAGGCTGCGTTCGGTTCTGACGGTGGATTTCACGGTTGTCACTGGCAACTCTCCATCGTTAGAGGTGGCGAGGGAAGCATGGAGAGCTGCGCCTCGCTCGGATATGTCTCTGACCGGCCCGCATCATAAGCATGGCATTGCGCGAGTGGCATACGGTTCCTTTACCAAGCACGTACCCCGGATCGAAAACTACAGACGAGCCCGTCGGGGAGGCAGCGAGGGCAGAGAATCGGAGTGCTGGTAATGCATGGCCCAGAATGCAATCTCCGATCAAGATAATATGAAAATGGAAACAGAGAAAATAGCGTCCTGTCAAGGCCCCAAAAGATTTTGGTGTTAGACCAGTTGGCGTGTCTGGAACGCGCGGCCGGGGAAGATGCACCGATATGTGGAGGTTTTTCTGAGGTCGTATCAAATCTGGTACAGATGCGCAGTTTTCTTTCTAATGGGATGATTTATCAGTATGGTAAAGATATTTCTTGTCCTTTCTGCCAAACCCAGGAGGCATCCGAGTAACATTGCTGAGACAAAGAATACCCGCCGAAACGATGGAGTGATCTCGTTACTATCTGATGGAGAACAGGTTACCGATTTGGCATAGTTGTTGCTTTGTGTTTCTGGACCACTTGTCATGGATATTGATGTCATGAAGCAACCAAGAGAATGCGCCAGCAACCAAATCCGTCTGGATGCCTTCAACGGCAACTGCTGGGGGATCCACGGGCTTTGCATTGTGGTACCGGTTGGCATCATGGTCTTGCCCATCGGATCCACGGTGTGGAAATCTGTCCCAATGGCGACTATGTAGCGGATTGATGTTCTTGGAAGGCAGTATCGGCGTCCACCGCAAGTTTTGACAGGAGTTCGCGTGAAGCCCGCGTTAAACGCAGCAAAAATTTTAGGCCCCACGGGGAGGTCGTCGGCAATGAAACTCATCCGCACCGCGCTGCTGGCTGGTCTGATTGGCGCTGGGCTCGCAGGTTGTGCTTCTTATCCCGATGATCTGCGGCCGGGCGTCAACAAGCCTCTCCCGTCAGCAGTGGTGGCCCAAAGTGATGAGCAGTTGTCCCCCGCTACGGTTCATCGGCTGTTGAATCAAAGCATTACCTATCACTTGGGGCCGGGGGATGTGGTGTCGGTATCGGTCTACCTCCATCCGGATCTCTCCGCGCCTGCGCCGGGGGTAACCTCTTCGGGGTTGGAGGGCGCTCTAGTCAGCAACGATGGAAACATCCAGCTGCCGCTGCTCGGCGTGGTTCATGTAGAAGGCATGACCACGGACCAGTTGCGGGCCCACCTGACCAAGCTCTACGCACAGTATGTCATTGATCCCAAGGTGACCGTCCAGCTTCAGGTGGCCCATAGCATCCGCTACTACCTCCTCGGCGAATTCACCAAACCCGGCCTGGTCTACTCCGACAGGCCCGTAAGGTTACTGGAAGCCATGGCCCTGGGCGGCTCGGTAGACCTTGCCAATGCCGATCTGCGAGGGGCGTACGTGGTACAGAACGGCCGCAAACTCCCAGTTAATTTCCACGCCTTGGTCATTGCTGGCGACCTACAGCAGAATATCCCACTGCGCAGCGGCGATACCGTCGTCGTGCCCAGCGTCAGCAGCATGAAGGCCTTTGTTTTTGGTGCGGTAAAAACGCCCGGTCCGGTCCCCTTCGTGGATGGGCGGCTCAGCCTGCTGCAGGCACTTTCCGATGCGGGTATGGACACCACCCAGCTTACCCTCGCCCGGCTTAGTGACATTCGCGTTATCCGCTCGGAAGGTACCACAGGCCAGTTTTATGTCGTCAACGCCCGAAAGATCCTGGAAGGTCAAGCTGCGCCCTTTTACCTGAAGTCCGGTGATATCGTCTTCGTGCCGCAAACCACCATCAGTAGTTGGAATCAGGCCATACAGCTCCTGCTGCCGTCGCTGCAAGCCATCTCCACGCTACTTCAGCCTTTCGTATCCATCAAGTTCTTGAGCCAATAGGAGACTTTGTGTCCGATAAGCAACCAGCACAGAGCATGCCGCCCATAGGGGCTCCTGTGGCCAGCCCTATGGGGATGATCGGATCTGGCGATTCGGAGGGCGGAGACGAGTTCCAACTCGGACCCATCATCCAAACAATCAGAGCCGGTTGGAAATGGCCGGTACTGTTGGGTGGTGTCGCTGCCCTGCTGGCCTTGATCATGGTCCTCATCACTTCTCCGAAGTTCGAAGCCGGTGGATCCCTATACCTCGCCAGCGCGGAAAAAAACCAGCCGCTTTCCTCCGATGCGCTCAGCGGCATCTCTCTGCTCACTGGCCTGGTACAGGGTTCCAACATGGACACCCAGATCGAGATCATCCGGAGCCGCGACATGGTTCAGCGGGCTATCCTTGCCTCTGGGATCAACGCGCAGGTATGGAACGCCGGGCACCGACCGGGCCTGTCGTATGCGGGATGGGTCTTCGGCGGCCGGGAGCTGTCTCTCTATGCCCCACCCCCACATGCCCTGCGTGCGTTATATGCTGAGGTAACCAATGCTAGTTTGGCCGGGCAGGTACTAACCATACGCTTTGCGCAAGCCGACAAATACCAGATTCTTCATCACGGGAAGGTGTTGTTGACGGGTCTGCTCGGGCAGCCTGCAGTCGGGCCGGACCTACGTTTGACGCTGGATCCTGTGCAGCCTCAATATGTTCCTGCGGCCCATGCGGAATACCAGATCCGCATAAACAGTCCTCTTGCCTCCTACGATGCCATGATGAGCTCCGGAGCGCTCTCCGTATCCCAAGTGGGAGGGCTGGCAGACGCGGCGGGAGCCGGCAGGACTAGCTACCTAGTTGGCATTCACTATCAGAGTGCCGATCCGTACGCCGCCCGGCGCTTCGTCCAAACCCTCATGCAGACCTACCTGACCGAAACTGGATCCTGGAGTACCGACCAAGCCGGTGCCACCTACGATTACCTCAGTGGGCAACTGAAAAAAATCCGCACTGCTCTCAGTGCTGCCGATACCCGGCTGGCTAATTTTCAGAGCAAAAGCGGCGTGATCTCTGTTCCCGAGGCAGCCAAGGAGCTGATCCAGCAGCTTGCCACGTACGAAACCCAGCGTTCCCAGACCAAGATCACCCTCTATGGCTTGCAGCAGATCCAGAAGGCCCTGGCTCAGCCCGATAGCAAGCTGAACCCCTACCTGTTCAGCAATGTTCAGGATCCCGTCCTGAATGGGCTCAGTACTCGTCTGGCCGAGGCCCAGACCAAACTCGACTCTCTGCAAAAGCTCTACACCAGCGCCGCCCCGCAGGTAGTGCAGGTGAAGTCTGAGATCGCCTCCATCCGCTCGGCTATCGGCAACCTCGTTAATAATCAGGAGAGGATAGCCAACCAACAGCTCCAATCCATCGACTCCATTATTGGCCAGACCCGGGCACAGATGGGCAGTTATCCTCGATCCGAACTGGAGATCATCTCCCTCACCCGTTCCACCGAGGTCCTGGGCAAGCTCTACATGTTCCTCCTGCAAAAGCAGGAGGAGGCCGCCGTCAATAAGGCCAGTACCTTGACCAAGAATCGCGTACTGGATACCGCCTTGGTGCGAGACAAGCCGGTAGCGCCGGATGCCAAGCGGGAAATTCTGCTGGATGGTCTGCTGGGGGTACTCTTGGGCCTGGGTATCGTCCTTGGCCGTTATTGGTTGCATCCTGGTTTTCGCAGCGAGGAAGAAGTGCGCCGCCGCTATCCCTTCCTGCCGGTCTACGGGCTTCTGCCGGCAGAACAGATCCCTCCCAAGACCCAGGCGACCTCGTTCAAGATGCCGGATCCGCGCTCCAGCTATGGTGAGGCCCTGCGCCTGCTGCGCGGCAACCTCTATCTCGCTGCGGGAGAAGGGCGTGGGCAGGTGCTGGCCCTGAGCTCGGCTATCCCTGGGGATGGCAAAAGCACGCTCGCCTTTCAGCTCGCCGTGGCCTTGGCCCAGGACGGCAAAAAGGTCCTCCTGCTCGATGCGGATCTGCGCAAGCCCCATGCTCATCTCGCGTTCCGGGTCGCTCAAGAACCCGGCCTGGCAGCAGTTCTCGCCGGCCGCTCCAGCTGGGAGGAAGCTCTGCATCATATCGAGGATACCGGTATTGATCTGATCACTGCGGGGAATACCCCACCCAACCCGAGCGAACACCTTGGGTCAGGCAAACTGGCGGAGTTGCTGGTTGCCTTGCGTTCCCATTACGACTACATCGTGATGGATACGCCGCCGTTCCCAATGGTGGGCGATATGTTGACCATCGGCCCACTGGTGGATCGCTTGCTGACGGTCGCAAAGATTGAGCACACCCCGCGTCGCGCCTACCAGGAACATTTGCAGGGCATCCTCGGCCTGCATCGTCCGTCTGGTTTGATCATCTTCGGTATCCATATCCTTGGGAGCTATCGTTACGGTTATGGGATCCATGCCAAAGGTGGGTCGTGGGCGTCTGCCGAAAGCTGGCGGCGGTTTCTGGTAAGCCTGAGAAATCGGAAATGATGCAGGAGCTGCGCGAGCGTGTGCTTGCCGTATCGAAGCGGGTGCTTGGACATAGCGTTCTGGGCCCTGCTTGGGATTTCCATTGCCATCTGCTCCCAGGAGTGGATGATGGTCTTCGCAGTCTCCAAGAGGCTCGAGCGGCCATCGAGGGGATGCAGGCCCTGGGGTATCGTGGAGCTGTGCTGACTCCCCACATTTATCCGGGGGTATATGACAATCTGCCAGGTCAGCTGCAGGAAGCCGTCCACGATCTGCAGCAACGTGTTGGCGACGACTTTACTCTTCGCCTCGCTGCCGAGTATTTCGTGGACGAAAGTTTGTTCGAGGCGATCGAGCGGGATGATTTGCTGCATCTGCCGGTGTTGGGCCACAAATTGGTCCTCGTCGAATACCCGATGCTCCAGCCTTCGTCTTGTGCCGACGATGTGATGTTGACCTTGAAGCAGGCCGGATACCAGCCCGTCCTGGCCCACGTGGAACGCTACCGATATCTGCGCTGGGATCGTGATAGCCAGCTCGCTCGCTTGCAACAATTGGATGTGTGGCTTCAGTGCGACATCGGTAGCCTGGTGGGCCAGTATGGCCGAGGCCCGCAGCAGCTGGCCCGGTGGCTCATGGAGCGTGATCTAGTCGCCCTGTGGGGTACGGATCTACATCGGGTTGAGCAATTGCAGCGTTATGTAGCGCCGGGTCTTGCCGTACTGCAAAGAAACAGGTTTAGAATCAATCCGATGTTGATAGATTCGGTGGCCGGATGAAACAGGATCTGGAGAAAGACGGGTGAACGGGGAAACGCCGACTGGCAGTGTGTCTTCGTCTAGGATAGACAGCGGCGTCTTGCGGCGGATTCTCCATGGCTTTGGCGCCAATGCTTATAGCCAGATAGTAACGATCGTCATCCAATTGGCTGGGGTGCCAATCTTGCTGCATGCGTGGGGAGAGCAGCTGTACGGCGAATGGCTGATCCTCGCTGCCATCCCGACCTATCTGTCCATGGCGGATCTCGGTTTTTCGCAGTCGGCTGGCAACGACATGACTGCCCGTATGGGGCGTGGCGACACCCAGGGCGCCCTCGCCGTCTTCCAGAGTTTAGCGGCGCTGGTCTATGGACTTGCGGTGGCGGGATTGGCGCTGGTCATATTGCTGGTGGCGTTGCTACCGCTGGGTCACTGGCTGCATCTCACCTCCCTTTCCACCAGCGAGGTGCGTTGGATCCTTTGGTTATTGGTAGCCCAAGTACTGGTAAAGCTCGCTGATGGGGTCAACCATGCAGGTTTTCGTGCGAATGGTGATTATGCCCTGCATGTCCAAATCAACGCCAATACCTTGCTCGTGCAGCAGGTCGGAATGTGGGGACTGGCCCTTTCTGGCTGTGGGCTTTTGGTGGCGGCGGCGTGGTTCGTAGGCGTGTGGCTTGTGGCGACGCCGGCGGTCGCCTTGCTGCTCTTTCGGCGACATCCAGTGCTGCGACCGGGTTTTGTAAACGCGCGACTGGCGCACCTGCAGGGGTTATTACGTCCGGCGCTGGCCAATCTATCCCTTACGCTCGCGAATGCCCTTAGTATCCAGGGTATGTTGCTAGTGGTGGCTGCAGTGATGGGGCCAGTAGCGGTCGTCACCTATAGTGTGCTGCGCACCCTCACTCGTCTCGTGGTGCAGGGGATCGCCGCCATCACCCATGCGATGGAGCCCGAGGTGGCGCGTGCCTGGGGGCAGGGCAATTCCAATCTTGTCAGGATCCTGTATCTTCGTGGAATGGGGATCAGCCTGGCGCTTGCGCTTGGTGTCGGGATCGCCCTGTATTTCTTGGGCGGTTTGGTGGTGGCCTTTTGGACCCACGGCAAGGTGGTCATGAATGCCGGGCTCTTTCACTGGCTCCTCCTAGCTGCCTTCACGACTGTGCTCTGGCAGTCCGCCGTTAGCTTTTTGAAAGCTCTTAACCGACAGGTACGCGTAGCCATGTGGTTCGTGATCGCATCTGGAGCAGGCTTGCTGCTCGCATATCTTCTGCTGCGCTGGACTCACGATTTGGCGGGAGTCGGCATGGCCTTGGTCGCGGTCGACATCGGGGTTGGGGTCTATGCGTTGTTGCTGGCGAACCGCCTCTCCGGGTTGCACCGGAGTTATGCATCATGATTATTGCAGAGAAACCTACTTGCGGAGGGAGTAGGGGGCTATGTCGCTTCCATCCGTGCTCCCGAAATTCTAGCTGAGCGCTTGCAGAGAATGGTAGGCGTTCTTGACCGGCAACGCCGGATGGGCAAGGCAGCTCTGCTTAGAGTGCCGGGCATTGGTGGCCGGGTAAAAATTTTGGGATGACATCTTCGCGATGCTGAGGAACCTACTACTATATGCATAAGGACGAATTTGCCATTTATCGGCAACGTATCTTCGGCGCCTGCGTGATTGCGTGTGGCGAGGTACCGGCGCCGCGCGTGTTATATCTGCTTTGGCTGATAGAGCGTTGCGAGCCAGCGCATCGCAATGTAACGATCACGGAGATCGATTTTGGCCAGGCAGGAGGGACAGGCAGCATTGACCGCCGTGCAGTGTTCTCGCAGAGCCTGTGGGCAATGTCGTGGAAGGGCGTGTGATGCGTATTGCTTACGTCGGCCAGCATAGTGGCACTTCCTTTCATCGTGGTCTGGCACTGGAACGCCTGGGCCACGATGTCACGATCGTTGATCCTTGGGCGTGGCTGCCCGAGGGCCGGTGGGTGGGTCCTTGGTTGTACCGGGGAGGTGGCATCGGTTCAAACCTAATGCTGGGTCGACGCCTAGTCGAGACGGTCAGCCTATCGCGCCCCGATCTGGTGTGGATCGATCAGGGCGAGTGGTTTGGTCCGCGCATCGTAGATGGGATCCACAAACGCTGCGGTCCATCCGTACCGGTCGTCAACTACACGGTCGACGATCCGTTCGGGGGCCGGGATGCCCGACGTTTCTCTGGTTTTCTTTCAGCAGTACCCGAGTACGACCTGTTGGCGGTAATGCGTGCCGAGAATGTCGCGGAGGCACGCGCCCGTGGTGCGCGAGAGGTCATGCGAGTCTGGTTCAGTGCAGATGAAATAGCGCATAGGCCGCGTGAGCTGAGCGCAGAGCAGTATCGGCGTTTTGCCAGCGAGGTGGTATTTGTCGGTACCTGGATGCCGGAGCGCGGGCCGTTCATGGCCGAACTAGTGCGGCATGGCGTGCCGATGTCGATCTGGGGTGATCGCTGGCAGAAGGCGCCAGAATGGCCGCAACTTGCGCCGTACTGGCGCGGTTCTGGGCTTTATTCCAACGACGATTATGCCGCCGCCATCCTTGCTGGCAAGATCAGCCTAGGTCTGCTGTCCAAGGGCAACCGTGATCTGCACACTACGCGCAGCCTGGAGATTACCGCCTTGGGTGGATTGTTCTGCGCCGAACGCACAAGTGAGCATCTGGAGCTTTACGAGGACGGTCGGGAGGCGGTGTTCTGGAGTAACGCCGCCGAGTGTGCCGAGCAGTGCATGGCCCTGCTGGCCGACGAGCCACGGCGCAAAATCATCGCTGCGGCGGGCCATGCCCGAGCCTTGCGTAACGGCCACTACAATGAACGGGTGCTGGCGCAGGTAATCGATGCAGCCGTTGGACAAGGGGATACCCTGTGCCCTACTGATGAAGGCGATAAGATATGACGCTCCCGGCGGCGGCTCTGCGTGACCCGGTGCAGCAACCCATGCCCGCAGCCTCCGGACGGCCTGAACAGCCTAGGCGCTGGGCAACCCCAGCGACCTTGCGGACCCTGCGCTGGACAGTATTCATAGCAGCGTTCACCGCCACCGTCCTGCAGCTCACGCTCCTCTTTACCACTGCTAACCTAGCCACCTCTGCGCTCATAGTGGCAGGCAACGCCTTGGGTTATGGCTACGCGCTCCGCCAATCGACATTGCAGCGCTATCCGATCTCCACTCTCATGTTGCTGGGCTATACCTTTTCCTATTTTACCCTGCCACCCCTCGGCCAGTTGCTAGGGCTGCAGCCGGTAACGCACCACCTGTACTTCCCAGTTATCGACCTGGCCTATGCGGTAATTGGACTGCTGGCACTGATCGGCGGGCACCAGTTATACAGTAATGGGTCACTTCTCATCGCCCTGCGCGGGATCTTACGAAAACAGTTCTACGGCCGATTGGGTTTTTATCGTGTGCCCCACTTCTCCCAGCTCTGGCTGATGGGGGCGATTGGCGTGATCGCCGTATTGTTTGGCGACCATTTTGATGTTCGTGGGTCGGGCATTCTACAGGCCGTGATGCAGGGTTTGCATCCCTTTGTTTACGTACCGTACATCACCCTGCTTCTGCCCGCCTGGTCGCCGCCGCGCCGGATACCTCGGGTGAACGGCCTAGCGCTGGTTTTCTATACCGGTGCCCTGCTGGTGCTGGCGATGATTGTCAACAGTCGTGCGTATCTGCTGATGGGCTTTGCATCCCTGCTGATTGTCTATTTCTTTTTGCTGGCGACCGGCCAGATGCCGCTACCCAACGTAAGTCCGCGAAAAATCGCTTTGGCGGCTTTTGCAATACTCCTCATCGCTGGGCCGGTGTCAGAAATGGCCATGGCCATGGTGCTGGTGCGGGGGGAGCGGACGGATATGACGCCTTCGCAGCTCGTGCTCAAGACCTGGGAGACATTTCGCAGTGGGCACATCGCGCAACGTTTTGCGCGAATCTCGGCTGCCATGGCCGGCGGCCGTGGAATCAATGAGGACTATTTCGACAACCTCTATCTCAATCGCCTGGCCAACCTCAAGTTCGTCGACAATGCTGTCGACAATCAGCAGGCGTTGGGCCCCGGCGCTGCGAGCTACTTTGCGCAGATCGAGAAACAGAAGGTGATCTCCATCCTGCCATCGCCCATGATCAGCCTGTTGGGGCTGGATGCCAACAAGCGGTTGGTGACTAGCGGCTCGTCAGGAGATTTCCTGTTGTACGCCGTAAGCGGCGACCCCTACGCCATTGGCGGTTTCCGCTCCGGTTCGTTGCTGGTCAATCTCGATATCGTGTTCGGCTACCTGTGGCCGTTGCTGCTCCTGCTGCTCAGCGCCCTGATCTTTGCGGTGGTGGATGCGTGGTGCTGGGCCGGTCCGGCGGAGAGCACGGGGGAATGGACAGCGCGCTTCAATCCGCTGGTGATCGGTATGTTGTTTTCCGAGTCCTTTTTCTTTACCAGTGCGGCTACGGGTACCGAGAGCATCTCAGGCATCATGGGGGTGCTGATGCGGGGCTGGATTCAGATTGCGGTTCTGTATGCCGTCGCTTTTTGGTTGACTAGGGTTTTGAGCGTATGGCGCCGGTCCTGAAGATTCTCGTTATTGGCAATTATCCGCCCATGACTCAGCAAAGCATGCTACGCTTTGGCGACTTAATCTGCGGGCTCTACGCCGAGGCGGGGCACGAGGTGCGGCTCCTGCAGCAGCCGGTGCTGCTCGGGCGCCTCGTCCCTAACGCTGAGCAGGGTTTGGGTAAATGGCTGGGCTACCTGGACCGCTTCGTGCTGTTTCGCTGGTCGTTGCGTAAGGCACTTGCCTGGGCCGATGTCGTACATCTATGCGACCAAGGTAACGCGATGATGGTACCCTGGCTCCGCCACAAGCCGCACTTGGTAACGTGCCACGACCTCCTGGCGATACGGGGGGCACAGGGGGTCATCGCCAACTATCACGTAAGCCGGACAGGCAGAATGCTGCAGCGTTGGATCGCCAGCGGACTTCGGCGCGCGCAACGGGTGGTCTGTGTTTCTGAACAAACCCGGCGTGAGTTGCAAGCGGTACTGTGTTTATCTGATGATCGCGTATCGGTCGTTTACAATGGTCTGAACTATCCCTATTCGCCCATGCCGCCAGAGCAGGCGCGTGCGCGTTTGTCGGCACTTGGTCTCGATGTTGACCAGCCTTTTGTACTGCACGTCGGTGGCAACCAATGGTACAAAAATCGCGTCGGCGTCGTACGCATCTTTTCCCAACTGACCCGAGATCCGGCCTTCGCTGCTTGTCGTTTGGTGCTGGCCGGCAAACCTTGGCCGCAGGATCTGACTACAGCGGTGCAGCAAAGCGAGCTCGCGGACCGTGTCCATGCGGTCACCGGCGCCGACAACGAGGACCTGCGGGCGCTGTACTCGCTGGCAGAATTTCTGCTCTTTCCCTCCTTGGCGGAGGGTTTTGGCTGGCCCATTGCCGAAGCGATGGCCAGTGGTTGCCCAGTGGTAACCAGTAACCGGGCACCAATGACCGAGGTTGGCGGCGATGCGGCCTTGTTCATCGATCCCGAAGGCGCGGATGCCGCCAAGGAAATTGCAGCGTTTCTAGAGTCTGGAGAGACGTTGCGCTTGCGTGGAAAGGGCCTGCGTCAGGCCGCAAAGTTCAACGATTCCTCCATGCGTGCAGGCTATTTGCAGGTAATCCAAGAGTTGCTGGGATTGCAGGAGTCAATCGATCGCGAGGACCGCTCTCCTGGGAAGGCACTATGAGACTGGCTGGCTTTCGGCATCTGGCGTACATCCCTTCCTGTTCCGGGCTGGCTGTTCCAGCTGCGGGGAGGCAGGCTGGAATCGATCGACAGAGGGCGGCACGGTGAGCTCCGCGGTTTCTCAACAAAAGATGCCTGGAGGTGCGGATTCCTCCCCACTGACGGTCATCATCCTGGCCTTCAACGAGCGGCTCCATATCCGCCGCTGCATCGAGAGCATCCGCGCCGTTGCCAGCCAAATTCTGATCATCGACTCTGGTTCGACCGATGACACGGTAGCCATCGCCGAGTCGTTGGGGGCGACGGTCCTGATCCATCCGTGGGTGAATTATGCAACGCAGTTCAACTGGGCGCTGGATCACGCGCCGATTGATGGCGATTGGGTGATGCGTCTGGACGCCGATGAATATCTGGACGCTGTGGCGCTGGCGTCAGTGCGGGATGCGATGCGCGCCACACCGGTCGAGGTGACGGGTTTTGAGCTGCGGCGGCCCACCACTTTTCTCGGTCGGCGCATCCGACATGGCGGCATGACGCCGTGGCTGCTGCGCATCTGGCGAGCCGGCATGGCGCGCTGTGAAGAGCGCTGGATGGACGAGCATCTGGTCCTTGCCGGTGGTCGCGTGCGCCGCTTGCCCGGCTTTGTCGTGGACCACAATCTCAACACCCTGACTTGGTGGGCAGACAAGCACAACCGCTACGCCAACCGTGAAGCGGTGGATTTGTTGCTGATGCGCGAGTCGCGCGAATCGTCCTCTATCGGTTTGAGTCGTCAGGCGCGGCTCAAGCGCTGGCTCAAGACGCGGTTGTACGCTCGGCTGCCGCTTGGTGTTCGACCCTTTCTGTTCTGGATCTACCGCGTGATTTTTCAACTCGGTTTTCTGGATGGTTTGCGTGGTCTGATGTTCCACACGCTACAAGGGCTGTGGTATCGGCTATTGGTAGACGCAAAAGTGATGGAAGTCGAACATGCCATGCGCCAGCCGGGCGTTGACCTGGCTACCGCTATCCGATTACGGCTAGGCATCGAACTTTCCACCGGCCGTCGGCAGGAGACAAGAGAGGAGCATTGATGGGGCGCATTAGACAGGTCATTAGTATCGGGGGGGGGCTCGGATGAAAATCACGATTCTTTCAGGGCCATGCCTGCCGGTGCCTCCATTGCAAGGTGGAGCGACTGAGAAACTCTGGCACATACTTGGTCAGAAGTTTGCCGAAGCGGGCCATGAGGTGACGCATGTCTCGCGGACGTGGACAGGGCTGCCTGATCGCGAACTGCAGGAAGGGGTTCGGCATATCCGAATTCCTGGCTTTGATGCGGGCCCCAAGCAGTACGTCAACCGGGTGCTGGATTTTCGCTATGCGCTGCGGGCCGCGAGCGTCATTCCTCGAGACAGTGATGTCGTGGTCACCAATACCTTTTCGGCGCCAATCGTTTTGCCTTGGCGTAGCCGCGCTGCCATCTATGTCCTGGTAGGGCGAATGCCCAAGGGCCAAATGCGCCTGTATTGGCGTGCTGCCAGATTGCAAGCGCCCTCCAGCGCAGTGGCGCAGGCGATAGCGAAGGAATTGCCCGCTAATCAGGCAGATCGGATCAAGGTGGTTCCGCTTCCTTTGCCGTTTGAGGTGCGTGACCTCGGGCCGGTGGATTGGCTGCGCAAGGAGAAATCTATTCTCTATTGTGGACGGTTGCATCCGGAGAAAGGCCTGCATCTACTGAATATGCTCGCCTCCCGGCTGCCGAGCGATTGGCGACTGGACATTGTGGGTCCCTGGCAATTCCATGAGGGAGGCGGCGGAGAGGAATATCTGAAAACGCTCCAAGAAACCCTTGGTGTGCGTGATAATGTCAGGTTTCATGGACCCGTCTACGAGAAAGAGAGGCTTTTCGACTTTTACCAGCGCGCCAGCCTATTTGTGTATCCCTCGGTTGCTGAGAGAGGCGAGACGTTTGGACTGGCGCCGCTGGAGGCCATGGCGTGGGGCTGTGTGCCGGTGGTTTCGAACCTTCAGTGCTTCAAGGACTTCATCTTTCACGGAATGAATGGCATGTCATTCGATCATCGAGCGAGTGATGCGGTAGAGCAACTGGCGAGTGCTCTACTGGAACTGATCAGCAATCCATCTGATTTGAATCGGCTCGCCCAGGCGGCGCTGGAGGTTCGCAATTCCCACGCACCCGAGCGTATCGCGCAATTGTTCCTGGAAGACTTTCGTACTTTGATCGACAAACCGGTTTCCGTTTCGTGAGAGTTGCGGTTGGCCTTGCGACAGGGCAGTACCAGAGCAGCATGAAAGTGAGGGCTCAATGCGCATCTTGCATGTAATCTCCATGATGGCATCAGTGTCAGGTGGAACGACCCAAGTGGTGCAGTCCCTGGCGTCGTCTCAAGTCAAAGCTGGGCAACAGGTTGCGGTATGTACTACCGCAATCGGCAATCGCGATGGAGAGCTGCTCGACGTGGATGCGCTCCGTGCCGCGAGCCCCGGCGTGCGCTACGAGGCGTTTCCCTGGGAACTGCGTGCCCCGATGGTTTCCCTGGCTATGCGGCGCTGGCTCCGCGAGCACCTGAATGACTTCGACTTGTTGCATGTGCACGGCCTGTATCGCTTTCCGCCGAGCTATGCTGCCTGGCTCGCGCACCGGCGCAAATTTCCGTACATCGCCATGCCGCACGGTAATCTCGATCCCTTTCTGTATCGGCAAAGTCGCCAGAGTGTTTTGCTCAAACGCCTTTGGGAGCGCTGGTTCGATGTGCCCAATCTCAACGGTGCATCGGCCATTCACTACACAACCGAAGAGGAGCGGGATCGGGCGGGATTTTTGAAGCTGCGCGCGCCATCGTTCGTAGTTCCCAATGGTCTGGACTGGCCGCGTTTTGCGCAACTCCCCGCGCGCGGGGAGTTCCGTGCCCGGCTCGGCATCGGAGATGCGCCCCTGGTGCTGTTTCTTAGTCGTATCAATTTCAAAAAGGGCCTCGATTTGTTGGTGCCAGCCTTCTCCCAGGTGCGCGCACGGTTTCCGGATGCTGTGCTGGCGATGGTGGGGCCGGACAACGAAGGTTATGGCTCCCAAGTGCGGAGCTGGGTGGCAGAACATGCGCTGCAGGATTCCGCACAGTTTGTTGACCACCTGGATGGCGAGGCGGTTCTGCAGGCGTATGTGGACGCCGATGTGTTCGCTTTGCCATCCTACACCGAGAACTTTGGCATGGTGGTGGCCGAATCGCTGGCTTGTGGTACGCCGGTGGTGATCTCGGACCAAGTGAATATCCATCGGGAGGTGAGCAAAGCGGGTGCGGGGCTGGTGACGCGTTGCGACGTTGCGGAAGTGGCCGACGCCCTTTGTACCCTGTTGCCCGATGCCCCCCGGCGCCAGGCCATGGGCCGCGCAGGGCGTGATCTGGTGCAGCGCAAGTGGACCTGGGACGTGGTGGCACAGGACCTTTCGGCGGAGTATGAGCAGATAATCGCTCGCCATTCGCGGCGGAGGGCATCGTGAAACCTGGTGAGTGGCAGCGACTGGATCGTTTTACGATGCCGCCTGGCTTTCGCGGCAAGCCCGGCTGGTATGTTCAGCTCTGGTGGCTGGTGCAGTCCAGTCTGTTTGCCGGGTCGCCACAGGTTTTGTATGGCTGGCGCCGGTTTCTGCTGCGACTCTTTGGTGCGAAAGTTGGCAAAGGTGTGATCATCCGACCCTCGGCGCGCATCACTTACCCCTGGAAACTTTCCATAGGCGATTTTTCCTGGGTCGGTGACGATGTGGTGTTGTATACCCTGGGGGAAATCGAGATCGGGGCGAATGCGGTGATTTCGCAGCGTTCTTATCTCTGTACGGGCAGCCATGACTATACCCGGCCAACGTTTGACATCTATGCCAAGCCGATTGCGATAGGTGCTGAGGCCTGGTTGGCGACCGATGTTTTCGTGGCGCCTGGGGTTCGCATCGGGCGGGGCGCAGTAGTCGGCGCCCGCAGTTCGGTATTCGAAGACATCCCCGATTGCATGATGGCACTGGGTACCCCGGCGAAGGCGGTAAAGAGGCGGATGCTCAGCAATGACGACGGCGATACGTCTGGGAGGTAGCCGTGAAGATCCTCATTTACGGACTGAACTACGCACCCGAGCCCACCGGGATTGGCAAGTACACCGGGGAGATGGCGGAGTGGCTGGCGGCGCACGGACATGCGGTGGAGGTAATCTGCGGACTGCCGCATTACCCGCAGTGGCAGGTGGCGGAGGGGTATGCAGGTTTCCGCTACCGAACTGAAGCGATGGCTGGCGTACAGGTACATCGGGTGCGGCATTTCGTGCCAGCGGCGAATCGGCTGGGGGCGCGAACGCGCATCCAGTTGGAAACGACCTTCACCCTGAATGCGATGCGCTTCTGGCTACCGCGTTTTTTTCTTCGGCAAAAGCCCGATGTGCTGATCGCGGTGATGCCGCCCATGCAAATCGGGGTGTGGCCCCTTCTCTATGGCTGGGTCAGAAGGGTACCGTGGGTGCTGCACGTTCAAGACTTACAGCTCGATGCCGCCTTGCGTCTGGGAATGTTGCCTGGCGGCGGGTTTGGGAAGGTATTGTATCGTGTAGAAGCGTTTCTGCTCCGCGGGGCCACTCGGGTGTCCACCATTACCGAGGCCATGCGTCAGCGGGTGATGGAAAAGGGCGTGCCGCCAGAGCGCGCTTGGCTGTTTCCAAACTGGGCGAATATCGAGGCGTTGCAGCCGGGCCCACGGGACAACGACTTTCGTCGAGAACTCGGCGCGGGACCGGAAAGCGTGCTGGTCCTCTATGCAGGAAATATGGGAGAAAAGCAGGGGCTGGAAGTGGTGCTGGAGGCGGCGCGCTTGTGCGCCGACGAACCACGATTACAATTTCTGATGGTCGGCGCTGGCGGAGCCCAGTCTCGGCTGGAACGGCAGGCGGCCGCCATGGGATTGCAGAATCTGCGCTTTTTGCCGGTGCAGCCGGTGCAACGACTTCCCGAGATGCTCGCCGCCGGAGATATCCATCTGGTGGTACAACGGCGGGATGCGGCGGATTTGGTGATGCCGTCCAAACTGACCAATATCCTGGCCGCCGGGAGGCCTTGCGTGGCGACCGTAGATCCGGGTACCGCTCTGTATGACGTGGTCACCGGTGCTCACACAGGCTTGGCCACGACCCCCGAAGACCCCGCGGCGCTCGCCGGTGCCATCCGAACCCTGGCCTCGGATCCAGAGCTACGGAAGATCTGCGGGGATAATGCGCGGGCCTATGCCGAACAGTCGTTGGATCAACATCGTATTTTGACGAGATTTACGAGCCAACTGCATTTGTTGTGCGGAGGTGCTTGAATCCGCAGCCTGAACACCAAGTTTTCCCGGATCGGCTGAGACCAGCAGAGAACTTGGCTCTGCCACCGCTGAGGGGACGATTGGCTGCCGCACCAAAACCGCCCATCATGAAGACTCCGCGTATCCAATAAATATATTTTCATTCAAAGGGTTATTGCAAGGTGTCGGATCCCTTTTTAGAGGAAATCAAGAACTTATATCAATTTGTTTCAATTCTTGTACAAATACAATGTCCGTTTCTAATACGATTATTTATCAGTAAGTTGAGATGCTTCTTGCGTCTTCTGATGGAGTAGGGCGTCGGCGGAGTACCATCGTTGTAACAATGGCTGCCCTCAGAAAGACCTGAGTAAGACATTTTCTGTTTATTTTTCAATAAGTAAATCCATTGGCATGGCTGTTGCTTTATCCTGCCTGACACAGTTCACTGGAGTCGGTGCGATGAAGCAAGCCAGAGGTTCCTTCAGAAAACAAATCCCGAACATTTTTTGTTTGGCGATGTTCATGATTTCCGTCTCTTTCAGCGCATCGGCCTTGGCTGCAGTGGCGCCACCGATTCCCGGGGTCCGCGTTCAGACCGAAGTGCTGGCGCGAGTGGTGGGAAAAGGTGAGCAGCTGAACTTGCCATCCCTTCAAAATCAGCACCCAGGCGTGGTGTTGTGGGATGAGTTACCGCCGAAGACCGACCAGAATGAAAACCTGCAAATGAACGGTGTGAATTTGCAGGGTAACCGGATGATGAGTACTCGCTAAGGGAGATAGAGACATGTTACATACGCCGCATACTCGCCCTCACGGTGGCAGTTGGGCTCGCCACGTTGGGAGGCTCAGCCGTAACCTTCCGTCTCCCCAGTTGGGTCTGGATCTGGGTTTCCAAAAATGCGCGATGAACTGCGTTCGTTCCGCGTGGGTGTCGCAAAGCGTGAGGCAGGCCGTTCGGCCTGAAAAGTCATGAGCCGCGCACTAAAAGCCAGTGAGCCAATTTTGGTGGCTGGTGCCCGCGGACTGGTAGGTTCGGCGATAGTGCGGCGCCTACGGGCGGATGGATTTCAGAATCTGCTCGTCCCGGAACGCAGTGAGCTGGATTTGGCGGATAAAGCCGCAGTGGACAGCTATTTCAAGGCGCATCGGCCGAGCTACGTCTTTCTGGCGGCGGCGAAGGTGGGCGGTATTTTTGCCAATGACACCTTCCCGGCAGAATTTATTCACGGTAATTTGGTAATTCAAAACAACGTGATCGAAGTTTCTCAGCAGCACGAGGTACGGAAGCTGGCGTTTTTGGGATCTTCTTGCATTTATCCTAGATTGGCCCCCCAGCCCATCAAGGAAGAGTATCTGCTCAGTGGGCCGCTGGAGCCCACTAATGAATGGTACGCGGTGGCCAAGATTGCTGGGATCAAGATGTGCCAAGCATATCGCCGGCAGTATGGTTTCAATGCCATCAGCTTGATGCCGACCAATCTCTACGGACCCAATGATAATTTCGACCTGAAAAATTCCCACGTGTTGCCAGCTATGATCCGAAAATTTCATGAAGCCAAGGTCTCGGGAGCGAATCACGTGGTGGTCTGGGGTACGGGAACGCCGCGGCGGGAGTTTTTGCATGTCGATGACCTAGCAGACGCGGCGGTATTTCTCTTGCAGCACTATGATGACGAGGATATCATCAATGTCGGTGTTGGCGAGGATATTAGCATTGGCGACCTCGCCAGGCTGGTGGCCGACGTGGTTGGCTTCGATGGCGAGATAGTCTTCGATACCAGTAAGCCTGATGGCACCCCACGCAAATTGCTAGATGTGACCCGCCTCCATTCCGTCGGTTGGCGAGCCAGGATTTCCCTGCGTGAGGGCGTAGTTGAGACCTATCGATGGTATGTTAGCCAACTTGAATCGCAGGGAGTGTCCCGGGGGGTATGGAGTGCAGGTATCCACAAGACAGTGCATCACGCTAGCCAAATCTGAGTTCGGTGGGGCCTGTCGTCTACCTGTTAGCAAGATGGATAAGGCGGACTGCCTCAAGAACAGTGAGGCAAGCCGCCCTTTCGCCGCCCTCGGTGTTGGGCGACCAGGCGAGGTTTGAGCAATGTTTTCGACTGAAAAGGAATGGTTACAGGGACTCATTGCGTGTCGGTCAGGGTGCTGTCGATCGTGAGTTCTTCCTCTTTACCTGGCAGAAACGATAAAATTGCACTGATCACCGGCATCACCGGTCAAGATGGTGCCTATCTCGCGCATCTCCTGCTCGAAAAGGGCTACACGGTACACGCAACCTATCGCCGTACGAGTTCGGTCAATTTCTGGCGTCTCGCGGACCTGGGATTGGAAGAACATCCCAATCTGCATCTGGTGGAATTCGACCTGACTGATATGGGTTCGGCCATCCGCTTGCTCGAAAATAGCCAGGCCACAGAGGTCTATAACCTTGCCGCACAGAGTTTTGTCGGGGTGAGCTTTGACCAGCCACAAACAACGGGGCAGATTACTGCCATCGGCGCTCTGAATTTACTTGAAGCTGTTCGGGTCGTGAATCCCAGGACTCGCTTCTACCAGGCGAGCACCTCAGAGATGTTTGGCAAGGTCCATGCCATCCCCCAGGATGAAGAAACTTTTTTCCATCCGCGCAGCCCCTACGGGATGGCCAAGTTGTATGCACACTGGATGACCGTCAACTACCGCGAGAGCTACGGCATTTTTGGTGCCAGCGGCATTCTGTTCAATCATGAAAGCCCGTTGCGGGGTCTGGAGTTTGTCACCCGCAAAATCACTGATGGCATCGCCAAAATCAAGCTCGGCAAGCTGGAGATGCTGGAGCTGGGCAATCTGAATGCCAAACGCGACTGGGGCTACGCCAAGGAGTATGTGGAGGGCATGTGGCGCATGCTACAGGCCGATGAGCCCGATACCTTCGTGCTCGCCACCAACCGCACCGAAACCGTACGCGATTTCGTGACCATGGCCGCGAAGGCGGCGGATATGGAGATCGAGTGGCGCGGCAAGGGTGAGGAAGAAATTGGCATTGATGCGGCTTCGGGAAAGACCATCGTGCGCGTCAACCCCAAGTTCTATCGCCCCGCCGAAGTAGATTTGCTGATCGGCAACCCGGCCAAGGCCAAGGTCAAACTGGGCTGGGAGGCGAAGACCACGCTGGAAGAGCTTTGTGCGATGATGGTGCACACGGATTTGCAGCGCAATCTGAATGGAGTATCTTTTTGATCCTTAACACAAGGGATCAAGATGACTCCATGATACTTGTCACCGGCCTGAGCGGCTTTACCGGACGCCATCTGGCTGAGAGATTGCGCGCGCGGGGCGCGCGCGTTGTCGGGCTGTCGAATAGCGGGCAGGGAGAGGGTGAGATTGCCTGTGATCTCACCGATGCCGTCGCAGTCCGAAACGTCATCGCCGAACTGCGGCCCACGCATGTCGCGCATCTGGTGGCGATCTCCTTTGTTGGGCATGGCAATCCGCGTGCATTTTACGACGTCAACCTGTTCGGTACCTTGAACCTGCTCGAAGCCCTGGCGGCCTTACCCAAGCCACCACGCAAGATCCTGATTACCAGCTCGGCCAACATTTATGGTTCGCCGTCTGTCGAGGTCATCGATGAGTCGGTCTGCCCCGCACCGGTCAACCACTACGCCTGCAGCAAGCTTGCCATGGAGCACATGGTGCATACCTGGTTCGACCGCTTGCCCATCGTAATGGTGCGACCGTTCAATTACACCGGTGTGGGACAAGACGAAAAGTTTCTCATTCCGAAAATCGTCAGTCATTTTCGCCGACGTGCTCCCTTCATCGAGCTGGGCAATCTGGACGTGAGTCGGGATTTTTCGGATGTGCGTGACGTAGCGGGCATCTACGCCGCATTGCTCCTGGATGTGGTAGGTGGCGAAGGAGAGACCTATAATGTCTGCTCCGGGCGAGCCTATTCTTTGCGCGAAATCCTGCAAATAGTCAGCAATATCAGCGAATTCTCTATGGAACTACGGGTCAACCCCGACCTGATGCGCGCCAATGAAATTACCCTCCTGCGGGGATCGAATGACTTGCTGCGCGATCGCACCGGACTCGCACCGCAAATTCCGCTACGCGAAACCCTGCGCTGGATGCTACGCGCCGAAGCGTAGGAATATCAGATGGGGATTGGCGCCCCAGAACCGAATCGAACGGTCGACCTACCGCTTAGGAGGCGGTTGCTCTATCCACTGAGCTACTGGGGCGTGTCGCCAATGGTAGCAGCTTGGGGCGCTCTGCGCCTAGCTCAACACCGCAAAATACGCCAAATAGAGGACCCCATTGAAGAGGAAATGTAGGGGCCGTAGGCGCACGCCACGCCAGACAAGCAAAAAAGTGTAACACGCTGCACACAAAGTCAGCACGGCCCCGAGCAGTACCGGTGGGGTAGGTGACCAGGGGGTCAGAGAGACGCCAATGGCGGGCAACAACGACCCCTGAAAGACCAGTGCACCGGTGATGTTACCAAAAGCGAGGGTGTCCTTCTTGCGTCGTATCCACAGAATGCTGTTGATTTTTTCCGGCAGTTCGGTGGCTACGGGCACGATCAGCAAGGAGAGGATGAGCGCAGAAACCCCCAGCCAGATGGAGAGATGCTCCACTCCATGCACAAAAAGCTCGGCCCCAAAGATGATGCCGGCCAATCCCAGCGCCAGTTGCAGGAAGATGACCGGCAAGGCATTGGGAAGCCCTAGCCGAGAAAGATAGAGTGGTGCTCCTGCCTCGGTGGCGTGACCATCGGCGACCAGGGCTGCCGAGGCACGAATCGTCAGCAAAATATAAAAGAAATAGAACAAGACGAGGATGGTGGCGATGGCACTACGCACGATGGCGACGTGGTGGGGAATGAACAGCGCAATCGTCGCCAGGGCGAAAGCGGCCAGAAACCAAGATAGATCGCGACGCAGACCGCTGCGCTCGGGCAGGAGCTCGCCGCGCCAGCCGCGCTGTCCGGCAGCGAAAAGCGCCATTAGAAACAGGGTGAGGGTGGACAACATCATCGGTGCGCCAAGAATGGCACCGACGCCAACCTCCTCGCCAAGTTTCGGTGTGGCCAGACTGCTCGACGCAAAGACCGCCACCAGTGGTACCATGGTCTCCGGCAGCGCAGTACCAATGGCGGCAAAGATGGAGCCGGTGACTCCCTCCGAAAGTCCGAGTCGGTCGCCCAGATGCTCCAGGGAGTTGGTGAACAGCTCGGCGGCGAGGAGAATGAGAACGAGGGCGAGAAGAAGCTGGGCGATATCCATGGGTCAAGATCTCGGTGGAGGATAAAGTGGCAGAATAAGCGTTGCGTTTTGCGGCGCCCAGTCCTTGCGCGCAAAGATTTTTTGCGCCAAGGTAAATCCCTCCAGACTGGAGAGGTGTTATGCAGGAACTCTGTCGTTTCTTTGACCGCAGTATACATCATGTGGAGGGTGGAGAGGACACCCCGGCGGTGTATTACATCGCCGACAAGGATGCCGGTGGCATTCTGGTCAATGCCCCACGCTATGACGCCGCGCTCTGGCAAGAGCTGGAGAGGCTGGCGCCGCCAACCGTACTGTTTCTGCCGAGTCGTTTTGGTGCCCAGGATCTCTCCAGCTGGCAGGACAAAGGTCTGCGTTTGGTGGCGCAACCCATAGAGGGAAGGGCCATGGGCGTTGCGCTCGATGTTGCTCTGGACAGCAAGCTGCGCCTCACCCGTACCATCGACTTCCTGCCGATGTCGGGTCGCACCGCTGGCTCCTGTGCCCTGCGCTTGCGCAACAAGCCCGGCGCAATCTTTTTTGGACCCATTCTCGAACCTGCTGCGGCGTCCGCCTGGCCGACGCTGGTCTCCCACTCCGATGATCAGTCTTGGGAAAACCGCCTCTTTGGCAGTCTGGGCTTGCAGGACGTAAGCTTCGACTACGCCTTTTGCGATCGCTTCACGCCCGGACAAACGCCGTATGGCCCCGGGGCCGACGCGGGCATCGCGGCGGCATTGCAGGAATTGCTGGCTGCCGACTGAGTCATGCACCGGCGCCAGATTTGGCGTATAGTGCGCAATCGATTGCGTAGGGGGTAGGAATGGGACAGGAAAACACACAGCGTTTCGGCGATTTCGCGCTTGCCGAACCGCTCCAGCGCGCCGTAGCCGAGATTGGCTATGAGCAGCCATCGCCCATTCAGGCCCAGAGCATTCCCCCGCTGCTTGCCGGCAAGGATGTCATCGGTCTGGCGCAGACCGGCACCGGCAAGACTGCGGCCTTTGCCTTGCCGTTGCTCAGCCGCGTTGACTGTTCGCAGCGTTTCCCGCAGATCCTGGTGCTGGCGCCGACGCGCGAGCTGGCTATCCAGGTAGCCGAGGCGATGCAGAGCTACGCCAAATACTTGCCCGGATTTCACGTCCTCCCGATCTACGGTGGTCAGTCCATGGGCCTGCAGTTGAAACAGCTGGCGCGTGGAGTGCAGGTGGTGGTGGGCACGCCGGGGCGCATTCAGGACCATCTGCGTCGTCGTACCTTGCAGCTCGACCGACTGCAGGCGGTGGTACTGGATGAGGCCGATGAGATGCTGCGCATGGGTTTCATCGATGCTGTCGAAGATATTCTCCAGCACACCCCGGAGGAGCGCCAGGTGGCGCTGTTTTCCGCGACCATGCCCGAGGCCATTCACCGGATTGCGCGCACGTACCTGCGCGAGCCTGTGGAAATCAAGATCAAAAGTGCCACGAAAACCGTGTCTGCCATCCGCCAGCGCTACTGGCAGGTGAGTGGTACCCACAAGCTTGATGCCCTGACCCGTATTCTGGAAGTGGAAGACAGCAATGCCTGGATCATCTTCGTGCGCACCAAGACGGCTACCGTCGAACTGGCGGAGCGCCTGGAGGCACGTGGTTACGCCTGCGGTGCCCTCAATGGCGATATGAGTCAGGCGTTGCGCGAGCAGACCGTAGAACGTCTCAAATCGGGGACACTCGATATCGTCATTGCTACGGACGTTGCCGCCCGCGGGCTGGATGTCGAGCGCATCACCCACGTCATCAACTATGATATTCCCAACGATACCGAGGCTTATGTGCATCGGATCGGTCGCACCGGGCGGGCCGGACGCAAAGGGGAGGCCATTCTTTTTGTTGCCCCGCGCGAGCGTTATCTGCTCAAGGCCATCGAGCGGGCCACCGGGCAGAGTATCGAGGCTATGCACTTGCCCAGTCTCGCCGATGTTGCCGATCGTCGGGTGGCGCAGTTCAAGGAGCAGCTCCTCGCGGTGATCGAGGGGGAGGATCTGGCGCCCTTCGAATCCTTGATCGCCCAATATCAGGAGGAGCACGATATTGGCTTGGGAGAGATTGCCGCGGCTTTGGCTTTTTTAGTGCAAAAAGACAAGCCGCTCTTGCCGGCGCCGGAGACCCGACCCTCCGCAGCGCTGGACACGGCGGTGCCGTCTGCACGTCCACGTCGCGAACGGCGTGACAGCGATGGCGAGGGCAAGCGGCAGAGGCCGCAGGCGCGCCGCGAATCCTCTGCCGCTGAGGGGGAGCCCAATATGCGCATGTATCGCCTGGACGTGGGTGAGGAGCACGGAGCGCAGGTAAAAAATATCGTGGGCGCCATTGCCAATGAATCGGGCTTGCCAAGCCGTCTGATTCGCAAGGTACAGATTGCCCATGACCACAGCATGGTGGAGTTGCCCGCCGATCTCCACGACTCTGTGATGGAGCACTTGAAGAAGACCCGGGTCTGCGGCCGGCCCCTGCAGATCCGCCCACTATCGTCTGGCGACGCCGGGCGGGAGAGCTATCCCCGGCGTCCGGCAGTGCGGCGGAAAACGACCACTGAACCTGCTGAAAAAGAGCGTCGCGTGGCCCGGCCGAGCACCCGTAAGCGCGAGCGGCGGACGTAAAAATACCGGCTCAGTAACCCGGGCCGGTAAGTGTTTTCCCCGCAAGGGGGAGGGCAGTTGACACTGCCCTGCGCGGGCTAATTAGGCCCGACGGACCTTCTCGGCCTGCAGACCCTTCGGGCCGCGAGTCACTTCAAAGTTGACGCGCTCACCTTCCGCCAAGGTCTTGAAGCCAGAGCCTTCAATGGCGGAGTGATGCACGAACACATCTTCCTTGCCATCTTCCGGCGTGATGAAACCAAACCCCTTGCTGTCGTTGAACCACTTTACCGTACCAACCGCCATGTTACACCCCAAATAAATAAAAACAGCCGAACTGGCCAAAGGCAGTATAGGCCATTCCATGGCAAAAGCAAAGGAACGTTAGTAGCTGGCGCCGCACTTGTGCTACGCTCTGCGCAGGAAAGACCATGCTCGGAGTACTACGGATGAAACGACGCGTAAAGTCGGCTGCATTATTCATGATGATTTTTTCTGTGCTCGCGACCTCAAGTGAGGCCTTTGCACAAGATGGCGCCCAGCAAAGCAATCTCAAGGCTCCCCCGGAGTCGGCGAGTAAAAAGGCAATCTTGCAGCAAAACACGGATTTCTTTTACGACCATATCACCCTGCAATCGAGTATGTCCTACGCGTACTCCGACCAGAATACCATCAATTTGAATGGCTTCCTGGCACTGGGCGCAATCTTTCTCGGTAATATCAACGTGAGCAAGGTCAAGTCGAGCATCTATACCTTTACAGAATCTGCTTATGTTCCACTCGGGCGGCGTTTACAGTTGGTTCTGAATGTCCCGATGGTCTATCGGCAAAGCACCTATGAGATTGGCGGCGCAGGTTATGCCAGCAATCAGTACAGTGAAGCGACGGTGACCTCCGGTGGGCCGCGGCTGGGAGATATCAGCTTTGGTGCTTACTACCAATTGGTGCAGGAATCCAAGAGCTGGCCGACTCTGACGGCCAGCCTTCTGCTTACCGCGCCCACGGGCATCAATCCTTACGGTATCAAGGTATATCAGCCAGATGCCAACAATACCAATCTGCAAGTGCCGACCAAGCTGCCGACCGGTAACGGCGTCTGGACCATTACGCCGGGCATCTCTTTTGTGTCCACCTCGGATCCTGCCATCTTCTTCGGTAGTGCCAATTATTACTACAATTTGCAGCGCAGTTTTTCGGATATCAGCACGACTGCAGATGTGGTTCAGCCCGGCCAGGTGCGCCTGGGTAACGCCTTCCAGTTCAGTCTGGGCGTCGCTTATGCCCTCAACGACCGCCTGAGTGTCAGCACCTCCTTTGCTGACCGCTTGCAGCAACAAACCAGCGTGCGCAGTCTTGGCAGTGCCTGGACACCCATCGTCGGTAGCGGTGCCAATGTTGGTGTAGCGAACCTTGGGTTGACCTATGCGTTTACTCCGACCAGTTCCTTGATCATGAATCTGGGGATCGGCCTGACGTCCAGCGCACCGAACTTCCAGCTGACGGCGACCGTTCCATATAACCTGTAACTGATGCCGGGATGGTGGTTTATATGTGCGCGATCCCCCTCCATCCGCTCGGGACAGCGATCTTCTCGCCACCTGGGTAATCGCGACGATATCCGAGGCCGTCGCCTGAAATCGCCGGTAAGGGGGCGATGATGGAGGAGCCATAGAGCGAATGGCATAGCTGTATCATAGAGGTTACAAACAGTCCGGCATAGTTTATGTGCTTGTTTCTTCAGATAGTGTTTGTTCTGTGGAGGGGGTGTCTCGGGGGCTGTAACAAATCCTTATCAGGCTCGTTTGGCTGCTAACGTAAATGTTTTTGGTGTTTCCTTTAAGAATTGCTCGCTTATATGTATGGCATAGAGATTGCTTAAACTGTAAGCTGTTTTGGTCCGATTCGGAAAATGCGCCAATAAGTTAGGAGGAACGACGTGGTCGATGTGCAATCACCCTAACAAAGTGGTGATTGGGATCCAGTTGCGTGGTTTCTGTAGGCTGAGTTCTTTGATCAGGTAGGTGGGTAAACATGCGCCCTATTATTCAGCAGGTCGGATCCATGCTCGTTATGCCCCTATTCCGGTCTGGCCGAAAAATGGTCCGGCTTTCACCTTGGCTGGCAGCGACTGGAGGCTCCATCTTGTGCGTTTTGTCCTGCTCTACAGCCTGTGCGGGTACCGCCAAGGTAGATGGCGGAAGTCTGACGACGCCTGCGGCGATAGAACATCTTCTTGCCGAACACCATCTGGATCAAGCTCTACCCCTCGCAGAGCGACTCTATCGGCAAGACTTTGGCCGATATCCCTCCGGCATACTCTTGGCGAGAGTTCAGTTGGCAGCTGGACACTATGAGGCCGCAGTAAGCACGCTACGAACGCTGGCGGTGCGCTATCCGGGTAACTCTGAAGTGAATGCTCTACTTGCTAACTACATGAAAATTCAACGCATAGAGGAATTGGAGCAGTTGTTCAAAGAGCATCAGTATCACCGCTCGGCTACTGTGGGTGAGAGGCTCTTTCGCGAGGGGGTATATCCGTATCGTAGTGGTTTGATTCAGGCTCGCTCAGAGTTTTACCTGGGAGAAGTAGGCAAGTCCATAACTACGTATGAAATCCTGGCGAAGCGATATCCGCATGACGCAGATATTGCGGAGCAACTGGCCCATGTCCGGGCAATTGCGGCACTGACCGAGGCCCACCGGATGGTGGAAAGGAAGCAGTTCACAGCGGCTTTGACTGTGCTGCGGCCCTATGCTGCCGGAGGATCTGAGGTCGCGCGTAATGCTCGGGCGCTGATGGGTACGATTTACCTCAAAATGCACGAATTTGGTCATGCTCTCGCGGTCTTCAATGCCCTGCATGAAGAAGATCCGGATAACTCCTCTTATTCCGCACTACAAATGTCGAGCTTGCTCAACGCCTATCACGATGACGAGGCGCTAGCCTTTTATCGCTCTCTGCCATTGGGTCAGCAACCCGTTGTACTGCACGGTGTTGGAGGTAGCTTGGCGCCTTACTATACAAACTACATCATGCTGTATGGGGGAGGCGCGGAGAGCACGCGTAATTACCCTGTAGATAACCACGTTGGTGTGGCGATTAACAAGTCTTTCCGAAACAGCAACCTCTTTCTGTCATTCAGCCGCTGGAACCGATTCAACGAGGTGGCTACAAATATCAGTGCGATCTACTATTTTAGACTGAGGGATGGGTATGCCGGGCAAATCGGCGCGACATACAGCCCGCAAAATAACTTCCTGGCGCATTATTCATTTCTTGCTGGATTGTCCCGCACCATTGATCGTACGGAAATTTTCGGAGAAGTACGGCAAATTCAGTACCCAGGACTGGCGGCTACGATGTTGTCTGTAGGGGCACGTTATTACTTCACCTATCCAGCATCGTTGGCTCTCACTGGGTATTATGTACCCCAGACCGACGGGTATTCGCTCATGCTTTCTCCCCGTTGGAATCCGACAGACAACGATGAAATCTATGCCAACCTTGCCTGGGGAATGGCTGGCGAAAATTTGGGTACCAGGCTTGGCATCATAAATACGCCTAGCGCTTCAGTCGAAATTGGGGATACCTGGCGCATTACTCAACATGTCAGCATTGGCGCCGGTATATTCATGGAATATCGAAAAGCACTGTATAATCGAGCTGGTGGTCTTGGTTATGTTAGGTATTGGTGGTGAATATGGACCTCCTGGCGAATGGTGGGGTCAGTATCGAAGTACTGGAAATTGCCGTACTTAGCGTCGTTTTGCTGTTTGTTATGGATGTCATTATTCTTGTTTACTCCAAAAATCGTGCTGAAAAGATAAGCTCAAATTATTTATTAGAAAGGGATACTTTCATTCAGGTACTTCGGGATTCTTTGAGTAATTCCTCGATCAGTATGTTTCAGAATCTTGATAGCATTTCTTATGATGCCCTCACGGAAGCGATACACGTAGTCTGTTTAGAAGGCGCGGGCAATATAGAGAGATTGCAGCCTGTAATCACTGGTTCTGGAATTGTGTCTCACTATTTGAAACAGATATCCGACGCATCATCACGTCCGTACCAGCGCGCGCACGGTTATCTCCATCTCAGTCGTTTACCCGTTGTCACGCTCAAACCACAACTGGCGGCGGCGATTGATCGGGAACTCGCGCGGGAATCATCTCAGGAGGGTGCGAATGTCGCTAAAGCAGTGGGTCTGCTGGTGGCGTCGCAATTGTGTACAACCGCAACGGACCTCCATCACTTTATGGAGCGATTGGCAGAGGGGGAGTTGTTTGCCGCGGGATTCGTTGAAGGGCTGACGTACCGAGCTATCGACACCGTTACAAAGCATATCGGTAGAGAGGCGACGGAGAGTGTTTGTCTATCGTTGTTACCGTCACTGGCTACAGCAAAAGCCCTGCAGTACGCAGTCATTGCCACTGCGGGCCGTCTGGCGCTAACTCGACTGGCGGGCCCAATTGCTGAGCTGGATGTGCAAGAGAAAAATGACAATATACTCAAAATAAGTTGCCTGCGAAGTCTGGCTGCCATGCGCGCGCAAGGGCCCGGACTAGACGAAGTCATACAAGGCGATATTCTGCACGCTGATTGGCGGGTGCGTGCAACCGCCTGTACAACAGCAGCCACGCTTGCGCTGCGCGGATCTGTTCACCTATTGGAAAAGGCGCTCTCGGACGAGGCATATTATGTGCGCTTGAATGCAGCGCGGGCGCTTTCGACATTGGGCGCGTCTCAAGTGTTGGAGACGTACGCCTACCCCGGTGCAGCGGGAGATACACCTTCCGACTCGTATCGCACATCGGTGTGTTTGTATGTATTGAATAGGATGACACCCAATGACTCTGTCCGTCGTTCAATTTCTTATTGATTATCAGTATGTGATTTTGGCGTATTTCCTTGCACTGGCGGTGGTATATGCGGTTACCCTACTATATGCCTTTCGCGAGCTGGTAAAGCAAAAAAATGCCAGGTTGGCGGCAGCAGATCTGGAAAATCTCTTGAATACCGTTAACGCTCGACCGGTATCGATTGTCATACCTGCATTTAATGAGGCACTGACTATTACGCAGACTATCCTTTCAACGTCGAAGGTGATCTATCCAGAATTCGAAGTGGTCATCGTGAATGATGGGTCGACAGACAATACCATGGAGATTCTGGCGGCACTGTTGGACTTGGTGCAAATTACTCGGCCTGTGCAGAGGAGACTTACATATAAAAAAATTAATGCAATATATGCATCGCGATCCCATCAGAACGTTATTGTGGTTGATAAAGAAAACGGCGGCAAGGCCGATGCCCTGAACGCGGGGCTGGATGTCTCGAGTTATCCATTATTTTGTTCCATAGACGCGGATTCATTATTGGAGCCTACAGCGTTGATGCGAATGGCGAATCGCTTCCTCTTCGATCGTGAGATCGTTGCCTCGGGGGGCTCGGTTCGGATTCTCAATGGATGCACGGTGAAGGATGGTGAAGTTGTGCGCATCAAGGCGCCCTACAGACTGATTGAATCCATACAGATTGCGGAGTACTTACGCGGGTTTCTCGCTGGGCGCGTCGTATGGAACAGAATGAAGAGCCTGTTGATTATCTCTGGCGCATTTGGGATTTTTCGGAAAGATCTGCTCCATGCGATAGGGGGATATCGCCAGACTGTCGGCGAGGACATGGATCTGGTGATCAGGCTGCACCGGTACTGCGTGCGGAATAAAATGCGATACCACGTTGCTTTTGATCCAGAACCCGTATGCTGGACACAGGCCCCCAGCGATTTTCGATCGCTGCTGACGCAACGTAACCGGTGGCAGAGGGGATTGATTAGCGCGCTATGGCACAGCCGTGGAATGATGCTGAATCCTCGCTATGGATCCGTCGGGTTGATTGCCTTTCCCTATTTTGTGGTAATCGAAATGATTGCACCATTCGTCGAATTGACGGGTTATGTCAGTATGGTGATATTTTTTATCCTTGGCATGGTGAGCATGCCATTTTTTCTGCTCTTTCTCGTGCTGGCGATAGTATGGGGTGGGGTGCTAAATATGACGGCGGTCATTTTTGATAGTCTGATTGTTCGTAGGTACGAAAACCTTCGGGATATCCTGGAAATAGCGCTGACGAGTGCCTTGGAGTTTCTTGGCTACCGGCAGGTTGTTGATTTCGAACGTGCAGTTGGGAGTCTGCTGGCATGGCGGAAGTCCTGGGGACATCCCAGGAGAAGCATTATGCTGCAAGATGATGAAACGCAAGTGAAAGAAAATCCAAAGCGCCTGGGTAATACGGTAAAATAGTGGTAAAAACATTGCGTGGTCAGATTTGCCATTGCTACCCAGCTCTGCAATCGCCGGCTTTCGGGGAATCCACTGTTTGCCTGGGAGGCGCCCTTGGCAACAGGCTTACTGCCTCCTGCCCGTACGTAAATGGATGGTGGCTTGGGATGCCAATTGTTTCAATCCATGGCAGTGAATAACTGCGGAATGGGATGAATTGCGTCAATCCTGCTTTCGTGCTGCAAGCTTAAGCGAGATCCGCTTCGGATTGGCTGTAGCGGATATGGCAGGGTTAACGTTAAGGCTTGAGAACCCCCGCTTACTGCAGGGGCGTTGGCATGGCGCTCTGTAAAATAGACTGAAGCTGCTGCTGAGAGATGTTGCGTGTCGCCGCCGTGTCCATGCCGAGGGTCATGTGCATCTCATTGCTCACGATGTTTCCGTTGCTTGCAATCTGGGCAAGTTGGTAGGCGCCCGCGGCGCCGATGCCCTGCTGAACGGTATTGGCGCCATTACTGATGAGCATGGAGAGCTGTCCGGGTTGGACGGCCATGGTGACATCGCCCTGCTGCTGCGTAGTGGCGCCTGGCGCCCAGGAGTTGCCGACGTTAGGGGAGGCGGGCGTACCTTTGACGATATTTAGAGTCATGCCGTTTTGTACACCATTCCCTTGGCCAGCGATCTGGATGCCTTGAGAGACGCCCTTGATGTTGGAAAGGCCCGCACCATCAACCATCGAACCAGGATTGCCACTGTTTTGAGGAAGTCGGCCATTGCGGATAGAATAGGTAATCGTGGGGACGAACATATTGTTGTTGCTATTTAACGCGACATTCAAATTGCCTTGCAGCGTCCCCTGGTCTCCTGGCGCTGTCCAGTTGGTCTGCATCTGAACCCCAAAATAGACGATGCGACCTCCGATTACCCCTTTGCCAATCATCTTGGCGAGGACAGAGTCTGATACTACGGGTGCGGAAAGTTGAAATGGCGCGGCTTCTGTGAAGCCAGAAATTGTGGCGCAACCTACTAGTGTCGCAATCATCGTCAAGCGAAGCGTATGGGTCTTCATGGCCATTCTCCGTCAAAAATAGTTAACTGTATCGTACCCAAAATGTGCCGGATCGAGGGGTACCTTGGGCAATATGCCGTGTAATATTCGCAGAGCACTGGGTGCTTCTGGGGGGGACAACAATACAGAATGTGGATTGAAGCCATCGCCAAATACTGCAAAAACAATCTTGTTCCAGTCCTGCAAGAATACTTTTTTTGGCATGATGCGATTGCCTAATGCAGGATCCGCTAGGTACACATTGTCCGCGGTAGTCTTTTCCAGAACAACAAAATGTTTGTATCCGCCCAGATCCAGAAGGACGATGACCGGAATATGGATCTTTTCGAGTTGCTCTGGCGTAACTACATAGCCTTGGGCATGCAGGCCGATCTTGTCCGCATAATTTTTCAGGTCGAGCATGGAAAAACCGACTTTTTGGACTTCCTTCGGATTGCTGACAGTAAACAATCCTTTCATGACCGATTCTTCGGTCACATCTTGATCAAAGCCGTATTTGAGGATGGTGGCAAGCGAGGCCGCACCACAGGAAAAATCCGTGTGCTGCCGCACCACATGGATGAAGTGCATGCCGACCATGCTGCGTATGGGTACCTGTATGACGCCCGCTCCGGGAATGACATTGCCGAAGGGTGCCGCGAATAGGGGGGAGTTCTGTAAGGCCAGAGCCGTTGCCAACAAGACAGGAAGGAACAGGCGCTTATAAACGGTAGACCGGTATACCATGACAGACTCCGGACGATCAGGGGAGAAAACCGCCACCCCCGCAGGGGTGGCAGAGACCAAGGAACTTACTTGGTTACGCTGGCAATGGCCAGGGTGTTGGACTGCTGATTGTTGTTGCCGGAGGCAATGTTGAGGCCGATGTTGCCAGTAGCGTTCTGCAGAGCGTTGCCGGATACGGTGGCGCTATAGTCGGAACACATGCTCATGCTGCCGTTAAATGCGGCATTCTGTAGCACCGGGGCGCTGGCCGTTCCCAAAGCCTTGCTGGAAGCAATGGCGGCCATGGCCAGACCATTCTGCTGTTGATTCTGCGCACCGGACGCAACATTGATTCCAATGTTGCCGGAGGCCCCCTGGCCGGCATTGCCTCCCACCGTGGTGGAATCGATCACGTTGGTGTCCACAGAGCCGTTCAGAACGGAGGTCTGATTCGTCGCAGCCTTGGCAGCGGCGTAATCTACACTTCTCTGCTTGTTGTACGTGTTGCTGGTGGCGCTGAGAGCCGTGGAGTTGCTCTGCTGGTTGTCTACGCCGGAAGCCAAGTTGACACTGATGTTGCCCGAGGCGTTCTGCAACGCATTGGCGGCGACTCCAGCAACATTTGTCGCACCATTCTGCCAAAACATTGGCGTTCCCTGCAGGGCACCGCGCATGCCTGCGACCTGATCGGTGTTGGTGGTGGCTGTCGCGCCAATGGGATAGCCCTCGTGGTCATTGTTGCTGGCAGTGGCCACACTCAGGCTGTTGCTCTGCTGGTTGCTGATGCCCGCTGCTTCGTTCACGCCAATGTTGCCCGAGGCGCCGCTCAGTACGTTGCCATAGAGACCGGTGTTGTTGGAGGCGCTGATCGCACTGTTGTAATTGCCGGTGCTCAGGTTGAGCAGATAGCCGGACGCCTGAGTGGTGTTGGACTTGGCACGGGCATAGTCAGAATTCTGCGCGCTGGAAGCGGACAGATTGTTGCCCTGCTGGTTGAAATATCCGCTGGCCATGTTGACGCCAATGTTGCCTACGGCGCCTTGCAAAGCGTTACCAGTGAAGCTCACTAAGTTGCCGCCGGTGGCCACCTGGAAGGCCCAGTCCATTACCGCCACCTGCTTGGCAATGGTAGTAGCGCTGGAGGCGAATCCGTCGCCTACGTCGATGTTGGTGTTGGACGCGAGAGCGCCAGCGTTGGACTGCTGGTTCTGCGAGCCCGAGGCGATATTAAAGCCGATGTTGCCCTGGGCACCCTGGCCGGCACTGTCCGTCAGAACCGCGCTGTTCGTGCTGTTCCAGTTGGCGCCCTGCAGATTCATGACGGACGATTGATCATTATTGACAGCGGCACCGGCGAAAGCCAGAGGGGCGGCCACCAGGGCAGCGATAGCGATGGCGATGGGGCTTACTTTACGGATCGTGTTCATGGTACTCTCCTATGGTGAAGAAAAACGAACGAGTTGACTACTTCACGGCTTGTTACAAATCACTGCATCACTCCGGGAGCCACCCCGAGAGCGAAACTGTTTGCTGCGGCATTGCCCGAGCCAGAAGTCTGATTGACCTGGGCAATGCCGCCGGCGTTGTGGAAGGCAGTGGCTGCTACCACTACCTGACTACTGGGTCCTCCTTCGGTACTTTTGTTTTTAGAGTTACTGCTGATTCCAGACAAACTCTGGGCGAGGATTTGATTGGATACCGGTTGAGCCGCACCCATGACGACCTGGATTCGATTCGCTTCGGCGTTACTGGTGCCTGCCGCCTGGTTGATGGACATCAGGCCGTTCGCACCTTGAAAGGCTCTGCCCAGAATTTTCGTCTGCTGCTGCGTAAAACTGGATGGGTTAGCAGAGCCAGCCTGCTGCTCTACTCCAGCTGAGGTAGCCGCCCCTTGGCCACTGGGGCTCATGATGATGTTGGCGATATTGGCCTGTAAATTATTGCTGCCGGCCGCCATATTGCTTTGCATTACTCCATGCACGTTACCCAGGGCGTTGTCGGAAATGATACTTTGCGCGGTATTGGGTAGAGGCAATGCTACGGCAGTTCCGAGCGTCAGCAGGGCGCTGATCCCGAAAAATCCACTGCACAAGAGGTGATTGCGTGACATGGTCTCGTTCCTCAGCGGATGCTCGTCATTGTGCTGCTCTGCAGATTGAGGTTGCCAATCTGAATGTTGCTTCCTTTACCGTCCTTGGCAGGGAGCTCATCCCAGAGAACGACACCGGCATTGCCCGAAGTCAGCTTGGGAAGATTCACAGGTTCACCCTTCCCGCAGACTTTGGCGAGCATCTCGGTCTGTATCGGTCGACCGAGTTCTGGCGCTTGATTGGCAAAGGCTGGGCCACTTAAGAGGGCGGCCGCCACACTCAGCAGGAGCATGGACTGCGTTTTACGAGCTTTCGCGCCAAGTGCTTTCCGGATCATGGTCAATTCCTCAAACCTGCGTTGCTGATCTCAAAGCAATTGGTGTGCCAGAATAAAAGTCTTTATAAAACAATTAGATGTGTTTTATGGAAGGAAATGACCTTTCTTCTGTTTGTATGGCAGTCTTTACAGGGTGGGGGGATGTTACGCCCTGCCGTGGCGTCAAAAAAGTTGATAGCTGTTTGATTGTGTGGATGAAAGTGGATGGAAGGGGAGTTTGTTACGGGTTCGTAACAGTGCTTTAGAGCTTTTTCGTACTACATTGATTCTCAAGCGTACGTTCGCGTAACGGAGTATTTGCCGAGGGTCATCGATCCTTCTGCCCAGGCGGGGTGATGCCATGTTTCTCCATCAATCGATAGAGGGAGACGCGGGAAATTTGTAACAATTCTGCGGCACGGGTGATGCTGCCGAGGCTTTGGGCGATGGCTGCCTTGATGACATTGCGCTCGGCAACGTCTCGGGCTTCCGCAAGGCTGATTCGCGCACGCTGATTCTGTCGGCGCTCGAGGCCGAGATCCTCCGCGTTGATGAGGATCTTGTCACACATCACCATGGCGCGGCGTACGCGGTTGATCAGCTCACGAATGTTCCCTGGCCAGCTGTAGCCATTCATGATTTGCAGGGCATCTTCGCTGAAACCCTTGACCCGTTGACCGCGCTCGTCAGCGAAGCGATGAAATACGTAATTGGCCAGGAGGGGGATATCTCCCTCGCGGGCACGCAGTGGCGGCATGTGAATCTGCAAGACATTGAGACGATAATACAAGTCCTGTCGAAACGCGCCGCCTTTGATTGCTTCCTCCAGGTTGACGTGGGTGGCCGCAAGCACACGGACATCGACGCGGATTTCGTCCCTGCCGCCTACCCGGTGAATGGTCTGCTCCTGTAGAAAGCGAAGAAGATTGACCTGCAGATCAAGGGGCAGATCGCCAATCTCATCAAGAAACAGGGTGCCGCCATTGGCGGCTTCAATGCGACCAATTTTCCTTTCTGTCGCGCCAGTAAATGCGCCTTTCTCATGCCCGAACAGTTCCGACTGGATTAGGTTGGCGGGGAGTGCTCCACAGTTTACCGCGATGAAAGGTCCGCTCTTACGAAAAGAACGTTCGTGAATGGCCTTTGCCGTCAGTTCCTTTCCGGTGCCGCTCTCCCCGGTGATGAGAACCGGCGCGTCAGTCGCTGCCACCTTGCGAATGTCTTGATAGATTTTCTGCATCTGTTTGCTGGCGCCAACCATTTGGTCTTCCGGGGTGGTGGGGTCGGCGTCGGAAGTGAACAGGGCTTCGCGGGAGATCTCTGCCATGCCCGCGGCGTGTCCTAGCATGACGAGGAAACGTTGCGGGTCGATGGGAGTGGTGTGGTAATCATAGAAGGCGCTGCCAATGAGTTGCCGTATGGACAACTGGCTGAGTAGCTCTTTCTCTACCAGGGCCAGCCAGCGGATGTTTTCATTTTGCGCAATCAGTCGCAGTAGATGCTTTTGCCATTTTGCCGCATCGACATCCTGCAGCACCAAAATACCAACCGAGGGTTGCTGTTTGCGCAGCGCCGCTGACACTTCGTCGATATGGCGAAACGGCAGGACGGTCCATTCCTGGATGCTGAGCAGTTCTCGTGCCGGCGCAATAACGTCTTCAGGACCGAGGTACAGAGCGACTCGACGAAGAATGCTTGATTGCACTACATCTGTGTCTTCTGCTGCCATGCCATTCCCCGTTCGAGTGTTTTTCCAAGATTAGCCCGAGCTTGCACCGGATACAACTTTCTGTAGAGAGCCTTCCACAGACCCTAAAAATTCTGCGGGTCTACGTCCAGGCTCCAGCGTACCCGCCGCGATTGGGGCAATTTGCCAAGGGGATCTACGGCCCGAGCCAAGGCACGATGGAGTGCGGAGCGGCTTTTGCCCTCGAGCCACAGGTAGGCACGGTGATAGCCAGCGCGGCGTTCGAGCAGAGCTGGAATGGGGCCGCTGCACTCCAATTCTGGGCCAATGCAGGCGTGTGCTGCGCGTAAAAAGGCATAGACGGGTTCTGCACGCTGCGCCTCGGCCTGCAGCAGGGCGAGGGCGCGAAAGGGGGGCAGGCCTGCCTGCTGGCGTTCACGGAGGAGTTGGCTTGCTGCGGGCGCGTACGCACCACCCTGCAGGGCAAGCAGCAAGGGATGTTCCGGAAGGTGCGTTTGCAGGATGACCCGTCCCCGAGTGTCGCCGCGGCCGGCACGACCGGCCACCTGTATCACCGTCTGGGCCAAGCGTTCCGGAGCGCGAAAATCGGCGCTGTACAGTCCCTGGTCTACATCCACGATGCCCACCAGGCTGACGTCGGGGAAATGGTGACCTTTGCTGAGCAGTTGCGTGCCAAGCAGGATGGCCGGCCGAGTGTGCAGGACCTCTTGCAGGCGCTCTGCCAGTTGTTTGGCGCTATGTACCTCGTCGCGGTCGATACGCAGCAGGGGCACGTCGGGAAAGCGCTCGCGCAGAAAATCTTCGAGGCCCTCTGTGCCCATGCCAATACCGGTGATTTCGCTGGCACCGCAATCGGGGCATTGGCTAGGTACGGGGGCCTCCAGCCCGCAATGATGACAGCGTAGACGTGCCTGGCGGCGATGCCAGGTCAAGGGTGCCGAGCAGCGGCGACAGTGGGGTACATGGCCGCAGGCACGGCAGAGCAGGGCCGGGGCAAAGCCACGTCGATTGAGAAAAAACAACGCCTGCTGACCGCTGGCGAGGGTCTCTGCGCAGGCGCCCAGAAGGATGGGGTCCAGCCCCGCCAACAGGCGCTTTTTGCGCAGGGGTAAAATCTCGATTTGCGGAAGTTGCTTGGCGCTGGCGCGTTCGCGCAAACGCAGGTCGCGATAGCGGCCCCGTTGGCGATTGTGCAGGCTCTCCAGGGATGGTGTGGCGGAACCGAGAACGATGGGAAGTTCTTCGAGTTGCGCGCGGCGCAGGGCCAGATCGCGGGCAGAATAGAGCCAACCGCTGTGCTGTTTGTAGGAGGGATCGTGTTCTTCGTCGACGATCAACAGAGCAGGTTGTAACAGCGGCACAAAAACGGCGGAACGCGTGCCGATGAGGACGGAAACGCTACCCTGGCGTGCCTGCGCCCAGACCCGCAGGCGTTCCCCGTCGCTCTGGCCCGAATGATAGACGGCGACGCGATCCGCCCCGAAGCGGGCAGCGCAGCGCGCCTCGGTCTGGGTGATGAGTCCAATCTCCGGTACCAGAAACAGCACCTGTTTTCCCGCCAGCACCAGTGGCTCCATGGCCTGCAGATAGACCTCGGTCTTGCCGCTGCCGGTGACCCCGTCGAGTAAAAAAGGTTGAAATGCGGAGGCCGCACGGATCGCGGCGACCGCGCCGGCCTGCTCGGAGTGGAGGTGAAGCGGCGACTCTCGAGTCTGAAAAGTGGGCGGGGCCTCTTCTATCCATCCGTCCGCGAGAAACTGACGCAGGCGCTGACGATCGCTACTGTCGAGTCCTGCGCTGGCTACCCTGCCTTCGCGTAAGCGCTGGAGAAGATCGATTTGCCGTGCCCCCAGACCCTTTTCTGATGGGCTGGTATCAGACCGCAGGCGCCAGACCGTGGGAGTCAGCGCGGGGACGGGGTGCCCCTGGCAGAGCCGCGCCGGCAGAGCGGTTTCCCATACCGCCCCAAGCGGGTGGTGATAATAGTGGCTGCCGAACGCCAGCAAGGCTTGCAGGGAGCGGGGGAGCAGGGGCTCGCAGTCCAGGACGCTGGTGACATCCTTGACGAGAATGTCCTGCGGACAAGGACATGGGCCGATCGCGATAGCAATGCGTTCCCCACGCCCAAAGGGCACGCGTAGACGGCAGCCAGGTGCGGGCAAGGGAAGGGCGGAACGATAGCTGAAGCTTTGCGTCAGGGGACCGAGAATAACAACTTCGATACAGGGTGTTTCACGATTCATGAGTTTCCCACAATTTCTGTGGATAAGTCTGTGCAGGAAATGGGTCCAACTGCGTAAAGCGTTTGAGCCAGCTACCTTTTTTGCCGATGCCTAAAAAATAGGCATTCATAACTTATTGTTTACTAAACTATTTTTCATATTTCGTGCTAACTGCTTGATTTTCTCCTGCCAGCGTCAGTACATGGCTAGACTGTGTATAAGTGATCCTTGATTCTTCCTTCAGTAATGGCCGAGAGAGGCCACCAGTCCCCAGAAAATCCATAATCCTACCCAGTTGTTGTGGAGAAAAGCACGAAAGGCTTTGTCGCGATCGCCGTCGAGAAGGCTCTGCTGGTAGAGAAACAGCACTGCTGCGCCGGTCAAGCTGAACCAGTACGGCCAGTGGAGCTGCAGCTCCAGACCGATGACCAACAGAATGGCAAGCATGGCCAGCTCGAAAGCCGCAATGGCAAGCCAGTCGAAGCGCCCAAACAAAACGGCGGTTGAACGAATCCCGGCGCGCAGGTCATCGGGCCGGTCGGCCATGGCATAGGCGGTATCGTACGCGATTACCCAACAGGCGTTGGCGAGCATGAGCCACCACGCCATGGCTGGTATATGGTTTTGCACTGCCGCAAAGGCCATGGGGATACCAAAGGAAAAAGCCAGGCCCAAAAAGGCTTGGGGTAGATGGGTGAAGCGTTTGAACAAGGGGTAGGCGGCGCTGATGGCAACGGCAACGATGGCCAGATAGAACACCAGGAGATTCAGCAACGGCAAAAGCGCAGCCGCCAAGAGGCACAACACAACAAATAGCAGCAACGCTTCCCGGGCGCGAATCTTGCCACTGGCCAGGGGGCGGCTACAGGTACGGGCGACCTGGCGATCGAAGTCGCGGTCGAAATAATCGTTGATGACGCAGCCTGCTGAGCGCATCAGCCAGGTTCCCAGGGTAAAGATGAGAAACAATTCCAGGGGGGGCGTGCCGCCGGTCGCCAGCCAGAGCCCCCAATAGGTCGGCCAGAGCAAGAGCAGGGTGCCGATGGGGCGATCGATGCGCATCAACGCCCCGTATGCCGCTAAACGGCTCCGCCAACGGCCGTTCATCGGCCCCGTCCACGCCAGCGCGGCAGGTCCGGTAGCAGGTGCTCTTCCACCCAAACCCGTCGCGCCCCACGCTGCAATATCGAGCTGCGTCGCCAACGCCGGCGTGGACCATAGACCGGATAGGCATCAATCTGGATGGGGCTGCGCCGTAAGCGCCGATGGCGGAACAAGGTATTGCCAATGGGACGGCTACCATGGCGGGTAAGGGGTTGCAGCCCCTGGCTAATAGCGCGCAAGGGAAAACTGGAGCGGGCCCAGATGGCAGGCTTTTGCGGGTCGGGGCCATGCAGCTCCACCTCTCGCCAGTAGACCCAAGCCGTTCGATTCAGGCCCAGGGCGCGACGTTCCTCGGGATGGGGGCGGGCACGACCACACTCGAGCACGCGCGCGCGCGGCCAATCTGCTGCCCCATAGGCACGACGCAAGGCCGCGGTGAGAGAGGCGGGAAGGCATAACCAAGGCCAGAGTGCCCAGGCGGCATGACGACGGTGGCGACGCGAAGGGATCATGGGCCGCCATGATCCGGCCTTTGCCGAAGGTGGTCAATCGCCGAAGTGAAAGCAATCGACTCGTGCCGGCGGCAGGTTTCGCCATACATAGCTGGCTCGCTGATGGGTAAATTTGCCGCTCAGACCCGTACAGGAGTGCAGGGGGTGATAGGTAAACTGGATGAAGGCGGTACCACGCCGGGCGCACTTGGGAAATTCCCCCAGAATGCGGCCGACGATCTTCGGTGGGATGGTGCGTAGGGGCAGACTGGAAACGATGGCGCGTACCGGCAGACGATCGCCAATCAGGGTGGCCAGTTCGGCAGCATCCCCATGAATGACCTCTACCCCAGGGAATTCCTGCCGCAGGTGTTGGACCATATTGGCGGAGCGTTCAATCAGTATGAGATCGGTTTTGGCGATGCCGCCCTCCAGTAGAGCGTGGGTCACTGGGCCGAGTCCCGGTCCAAGCTCGACTACTGCTCCCTCGCCGCTCGGTACCAGCCCAGCCATACGTCTGGCGAGAAAAGGTGAGCTGGGAAACAGCGCACCGATACCGCGGGGATCACGAAAAAATTCGCGGGTGAAGTGCCAGAATCCGGTATTTTTCTGCTGTGTGTTCATGCCAATAGCGTTTCCTGTCGAGGGTGGGTGCCTTGCTCCGGCGCCTGGGTATGCGGTATTTTCTCTTACAAGCCTAGCAGGAAGAAGGGAAGCGCGGCAGAGTAACTATACTTATTTCAACGAAAGTCTTTTGGGCCACCTGCCTCCGGAGTCGCCAATATGTCCGAAGCCCTCAGCAATTCACCGCGTTTCGTCAGCAATCTCACCAAGAATACCCTGGCCTTGGTATTGGCGGGGGGGCGTGGCAGCCGCCTGGGACCGCTGACGGATTGGCGTGCCAAACCTGCCGTACCGTTTGGTGGGAAGTTTCGCATCATCGATTTCTGCCTCTCCAACTGCATCAACTCCGGCATTCGCCGAGTAGGGGTGTTGACCCAATACAAGGCCCACAGTCTGATTCGCCATCTGCAGCTCGGCTGGGGCTTCCTGCGCGGCGAATTCAGCGAGTTCATCGAGATTCTTCCGGCGCAGCAGCGCATGAACACCGGCTGGTACAAGGGCACCGCCGATGCCATCTTTCAGAATATCGATATCTTGCGGGCGCATCGCCCCCGCTATGTGATGGTCCTCGCCGGTGACCACATCTACCGTATGGATTATGGTCAGATGCTGGCTGAACACGTGCAAAGTCAGGCGGATATGAGCGTGGCCTGTATCGAGGTGCCGCTGCAGGAGGCCCGCTCCTTCGGCGTCATGTCGGTAAACCATGAAGACCGCATCGTCGGTTTTACGGAAAAGCCGGAAAACCCGACCCCGCTGCCCGGCCACCCCGAAAAGGCGTTGGCCAGTATGGGTATCTATGTCTTCAACACCGACTTCCTCTATGAGCAGCTCATTCGCGATGCCGACGACCCACACTCCAGCCACGATTTTGGCAATGATCTGATCCCCTACATGATTTCCCGTTACCGGGTGATGGCGCATCGCTTCCGCCACAGTTGCGTGACCACCGGTTTGGGCGGCTCCGACAGTCATCGCTGCTACTGGCGCGATGTCGGTACCATCGATGCCTACTGGGCCGCCAATATCGATCTCGTGCATGTGACCCCGGATCTCGATCTCTACGATAGCCGCTGGCCGATCTGGACCTACCAGGAACAGCTGCCGCCGGCCAAGTTTGTCTTCGACGATGATGGTCGTCGCGGTGTGGCGCTCGACAGCATCGTTTCTGGCGGTTGCATCATCAGTGGTGCGACGGTGCGGCGTTCGCTACTGTTCTCCAACGTGCGAGTCAATGATGGTCACACCCTGATCGAGGATTCGGTCATTCTCCCCAATGTGCGGCTGGGTGAGGGCGCGCGGCTGCGCCGGGTGGTGGTGGACAAGGGTACGGTCATTCCGGCTGGCCTTGTCGTTGGAGAAGACCCGGAAGAGGATGCGCGGCGCTTTCATCGCACGCCCAACGGCGTGACCCTGATCACCCCCGAATCTCTCGGACAGCAGCTACACTTTGTGAGGTGACGGCATGACGCCAGCGCGCTCCCTGCATGTCGTCTTCTGCTGGCATATGCATCAGCCGGATTACCGCGACGCCCAGGGGACATATCGTTTCCCCTGGACCTATCTGCACGCCTGTAAGGACTACGTCGACATGGTCGCGCACCTGGAGGAGAATCCCCTGGCGCGGGTGGTATTCAACTTCGTGCCGGTGCTCCTCGAGCAACTCGACGACTATGCCGAGCAGTTTCGCACGCGCCAGTTTCGTGATCCGCTGCTGCGGGCTTTGGCTTCCCCCGACCTCAAGACCCTTGGCGTGGCAGACCGGCACATCATACTCGACCAGTGCTTTCGCCTGGACCCCGAGCACATGCTCAATCCCTTTCCCGCCTACCGGCGTCTCTACGATCTCTGGCAATTCATCCGGCAAGACGCCGCGGAGATGGGCGATTACCTTTCAGTGCAATACCTGGCAGATCTCCTGGTTTGGTATCACTTGGCCTGGACAGGCGAGACCCTGCGCCGAAAAAGTGCAACGATTCAGGATTTGATGGCCAAGGGCAGCGGCTTCACGGCCGCCGACCGCACAGCGCTGCTCGCCTGTCTGGGTGAGACTATTACTGGCCTGTTGCCGCGCTATCAGGCCCTGGCCGAGGCGGGCCGGATCGAGATTTCCACGACGCCGTACCAGCATCCGATCGCGCCCCTGCTGCTGGATTTTCAGACGGCGCGCGACGGCTTGCCGGATGCCGCTTTGCCGGAGAGTACGGAATACCCGGGTGGCAAAGAGCGAGTACAACGGCAATTGCGACGAGCGCTGGCAAGTCATCGCCAGCATTTTTCCGAGCCTCCCCGCGGAATCTGGCCGGCCGAAGGCGGGATTTCCGCAGAGTTCGTGGAGTTGCTGGGCGAAGAGGGGGTGCAGTGGACGGCTTCGGGGGAAGGTGTGCTCGGGCGCAGCCTGCATCAGTCCTTTACGGACCGTGCGCCCGCGCGGGGACGGGCGAAGTACCTGTACCGTGCCTATCGTTCCGCCGGTCAGGGACCGCATTTATTCTTCCGGGATGATTCGCTCTCGGATCGCATCGGCTTCGACTACAAGACCTGGTCCGGACATGATGCGGCGACGGACTTTGTACAACGTCTGGAGGCGATCTGGCGCGATACCGAAGATCAGCCGGCGCCAGTGGTTAGCGTCATTCTCGATGGCGAGAATGCCTGGGAATACTACCCGTACAATGGGTATTATTTTCTCAGCGAGCTCTACCGGCTCTTGAGTAACCACCCGCATATTCAGCTCTGTACCTTTGGTGATTATGTGCGCGATCATGGCGATGCCGCCCAAGACCTGCCCAAGCTCGCCGCGGGTAGCTGGGTCTATGGAAATTTCAGTACCTGGATTGGTGACCCGGGAAAGAATCGTGCCTGGGATCTGCTCTGCCATGTCAAGCTGGTAGTGGACCAGAAGATCGGCAATTTTTCCGCCGAGCGCCAGGAAGCGATTCGCCAACAGCTCTCCCGCTGTGAGGGATCGGACTGGTTCTGGTGGTTTGGCGACTATAACCCTGGTGATGCCGTACGGGACTTTGATGGCCTGTACCGCGATCACCTGCGGCAACTCTACGACTTGCTGGAGCAGTCAGCGCCAGCGGAACTCGATCAGGCCATCAGTCAGGGCGGCGGCAGCGCCGAGGCTGGTGGTACCATGCGCCGTGGCCACACCTGAGGAAAGCAAACGATGCCCGATGCCCTGCCCCTGCTGTTTGGAGTCCATGCCCACCAACCCATTGGTAATTTTCCCGAGGTCGTCGACGACGCGGTAGCACGTTGTTATCATCCGTTTTTGCAGGTGCTCGATCGCTATCCCGACTTTGTCTTTGCCTTTCACAGCAGTGGTTGGCTGTTGGGTTATCTGGCCGAACGCCATCCCCAGACCATGGAACTCCTGCGCAGCATGGTGGCGCGTGGGCAGGTGGAGCTGGTAGGAGCCGGCGACACCGAGCCGGTGCTCGCCGCCCTTCCCTACCTTGACCGTATCGAACAGCTGCAATCCATGAGTAACCGGCTGCAGGCAGAATTTGGCCAGCGCCCGGAAGGCGCCTGGCTGACGGAACGCGTCTGGGATCCCTCGGTGGTGCCGGCGCTGGTCGACTCCGCCATTCGCTATGTGGTGGTCGATGACTATCATTTTCTTTGCGCGGGGCTGGAAAGAGAGGATCTCGGCAGTTTCTATCGTACCGAGGAGAATGGCCAAGTTATCGATGTCTTTCCTATCTCCGAGGCGCTACGCTACCGGTTGCCCTTTTCCGAGGTGGCGGATGCCATTGCCTTTCTGCACGAGCAAGGCGCGCAACAGCCGGGTACTGCGGCCATCTATTTCGATGACATCGAAAAATTCGGACTCTGGCCGGAAACCTACAACTGGGTCTACGAACGCGGCTGGCTTGCACAGTTCATCGAGGGCGTGCTGGCCTCGGAGAGCATCGAAACGCAGCATTTTGCTGCCTACCGGAAGGCCCGGCGTCCGCGCGGCATGATCTACCTGCCGACGGTGTCCTACAGCGAAATGAACGAATGGACCCTGAGCCCTAATGTGGCGCGGGAATACGAACACTTCTTGCAGCAGGAGCGTGATGCGGGGCGTCTGGATGCGCGCAAGGCCCTCATCCGCGGGGGAATCTGGAAGGGCTTCCTGCATCGCTATCCCGAATCCAACTGGATGCACAAGCGCATGTTGCAGTTGTCTGCTCGTTTTCATGCCCTGCCCAAGCGACGCCAGACCGAGGCCCTGCGTGCTGATCTGCACGCGGCGCAGGCCAACGATGCGTATTGGCACGGGCTCTTTGGCGGTATTTATCTTCCGCATTTGCGGCGTGCCGTGCACCATCACCTGACGCGTCTCGAAGCAGGGCTCGACCAAGTGCGCAAACGGCCGGCGATGATCTGGGAAGATGTCGACCTCGATGGCCGCGAAGAGTGCTTCTATCATGATGCGCAGATGCAGATTGTGCTGCATCTGCCCTACGCCAGCATCCAAGAATGGAATCACTACCCGAGCGAGCATGATTTTGCCGATACCCTGGCACGCCACGACGAGGCCTACTACGACAAGATCCGTCAGGGGGAAAGCGCGGCAGAAGCGGAGAATGCTGGCGGCATTGCCTCGGCCCATGACCGGGTCAGTTTCAAAACGGCTATTCACGCGGACGATCTGCTTTTCGATGATCTCCCCTGTCAAAGCTTCGTCGATCGCTTGGGTGGTGAAGCGCTGCAATATCAAGCCATCGCCGGGGCGAAGACGCCGCGCTTCCTGGCCCAGCAGGAAGCCTGGGAACTCGAAAAATCCTTTGATCTGCGAAACGGTTGTCTATCCGTTCGCTACGCGGGCAAAGGGATACAGGCTGCCGCAACGACGTTCACTACGCGTATCTATCTGGCCATGCCGAGTTGTGATGGACCGGCAGGCTGCCTGTCTGTGGATGCCGCCGTGGTCGGGGGCTTCGCCGCGACGCTCTCCGGTAGCGCACGGGAATTTCGTCTCGATGACGCGGTGCTGGGGGGCAGTGTCGAGATTCAGCTTTCTGAGCAGACAGCCTGGCAGGCTTGGCCGCACCGGACGGTCTCGCAGTCCGAGGCCGGCTTTGAGAAGATCATGCAGGCTTGGGTGCTGGAGCTGACCTGGCCTGTCGTTGGCGAGGAGTTTTCTGCCTCCTTGCAAATTCAGGTGGAACGCAGATGAGTGCTTTGTATCTCGGGATAGATGTGGGCGGTACCAATGTACGCTTTGGCGTTTTTGACGGTGCGCAGTGTGTCGCCAGCTACCGCACGGAAATGAACCTGCGGGAACGTTGCGCCCAGGCCGGAGAGGTAGGTACGGCGCAGCAGCTGGTATTGGAGGCCCTTGCCAGTGGCTATCACCGCTTGCGTGAGCAATGCCCGCAGATCGACGGAGTGGGGGTTGCCTTTCCGGGTTTCGTGACCGCCGACGGGCTCTTGCGGCAGTCACCCAATATCCCACATCTCGAAAGTTTTGCTTTGGAAGCACGGCTCAGCGAGCAGTTGCAGGTGCCGGTATTGCTCGAAAACGATGCCAATGCGGCAGCCTTTGGCGAATTTTGGGCCTTGCGCCAGGACCATCCCGAAATGCAGTCCTTGATCTATGTCGGGCTGGGTACGGGAGTAGGGGGGGGCTGGATCCAGTCCGGGCGCCCGTGGCGCGGCGAAGATGGTGCGGCGATGGAGATTGGCCATCTCATCGTCGTGCCCGGTGGACGACGTTGCGGCTGCGGCAACCAGGGCTGCCTGGAACAATACGCCTCGGCGCAGGGGTTGGTGTCCAGTTATCTGGAATACACCGGCATGGCAGCCGATCCCAAGATCATCGCCCAGCTTGCACAGGATCAGAATCCTGGAGCATTGCGGGCGTTTCAAACCTTGGCGGAACATCTCGGCCAAGCCTTGGCGCATGTCGTCAAGGTGCTGGACTCTCGTCAGATTCGCGTGGGCGGGGGGCTCAGTGCGGCCTGGGATTGTTTCGGCGAAGAGCTGCGTCAGCAACTGCGCCGCAACATGATTCCGGCACTGCAAGACACCGTAGAGATCGCCGCCGGCAATGGCGATGATCAAGCCGGTATGCGTGGCGCGGCCCTGCTCGCCCGAGAAGTGCTGACCGCCTGATGCGGGTCGGGGTTTTCGACTCGGGCCTTGGCGGTCTGAGTACGTGGTTGGCCTGTACCCGCTATCTCGCGGAAGCGGAATATTTCTTTTTTGCGGATACCGCCAACGCACCCTATGGTGATCGTAGGGTGGCCGAGGTGCAGGCCTTTACGAAGGCGGCCTACCAGCGCTTTTTGCAACTCGATGTCGATGCCCTGGTGATCGCCTGCAACACCGCCACCAGTGCTGCCGCAGCACCACTGCGCCAATACGCGTCCATGCCCATCATCGGTATCGAGCCTGCCATCAAGGTGGCTCTGCAGGAAAGCAGCGGAGAGCTGCTGTTGTTGGCTACCGAGCTTACCGTGCGCGGCGCCAAGCTCGAAAAACTTCTCCGGGATTGTGATCCGGAACGCCGGGTACGGGCGCTGGCCTGCCCGGGCTGGATGGAAATTATCGAGGGACAACGCGTGGACTGGCGCGAGCGCGCCAGCGACTACTGGCAGGAAAAAATCGCCGCACAGCTTGGGGACACAACAGCGCTGGTTCTCGGTTGTACCCATTACTGTTGGCTGCGTGAGGAAATCTCTGTGTGGACTGGCGGAAGCGCCATCTTTGATGGCAATGATGGTGTGGCGCGGCAGCTCTACCGTCTTTTGCATCGCTGCGAGCCGCCGCCACCGGCGGCCCCCCGTGAGCCGCTGACCCTGCACTTTAGCGCTTCGGCGGATGCTGAACAGAAAATGGTTGCTGCCCAAAGGCTCCTGCAGGGCGCGGGAGTACGCGCCCGAATCCTGCCTTTTTAGTTGAGGGTAATACCGTCCTTGCCGAGGCTGACGTTATACTTCTTGGCTTGCGCTTCACCCTGGGCGTAGGAGAGCTTGGCCAACTCCTCCGCGTGCTGCGCCTTGGCAACCGCCTCATCATACTTGCCGGCCTTTTCTGCGGCTTCTGCCTCCTTGAGGAATTTCGGGGTATCCAACCATTGGTAGTGGATGCTCTCGGCCTTGGCCATGGCGGCCTGGGCAGCACTGATCGCCTTTTGGGCGTCACTGGCATTGGCGGCAAAGGCGAGACTGCTGCAGAGCAGGGTGGCACAGGCAAGGGTGCTGACAAGCAACGGCTTCATGATCTACTCCTCTCTAGTGAAATCTTGCATTGCGTCAAGCAAAAAATGTTCCGTTTCTTTACTCCGCGAGTATGTGTGCTGACGATACCGGCACTGCCCCGATTGGACCGCTCTCTACTGGCTCAGAAGTCCCGAAAGAGCCATTCATGCCGTCGCCAGCAGCATGAAAAGGGCATGGATGAGCAGCCCGAGCAGCAGTCCCACCACCGTCCCGTTGATACGGATGTATTGCAGATCGCTGCCGATACCCTCTTCCAGGACGCGGATCATGTCGGCCATTGGCCAGGCGCGGATGGTGTCCTCAATGTGCTTGGTGAAGCTTTCCTGCACCGTGGGGAGCAGGCGGCGCGCGCTCTCTTCCACGTAGCCGTCGATCGCCTGGCGCAACTGCGGCTGGGTATCCAGCAGCTCGCCAAACCAACCCGCGCCCCGGCGCAAGAGCTGACGGCTGCGGGACCGGGGCGCCTGCAGGTCCTGCAAGAGCCATTGTTGCAGATCGTTTACCACGCGGCTTACGTAGTCGCGCGCCGCCGGGTGCGCGAGCAGCCCTTCCTGCCAGCGGCGGATGCGTGCCTGTAGCCTTGGATCCTGTTGCAGGCGCAGGAGACTTTCCTGGAGCCAGCGGTCGAAGGCCTGGCGCTTGGGGTGCTCGGGGTCCTGATGGATCTCGCTCAGGGTCTCCTGCGCCGCGCGAACCAGATTGCGGGCCAGATTGCGACTCAGATTGGCGGGGTCGACGACCGCTCCGAGCCAGGAAAACAACGTGGGATAGGCGCGTTGCAGTAGTCTCTCGATTTGTTCCGCCAATTCTTCTTGTACGCTTTCCTGCGTGAGCCAGTCATCGAGGCGGGCGATGGCGTCGCTGAGTAAGGCCTGGTGGCGGCCATCTTCCGTCAGGAGTTGCAGGAGCTGCGCCGTCCAGCGCGACAGATCCAGTTGCCGTAGTTGCTCCCCCAGACTCTTGGCGAGGCTTTGTCGCAAGGGCTCCAATTGCGCCAGTTGCAGGGCGCGATAGACGAGTTGTTGCACCTGTTCGGCAAAAAGCGCCCGATTTTTAGCTTGACGTAGCCAGGAGGCCAGGCCACTCGCTAGAGAATAGCGTTGGACGAGACGTAAGATGGCGTCTTCCTGCAGAAAGTGCTCGCGGATGAATTCTGCCAGGCGCCGCGCCAGCTGGTCGCGGCGGCGCGGCAGGATGGCGGTGTGCGGGAAGGGTATCCCCAGAGGATGGCGGAACAATGCCACCACCGCGAACCAGTCGGCGAGGGCGCCGACCATAGCCGCCTCGCTGGCCGCGAGCAACCAGGCGTAGCCTCCCTGCCCATTCTCCAAAGCGGCCCAGACAAAAAGGGCAAAGGCGAGCAGGAGAAGGGCGAGTGCCGCGCGACGATTCCGACGCAGACGATTGCTGGGAGTTGGGCTTTGCATGCGCCAAGCATAGCACTGTCCTCTCTTGCCCGGGCATTGGTCTTTCTGTCATTGTGCGCGGGAGCAGACAGGAGCAGGAAATGGAAACGGAATTGCAGCTGGAAAGCAACTTTGCTGAACAATTGGCAGGGCTCTACAGCGAATGGCAGGCTGCGCCTGTCCCCAACCCCAAGCTCCTGCTCTTGAACGAGGGCCTGGCCGCACAATTGGGTCTGTCGGTGGCGGCATTGCGCAGTGATGGCGCGGCACTCTTCTCCGGACAACGCCTGGCTTCCGGCAGCCGCCCCGTTGCCCAGGCCTACGCCGGGCACCAATTTGGGGTTTTCAACCCGCAACTTGGCGATGGCCGCGCGTTGTTGCTCGGCGAAATCCGTGATCCCCAGGGGAAACTCTGGGACCTGCACCTGAAGGGCTCCGGGCGTACCCCCTTCTCCCGCGGGGGAGATGGCAAGGCCGCTCTTGGGCCGATGCTGCGCGAGTACGTCATCGGCGAAGCCCTGCATGCCTTGGGTATTCCGAGCACGCGCGCGCTGGGGGTCGTTGCCACCGGCGAAACGGTGCAGCGCGAACAGCCACTGCCGGGGGCGATCCTGGCGCGGGTGGCATCCAGCCATCTGCGCGTGGGCACCTTTCAGTTTGTTGCCGTGCGCGAGCAGGAGGACCTGCTGCGTCGCCTGGCGGATTATGCGATTGCGCGTCACTATCCTGAGCTCGCCGAGTTGTGCGGAGGTGAGCGCTATCTCGCCTTTGTCGATGCGGTGATGCAGCGGCAGGCAAGACTCATCGCGCAATGGATGGGGGTGGGCTTTATCCATGGCGTCATGAATACCGACAACATGAGTATCGCCGGCGAGAGCATCGACTTTGGGCCTTGTGCATTCCTGGATGCCTATGATCCGGGGACGGTCTTCAGCTCCATCGATCAGAACGGCCGCTATGCCTATGGCGAGCAGCCACGCATTGGCCAGTGGAATCTGGTGCGGCTGGCAGAATGCTTGGTACCCCTGGTGGCTGATGATGTCGACCAGGCCATCGCCCGCCTCACAGAGACCCTGCAGCGTTTCCCGCAGCTCTACCAGCAGGCGTGGCGGGAAGTCTTTGCACGAAAACTCGGGATCCCTGACGTGCGCGCGGAAGACGGCGCGCTGATGGAAGACTTCCTGCTGCTGCTGGACCAGGAGCACGCCGATTTCACCCTCGCCTTCCGCAGTCTGGCGGCAGATTTGCAGGACATGGACCCAGCGCAGCGAGAGCGCCTAGGTATTCCCGCGATCCCCGAGAGCTGGGCCTCCTGGCGGGCACGCTGGCACGCGCGCCTGGGGGATGCGCGGCCCGCCGGCGCCGTAGCCGCTGCCATGGATGCGGTCAATCCGCTCTATATCCCGCGTAACCACCAAGTAGAAATCACCCTCGCCGCGGCCAGTCAGAGCAATGACTCGCGTCTCCTGGAAAAACTCCTGACCGTCCTTGCCGATCCCTACACCGCCCGCCTCGAGTACCTCCCCTATAGCGAGCCAATGCCCGGCAGCTTCGGGCCGTATCGCACCTTTTGTGGAACCTGACTATCCCCCTCGGTTTGCGGTACCCAACTTCTTGCAGTGCTGGCAAAACAATTGCCATCGTGAACCGTCCCGCGGCCGCCTTGCCAGCCCCCCATCCCCCTCGTATCATGGCGTTTTAGAAGGAAGTCTTGGAAGCGAACTTGCGGCATCTCTACATCAAAACCTTTGGCTGCCAGATGAACGAGTATGACTCGGAGCGCATGGCCGAGCTGCTGGCGCGTAGTCACGGCATGGAGCTCGTCGAGACTCCGGAGGAAGCCGATCTGCTCATTCTCAATACCTGCTCTATCCGCGAAAAGGCGGAGGACAAGGTCTACACTCAACTTGGCTTCTGGCGTCCGCTGAAAGAACGAGATCCCCAGCCGCTGATCGCCGTCGGTGGCTGCGTCGCCAGTCAGGAAGGTGAGCGCCTGCGCCGCCGTGCGCCCTTTGTCGATATCGTCTTTGGGCCGCAGACCCTGCATCGCCTGCCGGATCTGCTCGACGCACGACTGGCGGAGCGGCAGCCTCAGCTCGATCTGAGCTTTCCCGAGCTGGAAAAATTCGACCGCCTGCCGGAGCGACCGGGGCGGCAGGGGGCGACCGCCTTTGTGACAGTCCAGGAAGGCTGCGACAAATTTTGCACATTCTGTGTGGTCCCACATACCCGCGGGCGCGAATACAGCCGGCCGCTGCCGGAGATCGTGCGTGAGGTGCGGCAGTTGCTCGATCAGGGAGTTGCCGAAATCACCCTGCTCGGGCAAAACGTCAATGCCTATCGTGCACCTTCTGGATTGATCGGTGATGCCGATTTTGCCGATCTCCTGCGTCGTCTGGCGCTCTTGCCGGGGCTACAGCGCCTGCGCTATACCACCTCACACCCCAACAACCTGGGCGAGCGCCTCATTGCCGCGCACCGGGATCTACCGGTTCTGGCGCCGCATCTGCATCTGCCGGTACAGAGCGGTTCCGATCGTATCCTGCGGCGCATGCACCGCAAGCATAGTATCGCGGAGTATCTCGAGAAGGTGGCGGCCCTGCGCGAGGCGCGCCCGGAGATCCGTTTTTCCTCAGATTTCATCGTTGGCTTCCCGGGAGAGACCGATGCCGACTTTCAGGCGACGATGGATCTCATCGACCAGGTGCGCTTCGACCAGTCCTTTTCCTTCAAATACAGCCCCCGTCCCAATACCCCGGCCCTGAAGCTGAAAGACAGCGTTCCTGAGCCGGTCAAGGAGGAGCGCCTCGCCATCCTGCAAACGCGCATCAATCAGCTGGCACAGGACTACAGCCGCGCCCTGGTGGGCAGCACCCAGAATGTCCTGGTGACCGGCCCGTCGCGGCGTGACCCCAACGAGTGGACCGGCAAGACCGGTTGCAACCGCTCGGTCAATTTTGCCGGGCCCAAGGGGCTGGCGGGGCAGATGCTGGCGGTGGAGATCACCGAAGCCCTGCCCAACAGTCTGCGTGGGCGTTTGACGGCTATGCGTGCGGCCTCCTGAGACGCCAGCGATGGAGCCTGCCGCGCCCGCGGAACATCGGGAGTTCATCGCCGAGGGGGCCAGTGCCGCACAGCTGGCAGAACTCGCCGGGGAACTCGATGCCCATCTCAAGCAGGTAGAGCGGCGACTGGGCGTGGTCATTTCCCAGCGCGGCGAGCGTTACCACCTCAGTGGCGAGCCTGCCGCCGTGCAGGCCGCCGCCGATGTGTTACGGCAACTCTATGGGCAGGTGCGGGCGGGACGCTCCCTGAGCCAGCAGTGGGTGCATCATTGCCTCCAGGCCCATGTCCTGGAGGCCGAGAACGACAGCGACAGCGCACAGATCGCCGGGATTCTCACCCGTAAGGGCTGGATCAACGGCCGCGGGCCGCGGCAGCGCCGTTACCTGCAAGCCATCCGTCAGCATGATCTGACCTTTGGCGTGGGGCCGGCAGGTACCGGCAAGACCTATCTGGCGGTGGCGGCCGCCGTCGAGCAGCTCGACAAACAGCAGGTGCAGCGTCTGGTCTTGGTGCGCCCGGCGGTGGAAGCGGGGGAGCGCCTTGGCTTTCTGCCCGGCGGTCTCGCGGAAAAGGTCGATCCCTATCTGCGCCCACTCTATGACGCCCTCTACGAGATGCTCGGTTTTGAGAAGGTTGCCAAGCTGATGGAACGGCAGATCATCGAGGTGGCACCCCTGGCCTACATGCGTGGTCGTACCCTCAACGAATCCTTCATCATCCTCGACGAGGCGCAGAACACAACGCCAGAACAAATGAAGATGTTTTTGACCAGGATGGGCTTCGGTGCCAAGGTGGTCATCACCGGCGATGTCACCCAGGTAGATCTGCCACGCGGGCAGCCTTCCGGACTGGTGCAGGCCATCGACATCCTCAACGGCGTCGAAGGGGTGTCGATGAGTTTTTTCCATAGTGCCGATGTCGTGCGTCATCCTTTGGTGGCGCGAATCGTCCAAGCCTATGATCGCGGGAATGCCCCAGCATGAGTGCTCCACGTTTCGTCTTGCGGATGCAGTTGAGTCCGGAATTGCGCGCAGCGGAACGGGCAGGGATTCCCTCCCGGCGCCTGTTGCGTGCTGCCCTGGCCCTGGCCCTGACGGACTCTGACGCCGACGGCCAGCGTCTGGAGGTCTCCCTGCAATTCCTGAGCAGTGCTGAGATCGCCGCGCTCAACGAGCAGTTCCGACAGCGGCCGCAGCCCACCAATTGCCTTTCCTTCCCGGCACCGACGCAAATCTGGCCTGGTCGCAGCCGTCCTTTGGGCGACATTCTCCTCTGTCCCGCGGTCATCAGCCGCGAGGCCGAGGAACAGGGTAAGCCTTTGCGTGACCATTATCGCCATCTCCTCATCCACAGTGCCCTGCATCTTCTCGGCTATGATCATCAGGAAGAGCAGGAAGCCAGCCGCATGGAGGCGCTGGAGACCCGTTTACTGGCCCAACTGGGTGTGGCCGACCCGTATCGTATGCAAGCAAATGAGTGAAGACCGAAGTAGCGAGCGCTCCCGCGGCTGGTGGGAGCGTTTCACCCAGTCCCTGCGGGGTAATGTCGAGGATCAGGAGGGTCTGCTCGAGCTGATCCGCGAGGCCAGTGAGCGAGAGATCATCGATGCCGAATCGGCACGCATGATCGACGGCATCTTTCGCATCGGCGAGATGACCGTCCGCGATGTCATGATCCCGCGTGCACAAATGGAAGTCATCGAAATCGACCGTCCCGTATCCGAGGTCATCCGCCGCGTGGTGGAGTTGGGCCACTCTCGCTATCCGGTGGTCGGTGATGATCGTGATGATGTGCGCGGCATTCTTCTCGCCAAGGATCTGCTGCGCGCCTGCCAGCAAGGTTCCACACCAACGATCGAAGAGCTTTTGCGGCCGGCCACCTACATCCCCGACAGCAAGCATCTCGACCACCTGCTCTACGAATTCCGCACCGGTCGTCATCACATGGCTCTGGCGGTGGACGAATATGGTGGTGTTGCCGGTTTGATCACCATCGAGGATGTGCTGGAGATCATTGTCGGCGAGATCGAAGATGAGTATGACATCGACGAAGACGTCATGATCGTCCCCCGCGAAGATGGCGATTATCTGGTCAACGCCCTGATTCCTCTGGAGGATTTCAATGCCGCCTTTGCGGTACGGCTGGAGGATGACGATGCCGATACCCTGGGTGGCTGGGTCAGTCGGGAGCTGGGACACGTTCCTCGGGTGGGAGAAAAATTGCGCGTACAGGGCCTGCAGCTGGAAGTCCTGCGCGCTGATCGCCGGCGTGTGCAGAGTTTCCGTCTGACCGCGCCCAGTTCTGCCGCGGGGGTAACGACGGTGGAACGCGATAGCGACGCGGAACTCTAAGCGGCATGACTTTTTCACCGATCCGGACCTGGCCCACTCTCGCGGCACTTGCCCTGGGTGCAGTTTGGCCCTTGGCCTTTGCACCCTTTCACCAGGCTTGGCTCGCCTTCGTTCTTTTGGGCCTCCTTTTTTTGCTGGTGCAGCGGAGCAGCTCGCCGCGCCGTGCTGCGGGGCTGGGCTTTCTCTTTGGTTTTGCGGCCTTCAGTTCCGGGGTGTACTGGCTATCTATTACTCTGCACAACTTTGCCCATATGGATTGGCCTCTGGCAGGGGCGGCGGTGGCGCTGCTGGCTGCCTATTGTGCCCTCTATCCAGCCTTGGCGATGGGCGTGGCCAGACGTTTTTCGCCGACGGCACGCTGGTGGCTTTTGCCCCTCTTCTGGGTCTTTGCCGAGTTCCTCCGAGCGCGGGTGGCGACCGGCTTTCCCTGGCTGGCGGTCGGTTATACCCAGGCCGGAGATTTTCTTTCTGGATATGCCCCCTGGCTTGGCCAATATGGGGTGGGACTGGCGACGGCGGGGGTGGCGAGTATTGGCGCCTGGGTCATCAGCCAGCGGCGGAATGCTGCGGTCTGGTCCATGGGCGCTTCGGCCATTCTGCTGATCTTTGCCGTGGCCCTTTTTGCCGCCACCGTCCGTTTTACCGATCCCACCGGCGCGCCGCTGCAGGTGCGGCTCTTGCAAGGCAACATTCCCATCAGCGAAAAATGGAATGCCAGCCGCATCAACGACATCCTCGAGCGCTATGTGCGCCTGATCGTGGCGAGTCCGCCGGGAACACAGCTCGTTGTTCTGCCAGAGACCGCCTTTCCCATCTTTCAAACGGAGATCCCGCTGCTCATCCAGCAACTACAGGCCTGGTCTGCCAAATACCACGCCGTATTGATGATCGGCATTCCCGAAGATGCCCAGGGGCGTTACTACAATGCCATCATGGAAATCGACGGAAATGCGCCGGTTCGCTGGTACCGCAAGGAACATCTGGTTCCTTTTGGCGAGTATATCCCCTTTCCCAGGATTCTCGGCCCGTTGGTGCATCATTTTCTACCGGGTCTTGGTAGCTTTACCCCGGGAGACGGATCTTCGGTACTGCCGGTGGACGGGCAAAAGGCAGGAATGACCATCTGCTATGAAGAGTCCTTCTCCCGTGATGTGCGCAAAGGAGTGGTTCAAGGGGCAACCTTCCTCGTCAACAGCAGTGACTACGCCTGGTATGGCCACAGCACGGCCTCGGCACAGACCCTGCAGATGGCGGTAATGCAGGCGATGCAAGAGCAGAAGCCCGACATCCGCGCCACCAACACCGGTATTACTTCGGTGATCCTGCCCACCGGACAGGTCTTGGCGCAACTGCCGCAGTTCAGTTATGCCGCCCTCAATGCGCGCATTCAGCCGATGGCTGGCGAGACGCCTTTTGCGCGCTATGGCAACTGGCCCTACCTCGGCCTTTCGTTACTCCTATTACTTTGGGCCTTGCGGCCCCGCCGGAAGGCGCAGTCCTAACCGTGTCAACCGTGCCAATGAATGTCGGGCGCGATGATGCACAAGGCCCCCAGCACGATCAGGAGCGTCGCAACGATCTCCGCCCGGCCGAGGCGTTCTTTCAGGATGCGGTGGCCAAAGAGAAAGACGAGCAGGGTGTCCACCTGCCCCAGGCCGCGCACCAGGGCGACCTGCGTCAATGCAAAACCGCTGAACCACGCCCAGGAACCCAGTGCCGAGAGCACGCCAACCGGCCAGGCAACACGCCATTGGTGCAGGCTGGCGCGCAGGTCTGCACGCTTGTGCAATAAGAGCCAGGACCCCTGCAAGAGGGTTTGCAGGGTATTGGTGACCAGCAGCATCCACAAGCCCAGAGCTAAGACAGGAAGATGGGGATCACCGTGCTGGCTGGCAGCGCGCAGGGCTATGGCGGTCAGCGCAAAGGAAAACGCCGCTGCTAATCCATAGCGGGCGGCGGGCTCGCGTAGGCCGCGCCAAAAGTCGCGCTCTACAAATGCGAAGCCCTGCCCAGACAGCAACAGGACGCCGAGCAATGCCAGAAAGATGCCAAGGATGGCCATGGCCTGGATCTCGGAACCCAGAAACAGTACCGTCAAGATCACCAGTTGTGCCGCCTCGGTTTTGGCGTAGGCGGTCCCTGTGACCAAGCCGCGACTGTGGAAGGAGCGCACGAGAAAGAGTGTGCCAAGGATCTGCGCGACGCCACCTGCCAGGCAGAAGAACAAAAAGAGCGGCTGCGTCCCGATAAATGGGTCGTCACCAAAACGCCAGAGCAGAAAGAGCAGTGCCAAAAGTTCCAAGGGCAGAGCATACAGATAACGCACAAAGCTTGCGGCCTCGGCGCTCAGTGTGCCTTTCAGTCGCGTTTGCAGGCCGGTGCGCCAGGTCTGCATGATCGCGGCAAAGAGGGTGATGGGAATCCACAGGGGGATTTCCAGATGGGCTACACGTAATGGAAAAATCAGCATCGACGAAGAGTAGAGAGTTTGCCCAGCGCGGTAAATGGAATGGATACCTAGCCTGTATTATACTGTCGACAGATAGCAAGCATAGGACAAGACGATGAAGGTTCTATGGGACGAGACAGTGCAGGGGTGTTCGGCAAACGCGCAACGATTTCAGGGTACTGCGCCCTACCCCTGGCTTCGGATCAGGGACTTCATCCGCCCCGAAGTCTTTCCTCAACTTTGCGCTCAATTGCCATCGCCGGAACTGTTTGAAAACCATATTGGTAAAACCCGCGCCCATGGACAGAAAAATCATGATCGTCTGGCCTTGCAGTACCGACCATCTCTGGATGCGCAATTGTCGCCCCTGTGGCGGCAGTTCATTACCGAATTGCACTCCCCGGCCTACCTGAATTTTTGGCGTACCATGCTCGGCCTGCGCCCGCGCAGTCCGGTGATCCTGACCATGCATTGGCATTACGCCCCGGCTGGCGCGTCGGTATCCCCGCATACCGACGCGCGACGCAAGATCGGCTCGCACATTTTCTATTGCAATACCGAAGACGATTGGGACGAGTCCTGGGGCGGCCAAACTTTGGTCTTGGCGGACGATGCTGGCCGATGGCCGCGGCACTCGGCTCCCGATTTTTCCGACTTGCGCGAGGTGGCCGCCTCGCGGGTTTTAGGCAACCAGAGTTTTCTCTTCGCCCAGACCGATCACTCCTGGCATGCGGTGAAAGCTGTGAGCTGTCCCCCGGGCGCCTACCGCAAGGTCTTTATCGTTGTCGCCAACCGCCTGAGTGGCCAAGTTCTCTGGCGCCGCATTCGTGGCAAGGACGCAGACGGTTACCGTCTGGCGGGGTAGTATGGTCCAGTACCACAGATCCTGTGTCGTTCAAAACGATTTTCCACTTGGGCGAAACTTTTTGGAATTGTGCAATAAAATCTGATCGATGCCGTGTTTGTCAGCTATTTGTCATAAAAATAACATAAAACTGTCATCTAGCTTTCATCATAGTGTAACATTCTGGTGATACGATTTCGCGGTCATAAAACTTACCGCTGAGGATCGCTATGAAGAAAAAGCTATTGCTTTCGTCCATTGCCGTCGCCCTGTCTGCCCAAGTTGCCGCCCTACCTGCTCTTGCTGCCGATGCCACCCCCAGCCAGTCTGCAGTGAATGTGGGGGAGGTGAACGGTACGGCCTCCTCTGCGAAGCTGAGTGAATACGATAAGAAAACCGCGCCCCTGCACCAGACACTAACGAATAAGCAGGTATTCCAGTCGACGCAGTCGGTGGTCACGCTGAACGAAGAAAACAAGAAAATGATCAGCCCCAACTCCGGTGCAGCAGGATTGCTGGCAACGGCACCAGGGGTCCATATCATGAGCGAAAATCCACAAAATGGATCGGGGCGCTACAATATCACCATAAACGGCATGGGGATCGGTTGGTGGAGTGGAAATACCTATCGCAACCAGATTAGCGTGTTGTTCGATGGCGTGCCCATGAACAACCAAATCACCAATGACGGGCAGTGGAACTCCAGTCAGATTCCCATCCTCACTATGATCCACGGCGTTAACGTGGTATATGGTCCAGGTAACCCCCAGCAACGGTGGTACGACAGTATGGGAGGAACAATTAACTTTGTTCCGCTACAGCCTACCGAAAAATTCAACGCGAAAGCGAACCTTTCCTTCGGTAGCTACGGTAGCAAGACGGCAAGTTTCTCGGTTAATACCGGCGCATTCCATGGCTGGTCTACGGTCCTAGCTGGCGGATACACCAGTGCAAATTCCTTTTTTCAGGGGCCGAGCAACTGGCCGCAGCACTCCTGGTCGGTATACATGAAAACTGCCCATCCTTTCTCCAACGGACTATTCACCCTTGGGTTCTATTATGAAAAATCCGATGCAACACACAGCCTTACTGTCCCTGTAACGCCAATTTCAGGGTACACCGTAAATGGCTATGGCAAGCCCGGTCAGCTGCTGAGTCAGCAGACCAGTGGATTTTACTATGTTCCTTCTGCTGATCTATGGTACAAGGACGATATTGTCGACTCCTGGATTCTCTACTCACAGCAATTGTTTGATCTGGGCGCTGGCTGGCAACTGAAAAATACCCCCTGGTATCGGCATGCGTATCGTCTGCACCAAGCTTACTTCAACTACGGTGCGACAACCTATAATCCCGAAGCCGCAGAGCACTACGCGCCCACCAACAATTCCTTTGGTGATCGCCTGGACGTGACTTTGCACTCTCACTATAACGACGTTGCCCTTGGTGGCTGGCTGTCCTACCAGCAATACGATACCAATGAGGAGCTATGGAATCCCTATTTGGGAACTTCCCAACAGAATCCCTATGTGTACAATAATGTGGAAATCAACAGTCTCTTTAGTGATCTCTTTGCCCAGGATACGGCAAAACTGTTACACGGAAATTTGCGGATTACTCCCGGTCTTGCCTTGGCTGGTTTTTATACCTCCATGAGCGATCTGATAAATCCGGATACGACGGCCACTTATATCACCGCAACGCCCGGGGCAAAAACCAACTTCACTCGTCTGGAACCATCCGTTGGTATAAATTATCGGATAACGAAAAATTTCTCAATTTATGCAAATTATAGCGAAACCTATCAGAATGAGACGGACTTGGCCTATGGCGCCTATTTGCAGAGCATTAAAATCAATCCGGCTGATATTCCGATTACCAAGGCACAGGACTATGAAGCGGGGCTGAGATTTCACGATAATACTCTTAATGCCGGTATCAACTATTATCATGACTATCTGACGAATCTGCTCAACGGCGTTTCTGGATCTGTGACACAATTCAATGCTTCCGGATACAATCTTGGCAATGCGGTTTATCAGGGTGTCAATGCTTATGTAAAATGGAAACCAGTGTGGCAATTATATCTCTATGGATCGGCCAACGTGCAGCACTCTTATTATACCAGCGATCACAACAATTCCGGTCAGTCTTTTGATGGTATGAGATTGGCTGGGATTCCTCATTATTCCTTCAATATTTCCGCCTCCTACAAGATCCGGGTGCCCGGAGGAATCGTGGAACCAACCATTAGTGATCAGTATTCTGGCGGACAAACGCTATATGATAATGTCAGTGGTGGGCCAACCAACGAAACTATAAACGCCTATAACCTAGTCAACTTGTCTGCCAATTACCAAACGGTAGCGTTCAACCAGCTTATCCCTGGAGTACGCAAGACCACCTTTACATTGGGGCTGTATAATCTGCTAAACCGTAAATATGAATCTGATATTTACCTTGCGACTGGAGGTTATGACCCCACTGAGAAACCTTCTTTGTTTGCCTATGCCGGTGCTCCGTTGCAAATATTTGGCAGCGTGAGCGTCAAATTCTGAGTTGGCGCAGGCATGTAAGGAGGTTGCTTCTCGGAACAACTTGCGGACGCGATAGAAGGTTGGAGATCGGGCATGGAAAAGCATAAAAAGCGGCGCTGTGTAATGGGGAGATACCTATGGGTAGTGTTCAGCGGATTGAGCCTGGCCACGGTATCATCCACTTCTGACGCGGCTGTCCTCGATAGCCCCGTGACGATCACTCCGGCCAACCGTGCGGAGTACACTGGGATATTACCCACTTGGCGTAAAGTGACGCCCGTCGGTACGGTGATGAGTACGCCCAACTTCCCAACGCAGTTGGCCCTCGGTCCGGACGGCGTGGGAGTCTTGGCAAACGGTGCAACGCCGTTTCAGACCATCACTTGGTATGACTACGACTTGCAACGGAAGACGCGTTTTGCCGCTCTGAATTCGGCGGTTCCGGGCAAGGAAGTGGCCATTGCAACCCCCGGTGGGGCTGGTATCGCCACCGACGCGAGGCATGCTGGCGCTCCCGGAACGGTCTACACTACCGATCAGAGCGCTGCGACCCGCGAGCAGGAGGCCAAAGCATCCCTCAAAGCCGAGGCCAATCCAAAAAAAATCCCGACGTTAGCAATCGGTCATGCAGATCTCTTTCAAGGACTGATTGCCGGACCTAACCATACTTGGTTCGCCACTGGTGGCAACGCGAATGCGGTTTATGCACTTCAGGTCGAGAACGAGCGTGTTCATTTGTCGCACGTCTACCACTTGGCCTGGCAACCTTTTCCCAAGAATCAGTATCCATACACCTACCAAGGGGATCATCGAAAGAAATCCTGGTTATATTATCCCGATTCTCTGGTCCTTGGTCCTGACGGTCGGCATCTCTACGTCACTGGAATGCTGTCGAATAGTCTCGCGCGAATTGATCTCCAGACAGGCCAGACTCGCTATGTCAATGTGGGAGCTTACCCATTTGCCGTGATCTTGGCCGATGGTGGGCAACGCCTGGTGGTCAGTGACTGGGCGGGCGACGGAGTGACGGTCCTGGATCGCAAGACCTTGGGTGTGTTGGGAGAAGTTCATACCGCCCCAGTGCTCGGGCCGCGTAGTGTGGCGGCGGGAGCACACCCCACAGCGATGGTAGCGGTACCGAATAGCCCCGATGTTTGGGTGGCCGATGCCAACAGTGATGCCCTTGTCGAGATCGATAGCGTCACTTTGCGGCCAAAAAAAGTGATTTCCGATAGCCCCTATCCGGATGCGCCGCCGGGCAGCTATCCCGATGGGCTCGCCTACAGTCAGGGCAGACTTTTTGTAGCCAATGCTGGCAATGACGATATCGCCGTTTACAACGGGCAGACCGGGAAAAGGCTCGGTCTCATACCGACAGCCTGGTATCCATCCGCTATCGCAATACAGGGGGAGAATCTGTACGTGGTCGCTGCCAAAGGGTTTGGTACCGGTCCAAATTTGCAGTGGCAGTATGTCGGTAACATGATGCATGGCGTTTTACAAAAAGTTTCTTTGCATAATCTGGATCAATCTTTACCGCAATGGACAAAAACGGCCTTGGCGGATGATGGCTTTAGCAGCGTGCAGCGGCACGACTTGGCTACTGCCAATACCAAAGTTACCCGCTATCTCCGCCAACATATTCATTATGTGGTATTTATTTTGCGGGAAAATAAGACGTTTGATGAGGATCTGGGAAAATATCAGGTGGCTGGGAAATGGGCAGATCCGCAATTCGATCTTTACGGACCTAGAGAGTTGCCAAATCTCTATCATGTCTGGGCACCGCACAACACCCTCTTTGTCAATTTTATGGCCGATGGTGAGGTAACCGCCCAGGGACACCAGTGGACCGACGGGGCATCGGATTCCGACGTGGTACAACGCCTTTGGCCTGCGTATTACTCGAATCGGGGGCTGTTGTGGAATGCCGGACCCGGAGGTTCTTCGAGCCTGACCCCGGGGGCTCCCGGTAGTCACAACCCCTATCAGTACAGCCGAAAAGATCTGGGAAATTACACCAATCCCTGGATGAGCTACCCAGAGCGTTTGTATTTGTTTAACGATCTTTTGTCGCAGCATGTATCGTTTGAGGATTTTGGCGAGGATTTAAGCCGTGCGCGTGACGGAGTTCTCCGCGAGGCACTCTTGGCACACGTAGATCAGACCTATCCGGGTTGGGATCGGATGCTGCTGGATAATACGCGAGTGAGAGCGGCAATCTCCTGGCTCGAACGGCATCCCGGCAAGCGCTTTCCACATTTCATTTTCATCTGGATTCCCGATGATCACACTGCAGGTTTATCTCCCTGCTACTACAGTCCGGATTATTACGTCGCTGATAATGATCATGCGACTGCCAAATTCCTGCATTATCTGGCGAGCACGCCGCAGTGGAAACACATGCTGGTGTTTTTGAATGAGGATGACGCGCAGTCAGGTGCGGATCATATCAACGCACATCGCACCTTTGCTCTGGCGATGGGGCCTTGGGTAAAAGCTGGCATGATTGATTCCGAACCCCTGTCGCAGGTCAATATCGTGCGTACCATCGAAGCCACACTGAATTTGCCACCCATGTCGCAGTGGGATGCCAATGCTCAGGTAATCGGAGGGATCTGGCGGAAAGAAGCGCGTCAAGATCCCATGCCCGTGCAACCGATGCAGGTACCGGTGGAATTCAACGCTGGCAAGTGTAGCGATCGCTTGCTCCTGCGGCGCGAGGCGGGAGCCACCGGTCATGTCCTTACTGAAAACTGGTTGCTACGTCATACCGATCCCCATGGTGCTGGGCTGACAAAGCCCACGGCTGCGCAAAGCTATACCCCGACCTCCTTACTGAAGGTGGCAGGTCCCGAGCAGCTCCGCCAAGAATGGATTGCGAGTAAGGGTTTAGGTAGTTATGAAGATTTGCAAGAGCGCCTGCGGCGCTATGCAGCGGCGCACGGCACCACAATTGCCGCGTATGAAGCCAATGAAGGAAATCTACCATGACGATTTTGCGACGAGGAGTCATGAAAATTACACTGGCTCTGGGGATCGCGGCGATCGGTCTGATGAGCAACGGTGCTCACGCCGCCACGCAGCGCTGGAAAGGTCCGTTGGCGGAGGCGTCCGCCGCCTGCCTGCAGCAGGATAGCGCGGCGCTCGCGCAAATCCAGCGCGCCGCACAATCTGGATCCTACGATGGCGTGGTGGCAATGGCTGCCTATTGGGCCTGCAAAGGCGACCCCGCGTCTGCCAAACCCTGGCTGGTGAAAGCCAGTGGAATGGGTAGTGGTTGGGCCAGTCAGGTTCTCGCCCATTACTTGAGACGTGACCCTGCCTCTGCGGCTAATACGGAGCAACAAATTCGGTTTTTGACACGGGCAGCGCTACAGGGCAATGCTTGGTCGGCGCGCGAGCTTTCCGTCCTGTACTTGAATGGAGCCCCAGGTCTTGCCGCAGATCCGCGCAGGGCTTCTTATTGGGCGCGCTATGCCGAAGATGTGAAGGAAATCGTCCCTGACACTTTTTATCTTGCTGAGAGCTATGCCAAGGGCTGGGGGGTTCCCAAAAATGCGCAGAAGGCCAAAGAGCTCTACGCAGAGACCTTTCATACCTTGCAGCAGGCGACCGCAGACGGCGATCCGTATGCGGATATGCTGTTTTTTCTTGCCTACAGCAAGGGGTATGGGGTCCCTAAAGACCATAAAAAAGCATTGCATTGGCTGCAGCAGGCCGCCGAGAAGGGATACCCCGAGGCTGTTGCCGAGCTGAAAGTCCTTTCCAATGGAGGAAAATCTCATGAATGAGCGCAACGCGGGCGTCAATCGCCGTGAATTTCTCAAATCTCTGGCCCTGATGGGGGCGGTCTCTGCCACTCTGCCTTTATCCATTCAGCGGGCCTTGGCCACCCCGGCGCACGCGGCCAGTGGAAGCATCGAGGACGTCGAGCATATTGTCATTTTCATGCAGGAAAATCGCTCGTTTGATCACTATTTTGGGCATCTCTCGGGAGTGCGTGGTTACAACGATCGTTTTCCCCTGCCCATTCCTGGCGGCAAAAGCATCTGGGAACAGCCACGTCTGTCTGATGCGAGCGAAGTGATTCTTCCCTATCATCTCAATACTTTGACCAGCTCTGCCCAGGTAGTCGGTGATCTCGATCATAGCTGGTATAGCACCCACGCTGCCAACGCCGGCGGACTCTTCAATGCTTGGCCGCTGGCCAAGACCGACCGGACCATGGGCTATTATCTGCGCCAGGACATTCCCTATCACTACGCCCTGGCCGATGCCTTTACCGTCTGCGACCACTATTTTTGCTCGTTGGCGGGACCGACCCATCCCAATCGCAGTTATCTTTGGACAGGTATGGTCGATCCCAGCGGCCAGGGCGGAGGTCCCCTGATCAACAACGATGATTACATTACCGATCCAAAAAAATACCCGCCCGTCTGGTGGCCGACTTATCCTGAGCGTTTGCAAAAGGCTGGAATCTCTTGGCAGGTCTACCAAGAGGGGACCACCCTGAGCCTGGAGAAACCTTTTGAAGGGAACTACGGTGACAATCCCTTGCAGATGTTTCGTCAGTACGTGAATGCCCCAAGTGACTCTCCTCTGCGCCAGCGTGGCATTTCGGTGCGCAGCCTTCGCCAGTTGCAAGAAGATGTCGTCCAAGACCGCCTGCCACAGGTTTCCTGGATTGTCGCACCCGCTGGTTATACCGAGCATCCCTCTTATGCCCCTGCCTATGGCGCGGTGTATATCGCGCGGGTACTGGCGGCGTTGACCGCCAATCCCAAGGTCTGGTCACGAACCGTGGTTTTTCTCAATTATGACGAGAACGACGGCATTTTCGACCATGTCATTCCGCCGCAACCACCGACCCCTGTGCGGCCCGGGAAAAGTACCGTCAGCACCGCCGGCGAAGTGCACGATCTGGTCAACCCGCGTCAAGCTCCATTGTTTGTTCCCGACGATCTGCCCTACGGTATGGGGCCGCGCACTCCTATGATCGTTATTTCGCCATGGAGTCGGGGGGGCAAGGTCTGCTCCGAGGTGTTCGACCATACCTCGGTTCTGCGCTTTGTGGAAAAGCGCTTTGGTGTGAGCGAGCCAAACATCACAGCGTGGCGGCGGGCGGTTGCGGGTGATCTGACTTCGGCCTTTGATTTTTCCCGCGCCGACCTTCGGCAATACTTTCTGCCCAGTACCGCCAATAACTTCAATCTGGTCCAGCGGGCAGTGGCAGACTTGCCTCTGCCGCAGGTACCGGTGGCGGGAACGCAGCAAGGCATCCCTCCCCAGGAAGAAGGTCAGCGTCCTGCTCTACCTATCGACTACCGCCAGACTCTGCAAATCGAAGCCGGCGCCGGTGGCTATCTGGTTCGCTGCCAGAACCCGTCAAGTTTGGGGATCTGTTGTTGGGCCTACTGGGATGGCAGCAGGGGTTTGCCCCAGCGCTATACCATCGGTGCCGGCCATCAGCTGGAGGACCATATCGCCTGGCCCAAGGATGTTCCCGCTGCACTGACTGTCTACGGTTCCAATGGCTTCATTCGCAAGTTACAGGGGAAAGGGCAGTCTTCGCTACGGGTAAGCGAAGAATACCTGCTCCCGGGCGGCAATCTTCGGTTGGTTCTGGAGAACCGATCCGCCTCAGCGCGCGAAGTGGAGATCGAGGACGCTGCGTATGGTGCCGAAAAACGTCGCGTCCGCTTAGGAAAATGGGAAAAAAGGGCGTTAGATTTTTCTCTAGAGCAGAGCGATCAGTGGTATGACTTGCGGATTACCGACCAGGCCCATGTTTGGCGTTTGGCAGGGCATGTCGAAACCGGCCATCTGAGCAAGACCGACCCCGCCAACGTAGCCCCCGTCCTACGGGTGTGATTCAGCTAGGCATATCAGGCCGTTGCCCTTTTTCCCTTGGCGGATTGACGGAGCTGCCATTTTTCAAAGAGGTTGTGGGCAAACATGCCGGCGATCATGGCAACAAAGAACAGCACGACTTCGGTTTCTAGTGTGCCGAAGGATGCGAGGGCCGGGCCCGGGCAGTAACCGGCAAGTCCCCAGCCGCTGCCAAAGAGGAAAGATCCAATCAGCAGTGAGGGGGTGATATCCCGGCGCGTCGGCACCCCTAGCTTGTCGCCCAGGAGGGCCCTGCCCCGACGAATCACCAGTGTGATACCTACCATGCTGACCCCGAGAGCTCCCGCCATCACAAAGATCAAAGAGGGATCCCAAGCACCAAAGACGTCAAAAAAGCCCTTGATTCTTGCCGGGTCCGTCATCCCGGAAACATTGAGACCGATGCCAAAAAGAAGGCCGATCAGTAGCGCACTGAGCAGTTTCATGTGAAGTTTCTCCTTTCTTTAGAAAAAATGTATCAAAGAGACCATCAGAAAGCCTGCCGCCATGAAGCTGATGGTGGCCGCTACAGAACGCCGTGAAAGCCGGGCGAGCCCGATTACTCCATGTCCGCTGGTGCAGCCCGATCCCAGGCGGGCGCCAAAGCCAACCAGAAGCCCGCCGAGGAGAACGGCTCCCAGGTCCAGGTCGATCTCTCCTTTGCCCAGGGAAAATCCTGTCGCTGCCAAGAGGAGTGGAGAGGCGAGGAGACCCGCAATGAAGGCGAGGCGCCAACCGACATCACCGGAGGAAGGCTTCAGGAGCCCACCCACGATGCCGCTGATGCCGGCGATCTTGCCGTTGATGGCCAGCAACAGCACGGCCGCCAAGCCGATCAATGCACCACCAAACAGAGAAACCCAAGGTTGAAACGAGACTAGGTCAGTAAACATATTATCACCTCGCAGAATCGAGAACGCTCCAGTAGTTGAGTTATTTACTGTATATATATAAACTAATTCTAGGGGATGAAGTCAAGCCCCTGATTATAAAAGAGGGAGCTGTATTCTTATGGCGACCTCCAGTTGTGCAGTGACGGTAGGTTTTTGCAAACGGAGGGTACTACCATGACGGAAGTGGCAATCAAGACCTTTTTCGATCCGACCACGTGGACCTTTACCCATGTGGTTCATGACCCGGCCACCCGCAAGGCGGCCGTTATCGATCCCGTGTGGGACTATGATCCAAAGTCCGGGCGTACGGCGGAGCGTTCTTTACAATCTGTTATCGACTACGTTACCTCGCAGGATTTGCAGCCCGAGTGGGTGCTGGAGACGCACGTCCACGCCGATCACCTGTCCGCCGGTAATCTGCTGCGGAAGCGCTATGGATGCAAGATCGGGATTGGCGCGACCATTCGGCAGGTGCAGGAGACTTTCAAGAAGATCTTCCATCCTGAAGAGGGTTTTCAGACCGACGGTTCGCAGTTCGATCAGACCTTTGCAGATGGAGATACCTTTTCCATCGGTAACCTGCAGGTCTCGGTGCTGCACGTTCCCGGCCATACGCCAGCCGACAGCGCTTATGTGATCGGCAAACACGTCTTTGTGGGTGATACCATTTTTGCCCCCGACGTGGGTACGGCGCGCTGCGATTTCCCCAATGGCAATGCCCATACCCTGTATCGTTCCATCCAGCGCTTGCTCAGCATGCCGGAGGATACCGTCCTCCATCTTTGTCACGATTATCCCCCGGAAGGGCGGGAAGCGCGTGCGGAGTGGACCGTGGCGGAAGAGCGTGCCGGTAATATCCACGTGCACAATGGCGTTTCCGAAGAAGAGTTTGTCAAGATGCGTACAGAACGGGATGCCACCCTGGGTATGCCCGTACTGATTCTTCCCTCGGTTCAGGTAAACATGCGTGCCGGTGCCTTGCCGCCCGCGGAGGCCAATGGCGTCAGTTATCTGAAAATTCCTGTGAACCTGCTCTAGAGGAGCTATAGAGCATTGGGGCTGGCCGACGACCTGCGTCGTGTGGTCAGCCCTTTATCATTGGCCATTCCGGATGCTTCAGGAAAGCTTTGGATCGACGGGCAGATAGGCAAATATGCCGTAGGGGCGCGAGTACTGCAGCAACAACTGCGCCTGTGCCAGTGCTTCGCCGCCGCTTCCCTGGGGGAGGGAAAAGCCAAGGCTTGCTAGTGCCCAGGAGCGGATCTGGGCAAAGGATGACTCGCCCGCCGGGCGCGGCAGATACACCAGATGGTACTGACCGTTCTGCAAATGTGCCAGTTGGGCAACGGCCTGCTCTGCCTCTGTCATTCCCCCCAAGCCATCTACCAGTCCCAAGCGCTTGGCGTCCACGCCACTCCAGGCTCGGCCTTGCGCGTCTTTTTCTGCCTCTGCAAAGGGCAGATGGCGCGCCTTCGCCACCAGCCCGACAAAGTGGGTATAGAGGTGGTCGACTACCGCCTGGAGGGCCTGTTGCTCCGGTTTCCCCAGCGGCGCAAAAGGTGTCAGCGAGGGACTATGGGGGAGGCTGCTGACCCCGGAATAGCCAACGCCAATCTTTTGCAATAGACCGGTATAATTGGGAACGAGCACAAAGACACCAATGTCTGCGGCAATGGTGGTAGGCTCGGCATAAATGCGATCGGCGGCAGTGGAAAGCCAGTAGGCGCCGGAAGCTCCGAGGGTCCCCATGCTCACTACCACGGGCTTACCCGCTTTGCGCAAACGCTCGATGGCGCGGCGGATGGCGTTGGCGGCATTGACGTCGCCGCCGGGGCTGTTGACCTGCAAGATGACGGCCTTGACGTCGCGTTCGTGGCGCAGGTGATCGAGCTGGCGCACCGTCGCCTCGGCGGCAACCACGCCGGGCTCTTCCATATCTCCGGGCACCAGCATGCCATCAATGGGTACCACAGCGATCTCGGGTCCGTGCTCCTCCGGCTGATGCGCGGCAAAGCTCGTATAGTAGCGCTGCCAGCCGATGCGCCGGAGCTTCTTTTGCCCCAAGGCCTTGGTAATGGCGTCGCGAAAGTCCTCCTGATCACCAATCTGCGTGATGAGCTTATGCTGTAGCGCCAGCTGCGCCGCATTGCCCTGAGCTTTCTGCAATAATTCGGGAAGGTGCAAGGCATAATTCTGCAAGGTGTCGGCGGAGAGGCCACGCCCCTGATCCACCGCGCTCGTATAGGACTGCCACCAGGTCGCCAGCCAGGCTCGATTTTCCTCCTGCGCCGCCGGCGACATATCTGTACGGGTCAGCGGTTCCACTGCCGATTTGTACTTGCCCTGGCGGAAGGCGTAAACATCGACCCCAATCTTGTTGAACAGGCCCTTGAAATACAAAGAATCGCTGGAGAAGGGGGTGATCAGGGCCATACCCAATTCCGGCAGAAATACCTGGTTGGCTTGCGCGGCAAGCACATAGTTGCCAGTAGAATATTCTGGGGCATAGGCGTAGATGAGTTTGCCTTGGGCGCGGAAGCGCTGCAAGGCATGGGCGACATCCAGCAGCTGCGTCAGACTGCCGCCACGGAATTCCCGTAGATCAAGCGCCAGCACCCGTATCTTCGGATCTTTGGCTGCGTGATCGATGCTGGCGATCAGATGCCGCAGCAGAACATGCTCTTGCGTGGGGTGAATTTTTTGCAGGAGACGATCCTGCCAGGAGTCGCTTTCGCTGTAGACCAGGCTCCCCTGTGGCTCGACCCAGAGGACGGAGTTTTTGGCGACGTGAATCTGTGGGCGGGAGAAATGCTGGACGATGGCGACAATGATCAGGATCAGAATGACCAGTGTCAGCAGATTGAGGACCGTGAGACGCAGCCAGTGAAGAACCTTACCCAGCCACAGAAACGGTAAGAGCAGGCGGCGCATGCGTCGGTTTCCTTTCGCCACGGGAGAATTTGGTCGGGGAGACAGGATTCGAACCTGCGACATCCTGCTCCCAAAGCAGGCGCGCTACCAGACTGCGCCACTCCCCGAAGCTATTAGGATAGCCGTGGGGAACGACTTCGGTCAATCTAGGCGGGAAAGCTTGCGCCGCAGGCGATCGAGTTCGCGGCGGGCCAGGGCGATCCCGTCGTTCAGTCGCTGCCGCTCTTTCTCGGTGATGTCCTTGCCCTTTTCTACCAGCTCCTCGCTATAGATGGCGATGGTATCGAGCAATTCTTCGACGCGCTCATTGATGCGCTCACGCGATACTGCCATCCGGTCCCAGGCCCGGTTGGCCTGTTGGCGCAACTGCTCGCGGGTACGTTCGCCGCTTTGCGGAGCAAAGAGTAGCGCCGCTGCAGCACCCGCGAGGGCGCCGGCAGCGAGGGCAGCGCCCAGGGCCGCATAACTCAAACCATTGTCTGTATCGTAATCCATGAGATACCTCCGTTACGTGATGACCGTGGGGGCCTTGCGGCCAGAAAGGCTTTCCAAGCGAGTCAGGTCTTTTCCGAGCGTTACCAGGGAAGCCAGGTAGCGCTGCGGGTCGCGGTGGAATTGTTCGGGATTGGTTTCGTAGGCTTCGTGATAAATGCGCAAGGTGGCTCCCGTGGTACCGGTTCCCGAGAGTCGGAAGATCAGGCGGGCACCGTCGGCAAAGAGAATGCGTAGGCCTTGGTGTTCGCTGACACTGCCGTCGATGGGATCGGTGTACGAGAAATCATCTGCCACCTGCACCTCGCGTCCCGCCAGCTGCTGTCCGGGTAGCACCGGCAGTTGCGCCTGCAGCCCGGCCAGCATCTTCTCCGCCACCTCGCTCGGCAACTCTTCGTAGTCATGACGGGTGTAATAATGGCGGCCAAAGCGCTGCCAGTGGGCATCCAGAATCTCGCGCACGGACTGGCCGCTGTGGGCGAGTACCGAAAGCCATGCCAGCACTGCCCAGAGGCCGTCCTTTTCCCGCACGTGGTCAGAGCCCGTACCAAAACTCTCTTCGCCGCAGAAGGTGATGCGACCGGCATCGAGAAGGTTGCCAAAAAATTTCCAGCCCGTGGGAGTCTCGAAGTATTCGATGCCCAGGGCTTTGGCCACCACATCGGCAGCCTGGCTGGTGGGCATGGAGCGCGCCACCCCATGCAGACCATTGGCGTAGGCGGGAATGCAGCGCGCCTGGGCAGTCAGCACGGCCAGGGAGTCACTGGGGGTCACGAAGACGCCACGCCCAAGGATCATGTTTCGGTCACCATCGCCATCGGAGGCGGCGCCGAAGTCCGGAGCCTGCTCGGAAAACAGTAGATCGGCGAGCGGCTTGGCATAGACCAGATTGGGATCCGGGTGACCGCCGCCGAAATCGGGTAGAGGGATGGCGTTCTGTACGGTGCCTGCCGGCGCGCCGAGGCGTCGTTCGAGTATTTCCTGGGCATAGGGACCAGTGATGGCATGCAAGGCATCGAAGCGCATGCGAAAGGAGCCCTGGAGCAGCCGGGATAAGGCAGGAAAGTCAAAAATCCTCTCCATCAAGTCGGCATAATCGCGCACCGGATCGATGATGCGAATGCGGGTGTTCCCCAGCTGCAACTCCTGCTCGTGATCGAGGTCGATGTACTCGGTCTGGGCAATGCGGTAGCTGTTGATGGCCTTGCTCCCCGCCCAGATCTGCTCGGTCAGGGATTCGCTGGCCGGGCCACCATTCTCACCATTGAACTTGATGCCAAAATCGTGTTCGGGGCCGGCGGGATTGTGCGAGGCACTGAGAATGAGTCCGCCGCGGGCTCGGTAGTAGCGGATGACATGGGAGACGGCGGGGGTAGAGAAGAGCCCATGGCGGCCAATGAGCAGTTCTCCCCAGCCGTTGGCGACCGCCATCTTGATGATGGTCTGGATGGCCTCGCGATTGTAATAGCGACCATCACCGCCAAGGACCAGAGTCTTGCCTGCACGATCGGGAATGGCATCAAAAACGGCTTGTACAAAATTTTCCAGGTAATGCGCCTGTTGAAACACCTTCACCTTTTTCCGCAGGCCTGAGGTACCCGGCCGTTGATCGGCAAAAGCTTGCGTCTTGACCGTGGTGATTTCCATGCACAGAGCCTCAATGATCCAAGGGGATGTCCAGCACCGTCGAACTGCGGGATGCATCGGTGCGCACCCATAAAGTATAGCCGCCAATCTGCCAGGTGCTAACAATGATGCCGCCGTCTTCGATGGCAGCCAAGCTGGCGCGACGCAGATCCTCGTCCATGCTTTCTTCCCAATCGCCAGTCACATGACGACGCAGCAGCTCCTGGGGATCGATGTCTCCCGCTTCGAAAATGCTCTGCGCATCGGGAGAGAGCAGTATGGTACCGAGAGGGAACAGCATCTTGGGATGAAGATCGCTCATACAAAAAATCCTTGGCTACGAAGAAATTCGCGGCTCGGTTCCGCGCAGTGCTGCATCAACGCTATCCGGTGTGGGTTTTGTCGCGCCAAGCGTGCCAGGCGCGATGCCGAGTCTAATCCTGCCGCAGCATATACCGCCGGCACCGGGAAAAACGCAGTGTACAAAAACTGCCGCATCACCTCGCGCAGTAAAGGGCTGAGGAGGCGTCGCTGTATACCGCCTAGGCGACGACTGCGCCGTTGCACGGTGATTCTTGCAAAGGCCATGTGCCTGGCCTCTTCCCGACGATGCAGCTGATTGATCGCCAAAACCGCCGGCGGCAGCATTTTATCGCTCAAGATTTGTCGACTCATCTGGTCGGGGACGTTTTCACCAATGAAAATCGTCGCCCAGAAAGCTGCCGAGCCCTCCGGCGCCAAACGGGCGAACAGGGTCGCCAAGCGCGGGCGCTGACTCGGGGGGGTAAGGAAGGGGAGTTGTGCCCGCTGTTGCAGCTCGAGGAACATCAAACTGTGCCCGACTTCCTCGCGCAGTTCGTGGAGCTGGTAGTGGTAACTGTGCGTGTCGCCGTACAGGTGCTGCAGGGAGTGGCTACCCAGCCGCTGAATGAAGAGCGCTTCCAGCCACAGACCCAGCTCACAGAAGGAGACAAACTCGACTTGCGACAGGCGTATCCGCTCCTCGGCACGGAGGGCGTCGAACTCAGGTAATCCATATAAAGAAAGAAGGGGTTCAGGCAGCCAGGCCTTTTCCGGATCCAGGGTGTCCCAAGGGATCTCCTCGAGTGGATCACGATAGTTTGCGCTATGCCGACTGAGACGCTGAATGAGGGCGTCGTGGTGACGCGAAACAACCGCCATAAACTCTCTGCCCCTGCATAATACGTATTCTGCATTCTGCCATGACCGCCAAAGCTCTCCAAGCCCGCCACCAGCCGGAAGGCGTGTCAAAGCACATTAGAAATGTCCGGCGTTGGGCAAGATAGAGATGTCCGGTTCTTTTGGGCATTGATTACTTTCCAGGACGATCTGCGGTGGGATAACGACGCCAAGGATGGTCGGCAGCAGGCCGGGATTTTTCTGACCAACGTCGGGAAGTCAGGATCGCATCGACGCGAGCGTTGAGGCTTTTGTCATCGACAGGATGAGGGATTTCCTGGGGCGAATCGAAGACCTTGTAGAGCAAGACTTCGCCGCCGGTTACCAGCTCTATTCGCCCGTCGGCATGGACCACGACATCGACTTTCCGTCCGCGCAGTGCATAGCGTGGGGCGCCACCAGTCTGGATGATGTAGCGCTGTCTTTGGAAGGACAGCACCAGGTCCTTGGATAGGGTACGGCGGTGGTGGATGGCGCAGATCCGGGCGAGAGTTTCTGGACTTCCGTCATAGGGTTGGTGGGCGTCCTCGTCGTCGCAAGCCGCCACGGCAAAGTGCGCATTGTGTTGCTGCAGGTACTGGGGGAGCCAAGCGTTGGCGGCATCCTGATCGCTGATACCCGCCAGGCGCAAGGCCTTGACCAGGCGATCCTGAAGCGTTTGGAACAGGCGTTCTACCCGACCTTTGGCCTGTGGGCTCAAGGCCTGGATGGTGGCAATTCCCAAGGCTTCGGTGGCACGCTGAAACTGTGTGGGTTCGTTGTCTTCTGGGTGGTGTTTGGTGAAGATGCTGTGCCGATCGCTGTAGAGCGCTACGGGACAGCCATGAGTCGTGACGTAGGTCTGTAGGGCGGACAGATAGGTTTGGCTGCTTTCTACCGGTGTAAAACGGGCATACAAGACCCGACTGGTGGCATCGTCAATGAAGGCGATCAGGGTGCAGCGCGGCCCACGGCCTTCGAACCAATCGTGGGGACTGCCATCGATCTGGATCAATTCCCCCAGTCGCGCTCGGCGCGGCCTGGGTGGGTGCAGGCGGGTGCGCCGCTTGCGCTGGGCTTGCCACAGGCCCGCAGCGATCATCCAGCGACGCAGCGTCTCCTTCGATACGGTATAGCCATCTGCGCGCAGATATTCCGCTGCCAAGGTGGGGCCAAAGTCCGCATAGCGTGCCCGCACCTGCGCCAGGATGCCCTCCCGGACCGTCGTCTCTACCCTTCGGTTGGAGGGTCTGCCACGGCGTCGACTGATCAATGCCCGTGCCCCTTCCCGCTCCACCCCGCGCTGCAAGCGCCGAATCTGCCGCTCCGACAAGCCTAATGCCAGCGCTGCCTGCCCCTGACTTCGGCTCCCATCGATCACCTGCTGCAGCACCGCAAACCGCTTGCGCTCCCGCTCGCTCATCTCTATCCGCTCCTGCATCACTCGTCCTCGCTCGGATTTCCGTGGGCAGAAGCGCAGCAATGACACCCATGCCTCGGTAACGGACCCCGATTGTCGCCTCTACAAGAAGGCACCCGGGGATGCCTCGCGGCTGGTGTATCTGGGGCATGTACTCATGGTTAACCGAGAGGGCTTGATCGTGGGAGAACAGGTCACCACGGCGGATGGGACGGCAGAGGTAGATGCTGCGTTACAACTCATGGATGAGCTGGGTGGAAGCCGACGGATCACCCTTGCTGCCGATAAAGGCTACGATCGTCTTGGCTTCGTCCGGGTGTGGTCGAGGAAGCCAAGGCCCGCCATGGCGTGCGCGTCGCACCGATCACGGTTGTCGGCGGTAACGTGGCTTAACGGATAAGACCAAAACCCAAAGACCAAAACCCACTTGACACTGAAGCTTGCTTCAGGTTTAACATAAAAATACATAAAATTTTCTAAAATTCTGTCGAACAGGAGTTTGACCTCCGCAGTGTTCCATGACGCCGCCAAGGGAAATAGGATACTGTCACGCGGGCATCGCCTGCGGGCTGGTGAGCTGCAACGCTTGCTGCGGGCGTGTTTGGGCTATCTTCTGATTTTCTTACTCCTGTCCAATGCCCTTTTCCCGGACTGGTGTCGCTGCAGCATGATGGTTGGAATGCCTATGCGCTCGATGAGCGGCAAGATGCAGGCTGGATCTTCTTCCATGATAGGTATGGATGACCACTGTCCGATGGCCGGGATGGGTGCGCGTTCTTGCTCGGCGCTTTGCGACCTGGCTCATGCCCCCAAGGGAACGGTCTTCGGGCATCTTGTCTATCCGGCCATCCTCACCGTAGTAATCGCTTGGTTCGCCTTGCTACTGCAAGGCTTTATCCGACTCCCTTTTGCGAATCTATTGGTTGTTTGGGCGCATCCCCCGCCACTTTCTCGAGTCCGCCTCCTGATTTGAATTGCCCTGAGAACTAGCGCCTCCCGTCCGCTGGACGAGTTTTCTCGCGTTATTTTCAGGAGCATTCCATGAAACTCAACAACCGAGCATTCGAAAATCGGCCTCCGCAGCTGCGTATCCTTCTACTCGTCGCAGTCAGTGCCACGCTGAGTGTTTTGCCCTTTGCTGTTGCAGAGGGCTCCACAACCCTTACCCTGGACGCTGCGGAACGCCTACTTTCCCAAAACCCGAGTTTGGCCGCCTATCAGCAAAAAATTCTGGCCTTGCGTCATCAGGCCATTGCTGCATCACAGCTGCCAGATCCGCATCTCAGTTTGGGTGCGGTCAATCTTCCTACCAACAATTTTTCCATGAATCAGCAGAAAATGAGCATGCTGAGTGTAGGGCTGAGCCAGACATTTCCTCCTTTTGGCCAGCTCGCGCTACGCAGCCGTCAGTTTCGCATGGAAGCCCGCGCGGCCTCTGCCAGCAAGGCGGAGCGATTGGCTGAACTGCGCTGGCTCTTACAGCAAAGCTGGATTCAGGCCCAGGTGGGGCACAACGAAATACGGATCCTCGTTCGCCAAGAGCAATTGGCACGGCTGACGGAGCAGGCAGCGATGGCCGCCTATCGTGCTGGTAGAATCGAGGAAGCCGAGGTATTGCGTGCTCGTCTGGAACGCCTCGCTCTTGCAAACGAAAAAGATCGGATTCGCTCTGAGCAAACAGGCGCCGAAGCACGTATCACCGAACTTTTGGGGCTTTCCGCTCCTCCGCGATTGGAGTGGCAGTGGCCACATGCATCTCCGCCGCCCGCCTTGTCGCTTTTGGTCGCGAGGATTTCTGGTCAGCCGACATTACAGGCAGCTGCGGCAAGCGAACGTGCCGCGCAAGTGGCTGTGCGGGTGGCGAATCGCAGTCTGCTGCCTTCGATTACCGTCAGCACGTCCTATGGACAAGACTTCATGCCCGGTAGTCCGAACTGGCTTTCCGTGGGTGTCAACCTCAGCCTGCCGATTTTTCCAGCCAATCGTCAGGACCAGATCATTGCCGCCGCGCAAGAAAAGCAGATGGCTGCGGTTGATAACTATGGCGAACAACGCCTGCGTATCGCGCGAGAGCTGCGAAGTGCTTATGCCCAATACCAGGCTGCGGCTGCCGAAGATGAGCGTGACCAGCAGGATTTACTCCCCTTGGCGAAGCAGACCTATGCCGCCGAACTCGCGGATTTCCGAAGCGGACGAGGGCGATTGCAATCAGTATTGCGCGCCCAGAATACCGTACTCGCCACTGCGCTGAACACCCTTGCTGCCCGCCGGGATCGAGCTCTGGCGATCGCGCAGTTGGATTTTTTGGCAACGCAATATCGCGGGGTGCAACCATGAACAAGCGTCTCTGGGGATTTTCTCTCGCCTCTCTCCTGCTCGGTGCCGGGATCGGTGCCACGCTGGTGCTGTGGTTGCCTGCGCAATCACCGAGCAAATCGCCTCTCCTGAAATCGCCATCCGCGCCGGTCCAGACCAAAACCGCCAAGCCACGTATCTTGTATTGGGCCAATCCCATGAACCCGAAAATCCATGCAACCCATCCTATGAAAGACAACATGGGCATGGCCTATATCCCGGTATATGCCCATGCACCTGCGGCTTCTGCAACTGGGCTCACGGTGGATTCGCGGATGGTGCAACAACTCGGTGTACGCGTGGTTGCTGTGCAACGTCGACGGATTGGCCGTGTCCTCACCACTGTGGGCACGGTGGCCGAGGACGAAAACCGTGTGTACACCGTCACCCCACGATTTTCTGGTTGGATCACCAACCTCGCGGTTCGTGCGGTGGGTGACCCGGTTGCAGCTGGGAGCGTTTTGGCTCGGGTATATTCGCCGGAAGTTTATAGTGCCGAGCAAGAATATTTACTTGTCCAAGCGAGTGGTCCAGATAAAGATGCGACAAGCGAAGAGCTGCGTGCGGCGGCAACAGAACGCTTGCGCCTTCTGGGGTTGTCGTCGACGGAGATTGCCGCACTGCGTCGCAGCGGGGTGGCACAGCGGCAGGTCCCCGTTTATGCCCCCATTTCTGGTGTGGTGCAGAAGTTGCCGATCCACCAGGGCGGATATCTCTCCTCGCAAAGTAATATGATGGAGATTGCAAATCTCGATCGAGTTTGGGTGCAGGTCGCACTCTATGGCTACCAACTGCCTTGGGTACATATAGGGGATCGCGTAGAACTACGCTCCGAGGAGTTCCCTGGAAAGATCTGGAAAGGCCGACTCAGCTTTCTGTATCCCACACAAAATCCCCAAAGCCGCACGGTCACGGCGCGTTTGTCCTTCGCTAATCCCGAGAGGACGTTGCGGCCAGGAATGTATGTCACGGCACAGGTGTGGACCCAGGCGCACAAAGTCCTGGCCGTGCCCGATAGCGCCATTCTTCGCACCGTGCAAGGGAATTTTGTGATGCTTTACCAAGCCGACGGACATTTTCTCCCTGCGCAAGTCCAAGCTGGAGCCACGGCCGATGGTTGGACCGCAATCCCACAAGGTCTGCATGCCGGTGAGCGAGTGGTGAACAATGCCCAGTTCCTGCTCTATTCCGAGTCGCAGTTCCAATCTGTACGGGCCCGTATGTTGGGCGGGAACCTAAGCTCGAAGCACACTGCGCCGAGCAAAGCGGAAATTCCCTCTCCTGCCGCAGCGACGCGCAAGACTTCCTCAGCGGAATCAATGGCGGGCATGCACATGGGAGGCGACGGACATGATTAAAGCCATCGTTCGGGCATCCATCGATAATCCGCTCCTGGTCATTCTGGCCACCCTGATCGTGACGGTGGCCGGCATCCTGGGAATGTATGCAATTCCTCTGGAGGCGATCCCCGACATTTCTCCTACCCAAGTGATCGTTAAGACCAGCTATCCGGGACAGGCCCCCCAAGTCGTGCAGGATCAGGTCACCTATCCCTTGGAAACTACCTTGCAGGAGGTCCCTGGTGCGCGAGCGGTACGGGGGTATTCGATGTTTGGGGATTCCTATGTGTATGTCTTGTTCAAAGGCGGTACCCCTATTTTCCAAGCACGCAACCTCGTTCTCCAGTATCTCGAACAGGCGCAGGGTGAATTGCCGAGGGGTGTGATACCTGCACTGGGTCCGAACAGTTCCGGCGTCGACTGGATCTACGAATATGCCCTGACCGATCCAAAAGGGACCCTGAACCTAGCACAATTGACCACCCTGCAAAACTGGTTTTTGAAGTTTGCCCTGCAGGGGATACCAGGGGTGGCCCAGGTGGCTACCGTAGGGGGAATGGAGCAGGAGTATCAAGTTGTCGTCCATCCGCAGCGCATGATTGCCGAGGATGTCTCATTGCCCCAGGTAGAAGCGGCCATTCGCGCGGCGAATGGAGAAACCAGTGGGTCCGTCATTGATCTGGGCGAGTCTCGGTATATCGTGCGCACTTCTGGGTACATTCATTCCCTGCAGGATCTTCGCCAGGTTTCCGTGGCGGTGCGGGATGGAATACCCATTACCCTGGAGCAAATTGCCCGGGTGCAGTTAGGCCCGGTATTGCCGAGCGGCATCGCCGAGTTGAACGGACAAGGGCAGGTAGTCGGGGGAATCGTCATGATGAATCAGGGCGGGAATGCCAACGCGCTGATTCGGCGGGTAGAACAGAAGCTGCATAGTCTGCAATCTTCCCTCCCCACGGGTGTAAAGATCGTCACCACATACAGCCAGCGGCCACTTATCCAACGCAGTATTGCCACCCTGAGTGGCAAACTGTTGGAGGAGTGTATTGCAGTACTCCTGGTAACTTTTCTATTTTTGCTGCGTGCCCGCTCCGCGCTGGTGGTGTTGATCACGTTGCCGGTCGGCATTCTGACCGCATTTGCGGTCATGTATGGCCTGGGAATTTCGGCCAACATCATGTCTCTCGGCGGAATCGCGATCGCCGTGGGGGTCATGGTCGACGCTCCCGTGGTCATGATCGAGAATATGCATAAACGGATGGAGGAGGGTAGAGAGACAAACCCCTGGATCGCAGCGCGCGAGGCGGCGCTCGAAGTCGGACCAGCATTGTTCTTTTCTCTGTTGATCATTACGGTGTCGTTTCTGCCAATTTTTGCCCTCGGTGGTCAGGAAGGCAAACTCTTTGCTCCTCTTGCCTTCACCAAAACCTTCGCCATTGCGGCGGCGGCTCTGCTATCCATTTCCTTGGTACCGCTCCTCATGGCCTGGTTGATCCGAGGGCGAATTCCCGCCGAGCGCAAGAACCCGATCAATCGCCTACTGGCGTCGCTGTACCGCCCGGTTATCCATGGCGTGCTGCGGTTACCCTGGCTGATTCTGATACTGGCTGGGTTGCTATCGTTGACCATGATCTACCCGTGGCAGCGACTAGGTACCCAGCTCATGCCCCCCCTCGACGAAGGTACCTTGCTCTACATGCCGGTTGCTCAGAACCCAGCGATCTCTTATGGCGAGGCGGGTAGCCTGCTGCAGTTGACAGATCGCATCCTCAAAAGCTTTCCCGAAGTCAAAACCGTGTTCGGCGAAGCTGGACGGGCGCAAACGGCGACAGATCAGTCGCCCATTTCCATGTTTGATACGGTCGTCACCCTGCGCAAGAGGCAGCATTGGCCAATCGGGATGACCCTTGATCGGTTACGGAGTCGTCTCAATCAAGCACTGCAAATACCGGGGCTGAGTAACGACTGGACGCAGCCTATCAAAGGACGCGTAGATATGCTGACGACGGGTTTACAGACCCCGCTGGGCATCAAAATCACCGGGGCGAATTTGACTACCTTGAACCAGCTCGGTCAGAAAATACAGCAAGCCTTGGCGTCTGTCCCCGGTACCGAGTCGGTATACGCTGCGCATGCCCTGGGTGGACGCTATATTGTCATCCATACAGAGCGTCAGGCGGCGGCACGCTATGGTATCTCAGTGGCTGATGTCAATCGAGTCGTGGAAACGGCGATTGGTGGCAAGGTCCTGACCACCGCAGTAGAGGGGGTGCAGCGTTTTCCCGTCGATCTTCGGTATCCGCGCGCCGAACGACAGTCTCTAAGCGCTTTGAGGAACGCTTATATCACGGCACCCAGTGGTGCCCAGATTCCGCTCGCGCAGGTAGCGCGTGTCCGCTTTGAAAAAGGTCCGGCGATGCTGACTAGCGATAACAGTCAGCTGAACTCCTGGGTGACGATTGACCTCAAGCCCGGCACCAGTATCGGCGGCTATGTCGCGGCTGCCAAGCAGGCACTCGCCCAACATGTCCCGTTACCTGCTGGATATACTATCGATTGGGTCGGAGAATATAAAAGCATGGAGCGTGCTGACCACCGCCTGTTGTTGGTGGTCCCTGCCGTCTTGTTATTGATCACGATACTGCTCTATTTCAATTTCCGTAACGTGGTGGAGGTCGGGATCGTGCTGGTGACGCTTCCTTTTTCTCTGCTCGGGGGGCTTTGGCTGGTCTATCTGCTGCACTACAAGCTATCGATAGCCGTAGTCGTTGGATTTATTGCACTCGCTGGCGTCGCAGCGGAATTCGGCGTGGTCATGCTTTTGTATCTCGATGAGGCAGTCTACCGCCGGAGAGCACGCAGCGCTCTGGAGAATTGGCATGACCTGCAATTGGCGGTTATAGAAGGCAGCATGCTGCGACTACGGCCACTGGCTATGACCCTCACGTTGGTCGTTGTGGGTCTTCTGCCGATTATGTTCAGCCACGGAACGGGAGCGGACATGATGCGTCGCATCGCAGCTCCGGTGGTTGGGGGAATGTTCAGCGCGGCTTTGTTGGCGCTATTGGTGATTCCGGCGCTATATGCGTTGTGGCAAAAACGACGGTGGAAACTGGGATAGTCCTATACAGGAGAGATGACGATGAATCGTAGGCAAATGATGAAGTCGATTTTTTCGGCCCTGGCACTGTTGGGGTATGTTCGTCTCGGTGCCGCCAGTGCTTCAGGTATAGGCGGGATGATGGGAGGCATGATGCGCAACGGGCCAGATGAAGAAGGCATGCGGGCGATGATGTCCCCAGAAAATCGGGGGCCCATGCAGACCGGGATGGAACTATTTGAGCGACATCGCCAGGTGCATCGCAAAGTGACCTTTCTACCCGATGGTATCCATGCCGTTACGATATCTGCAGTACCAGAAACGGTGGCACTGTTACAGGCTCATGTGGAGCAGATGTATGCCCGACTGGCGGAGGATCGTCCTTTCCCATACCCGATGAGTCGCAGTGTTCCAGTGATGTTCGCACATCCAACTCTGTATCAGCGCAAGCTCACCATGCTCAAGGACGGGATCGCCGTGACGGAAACCTCCAATGACCCAGAAATGGTGCGAGTCATTCACGCGCATGCCCGAGAAATCAATCGTTTCGTCCAGGATGGCATGCCGGCGATGATGCGCAAGATGATGTAATTTGGTAGAGGGTCGAGGCCACCCGCTCGGGCAATGGATTGCACTGCGGTGGGATTGGCGAGATCGGTGGTGAAGGCGTCTATCGTGTGGGAACCCACTTGGAATAGCCGGCTTTCTGGCATAATGGCGTGGTTCTTCTGAAGAATCTGAATCTCAGCCGGAAGGCGTTGCGCCCGTATCCTTGAGCGCGCAAAATGATAATCCGCTTTGTCGAGGTACCCATGTTCGAATCCCTCAGCCAACGTCTCAACCAAAGTTTCAAGGCCTTGCGTGGTCAGGCCCGCCTCAGTGAAGACAATATCCGCGATGCCCTGCGCGACGTGCGTATGGCGCTGTTGGAGGCTGACGTGGCGTTGCCGGTGGTTAAGGATTTTGTGGCCGAAGTGCGACAGAAGGCCCTCGGCGAAGAGGTGTTGCGCAGCTTGAGCCCCGGACAGGTCTTCATCAAGATCGTCAACGACGAGCTGACGCGTCTGATGGGTTCTCATAATGACCGTCTCGATCTGCAGGCGCGACCGCCAGTGGTGATCCTCATGGCCGGGCTGCAGGGCTCTGGGAAAACCACCACGAGTGCCAAACTCGCCCTCTGGCTCAAGGAGCGAGAAAAGAAGCGGGTGTTGATGGTCAGTACCGACGTCTATCGGCCGGCGGCGATGGAGCAACTCGCCAGTCTCGGACGGGACATCGCCGTCGAGGTCTTTCCCAGCCATCCCAGTCAGGCGCCAGTGCAGATCGCGCGGGATGCTTTGGATGCGGCACGCAAGCAGGTCTACGACGTGCTGATCGTCGACACCGCCGGACGGCTGCACGTAGACGAAGAAATGATGGCCGAGGCCCGGGACCTGACCGCTGCAGTACAGCCAACGGAATTGCTCTTTGTCGTCGACGCCATGACTGGCCAGGATGCGGTCAACACCGCCAAGGCCTTTGACACTGCCCTGCCGCTGACCGGAGTGATCCTCACCAAGGCCGATGGCGATGCGCGCGGTGGCGCCGCCCTCTCCATTCGCGCCATCAGCGGCAAGCCGATCAAGTTTCTCGGTGTGGGCGAGAAGGTGCGCAAGGGGCTGGAGGCCTTCCACCCAGAGCGGATGGCCTCGCGTATCCTCGGCATGGGTGACATCGTCAGTCTGGTGGAGCAGGTACAGCAGGAAGTCGATGTCGAGCAGGCGCAGCGGATGACCGACAAGCTGCGCAAAGGCAAGGGCTTTGATCTCGAAGATTTTCGTGAACAGTTGCGTCAGGTGGAGCGCATGGGCGGGCTGACCAGCATCCTGGACAAGCTGCCGGGGATGAGTGAAATCCCCAGCGAAGCGCAGGAGGCCCTGCAGGACAAAAAGCCGATGCGGCGGCTGGAAGCGATCATCAATTCCATGACCATGGAAGAACGGCGCCACCCGGAAATCATCAAGGCCTCTCGCCGCCGCCGAATTGCGGCAGGCTCTGGCACGACTGTCGCCGAAGTCAACAAGCTACTCAAACAGTTTGAGATGATGCAAAAGATGTTCAAAAAGATGGGCAAGGGGGGCAAGGGCTTGGGACGCTTGCTGGGGATGAATCCGCGCAATCTCATGAAAGGCGGTATGCCCTTTCAATAAGTGAAATTTTTGGTTATGATTCGCGCCTTTCCCGCCGCGCGGGTTGCGGTATTGTACTTTTGTGAGGAACGGACATGGTAGTGATTCGGATGGCTCGGGGTGGCGCCAAGAAGCGGCCCTTCTACCACATCGTGGTGGCGGATAGTCGGGCGCGGCGTGACGGACGCTTCATCGAGCGTTTGGGTTTTTACAATCCCGTCAGTAATCCGTCGGAGCTCCGGCTCGACAAGGAACGTGCTGCCTACTGGCTGGCCCAGGGCGCGCAGCCTTCGGATACCGTGGCGCGCTTCCTCAAGGCCGAGGGCGTGAGCAAGACGGGTGTCAACGCCGCCTGAAACCGCGGAATGGGTGCCCCTGGGGCGCATTTCCGGCCTCTATGGTGTCCGCGGCGCTGTCAAGGTCTTTTCCTATACCGAGGAGCGTGAGGGCATTTTGGATCATGCCCTCTGGTATCTGGGTGTAGAGCACCGCCCGGTCGCTGTGCTCTCCGGTGGGCTGCAGGCCGGAGCCGTGATTGCGCAGCTGCGCGGAGTCCAGGATCGCGAAGCGGCGCGGGCACTGATCGGGCAAGAAATTACGGTTCCTGCCGAAGAGCTGCCGCTGCTACCGGAAGGCGAATATTACTGGCGAGACTTGATCGGTATGCAGGTGATCAACCATACCGGGCAGCGGCTCGGGCAGGTGAAAAACCTGTTGGAGACTGGCGCCAACGATGTTCTCGTGGTGCAGGACGAGCAAGGTGCGGAAACCCTGATCCCGTGGACAGCGGATGTGCAGGTGGATGCAGTACAACGTCGTATCGTGCTTGACTGGGAAAAGGACTGGTGATGCGTTTTGATGTCATCAGCATTTTTCCAGAGCTGATAGAAGGATATTTTCAGGCGGGAGTTTTGGCCCGCGGTCGGCAGCGCGGTTTGCTCGCACTGCAGGTCTGGAATCCTCGGGATTTCAGTGATCTTCCGCATCAGCGGGTGGACGACCGCCCCTTTGGCGGTGGTCCGGGGATGCTGATGATGGCGCCGCCGCTGTTGGCGGCCATCGCTCGTGCGCGGCGGGAGAATCCGGAGGCACCGGTGGCGTATCTATCGCCTCAGGGGCGGCCCCTGCGGCAGGCGGATTGCCAGCGCTTCAGCCACCGCGCGGGGATGATCCTCCTAGCCGGGCGCTATGAGGGCATCGATGAGCGCGTCATGGCGCAGGTCGATGAGGAGTGGTCGCTGGGGGATTATGTCCTCGCCGGCGGGGAGTTGCCGGCACTGGTGCTGATGGAGGCAACGGCGCGCCTTCTGCCCGGCTTCCTCGGCCATGAGGCTTCGGCGCAGGAGGATAGTTTTGCGGCGGCGGACCTGCTGGATTGTCCGCATTACACCCGACCCGAGCAATGGGAAGGAGTGGGAGTGCCTGCGGTTTTGTTGTCGGGTGATCATGCGCGGATTGCGCGCTGGCGTCGGGGACAGTCGCTGTTGCGAACCAGGGCGCGGCGCCCGGACCTCTGGGTGCGGCGCCAGTTGTCGGTTGAGGATATACGTTGTCTGCAGGAAGCAGAGAGCGCGGATGAAAGTGGCAGGGTGTAAGGAGAAGTGCTGTGAATATCATTGATGAAATCAATCTGGCAGAGGCCAAGAACGAGATCCCCGACTTCATCGCCGGTGACACCGTAGCGGTGCATGTTCGCGTGAAGGAAGGCGAGCGCGAGCGGGTTCAGGTATTCGAGGGTCTGTGTATCGCCCGGCGTAACCGGGGTGCCCACTCGTCCTTCACGGTGCGCAAAATTTCCAGTGGCGAAGGCGTCGAGCGCGTTTTCCCGATGCACTCCCCGCTGGTTGCCAAGGTAGAAGTGAAGCGTCGCGGCGATGTCCGGCGCGCTAAACTCTACTATCTGCGTGATCTCTCTGGTAAGGCCGCGCGCATCCGCGAAAAGCTCGGCTGATGACCGCCTTGCAGTCTACCGCCTTGCTGGAGCAATGGCGGATGGCTGCGACACCAGAGCAGGATCGCATCTGGGCAGACGCTGCTGCGCGTCTGCCCTTGCAGTCAGCTTTTTTGCGGGAGGGCCTGCCTCTGTCTCGGGGGCAGGCCGATCTGCATCTCAGTCGCTGCTGGATGGCGCGACTCAGCGTGACCATTGCCGCGAATTCCCTGCCTGGCCATCTGGTCGCGCGGGCTTGGTCGACGATGGCGACGGGCGCGCCGGTTCCCGCCGAATGGCTACAGATAACACCCGATGCCCCCCTACCGATCGACATGGAACTCGATATCCTGGCCGAGGCCGTCGAAAAACGGGACGAGAAACGCCTGTTGCCGCTGTTGCGCAGCATGGCCGAAGATGTCAAGGCTCGGCACCTGATCATCGATCGTCTGCGCCTGCGGGTCGCAGAAGATGGTTTCGCCCATGGGCTGCGCAGCAGTCTCTTCCATGCCTGGGCACAGCTCGCTGCCGTCGTGTCTGCGGAAGATTTTGTCGCGCTTACCCTGGCTGCATTGCAGCAACATTGGGGCCTGCCCGAGGCTTGTGCGGTGGTGGTTCCCGAGGGGCGGGCGGAGCGGCGCGCGGATAGTGGCAAGGCGCTCTTGCAGAGTCTGCGCGAGCGTGATCTGGGTGCCTATATGGAGCATCTTCGCGGTATGGGGGACCAACCGATTGCCGCATTGCGTCAGCTTTTTCTGGCGCTGGGCCTGATGATTCTGGAATATCCGGCGAGCGCCCAACTGCGTGAACTGGGAGAGATCTACCTGTGGTTGGCGGCGATACTCCAGATGCCCCACCGTAGCTTGCGTCGTTGTCGCCGCATACTGTTCAGTGCGGCTGCTGATCTGTTTCGCTTCGCCGGTTGGGAGGCGCAGCAAGACTGGCCGGGATATGCTGAACTCGCAGCTTTCCGCCATGCTCTGTCCGAGGAGCTTACGCCGCAAACCTTCCGTGAGGACTGGCAGCGCATTCTCCAGGTGCAAGCCCTCGGCAGCGAGACCTTGGCAACCTGGTATCGTCGGCGGGCCGAGCAATATCTCAGCGTAGCTGCCGAGCCCGCGACAGACTTCTGGGCACATTGGCAGGAGACGCAAAGGGCTACCCAGGAACTCGCCGGACCGCTATTATGGATTCATCCCTTGGTTTTTCTGCGCCTGTACCCGGAATCGTGAGCCGGTGGCGCTACAGCGTCGCGTCGATCGGCACGCTGACCCTGGAATTTTGTGACGCTGCATTGATTGGCCTGAGTCCCGTTTTCGGACAAGTCGAAGAGTTGCCCGATCTCCCCGCCGATCATCCGGTTGCGCAGGCGCTGGTAGCCTATGCGGCAGGCGACTTCGAGGCCTATGAACGATGCCGCAGGCGGCTTTTGTTGCGGGTACTCGGCACGCCGTTTCAGCAGCAGGTTTGCCGTGCCCTGCAGGAGATTCCTCTGGGCCAGATCCGCAGTTATGGTGAACTCGCCAGCCGTTTGCAGAACACACCCCGCGCGGTTGGCCAGGCATGCCGTCGCAATCCCATCGCCATCCTCATCCCCTGCCATCGGGTACTCGCCAAGGACGGTCTTGGCGGCTATGCGGGCGAGCGGGAGGGGGCAGCGCTCAGCTACAAAAAACTTCTTCTTCAGCACGAGGGGGTGTGGCATGGACAAGCCTAAGAACCCTGCAGGGGGGCTGGACGAGGATGTTCACCAATTTCTCGATGCCTTGTGGCTGGAGAAAAACCTGAGTGCCAATACGCTGCAGGCCTACCGCCAGGATCTTGACAGCTTGTTCCGGTATCTGCAGCCGCGCGAGATGCGTTTACGTCAGGCAGAGCACGCCGACCTGGCAGGTTTTCTCGCCACTCGCCTGAGCGCTGGTGCGGCCCTGCGCAGCGTGCGGCGGCAGCTCTCCAGTCTACGAAGCTTTTACGCCCATGCCCTGCGTGAGGGCTGGATCCGCCGCGATCCCAGTCTGGACCTCAGCTCGCCCCGTTTGGGACGGCACTTGCCGGAGGTGCCAACGGAGTCCGAGATCGAGGCGCTGCTTGCCGCACCGGATCAAAGCCATCCCCTGGGTCTGCGGGATGCGGCCATGCTGGAGCTGCTCTACGCGACCGGTCTGCGGGTATCGGAGTTGGTGACCCTGCAGTTATCACAGATAGACATAGCAGCCGGGGTGCTGAAGACCTTCGGCAAGGGACGTAAGGAACGCTTGGTGCCCATTGGCGAGCGGGCCCAGGACCTGCTTGTCGATTATTTGCGGCGCGCTCGCCCCGAGCTCTTGCAGCAGGGTGCCCAAGCTGCCCTGTTTCTCAGCCAGCGGGCAGCGCCTATGACCCGGCAACGTTTCTGGCAGCTAATCCGACACTATGGCAGGATTGCTGGCATCCGCTGCCGGCTCTCTCCCCACAGTCTGCGCCACGCCTTTGCCACCCATTTGCTCGATCACGGCGCTGACCTGCGCAGCGTACAGTTGATGCTGGGACATGCCCAGCTCAGTACGACGGAAATCTACACGCACATTGCCCAGGCACGGCTCCAGGCCCTGCACGCCGCGCACCACCCGCGCGGCTAGTTTCAGCCGCCTTTTTTGGGTAGGCGCAGGACAATGAAAATACTCGATTTTCCTTGTCGGACCAGTACCGGAACCGGTTTGTCTGCAGGAGTCGCTGCAACCAGACGTTGCAGCTGCTGCGGGCTCTGGACCACCTGCTGATCAAACTGTTCGATGATCATCCCCGGCTGCACGCCGGCTTCGGCCGCCGCCCCTTCGTGTACGTCCACTACCGCTACGCCCTGATTGATTCCCAGCTCTTGTTTTACTTTGGCAGGCAGCGGTTTGGTGGAGATGCCCAGCCGTTCGATTTTGAGCACGCCAGGATTTGGTGTCGGACTGCTCTCCAGATCGCTGGCTTTCTGCGGGCTGGGCAAGGCGCCGACGGTGATCGGCAGATTCACCGCTTTGCCGTGTCGTAAGATACCAATTTCTACCCGAGTTCCAGGCTTTTTCGTGCCTACCAGCAAGGGCAGTTGGCCGACACTGTAGACCGGCTTGCCCGCGAAGGTGACGATGACATCGCCGGCACGCAGGCCCGCACGTGCCGCGGGACTGTCCGGCTCGACCGAGGCGACGAGGGCGCCCACGGGTTCATTGAGATGCAGTGCTTCGGCCATGTCTGGTGTCACACTCTGGACCTCGACACCGAGATAGCCAAACTGAATAGCGCGATGTGCCTTGAGATCCTCTACCACCGACATCACCGTATTGATGGGGATGGAGAAAGACAAGCCCATGTAGCCACCGTTGTTGGTGTAGATCTGATCATTGATGCCCACGACCTGACCATACATATTGAAAAGGGGACCGCCAGAGTTGCCGGGATTGATAGGCACGTCACTCTGGATGAAAGGAATGTACTCATCGTCCGGTAGTGGTCGATCCAGGGCACTGACCACGCCCTGAGTGACAGAGTTGGAGAAACCGAAGGGGGTACCGACCGCGAGTATCCATTGTCCCACCTTGAGATCGCTCGAGTTGCCTATGGGTGCGGTGGGCAAACTGTTGGCGTCGATCTTCAACAGGGCGGTATCGTAGCGCACCGACAAGCCGACGAGTTTGGCCGGATAGGCGTGGTGATCGGCGAGGGTGACAATGATGTGCTTGGCGTGACGCACGACATGGGCGGCAGTGACGATGTAGCCATCGCTGCTCAGGATGAAGCCGGAGCCGAGAGATTCGACCTTCTCCTGCGGAGGCTGCTTGGACTGACTATTGGGTGCGCCAAAATGCTCAAAAAAGCGGTAGAAAGGCGAGTCTGGCGGGAAGGGATTGCCGGCCCCGGGAATCGTCTGTTCGGAGGTCGTGCTGATATTTACCACCGTTGGGCCATAACGGTCGATGAGGGGAGTGAAATCAGGAAGATTCACCAGGGGCCGCAGGGGAGTACTTTGCGTGACCGCAGCAGCCGGCGCTGCCTGGCTGCCAGCTGGCTTTTCGCTACTCACCTGCGCTTGCGCACAACCAGAGGCAAGCAGGGCCAGAGTGAACGCTGAGAGGATGGCACGACGTTGCGAGAAACGGGAAATGGGGCCGGACATTCGGTCTTACTCCTTGGGGTACCCGCCAGGGCGGTGCGACGGAGAGCATCCGCCAGAGAACAGGCTCAATAGAGTGCCCGCGCCAGTTTGCTGCGATATTCGTTGACCAAGGGATGTTCCTTGCCCAGTACGAGAAAAATCTTCAGGAGGGTCTTACGGGCAAGGTCGTCGCGATATTTTCGATGCGCCTGCACCATCTCGACGAGTTGCTCCAGTGCTGCCTGCTCATGACCTTGCAACAGCTCGCGCAGCGCATGTTGGTACATGGCCTGCGCCTGCTCATCACCACTGCTTTCCTGCAAGCGCCGCGCGATTTCCGCGCTGGACGGCGCATCGCGCAGTTCTGCCGAAAATTCCAGTAGTGCCCGCAGCGCCTCGACGTCCTCCCGCACCTGGAAGGCGGGACTTAGAGCAGCCAATTCGAGCTCGGCGGCGTCGTGATCGCCACGACCGAGCAAAAGACGCGCAAGCTCCAGGCGGGCCTCATCATTGCGGGCATCTTGCTCGAGGGCGGCGCGAAAGGCCTGCTCGGCGGCCTCGGTGTCGCCGCCTGCGAGGGCTTCAAGCCCCGCCTTGCGCTGCTCGTCGCCGACCTTGGGCAACATCTTGTCGAGGAACTGACGAACGGCGGACTCGGGCAGGGCGCCGGCAAACTCGTCGACGACCTTGCCATCACGAAAGGCTTTGACCGCCGGGATTCCCCGAACGGAATACTGCCGAGAGAGCTCGGGATTTTCATCCGAGTTGATCTTCGCGAGTAAAAATACTCCCTGCATCTCGTCGGCCAAGCGCTCCAGAACCGGACCCAGGGCGCGGCAGGGGCCGCACCAGGGAGCCCAGAAATCCACCACGACCGGGCGACGAAAGGATTCGGCTTCCACGGCCTCACTGAAGTTGCCCAGGTTTACGTCAATCACGTGGGAACCAGACGCCATCTACTCCACTCCTGCTCTTCGGATTCTGAACATGACTACACGATACTTTGTTGCCGTGAGCGCGTCACTGGGCCTGCAGCTTGTGCATTTCCTCGACGATCTGCTGCAGCAGGCCGCGGGTGCTGGCGCCCAGTCCTTTGCCCAGACGCTCCACGTCGGTTTTTCCTTGGGATAATGGTCCCAGACAGGCGCCCAACTTTGCCATCTCGCCCCCAGCCCGCTGCATCTGGCCGGCCATCTGCCCGAGCCATTGCAGGGCCTGGATATCGCCCCGCTGGGCAGCGACGACGATTCCGGCAATCCCGGGAGCGGCGAAGCTCGGATCGGCCTGGGTGCCGGGGGACGGGAGAGAGAGGGGATCCTGCAGACCCTGCAGGACGCTCTCGACGACAATGCGGTCTTCGTCGTCCAGACCGAGCAACAGTGTCGCATCCCTCTCGCCCGCCAGGATTCGTTCCAGGCGCGTGACGAGCTCTTGCCAACCGTTGGCGCTGGCTGCGCGCAGACTGTCCGCCAGTGCTGGCCGTCGATCGGCGTTCTGACAGACGGCAACGACCTGATGAATAAGTTGCGCGTGCGCCCTGCGTACCTGTTCGCGAAAGGCTGGAAGTTCCGGCACCGGCGTGTTCCCAAGATCACCAATTTCTTTGAGTTTGTATCCTGCCTTCACTAGAATGTCAAAAGACGGCGGTAGCGGAGGGATGGTTTTGGCCAAAAAATGGCTGCAGCGAATGGAAAGTTGGGTGCACGGCGGCGTCGACATCGTCCGCGAGCATCCCGGGCGCTGGGCGCGCTACCTGCTGGTGCCTTTGGCTCTCACCGCCCTGCCGTTGCCCTTCTGGTTCATGTACGGTTTTGCCCCCCTCGGACTCCTGGGCGGATTGTACCTGGCTGGGCGCTGTGACGGGCAGGAATATACCGGTGCGCAAATCCGCCACGCCCTCAGTGTGGCGGTGTTGTGGGGAATGGTGTTGACGCTGTTTGGTCTGCTTTTCGAATTTGGCCGCGAAACGGTACTTCTCGGGGAGCTGTTGAGCGGTGCGCAGGGCAACTGGCAGCTGGGTCAGGAACCGGGGTTCTGGGGTTGGTGGATGGGCTTCAGTGAGCGCCTCACCGATTTCGCCCTGACCCCGTATTTCTGGTTTTCCCCGGCTTTCTTTGGTGTGGCCCTAGCGCTGCACAAGGGGCATGGCTGGCTGGAGGCGGAAGTCGAAACGACGCTTGCACTGCTGTTTCGTCAGGAGTTGCGTGATCCGCTCATTGCTTTATGGGCCATACTCCTGGTTGCCAGCGTCATTCTGCCGTTGCCGGCGCAAGTATGGCTGGCGCTTTTGGTCTGGGTACTCGGGCCTCCCATCGTCCATGTCGCGTATGAAGACATCTTTGCCAACAAGCAGCGGCCGCGGCGCAAGCGTGCGGGCAGATCGGTACAGCTGCCGGTATTGCAGGCGCAACCGCAGAAAGTGCGCGCCAGTTGAATCTTCTTCATGGCCAGGCAGCAGATTTTGCGCTTGAGGGAATGCTGCTCGCCTTGCTACTGTTCCGCCTGGAAAATTGATAGACGCAGGAGCCCCCCATGTTTTCTTCCCAAACAGTCGCCGATTTTGACCCCGCTCTGGCAGCGGCCATGGAGCACGAGCGCGTGCGGCAGGAAGATCATGTCGAATTGATTGCCTCGGAAAACTATACGAGTCCGATGGTGATGGCGGCGCAAGGCTCGGTGCTCACCAACAAGTATGCCGAGGGCTATCCCGGCAAGCGGTACTATGGCGGCTGTGAGTATGTCGACGTGGTGGAGCAGCTGGCCATCGATCGGGCCAGGCAGCTGTTTGGCGCCGAACATGCCAATGTGCAGCCGCACTCCGGCTCGCAGGCCAATCAGGCCGTGTATTTTTCGGTGCTCAAGCCGGGTGACAAGATCATGGGCATGAGCCTTGCCCACGGCGGTCATCTCACCCACGGCGCCAAGGTGAATCTGTCGGGAAAGGTCTTCGACGTGGTTGCCTATGGCGTGCGCCGTGAGGATGGACGCATCGATTACGACGCCATGGCGGCACAAGCCGAGCAGGAACGCCCGAAAATGATCGTTGCGGGGGCCAGCGCCTACTCACGCATCATCGACTTTGCGCGGATCGGCGAGATTGCCCGCAGTATTGGCGCCTACCTTCTGGTCGACATGGCGCACATTGCCGGCCTGGTGGCCGCGGGGTTGCATCCAAGCCCAGTGCCGCATGCCGATTTCGTCACCACGACGACGCATAAGACCCTGCGTGGACCGCGTGGGGGGCTGATCCTCTGCCGTGAAGAGTACGCCAAAAAGGTCAATTCCCTGATTTTCCCGGGCATTCAGGGTGGCCCGCTGATGCACGTCATCGCCGGCAAGGCGGTTGCCTTTCAGGAGGCCTTGCAGCCGGAATTCAAGACCTATCAGACCCAGGTCATCCGCAATGCGCAGAAGCTCGCCGCCGTCCTGGCGGGCCGGGGCTATCAGGCGGTTTCTGGCGGTACCGATAATCACCTCTTTCTCCTCGATCTGGGCGAGACGGTGACCGGAAAAGAGGCGGAAGAGGCCTTGGGGCATGCCAATATCACGGTCAATAAAAATGCGGTGCCTTTCGATGCCCGTCCGCCGGCGGTGACTAGCGGCATTCGTATCGGTACCCCGGCGGCGACCACCCGCGGTTTTGCCGAGGGCGAAATGGAGATTCTCGGGATCGCTATTGCCGACGTCCTCGATGCCCATGAAGATTCGGCCGTACTGCGGAGTGCGCAGACTCGCATTCTGGATCTCTGCCGGAAATTCCCGGTCTATGGCTGACGGTGCATTGCCCCTTTTGTGCGCATGACGACACCCGTGTCGTCGATTCCCGCATTGTCGATGATGGCGAAGCGGTGCGGCGACGTCGGGAGTGTCCGGTTTGCGGCCAGCGCTTCACCACCTATGAGCGTGCCGACCTGGCCTTTCCCATGGTGGTCAAGGCAGACGGCCGCAGGGAGCCCTATCGGCAGGAGAAACTCCTTGCCGGTTTGCGGCGTGCACTGAGTAAACGCCCAGTCTCTACTGCGGAATTGGATCTTGCGCTGCGTAAGATCGAGAAACAGATTCGCAGCCATCCGGAACGAGAGATTTCGGCCCGTCGCATTGGCGATCTGGTGATGAGCGCGTTGCGTGAGCTCGATCCGGTTGCCTATGTGCGTTTTGCCTCGGTATACCGCCGTTTTGATGATTTGCATGCTTTCAGCAGCGAGATTCAGGCCCTGCTCGATCCCGGAAATGACGCTGAGTCCAGCAACGATGGCGATTGACGAAAACGACATTCAGTATATGCGTGAGGCCCTGGCGTTGGCGCAGGAGGGCCGCTACAGCACCCACCCGAATCCACGAGTCGGTGCGATTCTGCTGCGCGATGGCAGGGAGCTGGGGCGCGGAGCGCATCTGCAGGCCGGTGGGCCACATGCGGAAGTCCTTGCCCTACGCGAGGCGGGGGAGTCGGCGCGCGGCGCAACGCTCTATGTTACTCTCGAACCCTGCTCTCATCACGGCCGCACACCGCCCTGCAGTGATGCCCTGATTGCCGCCGGGGTACGTCGCGTGGTGGTGGCGATGGCAGACCCCAATCCCCTGGTGGCGGGTCAGGGCATTGCCCGCCTGCGTGCTGCCGGCATTGAAGTCGATCTGCCCTGCCTGGAAGAGGAAGCCGCGTGGCTGAATCGTGGTTTCATCCAGCGCATGCGCACGGGTCGTCCCTGGATTCGCATCAAGCAGGCCAGCAGCCTGGACGGCAAGATTGCCCTCGCGAATGATCAGAGCCAATGGCTGACCGGGGTGCTTGCGCGGGAGGACGTGCAGCAGGAGCGGGCGCAGGCGAGTGCCATCCTGGTTGGCGTAGGTACGGTCCTGGCCGACGATCCGCGGCTGGCCCCACGCCTGGAATCCGCGCCCCTGCGCTACCCGGTCAAGATCGTCCTCGATGGACACCTGCGTACCCCGCCCACGGCCGCTCTCTTGCGTAGCCCGGGTAGGACGTGGATTGTGCATCGAGATGATGCCGATGGTGCCTCTGGTCCGGCTCTGGTCGCTGCTGGTGCCCGCCTCGTCGCTTTGCCGCCGGCAAGTTCAGGAGTCGGGGTCGATTTTACTGCGCTCATGCAGTTTTTGGCAGCCGAAGAAGTCAACGAACTTATGGTCGAGGCGGGTGGACGGCTGTCCAGCAGTCTTCTCGATGCTGGAATGGTCGATGAATATCTACTCTACTTTGCTCCCCTCTTGCTGGGGCGGGACGCCCGCGCCTTTGCCGAGCCCGGGCCCTTCACGGAGCTTGGGCAGATTCCGCGCTGGCGCCTTCGGGAAAGCCAGGTGTTGGGACAAGACGTAAAACTTCGCTATCTCTGTCAGCAGGAGGCTTGATGTTTACCGGAATCGTCCAGGCCTTGGGAACTCTGCAGCAACGCCAGCACCTCGGCGGTGATCAACGCTTCTGGGTTGCCGCTGGCGATCTCGATCTGAGCGACGTGCAGTTGGGAGATAGCATTGCGGTGTCCGGCGTCTGTCTGACGGCAGTCGCCTTGGAGCCTGGACGTTTTGCCGTCGATGTCTCGCGGGAAACCCTGGAACGCAGCACCCTCGGCGCTTTGGCCCTAGGTGCGCAGGTCAATCTGGAAAAGGCATTGCGTCTTGCCGACCGTTTGGGTGGGCATTTGGTGGCTGGCCATGTCGATGGAGTTGGCACTTTGCTCAGCGCGCAGGCCTCCGGCCGCTCCCAGGTCTATCGGGTGCAGGTACCCGAGGATTTGCGGCGCTACATCGCGGCTAAAGGAAGCATCTGCGTGGATGGCGTCAGTCTTACCGTCAATTCCCTGTATCCTGATGGTTTTGCACTCAATCTTATTCCACACAGTCTGGCGCAGACTACTGCCCAGTTCTGGAAACCGGGGCAACGACTCAATCTGGAGGTCGATCTTCTCGCTCGCTATCTGGAGCGCCTCATGGCCGAGACCGGGAAAAGCGCGGTAGAATCCCGGCTCGACGCCGCAAGTCTGGCCGCGAAAGGATTCATTTGATGACGGACACGCATATCAGCCCTACGGAAGAGATTCTCGCCGATATTCGGGCTGGGAAAATGGTCATCCTCATGGATGACGAGGACCGCGAAAACGAAGGCGATCTGATCCTGGCGGCAGAGCATGCCACCCCCGAGGCCATCAACTTTATGGTGCGGGAGGCCCGCGGTCTGGTGTGTCTGCCCCTGACCCAGGAGCGTTGTGAACAACTGCAGCTCCCGCAGATGGTGCGGCACAACACTGCGCAGCTGGGCACTGCCTTCACGGTCTCGATTGAGGCGGCGCGTGGGGTCAGTACTGGAATCTCCGCTGCCGATCGTGCCACGACGATTCAGGCAGCCATTGCCGATGGCGCTGGTCCCCAGGATCTCGTCATGCCGGGGCATATCTTTCCCTTGGCGGCGCAGCCCGGCGGCGTATTGGTGCGTGCTGGCCACACCGAGGCCGCTGTTGACCTCGCCCGTTTGGCGGGTTGCAAGCCGGCGGGCGTGATCTGCGAGATTCTCAACGAAAATGGGGAGATGGCGCGCTTACCGGACCTGCTGCCCTACGCCGCGCGCCATGGTCTGAAGCTTGGGACCATTGCCGATCTGATCCGCTATCGCCTGGAGCGCGAGCGCATTGTCCGGCGCGAGGGTAGTGGGCCCTGGCAGAGCCCCTGGGGCACGTTCACTCTGCATCTGTATCGCGACTGGATCGCTGGTGAGACCCACTTTGCTCTGGTAAAGGGGCAGCCGGAAGAGAGCGACAAGCCGGTCTTGGTGCGGGTGCAGGTGGGAAAGACCCTCACGGATCTCTTTCTCGGGGATCAAGGCCCCGTGGCCCACGCGCTGGCGCGTCTGGCGCAGGAAGAGACCGGTGTTCTGGTATATCTGCAACATACCGACGACATCGCGACCCTCCTTGCCCAGATTGCCGAATTGCCGGCACGGCCGCAGGGGCCTGGACAGGCAGGAGACTCGGGAAAAATTCTCCGCACCTTCGGTATTGGCGCGCAGATCCTCACCGATCTTGGCGTCCATCAGGCCCTGGTCCTCAGTGACAGTCAGTTTCAGTATCGCGGCATTGGCGGTTTCGGCCTCGAAATCGTCGGCCAACTTCCCTTTCTCGAAACAGGAAAACACCCATGATCGAGCGCATCGAAGGTACGTTGCAGGTCGGCGCTGGCGAGCGCTACGCGCTGCTGGTTGCCCGCTTCAACAGTTTTATCACGCAGCAGTTGGAGCAGGGTGCCATTGACGGTCTCAAACGCCATGGCGCCAGCGACGAACAGATTCAGGTCATCTACAGCCCTGGAGCCTATGAGATCCCGTTATTGGCGCAAAAGCTCGCGCGCTCCGGCAAATATGCCGCCGTCCTTTGTTTGGGGGCGGTGATTCGCGGTGGTACACCCCATTTCGACTATGTCGCAGGCGAGGCGGCCAAGGGCATCGCCCAGGTTGGCCTCGAGACGGGCGTACCGGTAATTTTCGGCATCCTCACCACGGATAGCATCGAACAGGCCATTGAGCGAGCGGGCACTAAGGCCGGTAACAAGGGCTTTGATGCCGCTCTCACGGCAATGGAAATGGTTCAGTTGCTGAAAAACCTGTGAACGAGCCCCGTAGCCCCAGCCGGCGCCGTCTGGCGCGAATGGCGTTGGTGCAGGCATTGTACCAATGGCAGCTCAATCCCAGCTCCTGTCAGGAGCTGGCGGAACAGTTCCATGCCGATCCGGAGCGCCTGCAAGCGGCGGATATAGCCTTCTTCGATCGGATCTGGGCGGCACTCTGCGGCCAGGTAGACGCCCTCGACCCGGCGATCATCGAAGCCATCAGCGATCGTCGCTGGGAAGATGAGGTCAACGAGATCGAGCGTGCCATCCTGCGCCTCGCCGCCTTTGAATTACACTCTGCACCGGACACCCCCTATCGGGTGGTCATCAATGAGGCCATCGAGCTTGATAAGGCCTTTGGCGCCGACCAGGGGCACCGCTTCATCAATGGCGTTCTGGACCAGCTTGCCCGCCGCTGGCGGGCCGTGGAACTCAGTCCCCACAGCGCCGAAAAGTAGCGTCATGTAGCTATAGCCATGCATGAGCTTTCTGATGTAACCTTCTGACTCCAGGAGTTTTCTTTTGAGGGTACCATGAAGATTTCACAGTCCATAGCTATCTCTGCTGTACTGGTTTCCAGCACCATCCTCTCCGCGTCGGCATGGGCTGGCCAGGCCGAACAAGCCACTTTGGAGGATGCGGCAAGCACGTCCCCCGCCCTGCTCACCACCGCCAAGCTGGAAAATGACATCGGTACCCACTGCGCGCTTGGCCAGGGGGTGCCACAAAATTATGCGCTGGCGGCGCAGTGGTTCGAAAAAGCTGCCAAGATTGGCTATGGCAAGGCACAGTACAATCTCGGAATGCAGTATTATTTTGGTCAGGGAGTGGCGCAGAACTATGCGCAGGCTGCCGAATGGTGGCAGCGTGCAGCAGAGCAGAATGTGGCTTCGGCCCAGTACAATCTCGGTAACCTCTATTATCAGGGATTCGGTGTCAAACAGGATTTCCAGAAGGCCGCCTATTGGTGGACAAAGGCAGCTGGGCTGGGCGTAGCGCAAGCCAAGACGAACCTGGCGGTGTTGGAGAAGTGGCAGGCGAAAAACCTCCAGCAGGTCGCCGAAAAGACCCCCGTTACCCCGTAAGTGATCAGAGATTCTGCGGCGGGCAGTCTTCTGACTCCCGCTGCTCCGATCCGGACGTCTTATGCAGCTCCTGCTCCAGGGTCAACCTGTGGTTCTGCTCACCCAACAGCTTCGTCTCCAGCTCGCCGATCTGCCGGACGTGCTTGCGAATCCGCCAGCGATTGCGCAGATGCGTCGGCAGATAAAAAATGGTGCTCGCCAGCGCCCCGGCAACGAAGGCAATCAGGACGATCACTCCGATCGACTGTTGAAACTCCCAAGTAAAGAAGCGAACAGCGCTGAGGGCATTGTTCTGCACCGCAAATATCACTGCCAAGGCGGCAATGATCAGGGAAAAGAAAATCCACATGTGCCTCTCCTAGTTTTGTGATCGAACAAAGACCGCCTGAAACCAGCGCGTTAGTGCCCAGCCGACGAAAGGTAGGCTGAGCAACCATAGCCAGATAGGAAGATCCAGCACCAGGGTACTCAGGTCCCCTTCGACCGCGGCAATGAGGGCCAATCCCATAACCACGATCACCGAACTGGTCACCACGGCAAGGCGCTGCAGACCGCGCCGTAACTCCCGCCGAATAGCCTCCAGTTCCTCATTCTGCACGGGCACTTGCAGCTCGCCACGCTGGGCCTTTTGCAGCAGGTTGTGCACCAGTTCCGGTAGTTCAGGTAACACCAAGCCCCACTGCGGCGCGTGCCGGCGAAATTGTGTCCACCATGCCCGCGGACCGCGCTGCCGATTCAACCAGTCGCGCAATAGTGGTGTTGCCACCTCCCAGATATTCAGGGTGGGGTTGAAGTCCCGCGCAATCCCCTCCACATTCACCAACGTCTTCTGTAAGAGTAGCAGTTGCGGCTGGGTCTGCATCTGGAAACGGCGGGTGGTCTGGAACAGGCGCAGAAGCAGTTGGGCCACGGAAATTTCGTGTAAAGGCTTTTCAAACACTGGCTCGGCGATGGCGCGGATCGCTGTTTCGAAATCCTGGACGTTGGTATCTGCCGGTACCCAGCCGGCCTCGATGTGGGCTTCAGCCACGCGCCGATAGTCGCGGCCGAAAAAGGCGACCATGTTCTCGGCGAGATAATGCTGGCTGGCCTCGTCCAGGCTCCCCATGATGCCGAAATCAACGGCAATGAAACGGCCATTGCTCGGATCGATGAAGATATTGCCAGGATGCATGTCGGCGTGGAAGAAGGAGTCACGGAATACCTGGCGAAAAAAGATCTCGGCGGCACGGCGCGACAGCTGATCAAAATCGATACCGGCGGCCCGTAGCGCGTCGCGTTGCCCAATCTGAATGCCACGTATGCGCTCCATTACTAAAACCTCTTCACTACAGTAGTCCCAATACACCTCTGGAATGTAGAGAAGATCTGGCTCGTTGATGAAGTTGCGGCGCAACTGGCTCGCATTAGCTCCTTCGCGCAGAAAATCCAGCTCGCCCCGAAGGGTCTTGGCATATTCCGCAACCACTGCGCACACTCGTAAACGTCTGCCTTCCTGGGAATAGCGTTCGGCAAGCTCGGCCAGCCAGGCGAGAATCCCCAGATCCTGTTCAATGATGCGGCTTAGACCTGGTCGGCGGATTTTGATCGCCACTTCGCGGCCATCATGCAGGCGACCGAAATGGACCTGAGCAATGGATGCCGCGGCAGCGGGTTCGCTCTCTATCTCGGCGAAGAGTTCTGCAACCGGTTTTCTTAGAGAATGCTCAATGATCTGCCGTGCTTGAGCCGATGGAAAGGGAGGTACCGCGTCCTGTAGTCTGGCGAGCTCGCGGGTGATCTCTTCCGGCAACAAGTCCCGCCGCGTGGATAGCATCTGTCCGAGTTTGACGAAGGTCGGGCCAAGGGCTTCGAGAGCGAGGCGCAGACGGGCACCAAAACTCCCCTCCGGCTTGGGCATGATCCAGCGCCCGGGGTTCAGCTTGAGGATGGCCTGATACGGCTTTAGCAACGGCAGATAATAGAGCAACTCATCCAGTCGGTAGCGAACCAGAACGCGAGTGATCTCGAAGATGCGAAGGGAACGGAGATAAGATTGGCGCATGGCGGGATTCTAGCATGCTTACCAGAGAATAGGACGAAAAAGGGCCCCGCAGGGCCCAGAACCAAGCAGCGGTCTGCTCTTATTTGGTTACGGTCTTTTCGACCTTGATCGTGCTGTTGATTTCTACACGCTGGTTGAGGAAACGTCCCTGAGCGGTAGCGTTGGTGGCAACTGGATCATCGTAGGAATGGCCCTTGAGGACCATGCGACTCCGGCTGACGCCATGGTTCTCCAGGTACTGCGCCACACTGTCGGCTCGTTGCTTGGACAGCTTCAGATTGTACGCGTACGTACCTACCTTGCTGCAGTATCCATTTACGTTGAGCACCGCGTCAGGATGATTTTTGGCAAAGTCGGCCACCTCATCGAGAACCTTGATGTCATGGTCAAGGAGTTTGTAAGAATCGAACTTGAAGTTGATTCCGGTGATGGTGATCGGTTTGCTGACCAGCACTGTCTGCTCGACGGGCGCGATAGGTGCTGGGGCGGGTGCAGGTGCGGGCGCCGGAGCTGGGGCCGCGACCTTTACCGGAGGCACGCAATAGGCGGGAGCGGGCCCGTCGCCGTCCGGTCGTCCGCCGCGCACGCACTGACCTTTGGCAGTGACCACCGGTGCTCCCTGGGCAGTTACCGCATACCCCTCGTAAGGGCTGGTGCTAGCCAGAGCCATGCTGGAGCTCAGTACCGCAGCGACAGAAAGCGCCAGCGTCAATCGCAGATTGTTCGACATTGTAATACCCTCCTCAATACCAAATGTAGAGCCGCGCCACGGACAAGGCGACGGTATTTTTACAACAAGCGGAAGAATGTTGTAATTCGACAACGCTGTCAAGGCGCGTGTGCCTCGCCTCAGTCTGGAAAGGCATCAATCGGTGTCAAAATGCGTGTCCGCCCGATCAGTTAAAGCGCTGAAAAAGTCTTGACAGTGGCGGGGGACGAAGTAATAATTCGCCGCTACCGCTGGAGGGGTTCCCGAGCGGTCAAAGGGATCAGACTGTAAATCTGACGGCTCTGCCTTCGGAGGTTCGAATCCTCCCCCCTCCACCAGATTTGCCGAGTTCGGTCGTGCGGGTGTAGTTCAATGGTAGAACCTCAGCCTTCCAAGCTGATGGTGTGGGTTCGATTCCCATCACCCGCTCCAAGTTTGGCCCACATAGCTCAGTCGGTAGAGCACTTCCTTGGTAAGGAAGAGGTCACCGGTTCAAATCCGGTTGTGGGCTCCATTTTGTTACGTCGCTTTTGGTTTTGATTGGAGAGGGTCTTCTGAATGTCCAAGGGAAAGTTTGAGCGGACGAAGCCGCACGTAAACGTGGGAACGATTGGTCACGTGGATCACGGCAAGACCACGCTGACGGCGGCGCTGACGAAGGTATTGTCGGCGAAGTTTGGTGGCGAGATTCGGGCCTATGATCAGATTGACAACGCGCCGGAAGAGCGTGCGCGCGGCATCACGATTGCGACCTCGCATGTGGAGTATGAGACGGCGAACCGTCACTACGCGCATGTGGACTGCCCTGGGCACGCCGACTACGTCAAGAACATGATCACCGGCGCTGCACAGATGGACGGCGCGATTCTCGTCTGCTCGGCTGCCGATGGCCCGATGCCGCAGACCCGCGAGCACATCCTGTTGGCGCGTCAGGTGGGCGTGCCGTACATCGTTGTATTCCTGAACAAGGCTGACATGGTAGATGACGCCGAGTTGCTGGAACTGGTCGAGATGGAAGTGCGCGAGCTGCTGTCCAAGTACGAGTTCCCGGGTGATGACATTCCGGTGGTGATTGGCTCGGCGCTGAAGGCCCTGGAAGGGGATCAGAGTGACATTGGCGAGCCGGCGATTTTCAAGTTGGCGGACGCGATGGACAGCTACATTCCGATGCCCGAGCGTCCGGTGGACAAGACCTTCCTGATGCCGATTGAAGACGTTTTCAGTATTTCCGGTCGTGGTACGGTAGTGACGGGGCGTATTGAGCGCGGCATGGTCAAGGTTGGTGAGGAAGTCGAGATTGTGGGTATTCGTCCGACGACCAAGACCACGGTGACGGGTGTCGAGATGTTCCGCAAGATTCTGGATCAGGGGCAGGCGGGAGACAATGTTGGCGTCTTGCTGCGCGGCACCAAGAAGGACGAAGTGGAGCGTGGGCAGGTCCTGGCGAAGCCGGGTACCATCAAGCCGCACACCAAGTTTGAAGCCGAAGTGTACGTCTTGTCGAAGGAAGAGGGTGGTCGCCACACGCCGTTTTTCAATGGCTATCGACCGCAGTTTTACTTCCGTACCACGGACGTGACGGGAGCGGTTGATCTGCCGGAAGGCGTGGAGATGGTGATGCCGGGAGACAACGTACAGTTCAAGGTCACGCTGATCGCCCCGATCGCGATGGAAGACGGTCTGCGTTTTGCGGTGCGCGAAGGCGGCCGTACCGTCGGCGCCGGCGTCGTTTCGAAGATCGTCGAGTAACTCGCGGGTTGGGGTCTACTTTGCTAGACTCCATTGATGGCGGCCGATATGGCCGCCTATGTTTCTGCAGGGCAGTAGCTCAACTGGTAGAGCAGCGGTCTCCAAAACCGCAGGTTGGGGGTTCGAGCCCCTCCTGCCCTGCCATTTTTTAGGAAGCGGCATTCATGTCAGAAAAAGTGAAACTCTATGCTGCGGCATTTTTTGCTGCCTTGGGAGTGCTCGCCTATTTTCTGATTCCGCTCCATTTCGGCACGTACGTACCCAGTATCGCCCTGATTGTGGGTCTCTTGGTCGCGCTAGGCTTTTTTGTCTGGAGTGAGGGCGCGTCTACACTGCTGCAGTTCTTCCGTGAGGCCTATGTAGAGCTGCGGAAGGTGGTGTGGCCCAGCCGCCCTGAACTGCTGCGCAGCACCGCAGTCATTCTCGGGCTGATCATTGTCATCGCCCTGTTTTTGTGGCTGGTGGATCTGGCCTTGCTAGCGGTCGTGCGTTTTGCCTTGGGAGGCGCCTAGTCATGGCAATGCGTTGGTATGTGGTACATGCCTTTTCCAGTTTCGAAAAGCGGGTGCAGGCAGAGATCCGTGAGCGCGCTCGGCGCGAGGGTTTGGCGGATCAGTTTGGTGAAATCCTGGTCCCGGTGGAAGAAGTGGTAGAGATGCGCAATGGCCAGCGGGCAACCTCCCAGCGGATGTTTTACCCGGGATATGTGTTGGTGCAGATGGAGATGAACGATCTGACCTGGCATCTGGTCAAAAACACGCCGCGGGTTACCGGGTTCGTAGGCGGAAGTGTCGGTAAACCGCATCCCCTCTCCGAAGCAGAGGCCGACGCGATTCTCGAGCGTATCAAGGAAGGGGTGGAGAAACCGCGTCCCAAGTTCACTTTTGAGCCAGGTGAGCAGGTTCGCGTCATTGAAGGTCCCTTCAAGGACTTCAATGGCGTGGTCGAAGAGGTGAATTTCGAGAAGAGCAAGCTGCGCGTCTCGGTAACCATTTTTGGACGCTCCACTCCGGTGGAGCTGGATTTCGGTCAGGTCGAAAAGATCTGATTTCATCATCTGAGGGAGCCGCACGGCGCTTGTACCTCAAGGAGTCAGCATGGCAAAGAAAATTACGGGCTATATCAAGCTCCAGGTGAAGGCCACCCAGGCCAACCCCAGTCCACCCATTGGTCCGGCTCTGGGTCAGCGCGGCTTGAACATTATGGAGTTTTGCAAGGCGTTCAATGCGCAAACCCAAGGCATCGAGCCGGGACTGCCGCTGCCGGTGGTCATCACGGTGTTTGCCGACAAGAGCTTCAGTTTCATCGTCAAGACGCCGCCAGCGCCGGTGCTGCTGCTGAAGGCTGCCGGGCTCAAGTCGGGTAGTGGGCGTCCCAATACCAATAAGGTTGGTAAGGTGACGGAAGCGCAGGTAGAAGAAATTGCCAAGACCAAGTTACCGGATCTGAATACCGAGGATCTGGAAGCGGCCAAGCGCAGTATTCGTGGAACGGCCCGCAGTATGGGTCTGACGGTGGAGGGATAAGCGATGGCACAGAAATCGAAGCGTATCATTGCGGCGCGTGCCTTGATCGACCGCAGCCAGCGCTATAACCTCGAAGAAGCGCTGGCTCTGGTAAAGCAGACCGCCACCGCCAAATTCCCGGAATCGGTGGATGTCGCCATTGGTCTCGGCATTGATCCGCGCAAGTCAGATCAGGTGGTCCGCGGCGCGGTCGTGCTCCCTAAGGGTACTGGCAAGACGATGCGCGTAGCGGTCTTCGCCACCGGGGAAAAGGCCAACGAAGCCAAAGAGGCGGGAGCCGATCTGGTGGGCATGGAAGATCTTGCCGAGCAGGTAAAGGCGGGGCAGATGGATTTTGATGTGGTCATCGCCACCCCGGATGCCATGCGCGTGGTGGGCGCCCTCGGTCCGGTGCTGGGCCCGCGTGGTTTGATGCCCAATCCGAAGGTTGGCACGGTAACCGCCGACGTTCGCACGGCGGTGCAAAACGCCAAGGGCGGTCAGGTCCGTTACCGCGCTGATAAGGGTGGTATCGTCCACAGCAGTATCGGCAAGGCGTCTTTCTCGGTAGAGGATCTGCATGCCAATTTCCTTGCTCTGCTCGACAGCGTGAAGAAGGCGAAGCCGGCCACCAGTAAAGGTATTTATATTCGCAAGATCAGTGTCAACCCGACCATGGGTCCCGGCGTCGCCGTGGATCCCGCCGGGCTGTAGAGAGGAATTCTGCCATTTTGGCGGGATGTGTCGGCGCAAGCCGGCGTTCAAAGACCGCAGGGGGCCTCGGCCTCAAACCCATACCCTGCGTAGGCGACGGCGCGCCAGGAATTTCTGGCCGCCTCTGTCCAACTGGAGGTAGCAAACCGTGAGTCTCAAACTCGCTGATAAAGAGCAAGTAGTTGCTGCCCTGCAAGCAAAGTTGGCGAATGTGCAAGCGATGGCGGTAGCCGAGTACCGGGGTCTGAGCGTCGCTCAGATGACGGCGCTTCGCGTTGCGGCGCGCAAGCAGTCAGTGCATGTGCAGGTGGTGAAGAACACCCTTCTCAAACGTGCATTGGCAGACACCGACTTTGCGGTGATGAACCCGTTGCTCAGCGGTCCCCTGGTTTTCGCGGCCAGCGAAGACCCCGTGGCCGTGGCCAAGGTCCTGACAGACTTTGCGAAAGGCAACGACAAGCTCGTCATTACCGGTGGCGCCCTGGGAGCCAAGTTGATGGATGCGAAGGCGCTCCAGCAGCTCAGCAAGATGCCCTCGCGGGAAGAATTGCTGGCCAAGCTCATGGGAACCATGCAGGCACCCATCTCTACCTTTGTGCGTACCCTCAACGAGGTTCCCGGGCGTTTCGTCCGCACCCTCGCGGCTGTGCGCGATCAAGCAGCGTAATTCATTTTTAGGAGCAATAAGATCATGGCCTTATCAAAAGCAGAAATTCTGGATGCCATTGCTGGCATGACCGTCCTCGAGCTCTCCGAGCTGATCAAGGACATGGAAGAGAAGTTTGGCGTATCCGCCGCTGCGGTTGCCGTGGCTGCCCCGGGTGCCGCTGCGGGCGGCGCTGGCGAAGCGGCTGCTGCAGCGGAGGAGCAGACGGAATTTGACGTCATCCTGACCAACGCTGGTGCCAACAAGGTGAATACCATCAAGGTGGTGCGTGCCATTACCGGTCTGGGTCTGAAAGAGGCCAAGGACCTGGTGGATGGAGCCCCGAAGCCGGTAAAGGAAGGTATTGCCAAGGCGGAAGCGGAAGACATCAAGAAGCAGTTGGTGGAAGCGGGTGCCGAGGCCGAGATCAAGTAAGATTTCCTGTCTCTGCCCCACATGGCTGGCGACCTTTGGTCGTCAGCCCCTCATTATTGGCGGCATGCCGTCTTTTTGGTTCGTAATCTAGCGACTATCGCGCGGAGCACTCATGGCCTACTCTTTTACGGAAAAGAAACGGATTCGTAAAGACTTTGGTAACAGCCAAAGTATCCTTCCGGTGCCTTACCTGTTGGCGACCCAGATGGATTCTTATCGCGAGTTTCTCCAGGCTGAAACTCCCGCTGCGGCGCGCAGCGATACGGGCCTCGAAGCGGTATTCCGCTCGCTCTTCCCCATGGAGAGCTATTCTGGCAATGCGCGACTGGACTATGTCAGTTATCGTCTCGAACGTCCGGTCTTCGATGTCATGGAGTGTCATCAACGCGGCGCTACCTATTGCGCCGGCCTGCGCGTACGCCTGCGTCTGGCGCTCTATGAAAAGGACGATAGCACGGGAGCGAAGCGCATCAAGGACGTCAAGGAACAGGACGTATACATGGGTGAGCTGCCGTTGATGACTGAGCATGGCTCTTTCATCATCAATGGCACCGAGCGGGTGATCGTGTCGCAGTTGCATCGGTCGCCGGGCGTGTTTTTTGCCCATGATGCCGGCAAGACCCACTCGTCCGGGAAATTGCTCTTCAATGCGCGCATCATTCCTTACCGTGGTTCCTGGCTCGATTTTGAGTTTGATCCGAAGGATCACCTCTACGCACGCATCGACCGACGTCGGAAGCTGCCGGCAACGACGCTGTTGCGGGCTCTTGGGTATGGTACCCAAGATATCCTGGGGATGTTCTTCGATACCGAAGAGTTCCGCATCGAAGGCGCGCAGATCTTCTACCAACTGCGGCCCAGCCGCGTGCAGGGCGACATTGCCGTTTTCGATGTTGCTCATCCCAAGACCGGCGAGATCATCATCGCCAAGGGTAAGCGCATTACCGCCCGCCATGTGCGGCAACTCCAAGAGATCGGTGACGCGATCGAGGTGGAAGTGCCGGAAGTGTTTTTGCTAGGCAAGGTCCTCGCCCGGGATCTGGTGGATGAAGCCACCGGCGAACTCGTGCTCCAGGCCAACGATCTGATCGATGACGAGGCGTTGAAAAAGCTGCGCCAAACTGCGCCATTGCATATCGAAACCCTGTACATCAACGAAGTTGATCGCGGTCCGTACATTTCTGAGACCCTGCGCATCGATACCGCGCGGGATGCCCATGAGGCGCAGATCGAGATCTATCGTTTGATGCGCCCGGGTGAACCACCGTCCAAGGATTCTGCGCAGACCCTGTTCCAGGGATTGTTCTTCAGCCCCGAGCGCTACGACCTCTCGCAGGTGGGACGGATGAAGTTCAATCGCCGTGTCGGCCGGGAAGAAATTACCGGCGCGGGGGTGCTGAGCAACGAGGACATCATTGCGGTGATGAAGGTCTTGGTGGATCTGCGCAATGGTATCGGCGAGATCGATGACATCGACCACCTGGGGAACCGGCGGGTACGCTCTGTCGGCGAACTCATGGAAAATCAGTTCCGTCTCGGACTGGTACGCGTCGAGCGGGCGGTCAAGGATCGTCTTGCGCTAGCCGAGAGCGAGGGACTGACTCCGCAGGATCTGATCAATGCCAAACCGATTGCGGCGGTGGTCAATGAATTTTTCGGCTCGAGCCAGCTTTCGCAGTTCATGGATCAGACCAACCCGCTCTCCGAAGTCACTCACAAGCGCCGTGTCTCGGCCCTGGGACCGGGCGGTTTGACGCGTGAGCGTGCCGGTTTCGAGGTGCGCGACGTGCATCCTACCCACTATGGGCGCATTTGCCCGATCGAGACGCCGGAAGGACCCAACATCGGTCTCATCAACAGTCTCGCCTGTTTTGCGCGCACCAACGCCTACGGTTTTCTGGAGACCCCTTATCGCAAGGTGATCGACGGGCAGGCCACGGATGAGGTGATCTACCTTTCCGCCATCGACGAAGGTGACTACGTCATCGCCCAGGCGAACTCGCCGCTGGGCCCGGACAATCACCTGCTGGACGAGCTCGTCTCCTGCCGAAACAAGGGCGAGACATTGTTGGTAGCGCCGGATCAGGTACAGCTCATGGATATCTCCCCGCGGCAGATCGTTTCCGTGGCGGCGAGCCTCATTCCCTTCCTGGAACATGACGACGCCAACCGCGCGCTCATGGGCTCGAACATGCAGCGGCAGGCGGTGCCTACCGTGCGTTCCGATGCCCCGATGGTGGGTACCGGTATGGAGCGGGTCGTTGCCATCGACTCTGGTGCGGCCATTACCGCTCGTCGTGGTGGCGTCGTCGATAGTGTCGACGGTGCGCGTATCGTTGTGCGCGTCAATGACGACGAAACGCAGCCTGGGGAACCGGGAGTAGATATCTATAACCTGGTGAAGTATTCGCGCTCCAACCAGAATACCACCCTCAACCAGAAGCCGATCGTACGCGTTGGCGATGAGGTTGCGCGGGGAGACGTTCTGGCAGATGGCCCGAGTACGGAACTGGGGGAATTGGCCCTGGGACAGAACATTCTGGTCGCCTTTACCCCCTGGAACGGCTACAACTTCGAGGACTCCATCCTCATTTCCGAGCGCGTGGTGGCGGAAGATCGCTATACCACCATCCATATCGAGGAGTTCCCGGTCTATGCCCGGGACACGAAACTCGGGCCGGAAGAGATTACCCGCGACATTCCCAACGTCTCCGAAGGCGCCCTGCGCCATCTGGATGACTCCGGTATTGTCGTGATCGGCGCGGAGCTTGGCCCGGGCGACATCCTCGTCGGCAAGGTCACCCCCAAGGGGGAGACGCAGCTGACTCCCGAGGAGAAACTCCTGCGCGCAATCTTTGGCGAGAAGGCCTCGGACGTGAAGGACAATTCCCTGCGCATGCCGGCGGGTATGTATGGCACCGTCATCGACGTGCAGGTCTTCACCCGCGATGGCATCGACAAAGACGCGCGGGCCAAGGCGATCGAAGAGGAACAGCTCAAGAAGATTCGCAAAGACGTGCAGGATGAGTACCGCATTTTCGAGGCGGATACCTATCAGCGGATCGAACGCCTGTTGCTCGGCAAGGTGGCCGAGGGTGGTCCTGCGGGTCTTGCGGCCGGGGCAAAGATCACCAAGACCTATCTGAAGGAGTTGGCGCGGGACCGCTGGTTCGATATTCGCCTGCGCAGTGAGGAGAGTAACGAGGCGCTGGAGCAGATCCGCGCCCAGCTCGAGCAGCAGCGCGAACGCCTGGATGCGGTTCTGGAAGAGAAGCGGCGGAAGCTGACCCAGGGTGATGATCTGAGCCCGGGTGTGCTGAAGATGGTCAAAGTGCACGTGGCCGTGAAGCGGCAGTTGCAGCCCGGCGACAAGATGGCCGGTCGCCACGGCAACAAGGGTGTAGTCTCCAAGATCGTACCGGTGGAAGACATGCCCTACCTGGCTGATGGGACGTCTGTCGATATCGTCCTCAATCCCCTCGGCGTGCCCTCGCGTATGAACGTCGGGCAGATCCTCGAAACCCACCTGGGCTGGGCAGCCAAGGGTCTGGGACGACGCATTGCGGAAATGCTTGATCAGCAGCGGGCGATGGCCGAGCTGCGCGGATTTCTGACGGAAATCTACAATCGCACGGGTAAGGTAGAAGACATCGGCAGCCTAAGCGATGACGAGGTGCTGGCACTGGCTCAGAACCTACGCAATGGCGTACCCATGGCGACACCAGTATTTGATGGTGCGAGCGAAGAAGACATTCGCGATATGCTCGAACTCGCCGGCCTGCCGCGGAATGGCCAAGTCACCCTCTACGACGGCCGCAGTGGCGAAGCCTTCGACCGTCCCGTCACCGTGGGCTACCTGTACATGCTCAAGCTGCACCATCTGGTCGATGACAAGATGCACGCCCGCTCTACTGGGCCGTACAGTCTGGTCACACAGCAGCCCCTGGGCGGTAAGGCGCAGTTTGGCGGCCAGCGCTTCGGGGAAATGGAGGTCTGGGCCCTGGAGGCCTACGGCGCCGCCTACACCCTGCAAGAGATGCTCACGGTCAAATCCGATGACGTTTCCGGGCGCAGCAAAATGTATGAATCCATCGTCAAGGGTGATTTCCGCATGGACGCGGGAATGCCGGAGTCCTTCAACGTGTTGTTGAAGGAACTGCGGTCGCTGTCCATCGACATCGAACTGGAACAATCGGTCTAAGGTATCCGCAGGCTTCGGATAAGGAAGAGTCACTTGAATAACCTCCTCAAGCTTTTCAAGCAGAACGATCGGCAGGAAGAATTCGATGCCATCCGTATTGGCATTGCGTCGCCGGACAAGATCCGCTCTTGGTCCTACGGCGAAGTCAAGAAGCCGGAGACCATCAACTATCGGACCTTCAAACCCGAGCGCGAAGGCCTTTTCTGTGCCAAGATCTTTGGTCCAATCAAGGACTACGAGTGTCTTTGCGGTAAGTACAAACGCCTCAAGCACCGTGGCGTGGTCTGCGAAAAGTGCGGTGTGGAAGTCACGCAGGCGCGCGTGCGTCGCGAGCGCATGGGGCACATCGAGCTGGCCAGCCCAGTGGCGCACATCTGGTTCCTGAAGTCTCTGCCCAGCCGCATGGGCATGATCCTGGATATGCCCTTGCGGGATATCGAGCGGGTCCTGTATTTCGAGGCCTATGTGGTTATCGATGTCGATCTCGGGGTCACGGACCTGCAGCGCGGACAGATTCTCAGCGAGGATCAGTATCTCGATGCCCTGGAAGCGTATGGTGATCAATTCCGCGCGATGATGGGCGCAGAAGGCATCCGGGAACTGCTCAAGGGTATCCCGCTGGAAAGCGAGATCGAGCAGATTCGCGAGGAGCTTCTCGCCAGTAACTCCGACACCAAGACCAAGAAGCTGGCCAAGCGATTGAAGATCCTCGAGTCCTTCGTCAGCTCTGGTAACCGACCCGAGTGGATGATTCTCGAAGTCCTGCCGGTGCTGCCACCGGATCTGCGTCCGCTGGTACCCTTGGACGGCGGCCGCTTTGCGACCTCGGACCTGAACGATCTCTACCGGCGGGTGATCAATCGTAACAACCGCCTCAAGCGCCTGCTCGAGCTGAAGGCTCCGGACATCATCGTACGCAATGAAAAGCGCATGTTGCAGGAAGCGGTAGATGCGTTGCTCGACAATGGTCGTCGCGGACGCGCCATTGCCGGTCCGAACAAGCGCCCGCTCAAGTCCCTGGCCGACATGATCAAGGGCAAGCAGGGCCGTTTCCGGCAGAACCTGCTCGGTAAGCGTGTCGACTACTCCGGTCGTTCGGTGATCGTTGTGGGCCCGGAGTTACGCCTGCATCAGTGCGGCTTGCCGAAAAAGATGGCGCTGGAACTGTTCAAGCCCTATATCTTCAACAAACTGGAAGAGCGCGGACTGGCGACCACGATCAAGGCGGCGAAGCGCCTGGTGGAGGCCGAAAAGCCGGAGGTCTGGGATATTCTCGAAGAGGTGATCCGCGAACATCCGGTCATGCTCAACCGTGCGCCCACTCTGCACCGTCTGGGTATCCAGGCATTTGAGCCGGTGCTGATTGAGGGCAAGGCCATCCAGTTGCATCCGTTGGTCTGTGCTGCCTATAACGCCGACTTTGACGGTGACCAGATGGCCGTGCACGTACCGCTTTCTCTCGAAGCGCAGCTCGAAGCACGTACGCTGATGATGTCCACCAACAACATCCTCAGCCCGGCCAACGGCGATCCGATCATCGTCCCATCCCAGGATATCGTGCTGGGCCTGTACTACATGACCCAGGAACGTCTCGACGCCAAGGGGCAGGGGATGCGCTTTGCCGATAGTGCCGAGGTGCGCCGCGCCTACGACAACGGCGAGGTCGGTATGCACGCGCGCATCACCATGCGTTTCCGTGGCGAACGCATCGAAACCACGGTGGGCCGAGCCCTGCTCAGCGACATCCTGCCCGAAGGCTTGCCGTTCGCGGTGATCGATCGGGTGCTGAAAAAGAAGGCTATCGCCGAACTGATCAACACCTGTTACCGCACCCTTGGGGTCAAGGACACGGTCGTCTTTGCCGATCAACTCATGTACACCGGTTATCGCATGGCGACCCGCGCTGGCATCTCCTTCGGCGCCGGCGACATGGTCACGCCGCCAGAAAAGGACGTCATCCTGGCACGCTCCGAGGATGAGGTGAAGACCATCCAGGATCAGTACACCTCTGGTCTGGTTACCGAAGGCGAGCGCTATAACAAGGTGGTCGATATCTGGTCGCGCGCCACCGAAGAGGTCGCCAAGGCGATGATGGACCGGGTGAGCAAGGAAAAGGTCACCCTGCCCGATGGCAAGGAAACCGAGCAGGTCTCCTTCAACTCCATCTACATGATGGCCGACTCCGGCGCGCGTGGATCGGCGGCGCAGTTACGCCAGCTGGCCGGTATGCGCGGATTGATGGCCAAGCCGGATGGCTCGATCATCGAAACGCCGATCACCGCGAATTTCCGCGAAGGGCTGAACGTATTGCAGTACTTCATTTCCACCCACGGCGCGCGGAAAGGCCTCGCCGACACCGCCCTGAAAACCGCCAACTCCGGGTATCTTACTCGTCGTCTGGTAGACGTGACCCAGGATCTGGTGGTGGTCGAGCATGACTGCGGCACCGAGGAAGGTTTGCCGATGATGGCCCTGGTGGAGGGCGGTGAGGTGGTCGAAGCGTTGCGCGAGCGCGTGCTCGGGCGGGTGACGGCGGAGGATATTTTGCATCCGAACACCGGTGAGGTTGCCATTCCGCGGAATACCTTGCTTACCGAGCAGCTGCTTGGGCAGCTCGACGAACTGGGTGTGGATGCCCTCAAGGTGCGGTCTCCCCTGACCTGTAAATCGCGTTATGGGGTCTGTGCCCTTTGCTACGGACGCGATCTGGCGCGCGGCCACCTGGTCAATGCAGGCGAAGCGGTGGGTGTGATCGCGGCGCAGTCCATTGGTGAGCCCGGCACTCAGCTGACCATGCGGACTTTCCACATCGGTGGCGCGGCAAGTCGTGCCGCGGCGCAGAGCAGCATCGACATCAAGCAGGGTGGCTTGATTCGCTACCACAGCAGCTTGCGCTCAGTGGAGCACCCCAGCGGGCGCCACGTGGTCGTCGGCCGTAATGGCGAAATTGCCGTCACTGACGAACAAGGCCGGGAAAAGGAACGCTATAAGGTGCCTTATGGTGCCACCATCCTAGTCCAGGATGGCGAGGCGGTAACGCCTGGCAAGCGGATTGCCGAGTGGGATCCACATACGCGCCCCATTGTCAGCGAGATCGCGGGTACGATCTCACTGCAGGATGCCATCGAGGGCCAGAGCGTCATCTCCCAGACCGACGACATCACCGGCCTGAGCACCCAGGCAGTGATCGATCCCAAACAGCGTCCGGCCAGCGGCCGCGATCTGCGTCCCGTGGTCCTTCTACAGGATGCCAAGGGCAAGGATCTCAAGTTGCCGGGAACGGATCTTCCTGCGCGTTACTACCTGCCACCGCGTGCGATCATCGCCGTCCAGGATGGTACGCAGGTGCAGCCGGGCGACACCCTGGCGCGTCTGCCAGTAGGCACCAGTAAGACCCGTGACATCACTGGTGGTTTGCCGCGTGTGGCCGAGCTTTTCGAAGCCCGGCGTCCCAAGGATTATGCCATTATTGCCGAGCACCACGGTATTGTCGGTTTTGGTAAGGATACCAAGGGCAAGCAGCGCTTGCTGATCACCGACGAAAATGGCGATACCCACGAGTACCTCATTCCCAAGGGACGTCACGTCACCGTCTACGAAGGTGAGCGAGTCAGCCCCGGGGAACCTTTGGTGGAAGGGCAGCCGGTGCCGCACGACATTCTCCGTGTCCTGGGGGTGCAGGCATTGGCCAATTACATCGTTGACGAGGTCCAGGATGTCTATCGCCTCCAGGGTGTGCGTATCAACGATAAGCATATCGAAGTCATCCTGCGACAGATGCTGCGTAAGGTAGAGATCAGCCATGCCGGTGACAGTAGTTTCATTACTGGCGATCAGGTCGATCGGGCCCGGGTAGAGGAAGAAAATTCCGCCCTCGAAGCAGCGGGCAAGGAGCCGGCGCGTTTCACGCCGATGCTGCTCGGTATCACCAAGGCGAGTCTGTCCACGGAGTCCTTCATCTCTGCGGCCAGCTTCCAGGAAACCACCCGCGTTCTCACCGAGGCCGCGGTTTCTGGTCGGGTCGATGATCTGCGTGGCCTGAAGGAGAACGTGATTGTTGGTCGTCTGGTGCCTGCGGGCACTGGGCTTGCTTATCACGAGCACCGCCGTCGCCGCAATCGTGGCGAGAGTCTGTTCGACGGTGGCAGCGAGAGCGAGACGGAAACGGTCGCTGCCAGCTGAACGAGACTTCGCAGTGCCCTGATCTTTCTTGACAGTTCGGGCGCGCGTCCATAAAATGCGCGCTCTCATTGGCGGCAGGTGACGAGCCGCCCTTCGTTTTTGGAGAAGGTATGCCCACACTGAACCAGTTGGTCCGCAAGCCGCGCAAGGCTCCGGTGGCCAAGAGCAAGGTACCCGCCCTAGAGGCTAATCCGCAGAAGCGGGGTGTCTGTACCCGCGTGTACACCACCACGCCGAAAAAGCCCAATTCTGCGTTGCGGAAAGTTGCGCGTGTGCGTCTGACGAACGGTTACGAAGTCAGTAGCTATATACCGGGTGAGGGGCATAACTTGCAGGAGCACTCTGTCGTTCTGATCCGCGGTGGACGCGTGAAGGATCTGCCGGGTGTTCGCTACCACATCATTCGCGGCACCCTCGACACCGCTGGCGTCAAGAATCGCAAGCAGCGACGGTCGAAGTACGGCGCCAAGCGGCCCAAGTAAGGGTTCCGGATTCCAAGGAGTAGAGAGATGCCAAGACGTAGAGAAGTGCCCAAGCGGATCGTGTTGCCGGATCCTAAGTATAAGGAAGAAGTCCTTGCCAAATTTGCCAACGTCCTCATGCGCGATGGCAAAAAGAGTGTCGCCGAAAAGATTGTATATGGCGCCCTGGATATCGTCGCCGAGAAGAGCAAGGCAGATGCCATGGAGATCTTCCGCAAGGCTTTGGACAACGTGCGTCCGGTAGTGGAAGTCAAAAGCCGGCGTGTTGGTGGTGCCACCTACCAGGTGCCGGTCGAAATCCGTAGCGATCGCCGAATGGCGTTGGCTATGCGCTGGCTGCGCGACTCCGCGCGCAAGCGGAATGAGAAGTCCATGGGCAATCGCCTGGCAGCGGAGATTCTCGAGGCAGCGGAAAATCGTGGAAACGCCGTTCGCAAGCGGGAAGAGACGCATCGTATGGCCGAGGCCAACAAGGCATTCTCGCACTTCCGCTGGTAACCCTTTTCGCTTCGCAATCGCAAGGACTCATTCGTGGCGCGCACAACCCCCATCGAACGTTATCGTAACATCGGCATCATGGCCCACATTGATGCTGGTAAGACCACTACTACCGAACGCATCCTGTTCTACACCGGTGTCTCCCACAAAATCGGTGAGGTGCACGAAGGTACAGCGGTCATGGACTGGATGGCGCAGGAGCAGGAGCGTGGCATCACTATCACCTCCGCGGCGACCACCTGTTTCTGGAAGGGTATGGATGCCAAGCGTGCCGAGCATCGTATCAACATCATCGATACGCCCGGACACGTCGATTTCACCATCGAAGTCGAGCGCTCTCTGCGTGTGCTCGACGGCGCCGTCGCCGTATTCTGTGCTGTTGGCGGCGTGCAGCCGCAGTCGGAAACCGTATGGCGGCAGGCCAACAAATATGGCGTGCCACGCATGGCCTTCGTCAACAAGATGGACCGCCAGGGTGCCAATTTTCAGCGCGTGGTGGAACAGATCCGCAGCAAGCTGAAAGGCAACGCCGTGGCCATCCAGCTGCCGATTGGTGAGGAAGAGCGCTTCCGTGGTGTGATCGATCTGATGAAGATGAAGGCGATCAACTGGGACGACGCGACCCAAGGCACCACCTTTGTCGAAGAAGAGATCCCTGCCGACCTCCAGGAAGCCGCTGAGGCAGCGCATCATGTGATGGTGGAAGCGATTTGCGACACCGATGAAGAGTTGATGATGAAATACCTCGAGGGCGAGGAGATTTCCATTGACGAGCTCAAGATTGCCCTGCGCAAGGCGACAATTGCCAGCGAAATCGTTCCGGTGCTTTGTGGTAGTGCGTTCAAGAACAAGGGCGTGCAGGCCATGTTGGACGCAGTTCTGGATTACATGCCCTCGCCAGTCGACATCCCGGCCGTGAAGGGGACGGATCCCGATACCGGCGCTGATATGAGTCGTGCTGCCAGTGATACGGAGCCGTTCTCGGCGTTGGCGTTCAAGATCATGACGGATCCTTTTGTCGGACAGCTCACCTTCTTCCGCGTGTATTCCGGCGTACTCAATGCAGGATCCACGGTCTATAACCCAGGACGCGGACAGCGCGAGCGCATCGGCCGCATCCTGCAGATGCATGCCAATGAACGGCAGGAAATCAAGGAAGTGCTGGCCGGCGACATCGCCGCGGCTGTGGGTCTGAAAACGGCATACACCGGCGATACCCTCTGTGATATGGATAAGACCATCATCCTGGAGCAGATGGAATTCCCTGAGCCGGTCATTCACGTGGCGGTAGAGCCCAAGACCAAGAGTGATCAGGAGAAGATGGGTATCGCGCTGGGCAAATTGGCCCAAGAGGATCCCTCCTTCCGGGTGCGCACCGACCAGGAATCCGGTCAGACTATCATCTCTGGTATGGGGGAGCTGCATCTGGAGATCATCGTCGACCGTATGAAGCGCGAATTCAACGTCGAGGCGACCGTAGGTGCGCCACAGGTGGCTTATCGCGAAACGATTCGTAAGTCTGTCGAGGCCGAGGGTAAGTTCGTGCGGCAGTCCGGTGGTCGTGGTCAGTACGGCCACGTCTGGTTGCGTCTTGAGCCACTCGAGCCCGGTTCAGGCTTTCTGTTCGAAAACGCGGTAGTCGGCGGTGTGGTCCCTAAAGAATACATCGGGCCAACCGAAAAGGGTGTGCAAGAGGCTTTGGAAAGTGGTATAGTCGCCGGCTTTCCGGTGGTGGATGTCAAGGTTACCATCTTCGATGGCTCCTATCATGACGTCGACTCTTCCGAGGCGGCGTTCAAGATCGCTGGATCCATGGGCTTCAAGGCAGGTGCCGCCAAGGCAAACCCGGTGTTGCTCGAGCCCATCTTTGCAGTGGAAGTGGTGACGCCGGAAGAGTACATGGGCGACATCATTGGCGACATCAATAGTCGCCGCGGAGTGATGCAAGGTATGGATGATGAGGCAGGCGCCAAGATCATCAAGGCCGAAGTCCCGCTGGCAGAGATGTTCGGGTATGCCACCACGGTGCGATCCCTGTCGCAGGGGCGAGCCACTTACAGTATGCAGTTCGAGAAGTATATGGAAGTGCCTGGGCATGTTGCCGAGGCCGTCGTCAAGAAAAGTCAGCGCTGAGTTGTAACGGGAGAAGGTAGTCATGTCCAAAGGAAAGTTTGAGCGGACGAAGCCGCACGTAAACGTGGGAACGATTGGTCACGTGGATCACGGCAAGACCACGCTGACGGCGGCGCTGACGAAGGTATTGTCGGCGAAGTTTGGTGGCGAGATTCGGGCCTATGATCAGATTGACAACGCGCCGGAAGAGCGTGCGCGCGGCATCACGATTGCGACCTCGCATGTGGAGTATGAGACGGCGAACCGTCACTACGCGCATGTGGACTGCCCTGGGCACGCCGACTACGTCAAGAACATGATCACCGGCGCTGCACAGATGGACGGCGCGATTCTCGTCTGCTCGGCTGCTGATGGCCCGATGCCGCAGACCCGCGAGCACATCCTGTTGGCGCGTCAGGTGGGCGTGCCGTACATCGTTGTATTCCTGAACAAGGCTGACATGGTAGATGACGCCGAGTTGCTGGAACTGGTCGAGATGGAAGTGCGCGAGCTGCTGTCCAAGTACGAGTTCCCGGGTGATGACATTCCGGTGGTGATTGGCTCGGCGCTGAAGGCCCTGGAAGGGGATCAGAGTGACATTGGCGAGCCGGCGATTTTCAAGTTGGCGGACGCGATGGACAGCTACATTCCGATGCCCGAGCGTCCGGTGGACAAGACCTTCCTGATGCCGATTGAAGACGTTTTCAGTATTTCCGGTCGTGGTACGGTAGTGACGGGGCGTATTGAGCGCGGCATGGTCAAGGTTGGTGAGGAAGTCGAGATTGTGGGTATTCGTCCGACGACCAAGACCACGGTGACGGGTGTCGAGATGTTCCGCAAGATTCTGGATCAGGGGCAGGCGGGAGACAATGTTGGCGTCTTGCTGCGCGGCACCAAGAAGGACGAAGTGGAGCGTGGGCAGGTCCTGGCGAAGCCGGGTACCATCAAGCCGCACACCAAGTTTGAAGCCGAAGTGTACGTCTTGTCGAAGGAAGAGGGTGGTCGCCACACGCCGTTTTTCAATGGCTATCGACCGCAGTTTTACTTCCGTACCACGGACGTGACGGGAGCGGTTGATCTGCCGGAAGGCGTGGAGATGGTGATGCCGGGAGACAACGTACAGTTCAAGGTCACGCTGATCGCCCCGATCGCGATGGAAGACGGTCTGCGTTTTGCGGTGCGCGAAGGCGGCCGTACCGTCGGCGCCGGCGTCGTTTCGAAGGTGGTGGAGTGATGGAAGGTTCCAAGATTCGTATTCGCCTGAAGTCTTACGACTACCGGATGCTCGACATCTCCGCCGCGGAGATCGTCGAGACTGCGCGCCGCACCGGCGCGCGGGTCTGTGGTCCGATTCCGCTGCCCACCAAGATCGAGCGCTTCACCGTGCTGCGTTCGCCGCACGTGGACAAAAATGCCCGTGACCAGTTCGAGCAACGCACTCATAAGCGGCTCATGGATATTCTTGACCCCAACGACAAGACCGTCGATGCGCTCATCAAGCTCGACCTTGCGGCGGGCGTCGATGTAGAGATCAAGCTGTAAGGAGAAAATAATGACGATCGGCATGATAGGTCGCAAGATCGGTATGACGCGGGTGGCTGGCGAGGGTGGCAAGGTGGTTCCGGTTACCGTTATCCACGTCGCAGAAAACGTCGTGACCCAGGTAAAGAGCAAAGACGGCGACGGGTATGAGTCGATCCAGGTCGGTGTAGGTAGTGTCCGGCCACAACGTTTGAGCTCGGCAATGGCCGGACATTTCCGTAAGGCCGCCGTTGAGCCGCGCCGTTTTTTGCGTGAGTTTCGGCTGAATGAGTCCGGTTCTTATCAAGCTGGACAAGAGCTGTCGCTGGACATGTTTACGGTGGGACAGCGGATTGACGTGACGGGTATCAGCAAGGGTAAGGGTTTTGCGGGTGCCATCAAGCGTCACAACTTTCGCAGTAATCGCGCCAGCCACGGTAATTCGCTATCCCACCGGGCCCCGGGCTCCATTGGTTGTCGTCAGACTCCCGGTCGGGTGTTCAAAGGCAAGAAGATGGCCGGGCATTTGGGCAACGAGCGGGTAACGACTCTGAATCTCGAGGTCGTACGTGTCGATGTCGAGCGGCGTCTCGTGATGATTAAGGGCAGTGTGCCCGGCGCTAACGAGGGGGATGTTGTACTGCGTCCCACCGTGCGCGGGTAAACGGGAGCACGACGATGGAAGTAGAAAGCATTCATATCAGTAGTGGCAAGGGCGATAAGATAGAGCTGGCGGACGCCGTGTTCGACGCGCCCTACAACGAAGCGTTACTGCATCAGGTGGTGGTCGCGCAACTGGCGGGCCTGCGCAGCGGTACAGCGGTGCAGAAGAATCGTGCCGCCGTTCGCGGCGGCGGTCGCAAGCCCTGGAAACAGAAAGGTGGCGGTCGTGCGCGTGCGGGCAGTATCCGGAGTCCCATCTGGCGCGGCGGTGGCCGCGCCTTCCCTGGCGTGACGCAAAGTTACAAACAAAAGGTCAACAAGAAAATGTGGGCCGGTGCCATGCGCAGTGCGCTGGCGGAGTTGCTTCGGCAGGATCGGTTACAGATCATCGCCGCAGAAGATTTTGCCGAACCCAAGGCCAAGCACGGACGGACTTGGTTGCAAGCCGCAGGTGGTGATGACGTGCTGGTAGTGTTGGCAGAAGCCCCGATCAATTTCTTTTTGTCGCTGCGGAATTTTCCGCACGTCGGCTTGGCCGAGTGGCAGGATGTAGGTCCCGCAGACCTCCTGCGATACGGGCGAGTGTTGATGGACGCCGCCGCCGCCAACAAGTTTGCGGAGGTGTATGGATGAATAACGAACGTCAGTTTCTGGTCTTGCTTGCGCCGATCGTGAGCGAGAAAAGCACCATGCAGACCCAGGCAGCAAATCAGTACGCTTTCCGGGTCGCGCGTGACGCCACCAAGAGCGAGATCAAGTCCGCGGTCGAACGGCTGTTCCAAGTCAATGTACTGTCCGTACAGACACTGAACTACGCGGGTAAGGCGAAGCGTATGGGACGCCATGCTGGGCGTCGCTCTTCCTGGAAGAAAGCCTACGTGCGTCTTGCCGAAGGCAACAGCATCGACCTTGGCATTGCCTGAGAGAGATAGGGGATAAACATGGCTCTCGTACGAACCAAACCGACCTCCGCTGGACGTCGTTTCGTCATCAAGGTGGTCAATCCGGAGCTGCACAAAGGCGCTCCGGTCAAAGCGTTGACCTCCAGTCAAGCACACACTGGCGGTCGCAACCACAATGGACGAGTGACGCGCCGGCATGCCGGTGGTGGACATCGTCAGCATTATCGCTTGGTTGATTTTCGTCGTAACAAGAATGACATACCTGCCAAGGTGGAGCGGATCGAATACGATCCCAACCGCAGCGCCCATTTGGCCCTGCTCTGTTACGCCGACGGTGAGCGTCGTTATATCCTCGCTCCCAAAGGCGTGTCCGCTGGTGACACCCTGATCTCTGGCGAAGAGACGCCGGTGCGTCCCGGTAACTGTATGCCGCTGCGCAAGATTCCGGTAGGTAGCGTGGTCCACAATATCGAATTGCGTCCTGGCAAGGGCGGGCAGATTGCCCGTTCGGCTGGCGCCTCCGCGCAGCTGATGGCGCGTGAGGGAGACTACGCGCAGATTCGCTTGCGCTCTGGTGAAGTGCGCAAAATTCATGTATCCTGCCGCGCCACATTGGGTGTTGTCGGCAACGACGAGCATGGGACGCGGCAGTTGGGCAAGGCCGGTGCCACCCGCTGGCGGGGTATCCGTCCCACGGTACGCGGCGTGGCCATGAACCCGGTCGATCACCCACACGGTGGTGGTGAGGGTCGCACCTCGGGTGGGCGTCACCCGGTGTCGCCCTGGGGGCAGCCGACCAAGGGGTATCGTACCCGTCGCAACAAACGTACCAGCGGCATGATCGTCCGCCGCCGGAAGTCCTGATCAGGGGAGAGGAATTCGTCGTGCCACGTTCCATCAAGAAGGGTCCTTTCGTGGACCAGCATCTCGACAAAAAAGTCCAGGAAGCTCAGGCGAGCAATAGTCGCAAGCCGATCAAGACCTGGTCGCGTCGTTCCACCATTACGCCCGATTTTATCGGTTTGACCTTTGCCGTGCATAACGGAAAACAGCACATACCCGTTGTGGTCAACGAGAACATGGTGGGGCACAAGCTCGGCGAGTTTGCCCTGACCCGGACCTTCAAGGGCCACGTAGCCGACAAGAAAGCCAAGCGTTGAGGACACGGAGATGAGATCAACGGCAGTATTGAAAGGATTGCAGATGTCGCCGCAAAAGGCTCGCCTGGTGGCTGACCTGGTGCGCGGAATGCCGGTGGATAAGGCGTTGGATATCCTGCGTTTTACCCAGAAAAAGGCGGCTTTGCCGATTCGCAAATGCTTGGAGTCCGCCATCGCCAATGCCGAGAACAACGAAGGCGCCGATGTCGATGCCTTGGTGGTCGAATCGATCATGATCGACGGCGGTTCGGTGTTGAAGCGCTTCGCTGCCCGCGCGAAGGGGCGCGGCACGCGGATTTTGAAGCGCACCAGCCACATCACCATTGTCGTAGCCGAACAGTAAGCGAGGAAACTATGGGTCAGAAAACGAATCCAATCGGACTGCGTCTGGGAATCATTAAGAATTGGAACTCGCGCTGGTACGGAAAAGCAGATTTCAAAGATAAGTTACTCGAAGACATCCGTATCCGTGATTTCATTCGCAAGCGCCTGAGTGGTGCGGCGATCTCCGATATCACCGTAGAGCGGCCCGCGCGCAGTGCGCGTATCACGCTGCACACGGCGCGACCCGGGGTGGTCATCGGCAAGAAGGGCGAGGATATTGAGAATCTGCGTGCGGAAGTGCAAAAGCGCATGGGGATTCCAGTGCACGTCAACGTCGAAGAGATTCGCAAGCCAGAGCTGGATGCCCAGCTGGTCGCCGAGAACGTGGCTCAGCAGTTGGAGCGGCGAGTCATGTTCCGCCGGGCAATGAAGCGTGCCGTTACCAACGCGATGCGTTTTGGCGCCCAAGGGATGCGGATCAACTGTGCTGGGCGCCTGGGCGGTGCGGAGATCGCGCGGACCGAGTGGTACCGCGAGGGACGCGTTCCTCTGCATACCCTCCGCGCAGACATCGACTACGGCTTCGCCGAGGCCAAGACGACTTATGGGATTATCGGCGTCAAGGTCTGGATCTTCAAGGGCGAAATTCTCGAATGGAGCAGCGCAGCTAGCGTTGCTGCCGCGCAGAAGTAAGGAGAGCGGTGATGTTGCAACCAAAACGGACCAAGTTTCGCAAACAGCACAAGGGTCGTAATCGCGGCCTCGCCACGCGCGGCAGCAAAGTGAGCTTTGGTGAGTATGGTCTCAAAGCGACGACGCGCGGGCGCGTCACGGCGCGGCAGATCGAGGCCGCCAGGCGAGCCATCAACCGTCATGTGCGCCGTGGTGGACGGATCTGGGTGCGGATCTTCCCCGACAAGCCGATCAGCAAAAAGCCAGCGGAAGTGCGTATGGGTAAGGGTAAGGGAAACCCGGAATACTGGGTGGCGTTGATTCAGCCCGGTAAGGTTTTGTATGAAATGGAAGGTGTAACGGAAGAGGTAGCACGCGAGGCCCTGCGGCTCGGAGCTGCCAAACTGCCGGTGCAGACCATTGTGGTAGAACGGCGGGTGATGGGATGAAAGGACAAGACTTGAGCCAGCTATCGGCGTCTGAGTGTCAGACCCAGTTGCTTGCGCTCCTCGAAGAGCAATTCAAACTGCGTATGCAACATGGCACCGGGCAGCTGGCGAACAGCGCCCGCCTGCGCGGCGTGCGTCGCGATATAGCACGGATACGTACCGAGATCACGAAGAAGGCGAAGGTGAGCCAATGAGCACAGAACAGAATCCTCGGAGTCTGGTGGGCACCGTGGTCAGCAATCGGATGGATAAGACCATTGTCGTCCTTGTCGAACGTCGTATCCAGCACCCCCTGTACAAAAAGTACATACGGCGGTCGAAGAAATTCCACGCTCACGATCAGGACAACAGTTGCCAGATCGGTGATACCGTGCGCATCGAAGAATGCCGGCCGATTTCCAAGACCAAGACTTGGCGCCTGGTGTCGGTAGTTGGGCATGCCATTGCGGAAGGAGTCGCATCATGATTCAAATGCAGAGTCGGCTAGCCGTGGCGGACAACAGCGGCGCCCGCGAGGTGATGTGCATCAAGGTTCTCGGCGGCTCGCACCGGCGCTACGCGGATATTGGCGACGTCATCAAGGTCAGCATCAAGGACGCAGCACCGCGCGGTAAAGTCAAGAAGGGTGATGTATACAATGCCCTCATTGTGCGTACCCGCAAGGGCGTTCGGCGCGAGGACGGTTCGGTGATCCGCTTCGACAACAACGCTGCGGTGCTGCTCAACAACCAGTTGCAGCCGATTGGCACGCGTATTTTTGGCCCGGTCACCCGCGAGCTGCGTGGCGCCAATTTCATGAAGATCATTTCGCTCGCGCCCGAAGTGTTGTAGGAGTTGAGCATGAGCAAGATTCGCAAAGACGATGAAGTGGTGGTGCTCAGCGGTAAGGACAAGGGCAAGCGTGGCAAGGTATTGCACGTGTTGCCCGAGGAAGACCGCGCCATCGTGGAAAAAGTGAATATGATCAAGCGGCATCAACGCCCGGATCGCATGGGTAACGGTGGCGGCATCGTAGAGAAGGAAGCGCCGGTGCAGTTGTGCAAGCTCGCGATTTACAACCCGGCTACGGGTAAGGCCGACCGCGTTGGTTTCAAGTTCCTCGCCGATGGCAGCAAGGTTCGCGTATTCAAAAGCAACGGCGAACAGCTGGCGAAGCATTGAGGGGGCAGGTAGAAATGGAAGCACGGTTGCAAAAAGTATACAAGGATCAGATCGTACCGCGGCTGATTCAGGAGTTCGGTTTCAAGAGCGTCATGGAGGTTCCGCGCCTGCAGAAGATCACCATCAACATGGGGGTCGGTGAGGCAGTCGGCGACAAGAAGGTGCTCGAAGCTGCCGTTGGTGATATGACCAAGATCGCTGGCCAGAAGCCGATCGTCACCAAAGCGCGGAAGTCTGTTGCGGCCTTCAAGATTCGTGACGGCTATCCGATTGGCTGCATGGTGACCTTGCGTGGTGAGCGCATGTACGAATTTCTGGATCGCCTGGTGAGTATTGCCATCCCGCGCATCCGGGATTTTCGCGGCCTGTCGCCGAAATCTTTCGATGGCCGGGGAAACTATTCGATGGGGGTAAAGGAACAGATCATTTTCCCGGAGATCGAGTACGACAAAATCGACCGACTGCGAGGAATGGACGTGACCTTTACGACCACTGCCAAGAACGATGCGGAGGCCCTGGGTTTGCTCAAGGCTTTCAAAATGCCGTTCCGCGCCTGAGGAGAGCAGAGTTATGGCAAAGAAATCGATGATCGCCAAGGCAGCGCGGGCGCCGAAATTTCGCGTACGCGCCTACCACCGCTGCCAGCTTTGCGGGCGCGCCCATGGTTACTATCGCAAGTTTGGACTGTGCCGTCTTTGCCTGCGGAAGCATGCTTCGGCCGGCAACATCCCCGGCATCGTGAAGAGCAGTTGGTGAGGGAAAGATGAGCATTACAGATCCTATCGCAGATATGCTGACGCGCATTCGTAACGCGCAGGCAGTGGGCAAGAATTCTGTCCAGATCCCAGCGTCCAAGCTGAAACGGGCGATCGCTCGGGTATTACTGGACGAAGGCTACATCGCGGAAGTCGCAGACGATATCCTTGCCGGTCATCCCAGCCTGCGGATTACCTTGAAGTATTATGCAGGGGAAGGGGTGATCTCCGAGATTCGGCGGATCAGTCGTCCCGGTGTGCGTATTTACCGCGGTGCGCAAGAGCTGCCACGGGTGCGCGACGGCTATGGTATCGCCATCGTCTCCACGTCGCGCGGTATCATGACCGACCGCGCCGCGCGAGCCGAGGGTATCGGCGGCGAAGTGCTCTGCGTCGTCGCGTAAGGGGGAAGCATGTCACGCGTAGCGAAACAACCAGTCAGTTTGCCCAAGGGCGTCGAGGTTCGCATCGACGCCGGTCAAGTCACGGTGAAGGGCCCCAAGGGGCAGCTCGCCATGGCCCTGCAAAACGGTGTCGAAATTCACGTCGAGGGCGACAGAGCGAGTATCAATTGGCAAGAGGATGTCGTGCATCATGCGGGCACTACTCGTGCATTGCTGGCCAATATGGTCCATGGCGTGTCCCAGGGCTTTGAGCGCAAGCTGGAAATCATCGGCGTCGGCTATCGAGCGCAGGCCAAGGGTAAGACGCTGGGCCTGAGTCTCGGATTTTCCCACCCGGTCGAGTATCCGGTCCCGGAGTCGATCACTATCGAGACGCCGACGCAGACGGAAATCGTCATCCGCGGCGTGGATAAGCAGATGGTCGGGCAGGTGGCGGCGGATATCCGCGCGTATCGGCCGCCGGAGCCTTATAAGGGCAAGGGCGTGCGCTATGCCGGTGAGCAAGTCCGGCGCAAAGAAGCCAAGAAGAAGTGAGGGGATCAGCAATGGACAAGAATATCAGTCGGTTGCGTCGGGCCAAAAAGACCCGCGCCCGCATCGCCGGACAGGGCAAGCTGCGTTTGGCGGTCTATCGTTCCGGCAAGCATATCTACGCGCAAATCATCGACGATGCCCAGGGGCGGGTGCTTACCCAGGCGTCTTCGTTGGAGAAAGATGTGCGTGGTACCATCAAAAACGGTGGTAGTACCGATAGCGCGGCCCTCATCGGTAAGCGCGTCGCAGAAAAGGCCAAAGGTCTGGGGATTACCGAGGTGGCTTTTGACCGCAGCGGTTATCGCTACCACGGTCGGGTAAAAGCCCTCGCCGAGGCAGCACGCGAAAGCGGCCTGTCCTTCTGACGGAGTATTGACAATGGCAAGAGAGAATCGCGAAAGCCAACAGCCGAGTGATGGAATGTTGGAAAAGCTCATCCACATCAACCGCGTATCAAAGGTGGTCAAGGGTGGGCGCCAGTTTGGCTTTGCCGCCTTGATGGTAGTGGGTGACGGAGATGGAAAGGTTGGCTTTGGACGAGGCAAGGCCAAGGAAGTGCCTGCTGGTATCCAAAAAGCCACCGATCAGGCCCGTCGTTACCTTACCCATGTGCCGTTGATGCGGGGCACCATCCCGTTTCCGGTGGAAGGGCGTCATGGCGCGGCCCGGGTTATTCTTCGGCCGGCCTCTGAGGGTAGCGGGGTCATCGCCGGCGGTGCCATGCGCGCGGTGTGTGAGGCGGTGGGGTTACGCAATGTGGTGGCCAAATCGTTGGGATCCAATAATCCCATCAATGTCGTGCGCGCAACCTTCGATGCCTTTTCCAAACTGGCGAGTCCTCAGTCCATCGCCATGAAGCGTGGCAAGACCTTGCGGGAAATTCGCGAACATGGAGGGTCGGAAAATGAGTAAGACCCTGCGCATTACCTTGGTCCGCAGTCTGATCGGGATAACGGAAAAGCACCGCGCTACGGTTCGTGGCCTGGGCTTGCGACGTACCGGTCACAGCGTGGAACTCCGTGATACTCCTGAGGTTCGCGGTATGATTCAGAAAATACCGTATCTCTTACGTTGGGAAGAACAGTCATGAAATTGAATACCATTGCACCTGCGCCAGGCGCCAAGAAGGAGCGTGTGCGGGTCGGTCGTGGCATTGGTAGCGGCTTCGGCAAGACCGCGGGAAGGGGACACAAGGGACAGCACGCTCGTTCTGGTGGCTACCACAAGGTCGGCTTTGAGGGTGGGCAGATGCCTTTGCAGCGGCGTATCCCGAAACGTGGTTTTCGCAATGCTGGTGCTTCGGTGGTGGTCGAAGTGACCCTCGACATGCTCGCCAGCGCTGCGATTAGCGGTGTAGCAGATGCCGAGGCTCTGCGCTTGCGCCGCTTTGTCCGCGGTGATGTCGATCAGATCAAAGTCATCCGGACGGGCAAGCTGGAAGCCGCGATCACCGTCAAAGGCCTGCGTGTCAGCGCCGGCGCGCGGCAGGCCATTGAGGCCGCTGGCGGTCAGGTAGAGGAATAACAATGGCCAACACCCTCGGCGTACTGAGCAATGCCGCGCAGGGTGCGGGCAACATTGCGGAATTGCGGCGGCGAATCTTCTTCTTGCTGGGGGCGTTGTTGGTTTTCCGCATCGGCGCCCATATTCCCGTTCCCGGTATCGATCCTGCGGCAATGGCTTCCTTTTTCCACCAGGAACAGGGAACCATTCTCGGTATGTTCAACATGTTTTCCGGAGGCGCGCTATCGCGACTCACGGTTTTTGCGTTGGGCATCATGCCATATATCAGTGCATCCATCATTTTTCAGTTGGGCGGGGCGGTCATCCCGCAGCTGGAGGAGCTGAAAAAGGAGGGGGAAGCCGGGCGCCGGAAAATTACCGAATACACTCGCTACGCCACGGTTGTATTGTCTCTCCTGCAAGGGTTAGGCATTGCCGTTGCCATCGAGAAGATGCACGGCGGCTCGGTACCGGTGGTGATCGACCCCGGTCCACTGTTTCTTTTTACCACTACAATCACTCTTTCGGCGGGCACCGTATTCTTGATGTGGCTGGGCGAGCAGATCACGGAACGAGGCATTGGCAACGGTATCTCCCTCATCATATTTGCGGGGATCGTAGCTGGTCTGCCCCAGGCCCTCGCCACCATGTTGGAGCTCGTGCGTACCGGGCAGTTTCAGCCGCTCTTTGCTCTGGCCATTTTTGTCTTGGCGCTGGTGGTTCTCGCCTTCGTCGTCTTTATGGAGAGCGCACAGCGACGTATCCCAATTCAGTACGCCAAGCGGCAAGTAGGACGCAAGATTTATGGCGGTCAGAGCACCCACATGCCCCTCAAGGTGAACATGTCCGGGGTGATTCCGCCGATCTTCGCTACCAGCATCCTGCTTCTACCTGCTACCCTCGCCGGCTGGTTTGCCAACGTGCCTGGCATGGAGTGGTTGGCTCGGATTGGACAGGCGTTGAGTCCCGGGACCACCTTGTACGATGTGGTATTCACTATTGCCATCGTATTCTTTGCCTTTTTCTACACGGCTATGGTGTTCAATCCGCGGGAAACGGCAGATAACTTGAAGAAGTCCGGTGCCTTCGTTCCCGGACTGCGGCCGGGAGAGCAGACATCAAAGTATATGGATCGCGTCTTGAGCCGTCTCACTCTGTGGGGAGCTATTTACCTCACCGTGGTGTGTCTGTTGCCAGAGTTCCTGATCACGGAATACAACGTGCCGTTTTACTTTGGTGGTACCAGCCTGCTCATCGTCGTCGTCGTTATGATGGACCTGATGGCACAGATCCAGAGCCATTTGCTCACTCATCGGTACGAAGGTTTGCTGCGCAAGAGCGGCCAGCAAGGTAAGCGATAACCATGACGTATGCTGGACACATTATCCTACTCGGCGCCCCGGGGGTCGGTAAGGGTACCCAGGCCAAGGTGTTGTCCGCTGAGTTGGGCTTGCCTCATGTTTCGACTGGTGATATGCTCCGCGCCTCTGTTGCTGCCGGCAGCGAGATGGGTAAACGGGCCAAGGCAGTGATGGAGTCAGGCGCTTTGGTCAGTGACGAGATCATACTGGGCATTGTGTCGGAGCGGCTACAGGAGTGCGACGCGCAGAAGGGAGTTGTATTCGACGGTTTCCCACGCACGGTGGTGCAGGCTGAAGGGCTCGACCATTTGCTGGCTCGCAGCGTTGCGATTGCGCATGTCCTGCACATCGTGCTTGATGATGAAGAAATCGTCGATCGACTGTCCGGGCGGCGTGTGTGTCGCAACTGTGGTGCCATTTACCATGTGCGTTTCCAGCCACCAAAAGTTGCGGGACGATGCGACCGGTGTGGTGGAGAACTCTTTCAGCGCGACGATGACCAGCCTGAGGTAATTCGGCATCGGCTGGCGGTGTACGCAGCCGAGACGGCGCCGCTGGTTTCTTTCTACCGCGCTCGGGCCGGGTACGCTGAGGTGGATGGCACCGGTAGCAGTGCGGCGGTCACCGACCGTATTCGGGTTTTGTTGAGGTAAAGGGATGGCCAAGGAAGACACTCTCGAAATGCAGGGAGAAGTCATAGAAAACCTACCAAGCGCAACCTTCAAGGTGCGTCTGGAAAATGGTTTTGTGGTCAATGCGCACATCTCTGGGAAGATGCGTATGCACTACATACGGATTCTGCCTGGAGATAAGGTCACTGTGGAGATGACGCCTTACGACCTGAGCAAGGGGCGCATCACCTATCGCGCCAAGTAAGGAGGCGTTCCATGAAAGTTCGGGCATCGGTGAAAAGACTTTGCCGTAATTGCAAAATCATCCGGCGTAACGGTGTCGTTCGGGTGATCTGCGTCGAACCGCGGCATAAGCAGCGGCAGGGATGAGTGTGGTGATAGGGTTGACTATGATGAATGGGAAGGAGTAGGGAATGGCCCGCATTGCTGGTGTCAATATTCCGAACAACAAGCAGATTGGTGTCGCTTTGACGTATATTTACGGCATTGGAGCCACTCGGTCCCGCGACATTCTTGCGGCGGCAGAGGTCGATACCGCGGTTCGCGTAAAAGATATTAGCGAAGGCGAGCTCGAGCGCATTCGCACCGAGGTCGGTAAGTATGTGGTCGAAGGCGACCTGCGCCGGGAAGTCACCATGAGCATCAAACGGCTCATGGATCTCGGCTGCTATCGCGGTATCCGTCATCGCCGCGGTCTCCCAGTACATGGTCAACGGACCAAAACCAACGCACGTACCCGTAAGGGTCCGGCGAAGCCCATCGCCCGCTGAAGCTGAAGGATCGATAGCATGGCTAAGACACAGACGAATGTGCGCGTACGGAAGAAAGTCAAGAAGAACGTTGTGGATGGCGTCGCGCATATTTACGCCTCCTTCAATAATACCATAATTACCATCAGCGACCGGCAGGGCAATGCGCTGGCGTGGGCCAGCTCAGGCGGGTCCGGCTTCCGCGGTTCGCGGAAGAGTACCCCGTTTGCCGCTCAGGTCGCCGCGGAAAACGCCGGTCGCCGGGCGCAAGAGTACGGTCTGAAGAACCTCGATGTCGAGGTGAGTGGGCCGGGACCCGGGCGAGAGAGCACGGTACGTGCCCTGCATTCCGTTGGTTTTCGCATCACTAGCATCCGCGACGTGACGCCGATCCCACACAATGGCTGCCGTCCGCCCAAAAAGCGGCGTGTTTGATTTTTTTGGAGGTAGGTAGTGGCTAAATATACCGGCCCCAGTTGCCGTCAATGCCGGCGCGAAGGTGGCAAGCTCTTTCTGAAGGGTGAAAAGTGTTTTTCTGATAAGTGTCCAGTTGTGGTCCGTGCCTATGCGCCGGGTCAACACGGGCAGCGCCGTGGGCGCGTCAGTGAATACGGTACGCAGTTGCGTGAAAAGCAAAAGGTGCGACGTGTCTATGGTATTCTCGAGGGGCAGTTCCGGCGCTACTTCGCTGCAGCTTCTCAGAAAAAGGGCGTGACCGGTGAGCTGCTTTTGCGTTTCCTGGAATTGCGGCTGGACAATATTGCCTATCGCGCTGGCTTTGGCTCTTCGCGTGCTGAGGCGCGCCAAGTGGTGCGGCATGGCCACCTTACCGTCAACGGCAAGCGAGTGGACATTCCTTCTTATCAGGTTCGGGCCGGTGATGTCGTAGCGGTTACCGCTGTTGCCAAGGAACATGCACGTATTCTGGGCGCTGTAGAGGCAGCAGAAGGTCGTGGCTTCCCCGAGTGGCTCAGCGTCGATTCCAAGGCACTCAGTGCCACTATCAAGGCCGTCCCTGTGCGCGACGAAATGCCGCAGGATTTGAACGAGCAGATGGTGGTGGAACTCTACTCCAAGTAATACGGAGCAACGAGGATTATTTATGGCTGAAGTTGGCGAGCTGTTGTGTCCGCAGAATTACGAAATCGAAACGACCGGTGCGCATTCCGCCCGCGTCAGTTTGGGTCCTCTAGAACGTGGTTTTGGGCACACTCTCGGTAATTCACTGCGGCGGATCCTCCTTTCCTCGCTGAAAGGGGTTGCAGTTACCGAGGTCGAAATCGAGGGCGTCCTGCACGAATACGCCAGTCTGGAAGGGGTGCAGGAGGATGTCGTGGATATTCTCCTGAATCTGAAGCAGCTGGCGATCCGTAGTAACCGTCAGGAGTCGCAGACCATTACCGTGCGCAAGCGCGGACCGGGGCCCGTCACCGGCGCCGATATCGTCGCCGAGCATGGAGTCGAGGTAGCGAATCCAGGGCACGTTATCGCGACCATTACCCGGGACGTCGAGATGGTGATGCATTTGCGTCTCGACTTTGGTCGCGGCTATCAGGCGGCCGCGACGCGCTTGCGTGATCACGAAAAGCGGATCGGTGTGCTGGCTCTCGATGCCAGCTTTAGCCCGGTGCGTCGTGTCAGTTTTCAGGTAGAGAGTGCCCGGGTGGAACAGCGTACCGACCTTGATCGCCTGATTCTTGACGTCGAAACCAATGGGACAATCGAGCCCTTGGCTGCCATTCAGGAGGCGGCCCGCATACTCCGGCAGCAGTTGGACGTGTTTGTTGGCGGCGAAATGCCCGCCGTAGAAGAGCTGGGGAAAGTTGCTGTGGTCGAGGATCTGATGCCTCTGCTGGAACGGCCGGTGGATGATCTCGAGTTGACCGTGCGTTCGCTGAATTGTCTCAAGGCCGAGGATATCTTCTATATCGGTGATCTGGTGCAGAAATCGGAAAATGAGCTCTTGAAGGCGCCGAATCTTGGTCGCAAATCTCTGACAGAGATCAAGGAAATCTTGGGCGGCAAGGGCCTATCTCTGGGGATGCGGCTGCAGAATTGGCCGCCCGAGGGCTTACCACCGCTGGGTAATAAAGATGCCGTCGAGGCAGACTGAGTCGTTACTTTTTATTTGGGGAGTGTGACGTCATGCGTCATGGCAATAGTGGAAAAAAACTGAATCGTAACAGCAGCCATCGGCGGGCAATGTTCGCGAACATGATGGTCTCGCTTTTTGCGCACGAGCGCATCGTCACCACCTTACCCAAGGCCAAGGAACTGCGGCGCTTTGCCGAGCCGATGATTACCCTGGCCAAGGAGCCTACGGTGGCGCGGCGGCGTTTGGCGTTTTCTCGTCTTCGTGATCGCGCGGCGGTAGTCAAACTCTTTGATGAACTGGGCCCGCATTACAAGGCAAGGCCTGGTGGCTATCTGCGTATCGTCAAGTACGGGTTTCGTGCGGGTGATAACGCGCCGCTCGCAATCGTTGAGCTGGTGGATCGCGAAGCCAGCGCTTCCTGACGGGGCGGCGTCCCGCAACGGGGCTGGGAGCCTGGCGGCTCTCAGCCCTTTTCTGCTTCTACTGCCAAGTGTCGTGCCAGATAGTGGCCGGTATGGGAATGTTGCGCCGTAATCAGTTGTTCCGGAGTGCCTTTGGCGATGATCTGACCCCCTCCACTGCCGCCTTCCGGTCCGAGATCTACCAGCCAGTCGGCGCTTTTGATGACGTCGAGATTGTGCTCGATGACCACCACGCTGTTACCGGCGTCAACGAGCTTCTGTAGTACGCTCAGCAACATCGCGATATCGTGAAAGTGCAGGCCGGTGGTCGGTTCGTCGAGGATGTAGAGGGTGCGACCAGTGTCCCGACGGGAAAGCTCGCGCGCGAGCTTCACCCGTTGCGCCTCGCCGCCAGAAAGGGTGGTCGCGGACTGACCCAGTTGAATATAACCAAGACCTACGTCGAGCAAGGTTCCTAGTTTACGGGCGATACTTGGTACGGCGGCGAAAAAATCCGCAGCCTCCTCGACCGTCATCTGCAACACATCGTGGATGGACTTTCCCTTGTAGTGGATCTCCAGGGTCTCGCGTTTGTAGCGCCGTCCGTGACAGACGTCGCACTCGACATAGACGTCGGGGAGAAAGTGCATTTCCACCCGTAAGACGCCTTCGCCTTCGCAGGCCTCGCAGCGCCCACCTTTCACATTGAAGCTGAAACGACCTGGCCCATAGCCGCGCGCGCGGGCCTCGTTGGTGCCGGCAAAGAGCTCCCGCACGGCAGTGAACAGCCCGCTATAGGTCGCCGGATTGCTGCGCGGGGTGCGGCCGATGGGGCTTTGATCGATGGAGATGACCTTGTCGAGATGCTCCAAGCCGAGGAGCTGCTCATATGGGGCGGGGGTGAGATGGCTGTTCATCAGCCGGCGAGAGCAGGCCGGGAAAAGGGTGTCGTTGATCAGCGTGGATTTGCCGGATCCACTGACCCCGGTGACACAGGTGAAGAGCCCGAGGGGGATTTCCAGAGTTACGTCGCGCAGATTGTGTCCACGCGCGCCGACGAGCCGTAAGATCCGCTCGTTGTCTGGCGGACGGCGACGTTCGGGCGTGGCGATACAAAGTTCTCCGCGCAGGTATTTCCCGGTTAGGGAAGCGGCGCTACGGGCCACGCTTGCCGGATGACCGCTGGCCACCACCTCGCCGCCATGCACGCCAGCAGCGGGGCCCATATCGACCAGATAATCGGCGGCGCGGATGGCATCCTCATCATGTTCGACCACGATTACGGTGTTGCCCAGATCGCGCAGGCGTTTCAGGGTCTGCAGCAAGCGATCGTTGTCCCGTTGGTGCAGGCCGATGGAAGGCTCATCCAGAACATACATGACGCCGACCAGGCCGGCACCAATTTGGGAGGCGAGACGAATGCGCTGTGCTTCGCCACCGGACAGGGTCTCGGCGGAGCGATCAAGGGTCAGGTAGTCGAGCCCGACGTCCATGAGAAACTGCAGGCGATCATGGATCTCCTTGAGGATCCGCTCGGCGATGACCGCTTCCTTGCCAGCAAGCTGGAGATCTTCGATAGAGCGCACGGCCTTGCCGATCGACAGGGCGGAAAACTCGTGCACGGCGAGTGCACCCACGCGCACCATGCGCGCCTCGGAACGCAGGCGACTACCGCCGCAGTCGGGGCAGGGCAGGCGCCCCATGAAGCGCAGGATCTCCTCGCGTAACAGTTGCGATTGCGTTTCGCGCAGACGTTTTTCCAGGACGGGGATGACTCCGGAGAAACGCTGGGTTTCCGCTTTGCCGTTACGTCCACGGATCGCCAAGGGCTCGGAGAAACCGTGCAGAAGAATATCCTGCACCGTATCAGGTAGTTCCTTCCAGGCGCTTTCCAGAGAAAAATCCAGGCGTTGGGCCAGGGCGTGCAACACTGGATGCATATCATTCTGGCGTTGTCGCCAGGGCGCAATCGCACCATCGGCAATGCTCAGCGCTGGGTTGGGGATGATCAATTGGGGATCGAAGATGTTGATTTCACCGAGCCCATCGCAACGAGGGCAAGCGCCTGCCGGGTTGTTGAACGAAAAGAGCCGGGGTTCGAGGGCCGGGAAGGATCGGCCACATTGGTGGCAGGCGTGGCGGGCAGAGAAAAAATGTTCCTTTTCTTCGTCCAGATTGACCACGATCGCCTCCTCGTCACCCATGGCCATCGCGCTCTCCAGCGATTCTGCCAGACGTCCCCGAACATCGTCGCGCAGAATCAGGCGATCGACCACCGCTTCGATGCGGTGTTTGCGTTTGGGATCCAGCACCGGGGGCTCTTCCAGCTCACAGAGTTGTCCATCGACGCGCGCGCGCACCAGACCACGGGCGCGTAATCCCTGGAAAATCTCCTCGTGGCTGCCCTTACGATCGCGGAGTACGGGAGCCAGAACCAGGATGCGGGTGCCACTCTCCCAGCTGAGGATCTGATCGAGCATCTGGGCGATGCTCTGGCTTTGAATCGGTTCGCCACAGCACCACGGCGTACCCACGCGGGCATAGAGCAGGCGCAGATAATCGTGAATTTCGGTGACGGTACCAACCGTGGAGCGCGGATTGTGGGAGGTCGATTTCTGTTCGATGGCAATGGCAGGCGACAGTCCCTCAATGGCATCGACATCGGGCTTGCCCATCAGGGAAAGAAACTGCCGCGCATAGGCCGAAAGACTCTCCACATACCGGCGCTGCCCTTCGGCGTAGAGGGTATCGAAGGCCAGCGAGGACTTGCCAGAGCCGGAGAGGCCGGTAATCACGATGAGTTGATCGCGGGGCAGGCGCAGGCTGATATTTTTGAGATTGTGCGTGCGGGCACCGCGAATTTCGATATGATCCATGCCGTTTGCTTTGTTGGCCGTCAGAATGGGATAGTATACGGGCTATCGGGACGCGCGTCCCCGGTCATCAGGAGAGAAATCATGGCGGGAGTGAATAAAGTCATACTACTCGGGCACTTGGGGCGTGATCCCGAGATGCGCTATCAGCCCAGCGGCGGGGCCATTGCCAATCTCAATCTGGCCACGTCGGAAACGTTCAAAGATCGCGAGGGCAATCGCCAGGAGCGCACGGAGTGGCACCGCGTGGTGTTGTTTGGGCGCACCGCGGAGATTGCTGGTGAATATCTGAAAAAAGGTAGCATGGCCTACGTCGAGGGACGCCTGCAGACGCGCAAATGGACCGATAAGGAAGGCCAGGAGCGCTATACTACCGAGATTGTGGGTGATCGCCTGCAACTGGTGGGCGGGCGCGGTGGCGGCACCGCAAACTTCGACGACGGTCAGCAAGAAAGCTATGCTGCTCCGCAAAGCGCGGCCAAGAGCTCTTCGCGCCCTCCGGTGGAGCAGTTTGAAGATGATGACATACCGTTCTGAGGTGTAATTTTTTAGGATAGGTAAACAAATAGCGCAAGGTCTCGCCTGCCGCTGGGTCAAAATCTTGATAACTTATTGTAAAGTTGCGTCCATCGCGAATCGGCGTATCATATTGAATGTTCGGTAGGCTCGTCTATATTCCTACAGGTTGACGGACGGGTCTTTCTGTTTCTTGGTCGTCGTGAAAAACGATTTTAGCCCTTTAGAAAAGGGTGAGTGGTGGGAGTAGGAGTTCCGTAGAGTGCGCGGTTTATCATGTAATCCAGTGGTGCCCGAGGCAGCAGAATCCGCTTTGCCTTTGGTTGAATCCTTATGCCTGCTTGCCGAGCGCATCGTTCCCGGTGCGCTGGCGACAGTAATGCTGCTGGGAAGGGAAGGGGAGCTCCGCCTGTACGCCGGGCCCAGTCTTCCTGAAGGACTGCGGGAGCGCTTCGATGGCTTGCGTGTGATCGAAGGCAACGGCTCCTGTGTCAGCGTCGTTCTCAGCGGTGAGAAGGTTTTGGTGCACAATGCAACCCAAGACGAGCGTTGGCTGCGGCTACACGAACTTGCCCGTGCGTTGCAGATCCGCGCCTGCTGGTCGGTACCGATTCGAGATCCTCTCGGCCAGGCAGTTGGCAGCTTTGCCCTCACCAGTTTTCGGGAAGGTACGCCGACAACAGAGCAGGAGAGATTGCTGGAGGGAATTGCCGCAGTAGTCGCGCAATTCCTTTTCCAGCCCTCCGTGGATGGACGGGATCGCAGCTTTGCCGCGGCATTGCGTTCGATCAGTGAGGGTGTACTACTGACGGATGCAGAGCAAAACATACTGTATTTCAACAACGCATTTGCCGAGATAACGGGCTACGGTCTGGCCGAACTGATCGGCAAGAATTGCCGCATCTTACAGGGGCCAAAGACTGCGGCCGAAACCGTCGCGCGGATACGCCAACACCTGGATGCGGGACAAGCCTACAGCGGAGAAATTCTCAATTATCGCAAAGATGGCAGTTCATTTTGGAACCAACTGTCGATCAATCCAATACGCGACCAGCAGGGGCAGTTGGCCCAGTTTGTGAGTGTGCAGCGGGATATCAGCGAGGAGCGCCAACAGCGCGAGGCACTGCGTCTTTCCGCACAGGTGTTCGAGGCCCAGGAAGGCATCATGATAACCGATGCGGAACAGCGCATCGTGCGCGTGAACCGGGCGTTTACGCGGCTGACGGGTTATGCCGAAAGTGACGTCTTGGGACTGACTCCACAGATTCTGCACTCCGGGCTACAGAACGGTAATTTTTACGAGCGGATGTGGGAAAAGCTGCATCGGGACGGCGAGTGGCAAGGAGAAATCTGGAATCGTCGGAAAAATGGTGACTTGTTCCCCGAATTTCTCCAGATTCGGGCGGTGCGCAATAACGCGGGAGAAATAACCAACTATATTGGTTACTTCCATGATCTTACCCATCAGAAGGCCCGTGAGGCCGAGCTGGAGAAAATGGCACTGCACGATCCGTTGACGGGTCTCATGAACCGACGGGCACTGGAGGAAGAACTGCCCCGAGCGCGCGCCCGGGCAGACCGTAGTGAACGTCTCTTGGCTCTGGTCGTGCTCGATCTGGACGACTTCAAGGAAGTCAACGATCGCATTGGACATGACCGTGGTGACGCCGTGTTGCAGCGGCTCGCGCAGCGTTTGCAGGATTCGTTGCGACACTCGGATGGCGTCGTCAGAATCGGTGGTGACGAGTTCATTCTGCTGCTCGAAGGGTTGCGTGATGTTGACCAGCTGGAGAGTGTGTTGCGCAAGGTCAACTCTGCGGTGGAAAAGCCATTAGTGCTGGAATCGGGTGAGCAGATTCATATTCAGGTGAGTATGGGAGTGAGTATTTATCCACTCTCTGCCAACAGTAACCTGGAGTTACTGCTGCGAGAAGCCGATCAGGCGATGTTCGAATCCAAGCGCAACAAGGAAACTCGGAATGCACCGTGGGCATTCTGGAGCCCAGACGAAAGTGCCCAGAGCCTCTATCCATTGCGGATGCTCTTTCGCGCCGGCGGCTTGCAAAGCTGGTACCAGCCGATTTGGGATCAACGAGCGAAACGGGTCGTTGGTTTGGAGGCATTGGCACGTTTGGTGGATGAGGACGGCAAGGTCTGGGGACCGGGTGACTTCCTGGGGCAGCTCAGCGAAAAGGATATTTTTTCTTTAACGGAGCAGATGCTGCGAAAGGCCATCCTCGATTTGCAGGCCCTCGAGCGGGAGGGGCAGGTCTACTGGGTATCGGTCAACATCGATCCCCAGGTACTGGGTACTGCCTGCATATATGCGATAAAGGGAATCGTGGACGACTTCCGCGTAGATCCCGCACGTATCACGCTGGAGATTCTGGAAAATCACGACTTTATCGATCGTCAGATAGCGACGGATCACCTTCTCGATTTGAAAGCGATGGGGTTTCGCTTGGCGTTGGATGATATCGGTAGTGGGTATTCTTCCCTTTTGCGCCTGAAAGAGTTGCCGGTAGACAAGGCAAAGCTGGATCAGGGCTTTGTGCGTTGTCTGGAGGATCGCCCCCAGGATCTGCGTTTCGTACAGTCGGTTTTGGGTTTGACCAAGGGGCTGCATATCGACTTGGTGGCCGAAGGGGTGGAAAGCGATGCGATTCGTGATGCCTTGATGGAGATGGGTGTCCGCTATTTTCAGGGCTACGCAATTGCTCGTCCAATGCCGGTGCCCATGTTGCACGAATTCCTGGAGCGTAGCTTGCAGGATGACCGCGACATCCCAGTGAGTTTTCTCGGGCTATATGCTCAACATATCTCGCATTTCGATATTCTCGAAAAGACGCTGGAGCTGCACCCTGAAATCGTTGATTTTCAGGTAATGGCCAACGCCCATGCCTGTCCCGAGGAGCGTCGATTGGAACAGTTGGGGTTGGCTCCAGATGCCATGTTGATGACCTTGCACCAGGAATATCATGCCTTGATCGGCTGTTTGCGGATAGAAAATGGAAAAGTGCGAGATGCAGATTGGTCGGCCGTGGAGGACTGCCATCGGCGTTTCTCTACCGCCCTGCTCGATGCTTTCTGGTTGCGTGCACAACAACCGGCCTGACCGGCCCACTGTCTAGTGTCCAAAGGCCGACTGTACCGCGTCGGCCAGGGAGCGGGCGGGATGCAGGCGAATGGCACTGGGGGGTGTCTTTCCCTGGGGCAGGATGGCGTGATGAAATCCGAGTTTTTCGCTCTCGCGCAGGCGACTCTCGGCGTTGGCTACCGGACGCAATTCCCCCGCCAGACCCAGTTCGCCAAAGGCCACCAAACCTTCCGCTACCGGTTCGTTGCGAAAGGCACTAAGGACCGCCAGGGCAACGGCCAGATCGGCGGCCGGTTCCAGTACGCGCACCCCCCCGGCGATGTTGACGAAGACATCCTGGTCAAACAAGAAACTTCCGCCATGCCGATGGAGAATGGCCAACAGCAGAGACAGACGATTGGGATCGAGACCCAGAGCGACCCGGCGGGGGTTTGCCAGAGGGCTGGGGGTGACCAGCGCCTGTACCTCCACCAGCAGGCTACGGCTGCCTTCCTGAGTGGGCAGGACGATGCTGCCGGGAACCGGCCGCTGGTGCTGACTCAGAAACAGACGCGAGGGGTTGCTGATTTCCTCCAGGCCCTTTTCCTGCATCTCAAAGACGCCGAGCTCATTGGCGGCGCCAAAGCGATTCTTGATCGCGCGTACGATACGATAGGGGCTGCCGGCTTCCCCCTCAAAATACAGCACCGTATCGACCATGTGTTCCAATACCCGAGGACCGGCAATCGCCCCCTCCTTGGTCACGTGCCCCACCATCCACAGGCTGATGTCCTGGGTTTTCGCCAGACGCACCAGGCGCGCCGCACATTCGCGCACCTGGGCGACAGAACCCGGTGCGGATTGGAGATTTTCAGTAAATAGGGTCTGAATGGAGTCGATCAGCAATACCTGCGGACGTTGCTGAGCAAGCTGGGCTTCGATGCTTTCCAGGTGGTTCTCCGCCAGGACCTCGATGGCGAGATCGCCAATTCCCAGACGCTGGGCACGGAGGGCCAATTGCGCCGCCGATTCTTCGCCGGTGACATAGAGTACGGAGTCGTTTTGCGCCATGCCGGCGGCGCTCTGCAACAACAAGGTCGATTTGCCGATGCCGGGTTCTCCCCCGAGGAGGATTGCCGCCCCTGGCACGATGCCCCCGCCCAGGACGCGGTCGAGTTCCTGCAAGCCGGTACCCTGCCGGCGGATGGTGGCAACGGGTACCGCCGCTAGACGCTGCGGTGGGCTGGCCACCGCATAGGCACTGCTGCCGCGGTTACCTTTGGGAGTCGCCGCTGGCCGCTCTTCCACCAGGCTGTTCCAGGCGCCGCATTCCCCACAGCGACCCATCCACTTGGGGCTGCTGGCGCCGCAGGCCTGGCAGACGTAGAGACTCCGCTCGCGACTCACGGCACACGCAGCCTGGGTACCCGCTGGGCGATGCGGGTGCCGATTTCGTAAGAGATGGTACCGAGCTGTTCGGCGCAGTCCTCCAGAGGCAGCTCGGGCCCCCCCAAGATCTGCACCGGATCACCAATGTCGGCCGCTATGCCATCCAGCGCGACGAACGCGAGATCCATGCTGATCCGCCCGAGCAGATGACTCGGCTGGCCCTTCACCCGCACCGGGGCCTCCTGCAATCCCAGGCGGCGATCTAGCCCGTCGCCATAGCCGCAGGCAATCACTCCCACGCGGCAATCACGCGGGCTTTGCCAGCTGGCACCGTAGCCGAGCCAGTCCCCGGCGCGCAGCCTACGAACGGCGATGATCTCGCTCTGCCAGCGCAATGCCGGCCGCAGATCAAGGTCGGCGGCGCTGCGCGCGTGGAGGGGGCTCAGGCCATAGAGCAGCAGGCCCGGTCGTATCCAGGGAGTGATCGCCCCCGGCAGGGCGAGGATGGCCGCCGAGTTGGGCAGCGAGTGCTCTCCGGCGGTATGCGGGCCGAAGGTCGTGCAAGCCTCGTGAAAGGCACGGATCTGCTCGGCATTGTAGGGGTCTTCCGGGGTATCGGCGCGGGCCAGATGGCTCAGCAGACCGAGAATCCGCAGGGGTCCACCGACACCAGCGCGCAATTGGGCAAACACTTGCGCCAACTCGTCATGGGAAAAGCCGAGCCGGTGCATACCGCTGTCGAATTTGACAAAGACCTCCAGTGGCTCCTGCCAGCGGCTCTCCCGCAGCCAGGCCACTTGGGCGAAATTCTGTAATACCAAGCGGTGCCCATGCGCCGCAGCCAAGGGAATCTCTCCTGCGGAGAAAGGGCCGGCCAGGGCGGTGCAACGGGGGCGGAGCTGCAAGCTCTGGAGTTCCTCCGCCTCTTCGATGCTGGCCAAGGCAAAAGCGTCAATCCCGGCCTCCGCCAGAAGCGTGGCGACCAATGCTGCGCCGTGGCCGTAGGCATTGGCCTTGATGGCGCCCATTACCCGCGCGTGGGGCGCGGCGCGACGCGCCACCGCCAGATTGTGGGCAAGGGCCGAGGCAGAGATTTCCACTTGGTTGGGGCGACTCATGTGGCAATGATAGCAAGGGGGAACCCTGCCCGTCTTGGGAGTTAAGCGCTTTTCCGCTGATGTTTGCCAGGGTGATCTTTGCCCCAGCCCCATTCATAAAAAAACCACGGCATGCCGATGAAGAGATACCAGTAATAGGTGAATAGACGCCAACCGAGGAGACTGAAAGCAATGTCGGTCTGGGACAGGCTGGTGCCGAAGAGCAGGCCGTAGGCGGCACCGACACTGCCCGCGCCACCAGGCAGAAAACTGAGCTGCGAGGTCAGGTTGAGCAAGGTCTGACTGACGATGATGTAGGGTACACTCACGTGTCCGCCGACATACTGCATCAATGCCCAGAGGACCAGATAGCGCGGTGTCCAGTAGCCGGCCGCACTGAGAAAAATTTTACCTCGTTGGCGCCAGGGAAGTGCGCGCAGCAGTTCCAGCGACTTCAGAAAGCGCGAAAAGAACAATGCAATGCGTTGGCGGTAGCGTTGATACCAGGAGAAGCGAAGAAACCTTCGATCGATGCCGCGAATGATACGTCGACGCTCGAAATGCCAGATCGCAAACAAGAGAGCGGCAGTGCCAAAGGTGATCAACGCCAGCCAGAGAATGATGCGCACGTCAGGCAAAGAGTTCTGGAAAAAGAGGAGGTACAGTAGGGAAAAAAGAAAGATGGCAATCATGAAGAGGAGATCGGTGATGGCGATGGCGAGCAGAACTGCTGCTGCCGTACCAACGTTCAGGCCACGCCGGTAGAGAAAGACGAGGTAGGCGGCCCCCATGCCTGAGGCGGCGGGCGTTGCCGCCCCGGCAAATTCGGCAGCCATGACCAGCGGCAGGGCACTGCGCAGCGGAATGCGCAGCGCAACGCCGGCACAGATCAGCTGCAGGCGCAGCGCCTCGGCCAGCCAGCTCAAAAGCATCAGTGCCGTCAGTCCCAGCAGTAGTTGCGGACGGATTTCGCTGATCAGATGGATGGCCTGGCCATTCATGAAATACCAGATCGGTACCAGGGAGATGGCGATTGCGAGGAGGAGAACCAGCCAGAAACGCAGATTGACGTTCATCTCAATCCATGCGCTTGTACACGCAGATATTCTCCACTTCCAGTTCGCTCGCATAGTCGAAAAGACTACTCGGCACGCGATCGTAGACTTGCAGACCATAGCGTCGGTAGGGACGCTCGGGGCGATGTCCTGGCCAGGAAAAGAGTTCTCCATAGTAGTGCGGAACGCCACGCGCGCGAAGTAGCGCTTCAAATTGTTGCCAGAGATGCAGACCCAGAAAGTGTCCCCGCTCGGGACTTTGCACATTGAAGTGCATGTGCGCGGCATGGGTGGGCCGCAATGGCCGCTCGCGATAGCTGCGGAACAGTAGCCAGTTGAGAAAATGCAGGGTTTGTGGCTGCGCACGATAGCTTCCGGCGGCCGCTCGCCCGAGCATCTTCAGGGTTGCCTGGGCGGCCACGCGAAAGACCGAAGCGTCGAAATCTGGTGGTGCACCCAGGAGATAAGCAATGATCTGTCCGTTCTGCTCGGCGACCAGGCCCCAGTCCAGGGCGTACTCCAGGTACGGATTAACCATGAGCGCCGCGAAAAGTTCACGGTCACCGCAGAGTGGCTCGATCGGCTCTCCCAGAAAGCCGGTGTCGCAACAGATCTGTCGTACAGCCGCCGCATCGCTGATGCGTAACGGACGCAACTGGTATTGACACTCCCCGCCCTGGAGCTTGACGGCCTCCGTTGTGGCCAGTGGGCCCTCGCGTAACTGACTCGCCATGTTGTGCTAATGGGTAGGCGCGCGCTGTACCGCCGAGAGCTGTCGCGCAATCTCCTGCGCCAATGCCGCAATACAGTGACTCATGGCCTGTGCCTGCGCCGTTGCAGTCGAGTCAGCAGCGATGCGCTGGTGAAAATGTCCAGCATATTCGACATGGCCAGCGGCATCGAGCAGGAAGTAATCGGCATCGAGCAGCACGCTGCCGTTGCTCGTCGGGAGAAATTCCTGTACCTGCACCTGCAGATGGATGGGTCGCGTGTTACTGGGTACCGGGGAACCGGCAAGCAGCACGGTAAGATCGGGTAGGCGCCGACGCAGATCCTCCGTCAACACGCGCTGCGTCATGCCGCCCAGCGGCGCGATCCAGCGCACATGCCCGGACACCTCCATGCCATTGTCGCCGCTGCGGCGGGTAAGATAGAGGCGATCGATACTGGCGGGCATCTGTACGTGATCGACGATCAACAGGCGGTGCTTCTCTGTCAGTGGCTGAGTGGGTAGGGGCGAACCCTGCGCGTTCAGACTCAGATACTGTGTTGGGGTGCTGGCGCAGGCACTGAGGAGCAGGGTGAAAACCAGAAGAAAACAGATACGGATCCAGGCCATGGTCATTTCCCGATCAATAGGGCATTGGGGTGGCTATCGAGATAGTCAGTCAGGGAACGCAGCGAGGCGGCGGCGCGGCTGAGTTCATATAGCGTGCGCGGCAGGGTACTGGATTCCGGTGCATTACCGGCGCTGCCCTCAGCTGCCAATAGACCGTGTGCCGCCTGCAAGGCCTGCTCTGCCTGCGCACTCGCGGCACGCAGATGCTGCAGTGTTTCCGGTAACTGCTTTTGGCCGGATGCGAGAATGGCATTCAGGTGCTGCGTTGCCGCAGCAAGATGGCGGAGCGTCTCCTGCGTTTTTTCCGATTGGCTGAGGGCAGCGATCCGCTGCGTCGTGATTTGCAGATTCTTGGCAATCTCCGGTAGGGGCAGTGCATGGATTTCCCGCAGGATGCCATCGACCTGAGCCAGCGTTCCAGCGAGACTTCCTCCTTCCACAAAAGGAATCTGAGGTGGATTGCCAGCAGCCAGAGTCGCCGCTTTGGGGTGCTGAAGCATGACCAGGGAAATCTCCGGATTGCCTACGAGAGGCGGGTTCTGCTGCATTTCGGCGCGCAGTCCCTGAGCGATCAGAGCGCGCAGCATCGCGTCCATCTGGGGGCGTGGATTGCGTTCATCCCATTGGGCGTTGGCCAGAGGAATGCGCTGCGGTTCGAGCGCCAATTGCACATCGGTCTGCAGGGCCTTGCGCTGCGGATCGTAGTGCATGTCGACGGCGGTAACTGTGCCCACCCGAGCTCCTTCCAGGTGCACAGCAGCTCCGCTCGCCAGACCCTGTGGTCCTCCCGGCAGTACCAGCTGGTAGAACACGGCATTGCTGCGCGGTGCCCAGCGCGCTGCCTGCGCGCTGGGATAGAGATGGAATTGCATGTTTTCCGTAGCCGGTTTTCCTGACTCTGGTGTGAATACCGAGACGGCCCCAGAGAGAATGGCGTTGCTGGGCGGTAGATGCAGGCCAGGGTCTTTGCCAAGGAGAGTGAAGCGAACGTTGCCCGAGTTCCAGAAACGACTGCGGGCGTTGATCAGATGCAGATATTTTTGCGAGATGAAGGCGTAAATACGGAAGCCGTCACCATCCGGAGCCTGTGCCTTGCCGCGCACCTCACCAATCTGCATCCCTTGATAAAAAATGGGAGCCGCGCGCTGTACGATATTGAAATGATCGCTTTGCAGAATGAGCGTCAGACCTTTCGGCTCACTTTTGAGTACCGGCTCCTGGCGCAGTCCCACCACCTTGTGCACCGTCGCGCCGGGATGCGGATCCACGCCAATATAGGGCCCGGCAATGAGGGATTTGAGGGAACTCAGATCGCTGAAACTGACTTCCTTGCCGGCAATCCAGTAGCGCGTCCCCTTGCCCAGATGTCCGGCCATGTAGGGGTCGAAGCGGATGGTGACGGACATTTGTTCCAAGGACTTCGCCAGTCGGGTACCGGTGACCTGACCAACCGTCACTCCGCGAAATTTCACCGAGGTGTGATCGGCCTTGATCCCGCCGGTGGTGGGAAACTCCACGGTAACCGTCGGCCCTTGGTCGAGATAACTCCGCAAGGCGAGCCAACCGACAATCGCCAGTGCGGCGACCGGCACTGCCCAGATCAGACCTGGCCAGCGGGGTTTACGATTCTGCGCTTGCGGTGTTGACGAAGACTGACTCATCTTGTTCCTGTTGTTCATCGACCTTTTGCCAGAGTAGGCGGGGATCGAAGATCTCGGTGGCAAACATGGTGATTACGACAACGGCAAGGAAGAAGGGTAACGCCTTTCCCACGTACACCGCCAGCAAGCCGGAAAGATGCATGAGGGGCAGAAAGACGGCGACGGTAAAGACATCGATGTGGGACCAGCGACCGATCTGACGAATGACCCGGAAGAGCATGGTCTTGCCACGTAGCCAGCGCTGCGAGTGGCCGTGTATAGAGATGAGGAACCAGCTCAGACCAAACAGTTTCAGAAAGGGGGTAAGCACACTCGCAAGAAAGATGATGGCCGCAAAGACATAAAAATTCGCCTGGATCAGCTTGTGCACCCCGGTCATGATGGTGTAGCCCTGCAGACTGCCGAGTTGGTAATTGCTCTCCATGGGGTAAAGATAGGCAAAGGGATAGCAGAAGAACCCCGCAAGGGTCAGTGCCAGGACGCGTATCCCGGTGTCCGGCCGATAGCGCCAGACCCGTTCGCCACAACGGCGGCAAGGTTGACCCTCCGCCTCCGCCTTGGGATGCGGCAGACCACAAAAGGGGCAACCGACGTACTCCACCCCTTCTTCGAGATGCTGGCAGCAAGGGCCAATACGCCGCCAGATTTCGCGTCGATCGAGACTCGCACGGGTCAGCAAGGTGAGAAAAGAAACGGCAAGGACGCAATAACCACCGATTCCGATACTGATGGGCAGAAACGGAGCGACCCGGCCATAGCCGATGACGCAGCCAATGAGAAAGACATCCGGCATGGCCCATTGATCAAGGCGTTCCGACCAGCGAAAGAGCTTCCCCAGATGTGGATGATGATAGTCGTGATAGATGCCGAGCAAGACCGTGGCCAAAAAGCCGAAGCGAAAAAAAGGCAGGATGATGAGTTCCAGTGCCAGGATGACGGCAACCACTGGCCAGCCCTGGGCCGCAATCCCGGCAATGCCGGAGTAGACGATACTGGTGTGATGAACGCCAAAAATATCTACCGTCAGAAACGGAAGAAGATTCATTGGCAGCAGCAGGAACAAGGCGCTCAGGCACATGGCCAGGGCAGCATTGATGCTGCGCCCGCGAGTGCGCTCCAGGGTGGCGCCACAGCGCCCACAGTAGGTGTTCAGCCCGCGGATACCGGTGCGGGGCAATTTTTGCAGCAGACCGCAGTCGGGACAGCAAAGGTATCCATGCTCGGCATGCGGATCGACATCGGCGCTGCCCATGAGCACAGTGCTCATCGACTCACTCACTTTTCTTGATCACAAGTGCTTTGAGCATAGCAGAGGATCGGCTTGCCTGCCGGGATCAGGCCTCGCCATCCAGGGGTGCGTAGTTCTCGAAGCGTGTATACTCGCCAAAAAAGCTCATGCGCACGGTCCCGATGGGTCCGTTACGCTGTTTGCCGATGATGACCTCGGCCAATCCCTTCACCTCTTCCTTGTCCTTGTGATACACCTCGTCGCGATAGAGGAAAAGGATCAGATCGGCGTCTTGTTCGATGGCACCGGACTCGCGCAGGTCCGACATTTGCGGACGTTTTTCGGTGCGACTCTCCAGACTGCGGTTGAGCTGGGAGAGGGCAATGATGGGCAGACCCAGCTCCTTGGCCAGTGCCTTCAGTGAACGACTGATCTCAGAGATTTCCGCCACCCGGTTGTCGCCGCGTCCGGGGACCTGCATCAGCTGCAGATAATCGACGACGATCAAGGCGATATCATGCTCGCGCTTGAGACGTCGGGCGCGGGAGCGCAACTCGGCAGGAGAGAGGGCGGCCGAGTCGTCGGCAAAGAGTGGGGCGGTGTTCAGTTCGCCGACGGCTTGGGCAATGCGGGGCCAGTCGTCGCGATTGAGACTGCCATTGCGCAGGCGGTGTTGATCGACCCGCCCGCGCGAGGAAAGGGCACGCAGGACGATTTCTTCCGTCGGCATCTCCATGCTGAATACCGCCACCGCGCGTTTTTCGACACAGGCAACGTGCTCGGCAATGTTCATGGCAAAGGCCGTCTTGCCCATACTCGGGCGGCCGGCAACGATTACCAGCTGACCTGGATGCAGACCCGAGGTCTTTTCGTCGAGATCGACAAAACCGGTGGGCAGTCCGGTGATCTGCTTGCGTTCCTTGGCGATCTGTTCGATCCGATCGATGACCGCGGGCAAGACTTCCTTGATTTGCTGAAAATGGGCGCCGCCGCGATCTTCGCCTTGTGCCAGCTCAAAAATCTTGCGCTCTGCCTCGTCGAGCAGCAGACGCGCCTCCCGCCCTTCGGGGCGATAGGCCAGATCGGCGATCTCGCGGCCGGCACGGAGCAGCGAGCGCAGGACCGAGCGTTCGCGTACGATACGCGCGTAGGCTAGGATATTGCCGGCACTGGGGGTGGCGTTGGCGAGTTCGATCAGGTAGGTGAGGCCGCCCACCTCGGCAAGGAGCTCGCGGGCCTCGAGATGCTCAGCAAGGGTGACGGCGTCGAGTTCGCTGCCGGCATTACAGATTTCCGCAGCCGCGGCGAAGATGGTTTGATGACGACGCTCGTAAAAATCGTGGACGGCAAGGGCCTCGCTGACCGCCTCCCAAGCTTCCGGGTCGATCAACAAGCCCCCGAGGACCGACTGCTCGGCCTCCCGGGAGTAGGGGGTTGCCTTGACTTCCGGGTCCAGATGGGCCGCCATTGCTCTGCCTCTGGACGCGCGAAATCAGGCGCGTTCGACGACGACCTGGATGTCGATCTCGACTTCGGGGTGGAGATGCAGACGTACCGGATATTCGCCGGTGCGCTTGATGGGGCCTTCCTGCATACGCACCTCGCCATGGTTCACCGTATGACCCAGTTCTTCGAGCATCCGTGCGACCTCATGATGACCCACGGAGCCAAAGAGGCGCCCGTCTTCGCCCGCCTGCAGGGCAATGCGCAGAACGGTCTCTGCCAGGGCCTCGGCCCGTACCCGCGCCGCCTGTAGGCGCTCGGCCTCGACTGCTTCCAGCTGCGCCTTACGCTCGGCAAAATCGGCCAAATTGCTGGGCGTGGCGACCACTGCCTTGCCCTGGGGGACCAGAAAATTGCGTCCGTAGCCGGGGCGAACCTCGACGACATCCCCAAGGCGGCCCAGTTTGTTGATGCGTTCCAATAAAATGACTTTCATGATCTTGTCCTTGTCGCCAGCGGCTTAGCGGATGACGTAGGGCAGCAGTGCCAGGAAGCGCGCGCGCTTGATGGCGGTTGCCAGTTGCCGCTGGTAGAGGGCGCTGGTGCCGGTGATCCGGCTAGGTACGATCTTGCCCGTTTCGCCGACGAAAGCCTGCAAGGTTTTCAGGTCCTTATAGTCGATTTCCTTGACGCCTTCGGCTTTGAAGCGGCAGGTCTTGCGCCGCCGCGAAAAGCCACCGCCGCCGCGGCGATCACCATCATTGTCTCTGTCTCTATCTCTGTCTTTATGAAATGCCATTTTCGGTTCCTTACTCTACGCTTGCTGGAATGCTGTCTGCTCGCTCTTCATCGCTGCTGCGCTCGTGGCGATCGCTTTCGTCGCGTGCCAGGGGCGATGCCTCGGTGATGGCTTCGTCGCGTGCCAGGGTCAGGTGGCGCAATACGGCATCACTGAAGCGGAAGGCGTCTTCCAACTCGGCCAGGGCGGCTGCGCTGCACTCCACATTCATGAGAACGTAGTGTGCCTTATGGGCCTTTTTGATGGGATACGCAAGCTGACGGCGACCCCAGTCTTCCAAACGATGAATCTGCCCGCCGTCGCCCTCGATCATTCCGCGGTAGCGCTCGATCATCTGGGGTACCAGCTCACTCTGGTCAGGGTGGACCAGAAACACGATTTCATAATGCCGCAATGCATTCTCCTTACGGATCATAGAGTCCGGACGCCCATCGTCCGAACAAGGAGTTGACCACCACAAAGGGGGAACGCGTATTCTACGCGCTGACAGAGGAATTACAAGGGCTTGCTGCTGCGCTCCCGGAGCTTGTCGATCTCGGCACGGTAAGTGGCGTAGCGCTCGGGATCGAGCTGGCCTTCCTGACCGCGCAAAACACCGAGGCGCGACGCCGGTAAAGCGCAGGTCAGACAGTGTTGCATGGCCTGATTGGCGGTGGCCGCATCATTGCAGATCAGCAGCATCTCGCAACCGGCGGCGAGGGCAGTATCGACGCGCTCGCTGATCGCGCCGACCGCGAGGGCACCCGCCATGCTGAGATCGTCGCTGACAATGACTCCGGTAAAACCGAGATCACCGCGCAATACCGCGCGCAGCCAGTAGGACGAGTATCCGGCCGGGGCCTCATCCACGGCAGAATAGCGCACATGCGCCGGCATGATGGCGGGAATACCGGCCGCGACCAGGCGCCGGAAGGGACGCAGATCGCTTGCCAACGCCTCTGGCGGGCGGGGGTCGATGGGAAGCTCATGATGGGAATCTGCTGCCACACCACCGTGACCGGGAAAATGTTTGGCTACACCGGTCAAGCCCTGACGGTCCATCCCCTGCCAGAGATGGCTTGCCAGCTCACCAACAATGTGCGGATCGCTGTGCAAGGCACGATCGCCGATCACAGCAGAGACACCGGAGGCAAGATCGATACACGGCGTGAAGTCGATGTCGATGCCCAATTGTCGGAGTTCGTATCCCAACAGCTCGCCCCAGATTTCCGCAAGCGTGCGGGCCCGATCCAGTCCCTCGCGATCGGCTACGAGTCCGAGGCTGGCCTGGGGCGGAAAACGCGTGACACCATCGCGCAGGCGTTGCACTCGCCCCCCTTCCTGATCGATGGCGACGAGGAGCGCCGGCTGGCGCAGGGCGTGAATCTCGTCGCAGAGTTCCCGCACCTGGCTATGGCTGACACAGTTGCGCGCAAAGAGGATGACGCCACCCACCGTTGGATGCAGCAGTCGCTCGCGATCCTCCGCTCCAAGGGTTGGGCCGGGGATGTCGATCATCAGGGGGCCAAGGGGGAGTTCAGCTGGATTTGGCATTTTCCTCCCCCTTTTTTTCCGGTTGTATCAGTTCCATATCCGGCGGCATCTCGATAGGCAGGGAAATGGAGGGGAGTTTGTTGGGCATGCCGTGCACATGGACGGGGACGATCATCATGCTGAAACCATCTTTCTGGAGACGATCCTGGATGATGAACGACACTTCATCGTGCAGGATGCTCCACAATGCACTGTTCTGACTGGAGTCGATGACCCGTCCGGCAAAAAAGATGCTATTGGGAAAATAGCGGATTGCCGCACTGGCGAGATCTTCCATGGCCTGAATGCGGTCGGTGCCATAGGTGGCAAACCAGGTGGCCGCCATGCCCTGCGCGCGACAGTAGGCGATGTATTGATTGGCTTCGGCTTCGGTGTACACCTTGAGTTGCTCGACCGCCTCCATGCCTTTGAACTCGCCCTGACCGACGATGCCCGCCAGCAGGAACACATAGTTTTTGACAAAGCCCTTGACCATGCGGTGCGCGGTGAGCAGGGTATGCAGGCCGACGCCATCGAATCGGCTCACGAAGAATACTGCCGTACTGGCGCGTGGGTCGAGGGGCAGCGCCGGTCCGGGTTCCATGTTTTCCGGGACGACGTCGAGCATGGTTTCGTCCAGCTCGCGGGTACGTTTGCTGATGGAACGATAATGACGATAAATGAAATAACCGAGCAAAATTACCACGCTGGTGATGAGCAGGGTAAACCAGCCGCCGGCGTCGAATTTTTCAAAGACGGTGATGACCAGAATGGAACCGGTGACAATCAGGCCGAGTACGCTGATGATCAGTTTGCCCAGCCATGGCTTGTTGCCCTTGCGCTGGGCAAACCAGTGGCGACTGAGGCCCGCCATGGTCAAGGTGAAGGTAATGAACACGTTGATACTGTAGAGCACCACCAGGATGCGCACATGGCCTTGGGTGGCCAGAAGAATGGCAATCGACGCGAAGCCGACGAGCAGGATGCCATTGCGCGAGACGAACTGGTCGGAGAGATAGGAAAATCGCTCCGGTAACCAGCGATCGACGGCCATGTTGGCCATGACGATGGGAGCGGTGATGATACCGGTATTGGCAGCAATGAAGAGAAGCAGTCCCTCGGTCAGCAGGGCGAGCAGGGTGGCCCAATTGCCCCAATGGATGCCAAAGCCCTGCCAGTTGGCGGTGATGCTGTGGAACAGCGCGGCATTCAGGGTTTCCCCGGCGCGGGCCTCGGCGTGGTAGAGCAGATAGAGAAATATCAGGCTGCCGGCAACCAGCGACAGCGAGGTGGCCAGCAGGGTCATGGTCCGCTGGCCGGTCTGTACCCGCGGCTCGCGCATGATGTGCACGCCGTTGGCGACGGCTTCCAGACCCGTATAGGTGCCACCGCCCAGACTGAACGCGCGCAGTAACAGGGCAATGATGAAGATCCAGCCATAGCTCATGCTGTCCTGTTGCACCCCATGGACGGTTGCCAGCGCAATGTGGGGAAAGTCGCCGGCATGGCTGAGCAGGCCCCAGGCCAGGATGATCCCGTTGCTGATCAGGAAGCCGACAAAGATCGGCAAGAGAATCTTGATCGACTCCTTCATGCCGCGCAAATTGAGGAAGATCAGGAACAGCAGCACCAGCAGATCCAGTAATATGCGCTCCTGGTACCAGCTCGCGGGCAGGATGCTGAGCACTGCCTCGGTACCGGAGGCCACCGAGATGGCGGCGGTGAGGATGTAGTCGACAATCAGTGCGGCGCCGCTGACCAAACCAGCCAGGGGCCCGAGCAGGGTAGTGGCGGTGTGATACCCGCCACCACCCTCGGGGAAGAGGGCAATGACCTGTTTGTAACCCGCCGCAATGATGAATACCGTAACCGGAATGGCTATCGCGAGGACTACCGACAAATATTCATGACCGTGCAGGGCATAATAGATTTCCGGTGGGCCGTAGGCCGAGGAGGATAGGGCGTCGGAACCAAGGCCTACCCAGGCGAGAAAGGCGGCCAGAGAGAGATTTTCGAAGAGATGCGGATTGAAAACATTGACCGCGCGCTGAAAATGGGGAAAGCGAAAACGTGCCATTCAGGTTCTCCTGTTCGGCCGGGGGTATGACCCGAAGGTGTCAGCAATGAGCACGGGTAGGCCCGCGGGGGAGCGAGAAAAAAGATCGATGATGGCAGCGGGATCGAGGCGGATGCAGCCCGCCGAAACGGCTTGGCCCAGATGTTCGACGTCTGCCGTGCCATGCAGGTAGATATAGCGGCGAAAGGTATCGACTTGACCGCCCCGGTTGCGTCCCCGTTCCAGGCCACAGAGCCAGAGCAGGCGGGCAAGAATCGGGTCGGTCAGGGTGGCGCCAGGTTGCCAGCGCTCGCCTTGCCAGCGCCGCCCGCGCAGCACCGCGTCTGCCGGCAGCCCTGCGCCGACGCGGGCGCGCACATAATGCCAACCGCGCGGGGTCTTGCCGCTGCCGATCTCCTCGCCGAGACCGGCGCGAGCGGTGGATACGGGCCACTCTGCCGACACTGCACTGCCGCGCAGCTCCAGCAGACGCTGCCGGGCCGGCTGCACCCAGAGCCAGTGCGCAGGCGCCTCAGCGGGTAAAGAGGGCGACGGACTCGACATGGGCGGTATGCGGAAACATGTTGACGACGCCTGCGCAGCGCAAACGAAAGCCAAGCTGCTGCACCAGATATCCGGCATCCCGAGCGAGGGTATCCGGATTGCAGGACACATAGACCAAACGTTCGATGGTGGGACCGATGCCCTTGAGGATCTCGATGGCGCCGCTGCGCGGAGGATCGATAAGAAGTTTGCGCACCGGGTGTCCGGCCAGCACTTCATCGAGACTCTCCTGGGCAAGGTCTGCGCAGCGAAATTCCACTCGCTCCGCCAGGCCATTGGCTGCCGCGTTGGCGCTGCCCAAGGCCGTCAGGCGACGCTCTCCCTCGATCCCCAGAACCTTCGCCCCGGCGCGCGCGATGGGCAGGGTAAAATTCCCCAGACCGCAGAAAAGATCGGCAATGTGCTCCCCCACTTGGGGATCGAGCAGCGCCAGGGCGCGGTGGACGAGGACCGGATTGATGCTGGCGTTGACCTGGGTGAAGACGAGAGGAGAGAAGGCGAGGCGGACGTCATATTCCGGCAAGTCGTAGAACAATGCCTGGGGATCGCTCTCGCTGATGCAACGCAGGCTATCGGGTCCCGCACTCTGCAACCAGATCTGCAGGTTATGGGTCTGTCCAAAGAGGCGGAGCAATTCCTCATCCGTGGGGGGCAGCGCCTCCAGATGGCGAAACACCAGTGCTGCAACTTCGTCACTGCAAGCCACCTCGATTTGCGGAATGATGCGCGGGTTGTGCAAGCGCGCGATCAGCGCGCGCAGGTCGAGAATCCGTTCTCCCACTCGGGGATCAAGTACCGCGCAGCTCTCCATTTCTGCCACATAGCTGGAATGGTATTCGCGAAAGCCCACCAATACCCCGCGCGTGGCCGGCACCCGGACCGAGAGACGAGCCTTGCGGCGATAGCCGAAGCTCGGCCCGGCAATGGGTGGCAGAATGCGCTCCGGCCGCACCTTGCCGATCTGCCAGAGTTGTTCTTCCAGATGCCGTTGTTTGACCGCTATCTGTGCCGACGCTTCCAGGTGTTGCAGGCTGCAGCCGCCGCAGACTCCGGCATGGGGGCAGCGAGGCGTCACCCGTTGTGATGCGGCCCGCTGCACCTCCAGCAAGCGGGCACGATCGTAACGCGGAGTGCCTTCGTAGACCTGCGCTACGATCTCTTCCCCTGGCAGGGCACCGGCGACGAAAGTGACTTTGCCGTCGGCCCGAGCAACGCCCACCCCCTCCCCATCCAGGGAGTCAATCCGCAGAGTACAGGGCGCTGTGCCGCGTATGGGCTTGGGACGAGTCATGAGCGGAAAAAGAGGACGTTACTTGCGTTGCCACTGACCACTGGGGCCTTGGTACCAGTAGCCTGCGGGGGCCTTTGCGATCCAGGCACGGGCAAAGCTATCCTGAATCTGACTGGCCCATTCGGGATGGCCGTTGGCATCAGCAATCTGCGCATAAAGATTTTGCAGGGCAGAGTTGTAGCCTGCCACCAGTCCCGCCAGCGCGCCGCGCTGCGCCAGAGGCACCGCCGCGGCATCGTGGATGGCGACGAGTCCATTACTGGTGTAGCCAATGGCGCCACTGGCAAAGTACGGACCCAAATTGCGCGCCTGATTTTCGACGTTGGCCTTGGCGGCAATCACGGCAGGGCTGGAGGCATCCAGATTGGCGGCTGCATGCGCTGTACTGCTGACAGAACGGAACGCGACATTGGTCAAATACCCGAGAATTTGACCGGGATGCCGTTCCTGCGGCTGCTGCCAGGCACTGGGCGCTGCCGAAGCCGCCGGCGCGGTGGCCTTGGTCTGGGGCTCGGTCTGGATGTCCACCCGCCCTTGCTGGGCGGCGTGGTAGACCTGGTCGACGACCTGATCCGCCAGCTTTTGTGCAGCAGCAGCCGGAAAATAGATGTTGACCGTCACGCAAGCCGCCAGGGTCAGAGAAAGACCCAGAACGAGAAGGACCCGAAGGCCGTGTCGAAATCGATAAGCGTTCACCCGTTAGTCTCCTGTGGCAACCTGGGCCTTACCTTCCATGACGGCGTGCAGGCGGCTGAGCAGCTCCTGCCAGTTACTGCGCCGATTGTAGCCGATGATGTTCACCTGCGGCAGTCCCTGGCCCCGGAGCAGATAAAATCCACCATCTTCGGTATTGGCTACCCCCGATAAGGTCGCGACTCCATCTCGCAAATCTACCCCGAAGCCCAGTTTGGCATAAGAAAACGTATGAAAAAACCGCAAGAAGATATTCTGGAAAAAGCTGCTGATGCCACCGCCTCCCAGTTTGGTCAGCTTTTCGATGGCGGCAGCACTGATTTTTTGCGGGATACCGGAGGTGCGACGGGTCGCGATGCGCGCATCAAAGGCCACCGGCTGCCAATCCAGCAGCGTGACATGCTGGATGCTGCCATCGAGCACGCCGCTGATGTAACCCACCGGAAAGACGTCGGTGAGCGGTTTGAGTTGCAAATTTTGCAGACGAATGCTGGTCTGCAGGAGGGGAGCGGGGGTAAAGAGACCCGTCACGGAGAGTCCGTCGATGCTGATCTCGCCCCCAAAGGCATGGGCACGCATCACGCTGCTGGTGCTGAGAGCGCCCTGCTGATAGCGCAATTGCGGAATCTCGGCATCAAGGGTGCCGGTGAAGTGCGGCCAGCCAAAAGTGCGGGTGAGAGAACCCAGCTGAATGTGATCGACCCCGCCACCGAGAACGAAGCTGGGCGAACCGTCCCGCCAGCTGGCCTGCAAGTGCTGAATATGGACGCGACCACCCAACACGGAAAGCGCGACTGGTGCACGCAGTTCGGCGACATGGCTGCGTAGCAGAAACTGGGCATCGAGGGGCCCGAACGGGATACCATAAAAGCCACCATAGAGCCACCGCAGTTCGGCCTCGGACTCGCCTCCCTGCCGTTGCCAGGTGCCGTTGGAGCGCAGGTCTTGCAGGGTGAATTGGCCCTGCGGATCGCGCAGGCTGCCATCCTCGAGCTGCCAGCGCAGCTTGTCGAGGCCAGCGGCATAGCTCCCGGAAATCTTCAGTATGCCACTTGCCTCGAGTCGATGGGCCAAACCGCTATTCGGGAGTATTGGACGCAGCCAGGTTTGCCATAATGGCTGCACTGCCAAAGTCGCTTCCTGCAAGTGAAACTCTGGCGCTGCAGCGCTGGCGCTGGCCACCACAGAAAAGCGTGCCTGCCCCATCTCCGGCCAGCGCAGCGTGGCTTCTGCTATCCGCCAGCCCTGCGTTCCATATTGCCAGTTTCCTCGCAGTGTGACTCCTGCGGCGGGTGCGCTCACGTACCATGGACTCCAGAGCGCCGCGCCAGCGCGCCACTGCAAGGTGGATTGCCCCCGCCAGATGCCCTTTCGCTGCCCGATCTGGGTACGTAGATGCAAGACGCCGTCCTGGGCCGCTTGCAGCCCGCTGGGACTGCTGAACTGCAGCCTGTTGAGGGAGGCCTGCAGGGCTGCCTCGTGCAGCCTGGTCCAGTTTACTCCCCGCGCAGTGAGTTGTGCCCGTAACGTCCCTTGGGGATGCCAGACTTTCGGGAGTACCGTTTGTAACAGGTACTGGGCATTGCCCCCTCCTGTGAGACGGGCTGACCAGCTCCCTTGCGCTGCACTTCGCCACCAACCGTGCCAGACGCCGATCTGTTGGCCCTGGAGTTGAAGTCGCAGTTGCCCGCCGCTTTTGCCGACAGTTCCCTGGCCGCGTACCTGCAGGTTTCCCAGGGGACTGGCCTGAACGCTTGCCTGCACCTGCAGTTCGTCGATTCCGGAGTGGGAATGCAGTCGCCCCTGCGCCTGCAAGGTCTCCCAGTGCATGGGACTGGAACCCTGCTCGGCGCGAGTTTGGATTTGCCAGTGCAGGTCATGAGGACTCGTCCCCTGCGCCTGAATCTGCAAATTATGCAGCTGCAACTGCGGGCCGCTCAGGCTCGCCGCGCGGATTTCCAGGACCGTGGCCGGCGCCGGACCGATCATTCCTAAGCGGGAAAGACCCCGGTGGACAGATAACGGTCGCCGCGATCGCAGATGATCGCCACCAGAAAGCCCTGCTCCAGAGTCTCGGCTACCCGCAAGGCGGCAGCAACCGCGCCGCCGGAGGAGATGCCCGCCAGGATGCCCTCCTCGCGTGCCAGTCGGCGGGTCATTTCCTCCGCCTCCTCCGTGCCGATATCGATGACCTGATCGACCAATTCGGGTTGGTAGATCTTGGGCACGTACTCCTTGGGCCAACGCCGGATCCCTGGGATCTTGGCGCCGGCGGCAGGCTGCACCCCGACAATCTGTATGGCTGGGTGGACTTGGCGCAGGTAACGACTGGTACCCATGATGGTGCCGGTCGTCCCCATCGCCGAGACGAAATGGGTGATCTGCCCACGGCTGTCGCGCCAGATTTCCGGACCCGTCGTCCGCGCATGCGCGTCAGGATTGTCGGGGTTGGAGAACTGGTCGAGCATGATCGCCTCGCCAGCGTCGACCATGGCGCGGGCACGGTCGATGGCCCCTTCCATGCTCGCCTCGGCTGGAGTGAGCTCGATATCTGCACCAAAGGCGCGCATCACCTGCCGCCGCTCAATGCTCATGTTTTCCGGCATGATCAGCGTGATTTTCAGGCCCTCGACAGAGGCCGCCATGGCCAGGGCGATGCCGGTATTGCCACTGGTGGCTTCCACCAGACGGTCTCCCGGCCGGATCATGCCCCGCTCCAGCGCGCAGCGGATCATGTTGAGGGCGGGGCGATCCTTTACCGAACCGGCGGGGTTGTTTCCCTCCAGTTTGCCAAAGATCCGCACCCGTGGATTGGGACTCAGCCGCCGCAATTCGCACAGCGGGGTATTACCAACAAAATCTGCCAAGCCGCTCATCGCATTTTCTCTCCTGTCAGCATCGCTTAGGCTAGCACTGCCTGCCCGTAGACCCAAGCGCTGCGTCTGACTATGATAATTGTAAAGAGCAAGCGAGGGATCCATGCCAATGAGTACCAATGCTGCGGTGCAACCGGTGCATCACCATGAGCATCATCACCATACCCAGATCGGTTGGTTGCGCGCCAGTGTGCTGGGTGCCAATGATGGTCTGCTGTCCACCGCGGCCCTGCTGACCGGTGTCGCTGCTGGGCAGGCAGGCACACACGCTCTGCTGCTTGCGGGGGTGGCTGCTTGGGTGGCTGGGGCATTCTCCATGGCGGCGGGGGAGTACGTCTCTGTCAGCTCCCAGGCCGATACCCAGGCCGCCGACCTTGCCATCGAGGCTCGTGAGATTCACAAAAATCCAGAGCTGGAACTGCAGGAACTCACCCATATCTACATGCAGCGCGGCCTGGACGAGCCTCTCGCGCGCCAGGTAGCGGCGCAGTTGATGCAGCATGATGCCCTGGCCGCCCATGCCCGTGACGAACTGGGGTTGACGGAGGTGGCCGCTGCCCGGCCGGCGCAAGCCGCTGCGGCTTCTGCGCTCTCCTTTTCCCTGGGGGCCATCTTTCCGATCCTGGCGGTTCTTCTGGCGCCAGCGGTCGCACTCCTGCCAGTGCTTTATGTCCTGACCCTGGTCTTGCTTGCCATCTTGGGGGGGCTGGCGGCCTGGGCTGGCGGTGCATCGGTCTGGCGTGGGGCCATTCGCGTGCTGATCTGGGGTGCGCTGTCTCTGGGTGCCACGACCTTGATCGGTCATTTGCTGGGTACCGCGGTCGCATGAACGTCCCCGTCTGGCATCTGTATCCCGACGCCGGCCAGCTCGCGGAACGTCTGGCGGCTGCCATCGCGCGCATGGCCGTCGAGGCCATCGCCGCCCGTGGAGCCTTTCACCTGGTCCTTGCCGGTGGGCATACCCCCAAGGCCGCTTACGAAGTCCTGCCACGTCTCGGCGCCAGCTGGCAGCATTGGCATCTCTACTATGGTGACGAGCGCTGTCTGGCGCCAGACGACCTGGAGCGGAACTCGCGACTGGTACAGGACACGCTCCTGGCAAAATCTCCGATTCCCACCCGGCAACATCATCCCATTCCTGCGGAGTTGGGTGCGGAGGCCGCAGCGACCGCCTACACTCACCTGCTCCCGGCGCAGCGTTTTGATCTGGTGCTACTGGGAATGGGCGAGGATGGTCACTGCGCCAGTCTCTTCCCCGGCCAGGAGCAGGGCTTCGCGCCCGATGCCCCGGCTGTCCTGCCGGTGCACCACAGCCCCAAACCGCCCGCCGATCGTGTTTCTCTCAGTGCTGCGAGATTGCGCCAGACACGCGCCCTGTTCTTCGTCATAACCGGTGCCGCTAAGGCTCCCGCCATCCAGCGTTGGCGGGTCGGGGAAGATCTCCCTGCCGCTCGAGTGGGCGCCGGCTTCGATGTTTGGCTGGACGCTGCCGCCTGGGGCGCACCTGCTGTGCGCTACGAAACCTAGCAAGTGCCCGAAGAGGGTTAGCGGGTCCTCAGCTATTATTGCCACCCACGGAATTGGTCGCCGGTCCAGTGTTTTTCTGCACGATGGCAAGAGCTGTGGAGACCAGGGCACCGACGTTGCCGAGATCGGCAGGGATCACCAGGTTGGTGCTGGCCTTGGCCAGATTGCCCCATTTCTCGATGTAATCCTTGGCGAGCTGCATCTGCAGGGCCTCGATACCGCCCGGCTCGCGGGCGGCGGCGCCGATGGTGGCAATCGCCTTGGCGGTCGCTTCGGCCACCAGCGCAATGGCCTGCGCCTCGCCCTCGGCGCGCAAGACCTCCGCCTGCTTGCGCCCATCGGCGACGTTGATCTCCTGCTGTCGTTGTCCTTCGGAGGTATTGATCTGTTGCTGCCGCTGTCCTTCGGATTTGGCAATGATGGCGCGCTTTTCCCGGTCGGCGGTGATCTGCAGCTCCATGGCGCGAATGATTTCCGCTGGAGGGGTGATGTCCTTGATCTCGTAGCGCAGTACCTTGACACCCCAATTCAGCGCCGCCTCATCCACCGCCTCGGCCACCGCCGCATTCAGGAGTTGCCGCGAGGAAAGCGCGGCATCCAGATGCAGCTTGCCAATCTCCGAGCGCATGCTCGTCTGCGCCAGTTGCACCACGGCAGTGAAGGGGTTGCTGGAGCCATAGGCGGCCTTGACGGCATCGGTGATCTGCACGTAAAGCACCCCGTCGACGGTCATGGTCGTATTATCGAGGGAAATGCAGACCTGGGCCGGCACCTCCATGGGCAGCTCGCGCATATCGAAGCGATAGGCAATGCGGTCGATGAAGGGAACGATGACATTGAGGCCGGGCTGCAGGGTGAGGTGATAGCGGCCCAGGCGTTCGACCACCCAGGCGCGTTGTTGTGGCACAACGCGAATCGTGGCCCGCAGTACAAAAAAGACGACGATCAGGACGACGACGATGCTGAGGAGGGTGGTAGGCATAGCGACTCCCTGGACGATGGTGGAACGACGGCAATGTGCAAAAGATTTCCCTCATGCGCGACGATGAGCGCGGCGGCGCCGGGACAGGCAGTATTGCCTTCTTCCAGTACTGCCGGCCACTCACTGCCACGATAGCGGACCCGGTAGCGGCCCTGGGCGTCGGGACCACGGAGCACCTCCACCGCCTGGCCGAGATCGAGGTCGTCGACGCCGCTGGCTTTGCGCGCCAGCCGATGGCGCAGCCAGGCACTGGCGATAATGAGGAGCACACTGCTGCCAAGAAAGACCCAGTGCAGAGTGATATGTGGCAGGAAAAAACCGGCGAGAAGGGCGATCAGGGCAGCGATGGCGACCGCAGCGAGGTAGAAGGTACCGGTAAAGAGCTCTGCCAGACCGGCGACCACGGCGATGATCAGGTAGAGCAGGAGCACGGCTCAGTCACCGCATCGCAGGTAGACCGCTGCCAGCGGTGGCAGGGTCAGCGACAGGCTGGCCGGGAGCCCGGACCAGGACAATGCCTCACTGTCCTGCGGCGGATTGCCCATATTGCTGCCGCCGTAGGCAGCGGCGTCGCTATTGAAGATCTCTCGGTAGGTCCCGGCGCGAGGTACGCCAATGCGATACTGCTCGCGCGGCACGGGCGTAAAGTTGCAGACGACGACCACAAAATCGCCGTTACGGTCCCAGCGCAGAAAGCTCAGAACCGATTGCCGGGCGTCGTGGCAATCGATCCACTGAAATCCTTCGTGCTGAAAGTCCTGTTCATGCAAGGCGGCGATGTCTTGGTGCAGGCGATTCAGATCGCGAAACATCTGCCGAACACCTCGGTGCCAATCGACGTCCAATAGCCCCCAGTCCAGGGCAGAACCGCTATCCCATTCCCGACCCTGGCCGAATTCGTTGCCCATGAAATTGAGTTTCTTGCCGGGATGGGCGAACTGGTAGCTGAAGAGCAGGCGCAAATTGGCGAAACGCTGCCAGGTATCACCGGGCATCTTGTCGAGGAGGGAACCTTTGCCATGTACGACTTCGTCGTGGGAGAGCGGCAGGACGAAGTTTTCCGTGTAGGCATAGAGCTGGCTGAAGGTCAGGGCATCGTGATGATACTGGCGATGGATGGGATTGAGCTGCAGATAACTCAGGGTGTCGTGCATCCAGCCCATGTTCCACTTCATGGAGAATCCCAGACCGCCGAGGTAGGTGGGGCGGGAGACCATGGGCCAGGCGGTGGATTCCTCGGCAATGCTCAGGATTCCCGGATGCCGTTCGTGCAGGGCGACGTGCAGCTCGCGCAGAAAGTCGATCGCCTCCAGATTTTCCCGTCCGCCATACTGGTTGGGGATCCATTCGCCCTCCTTGCGGGAGTAATCGCGGTAGAGCAGGGAGGCGACGGCGTCGACGCGAAAGCCGTCGATGTGAAACTCTTCAGCCCAGTAGAGGGCATTGCTGAGGAGGAAGTTGCGCACCTCGTTGCGCCCAAAATTGAAGATATAGGTGCCCCAATCCTTGTGCTCGCCTTCGCGCGGATCGGCGTGCTCGTAGAGGGCCGTACCGTCGAAGCGTGCCAGCCCCCAGTCGTCGCGTGGAAAATGCCCGGGTACCCAGTCGAGCAGCACGCCGATGCCCTGCTGATGGCAATGGTCGACGAAGGCACGGAACTCGTCTGGACTGCCAAAACGACTGGTGGGGGCAAAGTAGCCACTGACCTGGTAGCCCCAGGATTCATCCAGGGGATGCTCCATGACGGGCAGCAGCTCCAGGTGGGTAAAGCCCATTTCCTTACAGTAGGCGACCAGTTCTGCGGCGATCTCGCTATAGCTGCAAAAGCTGCCATCGGCATGGCGCCGCCAGGAACCGAGATGCACCTCGTAAATGCTCATGGGCGCTGCCTGCCAGTCTGCCTCGGCGCGGTCTTGCAGCCACGCTTGGTCTTGCCACTGATGTTGGGATTCGACTACGCGCGCAGCGGTTTTCGGGCGTGCTTCGAAGCTCTGGGCATAGGGGTCGGTCTTCACGAAGACATTGCCGGTATCCCGATGACGGAGCTCGAACTTATAGAGAGCGCCCGCGCTGAGCCCCGGCAGGAAAAGCTCCCAGAGACCACTCTGGCCGCGCGCGCGCATGGGATGGATACGACCGTCCCAGACGTTGAAATCGCCCACCACACTGACGCGTTCGGCGTTGGGCGCCCAGACGGCGAAAAAAACTCCGTCGATCCCTTCGCATTGGCGTCGATGCGCACCCAGGCTACGGTACGCATCCAGCCAGCGACCCTCGCCGAAGAGGTAGATGTCCATCTCGCCGAGCACCGGCTGGAAGCTGTACGGGTCATGCTGTTCGTGCCAATTTCCGGCGCCATCCTGCCAACGCAAGCGGTAGGGTTGCGCCAGTCGCGTGCTCGATTCGCAGAAGAAGATCCCGCCCGCGGCTACGCAGTGCATGGGACGCGCCTTGCCGCGTTTGGGCAACAGCTCCGCCTGTTGGGCATGGGGCAGGTAGGCCCGTTGTACCCAACCGTTGCCCACAGGATGTTGGCCGAGGAAGGCAAAGGGATCGTGATGACGTGCAGCGAGAATGGCGTCTACGTCACTGGTGTTCATGCTCAGCATCTCGGTCACCATCGGTCACCTCCCTCGGGCATCTTTCGGGCAGCATAGCACAGAGGAAGGAAAAGTCTCGCGCTAGTCGTCGCGGAAACTATCCTCGGCATCCTTCATGGCGCGCTCGGGGTCGATCTCCTCTTCCGGCGCATGGCGAGCCATGCGGGCACGTCGACGTTCAAAATAGGCGGAAAACAGCAGCCCCATTTCAAACAGCATGTACATGGGGATCATCAGTAGGACCATCGACATGACATCCGGCGGACTGAGGATGGCCGAGGCAATGGCGCAAACGAGGAAGGCATAGCGCCGCCCACGCCGCAGGGTATCGAGCTGCAGAACGCCGATCTGTACCAGTACCACCACCAGAATCGGAATCTGAAAGGCGAGGCCAAAGGCCAGGGAAAACTTGACGATCAGCGCCAGATAATTACTGACCTTGGGCATGGCGCTGATGTCGTTTCCGGAAAAGCTGGCAAAGAAGCGAAAGGCATTGGGAAAGACAACGAAATACGCGAAAACGATACCCGCCACGAATAACGCGAGGGAAGTGAACAGAATCGGAAAAAAAACTCGCCGTTCGTGGGTATAGAGACCCGGCGCGACGAAGGCCCAGAACTGGTACAGAATGACCGGCAGGGCGAGAATAAAACCGGAAATGAGCGATAGCTGCACATAGGTCAGAAAGACCTCGGGCAAGCTGGTGTAGATCAGATGGCTGCCTTTGGGCAGGACCGAAATCAATGGTTGGGCAAGAATGCCATAGATCTGCTGGGCGAAGGGATAGGAGACCAGGAAACCCACGAAGAGTGCGATGACCGCAAATAGCACTCTGCGACGCAGCTCCAGGAGATGGCCGATGAAGGTATTTTCTGCGGACTCGTTCAGTTTGTCTGCACTCGCCATGAAATTCCAGGGGCTATCAGGGTGTCGGCAGGGGTAGCAGTACCCCGGGGAGGGTCATCAGTGCAGGATCTGACCCTGAGGACGGGAGGGACCGCTGCTCCCGGACGGTAGCGTCACTTCTGGCTCGCCTTCTGCCACCTCGGAACCAGACTCAGCACTTACCGTACTTGGTTCCTCCGTCGCCAACAGAGGCTCCTCGATACTCGCCTTGAACTTTTCCACTTCCTGCAGTGGCTCATTGGCATAGCCCTTGAGTTTCTCCGCCTCTTTACGCATCTCGTCGAGCAGCAACTGCTGTTCCACTTCCGAGCGCACGTTGTTCACCGTGCGCCGGAAGTAGCCCACCCATTTACCCGCAGTACGCGCCAACTCGGGCAATTTTTCCGGCCCGACTACCAATAGGGCAATGACTGCGAGAAGAGCGAGTTCGCCAAAACTGAAATCAAACATGGCTTAGCCGTGGTGAATACTTTCCTGTTCGGTCTTCGGGCTGACCTCGGCCTCGATGGTATGCCCGATGGCAGCCTCTTTTTCTTTCTTTTTTTCCTCTTCTTCCTTGACCGCAGAGCGGAAGCCCTTGATGGCCGAACCCAGATCGGAGCCTACGTTACGCAGCTTGGCAGTGCCGAAGAGGGCTACCACGATCAACAGGATGATAATCAAATGCCAGATACTGAAAGCGCCCATACTGATCTCCTTCCCATGCGGGACGATGCGGCGATACTCTTTTGACCATAGTCAAGTAATGGAACAGCGTCAAGCCGACTTGCGCGATGCCTTTTCGACCAGACCGGACATCCCTTCGCGGCGTTGCAGCTCGCCCAATACCTCATCAATATGCAAATCTCGTTCCTCCAGCGCCACCAAGAGGTGGAACAGCAAGTCCGCAGCCTCGCCAAGCACCGGTTGCGCCTCAGGATTCTTGCAGGCAATGAGGAATTCTGCCGCTTCTTCCCCCACCTTTTTCAGGATCCGATCGCGGCCCCCATGGAGCAGTTTGGCCACGTAGGACTGTCCTGGGTCGGACTGGCGTCGGCGCTGAATGGTGGCCTGCAGCGTGTCGAGCACGCTGCCCCCGGGCGGGCTGCTGTCCTGCCAACCCTCTTCGCCAGCGTCGCGAAAGAAACAGGTGACGGCCCCAGTGTGACAGGCAGCGCCCTCCTGCAGTACGCGCAAGAGCAGCGTATCCCCATCACAGTCCAGATGAATGCTTTGTAAATGCTGCACATGCCCAGAACTTTCGCCTTTGCGCCATAGGGCCTGACGCGAGCGCGACCAGTAAATGCCACGCCCCTCCGCAAGGCTCAGGCGCAGGGCCTCGGCATTCATCCAGGCGAGCATCAATACCTGTCCGCTGCGCGCATCCTGGGCAATGGCAGGAACCAGGCCCTGCTCATTCCAGTGCACTGCAGCAAGCAGATTTTCGTACTGATTATCCATAAATTTCTCTACGCAAACGGGCGCTTCGCGGATGCATCAGGCATCCAGACGCATGGGAATGCCCTGCAGCGCCAGGGTATTTTTCACTTCCGCAATGCGGAATTGGCCAAAATGGAAGACACTGGCAGCGAGCACGGCATCGGCATGGCCGTGCACGATACCGGCGGCAAAATCCTCGATCTTGCCTACCCCACCCGAGGCGATGACCGGCACGGGCACGGCATCGGCCACGGCGCGGGTCAGTTCGATGTCGAAACCTTCGCCGGTGCCATCACGATCCATGCTGGTCAGCAGAATCTCGCCGGCACCGAGGGTGGCCATACGTTGGGCCCAGGCTATGGCATCGAGCCCAGTGGGACGGCGTCCGCCATGGGTAAAGACCTCCCAGTGCTCGCCACTACGGCGCGCATCGATGGCCACTACGATGCAGGAATTGCCAAAGCGCTGCGCCGCCTGTTGCACCAGCTCGGGCTTGGCGACCGCCGCGCTGTTGATGCTGACCTTGTCGGCCCCTGCCAGTAGTAGGGTCCGGACGTCGTCGACGCTGCGCACGCCACCACCCACCGTCAGGGGAATGAAGACCTCGGCGGCGACCGCCGCCACCACATCGGCCATGGTCTGCCGCCCTTCGTGGCTGGCAGAAATGTCCAGGAAGGTTAGTTCGTCGGCGCCCTCGGCGTTGTAGCGAGCAGCGGTCTCGACCGGATCGCCGGCATCGCGCAGGGAAAGAAACTGCACCCCTTTGACCACGCGTCCCTGGTCGATATCGAGGCAGGGAATGATGCGCTTACTGAGCATGGCCTGCATCCAAGCGGCGCTGAGCACTGGCAAAATCGAGGGTGCCTTCATAGATGGCACGCCCGCTGATGGCGCCGAGGATGCCGTCTTCTTCATGGGCCTGTAGCGCGAGCACCTGCTCCAGGTTGGCGATGCCTCCTGAGGCGATCACCGGCACTGGGATGCTGCGCGCCAAGGCAACCGTGGCCTCGATATTGGGGCCGCTCAGCATGCCGTCGCGGCTGATGTCGGTGTAGATAATGGCCTCGACGCCATCGTTGGCAAAGTGTTGTGCGAGGTCGATGGGGTCATGCCGCGAGAGCTTGGACCAGCCCTCGGTGGCCACCTTGCCATCGCGGGCATCGATGCCGACAATGATATGTCCGGGAAAGGCCAGCGCTGCCTCGGCAACAAAACCTGGCGCCTTGACCGCCTGCGTACCGATGATGACAAAGTTTACCCCGGCAAGGATGTAGCGTTCGATTTGCTCTTCGCTACGGATGCCGCCGCCCACCTGAATTTCCAGGTCGGGGAAAGTGCGGGAGATTTCCCCGATGATCTCGGCATGCACCGGTTCTCCACTGACGGCACCGTCGAGATCGACGATGTGCAGGCGCCGCGCCCCGGCCTCCACCCAGCGCTGGGCGGTAGCCACAGGATCCTCGGAAAAGACGGTATCGTCATCCATGCGCCCTTGCCGCAGCCGCACGCAATGACCGCCCTTGAGATCGATGGCAGGTATCAACAACATGCTCTTCTCTCCATTTTTACCCAATCTCGCAGCCGCTGCCGCACTCGCCAGACCATTCCAAAAAATTGCCCAGCAAGCGCAGGCCCGCGGTGCCACTCTTTTCCGGATGGCACTGCAGGGCAAAGAGATTGTCGGCGGCAATCGCTGCACAGAAAGGAAAGCCGTAGTCGGCAAAGGCAGCGAGTAGGTCGGGATGCGCCGGCTCGACATAGAAGGAATGCACGAAATAGAAATGGGCATCCTGCGGGACGCCGGCAAAGAGAGGATGGGGTACCAGCTGGTGGAGCTGATTCCAGCCCATGTGCGGAACCTTCAGGGGCTGTCCCTGCGGAGTTTGCAGCGCCTCTTCAGGGAAGGGCAGGACTTGGCCTGGCAAAATACCGAGACCGGTGTGTTCACCATGTTCGACGCTGGATTCCATCAAGGCCTGCATACCCAGACAGATGCCGAGAAAGGGCCGGTTCTGCGCGGCAATGCGAAGAAATTCATCCAGTTCACGTTCTTCCAGGGCCGCCATGCAATCACCAAAGGCCCCTACGCCGGGGAAGATGAGGCGATCGCAGGCGGCCAATTCGTTGGGTTTGGCGCTGATCACTGCCTTGCCCCCCAGATGCTCAATCGCCTTGGCTACCGAGTAGAGATTCCCCATGCCATAGTCAACGATACCGACGGAACTGCGATAACTCATCGATTCAGGGTCCCTTTGGTGCTGGGAATGCTGTCCCCAGCCCGTGGATCGGCGCTGACTGCCATGCGCAGCGCCCGGCCACAGGCCTTGAAGAGGGTCTCGGCAATGTGGTGGGCGTTGTTGCCGCGCAGGGCATCGAGATGCAGGGTGACCTGGGCATGATTGACGAAGCCCTGAAAGAATTCATGCAAGAGGTCGACATCGAAAGTGCCAATCTGGGCACGGGGAAACTCGACCGCGTAAACCAGCCCTGGACGTCCGGAGAGATCTACCACTACCCTTGATAGCGCTTCGTCGAGGGGGACATAGGCATGGCCATAGCGGGTGAGGCCGGCCTTGTCCCCCACCGCCCGGGCAAAGGCCTGCCCCAGGGTGATGCCGATATCCTCAACGGTATGGTGCGCGTCGATTGCAAGATCGCCGTGTGCCTCGATCTGCAGATCAAAGAGACCGTGGCGAGCGATCTGGTGCAGCATGTGCTCCAGAAAAGGCAGACCGGTCTGCATTTTGACCTGACCTGAGCCATCCAGGTCCAGACGCACGGCGATCTGGGTTTCGAGGGTATCACGACGGACTTCCGCAACACGGCTCATAGCAATTTTTCCAGGGCAGCAAGAAATGTGCGATTTTCGGTGGGTGTGCCGATGCTCACACGCAAATAGTCACCGAGGCGGGGATGTCCTGTAAAGGCCTTGATCAGTACCCCGGCCTCTTTCAGTCCCGAGTGGATGGCAGCGGCGCGACCGGGTACGGCAAAGAGCAGGAAATTGGCGCGGCTGGGCCAGACTTGCACGCCCAGCTCCTGTAGGCGCTGCAGGACGACCTCGCGCTGGGCGCGGATCTCTGCCGCCTGCAAAGCCAAGACTTCGGCGTGCTGCAGGGCGAAGGCGATGCTCTTTTGCGTGAGGATGTTGATGTTATAGGGCAGACGCAGCTTGTCGAGTTCCCGAATCCAGGCCTTCGGGCCAGCGAGATAGCCCAGACGCAGCCCGGCCAGCCCCTCTTTGGAGAGGGTGCGCAGAAGCAGCAGATTCGGCCAGCGTCCGAGATGTCCGGCAAAGCTCTCCTCGCTGAAGGCGTGATAGGCCTCGTCGACCACCACTAGGCCGGGCGCCCCGGCACAGATGGCTTCCAGGCTTTCCACGGGGTGCATCTGTCCGCTGGGGTTGTTCGGCCAATCGAGGAAGACAATGGCCGGGTTGCGGCGCGCCATCTCGTCCAGAAAGGCTGGGAGATCCAACTGAAAGTTGTCATCCAGGGGCACGGAGTGATAGACGAGTCCCTGCTGTTCGGCGATGACACGATACATAACGAAGCATGGATCGACGGCCAGGATCGGTCGTCCGGCACCGGCTACGGCACTGATCAGAATCTGGATCAGCTCATCGGAACCATTGCCGAGCATGAGCTCCATGCCCGCCGGGATACCCCCGTGCTCGGCCAGGGCATGCAACAATTCCGTCGGGCGCGGCGTGGGATAGCGGTTGAGCTCGGCCTCCCGCAGGTTTTCCAGCCAGGCGCTGCGCAGGCTGTCGGGCAGGCCGTAGGGATTTTCCATGGCATCGAGCTTGATCAAGCCCGCGCTCTCGGCAACCGCATAGGCGTGGCTTGCGAGTAGCGCCGGACGCAGTAGTTGTTCCTGCAGGGATCTTGTGCTCATTGGCCGCTCTGAATCCGTGCTGCGGCCGAACGCGCATGCGCCGTCAAACCCTCGGCCTCGGCCAGGGTCTTGGCGAGGCTCGCTAACTCGGTCACTCCCGCGGGACTGGCTTCAATCAGGCTTGTACGCTTGATGAAGTCATAGACCCCCAAGGGCGATGAAAAGCGGGCACTGCCGCCGGTAGGCAGCACATGATTGGGGCCGGCCACATAGTCCCCAAGGGCCTCGCAGGTATGGATGCCCAGGAAGATCGCGCCGGCATTGGTAATTTGCGGCAGCAGGGCCCGCGGTTCCTCTACGGCCAGTTCCAGATGTTCTGGTGCCACCTGATTGGCCAGGGTGCAGGCCTCCAACGCATCGCGGGCAAGGATCAGGGCCCCGCGATTCTGCCAACTCGTGCGGGCGATGGGGGCACGATCGAGTTCCGTCAGGGCCTTGTCGACGGCGCTGGCCACCGCCTCCAGGTGGGCGGCGTCCCAGGTGATGAAGATGCTCTGGGCGATCTCATCATGCTCTGCCTGCGACAGCAGATCCCAGGCCAGCCATTCGGCGGGTGCCGAGCCGTCACTGAGCACCAGGATTTCACTCGGGCCGGCAATCATGTCGATGCCGACCTTGCCAAAGACCATTCGCTTGGCGGTAGCCACGTAGATGTTGCCAGGGCCGACGATCTTGTCGACTGCCGGCACCGACTCGGTACCATAGGCGAGGGCGGCTACGGCCTGCGCGCCACCGACGCGAAAGACGCGATCGACCCCGGCTACGGCAGCGGCAGCCAAGACCCAGGGATTGACCTCCCCGCCTGGGGTGGGCACGGTCATGATGATTTCTTGCACCCCGGCCACTTTGGCGGGCAGGGCGTTCATCAGTACCGAGCTGGGATAGGCCGCCTTGCCCCCTGGCACATAGATCCCGACCCGCTGCAGAGGCAGAACCCGCTGGCCGAGCTGATTGCCGAAGGCATCGGTGATTTCCCAGCTCGGCACGAGCTGCTGCTGGTGATACTCCCGAATCCGCTCGGCGGCGGCCTGCAGAGCAGCGCGCCCCTTTGCTGGCAAGGCCGCCAGGGCAGCGGCGCAATCGCCCAGTGGGATTTCCAGGGCCGCAGCGTCGGCCAGCTCCAGGCGATCGAAGCGGGCGGTATACTCCAGCAGCGCGGCATTGCCGCGTTTGCGCACGGCCTGCAGGATCTCCCGCACCCGTTCTTCCACCTGCTGATCTCCGCTGGCCTCCCAGCCGTGCAGAGCGGCAAAGGTCGCTGCAAAATCCTCTTGCCGGGTGTCGAGACGCTTCATTGCCCAATCTCCGCTTCCAGTTTGCGAATGAGATCCTCGATGGCCTTACCCTTGCGTTTCATGGCTGCCGGGTTGACTACCAGGCGGCTGGAGATCGGCATGATCTCCTCCACCTCGACGAGGCCATTTTCCCGCAGAGTGCGTCCGGTGGAGACCAGATCGACGATGCGGTCTGCCAGACCCACCAGCGGCGCCAATTCCATGCTGCCATAGAGCTTGATGATTTCCGTCTGGATACCGCGCGCCTGAAAGAAGCGCTTGGTGATTTTCGGATATTTGGTGGCGATGCGGACGCGTTCCCAGCTTTCCGGTCGGTCACCCGCAGCCAAGGCGGCAGGCTCCGCTACCGACATGCGGCAGACGCCAATGCGCAGGTCGAGAGGTTCGTAGAGGGCGAGATTCTCCTGCTCGAGGAGCACATCCTTGCCGGCAATACCGAGGTCGGCCGCGCCCCAACTGACATAGGTGGGAACGTCGCTGGCGCGGATCACGAGAAAGCGCACCTGCGGATCAGTACTCGGCAGGATCAGCTTACGCGACTTGTCGGGGTCTTCGGCCAGCTCGATACCGGCCGCGGCAAAGAGTGGAATGCTCTCTTCGAGAATGCGCCCCTTGGACAGGGCAATGGTGAGACTGTCGTTCATGCCGCCTTTCCGCTCTGATTTCGTACCCGTCGAATATCTGCCCCCAGGGCGCCCAGCTTTTCTTCGATCACCTCGTAGCCGCGATCGAGATGATAGATGCGATCGATGAGGGTCTCGCCTTCGGCAACCAGACCGGCCAGAACGAGACAGGCCGAGGCGCGCAGATCGGTAGCCATGACCGGCGCTCCCTGCAGGCGGGGCACACCGCGTACCACCGCCGTCTTGCCGTCGCTGTCGATATGCGCCCCCAGACGCTGTAGCTCGGAAACGTGCATGAAGCGGTTTTCGAAGATGGTTTCGGTGATCTTTGCGCTACCTTCGGCGATGGCATCCAGGGCCATGAACTGCGCCTGCATATCGGTCGGAAAGGCGGGATAGGGGGCGGTGCGAATGTCTACGGCGCGTGGTCGCTGCTGCATACGCAGACGAATGCCATCGCCGTCTTCCTGTAGTTCCGCGCCCGCCTCGCGTAGCTTGGCCAAGACGCTGTCAAGCAGACGCGGATCGGTACGTCGCAAAAAGACATCGCCTCCGGTCATGGCCGCTGCGACGAGATAGGTACCGGTTTCAATGCGATCGGGGAGGATCTGGTGCTCGCAGCCGTGCAGGGAATCCACTCCCTCCACCTCGATCACCGAGGTCCCGGCACCGCTGATTCGAGCCCCCATGGCAGTGAGCATGCGCGCCAGATCCACTACCTCCGGCTCGCGCGCGGCATTTTCGATGCGCGTATGACCTTCCGCCAGAGTCGCGGCCATCAGCAGGTTTTCAGTGCCGGTCACGGAAACCATTTCCATCACGATGGAGGCCCCACGGAGTCGCTGCGCCCGCGCCTTGACGAAGCCATCCTCCAGGCGAATCTCCGCGCCCAGGGCCTGCAGACCGTTGAGGTGCACGGTGACGGGACGGCTGCCGATGGCACAGCCGCCGGGCAGACTGACCTCGGCGCTTCCGTACCGAGCGAGCAACGGCCCGAGTACCAGGATCGAGGCGCGCATCGTCTTCACCAGTTCGTAGGGTGCCACCAGGGAATGCACGCTGCGCGGATCGATCTCCACCCCCAGCTGCTCGTCCACCAGTACCCGAGCGCCCAGACAACTCAGAAGCTCGAGAGTGGTGGTGACGTCGCGCAGGTGCGGAATGTTGCGCAGGCCAACCGGCTCCCGCGCCAGGATGCTCGCTGCCAGGCACGGCAGGGCAGCATTTTTGGCCCCCGAGATCCGCAACTCACCACGCAGGGGGCCATTACCACGCAGGAGCAGCTTGTCCACGGTGTTGCGTCAGCCCTGGACCTTGCTGACCAGCTTCTGCAGCTCGCCCTGCTGGAACAGGTCGGTCATGATGTCGGAGCCACCCACGAATTCACCATTGATATAGAGCTGCGGAATGGTCGGCCAGTTGGAGAATTTCTTGATACCGTCGCGGATCTGCGGGTCAGCGAGCACGTCGACGGTGAAGAGCTCTTTCACGCCCGCCTGCTGCAGGAGCTGCACTGCGCGGGCGGAAAAGCCACACTGCGGCGCCCGCGGATTGCCCTTCATGTAGAGGGTGATGGGGTGCTTACTTACCTGATCCTGGATAATGTCTTGAATGTCGGCCATGACTGTACCTCGAATGAGAGTGAAAAAATCAGGAACGAGCCGCAGCTTCGTCGGGGGTCAAGGTGCGTAGCTGCAGGGCGTGGATTTCCTCACGCATGCGCTCGCCCAGACAGGAATACACTGTCTGGTGCCGTTTGACGAGGCTCTGGCCCTGAAATTGCCCAGCGATGACCACGGCCTCGAAATGGGCGCCATCGTCACCGTATACATGCACCTCGGCGCCGGGAAGACCGGACTCGATGAGGGAACGGATCGTATCTGCTTGCATCATTTTTTCATCTTACCTGAAATTGTCGTGTCTGTGATCCCGTCGCTCAGGGACGCAGCTTGTACCCGCTGGCCAGGAGGCGCCAGGCGACCGCAGAACTGAGTAGAAAAAAGGCCAGAGCGACGGCGAGAGAAGCCCAGACCGAGACGTCGGCATCGCCAAAGAAACCGTAACGGAAACCATCGACGATGTAGAGGAAAGGATTGACCATGGACAGGTGACGCCAGATCCCCGGTAACGACTGCACGGAATAGAACACCCCGGCAAGAAAGGTCAAAGGCATGATCAGAAAATTCTGAAAGCCGGCAATCTGGTCGAATTTTTCTGCCCAAAGCCCGGCGATGATGCCCAGCGCTCCCATTCCTCCCGCACCGAAGACGGTAAACAGCAATATCCAGACTGGATGTTGCAGGGGTAGATGGAGGAACAGCAGGGCCAGTAGCAGGATGGCCAATCCCACGACGATACCGCGGACGATGGACGCTGCGGTCATCGCCAAAAAGATCTCCGTCGGCCGCAGCGGGCTGAGCAGAAGAAAAATGATGTTGCCCGTCACCTTGGCCTGAATCAGACTGGAAGAACTATTGGCAAAGGCATTCTGCAGCACCGACATCATCATCAGACCGGGAACGATGAAGGCGATGTAGGAGACCCCAGGGTAGATACGGATGTGCCCCCCCAGGGCATGACCGAAAACCAGCAGATACAGCAGTGTGGTAACCAAGGGCGCGGCAATTGTCTGTAACCAGACGCGGGCGAAACGTAAGACCTCTTTGCGAAACAGGGTCCAGGTCGGTGTCCAGGCGATAGCAGGCAAAGGCCGGTGTCCCAGGAGCGACTCTGGACTCTGTTGCGCCTTTCCAGTCGAAACGGAGCTATTCATCTCAGGCGTTGCGCAAGCGCAGATCCGGGTCGAGAATTTCGACATAGGCGCCGTCCCGGATGCGCCGCTGCCACTCTTCCATACGCTCGCGAACGGTGCGGTTGAACAGCTGCATGCGCGCGACCGACTCCAGCTGCGTATCACTCAGGGCAGCCTCGCGATGGCCTTGCGACTGCACGATGTAGATGGCATCGCCGATTTGGATGGGGGCACTGACATTGCCCACCGGCAAGCTCATCAACGCGCGTTCCAGCTCGTCTGGCAGGCTTCCCGGTGCCACCCAGCCCAATTCGCCACCATTGGCTGCGGTGGCACGATCCTGACTGTAGCGCCGAGCCAGTGCGCTGAAATTTACCCCCGATTGTAGGCTCGACTCGATGTCCTTGGCCTGGGATTGTGCCTCCTGCTCCTCAATCCCTTTGCCGGCGTGCAACACGATCATCGCTGCCTTGACCTCCGTCACCGACGGCTCTTGATGCTTGACATCAAGGAGCTTGAAAATGTGATAACCGGTGGCGCTGGGGATCACCGGGCTGATATCGCCAGGCTGCAGTTTGAGTAGGGCCTGGGTGACAGCGCTGGGTAGCTCGGCGGCCTTGATCCAGCCCAGGCGACCGCCCTGCAGGGCATCGCGGGCAGCGCTGACCTCGGTGGCCAGACGGGTGAAGCTGGCGCCGTTTACCAGTTGCTCGTGCACGCGCTCGATGTCCTGGCGCACCTGAGTCACGGCATCCGGGCTGGGGTCTCCGGGCAAGGGCAGGAAGATCTGCTGCAATTCAAAACTCACCCCTGCAGTTTGTTTGAGCTGGCGAGCAAAGGTCTGAATCTCGTCTTTTCCGAGATGCACCCGCGCCTCGACCTCTTGTTGCTGCAGACGGTCCACCAGGATCCGTTCACGTAGATTGTCCTCGAACTCCGACCAGGACTGTCCCTGCTGGGTCAGTGCCTCGCGCAGCTGATCGGGGGTCAGGTTGTTGCTGTGGGCGATATTGGCAATGGCCTGGTCCAGCGTGGCCTGATCGACGTTGATCTCCATGCGTTTGGCCATCTGCACCTCGATGTCCTGCAGGATCATCTGTTGCAGCACCTGACGGCGCAGAATCGCATCCGGCGGCAACTGGCCGGGATCCTGTTGCTGCAGTTGTGCCTTGATGGCGCCGACCTTCTGATTGAGTTGCAGCGAGGTGATGATCTGCTCGTTCACCACTGCCACTACCTTGTTGAGGGTGTCGAGGTTCTGTGGCAGGGGCGCGGCTTGCGCTGCCACCGTGGAGCGAGCAGAAAAGACCCGCGACTGCGGGGGCGGTGGAGCAGCCAGGAGTGTCTCCCGGTTGACGAAAGGGGTTGCGGCCCAGGCAGAGCAACTGCTAGCCAAAGCGGCGAGGAAAAGGGCAGAGCGGTATCGAGACATCAGAACTCCATGCTGGCGCCGGGCACATATTGATCGAGGAAACCGTTGGAACTATTGCCAATGCTGGTCAAACCGCGCAGCACGATTTCCAGGTAGACGGCGTTGTTCGTCTGCCCCCCCAGTAGAATCTGGTGGAACATCATCAGTTGAGCCGTCCAGCAACCGCCATCATAGCCGATCCCGACCAGCTGCTCCAAGGGCTTGTTATCCTGAACATCGTATTGGTAGCTGCCCAGAACCCGCCACTGCTTGCCGATGGGAAGCGCTGCAGAGACGCCCGCCTGATCTACGTAGTTGCGCGTATAGCGATAATCGAGATTGAGCACGGTCCCATTGTGGGCCAACCATTGCGCGCGGAAATCCATGCGCTCGAAACGCTGCCAGTCGGAGTCGGTTTCGGAGCTGGCGAGGAAATTGAGATTGGCCAAGGGAGCGTACTGGGCCTGCCAGAAATAATTGGAACGGCTGTTCTGCGCCACGATATTGCCGGCAAGGTCGATCTGTCGCCGGTTGAAATACTGGATCTGGCCGATGGCGGCGCTCCAGACTTCCCGGCCATTAGGGTTGTAGCCCGACCCCTCCAGGCCATAGGCCAACTGATTGGCCGCGTTGATCCGATCGCTGCCGTCAAATAGCGAGTTGTCGGTAAAGATGGAATTGTAGTTCTGGAAAGGTGTGCTGGAATCGAAATTCGGGATCTGGTTCTGTGCCTGCAGAGGAATAAACAGGTATTTGAACATGGGATGCAGGACGATACTGCTGCCATCCTGGGCATCGCGAACAAAGTTGAGACCGCCGCGCAGGCTCAGGGCGGGCAGACTGCGGTTGCTGACCCGGTCGTAAGGGCCATTGCGCTGGATCTGGTAATGGCTGAAATAGAGCCGCCCCTGCGGTTCCAGGTAGCCCCAGGCGCGACTCCATTTCCAACCGATGGTGGGAGTGAGATCGAGGCGCTGACCGATGGGGCCGGTGCTGGCATAGAAATAATTGAAGTTGCTGCGCCAGTCGAAATAGCCGGTCTTGCCGAGGCGCCAATAACCATTGGCGTAGACATAGGGAAGTTGCGCATAGGGCGCAGCTTCTCCTTGGAGCAGTTCCTGATAGCCCTGCAGCATGACACCCGCCTGCAGATGGCGATTGCCATAGCTGATGGCGCCGGTGGAGGTCAGATACGGCGCATTGCCGACCCCGCCGATATAGCCGCCGTTGAAGCCGGTAACCCCGGAGAGATCAGCGAGGAAATTCCGATAGCTGACACGATTGTAGTTGACCGAGAGCGCAAAACCATCACCCAGATTCTGCTGGTGCTGCCAGGATACCGCCCAGACATTGCTGCCGGTGAGCTTGTCGTGGGGCAGCAAGGCAAGGAGCAGTTGTCCACTATAGTTGGGCTCCAGATAGCGGAACTGGTTTTGTAGTAATACGCCGCGCTTGGTCAGTCCCTCTACGGTGAGAGTGTCATCCAGATTGCTAGCGATGTCGAAATAGTAGGGGATACCCAAGGTAAAGCCATTGATGGTGGAACTGCCAATGGTCGGTGGCAGAAATCCGGAATGGCGCTGCAGCGGAAAACTGAAATAGGGCAGCCAGAGGACCGGCAGGCCATAGACATTCAGGGTGCTGTTGTAGGTGCTAATGTATTGGTCGTTCTGGTTGAGATCCAGCTGTTGACTGTAGATCTGCCAGGCCGGGACCTGCCCGTGGCAAGTGGTGTAGCAGGCTTCGTTGAGGCGGTAGTGATTCTTGCCAAGCTCCCGCCCGCTGCTCGCCTGTCCATGGCCATCCTGACTCGGCAGCAGGAAACGCGGATGGAGAACGATACCCTGATTGCTGTGGATCTTCAGGGTTGCCTCCGGCGCATTGGTGACGATTCCGGGGCTGACCAGGTGTACCTGCCCCTTGGCGATGATCTCGTCCTTCTTCTCGTCGTAATGGGCCTGATGGGCATAGAGGCGACGATCGCCGTAGAGCACCTCCACATTACCCGAGGCCGTCCATTGGCCGCTGCCGAGGCCCTGGATCTGGTCGGCGTAGAGGGTCACCGGCCCATCTTGCGCCCAGGCTGGCGCGGCAAAAGTGCAGAAGACCGCTGCCGCGCAGGTCAGGGACCAGCGCGGCGGGCGTAACCGGCCGACGGCCATCGAGCATGTCCCAGGGCTAGGCATAGGCGCGTAAAATCGCACAGAATGTGCGTATGTCGCAATCTCTCAGCCCCCTTCCCCAGCTCAGTGCCGCCGCCGAACGCTTCTTGCGCGCCCATGGCGTGGAGCCGACCGTTCTGCAGCCGATTCCTGGCGATGCCAGCGCACGCCGCTATTGGCGGGCACCTGGTGAAAGCGTCCTGGCACAAGTGCCGCACGCCGACGAGCTTTTACCCTTCCTGCGCGTGCAGCATCGCTTTGCCGAGGCGGGCCTGCCCGTGCCGCGCATCCTTGTGGTTTCTCTGCGGTATCGTCTGCTCCTGCAGGAGGATGTGGGTTCCCGTGACCTCAAGAGCGCGCTGGATGCGGGTGAGTCGCCGGATGCCATTATGGCCAGGGTATTCCCCCTGCTGCTGGGCTTGGCGGCGGCAGCGCAAGGTAGGGTTCTCCGCCCGCCCTTTCCGCCCTATGATGCACAACGGCTGCAGCAGGAGCTGTCGCTCTTCCCCGACTGGTATCTCCGGCGGCATCTCGGCGTTACCTTGTCGAGTGCTGAGCAGGATCAGATCGGTATGCTGTTTTCCGCCTTGCTGGACGGAGCGCGCCAGCAGCCCAGCATCTGGGTACACCGCGATTTCCATGCCCGTAATCTCCTGCTACGGCCCGACGGCACGCCGGTACTGATCGACTTTCAGGACGCCGTGCTCGGGCCGTGGACCTACGATCTCGCCTCCCTGCTCTGGGATCGTTACTGGGACTGGGGACGGGCGCGGCGCGATGGCTGGATCGAGCAGTATCGCTGTCTGCTGCAGCGGCACGGATTGGCCGTCCCGGGCGCCGAAGCATTTCGCGTGCAGACAGAGGTCATGGCGCTACAACGTAATCTGAAAATCCTCGGTATTTTTTGCCGTTTGGCGTACCGCGATGGCAAGAGCGGATATCTCGAATTGCTGCCGCGCTTTTGGGCCTACGTCGAGGACCTGCTGGCCGGGCAGGAGGCCTGGCGACGCTTCGTGCCCTTGTTCCGGGGCTGGTCGCCATGCGACAGGCGGTGATCCTCGCAGCCGGGCGGGGCGAGCGCCTGCGTCCGCGCACCGACTTTCTCCCCAAGCCGCTGTTGAGCGTTGCCGGGCGTCCGCTCATCGTCCGCCACCTGGACCATCTGGCCGCCGCCGGAGTGGAGCGGGTCTTCATCAATCTCTCGCATTTGGGAGCCCTTTTGCCCCGCTTCCTGGGCCGGCAGTGGCAGGGGATGTCGCTGGAGTATAGCGACGAAAGGACGCAGCGTCTGGAGACCGGCGGCGCACTCGTAGCCCTGCGCGAGCGTCTGGAAAATGCCCCCTTTCTTCTGCTCAATGGCGATATCTGCACGGAGTATCCCCTGGCGCAGTTGTTGGCCAGCGCTCCCGGCCTGGTTCTGGTGGATAACCCCGCGCACCATCCCGAAGGCGATTTCGCCGTACGGGAAGGTTGGCTGGCAATGCCAGCTCCGGGCTTGTCGACCTACACCTATTCTGGCCTTGCCCTTCTGGACGCTGCCTGGCTGGCGAATTTTCCCGACGGCCCCGCGCCCCTGGCACCCTGGCTGCGGCAATGGGTGGCGAAAGGTCTTCTCCGTGCTTATCTTCAGCAAGGGTATTGGTGTGACGTGGGTACGCCGGAGCGTTTGCAGGCCGCCCGCCTGCACTATGGAGGAACGTAGTGGCCTTTGATGAAGCGGAAGTGACCATCTGGGTGCAGCCAAGTGCTGCCCAGGTACAGGAGTGGCGCGAGCACTGGTTGGCGGTGATGGATCTGGCGCTGTGGGGCGAACTGAAGAGCAGCAAGATCGGCGCCCTGGGCAAGCTGCGGCGGCGTATTCTGGAGTGTGGAGAAAAATTGCGCTCCTACAGTGCGGATCGTTCGTGGATTCCGCACCCGCGCGAACGGATCAAGAATTGCCTGAGTAGCGGTCTGCAGTTGCGGGAGAGTCTCGACAAGGTCGCGGAGCTCCTGCAAGAGATGGAGGCTGGGGCGGCACTCGTGCCTTTGCGCGGCTTGTGGGATAATCTGGCCGAAAATTTGCTTGCCGATCTCCAGAAACGTGAGGAGCGGCTGGTAGCGCTTCTGAATACACAGTATGGGGAAGAGATCGAGTGAGAGATGTGGTTCGCGGGTTTGTGCGTCGATGAAGATCATTTATGGGCTCATTTTTCTAGGGGCAGTCGCCCTGTTCGTTCTGCTGTTCTGGGCCGATCGCCCGCAGATCCTCAGTGGTCGCCCGGAGAGTGGATCGGTGGCCTGGTATCGTCAGCACCCGCATGAGCTGGCAGCGCTTAATCTGAAATGTTGGGAACTCTTGCAACAGAGCAGCTTTGCTGACGTCGACAAGGTGATGGCGGCGCATCCCGAGTGTCGCATTGCCTATGAGGCGAGTCGCAGCAATGACTGAAGCTTCCGCCAATAGTGAACTCCTGCTGCGTACCGGCCGGGAAACCCTGCGTCTGGAGCGGGAAGCGCTGGAGGCCCTCGAGGCGCGACTCGACGACGCCTTCGTCGCCGCGTGTCGATTGCTGCTCGCCTGTCCGGGCCGCATTGTCGTCAGCGGCATGGGAAAATCCGGGATCATCGGTAAGAAGATCGCCGCGACTCTGGCCAGTACGGGGAGTCCCGCCCTTTTTCTCCATCCTGCCGAGGGCAGTCATGGCGATCTTGGCATGCTCACGGCGTCCGATCTGCTCCTGGCCCTGTCCAATTCCGGCGAAACCGCGGAGCTGCTTGCCATTCTGCCGGTGGTAAAACGCATCGGCGTCCCCCTGATCGCCCTCACCGGCAAGGCGGACTCTACTCTGGCGCGACGGGCAGACGTGCATCTGGATTGTGCCGTGGCGCGCGAGGCCTGCCCGCTGAATCTGGCGCCCACCGCCTCGACCACTGCCAGCCTCGCCATGGGGGATGCCCTAGCCATGGCCCTACTCAGTGCCCGGGGTTTTTCCGCGGATGATTTTGCTCTCTCCCATCCCGGTGGCGCTCTGGGAAAGCGTTTATTGCTGCGGGTGGAAGACCTGATGCGCCGGGTTGAGCAGTTGCCGCGGGTGCGGCTTTCGACCCCGGTGCACGAGGCGATCCTGGAGATGAGTGGCAAAGGCATGGGCATGACGACAGTGGTCGATGACGACGATCACCTTTTGGGCATCTTCACCGATGGCGACTTACGCCGAGCCTTCGCCGAGCAACAGGATCTCTGGGGGCGTCCTATGGCCGATTTCTATCGTCCCAAGCCGTTGTGTATCAGCGCCGACGCCTTGGCAGCAGAAGCGATGGCGCGGATGGATGCCGAACGGGTGGCGGTATTGCTGATCGTCGATGACGAGGATCGCCTGGCGGGCGCTATCAGTATGCACGATCTATTACATGCGGGGGTCGCATGACGGATTGCAGCGAGCGCTGTGCGCGGATACGCCTGTTGGTCCTGGACGTTGATGGGGTGCTCACCGATGGCCGCCTGCTCTTCGATGCAGAAGGGCGGGAAAGCAAGAGTTTTCATGTGCGCGATGGGCATGGCATCCGCCTCCTGCAGGATTGTGGCATCGAGGTGGCGCTGATCACCGCGCGCTATTCCCAGGCCCTCGCTCATCGGGCCCGTGATCTCGGCATCCAGCGTGTGTATCAGGGCAGTGTCGACAAGATCGTCGCCTACACCGAATTACTCTTCGCCACCCAGCGGCGGGAAGAGGAAGTCGCCTACATGGGGGATGATCTGATCGATCTCGGTATTCTCGGCCGCGTGGGGCTCGCCGCGGCGCCCGCTGATGCGCACCCCGAAGTCCTGGCGCGTGCGCACTGGATCGCGCAACGCCCGGGTGGTATGGGCGCAGTGCGCGAACTGAGCGAGGAAATCTTGCGTGTCCAGGGGCATTGGGGCGGTATCATGGCGCGCGCCCTGGGTCAGGTATGAACCTGCGTCTGCCTGGACTCCTGTTCTTTGCTCTACTGGGCGCAGGACTGTTGTGGCTGACTTGGCCAAAACAACCCATACCCTTCGTTGCCGTGGATTGGCATGGTGGCATTCGGCGCGGTGATCAGGCCGCCAGCGATGTCGTCCTGCGCGAGTATGACGCGCAGGGACAACTACAATTACTCGCCCATGCACAGGATGCCTACCATCTGCCCGAGGGCAATCAGACCTTTCTCAACGGTCTTTCGCTGGAACGCTTCCGCCGTCAGGGGAACCTTGCCCTGCAGGCCGAGCATGGTCTTCTGCGTAACGGCGATCAGGAGCTCCTCGCCTGGGGGCAGGTGCTTGCGACGTTGGGGTCTGACAGTACCCTGCGTACGGAAAGATTGCGTTATGACCCCAAGAGCGGCGTGATCGAGACTCAGGATCCGGTCTTTCTGACCCATGGGCGCAGTACCCTGCAGGGGGTTGGGTTGTGGGCGTCGGTAAAAACAGAGCAGTTCCGCTTGTTGCATCAGGTGCGAGGAACTTATGTACCGTAAGTGTTGCTTCGTTCTTTTGTCTTGTCTGGTTCCGCTTTCGGTCAGCGCGGCAAACGCGCCGGATGCGGGACTCGGCAAGGGGCCCATCCACATTTCCGCTGACCAGCTGCAGGGCCAGAACAAACCCGTGCAGGAGGCCATCTATAGCGGTGATGTCGTTATGCAGCAGGGGGATCTCATCATCCACGCTGCGCAGCTCACCATCCACGCCGCCGCTGGTAAGGTAGAGAAAGCGGTAGCCACGGGCAGCCCGGTGAGTTTCACCATGTCCAGTGCCGAGCGCCATGGCTATGGCCAGCAGCTGACCTATGAACCCGGCAGCGGCCGTATCATCCTCAGCGGCGACGCCCACCTTTGGCAGGGGAAAAACGAGGTCAGCGGGAATCAGGTCACCTATCTTTTGCAGAGCCAACAGACGGCCGTGACGGCAAGCCCTGGCCAGCGGGTACGCTCGGTCTTCTATCCGGCCAAGGGTGGTAGTGCCAAGCCATGACGTCCCAGCTGCGCGCGGAATCCCTGGTCAAACGCTTTCGCCGACGCACCGTGGTGCGCGGGGTGTCGGTGGAAGTGAAGGCCGGCGAGGTGGTGGGGCTGCTAGGACCGAACGGCGCCGGCAAGACCACGACGTTTTATATGATGGTAGGCCTGATTCGACCCGATAGCGGTCGGATCTACCTCAATGACCAGGATATCGGCAAACTCCCCATGCATCAGCGCGCGCGCATGGGGCTTGGTTATCTTCCCCAGGAACCCTCGGTATTCCGTCAGCTCAGTGCCGCCGACAATGTCCTGGCAGTGCTCGAACAGTTGCCTCTGGGCAGCGAAGAACGGCAGGAGCGTCTGGAGCAGCTGCTCGCCGAATTGCATCTGCAAAATCTGCGCAACACCCGCGGACAAAGCCTCTCGGGGGGGGAGCGGCGGCGGGTGGAAATTGCCCGCACCCTGGCCATGAGCCCGCGCTTCGTTCTGCTCGATGAACCCTTCGCCGGTATTGATCCGATCTCTGTGATCGAGATTCAGCAGTTGATTTCCGGCCTGAGTGCGCGCGGCATCGGCGTTCTCATCACCGATCACAACGTGCGTGAAACCTTGGGTATTTGCCAGCGCGCATATATCCTGCATGATGGTCAGGTGCTGGCTGCGGGCGGCCCGCAAGACCTCATCGACAATCCCGCCGTGCGCGAAGTCTATCTGGGAGAGCAGTTCAAGATCTGAATCATGAAGCAAGGACTCGAACTCAAACTCGGTCAGCATCTGGCCATGACCCCACAATTGCAGCAGGCGATCCGCCTTCTGCAGTTGTCGACCCTCGACCTGCAGCAGGAAGTGCAGATGATGCTCGACAGTAATCCACTCCTCGATGAGGAAGAAGGCGTGGAGCTGGCGGCGAGTGATGGTCCATCCCCCGCACCGGAGGAGCGCCAGCTCGATCTTGCGGCGGAAACCAGCCTGCCCGAAGAGCTGCCCGTCGACAGCCAGTGGGAAGATGTGTTCGACATGGGCAGCAGCGCCGCAGGAAGCGCAACGGCCAATGATGAGGATCTGCCCGATTTCGAGGCGCGCAACAGCCGCGAACAAAGCCTGCAGGACTACCTCCGCTGGCAGGCTAACCTCACCTTTTTCGAGAGCGATGATCGCAATCTGGCGGAGTTGATCATCGATGCCATCGACGATACCGGCTATCTGGGCGCGGAGCTTAGCGAGCTGGTGGAGACCTCTGGTCGACCGCTGGCGGAGCTGGAAGCGATCTTGCGGCAGATTCAGGAATTTGACCCGCCAGGGGTCGCTGCCCGCAGTCTGGCGGAATGCCTTTCCTTGCAGTTGCAGCAGATCGAGGAAGAAGATGATGCCCTGCTCCTCGCCCGCCGTATCGTCGACGAGCAGCTCGAGCTTTTGGCCAAACATGACTATGTCCGCCTGGCGCAGGCCCTGGATGCGCGCGAGGAGAAGTTGCGCGCTGCTGTTGCCCTGATTGCTGCCCTCAATCCCAAACCCGGCAGCGAAATTGGTGCTGGAGCCTCGGAATACGTCATTCCCGATGTCATCGTGCGTTGGGTAGGCAAACGGCTGCGGGTAGAACTGAACGCCGAGGCGATGCCGCGGCTGCGTATCAATCGTCATTACGCGGGCCTGTCCGGCGGCAAGGATGCCGCGCACCGGTACATCCAGGATCAGCTCAATGAGGCGCGCTGGTTCATCAAGAGCCTACAGAGTCGGCAGGAAACCATCCTCAAGGTAGCGACGGCGATTGTTGAACAGCAAAAGGATTTTTTTATGCACGGGCCGGAGGCGATGCGTCCCATGGTCCTGCGCGACATCGCCGAGGCCGTGGAGATGCACGAATCGACGATCTCCCGAGTCACCAACCAAAAGTTCATGACCACCCCCCGCGGTTTGTTTGAATTTAAGTATTTCTTCTCCAGTCATGTGGGTACGGACCAAGGGGGGGCGGCGTCTGCCACCGCTATTCGTGCCGTGATTCTCAAGATGGTTCAGGCAGAAGACAGCCAGCATCCATTGAGCGACGCCGAAATCGCCAAGGTACTCGCCGAGCAGGGCATCCAGATTGCCCGCCGTACCGTCGCCAAGTATCGTGAGGCGGCCAATATTCCGCCCGCCAGCCAGCGTCGCCGCTTGTAGCCAATGTCTCCCGCTCCTTGGCTTTTGCAAAGGCGGCCAAGGCGCTACACTGAGAGCGGAGCGGTAAAGCAGTGATGGACTCCCATAAACGAAAGCTAGGAGCTTGCCATGCAATTACACATCACCGGCCAACACCTGGACCTCACCGAGGCCATCAAGAACCGAGTGCACGAAAAACTCGGGCGCCTTGATCACTACTTCGATCGCGTCATCGATGGGCGCGTCGTGTTGAAGTTCCTTCCCCACGAGAAACTTTCCAACGTGGTGGAGATCACTGTCAGCGCTCCCGGACACGATTTTCACGCCGAGGCGCGTGATGCCGACATGTACGCCGCCATCGACCAACTGGCCGACAAGATTGACGGTCAGGTGCGTCAATACAAGGAAAAACTGCAGCGCCATCGGAGCAGTCCGGTAGCTGCAGTCCTTGCCACCGAAAGCGAATGACCATGGCTGCTTTGCCGCTCCCCGCAAAGGCGATTCTTCTCGACAGTCCGGCCGTCAGTATGACGGGGGTCTTGCAGGCCCTGGCCGAGAGGCTCAGTGAGAGCACGGGAATCGCGCAGCAAAAAATTTATGACGCTCTGATGACTCGCGAAATGCAGGGTTCCACGGCACTGGGCTTCGGAGTGGCGGTGCCACATACGCGTTTGCCGGATCTTGCCAGCGCTGCGGTCGCCGCGTTGCGCACTCGTACGGCAGTGGGATTTGCCGCGCCCGATGCGGAAGGCGTGCACATCTTTGTGGCCGTGCTGGTACCCGCCGGAGAAGCTATGGAGCACCTGGAGCTACTGTCCCACATCGCCGCGCGTCTGGCGCAGGAAAACGTGCGGCAGCAGCTTGCTCAGGTCGAGGATGTGGATGCCTTTCGCGCTCTGCTAGTTGCCTGAGGCGTACCCGTTTTCGGTGGCGATGTTCGCGCCGTTTGCATAGGGTTGGACGGAATGGATCGCAGCGTCAGTTTTTCCCAGATGGCTTCCGACCTGGAAGCTGAACTTGACTGGAAGATCTTGCACGCGTCTGCGCAAACGATGCTTCGTGTCGACCCGCAGCACAGCAGTGATGGTGCGGCGCTGGTGGGATTTCTCAGTTTCATTCGCTCGCACCCAGTGCAGATCTTGGGGCAGGCAGAGCTGGATTACCTGCATAGTCACCCCGAGCAGATCTATCACGTGCAGCGATTGCGCATCCTTGTTCTGGCGGAAGGGGTACAGCCAGCTTCCGATTGGCTGGCGAGCTTGATGGACGAAGGGGTGAGTATCCTTGTCTCGGCGCTTCCCGCCCGGCGGATTTTGGTGCGCGTGCAGCAATATCTGCAACGCGAGCTGGCGCCGCGCTGCCTGCTGCATGGGGTTTTGGTGGACGTGCTCGGGGTGGGAATCCTCATTCAGGGGGAGGCCGGCATCGGCAAGTCCGAGCTGGCCCTGGAGTTGGTGAGTCGCCATCACCGTCTCATCGCCGACGACAGCGTGCTGTGCATTCGCGAAGCGCCGGGAGTGGTCACTGGCCATTGCCCCGCGGCCCTGCAGGATTTCATGGAGGTGCGTGGGCTGGGGATCATCAATATTCGCCATCTTTTCGGTGCCTCTTCCGTGATCGATTCCAAGCGACTACGCTTGGTGGTCGAGATTCGTGATATGGCGGAAATGGAACTGGCCGATGTCGATCGTTTGCAGGGCCAGGTGGACCATTGGGACATTCTCGGAGTGCCCTTTCCACGCCTGCGCCTGCCCGTCAGTGCTGCACGCAATCTGGCGGTACTCGTGGAGGCGGCAGCACGAGCGCAGTACCTGCGTGAAGCCGGTGTGGATATGTTGGCGCTTTTCGATCAACAAACTCGTGCGGTGGGCCACAAGCTGTGAGCGCCGCTGGTGATTTTGTCATCATTACGGGGCTGTCCGGTTCTGGCAAGACGACCGTCTTGCAGGCACTCGAAGACCTTGGCTATTTTTGTGTAGACAATCTGCCCGCTACCCTCCTGGATTCCTTGTTGCAGGAATTGGCGCACCACCAATTGGCTCCCCTGCGGGTTGCCGTGAGTATCGATGTGCGCAATCGCACCTTTCTCGACGCATTGCCGGAGGCATTACAGAAGATACCGCAGGAATGCGGTCTGCAACCGCGTATACTCTTTCTCGATGCGGATGAAGAAACGCTGTTACGCCGGTACAGCGAGACCCGGCGCCGCCACCCCCTCAGCGATCAGGAGGCAGCCCCAGGAGCCGCGCTGCATCAGGTCTTGTCGCGCGAGCGCACCCTTCTGGCTCCCTTGGCGCGCCTGGCCGATCGTGTGTTGGATACCTCGCAGGTCCGCAGCCACTCTCTGCGCCTGCGTGTGCAGGCCTGGGCGCAGGTGGCGCGGGTCCAGGGCCTGATCTTGCTATTGCAGTCTTTCGCTTTTCGCAACGGGGTACCTGCCGATTCCGATTTTGTCTTCGACCTGCGCGCCTTGCCCAATCCCCATTACGAGCCCGAACTACGGTCTTTGACCGGGCGCGATGGCCCTGTGCGGGAATTCCTTGACCATCAGGATGCCGTACAGGTGGCCAGGAGCAGTCTGGAGGCCTTTCTGCAGGAGTGGCTACCCCCTTTTGCTCGCGACCACCGAAACTATGTCACCATTTCCCTGGGCTGCACCGGTGGCAAACATCGTAGCGTCTACATGGTCGAATCCTTGGCGCGATCCCTGGCGCGAGATGGGCAGGAGATCTTGGTCGAGCATCGCGAGCTCGATATTCAGGAGCGCTATTCTTGACCTTGGTGCAGGTGGTTGTGCTTACCCATGCCGGTCTTGGCGAGGCGCTGCTGGCAGTGGTCGAACACATCTATGGCGATCGCCCCGCTGCCTTGCTTTCCCTGTCCCCTGCTGGCGATGATCTCGCGCCCCTGCGTGCTCGCCTGCAGGAGCTGATCGATGCCGCCGGGCCGGAGCGTCCGCTGCTGATTCTCTGTGATATTCTCGGTGCCAGCCCCGCCAACGCCCTGCCCAAGACTTGGGCTAACCCCTGGGCACGGGTGATTTATGGGCTGAATCTACCGATGTTGTTGCGTGCCCTGTCGCGGCGCGAGCAGTGGGAAGGCCTGCCGGAGCTTGTCGCCGAGGGTGGCCGCGCGGCAGTTCAGTGTCATCCATAATCCGCTATCAAACGGATTTCTGCACTAGACTGGTAGGCAGAGTGGTCCGCAAGGAGAAAGGTAATGGCTGATTTACGCGAAGTACATGCACGCTTGGGGCAGAGTCTGTGGCTCGACAATCTCTCTCGTACTCTGATTCACGACGACATTCTTGCCCGCTACATTGCCGAGGATGGTGTTTCCGGGGTGACCTCCAATCCCAGTATTTTCCAGAAGGCCATTCACGAGAGCCCATACTATCAAGAAGATTTGGCGCGTCCGGCGGAGTCGGCGGAGCGCCTTTATGAAGAGATGGTCAAGGTTGATCTGCAAATGGCCTGCGATCTGCTGCATGCTACCCATGTGGCTACCCAAGGGGATGATGGTTGGGTGAGTTGGGAGGAGTCCCCCCGGCTGGCGATGGACGAGGCTGCCACCGTTGCCGAGGCGGAGCGTTTACGCAGCATCGTCCAGCGCGAAAATCTCCTGATCAAGGTGCCGGCCACCGCCGCTGGCATTGCTGCGCTGCGCACCCTCATCAGTCGCGGCATTTCTGTCAATGTGACGCTGATGTTTGGTCTGCAGCACGTGCGCGAGGTATTCGCTGCCTACCAGGAAGGTCTGACGGCATGGATCGATGCCGGCGGCGAGCCTGGACGGGTGAAGGCCGTCGCCAGCCTTTTCCTGTCGCGCGTCGATACGCTGGTGGATCAGCAGCTGGAAAAAATCGGTACGGAAGAGGCATTGCGATTGCGGGGCAAGACCGCGGTGGCGCTGGCCAAGAAAGCCTATGCGCTGTATCGGGAGACCTTCCACGGTCAGGGCTTTTCTCGCCTCAAGGCAGCCGGCGGGCGGCCACAGTATCTGCTTTGGGCCAGCACCAGCACCAAAAATCCTGCCTATTCCGATCTGCTCTATGTCGAGCCCCTGATGGGGCCAGAGACCATCAACACCCTGCCCGATGCCACCCTGGCCAAGCTGCGAGAACATGGAAAGTTAGGCCAGACCATCGCGCAGGACCTCGATGCGGCGGAGCAGACCCTGGCTGATCTCGCGTCTCTTGGGGTCGACCTCGATGGCCAGGTCGCCCCCCAGTTACAGGAGGAGGGCTTGGAGGCCTTCTCTACTGCCTTCGAGGCGATGCTGGCCGAGGTGGAAAAGCGCCGCGCCTAGAAGCCGACGATGTTGTAGCCGGCGTCGACGTAGGTGATTTCGCCGGTGATGCCCGAGGCGAGATCCGAGCAGAGGAAGGCGGCGACATTACCGACTTCCTCTTGTGTCACGTTGCGCCGCAGCGGGGCATGCGCGGCATAGTGGTCGAGGATGCTGCGAAACTCGCTGATGCCGCTGGCCGCCAGGGTGCGGATGGGACCGGCAGAAATAGCGTTTACCCGGATCCCTTCGGGCCCCAGGGAGTGGGCCAAGTAGCGTACACCTGCCTCCAGACTGGCCTTGGCCAGTCCCATGACATTGTAATTGGCCATCGCCCGTTCGGCGCCCAGATAGCTGAGCGAGAGGAGGGCGCCATGGCGTCCCTGCATCAGTGGGCGCAGAGCCTGGGCCATGGCGGTAAAGCTGTAGGACGACACTTCGTGGGCGATGCGGAAACCCTCTCGGGTAGTAACGTCCGCGTAGTTTCCAGACAGCTCGTCCTTAGGTGCAAAGGCCGCACCATGGATGGCGATATCCACGCCTCCCCAACGTTGCTGCAGGTCGTCGACGATAGCACGTACCTGCGCCTCGTCCATCAGATCCAGGGCCAAGGGGGCCGGCGCCTGAATCTGCGCCGCTAGGTCTTCCACCCGGCTTTTGGTGCGCTCGCTCTGATAGGTCAACAGGACTTCCGCTCCCTCCCGTGCCAGCGCCTGGGCAATACCCCAGCAAATGGAACGTTCGTTGGCAACGCCGACTACCAAAGCCTGTTTATTCTGTAAAAAACCCATGGTCTGTGAATGCTCCGAGAATCCCTGTCAACGCAGGAAAATGGTGAGATGTTTGCCGGGCTGCAGGTCACTCGCCGAAGCCAGGCGATTCCACTGCACTAGGGCGTGGGGTGAGACGTGAAATTGCTGCGCAATCTGCCAGACAGTGTCGCCGGGGCGGACGACGTAGGTAGTAGCATGCGGGGCACTGGCCAGCCGTTCTTGCTGCGGACTCAACGCAGCCACCTCCGTCCCGCGGGCGGGGAGGCGCAATACCTGTCCGGGATGCAACATGCTCTTGCTATGCAAACCGTTGTAGGACGCGATAGCGGATACGCTCACACCGGCGCGTTGGGCAATCTGCCAGAGGGTTTCACCGGGTCGCACGCGAATGCTGCCGCCGCTTTGGGCGACGGTATAGGTAGCCTCTTGCAAGTGGTTGCCAGGCAACTGCAGTTTCTGTCCGGGGTGAATGACACTGCGCGTACTCATATCGTTGGCGCTGGCCAGGGCGTTCACGCTGACTCCGGCGCGTTGTGCCAGCTGCCAGAGACTCTCGCCGGGACGCACGGTGATACTGTGTGGCGCGTACCCGCTGGCGACGGCCATAGGCTTGCCGCCATAGATGGTGAGTCGTTGCCCTACCTGCAGGAGGCGGCCCGAGCGCAAATGATTCCAGCGCTCGAGATCACGCACGGAAACGCCAGTCCGAAGGGCAAGCTGGGACAGGGTTTCGCCAGATCGTACAGAGGTGTAATGCACGGCGGGAGTAGGCCGTGTGGTCTGTACGGCGACGGCTGGCACTGGACTCGCTGTCGGAGCGGGCGTTTCCGGTTCCGGCATCTGCAGCAGGGCGGTGCGCAGGGTTTTCGCCTTGTCCTTGGGGACCACCAGCGAGTAACCGGCTGGCGCCACCCCGTAACTCAGCCCGGCATTCAGGTGTTGTAGCTCGGTCACGGAAACGTTCATCAACTGCGCCGCAACCTGCAAATTGACCCGCCGCGGTGTATTCACCAAGGCAATATGCGCGGTGTTGGGGATGCTTGGCAGGGCAATGTGGTAAGCTTGGGCATTCTGAATCACTTGTGCCAGCCCGAGTAACTCGGCAACGTAGTTTTCCGTCTGATTCGGCAGGTTCAGATCCCAGAAGTCGGTGGGTTCCCCCGCGGCAACATTCTGCTGTATGGCCGCCGAGACGGTACCCTGACCGGCATTATAGGCGGCGATGGCAAGGAGCCAGTTGCCGCCAAAGTAATTGTAGAGATAGGAGAGATAATCGAGGGCGGCATTGGTGGAGGCCGTAAGGCTGAGGCGGGGGTCGCCCCAGCGGGTATTCTGTAGACCGAAATTTCTGGCAGTGCCGGGAATGAACTGCCAAAGCCCCGCCGCGGCTGCCGGAGAATACGCCTTGGGGTTGTAGCCGCTCTCGATGGCAGGCAGCAACGCCAGCTCCATGGGCAGGCCCCGTTCGTGCACCGCATTGGCAACGTAGTACAAGAAGGGGCTGGAGTTGTGGAGGATCTCCTCCAGCTTGCCCTGGTGCTGCAGGAACCAACTGCGCCACTTGGCTACCCGCGGTCGGGAGACATCGCTGATGCGAAAACCATCTATCAGATCGGCCCAGATGCTCTCCTGCGTGCTTTGCAGCGCCACGTCGCTGCGCTGCAGGCTGCGGAATTCCTGCAAGAGCTGCGAGCTGTCACTGGCCGCCTCCGGAACGGCTCCCTGCGCATCCGTGTTGGGGTCTTGCAGGGCTGGACTACTGGGTTGCAGTTTGGCGATCAACTGGGAGAGAGATTCTTGCTGATCATTGGTGCTGGGTGAGGTGGCGGCGCTGTTGCTGGCCCAAGCGAGTGGTGACGCCAGCAGCGCGCAGCTCGTGGATAGGACGATGACCGACTTTCGCATACTACTCCTTCTTTGGTGAGGAGGCCCCGATTGTGCACCCTGACCAAATCTGCAGACTTTTCGCAAATATAAACAAAACGCTGGGACGATCCCCACGAGGACCATCCGGCTGATACTAGGGGGTCCATCGATGCTCGTCAATCCTAATTATGGACTATCAAAATTTCCTATCGATGCCCGGCAAAATGCGGCAATCCCGACGCGCAGTGTGGCGCAGGGTGCAAGCCTGATATGATGGGCCCCGCTACTCGTACAGAAGCAAGATAAGGATTCAGAGTCGATGACCGTGCGTACCCGTTTTGCCCCCAGTCCCACTGGTTACCTGCATATTGGTGGAGTGCGAACCGCGCTCTTCTCTTGGTTGCATGCGCGTCAACAGCAGGGCCAATTCATCCTGCGCATCGAGGATACGGACCTCGAACGCTCGACGCCCGAAGCCACCGCCGCCATCCTGGAGGGGATGCAGTGGTTGGGTCTGGATTGGGACGAGGGCCCCTTCTATCAGACGCAGCGGATGGAGCGTTATCGCGAGGTGCTGGCACAGATGCTGGCGGCTGGTACCGCCTACCATTGCTATTGCAGCAAGGAAGAACTGGATCTCATGCGGGAAGAGCAGCGGACGCGGGGCGAGAAACCTCGCTACGACGGTCGCTGCCGGCAGCGACCGGAGGCTCGTCCGGGCGTCTCTCCCGTCATCCGCTTTCGCAGCCCCGACAGCGGCGAAACCGTGGTCGAGGATCTGGTGCACGGACGGGTGGTGTTCCAAAACAGCGAGCTCGACGATCTGATCATTGCCCGCTCGGACGGTACCCCCACCTACAATTTCTGTGTGGTCGTGGACGACTGGGATATGGGTATCACCCAGGTCATCCGCGGTGATGATCACCTCAACAATACCCCGCGGCAGATGCAGATCCTGCAGGCCCTGGGCGCCAGTGTCCCGCAGTATGCCCATGTGCCGATGATTCTTGGGCCGGACAAACAGAAGCTGTCCAAGCGCCATGGCGCGGTCAGCGTGCTGGAATATCGCGAGCAGGGTTTTCTCCCGGATGCCCTGCTGAACTTCCTGGTGCGGCTGGGATGGTCCCATGGCGATCAGGAAGTCTTCAGTCGCGCGGAGATGATCGAGCATTTCCGTATCGGGGAGGTACACAAGGCCGCCTCCGCCTTCAATCCCGAAAAGCTGCTATGGCTCAATGCCCAGCATCTGCAGACTCTGTCGGCCGAGGAGCTGGCGCGGCAGCTGCGTCCCTATTTGGTGGGATTGGACGACGCGGCAATCGCCGCTGGTCCTGCGGTAGAGAAAGTCGTCCCTCTGCTGCAGGAGCGTGCGAAGACCCTGGTGGATATGGCCGCTGCCGCAAAGATGTTTTATGTGGCACCGGAAACGGCAGAGGAAAAGGATCGCAGCAAACATCTCGCTGGGCAGGGGGCGTTGTTGCAGGCGGCGTGGCACGCCTTGGAGCAGGTCACGGACTGGACGGCTGGCGCCGTGCATACGGTGTTGCAGGCATTGGCGCAAGAGCATGCAGAAGGCAAGTTGGGCAAGGTGGCGCAACCGCTGCGAGTGGCGGTTGCGGGCTGCGCCGTCTCCCCGCCCCTCGATCAGACCTTGGCGGTGCTGGGGCGAGAAGAGACCTTGCGGCGCCTGCGGCGGGCGCAGGATTGGGTGTGATTGCCCCTTGGCGTAGACGGCTGCTTTTGTCATTATCGTTTCTTATGGATTGCCGCCTTGAAAAGGAGTTTCGCTATGGCCCACAACGTCACGCAGAAAATCATTGCCGCTCACCTCGTCAGTGGTGAGTTGCAGGCCGGCAGTCCCATCTCGATCCGCATCGACCAGACCCTGACCCAGGACGCTACGGGTACCATGGCGTATCTGCAGTTCGAGGCGTTGGGATTGCCCAAGGTGCGCACCGAGCTGTCGGTCTCCTATGTCGATCACAATATGCTGCAGTCTGGCTTCGAGAACGCCGATGACCACCGCTTCCTGCAGAGTTTCGCTGCCAAGTATGGGATTCATTTCTCCCGTCCCGGCAATGGGATCTGCCATCAGGTGCACCTGGAACGCTTCTCCAAGCCGGGGCGTACCCTGCTCGGTTCCGACTCGCACACTCCTACCTCCGGCGGCGCCGGCATGCTCGCCATTGGCGCCGGTGGGCTCGACATTGCCCTGGCCATGGGCGGTCTGGCCTTCAATCTCAACATGCCGCAGGTAATCGGCGTCAAATTGACTGGCCGCCTGCAGCCTTTCGTCAGCGCCAAGGACATCATCCTCGAAGTGCTGCGCCGCAAGACCGTCAAGGGTGGCGTGGGCAAGGTCTTCGAGTATTTTGGCCCGGGCGTCGCCAGTCTGTCGGTGCCGGCACGTTCCACCATTACCAATATGGGCGCCGAACTGGGGGCTACCACCAGCGTCTTTCCCAGCGATGCGGTCACCCGCGCCTATCTCAAGGCGCAGGGCCGGGAGGCCGATTGGTCGGAGTGGGTGGCGGATGCTGGCGCCAGCTATGACGAGGTCCTGGAGATCGATCTCGATACCCTGGAGCCACTGATTGCCTGTCCGCATAGCCCGGACAACGTGAAGACCGTGCGGGAGGTTGCCGGTACGCCGGTGGCGCAGGTGGCGATTGGTTCCTGTACCAACTCGTCTTATACCGATCTGATGACGGTGTCTGCCATGCTCAAGGGCAAGGTGGTTGCGGAAGGGGTGAGTCTGGGAATCTCGCCGGGTTCCCGGCAGGTCATGGAGATGGTCACCCAGGATGGCGGCCTGCTCAATTTTATTGGCGCTGGTGCGCGCATCCTGGAATCGGCTTGCGGTCCCTGCATTGGCATGGGCTTCGCGCCGCCCAGCGAAGGGGTCTCCATCCGCTCCTTCAACCGCAATTTTTACGGTCGTTCGGGCACCAAGAATGCCGCGGTGTATCTCGCCAGTCCCGAGACCTGCGCTGCCTGCGCCTTGACGGGGGTGATCACCGACCCGCGCGATCTGGGTATGGCGCCTATCCAGGTGGATTTGCCTGGGCAGTTCCTGGTGGACGACCGCATGATCGTGGCGCCCGCGGGCGAGCCAGAGAAGGTGGAGGTGCTGCGTGGCCCCAACATTGCCAAGCTGCCGGTGAATCATGCGGCACCCGACGAAATTCGCGGTTCCGTCCTCATTCGCCTGGGGGATGACATCACCACCGATCACATCATGCCGGCGGGGGCCAAGGTCCTGCCCCTGCGTTCCAACCTGCCAGCCATTTCGGAGTATGTCTTCCATGTGGTCGATGAAAGCTTCCCCAGTCGGGCCAAGAGTTCCGGCGGTGGCTTCATCGTTGCTGGGCACAACTATGGTCAGGGTTCCAGCCGCGAACATGCGGCCCTGGCGCCCCGCTATCTGGGGGTGAAAGCGGTGCTGGTGCAGTCCTTTGCGCGCATCCACCTCGCCAACCTGATCAACTTCGGCATTCTGCCGCTGACCTTCGTCAACGCCGCCGACTATGAGAAGATGCAGGCCGGTGACGAACTGGCATTGGACATCCGAGGCTTGGGCCTGGGCAAGACATTACTGCTGCAGGACCTCAGTCAGGGCATCGAGATTGCTGTACAGCCGCAGTTGGCCAGCGAACGCGACCTGGAACTGATTCGCAAGGGTGGCGCCTTGTCCTGGGCCAGTGAGCAATTGGAGAAGACGGCATGAGTGGTACGGCGATCCGTTACGAAAAGGGAAACATCGTGGTTCCCAACGAACCGGTCATTCCCTTCATCGAGGGGGATGGGATAGGCGTCGATGTCACGCCGGCCATGCGCCAGGTGCTCGACGCTGCCGTTGCCAAGGTATATGGCGCTGCACGTCGTATCGACTGGCAGGAGCTCTATGCGGGGCAGAAGGCCGTCGCCAAATTTGGCGCGGGCGTGTATCTGCCCGAGGAAACCATGGCCGCCATTCAGCGCTACCATGTGGCCATCAAGGGCCCGTTGGAGACGCCGGTGGGCGGTGGCATCCGCAGTCTCAACGTCGCCCTGCGGCAGGATCTCGATCTCTATGTCTGTCAGCGACCGGTGCGCTATTTTGCCGGCACGCCGAGCCCAATGAAGCGTCCGGAAGATGTCGACATGGTGATCTTCCGGGAAAACTCGGAAGACATCTACGCCGGTATCGAGTGGGCCGCGGGAAGCTCCGAAGTGGCCAAGGTCATTGCCTTTCTGCAAAACGAGATGGGGGTCAAGAAGATCCGTTTCCCCGACAGTTCGGCCATTGGCATCAAGCCGGTATCGCAGGCGGGATCGGAGCGCCTCATTCGCCGCGCCATTGCCTATGCCCTGCAGCATGGGCGCAAGTCGGTGACCCTGGTGCACAAGGGCAACATCATGAAGTTCACCGAAGGTGGCTTCCGCGATTGGGGATATGCCCTGGCCGAGCGGGAGTTTGCCGACCAAGTATTCACCGGCAGGCAGAAAGCGGCTATCGCCAAGGCCGAGGGCAAGGAAGCCGCCGTGGCTGCGGAACGAGCCGCGCTGGCAGCCGGCAAGCTGGTCATCAAGGATGTCATCGCCGATAACTTCCTGCAGCAGATCCTCCTGCGCCCGCAGGACTATGATGTGGTTGCCACTCTGAACCTCAACGGCGACTATATCTCCGATGCCCTGGCAGCGGAGGTGGGGGGCATTGGCATGGCGCCCGGGGCCAATCTCTCTGATACCCACGCCATCTTCGAGGCCACCCACGGTACCGCACCGGACATTGCCGGGCAGGGCAAGGCCAATCCCAGCTCGCTGATTCTTTCCGGGGTGATGCTCCTGGAGCATCTCGGCTGGACGGAGGCGGCGCAAGTCATCACGGCGGCAATGGAAGGCTGTATTGCCGCAGGAGAAGTGACCGGCGACCTCGCCAGTCTGCAGGGCCAGGCGGGGCTGTCCACCAGCGAATTCACCGCGGCGCTCTATCGTCGTATCGAGGCATGACCCATTGAATCTGCATGAATATCAGGCCAAGCGTCTGCTGGCCGAAGAAGGGGTGCCGGTACCCAAGGGGATACCGGCGTTTTCCGTCAAGGAGGCCGTCAATCAGGCCCGCGCCCTGGGGGGCGGTGACTGGGTACTGAAGGCCCAGGTGCATGCCGGTGGCCGGGGCAAGGCCGGTGGTGTGCAGCGGGTACACAGCATCGCGGAGGTGGAGGCGGCGGCCCAGTCCCTGCTGGGAAAACGCCTGGTGACCGCCCAGACCGGCCCGGAAGGGCAGCATGTCGCCGCCCTGCTCATCGAGGAACCCAGTCAGATTGCGCGTGAGTTTTATCTTGCCTTGTTAGTGGATCGGGCGGCAGCGCGCCTGACCTTCATCGCCTCGGCCGAGGGAGGCATGGAAATCGAGACGCTGGCGGCAACGCGCCCCGAGGCAATCCAGCGCATCGTCCTCGATCCCGGCATCGGCTTCCTGCCCTACCAGGCGCGGGACCTGGGCTTTGCCTGGGGTTTGCCGGCGGCGGCGGTGCAGCAATTGGTCAAGGTCATGCAGGGCATGTACCAACTGGCGCGGCGGCTGGATGCGCAGATGGTGGAGGTCAACCCCCTGGCCTTGACGCAAGAGGGCAAGGTTCTCGCGTTGGATGCCAAGGTGGTGATGGACGATAACGCCCTGTATCGCCACCCCGAGTCCGACGAACTTTTTGATTCCACCCAGCAGGACCCGCGAGAGATCACGGCGCGGCAGTTTGGCCTGAATTACATCTCCCTCGATGGCAATATCGGTTGCATGGTCAATGGCGCAGGGCTGGCCATGGCTACCATGGACCTGATCAAGCTGCATGGTGGGGAACCGGCCAATTTCCTCGATGTTGGTGGGGGGGCGGCCGCCGACAAGGTGACCCAGGCATTCAAACTCATCCTCTCCGACCAGCGGGTAAAGGCCATCCTGGTCAATATTTTTGGCGGCATCACTCGCTGCGATCTTCTCGCCCAGGGTATCATCCAGGCCGCCAGCGAGGTGGGTATCCACTTGCCGGTGGTGGTGCGTCTGGAAGGCACCAAGAAGGAGGAGGGGATGGCGATGCTGAGGGAGAGCGGACTGCGCATGATCGTCGCCGAGGGCTTGACCGATGCGGCGTGCAAGGCGGTAGAGGCCGCCCGGACTTGATGTGGACATCAATGTCGTCTGGTTGCAGAAGCTCTGGCCCCTGCTGCGGCACTCCGGGCCGCTGATCTCGCGTCTGGCGGAAACCTATGTCAAACGCGGCGCGGATCGCAAGACGGCAGAAAACCTGGCAGGAACGGCGGTCATCGTCGATCAGGTCCTTGAAGAGCGCCTCAAGGATCTGGCCCAGGCCGATGATCTGCATGCCCTACGTCGCGAAGTTGCAGAATTGCGGGCGCTCATCGAGCAGCGTGGGCTGCCTCGGCGCGGACCCCTGCTCCTCTTTCTGGTTATCGGCGAGTTGATCATCATCGCCTTGCTACTCTATTTCGGGATTCACTCATGAGCATTCTTCTCCGTCACGACACCCGCGTCATCTGCCAGGGCTTTACTGGTAAGCAGGGAACCTTCCACTCGGAACAGGCCATCGCCTACGGTACGCGCATGGTAGGCGGCGTGACGCCGGGCAAGGGGGGCAGCGAGCACCTGGGTCTGCCGGTCTTTGACACCGTGGCACAGGCGGCAGCCGCGACCGGGGCCGAGGCGACGGTGATTTATGTACCTTCGCCCTTCGCCGCCGATGCCATCATCGAAGCAGCGGCAGCCGGGATCGAACTGATCGTCTGCATCACCGAGGGCATTCCGGTGCATGACATGCTGCTCGTCAAGCAGTATCTCGCCAAGCATCCCCATGTTCGTCTGATCGGCCCGAATTGCCCGGGGGTCATCACCCCGGGGCAGGCCAAGACCGGCATCATGCCCGGCTCGATCCATCTCCCCGGGCGGGTGGGCATCGTGTCGCGCTCCGGTACCCTGACCTACGAGGCGGTGGAGCAGACCACGCGCCTGGGCCTGGGACAGAGCAGCTGTGTGGGAATCGGTGGCGATCCCATTATCGGTATGGATTTTGTCGAGGTGCTGCGTCTCTTTGAGGCGGATGCGCAGACGGAATTGGTGATCATGGTGGGAGAGATCGGCGGACGTCTGGAAGAAGAGGCGGCGGAGTTCATTCGCCAGAACATGACGAAGCCGGTAGTGGCCTTTATCGCCGGCTCGACGGCGCCCAAGGGGAAACGCATGGGACACGCCGGTGCCATCATCGATGGCGGCGCGGGCACGGCAGCCGCAAAGTACGAGATTCTGCGCGCCGCCGGGGTGCACTGCGTGTCCTCGCCAGCGGAGCTGGGAAACCAGGCCGCAGCCCTGCTCGGCGCCTGAAGCATGCGTATTGCCCTGGCCCAATGCAATCCCCGCGTTGGGGACGTGGCGGGCAATGCGGCGCTGCTCCTGCAACTAGCCCGAGAAGCAAAAGCGCAGGGGGCAGCGCTAATGGTTGCGCCGGAGCTGGTACTCTCCGGCTATCCCCCAGAAGATTTATTACTGCGCAATGACTTTCTCGACTGTTGCGCCCAGGCCCTGGAGACGCTCGCAGGGGATTGTCCCCTGCCGCTGCTCGTCGGTCATCCGTTGCGCCGGGACGGACGCTTGTACAACGCGGCAAGCCTCTTGCGCGGCGGGCGGATCGAGGGCAGTTACGCCAAACATTGTCTGCCCAACTATCAGGTGTTCGATGAAAAGCGCTATTTCCATCCCGGCGGCGACGAGCTGATCTTTACCCTGGAGGGGCTGCGCCTGGTCCTGCGCATCTGTGAAGACCTTTGGTGTGACGAGCTGCCGTTGCTCTCCGAGCCTGGCACTGCCGATGCTGTAATAGTGCTCAATGCGTCGCCCTTTCATCGCGCCAAACAGGCAGAGCGGCAGAGGGTCGCCGCGCGGCGCGCGCGGGAAGCCGGTGCCGCTGTTCTCTATGCGAATCTGGTGGGTGGGCAGGATGAGCTGGTCTTTGATGGCGCTTCCTTTGCCGTCGATGCGCGCGGCCAGGTGATCGCCCGCGCCCCTGCCTTTGCCAGCGAACTCCTCATGCTCGAGGTCGACGTCGCGCGCAAACAGTGGTGGGGTGGACCCATGGCGCCGGAGCTCTCTCCCGTTGCCGAGGTCTATACGGCGCTGCAGACCGGGCTGCGCGACTATGTGCAGAAAAATGGTTTTTCCGGTGTGGTACTGGGGCTGTCCGGCGGTATCGACAGCGCCCTGACGTTGGCGCTCGCCGCCGATGCCCTGGGCGCGGAACGGGTACATGCCCTGATTTTGCCATCCCGCTACACCGCTGCAATGAGTATCGAAGATGCCGAGGCAGAGGCCAGGAAGCTCGGGGTGGGCTACGACATCATCCCCATCGACGGGCTCTTCGATGCCTATCTCGAAACCTTGGCACCGGTCTTTGCCGGGCGCGCCGCCGATGTGACCGAGGAAAATCTCCAGGCGCGCATTCGCGGCGCCCTGCTCATGGCCTATTCCAACAAATTCGGTCAGCTCTTGCTCAGCACCGGCAACAAGAGCGAAATGGCGGTGGGCTATGCCACCCTCTATGGCGACATGGCCGGCGGCTTTGCCCTGATCAAGGATTGTCCCAAGACCCTGGTCTATGAGCTGGCACGCTATCGAAATGGGCAAGGCGAGGTAATCCCGCCACGTGTTCTCGAACGAGCGCCCTCAGCCGAACTGGCGCCAGACCAAACCGACCAGGACAGCCTGCCGCCCTACGACGTCCTCGACGCAATCATCCACGCCTATATCGAGCGGGGGGAGGGGCGTACGGAGATCATCGCGCGCGGATTTCCCGCCGCCACGGTGGAGCGCACCCTGCGCCTGATCGATCGTGCCGAATACAAGAGGCGCCAGGCGGCACCGGGGGTGCGCATCAGCCCTCTGGCATTTGGCAAGGACCGCCGCTACCCTATCAGCAACGGCTTCCATCCTTGGGACCCGGATTGTCTACAGGAGAAAAGATGAAAAAGATTGAAGCGATCGTCAAGCCTTTCAAGTTGGATGATGTGCGGGATGCCCTGCAAGAAATGGGGATTGCCGGCATGACGGTGACTGAGGTCAAGGGCTTTGGCCGGCAGAAGGGGCACACCGAACTCTACCGCGGTGCCGAGTATGTGGTCGATTTTCTGCCCAAACTGAAGATGGAGGTGGTGGTCCCCGATGCCTTGGTCGACCGCGCCGTCGATGCCATCGTCGAGGCAGCACGCACGGGCAAGATCGGTGATGGCAAGGTCTTCGTCAGTGAAGTCTCGCGCATCATCCGCATCCGTACCGGGGAAGAGGGCGACGAGGCCGTCTGAGCCGCGCGGCTCAGCCAAGCTTTTTCGTATATTTTCCCTGGGGATAGTTGTAGCGCAGGATGGCCGCAGTATTCTGTGCCTGCTTTGCCAAGTCAAGGCGCTTGTAGGATAGATAGAGATAGTAGAGCGCCTCTTCGCGGGCGGGGCTCAACTGGTATTTGGTCACTACTTCTTGGCAGCGGTTGGCGGACGCCACATAGGCGTCGCGCACGTAATAGAACTTGCAGATGTCGAGGTTGCGCTTGCCGAGCAGGTCGATGATCTTCTCCATGCGCAGGCGGGCATCGGCGGCGTAAGCGCTCTTCGGCCAGCGTTTGACCAGGGTCTCGAAGGTGTCGAAGGCCTGATGCAGTGGTACCGGGTTCCAGTTGGCCCCTTCGATTTCCTGATACTGAGAGATGCCTTTCAGGTACCAGGCATAGTCCACGTGGGGATTGACCGGGTGCAGCTTGATGAAGCGCTCGGCTGCTGCCGCCGCCGCCTTGGACTCGCCCTGCTGATAATAGCTATAGGCGGTATTCAACTGCGCCTGTTCCGCGTAGGGACCATAGGGGTACATGGCCTCCAGGTCCTGGTAATCGCGGACTGCCGTACCGTAATCGCCCCGATCCTGGGCGCTTTTGCCCTTCTGATACATGACAGCGGCTGCCGCATGGGAATCCAGTAGATGGTCTTTGGGTTTGTCCGAGGCACAGCCAGCGGCGGCTAGGGTCAGGATTGCCATAACGGCGAGGGAGCGCTTGCGCATGTCGAACAATGATCTATAGTGACGGGCCATGAGCAGCGATACTACGGAAATTGCACTGGTTTTGCCAGAGGAGCGGGCGGGGGAGCGCCTTGATAGTCTACTCGCGGAACTGTTGCCGGATCTCAGCCGCAGTCGTATCCAGGAATTACTGGGGGCAGGGGAGATTGTCGTCAACGGCGAGAATCTGCGTCCCAGTCACCGGGTACATGGTGGCGAGGCGGTGCAACTGCGCCTGCCGCCGCGGGAACCTGAGCACTGGGCGGCAGAAAATCTGCCGTTGCAAGTCGTCCATGAAGACGAGGAGATCCTCGTACTCGACAAGGTCGCGGGCATGCTCACCCATCCGGGCGCCGGGCACCCGGGCGGGACCCTCGCCAACGCCGTGCTTGCCCATTGCCCGGACAACAGCAAACTCCCGCGCGCCGGTATCGTGCACCGCCTCGACAAAGACACCAGCGGTTTGCTGTTGGTGGCCAAGACCGAACACGCCCGTCAGGATCTCACGGAACAACTGGCCGAGCGCAGTATGCATCGGGAATATATCGCGCTGGTGCAGGGCGCCATGACCGGCGGTGGGCGGGTGGAGGCACCGATTGGCCGCCACAGTCACGACCGGCTGCGCATGGCCGTGCGCAGCGACGGTCGCTTTGCCCGCACCGACTACCGTCTGCTCGAACGCTTTCCACGCCACACCCTCTTGCGTCTGCGTCTGGCCACTGGCCGCACGCACCAGATTCGTCTGCACATGCGCCACATCGGCCATCCCCTGGTCGGCGATCCGGTGTATGGCGGACGCAGTATCGTCCCGCCAGGACTCGATGCCGCAGCTTTGGATACTTGGCGTGCCTTCCGCCGGCAAGCCTTGCATGCCTGGCGTCTGGAGCTGGAACACCCGCGCGATGGTGAACTCTGTGCCTGGGAGAGTCCCCTGCCCAGCGATATGGAGGAATTGCTGACGATGCTGCGCCGCCTTGCCTCCTGAGCCCACCTTCCTTTCCCTCGATTGGCCGTTGCCGGGGGGGGTCCGCGCTGCCATCAGCACCCGTCAGGGCGGCTCCAGTCGAGTGCCCTGGAATTCCTTCAATCTTGCCGACCATGTCGGAGACGACAGCGCTGCCGTCGCTGCCAACCGCCAGCTGCTGCGCCAATGCCTGGACCTGCCCCGCGAACCGCTGTGGTTGCAGCAGGTGCATGGGACGGAGATTGCGCAGTGGGAGGTTGAGGCTGGCTTTGGGCGGGCGCCGCAGGCGGATGGCGCCATCGCAAGCAGTCCGGGGGCCGTGCTCTCCATCCTCACCGCCGACTGCCTGCCGGTATTGGCTGTCTCCCGCGATGGCCAGGTGATCGCCGCCTTCCATGCCGGTTGGCGGGGTCTCGCGACAGGAATCCTGGAGGCGGGAATCCGCGCCATGCGGGTGGCACCCGACGAAATTTTGCTATACTTGGGCCCGGCAATCGGGGCACAGCGCTATGTGGTCGGCGCCGAGGTTCGTGCCGCTTTTCTGGCGCATTCGCCGCAGGCAGCGCTGGCCTTTCGGCCCCAGGGAGATGGCTACCTTGCCGATCTCTATCTGTTGGCACGGCAGCGCCTGGCAGCACTTGGGGTGACGGCGATCTGGGGGGGAGAGCACTGCACGCATAGCGAGGAGCAGCTCTTCTTCTCCTATCGTCGGGATGGACAATCTGGGCGCACGGCGTCGTTGATCTGGCGGGAGGAAGCATGAAATCCTGGCAATGGGGAAATGCAGCGGAGTTGTCCACGGACGGCGCACAGCTTGCGGCGCAGCTCGCGCCTCTGGGCGTGCGTCTGCGTGCGTATCCCGTGGCTAGCGCCGCGGCACCGTGGCTCGCGCCAGCGCAGCTCGATGCCAGCGAGCAGGAGCGGCTGTTGTCCGCCCTCGATGGCGTCTTCCAGGAACTGCAACGTGAGCGCGGATACCAGGACCGTGATCTGGTGATTCTCTACCCCGAGCACCCCCTGCTCGCGGAGCTCGATGCCAAGTTTTGCCGCATCCATATCCACGAGGACGAAGAGGTCCGTTACATCGTCGATGGCGAAGGGGTCTTCGGCTTCGTTCTGCCCGACGGCAGACAGCTGGAAGTGACGATCAGCGCCGGTGACTACATCGACATCCCCGCGGGCGTGGAACACTGGTTCCGCCTCAACGGACTGCAGCGTATCAAGGCGGTGCGTTACTTCAGTGCGCGCGGCGGCTGGGTGCCGGTCTATCAGGAGCGGAGCATGCAGGAATTTCCCCGTCCATGAATCCCCAGCGTATTGAGGTCGATTACCGCTTTCCGGTCGGGAGCGATGCGGAAAAGCAGGCGCAGATCCTTGCCGTAGGGCAGACAGCGGGCTCCTGGGATGCGCGTTTCCGGTATCGGGACGATGTCCTGCGCGCGCATTTGGGTGAGGTGTTGCAGATTCAGGAAAACGAGGATGGGAGCCAGCAGGCGACGATTGCCTTTCCCCTCGCCAACGTCGATGGCGGGATCGGCAGTCTGCTGACCATGATCTTTGGCAAGTATTCCCTGGGCGGGACGGCCAAGGTCGTCGGCCTGCGCCTGCCGGAAGACTACGGAGTACGCGGGCGCTACGGCATGGCGGGTATTCGCGCGCGTCTGGGGGTGAGCGATCGCCCGCTCTTCATGGCCATTTTCAAGCCCGCCCTGGGGCTGAGCGCCGAGGACCATGCCGGCATCCTCGCCGAGGTGGCCCTGGCAGGCCTCGATATCATCAAGGACGATGAAATCCTGCCCAATCTGGCTGGCGCACCCACCCGCGAACGCTGGCGCGCCTGCGCGCCCATCCTCGAAGCACGGCGTGACCGTCTGGGGCGCGATCTGCTCTACGCGGTGAACCTGTCCGGCAATGCCCAGGAACTGCAAACCCTCGCCCGCCAGCTCGTCGCCGAGGGCGCCAATGCCCTGTTGCTCAATGTCTTGGCCTATGGCTATCCGGTCCTCGAGGCCCTGGCTAGCGACCCCGAAATCGCTGTGCCGATCTTCGCCCACCCGGCCCTCGCCGGGGCCTTTTCTGCGGCGCCGGAGCATGGCCTGTCCTACGCCCTGACCCTGGGCACCCTGATGACCCATGCCGGTGCCGATGCGGTCCTCTACCCCGCGCACTATGGCAGTCTGTCCTTCCCAGCCGCCGAGGAATCCGCCATTCGCGATGCCCTGCGTGCGCGCGGCGTGGCCGCGGTGCCTTCGGCCGGGGTGCAGCCAGGCATCCTGCCGCAAATCCTCGCCGACTATGGCAGCGAGGTGATTCTCAATGCCGGCACCGGCATCATGGACCATCCGCAAGGGCCGGCTGCCGGTGTCCTGGCCTTCTTCGAGGCCTGGGAACGCTATCGGGCGCAAGAGAGCTTCTCTCTGGAAGAGCTCCCCGAGGGACCCTTACACGCTGCTATCGACAAGTGGGGAAATGGACATGGCTGAGCGCCTGATCTTCTGCGATTTTGACGGCACCATCCTGGTGGAGGAAATCTTTCGCGACCTGATGCGCTCCTATGCACCGGAAATCTCGGCGCGCGTCCTCCCCGAGATTCTCGCCCTGCGCAAATCCCTGCGCCAAGGGCTCATCGAGATCCTCTCTACCATCCCCAGTCAAAAATGGCCGGAGATGGAGAGTTTCGTTCTCGACAACAGTCATCTTCGCGCGGGTTTCGAGGAGTTTCTCGCCGCCCTGCTGGGCCTGGGCTGGGAGCTGCTGGTGGTGACGGGAGGCTTCACGCGCATGGCCGAACTTGTGCTGGCACCCTTGCGCGGGCAGATCCGGGCCATCCATGGGTTGGAGGTGGACCTCAGCGGTCCCACCCTGCGGGTCTTTTCGCCTTGGGAAGATGACGAGGAGCTGGTGGTCAAGCGGGCCATCTATGCCCAATATCAGCCGGCGGCGGCCGTCTGCATCGGCGATTCCGTGACCGACCTGCGCTTGGCCAGAGAGTGCCCGCGGGTCTTTGCCCGGAACGGCTTGCAGGACTACCTGCGTGCCGAGAATCGCGCCTTCACACCCTTTGATGATTTTCACGATGTCCTGACTGCCCTGGAGAAGCATCGATGACGGATCCACGCGCGAAACTGGCGGCGGCGGCGCGCGATTTCTATCAACGCGGCTGGATGCTGGGGACGGCAGGCAATCTGTCCGCCCGGCGCACTGCCGACAGCTTCTGGATCACCGCCAGTGGCCGGCCCAAGGATGCCCTCAGCGAGGAAGACTTCGTTGCCGTCGATCTGGCAGGACGGGTGCAGGAAGCGACGGCGGGGCGGCGTCCTTCGGCGGAAACCAGCATCCATCAGGTCATCTATCGGCATTTTCCCGAGGCGCAGGTAATCTTTCATGTGCACTCGGTGGAGGCCAATCTCTGTGGGCATTTCGCCAAGGCGGGGCAGTTGCGCCTGCCGCCACTGGAAATGCTCAAGGGGCTCGGAATTCCCGAGGCGGAACCCGCGGTCGATCTTCCGGTCTTTGCCAATCATGTCGAGGTAGCGCAGATTGCCGCCGACATGGATGCCGCATTTCTCCAGCGTCTGCCGCGTGTGCCCGGGGCCCTGATTCACGAGCACGGCATGACCGCCTGGGGCAGGGATTTTGACGCCGCCCGGCATCATCTGGAACTTTTCGAATATTGTTTTCGGTATCTATCATTGGCCCGTTTACACGGCCTGGGAGGAGAGTCATGAGTCAAGCCCTACTGACGGTCATCGGAGAAGATCGACCGGGAATCGTTGCTGCCGTCACCCAGGCCCTCTACGCCGCCGACTGTGCCATTGGTGACGCCTCCATGATGCGCCTGGGTGGTTATTTCACCATCATGCAGGTGATCGACTACAGCCGCGATTTCGGTGCGGTGGAGGCCGCTCTCGACCCGGCGGTGAAGCGTCTGAATCTGCGCGTGCACCTCGATCCGATCTCCAGCGTCCCCGCGCAAGAGGATGTCGCCAACGTCCGGGTAACAGTATATGGCGCCGATCACCCGGGCATTGTTGCGGGGGTGACCGAGGCGCTGGCGAAGATCGGCTTTAACATTATCGATCTGGAAAGCGAGAAATCGGGCAATCCGGAGCGACCGATTTACGTCATGATCATCCAGGGGTCGGCTCCGCAAGGTCTGGAGCAGGTGCGCCTGACCCTGGAACCGCTGAAAGCGGAGCAGGGGGTCGAAATCAGTGTTCACGCTATCGATACGGCGCTGCTCTGATGGCTGTTCTGCCCATCCTCACCTATCCTGACCCGCGCTTGGCGCGTCCATCGGAGCCGGTGGCCGAATTTGACGACGAGTTGCGTACTTTCGTTGCGGACCTTACCGAGACCATGTATGCGGGCCCTGGGGGGGTGGGGATTGCCGCGCCGCAGGTGGATCGTCTGCAGCGCATCGTCATTGTCGACGTGCGTCCCAAACTGGGTGAGGACTGCCATGGCCTGATGGTCCTTATCAACCCGGAGCTGCTAGCCTGGGAAGGAATGGCGGTGGGCCGCGAAGGCTGTATGTCGGTGCCGGATTTTACCGGCAATGTCATTCGGGCCGAGCGGATCCAGGTGCAGGCGCAGGATCCCGATGGACGGGACCGGGTCTACGAGTGCGAGGGCTTCGAGGCCCGCGCGGTGCAGCACGAGATGGACCACCTCGATGGCCTCTTGTTTTTAGACCGCCTGGTGTCCCGCAAAACCGATCTCTTTCGGCGCAAGAACTACCAGAAAAGAAAAGCCTAAAAATATCTCAGTTTTTCTTCACTGCGTAACCGCAGGCGCTCTTGTCGTTTTCACTCTTGCCCAAGGGTCCACAGCAGCTCGTGAATGTGGCTTGCGAAAACGGTGTAGTAAACTCTGTACGCAGAAGAGACACACCAAGAAAGCACATGTTACCGTTAGGAGGCGATGGTATGTGGGCAAATATCCAACTTGCACTGTCAAGCATCCCATTACTTACAAAACCATCGTTACTGGTGACGTTCGCTCGGTATCGTGCCTTTGGGTCCATGCTGCTCGCACTGGTCCAGCCATGCTGTAGAAGCCAAGCGCGGAGCTCACTGAACTTGTTGCGGGGAAATCCCGCAGGTATACCATTCTTCTCATAGACAAACTCGTAAAACTCATTGGCCGGGTTCCTCGTGGCTTCTGGGTATGCGGCGCTCGGCACACAGGCGGTGTGGGGATTATCCCAATCATCTGTACAGCTGACATTATCCACTTCGTAGGTAATACCTAGGCTCGCAGGTCCATTGCCTGCCAACTGTGTGACCGTAGATCGGTGGTGGCAACGACGTGCCTCGTCGCGCATCTCGGAATTGACTGTGTCTGCATGACCTTTGCATTCACGCATGGTTGGGCAGACGGAGAGTGAGATAAAGGGTGCCGAAGAACCTGGTGAGGTTGGTAAGATAGAATGAGATCCTATTCCCCAGGTATAGGCTGCTCCCCAATAGTGAAGATTCCGGATGTGGCCGTAACCAGACAAAAGCCAACCATCGGCAACGGGGAAGAGTTTAGAGGTAATGGGAGAAGGGTCCGTGTATGACCCAGGTGAATTGCCTCGCATTGGGTCATCGGCGAGACAGGCGTTCGATAGTCCTGCAGATCCCGCCCACAGTAGGGCCAAAATATAACGTCGGATAAACACGCGATCTCCTACACCGTTGTGTTGAGTGGGTTGAGGTCTGATGATTGCAAGACTAAACACGTGATTGTTTCCGGGATATTTCCATCGTCTTTTAGTGAAGTCGAGCATCCTCGAAATAAAAAAGGCCCCGTACTGGAGCCTCAAGCGGGGCGAGTGAAACGTTAGTGTTTGAGACGGCAGGAGCGGAAATGCTTGCCGACCAGCATGAGGAACTGGATGGTTTCTTGGGTCTCGGGCTTTTTCATAATATCCAGGAGTCCGAACAGGCCGCCCTTGGGGGCAGGTTCTTTGGCCGCTTCCTCGGTGGCGCCTGCCAGGCAACTGAGAAAGTCGGTGAGGATGTGCTGCGCATCCATCTGTTCGACTACCCGCAACACCCGATCCATTACCCCGGTACGCACGGCCCGATCCAGCAGGCACATGGCATCGGCGGCCAGAGTGGCGAGGCGGGTGACCATCTCGTCGCTCATGGAATCGCCCATGGCGCCTAGCGTCCGCGCGATCTGCACGATGCGGTCGAGATCACCGTTATGCACCAGGGCAGAGATGGCGGGCAGAGCTTTCGTCAAGTCCGCCCGCTCCACGCGGTCGAGGAGATCCAGGCCGCCAGTGGCAATTTCCGCCAGGCGACCCACCATCTCGTCACTCATCGAGTCGCTGGCGGCACCTACCAATCGCGCCAGATGAACGATGCGGTCGAGATCACCGTTGTGCACCAGGGCAGAGATGGCGGGTAGGGCCCGCGTCAGATCGGCGCGCTCCACCCGGTCCACCAGGTCCAGACCGCCGGTGGCGATTTCCGCCATCCGTCCCACCATCTCGTCGGACATGGAGTCGGCGGCGGCCCCCATAAGGCGGGCCAGATGCACGATGCGCTCCAAATCACCGTTGTGGACCAAGTGCAGCAAAGCCGACTGCGCCTGCTGCAATTCGTCCTCTTGGCTACTGTCGAGTACGGCTACCATAGGTCACCTCCTCAGAGCAGGCCGCGCGCGGTCGCCCAGTAGAGCTTGTTGTATGCCATCTTGAAGGCATGCACCGAGCCGGTCGGGGCCTTGGGCTGTGGCGGGTTCTGGTAGTTGAACATGGCATAGGTGGCGCGGTCCTTGCCGGCCTCGATAAAGCAGAAGACCTTGCCGTCGTAGCTCTTTACCGGACGTCCCATCTTGACCACTGCCGCCACATTTTCTGCCGCGGTTTCTGCCTCGAAGTGGGCCGTCGATCCCGCCTTGGAGATGGGCAAATTGGTGGTGTCGCCAAGGACGATCACATTCTTGCCATGCTCGCCTTCCATGTGCAGGGAATGCCGGTTGGTGGGAATCCAGCCGTTCTCCCCCAAGCCATTCTTTTCGATGACTTCCTGACCCTTGTGTGGCGGTACCGCCACCAGCAGGTCATAGGCCACTTCGCTGCCCTCTTCGCTGAGGACCTTGGCATTCTTGCCGTCCACCTCTTTCATGTTGAACAAGGTCTCGTACTTGATGCCCTTGGCGTCAAACTCCGGTGCCGCCCACTTGGCCACATTTTCCAGACTGTGCACCCGGCCGATGGGGTAGGTGTAGTAGAATTCGGTCTTGTCGAGCAGACCCCGATCCTTGATGAAGTCGTGCATGGCGAAAGTGACTTCCAGCGGAATCATCGGGCACTTGTGCGGCAGACCCACGGTGATAACGATGCGTCCACCCTTGAATTCCGAAAGCTGCTTGTAATACTCCACAGCGTTATCCGCGGTGTAGCAATTCACGGAATTTTCCTTGAGGCCAGGAATGTTTTCCGGCATGGCCCGCGATCCGGTAGAAATCACGATCAGGTCATACTCATGTACCTTGCCACTCTTGCATTTCACATGATTGTGCGCGAGATGAAATTCTTCGACGGGATCGACATGAAACTCGATCCCGGGCTCCAGAAGGCTCTCCTGCTCCCGCACTAACTCGTCGGGAGTGGCACGCCCCATCGCCACATAGAGCCAGCCCGGCTGGTACACATGCTCATGACTTGCCGAGAGCATGGTGATGCGCGCCTTGCCCGTTTTCATCTCGTGATGGATTCGCCGCGCCAGATGATTGGCAAAAATGGTTCCCCCCATACCACCGCCTACGACCAGAATTCTCATGATGTCACTCCTTTTGCGTTAGTGCGTTACTTGGCTTTACGGACCTTGATGTGGAAGGTTCCTTCACTATCCTGATTGGTATCGACCATTTCATGACCGACTTTGTGTACCCATTCGGGCACGTCCTTGGCGGAGCCAGCATCGGTGGAGAGCAGCTCGAGGGTGTCCCCCACCTGCATGCTCTTCATATTGCTGATGAGCTCCATGAGCGGCCCCGGACAAAAGCTGCCGCGTGCATCCACTGTACGTTCTGCCATTGGTTTTCTCCTTACTCTCTCGTCTCCGCTGGACCGGCAAGCCCGATCCTATTGTGATTACGCTTCAGAAGGTCAGAATTTGTGCCCCTTCAGCGTCACTGAAAAACTTGGTCAGCCCCATGGCGCCCGCGACAATCGGTTCCAGGTCTTCTTCTGTAACCCCCATGACATCCATGGCCATGGAGCAGGCCCAGATCTTGGCATCGCCCAGCTCTACGGCCTGTTCGAAAATCGTAAAAAATTCGGGAACCTTGTGTTCCTCCATTTTCTTGCCCAACACGCCAGAAGCAGGCGCCTCTTTACTGTGTCCCTTGATAAAGTGGGGAAAGGCATTCATGGATAAGAACACATGGACATCAATCCCGGTAACTGCAGCCACCGATGCCGCCATGGCCGCAAATTGTAAATGCTCTCGGTCACCGTTGAGACAAATAATGAACATTCCCGCCATAAAAACTCCTGTATTTCAGTTACCGAGACATTTACAGCAGTTCTTATGCCACATAAAAGTTAGAATATATAGCAATTCTGATTTTATTTTAACTATTTGATTGGTATGAATAACATTACTTCATGACGTCTATTTCAGCTTGTTTTTCGAGAGTCTCACCGCGTACTGTCATGACAATGTCATGTTTATGTCATGTCATAAGTCATCCAGCCGTTCATGACAATAATTGTCAGTGAATGTCATGACATGTCTGCTCTTTCGGACTCCTATCTGGAGGCATAAATAAATTTACTCATTGAATAACAAAATCTTAGACAAAGGTAAATGGATAGATAATGTTTGGCATTCATTATGCTAACGAGTGTGTGCTGTAACACGACTGAAACAGGAGAAGTACAAATGAAAAACTCGTCACCGTATCGTAAACGGATAGTTGCCTGTATAGCCGGCATGGTGCTGGTCGCAAGCCCGCTGCTGGCCTCGGCAGCTATCGGTCAAGCCAATCTCTTTGGAATGGGTCGTCTCTTGGGCACTGGCGCCGTTACCGCGGTGGATGGCGCTGCCGGTGGTGGTATCAACCCATGGGCTGTCATTTCTGGTTATGGAACCAACCAGCAAATCGGGGCTACCGCCTTTTATTCTCATGTGCTGCTCAATAACTACAATATGGACGCCTATGGTGCTTCCGTTGGGCTGTTCAATCGCATCGAATTGTCTTTCGCACGGCAGAGTTTTAGTTTGGGAAATACTGGCGCCACCCTTGATCATCGCATTCTCGATGTTGCAACAGGAGGTAACCCGCCCGCGTATGGTACGCATACATCCACCGCTCTCGGTTTGAGCGGCCCGACTTTCTTTGGTACCAACTATCAGCTCAACCAAGACATTGTTGGTCTGAAAGTGCGACTGTTTGGCAACATCATCTACGATCAAAACTGGTGGGAGCCGCAAGTGTCTGTTGGTGTCGACTATCACCACAGCGAAATGCCGAAAAATCTCGCGGAAACTCTGCACGTGACGCGAAATGCCATGAGCTATTACTTGTCTGCGACCAAGGTTTGGCTGCATGGCATATTCGGTCTGACGACTCTCGCGGATGTAAACATTCAGGTGACAAATGCAAATCAGCAAGGTCTACTGGGTTTTGGTGGGGTGAACGGCATGGGCTACAAGGTTCTGCCGGCCGCAGCTGTTGGTGTATTCCTGAACCGTCATGTGGTGCTCGGCGGAGAGTATCGGGCTATGCCGCAGAATCAGTTGATTGCTCCCTCTAGTGGCGCCGGAAACTTCAGCACGCTGGGCAACGCAGTCTCCAAAACCAGCGCATGGAAGGATGTCTATGTCGCCTGGTTCCCGTATAAGCAGTTGTCTCTGACGGCGGCGTACGTGAATCTTGGCACCATCGCCACCGAGAAAAGCCAGAGCGGTCTATACCTCTCTTTGACCACCAGCTTCTGAACCAATTGTAGGAGGTTTTTATGAACAGCAAGTTATCGGCTTCGCTGCGCAAGAGCGCAATTATCGGGGTGAGCGTTGGTGCTCTGACCTTTGGTGCCTGGGGCACTGCCAATGCCAGTGATTACTATCAGCAATTTGGTGGCAAGGCTGGTATCACGGCCTTGATCAATACCTTTGTGGGGAACGTGGCCAATGATCCACATATCAACTACTACTTTGCTCATGCCAACATCCCTGCTCTCAAGTTTGCTCTGGTGAATCAGGTTTGCATGGCCGTTGGCGGTCCTTGCAAATACACCGGCCCGAACATGACGGATGCCCACCGCGGCATGCAGATCACCACTGCGGCATTCAACTACTTGTCGCAGGACATGATCAACGCGATGGATGCCCACCGAATTCCCATCGGTGCGCAGAACTACCTGTTATCGCTGTTGGCTCCAATGGAACCGCAAATTGTGACCGCCACAGGTCCACTAGGGTAATGATGTAAAGTAAAAATATAACAATACGCTGATTTATCTTCTCCTCCTTACCTTTTTGGTAGCCCGGATCGTTAAATTAGGCGATCCGGGTTTTTTGCATCCAAAAGTCTCACACCTTCGTAGCTAGTTACGAGACCTAAATGACGGGAGATGTAACCATGCAGGAACGAAAAAGTCGTCGTCAGTGGATGAAGGAAATGGCCGCCATGGCTGCCGCTACAGCTGCGCTTCCCATACTGGGTACGCAATTCGCCTTTGCTGGCGAAGGGAGTAAGGAGAGCAAGGCCTCGGTACAATACCAAGATCACCCCTACAAACAGGATCATTGTTCGCTGTGTCAGCACTTCATTCCTGGTGCCACGCCCAAGGCAATCGGCAGCTGTCAAGTCGTTGCCGGAAAAGTCAGTCCGGAAGGCTACTGCTTGGCATTTTACCCAAAGGAATCGTAATATAATCATTGGTTATTTATAGATAAGAAGAATTTCTGAATCTTGTTGTCTCATTAATGTGGAGAAGTCCATTGGATAAGCCCGCGCCAGTTCACAGTTTAGAAGCACTGGATGTGCAGTCTGCCATGGATTTGCAGCAGCATCCGATGGTGGTCATCGATGCGGAATATCGTATTGTGGCCGCCAATCGGGCCTATCGGGAATGTTATGGCGTGAGTGAGGAGGACTTGGTGGGACGCCGTTGCCATCAGGTCTCCCACCATTCCGACGTCCCCTGCCATGAAAATGGTGAAGACTGCCCGCATCAAACGGTTTTCCGCAATGGAGAACCCCACGAGGTTCGTCATGTCCACTATGATCCGGTCGGTAATGCGGAGCATGTGCGCATTCGTGGACACGTTCTGCGCGATCTGCGAGGACAGCGGTTTTTGGCCGAAGAAATCATCCATTTGCCGCGGGAACAGAGTGAGATTACTTGTACTGACATGCGCATGGTCGGTCGCTCGCCAGCCTTTTTGCGGTGTTTGCACCACATCGAGATGGCCGCGCGAACCGACGCCAGCATTCTCCTCTGGGGCGAAAGTGGTGTGGGCAAAGAGCTGGCAGCGAGTGCCTTGCATCAATTTTCTGCACGTGCGGACAAGCCGCTGATCACGGTCGACTGTACTACGTTGCCCGAGCACCTCTTCGAAAGTGAATTTCTTGGTCACGAGCGGGGCGCTTATACTGGGTGTATAGGGCGGAAGATTGGCCTGTTCGAAAGTGCCGATGGTGGCACACTATTTTTGGATGAAGTCGGTGAATTGCCATTACCGGTGCAGGCCAAGCTCCTGCGTGTGCTCGAAACCGGGGCTTTTCGTCGCTTGGGGGGCGCGGATTTGTTGCATGCCAATGTGCGCATCATCGCGGCGAGCAACCGCAACCTGCGGGAGATGGTCGCCGAGCGGACGTTCCGTGAAGATCTTTACTATCGTCTTGCGGCGATCAACATCGATCTCCCCCCTCTGCGTGAGCGCCGAGAGGATATTCCAGGGATTGCTTGCGTGCTTCTCGAACGCATTGGGCGGGAGTGGGGAGGGCAGTGGCAGTTGTCAACGGAGGCCGAGCGTCGGCTTTGCGCCTATAATTTCCCCGGTAACGTGCGGGAGTTACGGAATATTTTGCAAAAGGCGGTAGCACTGGCGGATGGGCCATTGATCTTGCCAGAGCATGTCCACTTTCTGCAATCGTCGCATCACCCAGAGGAGAACATAGCAGCCCCCACGCGTCCGATATCGTTCTCCGGACGGCGAGGGCGGCCAACCAATTTGCCGGAACTCCTCAGTACCTTTCAGGGTAATCGTCGCCAGGTTGCGGAACATTTGGGCGTTAGTGAGCGCACGGTGTACCGCTGGCTTCATCAAAGCTGAAAGGCAGCTCTCAGGGGCGCGCCAGCCCTCAGCCACTAGTCATGCGGCGGATCTTTCTGTCGGTTTCGTACTGACTGAGGGCGTAGACCGACCAGATAGCTGCTGGCACCCAGCCAATCACGGTGAGCTGCAAGATCAGGCAGATGATCCCGGCAAAAGGCCGACCGATGGTAAAGAACTGCAGCCAGGGGACGAGGATCGCGAGGAGAAGACGCATCGGGGCTCCTAAGGTTTTTATCCTTTGTAGAGAGTTGCACCTCTGGTGCTTTTTGTCTATCCTTTTGCGCATGAACAGTCAGCAGATTCCATTTCTCTTTTGCGCGGCCTCTCCAGCAGGTCTGCGTCTGCTGCTGCCCCGCTGGGGCTAAAAATCATTCCTTCCGACCATTTCGGTCTCGCGTTCCCAATTCGAAACTACTGAAAGATTCCTGCAACAGGAAGGGCTTACTATGCAGCAGAAAGAGCATTTGATCATTTTCGACACCACCTTGCGTGATGGCGAGCAGTCTCCAGGCGCGGCCATGACCCGCGACGAAAAAATCCGCATTGCCAAGGCGTTGGAGCGGCTGCGGGTAGATGTCATCGAGGCGGGCTTTCCCGCCGCCAGTCCCGGCGACTTCGCGGCGGTGCGCGCCATTGCCGAAACGGTCCGCGAAAGTCGCATCTGCGGCCTGGCGCGAGCGCGGGAGGAAGACATTCGCCGCGCTGGAGAGGCTCTGCAACCCGCTGCTGCAGGGCGCATTCACACCTTCATTGCCACCAGTCCCATTCACATGCAGGCCAAGTTGCGTATGCGTCCCGATGAGGTGCTGGAACGTGCGGTCGCGGCAGTCAAATTGGCGCGCAGCCTCTGTGACGATGTGGAATTCTCCCCGGAAGATGCGGGGCGCTCCGAAGAGGATTTTCTCTGTCGGGTTATCGAGGCGGCGATCGCGGCCGGCGCGCGGACCATCAACATCCCCGATACCGTCGGCTATAACTTGCCCGAGCGCTTCGGGCAGTTGATCGGGACCTTGCGGGCGCGGATTCCCAACAGCGATCAGGCAGTGTTTTCCGTGCACTGTCACAACGACCTTGGCTTGGCCGTTGCCAATTCCCTGGCCGCAGTCACCCAGGGCGCGCGCCAGGTGGAGTGCACCATCAACGGCTTGGGCGAGCGGGCGGGGAACGCTGCATTGGAAGAGATCGTCATGGCGGTGCGCACCCGCTCTGATGTCTTTCCCTGCGAGACTCGCATCGATACGCAGCAAATCGTCGCGACCAGCAAGCTGGTGTCGACCATTACCGGTTTTCCGGTGCAGCCCAACAAGGCCATCGTGGGGGCCAATGCCTTTGCGCACGAGTCGGGCATTCACCAGGATGGCGTCCTTAAGCACCGCGAGACTTACGAAATCATGCGTGCCGAAGATGTCGGCTGGGCGGCCAACCGTATGACTCTGGGTAAGTTGTCGGGGAGGGCGGCGGTGCGGGCGCGACTGGAAAGCCTGGGTATCTCCCTCGATGGCGATGCCTTGAATCAGGTCTTTGCGCGCTTCAAGGATCTTGCCGACCGCAAGGCGGAGATCTTTGACGAAGACTTGCAAGCCCTGGTCAACGAAGATGCCCAACAGGGGAGCGAGGACCGCTACCGCCTGGGCTATTTGCGGGTCTGCTCGGAAATGGGGACGCATCCGGAGGCAAAGGTCGAGCTCTGGGTGGACGGGGTCGCCAAGACCGCCGCGGTTACCCGCGGTGGGCCGGTGGACGCCACCTTCCAAGCGATCGAGGAGATCGTCGGCAGTGGTGCCAAGCTCCTGCTTTATTCGGTGAATGCGATCACTACGGGAACGGACGCCCAGGGAGAGGTAACGGTTCGCCTGCAGGCCGCCGATGGCCGGGTGGTCAATGGCTTGGGTGCGGATACCGACATCGTCGTCGCCAGTGCCAAGGCCTATGTCTCGGCCCTGAATCGGATTCAGGTCCCCAGCGGCTTTCACCCGCAACTCTAAGGTCGTCATGCCTGAACAGCGGCAACAGAAGGCCCAGTCCATTCAGGTGGCTGGGCTTTCCTGTTTTTACCAACGCCAGCGGCGTAAAACGCTGCGCATTCTGGTTGATGAGCGTGGTGATGTCTGGATTGCTTGCCCTTGGTATCTCCCAGAATTCTTCCTGCGTCGCGCGGTGGAAGAGAGGTTGTCGTGGATCCATCGGCGTCGCGAAGAGGTTCTTGCGTCTCGGCAGACGCATCGGCATATGCTGCAGCACTTGGGGTTGACGTATCGTGTAGAGCGTCGGATCCATGCGGGCAGGGCACGGGTAGTACTGGAGGAGGATCAGACGCTATGTCTGTATCTGCCAGAACATGCGACGCCGACGGAGGAAGACCGACTCCTGGAACGCTGGCAACGCCGGGAGCTGCAGCGCTTGTTGCCCGATCTGATTGCCCGCTGGGAATCGCGCTTGGGGGTCGAGGTTGCCGAGTGGCGGATTCGCCAGATGCGTACCCGTTGGGGTACCTGCAATACCGTCGCTCGGCGGCTCTGGTTTCGTCTGGCCCTGGTGGAGCAACCGCTGGACTGCATCGACTATGTCGTTGCCCACGAGTGCGCCCATTTGCGCGAGCGTGGCCACAATGCCCGCTTCTACGACTTGCTCGATGCCCATCTGCCCAATCGTCGAGAGCTGGAACGTGCCCTGCGCCGCGGCTGAGTGCGGACGTTTTCCTTCGTTATCATGGGCGTCTGACCCGGGGAGGCGCAGCTGTTATACTGTGCCTATGCATCGTCCATACCCAGTCCCTTTCTTGTCGGTGTTCTGAACGTGGAGCGCGTCTCAGAATTGGGATTCTGGCAGCGTGTGGCGCAGGAGCGCGGCTGGATCATCCTCTTTTTCAGTTCTGCGGGCTGCCATAGTTGCAAGATCTGGCGTCGCCTCTTGGCGGAATGGGAGAGTCGGCGCGACGACCTCAAAGTCTGGGAGGCGGATGCCGGCATCGAGATGGGGCTGGCACAGGAATTTGAGGTCTATCATCTGCCTGCGCTCTTTGTCTTTCGCGATGGTCGCTATCAGCGCCCGATGCAGGTCGAGGCGCGTCTGGCGGCTTTCGATCCTTGGCTCGCGGCGCATGCCGATCTGGCGCCAGAGGAAGCACCGTGAGTTCTCCGTGGCATGGCCCCTGGCTGCGGCGCGCAAGGCGAGCGCCATCGCCCTTCCAGGACGAACGCCCCGCAGGCGTCAGCGTGGATCTGTTGGTGTTACATGCTATCAGCCTGCCGCCCGGGGCCTTTGGCAGCGGTGAGGTGCCCCGGTTTTTTCAGGGCAAACTGGATTTTTCCGCCCATCCTTATTATGAGCAGCTACGCGAACTTCGGGTTTCCGCGCATTTTTTTTTGGAGCGCGACGGGCAGATCTGGCAGCATGTCCCCGTCGATCGCCGGGCTTGGCATGCCGGTGTTTCGGCCTGGCAAGGCAGAGAGCGTTGCAATGATTTCAGTGTGGGGATCGAGATCGAGGGGAGCGAGACGCAGCCTTTTGCCGACGCCCAGTATTTGGCCTTGCAGGCTTTGATTCCCGATCTTTGGCGCTATTTCCCACGACTGGATCGACGCGCCATTACCGGCCACGCCGATATTGCGCCGGGACGAAAATGGGATCCTGGTCCGCATTTTGACTGGCCACGGCTGTGGCAAGGGTTGTCGTGATGGAAACGAGCGAGCGAATTCGTCCCAAACGAGATTGGCGTCGGGGCTGGGGCGGCCCGTTTTTGGTTTTTTTGGCTTTTGTGCTGTTCACCCTCTGGTGGTTGGGCGTCTTTACCAGCGCTTCTGTGCAGGAAATTACCAGTCCGGCATTGCACTATGTCTACCGGCAGTATGATGGCAGCTATGCTGGCCTCGATCGGCAACGCGAAAAATGGATCAAGGAGCTGCCCGCCGACTGGCGGCAGGGCTCTTCTCTCACTCTGATCGAGAAAGAAAGCGGGATGCAGGGCAAAGATAACCGGGTAGAGGCGCGCCTGGGCGTGCTGCTGACGGCCTCGCCAAGCACACTGCCGAAGGGATGGCAGGAAGGGCAGTGGACGAGCCAACGCGTGGCGGCGGTTGACCTGCAAGCCAATAGTGCTATTGCCAGCTGGAAAGGCTACGCGGCCCTGCATTCCTGGTGCAAACGCAACGGCATCACGCCACGATATCCGTTAGTGGAACTCTTGGGTCCGGGGGACCGTTACCGGCTCTGGATGCCTTTGTCGACCTCGTCGCGCCCGTAAAACTTCACCCCGCGTACAATCTTTTCTCGTCCCTGGGCGATACGGTGCAGATTGTTATCGCGTAGGGAGTAAACGCAGCCGCAATACTCCTGCTGGTAAAACTGTTCCTCTTTAGCAATCTCGATCATGCGTTGGCTACCGCCACCTTTGCGCCAGTTATAGTCCCAATACTGTAACTGCGGATAGCGGGCGGCGGCGCGCTGACCGCAACCATTGATCTGCGCCATGTCTTTCCAGCGCGAGATCCCTAATGTACTGGTAAATAAGGTAAAACCGTGCTCTACGGCATATAAGGCCGAACGCTCGAAGCGCATATCGAAACAGGCCGTGCAGCGCGCGCCACGCTCGGGCTCCCATTCCAGACCTTTGACCCGCTCGAACCAGTTGTCCTTGTCGTAGTCCAGATCGATGAAGGGAAGGCCCAGCTTTTCGGCGTAGCGGATGTTTTCTTCTTTGCGCAGTTCATATTCCGCCAGAGGATGAATGTTCGGATTATAGAACAGAATGGTCAGCGCAATGCCGGCGCTCTGCATGTCGGCCATGATAGGGCCCGCGCAGGGCGCGCAGCAGGAATGCAACAAGACATGCTCGCTGCCGTCGGGGGTGCGTAATGGGGCCGGGGCTTTTTTTGCCATGACAATGCTCCAGGGCTTCAATTACACTGCATGATAACAGTTTTTGCTCTGGAGGATGTGCAATGCCGAGTGATTTGCGACCGGGTAGCTGCCGGGCCTGTGAGGGTGGCGTGGCGTTGTTGGCTGAGGCGGAGATACGCGCCGCCCTGGCGGAATTGTCCCAATGGAGCCTGCAAGACCAAGGATTGGAACGGAGATTTCACTTCCGCAATTTTTACGAGACCATGGCCTTCGTCAACGCCTTGGCCTGGATTGCCCACCGCGAAGATCATCACCCAGACTTGCAGGTTTCCTACAATACCTGTCTGGTGCGCTTCAGCACCCACGCTGTCGGTGGTGTTACCGAGAACGACGTGATCTGCGTGCGTGCGGTGGAGCAGTTACTGACCTGAGCGGGGCTGCGCCCCGCTCCCTCGTCACTGCATCAGTGGCTTGCTGGGCGCAAGAGGGGGCGCATTCCCTCACGCACCTGACGCTGAATGAAAGCAGCGCGGCCGGGCTCCTTTTTGTCGAGCTCGGCAGCACACTGGGAATCCGTCAGAGCGGCGGTGGAGAGCATCACTTCCAGCTCGCAGAGGTCTACCTTGGGTTGCGTAAGCTTATCCGTTGGGACGTTGAAAAGGTCACCCACTTGCCAGAACATGCGCGCGTTCCACATGCGCAGCTTTACGTTGGCGTTTTGAAACAGTTCTACACAGCGGGCGTTGAGAGCCTGGTTGTCCACGATACTCCTCCTGTCGTAAGCAGATATACGGATCGGTTGAATGATCGGCCTTAGAGGATACGCGAAACTGCGCCGATGCGGGAGTCTTTTTGTATGATTCCAGCCATTGAAGCTTTGCATGGAGGGATAGAAGACCGGCGCGCGCAACGAAAAAAGCCCCGCCATTGGCGGGGCTGCTTTCATCAGGCGGGTACCGATCAGGCCTGTTTCATGTTGATGTTCTGATTGGTAGCGAGTTCGGGGTTGTAGAGGTATTCCACATTCCCTTGCTCGACCTGCTTCAGATATTCCTGGAAATCGGCCTTGGCCTTGTCCCAGCTGATGCCCATCTTCTCCACCAGATCCTCACAGGGAGAGGCATGCCACTGCAGCTGCACGATCTTGAACGGATCGGCGCCACAGGCCAGCGCGGCCAACTGCACGTCGGCAATGATCGGCACCGAGTAGTTCATATCATGTGCCTTGCCAATCCACTGGTTCTTATCCATGGTGGTGATGCAGCCGGTGTCGATGCCGATCATCACGTCCGCCTTCGCCTCTTCCCGCGCGACCTTGATCTTGCGGTTCATGGTGAAGCTGCGGGTAAACTCGCGCTCGGAAATGATGTGGCGGAAGCCAAAGCCACAGCAGTCATACCAGGTGGAGTAGTCGATGACCTGCGCGCCCAGGGCCTGGGCCATGGAGGTGCCGACCGCGGTGCGGTTGCCGCCGAGAACGGTGTTGTCATAGACCGCATCCTCGGCCACCATCTTGTAGTAGTGGCAGGCGGCATGCACGGTCACCCGGATGTTGCTCATGTCGATGGTCTGCAGGTCGCTGGCAATGCGGTTGCGCATCACGTGCAGCCACTCACTATAGTGCACCACTTCTTCGGGGATGACGATCTTGCCATCGACTAGACGGCCCAGTTTGCCGAGGATCTTCTTGACCTTCTCGCGCAGCTCGGCGGATTCGATCAGGTACTTGCGGATTTCCTTGTAGTTACCGAAGGAGGTGCCGCAGTGCACCAGGGGATAGAAGTGGCCGTTCTCGAAGCCGTGCTGCTTGCCGGAGACGTAGGCTTGGTGGAAGTTGCGCAGGAATACCGCTGCCAGGGATTCGACGTTGCCAATGCCGGAGCCATGATAATTCCAGGCGGTGCAGGAGGTCTGGTCGGTCTCGTCGAGGTAGTCGATGCCGAACTTGTTCATGAACCACATGAGGCTGGTGGGATAGCCGGGGATGTTACCGCACTGCCCGCAGCTCTTGTGATGCCAGAGCTGGTTGGTGGGTACCCGCTTCTTCCAGCCGAAGAGGGTGTCGACCTCAATGGGCTTGTGATCATCGCTGATGCGATGGACGATGATCTCGCCTTCCTTCTCGAGCTCCCACATGTGCTCGCGGATGTCGTCCATGCGCTCGCCCAGATCCACCGAGCGCCGGTCGACATGGTTACGCACCCATGCCGTCGCCGCTTCGGCTTCGTTGGCGTTGAGATTGGTATCCTGGAAAAAGGCGCCGTGACCGGCTACCCCTTGCTGCGTCGTGTTTTCACTCATTGTAAACTCCTTGTCGGCCCTGTGGGCCCAGACTATGATCCGTTGCCGTGTCCGTTTTGGATCTCTTTATAGTTGACTATTATGCTCTTCTATATTTCCAAAGCCAAGTCAAGGATTTTGTTGCAGGTAGTCAAATGGGAGTGAAGATGGAGGCAAAAACCGATATTGGACAGCGCTGTCGCACATTGTTCGAGAACCCCGCCGTACGCGCCAAGGGTTGGCGGAGCAATCTCTTCTGGCGTCCGGAAAATTCACAAAATCCTTACGGGAGCCTGCGCGTCGATGGGGAAGAACTGGAGGTGCTACTGGCGGCGATTGTCGGGGTAGAGGCGACGTGCCGGCCTGCCCTGGAACAACGGCACCCGGGTCGTGCAGGTTTTATCGAGCGCTCCATTGCGCACGGAGAATTGCCGCTGCTAACCTATCAGAGCGACTCTTGACCTCTGTCGCGATCCTGTCGCGCTATCCGGAGCTCTATTCCACCTGCCGTTTGCAGGAGGCGCTACGCGCAAGGGGGGTAGATGGGCGCGTCCTGCAGCCCGAGCGCTGCGCCCTGCATGTCCAGCAAGGAAAATTCTATCTATATTACGAAGGCCAGATCCTGCCGCCTCCCGAACGGGTACTGCCACGCTTTGGCAGTCCCCTGACCCAACTCGGCGTGCGCCTGCTACGGCAGCTGGCGGCGCAGGGTAGCTATTGCCTCAATGGCGGTGATGCCATCCTGCACGCGCGCGACAAATTTCTGTCCCTGCAAATCCTCGCCGGCGCGTCCTTGCCTGTGCCGGAGACTTGGTATCTTGCCGATGCATCGGCGACGGAAACGGCGCTCGCGCAATTGGGAGCACCACTGGTCAGCAAACTGCTCAGCGGCTCCCAGGGGGTCGGCGTCAACCTGGCAGAGAGCCGCGCGGGCGCACGGGCGCTGGTGGATACCCTGCTGCAGTTGCAACACGAAGCCCTCTTGCAACGCTTTTTGCCCGCAGGAGAGGACTATCGGGTGATCGTCCTTGGCAGCGAGGCGCTGGCGGCCATGCGGCGACGGGCGGGGCCGGGAGAGTTCCGCAGCAATTTACATCGGGCCGGGACGGCAGAGCGCGTGGAGGACGCGGAAGTGCTGGCGCGCTTGGGAAAGTTGGCGCTTGCCGCAACGGCAGCCTTGGACCTGGATTTTGCCGGGGTGGATCTGATGCTCGATGAGCGAGGCGCTCCTGTCATCCTGGAGGTCAATCCCGTCCCCAGCCTGGAGGGCGTCGAGCGCGTGAGTGGCATTGATATTGCGGGAAAGATCGTGGACTTCGCTCTTAGTCGTCGTGTGCAGGCATCTGCCTGATTTCCGCGGCAATCCACTCGCGTAGTCGGTCGGTCACCTGGTTGCTGCGCCCTTCGCCGTTATCAGCCGGGCCAAAATGCAGGTGTAGTTCGCCCGATCGCATGCGCCAGTCGTGGCGTGACCAGAAGCAGCCACTGTTGAGAGCGAGGGGGGTAATGGGTACGCCAGCGCGCTGCGCGAGGGCAACGCCGGTCTGGTGAAAGGCGCCCAATTCACCGCAGCCTTGCCGCGTGCCCTCCGGAAAAATGAGAACGGGAATGCCTGCCCGCAGGCGTTTTTCTCCTTCCTCCAGAACCTGTTTGAGGGCCTGACGTCCCGCTTGACGATTGATGGCGATGGGTTGGCCTAGGGGTAGATACCAGCCGATGATGGGAAAACGCAACAGCTCGGCCTTGAGGACAAAGGACAGACGCGGGAAGTAACGCCATAGCAGCAGGGTTTCGAGGGAGGACTGATGATTGCTGAGAATAACGCAGGGACCGGCCGGTATATTCTCTAGCCCCTGTACGCGATAACGCACACCAATACTCCAAGAAAAGAGGTAGCTCGCGACGCGCGCCCAAGTACCGCAGCCCCAGTAGCGCCAGGATTGGGGTAAGAGAGGGAAGGGCAAAAGCAGCAACGCCCAGATCAGGGTCCACAACGTGAATGACGCATAAAACAGCATGCTGCGCAGGGCACGGAGCATGACTCAGTGGCCAAGCAGGGCGTCGGCGACGGCGGCCAGATTGGCGAAGACGGGAACGCCCTCGGCGCGCGCAGTATCTGCCGCTTTCTTGCCTTTCCCCGTCAGTACCAGGATGGGGCTGGCACCGGCGCTCCGGGCCGCCAGCAGATCGCGGTGGCTGTCGCCGACGGCCGGCACTCCTTGCAGATCGACCTGAAAGCGTTCGCCAATCTCGCGAAACATCCCGGCCTGGGGTTTGCGGCAGGTGCAACCGGCTTCCGGGTGATGGGGACAGAAAAAAATGGCATCGATCCGTCCCCCCGTCTCCGCCAATTCCCGCCGCATGCGGGCATGGATGGAGCCCAAGGCGCGCAGGCTGAACAGGCGCCGGCCAATACCCGATTGGTTGCTGGCTACCACGACGGTATAGCCGGCGCGATTGAAGCGAGCAATAGCCTCCAGACTACCCGGAATCGGCCGCCATTCGGCAGCCGACTTGATGTAGGCATCGCTGTCTTCGTTGATGACGCCGTCGCGATCGAGGATGAGCAGATGCGTCATCCGCGGCCCTGCAGCTGGGAAAAATCGGCGATCTGCAAAAACGCGCCTTGCAGCGCCTGTAATAGCGCCAGACGTTGTCCCCGGAGCGCACGATCCTCGCAGAGTACCATCACTTCCGCAAAGAAGCGGTCCACCGGATCGCGCAGGCTGGCAAGGGTCACCAGTGCGTGATGATAGTTCCTGTCCTTGAGGTCATCTTCAACGGTTTTCGCAATGGCCGTCCAGGCGTTCCACAACGCCTTTTCCGCGGCCTCCAGCAACAAGTCGGGACGCAGGTCCGGAGTTTCCTGGCTTCCTTCCTTACGCAAGAGATTACTGACACGCTTGATCAGCGCGGCCAAATCATCGGCGCGCGGATCGCTGGCGAGGAAGGTGCTGAGACTCTCCAGGCGATGTTGGGCGTCGAGGGGATCATCACCGGCCACCGCCAGAATCGCCGCAATTTGGTCGGCGGCGAAGCCCTCTTCGCGAAAGATCACGCGCAGCCGGTCCTGGAAGAACTCGCCGAGCTTCGCACTGGGTTCCGCGCCAAGAAGTAGTGTCGCGGCATAGGCACCGCGACCCATCTGCGTGAGCGCAGCCAGGGAGAAAGAGTGTTCTCCTTCCAGTGCAATGCGCAGAATGCCCAGGGCGGCACGACGCAGGGCAAAGGGATCGCGGTCGCCGGTCGGGATTTTTCCCAGCGCAAAAAATCCATAGAGGGTGTCGATACGATCCGCCAGAGCCAACGCCTGCCCGGCAGGCGAAGCCGGGATGGCGTCATCGCGCCCTACCGGCCGATACTGTTCGCCGATGGCCTGGGCCACCGCCGCCGATTCGCCGTCATGGCCGGCATAGTAGGCGCCCATGATGCCCTGTAGTTCCGGAAACTCTCCGACCATGCCGCTGAGCAGATCACTTTTGCAGAGTTGCGCGGCACGCCGGCAATCCTCGGGATCGGCGCTAAGCATCGCCGCCACCCTGGGGGCTAGATTTTGCAGGCGCCGTACCTTGTCGCCTATGCTGCCCAGACCGTCCTGGAAGGAGACCTGGTCCAGATCGGAAATCCAGGCGACCAGGCTGCTTTTGCGGTCCTGGTCCCAGAAAAAGGCCGCATCAGCCAGGCGCGCGCGCAGTACTCGATTGTTGCCATGAATGACGACCTGCGCATCGCGGCTTTCGAGGTTGGCAATAAAGAGATACCGTGCTGCCAGCTTCCCTTGCCGATCGCGCAGAGGGACATAGCGCTGGTGCTGAATCATCACCGTGATCAGCACTTCCTCCGGGATGCGTAGATATTCTTCGGCAAAGCCGCCCGCCAGGGCAACGGGCCATTCGCAGAGCCCGGTGACTTCATCAAGGAGGGCATCGCCAAGCACGGGTGTACAATCCAGCTCGTGCGCCAGGCGTTGTAGTTCCCTGGCGATATAGGCGCGGCGCTCCTGCCAATGGGCGCGGACCTGTGCTTGCAGCAAGGCTTGCGCATAGGTCTGGGGCTGGACGACTGGCACGGGGCCAGAATGATGGACGCGATGACCGAAACTATGAGCCTCACTTTGCAGGCCAAAGGCCTGCCAGGATAAGCACTGGTCAGCGAAGCGGAGCAGCAACCAACGAATGGGACGGGAGAAACTTTCTTCGCGCTTGCCCCAACGCATTCGCTTGCGCAAAGGTAAGGACTCCACCCAGCGCGTGGCCAGATCCGGCAAGAGCGCCGTTACGGGACGGGACGGATGCTGGATACGCCACGCCAGCACAACGCCTTTTTCGGTTTCCAAGCGTTGAAGATCGCTGACGGCGACACCGCAAGAGCGGGCGAACCCCTCAGCCGCCGGTGTTGCCTTGCCGTTGACAAAAGCCCGTTCGAGCGCCGGTCCGCGGCGGAGTTCTTCCTCGGCCCGTGTGGCACTGGCGAGCTCGTGAATGAGTAGCGCAATTCGACGCGGAGAAACGTAGGGGAGGATCTCGCCATACTCGATGCCGCTTTCGTCCAGCAGGCGGGCCATGATCTCTACGGCGCTTTGCTGCAGCTGCTGTTGTTCCGCTGCCGGTAGTTCCTCGCAACCGATTTCCAGTAACAGGGGATGGGGCTTCATGCGTCACCTCCCTGCAACAAGGGGTGGCCAAGCTCGGCGCGAGCCTCGGCATAGATTTCCGCTACCGCACGCGCCATATTCCGTACCCGGCCGATGAAGCGTGCCCGCTCGTTGACGGCGATGGCATGGCGGGCATCGAGCAGGTTGAAGGTGTGGGAGCAGTCGAGCACCCGTTCATAGGCGGGCAGGGGCAGCTTGGCGGCGATGAGACTCTGACAATCGGCTTCGGCGCGGTCAAAGCGTTGCCTTAGATCGTCTACGGGAGCCAGCTCGAAATTGTAGCGGGACTGCTCCACTTCGTTCTGGTGATACACGTCGCCGTAGCTTACGCCCGGTGTCCAGATCAGATCATAGACACTTTCAACGCCTTGCAGATACATGGCCAAGCGCTCCAGGCCATAGGTGATTTCGCCCATTACCGGGCGACAGTCCAGGCCCCCAACCTGCTGAAAATAGGTGAACTGCGTCACTTCCATGCCGTTCAGCCAGACTTCCCAGCCCAGACCCCAGGCGCCCAGGGTGGGTGATTCCCAGTCGTCCTCTACGAAACGAATATCCTGCAACGCAATGTCGATGCCGAGGCGGCGCAGGGATTCCAGATAGAGCTCCTGCAGGTTACTGGGATTGGGTTTGAGTACCGCCTGAAACTGGTAATAGTGCTGTAGCCGGTTGGGGTTGTCGCCATAGCGGCCATCGGTGGGACGGCGTGAGGGTTGTACGTAGGCAGCACGCCAGGGTTCCGGACCGATTGCCCGTAAAAAGGTTGCTGGGTGAAAAGTGCCTGCACCCACGGGCATGTCCATGGGTTGCAACACCACACAACCCTGTTCACTCCAGAACTGTTGTAACTCTTGGATGATTTCCTGAAAAGTCATGGCGACCCCGCTGCACGAGGACGCCAATTATGGCCGAACGTCCGGTATCAGGAAAGTCTGGGCTCACAGAAGTTCCGCAATACCTTGGGCGGCGCGCTTCGCATCCAGAAAAATCAAGCCGAGTTTTGCTTCCTTTCTGGCAATTACGGTGAGAACGGCATCGTGTCCGGCATGAATGAGCAGGACGTATCCGGAATCTCCCTTGATCATTACTTGTTCCAGCTCACCGCGGGCCAGCTCCGCTGCCGTTCGGTCGCCCAGGGACAGCATCGCGGCAGCCATGGCACCGACGCGATCCTCGTCCATGTTGCCGGCCAGCAGGGAGGCGATGGTCAATCCATCGGTGGATATGACTGCAGACGCCTCGATGTCGGCGGAAGAGCCGTTGAGGTCACTGAGGATGGATTTAAGCATTTCTTCACGCATGGCGTTAAAACTCCCAATAAAATAAGGACGAAGACATTTAGCGATACCGTTGATCGAGTATTTGCACAAGGGTGACGAAGGGCTGGCTCTGAAGTAGAGGAGTGCCGCCGATGATCAGCATAAAACGCTGTGGACCAATAAAGAGCGGCCAGAATCCGAGCTCGGACTGTCCCGCGGGGTCGACCAGTGCCCAAGTTTCACTGTGGATGCGGAGATTGTTGCGCAATAACCTCCCGTGTCGGCCCTGCAGGCTGAGCAAATCAGCGGAAAGTCCGGCAAGCTCCTCCGCGGATTCATGTAAGAAGCCCGATGTGGACAGGTAAAAACCGTTTTCATCGGCAAGTAGAGCGCGTTGCCCGTCCGATAGCTGCGCCAGCAAGCCAGGGAGGATGTCTTCCAGACGCTGCTCGGGGGGGTGGCGTGGCTCGGGATTTCCGCGGATCAAACCCAGACGTTGCAGGCGGAAAATACTGCGCAAGGCGTCATCCGGTGCGTCCAGTCGGGTCCAGCGGCAGGCAGTTTCGCGGCCGAAGGGCGCGCGCGATCCCTCGCGAAGAATGTGGAACAGAATCGATCGGTTACCTTCCAGTTCCGGGCCGGAGCTGACGTAGAATGCACCCGCTGGCGTCAACTCCGCATACAGAGGGCGCTCAGCAGTGACGAGTTCGATGCTCATGGGAGCATTCCCAGACCAGGATCGATGGAGAAAAGTAGTGCCATGACCAGGTTCTTCACGTCTTCTTTGTTGCGTCCATCAACCTCAAAGATTGGTGGAACAGGATTGAGCATGTGCAGATCCTGACCGACCTCCGCGAGCATCTTTGCGTAGTCTGCGGTGTCCGGGCGGGAGTTGAGATCGGTCTTGCTGATGCCCAGGACCACCGGAACATCGGCAATGTAGTCCTTGAATGCATGCAGGAAGAAATGCATGTCTTTTTGCGGATTGGGGCGGGTGTTGTCCAGCATCAATATCAGACCGAGACCGCCGGTAGTCAGGATATCCCACATGAAATCAAAGCGCTCCTGTCCGGGGGTGCCATATAAATGTACCTTGCTCTTGTCGCCAAGATGCAGAATCCCATAGTCCATAGCCACGGTGGTGTGGCCTTTACGGTTTATGGTCATGTCTGACGCTCTGGCGTCTGTAGAGATGATGGGTACATCAGAGATGGCAGATATCGCTGAAGTTTTGCCTGCGCCAACCGGGCCAGTGAAAACGATTTTATTGTCCTCTCTCATAAATAAATCTCCCGGTTATTGTACATTTCCATCACTATAGCCCTGCAATTTTTGACAGCAGACGGCCAAGAAAACCGCGTTTCGCGGGGCTCGGCCGTTGCGCTTCCGCCAGTGTGCTCGAGGGGATCGCTGGCTCTGACGTCATCCCGGATACGGGGCTATATTCCAATAACTGCAAGGCATCAGCCGCGGCAAGAAAGTTGAAGAGCGCCTGAGAATGTACCTGCAACATGCGTATGGTCAATGCCGGGGATGCCGGTGAGCGGGCGAGAAAGGCCGCCAAACGTAATGCCTCGGGTAGTGGGTACAAACGCGTGAGATTGGGCCACCGGCGCAATTTTACCGGACGATTCAATGGAATTTTCTTGCTCAGACGACCATCCGCAGCGATTGCGTGAATCTGCCAAAGGTATTCCGTAAGCGTCAGCGAATGAACGGAGTCGTTATCGGTGAAAGAGGCGCCATCTCGGAGAATTAGGTTCTCTTCTCCTTCCCGAAAGATTGCTTGTGCCTCTTCCATGCTGACACTGGCGTCAACCTTTTCCTGCTCTGGGATAATCCGCCAGAGCAATCTTCCATTACGTCGATCGACGATTCCTACGGAAATTTGATCGCGGATGGCCCGCTGAACCAGCGCGAGAAGGCCCTGCTCTGGATCGAAGTAATCGATTTGATTCGGATCAAAACTGGGTTTCTCTCTCTCCAGCACCGGCGCGGGCTGCTGCACACTCGTGGAGATTTTCTCTGGAGTCGCTGCTGCAGAATTTAGGACCTGCCCTACCGGTTCAGAGGGCTGCTGCACAGGCGATTCACGGGTCGTTGGCGATGGCTGCAGCAACTGCTCCAGCGCGGGGAACAGAGTTTCCATGCGAATTGGTTTGGTCAGCGTCACGAACTGGGGAAAGTTGTTGGGGACTACCGTCGTGGCAAGCAGCGGAATCTCGGGGTTTTCCTTACGAAATTTGTCGGCTTCCGCCAGCCCGTCGGGGGAATCCAGATCGGCAATCGCCACGTCTGGAGCTTGGCGGTCGTCCGCTTCGAGAAATCTATAATTTGCCTTACGGTTCATGCGAAAGGCCATGCGAAATACGGCCTCTTTTCGGGTATCGAGGCCAATCCCGCGTACCAGAGTCGAAGGAGTTCCCGCAATCTGTGCCTTGTCAGTCATGGTTTTTCTCCTCAGGCGGTAGCGCTGATGTCTCGCTGTAGGCGCTCAGACAGGTGATACAGCTGGCGCAGGATGGCCTCGTCAGGTTGTGGGTCACTATGGATGATCTTTCTGCTGAATCGAGCAAAACGATCGCGTGCTTGCATACGTTCATACATTTCCAGTAACGGGAGGAAATAACCGGACTTTCGCGGCGAGGCAAGGGCTGACTGCTCCAGCAAATCGACGGCTTCCTCTACCTGGCCATAATCGAGGAGCATGTTGAAATCGCGTAGAATTGGATCATCGGCATCTACTTCAGCAATCTCCCGGTCGCGCCGTAGGCGCTCTTCCACCAGTTGCGCGCTGCTCACCGGGATCGTGCTGGTGGGGACATACAATTGATATTTTTCTGCGAGACTCGGCAGCACCTGATTTTCTCTCCCTTCACTATTTTCCAGGTCATTATATAGACGGTCTTGTCCCAGCTGCCTTCCTACGTTGAGCAAGCGCTGGCGTAAGGCCTTTCCCAGACCCCAGAGGATGATGTGCAAACGCAGCAAGGCGCGGGCAAAGTCCTGCTTGTTCTCTTGTTCATAAAGAATCTGCAAAAGCAATACATGGAGGCGCAGTCGCTTCGGGTGTAAAACCGCCTGTCGCTGCAGGAGATTTACGGCGGCGGCGTTCTGACTCGTTTCCCTCAATAACTGGACGGCATGGGTCGTGCCGACAAGGGTGCTGACGACAAGAATCTCTTCCTCATCGAGCGGAGATAGCGGCTCTGAACCATAGAGCAAGGCGTCTGCGGGCATCTCCTCTTTTCGCTCCTGCTCCACTGCATGCCTTTGAAATGCGTGCAGGGGAATATCGTTTAGTTCGAGCGGCTCGGGATGCACAATTGCCTGTTGCAGGTCGCGATGAAGAGAACCTAGCTCCAGCTGTTCCTGCTCGCGCGCCAGAAGGTTCTCCTTGTGGAGGGGTTGCTGACGGCCCAGTTCCTGTTCGATATTTTCCAGACTGAGATGCAGTCGGGTTTCGGCCAACACGCGCAGTGGCAGGTTTTGTGGGTCCTTCTGCAGGCATTGCAGGATCAGACTCTGGACTGCGTGAAGGTCCAGAACTTGCCGGTCGAGGTCCTCCTCCAATATTTCCGCGAGATGCTGATAATCTCCTGCCTCGTTATAAAGATTCCGGAGCCGGCTTCTTTGCTCCAAGTCCTGCGGGTGATGTTCGGCATACCAGCGAAGAGCCGTGGTTGCCTGATCAATGTGCCCGTAAGCAAGATAGATCTCGACCTCATCCAAGATGCCGACTTCTTCGATTTCGGCCACTGCTATCGGAGGGTTGGTTACTGCCGGCAGTGGCGGTTGAGGAGCCGGTATGGCAGCCGCCACCGGGTTTTCAGATGCCTTTCGGGTACCCGTGGCTTTGCGCCCCCATAACTTCCAGAGGATCGCTGCTGCCACCAAAAACACGGCTGCACCGATCAGTATCAGACTCGTCGTGGGGAGGTGCATGGCTTGTGACTCGAGGCTCCTGGATGATCCGCAATGGACTTCGAGGAGGTAGATAGATGCTTTTGTCGACCTGTCAACGCCCGAGTAGACGTGCGATTTCCTGTAGACGTCTGCTGCTGCCGCGGCTTGGGTGTTCTCTCAGTGCCATTTCGGCGTAGCCATGGAAAAACTCGGGCAAGGCGCGCAGGATCACCGGTAGTCGTTCGCGACTGGCGCGCGCAATGCGCCATTCGCTGCGCGGCTCTCCCTGTCCGGCGTAGCTGCATACCGCCAGCCCCCAAGCGCGCTCGCTACCCGTCCAATGGTGTTGGGCGATGCGCAGACGATGCAGGTTGGGTTGTATACCCAGCCCAACGCCGGGTCCGTCGTAGAGGATCTGCTGGTCTGTGGCGATGTCGGCGAGGAGATGATCCAGAGGAACGAAGGCTGCACGCAGGGCCTCCGTCCTGGGCGTTTCCTCTTGCAGATGGCGCCGTAGCTCGAGAAGAAAGGGTGATTCCACTTTTTGCTCCATTTTCGGTAAAATCGCAACGTTATAACAGGATCAACTGGCCGCGCAGAATAGAATTAAGGATTCTGCCAGCCTCCCGAGTGAGGTTGCAATGCTGCAAAACACGCTACGAAAAATTTTTCTTGTCGGCTGTATCGCTCTGGCCCCGCTCGCCGCACTTGCGACGGTGTTCCCCCTGCCCGAGCAGGGCAACATGGTCGGGAACCTGCAAGCCGTCACCAGCCATCGCGATGACACGCTGCTCGATATCGGTCGGTTCTACGACATCGGCTATAACCAGGAGGTTGGCGCCAATCCCGGGGTGAATCCCTGGCTGCCAGGACAGGCCAGCAAGGTTGTCATTCCCAACGAGTACGTGCTTCCCTCCGGACCCTGGAGCGGAATCGTTGTCAACATTCCCGCCCGGCGCATCTATTTCTTCCCGGAGGGGCGGGGGGTGGTATTCACCTACCCGGTCGGGGTGTTCCTGCCGGGCTGGAAGGAGAGCCTGACCACCACCAGCATCATCCAGAAATTCAAGATGCCAGCCTGGAATGTCCCAAAAAACATCCATGCTTGGTTTGAAAAGAAGTTTCATATGGATATTCCGTGGTATTGGCCGCCAGGTGCGGAAAATCCCATGGGGGAGTTGGCCATGGAGACGGGGCTCTCGGGAATCTTCATTCATGGCACCTACCATCCGTGGGGCATCGGTATGCGCTCCAGTCAGGGCTGTTTCCAGATGTATCCGGAGAATGTCGCGCAGCTCTTCCCCATGGTGCCGGTAGGCACTTCTGTGCGTATCATCGATGAGCCCAACATGGTGGGCGAACGCAACGGACAGATCTACCTGCAGTGCTACAAACCGTTGCATGCGTATCACAAAGACGGACCAACAGATCTCCAACGCGCAGTAGTTGCCATCAAGCAGTTTATGGCGGCCAATCATTTGCACGAGGAGATCGACTGGGCGCGGGTACGGCGCATGGTTGCCGAGCACAACACCGTGGCCCTGCCGATCGGGGTGGGCACACCTACCTACGCCACCCTGGCCCAGGCGTTGCCCGCCAAGCCTTATGCGTACGCGCCATATGGACCCGCTGCCAATGGTGCTGCCGTTCCTCCGCCACTTCCGCTTGCGAGCGCAGCCAACCAGGATCAAATCAACGTCAAGGTCTATCTGCCCGGACAGAAGCCGAGTTAAAACTGCCCGGTGCGCCAACGATACCAGAGGAGGCCAGCATACTCGTGCATGGCCTCACTGCTGATTTCTTCATAAATTGCGCGTGGCAACCACGACTGCCAGGAGAGAGGCGTCGCCTGTCCCATCCGGTAGTCGCAGGGTACGGGCGTTGGCAGGAGACCATAATGGCGGAACCAGGCCATGGCCCGTGGCATGTGGACCGCCGAAGTCACCAAGTAGATACGGCGAATGTCATGCTGGCGCAACAACGCGGCGCTGTCCTTCGCATTCGCTGCGGTGTTGTACGACTTCCCTTCCAACCAGATGGGGTTGTCGATATGAAAACTGTCCCGGAGTAACGCCGCCATGGTCGCTGCCTCGCTGGGCGCACCAAAACTCGGCGCACCGCCACTGGGTACCACGGGTAGATCGACTTGTTGTGCCAGCGCGGCGGCCGCCTGTAAGCGCATCAATGTTCGGGCATTGGCCATTTCGGGCACCGGCCGATCTGGATTGACGATCTCGCCACCACCCAGCACAACGATCGCTTGCGGTGCCGAGTCTCCATGCAGGGGATGCAAAAGCGGTGGATAGCGATCTTCTAGAGGCTGCAGCAGGAGACGCGCACCAAGCGGAGTAGCTGCAAAATAGATTCCCAGTAGGGCGACTACGATCAGGAGTCTACCCAGGGAATGCCAACCCAGTAGGGCGCTCACCAGGACACCAACGCCAGCCAAACTCAAAAAAATACCTGGCGGCTGGACCAAGGCGGAGCCGAGGCTGAGAAGATAGATCGGCGTCACGCGCTACAGTGGATCAGACCATTCGCGGAAACTATGTTCGGCATGGTAGGAGGAGCGTACCAAGGGGCCGGCTGCCACGTGACGAAATCCCATCTCCCGGCCGATGTGCTCCAGTTGCGCAAACTCATCGGGCGCCACATAGCGTTGCACGGGGTAATGATGGCGCGAGGGCGCCAGATACTGTCCGAGGGTGAGCAGCGAACAACCGACAGCGCGCATATCGCGCATCACTTCGATGATCTCCCCGATTTCCTCCCCTAGACCCAGCATGAGGCCTGACTTGGTCGGGACATCTGCATGGCGCTCCCCATAGCGGCGCAGAAGCTCCAAAGAATGCGCGTAGTCTGCGCCTGGCCGCGCCTGGGCATAGAGCCTGGGTACGGTTTCCAGATTATGATTGAGCACATCGGGGGGGCATTCGGCCAGCGCATCGAGGGCCTTGTCCAGACGTCCGCGAAAGTCTGGAACGAGGATTTCGATCTGCAGCTCCGGACATTGCCGACGCAATGCGTCGATGACCGCAGCAAAGTGTCCGGCACCACCATCGCGCAGGTCGTCGCGGTCGACGGAGGTCACCACAACAAATCGTAACCCCATCTGCGCAACGGTCTGTGCCAAGTGCGCAGGTTCCTCCGGATCAGGAGCCGTTGGTCGGCCATGGGCAACGTCACAGAAGGGACAGCGTCGAGTGCATAGATCGCCGAGGATCATGAAGGTCGCCGTACCGCCACCAAAGCACTCTCCCAGATTGGGACAGGAAGCCTCTTCGCAGACCGTATGCAGGTTTGCCTGTCTGAGAATCGTCTTCAATTCGTCCACACGTGGGTTCAATGGCGAGCGCACTCGCAGCCAGTCGGGCTTGCGCTGACGCGGCGACGGCTCGGCAACGACGGGAATGGGCACGGGATTGCGACGGACCTTTTCCTCACCCCGTTCGGCGTTTGCCATCAGCTACCCCCTTTGTGCAAGGGCCGTCCAAGGGCAATGGAGAGACTGTCGAGTAGCTCCTGGGCCACGGTTTCCGAGGGCAGATCTGGGCAGAGGCTGCGCACTTGTGTGACTTCCAGGCCGGGGCTACCACAAGGGTGAATGCGCTGAAAAGGGCTGAGATCCATGTCGGTGTTCAGGCTCAATCCGTGATAACTGCGGCCCTTTTGAATGCGCAGTCCCAGGGAGGCAATTTTGGCTCCCTGTACATAGACCCCCGGGGCGTCGCGGCGTGCTTGGGCGCTGATGCCGTGTTGCGCAAGCAGGTGGATGACGGCATTTTCCATGGCCTGCGTCAACTGCCGCACATTCCAGCCGCAGCGCGCGAGATCAATAAGGAGGTAGGCTACCCATTGGCCGGGACCGTGATAGGTCACCTTTCCGCCGCGATCGCTGCGGATGACGGGAATGGGACCGGGGTCGAGAACGTCCGCTGCGTCGGCATTGCGCCCCAGGGTGAAGACCGGGGGATGTTGCAACAACCAGATCTGATCAGGAGTCGTTTCGTCACGTTGGCGAGTGAATTCGCGCATGGCGTCGAGCACAGTGAAGTAGGGCAGAAGACCCGGCCAGCAGCGCACAGAAATGGCTTCGTCGGAGAGCTCTACAGGCATAGCATCACCCCCTCGATTTCCTGCACTGCCGCATAGATGGCCTGCAGCTGTGTGGCACTGGTTACCGTTACTGAGCAAGTGACGGCGCTATACTTGCCACCACCACTAGCGCGCACGCTGAACGCCTGTTGCGGTATATCTGGCACATGCACGGCGATGGCTGCCTGCACGGCGCCGAGCAGATCGTCGTGCTGACCAATGGCCTTCACGTGATGGATATGGGGAAAATCGTCCGGCCCCTCGCCTGGCGTTTCCATGCCTGCTCCTCGTCGCGCCTCGTCTCGTCCGTGGCATCTACCACTGCATGGTAGTGCTTCCACGGCATCAGGTGAAGTCCCAGGCCTTAGATGGCGCTGCGGACGCGGTGCCACAGCTGGCCGAGCCAGGATGCCTTGCTCACTGCAGTGCTGGCGAGGACCGGCACGCTGCGCACGACCTTGCCATCCAGAGTCACCTGCAGTTGTCCCAACACTGTCCCCTTGGTGAAGGGTGCCTGCACCTTTGGATCCCATAGCAAGTGGGTTTGCAGATCGGTGGCGTGACCACGCGGAATGGTGACAATCAATGGCTCGGCGACGGTGACGGGCACTTGCATGGGTGACCAATCACTGTGGGACGCTACCCCCACCTGCTTGCCCGCCACCGCCAGTTCCTGATTTTCGTAGAAACGATACCCATAATTCAGAAGGGCTTCGATAGCGTCCGTACCGGAAGACCAGCTAGGCGCACCCATCTCCACGGCAATCAGGCGCCTACCATTGCGCTCGGCGGTGGCATCGATACAGTGCCCAGAGGCATCGGTAAGTCCGGTCTTCAAGCCGTCGACACTGGGGTCGCGAAACAATACCGGATTCCAGCTGCGCTGCGTGATCTTATTGTACGTATAGGATTTGAGCTTGGTGATCTGCAGAACTTGCGGATATTGTTGGATCAGATGACGCGATAAAACGGCGACATCGTAAGCGGTCGTATACAGGTTGTCGTCGGGTAAGCCGTCCACATTACTGTAGCGTGTTGAATGCAGTTGCAGCTTTGCTGCGGCATGGTTCATCAAGGTGACGAAAGCCTCTTGGCTTCCCCCGATGGCCTCGGCAAGGGCCACCGCCGCGTCATTGCCAGAGTCGATCAAGAGCCCGTGCAGTAGCTGGTCTACCGTCACCGGCAGGCGCGGTTGTAAAAACATGCGGGAACCACCGGTTTTCCATGCCGCGTCCGAGACCGGGATGGATTCCTGCAGATGCAGGCTGCCATCGGCAATCGCCTGGTAGGTGAGATAGGCCGTCATCAGTTTGGTCAGGCTGGCGGGTGCGCGGCGCAGATCCGGAACTTTCGCCGCAATGATCTGCCCAGTTTGAGAATCCATCAGAACGTAGCTCGCCACATTCGGCAAGGAGGGCGCCGGTGGAATCGGCAACTGCGGCGTTGGGGTAACGGCCATTGCCAAAGTGGAGAAAGCAAAAAGTAAGGTAGCCAGTACACTGTTGAAGAAAGTACGCATAGAAGCCATGAACATCCTGCTGAAAAGGTGGGTTAGTCGTGGAGTCGGGGGTGCGAGTGAATGGACATGAGAATACCCAAACCAACGAGAAAGGTCAGCATCGCCGTGCCACCGTAACTGATGAGTGGCAAGGGTACACCCACCACGGGGAGAATCCCGCTGGTCATTCCCATATTGATGAAAACATAGAGGAAAAAAGTAAGACTGAGGGTGCCGGCGAGCAATTTCCCAAAGCGGGAGCGGCTCTCGAACGCAATGACCAGGCCGCGCAGAACGATGAGGAGGTACACTGCCATCAGCAGCAGTACTCCGACCAGGCCAAACTCCTCGGCGAAGCCGGCAAAGACGAAATCGGTCTGCGCCTCGGGCAGGAAATCCAGGTTGACCTGGGTGCCATGAAACCAGCCCTTGCCAAAGATGCCGCCCGAACCGATGGCGATCATACTCTGGATGATATGATAGCCGGCACCGAGCGGATCGCGTTGCGGGTCGAGAAAGGTGAGGATGCGTTCCTTTTGGTAGCCATGTAAAAAGTGCCAAAGCACCGGACCGCTGATGGCGGCAAGCAGAATCAGGGCAATGAACCAGCGTCGTCGCACGCCCGCCAGCCACATGGCAAAGAGCCCCGCTGCCGCGATTTGCACGGCAGTACCGAGGTCAGGTTCCTTGGCGATGAGGAGAAAGGGCACCCCAATCAACACAAAGCCAATGACCGTGGGTCGCCACAGGCGCACATCGTCCACTTGCGAATAGTAATACGCGAGCATCAGCGGTAGGGCGAGTTTGACCAGCTCGGAAGGCTGAAAACTCAGGGGTCCAACGCCCAGCCAGCGTTTGGCCCCCATGCTGGTTTCGCCAATGACCAAGGTCAGCAGCAGAAGCACGATACCCACGGCATACAGGGGCGGGGCCCAGGCCCGCAGGCGCTCGGGCGGCGTATTGGCGATAGCGATCATGACGCAAATGCCGATGGTGAAACGCAGGAGTTGTGCCCATACTACGTGAAGATTCTGTTGGCTGGCACTGTAGAGCACTGCCAAGCTGATTCCCATAAGTAGCAAGATGCCGGTCATCAACGCGGGATCGATATGGCTGAGAATGCGGGCGAGACGTTGTGGCCAGTTGCTGGGGTTCATCTGCTCATCTCCTCAGTTGCGGCCAGTGGCGCTGCATTAGATCGAGAAGATACGTCAACAGCGGCCAAAGAGCGGCGCCCAGCGCTGGTCCAATGAGGAGAGCGTTGTGCCAGGCAATCGGCCGCAGCAAAAGCGGCCAGAGCCAGGCAGCGAGCTGCTGGGCGAGAAGCAAAAAGAAGATAAAGAAGAGCTGTTCCCATGGTGGGAGCCGTCGTACCCGGTTCATCCAGGTATAGAGCAAGACCAGCATGAGTACGAGGGAGATTGCCTGAGCGCCGAGAAGATCGCCGAGGAGCAGATCCTGAAGCAAACCGATTAGCCAGATAAGGACATAGCTCAGTGCCTGTTCGCTGCTCAGAGCCCAGTACAGAATGAGCAGCGCGACAAAGTCGGGGTGCAACTGCGCGTAGAGGGGGCCAAACGGCAGCGATTCCAAGAGAAAGGCCAGGAGAAAGCCGACGAACAGAGCCCCCGCCTTCATCGATCCGACGAATGGCGGGTCTGCGGCCAAAGCAGTAGGATGGTGTTCAGTGCCGCCAGATTAGCGCTCGGGCGCACAGTAATCTGGGCAAAAGGACCGCCGTTCTTGCGTTCAACGCCTTCCACCACGCCCAATGGCAGACCTGGCGGGAAGCGGCCACCCAGTCCGGAAGTGACCAGCTCCGTCCCCGGTACAAGTTTTGTGTCACGTGACTGAAAGGGAACGGACAATGCCCGCAGGTTCCCCTGCCCATCCACCAGTATTGGTTCATCACCTCCCAGAGGTTGCGCAGGAATGGAACTGGATAGGTCCGACAGGAGACTGATTCTGGCGTTGTCGCGGCTGACGGTGACCACCTGCCCAATTACGCCGCCGGGTGCGAGGGCCGGCTGACCGACATAGACACCTTCCGCCGAGCCCGCATTGATGGTGATTTGTTGACTTCCGGCGAGCAGACTCTGCGCCTCGATCTGCGCCACCGTCACCCGGCCTGGGGCAGTGGGAAAACTATCCAGCAAAGCAAGAAGCTGGCGATTCTCCGCACGTAATACGGGGAGCGCAAGGTTCTGCATTTCCAAGGCATGCAGGCGTTGCCGAAGGTCCGTGTTTTCGCTCTGCAGCGCCGCCTGTCCCTGTAGGTACTGGTTACCAGCCAACCACACATCACGCACCTGACCATTGAGCCAGAGGATCGGGCGCGCCAGACTCAGACCGAATTGTTGCAGGTTGGGGTGTCCAACACTGTAAAAGCTCAGTGCCGCGCTGACTGCGCCCAGCAGAACAAGGCGCAATAGCGATGGAAGCGGACGACTCAGCGACATGCCAGGCATTGGCGTCTACGCTTCACTCTTCCGCAAATACCTCGCCCAGACGCTCCAACTCTTCGAGCGCGCGACCGCCACCGCGAGCCACACAGGTGAGAGGGTCCTCGGCAACGATTACTGGCAAGCCAGTTTCTTCCATGATTAAACGATCGAGGTCGCGCACCAGGGCACCGCCGCCCGTCAGCACCATGCCGCGCTCGGCGATGTCACCGGCGAGTTCTGGGGGGGTCTGCTCCAGGGCCAGCTTGATGGCGCCGACGATCGCGCCGAGGGGCTCCTGCATGGCCTCGAGGATTTCGTTGCTGGAGATACTGAAGGTGCGTGGCACCCCCTCGGCAAGGTTGCGTCCGCGCACCTCCATGCTCAGCGTGTCGCTCAAGGGGTAGGCGCAGCCAATGGTTTTCTTGATTTCTTCGGCAGTGCTTTCGCCAATCAACATGCCATAGTTGCGGCGGATATAGTTGACGATGGCTTCGTCCATCTTGTCGCCGCCGACGCGCACGCTCTGCGAGTAGACGACACCGCCGAGGGCAATCACGCCGACTTCGGTGGTGCCACCGCCAATATCCACTACCATCGAGGCGGTGGGTTCGGCAACAGGCAAGCCCGCGCCAATGGCCGCGGCCATTGGCTCCTCGATGAGGTGCACTTCCCGAGCACCGGCGCTCTGGGCGGACTCCCGAATGGCGCGCCGTTCGACTTGGGTTGCGCCATAGGGAACGCAGACGATGATGCGCGGACTCGGGCTCAGAAAGCGCTGGGGATGGACGCGTTTGATGAAGTGCTTGAGCATCGCTTCGGTAATCTGAAAGTCGGCGATGACCCCATCCTTCAGCGGACGGATGGCAATGATGTTGGCCGGTGTGCGTCCCAACATGCGTTTTGCCTCTTCGCCAACGGCTTGGGTGCGTCGGTCCGCGCCGTGACGACCGATACGGATCGCCACCACCGAGGGTTCAGAGAGGACGATGCCTTTGCCGCGCACATAGATCAGGGTATTCGCCGTGCCGAGGTCAACTGCTAGATCGCTCGAAAACAGTCCAAGAAAGCGCTTGAATATCATTTAGTCGTGATCCTGCATGGGGGGTCCAGAAGCCAATGCTGTTAGCGGGCCGTGCGCCTGCGCAGCGGTCCAATAAATGTTCGGCCAGTCTAGCAGAAGCCATGGCAAAGCCCAAGAACCGGTAAGCGACTGAAACTGTAGTGATTTGGCTACAAAAAAGCCGGCGCAAATGGCCGGCCGAGTCCGCTCGTTACCAGATTGTCCTGTTACAATTTATAGGTTTTGGGGAAGGCGATACCGTGATTGCTGCGCATATCGGCATTCAACACTGGCAGCTCCACCTTCTTCACTTCCACATGTTTCTGGCTCTGCAGCCAGCTGCCAAAGACCTCCCAGACCGGCTTGCCTTCCACCGGCTGCATGGCGGCCCAGCCGGCGACCTTGTACTTTTTGCTGGCACTGGCCAATTTGCCCCCAATACGCAGATTGCTGATGCGATGATAGATCTTCTCGTCTGGGTTAAAGTCGTACTGAATGTTGCCGACGCGGATCATGTCACCGCCCTGCTGGTAGTACGGGTTCGGATTGAAGATGTTGTCGGCCACCTGCTCCATGATGTTTTTGATCTGCTCGCCGGTGTAGTTGTTGACCGTGACCTGGGGGTAGGTGATGGCCGTCTGCCCCATGACATCTTCCATGGTGATGGTTTCCCCAGGCAGCTTGCAATAGCCCCAGCGGAAACCAGGGGAGAACGACGCCTCGCAATTCATTTCAGCGCGCAAGGCGTCGCAGAGGAGCTGATCGAAAGTGCCATTGAAGTTGTCACGCCGATAGAGCAGGCTGCCCGTGGTCGCCAAGGGCTGCTGCAATTTTTCCAGATACGGCTTGCGCACCCCGTCGATGTACTCGCTCATTGCGGCATCGGCGGGGATCAGGTTGGAGAACACTGGCAGATAATGGAAGCGCCAGCCATTGAGCTTGCCTTTGCCGACATCGAGATCGAAGCGCGCGAGGATCTTGCCATTGGTACTGGTATTGATGACCAAGGTCTGGTTCACCTGGAAAGGCTTGGGACCCATGATGTCGTGGGTATGCCCCCCGAGGATGATGTCGATCCCCCTGACCAAAGAGGCCATTTTTTTGTCCACGTCAGCACCATTATGCGACAGGACAACCACCAGATCAGCCTTTTTGTCATTGCGACACTCGTCTACCATCTTTTGCATGTGCTCGGTATGAATGCCAAAGCCCCAGTCAGGAATCATGTAGCCAGGGTTCGCAATGGGAGTGAACGGGAATGCCTGGCCGATCACGGCAATGCGACGACCGCTGATTTCGTGAATCTGATAGGGCTGAAAGACGGGCTCCTGCCAGGTGTTGCTGAATACGTTCTGCGCCAGGAACTTGGCCTTCAGCTTATTTTTTACCAGATATTCGACCTGCTTCTGACCATAGGTGAATTCCCAGTGACCGACGAAGTCATCGACGCCGAGCAGATTCTGTGCGCCAACCATATCCTCACCCTTGGTCCAGAGTGCGGTCGCGGAACCCTGCCAAGTATCTCCACCATCGAGCAGCAGGGCGCGATTGCCGAGCTGTTCGCGATAGCGTTTTACCAGCGTCGCAATATGCGCATAGCCACCAATTTTGCCGTAGTGCTTGGCGAGGGTATCGTAATCCAGGCAGGAGTAGGTGTATTCGTCGCGTCCGCTGTGGGCCAGGCCATAATAATCGAGCATCCACTTGCCGCAGAGGTGTGGAGTCTGATTCAGAACCGGGCCGACACCGATATTCGTATCGGGTTCACGCCACCAGACCGGCAGAAGCTGGGCATGGGAGTCGGTCATATGCAGCAGTGTCACATTACCGTAAGCGGGAATATCGTAGGGGTCCTTGTCGCTCCCCCAGGCGGCCTGGATGGCTCCGGGCGCAAAAAAGCCGCTAGCCCCGGCCACACCCAAAAGTTGCAAGAAATCTCTTCTACCCAATTGCATGACAGTAATACCTCCCCAATTCTTGTTTATAGGCCGCCAGATTTGGCCTGCTTCATTACGGTGATGATCTGTTTATCGAGCTCTTTGGCCACTTTTTCCGCTTCGGCATTCTTTGGAAAATAGCGCAGTGCATAGGTGGGCAAATAGGTCATGAGTTTCAATTGACCATGACTTTCATACATAACGATCTTGCACGGGGCGAAAGCGCCAAACTCCGGAGTGCTCTGTAAAATCTTCGCGCCCAGTACGAGATTGCACACCTCATAAATCACGTAGGGTGTATTGCTTTTGATGCCGCGCTCCTGTAAACCCTGCTGCACATCCAACGTGCCGACGACATTCATGTTTTCCGCCTCGGCACCGCTGCTGATACCGAGCTTGATCTGAGCGGGCGTCACCCCTCGGTCGACAGCTACGACATACAACGGCGAATCCGTGTTGATTTTGGGCATGCCGGAAACCGGCGCCGTAACGAGTGCAGCGTGGGCGATACAGGCGAAGCCAGCGCTGGCCAAGGCAACGCTGAGTTTTGCCGCAAGGGGTGCGATACGAAACATGGACAACTCCTCTGGTACGACAGATGTGATCAGCTGAAAGCTCGTCGCCTTACGGCCGGTAGCCGGGAACATTCATCTTGATGCCATTGCTGAGATAACTCATGAAATATTCCAGATTGCGATAGTCGACGCTCTCCAATTTTTCGGGTTGCGCACCTACCTTCTTATCGCAGCCTTCCATACGTTTTTGCAGGGTATTTACCGCCGACCAAGCCGCCCGATAGGTGGGGAAATGGGCACTCTGACCAACGACCGGAGAGATGATCTGGTCGCGCAGATATTTCCCGGCATAAGCGACATGGCAAGAAGCACAGGAGAAGTTGAGTTGCCCGCGCTTCATGAAGAAATAGGCCTTGCCCTCTTCAAATGCTTTCACCGCGCCCGGCCCTTTGACCTGTACATCGACCGGCATACCGTTGGATAGCGACCCAAGATAGGTCTGCAGCGCGATCATGTCCTGACTGCCGTATGACAGCGGCGCCTCGCCGTTGGCTTTGCGGCAGGCATTGATGCTCATACCAATGGTAACGACTTGTTTGGTCTTGCTATCAAACATTGGATAGTGCGCGGCAACGCCTTTGCCGCCGTCGGGATAGCAACTGGCGTAGGTTTTTCCGTTTTTGAACTTGCTGTCCCAGAGTTTCTGCCCTTCGGAGAGAGTCAAATCTCCTGGATTAAACTGCATGGCCTCCTGATATTGCGCGTAGAGTTGGGGACTAAAGGCATAGGCACCCAGTGCGTATTTTTCCAACGGCATATTGGGGAATTGCTGTTTGAAATATTCATGAAATTGCTGCAGGGTCTGTTCCGGTCCGACCTTGGTATTCCCCAGGTCCCACCAATTCACCGCATTGGCTGCGATGCTGTTACCGGCAAGCGCCACGACAACAATGGGTACGAGCCATTTTTTCATTGCGATTTCCCTCCCTTTTTATGGAAATCGGCGCAGTGCGTTATGCACTGCGCTGTAGAGTACTGCTAACTCACGGTAATTTTGGAGTCTGCGCTCCAGCTACCATTGGTATTGTCTTTCCATACCATTTTTAAGGTACCACTTTCTTCCGCACGCATTTTGAACGCCAGATAGGGGTTGGAGCTGACCGCAGTACTCCAGTCGATGTCCAACAGCGGCTTGTCGTTGAAAGTGATCGTTACCGTCTGAATAAAATGTGCTGGGATCAATTTTCCCGTTTTTTTGTCTTTCTGGAGACCGGTAGTCATCGGGTTCATGATCAGGGAGCGAATCTCCACGATCTCTCCCTTTTTCGCGCTACCGGGCATGCGGATCATCGGGTTGCCAAGTGCTTCTGCCATGGTATGTAGCTCCTTACGAAAATCGAAAAAAATCAGCCGCCGCAGCCGCCAATGGTGACTTTGACTTCACGGGGTGCCGAGGCCATCAGTTCCCCTTTGTTGGTTTTGGCGACGACCCGAACATTGTCGGTTTTCGCCATCTTGATGCGTTCCTGAATGTAGGCCTTGCCACAGGCTGGAGTGAAAGTGAACTGGCTGGCCAGAGGGGTAGGGTTATGATCGACGAAGAGCCAGACGGTGCTGATGTAGTCATCCGTCGTCATGGGAGAGTCGACTTCGATTGTGACCGGCACAGCGCCACCGTTTTCGGCGATCGTTGGGGCCTTGAGTGAAACTTTGGACGAAACGGGTACGTCGGTCTTGCCGATCGAGTCGCCCATGGCCTCGTCGAGCACCTTGGCGTCGAAGGCCTTGGCTGGCCAGCCTGCGACGTTGCCGGCGAAGGCGTTGCCTGCCCGCAAAAGGCCGGTACCGGCGACGGCAGCTACGGCAGCGGCGGTGACGCCGGTGCCGAGGAATTGTCTACGTTGCATTTGCTTCATGTATATACTCCTCAACGGATGATTTATTTCAACGACCAGAGATAATCAGCAACTTGTTCCAGTTCTTGATGAGTCAGAACCTTGTTTTTTCCAAACTCCGGCATGTTTGCGTAGGGAAAAAGTTTTTCCGGATCAGACAGAAAGGCGACCAATTTTTCCTTGGTCTGAAACATTTGTTGAAAGGTTACGCCTTTCATCGGTAGGGCCGGGCCTACATCACCTGCTTGCGTGCCGCCGGGAAGGGCGTGGCAGGCCAGGCAGTTTCCCTTGGCACGGTCAAAGGCCAAGGCGCGACCAGCTTCAATGTTATTGACCGCTGGGGCAGCGCTGGCAGCCGCAGCGACCAACAATAGGGCGCCAGCCAATCCAGTAAGAATCCCCGCGCGTGTGCGTCTATGAGCGTTCATGATGACTCCTGTGGTGCTGCCCGGTTTCTTCCCCGGTGCGCCATTACTCAGCAGATTTCGTGCCAGCTGTATTGGGGGGCGTTAGCTCCGGATGGATGGGGCGCGAGAAATCCTGTTACGCATTGGAAAATCAGTTTGTTATCCCGCAACTTCTTGTCCGAGCCACGGTCTGATAGCGGGGTAGTTCGCAGGAACAAACAAAAAGCCCCGGACCAGCGCCGGGGCTTTACTGTGCCGAAAGGCACAGAAACGGCTAGTCTCTATCGAACCCCTCTTCCTCGTCCGCCTGGTCGGCCAGTAACCCCATATTCTTCATCTTGGTGCGCAATTGTTTCCGGCTGATGCCCAGCAGCACGGCTGCCTGGCTTTGGTTGAAACGGGTCTTTTCCAGGGCGCTGAGTACCGTTTGCCGCTCGATGGCGGGTAGATCGAAGGGGCTGGACGGATTCCCTTCACTGTTGGATTCCTGCTCGCGAATTTCTGCTGGCAGATCACGCCGACCAATACTGTTTTGCCGGGTGAGCACCACGCAGCGCTCCAGAAGATTCTCCAATTGACGGATGTTGCCCGGCCAGGAGTAACTTTCCAGGGCAGAGAGGGCATCGCTGTCGATTTCTATGCGTGGGCGGCCGATTTCGTGACAGATTTTTTCCAGAAAATGGTTTACCAACGGGGTAATATCGGCGCGGCGTTCCCGCAGCGGAGGGATATGCAGTGGAATGACGTTTAGACGATAGTACAGATCTTCCCGAAAACGTCCTTCCTGAATGGCCTGTTTTAGATCGACGTGGGTGGCGGCGACAATCCGCGCTTGCAAGCGGATCGGCTGGTGGGTGCCCAGGCGCGTGAATTCCCGTTCTTGTAGGGCGCGCAAGAGCTTGACCTGCATCGGTAAAGGCATGTCGCCAACTTCGTCGAGGAACAATGTGCCGCCGGCTGCCGTTTCCAGCTTTCCGGCTTGACTGCGCACTGCGCCGGTAAAGGCGCCACGTTCATAGCCAAAAATTTCGCTTTCCACCAACTCCAGCGGAATGGCACCACAATTGAAGGCAACAAACGGCTCGTTGGCCCGTGCAGAGGCGTAGTGCAGAGCACGCGCCACCAGTTCCTTGCCCGTGCCGGATTCGCCACTGATCAGGACATTGGAAGGTGCGGGTGCAACCAGGTCTATGGTTTCAAGAAGTTGGGCGATCGCCCGACTTACCCCGATCAGACCATGTCGTTTCGGGGCTTGTCGCAGAGGCGGGACGCTCCGGCCACCGCGTTCGAGGATTTGCCGAATCAGCGCCAGCAGTTCGCCCTCGTCCACGGGTTTCGTCAAGTAATGCTCCGCCCCTTCCTTGATCGCCTCCACTGCCTGCTCGATCTCGCCATAGGCCGTGCTGACGATGACGGGAATCAAGGGATACAGGGTCTTCACCCGACGCAGAAGTTCCATGCCAGGCATCCCCGGCAAGCGCTGATCCGTAAGGATCAGGGTGGGACTTTGTTGCTGTAGCAGTTCGAGGGCTTCCTCTCCCGACTCTGCCTCGAGCACTACGAAGCCCTCAGCGCCCAAGATGGCGGCCAGGACGCGACGCAGATTGCGCTCATCCTCCACGATCAGAATTTGGGTATCCATACTGCTCCTCAGCCTTCGTTAATGAGCTCTGCCCGGTTGCTGCGCGCGAGTGGTAGCGTGAGCACGAAACAGGCCCCGTATCCCTGCACCCGGCGCAACTCTACGCTACCGTCGTGGACCATCATGATTTTGGCGACAATCGCTAGACCAAGTCCACTCCCCTTGGTTTTGCTCGTAACGTAAGGTTTGAAAACTTCCGTCCATTGCGCCTCGGGAATGCCCGGTCCATTGTCTTGTACACTGATCTCGACACTGTCCGTGAGGGCTGCGGCCCGCAGCAGAATGCGACCTTCTTGGCCAGGAACGGCATCACAGGCGTTGAGCAAGAGGTTGCTGATCGCCTGTCCCAGCAAAGAGGCATCGAAGCTCGCCTGCAGACCAGGATTACATTCCAGGGTCACGCCAATTGCGCGGGTGTCGAAGTCCGTCACGTGCCGTTGCACGCAGCGCTGCAGGAATGGGCAGAGTTCGTGTGGCTCGACGTGGGTGTCATAGCTTCGGCCAAAATCCAAAAATCCCTGGGTCATGTCGTACAGACGCTGTACCTCTTCTTCAATGATCTGTAAAAACTCTTCCCGGTTGTCGCGATCATCGTAGTGCACCAGATACCGTGCCGCCCCGCGTACCGAGGACAAGGCATTGCGAATCTCGTGGGCGACCTGCGACGACATCTGCCCGATGGTCACCATACACTGCATGGCCTGCTGCCGCTGATTGAGTTTGCGCAACTCCAGCAGGTGTTCGCGCAGCCGCGTCGCGAGGGAGCGAAAGGCGAGTTCGAGGCGATGCAGTTCATCCCGATATTCGTCTGTCTCTTCTGCTTGCGCTTCCTCGCGGATACCGAACTGCCGCTGCATGGCTTCCATTTCATGCATGAGTCGCGATATGGGGCGCGTGATGGCAAGACTGACCAGATAAGCACCAATGAGGCCGATGATGGCGGTGCTAATGCCGAGGATCAGTAGACGACTGGTGGTGTGCTCCAGTTTTTGGGCGATGAGACGATCGATTTCTGGAGTGGCGCTGCGCAGCCATACCGTACCCAGGCGCTGATTGCCGGCGGTGATGGCGGCGGAGTAGGCGTATTTGTGGGGCAGCATTCGGCTTGCCGTGGAGGGTATCTGCGTGCCTACCTGCGCAAGATCCGTGCTGGCAACCACGGTGTTGGAGCGATCGACGATCAGTACCGCAGATACGAGAGAGTTCCCGCTGTTGGCGAGTTGCGCAAGATGGCCCGCATCTTTCAGGAGTAGAGGGTTGGCTGCCGAGCTAGCGATGCTGTCGGTGAGATGGCGGATTTCCGTCTGTACCTGACTGGTCAGGTCGGCGCGCACGGAGGTATAAAGAAAGGTGGCGATCAACAGATAAATCATGGCGATGAGAAGCACAACCAAGGCCATGCTCTTGCTGCGCCAGGTCAGGCGTTGCCAGAGGTGGGGAACTGACGGCGTCACAGTGTGTGGGAAAGACTGTTGGTGTTCGTGAACTTCATGGCTGTGCAGCGATCTCCTGAAAGCCTGCGGCCGTCAAGGCCTGTTTCGGGAGTGTAGCCAAAATGTCGCGAACCTGCGCGTTCTGGTCGCGCGAAATTGCCGGGCTGGCGACGAGGTCCCAGGCCGGCGCGGGACCGGTGCGGGCGACGATTTCCCAAGTATGCGGCATGGCGGCAGCGAGACTGTCCACCGTCGCGCTGCGCACAACCCCCAAATTTGCCTGGCCACTGCCAAGCGCGGTGAACACTGCGCGTTCCGAATCCACCGGCCACCAGGAAACCGGTTTTCCGGCAGCAAAGCCGGCAACCTTATCGGCGATCAGATCCTTGGCGCTGCAATAGGGACTGCCATACGCAATCCGTAGTTGCGCTGATGCTGTCTGGACGCCAGCGATGCGCACCAGCGCCAGACCTGAAGATCCAGCATTCGGAATCAGCGTGGCCAGGCGACGAACGTCGCCCTGCGCCGCTTTCGTCATCAGTGGACTCAAGAGCGCAAACTGGTAGCGTCCCGCCCGGACTTGCTGCAGGTATTGCCGTTCGTCGCGCGGCAGCGAAATTTCGATGGCCTTACCTGTCGCCTTTTCCAGGGCCAGTCGCAAGGGTTGAAACAGGCGCGCTGCGGTCAAGGGAGAAAACGCCGGCGGAATGCCCAGGCGCCAACGTGGGCGTTGCAAGCGCGGTGTCAGCTCTTCGCCATACAGGTCGGAATAGAGGCTGCGTAGTGGTCCATAGGTCCCTGGAGTGACAGAAGTGAAACGGGTCGCCAGGGCATGGATTGCCGCCATCGCACTGGGGTCCTGCTGGGACAGATTGAGCAATGTCTGGCGGATTGCCGCCTGCTGCGCTGCGGGTACGCTCTCGGATGCGGCGATGAGATCGCCGGGCCCGACGGTACTGCGCGCAATCACGCGCAGGGTGCCTGCACGCAGATAGGGTTCGGCAATGTTTTCGGCAACGGCAGTCGCATCATAGAAGCGCGCCGCCACATCCATCAATGCATTGCTATCGCTTCCGCCTTGTCCCAATTCGCTGAGATCTTGTCGTTTGATGCCGGCAGCATCCAACAGAGACAGGGGCACCAGGGCCGATGCCGCACAGGCGGGATTCCCCAAAATGAAGGATTTTCCACGTAACTGCAGGACCGTGTGGATCGGACTATCGCTGCGGACGACGATCACGCTCTCATTACCGCCAGGGGGGGGCACCAGGCCAGCGAGAGGAATATATGGTTTGCTATGGGCGATCTTCAGATACGCAATCGGGCAGAGCAAAACGATTTGCGCTCGTTTTTCTCTCGCCTTCAGGTAGAATTGGTGAAGATCTGCACTGAAGCTGAGCTGAATGGGCTCGCCAAGGGATTTTTGCAAGTGTGTCGCGAGAGGCTCAAAGGCCGCGAACATGACGGAAGGGCTGCTGACCGGTGGCAGCAGAAAGCGTAGCTCGGCCAGGCCTTGCAGGGGCCAGAGCAGCAGGTTGAGGCAGATACCCAGTAGGAAAAGTCGTAAACGCATGGGAAACCGATGGCCGAGCGATCGCCTAGACTAAGCAAAAGGAGTGCCAATATCCAATGCAGGAAAAATCTCTAACGCATTTCACGCAGCAGGGCGAGGCGCAGATGGTGGAGGTGGGCGCCAAGCCGGTTACCTTGCGGCGCGCCCTAGCCGGCGGTGCCATTCGCATGGCTCCGGCAACCCTTGCACGGATTCGTGCCGGAGACATGCACAAGGGAGATGTGCTGGCGGTGGCGCGAATTGCCGCGATCCAGGCCAGTAAACGCACGGCCGAGTTGATCCCTTTGGCACACCCATTGTTCTTGACTGGCGTAGAAATCCGCTTTGCGCTCGATGCCGATTCGAGCGAAGTACGCTGCGAAGCCGAGGCGCGCTGCCAGGGACAGACCGGCGTGGAAATGGAAGCGCTCACCGCAGTGAGCGTCGCCTTGCTGACCATTTACGACATGTGCAAGGCTATCGATCGGGGTATGACACTGACCGGGATTTGTCTGTTGCGGAAGGAGGGAGGCAAATCTGGCGTCTGGGAACGCAAGCCAGGCGCTGGGCAATGAAGCGGGGAGAGGCGTAGTCGTGGCGCTCCCCGCTGTGGTTGCTTGCTATTATTTGCCGCGGTGCGGAGAGGAGCTGTAACGCACCATCACGTCGCGATCTTTCCAATTGCTCTCTTTCAAAATTTCATCCGGGATCATGTAACGATCCTGCGGCGCTACATCCTGGCACTTGACGATCCGCAGCACATCGGAGAAGGGCAGTTTGCGTAGCAGGCCGTCCTTGTCGGTGGCGCGGACGATCATAGCGTCCTTCAACAAGGCATAGACATAGAAGTTACCGGGGCGCAGCTTACCTTCCTTGTCTTTCCAGGTGACGGTAATCCGGGTATGTTCTTTGAAATCGTTACGATTCATCTCTGGTCTCCACACGTTTCAGGATAGGATGAACTTATCCACTTTGGGCTGTCCAGGCAAATAAGCCGCCCTTATTACAAAATCAAAAAAGCTGAGTTGCTTTATCGCTATGGCTCGGCGACCATCATCTCCCTACCTTTCCGGTGGGTCCGTTCAAATTTCAGTGAGGTCAGGCGATGGCTACGGTCATGGAGTTCGAGGATCACAAGAAGCAGGAAATCAAGTACAGCACCTGCTACATGTGCGCCTGTCGCTGCGGTATCAAGGTCACCGTAGAAGACAACAAGGTGCGTTTCATCCAGGGTAACCGCAATCATCCGATCAACCAGGGGGTGCTCTGCGCCAAGGGCTCGGCGGGGATCATGAAGCAGTACTCCCCGGGCAAATTGCGGAATCCTTTGCGGCGCAAGCCAGGCACCGAGCGTGGCGCCGGCGAGTTCGAAGAGATTTCCTGGGACGAAGCCCTCGACACCCTGACCAAGCGCCTCGAGCACATTCGTGCTACGGATCCGGACAAATTGGCCTATTTTACCGGTCGTGACCAGATGCAGGCGCTCACCGGGCTCTGGGCGCAGCAATTTGGCACCCTCAACTGGTCTGCGCATGGCGGCTTCTGCTCCGTCAATATGGCCACTGCCGGCCTCTACATGCTCGGCCACGCCTTCTGGGAATTTGGTGACCCGGACTGGGATCGCACCAAGTACTTCATGCTCTGGGGTGTCGCCGAAGATCACTCCTCCAATCCGATGAAGATTGGTCTGGAGAAGCTCAAGCGTAACGGTGGCAAGTTTGTCGGCGTCAATCCGGCGCGCACCGGCTATCAGGCCATTGCCGACGAGTGGGTGCCTATCCGTCCGGGCACTGATGGTATGTTCGCCTTGTCCATGGTGCATGTGCTTCTGCAGAATGAGCAGTTCGATTGGGATTTTCTACTGCGCTACACCAACGCCCCCTTCCTGGTGGTGAATACCCCCGGTCAGAAGGGCGACGGTTTGATCTGGCGCGATGCCGAGGGGCACCCTCTGGTCTGGGATCTCGAACAGCAGGCCTACGTCAACGGCATGCAGCCTGGCGTAAAGGCAGCCCTCTTTGGCGAATTCCAGACCCCCGATGGTCGGCCCGTGCGCACCATCATGTCCATTCTCGCCGAGCGCTATCTGGACGACCGCTACAGCCCGGCCAACGCCAGCAAAATCACCGGCATTCCAGCGGAAACCATCGAGCGACTGGCCTTGGAAATGGCCCACGTCGCGTTCAAGGAAAGCATCGAGATTGAAGTCGAATGGACCGATTGGGCCGGCCGCAAGCACGACAAGTTCATCGGGCGGCCAGTGTCCATGCACGCCATGCGCGGTATCTCGGCACATTCCAACGGCATGCAGGCAGCGCGTGCCATTCACCTGGTGCAGATTCTTTTGGGCACCATCGACTGTCCCGGTGGCTTCCGCGCCAAGGCGCCATACCCCAAGCCCGTACCGCCGCCAAACAAGCCGGCGCAGCACAGCGCTCCCAACACCCCGCTGAAGTCCTTGCCGCTCGGTTTCCCGACCGCGCCGGAAGACCTCGTCATCGACGAGAATGGTAATCCAAAGCGCATCGATAAGGCCTATTCCTGGGAGGCGCCAATTGCCAACCATGGCCTGATGCACATGGTGATCACCAATGCCGTCAACAAGGATCCCTACGGCATCGACACCCTGATCTTCTTTATGGCGAACATGAGTTGGAACTCCACCATGAATACCGCCAACGTGCAGGAGATGCTGAAGGCCAAGGACGAAAATGGCGAGTACAAGATCCCGTTTTTGGTGGTCATCGACGCCTTCCATTCGGAGATGGTGAATTTTGGCGACCTGATCCTGCCCGATACCACCTACCTGGAGCGCTATGATTCCATCTCGCTCTTGGATCGACCCATTTCCGAGCCGGATGCCATCTGTGACTCCATCCGCCACCCGATCCTCAAGCCGGACCGCAATGTGCGCCCCTGGCAGGACGTGATGGTGGAGCTGGGGGGGCGTTTGAAACTGCCTGCCTTCACCAAGGAGGATGGCACCCCCAAGTACAGCGGTTATAAGGATTTCATTGCCAATTTCGAGCGTGCTCCAGGGATCGGCTTTCTGGCCGGTTGGCGGGGTAAGGATGGCGAGACGCACCTGCGCGGTGAACCGAATCCCAATCAGTGGGATCGCTACATCGAGAATCAGGGCTTCTTCCAGTATCACCTGCCCAAGTCCCAACGCTTTTACCGCTTTGCGAACAAAGAATATCTGGAGCTGGCGCAGCGGGTGGGATTCAATCCTACGGCCGACCCCATCATCATCGAGTTGTATTCCGAAGCCTTCCAGCGCTTCCGCTTGGCGGGTCAGGGCCTCTATGATGGTCCGATGCCCAAGGATCCGGTCGACCGCGAGCGTCTGGCTACCTATTTCGACCCGTTGCCAGACTTCTACGAGCCTTTGGAGCAGCAGCGTATCGACAAGAAGGAGTATCCGTTCTTTGCCGTCAATCAGCGCCCCATGATGATGTATCACTCTTGGGATAGCCAGAACGCCTGGTTGCGCCAGATCATCGCGCAGAATTATTTGTATATGAATCGGCAGCGCGGCGAGCAGATGGGGATCCAGGACAAGAGCTGGGTCTGGGTCGAGAGCCACAATGGCAAGATCCGCGTACAGGTGAAGCTGATCGAAGGTTGCCAGGAAGACACGGTGTGGACCTGGAACGCCATCGGCAAGCAATCCGGCGCCTGGGGTCTGAAACCCGACGCCGCGGAGGCCACTCGCGGGTTCCTGATGAATCACCTAATTTCGGAATTGCTGCCGCCTAAACAAGGCGAGCGGCGCTTGACCAACTCCGATCCAATTACCGGGCAGGCGGCTTGGTATGACTTGATGGTCAAGATTTATCCGGCGGCGCCGGGTGAGGAGGGCACCTGGCCCACCTTCCCGACCATGAAGCCGCTGCCCGGCGATACTCCGGCACCGGACGTGCTGCGGTATCACACCCATAAGCCCGTCAATCTCAAGTCCTGAGTAGGCAAGGAGCGCGACATGAGACTTGGATTAGTCATCGATCTGGATACCTGCGTAGGCTGTCATGCCTGTGCGGTAGCCTGTAAGGAATGGAATACCAGCGGCACCACGGCGCCGCTGACGGACTATAATCCGTATGGTGCCAAGCCATCCGGGGTCTGGTTCAACCGTATCCGGCACTATGAAATCGGGGAGTATCCCTACAACAAGACGGTCAATTTCCCGATGTCCTGCATGCATTGTGAAAATGCGGAGTGCGTCACCGTCTGCCCCACTGGGGCGAGCCACAAACGCCCAGAAGATGGCATCGTTCTTGTCGATCAAAGCAAGTGCATGGGCTGCAATTACTGCTCCTGGGCCTGCCCTTATGGCGCCCGCGAGCTGGATCGGGTCTCCGGCACGATGAAGAAGTGCACCCTCTGCATCGACCGCATTTACGACATGGAAATCCCCGAAGAAGAGCGTCAGCCGGCCTGCGTACTGACCTGTCCGGCGCATGCGCGTATGTTCGGTGACTTCGACGATCCAGAGAGTCCGGTCAGTCGGGCGGTGCGCGAGCGCGGTGGCTATCAGCTCATGCCCGAGTTGAACTATGACCCGAGCAACCATTATCTGCCGCCGCGCGTGCACGCTCCCATCCCCACCGAAGGCCTGAAAAAGAAGGCCGGCGCAAAGGTGAAGGAGTGGGTCAATCGTGTGGTGGAGCGCTAAGGAGACGTTATGCACGCGGCACTGGCAGTTATTTTTCTCACCCTGTTTTCTGGCGGCGGATTTGGCCTGATAGCCCTCGTTGCCATTGTCAACGATCTCCATATTGATGGTGGACTGAGTCCCGTGCAGACCTTGGCTGCGGTGATTTTGTCGCTGATCTTTGTCACGATCGGCATGCTGTCTTCGACGGCGCATCTTGCCAATCCCAAAAATGCGTGGCGGGCCTTCACTCGCTGGCGTACCTCGTGGTTGGCCCGCGAAGGTATCTTTGCGGTTGCGTATTATCCCTTTGCTTTTGCCTACCTGGTCTGGACCTTTGTCACGGGCGCCCCCGAAGCCACGGTCGGTCTGATCCTCGCCAGTCTGGCAGGGGTGATCGGACTCATCACCATCTTCTGCCAAGGCATGATCTATGCCGTGCTGCGGACCATTCGCCAATGGAATACGGCTCTGGTGCCGGCCAATTTTTACGCCATGGGTTTCGCCATCGGCGCCACGCTCCTTGCTGCCGTGCGCATTGTCACGGGCGAGAGTGCCGGAGTTTTTGTAGGCATTGCCATTGCCCTGATTGCTGCCGTGGCGGTGATGAAGGCCATTTACTACTTCTGGATCGCCCGTCCCTCCGGACCGACGATTCGCACGGCAACGGGTTTCAATCGCTCCACCGTTCGCATTCTGGACCAGGGGCATACCTTCGGCACCTTCCTCACCGAGGAGTTCGGCCATACCTTGGCGCGCGACAAGGCACGCGGCATCAAGTTGATGATGTATTTCTTCGCGGTCATCGTGCCGATCATTGCTCTGGCCTTTGCCGTGGCGGATCAGTCCGCCGTTGCGGCGGTCATTGCCGCGGTATCCATTGTATTTGGGCTGGGTGTGGAGCGCTGGCTGTTTTTTGTTGAGGCACAGCATGTGGTGAACCTGTATCATGGTCGTCAGCGCTGCTGACAAGCACAGCTACGGCAATTCCTCTGGGCAGGTAAGCAGCCTGCCCAAGACGGGGGAGCTTTGGGATCAGTATGGCAGACGCATCACTTACCTGCGCCTATCCCTCACTGAACACTGCAACTTTCGCTGCCAGTACTGCAGTCCGGCGGAAGGCACGCCGTACTTTGAGCGTGAGGAACATCTGCGTCCTGACGAAGTTCACCTCGTCCTACGCAGTTTTCAGGCCCTAGGTCTGCAACATTTGCGCTTTACCGGCGGCGAGCCTCTCATCCATCCCCACTTGTTGGCGCACGTCCGCTACGCCAATGAACTTGGTATCGGTAAAATCAGCCTGAGTAGCAACGGCTATCTGCTCGATCGCTTGGCTGAATCTCTTGCCCAGGCGGGCCTCAACAGTCTCAATATCAGCTTGGATACCCTCGACCCCGACAAGTTTCGACAGGTAACCCGGGGGGGGACGTTACCGCGCGTACTACGCGGCATTGATGCCGCGCGTGCGGCTGGGATACCCCGTATCAAGATCAATACGGTCCTATTGCGCAGTATCAACGGGTCGGAACTAGCTTCTCTGGTCGATTACGCGGTCGCGCGTGGCTTGGAGATTCGCTTCATCGAAACCATGCCTCTGGGTAGTGCAGGTAGCGGCAGTCAGGAGCAGGATTACCTCTCCGCGAGTGAGGCGCGGGGGATAATCGAGAGAGCTTTCGGGTCACTTTTGCCGCTTGCGAACAGTCGCGATCAGGGTCCGGCAAGACGATACACCTTGCCGGGCGGATACGGCAGCATCGGTTTCATCACCCCCATCAGTGACAACTTTTGTGCGACTTGCAATCGGGTACGTCTGACGGCAACCGGTCGTCTCGTCTTTTGCCTTGGTCAGGAGGCGGGTATGGAGTTGCGTCCCCTGCTTCGTTCGGGCATGGGTATGGTCGAACTTGGCAAGGCGATCGCACAGGGTATCTGGCAAGACAAACCCGAGCGCCATGTCTTCGATCAGGATCGCAAACGCTCTTCAAAAATATTTATGATGCGTCTTGGGGGCTGAAATAAATTAGAATTCTATGCCGCAGGGATGTTACCATAAGCGAATGCTATTTGTGGGGTGGATCGAAGATCATGTATGGTTTCAAAGAAGTTACCGCGGAGCAGTTGAAGGAGATGCAGGAGAAGGCGCAGGCCTTCACTCTGATTGACGTGCGTTCACCGGCTGAGGTTGCCCGCGGGATGATCAGCGGCGCTAAGCACATTCCCCTGCATCTGTTGCCAATGAGTATGGCCGAAATCGACAAGGAGAAGCCCTTGGTATTCTATTGTCTGAGCGGTGGACGTTCCTCGCAGGCCTGCGCGTTCGCGGCCGCACAAGGCTTCTCGGAGGTATACAACCTGCGAGGTGGGATTTCGGGCTGGGCTAACCGCTCTTTCCCCATCGTCTAGCATGGCGTATAAGAATATGCTGAAATATGCCGAACTAATCAACAAATTAAAATCTTTGCCTTGCTTGGCAGGCAAATCCTGATACATTCGTACGCTGTTGTTTGACTTGAGAGTGGAGGTTGCAATGGTACAAGAAGACAAGCTGCTGGATGCCCGTGGACTGAACTGCCCGCTGCCCATCCTGCGCACCAAGAAGGCCCTGGGAGAGATGAATGCCGGACAAGTCCTGAAAATCGTTGCTACCGATCCCGGTGCAGTGAAGGACTTTGAGGCGTTCTCCAAGCAGACCAAGAACCCTCTGCTCGACCAGGCGGAAGCTGGTGGCGAGTTCGTATTCTTCATTCAGAAGGCCTGATGAGCCTGTGGCGCCAGAGGATAGATCTCTGGCGCCTTCGAGGAGTGAATTATGGATGAAAAGAAACTGGCGATTGTCGCCACTAAAGGTACGTTGGACTGGGGTTATCCGCCCTTCATCCTGGCCTCTACCGCTGCGGCCCTTGGTTATAGCGTGGAAATCTTCTTCACCTTCTATGGCCTGCAGTTGCTGAAGAAAGATCTTGGGCATCTGCGAGTCAGCCCGCTCGGGAACCCGGCCATGCCTATGCCGGTGCCTATGCCGACCTTAATGATGGTCTTGCCGGGAATGGAAGGTATGGCAACTTCCATGATGAAGAGCAAGATGAAGGCCAAGGGCGTGGCGAGTCTCGAAGAGTTGCGTGAACTGTGTGTCGAGGCGGAAGTGCGCATGATTGCCTGCCAGATGACGGTAGACCTGTTCGAGTTTGATACGGCCGATTTCATCGACGGCATCGAGTTGGGTGGTGCGGCCGCTTTCTTTGAATTTGCGGGCGAGTCCGACATTACCTTGTTCATCTGATCGGAACGGATCAGAGGTGTGGCGGTCAGACAGATATCGGCTTACTACTGCTAGTGAGGAGCAAGTAAATGGCGACTTACGCTGAAATGAAAGAGATGTTCGACGAGATTCGTGCCGACTTCCGGTACGATCACGAACTCAATGGTTGTCTTAACTGCGGTATCTGCACCGCCACCTGTCCGTCGGCACAGTTTTACGATTACAGCCCGCGGGAGATCGTCCAGCTTTTGTGGACGGAAAACGTGGAGCAGATTTATGACGCCATGCAGGAGAAAATCTGGGCTTGTGCGCAGTGTATGACCTGTGCGGCACGTTGCCCCTTCAAGAATTCTCCTGGTGGCCTGGTAATGATCATGCGCGAGGTTTCCATTCGCCATGGCATGCAGTCTGCGAAAGACGTACTGCGGCCCTTCGGGCGCGTTATGCTCAAGCTCATCACTACCGGCAACCAGTTGTCTCCTGACATGATTCAGCCGGATCACTTCCCCGACTGGGGTCCAAACATTCAAAAGGTCGAAGGCGACCTTCGTGTGTTGCGCAAGGCGATCCCGGTGCGCACCCTGCAGACTGTGGAAACTGCCTGGGAAGTTTCGCTGAAGACCTCCGTGGAAATGTACACCATCTGGGAAATGACAGGCGTGCTGAAGTCCCTGGAAACCATGGATGAAAATCTCTTCGACGTGATCGAGGACTTCATCGATGAAAAGCGCGAAGACTACGAAGACTGGCTCGAAAGCCATGGCGACGAGTAAGGGGTGACGAAAATGAGTGAAAACACGACGCAGCAAGGGGTAGCCGGTCACGGCGCCTTTTTCCAGGATACCAATCTCAACGCCAACGAAGCCGAAGCGGCGACGGCATGGGTGCGTAACCATGTCGACCGGCGTTCGGTGGATCTGGGCGAGCGTATGGACGACATCCGCGAGCACATGTGGGAGCTCGAGAAGGAAGGCGAGATCATCGTCCATCGCATCAGCGATGACCATAAGCCCATCGAGGTCGACACCCTTTTCGGCTGGAAGAAGCGGGTACCCACCAACCAGCTCTGGCATCACAAGAGCTGTGGGCAGTGCGGCAACATCCCCGGCTATCCCACCAGCCTCATGTGGTTCATGAACAAGTTCGGTATCGACTACCTCGACGAGACCGACCAGACCTCCTGCACCGCTTGGAACTATCATGGCTCCGGCATTGGCAACGTCGAATCCCTGGCGGCGGTGTTCCTGCGCAACTTCCACCAAGCCTACGTCTCCGGCAAGCAGCACGGCTTCGAGAATGGCCACTTCTATCCCCTGGTGCATTGCGGCACCTCCTTCGGTAACTACAAGGAAATCCGCAAGTACCTGATCGAATCCGCCGAGCTGCGCGAGAAGGTCAAGAAGATCCTCGGCAAGCTTGGGCGTCTGGTCGATGGCAAGATCGTCATCCCCGAAGAAGTGGTGCACTATAGTGAGTGGCTGCACGTGATGCGCAACCGCATTGCCAGCGACCTGCAGACCATCGACATGAGCAACATCCGGGTGACCGTGCATGCCGCCTGCCACTACTACAAGATGGTGGCCGAGGATGCGGTCTATGACAACACCGTTCTCGGCGGCAACCGCACCGCGGTCGGCACCTCCATGGCCCAGGCCCTGGGCGCGCAGGTCATCGACTACTCCACCTGGTATGACTGCTGTGGCTTTGGCTTCCGCCACATCATTTCCGAGCGCGAGTTTACCCGCAGCTTCACCATGAACCGCAAGATCAAGGTCGCGCGGGAAGAGGCGAAGGCGGACGTGATGATCGGCATCGACACCGGCTGCATCACCACCATGGATAAGAACCAGTGGATTGGCAAGGCACACGATATGAATTACTCGGTGCCGATCATTGCCGACGTGCAGTTGGCCGCGCTGGCCTGTGGTGCCGATCCGTTCAAGATCGTGCAGCTGCAGTGGCATGCTTCCCCCTGTGAGGATCTGGTGGAGAAGATGGGCATCAGCTGGGACAAGGCCAAGGCCGATTTCCAGGAATATCTGAAGCAGGTCGAGCAAGGGAATGTGGAGTACCTCTACAACCCCGAACTCGCTACCAATCAGAACATCAATATGAAGACGGGTGCTTGAGGAGAACGATCAGTGAGTGCACAAGATACAGTTCTAGTAGTAGGTGCGGGCCCGGCGGGCCTTTCGGCGGCAGCCACCGTGGCAGCCATGGGCAAGAAAGCAGTTATCGTCGAAAAGGAAGACGTTCTTGGTGGTGCACCGATCATCTCGGGGTATGCCAAGCTGGTTCCTTCGGGTGAGTGGGCCAAGGATGCTATCGGCCGCATGGTGAGTCGGGTCGAAGGGGACGGCAACGTCAGCATTCACAAGTCTACCAAGGTCAGCCAGTTGGATGGTGAGGCCGGTAATTTCACCGCAACCTTGAGCAACGGCAGCAAGGTCGAAGCTGGCAGCATCGTGCTTGCTACGGGCTTCACCCACTTCGATTCCATCAACAAGCCGGAATGGGGTTTTGGTACCTACGAAGACGTGTTGACCACCTCCCAGATGGAGCAGATGGTCGCTACTGGTAAGATTCAGTGTCCGTCGGACGGTCGTGTGCCGGAGCGCGTCGCCATCCTGCTCTGCGTCGGTTCCCGTGACCGCCAGATTGGGCGTGAGTGGTGCTCCAAGATCTGCTGCACGGTTTCTGCAAATCTGGCCATGGAGATCAAAGAGATTTCTCCAAGCACCGACGTGTTCATTTACTACATGGACATCCGCACCTTTGGCCTGTATGAGGACAAGTTCTACTGGAAGAGCCAGGAAGAGTTCAAGACCAAGTTTGTCAAGGCGCGTATTGCCGAGGTGACCAAATCTCCGGATGGACGCCTGCTGGTGAAAGGTGAAGATACTCTGGTCAAACGTCCGATCGTCATCCCCATGGATATCGTTGTACATGCCATTGGCATGGATCCGAATGCCCTGAATCCCGAAATCGCCAAAACCTTTGGTATCGGTTTGGAAAAGCACGGTTTCATTGACAAGGCCGAGCAGTACACCAACAGTCAAGGGACCACACGTAAGGGTATTTATACCTGCGGTGCTTCTACCGGTCCTGAAGACATCGATACGTCTATCGCCCAGGGTCAGTCCGCTGGCTCGCGTGCGGTGGCGGATCTGTTCTCGGCGCAGAAAGTGGCCGTTTGAGTCTGATGCAAGAGTCTGTAACGCCGGCCAAGTTGCCTATCGATCTCGATGTCGGCCTGCTCAAGAAATCGTTCTACGAGCTTGAGGAGGCCCTCGAGGGGCAGCAGGGTTTATCTGATCTGATTGCTATGCTGGAGGAGAAGGGCGCGGTATTCCAGTCCATTCTCTCCCGTATTGACAAGGAATTAGATGCTGACGGGATGCGCACGTTGGTAGAACGGATGTTCACTGCGCGGCGCAAGCTCTGGCCGACTCTGGAAGCCTATGGAGCGCCGGCTTTGCGCTCTGCGATCGCTGACCTGCTCAGCGGCCACGGAGATTTGCCGCAACGTATGCAGCGCTTTCAAGAGGCAATTCCTGCAGAAGGCAAGGCGCAGAGGGCTCTACGGGATCTGGCGGCGGAGCTATTGCACTTCTCTAACCCGGAAGTGTACCCGCTCATGACCCGCTGGGTCTGGGACCAAGGTACGAGTTCCGGAGCGGTACGCGAGTTTGTGCGTGGCGGTGACTACATCACCGACTTTCCCTTAGGGGAGAGCCCGGAGATGTTTGAGGGTGTGCGGGAGTGGATGCGCCAAGGGCTGTCCGAACTTGGTGTGTATCGCGATCTGCCCTATCTCATCGATGTGTTGTTGGCATACCAATACTCACAATATTTGCGGGCCATGGCAGAAGGGTTCCTGCGCTCGGATTTCGGCGGGCAATCGGATTTCATCGAGCAAATCCACAAGTTGCTGGGAGTCGAAACCCAGCGGCGCATGGGCGGCTCACGGATCAAAGGCAAAGATGTTCATTAGTTTTCCAAATTTAGGAGTTCTTGGTTATGGCTATTCATGAGAAGACACTGATCGATCCTGATCGCATTCTCCAACACGATCATTTGGTCGTGGATGGTGTGGATGTGTCGGGATCTTGGAATACCATGATCTCCCCTCGTACCCTGGTGGATTACGAGCCGGATTTCGAAAAGATCATTCAGAGCTACGGCGGCGGTGAGAATGTGCATCGTTGTTGGCAGTGCGGTTCCTGCACCAATTCCTGCACTATGTACGCACAGAATGTGGACTTCAACCCGCGCTACTGGATTTACCTGATTCGCCTGGGTCTGAAGGCGGAGCTGATGAAGGATAAAGACATCATCTGGCAATGCGTGTCCTGCAACAAGTGCACCAACATCTGCCCCAAAGATGTCCGTCCCGAAGGCGTGATGAAAGCCACCGCGCACTGGCTGGAAGAGAATGGGTATACCCCCAAGACCTTATCTACCCACTTCGATGAGGAATTCACTCATCAGTGCCTGGAGTTCGGTCGCATTGAGGATACGGAAGTCATGATGGGCTTCTTCAAGCGTTCCGGCCAGCCACTCGTGCAGACCTGGATCATCAATTTCGGTAAGAATCTCAGCAAGCATATGCCTCTGGGTCAGTTGGCCAAGATGGGCCTGAACGTCGTGTTTCGTCCCAAGACCAAATCTTGGGGTCGCACCGGCGAGGTGCTTGCCGAGTACGTCAAGACGCAGAAGGAGGCCGCTCATCATGGCTAAGGTTGCTTATTACCCCGGTTGTGCCCTGGAGGGCTCTGGCGGACCCTACGACAAATCCACTCGCGTATTGGTGAAAGAGTTGGGTCTGGAGATGGAAAATCTCGAAGATTACAACTGCTGTGGGGCCATGGAGGTCAAGAATATCCACCCCATGCTGCAGACCTACATGTCTGCGCGTAACTTGGCGATCGCCAGCAAGCTCCAGGGTTGCGACACCGTTATGGCCCCCTGCAATGGTTGTTATCGCAATCTGAAGCAGACCGAATACGAGTGCGCAACCTCGGACGAGACCATGAAGACGGTTCAGGACCTCGCCGAAAAGTCTGGCGATCCGGTCTATGATGGCGACGTGCGCAGCTTGCACGCGCTGGAGTGGTTCATGGAGGAAGTCGGACCGGAGGGTATCAAGAGCCGGGTGAAGAAGAGCCTCAATGGGCTGAAAATCGCCAACTACTACGGCTGCATGTACACCCGGCCGCGGCAGATCTTCCCGGAAAAGGATCAGGGCCCCGGTTCGGAATCTTCCTACGCACCGCATTTCATGGATGATCTGCTCAATGCTGCTGGTGCCGTGGCGGTCGATTTTCCGTTGAAGACTGCCTGCTGTGGTGGTGCGCATACTTTGTCCGACTCTGACACCTCCACGCAGCTGGTGCTGAACATCCTGCAAGCTGCGGAAGATGCCGGGGCCGAAGTTATTGCCACCGAGTGTCCGACCTGTCATTCCGGTCTGGAAATGCATCAGGTGCGCGCGGAAGTGGAGTTTGGCATTAAATCGAACGTCAAGGTCATCTACTTCACCCAGCTGCTGGGCTTGGCCATGGGACTCTCACCGCGAAAAGTCGGTATCCCCGACAACGTCAGTGACTCCATGGATCTCCTTGCTGCTAAAGGGATTGTCTGACCGAGTTGCGAAATGCGCCCCCTGATCGGGGGCGTTTTTTTTCGTCGCAGCATATAACGAGGAACAGGCCATGGAATGTAACGGGTGTGAATTTCGCGCCGAGCTCTACTATGACAAGGAAAGTCAGGTCTGGGCGCGACGTGAGGATGATGGCACGCTCACCGTGGGCATGACCGACATTTCCCAATCCATCGCCGGCAAGATTCTGCATGTGCGCGTGCGCCGCCCCGGTACGCGGCGACCCATCGGCAAGCCAGTTGCCACCATTGAAAGTGGGAAATGGGCCGGTCCGGTTCCCAATGTCTTCGACTGTGTGATCGAACTTGCCAACGAGGATGTGCTGGAAGACCCTAACCTCCTCAATATCGAACCCTACGAAGCCTGGATTGCCCGTGTGCGTCCGGTGGCGAGTCTGGAGGTCGCGTTGAAGGACATGGTAACCGGCGATGCCGCCTTCGAGATGTACAAGGCGCGCTGTCTGCGGGACGACATCCACTGTGAGCGGGGAATGCGATGAGCAGTCACTATCTGGAAGATGACGAAGAGAAGACCGTGGTCATTGTCATGACCAGCGGCCCGAGCACGGCGCATCGTTGTGCGACGCCGTTTTATCTGGGGTCCTTGTTGTCATCTATGGATGCAGAGGTTAAGATTTTTTGCACCATGGAGGCGGTCAAGCTCATGGAGAAAGGTGTTGCCGAGAACATGGCAGCCATGGAAGGTGGCAAACGCATCATCGAATTCATTCGCGATGCGAAAAATGCCGGAGTGGAGCTCTATGTATGTCGCCCCGCGTTGCCCGGATATGCCATGGAAGAGACGGGCCTGATCGATGAGGTCGACCACGTAGCTTCAGCCGGGGATCTGGCCGATCTTATTCTGTCGGTCGATCGCTTGTTATTTTTTTGAGGGATTTATCTCTAACTGGATTTTTTCCGTACACCCTAAGGAGGGCATTATGGGTACTGTTCGTGGTTGTGAAATTCCGGAAGATCTGATGTACAACGTCGAAAACAACGTGTGGCTGCGCAAGGAAGACGATGGCAGCGTGACCATCGGCATGACCGCCTATGCCTGCGCCCTGGCCGGCGAGATCGTCTCCTATACTCCGAAGGCTGTAGGCAAGGACATCAAAAAAGACAAGTCCGCCGCTACCGTTGAATCCGGAAAATGGGTGGGTCCCTTGAAGAGCCCGGTCGGTGGTACGGTTACCGCGATCAACGATGAAGTGGCCAAGACCCCCGGCTTGATCAACAAGGATCCGTACGGGAGTGGCTGGATCTCCAAGCTGAATCCGACGGATTTCGCTGGCGACTCTGCCGAGCTCAAGACCGGAGCCGACGCTCTGGCGGCTTTCGAAGAGAAGATGAACGCTGACGGCTTCGCCGGCTGCTAAGATTTCTCTTGCCATCGCTCAGCGGCTGCCTCGGTAGCCGCTGCAGTCTTTTTACTGACGCAGGACGGACGAACTCATGAATCCATGGTTGGACGCTGTTTCCCAGGTAGAAGCCCTTGAAGACTTGCAACTCGATGCCAATCTGGTTGCGTCGATGCGCGAGCGTTGGCAGGGACTCTCGGGCAGCCAGGTCGGGCGGATGAACTTCTATACCCCATCGTTTCGGCATCATGAAACTTCCGAACTCTCCACCACGAGCTGCGGCAAAAATGCTTTCCCGGCCATTTCCATCACTGGTGGTGATTGCAAATTGCAATGTGACCATTGCAAGGCCAAAATTCTCGAACCGATGATCCCCGTGCGCTCTCCCGAAGAGCTCGATCGTCTAGTCGATCAGATTGTTCTGGATGGCGGACGCGGATTATTGTTGTCGGGCGGTTCTGATCACCAGAACGTCGTTCATTATGAACCGTATTTTCCGACCGTCAGCAAGATCAAGGCGCGCTACCCCAATCTGCAGATTGCCATGCACACGGGCATCGCTACGCCGGAATTCGCCCGTGGTATGGAGGATGCTGGAGTCGACGTTGCCATGATGGACGTCATTGGCGCCCAGGATACCATTTCCCAGGTCTACCATTTGCGCCGCAGTGTCGATGATTTCGAAGCCGCGCTGGAGGCGTTGGTCGCCACCAAGATGAAGGTGGTGCCGCATATTGTTATTGGGCTCCATTACGGCGAGATGCTGGGTGAGTGGAACTCCCTCGAAATCGTGCAGCGGCATCTGCCCAGCGCTCTAGTGCTGGTGGTGATCATGTCGCAGTATGCTAGCCAGAGTCGGCCCTTTGCCACCCCACCGAGCAACGAGGTCGGCAAATTCTTCATGGACGCACGTACGAGCCTCCCGGAAACACCGGTCTTGCTCGGCTGTGCACGGCCCAGTGGCGTGCATCGCATGGAAACTGATAGCTATGCGGTGATGGCAGGCCTGAATGGCATCGCTTTCCCCTCAGATGGTATGCTGGCGTTGGCCAAACATCTGGATCGCGACGTTTTCGTTACCCCCTCCTGCTGTTCGATGATCGTTGGCGAAGAGGTTCTTGCCCTTGGCGAGGAAAGTGGCGCTATCCCCCTCGATCACATCCCGGCTTCACCCAAGCGGCGCCCAGCACTGCGTGATATCCCTATTGTCGTGACCGCCTGAGTGCTGGAAGCGAAGGATTATGGCTGAGCGAGGGACAGGGCGGCAGTGCGACCAGGCGCAATGGGCGGTGATCGATACCGGCCTGCGCGATGCGGACGAGAATATGGCCCTCGACCACGCCCTGATGTCCGCCGTAGCCGACGGCAGGCAAGGTGCCAGCTTCCGCTTCCTGCATTTTCGTGACTGCGCCCTACTCGGGCATCATCAGTCCCCTCGACAGGAACTCGATCTCGACTTTTGCGCCCGGGAGAGTGTGCAGGTGCAACGCCGCCTGACCGGCGGCGGGGCCATCATCTTCGATGAAACCCAGCTGGGTTGGGAGTTGGTGTGTCGGCGGGAAGACCTGCCTGCTGGGGACATGAGCTTCTTGGCGCAAGAAATCTGCGAAGCGGCGGCCCTGGGTCTGCGCCAGCTCGGTATTGATGCGCAGTTTCGTCCGCGCAACGATATCGAAGTAGAGGGGCGGAAGATCTCCGGCACCGGCGGCATCATCGATGGTCAGGTGGTGCTCTTTCAGGGCACCGTCCTGATCGATCTGGATATCCCGCGGATGCTGCGCATCCTGCGCGTGCCGCTCGAAAAGCTCGATGCCCACGCGATACAGTCGGTCGCGGACCGCGTCACGAGTCTGCGTGCCTTGCTGGGGCGGCTACCCAGTAAGTCAGAGGTCAAAGAGGCATTGGTCGAGGGTTTCCGCGCCCACTTCGCTTGGGACATGCGCGAGACGCCGATGCCCGAAGTGCTGGCGACATACCTCCCCGAGGCCTTGGCTATCGTGCGCGACCCGGAATGGCTGCAACTGCAGGATCGCCCGCGCAGTGAGCAAGCTCTCTTGCAGGCCGTGCACCGGGGTAACGGTGGCACCTTGCGTAGTGAGCTGCTCTGGGACGAGCGCGGCAAACGGATTCGGCAAATCGCCTTCAGCGGCGATTTCTTTGTCCAACCGCGGCGCGCGGTTCTGGATTTGGAGGCCGCCCTGCGCAACAGTCATATCGAAGACTTACCGCAGATCGTTGAGCGTTGGTATCACGAGACCCCTGTCGATGCATTGGGTCTGCAGCCAAGCGATTTCGTCCAGGTCGTACGCGAGGCGTTGCCATGCGCGTGATCGACTGCGACGTACTCGTGGTGGGCATGGGACCGGGGGGCGCGGCAGCGGCCCGGGTCGCCGCTGCCGCAGGTTTGCATACCATTGCCGTCGACAAGCGCAGTGAGATTGGCGTTCCAGTGCAGTGTGCCGAGTTTGTTCCCAATCCGCTTATGCGCACGGTACATGAGACGCTGTCGCGGGTGCAGGAGGTGAGCGGCATGCTCACCGTCCTGCCCTCTGGAGCCGCGGAGCATTCGGCGTTTCCCGGCCTGATGATCGACCGCGCGCGCTTTGATCAAGGCCTGGCAGAGCTCGCCGAAGCCGCGGGGGCAACGATCTGGCGACGCACCCAATTCCGCTCCTGGGATGGTGAGCTTGCCGTAGTGCAGCGCGACGGCGAGAGCATCGCCCTACGCCCACGTTTTCTTCTTGGCGCTGACGGGCCCCATAGTGCCGTAGCGGTAGCTCTCGGTCTGGAGGATCAGGCGGTGGTCTTCACCCGCCAATACACCGTGCCACTCCTGCAGGAATACTTTGATACCGACATCTTCCTCTCCGATGCCTTTCCCGGTGGCTATGCTTGGCTCTTTCCCCGTGGCGCGGTGGCGAATTTGGGGCTGGGGGCGGATCGTCGTTTCGAGAGCAACCTCAAGGTACCTCTGGAGACTCTGCACCAGCAGATGCAGGAGCGCGGTATCGTTGGAGCAGAGATCCTTGGGCGCACCGGAGGTGCGATTCCGGTGGGGGGAATCCGCCCCATGGTACATGCGCGGGCCCTGTTGCTGGGAGATGCTGCAGGTCTGACGCATCCCATTACCGGCGCCGGCATCCCGGCGGCAGTCATCAGCGGCGAAGCCGCCGGGCGGGCGACCGTCGCTTGGCTGGCAGGTGATACGGATGCCCTCGAAGAGTACGCAGAGGATATGACGGACCAATTCGGTCCGGCGCTCCAGCGCGCCGTACAGCGGCGGCGCGAACTGGAAGCCGTCTGGCGCAAGCCGGCGGCACAGGAGGATCGCGTGATGCGGTCTGGATGGATTGCTTTTGAGGAATATTTTGCCGCCTGAGGGCGGATTGTCGAGGAGGATGTCCCATGAGTGCGGTAGCCCCGGAAACCAATCAACCCCTGAACTTCTATCGGCCCGATTACTTCGTCAAGACGCCGGCCATGCGGTCTCCCGACTATGTGCAGTTGAGCACGGCGGCAGCCATCACCCTGGGACTCATTCCCGGGGTGATGCACCGCACCAGCTGCACCCATTGCCTGAATCTGTTGATGACCTATCCCGAAGGTTGTCGCGCCAACTGCACCTACTGCGGTCTGGCCCGGCATCGGGAGGAAAGCCGCGACTACGCCGACCGTAACTTCATCCGTGTCGACTGGCCGACGGTTCGGGTGGACGAGATGCTGGAGCGGATTGCCGCCAACAGTGACAAGGGACAGTTCGAGCGCATGTGCATCAGCATGATCACCCACCCCGATTCCGACTACGATACCCAAGTGGTGCTCAAGCGGTGGATGGAGGCGGCGCCGCATATTCCGGTGTCGATCCTGTCCAACCCCACGACCATGGAGAAACAGGACCTCATCACCCTGAAAGAGCTGGGTGCGGATATCTTCACCGTGGCTCTCGATGCGGTCACCCCGGAAATCTTCGAACGCACCCGCGGCAAGACCGTGCAAAGCCCCCATTCCTGGGACAAGTATTGGCAGGCGATCGAGTGGGCTGCCGAGATCTACGGGCCGGAGAAGTTTGGTGCTCATCTGATCTGTGGCATGGGCGAGACCGAGCAGGAAATCCTGCAGGTTTGCCAGCGGATGAAGGATATGGGCGGGCACAACCACATGTTTGCCTTCTTCCCGGAAAAGGGCTCGATGATGGAAGATTGGGATCCGGTACCGCAGGACCAGTGGCGGCGGGTGCAGTTGGGTCGCTTTCTCATTGATTATGCTGGTGGTCGTTTTGAAGACATGAGCTTTGATGAGTATGGTCGGGTGGCAGACTTTGGCTTCCCGCAGGCGGAACTCGAGGACATTATCGACTCGGGCAAGCCCTTCCAGACTTCCGGTTGCCCGGGTAAGGATGACGAAGAGGTGAGCGCCTGCAATCGTCCCTATGGGGACTCTTCGCCGTCCGACATCCGCTCCTTCCCCTTCGTCCTCAACAAGCAGGATGTGGAGATCGTGCGGCGTCAGATGCGCCTGAAGGACCTGCAGTTCCCCGGTTGATCTGGATCACTGCGAAAAGAAGGGGCCCGAGTGGCCCCTTTCTCGTTTCATTAGAATGTTATGATAAGAAATATCATCAAATCACAGTATTTTCTCTTTTGATCGAAGCGAAAAAACTTTGATTGTGACAGTTCTTGCAACACCTTGTTCTATCCGCCACAATCAAAATACGTTTTGACAACAGAGGGCGAGGAAGTGAAGAAGACGAAAATTTTAGGCTATGCAGTTGCCGCGGCCATCGCTGCTGCGGGGTTCTCCAGCAATGCTTTCGCTACCAATGGCTATCAGTTGATCGGCGTTGGTCAGTATGCCGTAGGTATGGGTGGTGCCGTGGTAGCAGCCCCCGATGACCCTTTGTCTGCCGCCATCAGCAACCCGGCGGGTCTGGCCCTGATGCGTCCGCAGGCGGCCTTCTCTGCCGAGATCTTCAACCCTACCCGCAAGACCAATATGGGTTTTGGGGAAATTGGTAGCCACAGCAATGTGTATGGCATTCCGGCTATCGGCTGGGTTGCGCCTGCCTTTGGTGACGGTATCGTGTTCGGTGGTGGTGTGTATGGTACATCCGGATTGGGTGTAAACTATCTGCAGCAAGTGCCTTCACAAATTCCTGGCTATCCAAACAGCTATGCGCAAGCGTATAGCAGCATCACGTTCATTCAGATGGCTCCCTCGATTGCTATGAAGGTGAATTCCCACTTAGCAGTTGGTGCTTCGTTGAACATTGCTGCGGAGCAAGGTTCTTTCCAGCAGACCATGACGGGATATGCCCCGGGATCTGTAATGACGCCGAATGGCCAGATGTCTCCAATAGGGCCAATCGCGCAAACTGGCGGTCTTAATCTTTCGACTCCCTCGTGGGCCTATGGCGTTGGAGTGACCATTGGAGCGCTGTACAAGGTTAACGACATGGTAACCTTGGGTGCGACGTACAAGTCGCCCATGATCTTTACGCCATTGACTTTTCAGGCTGGAGCGCAAACCGCTCCCAACCGTACTCCTGGTAGCCCAGGTCAGTACAGTGGTCATTTGAACTATCCCCAGCAGGTGGCTCTGGGTATAGCAATTCGACCCATTCGTCAATGGCTGATTAGTGTAGAGGGACAATGGATCAACTGGCACAACACCCTCAATACTTTCAATATCTATGGCCCATGGCAAGGCACAAATGTAGAAGCGTTGCCTCTGAACTGGCGTAACCAGTGGGTTGCCAACTTTGGTACCCAGTATGATGTAAACGACTGGCTGCAGGTCCGTGCTGGTTATGCCTGGGGATCCAACCCGGTGCCGAACAACAGTAACGCGATTGCTGCCAACACCATCTTCCCGGCTGTTGTCCAGAATGCCATCACCTTTGGTGCCACGCAGAAACTGGGGATGGGCTGGAAGCTGACGGAAGCGTACATGCACGAGTTTGCCAATACCATGACCGGCGCGCCTGGATCGGCCCCCTTTGCGTACTATGGCGATCAGCAGGCTGCTGCGTCCTCGACCCTGGCCGAGAATTCCTACGGCGTCCAGGTCGGCTACGACTTCTAAGACTCTTACCCCTCCTCAAGGGTACGGGGGAGACGCAAGTCTCCCCCTTTTTGCGTTCTACGGGCTTGCATCGAGGGCCGGCAGGCCAGACACTAGGCAGCAGTGGATACACGAGGAGCCTATGAAGACCATACCGATTGCCGATGTCAGTACCCTTAAGAACGAACTCAACAAATACAAGAAGGGTAAGAAGCTCGAAATTCCCCGTTTCAACCAGCTGGCGCGTATGGGCTATCTGGGACGCCTGATCATGACGCCTCTCGACCCCGAAGATCCTGCGTGTAAGTCTTATTTGGTACATATACAGGAGCCGCAGGGGTTGGCCGCCCATTTCATCGAACTCGATGAAGACTTGATCGATGCCATCTTGATCCTCGATGGCGAGCAGGCGATGGCCATTGCTGCCATCATGCAGCAGGGCGTGCAGGATCGCGCCCGCTGGCACGAGGAGCTCAACGAGCGCGATTTCTACTTTTCCTCGTTTTACCGGCCTAAGGAGCGCGCCGAGTAGAGTCGAGCATCGTGCTCGCAGAGCAAAGGAAACTGCGCTGGCTGGATCTCGGGCATTTGACTGCCGAGGAGCTGCATCAGTCCTATCAGGCCCTGGCAGAGGCGCGCCGTGCCGATGATCCTGCGTTCCTTGTGCTGGCGACGGCCGATGCGCATCTGAGCCTCGGTGCTGCTCAGGCTGCCTCCGCGGAGCTGAATGAGGCTGCTTGCGCATCCATAGCTGTCCTGCAGCGGCCTCTCGGCGGTGGGTTGGTCTGGGTGGAGCCGGCACATCTGAATTACTTTCTCCTGGCTACCCCAGATGTGCAGTGTCGGCGTCCGGAGGACTTGCTGGCGCGGCTGGCGCCCTCCATTCAAGCCGTTCATGCGCAGTATGGTTTGCCAGTGAAGCTCGCGGCGGGGCAGGAGTTTCGCTGTCGCGGGCGACGCATTGGCAGTACTGGTGCTGCTACCATCGGTAAGAGTCTGGTGCTGGCCGGGAGTTTTCTGCTGCAGACTGACTGGCATCCCTTTGTTGCCAGTGTCGCCGCGCCGTCACCCGGGTTCCGCAATACCCTGGCGCGCGCCCTGTCCGCCTCCCTCACCAGCTGGGAAACTGAGCTAGGGCTCAAGTTAATGCCCAGCCATGCCGATCTGCAGAGTACGTGGAAGGCGCAACTGCTGGCCCAGGGCTGGCAGATTTTTGAGGAGGAGCTCCACGCCAGCGAGCGTGCCGCATGGCAGCAGGTAGAATGGGAGCCTATGGATTGGCAGAGCCAGGGCCGCCGGCGGGTACGCAATGGTATCAAGCTGCGCGCTGGGGCATTCCTCACCGAACAACACTGGCCGGATGCCTGGCTGCGTGTCTGGACGGAAGACGGTTGCTATCGGGAAGTGGAGAGCGATGCCTGGCCGCCGGAGCTCAGTTGGGCCCTGGCTGGCGTTGCTGCTCGGTCTCCCTTGCTGGCCAGCCTCTTGGATGGCTATCTGGGTAGCAGCGCCAGGCTGTGGCAGCAACGACTGGAAGAACTTTCCGTCTGGTCCGATCAATGAAGAACAGGAGAATGGGATGCCGAGTATCGAAGATCGTTTACGTAAACGTCTGATATGGATGACGAGCGATGAGGAAATGCTTGATCTCGCGCGTGACAGTCTGCCAGCAGAGTGGTCGCTGACTGCAGCTCTGGCGGTGGAAGATTTTGACGATTGGCAGGAGATCCTGCTGCATCGTTTTCTGGTGTTGGATTTGGGAGACCCGGCGATCGATCACGCGGTGATCGACGAAATCCGTCGTGAACACCAGCTGAATATCCCCATTTTCTGCTATGGGGGCAGCGAAGAAGACCGGCTGGCTGCCCGCTCGGCGCGGGCCGACCGCTTCTTCAATCAGGATGAAATCCTACAGAAACTGCCGGAATTCGTGCGCCAATTTTCCTGGTAACGCAGTCAGTGCCCGTCACTAGGCGGGCACCGCAGTCGATCAGCCAACCTTGGCGTGCGCCTCGGTGTCGAGGAGCAGCTCGTGGCTTTCGCTCTGTCCGTCGCTGGAAACCGTCAGGGTGGCAACCCGCACGCCCGCATCCTTGAAGGTCAGCTCGTAGGAGAACATGCCGGGCAACTCTACATTGCTCTCTTTCAGGGTCTTGCCTTCGCAGGTCAGGCTCACCTTGGCGCTGCCTTGCCCGTCGAGCATGGCTTGGATGCGAAAGGGATGACCCACCACGCGACGATAGACCTGCGGGTCACGATTGGTGTTGTACTGCAGGTTGTTCAGTTTGACCATCTTGACGAGTGTCTTGCTCATGAAAGCCCCTTTTCCGTGCATAAAATCCATTATGGATGTCGATAGGTAAAACACGCTTATCCTAGACGAAGCAGAGGAAAAAAGGTAGCTTAAAGCAAGGCGAGAGGAGTTCTCATGTACGACAAAACCCTGACGCTGGCGCGTCTGGACGCGGCGCAAGCTCGTATCGAGGCGCTTGGGCGCAATGCTGCAAATCACGAGTTTTCTGCAAATCTGCAGGAAGGCATGGCGATTGCGAGCGACATATTGCAGGCGTTGCTGGCATCCGAAGGCAAAGAATCCGATCCGGATGCGGATCTGCTCGCGCTCTGGAAAACCCTGGTGAAGGGGCAACCGCACTGGAATACCATCCGCGATAATTGCCGCGAACTGGTGTATTACCAGAATTGTCTGGCAATGGATCGCGTAGATGCCTTGCCGCCGCAACCGCAAAAAATGCTGTTACACACCCTGCGCCATTTATATCTATATGCCCGCAGCCATGCCGAACAATCGCAAGAGGAGACATCATGAGTCGGAGCAGCCACGGCGACAATGCCCTGCGCTATATCAGCGAAGAACCGTTTTACCAGCCGGTGGGAAATGAGCTGGGGATCTTCATGGCGGCCTGGGGGCGGCGCCTGCCGGTCATGCTCAAGGGGCCGACGGGCTGTGGCAAGACCCGTTTTCTCGAGCACATGGCATGGCGCCTCAAGCGCCCGCTGATCACCGTAGCCTGTCATGAGGATCTGACCAGCTCGGACCTGGTGGGACGTTTTCTGATCGAAGGTGACGAAACCGTTTGGCAGGACGGTCCTCTCACCCGCGCGGTGCGTGAGGGCGCCATCTGTTATCTGGATGAAGTCGTCGAGGCGCGCACCGACACCACCGTCGTCATCCATCCCCTGACCGACCATCGCCGTCATCTGCCCATCGATAAACTGGGGACGGAACTCAGCGCGCATCCCGATTTTTTGTTGGTGATTTCCTACAATCCCGGTTACCAGACGGTGCTGAAGGATCTCAAACCTTCCACCAAGCAGCGTTTTGTCGGAATGAACTTCACCTACCCCCCCGCAGAGCTGGAAGCGCAGATCGTGATGCGGGAGTCGGGGCTGGATGCCGAGCGCTCCAGCAAGCTGGTGCAGGGAGCGGCCAAGGCTCGCAATCTCAAGGATCAGGGTCTGCAAGAGGTCACCTCTACCCGTGCTCTGGTCTATGCCGGTACCCTGATGGCGGCGGGGCTGGCCCCCCTCGAAGCAATCGAGGCCGCCATCATCAGCCCGCAGACAGACGATCCCGAACTCGCCGCGGCGCTGACGGAAATCTTTACCACCTTCTTCGGCGCCTGAGGCCGACGTGTCTGCCGCCAGCGAGGAGATCCTCGAGCATCTGGAAGCGGTCAGTTTTGTCGCCGGACGCGATGCTCGGGCGGCCGTGCCCGCCGTTGAAGCGCTCGGCGAGGCAGCCGTCTTGCGGTATCTGGAGACAGGCCGCGATCTCTTTTTTTATGACCGCGAGGCGGGCAAGGCCTTTTTCCATGCAACCGAGACTCTGGTGCGCGCCTTTGGCGGTCTCGACCCCTGGCTCGAACAGGCGCGCATCTTCCTGACCCAGCGCGGCACCTTTCGTGCAGCGGTAGGGTATTTCGAGCAAGCCGCCCAGGCTCGCGAGGAATACGGCGTGGCCGGAGAGAAGATCTGGTACGAAGAAGGCGCGGACTGGATCGGTCGTCATGTCGATAGCGCCGCGGCGTATTTTCGCACGCCCATCGCCCGGCTCTTTGGCAGCTATGGTGCCGAGGACCTGCGCACCCTGCTGGCGCCGGCACGGGAGCTGGCCAAAGGACGTCTGGGGCTGGCCAGTTACCTCGAGGGTGCAATCAAGGTGCGCGCCATCTGTGGATTGGATGGGGTACAGGACTGGGCCTTGCGCGGTCGCGACATTCTTGCCGCCGGCCGCATTCGCGGCGAGGCCTGGTACAAACTCGAAAGCGACGAGGCCCGTGCTTTTTTGCTGGAGGTCTTGCCGGGCTTCCGCATCGGTCCGCACAAACGGCTCTTTGCCCTGCTCTTGCAGGCCTGGACGGGACTGCATCTGCCCTTTGAGGACGGCGACTGGAGTGTAGAGGGCGGGCGCAGCTTTCTCGAAACCGATGGCCGCAGCCTCTTCGTGCCGGCGGTGATGCCCGATCGGGAGGAGGCCATCCTCGCCTTCTACCACACTGGTGCACATCTCGCCTTTGGCAGCTACGATGAAGACGCTATCCATGCGCTCTTCCGCGAAATCGGTACGGAACATCCGCCGCTCGACGCCGATCAGCGCATCACCTGGCGGCCGCTTTTTGCCCAGTTTGGTCAGGATCTGCTGCGCTTTCAGCTGATCTTCGACATTCTGGAAGACCTACGCGTCGATCTCGCCATGGAACGCGAAATGCCAGGTTATCTGCCGCGGCTGCTGCGCGTCGCGGAGCAGCGGTCGGTGCCCCCTGGTGCGGCCGGGGCCTATTGGCGCGAGGCCCTGCAGCTTACTCGTTCCGCTGTATCCGGGCAGCTCCCCAGCGAATTGGCCTCTCTTGCTTCTCCCACCGCTAGCATCCTCGACGCCTTCCGTCTGGCCTTGGCACGCTACGCGCACACCGGGCTTCCCGCCATCACTCTGGCGGAACGAGCGGCAGCATTCCTGCCCGGACACTCCCCCAATGCCGCGCGGCCCGTCTACCCCCGCAAACATGGCCAGACTGAGGTGGTGGAGATGGATGCTGGGGGGCAACTCGGTGCTGCCGGCCACAAAGAAAAGCCGCGCGAAGCGCCGCAGCAAGCGGAAGGCAACGATCCAGACATGGAGATCCCGCCCGAGGACATTCAAGGTACCGGTGGCCGGGTAGGGGTGGGGATTCCTATGCCGGCCAAGGTGCATGGCAGTGGCCGCGGGGTGCAGGGGCCGAAAGGCGGTTGGCCCTACAAGGAATGGGACTACCGCCAGGAAAAGTACAAAGACAACTGGGCACGGGTGCACGAGCGCAAACTGCGCGAGCAGGACGAGGCACGGGCAGTGGAGATCGCCGCCGAGTATGACGGCACCATGCGCCGCCTGAAGAAGGCCCTGCAAGCACAAAAGCCAACGCGCATGGCACCATTGCGGCGACAAAAGGAAGGTGAAGAGCCGGATATCGATGCTGCCGTGCAGTTTGTCGTCGAGCGTCGCGCCGGGCAGAGCCCCAAGGCCAATATCTACCGCCAACGCCGACCCTTGCAACGCGATACTGCCGTACTCCTGCTGGCCGATCTCTCCACTTCGATCATGGCCGAGGCGGCAGACACCGGCATTCGTGTGGTCGACCGCCTCCGCGCGGCCATGTTGCTCTTTGGCGAGGCCCTGGTCGAGGTGGGCGATCCCTTTGCTCTCTATGGCTTTGCCAGCAAGTATCATCAAGAGGTCCTGCTCTACCCAATCAAGCGCTTCGACGAGCGCTTCGACGCGCGGGCACGGGCGGTGCTCGGTGGCCTGAGCGGACGCCTGGCAACGCGCATGGGTGCGGCAATTCGTCACAGTACCCGGCAGTTGCTGCGCAGCCCCGCGCAACGGCGCTTGCTGTTGATTCTTTCGGATGGGCGGCCGGCTGATTACGACGATGGCGGTGACCCCCGCTATCTGCAGGAAGACACGCGCATGGCGGTGCGCGAAGCGCGGGATCTCGGGGTACATGCCTTCTGTATCAGTCTCGATCCGCGCGGCGGCGATTATCTGCCCCTGGTCTTTGGGCAGGGGCACTATCTGGTCCTGCCCCAGATCGACCATTTGCCGCAGCGACTTCCGGAAATCTACCTGCGCCTGCGAGGGCATGGATGAACGAGGCCGCGCTCCTGCAGGAGCGGATTCCAGCAACGTCTCCGGCGCTCTTCGTGGGGGCGGCGCGCTATCGCCGGAACAGCTACGGCAAAAATCATCCCCTGGCCATTCCGCGCGTCTCTTTGACCCTCGATCTTATCAACAGCTACGGGGCGATGGGTGCAGGGGAGTATCGCCTGGGCCGCCCTGCCAGCCATATTGAGCTCTGGGGCTTTCACACCCGCGAGTACATTCAGGCGTTTGAGAAGGCGCAGTTTCGGGGTCGCGTCACCGATCAGGATCGCCGCGTCTACCAGCTTGGCACCTTGGAGAACCCCTATTTCCCGGGTTTTTTTGACACCCCTAATCTGGCAACCGGGTCGAGTATCCAGGCGGCCGAACTGGTGTTGCAGGGGCAGACGGCCTTCAGTCCAGCGGGGGGGATGCATCATGCAGCGCCGCATCAGGCGCGCGGGTTCTGTTATCTGAACGATCCGGTACTGGCCATTCAGCGGCTGCGTCGTACGGGTCTGCGGGTATTGTATTGGGATCTGGACGCACATCATGGCGATGGGGTGGAGGCTGCCTTCGTCGATGATCCCTTGGTGCAGACGGTTTCCATCCACATGGATACCGCCTATGCCTATCCCTTTCATGGCGGCGGCCTCGCTGACCAGGCCGGTGGGGCGCTGAACCTGCCACTGCCGCCGGAGGTCAACGACACGGAGTACCGGCAGGTATTTACCGCTCTCTGGCCGCGGGTGATGGAAAGCTTTACGCCAGAGGTGGTGGTATTGCAGGCAGGTACCGACATCCTTGCCCCAGATCCACTCAGCAAGTTTCGCATCAGTAACGTCTTTTTTTGGGAGATGGCACGGCGCATCGTGGCCGACAGCCCGCGCCTTTTGGTGTTGGGCGGGGGCGGTTATCATCCCATCGCCCTGGCGCGCTGCTGGACTGGTCTCTGGGCGATTCTCTCCGGCCGGGAGTTGCCGGCTACCCTGCCTGCGCCCGGCCGCGCGCTGCTTGCAGCGGTGGACTGGGAGCTCAATGATGAAGACGCTCCGGATTATTCGCGGCAGTTCGAACGCCTCGATGACCTGCCTTGTGAAGGCCCGATACGGGCGGAGATCGGCGAGCGGCTAAGAGCCCTTTTCCAGGAGCACCCCCTTTTCCGCGATAGGAGAGTCCAGGTATGAGTGACACCCCTGATCTAGTCCCTGGTGCCGCCAACAGTCTGGCGACCAAAAAGTATGCCGAACGCTTTGTTGCGGCGGGTCTGCCCGAGGGACATTACAGTGATTTTCTCAACACCCGTATCAAGCTCTCTTCCCTTGGCGTGGGCACCTTCCCCGGCGCTATCGACGAGGTAACCGATGTGGCAGTTGCCGCCATTGTGGCGCAAGCCCTGCAATCGGGGATCAATGTGATCGATACCGGTGCCAATTACCGCTATGGAAGAGCAGGCCGCGCGGTAGGTGCCGGGATTGCCAAGGCCCTGCAGGCGGGTATACAGCGGGAGGAGTTCTTCGTGCTGGGTAAGGGGGGATTTCTCACCTTTGCCAATGGGAAACCAGAGAATCTCGAAACCTTCTTTGCCGAGGAGGTCGAGGCCAAAGGACGCGGCAAAAAAGAAGATCTTGCCCATGGTATCCACTGCCTCAGCCCGGAATATCTCCTTTGGCAACTCGATGAGCTGCGCGCGCAGACGGGCCTGGCAACCCTGGACGCCTTCCTGGTGGATCAGCCCGAGGTGCAAATCCCCGTCATCGGCAAGGAGCAGGTCTACCGGAAGTTGATCGAGGTCTTCGCCGCGTTGGAGGGTGCGGTGGCGGAGGGCAAACTACGCTACTACGGGATTTCCACCTTCAACGCCTGTCGGGTGGAGACCGATAATCCCTTGTTTCAGTCGATGACCAGCCTGCTGGGCTTGGCGGAGAAGGCGGCGGGGGAGGGTAAACGCCACCACCTGCGTATCGTCGAACTTCCCTTCAACGCGCTGATGCCCGAGGCCTATACGCGCTTCAGTCAGGTGACTGGCCAAGGGAACATCGCGTCTACTATTCAGGCGGCCTATCAGCTCAAGCTAACCGTCATGGCCAGTCATCCGCTGGGTAAGGGGCTGCTGGGGCGGGAAGAGGTGCCATCATTGCAAGAGGCCATGCCCGAGCTGGCCAATGCTGCGCAGCGCGCTACGCAATTTGTCCGCTCGACGCCCGGAATTGCGGTAACCCTGGTGGGTATGAGCAACCCCCTGCACTTGGCTGATTTTCTCGCCGTTGCCCAGCAGGCGCCTCTGGAGAAAGAGCGCTTCCTGGCCATGTTCGAGAAGGAGAAGTAGGGTCTATATTCTCCTTACTGAGCAGAAAAGACGTTTCCTACGGCCGCTCGGTGTCGCTTTCCTTTTTCTTTTTGCTGATCTCGGCGAGGAGGCGCTCCTGTTCAGCAAAGGACAGGCGGCGGCTGCCGGCCGTGAAACCTTTTTTGGTCGCAGCAGGTTCGGCCGGATGTCCAGCGCGTTCGCTTTCCTTGACGTTCCGGTATTCCCGTAATTCCTTCTCCCACTGCTGGCCGGCATCGAGGTTTTCCGGGCGCCCCTGAAAATCCTTGGGCGCCGCTGGCGTCTGCTGCGCAAACCAGGCCGCCTTGCGTTGCTCACGGTTGTGTTGGCTCACCCAGTTGCCCAAGTGGCGCAAGTCGATCAGCGCGGCGACCAGTATCAATACCCCCAGGCCCAAGGGAAACGGCCATGGCAGTGTCAATGCGAGGATGACCACCACCAAGCTGGCGACAGGATATGCCCAGGCCAGTGGGCGCTGTAGATAAAACCGGTGTAGGCCAAGGAGGAAGCCTAGCCAGGTTAGGTATGCGGTAGTGGTTTTTTTTTGCAGTTGCTGCAGGCGAATCTGCACGCTCTGCAGCCCCTCGCCCTTGAGGTCGAGCTTCTCCCAGGCCTTCGGCACAAGTGATCTCCCGGAATAATGTGTTGAACCGCTCTGATATTACCCCTAAACTCTGGCAAAGTCGCGGGCGACGGGAAAAATATGGCAGACAGACGATTGCAGGTCTTTCACACGGTGGCGCGTTTGTTGAGCTTCACCAAGGCGGCAGAGACCCTGCACATGACACAACCGGCGGTGACCTTCCAGGTCAAGCAACTGGAAGAGCAGTTCAACACCCGCCTCTTTGATCGTACCCATAACCGCATCAGCCTCACGGAGGCGGGTATGGTGGTGTACGAATACTCAGAACGGATTCTGTCGTTGTATTCAGAAATGTCCAACCGTGTCGGCGAGATGACCGGAGATCTGCGCGGCCATCTGCTGATCGGCGCCAGTACGACGATCGCCGAATACATGCTGCCGCGGGTCCTCGGCGATTTCAAAATGAAGTACCCGGATGTCCAGGTGCGCCTGCACGTCGGCAACACCGACAAGATCGTGCACATGATCGAAGATAACAGTATCGATCTGGGCCTGGTCGAAGGAGTGGTGACCAACAAGAGCCTGGCCACGCTGAAGTGCTGCATGGACAACATGATCGTTATCGCGCCTGCGGATCATGCGTTGTCGGAACATCAGACGGTTTCCGCTCGAGAACTGCTCGACTTCCCCTTCGTATCACGAGAAGAGGGCTCCGGTACCCGGGAAGTCACCATGGAATACCTCAGTCAGGAAGGTGTCGATCCCCAAGATCTGCATATCACCATGGAGCTGGGCAGCCCGGAGGCCGTCAAGGGGGCGGTGGAGGGTGGCTTGGGGGTTGCGGTTGTCTCCGAGGCAACGGTGCTCAAAGAGCTCGCCCTGGGTTCCATTGTCGCTCGCCCGCTCAATCCACCCCTGGCGCGGCCTTACTTTTTCGTTTACCAGAAACAGAAGTTCCGCAGTCTGGTGATGGACGAGTTCCTCGAATTTTCCAAAGAGCGTTGCGCCAAGGATTTTCTCACCTTGCCCAAACAACGCGGGGTGATCCGTTCATGAAGCATTTTGCGGTCGTTCAGCACAGTTATTCCGAGTTTTTGGGCATTATCGAGAGTCAGCTGGAAAAACGAGACATCGGGTTCAGTTATTTCCGTGTTTTTCTCAATCAGGAGTTGCCGAGTAGCGCGCTGACTTTCGACGCATTGTTCCTGCTCGGTGGCCCGATGTCCCCCCTGGAGCAGGACAAATATCCCTGGCTGGAACAGGAGCTGCAGACCATTGCTGCCTTTCGCAAGGCCGGACGGCCCATTGTGGGTTTGGGACTGGGAGCATTGCTGATTGCTCAGCAAGAGGGTGCGGAGTTGTCGCTGGAGCCCTACCACAATGCCTATTTTACCACCGCCCATGCGACGGAAGCGGGGCGCAACGATCCCCTGGCGCAGGCAGTCGACGGACGCCAGGTCATGGTTTGGGCAGCGGGTACTGCCCAACTGCCGGACGCCATCGAGCCCTTGGTCGTAGACGATGAAGGTCGCTGGATCGCCTTCCGACCGAATGACGGTAGCGCCATGGCCTTGCTCTTTCGCCCGGAAATGAAGCCGGGCCTGATTGAAGACATTCTCATGGAAGAGGATCGGGAAACGCCAGACAATATTGGGGACTTGCTGGCGCAGGCGCGCGAGCTCTGGCCCGAGATGCAGAAGACCACGGATCTGGTACTGGTGGCCTTGGTGCAGGAACTTTCCTTGATGTCCGAGAAGCGTAAGCCACGCGTTTTTTCCCTCAATTTGGCTCCGGCAGATAAATCATGAATGCGTATGAGCGCCGCTTACTGCGCGTGAGCCGCAAGCTGGATGATGCCCAGCGCGAGCAACTGCTGACCTTTGCCGAGTTTCTTGTCAGTCGCAGAAAGGATGCGGCCGCCAATGCCGACGCTGCCGTTCTCGAACCCTTGCAGATTCCGGCGCGGGAGGGGGAGACGGTGGTCGGGGCCATCAAGCGCCTGCGCGAGGCCTACCACATGCTCGACGCCAAGGTGATGCTCAACGACACCGCCTCGGTGATGTCCAAGCATGCGGTCGGCGGCCTGCCCGCAGCAGAGGCAATCACTGAGTTGGAAAGCCTATTTCTACGCCATTACGAGCGTTATCGCGACGAACCTTGATGTTACACCTGCTGCAGGTGGCCCTGCATTTCGATCAGTGGTTGGCTCTGTTCCTGCAGGAATACGGAGCATGGGTGTATCTCGGCCTCTTTCTCATCCTCTTTGCCGAGACGGGGCTGGTGATCATGCCCATCCTGCCTGGGGATTCCATGCTTTTTGTCTGCGGTACGCTAGCCGGCGCTGGCCATATGTCGCTGGCGATTCTGATTCCTTTGCTGGTATCCGCGGCGGTGCTGGGAGATGCACTCAATTACAGTCTGGGCCGACGTTTCGGGCCACATCTGTTTTCGGGTCGCTGGCGTCTGCAGCCCGGTCATCTGGCGAAGACCGAGGCCTTTTATCGCAAGCATGGGGGTAAGGCCATCATCATTGGCCGCTTTTTGCCGATCATTCGCACCTTTGTGCCTTTTGTTGCCGGCATCGCGCGCTTGCCTTGGGCGCGCTTTACCTCTTTCAATGTGGTCGGCGCGGTGCTATGGATTGTCGGCCTCCTGTTCGCAGGATTCTTCCTGGGTCGCTTGCCTTGGGTGAAGGCCTACCTCACCCCATTCCTGCTTTTGATCATCCTGATTTCCTTGTTTCCGGCGTTTCTGGCGTGGTTCCAGAATCGCCGGCAGACAACGGGGTAAAGCGATCTTCAGACGGGCACGCTATCGTAGTAAGGGCCGAAGCGTTCGCCGGCTGGTCGCGCGGGGAAGATGGTAATGATCAAGAGCGCAAGGGATCCGATATAGGGAACGAAATAAAGCAGCAACAGCCAGGCGGAAAGCCCAACGTCGTGCAGACGGCGCGCTTGCGTCGCGAGATTTGGAAGAAAGGTGGCGAGAAGATATATCCCATAAAGTCCAATCACCAGAACGCCAGATGTCGATTTCTCCCCCGCAGAATATGCGCCGAGTATGCCGCCGAGTATGACGATACCAATGAAGATCAGAAAGTTAAAAAGGGCAAACCACCAGTATTCGGCGCGGGACATACGCCCATCGAAGCGCGCATAATTGTGGAAGATCGCATGGGTATAGGCATCGATCATACGCATGTTACTCTCCTTGGTGAAAAAATTAATTTTGAATGTTACCGTCAAAGCTACAAATAGGGGCGTATAGATCGGGGCGCCGGTCGCGGAACAGACCCCAATCGATACGTTGGCGAGCGATGGCGGCAAGATCCAGATCGGCGTGTATGAATCCTTCTTCCAGATCGGCCTGGGCCATAAGCGCACCTGTACCATCGGTAATGAAGGAGCCACCATAGAAGGTGATGCTGGCGCTCTCCCCATCCTCTTTCCCAATGCGGTTGGCGGCAATGACGGGCAGGACGTTGGCGGCGGCGTGACCCTGCATGGTGCGGGTCCAATGGTCGCGACTATGGATCTCGGGCGCCGTGGGCTCGGAGCCGATGGCAGTGGGGTAGAGCAACATCTCTGCCCCTTGCAAGGCGAGGACGCGGGCCGTTTCGGGAAACCACTGATCCCAGCAAATGGCTACGCCAAGCCGGCCAAAACGAGTGGGAAAGACCCGAAAGCCAGTGTCACCGGGGCTGAAGTAAAATTTTTCCTGATAGCCGGGGCCATCGGGAATATGCGCCTTGCGATAGAGTCCCAGATCCCGGCCATCGGCATCATAGGTGACGAGGCTGTTGAAATAGGCATTGCCAGCGCGCTCAAAGAAGCTCACGGGCAGTACGACGCCAAGTTCGGCCGCCAGGGTCTGCATGCGGAGCAGGGCAGGATCCTCTGCGCGGGGGCGGGCAAGGGCAAAAAAATCGATGTTCTGGTCCTTGCAAAAGTATGGGGTACTGAACAGTTCTTGCAGAAGGATGATCTGCGCACCGGACGCAGCCGCTTGGCGCACCCAGTGCTCGGCCTTGGCCAGGTTGACGGAGCGATCTTCCGAAATGGCCATTTGCATGGCAGCTACCCGTACCTGCATGATTCCTCCGCGATTTTCCTTTGGCGAAGGATACGTGGGGGCTACTGAGCTGGCAAGTTCTTGGCCTGCTCTGGGATGCCCTTCAGAACGTCACGTAGGCTGTTTGGCCCCAGGGCCTTCTGCACAACCTGATAGCTTCCGTCCTTTTCCGGGTAGATCATGGTGGGTACGATTTTCTGTCCAATGCTGGTCAATAACGCAAGGTTGTCCTTGAGGATTTTTTCACTGCGGGCATCGGGGAGTACCTCGGGCACTCCCCCGAAGTGCTCCATGTTGAACTTCTTCTCGTTTTCCAGGATGGCCGCAAGGGGATCTTTCGCCTGCAAGATGTAGGCGGCTTTTTCCTGGCTGCTGCCCGGATCCAGAAACCCGACCAGCAGATAGCGTACCTGCAGATGCATGGGTTTGATCAGGGGTTGCAACTCGTCGATGAGCACATGGCAGTAAGGACAGTTGGGATCGAAGATCACGTAGAGCACGCGCGCCCCATTACCCTGCGCAATCCAGTGGCTCTGTCCCAACTGCGACCATACTTTGGCCGGGACTGCGCCAACTCGCGCAAGTGCCGTGCCAGGGATAAGAGGCAGAAGCAGGAGCGCGAGGGCGAAACCTAGCCGGATATTTTTGTAACCGTTTGTAAGTCCGAGGAAATTTCTCCAAAATCTAGACCAGAAAACTTTGCTCGTAGCCACAATGCACCTCCGCTAGACCGCCTTCTCTGGGAGTAAGCAGAATTTGCGCCAGCAGAAAGTTATCACCCTGTTTCAAGCGGCTGACAAATGCTTGCGCGATGGAACGTTTTCGCCTAGATTCCCAAACAGGTGTTATGGGGCATTCGTGTTAGTTATGGCTAATACAGTGCATCAAGTGTAGGGAGGCGATCTGCCGTCGTGGTCTGAGGCGGCGTTGGGTCGGGGCGTGTCTCTGCCTGTGGTTCTCGCGATAGAACCCATGCAGCGACGCTTCCAGGGCGTTTGGAGGAACGCGATGCGTAGAAGCTTGTTGGGGGTGGCGGTAACGCTGGCGGTATTTTTTTCAGGGACGGTCATGGCGCAGGCGCATACCAAACCGCGCCATCACGAAGTGGGTAAGCGTACGCACGCCGTCACCTATCATCACAAGGCCAGGCCCGTGCTGCACCGACAGCGCCACGTCGACGAGTCATCTGTTTACCGCGACACTCTCGATACCCAGCCGGCCAGTTTCGATAGCCTCGCCCCCAGCGCGCTGCAATTGATGCATCTTTCCCCTGTGCCCTTTGCGGGGGTAGGCGCTGCACCGCAGGCCAATCCCTTGCCACATTATTCCTTCTCGCGCCCCATCCCTGATGAAGTGCATCCCGTGGATTCGGCACATTTCATCAATGCGGCTCTGATCCTTGACAAAGTGGCGGATAACGCGCCTGTGGCTGCCGCTCCGGCAGTCAAGGCGAGTGAGGCCGTGGCCGTGACACCAGCCACAGAAAATACCGTGTCATCGCGCCCGAGTGGAACGCTGGGGGTTGCCCTGCAGATGCTTGCCAGTCAGGCCTACTACTGGGCGAGTCATCCCCTGGAGGCGCTGCAGCAGGAAGGGGACTTTGCTGCTGGAGACAACGCCCGCTCTGAACTGCGCAACGATGTGGCTTTGGCGGCGCAGGACGCGACGGCAGAAGCAGTCCCCGACAATGGTAGCTGGCTTTCACCTCATGGTCTGGTTTCAGCAGCTTTGCGTTTTATCGGTGCGCCTTATGTGTGGGGCGGGACCAGTCCGCGTACAGGCTTCGACTGCAGTGGGTTTGTGAAGTACATCTTCGCCAAGTTTGACATCTTCGTTCCGCGTACGTCCTACGCGCAGGCGGCCGCCCTGCCGGCAATCCCCCGCCGGGACCTGAAGCCGGGTGATCTGGTCTTTTTCAACACCATGCATCGCGCATTTTCCCATGTTGGCATCTACATCGGTAAAGGCAAGTTTGTGAGTGCGCAAACGCCAGCTACGGGCGTGCAGGTAGCCAGTCTCAGCGATCCCTACTGGGCCGCGCGTTTTGACGGTGCCCGTCGGCTGCCGCACGGGGTCAGCCTTTCCTGATCTTCGCGTAATGAGAGGCGAGGCTTGCGGCCTCGCCTGGGCTCTGTGATTCAGAGTTTCCCGTAGGAGTGGAGACCGCCCAAGAAAAGATTGACGCCAATGAAACAGATGGTGACGACGATGAGGCTGATCAGCGCCCACCAGGCCATCGGGCGTCCATGCCAGCTTTTCTGGCTGCGCGCATGCAGAAAACCGGCGTAATTCAGCCAGACGATCAGAGCCCAGGTCTCTTTGGGGTCCCAAGACCAGAAACCACCCCAGGCTTTCGCCGCCCAGACCGCTCCGAGAATGGTGCCGACAGTAAAAAACAGGAATCCGAAAGCGATAGTCCCCGAGTAGCTGCGCTCTAAGATTTCCAGACTGGGTAGGCGATCACGCAAAAAACCACCCTGTTTGACTGCGCGGTCCTTGAGCAGATAAGCAAGGCCGGCCATGGCAGAGATGTAGAAGTTTGCGTAGGCGACAAACATCGATGGTACGTGAATCTTCATCCAGAAGCTTTGCAGTGCGGGAATCAATGGCGCAATGCGGTCGAGGTGATAGGCCGCGCCCACCCAGAACATGAAGATGTCGGCAATCAGCACCAAGGGCAGAACAAACGCCCCGAGACCACGGCTCTGGCTCTCTTCTTCGTAGTACAGGTAGAACAGGATGGTCATGGCACAGAACAATGCCATGACGTCGTAGATGTCGCTGACGGGAATGTGCCCCCAACTGGGATGGCCGATGTAGGTTTCCCGCCAGCGAATGGCGAGCCCGGCGAAGCCTAATGCCGATGCCGCCCAGGCAAAGCGTTGACCCCAGCGTCCGCCAGTCTCGCTGCCCCGAAAGAGGTAGGCGTAGTAGCCAATGGCACTGCAGAGAATGGCAACGCTCATCCAGTCAAACATGGCATTGCTGTGGAGGAAGTAGCGCAGAAGCAGGCTATCTCCATCGCGGTAGCCGAGGCCGTAGAGTCCTACGCCAACACCGGCAATCGCCAACACCGCCAGAGTGAACAAACGAAAGTGCGGCCATTTCAGGCCAAACCACAGTAGGCCGGCGTACCACAGAGCGAGGATGATGTACTGCCACATCCAGAACTGTGCCTGAAAAACTACCCAGATGCCAACGGCGCCGACAGTGAGAAAGGCCGTCCAGGCGAGATTTTGTTTGAGACCGCTTGGGAACGGTTTGTCAAAACGGGTGTACTGCTGTTCGATTTGAACAGACATGATGCGGTTGCCTCCCTGATTTTGCTGTTTTGCTGTCGAAGTGTAGCAATTCTGGGGCCGCACGATCAGGTTCAGGGGGATCGCGATTTGTAGTGCACAGTCGATTCCCGGCTGGACCGTACTGCACAATTCCCGGAAAAAAACTGCCCGGGCTGGGACAGACCCGGAAAACGTGCTAGGGATTTGGCGCGCTGCTGTCATCCAGGCGGGCCAGCAGGCGGAAGCCGCCAATCATGCCGCCAATACGCTGCTGTAGTTCTGCCTCCCAGTCTGGCCCTAGTGGCCAGGACTTCCCGCGGGTGTGGCTGGCGAGTTCCAACTTGTCTGGGTCTCGTCCATCCAATAGGATCAACAAATCAGGCCAGTCTCGATCCAGGTGTTCATGTCGCGCTTCCAGCCATTTTCCGCCAGACTGCTCGGCCAGCGCGACCGCACGCTTGGCGGTTTCCGGGTATTGTTCGTGCAAAAAGACGATATGAGCGCGACGTTTATACATGCGCGGCAGGGTAAACCGCTCGATTTTTTTTGTCGAGTTGCCCGTTGGACCAGCCCATGAGTGCGGCGGAGAGCCTGGTCGATTGGGAGGAAATGCTGGGGGCGACGAGTCCCCTTGCCGCGTTGTTGCCGGGATTCCACGTGCGGGTCCAACAGCAGGAAATGGCCGCGCGGGTCGCCGCAGTTTTGGGCGACGGTGGGGTGGCGCTGATAGAGGCGGGTACGGGAACGGGCAAAAGTTTCGCCTACCTCCTGCCCGCGCTTTTGTCTGGTCGGCAGGTCATTGTCTCTACTGGCAGCCGTGCCTTGCAGGACCAGCTCATCGAAAAGGACCTCCCGATCTTGCGCGCGGCGTGGCCGCAGTCGCTGCGTAGTCTGCGGCTCAAGGGCCGCAGCAATTATCTCTGCCCCTATCGTTTGCAGGAAGCGCTGCGGGACGGCGTGACGGCTACCCTGCAGCGTGATCTGCTGCGGGTTGCGGATTGGGCCGCTGCCACCCGGGAGGGCGACATTGCAGAGTTACGCAGTGTGGCCGAGGATTCTGCGATCTGGCCGCTGGTGACCTCTACCCGGGACAACTGCCTTGGTGCGGACTGTCCCGCACAGTCCTCCTGCCCGGTTCTGGAGGCGCGACGTCAGGCGCAGGAAGCGGAACTGATCGTCGTCAATCATCATCTTTTGCTATCCGACCTCGCACTGAAGGCGGAGGGTAAGGGCGACCTGTTGCCGAGTGCGGATGCGCTGATTGTGGATGAGGCGCATCAGTTGCCGGAGCTGACGGCACAGTTTTTTGGCCAGCATTTGAGTGCCCATCGGCTGGCCGAATGGGGGCGGGATATCCGGGTTGCAGCGCTGGCAGAGGCCGCCGACGATGGCGACTTGCGTGCGGCGGCGCAGGATTGGGAACATGCCGTGCAACGCTGGCTGGAGAGTGCCGGGGAGGGGCGACAGGAGTGGTGCCCGGATGACGATGCGGGCGTCGCCCAGCAGTTCCGTGCACTGTTGCGCTGTTTTGAGCCTTTGCATGGGCAGGTGCGCGCCGCAGCGGTGCGTGGCAAGGGCCTGGAGCAGTGCGCCCGGCGCGGCGAAGAGCTGCAAAGTGTGTTGGCGCATTTCGCCGCACCTGGTCTGGAGGAGCAGGAAGTTCGCTGGTGTGAGCGACGAGGACGTGGGCTGTTATTGCACGCCACCCCCCTGGATCCCGCCGAAACCCTGCAAAAACACCTGTTTTCGCAATTCGATGCGGTCCTGCTCACCAGTGCTACCTTGCGTATTGGCGGAGATTTCGCGCAAACGCGCAAGCTCTTTGGCTTGCCGGAAAGCAAGGATTTTCTGGCAGCAGCACCTTTCGACTACGCACGCCAAGCCTTGCTCTACCTGCCCGACGGGCTTCCCGAGCCGAGCAGTCCCGGTTACACCCGTGCCTGTCTGGAGGCAGCATTGCCGGTGCTGGAGGCCAGTGGCGGCCGGGCATTTTTTCTCTTTACCAGCCATCGCGCCCTCCAGGAGGCGGCGGCGATTCTTTCCAGTCGCCTGCGCTATCCCTTACTGGTGCAGGGGCAAGCACCGCGCTCGCGCCTGCTCGAACGCTTCCGAACCGCCGGCGATGCCGTCTTGCTTGGCGCGGCAAGCTTTTGGGAGGGGGTCGATGTGCAGGGGGAGGCGCTATCGACGGTGATCATCGATAAACTTCCCTTTGCCAGTCCCGGGGATCCGGTGCTGCAAGCGCGCCTGCAACGGATTCGGGAGCGGGGCGGCGACCCCTTTCGTGACCTGCAGATCCCGCAGGCGGTCATCGCCCTCTGCCAGGGGGCTGGCCGCTTGATTCGCTCGGAGCAGGATCGCGGGGTGTTGATGCTCTGTGATCCGCGCTTGCGCAGCAAGGGCTATGGACGCATCTTCTTGCAGAGTCTGCCGCCCATGCGGCAGAGTAGCGAGCTTGCAGAGGTGCAGGACTTTTGGCGGGAAAGCGCGTGAAGAAAACCTGGTTAGCCATCGAGACCGCAACTGAGGCCTGTTCAGTAGCCATTTCGGATGGCCAGAATCTATGGCAGGACGTGGTTGTCGCCCCCAACCGCCACAGCGATCTGCTCTTGCCGATGATTGATGGCCTCCTGGCGCACGCTGGGTTGCAGCTGGCGCAGATCGATGCCTTCGCCTGTGGCGTGGGGCCGGGCGGATTCACCGCTGTGCGCCTTGGAATCAGCACGATACAGGGCCTGGCCATCGCAAGCGGACAATCGATCTATCCAGTCTCGAGCCTCCAGGCCCTTGCCGTGGCGGCGCCGGGTGAGCCAACGCTGGTCGCCTTCGACGCCCGCAAGGGAGAAGTGTACGCGGCGGCCTTCCGCTCGGATGATGCGGGTATTCCCGAGCTCATTGGCGCAGAACGGGTCTGCCGCCCGGAAGATCTCGTCTGGCCGCCGACACCCGGGCCTTGGCGGGGCCTGGGTACAGGCTGGAACCAGTATGCACAGCACTGGTCTGCCGTTCGTTGCTGGCGTGCTGACGCCTATCCCCAAGCGGCGCAGGTCTTGCAAATCGCGCGGCGGCGCGCCACGGCGGGCGACCCGGGAGTCCCCCCCGAAGCACTGGAACCGCACTACATCCGTCCTTCCCAGGCCGAGGAGGGCAAGTAGTGGCGCTGCGGATCATGACCAGCGATGATCTCGATGCCGTGGCGGCTTTGGAAGAGCAAATATCACCTGGTCCCTGGACGCGGGGGATTTTTCGGGACTGTCTGCTTGCCGGTTACGATGCCTGGGTGGGGATGGCAGGTGACCAGTTGCTCAGTTTTGGCGTCCTCTCGGTGGGGGCGGCGGAGGCGCATGTGTTGAATTTGGGAGTCCACCCGCTCTATCGACGCCGTGGCCATGGCCGGGAAATGCTCCATCAGTTACTCGGTCGCGCCAAACAACTGGGCGCCGAACGAGCGTTTCTTGAGGTGCGGGTTTCCAACCATGCCGCGCAGGAGCTCTACCATCAAGCGGGCTTTCATGAAATTGGCGTGCGTTTGCAGTATTATCGAAACAAAGAGGGTCGCGAGGATGCCTTGGTGTTGTCTCGCTCCTTGATCAATGCCCTCCCCACGTTGTCTGAGAGTTGAATGAAATGTCGGAAAATGCCGAGGCGCTGTCGCGCCCCCACAGCTTGGACGAGATTCGTCGCCGCCGCACCTTTGCCATTATTTCGCACCCGGATGCCGGTAAGACGACCCTGACGGAGAAGCTACTGCTCTTTGGTGGGGCCATCCAGATGGCAGGGACGGTAAAGGCGCGTAAAAGCAGTCGTCACGCCACTAGCGACTGGATGGCGATTGAGAAGAGCCGTGGCATCTCGGTGGCCAGTTCGGTGATGCAGTTCGAGTATGCCGATCACGTGATCAATCTGCTCGACACGCCAGGTCACCAGGACTTCTCCGAAGATACCTATCGGGTGTTGACGGCAGTGGATTCGGCACTGATGGTCATCGACGCCGCCAACGGCGTCGAGGCGCAGACCATCAAGCTGCTGGAGGTCTGCCGTCTGCGGGATACCCCCATCATCACCTTCATGAATAAATTCGATCGCGAAAGCCGCGACCCCACCGAGCTGATGGATGAAGTCGAATCGGTGCTCGGCATTGCCTGCGCGCCGGTCACCTGGCCGGTGGGTATGGGTAAGCGCTTTCGTGGCGTCTATCACCTGTTGCGCGACGAGATGCTGGTCTTTACCCCAGGACAGGAGAGTCGCGAGCAGGAATTGGAGATCATCTCCGGTCTCGATAATCCGGAAGTGGACCGTCGTTTTCCCGAGGAAATGGCGGACTTGCGTGACGAGATCGAGCTGTTGCGTGCCGCCGCCAATCCCTTCGACCTGGATGCGTTTCTTGCGGGCAAGCAAACGCCGGTCTTTTTTGGCTCAGCAATCAATAACTTTGGCGTGCGCGAATTGTTGCAGGCACTCATCGACTGGGCTCCGGGACCGCTTCCCAGGCCCGCCACGAGCCGCTGTGTCGAGCCCGATGAAGAAAAGTTCTCGGGTTTCGTCTTCAAGATCCAGGCCAATATGGACCCGCAGCATCGCGATCGGGTCGCGTTTCTGCGCATCTGTTCCGGGCACTTTCAGCGCGGCATGCGCGTGCGTCACCTGCGCCTGGGGCGAGAGATCCAGATTCACAATCCCATCACCTTCCTGGCGCGTGAGCGTGAACTGGTGGAAGACGCCTATGCCGGGGATATCATCGGTCTGCACAACCACGGCAGCATCCAGATCGGTGACAGCTTCAGCATGGGCGAAGACCTGCAATTTACCGGCATCCCGTACTTTGCCCCGGAACTGTTCCGCCGCGTGCGTTTGCGCAACCCCCTCAAGGCCAAACAGTTGCAGAAAGGTCTGCAGCAGTTGGCGGAGGAGGGCGCAACCCAGGTTTTTCGTCCATTGCAGGGTGGGGATCTCATCCTCGGCGCGGTCGGGGTCTTGCAGTTTGATGTGGTGGCGGAGCGGCTGAAAAGCGAATATGCCGTCGAGGCCAGCTTTGAACCGGTGAACGTGCAGACCGCGCGTTGGGTGGAATGCGCGGATGCCAAGCGTCTGGCGGAATTCAGCCGCAAGCTGGAAGAACATCTGGCGGAAGACGCCGGCAATCGTCTTGCCTATCTTGCGCCGTCACGGGTGAATCTGGAACTTACCCAGGAGCGCTGGCCAGAGATCATCTTCCATGCCACTCGCGAGCATGCCGGCGCATGAGATTGCCCCTCCGTGCCCTTGCCCTGGTTGCCGCCTTTCTTGCGCTGCCAGCCTTCGCGCAGGATTGGGAAGCCCTGCGTAATCAGGCGGAGCAGGACTCGCAGGCCCTGGCGCAACTGCAGCGAGCGGCACGCAACGGCCATGCCGAGGCGGCGTTTTTTTTGGGTACGCTCTACGCGCCACCCATTTGCAAACAGGAACGCACGGTGTCCAAGAGCTGGGACCAGGCCCTGCATTGGTATCGCATCGCCTCCGACCTGGGGGTGGCGAAGGCCGATTTCGACCTCGGCCTGGCCTATGAAAAGGGGCTGGGCGTCAGCAAAAATCCGGTACTGGCACGGTATTATTATCGGCGCCTGATGACCCAGGCGGCGCGAGAGGTCGGTGTGCCGGCCGGCCGTGCCGAGGCCCTCGGTACGGGCGAGGCATATCCCCGGGATTCCGTCACGGGTCCTCCCCCCGGCCTGGAGTGACTGATTCCGCCCCGGGGAGAGGGCGTATCCCCGCCTTGCGCCAGGGTCTGTCAACCCAAAGTTGAAATGTCCTCTTTTCTCCCAGACTGAAATGTCCCCTTTCTCATGCCTTTTGTGGTGTCAGAGGGTAGCGGAGGGTGAAGAAGTGGCGCCTCGTCTCCACGGATGGTCGGGTGCAGGCTTATAGGTTTTGCGGTGGAGCTGGATGGTCTTGGCTTGCTCGACGGTGGCATGGATGCTCTTCTCATCGTCTACGGGGATGGGCGGCTCGCCTTCGTTGAGGATGCGATAAGGCAGAGCCTTTCCTTGGTAAAGCAAGGTCACCGTGCCGTCGAAGGCCTCGCAGACCGTGATCTGTGCCCCTCTGAGGCGATAGCCTTTGCCCTGTCCGGTGAGCTGGTACTCCCGGTTCTTGTACTGGAGGGTGAGGTTCTTCGAGAGCTTGCGGTGGCTTTGCAGGCTGAAGATCAGGTCGAGCTCCAGAGCGTCGTGCAGCACCGGACGATGCGCGTCGGTGGCATTCTGCGGAGCCACGGCGAAGCGTGCGTTGTACTCCTTTCTAAAGCTCGGCAGGAAGGCGTTGGCGGCGTCGATGTCCGAAATGCCGGCCAGACGCAGCTCCTTGACCAGGCGATCCTGGAGGGTCTGATTGGCCCGCTCGACGCGGCCCTTGGCCTGCGGTGTGTTGGCGTGGATCGGTGCGATGTCGAGGGTCTTGAGCGCGCGGGTGAACTGCGTCAGTTCCCCCTCCCGCTCCGGGTGGTTCACCCGGAAGATGCCGTGCTTGTCGGAGTAGAGCGCCACCGGCCGCCCATGCTCGCTCAGGTAGCTGCGCAGGGTCTCCAGGTAGGCTTGGGTCGTCTCGGCGGGGGCGAAGCGCAGGGCCAGCAACTCGCTGGTGGCATCGTCAATGAACACGATCAACGTGCGACGCGGTCCCCGACCCTCGAACCAATCATGGGGTGAGCCGTCGATCTGTACCAGCTCGCCCCGGCAGGGACGCCGGGGACGGCGCTGATGGATCTGGGCCGACTTGCGGGTTTTGGGCTTCCACACTCCCTCGGTCATCATCCACTGCCGCAGCGTCTCCGCCGAGAGCTGGTACCCGTGGCGCTCACGGAGCTTCTCAACGGCCAGCGTGGGGCCGAAGTCGGCATAGTGACTGCGGACTAACCCCAACACCTCTTGGCGTACCGCTCCCGATAGCGCATTGCCGGGACGCTGCCCCAAGTGGCGGGACACCAGTCCTGCCGCCCCTTCCTCTCGAAATCGGATCAGCAGACGCCTGACCTGCCGCACGCTCAGACCGAGTTGCTGTGCCGCCTCATGCTGCCGTACCGTCCGGCTGACCACCTGCTGCATCACCTCCAGCCGGTCCACCGCCTTCTGCGTCATCGTAATGGTCTCCTCTGTCACCGCTCCCCCAAAACCAAAAGGGGACATTTTACAATTGGACAAAGAGGACATTACGCCTTTGGGCTAACAGCCTTGCGCCAGGGTCTTGATCCTCGTATAGTTTGCGCCTCATTCAGGGGAGAAAGGCACGGTCGTCCCTCGCCCCGCTCGTGATAACGCAATAGAAGGAGTAATCATCAATGACCGAAGCAAATTTTGTCCTTGCTGCCGAGCCACGCAAGGAAGAAGGCCGTCGTAACAGTCGACGCTTGCGCCGCGCGGGCCGGATCCCGGCGGTCGTTTATGGCGACGGCAAGCCGGCGGAATCCATTAGCCTGGACGTCTTTGCCGCCTATAAGTTTCTTGGCAATGAGCAGGTGTACAGCAACGTCGTTACCCTGGACCTGGGTGTCCGCAAGGAAAGCGTGCTGATTCGCGACCTGCAAATGCACCCCTACAAGGATGAGATCCTTCATGTGGACTTCATGCGTGTGCACCAAGGTGAGCTGGTGACCTTGAATGTGCCTGTGCACCTGCTCAACGAACAAAACGCCGTAGGAGTGAAGATGGGAGGCGGTCTGCTGCATCGTGCGCTGACGGAAGTCGAGATTCAGGCCCCGGTCGGCAAGCTGCCAGAGGCCATTGAAGTGGATGTGCGCGAGCTGCAAGTGGGCGAAAGTATCCATTTGTCCAACCTCAAAGTGCCGGCCAATGTCGTGCTGGTTGCGCTCAAGCATGGGGATGACAAGGAAGTGGTGTCGATCCATGCCCCCCATGGGGCGGCCAGTGAAGAAGAAGGCGCTGCGGCGGAGTAACCCGCTTCATGGACTGGTTGATCGCCGGTCTGGGTAATCCCGGTCCGGACTATGCAAAAACCCGCCACAACGCGGGTTTTTGCTTTGTGCAGGAGCTGGCCCAGCGTCACCAAGCTTCTTGGCGCCTGGAAAAGGCCTGGAAGACGGAGCTTGCCCGGTTCGCGATCGGCGGCTATGATCTACTCGTGTTGCAGCCGCAGGACTTCATGAATCGTTCCGGAGCGCCGGTGCAGGCTGCTGCCGCCTTCTTTAAGATTCCGCCTGCGCGTATCCTCGTGGTGCACGACGAACTCGACCTTCCTCCCGGTGTGGCCCGTTTCAAATGGTCTGGTGGCCACGGTGGGCACAATGGCCTGCGTGATCTCGATCGCGCCCTGGGGACGCGGGACTACTGGCGCCTGCGCATTGGCATTGGGCATCCCGGCCACAAGGATCGGGTCGTGGGATACGTGCTAGCACGCCCTGGAGCTACGGAAGAAGCGGAAATCCATGCCGCCATCGACCGCAGTCTGGGTGTTCTGGATGATTTTCTCGCCGGGCGGGCGGATGCCGCCATGAAGACCCTGCACAGCGAATAGGAGCCCTCCATGAGTTTGGCTTGCGGCATTGTTGGCCTGCCCAACGTTGGTAAATCCACCCTTTTCAACGCCATCACCAAGGCGGGGATTGCGGCAGAAAACTATCCCTTCTGTACCATTGAACCCAATGTGGGGCTGGTCAGTGTTCCGGATCCGCGCTTGCTGGCCCTGGCGGAAATCGTTCATCCGCAGAAGGTCGTGCCGGCGGTGATGGAGTTTGTCGATATCGCCGGGTTGGTGGCTGGTGCCGCCCAGGGAGAGGGTCTCGGTAATCAATTTCTCGCCCACATTCGCGAGACCGACGCCATCGCCCTGGTGACCCGGTGTTTTGTCGATCCGAATGTGGTGCATGTGAATGGACAGGTCGATCCCGTTGCTGACCTGGAAACCGTCATGACGGAGCTGATCCTGGCGGACTTGGCTAGCCTGGAAAAGGCACAGGCGCGCGTGACGCGGCAAGCCAAGGGCGGGAATAAAGAGGCGCTTGCCGAGCTTGCTGCCATGAACAAGCTGCAGCCGCACCTGAACGCCGGCAAGCCGGCACAAAGCGCGCCGCTGACGGTAGAGGAACGCCAAGTGCTGCGCGGACTCTTTCTGCTCACCCTGAAGCCCTTGATGGTCATCGCCAATGTGGCGGAGAACGAGCTCGAAGACGGCCCGTGGCGCGCACCTTTGGAGGCATGGGCGGGGGAACGGGGCGCGCGGGTGGTACCAGTTTGTGCCGCTATCGAGGCCGAGCTGGCGGAGTTGGAGCCGGAAGAACAGCTCGCATTTTTGCAAGACCTCGGGTTACACGAGCCAGGACTCAACCGGATCATCCGCGCTGCCTATCAGCTTCTGGGTCTGCAGACCTATTTCACCGCCGGCGAAAAGGAAGTGCGTGCCTGGACGATCCCGGTAGGGGCCACTGCGCCCCAGGCGGCAGGGGTCATTCACAGCGACTTCGAGCGCGGTTTTATTCGGGCGCAGACGATCTCTTACGAAGATTACATTCGCTATCGCGGTGAGGCGGGCGCCAAAGAGTCTGGTAAACTGCGCGCCGAAGGCAAGGACTATGTCGTGCACGACGGTGACGTGATGAACTTTCTATTCAATGTGTGACACTTCTGTTGTCCATCAGGACGGAATCAGACTGGCCAAGCAGAATCCCCTGAGCAGATTGTTCTGTTGTTCCTGCAGTTCCATCCACGCAGTGTGCAGCGGGCAGGGGTGGAGGTCAGAACACACTTTTTGTCCAAGAATGCAGTGCACCTGTTTTTCTGGGGCGGTGCTTACCGCTTGCAGAATGTCATAGGCGCTCAGGCTTGCAGCCTCAGGCCGCAACGCAAAGCCGCCTCCCTTGCCCTTGAGAGATTCCAATACGCCGCGTTTGGCTAAAATCCGCAATACGCTTGCCACGCAGGGCTCCGAAACCCCTACGGCGTGCGCAATGTCGCGACAGAGAATCGGTACTCCGATTCCCTGCTCCGCAAGGAACAGCAAACAGCGGAGGGCACATTCGGTATTTTTGTTGAACATTTGTAGTCGGTCGTTGGGTGGCCGTTAACAAGGAGGAAGCGCCTCAGCACTTCCTCACGCCGATGGAACAGGAAATCTTGGTAATGAATCTAATGGGCGACAACGGTGGAAGGCTTACTTCCACTGGTGCGCAGGGCATTACGGCGCATCGCCCAGCTCATGCCCAGCATGGCTGCCGAAAAAGCCGCTGAGAAGCCGATGACGATCCAGTTGTAGATGCCCGAGCCTGCCTGTGGAGCGACGGCAAAAATTACCTGCAGACAAATGGCCAGGGCGAGATAGGCGGAAGATCCAATGATCAAGACCATTTCCTTGTTCTGGACGTTGCGGATCACCCAGATTCCTTCCAGCACGCCCACAATGGCGACCCAGGCAAATACGGTCAACAGCGTAAATACCATGTTGCCCTGCGTGGCCAGAATGATAACGGCGATGCCGGCAGCGACGCCAACGATGGCCTTCAAGGCAATCAGTACCCGCGGGCAGGTACCAGAGCCTTTTTGTGCCAGGCGGATTGCGGAGTAGCCGCCATCAAAGAAGACATAGATAGCAAAAAACCAGATGAGCAGAGTCATGGTGGCACCGAAATCCAGCAACGCGGCGATGACGAAAGCTAGTGCGGCGACACCCCGGGCAAAAAGCAGTTGCCAGGAGAATAGGGTCATACGATCTTCCCGCCCGAGTGTTTGTGTATTCATAGGTGGACCTCCTTTATTCCTGTCCCGAAAATTTGAAAGAATGATAAAAAGCATTCTTTCATCTGTTTTATAGTCAAATAGAAATCGCAAAGCAACTATTATTTTTTTATTTTTCTGATTATCCTATAACCTTTCTTATTGAAAGTTAGTGGTTAAATTTACGTATTATTACATTAACATTATCTTATTAAGAGATTTTCCTGCGTCTTGACCCGCCGGAGTCGGGCGGGTCGTCTCCTCTTTGCCTCCGGAACTGCCTGATATTTCTTTTTCTTTCCAGCAAACTATGCTAGAGTCATCCTGGTAGAGGGTGACTCGGAAGGTCCCCTCGTTGAGCAAGTATGTCAGAAATGACCGAGCAGGGAGCGTTATGCCCATCGTTGCACCGCAGTATGGTATCACCCCAGAGCGCAAGCGTGCGCGGGAGCAGGAAACTGGAACGGAACAGCGCGTTCCTCGGCGCTCCATTGAGCCTGTGCCCGCCGAAAATATCGATCAGACGGGTAGACCGCAGTTCTGGTACCCAAAAGATCTGCCTATCCCGGAGGAGTCGGCGCGTCCGGCCACTACTCAGCCAAGTTCGCGTTCGAGTACACGATCCGTCACCGTGGAAGTGCGTAAGCGGCGCAGTATTCCACGCTGATCCTTGAATAGCCTGATATCCTGAGGTATTTTCCGGTTCGGACATGCGAAAACGGGAGGGGAAACATGGGCCTATTTGATGATGTGGTATCCAGTGGCATGGCGGCTTTTGGCGCCGATCAAGGTGGTTTTTTGGGCTCTGCAGTTCGCTTTTTGCAGAGTCAGCCCGGCGGTGTGAGCGGCACGCTGCAACAGCTGCGCGATAACGGACTGGGTTCCGTTGTCGATTCGTGGATATCCAATGGACAGAATCAGCCGATCAGCGCGGATCAGATTGAATCCGCTATTGGCAGTGATCGGATTCAAAACATCGCTAGCACAATCGGTATGGATCCGCAAGCCCTCACGCAGGGATTGAGTCAAGCCCTCCCAGGGATCATCGATCGTTTGACGCCGGGGGGTGAGGCTCCGGATGCAGGAGGTCTGGATCAAGCCCTGCAAAGTTTGAAAGGGTTGTTGTAGTCACTGCTGTACTCAAACCAAAGGAGAACACCATGTTGAAAAAAGTATTGGCGTCCTGTGTTGCCGTGTCATTCCTGCTATCTGGCGCCGCTTTTGCGGAAACCGCTGCACCGGCCGCGCCGATGAAGATGGAGAAGAAGGTAGAGCAGCACAAAGCTCCACGCAAGCTTACCGCACAGCAGGAAAAGATGAAGACCTGCAATGCCCGTGCGAAGGGTATGAAAGGCGAGCAGCGCAAGTCCTTCATGAGCAGCTGCCTGAAGAAGAAGTAATCCAGGTTCGTGCAGAAAAGAAGGGCTGGCCGCAGCGCGGCCAGCCTTTTTACGTTGCGCTACTGGAGTGTCGACGACGTTGTGGGTAACGGTTTCCGCGATGTGGCAGCGGATTGCCCCGTTCTGGAACGGGGAAGGGCGCCGGTGGCGCGCCGATCAGTGGCGCCAGCTCCTGCAGGGCCAGGCAGTAAACGCGGCGCTTGAAGGCGATGATTTCTGCTGCCGGACGCCAATAATCCACCCACTGCCAGTCTTCAAATTCTGGGTGCGCGGTCTGCAGGTTGATTTCCGCTTCGCTGCCCTCAAAGCGCAATAAAAACCAAATCTGTTTTTGTCCGCGATAGCGCCGTTGCCGGTTGCGGTTCCGCGCATTGGGCACGTCGTAGCGTAGCCAGCCCCGGGTGCGACCCAAAATACACACCTTGTTGGTGCCGACCTCTTCCAGGAGCTCACGGAATACCGCCTGTTCGGGGCTTTCGGTGCCATCGATACCGCCCTGGGGAAACTGCCAGGCATTTTCACCCACTCTTTTCGCCCAGAGTACTTGATTGTCTTGGTTGCAAATGATCATGCCCACGTTGGGGCGATAGCCGTCTGCGTCGATCATCGCTGTGTCTCTCTACAGAATTTATCTCACTGTAACAAAATTCTGGGTAGAGGTCATGGGCGCTTGCGGGCGGCAAATTTGCATTTTACAGCGAGTGCAGGAGGTCGAGGGAAAAGCGTTGTCCAGCAAGAAAATCGTGAATGCATTGCTCTACCATTACCGTACGGAGCCGTGCCGCCGAGAGCTCCTCTGGCCGCAACCAACGCGGGCCAATGATGCCGACATCCAGAGGAGCCAGTGGATTATGCCCGCTGGCGTGGCCGACGAAGGCAATGCGGAGATAGGTAAGGTCTTTGCGCGGATGTTGCCAGTGGTAAATGCCCAAAATGGCTTCCGGGACAAAATCATAACCAGTCTCTTCGAGGGTTTCACGGATGACCGCCTCGGTCAGACTTTCCCCTTTTTCCCAGTGGCCGGCAGGCTGATTGAGGCAGGGCTGGCCATCGATGAGCTCTTCGACGAGAAGGAAACGCCCGTGGGCATCACAGGTGACGGCGGCAACGGTGACATGCGGGCTCCATCTCATGCGGCAGCTTCCTGCTGGATTTCGGCTTCCTGCAAGAAGCGCCAGGTACCAGGCGGCAGATCGCCCAGAGTGAAGGGGCCAAAGCCCTCGCGGTGCAATGTTTGTACGTGATTGCCCAAAGCAGCCATCATGCGGCGCACCTCGTGGTAGCGCCCTTCCTGTAGGGTCAGGCGGATTTCCCGCTCGCCCAGTCTCTGTACCTGCGCCGCTTTGCAAGGTACGCTTTCGCCCTCCAGAAGCAGCTTGCCGCTGGCAAGAATCTGCTCGGCATCGTCCTGCAATGGCTCCGCCAACTGCACCTGGTAGTGACGGGGAATCGCGTGGCGCGCGTGACTCCAGCGGTGCAGCCATTGTCCGTCGTCACTCAGTAGCAGCAAGCCACTGGTGTCGCGATCGAGGCGCCCGGCACTGCTCAGGACCGGGCGGCGATAGCGCCAACGCATCGGCAGGTCATCATAGATGCTGCGCGGATCATCGTGGGCACAGACCGTGCCCAGATCCTTGTGGTAGAGCAGATAGAGAGGGCCTGCCGGATCGATGGCCTCGCCATCGACGCGGACCTGGTCGGGATTGACCTTGCTGCCTGATCGCAGTTTATCCGCTACACCGGCGACCTGGATGCGATCCTCGCGTAGCCAGTCGCGTACCTCCGAGCGGCTGCAGTAGCCGAGCCGGGAAAGAAGGTGGTCAAGGCGCTCTTGTCTGGCAGTCATCGGTAGAGTGTAGCCGCCCGAAGGCGGTGACGGAAGCGTTGCCAGGACTTACAATGCGGACTGACGTATCACTGGGGAGCGATCATGGCTGAGGGCTTTACCTTGCCCGCAGAGTGGGCAGCACAGCAGGCGGTGCAATTGACCTGGCCGCATCCGGCAACGGATTGGGCGTCACGGCTGCAGCAAGTCTTGCCAGTCTTTGCCGCTATCGGTGCGGCCATCAGCCAGCGGGAAGATCTACTGATAGCGCTGCACGATGAGGCCAGCCAGCGGGAATGTGAACGACAGTTGCGCGCCGCCGGCGCTGATCTGGCGCGTTGCCATTTTCATCGGGGTCCCAGCAACGATTCCTGGGCGCGAGATCATGGCCCCATTACCCTGCGGCACCCGGATGGGCGCCGTCGACTGCTGGACTTTGCCTTCAATGCCTGGGGACTGAAATTTGCCGCCGATCTCGATAATCAATTGACACGCCGCCTGCATGCTGCGGGAGCCTATGGTGATCTGCCTTTGCAGACCCTGGGCATGGTCCTGGAGGGCGGCAGCATCGATAGCGACGGCCAGGGTACCCTGCTGACTACGGACGCCTGTCTGCTGTCGCCCAATCGCAATCCGCAATGGTCCCGAGAAGAAATCAGCAGCCAGCTCTGTGTCCTCCTTGGTGTCGAGCGCGTATTCTGGCTGCAGTCCGGTTACCTGCAGGGCGATGATACCGATGCCCATGTGGACACCCTGGCGCGCTTCTGCAGCGCGGGGGTCATTGCCTATCAGTCCTGCGACGACCCCCTGGACGATCATTTTGCCCCCCTGCAGCAGATGGCGGCGGAACTGGCAGGATTCCCGCAAATCGACGGCCGCCCCTATCACCTGATTCCGTTGCCTTGGCCAGCGGCCCGCTATGATGAAGAGGGTGAGCGACTGCCCCTGAGCTATGCCAATTTTCTGATCATCAATGGTGCTGTCTTGTTGCCAGGCTATGATGATCCCGCCGATGCGGTAGCTGCGGAGCGGCTGGCGGCCGCATTTCCGGACCGGGAAATCGTCCTGCTTCCCTGTCTGGAGCTGGCGCGCCAGCATGGCAGTCTGCATTGTGTGACCATGCAGATTCCTGCCTGAGGGGCTGCCTTGACAGAATGCTACCGGGTGGCCATCGTGGACCATCGCTAGGGGGAGTTTCATGCTGCACTATCCCAATATCAATCCCATGGGTTTCCAGTTGGGGCCGATTACCATCCATTGGTATGGCCTGCTGGAAATCATCAGCTTTGTCATCGCTACTCTGTGGCTCATTCGCCGCGGACGCCGCAGCCATACGCCCTGGAAAAAATCCGAGGTGGTCGATCTGGAGTTTTTTGTGGCGATTGGCGCCATCCTTGGCGGCCGCGTGGGTTATGTGCTCTGGTACAATCTTCCCTACTATGTGCAGCATCCTTTGCACATGCTGTATATCTGGGATGGCGGTATGTCCTTCCACGGCGGCCTGCTTGGTGTGGTGTTGGCCTGCTGGCTTTTCGCGAAAGGCAAACCGGAGCATGACTTCTTGCCCACTCTTGATTTTATCGCCCCGGCAGTTCCCATCGGTTTGGGTCTCGGCCGCATTGCCAACTTCATCAACGATCAGCTCTTTGGTCGGGTGAGCCATCTGCCCTGGGCGATGGTCTTTCCGGCCGGGGGACCGCAGCCGCGCCAGCCCTCGCAGATTTATGAATTCCTTCTCGAAGGAGTCCTACTCTTTTTGATTCTCGCCATCTATAGTCGGCGTCCGCGTCCCATCGGTGCGGTGGGTGGACTCTTTGTCTTCGGCTACGGCGTGTTCCGCTTTCTGGTCGAATTCGTGCGGCAACCGGATATTCAGTTGGGCTTTGTCCTGGGTCCCCTGACCATGGGGCAAGTCCTCTCCATTCCGATGATCATTCTCGGGCCGGTCATCATCTGGTGGGCCTATCGCGGTGGCTTTGCCAAGCAGGAGGAGCAATCTTTGGCGGCGCTGGAGGCCCAGGCTGAGTAACTGTCCTGATCTCAATGCGCCGCAATGGGAGGCGGTGCGCCATGTGCATGGGCCATTGCTGGTACTCGCCGGCGCGGGCTCGGGAAAGACCCGGGTGATCACCCAAAAGATCATCCATCTGATTCAGAATGAGCAGGTTGCAGCGCAGCACATCGCCGCGGTTACCTTCACCAACAAAGCGGCACGCGAGATGAAAGCGCGGATTTCCCAGCGTCTGGAGGGCCGGACCGGACGGGGCTTGCTGGTCTCGACCTTTCATCGTCTGGGCCTGCAGATTCTGCGCCGGGAGCTGCCACGCCTGGGCTATGGGCCAGCCTTCAGCGTCATTGATCCCGGCGACAGTCTGGCCGTCGTACGTGGCTTGCTGCGCGAGAGCAACGGCGCAGCGGATCTTGCCGAGGCGATCCAGTCGCGCATCTCGCGCTTCAAGAACGATGGTCTTGCGCCGGAAGAAGTCGTAGCCGATGATCAGATCGGTGCCCTGGCGCAAGCGCTCTACCCCGAGTACAACAAGTCCTTGCACGCCTGTAATGCGGTGGATCTGGACGATCTAATTCTGCTGCCCACCCGTATCCTCAGCACCGACGAGGCAGCGCGTGCCTATTGGCAGGATCGCCTTCGCTACCTGTTGGTGGACGAATATCAAGACAGCAATGGCGCGCAATATCGTCTCCTGCGCGTGCTCTTGCAGCAGCGCCAGAACCTGACGGCGGTGGGAGACGATGATCAGAGCATCTACTCCTGGCGTGGCGCCGCTGCGGACAATCTGCATCGTCTGGCGGAAGATTTCCCCACCCTAAAAGTGATCAAGCTGGAGCAAAATTATCGTTCTACTGCGCGTATTCTACGGGCTGCCAATGCCGTTATCGCGCAGAACGAGCATTTATTCGAAAAACGATTATGGTCGGATCTGGGGGAGGGCGAGCGCATACAGGTACATGCCTGTGCAGAGGAGAGCGATGAGGCCGAGAGGGTGGCGAACGCCATCCTGCGGGACCGCTTTCAACGGGATGGAGCGTATCGTGACTACGCGGTGCTGTACCGTAGCAATCATCAGTCCCGCCCGTTGGAAGCGGCCTTGCGCGCTGCGCGGATTCCCTATCAGGTCTCCGGCGGAATCTCGTTTTTCGAGCGTGCGGAAATTAAGGATTTTCTCGCCTACTGTCGCTTGATCCACAATCCCGACGACGATCCAGCGCTGCTGCGCGCCGTGAACACGCCGCGCCGGGGAATCGGCAGTCAAACTCTGGAATACCTGGGGCAACATGCGCGGGCCCAAGGGCAGTCTTTCTTCGCCAGCATCTTTAGCGAAGAGCTGGAGTTGCCGGCGCGCAGCCGCAACGCCCTGGAAGATTTCGCCAACTGGATCAATCAGAAAAATGATGAAGCACAGCGCAGTGCGGAATTGCTTCCCGTCCTGCAGAGCATTCCGGAAGAGATTGGCTACTGGCAATATCTGCTGGATGAGGGCGATGAGCGTGGTGCCCGTCGCCGTTGGGAGAATCTGCAGGAACTGCTGGACTGGATGGGCCGGTTGCTGGAGCAGGAGGACGGTCCCAAAGATCTCGGCGAGCTACTGCAACGTCTCATGCTCTACACCATGCTGGAGAGGGAAGAGGACGACGATCGTGACGTCGTGCGCTTGTCGACCCTGCATGCGGCCAAGGGACTGGAATTTCCGCAGGTATTTCTGGTAGGGCTGGAAGAGGAGTTGTTACCGCATCGCAATAGCGAGACGCCCGCGCAGATCGCCGAGGAGCGTCGTTTGTTCTATGTGGGAATGACCAGGGCACGCTTTCGTTTGCAGCTCAGTTTTTGCCAGAAGCGCAAACGCTATGGTGAAATGCTGAATCCCGAACCATCACGATTTTTGCAAGAGATCCCCGCCGAGCATCTGGATTGGCAGCGTAGTGCGAGTACCGCCGATGCCCCGGAGGAAACCGAGGACGCCTTCGCGCGCCTGCGCGCCCTGCTCGACAGCTGAAAAGCGAAAGGCCAGTCGGATGACTGGCCTCTTGTCTCGCTCGCTGCAGGAGACGATCAGGCGCTAGCCTGTTCTCCCATTGCTTTCACCCGTGCCGACAGACGGCTCTTGGTGCGCGCTGCGGCGTTACGATGGATGACGCCCTTGCTGGCGGTCTTGTCGATGATCGACTCAGCCGTGTGCAACGCACTGCGAGCCTGTTCCTGGTTGCCCTCGCGGACGGCGCGCAGCACGTGCTTCACGTACGTGCGCATACGGGAATGCAGACTGTCGTTGTGCAGTCGCCGCTTTTGATTCTGAATTGCGCGCTTGCGCGCCTGAGCCGAATTCGCCACGCTACCACTCCTGATACATGCAAAGACCCCTTTACTGGGGCGACAGATAGACGGATTCTGCGCAGTTTCACCAGCAAAGTCAAGGCGGCTTCGACACCATCCTCAAAGTGATCGGGGCCTTGGGTCGCAAGCACCATGCCGAAGTCACTCATCCGTTGTCCAAGCGCCCAGCCTCTAAGCCGTGAGGGTTTGCGTCGAGTTCAATGCTGTAGGTGCAAATGCGCCGGGGGCGGGCCGGGGTCACGGTCCGGCTGCAAGTAAGCGGCGATGGTCGCACGGGCCACCGGCAAGGCTTGCCAGGCATTGTGCCCGCCATTCTCGACGACTACGGCTACCGCGATTTTGGGATGATCTACTGGTGCCCAGCCGATGAACAGGGAGTCGTTGTTGTAAATCGTCCGTCCATGGGCGTAGCCCTCGGGAATTTGTGCGGTACCCGTTTTGCCGGCGATGCTGATTCCGGGGATGCTGACGGTATGACAGGTGCCGGTATTGACGCAGGCCTCCATTCCCTGGCGTACGGCGTGCAATGCCACTGGGTCGATATGCAGGTTTTCCGGTGCCGCATTGGGGATCGGACTGCGTTCTCCAGTACTGGGATTGACCCATTCCTTGGCGACCTGTGGTTGCACCAGATAGCCGCCATTGGCGATGGCGGATACGGCGCGCGCGAGTTGCAGGGGGGTAACCAGGAGATAGCCCTGACCGATGCCCAAAATGACTGAATCGCCGGTGTACCAAGGGGCGTGCAGGTGCGCCCGCTTCCACTGTGGAGTGGGAACCAAGCCCGCCAAACCGCCCGGTAAATCGATACCGGGAGATTTGCCAAAGCCAAAGCGCCACAGGGTTTGATCCTGTAACTGGATGCCCATCTTCACCGCCAGCTTGTAATAAAAGACATCTACAGACCAAGCAAGCGCCTTGGTGAGATTGGTTTCGCCAAAACCACCGCGGTTCCAGTCCCAGTAGGTGTGTCCGCCAAGCTGAAAATTGCCCGGACAATAGGTCTGAAAATCCGGGCCTATTACCCCCGACTGAATGGCCTGGATGGAGAAGAAGGGTTTAGCGCAGGAGCCGGGCGGGTAGAGGCCATTGTCGGCGCGGTCGGTAAGCGGATGGCCAGGATTGTCGAGGAGGCTGCGCCAGTGCGCCGTACTGATGCCATCCACAAACCAGTTGGCATCGAAACTGGGGCTGCTGACCATGGCGAGTACATGACCGTCGTTGGGATCAAGAGCGACGACGGCACCCCGATAATGGTTGCTCTCGAGGGCATTTGCCGCGGCTTCCTGCACCCGTAGCCGTAAATGGGTCATAAGGTTGTCGCCAGCCAGCGGCTCTTGCTCCTCCAGCGTGCCGACCTGCAGCCCTTCGGCATTGATCTGTTTGATCTGATATCCCATCTGGCCGCGCAACCGTTGCTCATAGTGGCCCTCCAGTCCGGTCTTGCCAATGTAGTCCCGCCCGCGGTAATTCTCTGCCTGATGCCGTTTGAGATCAGCAGCGGTGATCGGCCCCACATAGCCGACGACGTGGGAAAAAAGGGCACCGAAGGGATAGTTGCGATGCATCAGGGCGGTAACGCGCACTCCAGGAAAATCTGCCTTGCGCACCGCCAGGGCGGCGACTTGCTGGGGACTGAGATTCGCTTTGAGGATGATGGGATCAAAGCTCGCCTTGGCTGCCATGCTTTTGTCGAAACGGGCCATGTCACCGTCGGAAAGATCGAGCAGCTTCTGCAGGCGATCAAGGGTGCTGTCCAGGTCGCTGGTCTGATCTGGTGTGACTTCCACCGCGTAGGTTGGCTGATTTTGTGCAAGAATTTGGCCATGATCGGCAAGGATCAAGCCACGGGGTGGGTTGACAGGAACCAGGGCGACATGGTTGTCATGGGCCAGTTGCCGGAATTTTTGATAATGCAATACCTGCAGGTCGAGCAGGCGGGCGAGCACGACCAGCAACAGCAGCAGCACCAGGATGGCAGCAAGGCCGAGCCGGTTACGAAAATACTGCCCGGAAATAAGAGGGGTGGAGGTCTTTTTCATGGGGTTATCGATTTGCAAATGCCTGCTGCCCTTCGTACACTCCTTGCCACACGGAAGCCGGGGGTAAGCGTGCGGGAATCTCGGGTCGAATCTCTCCTGGGTCAAGTCGAAGCCATGATACTCGATTATCACGCTCTGCGCCGCCAGGTGCGGGGAGTGGGGCAGATTGCCGAACTTGCGCGGCTACGTCGGGAAAAAGAGATCCTGGAAGCAGAAAATCTGCAGCTTCGTCGGCAGCAGCAAGACATTCGCGAGCGTCTGGATCGCTTACTGGAGCAAATCTCCATCTGGGAAAGGGAAGAGTATCAGCGATGAGTCAGGGCAATGCCGCCGATGCGCGCGAGCTGATCGCCGCAGAGTTTCTCAATCAATCCTATCAAATCACCTGCTCGCCCGAAGAACGGAATCTGCTCGGGCAGGCTATTGTCACGCTGCAGGAGCGTTTGCAGGCCGCCAAGGTGCGTCAGGGCGTGGGCGTCCAGAGGGAGCGCGCCCTGCTCATGGTTGCGTTGAATCTCGCTGCTGACCTGCAGCGTAGCCAGGGTGAATTGCAACAAGCGCAGAATACTCTGGAGACCGTGACTGCCCGACTGCGGAACCTGGTTGACATGGGGCAGGGCGCGGAGTAGCTTGGGACTACTCCCTGCGGGGCTCGTGGTTCCGGGATATTTCCTGAACCAACATTGTCTATCCAGGGGGCCTTGGTCCATATCGTTGGTGTGCCGCTCCCCTGCGGAGTAGCCTGATACGATTCCCGGGCTCCCGACCTGGTCATCAGGTTCGTGGGATAGCGGGCGCCACGACCCAAGCGGGGAGTTTTTCTTTGTCGGCATCCAAAATCGATATTCGTCGTAGCATGCGGCAACGCCGCGCGTCCTTGAGTGCCGCTGATCTTCGCCAGGCGGAGGGTGGCCTGCTTCGGCAATTACGAAATTCCCCAATTCTCCGCAAGGCGGGTACCGTTGCTTTATATTGGCCCATGCGCGGGGAAATTGGTGCCCTGCCTATCCTGCAACTGCCCTGGTCGCATCGCCAACGGTTCTTTCTCCCCGTTCTGGCTGGCTTGCACGCGACTGAGCTCCGTTTTGCGCCGTTTTCCGCAGGTACAATCCTCAGCAGAAACCGTCTGGGAATCCCCGAACCCGAGGTGCCGCGTCGTTACTGGAAATCTGCCGCAGAGCTGGACCTGTTGTTGTTGCCGTTGGTCGCTTTCGATACCACTGGCCAACGTCTGGGTATGGGAGGAGGCTTCTATGATCGCAGCCTGGCAGCATTGCGGCATCGCCGTCACTGGCGTCGCCCCCGTCTGGTGGGGGTAGCCCACGCCTTTCAGGAGGTGCGAGAATTGCCGACGGAGCCATGGGATATTCCTCTGGATGCCATTGCCACGGAACGAGAGTACCGGAGTTTTCGACGATGAACGTACGAATTTTCTTTGCGGGCGATGTGATGGGAGCGCCTGGACGCCGTGCCCTGCAGCGAGGGCTCGCCGATCTGCGCGCGGAAAGAGTGTTGGATGCGGTAGTGGTCAATGGCGAAAATGCCGCTGGTGGTGCGGGAATCACGCGCAAGATCCTGGACGAGTTTTTCGCCTGCGGCATCGATGCAGTTACCGCAGGAAATCATGTTTGGGATCAAAAAGAAACGATCAGCTTTATTGTGGAGGAGGCGCGGCTGCTTCGTCCTTATAACGCACCTCCCGGTACGCCGGGTCGCGGGGCGCTGCGGATCGAAAAAAACGGCTGGCGCCTCGGCGTGCTCAACCTCATGGGGCGCTTGTTCATGCATCCGCTCTACGATTGTCCCTTCCGTGCCGCGGACGTCGCCCTGGGCGACGAACTAGCCGGCTGTGATGTGATCCTCGTCGATTTGCACGCGGAGGCCACTAGCGAAAAATATGCCCTTGCCTGGCATCTGGACGGCAGAGTCAGCATGGCGGTCGGTAGCCATACCCATGTTCCTACGGCGGACGAGCGGGTGTTCCCCGGGGGTATGGCTTATCAAAGTGACGCCGGCATGTGCGGTTGTTACGATTCGATCATCGGGGTGGATCGGGAAATTGCCAAGCGCCGATTCATCGACGCCATGCCTGCCAGAGCGCCGGTGGTCGATGGCGTGGCGAGCCTCTGTGGTCTACTGGCAGAAATCGACACCGAGACGGGGAAGGCAGTACAGGTGGAGCGGATTCGTCGGGACTACCCCGCGGATTGAGCTACTGAAGCCCCACTGAGCCAGTCGCTGCAGCGCTGGTCTCCGCCAGCGCCGATCTGTAGATAGGCAGTATCCAGCGGGGGAACAAGCAAAACGCAATCGCACTCGTGCATCCGGCCATCGCGCAGAAAGTGCAGGTGCCGAGGGATTCCTGGAGTCAGTCGATCGATTTGGGACTGCAGAGTCTCGGCCAGGATTTCCTCTCCGTCCAGGGCCAGCAGACGGTCCCCCGGACAAAGACCGGCCTGTTCCGCCGCTCCGCCAGCACGCACGAAGGTCAGTTCGACGCCGATTGCTGCCTTTTTCCAGTTTGCACCGAGATCCGCGCGTCGAACGTCCATCTCCACACCGCCACGGTCCTGCTCGTCGCGGGCAGCACGCCAGTGCAGATCGACCCCCAGAATCTGCAGACATTCTTGCAGGGGTAGGGGCTGCGTTTCGGTAACCCACTGCCGCACTTCGTCGACCCCCGTATTTCCCAAAATAGGCTCGAGGAGGGTAAAAATTTCGCCTTCTGGGAGAGGCCGCTGCCTCTGTCCATAGTCTTGCCAGAGTCGGCGCAGAAACGCGTCGAGGCTGGCGCCACGCTGCCGCAGTCGCGCATCGAGACAGAGGGCGGCAAGGGCGCCCTTGTTGTAATAGCTGATCTCGAAGTTGGCCGCGGATGGATGCGGATGATAGAGCTTGGTCCAGGCGTCGGCACTGGATTCCGCCAGGCTCTGATAGCTTTCCCCGGGACGCCGGGCGAGGCGAGTGATTTCCTGTCCCAGTTCTTCGAGGTATTGTGCCGGAGACCATAGGCCTGCGCGACACAGAAGCAGGCTGTCGTAGTAGGAAGTGATACCCTCGAAGACCCAGAGATCGCGACTGATCATCTCTGTTTCCCAGAAGCTGTCACTCCATGCCGCCGGACGGATACCCTGGACCAGCCAGGAATGAAAATACTCGTGGCTGGCGAGGCCAAGAAACTGACGGTAGCCTTTGGGATCCGTGCCGTCGAGGTCACTACGGTTGCACAACAGTGCAGAGGATGCCTGGTGTTCGAGGCCACCATAGGCGTTTTGCCCACTCATGCACAGAAAATGATAGCGCGAGAAGGGGCTACCGCCCCAGAACTGCTGCTGGTAGGCACAGATTCTGGCAAGATCCTCGCCCAGGCGGAGTAACTCTGGGTTGCCGTGGCCCAACAGAGCGAGGTGATGAGGTAATTCTCCGGCACAGAAGTCCACCCGATGCAGGGGGCCGAAGAGCAAGGGATGATTGCAGAAGCTGCGGTAGTCGGGGGCGCGAAACTCGCCCCAGGACCACGCGCTGTCAGAGATCGCTTCCATGCTGGTGGCCAATTGCCAGTCGGCAGGACCACTGATTTGCAAGATATGTTCTTGCTGCTCCTGACTAAGTACCCGCAGAAATACTGCCGGGCCATTGAAGAACCCGCCCCTGTCATCAAGGTAGGCAGTGCGCACCGATCGGTCAAAGGCATAGACCTGATAGGAAATGGTTACCGGGCCGATACAGGGAGCCAAGCGCCAATGATCCTTGCGGAATTTTTCCACCGGCAATTGCCGTCCGCCTGCCGTTGCCCGCATGCTGACGATGTGGCGGGCGAGATCACGGATAGTATAACTGCCGGGCACCCAGGCGGGCAGGGCAAGAATCTGACCGTCTGGGTCGGGCTCGGCAAGGTGCAGATCTACCTGAATCAGGTGGGCATTTTCTTGCAGACGGATATGGTATTGCAGATTCATGAATGCCTCAGCGCCAGGCGGGCGCCAGTTGGCGAAAGCGTGGATCGGCGGCGTCCTCCATCCATTCATAGAAGATGGATTCGGTGCTGCTGAGGATGACACCGGCATGGCGCAGACGTTCGAGTGCCCACTCGCTCTGCCGGAGCTCGCGACTGGCTACCGCATCGATGGCGACAAGCACCTGCCAGCCCTGGGCCTGCAGGTCGAGGGCCGTTTGCAGCACGCAGATGTGGGTTTCTACTCCCAGTAGGCAGATCTGCCGGCGATCCACCCGGGAACGCAGCGCATTGCGTAAGGCGGGGTTGGCATGACAGGAGAACTCGGTTTTCTCGAACGTCGGACCGAAATCGTGGAGGCTGGGATCGATCGCACCGAGCCCCTTGGGATATTGGGCCGAGAGCAGAATGGGAAGTTCCAAGGCTTTGGCACTATTCAGGAAGCGACGGACGTTGTGCAAGAGGGTTTCCTTGCGTTCGTCCCCCAGCATGGCCAGTAGCTTGTCCTGCAGGTCGATGGCCAGGACGAGGCTGCGTGCTGCCCGAACCCGCATCTTCAGAACTGGAATTTCTTGCTGGCGGGGTGGCGTAGCGCGGGGATGTCCGTTTCAAACAGGTCCTTGCTACCCAGGCTGCCGTCGGCGCCGCGGCGATAGCGGCGCACCTTGCAAAGCGGAGACTCCCCGAGGATGGCCAGCAGGCGCCCGCCGGGGTTCAACTGCTCGAGAAAGGCCTTGGGAAGCTGCGGGAGAGAACCGGTCAGGACGATAACGTCGAAGGGGCCGGATACGGTCCAGCCGCCCGCAGCATCACCCACATGGAGATGAACATTGGTAACGCCCTGCATTTGCAGACGCCCTTCGGCGGCGTGAATGAAATCGGCACGATCATCAACGCTATGGACGATCTTGCCCATACTGGCCAACAGGGCGGTAAAGTAGCCGCTACCGGTGCCAACTTCGAGGATCTGGTCTTGCGGGCGAATTTCCAACTCCTGCAAAACCCGCGCTTCCATCTTTGGTGTCCACATTCGTTCGCCGTGCCCCAAGGGGATTTCAAAGTCGGCGAAGGCGAGCTCCTGCAGCTGCGCAGGCACGAACTGTTCCCGCTTGACGAGTTGCAGAACTTGCAGAACTTCCGGGTCGAGAACATCCCAAGTGCGAATCTGGGTGTCGATCATGGTTTGGCGAAGGCTGTCGAAGTGCATGGGAATCATCCAAAATACCTGCTACATTTAGGCATGCCGCCTAGGGCAAGTCAATTTTTCCGGGAGTCGATCATTGGAAAGTCGGGCGCACGCTTTGATTGCCTTGGTCTTCGTTGTCGTGTTGGGGGTAGCACTCGCGGTGGCCGGACTCTGGATGCACCATTCGGCGCCGGTCGGCAAGCTTTACAATGTCATCTCCCCGTACAGTGTGACGGGTCTTACAGTGCAAGCGCCGGTGCGTTTCAAAGGCGTGCGCGTGGGCGAGGTGAAGTCCATTGGTTTCGATCCACGCAATCCGCGTATGGTGCAGGTGCAGGTCAGTATCGACGCCAATACTCCGATCACCAAAGCGACCTTTGCCGAGCTGGCACCGCAGGGGGTGACGGGACTGAGCTATTTGTCGCTCAACGATGCCGGCACGGATTTTTCTCCGCTAGCGCATGCGCCAGGACAGGCTCCCGACATTCCGATGCATCCGAGTTTCATTCAGGTGCTGTCCCGCAGTGGCGAATCCTTGGTCAAGCAGGGCAATGAATTGGCTTTTCGCATGAACGACCTCCTCGATGAGGAGAACCGCAAGCACTTTACGGCGACCTTGCGGCACTTGGACCAGGCCAGCGCTGAGCTGGCCGAGCTGGAGGCCGCTTTACAGCCAGCTCTGCGGGAGTTGCCGTCGACCATCGCCGCGACACGTTCGACCATGCAGTCCAGTCAGCAACTCGTGCGTCACCTGGATGATCTGGCACTTGCCGCCAAGGCACCTCTGCAACAGCTCAACGGCACCAGTGTTGCCTTGCACCAGTTGGCGAGTTCCGGTCAGCAGAGTGTCGCCGTCCTCAATGATCAGACGCTCCCGCAGCTCAATGCCCTGACGCAGAGTCTACTGCAAAGCAGTCAGGACCTGGGCAACCTGAGTCGTGAATTGCGGCAAAACCCGCAATCCCTCTTGTATGGGCGTGGAGCACCGCCGCCCGGACCGGGACAGTCGGGCTTTGCCGGGGGGAATTCATGAAGGGAAAGGCAAATTTCTGGCGCGTTCTCGTGGGTACTGCACTGGCGTCGGCAAGCTTGGCCCTGGCGGCCTGTGCCAGTGCGCCGGCGTGGCAGCAGCCGTATGCCTTGACCGCTGCGCCGGATACGCAGCCCGCGGGGCAACACCAGGCCGGCGTGTTGCGTCTGGAAGCCGTCACGGCGCCGAGCTGGCTGGCGGGCGAGGAGTACCTCTACCGCTTGGGGTATGCCAATCCCCAGGCCCTGCGGCCGTACAACGATGCGCGCTGGGCGGCGGCGCCGGGCCAGATGCTGACCGTGTTACTGAGCCAACGTCTGCGACAGCAGGGCGACTGGCGCGCCGTCCTGGGGCCGACGCAGGCGGGCCGTCCGGTCTTGCTACTGCAATTGGGGCTGCAAGATTTTACGGTGCATTATAGCGATGCCACGGCGGGCGCGGCGCAGATCTCCTGTACCGCGACCCTGCTGGCCGCCCAGGGCTATCGCGTTCTGGCGCAGAAAAGCTTTGCCGTCCAGGCGCCCTTGCCGAGTGCTGGACCCGCTGCGGGTGCCACTGCCATGAACTGGGCCGCTCAGGAGCTGGTGGCGCAGATCGGCGACTGGGCGGCGCAACACAGTCCTGCCGCAGACTAAGCGGCTGCAGGAGCCTTGACCACTAGTACCGGACAGTGCGCGTGATGGACCACGGCACTGGCCACAGAACCCAATAGTAGGCGACCAATCGCCCCTTGCTCCTGACTGCCGATGACGATCAGGTCATGAGTCCCTTCCGCCGCGTATTCGCAGATATTCCTGCCAATGCCACCCGCTTTTTCGAGAAGTACACCATGGCTTGGAACGACGGTAGATTTCTGCAGGGCATCCAGTCGTTCCTGCGCCAGCGAACGCAGGCGCTGCATCATCTCCAGAGAACTCGGTAACAGCTCCTCCGGAAGCTGCAGGTCCATGATCTGAGTATCAAGGATGTGCAGCAAGGTGAGCTCGGCCTGATGCAGGCGCGCCTCCTCGCCTGCGTGCGCAAGGACCGTGCCGGCCATGCCGCTGAAATCGACGGCGACAAGGATTTTGTGATAGCTCATCTGGGTTCTCCTTGCAGGATGCTCAGCACCTCTGCTTCGCTGATCAGGTGATTTTCACTGTCGCGGCGGCCGCGATATTCCCAAAGATTCTGCGCCAGAGTCTTTTCGCTGATGACCAAGCGATGGGGCAGGCCAATCAGGTCCATGGTAGCAAACTGTACCCCCGGACGTTCGTCGCGGTCATCGAGGAAGACCTGCAGTCCTTTTGCCTCGAGCCGCGCCATCATCGCTTCGGCGGCCGCCAGCACTGTCGGCGATTTCTTGGCCTGGATGGCGACGATGCCAACGTCAAAGGGCGCCATGGTGGCTGGCCAGCAGATGCCACGTTCGTCAAAATTCTGCTCGACAGCGGCAGCGACGATGCGCGATACACCAATGCCATAGCAGCCCATGAGCACGACCTGCTCTTTCCCGGCCTCATTGAGGACGCGCACGCCCAGCTTCTCGCTGTAGCGGGTGCCCAGCTGAAAAACGTGTCCCACCTCAATGCCGCGGCGAATGCCTAGACTACCCGTGGCACAGTGCGGACAGGCATCCCCTACCTGAACGTTACGCAGATCCGCTGCTTGGGGGCGCGGCAGATCGCGTTCCCAATTGAGATGCAGCCAGTGCTGTCCGCCAATGTTGGCGCCCGTACTGAAATTGCGCAGGACGAGAACCCGCTGGTCCGCGACGATGGGCAGGGGGGCCGGCAAGTCCTTGGGGCCGAGAAAGCCAAAGGGCACGCCGAGCAGCTCCCGGGTCTCTTCGGCGCTGGCGAGGCGTAGGGTGTCCGCATCCAGCACACGTGCCGCCTTGATCAGGTTCAGCTCGTCATCTCCCCGCAGCAGAAGCAGCGTGGGTTTGTCATCGGCAAAGACCAGAAGGCTCTTGACCACCTGAGCGGGACTTATGCCGAGCACCTTCGCCTGATCTTCTACCGTGCGAATCCCCGGAGTAGCCCGTTGCTCGGCAGGCAGAAGGGGATCGCTGCTGTCCAGCAGCGGGCGGCTACGGGCCAGCTCCTGATTGGCCGCGTAGTCGCAGGCCGAGCAATGCACGATGGCATCTTCTCCGGAATCCGCCAACACATGGAATTCATGGGAGGCCTTACCACCAATGGCCCCGGTATCGGCATCGACGGCGCGAAATTCCAGGCCCAGGCGCGTAAAGATGTTGCGGTAGGCGTCGTACATCTCCTGATAGGTGGCCCTCAGGGAATCCTGATCGATGTGAAACGAATAGGCATCTTTCATGATGAACTCGCGTGCACGCATGAGTCCAAAGCGCGGACGAATCTCATCGCGGAACTTTGTCTGCACTTGATACAGGTTCAGCGGTAGTTGTCGATAGGAGCGGATCTCCCGCCGCGCCAGATCGCTGATCACCTCCTCGTGGGTCGGTCCCAGGCAGAAATCACGTTGATGGCGATCTTTCAGGCGCAACAGCTCGGGGCCATAGAGCTCCCAGCGCCCCGACTCCTGCCACAGCTCTGCCGGTTGTACTACCGGCATCAGCACTTCCTGAGCACCAGCGCGTTCCATCTCCTCACGCACTACCCCCTCTACCTTACGTAGTACGCGCAGGCCCAGCGGCAGCCAAGTGTAGAGGCCCGAAGCGAGGCGGCGGATGAAACCGCCGCGCAGCAGCAGCTGATGGCTGATGAGCTCGGCTTCCGCGGGGGTTTCCTTGAGGGTGGGAAGAAAGAATTGACTGGCGCGCATACCCGATCCATGACTACAGAAAGATGGTGCAGTGTAGGCAAAGTCAGGGCCACGCAAAAGGGGGAGGGCGCGCTATCGGATAATCCATGTCTCCGCGCGCCGTGCGTCGGGTAGGTCGCATGATTTCGCTGCTGCGCCGTGGAGCGCGCCGGTGATCACGCGGCAGCAGTTTTTTTGGCGGGTGTATATCAGCGAAATTTACTTTCTTCTATGGCGTAATCGGCGAGTTTTTTTGCAATTTTTTGTCCATTTATTTGTATGTATTTATCTCAAATTAGATTTTTCTACAATATTTGAACTTTGTCTTATTTGATGGGTCATAATTTTTGTCTTGCAACGGAAAAAGGAGAAGATGAGGAATGAGTAATAACCCTATTATTGCCATCAATCAGTCAAAAGTTGCCAATCGTCCGGAAAGCTATCAGACGATGATGAAAGTTGGGCCGAAAGTTTGCATTACCACGGCATCCCACCCCGGATTCCTGGGCTTTGAACAATTGCTGCAAACCGGAATCCATCCCATGGCAGGGCGCTACGGCGGCGGTGCTATCGATATGCACGAGACGCTCAATCCTATCGGCATGTTTCAGTACACCGTATGGAAAGACGTAAAATCCCACGAAGAAATGCATCATGATAATTTCAAGGAAATTTATGAGCTTTGCGGTGATTGTCTGGACATGGTGATCGAGGGGCCGTGGGAGCCATACTATGAAATCGTCCGTTCGGATTTGCCACCGATCATTGCCATGACCGATGTTCCCGCTGCCTTGGGCGGAGCCTTTGCCAAGCAAGAGGCTGTTCCCAAGGTAGCGCTGGCTGCCAAACGGGCCATTGCGATTGGTGACCATTGGGTCATGGATGGGCATGAAACGGCGTTTGAGGAGGGGGCAGAGCGTACGCTCAGTTGGTTCAAAGAGAACGTCCCCGGAATGATTGGTTGGATGATTCTAAAGCAATTCGGTGTTTCGGCCATTGGTTCCTTCCAGCTCGATCCGCAAGGAATGTTGAAGGCAACCCTGGGAGCCAATCCGCCAAAATATAATACCAATCGCGGCAGCGCGATCCCCAGTACGCCACCAATTCCTGGGCAAACTCCAGTGCAATATCTAGTGCACATGGAGTGGGAATCGCCAGAGGCGGCGCACATGGGCATCGCCCACGCGATGCTCGACTATGAGTGCCGTCAGATTCACAACGATGGTGTATTGGCACACCTCGACAAGGGCCCCTATTACCAGATTTTCGCGCCGATGATGGAGCAAGGGCAGTGGCGGAAAAAGCTGGTAAAATAATGGGGAGATGAGGTAGTTTACCAGACTGGTTCGCCCCTCTTCTGGGCGGATCAGTCGTTGATGGATGTAGTGCCACGGATTGGTGATGAGAAAGAAGTCGGTTTTCGGAGCGTTCGCTCTTTTTCTGCTGTATGCAACGCTACGGAATTTGCGAGACTTTTTGTGAAAAGAAAAGCCGACTGCAAACCGACAGCAATGCCCTACGCGGTGGTCATGGCCACCGGCGGAACGGCAAGCGTAGCAGCAGCGGCTAATTATTGGCTGCTGGCCGCAACCTTGCTCACCTTGGCCTGCCTGCAGGCAGTGTACATCCCATTAGCTTGGTTTTGGCTCCGGCGTCGATTCCTGTCGATGCCACAGATCCCCAACTTTGCCGGCAGGTCAGCTGATCAGTACGTCGGCGCCCACACCATTCCCCTTGGCTTGGCGGTAGTAAGCTCGGGGATGGCTTTTTTTGCGCATGTGGAAGGCATGACTGCATTGCTGGGCTTGGCAGAATTCCTGCTCGCTCTCAGTTGGCTGCTGGTACTTCTTTGCGCCGCACCATTCTTCCTGGCTGTATACCGCTTCGGGATTTCGCTGGAACGGGTGAGTGGCGCATGGTTTCTGGTGCCGGCAGCGGTCTTGGGAGCCGGTGTTGCTACTGGAGATGTCCTCGCATCGACGCAAAGCGATTGGAACCTTGTCGTCGTTGCCGGTGCCCTGCTGGGTGGGATTCTATATGTTGCCATCGCGTTCCTGGCAGCCCTGCGCATCCGTCGCTTTGGCTTGCATGGCGTACCGCAGGCCCCCTGGTGGATCGCCATGGGCTGTGCCGGATTCGCCGCCCTGGCTCTGGGGCATGCGTGGGCCTGGCAGGATTTGACCCCTGTGGCACACCATGCGCTCGCCATGCTGATGCTACTGGCGGAAATTCTCGCCATCGTTCTGTTCTTTCCAATAGCCTTTCGCAGCGCCATTTTTCTGTTCCGTGACTGCGCCTTCCGCAATCCTGTTGCCTGGCCTCCCACGTTCTCCACATCGGTATTCGCGCTGAGTTGCCTGCAGTCGGCATCCATCCTTTCGATCCCCGCGTTCCACTGCTTGGGGATTGTGGCTGGATCTTTCGCGTTACTCTTCTGGTTTGCCAGTATTTTCTGGGAGCTATGGCGCAGAGTCACAGCGGGCTATTTCGCCAAGGAGATACGTTGACTGTCGATTGGCACAAAAATTCGATTTTTCTAGTGCGCTGGGTTCTGTCCCGTGCTGTTGCGCCAAGCCAGCCAGAGCAGGGGAATGGCCCACAAAGCGGAGAACTGATAAATCTGGTTGAGAGACAATAAGGATTGCAGTGGCCCCAGTCCGGTCGAGCCAATGCCCTCACCCACCATCAATGCCCCCACCAGTAGCCCTGCCATTTGTGTTCCCTCCTCGCCATGACGGGCAACCCCAAACGCCATGCTATAGGGGTAATAGACGCCACAGGCTATTCCCGCCAAGGTAAAGAACAAGAGCAGAGATTCGCCGCTTTGCAACTGCGGAATGATCAGAAAGCAGGCAGCCATTCCCAAGGGTACGGCACGATAGACCCAGCGTCGCGAAAGCCAGCGGTCGGGAATGGATCCGAGGACAAAGCGCGCGACGGTCTCGCCGCCCCAGAACAGGGACAGGGCTGCAGCACCCGTTGCCCGCGGCAAATGATGATCGACGCTGACCAGAATATTCGCCCAACTGCCAAAGCTACCCTCGCAGATGGCGTAGATGAGGACTGCGGCAGCAAAGGGGATCATGGACTTTTTCCAGGCGCGCAAGCCACCGATCTCTTGCCCCTGTTGTTCTTCCTGGGCCTGGGGCAGGAGCAAGACCAGCAGCCAGAGCAGGAGGATGACCGCGGGCCACAGTACCCAGGTCAGCCAGCTGGAGGACAGATGCAGGAGCATGGGAGAAACTGCCGTGGCGCCGCCAATCACGGCATTCAGGAGGGTGACGGCCGCCGTGGCGCTACCGGCAAAGATCAGGGTAGAAGCTCGGTTGATGGCAGCGTTGGTCAGACCAAAACCGACGCCAAGAAGCAGTGTTTCGGCGAGCAGCAGAAAAACTACGGAACCATGCCCGCTGAAGTAGGCAAGGACCAGCAGTCCCATGGCGATCGTGTTGCTCAAGATGCCAATGCGAAAGAGTCCATGCGCACCGAGGCGCCTATGGATGCTCCCGGCGGCGAGAGCGGCGATGACGGCACCAATGATCTCCGGAAAATACAACATGCCATAGGTACTATTGCTCATGTTGTACGGCGCGCTGCGCAGGATACTCCCCAGCGCCGGGATCAGGACGAAGGCCGAACCCTGCAGAAACCCCGCCGCAAATACCGCTGTCGTGCCCTTTTTCACTCAGCTGCTCCGCAGTCGTTCGCGCAGAACGCTGGCTACGCGGATGGCGTTGGCCATGATGGTGAGAGAGGGGTTCACCGCGCTGATGGAAGGCATGAAGCTCGCATCAACCACATATAAATTGTCGAGATCATGGGCCTTGCAGTTACGATCGAGAACACTCGTCTGCGGATCATCGCCAAAGCGGCAGGTTCCCACCTGGTGGGCGGTAGCGGAGATATCCATGGACTGAAAGAACACCAGGGAAAAGCCGATCTTCTGCAGAATGTCTTGCCATTTTGCGCAGAGGCGACGATGGCTCTCACGATTTTTGGGTTGCCAATGCAGCTGGATGCCGCCGCGTTCATCCAGGGTGACGCGGTTTTCGGGGCTTGGCAGATCCTCTGTCGTCAGCCACCAGTCGACAGAATGACTGGCCGCCCAGGCGGTCATGGGAATTGGCCAGCGCGGACGTTGCGCATGCAGAAGGGCTGGTGTCACCTTACCAAGGCCCTGGATATGGCCAAGGGGATAGGGGTAATCGGGATCGCCAGAGTCTTCGTAAAAATCATTCAGGGCCAGGGTTTTTTGAAAGATACTGCGGTTCTCGCGGGTGATCTTGATCGCCATGCAGGCGCTGTTGAGGTGACACATATAGTTGCGTCCAACCTGATCACTACGGTTGGCGATGCCGTTGGGAAAAGTCTCGCTGCGGGAGGCCAGGAGCAGGGCAGCGCTATTGACCGCACCCGCCGCCAGGACTACGAGACGGGCATGGTAGCGGTGCTGATCGGTCTCCACCCCGGATACCCGTCTGCCGTCCTCTGCAAGAAGGATCCTGCGTACTCGCTCGTTGCGAAGCAGGGTGACATTGGCGTGTTGCAGAGCCGGTCGTACCCCACAGAGCTCGGCGTCGCCCTTGGCATGAACGAGACAGGGAAAGCCGTCACAGGCGGGACAGCGCACACAAGGACTCTGCGCAGGGTCGTCTTCCAAGCGGTGCAACGCCAGCGGTAGGGGGAAAGGATGATATCCTTGGGCGCGTAAGGCCGTATCGACCAGCGCTACGTCTTCCTCGTGGGGCATGGGGGGAAATGGATAGGGGCCACGGGGTCCCTCGGTAGGGTCGCTCCCGGCCGCGCCATGGGCGAAGTACCAGTGCTCGGCAGTATCGTAATGAGGCGCCAGATCTTCGTACCGAATGGGCCACGCCGGTGTCACCCCGTCGACATGGCGACGCTCCTGGAAATCCGTGGGACGCCGCCGCAGGATGGCCGCGCCGTAAAATTTGGTATTACCACCCACGTGGTAGCCCGTCACCGGATGGAAAGGCTGGCCGTTGCCATCCCCCCAGGTTTCTTCGGTATGGTAGCGGTAACTTGCAAAGACCGTTTGTGGGTCCCAGTTGCCCCATTCGCGCGGCAGGTAATCACCACGCTCGAGAATCAGGATGCGCAAACCGCTGTCGGCCAGGGCGCGAGCGAGGGTACCGCCACCAGCGCCGCTGCCGACGATGAGGACGTCGGCGTCCATGGGTTCAGCCGCCGTGGCGAAAATCGGGATAGATCAGCATGCCGCCATCCACGGCGAGGGTGGTGCCGGTGATGTAACTGGCCAGATCGCTCGCCAGAAAGGCCACGACTGCGGCAACCTCTTCGGGTTTGCCCAAGCGACCCATGGAGATTTTTTTGTCGAGGTCTTTGAGGGATTCTGGATCGTCCCAGACCGACTGATTGATAGGGGTCTTGATGGCGCCGGGGGCGAGGGCGACCACCCGAATGCCCTTGTCGGCAGTTTCCTGGGCCAGGGTCTTGGTGAACATCGACAGGCCCGCCTTGGCACTGGTATAGGCGCTGTAGCCCTCCCAGGGAATGAATTCATGTACCGAGGTGACGTTGACAATCACGCCGTGTTTTTTCTTCTCCATTCGGGAGATGGCGGCGCGGGCACAGTAATAGGGACCCAGCAAATCCACCGCGATGACTTTTTCCCATGCCTGCGGGTCGTCGTCCCCTACCAGGGCATGGGGGCCATCCATCCCCGCATTGTTGATCAGGATATCCAAGCCGCCAAACGCGCGTTCGACGTTGCTCAGGAGCTGTTCCACTGCCTCCGGGTCGGAAATATCGGCGGCAAAGGCCCGAGCCTTGCCCCCCGCTTTCTCGATGTTGCGTACCACGGCTTCGGCCTCTTCCTGTCCTTTGCGGTAGTGCACCGCCACCTCTGCCCCGGCCGCAGCTAGGGTCTCGCTCATGGCACGCCCCAATCCGCCGCTGCCCCCCGTCACCAAGGCCGTTCTACCGGCCAGGTCGATACTGATCATGTCGCACCTCCAATAATCTGCACGGAAAAGTCTTCTCCTTGCCAACTCTGGCTGTCTGGCCAATACAAGGCGAACTGTAGGCTCCGCCCGGGGCGTAATTTGCGGGTAGGCAGGCAGGCCAGGTATCCCAGACCCCAGTCTTCGGCATCGAGATCCTGTACCTTCTGCCAGCCATCGATGCCCCAGTGAATTTGGAAGGGCGCGGCCAGGAGAATTCGCAGCTCTTGCCCGGCCAGCAATTCGCGTGGCCGATGGCGCAGGCGCCAGATGCGGTAGTCCAGTTCCGGCTTTTTGCCCGCGTAACGTTTCCAGGTCTGCGCTGGACGATCCACGGCATGCCCTTTGATCGTGCTGTGGCAGAGCTTGAGAAACTCGCCGTGGGTCCAGCACAGGGGCATGGCGGAGCCGCTGGGCTTACCGGGAAACAGCCCCTTTTCGGGGATCGGATCACTTTCCCAGATCTGTTCCGGTAACAGACCGCCCGCGCCGGTCATGGCCGCCATGGCGCGCAGGTAGGGCAGCGGATCTTCCCCGGCAGCGAGGGCATAATGGCCGCGCTCGCCGGTGAGCAGCGGCCAGCCGCGCCCGATGCCGGTACCGTCGAAAGGGCTGCCGTCGCGGTGCTCGCCGTAGCCATCGCCGTTGTAGCGGTGCCAGACCGGACCGCTGGGGGTGTCGCTCTTGAGCAGGCCATCCATGACCTTGACCGAATCCTGAATATGCGGATCGTCGGCGGCACGTAAACCATAGCGCACCAATTGTAAGAAGTCCGTTGCCACCTGTTCGTCGGCGGACCAGTGCGGATCCTGAGCGCGGTTCTTGATCAGTAGCCATTCATCCTTGGCCCCGTCCTGAGTGAGGACGTCGGCTGGAGCCATGCGCATGAAGTACCCCGATACCTGAAAACGCCGGGCGAGATCGGTACCACGCGCAAAGGTCCATTCTTCCAGATGGACATTCCAATAGTCTGCGAGCATCAGGGCGCACGCCGCCGCCTTGCCTTCCAGAAAGGACGCCCCCTCGACCAGTGCAGCGATGGCGACGGCGAGGGTAAATGCATTGATGCCACCATCTTCTTCCCAGCGATCCTGGCCGGTAACCGGCCCTTCGCAGACGATGAATTGCAGGGCGCGCTGGATCATGTCGGTGACCGCCATGTCTTGCAAGGCCTCGCGTTCCCGAAGCAGACTGGCGAGCAACACGGGGAAGCCGGCCTCATCGAGCTGAATCCCTTGCCAGAAGGGTTTGCCGCCTAGCCACTGATTCTGCAGCCAATGCCCGTCGGCCTGCTGGGTGCTGATCAGGTAGGCCAATACCTGGCGAGCCTCGCCCAGGGCACCGATGGCTACCAAAGCGCCGGCACTTTCCACCAGATCGCGAGACCAGACCAAGTGATACCCGCCGCGGCTGTCGCTGGCCTCGCCCCAGGGCACGGAAAGACTCGCCACACGGGCACCGGGGAAGGTGTGATCCTCGTGTACTTTGAGGACATTGACCGAGCGGGCATAAAGGGTATGCAGATCCTCGGGAATCTTACGAGCGAAGCTGCGCGGTAGGGGATGCTGACGATGCCAGTTGCGCCAGGCCGTCTGATATTCCTCGGCAATTTGCGCGAAGCCACAGACGAGCGAGGCCCAGGCATTGGTGGCGGCCGCTTCTTTACTGCTGCCGAGACCTAGCGCCAGATGCCCCTGGCGTGGCAATTCACCGGATAATGCCACCTCGCCGGGCCCGGCGCTGTCGTATTCCCAAAGCATACGACCATTCTGATGGAAGTCCTGCCAGAGATCGCTCGCGCCGACCTCACCCACGGAGCGACGGAAATAGCCCGGTAACCCCTCTTGGTTCTGGCAGAGCAGGGCCAGGCCAAAGGGGCCCTGTTCGGCCCAAAGCAACTCACGACCCTCCCAGCTGCCACACCAAGCTTGATTTTGGGTGGCGTCCCCTCCCAGGCGGGCGGCACAGAGCAGATACGGGCGGAGTTTCTCGTCACCTTCCAGGGAGTATTCCAGCAGCAGGACGTCGCGACGTGGATCGGGACAGATGCGCAGGGAGAAGGTGAAGCGTTCATGATGGTGGGTGATTCGGGGTAGTGGAATTTGCGGATCTTCGAGTTGAAATTCGTCGTTGGCCAGGGTTTTGATCTCCACCCAAAAGCCTTGATCGTCGGCAATGATGAAGCCCAGATCGCGAATCTGCGGGATATCGATGCGGGGGTAGAAAACCTCCGTCAGGATTCCCCGCCCTACGGTAAACCACACGCGGCTGTTATTGGGAGCAACGCCAACGCAACTTTTCTGGGCAGTGGCCCAGACGGGGTGGCGCCAGCTGGGCGATGGTGCATGAGACATCGGCTACACTCCTTCCCGGGTAACGTTGCATACAAGTATAGGGTACGAAGATGGAAATCGCCTTGACAAAGAAGCGCCCGGCTACCGACAATCGCCAGAATTTGCGCGGTTCATAGGATTCGCGCCATAGCGGGAGAGAGCACAGAATGGATTTTGCTGGCGTAAAAGAGCTCGTCCAGGCCGACATGCTGGCAGTGAACCGTGTCATCCAGGAACAGTTGCAATCTGGCGTGCCCACCATCCCTGCCATGGGGGCCTATCTCGTCAATGCCGGCGGTAAGCGTCTACGCCCGATAATCCTTCTGCTTGCGGCGCGTCTGGGAGGAGATCGCAGTGACCGACCCATTCCCCTGGCAGCGGTCGTGGAGTTCATTCACACCGCCACCCTGTTGCACGACGATGTGGTGGATGGTTCCGAATTGCGGCGCAGCAATGCCACCGCCAATCAGATCTGGGGCAATGCCGCGGCGATTCTTGTCGGCGATTTTCTCTATGCCCGCTCCTTCGAGATGATGGTCAAGGATGGCGACATGCGGATCATGGCAACCATGGCCGAGGCCACCAGTGTCATCGCGCAAGGCGAGGTGGCGCAGCTGGAAAACGCCAACGATGCCGACCTCGATCCCGAGAGTTACTATGCCGTAATCGCCGCCAAGACCGCCAAGCTTTTTGAGGCCGCCGCGCGTCTGGCAGCCATTGTCAATCGGGTGTCCGTCGAGCAGGAAAATGCCCTGGCCGAATATGGTCGACTCCTGGGAACGGCTTTCCAGCTCATGGATGATGCCTTGGACTATGAGGCCGCTGCCGAACGCATGGGCAAAAATCGCGGTGACGATCTGGCCGATGGCAAGGCCACCTTGCCTTTCATCCATGCCATGCGTGAGGCGAGCCCGGCGGAACAGGCCATACTTCGTGCAGCTCTGGCCGATGAAACGCGTCAGCATCTCCCCCAGGTGCTCGAAATCATTGCCAAGACCGACGCCATTGCATACACTTTGCGCTCTGCTGAAAAAATCGCCCGTCAGGCACACGATTGCCTGCAGGATTTTCCAGAGTGTTCCGAGAAGGAAGCTCTGCAGTTTTTGGCAGATTTTGCGGTCCATCGTGACCACTAACGCATCGGGGCGTGGCTCAGCCTGGTAGAGCGCCGCCTTCGGGAGGCGGATGTCGGAGGTTCGAATCCTCTCGCCCCGACCAACAACAGCGCCTGCTTGCATAGCAGGCGTTTTTTCTATAGGGGAGACCGCCGGTCGGATGTGGAAATATCTCATCCTGATTGCCATTGCTGCCTATGGCGTGTGGCGCTGGCGCCGGGCAAGGCATCTGCAGCCAGGACAGCCAGAGATGCAGGATCTGCAGCAATGCCGCCGCTGTGCGCGCTATTTTCCGCCGCGATCAGCTATCCCCTGTAACGATCCGCTCTGCCCGCGCAAGCCATGAGCCGGGAACCCAGTTCGCGCTTTCGGGCTCTTCCCGGCTGGCGTGCCGGTCTCCTGATTTTGCTCATCCTTGGCGGCCTGGCCCTGGTGTTGGGCCGCGATACCGAATTACAGTTCCTGCAAAAACACCTGCTACGCGGGCAGGGTGAGATGCGCTATGTGCAGGAGCGTCCCCTGCCTGCCCAGCGCGGCATCATTTATGCCGCCAACGGCCAGGCCCTGGCGGTCAATGTCCCGGCCGTCACCATCTGGGCCGATCCGCGAATCTTTCAGCACTACCGCAAAGAGTGGCCAGCCGTCGCCCAGGCACTGCAGATTCCGGAAAGTGATCTGGAAGCCCGCCTCCAGCGGGGGTCGGCGCAGTTTGTCTATCTGCTGCGCCAAGTGCATCCGCAGCTCGGCCAGGAATTGGAAAAGCTGCATGTACCTGGTATCTACGTCGAAAAAACCAGCCGCAGCTACTATCCTCTGGGCTCGGTAACCACTCCGCTGCTCGGTCTGGTGCATCTGGATCACCATGGTGCGGCGGGACTGGAACGCGGTTTTGACAGTTGGTTGCAGGGTAAGCCCGGGCGGGAAAAGGTACTGGTGGATGGCAAGGGTGACATCCTGCGGGTGTTACAGACGCAGCCGGCGCAGAACGGCCATGACCTGCACCTCACCATTCAGCCGCAGATCCAGTACTGGGCCTATATGACCTTGCGCGCCGCCCAGAAGCACTTTGGCGCGGAGAACGGTTCGGCGGTGGTCATGAATGTGCACACTGGCCAGATTCTCGCCATGGTCAGCGTGCCGTCCTGCAATCCGAATATGCAAAATGGCTGTGCCAGTCCTGACGACTACGTGAACAATGCAGTGCATCAGGCCTTTGAGCCGGGGTCGGTGATGAAACCCTTTGTCGTCGCTGCCGCACTGGCTACTGGCAGCATTCAGCCGGACGAAAGCTTCAACGTATCGCATTGCCTGCCGATTGGGGGTTTCTGTTTGCGTGACGATGTGGTCCACCAGGAACTCGATGTGGCTCACATTCTCAAATATTCGAGTGACATTGGCGCGGCCAAGATCGCCTTGCGCACCGCACCGGACGCTATCTACGACATGTACCGCAAGGCCGGCTTTGGGCAGGACCCTGACCTGGGCTTCGACGGGGGTACCAGTGGGGTCCTGCCGCCGCCCAACACCTGGGACAAGGCGCGCCATGCGACCATCGCCCTGGGCTACGGCGTATCGGTGACGACCCTGCAGCTGGCCGAGGGCTATGCCGCCATCGCCAATGGCGGCGTACATGTGCAACCGGTCCTGATTGACCGACAACCCGCCCGTCGCGATCGCATCATGGCAGAGGGGATCGCCAGGCACTTGCGCCACTGGCTGGAGGGTGTCTGTAGCGCCAATGGCACCGGTATTCTCGCCGCCATTCCCGGCTACGCGGTGGGGGGCAAGACGGGTACCGCTAACCTCGCCAACGGCAAGGATGGTTTCCAGAAGAACAAGACCAATGCTACCTTTGTCGGTTTTGCCCCCGGTTTTGCGCCCGATCTGGTGATGGCGGTATCCTTGCGCGGCAGCACGCGGTATTGGAACTTTGGTGGTGTGGAGTCGGCACCGGTGTTTCGCGTGACCATGCACCACGCCTTGCAGCAACTGGGAATCGCACCGCGTTGGTGTGGTACGCACCCTTGCACCTCGGCCACTAACCAGATTACGCAGGCGCAGGCAGAGATCTGGGCGGAAGGAGGCGGAAATTGAGACAAAGCATGGATAGGGTAGACCGTTGGGTGGCAGGCATCCTGGCCGGTGGCGTGGCGCTGATTCTGCTCGGGATTCTGCTCGTCGCTCTCTTCGCCCGCGTGCCGCTCTCGCACCTCGAAATCAACGCCCAAGGCGCGCAAATTCTGCGGCAGGCTGGAGTCCTGGTGCAGGCTGCGCCGGACTGGCCGGGTGCCTATCGCGTCAAACCCTTGGCCAGCAACGCCGCCTTTTCATCAATCGCAACCCTGTATTTTTCCTCGGGCAAAAGTGTCCGATTGCCGCGTCATGATGTGTTGCTATGGGTCTATCGCGGTTGATGCCCATCCTGCGCGGCCTGGCGCAAGTCGTGCTGGTGCTCCTCGCCGTGCTGCTGGGGCTACTGGTGGACGTGTTGTTGTTGATCCCCGGACTGCTACTGGCGTACCTCATTACCGGAACCCCTTGGCAGTGGGATGGTTGGGTCCCCAGTCCCCAGCAGATCCCTACGCCATGGCTGGCGATGGGGCTTGCTGTCCTCGCCACGCTGGTCCCCGCTGCTGTCGATTATCTGTTGATTCGAATGTTGCGACTGCCCTGATTACCCGGTATTACTGAGTCCTGCTTCCTTGGCCTCCAGCGCCTCCCAGCGCGTATAAGTAGCCTCCAGCTCGGCGTTGATGCGCGCCGCTTCCGCCTGCAGGGCTATGGCTTTTTCGCTGCTCTGATAGGTCTCGGGCTGGCCCAGTAGTTCGGCGAGACTCGCCTGCTCTTGCTCCAGGGCCTCGATCCGTGCCGGCAACTCGTCCAGTTCCTTGCGCTCGCGCATGCTGAGAGATTTTGGACGCCGTGCTGCTCGCTGCGGCTTAGTGCCCTCTTGGCCCTTGACCTTTTCGGCGTCGCTCGGGATAGCTTGTGTTGCCTGCCAGGCGAGAAATTCCTGATGCCCGCCAGCGGTGTTCAGCCAGCGACCCTCGCCCAGGCTGACGATGCTCTGGGTGACTACATGATCGAGAAAATCCCGGTCGTGAGAGACCAACAGAACCGTGCCAGGAAAGGCCAATAGACGATCCTCCAGAACCTCCAGACTTTCCAGATCGAGGTCGTTGGTCGGTTCGTCCAGGACCAGGATGTTGGCAGGTCTGGCAAAGAGGCGGGCGAGAAGCAGGCGCGCCCGTTCCCCGCCGGAAAGGCCCTTGACCAGACCACGGGCACGATCTGGCGCAAAGAGAAAGTCCTGCAGATAACCGAGTACATGTCGACGCTCACCATCGATATCGATGAAATCATTGCCATCGGCAATTACGTCGACGACCCGGGTCTCCGGGTCGAGCTGCTCGCGCAACTGATCAAAGTACGCGATGGATTGTCGCGTGCCGAGACGGACACTGCCACTGTCCGGTTGCAGCTCCCCCAGGATCAGGCGCAGGAGGGTGGTTTTGCCGGCGCCATTGGGGCCGATGATTCCCACCCGGTCACCGCGTTCGATGCGGGTGGAAAAGCCGCGCAAAATCTGCTGCTGGCCAAACCGTAGAGAAACCCCCTCGAGCTCGGCGACGAGATTGCCCGAGCGTTCGGATTGCTGGATATGAATCTGTGCTTCACCGATCCGGCCGCGCCGGCGCTTGCGCTCCTCGCGCAGTTGTTCAAGTCGGCGCAGCCGACCCTGGTTGCGTTTGGCACGAGCCTTGACGCCCTGCCGCAGCCACGCCTCTTCACTGGCCAGTTGTTGTTCGAGGCGGCCGAGATCCGCCTCTTCGGCGGCGAGCAGCTCCTCTTTGCGCTGCTGATAGACGGAAAATTGGCCGGGGAAGCTGCGCAGCTTGCCGCGGTCGAGTTCAATGATGCGAGTAGACAGAGACTCCAGAAAACGACGGTCGTGGGTCACGAAAAACAGCGTGCCGCGATAGCGCAACAGGGTTTTTTCCAGAGCCTCGATACCCGCCAGATCCATGTGATTGGTGGGCTCGTCTAAAAACAGTAGTTCTGCCCCGTGAATCAGGGTGCTGGCAATGACCAAGCGTTTTTTCTGCCCGCCGGACAGGCCGTTGATTTGCCGCTCGCGCGGCAGATCCAGGCTGTCGCAGAGCGCCTCGGCTCGCGCCGTGAGGGTCCATCGCTCTGGCGCGTCGTCGTGAAGGGCCTCACCGCTGGCGCTATCTTGGGGGCTGGCCAGTAGGTACGCAAAAACGGTCTGCTGCTCCGGAAGCTCGGGCTCCTGCGGCAAAAACGCGCGTCGCAGGGCAGGGTCAATCCACAAAGTGCCGCCGTCCAGCAGATATTGCCCGGCGAGTGCCGCAAGCAAGGTAGACTTGCCTTCACCATTGCGGCCAATCAGACCGATGCGCTCGCCAGCTTCGGCGCGCAGATCGGCGTGATCCAGTAGTACCCTGCCGCCCCACTCGATGACGGCATCATGCAACTCCAGAACGGGCAAGACGTTACCCTCCCTTTAACCAGATGAGCAGCTAAGCTTAGGGGAGGGCAGTGTTGCCCGACAAGAGCCGGGCGCTGATCAGCTTACCAGGCGCAGAGTCGCTGGGTACCGGTAGGCTTCACCACTACTCGTCTTTACCGCCGCCAGAATACAGAACACCAGGTTGACAATGAGGAGAAGCGGAAAAATAAACAGACCAATCAATAAAGAGCTGAGGATGGTGGCAATCACGTAGCCAATCAGCATGGTGATCTGGAAGTTCAAGGCTTCTTTGAGTTGCCCCAGCAGCCAAATGTTGGCCTCCTGCTTTTTCAGTAGGTAGACAATGAGCGAGGGAAGAAAACCAAAGAGAATGCCACCCGCATGAACGAGCGTGGCAATATTGCGATCTTCGTTAGAATTTTCTGGTACAACAGTAGTAGATTCCGACATGTGACGCTCCCTTGTGTAATTTCTCGAAAATTATAATGTTACCGGAAAATCTTGTCTATCCTCTGGCGTTACTTCACCGCGTCGACTTTCCGAGCGGGTTTCTTTGTGATTCAGAGAGGGGCTATCATTCCGGCATGATCAGCAAGATTTTCAGTCCAGCGCAAATCGTCTATCTGCAGTTGCTCGAGGTGGCCCTTCCAGAGGTCATGGAGGGACAGCCCACATCTCTGCAGCAGGAGGCCCGTTTGGTGCCCGTTACCCGCTTGCCAGACATGCCCGCCACACCCCCCGTGAGGGTGATCGAGGACATTCCAGAGCTTTCCGCGGAGGACCCCTTGGCCGATGCTGGCGCAGGACCGCAACCGCCGGCAATCCCAGCAGTTGAAACCGCGACACCGACAGATGTTGTGCCAGCTCCAGAAGAAGATCGTATCGCACGCATCGCGCGCATGGATTGGGCCGTGCTCGAGGCGAGTATCCATGCCTGTCGCGCCTGCAGTCTCGGCGAAACCCGGAAGAATGCCGTTGTTGGCGCGGGTACTCGGCCGAGTCCCTGGCTTTTTGTGGGGGAAGCGCCTGGGGCCGAGGAAGATCGCCGCGGTGAGGCCTTTGTCGGTCGTGGTGGACAGTTGCTCGATGCCATGCTCGGAGCGATGGGGCTCAGTCGGCAGGAGCAGGTCTATATTGCGAATGTGTTGAAATGCCGCCCGCCGCAGAATCGCGACCCTCTCGGCCCCGAGGTGCGCTCTTGCCTGCCCTTTCTGCAGCGCCAGATTGCTTTGCTGCAACCGCGCATCATCGTCGCCATGGGACGCTTCGCGGCACAGAGTCTGCTGCAGAGCGCCGAGCCGCTTGCGAGTCTACGCGGGTCCGTGCAACGCTACGGCGATATTCCCCTCATCGTTACCTATCACCCGGCCTATTTGCTGCGGAATCCCATTGAAAAACGCAAGGTCTGGGAAGACCTCAAACTGGCTCTGCAAACCTATGCGGACCTGCCACAGGGGAGCGATGCCAAGGCTTCGCCCACGGCATAGCGCGGTTGCCAGCCCAATTCCTCTTCCGCGCGCCGACAGTTCACAATTAAGGGGTATTGCAAGCCCAGCAGCCAACCCGGATCCCCCAGGCGCCGAGTGAAGGGGCGCAGTCTTTGGTGCAGCCAGTGTAGTTGCCGTGGGCTGACAGGGATTTGCCATCGTCGCGGAATTTGTGACCAGGCCACGGGCTCCGGCGCGGCGATGTTGAAAGCCCCGTGCGCGCCCCGCTCCCAGGCGGCCAGAATGGCGGCAGCGGCATCTTCCTCATGCAGACATTGAATGGGTAGCTCAGGATTGGGGAGGCGCAGGCCAATCGCTGAGCAGGCGATGGCATTCACCAGAGGCTGGGCGTGTTGCCCGACTATGGCATGCAGACGCAGACGGCTGAGTCGCAATTCTGGATGACGCAGACTGTATTCCTGCATCAGCGCTTCGACGGAAGTCTTGTCTTCTGCGTAGGCAAAGCCCGGCGGCGGACGCAACGGCTGGTCCTCACTGATGCCTTCGGGATTGTCCGGCCAAGCGCCATAGACCGCCACGCTACTACTGTACACGAAGCGCTCGACCCCGGCGCTACTCGCTGCCTGCAGCAAGCGCCCGCTACCCTCGCGATTGATTTCGGCCATCTCTGCCCGCCAGTGGCGCTGTCGACCCAGACGCGGGCTGAGTACCACAAAGGCCAGATGGATGACGCTGTCCACGCCCGCCAGAATGGGTTGCCAATCGACAGCACGCAAATCACCCTGCCGCCATTGCAGGCGCGGGTGCTGCATTGTGGCGGGGAGAAGATCGAAGGCGATGATCTCCGGCCTGTCTGGGTGTTCCAGCAGGCGCGGTAGCAGGACGCTTGCCGTATGGCCAGCCGACCCGGTGAGCAGTATGCGGCTCATGCCGCGTCGGCGCGGGAGTCGTTCAGCGCTGGCAAGACTTCGTGGGCCAGGAGTTCGAGGGAGCGCCGCGTAACGTCGGAAGAAACCATCCCCGCACCCACCGCCAGCAGCAGGCGATCCACTCCTGCCCGGGCATAGCGCGCCAGCCCTTTGCGGCACTGCTCGGGGGTGCCCACCACGACCATGCCCATGGTCTCCAGCAGGCGCAGGCTCAGGCCTTTACGCAGCAGCGGTTCAAGAAATGCCAGGCGATGGTAATACTCGTAACTTTCCCGTAACTGCGCCAGCACGGGCCGAGTCTGATCAAGCAGACGCTGATAATACCAGGTGAAGCCTTCGGCCAGGCGCCGCGCTTCTGCGCCATCTTCCAGACACAGGCAGCCAATGGTCATGGCAAACTGCGGATGGAAGCCGGGCGTGGCGGCATACGGACTCGCTTGCACGGCGCGGCGGTAGGCTTTCAGGTCCTGCTTGATGAGAAACCATGGTTTGAATGGACCACTGAGCACGCCAATGCCTTCCTGCGCCGCCCAGGCAAAGGTTTGCGGGCTGACGGCGGCGACCCAGAGCGGCGGATGGGGTTGTTGCAGCGGTTTGGGTAGAATATCGATGTTTTCCAGCTGGTACAGTTTGCCCTGGTGCTGCACCGGACCCCCTCCCGCGGCACGCAGAATCGCCAGGCCTTCTTGCAGATGGGCGCGGCTGTCGCCCATTGCGGCGCCAAAGATGGCATATTCGCGCGGCGAGAAGCCGCGGCCGATTCCCACCTCCAGGCGGCCATTGGAGAGAAGATCGAGTGCCGCAACGCGTTCTGCCACCCGCACGGCGTTGTTGTAGGGTAGGGCGATGACGGCGTGGCCAAGACGCAGGCGCTGGGTACGCTGACTAGCGGCAGCCAGAAAGACCTCGGGGGCGCTGGAATGCGAATACTCGCGCATGAAGTGGTGTTCTACCAACCAGGCGCCATGAAAGCCCAGCGCGTCCGCCAACGCGAGCTCCTCCAGGGTTTCGTGATAGACTTGCAGCTCGCTACGCGGAAGATGGGCGGGTACCGCCAGTTCGTAGAAGAGATCCACCTGCATGATTCGGGAGACTCCATGTCAACTCATACGCCACGTCAGATCGCCGAGCGTCTGGAAATTGCCATCCTAACATCAGAGCAGATGCGACTGCACTGGGTCGATGAGCAGGATCAGACCCACTACATGACGGTTGTTCTGCCCCTTGCCGTGGAGGAGGAAGAAAGCGCCGATTACCTCCGTTGTCGGGTGCTGGAGGACGACACGGAGATTCGCGTGCGCGTCGATCTGATCCAGAATCTGCCAACCCCAGTCAAATAGGCGTCAGACAAACTCCGGGTTCTCCTCTTCCCAATCCGGATCACGCAGAATGGTCTTGCGATAGTAGCGTAGCTCCTCGATGGATTCGCGGATATCGCTGAGGGCCTCATGGCGTTCCGACTTCTGAAAGCGGGGGAGTTTGTTGTACCAGCGGGCGCTCAATTCCTTCAAGGTTGAGACATCGATCAGACGATAATGGAAAAAGCGCTCCAGGCGTGGCATGTGCTGTGCGAGGAAACGGCGATCCTGACAGACGCTATTGCCACAGAGAGGGGAGGTACCGGGAGTGACGTGGGCGGAGAGAAAATCCAGGGTTTGCGTTTCCACAGCGGCCAGGTCGAGGCGACTTGCGCGCACGCGATCAATCAGCCCAGAAGCCCCATGAGTACGTTGATTCCAGTCGTCCATGGCGCGCAGCACGGATTCCTCGTGGTGGACTGCCAACACGGGACCCTCGCAAATAACGCGCAGTTGGTTGTCGGTGATGATACTGGCGATTTCCAGGATCTGATCCTGCTGCGGCTGTAGACCAGTCATCTCGAGGTCGATCCAGACTAGGCGCTGACTCTTGGGGTCCATTGGCTCTCCTCATGATCATTGCGGCATGGTACCATGCTCTAGCCCGGATAAAAAAAGACGGGCGAGATGCCCGTCTAATAGCCGCAAAACAACCGCTACAAACTTTTTGGCTGCCAGGTCTTGGCCTGCTTGCCCTGAATCGTACGCTCCGACTCCCGAGGCTTGGGTAGATCGCCTTCCTTGGGTGGTAGATTGCCGGGGTAATGTTTCAAGAATATTTCTGGGTGTGCGCTGGAATATTCTGGGGTAGTTCTGGCGCTCAGGATAAAAAAAGACGGGCGAGGTGCCCGTCTAATAGCCGCAAAACAACCGCTACAAACTTTTTGGCTGCCAGGTCTTGGCCTGCTTGCCCTGAATCGTACGCTCCGACTCCCGAGGCTTGGGTAGATCGCCTTCCTTGAGTGGTAGATTGCCGGGGTAATGTTTCAAGAATATTTCCGGGTGTGCTCTGGAATATTCTGGGGTAGCTCTGGCGCTTAGGATAAAAAAAGACGGGCGAAGTACCCGTCTAATAGCCGCAAAACAACCGCTGAAGTGCAGATACGGAATCGCATCTACATTCAATGCCCTGGATTCTGCGAGGGAATTGTTTCAGAATTATTTCCTGAGGGGCTGAAGAGTGAGCGATTCATGGCTGTGGTTCTGATCGTCGACGACGATTTGCGCTTGGCACAGATGCTGAAAGGCTTTCTGGAGAAGGAGGGCTTTGGTGTACTCCTGGCGGGTAATGGCACGGAGATGTGGCAGCAGCTTTCCCACGGTGCGATCGACGTACTCATCCTCGACTGGATGCTCCCCGGCGGCAAAGACGGTATCGCCCTCGTCAAGGAACTGCGGGGCAAGAACGCCCCGCCGGTGCTGATGCTCTCCGCACGAGGGGATGATGATGATCGCATCAGTGGCCTGGAAAGCGGCGTCGATGACTACCTCGCCAAACCCTTCAATGCGCGGGAGTTGGTGGCTCGTTTGCGTTCCCTGTTGCGCCGACAGGGACGCGAGGAACCCAGCTCCAGCCTGTCATTTGGGCGTTTCCGACTCGATTTGGCCAGCCGACGCCTGTTCGCCGACGGGCAGGAACTGGATCTCAATCCGGCCGAAATGGAACTGCTACTGGTCTTTGCCCAGCGGCCCCGCCGAATTCTCAGTCGCGATACCTTGCTGCAAATTCTTGGGGGAGAGGAGGATGGCCGCTTTGACCGGAGTATCGATGTGCGGGTCACGCGGCTGCGTAAGATCATCGAGGACAATCCCAAACAGCCACGTTTCCTGCTTACCGAACGGGGAGTCGGCTACCGTTTCGACCCCGGTCAGGCGGAGTCGTAGCCCAGATCCCGACTGGTGATGGGGTGTTGCCACAGCGTGCGTCCATGGACGTCCTTGCAGCTCACCAGGACCTGGCGGTCGGCGCCTTGACCGTGGAAGGCAAGAGAGCAGTAATTGCGCTCCTGCACCAGAGTTCCGGGCACGCGGTAGGGATTGTGATCGCCCTTGGCGGGCCCGGAATTGAGGGGGGAACTGGTGATTTCCCAGAGGGGGTAGACATGCTTGCCGCTATAGCGCGGGCGCGGGCGACGCATGAGTTCGGAAATGTGACGATCGCCCGACAAGAAAATCACCCCGCGAATTTGATTGTTTGCCAGCCAGTCGAGGAAGTCCTGCCGTTCTTCCGGGTAGAGATTCCAGCCCTCATACGCGTCGTCATCATTCAGCATCTGTCCGCCCGCCGCGATGAATTTGAAACGGGCATGGGAGCTCAACAGCGCATTTTTGAGCCAATCCAGTTGCGTCTTGCCAAACATGACCTTGCCGCGGGATGCGGCAGCGGCATCGGCATCCCGATACCAGCGATCGTCGAGCAGGAAGAAGTCGGCATCGTAGACCGATTGCTGGGTGAATACCCCGGGCGTGCCGGGTAAACCAAAGCTGGGGTTGGGCCAATAGGACTGGAAGAGTCGCAGTGCCGTCTCCTTGAAAATAAAGCTGCTGTCACTGTCATTAGGGCCATAGTCGTGGTCGTCCCAGATGGCGATCTGCGGAGTGCTGTTCAGAAACCGTTGCAGCGGGGCAAAAGCGCGATCAGACCAGTAGCGCAGGGCCATTCCCGCAGGACTGGCGAAGTCGGCTTCACGAAAATACAGATTATCACCGAGCCAAATCATCAGGTCGGCCTGTTCCTGTCGCATGGGTTCGTAGATTTCATAGCCACCACCATAGGGCTTCCCCGGACGATCATAGCGGGGGTCGTTGATGTAGGCGCAGGACCCAGTCAAGACCTTGAAGTCCGGCGCTGGGGCGCGGAACTTCCATAGACTTGGGGTACGCAGCAGGGGCCCGGGACTCGGTAAGACCTGATTGTTGAGGAGGAGCTGGGTTTGGTAGCGGGTGTCTGGCTGCAGCTCATCCAGAACGATATTGACGCTATAGAAATTCCCTGCGTCGGTCTGTACCGTTTCGCTGTGCTGCACCGCTCCCTTGCCGTCCTGCGCTTGGTAACGGATCTGTACTTGCGCGGGTCCCAGGGTCTGTACCCAGACCGTCGCCGAGCGATAGGCCGGATAGCCCAGCATCGGCCCGGCATGGAGACGAGTAGCCAAAGCCGGAAGATTCATGGCCCATAGCGGCATGGGAAGCATCCCGGCGCCACCAAGTACGAGGCCGCTGCGCAGGAAATCGCGACGTTGCATCCGATTTTTCATGTTTACCTCTGTCTATCGTTCAGTCGTTGCTGTGCAGGACGAACTCTACCCACAGTTCCAGCTGAAAACGTTTGCCTTTGAGTTCTGGTGGAAGGGCGGGGAGGCGTGCCTCGCGCACGGCGCTCAGGGCAGCGCTATTGAAGGAATCCATACTGCCTTTTCGCAATATGCGCAGACCCGTGATTACGCCATCCTGCAGGGTGAACTCCACTTGCACCCGCCCGCCCTGACCAAGCATCCGCGCTGCATCCGGAAAGTGCACGGCGGCTTGGATGGCACCCTTGACCTGGGCCAGATAATCCGCCTTGACCGCTGGATTGGCGGGTGCCGGTGGTGGTGGCGTAGGCGTGACCGGCGGCGCCGGGGGCGCCTGCACCGGGCTGGGCAAAGGGCTGGGGGGCAGAACCTCGCGAACCGGTGCCGGTGCCGGTTTCGGGCGAGGTGCCGGGTGCGGGAGTGGACGCGGCTGGGGTTTCGGCGTCGGCTTGGGCGTGGGCTTCGGAGGCGTTGATACTGGTGGTTTCGGTGCCGGCGGCGTCGGTTTGGGGGGCTCCTCTTTCACCAGCTGCAGTTGCATGGGCGGCAGAGCCGGCGGTGGCGGTGTCCGCTGCTGCGCAGTTTCCCAGACAATTACGCCGATGAGGATAGCTTCCGCCACCGCCGCCAACAGCAGAGCGCGTCCCCCTGCGGGGCGCGGGCTTTGCGCCTGGATCAGATTACCAAGGCCGCGCAGGTCCGTACTCATGCGCCGCCCACTCCTCCGGCTTTGGCCGCCAGGCCGATGGCCGTCACACCGGCACTGCGGCAGGCATCCATGACCTTGACCAGGGCCTGAATGTCCGCTGTTTTGTCAGCGGCGATGGTCACCTGGGTTTCGCTCGGTTGATGGTTGTGCAGGTAATCGCTCAGGGCGCTTAGTGTCATGGTCTTGCCCTCTACCTCGATGTGACCGTCGGGGTACAGGTTCACCACTACCTTGGGCTTGGGCAGTGTTTGCGCCGTACTGGAGCCTGGCATATTTGCGGGCAGTCCCTGGTCAGGGATCATGTGGATCGTAATCATGATGAAGAAAATTAATAAAAACAGCATGATATCGATCATTGGGATGATCTCTACCCGGCCTTTCTTTACCTCCAGGTATTGCATGGCGCTCAGACCTCCTGCGCCGCGTAATAGACCGGCTTTGCCGAACTCGTACCGAGTTCGTGCTGCTCCAGTCCTTCCAGGCGATTGACGAGCATGGTCCGCAGGGTTTCCATCTGGTGGACCACGAGGCGCATGCGATTGTGCAGGCCGTTGAAGGTGATCAGACCAATGATGGCAATGACCAGACCGGCGGCAGTCGCCAACAGGGCCTCGGCGACATTGCCGGTAATGGCGGTGGGATGGTTGCTGACACTGTCGAGTACTTGAAAGGCATGGAACATGCCGACGATGGTCCCCAACAGACCGAGCAGCGGTGCCAAGGTGACAGTGGTGTCAAGAACCCACAAACCGCGATCGAGGGTGGGAACCTGGCGCATGACCACTTCCTGCAGAATCTCCGCCATGCGCCCGCTGTCGCGGATATTCGGATAGCGCAAGGGCACCTCCAGCAGGGCTTTGAAAGGCGCCGGCGTGCTCTCGGCAAGAGGGCGCAGATTATGGGCGTTCAGGTCCGGCAATTGATCGAGACTCTGCGCAGATTGTTCGCCCAGATGGGTCATGCGGTTCAGAAACAGAAAACGCTCAAAGCTCACCCAGAGGACGATGAGCAAGAGGATGGGCATAATGAAAAGGATCCCGCCGGACTCGGCGGCGATCTTGAACAGCTCGGTAAAATTCATGGTACGGAATCCTCAAAGGAAGGGGCCGCCAGAGCGGCCCAGATCTGGCTCAGAAAGTGGCGTCTACGGTGGCGTAGACGTTGAAAGGCAGGTTCAGCTTTTGATAAGGATTGTTGCTGCTGCCGGTATAACTGACGATGTAGCTGCGATCGAAAAGATTGTTGAGATTGAGCGAGGCAGTCACCTTCTTGAAGCCGAGGGTATCGCTGAGGGGCGCATTGTGGAAGGTATAGCGCAGACTCATGTTGCTGTAGAAGCGACTACCCAGGGGCAGGAAACTGCTGCCAAGGCTGTAGTAGGAGTTTCCCATCTCATTAAACGAGATCGTTCCACGGAAGCCGTGGTAGCGAGCGATAAAGCCCACCGCTTCGGTGTGGTGCGGGGCATAGGGGAAGGGCTGCCCGGCGGAGGTCAGACGGGCGTCGAGGATACCGACGTTGGCGTAGGCACTGAAGATATCGTTCAGCACCACATTGTTCTGCCAACTGATGCCCTGGTTGATCGCCTTGCCGGCGTTCGCCAGCACCGTCTGATTCAAGGAACCTACCAGGATGGTGGTGCTCAGGATGTAATTGCTGAAATCCACGCGGAAGGCCTGCAATTGCGAAGACCAGGGACCAATTTCCCAATTGGTGCCCACCGAGTAGGTCTTGGCACGCTGGGGCTGCAGGTTGGCATTGTAGGTGCCGGTATAGAACTGGTTGTAGGCTGGGGGATTACTGTTCTCGCTGTAATTCACATAGGCGTGCCAATTGGGCAGGATGCGCAGGTTGGCGCCCACGGAGGGCAGCACCGAGCTAAAATTGACGTCGAATTTGCCAGGGCGCCCACGCGCCAGGGCCACGTCATCGATAAAGCTGCGGCTGACGTACAAATACTTGAAACCGGCCGTCAATTTGAGCGCATCGACGGGCTTGTAATTGAGCACCACGAAGGGCTGATAGGTGTTCGTGACTACCGGCTCGTAGTAGCTGGAGCCCAGGTAGACATTGCTCATGCTGAGATAGCGTGAATCGTGCAAGGTGTTGTTGTGGTTGAACCAAAAGCCCAGCTCGCTATCCACCGGTCCTAGCGGCACGAGCAGCTTGGCAATATTGCCCCAGCGATGGGTATTGTTGACGCTGTCGCGCAGCAACACCTGTCCAGCGCTGGGCCGCACCGTTGCGATGGCCCCGGTCGGCGTCAGCACCGTCTGGCTGTAAGTGGTAGCACTAGCGCTAAAGCCATCGCCATAGTAGTAATACAATTGATCCGAGAAGTGAACTCGTCCGAGATGTCCTTCGTACTTGGCGTAGCCCAGCCAGTTGATATAATTGTTGTAGTTGAAACCAGAATACAGGTAGTTCACCGTGCCATTGGGATTCAGCAGGTTGCTGGTATAGCTGTTGTAATCCCGGCCAAATTCGGCAATCTGCGCCGCAGTCGCGCCATTGTAGTAATTGAAGCGCTGGTTGTTCTGGGTGAAGAACAGGGTCAGGTTGCCGGGGCCGATGTGGGTAAGTGATTTGAAGAGAAACTGCGTCTGCGTAGCGCCGTTGTTCTGGAAGTAGCCATCGCGCTGGGTTTGATTGACATAGATCCAGGCCGAGGTGGGAGCGATGTTCTTGGCAAAGAGCCCAGTATTGATCAAACCACCATAGTTGTACTTGCCAAAGCTGCCGCCACCGACAATGGGCCGCACGATGGGGAAAGGCGAGGGCTTGAGACTGTAGGTGGCGAAGGCGCCGCCGAAGGCGGCCAGGCCGGGTAGGGCGGCCGATTCGGCGCCGGGATAATATTTGGCCCCGGCTACCAGTACCGAAGGAATGAACTCGTTAGTGTAGTAGGTATAGCTGTCGTTGTCGTTGAGAGGGATGCCATCCAGGGTGAAATTGATGAGCGACTTGCTGAAGCCGTTGATGTAGACGTCATCGCCATCCATGCTGTCACCGCTGCTGACGACCATGGCGTTGGGCAGGGTGTTGAGTACCTGGGTGTAGGAATCGGTGGGGCTGATCATCTCAAACTGCCCCTTGGTGATGGTGGTCTCCTGCTGGGTGGCGGTCTTGTCAAACTTCTGCACGCGCTGAATATCGCTCTTGGGTGTCTGGCCCACGTTCAGATTGGGGGCGGCACCGAAAAAACCGGTCTCGCTGCTGGCAGTTCCGGTAACCGTACCGAGAGACTGGGTATCGGCATGGGCATTGATCTGTACCAAAGCGCCAATGGCTGCCGCTACGGACAGCGCCAGGGATTTCTTCGTGTTCATTCTGATACGCTCCTGTCGATGATGAGTCACTTTTGCCGCGGCTCTAGGTCTCACCTGCGTGGGTCAGACCTTATGTGGGAGGAACTCTATCAGAGAAATGTTACAGTTGTATGAATCTTTCGTGACAGTTTTATGACACCCGCGTTCCTCTCTGACAAGTAAATTGTGCTACACTGTACCTCGTTGATCCTATGGAGGTATTTAGTCATGTCCTATGCAAGGTTTGCGGTCGCACTCTTCCTCCCTCTAGCTCTTTCGGCTTGCGCCACGATGTCGCCGGTGGCGGGGAACTTTCCTCCTATCACACCCCACCAGGCGCAAAGCGGGGCCGAGAATGGCAAACTCGTACGCTGGGGCGGCGAGTTGATTCAGGCCGAGCCCGAGGCCCAGCAGACCTGTTTCACCGTGCTGGGTTTCCCCCTCAACTCCGAGGGCCGCCCGGTACTTGGTCGTCAGGCTGCGGATGTCGGTCGTTTTCTCGCCTGTGCGCCCGGATTCTACGATCCGACCTTATACGCCGCGGGACGCGAGGTGACCTTTATCGGAACCATACAAGGGATTGTGGTCAAGAAGGTGGGGGGGTTCGAATATCCCTATCCGCGTCTGAGTGCCAGTCAGGTTTATCTCTGGCCCGTGCCAGAGCCGGAGCCGCGCATGAGCACTGTCGTCGTGAGTGGCGGATGGGGCTGGGGCTGGCCGGGTTATTACGGCCCGTTTGGTCCGCGTTTTGGCTGGATGTATCCCTGGTGACCTGATCTCGCCCAGACAGGGCGTGTCCTGCGGACGTCTGCGTGCTAGACTCCCGCCTTTACGGGTGGGGCGCAAATGATTCGGAGTATGACGGGGTATGCCCGGGTGGTGGCGGGCGGGGCGGAAGATGGACGATCCTGGGAAGTCCGTGCGGTAAATCATCGCTTCCTGGAGATCGTCCTGCACCTTCCCGACAGTCTCCTTGGCATCGAGGCAGAATTGCGTCGGCGGGTCGCGCAGGTGGTCAAGCGCGGCAGGGTTGAACTGTGGCTGCGACATTCTGCCCAGGAGGAGCAGCCGAGTATTCGCATCAACCCCGCATTGCTGGCGGAACTGCGTGGCGCCGTAGGTGAGATTGCAGAGTTGTGGGACGCACCGCTCCCGGAACCCGATCCCCTCGAGCTGTTGCGCTGGCCGGGTGTCCTGCAGGCCCGAGAAATAGAGGAAATTCAGCCTGAGGCGTTGCTGGCGCATCTCGATGATGCCCTGCAGGAGCTGCAGGCATCGCGTCTGCGGGAAGGCAGCGCTCTTGCAGAAATTTTCCTGCAAAAGCTGGGCGCCATGGAGGAGATACTGCAATCCCTGCGCGTGCAACTTCCCGGCATTGAAGCGCGGCTGGCAGAACGCCTGGAACGACGCCTGGGCGATTTGCGGCAACAGGTGGAACCCGGCCGTTGGGAGCAAGAGCTGGTCTTTTATTTGCACCGGCAGGATGTGGCCGAGGAAATGGAACGATTGACAACGCACCTTGCAGAAATTCGCCAAGTGTTGCAACGTGACGAGGCCGTCGGACGACGTCTGGATTTCCTGGTGCAGGAGTGCAATCGGGAGGCCAATACCTTGGGCTCCAAGGCCGGCGATCCACAGGTCAGTCGGGCCGCCATCGAGCTCAAGGTGCTGATCGAACAGTTGCGTGAGCAGATCCAGAATGTGGAGTAGCCATAATCATGAGTGATCGCGCCCATCATGCAGGGATTCTCTGGATCATTTCGGCGCCCAGCGGCGCCGGCAAGACCAGCCTGTCTCGTGCTCTGGTGCAGGAAACGACGGCTCTGCGCACGTCGGTGTCTTTTACCACGCGCGCTCCGCGTCCGGGAGAGATCGATGGTCAGGACTATCACTTCATCTCGGCAGAGCAATTTGCCGGAATGGCAGAGCGTGGAGAATTCCTGGAGCATGCGTTGGTACACGGCAACCGGTATGGTACCGGCGAATCGTGGGTGAAAAAGCAGCTCTTTTCCGGGGTGGACTGCTTGCTGGAAATCGACTGGCAGGGTGCGCGCCTGGTGCGAGAGCGCTTGCCAGAGCATGTCGTCAGCGTTTTCATCCTTCCACCTTCCTTGGCCGTTCTCGCTGAACGCTTGCGGGGTCGCGGCCAGGATAGCGACGAGGTGATTGCCCGACGACTGGCGGCAGCGCGGGAAGAGCTGCTACATTACGATGAGTTTGATTATCTCGTGGTTAATGAGGAGTTTCAGCGCGCTTTGGAGGACTTGCGTTGTGTCGTGCGTGCCGAGCATCTGCGGCGCAATCGCCAGCAGCACGAGGAACACACGCGTCTGCGTACTCTTTTGGCGTGATTTTGTAAAATAGTGAGGGAATGCCGTCATGGCTCGTATTACTGTAGAAGACTGTTTGTCGAAGGTGGACAACCGCTTTGAGCTGACCTTGGTGGCAGCCCGGCGTGCCCGCCAGCTGGCTGGTGGTGCGCAGCCATTGCTTCCCGCCGGGAGAGATAAAAATACCGTGATGGCGCTACGCGAAATTGCCGCCGGTAAGGTGAGTCGTGCCATCCTCGACGAGCCGGCACCGCCACCTTTGGCCAGTTTCCCCGGCGCTGCACGGCGGGAATCCGCAGGTATCGAGGATGTCGGCGGCGACTGAACTCAGCAACCCGGCAGACTCCGTTTTTCTGGCGGAGGCTGCCGAGGTGTTGCAGCTCTCGCCGGTAACCCCGGCTTTGGATGATCCTTGTGCGCCGCTACGTCTTCTCCTACAGCGCTATCTGTCGCCAGAAGATGTGCAGAAGGTGCGCGATGCCTATGAGCTGGCGGCATTGGCGCATCGGGAGCAGCGGCGCCGTAGTGGTGAACCCTACATTCATCACCCGGTGGCGGTTGCCTGTATCCTCGCAGAACTTCAGTTGGATGTCGCCACCATACAGGCAGCGCTCTTGCATGATGTCATCGAGGATTGTGGCATCAGCAAAGACGAGCTGACGGAACGCTTCGGCGCCGAGGTCACCGAGATGGTAGATGGCGTCAGCAAACTCGGCCAAGTGCGCTTCGAGACCCGGGAAGAGGCGCAGGCGGAAAACTTCCGCAAGATGTTTCTGGCGATGTCACGTGATATCCGCGTCGTGCTGATCAAACTTGCCGACCGGTTACACAACATGCGCACCATGGGGGTGATGGCGGCGGACAAACGCCGGCGCATTTCCCGCGAGACCCTGGATATCTATGCGCCAATCGCCCAGCGTCTGGGTATCCACGCCATTCGTATCGAGTTGGAAGAACTCGCCTTTTCGCATCTCTATCCGAAACGCTGGCATGCCCTGAATCAAGCGATCAAGGCAGCCCGGGGTAATCGTAAAGAGGGCGTACAGAAAATTGGACAGCTGATTGCCGAGCGTTTGCGGCAGGAAGCGATCCATGCCCAGGTAAGTGGGCGGGAAAAGCATGTCTACAGCATTTACCGGAAGATGCAGCGCAAGGGACTACCTTTTTCCGCCATTCACGATCTCCATGCTTTTCGCATCATTGTCGATGATGTCGATACCTGCTACCGAGTGCTCGGCATCGTCCATAGTCTGTTTCGTCCCATTCCCGGGCGTTTCAAAGATTACATCGCCATCCCGAAATCGAATGGCTATCAGTCTCTCCATACCATCCTGCTAGGGCCTTTTGGACATCCGGTGGAGATCCAGATTCGGACCGAGGATATGCATCGGGTGGCGGAAGCCGGAGTGGCCGCGCATTGGCTCTACAAGAGCGGAATTCAGCGGGCTCATGCCGAGGCGCAGGCGCGCGCGTGGATCCAGCGTCTGCTGGAGTTGCAGGCCCAGGGGGGGGATTCGCAAGAGTTTCTCGAAAGCCTGAAGATGGATCTCTTCCCTGATGAGGTCTACGTGTTCACCCCGAAGGGCAAAATTCTAGGTCTACCGCGGGGTGCTACGGCCATTGATTTTGCCTATGCCGTGCACAGTGATATCGGTAATCGCGCGGTGGCCGCCAAAATCAATGAGATCTATGTGCCGTTGCGCAGCATCATCGACAATGGTGACAAGGTGGAGATCATCACCGCCGAGTCGGCACATCCCCAGGCCGGCTGGCTGGAGGTCGTGGTCACCGCCAAGGCGCGTGCCAATATCCGCTCTTACCTCAAGACCATTCAGCGTGGTGACGCGGAACAACTGGGTGCCAGTCTGCTCGACAAGGCCCTGCGTAGTCTGGGAACCTCTCTCGAAGCATTGACGGAAGAAGATTTTCAGCGTGTCTATCCCACTTTTCAGGTGGCAGACCGTAGCGCCTTGTTGGTGTCGATCGGCATCGGTCAGGTCATTCCGCTGGTGGTGGCGCAAAAACTCGTACCCGAGGAAGAGCGTGGGCGTCTGGCGCAAACGGCGCGCCGACTGGGGCAGGCGGTAAGCTCCTTGCTACCGGGGCGGCCTGGGCGTGAGACGGGACACAACCAGCCATTGCTGATCCGCGGTACCGAGGGGATGCCAGTTACCCTGGCGCGCTGTTGTCGTCCCATTCCCGGGGATCCGATCCTCGGCTTCATCACGGCGGGCAAAGGGATTGTGGTGCACACCCACGATTGCCACAACATTCGGGAATGGCGCAAGCGTCGTGACCGCTGGGTGGACGTGCAGTGGGATCCCGAAGTGCATGCCGAGTTTCCGGTCCTGGTGCGGGTTGTGGCGGAGAGTGGACGCGGGGTCCTGGCGCGGGTGGCAACCCATATCGCCCAGGCCGATGCCAACATCGATCATGTCGATATCGAACCCCAGGATGGCCTGTATACCGGTATTACCTTTACCATCACGGTGCGCGACCGCGATCACCTGGCCCAGGTGGTGCGGAATTTACGCTCCCTGCCCTCGGTGTCGCGGGTGCAGCGCGTGAAAGGATGAATTGTCAGGAGATTGTCATGCCCAAACCCGTTCACAGTGCAGAGGCCCCAAAGGCCATAGGCGCCTACAGTCAGGCCATGATCCATGGCGATCTGCTGTATCTCTCTGGTCAGATCCCGATCGATCCGAAAACGGGAGAGCTGGTGCAGGGAGACTTTGCTGTGCAGATGCAACAGGTCCTGGATAATTTGCAAGCCGTCTGTGGGGCGGCGGGCACCGACCTACGGCGGGCGGTGAAATTACAGGTGTATCTGAGTGATCTGAGCAATTTTGCGACGGTGAATGCGCTCATGGAAAAATTTTTTACCCCTCCCTATCCGGCGCGTGCGGCATTACAGGTTGCCGCCTTACCGCGTAACGCGGCGGTGGAGATCGACGGCATCGTCGCCCTGGCTGAGGCGGATCATGCTACCGGCTGATCTGCAGCAGCCGGTTCGCGTTCTTCTGCAACGCTATCCGGAATTGCGTGGCTTGCTGGAAGAAAAGGGAATCCACTGCAATGAGTGTTTCGTCGCCGAGCGAGAAACCTTGGCTGGCGTAGCTGCCATGCATCATCTCGATCTAGAGTTGTTGCTGCAGGACTGGGAAAGGCGCCGCGCGCAAGACGCCAACGCCTGAAGGTATGGCGGTATCGCGTCCAGCGCTGCGTCTGCAGGATTCTTTGGCAGCGTTGCCCGGCATCGGGCCGGCGCTTGCTGGACGCATGGCGGGCCTGGGTCTCACGAGGATCGAGGACCTGCTTTTTCATCTCCCCCTGCGGTTTCAGGATCGTCGGCGCCTCTTGCCGATTGCTTCTCTGCGGCCGGGGATGGAATGCGCGGTACTGGGGGAAATTGTCGATCTGCAGCGCCAGACCGGCCGGCGAGAGCAGTGGTTGCTGCGTCTTGCGGATGCAAGTGGGGCAGCCCTTCGCCTGCGATTCTTTCACCTGAGTCCGGCTTTGCGCCAGCAATGGCACAGCGGACGCAGACTCTGGTGCTTTGGCGAATTGCGCGCGGGTCTGCAGGGGCTGGAGATGGTGCATCCCGAGTGGCAGCTCGCCGATCGAGGGGATTTTCGGCCTCCCGAGCATCTGACACCGTTCTATCCCAGCACCCAGGGCATCCACCAACAGCAGTGGCGGCGTTTCATTGCTGCCGCGCAGGAATTGTTGCCCAGCCTCGCTGATCCCTTACAGGCATATTTCCCGGACTGGCCGAGTATGGCCGACAGTATTCGCTACCTGCACCGGGGCGGGGAGCGTGCGCCCATGGCCGCGGATCGGGAGTGGCAACGAGTCGCCCTGGAGGAGCTCCTGGCGCATCATCTGGCTTTGCGTCGGGAACGTCGGAAAAGCGCTGCGCAACTGGCAGAATCTGTGCCTGATCCCAGGCTTTGGCAGCGGCTGCGCAGGACCTTGTCTTTTTCGCCAACGTCTGCGCAGGAACGGGTGATTGCCGAGGCGGTAGCCGACCTGGCGAGCCAGCGGCCGATGCGGCGGCTGGTGCAGGGTGACGTCGGTTCGGGGAAAACCCTGGTGGCGGTTGCGATACTCCTGCATGTGGTAGCAGCGGGTAAACAGGTTGCCGTCATGGCGCCGACGGAAATTCTGGCAGTGCAACTGTATGAGCGTCTGCAGTCCTGGTTGTCTTCGCTGGACGTGGCGGTGGGGCTCTTGCTGGGTAGCCAGGGACTGCGTCAGCGACGCACTACCATGACGGATTTGCAGGAAGGTAGCCTGTCCGTCGTTTGTGGGACGCAGGCGTTATTCCAGGAGAATGTGGAGTTTGCCCGTCTGGGGCTGGTGATCATTGATGAGCAGCATCGCTTTGGCGTCGAGCAACGCCGTCGACTGCTGGAAAAGGGCGACCTGCCCCATCTCCTGGTAATGACCGCAACACCGATCCCGCGTACTCTGGCCATGACCCTGCACGCCGATCTGGATATTTCCAGCATCGATGAATTGCCGCCGGGGCGGCAACCCATCGACACGCTGGTGCTGGCCGATGATCGGCGGGAGGAATTGATCCAGCGGCTGCATCACCTGCTTGCCGCTGGGCGCCAGATCTATTGGGTCTGTCCTTTGATCGAGGAATCCGAGATCCTGCAATTGCAGGCAGCGGAGACCAGTTATGCCGATTTGCAGGCAGTATTGCCGGAAATTTCCATTGGCTTGCTGCATGGGCGCCAGCGCAGCGAGGAGAAGGCGCAGATCATGGAGGCATTCCGGCACGGGAAGCTGCGAATATTGGTGGCGACGACGGTGATCGAAGTAGGGGTGGATGTTCCCAATGCATCGGTGATGGTGATCGAGCACGCCGAGCGTTTGGGATTGGCGCAATTGCATCAGTTGCGCGGGAGAGTGGGGCGGGGCGCGCAGGCCAGTGTCTGTATCCTGATGTATCACGCACCCCTTTCGGCCAAGGCGCGGGAAAGACTGCAGATCCTGCGTGCGTCGCAGGATGGCTTTGTCATTGCGCGCAAGGATTTGGAGATGCGGGGACCGGGGGAGTTTCTGGGAGTGCGGCAGAGCGGTGAGCGGCAGTTGCGTATCGCCGATCTGCTGCGCGATGAAGCGCTTTTGGCGCTTCTTCCAGGACTTGCCGAACGCCTGGAGCGGGACTGTCCGGAGGCGATCGATGTGCTCGTCCAGCGCTGGTTGGGTTCAGGCACTGCCTATGCGGCAATAGGCTGAAAAGAGGGAGGAATATCCTTGACATGCTGAGACACTATCTGTACAAATAAATGTACAAATGGAGGCGCCAATGGATGCCATCACCTATAGTACCGCTCGAGCCAAGTTAGCCGATACCATGGATCGTGTCTGCGATGATCACGAGCCCATCATCATTACGCGCAACGGGGAGCAAGCCGTGGTGATGATGTCGCTTGAGGACTTCAAGGCCCTTGAAGAGACGTCTTATTTGCTCAGGAGCCCGAAGAACGCAAAGCGATTACTGGAGAGCATTGCGTCGCTGGAATCGGGGAGGGGCAAGGCCAGGAATCTTGCCGAGTGAGGCTGGTCTTTTCCGAACAGGCATGGGAGGACTATCTTTACTGGCAGAAGACTGACAAGAAGTTGGTCAAACGAATCAATGACCTGATCAAAGAAAACACGAGGACGCCGCACAGTGGGGTAGGGAAGCCTGAATCGTTGAAGCACGCGCTAGCTGGCTATTGGTCGCGGCGAATCAACGATGAGCATCGGATCGTCTACAAGACAATGAATGATTCGATTCTGATCGTTCAGTTACGCTACCACTACTGACCGCAGTTAACGGAAAGGCGCTGGCGAAGATGCTCCGGTAGACAGTCAGGGATGGGCTGGAGTATTCTGCAAAAAATTTTATATTAGCGCGAGGAATTACGCGTGGGACGTTGGTATCATTGGTCTGTGGCGGTAGTTGGTATGGTATTCCTGGGCGGCTGTACTTCGCAGCTCCCATCGACCACGGTCCACTCGGTTGCCTACTACGCGGCGCGCATTCCTCCGCCTCCGGTCAGTCCTGCGATTTCCACGGCCCCGGTGCAGCCCGTTGCGCCGCAAGATGTGACTTTGCACATCATCGTCAATACCGATCAGCGCAAGCTGTATCTATATCGCGGCTCGACCCTCTTGGCCAGCTATCCGGTCGCTATTGGCTTTGGCGGGTCGGCTCCGCGCCGGATTCGCGGTGATAACAAGACGCCCGTCGGGCACTATCACATAGGGTATGTACGCTGGGGAACCCAATACGGACCCTTCATGCTTCTCACCTATCCCAATCGGCACGACGCCGAATGGGGCTTACGTGAAGGGATCATCTCTCAGAGCCAGTATCACGCGATTGTGTCGGCCATCGATACTGGGCAGGTGCCGCCGCAGAACACGCCCTTGGGCGGGTACATCGGAATCCATGGCATGGGGCCAAGTTTTTCGTACGATCGTGCTGCCAGAGTGTTCCCAGGCCGCTGGACGGCAGGCTGTGTGGCGCTCTCCAATCACGACGCACAAGACATTGCGAGTATGGTCCAACCCGGCACACCTGTAGAAATTATTGGACAGGTGGCGAGTTATCCGGAGCAGATCAATCAAAGCGGGCGTCTGGCTTTTCAATACCATCACGTGGCGGATAGAGGACTGACATTCGGCAGCGCGGCCGGCGGACAGTCACCTCAAAAGTTGCAGAACGAGTGATTCTTCAGATCTCATTACGAAGAAGCATTTCTGTAAACCAGCAAATGCGGTTGCGGCCCTCGGACTTGGCTTGGTAAAGGGCATTATCGGCGCGAGATAAAATGGAGGAGATCGAGCTGTCGCTTGATTCTACCGCCGTTGCGCCGATGCTTACGGTTACCTGTATGCTCGTTTGCGAGCTGATAGCCACCGGGTGATCGCAGACTTTTTGTAGGATCCGTCTCGCCAGCGAGCTGGTATTTTCGATAGAAGAATCCTCGCAAATTAAGAGGAATTCTTCTCCGCCAAGGCGTCCAAAGTGATCGGTACTGCGCAACTCACTCTGAACGACTACAGAGAATTCGAGGAGCACCTGATCCCCCACTAAATGTCCATGCTGATCATTGATTCTCTTAAAATGATCTAGATCAAGGATGCATACGCTCATATCGCGCTGATGGCGTTTGTAGCGCGAGAGTCTTTTCCCCATCTCTTCCAGGCTGAAGCGTCGGTTGGCGATACCTGTGAGTTCATCTCGGCTTGCTAGTTGTTCCAACTTGCGCTCAAGGGTACGCCGCTCCGTAATGTCGCGCCAAATACCTTCTACCCCGGCATACTGACCCATTTCATCGAGTAAAATGGTACTGCTGATGGAAATATCGATAATTCTTCCATCTTGGCAGCGCATCTGTCCCGGAAAATCTCGAACATAGCCCTGTTTTTTGATGACTTCCACGAGTTCCTTGCGATTATCCTGGTCAGGATAGAACACGGCGGCTGGCAGGCCAATAATCTCGTCGGGGGAATAGCCAAGAACATTGCGTACCGATGCGCTCACATAGCGGGTGATGCCATCGGCATCCGTGCGGTAAAAAACATCCTGCATGGTGTTCATGAGGTGTTGAAATTGCGCATCGCTGTCCCGCAGACGCTTTTCCATCGCACAGCGTTCGGTCATATCGAGAAATGTGGCAACGAGGCCTATGTGGCTGTCAATCATCAAAGTGCGACTCGTCAGAGCGATAACCCTGACCTGATGCAGGCAGGTATAAACGCGAAACTCGGTTGGAGGATTGATGAGATTGCTCTTTTCGGCGCGGCGGATGCGGGCAATTACTCGCTCTTGATCGAGGGGATAGATGAATTTGTGTACAGATTCTCCGAGAACCTGATCTTTACTGTCGGCTTGGAAAATCTGGAGGGCAACCGTATTGGCGTAGAGAATGAGGTCAGACGCGAAGATAAGGACTGCGGTTGGCAAGGCGTCGAAGACCGCGCATCCCTCTAGCGTGAGTACAGAAGCCTGTGCCGGTGTGGTCTGGTAGCTCATGCCTCTCCTCAAACCCTTGTGGTGAAACCTTCTAGGCCTCTTCTTTGAGGATGCCTTTTTCGTGATTATCGTGACATTGATTGCTGATGGTCAAGGAGCGACTGGCAAAAATTTTCTACCCTTCTATTCGCCCTGCCTCCCAGCCGTTGCGGATACAGTCGCCCAGCGCCACGCCGCCACGCCAATTGCCCAGCAGTGACAAGCCCGGCCAGTCGCCCAGGGCGCTGTCTATGGCGGCGATGCGCTGGACGTGTCCCAGGTTGTATTGCGGAATGGCGCGCGGCCAAAGTTGCGCCCGCTGGAAACTGGGCTGGCCCTGGATGCCCAGGATGGGGGAGAGGTCTTCCAGGGCCTGGCGAAAGAGGAGAGCTTCCTCCTGCGGGATGGCTTCCTGCGCACCACCCAGAAACACCGTAAGCAATACCTGGCCGTCGGGCGCACGCTTGGGGAAAAGGGTGGAAGAGAACAGTGCCCCCAGGGTGGGGATGCCCAAGCGTCTGGGGATCAGCACACCAAAGCCGTCCAGGGGATGTTCTACCTTTGTGCGCGGAAAACCCAGGGCAAGCGTCGCGACCGCGGGATATTCGATTTCTGCGAGCTGATCGCGTAATGGCTGCGCGGTCGCAGGCAGAAGGCGAATGATTGCATCGGTGGGGAGGCAGAGAAACAACTGTTTTGCCAGCAGAGCGCCGCTTTTGTTTTCCACTCTCCAGCCTTGGTCGACGGGAAGGATGGCGGTCACCGGCGCATTGCAGCGCAGTCTATCGCCCAGTGTTGCGGCAGCGGCGCGGGGCAGATCCTGCATGCCGCCGGCAAAGGATAGCAGGCGACTGCGCATGCTCGGGCGCTTGCGGCGCAAGCCGGCGAGCAGCAAGGATCCATGCTCCTTCTCCATCTGCGCCAGACGAGGGAGGCTGGCGGCGAGGGAGAGACGCTCGGGATCACCAGCAAAAACCCCGGAGACAAAGGGGTCGACCATCCAGTCCAATATTTCCGGCCCCAGGCGTCGGCGCACGAATGTTGCCACGGACTCCTCCGCCGCCGCGCGGGCGCGGAAGGGTTCAGCAAGAAGGCGTAGACGGGCAGCGGGAGACAAAAGCTTGCCGCCAAGCAGGGCTCCAGGGCCAAGTGCAATCAGTCGCTTGTGCCGATTCAGGACAAAGCGACGACGAGCAAGAGGATTGGCGGTAACACCATCAAGAGCGAGACGCCGCAGCAGATCCGCCACCAAAGGGTCGCGAACGAGCAAGGTGTTGGGGCCAAGATCGTAGGTAAAGCCCTCTTCGCTACGGCTGCGAATATTGCCACCCGCCGTCTCGCGCGCCTCGAGCAGCAGAAATTCTTTTCCCTCTTCCTGAAGGCGTAGAGCCAGACTGAGTCCGGTAATTCCAGCACCAACAATGAGATAGGGCAGTACGTCCACGTTTTATTCCTCCTGCGGTAGGTTTGCAGCGTACGCGCGACTCTGCCGATACCAGCGGTGTGCGTGTCGGAGCAGAGCGATCAGGATGGCGGTGACGGGTAGGGCGATGAGCAGGCCCACAAAACCGAGCAGCTGCCCACCGGCAAGGACGGCAAAAATCACCAGCACCGGATGCAGGCCGATGCGATCCCCAACCAGTATCGGGATGAACAGGGTGCTTTCGAGGACTTGTCCAACGCCGTATACCGCCCAGACTTCTGCCAGCGAGAGGAGGGTGCCGCCCTGAATGTACATTGCCAGACTCGCGAGAATGATGCCGCTAGCAAATCCCAAGTAAGGAACAAAGCTCAAAAGTCCGGAGAGGAGACCGATAAGTAGGGCGGTTTTCAGGCCCACGATGCTGAGCCCAATGGCATAGGTGGCGCCCAGCGCGAGCATGTCGAGGAGCTGCCCGCGCAGAAAGGCCATTAGCATCCGGTCGGAATCGATGGCCAGTTGCCGGACAAGGGCTAGTTGGCGACGCGGGATGAGCTCGTCGAGGCGCTGCAACAGGCGTGGCCAGTCCCGTAACAGGTAAAACGTGATGACCGGAATGAGCAGAAAGTTCATCAGAAACGAGAGGATGCCGGAGCCGGAAATCAGTGCGACCTGGAGGCTGCTGCTGGCCCAATGGGCGAGTTTGCTGGCATTTTTGCTGGCGTAAGCCGTCAGCGTGTGACTGTCGATGGGAATCCCCAAGCGCTGAGATATTTGCGGCAACAGCTGCGTCTGCAGCAGCTTGGCATATTGCTGGAGATAATTGATGGCAATCAGGGTCTGGGCACGCACTGTGGGCAGTAAAGCGATGATGATCGCGGCAGCCAGCAGGAGGGCGAAGAGGAAAACCAGGGTGGTACCGAGTGTCCTGCCAATGCGCCAGCGCTGTAGAAACGTTACCAGGGGGTTGCCCAGATAGGCGAGTACGCCGGCGATCAGGAAGGGAGAAAGAATGGGACCAAGCAGGTAGATCAGCCACAGGAGCAGGGCCAGGGCGAGCCAGGGAAGCCAACGCTGCGGCATGGTCAGGGCTGGTGTCGAAGAAACCGGTGGTGACCGAGTCGGAGGACAGGTTCAATGGAGACTATGGCCGCTGCCCTCCGCTGCCTCGAGCATGACCTGTTGCACCTCAGGACTGAAGTCGCCCTGCAGGACCTGCTGTCGACCTTCCTGGAAAAAAAGTTGTGCGTCGGCGGGAAGGAATTTTTGAAGGGCCGCAAAAGCCTCGCGCATCAGCTCCGGGGCTTGCGCGCGGGTGGCCGTGATGCCCCAGTTGAACATCAGGATACGCCAGGGCCGCTGCGGATCGTTGCTTTCCAGGTCGGCGGCGTAATCGGCTTCGGCGGCCGCGACTACCGCGCCCATCAGGCGCGCCAGACTGGCAAGCGCCGCCGGGTCCCGCTCGCCGTTGGCCAAGACCGCTAGGCCGTTCACCACCGGGTCGAGGGTATGAATCGGTTGCTGCTCCTGTACCAGCCAGGCAGCGATACTGACACTGACCACCTCGAGTGCTGCTTTGCTCTTACGCTCTCCGAGACGGTCCGCCCAGGTCGCCAGATCCATGAGCAGGCCAATGCTGAGATCACCAATCCGCTCCGCTTCGTCTTCGGGCAGTGAAGGATCCCAGTCGGTAGTGTCCTTCTCCAGCACGGCGAAGAGCTGCCGCAGGGCATCCACCAGTTGCGGTGGGGTGACTTGCTCACCGGTGGCGATCTTGCTTTCTGCGAAGCGAGCGAGGAGAGGCTGGACCTGCTGTTCGAAGCGAGCTTTGGCGCTGGCGATGTCGGCGAGTGAAGGCAAGGCGGGTTCCTCAAAGTGCCAAAATTCGCCTTTGATGATACCATGAAAACTTTACTGACGCAGTGTGTCGGGAGCTTCTCTATGCCACAGTCGATTCCTCCTCGTTCCGCAGTCGATCTCCACATGCATTCCCTGCATTCCGATGGCAGCCTGCGCGTAGAAGATCTGGTCGCGCGGGTTGCCGCGCGCGGCGTGGGGTTGATGGCGCTGACCGATCATGACAACACTGCGGGTATTGCTACTGCCGCAGCGGAGGCAGGCCGCTTGGGTATCGATTTTTTGCCTGGGGTGGAGGTATCAAGTGAATGGAATGGCATCGGCATTCACATTGTTGGCTTGGGTATCGATATCCGAAATCCGGAACTTCAGGCCGGCCTCGACCGGATCATGGAGTTTCGCGACTGGCGTGCTGCGGAAATCAGCCGTTTGCTGGATAGTGCGGGAATTCCAGGTGCCGAGGCCGGCGCGCGGGAACTGGCCGGTAGCCGCATGGTGGGGCGGACCCACTTCGCCCGTTGGCTAAAAGATTCTGGCCACTGCCGCGATAATGGCGAGGCCTTTCAACGTTGGCTTGGGCGGGGACAGGTGGCCTATGTGCCGAGTGACTGGATTCCCATGCGTGACGCGGTATCCTGGATTCGCCAGGCGGGGGGGATTGCCGTGGTTGCGCACCCAGGGCGCTACAAGCTGAGTGCGGAGCGCCTGCGCGAGCTATTTGAAGAGTTCCGTGATGCTGGCGGCGGTGCCATCGAGGTTTCTTCCGGTTCGCAGGCGGCGGCTGATCGCGAACATCTGGGCAAATTGGCGCGGCAATTGGACCTTGCTGCCTCCCTGGGTTCGGATTTTCATGGTCCGGAAATTGGTCACGCCGAGATTGGGCAATTGGCGCCCCTTCCCGCTGGGCTGCAGCCGGTTTGGGAGCGCCTCGGGCATCCTTTCCCTCTTTCACCCGTCCACTGACAGCATTTCTATGCCCCAATTGCGGGAAAAAATCCGCTTTGCCAGCTGGGGGACGGTGGTCCTCGTCCTCATTTACCTGGGTGCTCTGTATACCCTGAGCCCTTACGCCGGACCCCTGCTCATGGGCGCCGTCCTCGCGACCGTGGGCTGGCCATGGCAACTACGTGCCGAGCGTTCCTTCCATTTGCCGCGTTGGCTCGCTTCGTTTCTTCATGCGCTGGCGTGGATGGCGATCATCATCATTCCGGCCGTTCTGGTGGTCGAATCGATCCTGCCGCAATTGCTGCAGGTGGTGGCACGTTGGCAGAGCGGGGCTCCGCTGCTCGGGGTGCCACGGGAGCTGCAGCAGGTTCCCTATTTCGGAAAATGGCTCGCAGCGCATTTGCGAGTCTTGAATGGTGCGCATCTGTCGCGCTTTTTTTCGGAACATGCGGCGGTTATCACCAGTTCCCTCGGGCAGCTCTGGTTTTTTGTTTTGCATACCTTTTTTGTCGCATTGACGGTTTTTGCCATCAGCCTGCATGGCAGACGTTTGAGTGAAGTCCTGCATTTGACAGCGGCCCAGCTGTGGGGTGCGGAGCGGGGAGATCGCTTCTTGTGGGCCGCGCGGGAGGCGACACGTTCGGTCCTCATCGGGCTGATTGGCGTTGGCGTCATCGAGGGCTTGCTCATTGGTGTCGCCTATGGTGTCGCTGGTCTCAATACCTGGCCCTTATGGATGGTCGTCACGGCTCTTCTGTCACCGATCCCTTTTGGTGCAACGGTGGTGGTTGCTGCTGCAACCTTGTGGTTGATTTTCGGCGGGCATTGGCTTGCCGGTTTTGTGGTATTGGGTTGGGGTTTCTTCGTCATTACCCTTGCGGATTTGCTCATCCGCCCTCTGCTCACCGGATCGCAAAGCCAAGCGCCCTTTTTCCTGGTTTTTTTCAGTATCCTGGGTGGCGCGGCTGCCTTTGGCTTGATTGGTTTGATTATCGGCCCCATATTGATATTGTTGGCGCGGGGTGTGTGGCTAGCATGGGAGCGGCGGGTGCTGCTCGAGCGAGGAACCGGCGCGGGTGCGGCGCAGTCCAAGTTTTGAACTCCTGGAGGTGCGGAATGGATTATCAGATGTTTGATCAGCAGTACAATCAGATTGCTCAGGCGACCCAGAACAACGTGCAGGGCTTGCAGCAGGTAGCGCAGAAGGTACAGTCGGCGATTCCCGATGCCACCCAGGCGCGGGAACTGATCCTTGATCTGCGTAACTTGGCGATGAATCTGCAGGGCCAGCAGCAGAATGTGAATATGCTGTTGCAGCAGATGGGACAGCGCATCCAGCAGTTGGAGATGCAGATGCAGCAGATGGGTGGGCAGCCCGGGATGAATCCGAATATGGCGCAACGCCCCTGGAACGCGCCGGCGCAGGGCGGCATGGGCAGCGGTTTCATGGGCAATGTGATGACCGGCCTGGGTCTTGGGGCCGGTTTTGCCGTGGCCGATAATGTGGTCGACGACATCTTCAATATGTTCTGATTGTTTCACCGGCAATTAGTAGCCGACGGCGGTCGCTCTGGCCGCCGTTTTTCTTGGAGCGAACTGTGGCAGAAGAATGGATCTATGGCATCCACGCCGTAGAGGCGGCGATTGCGGCGGGGGAGGTAGAGCGTCTATGGCTGGCAACGGAGAGGGCCGGCGATGCCAGAATCGCGGCTATCCGCCAAGCTGCCGAGGCCCATGGCCTCCCGCTAGCGCTAGAGCCAATGCAGGCCCTGCAACGGCGTTGTCATGCGGATCAGCACCAGGGGGTGCTGGCCCGCGCATTGCCGCTTCCCCCACGGGATTGGAAAGCCTTTGCAGAACATCTCCCAGAGCATGCCTTTCTGTTGATGCTCGATGGGGTGACGGACCCGCATAACCTCGGTGCCTGTTTGCGCAGTGCCGAAGCGGCGGGGGTAGATGCCGTGCTGTTGCCCAAGGACAATGCCTGCGGTATTACTGCTACGGTACGCAAAGTGGCTGCCGGTGCGGCTTCCCGCGTGCCGGTGTTTTTTCTGACCAATCTGTCCCGCACGCTCGAAGAGCTGCAGCAACGCAATTTTTGGGTAGCTGGCCTTGCCGGAGAGGCAGAACAAAGCATCTACGAAGTGGATCTGCGCGGCCCTCTGGTATTGGTTATGGGGAGCGAGGAGAAGGGGGTCCGCCGCCTGGTTCGCGAGCATTGCGATTACCTGCTGCGTATTCCCATGGCTGGCCAGATCGAAAGCCTGAATGTCTCGGTCGCGACCGCCGTGGTGCTCTTCGAGGCCAGGCGGCAACGAAGTGGGGAGGCATCGGCACGGCATTCGCGCTAGAATGGGTCCCTGCACAGGAGAGCCCATGACCCCAAGCGTTGTCGATTCCCACTGTCATCTCGATTTTGACGATTTTGCCGCTGACCGTGCGGAAGTTTTGCTACGCGCGCGGCAGGCGGGAGTCGAGTCGATCCTGATTGCCGCTGTGCGCCAGCCGGATTGGGGACGAGTGCGCAGCTTGGCGGAGTCGGAAGCGGAGATCTGGGGCGCTGCCGGAGTACATCCGAATGAACCGGTCACAGAGACTCCGCGCTATCAAGATCTTCTCGCTGCCCTGGACCATGAAAAGATTGTCGCCGTTGGCGAAACGGGTCTGGATTATTTTCGCTCCGAGGGAGACCTTACCTGGCAGCAAGAGCGCTTGGCGCGGCACGTTGCCGCCGGGCGGGCAACCGGCAAACCCCTGATCATTCATACCCGGGAAGCGGCTGCCGATACCCTCGCCTTATTGCGCAGCGAGGGTGCCCGTGATTGTGGTGGGGTCATCCATTGTTTTACCGAAACCCTCGATTTTGCCCGTCAGGCAATGGATTTGGGGTTTTACATTTCGTTCTCCGGCATCGTTACCTTCAAAAACGCCAAAGAGTTGCAGGAAGTCGCCAAATTCATCCCGCAGGAGCGGCTGTTGATTGAGACGGATGCGCCGTATTTGGCGCCAGTGCCGATGCGCGGTAAACGCAACGAACCTGCTTTTGTTGCTCATGTCGCACGGTTTCTTGCGGAGTTGCGCGGAGAAGATCGCGACAGCCTGGCGGCGGTGACTTCGCAGAATTTTCGTCATCTGTTCAAATTGCCGGAGCCGGAATGCGCATTCGCTTCCTAGGTACGGGTTCCAGTGCTGGGACGCCGCAGATTGGCTGCGATTGTGCCGTGTGTCGCAGTGCAGATCGCCGGAATCAACGCAGCCGGGCGAGCATCCTGGTAGAAGAGCAGGATACCCGGATTCTCATCGACACCGGCCCGGATTTGCGTATGCAAATGTTGCGTGCCGATGTTCGGCACTTGGACGCTGTTTTTTATACCCATTTTCACGCCGATCATATCAACGGGATCGATGATCTGCGTGCCTTCAATTTTCTGGACAAGCGAGTGATTTCCTGTTTCGCTGATGCGCGTACGGCACGCGAACTGGAAGAGCGTTTTCGTTATTGTTTTCTTCCCCCTGATCCGGGCTGGGCAAAGCCGTCACTGTCGATGACGGGCATCACGGCGAAGCAGCAGGTGGGCACGATCACCGTCTTGCCCGTACCAGTTTTGCACGGCAACCTGCCCATTTATGGGTATCGCTTTGGTGGAGCGGCCTACCTGACGGATCTGAAAACCATCCCAGAAGAAAGCTACGCACTGCTGCAAGATCTGGATCTTCTCATCCTCGACTGCCTGCGCGAGGAAGAACATCCGACCCATGTGAACCTTGCCGAGTCTCTGGCGCTTGCGGTGCGGATTGGTGCCCGGCAAACCCTCCTCACCCATATGACCCATGATCTGGATTATCAAAAACTTTGTTCCGTTCTGCCGGAGAATATTGCCCCAGCGTATGACGGGCTGGAATGGAGAATATAGCTTTTTATTTTATTCTGTTTCATTTATCCGTATAAATTCCGTATCGCGGAAACAATATCTTATTGCGGAAAGAAATATGCTGGTCTACTCTCCAATACAGTCGCGGAGGGTAAATCTATTTAGTAAATTGCTATATATGTAAATTATGATGTACCTGGCTTGCGGCTTCCTGCCTCTTTTGAGGTAATTTGATGTTGGTCAGGAGGATAATTATGTCAATACAAGAAATGCCTGAATATTCATCTCCCTATCGTTGGGTCATGGCGGCAATCACTGGGGTCATCATGACCACCAGCTTCATCTCTCTCACCTCATTTGGCGTATCGGCGCCAGCCATGGCGGCGGCGATGCATGTTTCTGTGCAGTCGCTATCTGCTGCTGGCATCGATGCCTTTTCGGTGGGTTTATTTATCGCTTTTTTTCTCGGTCATGGTGGGATATTTGATACCCGGATTCGCCTGGGAGTCTTAGTTGCGCAGCTCTTCTTGATCGTTCCGCAGATTCTCATCCCCATTCTCATGCCGATCACGCAGTCTTTGGTGCTGCTGATCGTATTTCGATTTTTGCAGGGGCTCATGATCATGATGATCGCCCTGTTTTCCCTGCAACTTGCGGGCTGGTTTCGCTCCAGTCAACGTGGAATCTCGCTCGCGGCGATGTTGGGTGCCATTACCCTGGGCGGTGCCGTTGGTGGAGTGATTACCGGAGATCTCGCATCTATGGGCTGGCGGGTCGTGTATTTCATTACCGCAGCGATCATGATCGCCGGTGCGGTGGTGTACTTTGTCTTTGCCCGGGATGCCAGCAGTCATGCCGAGGGAATCAAAAAATCCAAGGCCGAGCACCGCAAGCACAAGTTGTGGTCTTATCCCATGACCTGGATCATGGGTATTGTGCAAATTCCCAATAACTGGACGCTTTTCACGATTGGCGGATTTTTGCCCATTTATGCTTATCATCTAGGTTATAAGCCAGAAGAAACTGGTAACGTAATGTTTATTTGGGGATTGATGGGTTTTGCGGCTGCTGTACTCGGTGCGCTGCTCGGTGATTACTGGGCAAAACGGGACAATACGCACCGGAATTTCGTGAACGCTCGCCTCGGTGTGATCAGTTTGGCAAATGTGTTCATCATTGTCGGTGCCCTGATGATTCTTTACATTGCGCCGATCTCCTATCCCTTGCTCCTCCTGTCGGCGTTGGTCGTGGCGTGCACGATGGCAACGCCACCCAATTACTGGGCCTCGCCCTGTAATATCTTTCCGGTTGCGACGATGGGTGCGGGTGCCTTCGCCATCGGTGTCATCTCAAACTCGGTGAGTGCCATCGGTCCGGTGGTATCGTCGATTATCATTCACACCGTTGGCTGGAATGGGGTGTTTTGGGTGATGGTAGGGCTCGCAGCGGTGGGGCTCGGCGTGAACTATCTGGCGAGTCAGACGCGCCTGCCCATAGAAATCGAGGGAGAAGCAGATAGTTCTGCGAGTTGTGCCGCCGGCCTCAGTCATTGAGTCGGTACTGGCGCGTCGAGATCGAGGATAACGGTAAGTCCCTGTAAGCGTTGCTCGATGCGCCGGGCGGTCTCTTGCAGCAGAGGTATCCACTCCTCTAGACGACGGTGAATGGGCGAAGAAATGCTCAGACCCACTAGGCACGGAAGGGGAGTACGAACGAGGACGCCGAGACAGCCAACGCCGATCTCGGCTTCCTCGTCATCGCGCGCATACCCGTCTTTCTGTGCTTGCTGTGCGGTATCCCACAGGCTAGCGAGCTGAGTGATGGAATGTGAGGTGAGCGCAGGTAACCCGGTGCGTTCGGCGTAGTCCCGTACCCAGTCGTAGCCATGCTCGGCCAGCATCCATTTGCCCACTGCGGTGCAGTGCAGGGGGGCATGTGAGCCAATGACCTGTTCCACGCGCATCATTCGGGGAGAGAGGACACGCTCGATGTACAGTACCTCGTCCTTTTGTTGGATGGTCAGATTTACGGTTTCCCCGATCTGATCCCGTAACCACGCCATGGCTGGCCGTGCGAGGGCACGGAGATCGGCGCGACTGTGGACCAAGCGGCTCCAGTCGAGCAGGCGTGGGCCGAAGCAATAATTTCCCTGCAGATCCCGCTCGACCAGACCATTTTCCTGGGCAGACGCGAGGATGCGAAAGGCAGAGGATGGGGCCAGGCCAGTACAGGCAGACAGCACTTTCAAGGAAGTGCTGCCACCCTCTTCGGCAAGCGCGTCCAGCAACAGGCGCAAACGATCAATAACCTGCACGGAACTGCGACTGATGGGATCCGTATTTTTCATATTGCGGAATATATACCTTATTGCGGAAACTGTATATCTCTTCTACCCTAAAAGGCACGATCTGACTACGGGATGCCAGTACCATGACGCAAGTACCCTCATTGCCCCCCCACGCCCCTGATTTCTGCGCTGGCATGTTTTGCTACGGCGAGGCTTGGCCAGAATTTGACCGTTTGGGAAGCGCAGCAGTCATCCGGGAAGGGTCGCGGGAGATCCCTGATCCCGCCGACGAAAGTGTCGTCTATCAGACCCTGTTGCTCGCCGACGCCCTGCGTTACTGCACCCTGCAGGTCTGTGCCGCCAAGTCGTCCGGACACCCCGGGGGATTTGCCTCTAGCGCGGATATCTATGCGGCTTTGGTCATGCTCGGACACACCAATATCGTGACTGAAGTCGGGCATCATGCGCCAGGGTTCTACAGCGCGATGTTTCTCGATGGTTCCCTGGAGGCCATGCAGATCCAGAACATGAGCGATTTCATGGCACGTTTTCGCGAGCGCCACGGCCTACTGGGGCATCTCTCCGGGGCTATCCCCGGTCTCCTGGCACCGGCGGGGCCGCTCGGGCAGGGGCAGCACTTTGCTATGGCGGGGGCGCTGTTACATCCCGGCACCTTGTTTCCCGTCACCATCGGTGACGGCGGCTTTGGTGAACCCTATGTGCTGAGCAGCATGAAGCACTTCCACTTTGCCTATCCGCAGGTCACCAACTATTTGCCCATATTGATCTGGAATGGCTTCAGTCAGGAGCATCACTCCATGGTCTCGCGCATGAGCAATGGCGAGATGGTTGCCTACTGGAAAGCGCACGACTTCGACGAAGTCATCCTGATCGACGCCAAGGATTTTGACGACGCTGGTCAGTCTGGGCCCTATGTGGATTCGTCCAAATTTTCCTTCGCGCAGCGCCTCGCTTTCATGAAGGCAGTGCTCGCGGCAACGGCCAAGGCGTCAGACTCGGCCTTGCAGGGGCGCCACACCGCCGTCATTTTCAAGCAGCTAAAGGGCGCTGGCGTGCATGTCACGGGAGCGAAATCCCATAATCTGTATCCCAAGGATACTCCGGACTCTCCCGAGATCCACGCCGCTTTGCAGCGTCTGGCGCTGGCGCCAAAGGCCTGGGCTCTGGTGCGGGAAAATGCCCGCCGCGCCGGTGGTGGCCCTGCGGCGCAGACGGTGGTCACGGAGACGACTCTCGACCTGGCGCCCTTGGGTTCCTTCCCCATGCAGGATTTCGCCGTGGGCGAGCAGGTGGTGCCAGCTACGGCCTTCGGCGCACTGGTGGCTTGGCTCGGCCAGCAGGATCGGCGTTTTGTGGTGACCAATGCCGATGGTAACGAGGCTTCGGCGATGAAAAATATCAACGATGCCCTGAAGATTCGCCATCCCACGGAAGACCCGCTCTACAACCAGATGCCCAACGGCCAGGTCTATGAGCCGCTCAACGAGGATGCCTGCGCCGGTCTTGCCACAGGCTTGGCCTTGTTTGGCGGTCGCTCCCTCTGGTTGTCGTACGAATCCTTTGCCATCAACGGCTGGCCTATCGTGCAGACCGTGGGGCAGGCGATGGCGGAATTACGGCGGCCGACGCCTTCGGTGGTTTGCATGTTCACCGCTGGTGCCCTGGAGCAAGGACGGAACGGCTGGACGCATCAGCGTCCCGAAATCGAGAACTATTTTGCCGCGCAGATGCGCAATGGCAATGTCTTTCTGCTCTACCCCTGCGATGCTAATGCGGTGCAGGCGGCCTACGAATATGCGGTAGAGAGCCAGAACAAGGTGATGGTGATCATTGCCTCCAAGAGCCCGTTGCCCGTTCACCTGGATATGACGACGGCGCGGATGGCGATCCGGCGGGGTGCGGCACTGTTGCACGAAAGCACCGGCACGCGGGCAACGGTAACCCTGGCGGTCACCGGAGATATGGCCCTGCAGCCGGTTTTTGCCGCAGGCGACGAGCTGGCGGCGCAGGGCTACGGGGTGCGCATCGTCAGCGTGCTCAATCCGCGCCAGCTCTACCGGGAGAGTGATGTGGCAGTCGACACCGTGGCGGAACCGGATCGAGATTTCCTGCCGGATGCCGAATTTCATGCGTTGTTTGCTGGCGAGATCCTGTTGGGCATCAGCGGCGGCGGATCGGCGCCGCTGGAGCCGATCTTCCTGCGTAGCCGTGCCCAGCATCGCGATACCTTGGCGTGGCGTCGCGGTGAAACCACGGCAAGTGCGGGCGAGCTCATGGCGTTCAATGGGCTGACCAGCGCGGCCATCGTGGCCAGGGTACAGGCCCTGTCAGCCTGAATTGGGGCGGTGAAAATGGGCGAGGCGAGCAGCAAAATTATCGTCATCGACGACGACCCGACCGGCTCGCAGACGGTGCACTCCTGTCCCCTGCTCCTGCGCTGGGACGTGCAGACCTTGGTCGAGGGGCTGGCGGACCCATCACCGCTCTGCTTTATCCTGAGTAACAGTCGAGGGATGACGGCGGCGGAGGCGGCGCGGGTGACGCGGGAAATCGCGGGGAATCTACGTACGGTGCTGGCGCAAAGCGATGCCGAGGATCCGCCGCCCCTTCTCGTCAGTCGTTCGGACTCTACCCTGCGCGGTCATTATCCCTTGGAAACGGATGTGCTGGCCGAGGTCCTCGGGCCTTTCGATGCCCATTTTCTGGTACCCGCCTTTTTTGAGGGCGGCCGGATTACCCGCGATGGCACACACTACGTACGTCAGAACGGGCGGGAGATCCCCGCGCATGAGACCGAATTTGCCCGCGATTCGGTCTTTGCCTACCAACACAGTTACCTCCCCGATTACGTCGCGGAAAAGACCCAGGGCCGGATTCCCGCCTCCAGCGTTCAGCGGATCTCCTTGCCGGAACTGCATGCAGGTTGTCTGCCGCGCCTGCTGACTTTGCAGGCCAATGCCTGCGTGGTCGTAGATGCCGAAAAACCAGAGGATCTGGCGGCCTTCGCCCGCGACGTCAAACAGGCAGTAATGCAAGGAAAACGCTTTCTCTTTCGCAGTGCCGCCAGTCTGCTGACGGCGCTCGCTGACTTGCCCCCGCAGCCGGTTCCGCCAGAGGAAATGTACCGCTGGGTGCGCGGTAACCGTCCTGGTCTGATCCTGGTTGGCTCACACGTGCGCAAGACGACGGAACAACTGGAACGCCTCTTGGCGGAGCCGGATCTGCAAGGGATCGAGGTGGATGTCGATGTCTGTCAGGGCGCGGCGGGGGATGCGCAGCTCGCGGAAATCCGGCAACAGGCAGAAGTCATCCACCCCAGCGGCAAGGATATTGTCCTCTACACCAGCCGCGTCGAACGCCAGTTTCCGGATCAAGATACGCGCCTTGCCTTTGGGATGGCGGTATCCGCATTCCTGATGCGTGCCTTACAGGCCATGCCTGCAGACCTGGGATTTTTGATCAGCAAGGGTGGCATTACCTCCAATGACGTGCTGAGCCAGGGGTTGGCCTTGCGTCAGGCCCGGGTTTTGGGACAGATCCTGCCGGGTTGTTCGGTGCTGCAATGTCCTGCGCAGCATCCGCAGTTTCCCGCACTGCCCGTGGTGATTTTCCCGGGCAATGTCGGCGATGCGGATGCCCTTGCCTTGGCGCGTCGTCGCCTGCACGGAGAGTCCTGAGCATGGAAGAGAGCACGCATACTCCGGCAGAGCAGGATTTTTTGCGGGCGCTGGCCGCGGCCCTGCCTGCCGAGCGGGTGCGCAGTGGCCGGGAATCCTTGCAACCCTACGAGTGTGACGGGCTTTCGGTATTGCGGGAACTGCCCCTGTGCGTGGTTCTGCCGCAGGATCGCGAGGAGGTACAGACGCTTCTGCGCCTGTGCCGGCAATATCAGATTCCGGTCGTTCCGCGCGGAGCCGGTACCGGGCTCTCCGGGGGTGCGCGGCCGGTGGCGGGCGCGGTGCTTTTGTCTTTGGCGCGGATGAATCGCATCCTGGATATCGATCTGGAAAATCGGACGGCTCGCGTCCAGCCGGGGGTGCGCAATCTGGCTATCAGCCAGGCGGTTCGACCTTTTGGCTTCTATTATGCCCCCGATCCCTCTTCGCAGATTGCCTGCAGCATTGGTGGGAATGTGGCGGAAAATTCGGGTGGCGTGCATTGTCTCAAGTATGGGCTGACGGTGCATAACGTCCTCGCCTTGGAGGTACTCACTGCCGATGGAGAAGTCCTTCATCTCGGTGGACTGACGCCGGAGGTGCCCGGCTATGATCTCCTCGCCTTGTTCATCGGTTCCGAAGGGCTACTGGGTATCGTGGTGGAAGTTACCGTACGGCTGCTGCCTGTCCCCGAAAACACCGTGGTCCTGCTGGCCGCCTTTGCCGAGCTCGGCCTTGCCGCAGATGCCGTCAGTGCTATTATCGCTGCTGGCATCATCCCTGCCGGACTGGAGATGATGGATCGCTTGGCCATCCAGGCGGCCGAGGATTTCGTGCATGCCGGCTACCCGCGCGATGCCGCTGCCATTTTGCTCTGTGAACTCGATGGGAGTGCGGAGGAATTGGTGGAACGCGTTGCTTTGGTCGAGGAGATTCTGCGCCGCCAAGGGGCGGACAGCATCCGCGTAGCTCGAGATCCGGATACCCGTGCCCTGCTCTGGAAAGGACGTAAGGCGGCTTTCCCTGCCGTGGGCCGTATGGCGCCGGATTATTACTGTATGGACGGCACCATCCCGCGCGGGCGCCTAGCTGAGGTCCTGGAGCGGATCGCCCGATGGTCGGAGGAAATCGGGCTCGCAGTAGCGAACGTCTTCCACGCCGGCGATGGCAATCTGCATCCTCTGATTCTCTACGATGCCAATGCAGCTGGGCAGATTGCTGCTGCGGAGTCTTTTGGCCAGCGGATCCTTGCCCTGTGTGTGGAGGTAGGCGGCAGCATCACCGGAGAACATGGGGTAGGGGTGGAGAAATTGGATAGCATGTGTGTACAGTTTTCCGCTGCAGAGCTGGAGACAATGCATCGGATCAAGGGAGCCTTTGATCCCGAAGGACGCCTGAATCCCGGGAAAGCCGTACCGACCCTGCATCGTTGTGCCGAGTTGGGGGCCATGCATGTGCATGGGGGCGTCCTGCCATTTCCCGAGCTGGAGCGCTTTTGAGATGGATATCACTGGGCGCTTGCAGGAGCAGGTCCAGGATGCCTATGCCGCCCAGCGCCCACTGCGTATTCGTGCAGGTACTACCAAGTCTTTTTATGGTCGTCCGGTAGACGCCGACGCCGAACTCGATCTGCGCGAACATAGCGGGATTGTCGATTACCAACCGGCGGAGCTTTATGTGACGGTGCGCGCCGGAACTCGGTTGCGCGAACTGCAGGAAACCCTTGCCGGGCAGAGTCAGACCTTGGCCTTTGAGCCGCCCTGTCATGGCGAAGACTCTACCATTGGTGGGGTTGTCGCCTGCGGCTTTTCCGGCCCGGCGCGGCCCTACGCCGGTTCCGCGCGCGACCACCTGCTGGGGGTACGAATCCTGGATGGACGCGGGCAAGACCTGCGCTTTGGCGGGCACGTCATGAAGAACGTGGCGGGCTACGATCTCTCGCGACTGATGGTGGGCGCCCAGGGTAGCCTTGGGGTATTGCTCGAACTCAGTCTCAAGGTCTTGCCCCTCCCGGCGCGGCACATGACCTTCGTGCAGGAACGCCAAATGGCCGCGGCAATCAAAGAACTGCAGCGTTGGGAGGCCCAGCCGGTCCCCTTGAGCGCCTCTGCCTGGATGGACGGGCAACTCTATCTGCGCTTTTCTGGCGCGGAGTCCGTCCTTGCCGGTCTACGTGCGTGCGTGGACGGAGATCTTTTCCTACCTGACGAAGCCACTCGTTTCTGGGCGCAGCTACGGGATCAACAACTTCCCTTTTTTGCTTCTGGGTCACCCCTGTGGCGTCTGGCGCTGCCAACCGGCACTCAGCCCGTACTGTCGGAATTGCCGCAAGTGTTGGAGTGGGGTGGCAGTATCCGTTGGCTGCGCGGCGATGCCAGTGCAGAAGAGATCCGCGCGCAGACGGCCAGTCGAAATGGCTATGCCATTCAGTATCGGGGCGAATCAAACTCGCAGCCCTTTCCTCCACTGCCTGAGCCTCTGCGCACCTTGCACGGACGCGTCAAAGACGCCATGGATCCCCGGCACATTCTCAATCCCGGCCGCCTCTATACGGATTTGTGAGGTGAAAAATGCAATGTGAGATCGCCCCGAATTTCCACAATGACGAGGATATGGCCGAGGCCGAGGCGATTTTGCGTAGCTGCGTACATTGCGGTTTCTGCACGGCTACCTGTCCCACCTATCAGATCCTGGGCGACGAGCTCGATGGGCCGCGCGGGCGCATCTATCTCATCAAGGAGTTTCTGGCAGGGGCGCCGACGAGCAGTGAAAGCCTGACCCATCTGGATCGCTGTTTGCTCTGTCGCGCCTGCGAAACGACCTGTCCCTCCGGTGTGCGTTACGCGCGCCTGGTGGAGATTGGCCGCCGCAATCTGGAGCCGCATCTCGGTCGACCGGCAAGCGAGCGCCTGCAACGCGCGTTGTTGCGTAGCATCATCCCATATCCACAACGCCTGCGCCCACTCTTGCAGATCGCGCAATGTGTCAAGGTGGTGCTGCGAGAGGACTGGGCGCGGCAGATTCCGGACTGCCCAGCGCCGACTGCCGCATCGGAACTCGAAGGTTCCAAGCAGCCTCGGGTGCTGTTGCTGGCAGGTTGCGTGCAAAGTGTCAGCACGCCGGCCACCAATCTGGCGTTGCAGAAGATTCTCGATTACCTGCAAATTCCCTGGCGGGTTCCCGCCACGGCCGGTTGCTGTGGTGCCCTTAGCCTGCATTTGAGTGCGGAAGAGGAGGCACTCGGCTTCATGCGGCGTAATATCGACGCCTGGTGGCCCTGGATAGAGCAGGGCGCGCAGGCCATTCTCGTGAGTGCCAGTGGCTGTGGGGCAATGGTCAAGGAATATGGCCAAGCGTTGCAGCATGATCCCGCCTACGCCGAAAAGGCCCGGCGCATTGCCGAATTGGCTCGTGATCCCGGCGAGTGGCTGCTCGAAGAAAAATTTGAATTTCCCAGCTTTGCTCCCAGCCAGAGGAAGGTAGCCTTTCATTCTCCCTGCTCGTTGCAGCATGCCCAGAGACTATCTGGAAAAATTGAAATTCTGTTGCAGCGCGTTGGCTATGATCTGGTACCGGTGGCGGACGCCCACCTCTGTTGTGGTTCGGCTGGCAGTTACTCCCTGTTGCAGCCCGACCTCGCAAAGGAGTTGCGCGAGCGCAAATTGTCCTGCCTGGAGGCAAAAGCGCCCGATTGCATTGCCACCGCCAATGTGGGTTGTCAGCTGCACTTACAGCAAGAGGCAGGTGTGCCCGTGCGGCACTGGCTAGAACTGTTGGCCGACGCCTTACCCGAAACGTTGCGCGCTGGTGAGAGACAGTCGCCCACCCAAGCATAGCAGTGCCGCTGTATTCCGCGCTGTCTCGCGCAAGTGATCGGCTCCCTCCCGGAATAGCTCGGTCTCTTCTCCCAGGCTAGGGAGACTGGTCAGGACGACGTCGATCCCGATCTCGCGCAAGGCGTCGGTATCGCCGGAGCGGGATCCGGCCAGGACAATCAGCGGCTTCCCCAGACGCTGGCAGCGTTTGGCGATACCGGCAATCGTCTTACCGTGGGTAGTCTGGGCATCGATGCGGCCTTCCCCGGTGAGGATCAAGTCGGCGGCGCGGATCTTTTCGTCGAGATTGATGAGATCGGCAATGCTGTCGATGCCAGGGCGCAATCGGGCACCCAGAAAGGCGAGGCAGGCGGCACCCACGCCACCGGCGGCACCGCTGCCCGGAATGTGACGGATGTCCCGGCCGATACTGTGCTCAATGCAGTGCGCGAAATTTTTCATACCGCTTTCCAGCACTTCAATCGCAATCTGGTCGGCTCCCTTTTGTGGACCGAACATCCGCGTCGCGCCGGAGTCTCCCAGCAGGGGGTTGTCGACGTCGCAGATAATCTCTACGCCGCAGTTCTGCAAACGTTCGTCGAGACGCCCAGCGTCGATGGAACGCACCTGCGCCAGGGCGGCACCGCATGGGGACAGGACTTGCCCATCGCTATCGTAGAAGCGAATTCCCAAGGCCGCGAGCAGGCCCATGCCGCCATCATTGCTTGCGCTTCCTCCAATGCCCATCACGATTTTTTGACAACCATGATCGAGCGCGGCACGAATCATCTCGCCGGTGCCTGTGCTTGCGGTGCGCAACGGATCTCTCTCCTTGGCATCCAAAAGCAGCAGGCCGCTGGCGCGCGCCATCTCGATGATGGCGGTGTGACCACCGTCGACGATACCAATGTATGCTTGGATCTCGCGACCAAGTGGATCGTGCACTACGGTCGCGACCCGTGTTCCCGGTAGTACCTGCAAAAGCAGGTCCAGGGTACCCTCGCCGCCGTCGGCAAGAGGCAAGCGCTGATATTGCCAGTCGGGGAATACGGCAGCAAAACCCGCTTGCATGGCGCTAGCGGCCTCGCCTGCAGTCAGACTACCCTTGAAATGGTCGGGGACGATCAGCACCTGCATGATGTTTCCGTTGATGAGGCAGACATATTACCTTGCTAGTGTAGCGCAGGTGCCCTATCGAAGAGGGGATGGTTGGTCTGCAGTGGCTACGAATCCTTGCAAGCCGAGGCCGAATGACCCAACACGGAATGGACGGTTGTGCAGCGGAGCAGACTTTGACATCCGTATCAGAAAAACTTATTATCAAGGGACTAAAGTGCTTAGAGATAAGGGCGGCTCAGAATGTCATGCTACGTAGTGGAGCGTTACGCTAAAGCGGAAGGGCAGTAGGCGTGGCAACGGTTACAAAAATCACGCATCAGGCGCTTGAGCGGGAATCAGCCCATTCTGAGGTTGAATGCACATACGACGTCATCACAGACAAGGAAGGCCACCGTTTTCTCCAATTAGATACTTATGGTTCCAAAGGGCGCCAATTAAAGGGAAAAAAGAGCCAAAGCATTCGGCTTTCTCAGGCAGCTATTGATGAGATTAAGGCAATTATTAAAGAGCATAAATTGTGAGTCGCTGATTTCCAACCTTGTGCTCAACCCGGACGCCCTACATGCCGCTTCGCGGCATTCCGGTCGCCGGTTAGCTCCGGGTTAGGCGTCACAACAGATACGGGAGTTCTATGAAGCTAGCAGAAGCCCTTGTCATCCGTGCGGATACTCAGAAGCAGCTAGAGCAGCTTAAATACCGAATGCTTCGCAACGTGAAGGTTCAGGATGGTGAAAAGCCGGCGGAGAATCCCATCAAGCTAATTGCCGAATACGAGGCAGCAGCGGCGGAGCTGGGCCGATTGATACGGCAGATCAATATCACCAACTCGAGAGCAACAGTCCTTGGACGTACCATGACGCAAGCGCTCGCAGAGCGTGACGTGTTGAAGCAGAGACAGGCGATGTATCGAGATCTTGCGGAAGCCGCCACCGTCACTCAGTCAGTGAGCTTTCGATCCGAGATTCGATTCAGGAGCTTCGTATCTGTCCCGGAGATTCAGAAGAAGGCTGATATGGCGGCAAAGGAACTGCGAGAACTCGACGCACGAATCCAGGAGGCAAATTGGCGGATTGATCTCTTAGATTACTGAGATGCTGGTAGCCAGTATTGGAGGGCGAGCGCTACCCCACCGGCGGGGAAATGCCGGAAGGGTTGGCGCTGGGGCGGCGCCGCGCGGGTTCGACTCTCGCAAAAGTTACAGAGATGCCCAGGAAGCTCACATTAGCACGGTGTACTATCAACGTTCACGACCGAGTGCTGACTTCAAGACTGGTGAGGGCGGGTAAGGGGAATCGGCGCGGCTCCGTCGCGCTGTGCGTCTCACCTCAGATGGCTACGTCGATGATGTCTATCCATCCATTCAAGGCCGGCGGCCTCGAAGCCGCTTAATTCAAACCTGAATAAATCCCAAAGTTGGGGTTGAATGATCTCCCAGTTCTTGCTTTCTCTTGGCCTTTGCCGCTATTCTCAAGGCTTAGAGAACGCTAGGGGCGTCCCGACTGGGGCTGAGAAGTACCCTTGGAACCTGATCCGGTTCAGACCGGCGTAGGGAAGCGGCCAATTCCTGGCGTTCGCGGATTGCAAAAGGAGCAACGCCATGGCAACTCGTCCGCAGGACGTCAATATTCTTCCGAGCGCTAGCGAAGTCACTACCGGTCCCATTCCGGGATCGCGGAAGCGCTACACCTCCGGCACGCTCTTCTCCGAACTGCGCGTGCCCCACCGTGAGATCGAACAAACTCCGACCCGGCAGCGGGATGATTCCCTAGTGCAGAACCCCGCTATCCCCGTCTATGACGTGAGCGGGCCGTACACCGATCCGGCGGTGAATATCGATATCCGCGCGGGTCTGATGCCGCAGCGCTGGCACTGGTCCTGGGTCTTTCCGGATACGCTGGTGCACAGCATCGAGCCCTCATCTGCCTATGGTCGCCAGCGCCAAGAGGATCCCAAGACCGCTGCCATCCGCTTTCAGCGCCGCGCCGAGATCCGCCGCGCGGCACCGGGCGGGAATGTGACGCAGATGCATGCGGCGCGACTTGGCATCATCACCCCCGAGATGGAGTATGTCGCCATCCGCGAAAACGAGAACCTGGAGCAGCTGCGCGCGACCCATCCGGAGTTGTTCCGCAGTCATCCCGGCGAAAACTTCGGGGCAAAATTGCCGGAACGCTACACGCCGGAATTTGTGCGGGAGGAGATTGCCGCAGGTCGGGCGATCATCCCCGCCAACATCAACCACCCCGAACTCGAACCCATGGCCATTGGCCGCAATTTTCGCGTCAAGATCAATGCCAACATCGGCAACTCGGCGGTCAGCAGCTCCATTGCTGAAGAGGTGGAGAAGATGGTCTGGGCCATCCGCTGGGGGGCCGATACGGTCATGGATCTCTCCACCGGCAAGCACATCCACGAAACGCGGGAATGGATTCTGCGCAACTCGCCGGTGCCCATCGGCACGGTGCCCATTTATCAGGCGCTGGAAAAGGTCGATGGCAAGGCCGAGGAGCTGACCTGGGAATTGTTCCGCGATACCCTCATCGAGCAGGCGGAGCAGGGGGTGGACTATTTCACCATCCATGCGGGGGTCTTGCTGCGCTATGTACCGCTGACGGCCAATCGTCTGACGGGCATCGTCTCCCGCGGTGGTTCGATCATGGCCAAGTGGTGTCTGGCGCACCACCAGGAAAATTTCCTCTACACCCACTTTGCCGAGATCTGCGAGATCATGCAGGCCTATGATGTCAGCTTCTCCCTGGGCGATGGGCTGCGGCCTGGATCGATTGCCGATGCCAACGACGAGGCCCAGTTTGCCGAACTGCATACCCTCGGCGAGCTCACCCAGATCGCCTGGCAGCACGACGTACAGGTGATGATCGAGGGACCGGGGCATGTGCCCATGCAACGCATTCGCGCCAACATGGAAGAAGAGCTACAGCACTGCTTTGCGGCGCCTTTTTATACCTTGGGGCCGCTGACGACGGACATTGCGCCGGGCTACGATCACATCACCAGCGCCATCGGTGCTGCGCAGATTGGTTGGTACGGTACCGCCATGCTTTGTTATGTCACGCCCAAGGAGCATCTTGGCCTGCCGGACAAGGAAGATGTGCGCGAAGGGGTGATGGCTTACAAGCTCGCCGCCCATGCCGCGGATCTGGCCAAGGGCTATCCCGGTGCGCAGGTGCGCGACAATGCGTTGTCCAAGGCGCGTTTCGAATTCCGCTGGGCGGATCAGTTCCATTTGGGTCTCGACCCCGAAAAGGCGCAGGCCTATCACGATGAGACCCTGCCCCAGGAAGGCGCCAAACTCGCGCACTTCTGCTCCATGTGCGGTCCCCATTTCTGCTCGATGAAGATCACGCAGGATCTGCAGGAGTACGCGGAGCAGGGAATGCGCGAGATGTCTGCGGACTTTCAGCGCCTCGGCAAGAACATCTATCTCAAATCCTGAGCCTTGGCTCAGAGATACACGCCGAGCACCCCCACAAAGGTCAGGATGAGGGCAAGGGCGGCAAGGAAACGGGCGAAGAGCCCGTAACCGCGCAGCGCCTTCGCCGCTGCTGCCCAATACTGCCCATCCAGGGCGCGGCGCAGACGCTTCATCGGCGCAAAGGCGAGGTGAAAGGCGCCGAGGGCGGCAATCGTCCCCAACACCACCATGATCCACACCGCCACCCCGAGGCTGCCAAAACCGCCGATGCTGCTCACCATGGCGTAACCGCTCAGCAGCAGGAGCAGAGCAGCGAAGATTCCCCCGAAAGAGAAGGCCTGGATGGCTTGCGCAAGCGAGTGCCAGGACTGGGGCGTATGCTCCAGGCGCAGCCAGCGCGGCAGTAGGTAAAAACCGAGGAACACCAGCCCGCCGATCCAGTAGAACAGCGCAACCAAGTGAAAAAACTGCCAGATGGCAAATTGAGGCATGATTTCCTCCAATAAAAAAAGGGGCCCGAAGGCCCCAAGGATACGCTACCGATGGAACTCGTGACTACTTGAAGCGCTTGCGGGTATAGAGATACATGATCCCGGCAATGCTCAGGTAGATCAATGGCAAAAAGAAGATAAAGTCTTCCAGATCCGTGTAATGCATGGTCGCCTCCTAGCGTGAAGAGATGCCTTTCTGATTCAGCTCTTCATCCTGGCGGTCGAACATCGCTGCGCCAGAAGCGGAAATCAGAACGATCATCGTGGTACCTACCAGCCAAGCAAAGTACCAGGGGCCATAGTCGCCGGTAATCACCGCCAGAAACAGAGCGAAGGCGAGAATTACGAAACCGGTAATAAATGTCAGCAAGCCTTTCATGTTGGCCTCCTATCAGTACGCGTGGTCGTCACTGGCGGCAGGTGCCTTGACCTTGCCGCGCATGACATTGAAGCACCAGGTGGTGTACGCCAGGATCGTGGGGACGAAGATTGCGGTGAAGATCGTCATCCAGATCAGGTTGTACTGACTACCCGTACCATTCCAGACGGTGATGCTCTGCGCCGGGTTGTCGCTGGAGGGCATGAGGAAGGGGAACATCGAGATGCCTACCGTACCCAGGATGCTGATCCAGGAAATGGCGCCCAACCACCAGGCCAAGCCAGCCTTCTGCGCCCGCATGGCAAAAGAGCCCGCCAGCATGGCCAGGATGCCGATCAAGGGAACGAGCCACAGGATCGGCGCACTGTGGTAGTTGTTGAGCCAGGCCCCTGCCTCGCGGGTTACGTTCTGCGCTGCCGAGATATTGGCAGGCATGCTCGGGTCCGCATCATGCAGCACATAGCCAGTCTTGGCAGAGATCCAGATGCCGCCGACGACGAAAAGGATGGCACTCAACACGCCCGCCACCGAGCCGATTTTCTTGGCACGGCTGTAGATCGGGTCGACACCACGAATCATCAGCATGGCAGAGCCCTGATAGATGGCCATACTCAGGGCCAGCACACCGGAGAGGATTGCGAAGGGATTCAGCAGGTACCAGATGAAGGACTCGGTCTGGTAGTACTGGCCATCCCAGCCAAAGTGGAATCCGACGCCCTCGAGGATATTCCCGATGGCCGCGCCGTAGATGATCATGGGCAGGGCCCCGGAAATCAGGAAAACCCAGTCCCAGGTGGCGCGCCATTTCTCGGTGGGAACCTTGGAGCGATACTCAAAGGCTACCGGGCGCATGATCATGCTGAACAGCAGCAGAATCATGACGATGTAAAAGACCGAAAAGGAAGTGGCATAGAGGCTGGGGAAGGCCGCAAAAATGGCGCCACCACCCAGGATGAACCAGACCTGATTGCCGTCCCAGTGCGGCCCGACGATGTTCAGGGCCTCACGCCGCTCGCCATCGGTTTTGCCGACAAAGCGCATCAGCGCGCCGACACCCATATCCATACCCACCATGATGGCCAAGCCCATGAGCAGAACGCCCAGGAGTAACCACCACAAGACTTTCAGAAAAACATATGCATCCATTGTCTGCTCCTTGTGCGGCGAGGCGCGGGGCCTCGCCAATGCTGCTCAGGACCGATTCATGCTCGACTTGGCAAAGGCCGGCTTGCCTGCCATGCCGCCACCTGCCGCCGGTTCCTCTCCATGATGATGGCTTTCCTGCGGCCCCAGACGCGCATATTTGAACATCAGGTAGAGCTCTGCCGCGATGAAGGTACTGTAGAGCAGTACAAAGCCGATGAGAGAGAAGATCATGTAGCTGACGCTGTGACTGGAGGCCGATACGAAGGTCGGCAGCCAACCATAGACGGTCCAGGGTTGACGGCCATTCTCCGCCGTAATCCAGCCGAATTCACAGGCGATCCAGGGCAACGGCACACTCCACAAGGCGATCTTGAGGAACAACGGGTGTTTCTCGATCTCGTTCTTGAGGCTGTAGTAGGCCGCGAAGGCGAAGAGCACCAGCATGAAGAAGCCGGCTGCCACCATCAGACGGAACGCCCAGAACTCGACCCAGACGTTGGGAATAGTCGCCTTGGCCGTCTTGTCGAGCACGCTTGGCAGGTTGCTGGCGTCGACCTTGGCGAGATCCTGATCCGGGGCAAATTCCTTGGCCAGGAAGCCATAGCCCATGTCTTTTTCATATTGCTTGAAGGTTGCCAGCGCTGCCGTGTCGTTGTGATCGGCATTGTAGGCCTTGAGGGCAATCATCGCCTTAATGCCATTTTCGATGCGGGGCTTGGCATCCTGTTCCAGATTCTTGATGCCGGGGATGATGGTGTCCATGCTGTGCGTCAACAGGGGTGTCAGCACATAGGGAATCCCCAGTTCAAAGTCATTCTTCTGGGCCTCCCGATTGGGCAGGGCGATCAGGTTCCAGGGCGCTGAGACCGGATTCGGATCGGTTTCCCAGATGGCTTCCATGGCGGCCAGCTTGGTCGGCTGGGTATGTGCCACCAGATAGCCCAGGGCATCACCAAGGGTGATGACACCGACTGTAGAGATCACGCCGAAGATGGCCGCCAGACGGAAGGAGCGCAGGGCGATATCCCGACGTTTCTTGGTCAGCAGGTAGTACGCTGATACTGCCATGACGAACATCGAGCCAGTGACAAAACCGGCGATGGAGGTATGCACAAACTTCGCCTGGGCATCGGGATTGAAGATCAGTCCCACGAAGCTGGTGAACTGCATGCGCATGGTGTTGGGATCGAAGGTGCCACCCTGCGGGTCCTGCATGAAGCCGTTGGCGATCAGGATCCACAAGGCGGAGAGGTTAGAACCCAGGGCGACCAGATAGGTGACCACCAGATGCGCCTTGGGCGACATGCGATCCCAGCCGAAGAACATGACGCCGACGAAGGTGGACTCCATGAAAAAGGCCATGAGTCCTTCAATCGCCAGGGGGGTGCCGAAGATATCGCCAACGAAATGCGAGTACATGGACCAGTTGGTACCAAACTCGAACTCCATGGTCAGGCCGGTGGCGACACCGAGCGCAAAGTTGATGGCAAAGAGCTTGCCCCAGAACTGGGTCATCTCCTTATAGATCTGCTTCCCGGTCACCACGTATACCGTTTCCATGGTGGCGAGAATGAAGGTAAGCCCCAAGGTCAGGGGTACGAAGAGAAAGTGGTAGAGCGCTGTCAACGCAAACTGCAAGCGTGACAGCTCGACGACCGTCGGATTGATCAGCATATCCATGAACTACCTCCTACAAAGACGCCGGTACGTTCTTTCCCGGCCCATAGCGGTGCAGATTTTTTTCTGCCCGCACTTTTTCCCCTTGCTTTGCGACATTTTTGTTTGGCAATAAATGACTGTACCGTTGCAGAAAACCTGCAGAATCCCCGCCAGTACCAAGCTGGCTGCGGCGGCGAAACTCCTCAATGCTGCTCAGGCGGCGGCCCTGATTCTCTGCTCCCGGATAAAGAAGAGTTTCTTCTGGAAAACGCTCCAGCAGGGCGTGGAGTCTAGCAAGCAAGCGAACTTTGGCCTGACCCCGCAGCTTTGGATGCAGACCGCGTACCAGGATCGTTTCTCCGGTGAAGAGGCGATCATTCCAAGCATACGTCAAGGCGCAGGGAGTGCGACCGGGGGTATGAAATACCCGCAGGGACTCCTCACCAAAATACAGCACATCCTCATCACGAATACGCATATCGACACTGGCTGCATCGACACTCTCGTGGGCGGCAAGCCTAGCCCCCCAGTTTTCGCGCAGGGTCTCGGCAGCTTTCTCGTGGCTGACGTTCCAGTGGGTGACCAGGATGAGGCGCAGTTGTAAGCCCCGGCTACGCAAAAATTCCTCGACCGCCGGTAGATGAGTCTCGGCAACATCGATCACCACCGCCTCACGGGTAATCGGATCGCCCAGGATATAGGCGAGAGAACCTTCTTTCTCGGAGCAGATCTGACGAAAAATCATGAGACGAACCTCGTAACTATTGCAGGCATATTCAGCAAAGACTATGCCAATGTCCGAATTGCCTGGTTGATCCCCAGGAATGGCTGATGTACTTTGGCGTGGACCGGACGAACCTCGATGGATAAGGGCGACGGCAGAGAAAAACTGCCAAAAATGGCAGAATCGTTTGGCAGAGCTGCTATAATTGGCAGAGCGCTGCCGCCAGGGGGATTGTCAATGCTCAAACAATTGCGTCCGGAACTGACCTCGCTGCTCGACTGTTTTGCATTGCCTGCTGTTTTGCTCGAGGCAGATCATACGGTGCTTGCCGCCAACCAGGCGTATCGCAAACAGTTTGGCGACGGTAAGCCGCTGCAGGGGCGGCATTGCGACGAGATCCTGCGCACCGCGGGGATGCTCTGTGATGACGCGGGTAATGAATGTCCGATGGCGCGCTGCCAGCAGAGCAACGAGGCGGCGCATGCGCTGCGGATGCATGATGGTCGCGCCCTGCAGGTGGACTTGTTCCCGATACGCAACGCCGATGGCAAACCTGCCTATTTCCTTGAGCTCCTTACCCCGCTAACAGAGCAGAGTACCTCTACCGATGGGCTGGTGGGGCAGGGAGCGCGGATGCAGGAGCTTTCCCGCGCATTGCACCGGGCCGCCCCGAGTGATGTGCCAGTGCTTTTGCTCGGTGAATCCGGAACGGGTAAGGAGCTTGCTGCTGGCATGGTCCATCGGGCAAGTCAGAGGGCGCAGGGGGCTTTCGTGGTGCTGGATTGCTCGGGGCTTTCCGAGACGCTGTTCGAGAGTGAGCTCTTTGGCCATGAGAAAGGTGCCTTTACCGGTGCCCACAGTCGGAAAATCGGCCTTGCGGAGGCAGCGAATGGCGGGACCTTGTTTCTCGACGAGGTTGGCGACATCCCTCTGCCCCTGCAGGTCAAGCTTTTACGCTTGCTGGAGAGTGGGACGTTTCGGCGGGTTGGCGGCATTGAGCCGATCCGTTCCAGATTCCGATTGATCTCGGCCACCCATCGCGATCTGGAACGGATGGTGCGCGAAGGGACTTTTCGTCAGGATCTGTACTACCGCATCAGCACCTTCCCCATCACTCTGCCGCCCTTACGCGAACGGCGTGAAGATATTCCGCAACTAACGGAGTCCCTGCTCCACAATCTGGGGTATCCGCGCCTGCGCTTGAGCACGGCCGCCCTGGAGCTGCTGCTGGCCTATGACTTTCCGGGTAACGTCCGGGAGCTGCGTAATATTCTGAACCGCGCGGCATTGTTGACCGATGACGTGGCGATCCTGCCGGAACATCTGCCCACGGCTTTACAGCAGGAGCCTGCCACTACGAACGCCTCGCCGGCAACAGATTTCTCGGCAGTGGTTCCGTTGGAGGAACTGGAGGCCCGTTACCTGCGCTGGGCGCGGCTCCATCACGCAGGGGATCGCCGCAGTCTGGCGCATTCGTTGGGACTGAGCGAACGCACCCTGTATCGCAAGCTGGAGGCGATCGGTGATCCCAGCCAGAAAAGAGAATCTGATCATGGCGGATGATTCTTTGCCTGCCCTCGACTGGGCGCCAGGGTCCTGGCAACGACCGGGAGCGCAGGCAGATGCCCCGGTATTGTTGTTGCTGCATGGTCTCGGCGCCAGTCAGGAGGACATGCAGGCGGTGGCGGAGCTTCTGGATCCGCAGCGGCACTATCATCTGTTGACCCTGAATGCACCACGGCGGGCGGTGACCCTGAATCGTGGGTATGTGATGCCAGCCTGGTATGATCTTCTCGGCCTCGGCCCGGATTCGGCGGAAGACGACGCCGGGATGCAGGCAATCGCCCGGTCTCTGCACGCTGCACTGGCACCGCTGTTGCGCGGTAGGGAATTGATCTTGGCGGGATTTTCCCAAGGTGCCGCCTTATCCCTGTATTTGCACTTGCATGCGAGTTTTGCTGCGCGCGCCGTCCTGGTGTTCAGTGGCTATCTGCCCTTACGTCAGGATACCCCGCCGGCTTCTGACAACGCGGCGCCCATTTTCTGGGGCCACGGCACCTATGATGATGTGCTACCGCTGGAGTACGCGCAGTGGGGCGAGGAGATCCTGCAGCGCCAAGGCTATGCGGTGACCCGCCGGGACTACCCGATGGGGCACAGCATCGTTCCAGAGGAAATTGCAGCGGCGCGAGAGTTTCTCGTCGCCAGCGCCGTCCAGCCGACCTGATCACTCTGCGAAGATGAATTCCCCGAGCCCCCAGCGTGCGGCCAGGGTTTCCGTGGCGTTGAGCAGTTCCTCGGCACGGGTGGGATGATTGACGGGGGAGTTGGCGATGCGCCGCAGAATCTCCTCGCGGTCACTGCCCTGGGAGAGTAGATGAATCAGTTCCCCGGCATCGCGTCCAACGATTTCGCCGCCAAGCAGCTCTCCGCTGTCCATGTCGGCGAGGATGCGGGCGAAGCCGCGGGTATCGTCCTGCCCCAGGGCACGCGGAGAGGTCTCGAAAGCGGCAAAACCCACCGCTGGCTCGAAGCCTTCGTCCTCTGCGGCATCCTCATCCATGCCAATGCGCGCCAGCTCCACCGCCGAATACACCAGTTCCGGTACCCAAAGCGGACTGCGCTCGCGGCAGTTGCCGTCAAGGATATTGTCGATCACCAGGGTGGCATCGGCCAGGGCCTGATTGGCGTTCATGTACGGGCCGACCACATCGCCAATGGCGTAAATGCCACTTTCCGCCGTTTCCAGGTGCGCGTTAGTCTGCACAAAACCCCGCCCGTCGGTGGCAACCTGCGTGTTTTCCAAGCCGAGCCCGGCGGTATGGGCGGAACGCCCCGTGGCAAAGAGCACCCAGTCTGCCGTTTCACGCTCGCCGGCGCCATTCGCAACCCAGGCCTTGTCGTCATCGACGCCGGAATCGCTCACTGCAAAGCCGTGCTGTGCTTCGATCTGGAGTTCCTTGAGGGCATCCATGAGCGCATCCTTGGCTTGCGGCGAGTAGCGCAGGTGGTGCAGGGGCGCCGAGTTCACCAGCCAGCTTACTTCCTTGCCCAGTTGGGTGAAGATATAGGCGAACTCCGTGCCGATCACGCCGCCGCCGACAATGATGACCCGATCTCCCGCGGGTACGCCATCATCAAAGAGCATATCGCTGTGCAGAATCTTGCCGGCCTGCAACTGGGCACTCTGGGGCAGATGCGGTACGGATCCGGTGGCGATCACGCTGCTCTGTGTTTGGATTACTTCTTCGCCAGAGTTGGTCTGGATGGTAATTTCGTGCGCACTACGATAACTGCCGAGCCCTTGGTAGAGCTGCACGCCCAGGCGTTTGAGGTAGTCCGTGTAGCTCTCGCGCACCGTCTCGACGACCTTGCGCTGATGTTGCCAGGCTTGCGCCATGTCGCCTCGCAGTGCTGCACCGACGATTCCGCGCCCAGCAAAATGACGACTGTTTTCGATCCACTTGGCGGTTTCATGCCAGTCTTTTTTGGGCACACAGCCGCGGTTGAGACAGGTGCCACCCCAGGTATCTTTTTCGATGATGGCGACCTTTTTACCCCGTAAGGCGCCCAGCACGGCGGCACGATATCCGCCCGGACCACTGCCAATGATAACGATGTCGAATTCTTTCATAGGCCCCTCGAAGTGTTTTGCCCAGTGTACCCGTTTTTGCTGACAAACTCAGCCGTTGCGCAGGGTTTTGAGAGGGCTAGACCAAGGCCGCGATCTGGGTCAGGGTTCCCTCGATGTCTTGGGCGCTGTGTTCACTGCTGACAAAAAAGCGCAGACGGGCGCGACGCTCGGGAACGGCGGGATAGAGGATAGGCTGCACGTCAATGCCCGCCTGCAGCAATTGCTCTGAAAGCTGCACGGCGCGCAGAGAGCTGCCAACGATCCAGGGAACGATGGCGAAGCCCTGGCTGGGTCCAGGGTCGATACCGAGCTCTCGGAAACCTTCCAGCAAGCGCTGTCCTCTGTTTTGCAGCCGGCTCACCCGTTCGGGCTCCCGCTGCAGGATTTTCAGCGCCTGCAAGGCGGCGGCGCCATCGGCAGGTGACAGACCAACGCTGTACAAAAATCCTGGCGCCAGGTAGCGTAACTGATCGATGAGCTCCTGACTGCCGGCAACGAAGCCGCCGCAGCTCGCCAGGGTCTTGCTCAAGGTGCCCATCCAGATGTCGACTTCTCGACTATCTACGGAGAAATGGCTGGCGATGCCGCTACCACGGGGCCCCAGTACCCCGAGGCTATGCGCCTCATCCACCATCAGCCAAGCGGCAAAACGCTTTTTGATTTCCAGCAGGCGAGGTAGATCGGGGTAATCGCCGTCCATACTGTAAACTCCCTCTACCGCGATCAGGCAGCGCTCCGCCTGCCGCCGGTGGGTGCGGAGCAGCTCCGTCAGGGATTGCCAGTCGTTGTGGGGAAAGGGAAGACGCTGGGCTCCCGAGAGCTTTGCGCCCAGAACGATACTGTTGTGGGCATACTCGTCGTGCAGGATCAGATCCCGGGGCCCCAAGAGCTGCGCGATCATGCTGACGTTGGTAGCATGGCCGCTGACCAGCGCCAGGGCATCGTCCACCTCGTAAAAATCTGCCAGCGCGCGCTCCAGTGCCTGATGGAAGGGCCGTTCGCCGGAAACGATGCGACTGGCAGATACCGAAGTTCCATACTCGTCGATGGCCGCCTTGGCCGCCGCGCTGACTTCCGGGTGGCCCGCCAGTCCAGAGCGCTACGTGCGCGGCCGCGCCCGGGAACTCGGCCTTGCCGATCGTATCCGATATCTGCGCGGTAACCAGGTGAAGCAGCTCATTCAGAAGGTTCGCGGAGTGGTGCAGGTCAACAGCGGCACTGCACTGTGGGAACTCAGCAACTGGCTGGCGCACGCCCGCGCCTTGCTCTTTCCGTCCTTTGCCGAAGGATTCGGCTTGCCGGTGGTGGAGGCGCTGAGTGTGGGCACGCCGGTCATCGCCACTGACCTGCCGGCATTCCGTGAAGCCGCTGGCAGCATCCCCGAATATCTCGATCCCCTGGATGGACCGGCCCGGCCCGGCTCAACGCCTTGCGCGACTATCGGGACGGCAGACCCTGCTAGCACGCCCAGCGTGCCCACCTGCGCCAGGTACGCGCCGCCAATCCGCGAGCGCTGCTGATCTACAAACCGCATCCCGACGTGGTCGCCCGGCTGCGGGCACAGGGCGATAGTGAAGCACAGGCGCGCAAGCCTTGGTGGCAGGAGCCATACCGCGCCATCCTGCGCCGGGTCATTGGCGTGCGCTAGTCGAGTTACGGAACGGGAGATTGCGCGCTCGGCCGACGCAATATCCTGGAACGTAACACAACATTGGGGAGTTCGCGTATGGCTTGCACGGCATCGATCAGCTTCTGTTTCTGGTCGGCGCCAAGAGTCTGTAGATCGCCGTCCTGGAAATACACGAGTGCTTTCAAACTTTCACTGGGTTGAAAGCTGCTTAGGAAAATCTCCGCTCAGGCAGGGGAGGGACCTGATCCACCCTGGCAAGTCCGAGGCGATAGTGCCAATACGCCCAGGAGCGCTCATTGAACTGGCCTGCTTCCGCTTGCGTCAGAACTTCCCTAAGAGCCTCCTCACCCACTTGCACGACCAATGCCTCGACGTCTGAGTAGTCGCCGATATTCATCACCTGGGCAATTACTCTCCCCGGCATGAGCACCGCCTCCTCTGGTGTTTTCCACCAGATGTACTTGCTGGCAAACGGCACGAGGCTTTGTGGGTCGATCTGGATCACCTGACTGGTTTCTATAGGCTTTTGATGGTAAAGGCCTGCATCATCGTTGAGAAGAATGCAACACAACTCCCCGCGCATCCGGGTCATTGGCGTGCGCTAGCCTGGGACTGAACCTATAAGATTCCGTTGCCCAGGATTATGGGTTGGCGGCTGGACCGCTGCAGGTTCCGGCAGTAGGATTTGATCCTATCTTGACGAAGGGGAATCCGCCATGCGAACCACGCAACAAATGAGCATTACTCTGCCCAATGAGATGGTAGATGCGGTGAAGTCCAAGGTGCGTTCAGGCGAGTACGCCAGTGAAAGCGAGGTGATCCGGGATGGATTGCGGGCTTTGATGGCGCGGGATCGTGCGATGGAAAGTTGGCTGCGTAACCAGGTTGGTCTTGCCTATGATGCCTTGAAGGCTGACCCGTCGCGTGCCGTCAGCGTAGATCAGGTACGTGCCCGCTTGGCTGCCGAGCATTCCAAGGCGCGATGATCCACCGTGTCGTCTTCAGCCCGGAAGCCGAGGAACAACTTACCGATCTGTATCGGTATATTTCTGGAGCGGCAGGCATCGCATGGTACTGCAATGCAGTACGTCAAATGCATCGTGGACTATTGCGAAAGCTTGGGCACCTTCCCGCTTCGCGGCACCAAGCGTGATGACGTAAGGCCCGGCTTGCTTGTCACCAACTACAGGAGGCGGGTCGTGATCGCTTTTTCTGTCGGCGCCGAAGTAGTTTCCATAATCGGCATCTTCTATGGTGAACGGGACTATGAAACGCTCCTGCAATCTGATCTGAGCGACGATAACTCATAGTAGCCGCTCATCGCCTTGGGCCAGCAATCGCCGAGCTCACGTTTCCATTGACCGGTTTTATGGCGGATGGTACTTTGCAAGCATTCATAATGCCGAGGTTTTTCGGAGCTGATCATGAAGAATGACGCTGCATCATCCACCACGCAAAGCACGCCGCCCCTCGTTCCCGTCATCCTCTCTGGGGGCACTGGCAGCCGGCTCTGGCCCCTGTCCCGCAAGCAACAACCCAAGCCCTTTATCCCCCTGCCCGATGGCGAAAACCTGCTGCGCAAGACCTACCGCCGGGTGCAGAACCTGAAGCACGCCGGTCGCGTGTTGATGGTCACCAATCGAGATTATTATTTTCTATCACGCGATACGCTGATGGAGATCGCGCCGGGCGCCAGTTCCGAGGTCTCCTATCTACTCGAACCGCAGGCCCGCAACACCGCCCCGGCCATTGCCTCGGCTGCCCTCTGGGCCCAGGAGCAGGTGGGGGATGACGCCGTGTTGCTAGTGCTGCCCAGCGACCACCTCATCAGCGATCATGCCAGTTTTGCCGAAGCGGTAGCGCGGGCCATAGAACTGGCTGCTCAGGGCTATCTGGTCACCTTTGGCATCCGCCCTACCGCGCCGGAAACCGGCTACGGCTACATTGCCGTGGGCGAGCCCCTGGCGGGCGGCTACCAAGTGCAGCGCTTTCTCGAAAAACCTGCCCGCGCCCAGGCAGAAAGCTATGTGGCCGATGGCCGCCACTACTGGAATGCCGGCATTTTCTGCTTTTCCGCCAAGGCCCTGTTGCAGGGCATGGCTGCCCACGCCCCGGAAGTGCTCATGCCCGCCCAGATGGCCTATGAAGAGGCCCAGGTGAATGGCGATACCTGCTGGCTGGGTGCGGAGTTTGCCCAGAGCCCCGACATCTCCATCGATTACGCTGTCATGGAGCACGCCGAGAACATCGCCGTGGTGCCCGTCAGTTTCGACTGGAACGACCTGGGGGCTTGGAGTGCCATGGGGCAGTTGTTACCGGAAGACACCTCGGGCAACCGCGCCCACGGTGAGGTGCTGCTGGAGCAGAGTCAGGACTGCGTGGTGTATGGCAGCGATCGCCTCACTGCCCTGCTGGGGGTGGGCGACCTGCTGGTGGTCGATACCCCTGACGCCCTGCTCATCGCCCGCAAGGACCGCGATCAGGACGTGAAAAAGATCGTCGATCGCCTCAAGCGCTCGGGCAACCCGCTGGTAGACACCCACGTCACCGTACATCGCCCCTGGGGCACCTACACGGTGCTGGAAGAGGGCGACCACTTCAAGATCAAACGGATTCTGGTCAAGCCCAAGGAAAAGCTCTCCCTGCAGATGCATCATCACCGCAGCGAACACTGGATTGTCGTCTCCGGTACCGCCAAGGTGGTGGTAGGCAAGGAAGAACGGCTGGTGATGACCAACGAATCCACCTTCATCCCCGCCGGTACCGCTCACCGTCTGGAAAATCCCGGCGTCATCCCCCTGATACTGATCGAGGTACAAAGCGGCGCCTATCTGGGCGAAGACGACATCGTCCGTTTTGAAGACATCTACGGTCGCACCGAAGTTCCCGCCTGATTCTGAAAACCACTGGAGTCCCTTTGTTCGCTGCGTTCTGGAACTGGCTGCGCAATCTCAGCAAGATGTTCATTTTTGTGGTTCTGGTCCCCACCGGACTGTCCATTCTCTACTTCGGCATCATCGCCTCGCCAGTCTATATCAGTGAGGCCAGCTTCGTCGTTTACAGCCCCGGCGAGCGCTTCAGCAGTAGTGGCGGTTTGGCCAGCCTGATCGGTAGCATTGGCGGCAACTATTCTTCCAGTGCCTCGCAGACCATCTCGGCATACATCAGCTCCTGGGACGCCATGATGTCCCTCAACAAGGCCGTCAATCTGAAAGAGCAGTACACCTATGGGGTAGACTTTCTCGATCGTTATGGTGGCGTCTTTCATCCTTTCACCAACAACGTACGGCTATGGCGCTACTATCAGTCCATGACTGACGACAGCATTGATGCCAGCAATGGCATCAGCACCCTCAAGGTGCGGGCCTATAGCCCGGCCATGGCACAAAAGATCAATGCTCTTTTGCTGGCCAAGGGGCAGGACATTGTCAACCAGCTCAATGCTGGCGCCCATGCCGAGGCGGTACGTTTTGCCGAGACTGACGTGCAACAGGCGCGGGAGGCGCTGCGACAAAGCACCGTCGCCCTGGCCGATTACCGTAATGGGCAGCGGGTCATCAGCCCCCTGCAGCAATCGCAACTGCAACTGGCGCTAGTGGCCAAGCTGCAGGATCAGCTCATTCAGGAAAAGACCCAGTTGCAGGCCATCGAGCAGCACGCGCCGCAAAACCCCAACATCCCGGTCTTGCGCTCCGGGGTGCAGGCTCTGGAAAGCCAGATTGCTAGCGCCAAGGCGCAGATCACCGGCGATCACCAGTCCCTGGCCAGCAAGGATACGGAATACGAAACCCTGCAGGTGAATCAGGACATCGCCCAGAAGCTCCTGGTGGCCGCCGTCACCGCCTTGCAGCAGGCGCGCATCACCGCGCAGAAGCAGGAACTCTTTCTGGAAACCATCAGCAGCCCCAACCTGCCCGACGCGCCGCAGTTGCCGCGCCGCATCGAGGGCATTCTGGCGACTCTGGTCATCAGCCTGATGGTCTGGGGCGTGCTGGTGGTAGTCGTGGGTGGTATCAAGGAGCACCATGACCGCTAACAGCCTGCCCAAGGAAAGCCTCTGGCGGCAGTTCGCCATCCAGCGCCGAGTCATCTGGGCACTGGTGATGCGCGAGACCATCACCATGTACGGCCGCGAGGGGCTGGGAGTGTTGTGGATTATTGCCGAGCCGGCGATGTTCGTCATCGGCGTGATGATTATTTTTTCCGCTATCGAAGTGGGTTATATCAATGGCATTTCTGTTGCTGAGTATATGGCCGTGAGCTATCCGACCTTGTTGTTCTGGCGAAATGGCACAGGTCGAGTCACTAAGGCAATCGCCGTAAATAGAGCGCTATTGCATCACCAGCTCATTCGCCCTATGGACATCATCTACGCCCGCATCATTCTGACCTTTACCAGTGGCGCGGCGGTCTTCATGGTGCTCTATCCCATTTTTACGTATATTGGGATCACTCATCTGCCCTACTATTGGTATGCCTTCGGTATGGGTTATCTTTTAGTCATCTGGTTTTCTTTTGCCTTTGTCCTGATTATGGCGGCCCTAGCGGAGCTGTCGGAAACCATCGAAAAGACCTCCCACATTATCCTCTATCTGATGTTGCCATTTTCAGGAGTTTTTCTTCCGTTGTATTTAGTCCCAGAGCCCTACCGGCATTATCTGTTATATTTTCCGCTGGTCGACTCCGTAGAGTATTTCCATCATGGCTATTTTGGAAGCCAGATGCCGACCTATTACCACATTCCCTATACCATCGTTGCCCTGCTGGCCATGACGCTGTTTGGTTATGCCTTAACGGAATTAGCAATCAAACGGGCTAAGGTGCACGGGGGAAGTTAGCTCATGCTGCAAGTAAAAAACGTTACTAAGTATTACCCCATCCACCATGGGCGCTCCCAGCGGATGATTTTAGATGATATCAACCTGATTATTCGACCAGGCGAGCATTGGGGCATCTTGGGCCGAAATGGTGCGGGCAAATCAACCTTAGTGCGGATAATAAGCGGTTCGGAGGCGGCCAACGGTGGCGAGGTCCTGCGCGGCATGTCTCTCTCCTGGCCTTTGGCCTTTGGTGGAGCCTTTATCGGTAGTCTTACCGGCAAGGATAATGTGCGCCTCATCTCACGGGTCTACGGAGTGGACTACGCCAACATGCTCGCCTATGTAGAGGATTTCGCCGAACTGGGTGGCTATCTAGGTGAGCCAGTATCTATTTATTCCAGCGGAATGCAAGCCCGTCTCGCTTTTGCTATTTCTATGGCAATTGAGTTCGAGTGCTATTTGATTGATGAGGTTATGGCGGTGGGGGATCATCGCTTTACGGAAAAATGTAATTTGGAGCTTTTTGAGAAAAGGGCGGACCGGGGCATGATTATCATCTCGCACAACGCTGACGTGATTCGAGAGCATTGTAGTCATGCTGCGTTGTTGGAAGGTGGTAAGCTGGAGATTGTTGGCACAGTTGAAGAGACGATAGGGAAATATAATGCGCTGTCCTGATAGGTTAGTTGATTATCTATTGTTTTTCAGTTAGTGGGAATAGCTACGCTGTTAAGTTTATCTATAGTCTTGCGATGTCATGCTTGGGTTCTGAAAAACTAAAAGGAGTGAATAAGTGTCATGAAAGAAAAAAAGAGAATAGCGATTGTTAGCACGTACGACGAGTTGTGCGGTATAGCGTCGTATACAAAAGCATTGGTTGACAATCTTCGCAATCATAGAAGTGAAATAATTTACGAAGTTTTTAATCTTGACCAATTTCTTCTGAAATCTAAGTCAAAGTCGGCTAGGCTTGCAGCAAATAAATACATTGATAAAATTGCCGTTACGCTTTCGGGATATGATCATGTTAATATTCAGTTAGAATATGGAACATTTGGAGTCCTGGATGTTGATATACTAAGGAGGCTTAGAAAGATTGTTAAATCGTCTAGATCTTTGAGTGTTACATTTCATACTATTTTTTATGATGATGATGATAAGCGTAAATTCAAGTTTAATTTAACCGCTAAGAAGTCATCTATACAAAGAAGATTTCTTAATTTATTGGAGAAATATGAGAAAAAGAAGAAGCTCACTTTAATTGTGCATTCATTCTATGACTATAGGTACTTTAAGGAGCGTCTTGGATTTGGTTCGGTTGAGCACCATCCTCTGGCATACTTGTCACCTCATGAAGTTTCAGTCATTAATAAAAGTTCTTCGAAAAACAATTTTGCGCAGCTGAAAGAAATTCGTAATGATGCAGTTATTATGGGAGCATTTGGATTTTTTAGTGACTACAAAGGTTTTGAAGTTGCGATAAAGGCGCTGCGCTTGCTTCCCTCGAATTATATATTCTGCATATTTGGTGGTTTACATCCAAATTCCATAATTAAACGTCCTCCGGGATTGGTTGATAAATATTTGTCAGGCATTGTTGACTCTCTGGGTGCCGGGCAAAAAGTCTATGAATTATTTGACAACCTAAGTTTGCCGGAAAGTTTATCTAATCTTAGTTCGCTTTTTGATCGGAGTCCGCTGGATATTCATGATCGAGTGTTGTTCATGGGTAGTCTTTCTGATTCCGAGTTTCCAATAGCTATGGAGCTGTGTGATATCTGTTTATTCCCATATTATGAGGTTGGGCAATCCTCATCTGGTCCAATTTCGATTGCCAACGAGCTTGGGGTGCCGATTATTGCCAGTAGAACCAAGGCATTTATGAGATTTGAGAAGTATCATAAGGGTAGGGTAAAATTTTTTGATGTGGGAAATCATATTCAACTTGCGCAGATAATTAGATCTATTGAGAAGGGAAATAGGACTTTCTATCCTAAAGATTATAATGTTGATTCTTTGTGCCAACTTTACGAGGGTGTGTTTGTTGGCGCATAATATAATATATTGTTTGAATTTGGTAGTGTCAAAGTTGATGGCGTGCCAATGGCTGAGTTTGTTTCAGTGAAGAACTGCGGATGTAGTCTAAATTGTAGCGCAGGAACTACGCGTCGATGACTATCATTCTGCATGGTAACAGGCCATTCGGGCTGCCTTCCCAGGTGATCTCGCATGCTACAAAATCTCTGCTCTCACTTCTATTCTGCCACTAAGGAGTTTGCAATGTATGTAGTGCTTCGCGGCTTGGGTGCATTTGGTTTTGTTATTTACCGCAGGGTATGCCAGCGTACCTATTTGATAGTCCTTTCTGATCTCTCTAGTTTGCCGGAGTTTTGAAAAGTTCAGGACACAAAAAAGCGTAGATTGTAAAGATGTCCGTAGCGCGATGTTTCGGATGTAACGTTTTTTGATATTGGAGGGCATATGGTCGACAAAATAGTAATCATCACCGGCATCACCGGTCAGGACGGTGCCTACCTAACCCAGCTTCTGCTGGAGAAGAGTTACACGGTCTATGGCACCTATCGGCGCACCAGTTCGGTCAACTTCTGGCGCCTGGAGGACTTGGGTGTTGCGCAGCACCCGAACCTGCACTTGGTCGAGTTCGACCTTACTGATATGGGCTCTGCCATCCGCCTGCTTGAAAAAAGCCGGGCCACGGAGGTCTATAACCTCGCGGCGCAGAGTTTTGTGGGGGTGAGCTTCGATCAGCCGCACACCACGGCGCAGATCACCGGCACCGGTGCACTGAACCTGCTTGAAGCCATCCGCGTGGTCAATCCCAAGATTCGCTTTTACCAGGCCAGCACCTCGGAGATGTTCGGCAAGGTGCATGCCATTCCGCAGGATGAAGAAACCTTCTTCCATCCTCGCAGTCCTTACGGCGTCGCCAAGCTCTACGGGCACTGGATCACGGTCAACTACCGCGAGAGCTACGACATCTTTGCTGCCAGCGGCATTTTGTTTAACCACGAGAGCCCGCTGCGGGGGCTGGAGTTCGTCACCCGCAAAATCACCGATGGCATCGCCAAGATCAAGCTCGGCAAGCTGGAGGTACTTGAACTGGGTAATCTGGATGCCAAGCGCGACTGGGGCTATGCCAAGGAGTACGTAGAAGGCATGTGGCGCATGCTGCAGGCCGACGAGCCCGACACCTTTGTGCTGGCCACCAACCGCACCGAGACCGTGCGCGATTTTGTGACCATGGCCGCCAAGGCGGCGGACATTGCCATCGAGTGGCGCGGCAAGGGCGAAGGCGAAACCGGGGTGGATGCCGCCACGGGCAAGACCATCGTGCGCGTCAATCCCAAGTTCTACCGTCCTGCGGAGGTGGATCTGCTCATCGGTAACCCGGCCAAGGCCAAGGCCAGGCTCGGTTGGGAACCCAAAACGACTCTGGAAGAGCTCTGCGCGATGATGGTCGAAGCTGATGTGCAGCGGGTGCAGTCCGGCGTTTCTTTTTGACGGGGGTCTCTATGGAAGCAGAGCAGCCGACAGTATTAATTACGGGACTGCACGGCTTCACCGGATGCTATCTGGCGGAGCGCTTGCGAGCGCGGGGTGCGCGGGTCGTTGGGCTGGTGCAGCCGGGTACGACCGGGGAAGTTTCCTGCGACTTGACGGACGCCCAAGCCGTGCGCACCGCCGTCCATGCCCTGCAGCCCACGCATGTGGCGCACCTCGCGGCATTTTCCTTTGTGGGTCACGAGGATGTGCGGGGCATCTATGACGTCAATCTGCTGGGTACGCTGGATCTCCTTGAAGCCCTATCTACACTGCCAACACCACCGCAACGGATACTCCTGGCGGGTTCGGCCAACATCTACGGTACGCCCAACATCGAGGTGATTGACGAATCCATCTGCCCGGCGCCGGTCAATCATTACGCCATCAGCAAACTGGGCATGGAGCTGATGGCGCGTAACTATGCCAGCCGCTTGCCCTTGGTCATTACCCGGCCATTCAACTATTCCGGGAGGGGACAGAGTGAGCGCTTTCTGATACCCAAAATCGTCAGCCACGCCCTGCGTAAAGCACGCATCATCGAACTGGGGAACCTGGACGTGAGCCGCGACTTCTCCGACGTGCGCGATGTGGCCGCCATCTACACGGCGCTGTTGCTCGACGCGCCCGACGCAGTGGGAAAGACCTTCAATATCTGTTCTGGGCAGGCGTACTCCCTGCGCGAGATATTGCAGATGGTGGAGGAGATCAGCGGGCATTCCATGGAGGTACGGGTCAACCCGGACTTTGTGCGCTCCAACGAAGTGCCCCGTCTGCTGGGATCCAATGCGTTGCTGCGCCAACATACGGGACTGGCACCGCAAATTCCCCTGCGGGACACCCTGCGCTGGATGCTGACTGTATAGTAAACAATCCGACCACATCCTTTCAGCTGGCAGTAAATGACTTGTGGCTGGCCTCGGATACGATAGAGATCCGATGAATCCTTACTGATTCGGAGGGGCATGGATGGGCCGGGAAGCGATTTTCATTCATTCACTGTGGCGCTCGGGAAGTACGTGGCTTTTTGAGCGCTTTCGTCGTGCCGAAGATTGCTACTGATGTTATCAGGAGCCCTTCCATGAGGCGCTGGTACAGTTGAACGGTGACCCTGATGCTCTGCTCGGTTTTGCCGACGAAACGGCCCGCTCCCTGCGCCATCCAGCTCTGAGCCGCCCATACTTTTGGGAATTCCATGCTCTGCGGGACGCTCTGCACGGTAAGTTCGCGCCCTGCATGAGTTATGCGTCTTTCTTCGACCCAAGCATTTGTCCAGGCTTGCAGGATTACGTGCAGACCTTGATCGATGCCGCACCCGCAACACCCGTATTGCAATGCTGCCGCTCCTTTGGGCGGGTGGCCTATCTGCGGCAGACCCATGGCGGCGCGCATATCCACTTGTGGCGCGATGCCGTAAGCCAGTGGTTTTCGTATCAGATCAACGACTACTTCGACATTGCGAGTCTACTGGTGTTGCAGGCCAACAATCCCCCCGAGATGTTCCTGCGCCTGCGGCAGGAGATCGCTTTGCCAGCCTTGGAGAGTGTGGACTTTGCGGCGGGGTACGAGCAAATGCGCCAGGTGTCGTTCGGCTGGGAGCAGCGCTATTTTGTGTACTATGCTCTCTGGGTATATAGCCTGATGTAAAACCATCCCCTCTGCACAATCGACATCAATCTCGACCGCCTTGCGGAGTGGAGCAGAGAATCGTGAAGCGTTTACAGAGCGGACATGGTCGGGCAACCGGCTTCAACAAAGAAGAACGCCCCTCAGCGAGCGGTTACGGCCAGCTATCTTTGCACCTGGCCAGTTACAGGTATATTCTGGCCAGAATAGCGTTGTGAGCGGGGTGACCATGCAAGTCAATATCCTGGAATCCAAAAATCAGTTGTCGCAGCTTGTTCGCCGTGCTCAGCAGGGCGAGGAAGTCATCATTGCGCATCGGGGTGTACCTGTGGTGAAGCTGGTACCGGTTGCTGCTGTGCCTGCTGAGGTGAGGCGCAACGTGCTGGCTTGGTTGCAACACAATCCGCTGCCCACTTCGCTGCGGCGCTCGGCGCAAGAGTTGGATAGTGCCATCGAACAGGAGCGCCAAGGTTGGGATTGATCTACCTCGACACCTGCTTGCTCATTTACGCCTTTGAGGATCACCCGATCTGGGGTACACCCGTGCGCGAGGCCCTGGCGCGGGAACCTGGCGATCGCTATGCCATTTCTCCACTAGTGAAGTTGGAATGCCTGGTTGCGCCCATGCGCACGGGAAATGTGGCTCTGCAACGCTACTACGAGGAAGGTTTTGGCCAGTTTGCGTTGCTGCCCATGTCCGATGATGTCTTTGTGCAGGCCGCTACGCTGCGTGCCCGCTTTGGCCTGAAGACGCCGGATGCCCTGCATTTGGCGACTGCGCTAGCGCACCGCTGTGATGCCCTGTGGACAGCTGATATGCGTTTGCAAGACGCAGCGCATGGCTTGGCGGTGAATATCCTGGCCGCAGACGCCTCGAGTGGCGTTGCACGTCCGGGAGGGCGGTGAGATTGCCTATCATATCGAGGTCGGTCGGGTGATCTTGACGAATTGGTTGACGCAGCCCCAGTTGCAATAACGCTTCAATCGATGGTGCCGGATGCTTCTGCCTGCCAGCTGACGATGCGCCGCTCTTGGCGCGAGAACTCCACACCAACCTCGATGACCTGATCGATGCCCGGCGCGCCGCGGTATTTGGCGGCGTAGTCCCTGGCCTGGAGCTGGATCAGGGCGCTGTTGCTGCCCGTACTGGCTTCGTCGGTGTCATCGACCACCTTGAACTCGAAGGCCCAGATGATGTTTTCGACGCGTGCTACCAAATCGCAGCGCCCCTCGCTGGTTGCCGCCTCGGCGGTCATTTCGAGGCCGAGGGCGGCCAGATGGCTGTAAAAAATGCTTGCCCAATATCCTTCGTAATTCGCGATGGGGTTGCGCCGGTGCCAGTCGTGTGGAATCCCAGCAAATAAACGATCGAAGTGGGCCTTGAGCAGATCCGGATCGGCGGTGCTCAGGCAGTCATAGAGGGCGCCGGTGAGATCGTTGGCCAGGCGGGTGTCGGGATACCAGCCCAACAGGATGGCCTCGTTGAGGGCCTGGCGAACTTCGATGTTGGGCACGGTGAGATGGTAGTCTGTGCGGTTTCCCCGACGCCGTACACTGCGGATGGTCAGATATCCGGTCTGCCAGAGCATGGCCTCGGGCTCGATGCCATCGACGTCGAAGGAGGACAGTAGCTGCTCGCTGGCGTAGAGCCCTTCGAGCCTGGGCGTGAAGAAGTCTCGGGCTTTGAGCCAGTTGACCAGGAAGGTGGGGGTGCCGGTTTCGAACCAGTGGGCGCGGAACTCGCGCAACCGCAGCAGCAGAAGAACATCAAAGGGATTGTAAACGGACTCTGCGCCCCAGGCGTAGCCATTGTACCAGCGCTGCACTTCCGCGCGGTCCAGAGGCCGGCCGGCCTCGGCGGCAGCGGTAAACTCTGGTGCGAAGACGCTATCCAGATCCGCCTCGGTATAGCCGCAGATACTGCTGAAGGCTGGGTCCAGCGTCAGATCGTAGAGGTTGTTGAGCCCGGAAAAGATGGAAACCTTGCTGAACTTGGACACCCCGGTGAGGAAGACGAAGCGCAGGTCGGCGTCGCGGCCCTTGAGGACGCTGTAGAGGTTGCCCAGGCCCTCGCGCATGGCACGGGCGATTTCGGGTTCGGTGAGGTTGTCGAGGATGGGCTTGTCGTATTCATCCACCAGCACCACGGTGCGTTGGCCATAGTGGGCGGCGGCATCACTGATGAGCTCGGCAAAGCTGCCGGCGATGTCTTCGGGATCGATCAGGGCAATGCCCAGTCGTTCGGCATTCTCCCGCAGTTGTCGGCGGATGCTGCGTTCGAGTTGCTCCCGCCGCTCCAGTCTGCCCTCGGCAAAGGAGAGGCGAATGACGGGATGGCGCTTGTCCCAGTCCCAATGATCGGCCAGGTACAGGCGCGAGCGATCGGCGGCCTTGGGCTCGGCGCCGAGGGCAATTGCTGTCTCGCCACCCGCAAAGAGTACCTGATTGCCGGCAAAGGCCTCGGCCAGGGTATCGAGAAAGAGTGACTTGCCGAAGCGGCGCGGGCGAGAAAGGAAAAATGCCTTGCCACCCTCGGCCAGTTTCGCAATCAAGGGGGTTTTGTCGACGTAATAGCAGCCTTCGTCCCGGACCTGACGAAAGGTCTGGATGCCAATGGGCAACTGGCGGCGAGTGCTCATGTGCGGAAGACTCCGGAGCCTGATGAGAATACTCCTGATTCTGCAAGAAGTTTTGCGCAGAGGGAAGGGCAGGATGAGGCTCAAGGTCGACAGTTGCTCCAAGGTTTCGGTATGATCCGACGCAAAATCTTTCGGTGGGGGGCACAGATGGCAGAACATTTGATACTGGCGGCCGTAGATGGCTCGGAAAATGCTCTGGTGGCAGCGGGCGCGGCGGCGCGCTTTGCGAGCCTGCTTTCTGGACACTTGGGACTGGTGACAGTCCTGCAGGTGCCGCGTTCGCCAATGGGCTTTGGCAGTGGCGTGTTTTCCGGGGGGCTTCGCGATCGCTTGCTGGACGAGGCGCGCGCCGAGGCCGAAAAGAATCTGCAGGGCGTTGCGGAACGAATTCATGATGCCTGTGGGCTGGGGATGCCGGAATATTTCATTGCGGTTGGTGCCCCCGAAGTCGAGATCCCGAAAATTGTCGCAGCTAACGAGGGCGTGATCATGGTAGTTGTCGGTCGCCAGGGCTTCGGCACCGAGGGCAAGCCGCGTGGGCTCCCGCATGCCTTGGGAAATCTTGGCGCCAAGCTCAGTCTGAGTCTGAAGGTGCCGGTGCTCACGGTGCCCGCCGACGCTCTGGAGGGACAGATCTGCCCTGGCATCGAGAAACTCCGATCTGAAGTACGCGACGAGGAGGCCTGAACGTGGATCTCTACCTGCCCATTGCCCACATGGATATCAACATCGCCATGATCGTGGGTTTTGGCCTGATTGTTGGCTTCCTCTCTGGACTCACGGGTGTGGGCGGTGGATTTCTCATTACCCCATTACTGATCTTTGTTGGCGTGCCGCCACTGATCGCGGTGGGTACTGGCGCGGCACAAATCGTTGGTGCCTCGGCGGTGGGTAGCTATGCCCACTGGCGTTTGGGAAATGTCGATATGCGCATGGCCATCGTCCTGCTGATTGGGAGTTGGACGGGTGGTTTGCTGGGAGTGCATGTCGCAAAAATTCTCGAACAGAGCGGACATTTTGGACTGGTCGTTTCCTTCCTCTACGTGGGACTCCTGGGCTTCATCGGTATTTCGATGTTGATCGAGGCGCTGATGGCCGTGCGCGGCCAGAAAAAGAGCAAGCCGGTGCAGGAGAAGAAAACATCCTGGGTGGATCGCCTGCCATGGCAGATGGATTTTCCCGTCTCCGGTTTGCGGACGACGATTCTGTTGCCCTTGGGCATGGGAATTGCCGTGGGAGTGCTCACAGCGCTGATGGGTGTGGGCGGTGGTTTTGTCATGGTCCCGATCATGTTGTACGTGCTCAAGATGCCGACCAAGGTAGTGGTCGGTACGTCCTTGTTCCAGCTGCTCTTCACCACTGCAGAGGTTGGGATCTTGCAAGCCGGCATGAATCATGCGGTTGACCCCTATCTTGCGTTGGCGCTGGTCATTGGCTCGATTTTCGGTACCCAGTTCGGCGCCCGCCTGGGTGCGCGTATGCCGGGCGAGCAGCTTCGTCTCGTCCTTGCCCTGGTGGTGGTGGCTGTGGCGGTAAAGATGGGCCTGGGTCTGGTCATCCCGCCAGAGCATGTCTTCCAGGTCACGCAGGTGCTCTGATGCAGAAAAAGGTCTTACAGATTTGTTTGCTTGCCTGCGCATTGCTGCTGCCGGCAATGGTACCAATGGCCGCCCAGGCATCCGTGCAGGCGCCCAATGTGGTATTGGGCACGGGTACGGACAAGGTGGATGTGACCAGTCGCTTTCGTGGTCGCGATATCCTGGTGTTCGGCGCACTTTCCCATTCTGGTGAGGTGATTGTGGTACTGCGCTCTCCCGACAGTGCGGTCGCCGTCACCCGCAAGACGCAGATGGGACCCATCTGGATAACCGGGAAGAAGGTGACCGTAAGTCAGTTTCCGGGAGTCTTGCTCATCAACTCCTCGGCGTCGTTGGACAAAATTCTTCCCGCCGCCGGGCGGAACGCATTGGGACTCGATCCGCGCGGGATTCTGGAAAAGGCAAAGTACGAACCAGAACTGCGCGATAAAGCGGCCTGGGAGTCCGCGGTCATCGCCGCCAAGGAGCGGCAAGGAACGTATCAGGTACGTTCAGAAAGCGTGACGATTCAGGATGGTCGCTTGTTCTCTACACACCTGCATCTGCCCGCTTCGCTGCCCTTGGGAACCTACGAACTGGGTGTTTACCTGGTCAATCACGGAAAGATTCTGGCACAAAGTCAGCAAAAAATTGATGTGCAGCAGGTAGGGCTGGAAGAATGGATCGCCGATTACGCGGAACATCAGCCTTGGCTATATGGCGTTGTTCTGACTCTCTTTCTGGCATTTTTGGGCCTCGGCCTGGGAATTGTCATGCAGCGCAAAAGCTAAAGACGTCGAAATCGCATGATGATAGATGGCGACTCATTCGTCGCCACCGGGGATGGGGCCGAGGCTGGGGCGAAGCTGCAGGCTGCGCACCTGCCAGTGAGACCGGTGCGCCGATAACTGCGCGTTGAGCTGGATACGAATCTGCTCGGCGAGGCGCTCCTGCGCTGCAGAATCCGTTGGCAGTGCCGCCAGCTGCGGAAAGCGCAGAAAAATATTGCCAATGATTTCCTGCTCCGCCGGACCGTTGAGAGAAGGAGGTGATTCTCCAGGTGGACCCTCCAGCTCTGCCAGGGGCCGGATCTGTAACGCCAGTTCCTGACCGTTGCGATGGACGGCGGAGCCGTAGCTGCCGAGGGCGACGGTCTGGATATGCAGATGCGCCGGTTTCGCGGTGCTGCTCTGCGGTGCTATTTTCTGGTTTTTTTGCGGTTGCCCTGTGAGGTAGAGAAACGCCCCCACGGCCAGAGCCGCAGCCACAATGCCAATACCCCATCCGCCTGCTTTCTTTTTTGCCATGTCTTTACGGCTTCATTTCCGGGTGCAGGAGCAACACCGGAAGGCTGGTGTCGGCGAGGATGTCTTCACTGGTAACCATTGCCGAAACACTGGAATGATGTTGTGGGGTTTCCCCATCCTCGCTAAGTAGCGCAATCTCCGCGCCACTGCTACGAAACGCAGCCACCAGTTCGTAAAGTTGCACGTCACGGCGTAGCAGGATCCAGTCGGTACTGGCGAGCTCCAGCAGCGGGGTATCCTCGGGCAGGTTGCGCCGCCCAAGGATTTCATGCACCCGATGGGAAGCGATGGCGGCCACCGGTTTCCCATCTCGAATCAAAAGGATGTGTGGCAGGCGCGGGTAGCGCCGCAGCAGACGATGGAGATCCTTGAGCAAGCGATGATCGTGCAGACGCAACAGCGGCGTTTCGACTAGACTGCTCGCCGAACGCATCAGGTAAAGGTTGCTGTGCCGTGCTTCCGGAATGTAGTGCCCACGCCGCAGGAGCTTCAGGGTATAGATGCTGTCCCGGGTGACCATGCGGCGAATACCGAAGGCAATGGACGCCACCAGAATCAGGGGGATGATGATGTGATAGTCATTGGTCATTTCAAAGATCATGACCGCCCCCGTCACTGCCGCTCCGGTAGAGGACGCGACCATTCCTGCCATTCCCAGCGCCGCGCCGGTGGCAATATGCATGTGTAGACCGGGAAAGAGCGAGTTGAATAGCAAAATACAGGCGGCCCCCAGCAATGCCCCGACAAAGAGAGAAGGAGAAAATACGCCGCCGGAGCCGCCGGCAGCGAGGGTGGTGCTGAAACTCAGAATTTTCAGCAAGACCAACAGAAGCAGGAATCCAGGATTGAGCAGGACGCCATCGAGGACATCCTGAATCGTGGCGTAGCCAACGCCCTCCACATAGTATTTGCCACTGAAGAGGAAGATTATCCAGATGGTTATGCCAACTGCCCCCATTCCGACCACGGCACGCAGGTAGGCACTCGGAAGAATGCGCTCAAAAAAGTCCTCGGTCCAATACAGCATGCGCGTAAAAAAGAGGCCAATCCCACCGACAATGATCCCCAGCAGCGCAAAGACCAGATAGTTACGGATATCCATGTGCGCAGTTTCGGCAATGATATCCGGTGGAATGATGAAAGATGGGTAGTTGCCCAGCAGCAGACGCGAGACCAGGGTCGCGGTGCCGGTGGCGATCATGACTGGAACCAGGGTACGGGCGCTGATTTCCACCAGCATCAGCTCAACGGCAAAAAGGACGCCGCCAACCGGGGTGTTGAAGGTGGCGGCGATACCAGCGCCTGCGCCAGCGGCAATCAGGCCCAGGCGTTGCCATTCTGGCAAATACAGCCAACCTGCGAGGCTCGAGCCAAAGGCGGCGCCGATCTGGATGATGGGCCCCTCGCGCCCCACCGATCCGCCACTACCGATGGTGATGGCGGATGCCAGGGCCTTGACGATAACCACCACCGGGCGGATGACGCCCGCTTTGTAATAGATAGCATCCATCACTTCGGGGACCCCATGTCCCTTGGCCTCCGGCGCGAAGCTACGCACCAGCCAGACGACAATCAGCCCGCCAACGACAGGTGCGAGAATGATTCCGGCTCCCCAGGCACTCGCCTTGGCGTGTTGCAATGCATTGAACACCAAGCTTGCCTGACCATAAAAGAAGAGGTTGTGCATGAGGGCAATGAGGCGACGAAAGACCACTGCGCCGAGGCCAGCGATGACGCCGACAAAAATTGCCAACAAAAAATGAAAGAAGGGATTGCGACGTACTTTGCGCCAGCGACTGCGGAGGGCTCCGGTGTCGCTGCTACTTCCCTCCTCCATGGGAGCAGCGCTGGCCTCTGCGACAAGCTCACTCACGCCGGCTGCCCTCCGAGAAGGGAGAGAGCCTGATCCTCGGCGAAAATTTTACTGTCGACCTTGCAGTAGATGGCGCCTTCGTCGGCGAAAACAGCCACCTCCGCAACCCCAGGTAGGGCGAGCAGTCTCTGCTCCAATCCCGTGGCGGGATTTGCTGGCAGGGTAAAGATGCGGGTCGCGAGATAACGCGGGCGCTGCATACCCAAGGCGATCAGCAACCACAGAACAAAAATGCTGGTCACTACCCAGAAGATGACGCTGTAATTGCGGGCTTCCGGAACATAGAGCAGGCCGCCAAGGAGGCCGCCGCAAAATGCGCCGAAAAACTCCGAGGAGGTGTAGACGCCGGTTGCCGTTCCTTTCGCGCCGGCGTGGCTGAACTTGGCAATGAGGGAAGGCAGGCTGGCCTCGAGGACATTGAAGCCGACAAAAAAGAGGAAGAGGGCGATGGCGATCATGATCAGGCTATGGTAGGAAACGGCCATCAGGATTCCCGCAAGGATCAGCAAGGCGATGGCGAAGAGGAAGATCTCCTTCAATTTGCGCTTGGCCTCACCGACGGCGATCAGGGGCACCATAAATAGGAAAGAAAGCAGCATGACCGGTAGATACAGGGTCCATTGATGCGAGAGCGACAGCAAGGGGTGGCGCGGATCGACCAGCACCAGAGGCAAGACGACAAAGATTGCGGTCAAGCCGGTGTGCAAGGCAAAAATGCCAAAGTCGAGGCGCAGCAGATTGCGGTCCCGCAGCACGGTCCGCAGCATGGCTGGGTTCAGTTCGGCGTCCCGATGGAATTTTGCCGGGCTGCTGGGAATGACGAGATACAAGACAGCGATGGCAACGAGCGCCAAGATGGCGGTCAGCCAAAAAATTCCGGAAACCCCGATGAATTGTGCCAGAGGCGCTGACAGGACCAGGGAGATGCTGAAACTGATCCCGATGGTGATGCCAATGACCGCCATCGCCTTGGTCCAGCGCTCCTCGCGTACGAGATCCGCGGTAAGGGCAATGATTGCCGCCGCCACCGCCCCCGCTCCCTGGATGATGCGGCCAATGAGCAGGCCGTCGATGTTACTGGCCAAGGCCGCAACGACACTGCCGATGGCAAAGATCAGGAGACCGATGGCGATGATGGGTTTGCGGCCGATGCGATCCGAGAGTTTGCCAAAAGGAATTTGCAGGACGGCCTGGGTGAGACCATAGGCACCCAGCGCAATGCCAATCAGCGCCGGATGATTTGCCGCACCGCGCAGACCGTGGGCATACACCGAAAATACGGGTAAGACCAGAAACAAACCCAGCAAGCGAAGTCCAAAAATGCCGGCCAAAGAGAAGACTGCGCGCTTTTCGCGGCGGTCGAGAGCGGATTTTACGGACATTGCGACTCCTACGGAATGTGGGTTATGCGTATGCCAAAAATATACCGCATCTCCCCTGGGGGCCGCAAAAATCAGCCTTTTTCCTGCTTTCCCGGTCCCTCGACAACATAGTGGTTCTCCGGTACATCCAGCCCGTGCCGCCGCAAGGGCAGGGTATAGATGCTGGCGCCCAGCAGCATGCGACGAATGGCAAACGCGCTGACCGAGGTCAACATGGCTGGCAGCAGGGCTTCGTAACTGCCTGTCAGTTCGACGGCCATGACCGGTGCGCTCAATAACGCGCCGGTGCTCGCGGCTACCATGCCGGCCATGCCGCAGAGTGCGAGGAGACCGATGAGCTTGGCAGGTAAGATCTGCCAATGCAGCAGGAGTAGGCCGTACAAGGCGCCCGTGCCGGCACCGATGAAGAGCGAAGGCGAGAAGATACCACCAGATCCCCCCGAACCAATGGTCAGACTGGTCGCCAGCAGTTTGAGCAACAGCAGGAGCAAGAGGATGCCCCAGGCACTGATCTCTCCGCGCAGAATATCGCCGATGCCCGCGTAACTGCCACCAATCAGATAGTAGTGACCGGTCATGGCAAAACAGAGCAATAGCAAAAGGCCAACCAGGAACATTCCCAGGGCATGGCGGAGATAGGGATTGCGCAGGAAGATCTCGCTGTACTGGGTGATCGCCGTCAGGGCGGCGATGAAGAGAATTGCCGCAAGCGCGTTGATGGCGCCGAGGATAACAAAGAGGGGGAGATCTGCGGCCTTGTTGACGAGGGTACTGGTCACCGCCGGGAGGAGATGAAAGTTCCCAAAGACCAGCTCGGTGATTTGGCTGGCGCCAATGGTCGCGATCAGCGTCGAGAGAATCGTCCAGGGGCGCCAATCTGGAACGATGATTTCCATGGCCAGAAACCAGCCGCCCAGAGGGGCATTGAAGACCGCAGCGATACCGGCCCCCACGCCACAACCCAGAAGATGGATGCGGCGGTGCGCAGGCATGGTGAAGATGGCGTCCAGCCACGCGGTAATGGCGGCGCCGAACTGCATGGCAGGTCCTTCGCGTCCTGCCGAGCCGCCAGTCCCAACCGTGATGGCCGTAGCCAAAGGGCGCAATAAGGCGATGCTGCGTGCCATGCGGCCCTCGCGTGTGTAGGCCGCCTCGATCACCTGGCTGACACCAGCACCCTGGACGGCTGCCCCGTATTTCCGGGCCAGAAAAATCACCAGTAGACCACCCAGGGTGGGAACCAGGGGCAGGGCCCAGCCCCAGGGAGAGGGCGGAGTGTGCACGTGTGCCCGGTCGTGGAAATCGAAAATATTCAGGATGGCGACGTTGTGAATGACGGCAACGAGGTAGTGAAAAACGATGTTGCCCAACCCGGTCAACACGCCGATGATGGCACCTAACAGAGCGAGCAGGGGGCCTTCACCAAAAGCGCCGTGTTCGGGGTGCCAGAAATGCCATTCGCTCTTCTTTTCCTCGACCATGGCTGCGTCAGATCGCTACCATCATGGAAATCGAGGCTCTTCCAGCCACTCCCAACGCACGCCGCGCCGCTCGAGCTCCGTCGCCAGCATCTGCCAGGCGGCATGCAGCGCTGCGGCCTCGCCGCGCAGGCCGAGCTCGATTTGCGTACCCGTTGCCGCGAAGCTGGGCAGGCTGGAAAATTCTACCTGCGCGTGTGCTGCGCAAAAGCGTTCCATGAAGTCGACCCAGTCGCTTTCCTTTTGCTCCCGCAGGAGAATCCGCAATTGCAAGGCCGAGGTACGCAGCGGGAAATCGCGCTCCAGGACCCACTGCGTCATGGGCTCTGCCATCTGCGGAAAGCCGGGGAAAAAGTAGCCCTGACGCAGCTGAAAGCCGGGGATCTGATTGACGGGGTTGGGGATGATGCTGGCGTCCTTGGGCAAGTCTGCCATGCGGATGCGAATGGGCTCGGCGCCGTCGCCAAAACGCTCGCGAATCAGGCGTGCCGCTTCGGGATGCCGCTCCACGGGCAAATCCAGCGCTGCCGCGGCAGCCGCCCGGGTCAGATCATCGGGCGTGGCGCCCAGGCCACCGAAGGAGAAAAAAGGACAATCCTGAGCGAAGGCCCAGCGATACTGCTTGATCAGATCCTCCCAGCGGTCCGCCAGCAAGAGGCTCCAGGCCAGTTCGTAACCGCGATTCAGCGCCTGCTCGCGACTCCGGGCAAAGTGGCGATCCTCCCGTTTGCCGAGCAGGATCTCCGAACCGACGATGATGATGCCTAGACGTGCTGTCACGCTTGCCTCTGTGGATTGATGCCGGCAAGGTCCGGACTCTGATAGGCGTGCCGCCAGCGCGTCTGTCCCCGCTCCAGGACGCAATCACCCCGCAGGAGATGCCCCAGGGCCTGGGGGTAGAGCTGGTGCTCCAGCGCCAGCACGCGTGCGGACAGGCTTTCTGGGGTGTCATCGCTGCGCACGGGCAAGACGCCCTGGGCGATGATGGGTCCGGCGTCCAGTTCTGGCGTGACGAAGTGTACGCTTGCTCCATGCCAGCGAACTCCGGCCTGTAAGGCCTGCTGATGGGTGTGCAAGCCCGGAAAGGCAGGCAGAAGTGAAGGATGGATATTGATCAGGCGTCCCAGATAGCGCTGCACGAAAGCATCGGTCAGTTGACGCATAAAGCCCGCCAGGACGATCCAGTCTGGATTGTGGGTGTCGATGGCTGCGGCAAGGGCGCGGTCAAAATCTGCGCGTGTGGAAAAACTCTTGTGGGCAATGACTTGCGCAGTAAGATCGACGTCGCGACACCATGCCAGCCCTGCGGCATCCGCCCGATTGCTGATGACGGCAGTGATCCGGGCTGGGAGCTGGCCACTGGCACAGGCCTGCTGAATGGCACGCAGGTTGCTGCCGCGCCCGGAAATCAGCACTACCAGGCGTTGTTCAGTCAAGATAGACGACTCCGCTGGAATTTCGGGTTTCCAGGCGGCCGATGCAGTAGGCCGCGTGCCCGCTGATAGTAAGGTTCTCGATGGCCGCCTCGCGCTGTTCCCAGGGGACGCTGGCGACCATGCCAATGCCGAGATTGAAAACACGGCGCATTTCTGTGGTGTCTACCTCGCCTTGTTCCTGCAGCCAAGTGAAGATGGCGGGTTGCGGCCAGCTCTTGGGATCGATGACTGCGGCCAGTTCTTTGGGCAGGGAGCGCGGTAGATTTTCAGTCAAGCCACCGCCGGTAATATGCGCCAAAGCGTGAATCTCGACCACGCTGCGCAAGGACTGAATGGCCCGCACATAGATTTGCGTTGGACGCAGAAGCTGGTCGATGAGCGGCTCACCGCCCAGCTGCAGATGCTGGTGGGCACCTGCCCGCACCAGAATCTTGCGGACGAGGGAGTAGCCATTGCTGTGGGGTCCGGAAGAGGCGATCCCCACCAGTGCATCGCCGGCGCGACAGCGACTGCCATCGAGAATGGCATCGCGTTCGACGATACCCACGGCAAAGCCCGCCAGATCATAGTGATCGTTGGGATACATGCCCGGCATTTCCGCAGTCTCGCCGCCTAGCAAAGCACATCCGGCCTGTCGACAACCCTCGGCAATGCCGGCAATGACCTGCTCGGCGACTTCGACATCGAGTTTGCTACACGCGTAATAGTCCAGGAACCAGAGCGGTTCGGCACCCGAGACGAGAATGTCGTTGACACACATGGCCACCAGATCGATGCCGATGCCGTCGTGCTGCTTCGCCTCCAGGGCCAAGAGCAACTTGGTACCAACGCCGTCGGTACCGGAGACCAGAACCGGCTGCCGATAGCCAGGGGGGAGCGCGAAAAGGCCACCAAAGCCGCCCAGGCCACCCAGCACCTCGGGACGTTGGGTGGCGTTGGCGAGCGGTTTGATGCGGTCCACCAAACGGTTGCCGGCATCGATATCCACGCCAGCTTGCTGATAGGTCAGGGGGTCTTTGGGGTTCACGTCAGGCTCCTGGAGACGAATGGTAGGATGGTACGAAGCCACTGCGTTCGCGGCAAGCCAAAAAAAACCCGCAGCAGGCTGCGGGTTTCGTGCCGGACGATATCTGGCGCTCAGAAGCGCTTGAATACCTGTCCGCTCTTGGCGGCCTGGAAGCGTGCTTCTACCAGCGCCCAGTTCATGTTTTTGTGCAGGGCAGCGAGGTAATCGCCGCGGCCCAGGGCCTTCCAGTCAACCATGTAGGCGTGTTCGAAGACGTCGACCACCACCAGCGGGCTAAAGCCACCGATGTTGCCGTCCTCATGCAGCTGCACGAAGTGGTTGTTGATTTGCCCGGTCGTGGCGTCGTAATAGCAGATTGCCCAACCGATGCCGCGGCTCTTTGCTGCCGCCATCAGGTCGTCGTGCCAGGCTTCGGCGCTGCCGAACTGCTCCGTCACCGCTGCCTTGAAGCCTGGGGCCTGATCGATGTTGCTACCGGGCTTGAGCTGCGCGAAATAGTACTCGTGCAGCACCATGCCGTTGTATTCAAAACCAAAACGCCGGCGCCGATCCGCATAACCCAGGGAAGCACCCTTGCCCGCCGCGCGCAGCTCGTCGAGTTCCTTGCGCAGGGCATTGCTCTGCGCCACATAGCCCTTGTAAAGCCCCCAATGGTCGTTGATCTGATCATCACTGATACCCTCCAGACCGCTGGGCTTGAGTTCTTCCCGTACTGTATATTCAGACATTCCTGCTCTCCTGTCGCTGGGTGGGAACTGCATCTATCTACAAATTGTAGTCGGCGAGCCCTGTCGTCTGCAAACGACGATCGGGTCCGTTGCCCGGCTCCTTGCCCAGTCTCTTGATTCCGGCTCCCGGCGAACACTGTTACACTGGTACACAGTCAGCTGAGTGAATGCCTTGTAACGATGGCGTTGTCTTCCGTACCAGGTCAGCAACTTCTGCCGTTGCAGCCGCGGCAACTTGCGGGAATGACCAACCTTCCGGGCCTGCATGAAGAAGCCCTGGCGGCAATCCGTCAGCTGCGTGAGGCGTCGACTGCGCTCTGTCTCTACGGGGATACAGGGGTAGGTAAGACGCACCTGCTGCTATGGGCCGCCTTTGCTGACGGCTCGTGGGCTCCCTACGTCGATTGTCGGGCGCTGCCAGGCGCTGGCGACGGCGTTCTCGACCTCTGTGCGGCGCCATTCCTCTGTCTGGATAACATCGATGCCTGGGCAGGTAGCCTGGCACGTGAGGAAGAACTTTTTTGTCTCTTCAATTATCGTCTGGATAGAGGCTTACCCTGGCTGGTCAGTTGCATTGCCCCGCGGCCGCGCTGGCTGCTTGCCGACTGGGAAAGTCGTTTGACCGCCCTTACCAGTTATTATCTGAAACGTCCGCAGGACCAGCAGCTCGACGCATTGTTGCTGCAGATCTCCACACGTTTCGGTCCGCCTTTTGCCGAGCCTTTGCGGCGCCATCTGTTGCGCAGCGAAACGCGTAATCTCAGCACCCTGACCAGTTTGGTCGAGGCCTTTCAGGCCTGGCTCTGGCAACGTCAGGCTACGCCCAGTGTTACCCAATGGCGAATATTTCGAGAACAGGCAAATGTCTGACTTGTTGGACAAGGCACCCAAGGAGAATTCCGGGCGCGGGCGTTGGTATCCGCACGCAGGCACACCTTGGTGGCGACGCATCCTATTGCGCTTTATTCGCGCGGGAATGGACTTCTGGTGGGACGACTGTGTGGATCGAGCTTCTCTGCTTGCCTACACCACTCTACTGGCTATTGTGCCTCTGCTGGCGGTCATTTTTAGCCTATGGAATCTCATTGGATTCACTGAAGAAAAACGGCAACTCATCGATCGCTATGTATTTCAGAGTTTTGTGCCGGAAGTAGGAGAAGCGGTCATTCATTGGCTCAATGTTCTGGCGGCCCGCGGCGCGGGTTTGGGCTGGTATGGTGTGATTGGTTTGTTGATAACGGCGCTTTTGCTGCTTCACGAAATTGAACGCCATTTCAACGCTATTTGGAATGAAAAGATCACTACGCACTGGCTGCGACCCTTGCGCTACATTCTCCTGATTGTCCTTGGCCCCATTGCCAGCGCTGCGTTGGTTCTTTCTTTGGAACCCGTGCAACACTGGTTACTCCACTTCGGTGCCATGCCAGCGTTACCGGCACAATTCAGCTATGCTATTGCATTTGTCGTAGAGATGGTGATTTTTCTGGCGTTATATCGGATATTGCCGGCAGCACGAGTGACCTTCCTCGACGCATTTTTTGGTGCACTGATTGCGGCTATTCTGCTCAACGTCGCCAAATACTTGCTGGCGCAATACATCCGCTATTCGATCACCGAGACGCTCTATGGGGCACTCGGACTATTGCCCGTATTTCTACTCTGGTTGTATATGACCTGGTTGGCGGTTTTGTTTGGTGCGGAGGTAGCAGCAGCGGCGCAGCGGCGTCATCCTGCCAGCGCATATCCGACGGGCGAAGCACGAGAGAAAACTGCGAGATAGCTTTTATCTATGGACTTGAATCGTCAAGAAAGGACAGCGTCATGAAATTGTTTCCTACCCTTGGGCTCCTTGCCGTGGCCGCAACCTTGGCAGGATGTGGCTCAGCAACCAACAATGGCCTGTTGCCCTCTGGACCGGTAATGCCGCCACTGCCTCAGTCCGTCTCCCAGCCGGCACCGTCAACTGCTGCGCCGGTAGTAGTGCCGCAGGTGAAGTTGCCGCAGACAGCCAAGATCCCCGCAGCCTCGATCCGCGAGGAGAACTTGCCGACCCAGGCCCTGTCGTCTCAGGCCAGTGCTTCGGCAGTGGTGGTCCCCGAAGCGAAAGTGGTGGCTCCCATCGTGAACAGCGCGGCGAACATCAACAGCAGCGATTTTGCGCAGAGCTGGACCCAGGACCTTGCCAGTGCCCGGCAGCAGAGCACTTCTTGCATTGGCGAGAGTGGTGCACAACGCTCGACTTGCTGGCAGAGCGTCTCCAATTGGGCGCATGCCCGGGCGGCAAGCTATGGATCGGCAGCGAAGATTTTGACCGGCGCGCAGGCAGAACAGGCAGGTGCAGCGCAAAAGTTTTTCCAGACTACCGGCCAGTGGGCCAGTGCCTGTAGTAGCCTCTCGGCAGCGGATTGCGCTAAATCGCCGCTGATAGCGCAGATGCAGCAATGGAAGTCGTCGGTGGGCATTTCCGCCGGGGGCGGGAAGTAAAGCTGGTGGACGGCGCCTCGTGCTGCAGGCGCCTGCCCGCCTTTAAAGCTTCGCGTAGGAGTGCAATCCTCCCAAGAAAAGATCCACACCGATGAAGCAGAAGGTGACGGTCAGCAGACTGATGACCGACCACCAAGCCAGGGTTTTTCCCGTCGGCCGATGCTGTGGGCTACGGCCCCGTAAATGCAAGTAGGCGGCGTAGTTGAGCCACACGATCAGTGCCCAGGTTTCCTTGGGATCCCAGGACCAGAAGCCGCCCCAGGCCTTGGCTGCCCATACGGCACCGAGAATGGTGCCGGCGGTAAAGAACAGAAAACCAAAAGTCACCATGGCCGCCATGATGCGTTCCAGTTTGTTGAGATCAGGTAAGCGCTCCACCAAACGACTGCCCAGGCGTTCCGCCCGCTGGCGCAGCAGATAGGCAAGGCCAACCATCGCCGCCAGATAGAAATTGGCATAGGCAACGAATTCGCAGGGCACATGCAGCTTGATCCAGAAGCTGTTCAAGGCAGGCACGATGGGCTGGATCTGGTTCTGGTGATAGGCGATTCCGACCCAAATCAGAAAGATATCTGCCGCCAGAATCATCGGCATGGCAAAGGCGCCCAGGCCACGACGCTTGCCCTGCGCTTCGTAGTACAGATAGAACAGGGCAGTAACGGTGCAGAGCAGCACCATGGCATCATACATGTTGGTGACCGGTATGTGGCCCCAGGATGGATGCCCTACGTAGGTTTCTTTCCAGCGGATGGTGAGTCCGGCAAAGCCGAGCACGGTTGCCAGCCAGGCAAAGCGATGGCCGCGGTCGCCAGCACTCTGGGAGCCGGCATAGAGATACCAGTAATAGCTGACCGCGCTGACGAGAATGGCACCGCTCATCCAGTAGAACATTGCTGTGCTTTGGAAAACATAGCGCAGCAGAAGGCTGTTGGCGGCAGTATAACCAGCCATGTAGAGACCAACGCCGGGAGCCGCGACGACGAGAATGGCGAAAAACAGGCGGCGGAACGCCGGCCAGTGCCAACCAAACCAGAGGAGTCCGGCGTACCAGATCCCTAGGGTGATGTACTGCCACATCCAGAAATCGGCGCGAAAAATCGCCCAGACGGCAAAGGCACCAGCGGTCAACGCCACCGCCCAAAGGCGTTGCCAGAGGCGTTGTTCCCGTGCCCCCTGCGGAAAGGCGAACCATTGACGAAGCTCACTGACATCAACTGACATCGTCAATCCTCCTCAGGGTCGATAGCCCGGGACATTCATCTTGATCCCGTTGCTGAGGTAACTCATGAAATAGTCCAGATCACGATACTCTGGACTACCCAGTTTTTGCGGTGCAGCGCCCACCTTTTTGTCGCAGCCCTGGAAACGCTTTTCAAAGGTATTGACGGCGCTCCAGGAGGCGCGATAGGTCGGGTAGTGCGCGCTTTGTCCGAGCACCGGCGAGATGATTTGCCCGCGCAGGTATTTTCCGGCATAAGCTACGTGGCAACTCGCGCAGCTAAAATTAAGTTGTCCACGATGCATGAAGTAATAGGCCTTTCCTTCCTCAAAGGCGCGCACGGCTCCAGGGCCCTCTACCTTGACATCGGTAGGCATTCCATTGGACAGAGAGCCAAAATAGGTCTCCAGAGCAATCAGATCGCTGCTGCCGTATTTTAGTGGCGCCAGATGGTTGTCTACCCTGCAGGCATTGATGCGCATAGCAGCGGTGACGACTTGATGGGTCTTGTCACTGTAATAGGGATAGCCAGCGGCAACACCCTTACCGCCACCAGGAAAGCAGGATGCGTAGGTTTTTCCATCCGGAAACTTGGTCTCCCAAAGCTTTTTCCCTTGGCTCAGGGTAAGATCGCCGGGATTGAATTGTATCGCCTGTTGATATTGTTCATAGTCCTGTTTATTGAAGGCATAACTCCCGAGCGCGTATTGTTCGAGACTCATCTTGGGGAATTGTTCCTTGAAGTATTGATGAAAGTCTTGCAGCGTCTTTTGCGGGCCAACCTTGGTATTGCCTAGTTGCCACCAATCGATGGCGTTGGCAGAGAGGACAGCACAACCGAGTGCCAAGCCCAAGCTTACGGAAAGAATTCGTTTTGCGTATTTCATGGCGTTTCTCCCGGTGTGAAAGGATTACTTTTGAAGGGACCAAAGATAATCCGCAACCAGTTCGAGTTGATGATGAGTCAATACCTTGTTTTTTCCGAACTGTGGCATGTTGATGTGGGGTATGGTTTTTTCCGGATCGTAGAGAAAATGCACCAGCTTTTGCCGGTTGTGAAAAACAATCTTGAAGGGAAAATGGGTCAGATCCGGTCCCACGTCACCCGCCATGGTCCCTCCTGGCAATACGTGGCAGGCTAGACAATTGCCTTCGGCACGATTGAAGGCAATGGATTTGCCTGCGGCAATATCGGCAGCGCTGGGAGCGGCGACTGCGGCAGCGGGCAGGGCGATAGCGCTGAGCAAGAGCAGGATGCGAGAGCTTTGATGAAACATGATGTTCTCCTTTTGCTGTGATTTAGGATTGGAGCTCCTCGGTGATTTCGAGGAATTCCTGGTGAAAATCCTCCGGATTGCGCGAACTGTCGCCACTGACGCGTAATTGATGGGCAGCCGTCAGACGAATCCACAGACGCTTACGCGGCACGTAGAAGAGGATGAATATTCCGCCAACCAGCAGAAAACACGCACCATAGACAATCTGCATTCCGGGGTATTTCGTCATCTCGAGTCCTGCTGACCACTGCAAGTGAAGATGATGTAGGGTGACCAGAAAGGGTAAGGGATAGTCATGCAGGCCACGCAACGCGATCAGACTGGCCCGCAGAAAATTGGAGCGTTCCTGCGGCGTCAGTTGCACATTCTGTGCTTCCGCGACCTGTCGTAGGGTCTGCCGGAAAACCGTAGAACTCGCGTTCGCGCCCTGGGCGGCGGCATTTTCCAGAGCGCCCAGGTAATGCACGAATAACCCGATTCCGCCCTGCGCTCCTTCGGGAATCGCCAGATAGTGTTCTATCCCATTACCCTGCTGATGATAGGCAAGCAGTAAGAAATGCTCCCCGTGTCGCTCCAGCGGCCGCAAATAACTCTTGTAGATCCAGCTTTCCCCCGTCTTACGGTCGGTCACCTGGTAACGGACGATGGGGCCCACGTTGATCATGCTGTGTCCTGGACGTTCTGCCAGTCCCAGATCCTTGCGCGGAATGGTATTGTTGATTTTCAGTTTCTCGACTGCCAGCTCGTAGTTACCGGAACCGGCACGCAGCTTCTGGCCAACGCGTACACCAAAGGTGTTCGCCGGTAGTTCAGGATCAAGCAGGGAATGACTCTGAAATTGTAGCACCGAGCGGCTATCGTTATACGAAGTTTGATAGATGCTGACACCGTCGTAGGTCAGCGGGTGATTAGGATAGGCGATGCCGGTATGTAGCAATTTTCCGTGCGCGTTGTATAAAGAAATACGGGAAATGAAGCTCTTGGCAATACCATTGCGGTAATGGGTGATGGTAAAATGATCGAGATGGACGGTAAAAGGGAGGCGTTGTACCAGAAATCCATCACCAATCAGTTCAAACATGGCGTTCACGCTCTGTCCCACGGGAATGCTGATGATGCCGCGGAAGGCGCTGTCATTGGCAGGAAGCCAGTCCTTTTGGGGAATTGTCGCTAGCGGTAATGCAAAATTGCTTAGTGGCGAAATGGCGCCAAACCACTCCCGTATTTTCAGGGGTAAATTGGCATTATATAGTGCACCGGCACAGAACATAATGATGGCAAAATGAGTAAAAATATAACCGAGGCGATAGAATCTGCCTTTCTGCGCCAGGATGATTCGCTGTCCATTCGGCCCTGCAAGGGTATGGGTGCGATATCCTCTTTCCCGCAAGATGCCTCCCCATTGTGCAAGGGAGCCACTGCCGGACGCTACACTGATTTCTGCCTGTTCCGCGCGGCTAGCCAGAAATTTCTGACTGGATAGGCGCTTGGGAAGCGCCATATCGCGCAGCATGCTGGGCGTATTGCGGGTGATGCAGGATGCTGTCGACAACACCAGGAATGCGACCAGACCGATATACCAACCGCAGCGATAGACATCGTACAGATCAAGGTCGGAAAAGACGCGATACCAGAAGGGACCAAATTGTGCGACGTACTGATGGTAGCTCACCTGTTGCGCAAGAATGGTACCAATGATCGAGGCAATGGCAACGAAGAGCAGCAGATGAACCGCCAGACGCATGGAAACCAGCGCCTGCCAGATAAGGCGGGCGCTGGCGCTCCAATGGCGTCGAGCGAGTGGCTCAGGAAGCGAGGGGCTGTGCTCGATCGCCATGATCGGAACCCTTCAGTAGCCAGATTTGGTAGAGGCTGACGGCCATCCCGATGAGAACCACGGGACAGGAAAAAATGCCGCCGAGCAATACCAACCAGACGAAATCCGGGCTTTGTTTGGTCAGGAACCAGCCGGCAAAGTCGATGAAAAATGCCAGGAAGGGAATGGCGATGAAAAAAACTTTTACCCCCTTAGGGCTTCGTGTGCGTGCAAAGATCCAGCCAGCAATCCAGAAGATCACGCCCAGGGTGGTCAAATGAATCATGCCATTCATCAGCATGGCAGAGTAGGGCATGCCCATATCGACCTTGGCCTGTTTTTTCAGCAAATCGAAAGTGCCAATGTCCGGCATGCCAATGCTGTGGCATTTCAGACACGAGGCGTTGATCAATGGGCGCACATTCTTTTCGTAATCCGTGCGACTTTCGCCATTGGCGATCCAGTGATTGACCGCTGACAGCATTTTCGGTTTTTCCGCAGCGGGGACCTGGGCCATGGACATCATCGCTGGCAACATGGTCTGCAATTTGCTGGAGCTGCGGTCGCCATAGTAGTGGACGACCAGATCCTGCATCGAAATGCCGGGCTTGCCATCTGCACCGTGGATCACGAAGTAGGTATAGGCCTCCGCTGACAGGAGGCCAAGGCCGACCAGAAAGATGAACCCCGTATATAGCAGCTTTTCGATGAAAGGCAGATCGGGCAGGAGTTTCATTGGGAATGTCCTCAGAGTTCATATTCCTTGGGAAAGGCAATACCGGGATTTCCACGCATATTTTTGGTCAGCACGGGCAGGTCGCGATGGTCGACGCGGACGGTTTTCTGATCCTTCAGCCATTTCGCAAAAATATCCCAGACCGGCGTCCCCTCGACCTTTTGCATAGCCGCCCAGCCAGCGACTTTGTATTTTTTGCTGGCGTGCACCAGCTTACCGCCAACACGGAGATCGGAGATTCGCTTGTTGATGGTTTCCGAGGGATCAAAGGTATATTGAATATTTCCCACCCGAATCATATCGCCACCCTGAATGTAATAGGGATCGGGATTGAAAAGGTTGTCCGCCACCTGTTCCATGACGTTCTTCAGTTCGGCTCCCGTATATTCCGTGACGGTCACTTGCGGATAGGTGATGGCGGTTTGCCCCATGACATCTTCCATGGTGATGGTTTCGCCTGGGAGCTTGGTATAGCCCCAGCGGAAGCCCGGAGAGAAAGCGGCCTCGCAATCCATTTCTTCGCGCAGCGCATTACAGATCAACTGATCGAAGGTGCCGTTGAAATTGTCGCGACGGTAGAGCAGGCTCTCGCTCACCGCCATCGGTTCCGCCAGTTTCTTTGCATAGGGTGCGCGGACCTTGGTGATATATTCGTCCATTTCCTTGTCTGCAGGAATCATGTTCGAAAGAATGGGTAAATAATGGAAGCGCCAACCTTTCAGTTTTCCCTTGCCGACATCGAGGTCAAAGCGTGCCAGGAATTTACCATTGGTGCTGGTATTGATGACAATCGTCTTGTTGACCATTACCGGCTTTGGTCCCATGATTTCATGAGTATGTCCACCCAGAATGATATCGATCCCATTGACCTGGGAAGCCATCTTTTTGTCTACATCAGCACCATTGTGAGAAAGTACCACTACAACGTCCGCGTGGTGTTGTTCTCGACATTCATTGACCATTTTCTGCATGTGCTCAGGATGGATGCCGAAGGACCATTTCGGAATGAAGTACGCAGGATTGGCGATCGGTGTGAAGGGGAATGATTGACCGATTACTGCCACCTTTACGCCATTGACTTCACGGATGTCATAGGGGTCAAAAACCAGCTCATCCCAGGGAATGGTGAACACATTCTGAGAGAGAAATTTGGCCTTGAGTTTGTTTTTTAAGAGATACTCAACTCGTTCAGCACCGTAGGTGAATTCCCAGTGACCAACGAAATAGTCTTCTTTCAGTAAATTCTGCGCCCCGACCATATCCTCGCCGCGCGTCCACAGGCTGGTTGCCGAGCCCTGCCAGGCATCGCCGCCATCAAAGAGCAGGGTGCGATCGGCACCTACCTGCTCGCGGTAGCGCTTCACCAGGGTGGCGATATGGGAGTAACCGCCGATCTTCCCGTACTTATGGGCCAAGGCATCAAAGTCCAGACACGACAGCGCGTACCCTTCTGGAGTCCCTGCCTTGATGCCGTAGTAGTCCAGTTTGTGATTGCCCACCAGATGGGGCGTCACTCCCCATTCATGCTGCTTGCGAGTGCCGATATTGGTGCCCGGTTCGCGCCACCAGACGGGAAGTAGCTGGCCATGGGTGTCGGTGATATGGAGCAGGGTGACATTGCCGTACTTGGGAATGTCGTAGGGATCGTTTCCGCTCCCCCAGCTCGAAGCCAACGCCGAAGGTGCGAGAAAACCGCTCGCTCCGGCAATGCCCATGATGGCCATGAAATCTCTGCGGCTGATATTCATCTTGCAAAACTCCTCTTCTGTATTTGGCAAAACCGCTGGGTTAGGTCAGCGAATGCGTTTTCTCAGTCCGCATCACGCCGCGGGTGCAACCCAGCCCGGGATCTTGTGCAATTCGCGGGACATGGGGATCTGCTGCAGAGCCTTGATGACACCCTTGTCGACCGCCTCCGTGACCTTTTTGTTGGCGCTGGAGTCGCTGGCGTAGGCGCTACGCTCGCCATAGACGATGTAACTGTTCTGTCCGCGTCCAAACACCGTCAGATTGAGGGGGCAGGCAGCAGCACTCGGCCAATAGGTGTTGAGCAACTTACTGAAATCATAGGGATTGCAAAACACGATGGCGCGCACGTCGGTAAAATGAACGGCATCAAAGTCGGGAATCTTGAGGGTCTTCTGTTGGCCTTCGATGAGCTTGAGAATGTTGAGCTTGAGGACAATCTTGTAACCGGCAGCATGGAGATTGCTGTAGATTTCGGCCATTGTGCTGTGAACGGGGAGATCGACCTTCTCCACATAGAGTGGAGCAGCGCAGACCTGCGCTACGGAAAAAACAGTAAAGAAACCAAGTGCGGAAACAGCTGCGGCGATTCGCTTCATAGAGACTCCAAATATTGTTACATAAACATTGTAGCAATATGTATGCCGTAAGGAGTGGAATTCCTGGCGGAATCAGCGCGTAGACAAAAAGTTCATAAAAATCAGATGGGTGTTTCTACTCTGCGGGACTTGAGGAAGAGAATGACGCCTAGCACGCGGCTGGAGGGGGCTTTGGGATGGACCGAATGGAACACTGAGGCATTGCTCAGGGAACAACGGGGGCCGGCGAGGCGGCCCCGACCAGATCAGGCCTTGGGGACGTAGATGTCGCACCAGCCCTTGGGATCGATTTTGCCGGCCACGGCCTTGCATTCACCCATGGCAGTTGGGGTTGAACCGGGAATGAATAGCTTACAGTTGCTGCACATTTCCGAGCCTTTGGGCTTGTCGCGATAGTTCACTGCCGCCTTGGCCATTTTGTCGGCGGCCATAGCGGGGCTGGTAAAGATCAGTGGGGCGACCGTAGCCGCGCCAACAAACAAGGCACTTTTGCGCAACCAATCGCGGCGGTTCATTTTGGGGGTCTCCGTACTCATAGCTAGCTACTCCTGTTGTGGTGGAAGCTTTCAAACTATAACCAAGTCGACAGCAACTTGTATACCGGCGGCTAAAGATAGCGCAGCGAAAGATCCAGGCTTTGCACGTTGCGGGTGATGCTTCCCACGGACAGATAATCGACACCGGTGGCGGCGACAGCCGCCACCGTGTCCAGGGAGATGTTGCCCGAGGCCTCGAGGGGAATCCGTCCAGCCACGCGCGCCACGGCTTCGCGCAGGGCGGGTACGGAAAAATTGTCGAGAAGCACCATGTCGGCACCGGCAGCGACTGCCTCGTCCAGTTGCTCGAGGGTCTCGACCTCGACTTCGATGCGGGTGAGCACCGGTGCCAAGGCGCGCGCGCGGGCGATGGCCGGGGCAATACCGCCGATGGCCGCCAGATGATTTTCTTTGATGAGGATGCCGTCGAAGAGTCCCAGGCGGTGGTTGTACCCGCCACCCACACGCACCGCATATTTTTGTGCCAAACGCAGGCCGGGTAGCGTTTTGCGAGTATCCAGCAGACGCGTTGAGCTGCCCCGCAGACGCTCCACAAAGGCGCGGGTCTGGGTTGCTGTGGCTGACAATAGTTGCAAAAAATTCAGGGCACTACGCTCAGCACTGAGGAGTGCGGCGGCGGGACCATGGATGTCGCAGAGCGGCTGATTCGGGACAATTTCGGCCCCCTCCGACACATTCCAGTTCACCCGCAGATCGGCACTGAGCTGGATGCAGACTGCTTCGAAATAGGGCTGGCCACAAAGCACCCCAGCCTCCCGACTGATGACCCGCGCCTGTAATTCTTGCCGTGGATCGACGAGTGCCGCGCTCAAGTCGCCGCTGCCCAGATCTTCCGCCAAAGCGCGCTGTACGGATTCTGTGATGTCAGCCGGAAGCATTTTCTCTCCTTGTGCTCGCTACCCATAGCCAGAGAAGACCGATGATCCCTGCCAGTAACGAGGCCGCCAGAATTCCGACCTTGGCCTCCTCCCGCAGTTCTGTCTGGGTAAAGGCCAACTGACTGATGAACAGTGACATCGTGAAGCCGATACCAGCCAGCCAGGCAGCTCCCAACAGATGCCGCCAGGCAACACCTTGCGGGAGCTTAGCAATCCGCAGGCGCACGGCGAGCCAACTGACAAGCGAGATGCCGACGAATTTGCCCAGCACCAAACCAAGAACGATGCCCAGAGTCACCGTGCTCCACAGCATTTCCCCGCTCACTTGAGAAAAATCGACCCCGGCATTGGCAAGGGCAAAGATGGGTAGCACCCCAAAGGTTACCCAGGGACCGATATTGTGCTCCAGGCGTTGCTGCGGGGAAATCATTTCTCGGCTTTGCTGGCGTAGTTCTTCCGCGAGTCGGCTGAGCTTGGGGTTGATCAGGGGGTCGAAGGTCTCTTCCTCGCGCAGCAGCCGGCCCAGATTCTCCTCCTGCTCGTGCAGGGTATCGCGCAGTTGCGTAGGGCTCACCTTGCCGCGTGCTGGCAGGGTCATTGCCAGCAGGATGCCAGCGACCGAAGCGTGTACGCCAGATACCAGCAAAAAATACCAAAGCAAAGTTCCCAGCAAGAGGTAGGGAAGGGGACGGCGAATACCCCCTTGGTTGAGCAGCAGGAGAACGAGGAAAATTCCCCCAGATACGGCTAGCGCCCAGCCGTCGATATGGGAGGTATAGAATATGGCGATGACGAGCACCGCGCCCAGATCATCGGCAATGGCGAGGGCCGTCAGGAAGATAATGAGATTGCGCGGCACGCGCCAGGCCAGCAGCACCAGAATGCCGATAGCAAAGGCGATATCCGTCGCCATGGGGATACCCCAACCGGCATGGGCTGGGCCAGAGGCATTCAGAAGGGAGTAGAGCAGGGCGGGAACCAGCATGCCACTAGCGGCCGCCACGATGGGCAGGATGGCATCACTGATTTTGGCCAGTTCGCCCACCAGCAATTCACGCTTGAGCTCCAAGCCGACTACGAAGAAAAAAACCGCCATCAGTGCGTCATTGACCCAGTCCTGCAGGTCATGATCGAGGCTCCAAGCGCCAAAATGCAGACTGAAATGCTGATGCCAGAAATGGTGGTAGGCATCATGCAGGGCGGAATTACTGAGGATCAAGGTCAGTACGGTGACGCCGACAAGAACTATGCCGCCGGCGGTCGCGCGGCGAAGGAATTGCTCAAAAGGCGTCAGCACCTTGCCGAAGAGGATTTCCAGAGGGTACGGACGTTCCTGGGGGAAGCTTTTTTGAGGACGCTCAGACTGCATGGCCGAAATTCCGACGCTCTTCTAGCGCAAGGCGTCCAGTCGCTGGCGTTGTTCCGCCAGCTCCTGCAGCGCGGCGCTGATTTCCTGCACCCGCAACTCTTCCTTGGCAACCACCTCGGTGGGTGCACGTTCCCGAAAGCTCGGTTGCGCCAGGCGACCTTGCACCTTTTCCCGCTCTGCCCGGAGCCGGGCTTCCTCCTTGCTCAGGCGTTGATATTCCGCATCGACATCGATGAGGCCCGCCAACGGTACATAAATCCGCAAGTCGCCGAGCAATTGCAGGGCTGCCGGCGGTGCCTCGGTTCCCTGCGCCAGCCACTGCGGCTCCGTGCAACGGGCCAGCTGCCGCAGCCACGGCAGCAGGTCCTGCAGACGCTTACGGTCGCAGTCCGTGCCGGCTTGCAGAAGCACCGGTAGCTCGCGGCTGGGGGCGATATCCATCTCGCCACGAATCGAGCGTAGGCTCCCCACGAAACCCATTAGCCAGTCGAGATCCTGATCGGCTTGCGTATCTACCCGCTGCAGGTCTGCCTTTGGATACGGTGCCAGGGCGATCGTGTTTCCTTCCTTGCCCAGACGTTTTGCCACCCGTTGCCAGAGGGTTTCCGTCAGGAAGGGCAGGAAGGGATGAGCCAGACGTAGAGCGGCTTCGAGAACCGCGAGCAAGGTATAGCGGCTGCCACGGATTTGGGCTGTTGAAAAGCCCGATTCCGGCCGCAGGACGGTCTTGCTGAGTTCGATGTACCAGTCACAGTAGTCATTCCAGAAGAACTGGTAGAGGACATGCGCGGCATCGGCAAACCGATACTGTTCGATGGCGTCATTGACGCTGGCCTCGGCCTCCTGCAGGCGACCGATGATCCAGCGCTCCGGTGCGAGCAACTCGCGTTCGCCCTGCAGATCGGCATCGTCGGGAACCTGCAGCAGGGCAAAGCGGGTGGCGTTCCAGATCTTGTTGCAGAAGTTGCGATTACCTTCTACGCGTTTGAGATCGAAGCGTAGATCACGCCCCTGGGTGGCGATGCTGGCAAAACTGAAGCGCAGCGCATCGGTACCGAAGGCGGGGATACCGTCGGGGAAGTCCTTGCGCGTCGTCTTGGCGATCTTGTCGGCCATTTGCGGTTGCATCAGCCCTTGGGTGCGCTTGGCCACCAGGGCTTCGGCGTCGATGCCATCGATGAGGTCGATGGGGTCGAGGACGTTGCCCTTCGACTTGCTCATCTTTTGCCCTTCACCGTCGAGGATCAGACCATGGACATAAACTTCGTGGAAGGGAACCTGTCCAGTGAAGTGCTGGCCCATCATGATCATGCGGGCGACCCAGAAGAAGATGATGTCGAAGCCAGTCACCAGTACCGAGGTGGGATAGAATTCCTGCAGATCTGCCGTTTGCTCGGGCCAGCCGAGGGTGGTGAAAGGCCACAGGGCTGAGCTGAACCAGGTATCGAGCACATCCGGATCGCGTTCCAGGGGCACCGGCATACCATAGTGTTGGGCGGCGCTGCGCTGGGCTTCCTCGGCGCTACGCGCGACGAAGATCTTGCCGTCCGGACCGTACCAGGCAGGGATCTGGTGCCCCCACCACAGTTGCCGGGAAATGCACCAGTCTTCGATGCGCTCCATCCAGTCGAAATAGGTGCGGGACCAGTTTTCTGGCACAAAGCGGATGCGGCCGTCGCGCACTACCTCCGTCGCCGCTTCGGCCAGGGGTCCGACGCGCACATACCACTGATCGGTCAGATAGGGCTCGATGACCGCCTGGGAGCGGTCACCGCGGGGAATCATGAGGCGGTGCTCCTCGATCTGCACCAGGCTTCCCTCTGCCGCGAGCAGGGCAAGAAGGCGTTTGCGCGCGACGTAGCGGTCGAGACCACGCAGCTCGGCGGGGATTGCCGTGTTATCGATGTGACCAGTGACCACTTCGATCTCTTCCCGGATGCGGGCGTCGGGCGTGAAGATGTTGAGGAGCGGCAGATGGTGACGTTGGCCGACCTGATAGTCATTGAAATCGTGTGCTGGGGTGATCTTGACACAGCCGGAGCCAAACTCCGCCTCGACATAGTCGTCGGCGATGATGGGGATTTCCCGCCCGGTAATCGGCAGGCGCAGGGTCTTGCCGATCAGCTCCCGATAGCGCTCATCTTCCGGGTGTACGGCCACCGCCACATCGCCGAGCAGGGTCTCGGGACGGGTGGTGGCGACCACCAGGCTGCCGGAGCCGTCACTGAGAGAATAGCGGATGTGCCACAGTTTACCGGCCTCTTCGCTGCTGATGACTTCGAGATCGGATACCGCGGTCTGCAAGACCGGGTCCCAATTGACCAAGCGCTTGCCACGATAGATCAGCCCCTCCTCGTGTAGCCGCACGAAGACCTCGGTCACGGCATGGGAGAGTCCCTCGTCCAGGGTGAAGCGCTCCCGCGACCAGTCGCAGGAGGCGCCGAGGCGGCGCATCTGCCGGCTGATATTGCCGCCGGATTCTTCCTTCCACTGCCAAACCTTCTCCAGAAAGGCGCTGCGTCCGAGTTGATGTCGCTTTTCCCCCTGCGCCTCCAGACGGCGTTCCACCAGCATTTGGGTGGCGATGCCGGCGTGGTCGGTGCCGGGCTGCCAGAGCGTGCGCTTCCCTTGCATCCGTGCCCGGCGGATGAGGATGTCCATCAGGGTGTCCTGAAAGGCATGACCCATATGCAGGGTGCCGGTAACATTGGGCGGCGGCAGCATGATGCAGTAGGGGGCGCCATCGCCGCGTGGGCGGAACACCTGCTGCTCCTCCCAGAGTTGATAACAGGCACTTTCGATGTCGGCCGGCGCAAACGGGCGGTCGAGGGAATCGCTCATGGAACTTCCTCAGGAGTCTGTGGATGGATGGACGTCTTCGCCCAGGGTCGGGGTGAGGGCTTCATCCAGCCCTTCATGCAGAACACGCTGCAAAATTTCGGGCAGTACGCCGTGAATTTCCTGCGCCACCGTCTCGCGTAGACGAATGCCCTCCAGGGCAAGGCTGCGCATGATCGCCAAACTCACCTGCTCCTTCCAGGTCTTCTGCAGATGCTGGGTGATCTTTTCTTCCAGCTCCGCCACCACCCGGCGCTCCACCTCCTGAAACAGGAGCGTCTCGAACTGACGCAGGAAGTCGCCATCGAAGAGCGATGGGCCTGGAGTTGCCGTGGAATTTTTTGCCACGCCAGCCTCGGTCTTTTCGGAGGGAGGCGTTGCGGTTTGGCTGTTTACCTCGGAAGCCCCGGTAAGCTCGGTGTAGTGCGCACTGCTTGCCGGGACTGGAGCAACGGCACTCAGATCGTGATTCTCCATGGCGGCTATATCGTCAGGAGGAGCCGCAAACGATCCGGTGTCCGCGGCGGGAGGAGGAGGGATCTCTGCGCTGGGGGGAACCGTCGTTTCCAGCGATGACTCAGCCGCCTCAACCGCAAACTCCGCCACCGGCTCCGGCGCCGAGCTTTCTGGAGCGGGTTGCGCAGGATAGCGGAAGGACATATGGCGAATCTTCTCCAGTGCTTTCGCCAGCTCCGTCTCCTCCATGCTCTCCGCCAGCTCCGTCTGCTGATGCGCAGTATCGGGTTCGGTTGGCAGCGGGGCCGCCACGTCTTCCGTCACCGTCGGCTTTTCCCAAGCCGGGGCGGGGATTTCCTCGTGCAAGGTCGGTTCCGGGTGTTGTGTACTTCGCCGCCACAAGGGGGGTGGCAAACCCTCCCGTAGCAGATCCTGCAACAGTAGCGGTTCCGTCCCCTCGGGGAGCTCTTCGTCCTCCAGTACCGGCTCGCGACGATCATGTATGGTCATGGATTTTCTCCCTCACACTTCCAGTGGGAACAACTGGATACTGAACCCTGCCCGTTTGCATTGCCGATAGCGCGCGCGCGCCGCAGCGCGCTCTTCCTCAGCGCCAGGAATAAAGTCGATGAGACGCCGTGTGCTGTCAAGTGTCGGCAGCTCTCGTGGCCACTCCAGGAGGACCAGGGCGTGGGCGTCGCTACGCCCTTGCTGGGAGTCGGCAAAGAGGTAGACCGGCTCATTGGCGGCCTGCCCATGGGGCAGGAAAACGCCCGCGTGAAAGGTCCAGAGCAGATCGTCATAAACGCCAAGGACCTCCGCATCTGCCGCCAGTACGTCCACTTTTCCCAGCACCTGCCAAGCCTTGGCGATGACCCGACAGATCGCGCGCCGACTTTCTACCAGGGTCAGCGGAACCACGGGAAGCTGGTAGAAATTGGCGGTGCCGGTCATCGCGGTGCCTTACGCCAGCGCGCGCTGACGCAAAAAATGCACCAACAACGGCACCGGACGCCCGGTTGCGCCCTTATGCTCGCCACTCTGCCAAGCCACTCCGGCAATATCCAGGTGTGCCCAACGATAGTCTTCGGTAAAGCGCGACAGGAAACAGGCGGCGGTGATGGTACCGGCCGGGCGTCCTCCCACGTTGCTGAGGTCGGCAAAGGGGCTCTTGAGCTGCTCTTGATATTCGTCAAAGAGCGGCAACTCCCAGGCGCGGTCCTGGCTGCTGCGACCGGCATGCAGCAATTCTGCCACCAGACCTTCGTGATTGCCCAGCACCGCCGCCGTCTGGTGTCCGAGAGCAATGATACAGGCCCCGGTCAGGGTGGCCATGTCGATGACGACATCGGGATGGAAGCGCTTGGCATAGGTGAGGGCATCTGCCAGAATCAGCCGCCCCTCGGCATCGGTGTTGATGATTTCCACGGTGAGGCCGGCCATGCTGCGATGGATATCACCCGGCTTGGTGGCCTGTCCGTCTGGCAGGTTTTCCGATGCGGGCACGATGACCGTGATATTGAGCGGCAGTTTGAGGTCTGCAGCCGCCTGGATGGCCGCCAGGGCAGCGGCGCCACCACACATATCGTACTTCATCTCGTCCATCTTGTCGGCAGGCTTGAGGGAGATGCCGCCAGCATCAAAAGTGAGCCCTTTGCCCACGAGGACGATGGGCGCGGCATCTTCGGCACCACCGCGGTAGTGCAACACGATCAGCCGCGGTTCCTGACGCGAGCCTTGGGCTACCCCGAGCAGAAGATGCATGCCGAGCTCCTGCATCTCCGCTGGCCCCAGGATTTCCGCCTCGATGCCGCGGCTGCTTGCCATCTCTTGTGCCTGTTCCGCGAGCCAACTTGGGGTGCAGATGTTGCCAGGCTGGTTGGCCAGATCGCGCGCCCAATCACTGGCGCGGGAAATCGCATGGGCTACCGCCAGCGCCTGCTGCATTTCCCTCTCGGCCTCGGCGTCCAATTTCCCCGCGACCAGAACGCGGATGTTTTCCAGATTGCGACGAGGATGTCTCGCCGGTTCCTTGTGCTGATCGAAGCGATACTGGGCATCGAGAATACCGCGCAGCCAGAGTTCCATTGCCGCGGCAGGACTGCGACGCGCGACGGCGACATCCCCCAGCGCGAGACACAACTCCGTCAGTTGCGCACGGGCGACCACTTGCCCCAGGCTGCGGGCAGCCTTCTGTAATTTTCCTTCGGCCAGTTTTTCGCCGCCACCAACACCGACCAGCAGGACGCGCTCGGCACCAACATTAGGTACGCCATAAAGCAGCTGACATTGTCCCGGCTCCGCCGTAAAATCGCCGCTGGCGAGGAAGCGACTGAGAAAGCCGTCGCTCTGTTCATCGATTTTTTGGGCGTTTGCTCCGAGCTGGTCATTTTCGTGACAGGCAAGCACCAGGCAAGCGCAAGGCTCCGATAGGGTGACGTTCTGCTGCAAAGAAATTTCCACGGTTTGCCTCCGGCGGGTACACGATTGATCAATCTCTATAGGGTACACCAGGGTAACATCCGCAAGCCAACGGCACGGCGGCAACCATGACCTTATCCAGGCTATCCCTCTGGCCGCGCGAACGGATCGCAGCGCATGTTTTGCGCTCGGTGCTGAGTTATTTTCTGATTGCCTGTGTCGTTGTTTTGGCTTTGCTGGCCATTGGGCAGTTGACGCAGATCCTGCAACAAGTGGCCTCCGGTCAGTTGCCACTGCAAGTCGTTTTGCAGTTGCTGGGTCTGAGTGTACCTACTCTCCTGGTAACCGTTCTCCCTTTGGCGCTCTTCTTTGCTGTCTATCTGGTCTTTTCCAACCTTTATCGTCACAACGAGATGATGGCAATCCATGGTGCCGGCATCGGCTTGCAGAAATTGTTCTGGGGATTGCTGCCAAGCGTTTTTCTCCTCGTACTACTGGAGGCGGGCCTTGCCCTATGGTGGGCGCCATCTTCGCAGCAGCGTTTACAGGACGAGAGCGCACGCCTGGCAGCGGCGGCCGCGCAGGCTTTGATTCATCCCGGTAGTTTTGCGCATCTCCCGGACGGTCGAGTGATCTACGTCGGCCAGGGAGCCGGGGCCAAGGACCGCTACCAGGAAATCTTTATCGATCTGTCGCAAGTTGGTGCGCCGGATTATGCGACCGCCGCCTTTGGTGAAATACAAATCAACCATCACGGGGGCGTCTCGTTGCTGCTGATCGATGGCCGGCGATATCTGGGGCAACCCGGGCAGGCAGGCTACAAGATCTGGAGCTTTGCCCGATATCGCGTCGATTTGGCAGCGCCGCGGTCGGAGGGCTCCGCAACTTCCTGGACAGCCTTGTCCTTGCCAGATCTGTTTGCGCGGCTGGGGCGCCCGGACCAACACGCCCATGCCCTGGCAGAACTCGAATGGCGGATCTTCTGGCCATTGTTCCTGCCCATCGTGGTGCTGCTGGCCGTTCCTCTTGCCTATGCCGAGCCGCGCCACCCTGGCCGGGCGGGGGGGGTCTTGCTGGGGATCCTGCTCCTGCTTGGCGCGAACAATCTCCTGGTGGCCTTGAAGGAAAATTTGATCCAGGGAAAGATTCCTCCCTTCCCGGGTCTGTTCTGGACCTGGATTCTGCTGGCTGGACTTGCCACCTATCTGTTTTACCGGCGGCAGGCCGACTTACCCTTACTGCCGGCCTGGATGCGTGGGGTAGCATCATGAAGCGCGCCGATGCGCTGTTGTTCCGCGGTATGTTGTTCTACAGCGGTCTGGTCCTGATCATATTGCTTGCCATGGTCTTTGTCGCACAACTGATCGCCAAGGCCTCCGGGCCGGGACATGGACATTGGAGTACCGGCCTGTTGTTCCGCTACGTGGCCCTACAGATGCCAGAGACGGCGTACACAGTCATTCCACTAGCCCTGCTCATCGGCGCGCTGATCTGGATCAGTATGCTGAACAGCCATTCCGAGATCACGGCCTTACGCATGGCCGGATGGTCTCTCGCACGTTTGCAGCGGCCGCTACTGGTTGTGGGTCTGCTGGGAACCATATTGATGTTTGCCCTGGGTCAGTGGATCGTGCCGTACAGCGCTCTGTCTTCTGAGCTGCTTTGGGCCAATGCCGGAACTCATAATTTTCAGGCGCTTGGAGATGGTGGTCTGTGGCTGCGCCAGGGGCGGACGCTCATCCGCATCCAGCTGGTCGGTGGTAACGGGACGCAGCTGCGACAGATTCGCATCTATTATCCGCAAAGTGGCATGGTGGGTATCGACAAACAAGTGGATGCCGAGGCTGCCAGCTACCAGAATGGACACTGGACCTTGCAGGGCGTGCGGGAATACCGCTTGGAAGAGCGGTCTGTGCAGGTTCTTAGCGCGGCACGTCGGGATTGGTCCGTGCAGTTGCAGCCGGAAACCCTGCGCAGTTTTGCCCACCGCACCCGCACCATGACCCTGCAGACGCTGTGGCGCAACGACCGCGATCTGCAGGGTGGTGTACTGGCTATGAACCGCTTTGCCCTGGCCTTCTGGCAACGAATCACCTACCCCTGGGTGGGGCTGATCATGATTCTGCTGGTGGTGCCCATGGTCGTGCGCAATCCGCGGGCGGGAGGGGCGTATTATTGGATTGCCGCGGGCCTGGCGCTGGGAATCTCATTTCATTTCCTGACCCAGATGTCGGGATTCATCAGCGTTGCCGGCGGCATTCCGCCGTCGCTTGCCACACTCTCACCGATGGCGCTCTATGCGGCGCTGGCCTGGTTTCTGTTCAGACGTCACGGCTGAACGAAAGCGGCGACGGGTATCATGCTTGCTCTGGCCATTATTGTTGCAGCAAACTACCCTACAGTATTCCTGATCTAGGAGCAGTACTGTGAATGAGTCAGCGCTCGTCAGTGCTTTGCAGGAGTTTGCCGGTTGGCGCGGTGAGTTGGCGGCGTTGGTCGAACAGGTATCTGCTTTTTCGCATCGTCTTGATTTGCTTCCCAGCGGAACCATGCTGCGCTTGGAAATGCTGGCGCGAGAAATTCGCGAAGAACGGATTATTCTTTCTTTTTACGGGGAGTTTGCACGGGGAAAATCCGAGCTGATCAATGCCTTGTTTTTTTATGACCAACAATATCGCTTTCTCCCCTCTGGGGTGGGGCAAACCACCATGTGTCCAGTGGAAATCTGTGCGGCAAGCGATGCCAGCATTGATTTCCTACCGATGCAGGCAAGCAGCATGCATCACAATATTCAAGATCTCAAGAAAGTGCCAGAGCAATGGCGGCGCATGCCTCTGGCGCTTGCCGATATGGAAAAAACGCAAGCAGTGCTGCACCAGATTCAGGAAACGCAGTGCGTCCCTCTCGCGGAGGCGCGGCGCTTCGGACTTTGCCCGCCACTGGATAGTGCGCGGCCACAACTTACCCATTGTCCTTCTTGTGGCGAAGGCAGAGTGAAAATTTCCCGCTGGCGCTATGCGCTGTTGCGTGTGCCGCATCCCGTATTGGCTGCGGGCTTGATTGTCATTGATACGCCCGGATTGAATTCGCTGGGCAGCGAGGCGGATATGGGCCTCGATGCAACTCGTGGCGCAGATGCATCGATTTTTGTTTTGGGCGCGGATACCGGAGTGACGCAAAGCGACCTGCAAATCTGGGAACAATCGCTGTCCATTCACAGTCGCCGGCGACAACTGGTGGTGATCAATAAGTGTGACCTCCTCGTCGATGAGATAGAGCCAAATACGTCGTTTGCGGAAAAGGTTCGGGAGCAGTGTGATGCCGCGGCGCAGCGCCTACAGCTCCATGGGGAACAGGTGGTGTCCATTTCTGCTCGTGAGGCACTGCTGGGACGCTTGCGCAGTCAAGAGGAGCGGGTCCGGGCCAGCGGCATCGATGATCTGGAGAATGCCATTGCCAATATCCTTATCCCGGAGAAGCGCAAGGAGATCGCTAACTCGACCAAAGGTATTCTGCAGCGCGTGATCATTGATCAGCGTTACGTTTTGGAGGAACAGCTGCAAGCCGTTGCGGCAGACATGGAGAGCATGCGACGGTTGGAAGCGCAGGCGGGAGAACAGGTACTTGCCCTGATTGACAGGCAAAAAAAGATCATTGACAACCTAGCGGTCGATCGAGACCAATTTTTGCGGATGCAGCGCGATGTGAATACGCAGGAAAGGGAAAAACTGTTGGAGTCACTATCCCTGGATGGACTGGAAGAAATTGTCGAGCGTGCCAAGCACGATATGCTTGCGGTGTGGACAACGTATGGTATTTACGAAAGTTTTGGAAAGTTCTTTGCGGATACGATTGCCGGATTTGATGAGGCCTTGGCGCGGGCAAATCGGCTATCGGAGAAAATGACGAATGCGTATCGTTCGTTGGAGCAGATTTACGCGCTACCAAAACTGGATACCTTGCCTTATATTCTGTTGCCGAGAAGGGCCGAACTGCTTGCCCTGTCAGATTACTACGAACGCTTTGGCAAGCGTCTGGAAATTGCTGCGTATCCGCAGGGAATGGTAGTCCGCAAGGCCTTTTTCAATCTTGCGAAGCAGGTTCGTACCTTTGTTCTGGAAACGCGCAAGGATCTTCTGGAGTGGGTGGAAGAAACCTTTGACCTGATGAATTCGCATCTGCAGCGTTGCAGTTCGCAGGCGCAGGAAAAATTGACGGCGCTTACCGCAATCGCTGAATCGTCGGCGAGTATTCAGCAGAGAATTGAAGATCTACGTCTGCGCGAGGCCCGGATTCACTACGAAATAGATGAACTGACCTCGCTACAGAGCGAACTGGATCGATATTTTCAAGCCATCCCAGACCTGGCAGGTGCGGCATGACGCAGGATGCTACTGTTGTTCACGCACCTTTTTTCTGGCGCAGCGTTTCTTCGTCGAAAGCCCGATCCAGGGTTTGCGACAACTGCAATACCTGACGAAAAAGCTGCGCATCCGCGTCATCGGCCTGGCTGCGCAGACGCAAGGCAGCTAGGCCGGAAAAGCTGTCTGCGCGGGTTACCTCACTGTCCGGAGCACTGCAGGCGTTGGCGCGGTAGATACCTGTCAGGACCTCGCTCGCCAGCGGGTCTTCCAGCGTGCCGGCTTCAGCGGCCGACAAAGCGCTGTCCACATCCTGGCTGTGCAGGAGAGAAAAACTCACATGGCTGTCGAGGAATTCCATCAGTTCGGCATAGGTCATCGGTATACTCCTGTCAGGTTGGGCGCATGCCGCTGTTGAGCGAAACTCGACAGCTTTCCGCAACGCGCTGAAAATAATACTGTAAATCCAAAGGTAAGGTGACGCCGTCGAGCAGGCGAAGCAACTGCAAATCGGCGCAGAGAACCAGGTCGATCAGGGATAGGCGGCCCACATAAAAACGTTGTTTGGCAAGCAGTTTGGCTAACGCCGGAAGGCGTCCCCGCTGCGCAAGTTGCTGGTAGCCGCCATAGCGGTCATTCGCCAGGGCTTCCAGGCTTTGGGCAAAACGACGTTCGCTTTCCTGGCGAAAATACTCCAAGTCTTCGGGATCATCCGAGATCTCGGCAAAGGCTGGTTGTACAGGGACCAACAAGCGCTGCAGCAGCGCATCGAGGTCCTGACGCCACTGACAAAAAGCCTGCCACTCCGCCGCTTGGAGTATACCCGTATACAGGGACTCGCCCGCGAGGGCAGCATCGAGAGCGGGGAGTTCGCTGAGCTCCCCAGTCCAGCACCGCTCGCCAATTTGCAGGACGGGTAATCGTGCAAAACCGAGATCGAAGGCGATTGCCAGATCTTGCAGGGGGCGGGCTTCTGCCTGGTAGCTGCAATCCTTGGCGCCAAGCAATAGGCGCAGGCGGAGTGCCTGAGGGTCGGACCAATGAAAATACAGTACGGGTTCAGACAAGTTCGGCGTGCTCCAGAACGGCAGCCCATTGCGTTTCGCTGATGGGCAGAATGGACAGTCGGTTGCCTTTTCGTACCAGGGGGCTGTCGGCAAATACCGGCCACTGGCGCAGTTCTTCCAGGGAGATTACCTTGGCAAAGCGGGCACGAAAGCCAACATCCACCAGATCCCAGCGTGGCTGCTCGGGGCGGGAGTTTGGGTCGAAATATTTGCTGCGTGGGTCAAATTGGGTAGGGTCGGGATGGGCACTGCTGCGCACTTCTGCTAGGCCCACGATTCCCGGCACCGGAACCCGGGAGTGATACAGGAAAATGCCATCGCCAACCTGCATGGAGCGGAGAAAGTTGCGTGCCTGATAATTGCGAATGCCGTCCCAAGGTTCTTTGCCGCGCGCGGCCAAATCATCCAGAGAAAAGGCTTCCGGCTCGGTTTTCATCAACCAGTAGGCCATTGGCTAGGACTCCAGCGCCACGGGCTGACCCAGCCGTTGCTGGAGAATCCTGCCGAGATAGGCGGGGAGGGTCTGCCCCGAGCGGGAATCCACCCAGCTGCCGGCAGCGTTCCGGTCGAAGCGCGCCGGGCCGTCACTGCAGGCCAGCCAGATCTGTTCGACGGCTTCTTGCCGATTAAGGATGATTTCGCTGTCATCGGGCAGCCGCAGGGAGAGCACGCTATCGATGAGATCGGCCTCGACTTCCGGGGCCTGCGCCTCGATTTGCTCGAGAAGCCCTTGTAAACATTCCTCTACGGCTGCAGCAAAACTCTGGGTCATCGTGATCTCCTTTCGCGCCATGATCGCCTGCCCGGCTCTGGGGAGCAAGTGTTTGCGGTTCCCGAACGTAGCCAGATGCGCTGTTCCTTGCGCAGAATGGGGCGACTGCTGGCATGCAGAATGAGTCCGCTGCCCTCCGGATGCGGCTGCAGGTGGCCGCGCGCCAGCAGATGGCGGAAGACTTGTTGCCAGTCGCGCGGCGGCAAACGTCGCCCAATGCCAAAGACCTGCAAGCGATGATGCTGGGCCTGACGGACCCGCGGCGTGTCGCGGCCAATGAGAATATCGATGAGATGTTGCACGCCGCAGCGCTGGCCACTGCGGTACGCCGCCGAGAGGGCCATCTGCGCTGCCTCGCTGGCATCCCAGAGGGGCGGCGCGTGCAGGCAGTTGTCACAATTGCCGCAGGGTTGGTCGAGCTTCTCGCCAAAATAGCCGAGTAGTTTCTGGCGCCGGCAACCGACCTCCTCGGTCAGATCCAGCATGGCTTGCAGTCGCTCTTCCTCGGCACATCGCTGTTCGCTGCTTGCCCCCGATTGCTGAATCATCTGCCGCAGCAGCAGCAGATCCTGCAGGCTATAGTGCATCCAGGCTTCTGCCGGCTTGCCATCGCGGCCAGCGCGCCCGGTCTCCTGATAGTAGGCCTCGATGCTCTTCGGCAGATTGAGATGGGCGACGAAGCGCACATCGGCCTTATCAATACCCATGCCGAAGGCAATGGTGGCGACCATGATCTGGATCTTGCCGCTAAGGAAGTCGATTTGATGGGCACTGCGCTGGTCGGCGGGCAAGCCGGCGTGGTAGGGCTGCGCGCGATAGCCCACGCTTTGTAACCAGCTTGCCGTTTCCTCGACCTTACGGCGGGACAGGCAATACACGATGCCAGCACCGCGCTGCCGCCGCAGAAACTCAGCGAGGGCTTCGCGCGCGCCGCTACCCTGCTCGATGCGGTAGCGGATATTGGGCCGGTCGAAGGATTGCACGAATACCTGGGCGTTGCCGAGAGCAAGGGATTGTTGAATTTCGGCACGGCTGGCGAGGTCGGCGCTGGCCGTCAGGGCAATGCGAGGTACGCCGGGAAACAAGGCACGCAGGCGCCCCAATTGGCGATATTCTGGGCGGAAATGGTGGCCCCACTGGGCCACGCAATGCGCCTCATCGATGGCGAAGAGGCTGATGGATAGTTCGCGGAGGAGCCGCAGCATGCGTTCCTGCAGCAGTCGCTCCGGGGCACAGTAGAGGATGCGCAGTGCCCCGGCGCGGAGTCGGTGTTCTATGGCGTCCGGAGCGTTTGCTGCCGAGTGTAAGGCGGCTGCCGCAATGCCCCGCCGTTGCAGGGCCTGGACCTGATCATCCATCAGGGCAATGAGGGGCGAGATGACGATGGCGGTCCCTGGTCGCGCCAGCGCCGGTATTTGGTAGCAAAGCGATTTGCCGCCTCCGGTGGGCATCAATACCAGGGCATCACCGCCGCCAATCAGGCGCGTTACGATGGCGTCCTGTGGGGGACGGAACTCCCGGTGACCAAAGGCCTCGCGCAGGATTTTCTGCGCTTGCGCCAGGGCGAGATCAGGGGACGAACTGGGTATCACGGATACCACGGACGAGATTGGCAGCGGCGAGCAGGGTGCAACTGCTGGCCCAGATGAGAGCGGGGAAGAGAAATAGCAGGAAAATCAGGGTGAGGGTGTCGGCAAGGGCGGGATTGTGGAGAATGCTCGTGCCGATGAGCAGCCCCGCTAGGGCCGAGAAAATCATGGCAAGGAATAGGGCGATAGCCGCCAACACCAGTCCCACCAGTAGCGGAAAAAACAGCCAGCCGAGACGATCCCCAAGCAAGCGGCTCGCGCTGCGTAAGGCATCACGCGTACCCAGACCGTAGGCTGCGTAGAGCGCATAGGTATACTGAAAGAACGTGCCAACGAGAAAGGAAACCACCAGCGTGACCCAGAATGCCGGGCGTTGCAGGATGGTGAGGGCCATTGCCGGATCGTTGTGTCCCTGCAGCGCAAGATAGCCCGAAGACTGTAACAACAGCACGTTGATGATGGCAGGTGGCAGGGCAAGAAGCCAGGCATCGCGCTCGCGTAGACTCCAGAAGGGTGCCAGCGCTTCATAGGGGCGGCCGGCACTGGCCAGGGCGATGGCACGAAAAAAGCCGATCAGCAGCACATTCGTCCACAGGCTCTCGAGGATTGTCCAAAGGATGCGCAGGGCGGCGGCCTGCTGCGCAGCAATGCCGAGGAGTACAAAACCGAACAGTGCAATCAGGCCGAGGAGCAGGAGATTGAGAGAGAGCCCCCAGAAGTGGGTGCGCAGGATCTTACCGGCACCGGAAAACACTTGACCCACCCCCACTCGAGTGGCACTAAAGAGAGCTTCAGGCATGGCGAATAGTCTCCAGTTCTACGCTGATGGATGGGACTGGGATCGTGGAAAGGTCGTTACACTGGATTTGGACGATGGTGGCGGGATCTCGATCGATGCGCGCCGCGCTAAGCTGGCGCCCCCACACGCAGCCACTGTCCAGGGCCAGCAGACGCTCCTGGACCAGTAAACCTTGGGTGGCCCAGTGCCCGCAGACGAATTTTCCCGCAGGCTGTTGCGCAAAGTAGCGCTCGTGCCAGGGAAGGTAACTGGTATCCGGCGCCTCATTGGTCCAGGAATAAAGACCATCTTCACGCACCCAGCGCGCTCGGGTGAGGACGGCGACACGAAAGCGCTGGGCATCCGCCTCGCTGCGGCAGTCAGCCCAGCGCCGCGGCGCCTCGCTTTCCCAAAGTCCTCTCAGAAAGCGCTTCCAGTTCTTGCCGCTGAGGGCACGCTGGACTTCCTCGGCATGGCCAGCCGCGTCGGCTAGGCTCCATTCGGCATCGACAGCGGCGTGAACCAGATTCCAGGGCAGTTTACCATCGCTATAGAAGAGCGGCTGCTGGCGGAGCCAATGAAAATAGTCGTCAGCCCTGCGGTCGCTGAGGAGGGCGGCCAGGGTGTCGCTCTTTTTGGCTTTGCCGATTCCAGCCCAGCGACTGATGGCATAGAGGTCGTGGTTGCCCAGGACCAGGCGGATCCCGTTCTGCTGCGCATAGGCCCAAGCGAGGGTCGCGTGGCTCTGCGGGCCGCGATTGAGGAGATCGCCAGCGAGCCACAGAAAGTCATAACTACCAACCTGCGACAATAGCTGCTCCAATGCAGAAAAACAGCCCTGCACATCGCCGATTGCATAGGTCCCGTTTGGGGTGTCGACAAAATCGTTACTCAAAAACTGATCACCTGATCGCTGCTTTTCATGCTGCGCACGAGAGTCGCCATATTGCCAATCTTTACGCCCGGCAGGAAGGGGTCCCCCGCGTCGTTGGGCAAGACAATGACATGGATTTCGCCGCCGAGCTCGCGAATCTCTGCCAGCAGATCGTGATGCACTGCATGCGCAGTCTGAGCCCCCGAACGCAAGACCTCAACCGCCGCCTCCAGGAAGAAAACTTTGACTTGAATGTCGTCGGCAAGGGCGGCAATAGCGGTGCGCAAGGCGTGCAGTACCGGGTTGCTCTCGCTGCCGGCGACAGAACGGATCAGAACCGTCCATTGCATAGCGTTTTCGGGTCTTTGCATGGCTGCGATCCTCCGTTGCGGGCGAGGGCATGGAAAGATCTTCGCATCCCTGCTGTTTCCTTGAGTGTAGCAAACATTTACTGCCCTCGCGGCGACGTGGCGATTTGCTGTCGGAGTAGGTACACTGGCGCCATTGTTTTTCTGAATCACAAAGGGCAATACCCATGGCGGCAAATATGGCAGAGCAAGAACCAGTATTCATGATCGAGCGGATTTACGTGAAGGACCTTTCTTTTGAGTCACCGAACGCGCCGCAAAGCTTTACCATGGCGGAGGCGCCTTCCGTGGATGTCGGCCTGAACACGGAAACCCATGAAGTGCCCGGATCGCCAGATCTGGTCGAAGTGGTGTTGACGGTCACGGTGAATGCCAAGAGCGCGGACAGCACCTATTTTGCTGTCGAGGTTCAGCAGGGCGGACTGTTCCGCATGCAGAACATCCCGGCGGAGCATCAACCCATCCTCCTTGCCGTACATTGCCCGACCATCCTCTTTCCCTATGCTCGTGAGGCGGTGGCAGACTTAGTTGGACGCGGGGGGTTCCAGCCGCTGCATCTGCACCCGGTGAATTTCGAGGCGCTCTATCAGCAGGCGCAGCTCGAACAAAGTCAGCACACCACCCAGTAATTATGGTAGTACGAACGGTGCTTGGGGCCGGTCATTGGGGCACGGCCCTCGCCGTTACCCTGGCCCGTCGCGGTGACCAGGTGCGCCTATGGGGTCGATCACTGGATGCTTCGGCTTCCGGCCCCGCGAGCCTGCCCCATTTTCCGCAGCTTTCTCGCCCTGAGAATCTGCTCCTTACCCACGATTGGCAGAAGGCCCTGCAGGCTAGTCGGGAGCTGGTGATTGCGCTCCCCAGCCATGCTGTACGTGATGCCTTGCGCAAACTACGCCCTTCGCTGCCAAGGGATGTCGCGCTGACGCTGGCAAGCAAGGGATTGGAGCGCGACAGTCAAGCCCGGCTGGATGAGGTTTTCGCTCAGGAAATTCCAGAATGGTCCTGGGGAGTTCTCTCCGGCCCCAGTTTTGCCAGTGATCTCGCTTGTGGAAGACCGCTCGCCATCACCCTGGCTAGCGATTCCCCTCGCTATTTGGATACCTGGGCTCCTGCATGGCGTTCCGAGCAGTTGCGCATCTACCCGAGCTCGGATGTTGCTGGTGTCTGTCTGGCTGGTGCCATCAAAAATGTCCTCGCCATTGCCGCCGGAATTTCCGATGGGCTGGGGAATGGTGACAGCGCCCGTGCCGCATTGATTACCCGTGGTCTGGCGGAATTGCTGCGCCTGGGAGTGGCGCTGGGCGGTCAGGCCGATACCTTTTTTGGGCTGGCTGGCGCGGGGGATCTGATTCTTACGGCGAGCAGTGACCTTTCCCGGAATCGGCGGCTGGGGCTAGGTATTGGTGCCGGAAAATCACCCGCGCGGGTGCTGCAGGAGCTCGGCGAAGAGGTAGAAGGATGGCGCAGCAGTCATGCTCTGTATCATCTGGCGCTGGCGCGGGGAATCGAGATGCCCATCGTCACCGAAGTCTATCGTGTCCTCCACGCGGGTCGCTCCGCCGCGGAGGCTTCCCGTGCCCTGATGCAACGTGGGCAGGGTGAGGCCAACTGAAATTGGCCATGTTGCGCTTGCCTGGCGGTTCGGATCTGCAACGACGGATCCCTTTTGCGCCCTTCCGCACCATTGGCATTCTGCTGGTCCAATTCGTGGTCTTTGCGTTGTTGCTGCTGGGGGTGTTGCTGGTGCACACCAATCAGGATCTGGCAAAACTGAAAATCTACACGGCGAACATGATCCGCATTGGCGAAATCAACCGTGATTGCAGTTTGGCATGGCGCCAACACGGTGCCCAGGCAGCCATGCAGGTACTGGCCCGTGAATTGCAGGATTTGCCCCCTGGCTTTGCCGCCGAGGGTGGCGAAGCGCAACTGCAACAGTTGCAGGCATTGTCGGCGCGCGGAGACCCTGTCGATTTGCCCCAGGTCTTTGCCAATCTCAGTGCCTGGAATCTCGCCGCCCACCTGCACGGGCGGGGCCTGGTGCTTGCCGCCGGTCATGACTCGCGCTACACCCTGATCGGTTCGGTGATTGCCCTGATCGCCTTCATGATCTTCGTCATCGTCACCCTGATCTTTTTCCGTACGCGCATCTTGAGTCCGTTGCGACGTTTGCAGGCGGCCATGGGTTCCCTGGAGTTGGGCGGCTTCCAACGGGTAGGAGAAGGGCACGCGGACCCAGGCATTGTTCCTTTGCTGCACTTCTATAACCAGATGGTGGGACGCCTGGAAGAGCTGGAACGGCAACGCCGCCGCTATCTGCAAGATCTGCAACAGGAGGTGCACGAGGCAGCCAGCACCCTGATGGCACAGCAGGCGGCAATGACCCGTTCCGAGCGCATGGCAGCGGTGGGCGAGGCAGCCGCCGCTTTTGCCCATGAACTACGCAATCCACTGGCTGGACTGCAGGTTGGCTGCGCCAACATTCGTCGGGAAATCCTCGATCCCGAGCTGGATGCCAGGCTGGCGCTGATGGAAGAGGAACTGCGGCGGGTCAGCCGCCTCCTCGATCAACAGCTGCGCGGTGCCCGGCAGGCAGGCGAGTCTGCGCAATGGGTGCAGCCCGGCGAGGTTGTGGAGGCACTGTTGAATCTCCTGCAGTACCAGTTACCGCTGCAAATCCGCTTACGGCTTGACGTCGCGCCGGATCTGGGGGGGTGCCTGCTGCCGGTGGACCAGTTCCGGCAAGCATTACTCAATCTGGTGCTCAATGCCCGGCAGGCCCTCGATGCCCAGGCTGGGGAAATCACGGTGGCGCTGTCGCGCGCCGAGGGCGGCCGTATTCGTTTGGTAGTGGGCGACGATGGACCGGGGTTACCGGCCAATCTTCTGCGCGATGGTATCCGTCCCTTTGCCAGTGCCCGCGAGCATGGCACCGGCCTGGGACTGGCCATGGTGCGGCGATTCGTGCGCAGCCTGGGAGGAGAGGTGCAGCTTGCCAATCGACCCCAGGGTGGCGCTGAGGTTACCCTGCTGATCCCTTGCCCCGCTCAAGTAGAGGAGAATTCCCATGGCTGATCCCCTGCTGATCATCGAAGACGAGATCTTTCTGGGGCGGGAAATGCGCCGCTACTTTGAGAAGGAGGGCTGGCAGGTATTCTGGGCGGAGCGTTTGGCAGATGCCGAACAGTTGCTCAATGACGACCTCAATCCCATGGTCACCCTGGCCGACCTCAACCTGCCGGACGGCAACAGTCTGGATTTGCTCGACCGCTCCCGCGAGAAGGGTCTGCAGGGCGAGTGGATCTTTTTGACCGCCTACGGCAGCGTTCCGGATTCCGTGCGTGCCCTCCGGCTCGGGGCCTATGACTTTCTCGAGAAACCCTGCGAGATGGAACGTCTGGCCATGGTGGTGCGTTCTGCCGGGCGCGCCGCTCGGGCGCAGCGGCGGGTGGCGGACGACACCAGCCAGCATAGCCGCCGCTATGGTCCTTCCGCCTTTCTGGGAACGAGCATGGCGGCGCAGCGGGTGCGCGAAATTCTCCAGCGTCTGGCGCAGGTTCCCTACAGTGGTCTGATCATTTCGGGGGAAACGGGTACCGGCAAGGGCCTGGCAGCACGCATCCTGCACTACAGTGGATTACGACGCGAAGGGCCGATGGTAGAGATCAACTGCGCTGCCTTGCCGCGCGAACTTCTCGAATCCGAACTCTTTGGCTATGAGGCTGGGGCATTCACCGGCGCTACCTCCCGTCATCGCGGCTTGGTGGAGCAGGCGAATGGTGGAAGCCTGTTTCTCGATGAAATTTCCGAGATGGATCTCGATCTGCAGGCCAAACTGCTCAAGGTGATCGAGGACCGCAGTTTGCGGCGTCTGGGCGCCGATCGCAGCATTCAGGTGGATGTCCGTTTTCTGGCCGCCAGTAACCGAGATCTCGATGCGCTGGTGGCGGAGGGACGTTTCCGTGCCGATCTCTACCATCGTCTCAGTGTCGTCCGCCTCGCTTTGCCTGTCCTGCGCGATCGCAAGGAAGATCTGCAGGAGCTCGTGCCGCATTTCGTGGCGGAGTTCAACGCGCATGCCGGCAAGCGGGTACGTCACATCAGCCCGGCGGTCTGGGCGGCCCTGGAGGGCTACGACTGGCCGGGCAACGTCCGCGAGCTGCGCAATGTGGTTGAACGTGGCGTACTGTTTTCAGAAGGAGAGGATCTACCTCTGGAATGGCTGCAACTGCCGGGAATGAGCGCTGCAGGACATTGTCCGGCACCGGGTAGCTGCCCCTTGGATGATCGGCAGCAGATCATCCTGCCCATCGATGGCAGCATGGATCTCGACAGCATGGAGCGGGAGATCCTCGCCCGGGTGTTGCAGTCCACCGATCACAACGTCACCCAGGCGGCACGTATTCTGGGTACCACGCGCGAGACGCTACGCTACCGTATCCGCAAGTATGGCCTGGCGAATGAGGAGCTCTGAGCTGTTTCGACTGTGGAAACTTGCGCGGGCGGCTCCGGGCGTTTACAGTCCCGCCTTAATTCCTTCGGCATGGACGTAGAATGACCGATAATATTGCCCCAGCGCTGGCCCCAGGAATCATCGATCGGGAAGCCGCCCTGCGCTATCAGACAGCGAGCCTGCAGCGCGTTTCGCGAACCTTTGCCCTGACCATTCCGCGTCTGCCGGCTGGATTGCAGGAGACGGTAGGCAACGGCTACCTGCTCTGCCGTATCGCCGACACCATCGAGGATGATCCGCGGCTTGACTGGGAGGCTAAGGCGCGCTGGCAAAAGGTTTTCCTTGCGGTCTTGCGCAGGGAGACGCCGGCAGAGGAGTTTGCTAGCGGTTTTGCCCGGGAGATGGCAGCAGAGATGCCCGAAGGCGAACATGACCTGATTGCCAATACTCCCTCGGTCGTGTCGTTGACCCACTCCTTCAACTCCGTGCAGCAAAGTGCTCTCATTCGCTGTGTCGAAATCATGGGTGAGGGGATGGCGGAATTCCAACGTCGGGCCTCGCGTGACGGTTTGCGGGATCAGGCCGACATGGACCACTATTGCTATGTGGTTGCCGGTGTCGTCGGCGAGATGCTCACCACCCTGTTCGTGGAGGAGGAGCCGCGGATGCTCGCCGGCGGCGCGGATCTACCGGGGCTCGCGGTATCGTTTGGCCAGGGCCTGCAGATGACCAATATTCTGAAAGACCTGTGGACGGATTGGGGACGGGGAGTGCTCTGGTTGCCCCAGGATCGCCTCCGCGCCCACGGTCTGGCGCCGGGGCAATTGCACCCGGGTATGAGCCATCCCGGGTTCACAGCCTTGTTGACGGAGATGATCGCGTTGGCAGCGCAGCACCTGCGCAACGCCCTGACCTTTACGCTACAGATCCCTGCCGAGCAGACTGGGATGCGGGATTTTTGTCTCTGGGCCATCGCCATGGCCGTGTTGACCTTGCGTCGCATTGCGGAAAACCCCAGCTTTTGTAGTGCCGACGAGGTCAAGATCAGCCGGGATACGGTGCGCAATGTCGTCTTGCTGTCGCGTCTGCTGCATCGCTTCGATCCCTTGCTGGATCTGACCTTTCGGGTGGCCGTCAAGCGTCTGCCGCAGGGGCAGATATGTTGATGCCCAGCGCCCGCTACGGAGTGGCGCGGCAGTTGCATGCGCCCCTGGAAAGAGCGATTGCAGCGGCACGCGCCGCACTCCGCAGGCGGCAGGCGGAAGATGGACACTGGTGCTTTGAGTTTGAAGCGGACTGCACCATTCCCGCCGAATATATCCTGATGATGCACTACATGGACGAAATCGACGTCCCCTTGCAGCGCAAGATTGCGGTGTATCTGCGGCGGCACCAGGCAGAGCATGGTGGTTGGCCTCTCTATTATGGTGGCGACTTCGACATGAGTGCCTCGGTAAAGGCCTACTATGCCCTCAAGCTTGCCGGAGACGCCCCCGAGGCAACGCATATGCGTCGGGCGCGGGCGGCCATTCTCGCGCACGGGGGAGCAGAGCACGCCAATGTCTTCACCCGCATCACCCTGGCTTTGTTCCGCCAGGTACCTTGGCGCGCCGTCCCCTTCATCCCCGTGGAAATCCTGCTCTTTCCCCGCTGGTTTCCGATGCACATCTACAAGGTGGCATCGTGGTCGCGCACGGTCATGGTGCCTCTCTTCATCCTTTGCAGTCTCAAGGCGCAGGCGAAGAATCCCACGGGTATCGGTATCGAAGAACTCTTTCGCGAGAAGCCATTCGCAATCCGTGACTATTTTGTCTGTGCACGCAAAGGTATTGTTGCGCGGGTGTTTCTCGCCGGAGATCGTCTTGGGCGGGCACTCGAGCCATTCATTCCCGGCGTTCTGCGACGAGCTGCCATCCGTCGCGCCGAGGCCTGGTTTACCGCACGTCTGAATGGAGTGCATGGGGTGAATGGCATATTTCCCGCCATGGTCAACGCCCACGAGGCCCTCGCCCTGCTGGGATATGCGGAAGACCACCCGTACCGACAACAGACGGGGCAGGCCTTGCGTAATCTGCTCGTCGAAGGCGTCCATGAGGCCTATTGCCAGCCCTGCGTCTCCCCGGTCTGGGACACCTGCTGGGGGCTGCGCGCCCTGCTCGAGATTGCGCCCGAGCCTGACGAAAATGCTTTGGCTGCCATGCGTTGGCTCCTCGACCGGCAGATCACCGATGCTCCGGGAGACTGGCAGTTTAGTCGCCCAGATCTGCCAGGTGGTGGCTGGGCTTTTCAGTACGAAAATTCTTATTATCCGGACCTGGATGATACGGCAGCGGTGGCCTGGACTTTGCTCCTGGCTGGTCGGACGGAAGACCGACCAGCGCTGGAACGGGCCGCAGACTGGCTGGTGGGTATGCAGTCACGCAATGGCGGTTTTGGCGCCTATGATGTCGATAATACCCACTACTATCTGAATGAGATTCCTTTTGCCGATCACAAAGCGCTGCTGGACCCGCCGACGGCCGATGTCAGTGGGCGGGTATTGACCTTTCTTGCTGCCCTCGCGCGTCCCCAGGACCGACCGGCCATCGAACGGCTCGTGCACTACCTGTTGGCGCAACAGGAGGCCAATGGCTCCTGGTTTGGTCGCTGGGGCACCAATTACATCTATGGTACCTGGTCGGTGCTCCTGGCGTTTTCCGAGTTGGGGGACAGCGCCCTGCAGCCCGCGATGCGACGGGCCGCGGATTGGCTGCGGAGTGTGCAGCAGGCGGACGGAGGTTGGGGCGAGAGCAACGACTCCTATCTCGATCCTGGGCTCGCCGGTCAGGGGCAAGCGTCGACGGCGGCCCACACGGCCTGGGCCTGTCTGGCCCTGATGGCGGCGGGTGACAGCAACAGCGAGGCCCTGCGGCGCGGCATCCAGTGGCTGCAGGAACAGCAGAGTGAAGATGGCGAATGGCACGATCCCTGGTTCAACGCCCCTGGCTTCCCGCGAGTTTTCTACATTACCTACCACGGGTACAAACTGTATTTCCCTTTATGGGCTCTCAGCCGCTATCAAAACCTGCAGGCCGGCGTCTAGGTCTGGTCGTTGCCCTGGCGGTCGAGGCCAAGGCATTGGGTCTGCCAGCCTCGCCCATGGGTAAGGTGCACTCCTGCACGGGTGGGCATCTTGCCGTTCTTTCCGGGATGGGCCCCGAGGCCGCAGCAGAGGCGGGTCGCGCGCTTCTGGCAGCGGGGGCCGAGGCCCTGCTGAGTGTAGGCACCGCCGGCGCCTTGCGGGGGGACTTGCAAGCGGGCGATCTTTGTATTCCCCGGAAGATTCTCTGGCGGGAGGCCGCGTACTCTGCGGATGAAGCTTTGGCAAGTCATTTTCTCGCCCAGCATCCGCAGGCACGGCGGGAGGACTTGCTGTCGCTTGCCCAGATGCTGGTCGATCGGCAAAGCAAAACGGCCTATGCGCAACAGGCGCTCGCCGTGGATATGGAGAGTGGCGCGCTAGCCGCATTGGCAAAGGCCGAGGGGGTTCCCTTTCTTGCCTTGCGCGTTATCGTTGACAGTGTCGATGCCGTCGTGCCGGACGCCGTGCGCTTCGGCGTCGATGCCGTCGGTACCCCGCGTTTACCCGGGTTTCTTTGGCAATTGCTGCGTCGTCCGCAAGATCTGCCGCGGCTGCTCAGGCTCGGCGGACAAATGCAGCGGGCCGCTGCCACCCTGCGGCAACTGCGCAGCGAATGGGAAAGTGGAGAATTGCGATGCGGGCACTGATTACCGGCGCCTCTGGTTTTGTGGGTGCAGCAGTATTGCGGCGCTTGACCCTGGAGGGAGTCCCGGTGCGCGTGCTGGCGCGCGCCGGCGCGGATGACAGCGCGTGGAAAACTTTGCCGGACGTCGAACGGGTGGAGGGCGATCTCTGTGATCCGGCCAGCCTGCAGCGGGCGGTGGCGGGCTGCCGTTGGGTCTTCCATGTAGCCGCGGATTATCGCCTCTGGGTACCGGATCCCGAACCCATGTATCAGGCCAATGTCGCTGGGACCGAGGCGTTGCTGCGCGCCGCCCTGGATGCCGGCGTGGAACGTATCGTCTACACCAGCAGCGTCGCGGTGCTGGGCCTGCGCGACGATGGGCAAGCGAGCGATGAAGACACTCCATCCACTCTCGCCGACATGATCGGTCATTACAAACGCAGCAAGTTTCTGGCTGAGGAGCGGGTGCGCGCCTTGTGTCGTGAGGAGGGCGCGCCGATCGTCATCGTCAATCCCTCCACCCCCATTGGTCCCGAGGATCGCAAGCCGACGCCGACCGGGCGCATGGTGCTCGAGGCGGCAGCCGGGCGTATGCCCGCTTATGTCGATACCGGCCTCAACGTCGTGCATGTGGATGATGTAGCGCTGGGGCATTGGCTTGCCTTGCAGCAGGGGAAGCCGGGCGAACGCTATATTCTCGGGGGTGACAATCTGTCGCTGCAGGCCATCCTCACCCGCATCAGCGGCTTGACGGGGCGACCCTCGCCGCGCCTGCGTCTGCCGCGTCGCCTGTTGTACCCGATAGCCTGGGGCTCCGAGGCCTGGGTGCGCTGGCGTGGCCGCGGCTTGCCGCTGGTCAGTACGGATGAGTTGCGTATGGCCGCACATCGCATGTATTTCGACTCGCGCAAAGCCGAACAGCAGCTTGGCTATACCCATCGCCCGGCGGAGGAGGCCTTGCGCGATGCCGTGGCCTGGTTTGCCGAGCATCGCTACTTCTGACCTCGTGCTGATCGCTGCGTACTTTTTTGCTGCAATCGCTGGCGTTTCCTGCATCTACTGGGCCCTCGCCTGGTGGCAGATGGAAACTTGGCGTCCGCAGTTACCCGAGGACGCAGGGCCGCTTTCATCGCCGGACGCATTTGGGGTCAGTATCATCAAGCCCTTGCACGGTGTGGAGCCGGAGCTTTCCGCCAACCTGCAGAGTTTTCTGACGCAGCACTATCCTCGTTTCGAGATGATTTGCGGGGTTCAGGATTCTGTCGATCCTGTTTTGCCGCTCCTTGATGGATTCCGGAGACAACCGGAGCTGCGGGTCGTGCAACACACAACGACCCTGGGCAGTAACCCCAAGGTCAACAATCTGGCGGGTATCATTGCCCAGGCGAGTTATCCGGTTTTGGTACTGGCCGACGCGGACATTCGCGTCGGACCGGGCTATTTGGCGTGTCTGGTGCGCGAGCTGAACCTGCCCCAGGTGGGGGTGATCAGCTGTCTCTATCGGGCGCGCCCCATTTCCGGTTTTTCCGCGCAGCTCTTGGCGGTGCAGATTCAAGAGCATTTTTTGCCGTCGGTGCGCCTTGCCGCAGCGCTCGGGCCCAATATTTATTGCGGTGGCGCAACGATTGCCGTGCGCCGCGAGTCGTTCGATGCGCTCGGTGGCTGTGCCGCCCTCGCCAATGAACTGGCTGATGACTATGCTCTGGGAGCCCGGATACGCGCCTTGGGTTACCGCAGCGCGCTGAGCAACTACGTGGTCGAGACGCTGGTGGCAGAAGACGGATTCCTGGCCTTCTACGCCCACGCCCTGCGCTGGGCGCGCACTACCCGCGCCGTGCAACCCTGGGGACATGCCTTTTCGTTTTTGACCTATCCGCTTCCTCTGGTACTGATGGCTGCGGCATTTTGGCAGGGATGGGCCTGGAGTGCGGTGGCGCTGGTCGCGTGCCTGCGCCTCGTGTACCATTGGCGGATTGGACGAAAATTGCGATCGCCATTGTCGGCGACGGCGGTGATGCTGGCGGACATCCTGGGTCTGTGGATTTGGGCGCATGCGCAAATCGCCGGAAAGGTACGCTGGCGAGGTCGCAATTTTTCCATCGATGCCCACGGGCAAATGCATGACGGAGTACAGTGATGACCATGAAAACCTTGTTCCTGCAGGCGCCTTCCTTTGAAGGGTTTGATGGGGGAGCGGGCTCCCGCTACCAGGCCAAGCGCGAAATTCGCTCTTTCTGGTTTCCCACCTGGTTGGCCCAGCCGGCGGCCATGATTCCCGGCAGTCGTTTACTCGACGCCCCGCCGGCCGATATCACTGTGGAAGAAACCCTGCGCATTGCTGCCGGCTATGAGTTGTGCATCATGCACACCAGTACTCCTTCCTTTCCTTCCGACGTCCGCATGGCGGAAATGCTCAAGGCGCATTATCCCAAGATGATGATCGGCCTGGTGGGTGCCAAGGTTGCCGTGGAGCCCGAGGAGTCCCTGCAGGCATCGCCAGCCATCGATTTCGTGGCGCGGGAAGAGTTCGATTATACGCTGAAGGAGGTCGCCGAGGGGCGTCCGCTGGCGGAAGTGGACGGTATCAACTACCGCGACAGCAATGGATTACTGGTGCGCACTCCCGATCGCGCCATGATCGAGGATATGGATGCCTTGCCCTTCGTTTCAGAAGTATACAAGCGCGACTTGCACATCGAGGACTACTTCATCGGCTACCTGAAGCACCCCTACATCTCTTTTTACACCGGGCGTGGCTGTCGCTCCCAGTGCACCTTCTGCCTCTGGCCGCAGACGGTCGGTGGTCATCGCTACCGCACCCGCAGTGCCGCCAGTGTCATCGAGGAAGTGAAGTATATCCAGAAGGCCTTCCCGCAGGTGCAGGAAGTCTTTTTCGATGATGATACCTTTACCGACGATCGTCCGCGTGCGGAGGAGATCGCCCGTGGCCTCGGCAAGCTCGGCGTCACCTGGTCCTGCAACGCCAAGGCCAACGTCCCCTACGAGACTCTCAAGGTGCTGCGCGATAATGGCCTGCGCCTGCTGCTGGTCGGCTACGAGTCGGGCAACCAGCAGATTCTCAACAACATCAAGAAAGGCCTGAAGGTAGAGGCGGCGCGTAAGTTCACCGCCGACTGCCACAAGCTCGGCATCGCCATCCATGGCACCTTCATTTTGGGATTGCCTGGCGAAACCAAAGAGACGATTCAGCAAACCATCCAGTTCGCCAAGGAAATCAATCCGCATACCATTCAGGTTTCCCTGGCGGCGCCGTACCCCGGCACCTACCTCTACAACCAGGCCAAGGAACAGGGCTGGCTTACCGAAGAGGATGAGGCGCATATGGTCAATGATCGAGGGGTGCAGATCAGCCCCATGAGTTACCCTCACCTCAATCACACCGAAATTTTTGATTCCGTCGAGGTGATGTACAAGAAGTTCTACTTCCGCGCCGGCAAGATCGCGGAAATCACCGGAGAGATGCTGCGCAGTTCACAAATGATGAAACGCCGTCTGCGGGAGGGGGTGGAGTTTGTGCGCTTTCTTCGTCAGCGGCATGGCTGAGTGTGGCGAACGAACGAAAAGTCATTTTCAATGCAGATGATTTCGGCCTGGATGCTTCCGTAAATGCTGCAGTTGCGTCTGCGCATCAATACGGGGTGCTCAATAGCGCAAGTCTGATGGTCTCGGCCGCGGCGGCTTCTGAGGCCATTCAGCTTGCGCGGAATCTGCCTGATCTTGGAGTTGGTTTGCATTTGACCCTGGTGGATGGTTATCCGGTATTGCCTGCGGCGCAGGTTCCTGATCTGGTCGATGCCCATGGGCGTTTTGCCGCTGACCTTTGGCGTCGCGGCGTGCGCTATTTTTTTCTGCCGCGGGTGCGGCGCCAGCTTGCAGCCGAAATCGCCGCTCAATACGCGGCCTTTGCCGACAGCGGTCTGCATCTCGATCATGTGAACGCGCACAAGCACTTGCACGCCCATCCTACCGTGTTGCACCTACTCATCGAAATTGGCAAGCGCTTTGCCTTGCGTGCGGTACGCATTCCGCGGGAGCCGTTGGCACTGGCGCGGCAGCTGGCGCCAGTGACGGGTAGCGCTGCATTGGGCGCGCGCTTATTACTGCCCTGGGTTGCGCGCATGCGGCACGTCATCCGCTCGCAAGGGCTCTTCTGCAACGATCTCTTGCTGGGTCTGCAGTCCACCGGACAGATGGACGCTGACCGACTGCAGCGTGCCCTCGCCGTGGTCCCGGCAGGGCAGGTAACGGAGCTGTATTTTCACCCCGCGCAGGAACAGACTACGCAACTGCGGCAACTGATGCCAGACTATCGGCCCGCGGCAGAGTGGCGGGCGCTCTGTGCGCCGGAACTCGCGGCAAATCTACGCGCCCAGGGTATTCGTACCGGAACCTATCATGATTTCGCCTGCGGCTGAGCGCTTTCTCGCGCGCATTGGCGAGTGGTACATGCGCCACATTTGTATGCTCATGGCCTTCTCGGTGCGCCATGCCAAAGCGGTTTTTCTCTTTTTTGTCCTCCTGCTCCTGGTGGCGCTCGCCTACATTGCCACCCATTTCGCGATGAATACCAACACTAGCGATGTGTTGTCTCATGATCTGCCGTTTCAGAAACGCGAAATCGCCTACAAAAAGGTCTTTCCCCAGGACCGCGACAGTATCGTCGTCGTTCTGCAGGGAAAGGACGCGAGCGCGACGGCGAACGCTGTCGGGCGTCTACAAAGCTGGCTGGAGGCGCATCCCAAATATTTCCGCAGTGTTTATGTGCCGGGCGGTGGCAAATTCTTCGCCCAGAATGGCTTGCTCTATCTCTCCGAGCAGCAGGTGCGGGAGTTTGCGCAGCGGATCACGGTGGCGCAGCCATTGATTGCCAGTCTTTCTGCCAACCCCAGTCTGGCAGGTATGAGTGATCTGCTTACAGAGGCAGCGCAGCAGAGTCTGCACGGCAACGTCGATGTTCAAGGTCTCGTACCCGTATACGATGCCTTTGCGCAAAGTATCGATGCGCAGCTGACCGGACATCCGCGGCAGATCGATTGGGCCAAGTTGATGGGTGGCGGTTTGGGACATCTGGGACCCCAGCAGCGCTTTGTCATTATCGAGCCAACTCTGAATTATGGCAGTCTGCAGCCAGCCGAGGCCTCTATCCAGTTCTTACGCAAGGGTCTGGAGACCTTGCACATCAACGCGGCGCATGGGCTGAAGGTGGGGATCACCGGCCAGGCAGTACTGGATGCAGAGCAACTGAAAACGGTCAGCGAAGGGGCGTTTACCTCGCTGGCCATCACTTTCGGTCTGGAGATCTTGCTTCTCATCATTGCGTTGCGCAGCGCCCGTCTGGTCGTTGGCGTGCTCGTCAATCTCATCGCGGGTATCGTTCTCACTACCGCCTGGGCATTGCTGGTGATTGGGCCGTTCAACCTGATTTCTGTGTCTTTTGCCATCTTATTCATTGGCTTGGGTGTCGATTTTGGTATCCAGTTCAGCCTGCGTTTTCGCGAGGAACTCTTCAACGGTGCAAGCCACGAAGAGGCGATGAAGCGCGTTTCCCGTGGTCTGGGCGCAGCCCTGTCACTTGCAGCAGTCGCGGCAGCTATCAGTTTTTTCGCCTTTGTGCCCACCAGTTATGCCGGCATTGTCGATCTGGGGCTGGTTTCCGGCGCCAGCATGTTGATTGGACTATTCCTCACCCTTACCCTGCTGCCGGCCTTTCTCACCATCTGGCGGCTCTCGGCAACGGCGCGGAAACACGTAGATTTTCCCCACTTTCATCGGGTGCCTACCCTGGCGCGGCATCCCATTCACCGCTACGCCTGGATGATACTGGCAGTGGTTGCCGTGCTTGCGGTCGCGGCGATACCAGCCGCGCTACAGGTTCGTTTTGACTTCAATCCGCTACACATGATCGATCAGCATGCGGAGGGGGTAAAGGTTTTTGAGGAATTGCTTGCCAATCCGGATACGGCACCCTATCGCATCGAGGTCCTTGCAAAAAATCTGGACGAGGCAAAAGCCATCGCCAAGCGACTAGAAAAGGTACCGACGGTTGCCCGGGCGTTGACCATTGCCGACTATGTCCCGCAAGACCAGGGCCCAAAACTCGCTATACTCAATAACCTGCAGATCCTCGTACCACCATTCTCGCTATTGATGCCTGCCAGTTTGACGCCGCCAGCGCCGGATACGACCCAAAAGATGGAGAAGCTACAGAAGAATTTGCAGGAGCTGGCAGCTAAGGACAAGGGCACGCAAGGACGGGCGGCCGGCAACCTGGCGAACGCTCTGGGGCGATTCCTGGCCGCAAATGCGCAGAATCCTCAGGCGCTGGCGTCGCTGCAGAGTTCTTTACTTGGCACTTTGCCAGACGAACTGCATCAGTTGGGCGAGGCGCTCCTGGCCTCGCGGGTAAGCATCGACAATTTGCCGACGGACTTACGCAGTCGCTACCTTGCCGCTGATGGGCAGGCGCGGGTAGAAGTCTTTCCCAAGGCGGATCTGACCAATAATCAGAAGATGCTGCAATTTGTCTCCACGGTACTGCAGGCGGAGCCGCGTGCCGTTGGCGCGCCGGTGATGTTGGTGCAAGGTGGAGAGGCGGTATTGGGCGCCTTTCAGGAGGCGACCTACATCGCCATTGTGGGTATCGCGCTACTGCTTTTGCTGTCGCTGCGCCGTTACCGCGACATGTTGCTGATCGTTTTGCCTTTGCTGTTGGCAGCGCTGTTTACAGTGGCTGCAATGTCACTATTGGGCGTCAGTTTCAATCTCGGCAATATCATCGTCTTGCCGCTCCTCATTGGTCTCGGGGTGGCATTTGGTATCTACATCGTGTTGCGTTGGCGTAGTGGGGTCGATGCTGCCCATCTATTGCAAACGTCAACGCCCATGGCGGTATTTTTCAGTGGCCTCACTACCCTCAGTGCCTTTGGCAGTATGGCGCTGTCCGTCGACCCGGGCATGGCGAGCTTGGGGGACGCCCTGAGTATCGCTCTCGCGGTGGTCCTGCTCTGCATTCTGGTCGTGCTGCCAGCACTGCTGCTCCTCTTTACCCCCTCACCGCGTGAGGAAGGAATTGCCCAGGATGAGGGCAGCTAATCTTTCTTCTTTCTCTCACCGGGGCATAGGCAGCGCCGCGCTGCTTTCCCTCGGGCTCCTGTTCTCCGTCTGGCTGGTCTGGCACGAGGGGGCACGGGGAATATTTTCCATATTGCAGCAAAGCTCCTGGCTGGTCTGGTTGCTGTTGCCCGCCCATGCCTTGGTGATCGGTTTGGATGCGATGAGTTGGCGCTGGCTCCTCGCCTCGGTGCCCGGGCGCCCGGCCTTGTCTAGGTTGACCTGGCTGGCCCTGCTGCGCGAGGCTGTCAATGGCCTACTGCCCGTTGCCCGTGTGGGCGGCGAATTTGTCGGTATCCGCCTACTGGCACGTATGGGTGTTTCGCTGGTGCAGGCAGCGGCCAGCGTGGTGGTAGAGGTCAGTCTGACCTTGCTCAGTCAGTTTTTCTTCGCTGTCCTTGGTTTCTTCCTTTTGCTGCACTGGGCCGTTGATCTGCAGATCCGTAGGGATATCTTTTTTGCTCTGCTCGCGGTCTTGCCGGTCTTGGCTTTGTTGTTCTGGTTCCAGGGTCGCGTCGGCCTCTTTCATATGTTACATACAATGTTGGGTCGCGTAAGTGGCGGCCGAGATTTTTCGGTCCTGATTGGCGAACCGCGGCAACTAGACGCAGAGATTCTGCACATTTATCGGCGGCGCTGGACATTGCTCTGGGCAAACTTCTGGCAATTGGCGGGGCTTTTTGCCGGTGCTGGTGAACTCTGGCTGAGTTTCTTGCTCCTGCAACACCCTATTCCCGTGTCTGCTGCCGTACTTCTGGAGAGTTTGGGGCAAGCCCTGAGAAGTGTGGCATTCTTCATGCCTGCAGCGCTGGGCGTGCAGGAAGGGGGGTTCGTCCTGTTTGGCGCGATCATCGGCGTTGGACCGGAGCTGGCCCTGGCCTATTCGCTCCTGCGCCGTTTTCGCGAACTGGCACTGGGAATCCCCTTGTTGCTTTCCTGGTATCTTTGGGAGGGCCAAGGCTTGCGAAAAAAATGGTTAGGAAGACAATGGTCTCAAGAGGAGGGCGTATGAGCGCAGCAGTAGTGGGGGGGATGACCGCGCAGGGCCATCGGGAACTGTTTTGTGAGTTTTTTCACGCCACCCATATCGACTTCGATCCGGCCCGGATCGACTGGCCTGATCTGGATCCTGCGGCGGAGCAGCGCTTGAAGTCCCTGCCGTTTTGGGGAGAAGCCGTGGCCACGGAGAGTGTGACTGCGCGAATGGTGCAGCACATGGCCGATGCCGAGGCGGATCCTCTGGTCAAGGCAGCAATTGCCCTGGACGGTTTTGAGGAGCGCCGGCACGCCGAGCTCTTGCAAGCGTTGGTGAATCACTACGGCATTGCGATTCCTCCCATGCCGACGCCACCACCCATTCGTGATCCGTATTGGGAATTCCTCTTTACCGGTTATGGGGAATGTCTCGACTCGTATTTCGCCTTTGGTCTCTTTGCGGCGGCGCGCGATTCGGGCTTTTTTCCGGAGGCGTTGGTAAAGATTTTTGACCCGATCATGCAAGAGGAAGCGCGGCATATCATTTTCTTTATCAATTGGTTACATTGGTACCGTCAGCAACTTCCCTGGTGGAAAAAGATTCAGCTGGAATATCGACGCCTCCAAGTGATCGCTCTGCAGGCCTGGGCACGCATCCAGACGGCGCGCGGGATGGATAATGGGGGAGAGGAAAACTTTACGATGACTGGGCATGAGCAAGTCAGTCAGGACATGAGTCTCACCAAGCTCCTTGCCCTCTGCCGCAGCGAAAACGAGCGACGCTTTGCCCCGTATGACGCGCGTTTGCTGCGCCCCAAGCTGGCTCCGCGTATCGCCAACTTTCTGTTTTTCTTTCTATCGCGCAGAAAAGCGGCGTAACGAAAAGGTGCTTGGGTAACATACGCTACGGTATGTTATACTTAACACATGAATTCGATTGCCCGGGCATAGAACCCCCGAGGAAAGGAGTAGGCTGAAAATGGCAGTGCCACTTGTTCAGAGTTATCGCGTAGGCCGGTATATCATCGGGCAGAAGTTGCGTGGTAACCGCCGTTATCCCTTGGTGCTCATGCTGGAGCCACTGTTTCGTTGTAATCTGGCCTGTTCCGGTTGCGGCAAGATCGATTACCCCGATGAGATTCTGGATAAGAGACTTTCCGTGGAAGAATGTATCGGTGCGGCGGAGGAGTGCGGTGCGCCCATCGTCTCCATCGCCGGCGGGGAGCCGCTCATCCACAAGGATATGCCCGAGATCGTTGCCGGCCTCGTGCAACGTAAACGCTTTGTGTACCTGTGTACCAATGCCCTGCTGCTGAAGAAGCGTATGGAAGACTATCAACCGTCGCCCTACCTGACCTTCTCGGTACACTTGGACGGCAATGAGCATCGTCATGATGATTCCGTCTGTCAGCCGGGAACCTACAAGCGAGCGGCGGCAGCCATTCGTGAGGCGGTGGAAAAGGGTTTCCGGGTGACGGTCAACTGCACCCTGTTTCAGGGCGAGGGTGCGGAGGAGGTCGCAAACTTCCTGGATGACTGTAAAGCGCTTGGCGTGGAGGGGGTGACGATCTCTCCCGGCTTCAATTATGAGCGTGCGCCGCAGCAGGAAGTCTTCATCAAGCGGCAGGCGTCACGGCAGCTCTTTCGCGACATCTTCCGTATTGGCAAGGAGCGCAAGGCCAAGTGGAAGTTCAATCAGTCCAGCCTGTTTCTGGATTTCCTTGCCGGTAATCAGACCTATCAATGCACGCCTTGGGGAAATCCGACGCGCAACATTTTCGGCTGGCAGAAGCCCTGTTATCTCCTCGTCAGCGAAGGCTATGCCCCTAGTTTTCGTGCGCTGATGGAGGATACTCCATGGGAGCGTTACGGGGTGGGAAACAACAGCAAGTGCGACCAGTGTCAGGTGCACTCGGGTTTTGAGCCAACGGCGGTGAACGATACCTTTGCGCATCCACTCAAAGCACTGCGGGTGTCTTTGTTTGGGCCGAAGACTCGGGGTCCGATGGCGCCAGACATGCCTTCCAGCCCTCCGAACCCGGGATCGGAAAGACCTGTGTTTCCATTACGGGTAGAGCGCTGATTCGCTGAAGTGCTTGCAAAGGAGATTTTTATGTTTCGTAGCATCCGGTTGATCCTGCCAGTCTTGGCTCTAGGCTTGGTCTCCGCGGGCAGTTCTGTTGCCTGGGCAGATGCGGCCAGCGGTCAGACGGCGGCAGTAAGCAGTCCCAAGGCGACGATCGAGAATCTGGATAATGCCCTCATCGCCACCATGAAGGCCGGCAAAGATGCCGGTTATCAGGGGCGGTACAAGATTATCGCCCCTGTGGTGGAGAAGACCTTTGATTTTCAGCGGATTGGCGAGCTGGCGTTGGGAACGGATTGGGGCAAGCTCAATGCGGATCAGCAAAAGCAGTTTGTGAAAGTACTTGGCGAGTATACCGCCGCTACCTACGCTGGCCGTTTTGATGGTTACAATGGCGAGCACTTTGCCGTTGTCGAGGCGCAGCAGTTACGCCCAGGCACCATGGGGGTTTTTACGACCTTCACGATGAAAAACGGCCGGGTGCATCGCTTTGACTACCTGCTTGAGCAGGCTGATGGAAAAGATTGGAAAATCATAAACGTGGTCGCGGATGGTGTCAGCGATCTATCGATGAAGCGTTCGGAATATACGACAATGATCAAGAGCAAGGGTTTCCCGGCACTGCTTGCGCATCTGCGGAAGGAAATCCAGGCCTACGCATCCGGTACTAAATCGTGATCGTCCGCCGTCTAGCTCTTCTGCTCGGTCTCGTTGCGTCCCTTGGCTTGAGCGGCTGCGCGACCATGCATGGTCCCTCGAGTGCTTCTTCTGGGGCAACTGATCCCCTCGAGCCGGTCAACAAGCCCATCTTCAATGCCAATCTTTGGCTGTTCCGCAATGTTCTCGGCCCTGTAAATCAGGGCTATGAAGCCGTTACCCCCAAGTTTTTCCGCACCAGTGTCAGCAATGTCTTCGCCAATGCCGACATGCCCTATATCTTCCTCAACGATTTCCTGCAAGGACGGGTACAGCCGGGAATGGAAGGCCTGAGCCGTTTTCTGGTCAATACCATTTTCGGCTTGGGCGGCATTTTTGATGTCGCCAATAAGCTCGATCTTCCCAAGCAGGATAATGGCTTTGGCGTGACGCTGGGGGTATGGGGAGTGCCACAGGGACCGTATCTGGTCTTGCCGTTTTATGGTCCCAGTTCGCTGCGCAACCTGCCCGGTATGGCTCTGGCGATTTTTGTTGCGCCCCCGTATTATTTTCCGAGCAGCAATGCGCAATGGGCCTGGGGCGGGATGGGTGTGATCAACACCGGTCATGTGGATGCGCCACAGGTGAAGATGGTGGAGGATGCCGTCAACCCGTATGTCTTTGCCCGCAATGCCTGGGAGCAGCATGAACAGTTCCTGATCGATGGCGGCAAGGTCAACAAGAATCAGTTGTTGGAGGGTTTGGATTTGCCGCCGACCGCAGGGACGGCTTCCGCTGCCAACGTACCGTAAAGGGAGAAAATTTGGATACGGAAATGGTCAAGCGCATCGCGCATTTGAGTCGTATTGCGTTGCCAGACAACGAGTTGCCGCAGATGGTTAGTCAACTGGAGCGGATTTTTTCGCTGGTGGCGGAGATGCAGGCCGTGCCCACGCAGGGCGTTGAGCCGATGGCGCACCCGCTGGATTTGCGGCAGCCGTTGCGATCCGATGCATTGCGGCAGGAATGTTTGTCCCGAGAAGAGTTGATGGCCTCGGCGCCACGCGCGCAGGACGGGCTGTTTTTGGTTCCGAAGGTTATTGAATAAGGGTTGGTCATGGAACTCCACCAGATGGGCGTTGCGGAGCTCTCGGCAGGATTGCGCAACAAGGATTTCTCGGCGGTGGAGCTCAGCTCCACCCTGTTGCAGCGCCTGCGGCAAGCGCAGGACAACCTCAATGCGTGCATTACCATTAGCGAAGAATCGGCGCTGGAGCAGGCCCGCGCCGCGGATCAACGCCGCGCGCAAGGCGATAGTGCGCCCCTACTGGGGGTTCCCTTGGCGCACAAGGATATCTTTTGTACCCGCGGACAACGCACGACCTGTGGATCGAAGATGCTGGCGGAGTTTGTCTCTCCGTACGACGCCACGGTGGTCCAGCGTTTTCAGAAAGCGGGTATGGTGAGCCTGGGCAAACTCAATATGGACGAGTTTGCCATGGGCTCGTCCAACGAAACCAGTTTCTTCGGTGCAGTGCGCAATCCCTGGGACCTGACTCGGGTACCAGGTGGCTCTTCGGGCGGTTCGGCGGCCGCGCTGGCGGCGCGTTTGCTGCCTGCCGCTACCGGTACCGACACGGGCGGTTCCATCCGCCAACCAGCAGCGTTTTGTGGGGTGACTGGCCTGAAGCCCACCTACGGGCGCGTATCCCGCTACGGGATGATTGCCTTTGCTTCGAGCCTTGACCAAGGGGGGCCGATGGCGCGTTCGGCTGCCGACTGTGCCCTGCTCATGGACGTCATGGCTGGTCACGATGCTCTTGACTCTACCAGCCATCCGCAGGCCGCCGGACGCTTTTCGGCAGCCCTGGGACGCAGCGTGAAGGGTCTACGTATTGGGGTTCCGGAGGAATTTTTCGGAGAGGGATTGGATCCTGAGGTGGCGCAGGTCGTGCAAGAAGCCATTCAGTGGTACGTTCGTCAGGGTGCGGAAATTCGACCGGTGCACCTGCCCAACAATGTCCATGCCGTCAGTACCTACTATGTCCTGGCGCCGGCCGAGGCATCCAGCAACTTGTCCCGTTTCGATGGGATCCGCTATAGCCATCGCAGCGGCTCGTCTGTCGACTTGCAGGAGCTCTACTTGCAGTCGCGCTATGAAGGTTTCGGCCCCGAGGTGCGCCGGCGCATTCTGGTCGGCAGTTACGTGCTCTCCGCCGGCTACTACGATGCCTACTATCGCAAGGCGCAGCAGCTTCGCGCCCTGATCCGTGAGGATTTTCGTCGTGCCTTTGCCGAGGTGGATGTGATCATGGGCCCGACCACACCAACTCCCGCCTTTGCCTTGGGGGCCAAGAGTGCCGATCCGGTAGCCATGTATCTTGCCGATATCTACACCATCGCGGTGAATCTGGCGGGTATTCCCGCCCTGAGTTTGCCTTGTGGCTTCAGTAAGGCAGGGTTGCCCATCGGTCTGCAGATCATGGGAAATTACTTTGCAGATGAGTTGATTCTTGGGCTTGGGGACGCCTACCAGCGGGATAGTGATTGGCACCAGCAAGTGCCAGGCTGGGAGGAGCAATGAGCATGGCCTGGGAAGTCGTTATCGGGCTTGAGGTGCATGTGCAGCTCAACACCCGCACCAAGATCTTTTGCGCTTGTTCTACCGCTTTCGGCGCAGAGCCTAACGCGCATACCTGTCCCGTTTGTCTGGCCATGCCCGGAGCACTGCCAGTACTGAATGAGGCGGCTGTCGACAAAGCTATAGCCTTCGGCCTGGCCATAGGTGCCGAGCTGAACCACCGCAGTGTCTTTGCGCGAAAAAACTACTTCTATCCGGATCTGCCGAAGGGCTATCAGATCAGTCAGTACGAGATCCCCATTGTCGGGCGTGGACATCTCGATGTGCTGCTGCCGGATGGAATGGAAAAACGTATCAACATTACCCGAGCGCATCTCGAAGAAGACGCCGGCAAGTCTCTGCATGAGGCCTACGCGGGCGAATCGGGCATCGATCTCAACCGGGCAGGAACCCCGTTACTGGAGATCGTTTCGGAGCCGGACATGCGCTCTGCAGTGGAAGCCGTCGCCTATTTGAAAAAGCTGCATGCCTTGGTGCGCTATCTCGATATTTCTGACGGCAATATGCAGGAAGGTTCCTTTCGTTGTGATGCCAACGTGTCCCTGCGGCGTCCCGGTGAGCCCTTCGGCACCCGGGCCGAGATCAAGAATCTCAACTCCTTTCGCTTTCTGGAAAAGGCGATTGGCTACGAAATTCTGCGGCAGCAGGACATCCTCGAGGCGGGCGGTAAGGTCGTGCAAGAAACCCGTCTCTTCGATGCCAATCAAGGCGAAACGCGTTCCATGCGCAGCAAGGAAGAGGCAAACGATTACCGCTATTTCCCGGATCCTGATCTTCTCCCTTTGCAGTTGGAGGAAGAGCGTATCGAGCGGGTTCGCGCTGCGTTGCCGGAGCTGCCGGATGCTCGCAAGGCTCGCTTCATCGAACAGTATGGCTTACCAACCTACGATGCCGCGGTGCTGACCGCCGCGCAGGAGTTGGCGGATTATTATGAAATCGTCGCTACCGATCAGGATGCCAAGCTGGCGGCGAACTGGGTGATGGGAGAATTGCTGGGGGCACTGAACAAAGCAGGCCTGGAGATTGAATCCTGTCCTGTCGTCGCAGAAGAGCTGCGGCAGTTGCTAACACGCATCGCCGATCAGACGATTTCTGGAAAAATTGCCAAGGAAATTTTCGAAATCCTCTTCGCTGAAGGGGGCTCGGTGGATGCCATCATCGATGCGCGGGGCCTGCGCCAAATTACCGATAGCTCTGCTATCGTTGCCATGATCGACGAGATCATCCAGAAAAATCCGCAGCAAGCTGCCGATTATCGCGCGGGAAAAGAAAAGCTCTTCGGATTTTTTGTGGGGCAGGTCATGAAGGCCAGCCAGGGAAAGGCCAATCCCGATCAGGTAAACGCCTTACTGCGGGAGCGCTTGCAGGCACAATAAAAAACGTCCGGCATACGCTGCCGGACGTTTTGCTTTCCTGCCCGGTATCAGGATGCCGGAACCGTAGCCGGAACTTCCTTCACCAGTTTCAGGAACTCCGAGAACGGACCCATGTTTTCCATGGCCTCCATCTTCGGTCCCTTGAAGTTCAGACGTCCAAACATCATCGCCATCATCGGGGAACCCATGTGATGCCAGTCGTGGGTAGTGGCCCACATTTTATAGTCGTAGTTATAGTTGAGATCAGTAACCTTCACTGCGCCGCCGTAAATACATTCGGCCTTGCCATCCTTGGGCGCAATTTCCAGTTGCACGGGCGGGGTCGATTTCATCGTCGAATCAGAAATCTCCATGACTTTATAGCCCTTTCCACCGTTGTTCTTGATCCAGGCACCAGCCAGCTTGGTGGTCAGGGTGTCATTCTGATTCCAGGCAGTGCATAGCTCGTTTGCCCATTCCGGGGACATGAAATCTGGGGCTGCCGCAAAAGCCAGGGCAGGTGCTGCAAGGACTGAACCGAGTACGGCAGACATCAACAGATTTTTGATCATCATCATTCTCCTCTTCCCGCTTGTTGATAAAACTTCTTGAGTCTATAGCGAAACCGAAATGCGGGACAACAACAGATTTTTATTTTGGAATAAGCCAGAAAGATAAAGAATATCAGTAGATTCTCAGAACCTATCTATGCTCCCGATCGAGGATTAAAGAGTCTTTCATGTTCGGCGATGGCAAAACGATCGGTCATGCCGGCAATGTAATCTGCCACTACCCGGGCACGGCGCCGCAGATCGCCAGGATGCTCCCGCAGAAAGCCTTGCTGTTTGCGCGGCAGGAGCTGCGGATCGGTAAAGAGTAGCTCGAAAATCTGTCGTACCGTGCGCTTCGCCTTTTCGGCTTGCCGATGCACCTGGGGATGGCGATAGAGATTCTGCATCAGGAAGCTTTTCAGGGAGCGAATGGCGCGGACCCTGTCTGGACTGTGGGCGGCGAGGGGCTCGGAGCATTGGCGTACGTCCGCAGGACTCTGAATTCCTGCGGCGCTGATCCGCGAGGAGGTATGTTCCACCAGATCGGTAATCAGCAGATTGATCAGGCGACGACCGGCTTCGTGCCGCAACACCGTGCGCGATGCCGTGGGATATCGCTGCGCGACTTCGCGGTAGATGGGGCCAAACATGGTTTCTTCGACGAGCGCATCAAGGTTGAGCAGACCGGCGCGCAAGCCGTCATCGATGTCGTGGTTGTTATACGCGATTTCATCCGCCAAGTTGGTGATCTGTGCCTCGAGGCTGGGCTGTTCGCCCTTGAGAAAGCGCTCGCCCACATCTCCCAGTTTCTCTGCGCGATTGCGGCTGCAGTGTTTGAGTATCCCTTCGCGGGTCTCGAAGGTCAGGTTGAGACCTGGGAAGTCTCCGTAGCGCATCTCGAGCACGTCGACGACACGCAGAGACTGGATGTTGTGTTCAAAGCCGCCATACTCCGCCATGCAGGCGTTCAGAGCATCCTGTCCGGCATGGCCAAAGGGGGTGTGGCCCAAGTCATGGGCAAGGGAGATGGCCTCCACCAGGTCTTCATCCAGACCCAGCTGGCGGGCAATGGCGCGTCCAACCTGGCCCACTTCCAGGCTATGGGTGAGGCGGGTGCGGTAGAGATCGCCCTCGTGATTGACGAAGACCTGGGTTTTGTACTCCAGGCGGCGGAAGGCGGTGGAGTGAATGACGCGATCCCGATCGCGCTGGTATTCGCTGCGGCCCCCGGTCGGCTCGCTCTCAAAATGACGCCGCCCCCGGCTCTGCCCCGTTTGCGCTGCGTAACTGGCGAGGCCTCGCTCCATTTATGCGTGACTCTCTTGCAGAACCTGCTCCATGGTCTGGGCCAGTAGCGGCAGACGGCGGGAGAAAAGCAAGTAGGCGGCGTCGGCGTACTGACGGATTTCGTACTGGGCATCGGGCTTGCGCCGCAGGCGGAAAAAGTTCATCAGGCTGCGGAAGTTCACGGTCCAGTAAACGTCGGAATAGGCCGCTACCGGCATCACGTTACGCAATAGTTCCCGTGCCCGGCCTCGGTAGGGATCGCGACCGCCACTTTTGGCCGGCAGGATGCCCTCCGCACGTGCGGCCTCTATCCGCGCGCAGGCGGCTTCATAGTGCCGCTCGTACCAGGTGAACAGTTCGCTCATCAGCGATTCATATTCGGCCATGGCATCGTCGTCGAGAACGGCATAGCCATCGACGCTGCGGGCGGCGAGATCGGGCACATAAGCCTCCGATATCGGCTTGCGGTAGCGCATAGAAAACTCGTTCCAGCTCGATATCCGATGCTTGACCCATTGGCGCAAAACAAAGATGGGGGCGATGAAGCGGAAACGAAAATAGACCGTTTCGAAGGGAGTACCATGCTGATCGCGAAGCAACTGATAGAGCAGGGCGCGATCGCGTTCGCTGAAGGCTTCGGCATTGGCCAAACGATTGTTGGTGGTACTGATGCGGGCGGTATTGACGATGGTGGCTTCATCGCCCCAGCTGTCTTCGAGCTCGATGAAGCCGAAATTACCGATGCGCAGGCAGGCGTCAGGATGCACGCGCAGGCGCTCGGCAATTTCTTCCTCCAGCTCGCTGGTGGCCTTGTTATGTGCTGCCATGATTCACTCCATGAAGGCGTTGAGGGTCTGCCGCACGGCAGCTTCCGGCACGTCACCGGTGATGATTGACTCGCCGATGCTGCGCAGGAGGATGAAGCGGATCTGTCCGCCGGCAGCCTTTTTGTCGATGCGCATGAAGCGCAGGTACTCCTCTGCCGGCAGACGTGGGGCGTGCGTCGGTAGGCCGGCCGCCTGAATCAGGCGGAAGATGCGCGCCTGCTCGCTCTCGCGTAACAGATCGAGACGACGGGAGAGATCGGCGGCCATGACCATGCCGATGGCAACCGCCTCGCCGTGCAGATAGGTACCGTAACCGGTAGCGGCCTCGATGGCGTGGCCAAAGGTATGACCATAATTGAGGATGGCGCGCAGGCCGCCCTCGAGTTCATCGCGTGCCACGACTTCCGCCTTATCAGCGCAGGAATCGTGAATGATCCGCGCCAGGGCGTCGCTATCCTCAGCGAGAATAGCGTCCAGATGATCTTCCAACCAAGCAAAAAAGCCCGGATCGTTGATCAGTCCGTACTTGATGACCTCGGCCAAGCCGGAGCGAAATTCGCGCTCGGGCAGACTGTCCAGAGTGTCGACATCGGCAATCACCGCGCGCGGCTGGTAGAAGGCGCCGATCATGTTCTTGCCCAAGGGGTGATTGATACCGGTTTTGCCGCCCACCGAGGAGTCCACCATCGCCAGCAGGGTCGTCGGGATTTGCAGAAAGGGAATTCCGCGCTGATAGATGGCGGCGACAAAGCCGCCGAGATCACCAATCACGCCACCGCCCAGGGCGCAGAGGGTGCTATCCCGTCCGAGTCCGGCCGCCAGCATCTGCCCGCAGACCTCTTCTACCCGGGCAAAGGATTTGCTGCCTTCGCCATGCGGCACAATGATTTCCACCAGCGGACGCTGCGCGTGCGCCAGGGTCTCGCGCAGGGCCGGCAGGTACAGGGGGGCCACCAGATCGTCGGACAGGATGGCAATGGCGCCCGCACTCAGGTGGGGGAGGAAGCGTTGCGCGTCGTGCAGAATCCCCGAACCAATCTGTATGGGATAGGAGCGTGCACCGAGCTGAACTTGAAGACTAGGCATTTCGGGAATCTCTTCCTGCGTCGTTCTCCCCATTGTAGGGGGCTCGTGCCGCACTGCAAAGTATTTTCGCTATCGCGCTACTGGCCCGTACAAAGGTCGCGCAGATGGCGCAATATCTGCCGCAGTACCTGGTCGGAACGTAGCGCATCGCCACGTACCCGCCAGTGGGCGGTCTGCCGATAGAGGGGCGTGCGCTCCGCAGCCAGTTCGTCCAGGCGCTGGCGCAAATTGTCCACCTGCAGCAGCGGACGCTGACGATCATGGCGGAGCCGTTTGCGCTGTTCGCTGACACTGACTTCCAGGTAGATCACCTCGCCCATGCGGCGCAGCAGTTCCCGATTGCGCGGATCGAGTACGGCGCCGCCACCAGTGGCCAGTACGATATCTTCATCCTCTTGCGCGATGTCGTAGAGCACGCGATGCTCGCGTTCGCGAAAACCCGCCTCGCCCTCAATGGCAAAGATCGTGGGAATATCCACCCCAGTAGCAGCCACGATGCGCGCATCGGAATCGACGAAGCGCCAACGCAAACGGGCCGCCAAAAGGCGGCCGATGGTGCTCTTGCCTGACCCCATGGGGCCAATGAGGATGATTCTAGCCAGCGTCGTCTCCCATGTTCTCTCCACCCACCACCTTGGGGGTGATGAAGACCAATAGTTCCGTCTGCGCCGTATTATATTCCTTGGCCTTGAACAGCCAACCCAGCAGCGGAATATCCTTCAGCAAAGGAACCCCCGACTGAGAGCTGCTGTTGGTTTCCGTGTAGATACCACCGATGACGACCGTCTGCCCATTGTTGACCAGCAGTTTGGTCTTGACCTCCTGGGTATTAATGGGAACACCGCCGGCAGTTACCTGGGCGTAGTTCGGCTGATTGTTGGTGGCCTCCACGTCCATGGTGACCTTGCCGTTCGGGGCAATGTGCGGGGTGACCTTGAGGCTCAGCTCAGCCTTCTTGAAGGAAACCGCGGTAGCGCCACTGCTCGATGCCTGCTGGTAGGGGATCTCCGTACCTTGGGCAATGGTGGCGGTTTCGTTGTCTTCGGTCAGCACTTTCGGGCTGGAGATGATCTTCGCCTTGTTGGCCGCCTGCAGAGCCTGCAGTTGCAGGTTCAAAATCCGGCTGCCGGAGGCATTACCCAGGGCAAAGCCAAGGGAGGCGGGATTCAGGCCGGTGAGCGGACTACCGCTGGGCGCATAGGCCGGCAGGTTCACCAGCGCAGGTACGCCACCACTGGTGCTGCCGGTGCTGGTGCCAGTGCCACTGCTGCTGCCGAAGCCGCTGATCGGATAGCTGCCACCCTGGGTGCTGGTACTATTCGAGGCGCCGGTACCCGACAGATTGATAATGCCGCCACCGCCACCAGAGGTGTAGGTGCCGCCCCACTGAATGCCCAGAGATTGCGCGGCATTGGTGGTGATCTGGACGATACGCGCCTCGATCAAGACCTGGGGAACCGGCTTGTCGATCTTGGCGATGAGCTTCTTGATATTGTCGATGTCTTGCGGGGTATCGCGTACCAAGAGGCTATTGGTGCGGGTGACCACAGCGACGGAACCGCGCGCGCCCAAGAGAGAATTGCCGATGAGGTTTTCCGAGGGAATTCCCAAGGCAGAGGCGAGGGCGTGACTTTGCTGAGCATCGAGGCCAGACCCGGAATCGCTATTGTTGATTTGTTGGGAGAAGCCACGCAGCAAATCCGCGATCTGGGTTGCCCGGGCATATTGCAGGGGAATGAGTTCAGTCTCCAACGGTTCCAGTTTGCGCTTGCTGGCATCGGCCTTCAATTCCGCCTCTTCCTGGCTGGTAATCTGGTTGGCCGGGGCAACCCAGAGAATGTTGCCGATGTGCTTTACCGCAAGTCCCTGGGATTCCAGAATCACCTTGAAGGCCTCTTCCCAAGGCTCATTCTTCAGGCGAATGGAAAGGGTGCCGGAGACACTATTCGAAACCACGATATTCTGGTGAGTAAAGTCGGCAATGACCTGTAAGGCATCCCGTACACTGATGTTCTGGAAGTCCATGCTCAAGCGCTTACTCTGCATGGGATTCTCTACGGCGGCATTGGCATCCTCATGGCGCACCGAGATCATGGTCTGCTGGCCGAGCTGATAGGCAGAGTACTGAAACGGCCCATCAATGTGAAAGATAAGGCGAGTACTGGTGCCCAAGGGATAGACATCGACGTACTGTACCGGGGTACCGAATTGATCCGTCCCAAAGCGATGGGTGAGGCTACTGGACACCTGGGTGTTGTGCAAGGTAACGACCAGGCGCCCTGGCTCCCGACTCACGTCCATTTGCGGCTGCATCCCCTGAATGCTGAGGGAGAGCATGCCAGCGCCATCCTTTTCCCGATGAAAAGCCAGGTTTTCCACGCTCGTGCCGAGGGTGGCAGGTACGACTGACGTCTCCGGAGCCGCGGTAACGGGCGCGCTGGATTCGGGGTTAGAAGTAGGAGTGGCTGTGGCCGCAGGCGTGGCTGCTGGCTTCTTCTGCAGGGCAACGAAGCGCAAACGGTAACCGCCGGGAGCGGGTTCCACCATCACCGCCTGTGGCGAGCGCAGCAGCAGGTCCAGCCGGGCGTTGTGTCCGTCATTTTCGCTGAGAATGTTTTCGATTACCCCCGCACCCGCGACGTTGTTAGCCTGGGGGAGGAAATGGGCGTCTTGAAAATCGATCTGCACGCGGTAGCCATGGTTGAAGGTATTCACATCATAGGACGGACGCGAATCGCTCTGGATGTTGAGTACCGTTCCCTGGTTATTGGCCTCCACCTGTATTCCCTGGATCAAGCTTGCGGCCCAGCTGGTACCGGTGACCGCCATGCAGCTCATTGCCGTCACCAGGGCAAACCGCAGGGTGGCAGGCCGTTTCCGCCGCTTGCTCTGGGACGCTACCACTGCGAAAGAATCATTCTGGTTCATGTGCTTCATCCTTGCTCAGATCCTTGACTCAAGCATTGCTCTGAAAGTGCAGAGTCGTGCTTTGTTTTTCGTAGCCGCCGAAAGCATTGGGCAGATACTGAATGACAACGACTTTATGACGCTGAGCGTCGATGGACACGATGTGACCATTCTTGTCGCCGATGCCGCTACCTACGTCCGCACGATAGACCTTGTCGTCCGGGGTCAGAAATACCGCCCAGTATTTTCCATCCGCCTGCATGATTCCGGTCAGGGTAAGGCTACCAAGCGCATACTTTTCCAAGGGCTGGAGTGGTCCCTTCCGCTGTGGAGCGTTCTGTGTCCCTGCCGATGCCGCCTCTGCACGTAATGCCAGAGTGGAGAAGCTGGTGAATGGATCACGATTTTGCGGGTTACTGTATGCCGTTGCGGCGTACTGCGGTATTGGCGGCAGTGGCTGAACCTTGGGATGCAGCTGCGGTCCTTCCTGGACAAAGGCTTGCAGCTTTGCCAGATTGTCGTTTTGCGAGCAGGCGCTCAAGAGCAGGGTTAGCGTCACGAGACTGGCAATGCGGCCTGACACCTTCATTTTTGTGCTCCTGTCTGGTCGGTCTTGGCCTCGATATAGCGGTAGGTCGTCGCCACGCAGGACATTTGTAGTTGCTGGGCCGCTAGCGCCTTGGCGGGCGGAACGGGGCTACTGGCGCCTGCCGAGGGTGAGATGTTGATCTCGTTGATCGTCACGATCCGCGGCATCGCTGCCACCGCCGCGGCGAAGCGGCCAATGTCGCCATAGGTTCCCACTACATTGATTTTTACTGGGATTTCTGCGTAAAAATTCTTGTTTACTTCTGGAAGTGGTTGAAAGAGCGAGAATTCCAGGCCGCGGCTCCTGCCGGCGAGGGTGACGTCGTCGAGCAGGGAAGGAATTTGTGCGCGATCCGGCAGCTGGCTCAGAAAGCGCTGGAAGCGCAGTTTCATTTCTTGGATCTGCGTTTGATACGCAGGCAGATCGGCGGCCAGGAGCTGCTTCTGGCGCACCTGTTCTTTCATGCTTTCTACCTGTAGATGAAGATTATGATACTTGTCGTTTTCCGGGGAAATGAACCAGAACCAGGCAAAAATGCCCAGCAAGAGGATAATGACAGCCACAATGATGGCCTTGACCTTGAGTGGCAGGCGCATGAGATCATCAAGCTGTAGATTGTTGATTTCATCCCAGGTCATGAGTTTGCTCCGACTTTGCCTTGGGCAGGCGGGTTTGCATTTGGAGAGTGAACTGGTTGACCTCCGCACCGCCTAACTGGGCCTTGCTGATGATATCCAACGTGGGCTTGTCGAAAACCCCGCTGGTTTCGATTTTTCGCATGAATTCGGCCACTTGATCGTTGCCCTCGGCATAGCCAGAAAGGCTGACGTTGTTCCCCTGCTGCTGCAGCTTGGTCAAAAACACCCCTTGCGGAGTGATGGCCGCCAGCGAGTTGAAAATCCTGACGCTGAGATCGCGTCGGCCCTGCAGGGTGCTGATGATTTTTTCCCGGGCAAGCAAAGCATCGCGTTTTTTACGAAGATCGGCAATAGAAGCAATTTTTTGGTCCAGTTGCTGGGTTACCCCCTGCAGGTAAACGATTTTTTGCTGTTCTGCCTGCACGCGCCCAACGAATACCTGATAAATGCCATAATAAATAGCCGCTGCGACAATCAGCACAAGAAGCAGCCCCGCGAGAAAAATCTGTTGCTGTTGTTTTCTCTTGGTTTCGCGATGAGGAAGTAAGTTGATGAAGATCATTCAGCAAACCTCCGAAGAGCAAGTCCGCAGGCTACCGCCATAGCAGAACCTTCGCTGCGCAAAAAACGCTCGTTCACGGCCGATCCGATGCTCATCCCGGTAAACGGGTCGGGCGTCTCGACCGGTAAGGAAGCGAGCTGTTTGGTAATGCCCGCGAGATTGGCTCCGGGGCCGAAAAGCGCGATTTTTCGTAAATTGACATCGGGTAGGCTGGCTTGAAAGAAGTCCAGAGCACGCAGGATTTCCCGACCGAGATCGGCGACAAACGGGGCGAGTACGTCCTTCTCGTATTCTTGGGGCAGGCCGCCGAAGCGCTGCATCCGTATGGCATCGTCACGACTCAGGCCAAAATGCTGTGAGATCCTTTCGGTCAGCTTCGCCGTGCCAAAATTGTGGTCGCGAGAATAAATGGGTTGGGAGTTTTCGAAAACGTGCACCCCGGTCGTGCTACCGCCGATCTCAATCAGGACGATGCCGCCTTTTTCGCTACGGGTCTGCGGTTGCAGATGATTGATGAGCGTCCACAGGGAAAATTGCCGCACATCGAGAATGGCTGGTTTAAGGCCGGCACCTTCGATGATGGCAGAATTGTCTTCCACATGATCTCTTTTGCTGGCAACGAGGAGAATCTGCTGATATCCCTTCCGCTCTGAATCCGGCCCCAGCGCAGCGAAGTCAAAATTGACCTGCTCCATGGGAAAGGGAATGTATTGTTGACCCTCGTAGCGAATCTGGTCCTCGATGACGTCATCGCGCATTCCTGATGGCAGAGAGATGATTTTGACGATGGCGTTGTTGGACGGTAATGCCGTTGCGGTCTTTTTGGTGCGGATGCGCGATCGCTGCAGAATTGTGCGGATAGCGCTACTGCTGGACTCGAGATCTCGTCCATCCGGTTCTGCACCCGGGTCACTTAGTATCGTCTCGCTGTCGGCATGGGTAACGGTAAACTGTCCCCGCGTCGAAGACAGCTCTACAAGTTTTACTGCATCCAGTCCAATATCGAGACCGAGCAGCGGGGGACGGGGCATGCCTAGCATGTTTTCCTCACCTTGGTGCGTAATGAATCGCTATGCTGTTCCCAAGCAAGCGAGCGTCTACTTTTTGCAACTTGCCCGGAAAATTAGCAGCATTCCGCAGTCTGTCAAGGCATACTCGGAAAAATCTTCGCGGCTTGTCCGCTTGGCGTTTGGTGCTGCCGGACAATCTCGCTAGACTGGTAACCCCGATCCAGTGGGCAAACGGTGGGAGTCCGTGCAAGAAAAAGACCAGATGTGGATGCAAGCGGCGCTGACTGCGGCGCGTGCAGGGGCAGCGTTGGGCGAAGTCCCGGTCGGCGCAGTACTGGTCGATGCTGCGGGTACGCATTTGGTGAGTGCGCACAATGCTCCCATCGCGAGTCGGGATCCGACGGCGCACGCGGAAGTCCAGGTATTGCGTCAGGCCGCGCAGCGCCTCGGAAACTACCGTTTGGGGGGCTGTACGCTATATGTCACCTTGGAACCCTGCGTTATGTGTTTTGGCGCTATCCTACACGCGCGCCTCGCGCGGGTGGTGTATGGCGCAGCCGACCCCAAGGCGGGAGTGATCGAGAGTCATCTGCGGCTCCCCGAGTCAGCACCGAGCAATCATCGTCTGCAGTGGGAGGGTGGGGTGCTGGCGGAAGAGGCATCGCTCTTGCTTAAGGAGTTTTTTCGCATGCGGCGGACTAGACTATGACGATGCAACAATGGGATGAAGAATGGATTCTGCCTACGCAGGGCCGGCGTTTTTATGAGATTTCCGATCCGCTGCGAGCCTGGTTGAGGAAGATTCGGGCGGGTCATGGCTGGCTGCTTCTGTTTTTGCCGCATACCTCCGCGAGCCTTGCTCTGCAAGAAAACGCGGACAGCGACGTGCAAGCAGATATCCTCGACTTCCTTGCGCGTTGGGTCCGGGATGATGATCCGCTCTATCGCCATCGCAACGAAGGGCCAGACGATATGTCGGCGCACATTCGCACCCTGCTCGGAACGCAGAGTCTGCAGATCCCCGTGCGGGCTGGTTGTCTGCTCCTGGGGACCTGGCAAGGTGCCTATCTCCTGGAACATCGCGAGTGCCCGCAGCAGCGACGAATCATGGTCAGTTTTTTGGGGGAGGGAGAAGAATGAAGGATTTCGCAAGCGTATATGGTGGCATGCTCTGGGCGATTCGCGACTGGGCCCAGTGGGATGCCTTGATAGCTACCTTGCAGGCAGAGGCAGGCGACGACTGGTATGTCTACTTTGTCGGACAGGAGCTACCGCAGGCTCCCTTGTCCGCCGAGACCTTCTGCCGGGTGCTGACGGAGATCGATGTGCTGCTGCACCACGATCATCGCGAGCGCTACCTTGGGATTGTTTATGTGGATGACCGCGAGCATCCCAGTTTGCTCAAGATCTATGATCCCAACAATCTCGGCGCCTCGTGTGGCAGCAGTGGCAAACAGATACCACCAGGTTGGGTCCTGTCTCGTATGCCGCCCGAACGGCTGCCTGGCCCGGTAATCATTCCCGAGGGGCGACTGCGTTGGTGGCGAGAATTATTTGACAGACAGCGAGGTGCATGATGGAAGGGGACTGGAAGTTGCTGGATTTTGAGGGAATTCGTCGACTGCTCGAAAAACTCTCTGCCACGCCCATGGGTGCCGATGCCGCGCGGAATCTGGGCCCAGCACCTTCGGTAGCAGCCGCCCGACAGTTGCAGGAGGCGATCACGGCGGCACGCTTCGGCCTGGAATCGGGCGCCGGCCCCGTATTGCCCGAGCTGCCGGATCCGCGTCCGGCCCTGCGGCAGGCGGCGACACCAGGCGCAGCGCTATCCGGCCAAGCGTTCCGCAACCTGCATCGGATTCTGCGGGTCGGGCAGGAGCTGCGTGCCTTTGTCGAGGCGCGGCCGGCACTGCTGCCGCTGGGGGCGGCGGTCCTCGATGCGGCGGGTTCCCTGATCGATGCCATCGATGCCATGCTGCTGCCCAATGGCTCCGTTCGCGAAGACGGTAACGACACCTTGCGCCGCCTGCACAGTGAACTCAAGCAGGAGAGGGAGGCCGTGCAGCGGCAGATTCAGCCGCACCTGCGTGGCGGAGGCAAGGCGCATTGGGCCGGACAGCGCCTGTCGGTGCATTTGCCTGATGGCTCGCGGGAAGAGATCCGTGGCGTGCGCCGGGGAGCGGGGCCCGGAGGACACGGCACCGTGGTCGAGCCAATGGAGCTGGTGGCGCTCAACAATCACCTGGAAAAGATCTCCGGCACGATCGAACAGGAAAATCAGAGTGTGCTGCGGGCCCTGACCGATGAGGTGCGCGCGCTGCTGCCGGCGCTGCAGAAATTGGTGGACGCCCTGACTTGGCTCGATCTAGCCATCGCCGGAGCGCAGCTCTCCCTGCATCTGCAGGCGCAGGCTGCCGAACTGGTGGAAGAGCCCATTTTGCAATTCGAGGGTGCCGTGCATCCGCAACTCTGGCTGGCGCACGTGGATCATCGTGGGCCCAAGCCCAAGCCTCTTTCGGTTCGGATCGACGCGGAAAATCCTATCCTGGTGGTGACCGGCCCGAACACGGGTGGCAAAAGTGTCTCGCTGAAGACCGTGGGCTTGCTCGCAGTGATGGCGCGGTGCGGTTTGCATGTGCCGGTTTCCGGACGCGCTGTCGTGGGGCATTTCCATAAGATTTTTGTCGACATGGGTGATCCGCAGAGCATGGCCTTTGCTTTGTCTACCTTTTCGGGTCATATCGACATGCTGAAAAAACTCTTGGCGGAAGCCGACGCATCGACCCTCATCCTGCTCGATGAACTGGGCACCGGCACCGATCCCGAAGAGGGTGCGGCGATGGCGATGGCAGTACTGGACGAGCTGGCGCGGCGCGGCGTGCGCGGTATGGTCACGACCCATCTGACGCCCATCAAGAGCTTTGCCGCCGAGCATCCGGCCCTACAAAATGCCTCCATGCGCTTCGACCATGAGCGCCTCGAGCCTACCTACGAGCTCGAAATCGGCGTTCCCGGAAAGTCCCTCGGACTCTTGATTGCCGAAAAGTCCGGCCTGCCGGTGGAATTGGTGCGCGAAGCGCGCGGCTATCTTGCGCGTCTGCATCAGGGTGCATAGAGGAACACGCGGTTTCGCCAAGGCATTTTTATTTGACGCTGTCGTCAAAACTGCATAGCGTTGAGCGCAGTATGTTGATCTTATGAGGAGCCTTGACCATGTCTGCCCCTACTCAGACTCGTGAACGCACGAGTTCTTCCACTGAAACCGAAGAACTTACCGGCGCTGAAATTGTTGTGCGCGCCCTGCGGGATGAGGGCGTGGAGACGGTATTTGGGTATCCCGGTGGCGCCGTGCTCTACATCTACGACGAGTTGGATAAACAGGAAGCCGTTCAGCATGTGCTGGTCCGTCACGAGCAGGCGGCGGTGCATGCGGCAGACGCCTATTCGCGCAGTACCGGCAAGGTTGGCGTAGCCCTGGTTACCAGTGGCCCGGGTGCCACCAATGCCGTTACTGGCATTGCGACTGCGTACATGGACTCCATTCCTTTGGTTGTTATCACTGGGCAAGTTCCCGTGGCGTTGATTGGTAACGATGCCTTTCAGGAAGTGGATACCGTCGGGATCACTCGTCCCTGTACCAAGCACAATTTTCTGGTGCGCGACGTGAACGAGCTTGCCCAGACCATCAAGACCGCTTTCTATCTGGCCGCTTCCGGTCGACCGGGTCCGGTACTCATCGACATCCCCAAGGATGTCACCGCCAAGCGTTGCCGCTACGAGTACCCGGAAAAGGTGCAGTTACGCTCCTACAAGCCGACGGTGAAGGGACACTCTGGGCAATTGCGCAAGGCTCTGCAGCTCATTGCCAATGCGGAGCGGCCGCTGTTCTATACGGGTGGCGGAATCATCCTGTCCGATAGTGCTGCGGAGCTTACGCAGCTGGTGCGCCGTTGTGATGCACCCATTACCAATACGTTGATGGGGCTGGGTGGTTATCCGGCCTCTGATCGCCAGTTTCTGGGCATGCTCGGTATGCATGGCACCTACGAAGCGAATATGGCCGTGCAACACTGTGACGTCCTGGTTGCTCTCGGTGCCCGTTTTGATGACCGGGTAACCGGCAATCTCAGTCACTTCGCGCCGCATGCCAAGATCATTCATGTCGATGTTGATCCCGCGTCTATCTCCAAGAACGTGAAGGTCGATGTGCCAGTGGTTGGCGATCTGTGCTCGGTGTTGCGCGAGATGAACGAGCTGGCGGAGGAAATGGGCATCGGTGACGGATCGTTGGAGCGCTGGTGGGCGCAAATTGAGGAGTGGCGGCAGCGCGATTGCCTGCACTACACCCAGACGGATACCATCATCAAGCCCCAGTATGTCGTTCAAAAACTCTTTGAACTCACTGCTGGCAATGCCATTGTGACCTCCGATGTCGGTCAGCACCAGATGTGGGCGGCACAGTTCTATGGTTTTGACCGTCCGCGGCGCTGGATCAACAGCGGTGGCCTGGGCACCATGGGCTTTGGCCTGCCGGCGGCAATGGGTGCGCAGATGGCAGAGCCGCAGAGCACGGTCGTTTGTGTGACGGGGGAAGGCAGCATCCAGATGAACATTCAGGAGCTTTCCACCTGTCAGCAGTACAAGCTTCCCATCAAGGTGGCCTGCCTCAATAATGGCTATCTAGGCATGGTGCGGCAGTGGCAGGAGTTTTTCTACGAAGAGCGTTATGCTTCCAGTTATATGGACGCGCTGCCGGATTTCGTGAAATTGGCCGAGGCCTATGGTCACATTGGCCTGCGTGCGGAAAAACCCGCCGACGTCGAGCCCGTGATTCGCGAGGCCCTGCGCCTCAAGGACCGCATGGTTTTCATGGACTTTCTGGTTGATCGCACCGAGAATGTCTATCCCATGGTGCCGGCGGGAGCCGCGCTGTCTGACATGATTCTGGTATAACGCATGCACCGACATATCATTTCTGTTCTGCTGGAAAACGAAGCTGGCGCCTTGTCGCGGGTGGCAGGACTATTCTCGGCGCGGGGCTATAACATCGAGGCGATGACCGTTGCCCCTACGCACGAGGCCAGCGTCTCGCGCATGACCATCCTCACCCAGGGTTCGGAAGAGATCATGGAGCAGGTGCTCAAGCAGCTGAACAAGCTGGTCGAGGTCATCCGGGTCCATGATCTGAGTGAGGGACCGCACATCGAGCGCGAGCTGATGCTGATCAAGGTGCATGCAGTAGGGTCGGATCGGGAAGAGGTGAAACGTCTTGCCGATATCTTCCGGGGGCGCATCATCGATGTGACCGATCGAAGTTATACCATCGAGTTGACGGGTACTGGTGAAAAGCTCGACGCCTTTCTCCACGCACTCGATCCCGGTATGGTCATCGAAGTGGTACGCAGCGGCGCCAGTGCCATCAGCCGCGGTGCAAAGAGTATTTGATTTTTTACGTGCTTAGAGGATTTCATGAAAGTTTACTACGATAACGACGCCGATCTCTCCCTCATCCAGAAGAAAAAGGTCGCCATCATTGGCTACGGCTCCCAGGGTCACGCCCATGCCCTTAATCTCAAGGAATCCGGGGTTCAGGTCGTTGTCGGCCTGCGCGAAGGCTCGGCTTCTTGGGACAAGGCCAAGAATGCCGGATTGGCGGTCAATACCGTGGGCAAGGCCGTTGCGGATGCGGATCTGGTCATGATTCTGACTCCCGATGAGGGCCAGGCGGCGCTCTATCGGGAAGAAATCGCTCCGCACATCAAGGAAGGCGCGGCGCTACTCTTTGCCCACGGCTTCAATGTGCATTTTGGGCAGATCCACCCGCGCGCCGATCTCGACTGCTTTCTGATTGCCCCCAAGGGTCCGGGGCATCTCGTCCGTTCTACCTATACCCAGGGCGGCGGGGTGCCTTGTCTCATCGCTATCCACCAGGATGCCTCGGGCAATGCGCAAAACCTCGCCCTGTCCTACGCCAAGGCAATTGGCGGCGCGCGCGCCGGCGTGATCGAAACTACCTTCCGTGAAGAAACCGAGACGGATCTTTTTGGCGAACAGGCGGTGCTCTGTGGTGGTGTCAGTGCGCTGGTACAGGCCGGCTTCGAGACCCTGACCGAGGCGGGCTACGCCCCGGAAATGGCGTATTTTGAGTGTCTGCATGAGCTCAAGTTGATCGTCGACCTGATGTACGAAGGCGGAATCGCCAATATGCGCTACTCCATCTCCAACACCGCCGAATATGGTGATCTGACCCGTGGTCCGCGGGTAGTCGATGCGCGTACCAAGGAAGAAATGCGCCGCATCCTGACCGAGATTCAGAATGGCGAATTCGCTCGCGAATTCATCCTCGAGAATCAGGCGGGTAAGGCGACCATGCAGGCCAAGCGCCGTCTGGCTGCTGAGCATCCGCTGGAAGTCGTCGGACAGAAGTTACGCTCGATGATGACCTGGATCGGGCAAAACCGCATCGTCGACCGGTCCCGTAACTGAGCACTTCCATTGTTCCCTGCTGGGACTGCCTTATGACTGGGGCAGTCTCCTTGGCAGGAGCGCTTCCCCAAGCCTTGGCGACTTGCTAGGCTTGCGCCATGTCGAATTCTAACTATCCCTATACTTTGCTGGCGCGCGAAGGTTGGCCGTTCCTTGGCTTGTTCCTTCTGCTTACCATCCTGACGGGAGTTTTTGCGCCCTGGTGGGTAGCTGTTCCCTTTCTTCTCCTATTTCTCTTCAGTGTGCAGTTCTTTCGGGATCCTGCTCGCGCACTACCCGCAGCACTGGCGGGTGGAATCCTTTGCCCGGCCGACGGTCGCGTCATCGCCATCGAAACGGTGGAGGATCCCTACCTGCAGCGGAAAGCCTTGAAGATCAGCATTTTCATGAATGTCTTTGATGTGCATGTCAATCGCTTGCCCATCGGCGGAGTCGTCCAGCAACGTTGGTATTTTCCGGGGAAATTTTTCAATGCGGCGCTGGACAAGGCCTCCCTGGAGAACGAGCGTAATGCCCTGTGGGTGCGCACGGAGAATGGGCAGGACGTGACCGTGGTTCAGGTAGCCGGGCTCGTGGCACGACGCATCCTCTGTTACGTGCGGCCAGACGAGCCGGTCCGCACCGGCCAACGTTTTGGCTTCATTCGTTTTGGCTCGCGGGTGGACACCTACCTGCCGCCCAACGCGCAAGCATTGGTCCTCCTGGGGCAACGGGTGCGCTCTGGTGCGGAGTGGATCGCGCAACTGGAGCATGCGGATAATGAATAGACGCTATCCGCGTCGGGGGGTCTATCTGCTCCCCAATCTCTTTACCACCGCTAGCCTGTTTGCCGGATTTTATTCTATCGTGGCCTCGATTCATGGGCATTTTCGGGTAGCGGCGATTGTCATTTTCATTGCGATGATCCTGGATGGGCTGGACGGGCGCGTAGCGCGCATGACCGGTACGCAAAGCGCCTTTGGTGCGGAGTACGACTCTCTGGCCGATGTGATTGCCTTCGGTATTGCGCCCTCTCTGTTGGCGCTCCTCTGGGGATTACAAAATTTCGGCAAGTTTGGTTGGCTTGGCGCCTTTGTGTTTACGGCCTGTGGTGCGTTACGTTTGGCTCGATTCAATAGTCAGGCGCATAGCGCTTCCAAGCGCTATTTTCAGGGCCTGCCCATTCCGACAGCGGCAACGGTCCTGGCCAGTCTGGTCTGGGTAGCGGTGGGCGAAGGATATCCTTGGCTTACGGAAATCGCCCGGTATCTAGCCCTGGCTTTGGTGTATTTGCTGGGCTTGCTGATGGTGAGCAATATCCGCTATCGGAGTTTCAAAGACATCGATTTGCACGGGCGCATGCCCTTTGCCCTGGCGATCAGCGTGGTTCTGATTCTCGCCGCCATTGCCGTGCACCCGCCCTTGGTGTTGTTCGTTATTTCGCTGGTTTATGTACTGATTGGCGTACTCAGCACCCTCTGGCAGCTCAGTCAGCGGCGCCGCCACCGCCGCGATTCGCACTAAGGGGAAACCCGCACGATCATAAAGGCAAGTACCGCGGTCACGGTAAATAGAATCAGTCCATACAGAGCGTACAACCATTTATGGATGTGATATTGACCTTGATCGACTTTTTTGACGGTACGCACAAAATTGATGCCGCCGATCACCAAATTGCTTACACCAAGGACGATAAAAATGATTCCCATACCGGAGAATCCTTCTCCGGCGCTGAGTTTGGTGTGCAGCATTGCCGATAACTGTTCGAGGAAGAAATCGAATTTCTCGATCACGAAACCAAAGGCAATCAGACCAATGCCCGTACGCACCCAGGCGAGAAAAGTGCGCTCTGCGGCCATATATATGCGCGGGTCGATGATTTCTTTTTCCGACACGGTAATTCCTTTTCCGATATGATGAAGGTCGGCGAAAAACCAGAAACCGACCACAAAAACGAGCCCCATGGGCGGCCAAATAAGTAGACGATGCAGTTCGCGAAACAGCCGCGCGTAGTGATTCTCTCCCAAGGCGAGAAACAGAATTTCCAGACGATAGGCGAGCAGGCCAGTGCCAATGGTAAAGAAAATCAGCTTGAAATAGCCCAGATAGGTGCGTTCCAACGCCATATACAGGCGTGGTTCCTGCGCGGTAGGTAGATGCCGTAGCAAAATCATGAAGGCAAAGAATCCTATGGATTGGCCAGGGTATGAGCGAGGCGTCGATACTGCAGCGCTTCCGCTACATGCTCCTGGCGTATGGCGCTTTCCAACGCAAGATCGGCAATACTGCGGGCGACCCGCAGGATACGATGATAAGCTCGCGCAGAAAAGTGCAGGCGCTCTGCTGCCAGGCGCAGAAAGCCACGGGTATCCGCATCCAGGGCGCAGTGCTGGTCGAGGGCGTCGCCTTGGAGCTGCGCGTTGAGACAACCTTGGCGTTGCCATTGCTGCTCGACGGCGCGACCGATGCGTTCTCGCCACAGCGCGCTGCTATCGCCGCGGGGCGCCTGTTCCAGATATTCCGGCGCGAGCACAGGCACCTCCACTTGCAGATCGATACGGTCCAGCAGAGGCCCCGACAGGCGACTGCGATATTGCTGGATTTGTGCCGGGCTGCAGCGACAGGCCTGCAACGGATTGCCCAGGTGGCCGCAGGGACAGGGGTTCATAGCTGCGATCAACTGGAAGCGGGCGGGAAAGCGCGCGCGCTGCCGCGCACGGGCGATGTGGATTTCCCCGGTTTCCAGAGGTTCCCGCAGTACTTCGAGAACGGAGCGGCTGAATTCTGGTAACTCGTCCAAAAACAAGACGCCACGATGGGCGAGGCTGATCTCGCCGGGACGCGGCTGCGAACCGCCACCCACGAGGGCCGCCGCGGACACGCTGTGGTGTGGGCTGCGATAGGGGCGGCGTCGCCAGGTGGCCGGATCGAAGAGCCCATGCAAACTGTGAATGGACGCGACTTCCAGTGCTTCCTCGTCGCGCAAAGGTGAAAGCAGGCTGGGTAGGCGGGCGGCCAGCATGCTTTTGCCGGTGCCGGGTGGACCGGAAAACAACAGATGGTGCCCGCCCGTGGCGGCAATGATCAGAGCCCGTTTGGCCTGCTCCTGACCACGAACGTCCGCAAGATCTCCGCCATCGATCGGCCGATCAGATGCGAGCGCAGGCGGCGGCACGTCGGGAATCGCTTGCTCACCGCGTAAAATCGCCACTAGTTGTGCCAGGCTCTGCGCTGGCAGAAGCCAGCACTTCCCTGCCAGGCTTGCCTCACTTACGGTATCCCAGGGGAGGGCTAGGTGATGACCGGCCTCCTGTGCAGCGAGGGCACAGGCAAGGATTCCGGGGACCTTGCGCAGGCTGCCGTCCAATGCAAGTTCCCCGATGCATTCGAGATCTTCCAGGGCAGACTGGGGCAACTGCCCACTCGCACGAAGAATGCCGAGGGCGATGGGCAGGTCGAATCGTCCGCCTTCTTTGGGCAGATCGGCGGGTGCAAGGTTGACAATGATGCGCCGCGCCGGAAAGTCCAGGCCGCTGTTCTGGATGGCGGCGCGTACCCGATCGCGGGATTCGCGCACCGCCGCTTCCGGCAGGCCAACGATGGCAAAGGTGGGCAAGCCCGGCCCCAGGTCGCATTCGACCATGACCTCCGCGGCCTGGATGCCCATAGGCGCGCGGCTGCGCACCAGCGCCAAGGCCATGGAGGTCAGTCTTCGCTCTGTTCTGCCCCCGCCATTTTATCGAGACGGGCCTCAAGGGCCGCGACCCGTGCCGCGAGGCGGGTATTCAGCTCTTGCTGGATCTCGAATTCCTCGCGGGTCACCAGATCGAGACGATCTAGGGCGTTGCTGATGATGGTCTTCAGCTGCTTATCTAGGTCTTCCTTGACTGACCCGAAGCGGGCCACCGCGTCGCCGATGGCGGCGGCAATATCGTCGGCAATTCGGTGTTGCATCGTGTTCTCCTTACAGACCCATGGCTTGGCGGATGAAAAAACGTTTGAGAGGAGGCGTCATACTGGTACCCCAGAGCCCCAGATCACGCAGCCGCGCCAAGGCGCCACTGCGATTTGAGAATAGATGATTCAGGCCACCGCAGGCAAAGACCGTCAGCAGATTGTCGGGGCGCCGCTGCCGTTGATATAACGCCAGGGCTTCGCGGCGACCGAAATCCTCGCGTTTCTCGATTTTGTCGCCAATAACCTGAGCGAGCGCGGCGACATCGCGAAAGCCGAGATTCACGCCAAGCCCTGCCAAGGGATGGACACCATGCGCGCTGTCACCGAGCAAGACGACGCGATCCTGCACGTAGCGATTGACATGCAGGGCGCTCAACGGGAATTTCCCCCGTTTGCCGATGCCGAGGAGCCTTCCGAGCTGTGGTCCAAAGGCATCTTGCAAGCGACGCAGGAATTCTGCGTCGTCCATAGCAAAGAGCTGTCGCGCGCTAAGGTTGCGCGCACTCCAGACCAGGCTGGCCTGGGCCTGACCCTGGGCGTTGTCGGCAAAGGGGAGGAGGGCGAGTGGCCCGCTTGGCAAAAAACGTTGATAGGCGATGCCGCCATGCGGTCGCTCGATCTGCACCGTGGCAACGATCGCTTCCTGCTGATAGTCCGCGCGATAGATGCTGGACTGAAAGATCTGTTGCCGCAATCTGGACTGCCGCCCCTCGGCAATCGCCAGCAGACGCCCGCGATAGCCGGTGCCCTCCTGATCCTCCAGCTCGATTCCTTCGGCATCGCTATACGCCATCTGCCACTGGCAGTCGTACAACAGGCTACCGCCGGCACGGCAGAATGCAGTGCGCAGAGCATGTTCCAGTGTTTGGTTCTCGCAGATATAGCCAAGAACCGTCGCGCCGACGTCTGTGGCGTCGAGCTGGATACTGCCAGCATGTTCGCCATCCCAGACGCGCATTCCCCGCACCGCTGTGCCGAGGGCAGCGATATCGATTTCCTGTTGCGCCAGGAAGGCAGTTGCCCCCGCATTGATGAGGCTGCAGCGCTGCAGGGGATCTGTGGTCTCGGCTTGCGGCGCGGTACGGCGCTCGGCTATGGCGGTTCGTAAACCTTGGCGTTGCAGAGCCAGACCCAGGGCGCCACCGACCATGCCAGCGCCGGAGATCAGGACATCGAAATCATCGGCCAAAACGGGTTACCTCCAGGGCGGGAATGCTGCTGGCGGCAGGCAGTTCGACTCCGGCCAGACGTGCCGCCAGGCGTTTTTTCAGCCATCGGTTGTGTTCCAGGGCCGACAGTGCAATCTCGCGTCCCAGTCGCCAGGGCAGGGGGGGCAGGGCGAAGAGCTGGTTCATCCCTTCCGTGAAGGCGATCGTTTCTGCGCGATCCCGCCGGCGAATGCGCTGAAAATCTCGCAGCAAAGTCTCGGAACCCGGATCGGCTCCCTGTGTTGCGGCCTCGCGCAACAGCGCCGCCAGCGTTACGGCATCCCGTAGGCCCAGATTGTAGCCCTGTCCGGCCAGCGGATGCAGGGTCTGGGCGGCGTTACCCAAAGGCAGGATTCGACTGCTTGTTGGGGCAGAGAGTTGCTGAAAGTGCAGTGGGTAGAGGGCGCGCCCGGCCACCTGAGAGAAGCCGGAAAGACCGGGCGGCAGGTGCCGATGGAGTTCCTGTAAAAATACTGCGTCGCTGCTATTCATCAGGCGGCTCGCGGCGCTCGGCAACAGGCTCCAGACCAGAGAAAAGATCCCGTCCGCGCGCGGCAGGAAGGCGAGAGGACCACTTTCAAGGAAATGCTCGTACGCCGTACCGGTGGGGCCGGAGAGCGGTCCAACGCGGGCGGTGCAGGCATAGCGGTTGTGATCCCAGCCGCGGCGTTGCAGACCGAGCAACGGTTGCAGTTTGCCATGGCCGCCATCGGCCAGCACCAATAGTCGCGCAGACAGCCTGTTGCCGTCGGCCCAAGCCAGAGTCACGCGGTCGGGAAGCCAGGAAAAATCCGCTACCGGTCCCCAGCACAGGCGCTGGAAGTTGTCGGAATCTGCGGGCAACTGCGCGACCAGCGCCTCCTGCAGAGTAGTGAGCGGGACAAGTCGGCCGAGAACGCCTTCCTGCGCCTGCAGCAACTCGCTGGATAGGGTCACTCGGTTCGGACTGCGGGCTTGGGAAATCTGTACTTGCTGAATCCGTCCACTGACGGCATCTGAAATCACTATCCCGAAGCCCTGCAGCATACGTATGGAGGCGAGAGCGAGGGCGACACTGCGCTCCGGCGCGGACGCATCCTGGCCAGCACGATTGTTAGTAAGCGCTGAAGGGGGAGTGGTATCGATGACACGAATGTGAAGCCCCGACCCCTGGAGGGCCAGCACGAGACTGTGGGCAATGGGTCCATCGCCCAGGATGAGCAGGTCGCAATCCATGGCCTATACTCTAGGGCTTCGCGTCTGGGGCGGCAAGCACCATGCGGAAGGGCGCGAGCGCTGAGAAGTGGCGTCGATGCCGCAAGGAAGGGCCTCCCCACCCCGATGCGGCACGGTTACCGATCAGTAGTAGACTGGTACGACACCAGAAGCCATGGTCTGGATGGCCTGTGCGGCACCGGCCATCGTCGCTTCCGGAATGAAGTGCGCCTCTTCCAGACCACGCTTCTTGTAGCAGCCAGCGCAAATCCAGAATTTGGCACCGTTTTGCACCAGAAAGTCGCGCAATTCTAGCAGCGGGGGAAAGGTCGGTTCCTGCATGCCATGCAGATAGTTGTCCGAGCGCGCAAGATGAACACCATCCAGCGATAGGAAAAGGGTGACTTCGTGTCCTTCCGTGAGGGCGTTCTTGGCGAGTACCAGACCAACGGTGGCGCGGTCGAGGTCATTGCCGGCGTGGGTGATGTTGACAAAAAAATGTGCCATGGGTGTTTGCTCCGTCATCAGTAAGAGGATAGCAGTTTAGTACAATTCCAGATTCTGATGAAGTAGAGACAGTCGCAGGTGTCTGAGCTATGCTTAGAAGCGCAATTTCAACCGGATCAGGAGGTATGTCATGGCCGTACTCGTTGGTAAGAAAGCCCCGGATTTTGTCGCTCCCGCGGTGATGCCGGACAACAGTATCAATGAAAAATTCCATTTGTCGCAGTATATCAAGGGCAAGTATGCGGTACTGTTTTTCTATCCGCTTGACTTCACCTTCGTCTGCCCCTCCGAGATCATCGCCTTCAATCATCGTCTTTCGGAGTTCCATGCGCGCAAGACCGAGGTCATCTCCTGCAGCATCGACTCCCATTTCACCCACCTGGCATGGAAAAATACCCCCGAGAACAAGGGCGGTATCGGCAACATTCAGTTGCCCATGGTTGCTGACCTGACCAAGCAGATCGCCCGCGATTACGACGTGCTCTTCGACGAATCGGTCGCGCTGCGTGGGTCGTTTTTGATCGACCGGGACGGCCTGGTGCGTCATCAAGTTGTTAATGACCTGCCCTTGGGCCGCAATATCGACGAAATGATTCGTATGGTCGATGCGCTACAGTTCTTTGAAGAGCACGGCGAGGTCTGCCCCGCGCAGTGGGAGAAAGGCAAATCCGGAATGAAGGCGGATTCTGCCGGGGTTGCCAGTTATCTGGCGGAACACGCCAAGGATCTCTGACCCCAACGAATGGAGAATACCGATCCCGATGTAATGGGATCGGTGGGATTGCGCCATGCTGCTCCGGAAAAAGTTGCTTGCCGTTCGCGAGCCACGTCTCTATCTCAGTATGGAGCGCAGTTATCTGGCGCTGCTCAAATTCATTATCGTAGCCTTTGGTGCTGGACTCCTGGCACGCAAGGCAGCCATGGCCTTGGTATTTTTTCATGACCAGCGTCTCCGCCCTTTTTTTCTCGATCTTTATCATTTGCTGACAATTCCATCCGTTGCCGGGATCTTTTTGATCATCCCTATTTTCTGGCGCGATCTGCGTTCGTTATCGCTGGGGCCAAGCGTGAGTGCGAAGGAGATGTTGGATCCCCGGGTCCATTTCTCGGCCGAAAGGACATTCCTGTCCTGGACCCGCACCGCCCTGAGTAGTCTCGCGCTCGCCTTCGTTCTGGCAAAATTTGATTTCTTTTTACGTAAATTTTCTCTGCTCTTGCACCAACCGATTCCTTTGCTCCATCGCTTGACCGGGACCAACACCCTCTTTATCGGTTTTGCCGTAGTGTTGCTGTCTCTGGGTTCATGGGGGCTTTTTGCCACCTTGTACGACATTCGACAGGGTGAATGTGCCACGCATGTTTGGCGTTATCGCGTGTTCCTATTGCTCCTATTTCTGGTCGGTGTGGGTATGCTGCGCTTACTCTGGCTTCTCGGTGGGGCGCGGCAATGACCGCCGTCCAACTTCCTTTTGGTACATTGTCCGTCGCCCCCATGATGGATTGGACGGACCGCCATTGTCGCTTTTTTCTGCGACAGGTCTGCCCCAGCTGCGTGCTCTTTACCGAGATGGTTACTACCCCTGCCATCCTGCGCGGCAAGGATCCGGCCCGCTACCTGGATTTTGATCGGCAAGAATCTCCTTTGATCTTACAGTTGGGGGGCGATGACCCCGAGGCCATGGCACGTGCCGCCCGCATCGCGCGCGATGACTATGGCTATGCCGGGCTCAATCTCAATGTCGGCTGTCCCTCAGCACGCGTTCAGAAAGGACGTTTTGGCGCCTGCCTGATGCGCGATCCGCTCCTCGTTCGGGAGCTCCTCGATGCCATGGCGAGCAGTGGTCTGCCGGTGAGCGTCAAGCACCGCCTCGGCCTGGACCGAGAGGAGGAATATGAGGGCCTCGCCGATTTCGTGCGCAGCATTGGTCAGGGGCACTGCAAACATTTTATCGTCCATGCGCGTAATGCCTGGTTGAAGGGTCTCAATCCTGCGGAAAATCGCGAGATACCGCCCCTGCGCTGGAATTGGGTGCAACGATTAAAGCAGGACTTTCCGGACTTTCGCATCGAACTCAATGGTGGGTTGCGCGATGCAGAGCAGGTCCTCGCCCTCTGGCCCAGTGTCGATGGCGTCATGTTGGGGCGCGCGGCATATCACTCGCCCCTGCTGCTTGCCCAGATCGAACAGGCCCTGGGGCGTCGTCAGGATCTGCCGCATCCGCGAGCGATACTGAAAGGGCTCTTACCTTATGTAGATGCTTGGGGCGAGCGCCTGCCGGCGCCACGTCTGCTGCGTCATTTACATGGTCTTTATGCTGGTCTTCCGGGGGCCAAGGCCTGGCGGCGCCTGCTCGGTTCGGCGCGGCCGTCTGAGTCCGCTGCGGTGGCGCTACGCCGGATGCTGCTTGCCTTGCAGAGCTGGCAACAGGATGCAGTGCTGGAGCTCGGATGACCGACTGGGTCGCCTTTGATCTGGATGGCACGCTTACCCGCGGCGAGACCATCGTCTCCTTCTACCGCACGGTGTTGGGTGAGGGCCGCGCCCTCCGCCTCCTGCTGCGCTCGTTGCCGATGCTTGGAGCCTACGCGTTGGGCTGGCGCAGCAATGGTGAGACCAAGGAGTGGGTACTGCAACGCAGCCTTACGGGTCGGCATCCCCAAGAACTCGAGCAGGGAACGGTGGAATTCATAGATCGCGTGCTGCCCCGGCTTCTGCGCGATTCCGTATGGGATCGTCTGGCCCAGCACCGCGATCTGGGGCAGCGTCTGGTGCTGGTGACGGCAACGTTGGAACTCTACGCCCGCCCCTGGGCAGAGCAGGTCGGATTTGATGCGGTCATCGCTACTCGTCTGGCCACGGACGAATCCGGGCGTTTTACCGGTCGTTTGCAGGGCGCCAACTGTTGGGGACCGGAAAAGGCCCGACGTTTGCGGGAAGAATTGGGTGTCAACAAACTGGCCTACGCCTACGGCAACAGTCGCGGCGATCGCGAGATGCTGGCCATGGCAGAAAACCCGGTGTGTATTTGTCGCGCCAACCATTGGGGAAGCGACCTTCTCGCCTTGCCGGCCGAATCAGTCGCTATCACGGTCGTTGCGCCCACTGTGCAGCAAAAACTCGAGAAAACTCTGGGTAACCGCTGAGGGATTCTTGCCCTTGCGTTGCACTGCGTGCCACTTGCGCAGAATGGGAAAGCCGTCGACGTCGAGGATGCACAGGGCTCCCGAGGCGAGTTCGGAGCTGATGGTGTGGCGTGCCAGGATGCCGAGGCCGAGGCCGCCAGCAACGAGTTGTTTGACTGCTTCGTTGCTGCTCAGGGTCATGCGGGCTTTGAGCTTGATACCCTGCTCCGCAAGGTAATTCTCCGCCGTGAGCCGTGTCCCTGACCCGGCTTCGCGCAGGATGAAGGGCTCCTTTCCCAGGCGCGCCAGGGGAATCGCTCTCTCTGCCGCCAGTGGATGCGCGGCCGCGGCGATGACGACGATGGGATTATCCAGAAAGGGTTGCGCAATCCCGTCGATCTCTTCGGGCACCTGGCCCATGATGTAGACGTCATCGAGGTTCTCGCGCAGGCGCTCGAGGATACTGTTGCGATTGACGATTTCCAGATGCGCCTCGATTCCTGGGTGCGCTGCACAGAACGCACCGAGCAGGCGAGGGGCAAAGTATTCCGCGGTGGAAGTGATACATAGCCGCAGTCTCCCGCGTTCGAGTTGTTGCTCCGCTGCCAGCTCATCGAGTAGGGATTCCAGATGCCGCTGCAACTCGTCGCTGGCCGCGGCGACAATCTCGCCGGCGCTGGTCAGAAACAGTTTTTTTCCGACCTGCTCATAGAGGGAAACCCCGAGGTTTTCTGATAATTGTTTGATCTGTAATGATAATGCCGAGGGCGTCTGGTGCAATTCCGCAGCTGCCTTGCTCATGCTAAGATGCCGAGCCAGTACCGTAAAAATACGCAGTTGGTGTAGAGTGACCTGACGAACGGACAAGGTTTTACTTCTCCATATGGTAACGTTAATTATATTTTACTTTACCTTACGGTAATGCTTCTGTACATTCGCGGCTGGAAGGCTATCTGCAGGTCAAATTGGATTGGAACATTCTTTAGGAGGGATCTATGGCTGGTAAATATGAAGCCGGCGTGAAGGAGTACCGCCAGACGTACTGGGCTCCTGACTACGTGCCGTTGGACTCGGATTTGTTGGCGTGCTTCAAGATCGTGCCGCAGGCGGGCGTGGATCGGGAAGAGGCGGCTGCTGCGGTGGCGGCGGAATCTTCTACCGGCACCTGGACCACGGTGTGGACCGACTTGCTGACCGATATGGACTACTACAAGGGTCGTGCCTATCGGATCGAAGACGTACCTGGCGATGACACGGCATTCTACGCCTTCATTGCCTACCCCATCGATCTCTTCGAGGAAGGTTCGGTCGTCAATGTATTCACTTCCTTGGTAGGTAACGTGTTCGGCTTCAAGGCCGTGCGCTCCCTGCGTCTGGAAGATGTCCGTTTCCCTCTGGCTTACGTGATGACCTGCAACGGTCCCTCCCACGGTATTCAGGTAGAGCGCGACAAACTCGACAAGTATGGTCGTCCGATGCTCGGTTGTACCATCAAGCCCAAGCTGGGTCTGTCGGCCAAGAACTATGGCCGTGCGGTGTACGAAGCCCTGCGCGGCGGTCTCGACTTCACCAAGGATGATGAAAACGTCAACTCCCAGCCCTTCATGCGCTGGCGTGACCGCTTCCTCTTCGTTGCCGATGCCATCCACAACGCCGAAGCGCAGACGGGTGAACGCAAGGGCCACTATCTGAACGTTACCGCCCCTTCACCGGAAGAGATGTACGAGCGTGCCGAGTTTGCCAAAGAGCTGGGCATGCCGATCATCATGCACGACTTCCTGACCGGCGGCTTCTGCGCCAACACGGGTCTGGCCCGTTGGTGTCGGAAGAATGGTGTGCTGCTGCACATCCATCGCGCCATGCACGCCGTGATCGACCGTAACCCGCATCATGGTATCCATTTCCGGGTCTTGACCAAGGCTCTGCGTCTGTCGGGTGGTGATCACCTGCACACCGGTACCGTGGTCGGTAAGCTGGAAGGCGACCGTGCCTCTACCCTTGGCTGGATTGACCTCTTGCGCGAATCCTATGTTCCCGAAGACCGCAGCCGCGGTATCTTCTTTGACCAGGATTGGGGCGCGATGCCTGGCGCTTTTGCAGTGGCCTCTGGCGGTATTCACGTTTGGCATATGCCCGCCTTGGTCAACATCTTCGGTGATGACTCGGTGTTGCAGTTCGGTGGTGGAACCTTGGGTCACCCCTGGGGTAATGCCGCGGGCGCAGCCGCCAACCGGGTAGCGTTGGAAGCCTGTGTCGAGGCGCGCAATCGCGGTGTCGAGCTGGAGCGCGAAGGTAAGGAAATCCTGACCAACGCCGCCCGTCACTCGCCGGAGCTGAAGATCGCTTTGGAGACCTGGAAGGAAATCAAATTCGAGTTCGATACCGTCGACAAGCTCGACGTACAGAACCGTTGATTTTCTGGCTAATGCATTCGCTTCAGGAAGGAGTCCATCATGGCTGAAGTTCAAGATTACAAGCAGGTACGGCGCTACGAGACCTTCTCGTATCTCCCCCCAATGTCGGCGGAACAGATCCGCGCGCAGGTGCAGTACATCATCGCTCAGGGCTGGAATCCGGCGGTGGAGCACGTGGAGCCGGAGCGTTCCTTCAACCACTATTGGTACATGTGGAAGCTGCCCATGTTCGGTGAGCGGAACGTTGATACCGTTCTTGCCGAGCTCGAGGCTTGCCGCCGCGAGTACCCCAAGCATCTCGTTCGTTTGATCGGCTACGATAACTATACCCAGAGTCAGGGTCTGGCCTTCGTAGTGTATCGCGGTTAGTAAGCCGAATAGATCGATCATTGGCACCTGGCAAGCATGTCGGGTGCCAAGCTAAGGGGGACGTATGTCGGATTCATCAGCATCCGGTCCAATGCGAGGCCGGGCTTTGGCGCAGGAGAAGCGGCGCCAGCAGGCGATGCGTAGGCAGGGTGGCGGCGCGGCCAAGCCGGTCGTTGCGCCTTCCGCGCCAAAGTCTGGGAACAATCAGGAAACGCGGGTCGCTCCCGCTCTCGAGGTCCATTCCGAGAAGATGGCGAGCCGTGGCAGCGGGCGTGAGGCAGCCTTGGCCCATCGCGCCATGCGCTGCGCTGGGGCTCAATGCTGGGCCGATCCGCAGCAGCGCCAAGTGCGTCATCGTGGTCAAAGGCCCGCAGTAGTATCTGCGACGGTATCGCCGGCAGTCAGCGAAGAGGCGGCACCCGCTTTGATTCCCGGAGTAGAAGAGGAATTCCTGGATTCCGTCTGTGAACTCGTCGAGCAAAGCCCCGAACGCTTTGGTTGGCGCGAACGCCCGGTGCGGCAGCTCTGTCGCGCACGGCGGCAGACCCTGGCGCAGCGGGGCAAGGCCGCACTCACCGTTGTACGCGGTCTGAGCTCCGCGGCCGCTCGTTTGCGTTACCTGGAGAATGGTAGCGCGCGGGAGTTCGCCAAACTGCGCCGCGAGGAGCAGGCGCGGCGGGGGCGCGGGTTTGCCAAGGGTGGCGCTGATGCCGCCGGTAAACGACGTGCAAAGAAGTTTCGCAAGGTCGAGGAAGGCACGACTTTGGCTGGCTCTATGGTTACCGGTACGCAAGTGGAGCGCAGCGACGCGGTTACCGGCAACGAGATGGGCACGTGTCGACCCATTACGGGCACCGAATATATTGGTGCTGAGCAATTCAATCAGTTCTGTGGCGAGCGTCCTGCGGCCCGTCCGGCCAAGGTGGCGGTGACTAGTACCTCCGGTCGGCAACAGGTCTCTGGTACGCAGGTCGGACGTTCCGCATCGGTCACCGGTGATGAGTCCGGCGCATGTCGCAATGTGACGGGCTCGGAATACCTCAGCAGCGAAAGCTTCCAGAGCTTCTGTAATGCCAATCTCCCAGAGCGTCCAGCAAAGGTGGTCACGGGCAGCACGCAGAAGAATGCGCTCCCGGTAACGGGCAGTGATGAATCGCGTACCAATCGCGTGACTGGCTATGAGGCCGGGGCGCAGCGGAGTATTACGGGTTCGCAGTATTGGGACGCCGGGGTGGCTAAAATGACCATCAATGGCGCGCCGAGCAAGGTGGCGGAAACTCACACCTTTGCCGGTCGTACGGTCTCGGGAACCGCCGTTGACAACAGCCAGCGTATCACTGGGTTGGAACCCGGAGAATGTCGGCAGTTGACGGGCACTGAATACTTGAGTCTGGAAAGCTACCAGAGCCTTTGCAACACCAAGCCGGCGCCGGCACCGGCCAAAGTCGGGACGGTTGCCACGGAGAAGGGGCAGCGGGTCACTGGCAATCTCGTGGATCGTTCCGAGAAGGTTACAGGCAACGAGCCGGGCTCTTGTCAGCGGGTCACGGGTACTGGTTACAACAGCCCTATTCTGTGCGGGGGTGGTGTTGATAAAGTTCAGAGTATGACCAGTCTGGCCGGCTCGACCATTACCGGAACGGGGATGGATCATCGCCCAAAAATGACAGGTGACGAGCAGGGAGGGTGCTGGCCCGTCACCGGAACCGAATATCATGGGCAAGAGCAATTTGCCCACTGCGCAAGCACCCCGCAGGCGGAAGAAGCAAAGGTTGCCGTCAGTCGTACGGCAAAAGGTCAGTGGGTTAGCGGACCCGCTATGGAGCCGGCAGAGAATGTCACCGGTAACGAAGTGGGTGAGGATCTCGCGGTTTCTGGCACGCCGTACCAGGGCGAGGAAATGGATACCGTTGCCACGGCACCGGCTGGCACCTGTGCTTGTGATGGCTGTTCCTACAAGCAGAAGGCTATGGCGTGGGATGCCATGCAGCAGGGCGGCACGGCAGGCAGTCAACGCTTTGTGCCCGCACCAGCCGCATCAGCGCCGGTCGCCAGCACGCCTGTACCCGCTCAGGACTTCAGTATTGTCCCTCCTGCCCGGCAGGGGCGCAGCCGAATCACGGGTAACGCGTTTGAGCAGAGCGGTCGCATCACGGGACCGGTCAATCTGGCGCGTGGTTTGATTACCGGCACTCCAGAGTTTCGCAGTCGTGAGCCGCAATCGGTCAGCGCCCTGCCGCCGGCAACGGAGATGCTAGCAGCGCCTGAGGTCGCCGCACCAGAACGGGGTGCGTGGCAGATTACCGGCGATGACTGGAGCCGCAATGATCGGGTTACCGGCACCGAAGGCGCCTGGGCGCAGGGACGTAATCCTACCCAGCGCGGCGCGGTTCGTAGCTGCGTGATGAGTGCCGGGGCTAACCGCAATCAGGCTCTCGCTGCCCCGGTGAGCGATTCCAAGGTCACTGGCAGCAGTGGCAGCGCCCGCAAAGGTGCGGCAGTCACTTACTCTGGTGGCGCAAGGGGATAAGGCGTAGGCATGGATACGCGAAGAAAAATGCGGCACCTTCGCCAGAGTGCTTCGTCTTCGGCGCCAGCGATGTCGATGGCACAACGCTACTCTTCCGAGGTGCAAGTGCCTCTTGCCGCAAATGGTATGCCGGCTGAGCATCCCGCTTGCACCGCGCTGCCGCACCGGTCCTGTCGTCATCCGTTGACGAATGTGGTGGAGAATGATCGGCTCGGTCACTGTGAGGACGGCGTCAAAGGTCGCTTTGATGCGATCCTGCCCGTATTGCAGGAAGTGGCTGCGCGCGGCCTGGGTGGTGGGTACGCGGAAAATGCACAACGCCTGGCGCAGGAGCGTCTGGGTTTTTCCTTGCCGGACAAGCTGCTCGAAAACGCTTGGGTCCGGGGTTTTGATATGCGTGCCCTGTTCGCCAGTGCCACGTTTGCTGCACTGGAACGGGGTGTGGCGCGTTTTTCTCAGCGTCTGCGCGAGGAATTGCAGGCCGGTGAGAATGTCGATGCGATGTTGGTGGACTGTGGATTTCACGCGATGAACCTTTCGCTCTGCGCCGACGGTCGTCTGAAGGGTTTTTTGCCTTACGTGCTGCGTTTGCCAGCGGGACACCTGCTGCGTCGCAGTGCTTTCGCGGGCACGCTTTTCGATGTGGAGAGGGATGTCGAGGACTGGCAGGCGACCGAATTGCGGCGCTATCGCGAAGGCTTCCCGACCACGGCAGATGTGCCGACCCGCTACCTGAAGGTTGCGGTGTATCACGGTAGCTCTCTCGATCCGACGCATCAGGGATGTGCAGCGCATGGCAGCAACGAGAGCTTGGCGCTGGAAATGGCGCTACAGCGCTTGCAGGCCTTCCGGGAAGCCATCGAAAACGAGTTCTGTTGCGGTGCCAGCACTGACATTTTACTGATTGGGTTGGATACGGATACCGATGCCATTCGTATCCATGTGCCGGATGCCAAGGGCAACCTGAGCGCCTATCGCTACGTCGATAACGCACAAGTGTATCGGCAAACGCTGGATATGGATGCGGACCGCGCCCGTCTCGCCGTCTACGAAGCGATTCGTGTTGCGGCCGAGTCATCGGGTTGGGGTCAGGGGGAAGGAATGCCCCATGACGGTATGCGTCGCCTCATTGCCACTTTGTTGATCAACAATTTGAGCCAGATCGAATATGTGGCGGATCGGGTGGGTGGATGGTATCCAGATGCCGGGCATGGCGAGCGTTTCATCAGTGTGGGTGATGGTTTTCAGGAATTGCAGATGCGCAATGTCGCCTATTACGCGCGTCTCGACACAGTAGAAGAGGGCGCCGCGGATCTCGATGTAGGCATCAAGATCTTCAAGCATCTCAACGTCGAACGGCAGTTGCCGATTCCCATGGCGCTGCACTATCGCTATGACTCGCGGGTACCCGGGAATCGTGAACGAGTAGTGAGCAAGCTGCAGCGGGTGGCAGATGCAATCCGTCAGCGCTATGCGCAGCTCGATCGTAATGGCTGGCTGTATCTGCATGGCAGTGTTCAGGATCTGCCTCTGGGAAGCGCGTTGGAGGAGGTCGATTTGGCATGAGAATCATGCGGGTGGAAAAGACACTGGTCTCTACCAATCGCATCGCCGAGATGGGGCATCGCCCTTTGCTCGTGGTGCAGGAAAAGGAAGGGGGTACGCGCTCGGTCGCGGTCGATGCGGTCGGCTGTATCCCCGGTGACTGGGTCATCTGCGTCGGATCCTCGGCAGCACGGGAGGCCGCTGGGTCCAAGGATTACCCGTCGGACCTTACGATTATCGGCATCATCGACAACTGGGCGCCGGCCTGAGATGGAAATCATGTGCGTTCAGTCCGATCTGGTCACGACACGCCGAATTCCCGGCTTGAAGCAGGCATCCCTACGGGTGTTGCGCGATAGTACCGGGAAAACGGTGGTGGCAACGGATCCGGTCGGTGTCCCCGAGGGTAAGTGGGTGTTTACCGTGTCGGGTTCGGCAGCGCGCTATGCGCAAGGTGATTTCGAGGTCCTCACTGACCTTACCATTGGTGGCATCATCGATTTTTGGGAACCCTGACGGGTTCGGGTTTTTCTCTGTAAGGAGGGGTGAAAAATGGCAGATGTAACAGGTATTGCACTGGGAATGATCGAAACTCGTGGTTTGGTGCCGGCAATTGAAGCGGCGGATGCCATGACCAAGGCAGCAGAAGTGCGCTTGATCGGACGTCAGTTCGTTGGTGGTGGCTATGTGACGGTCCTGGTGCGTGGCGAGACCGGTGCCGTGAACGCTGCGGTTCGCGCTGGCGCCGATGCCTGCGAGCGCGTTGGCGACGGTCTGGTGGCCGCGCACATCATCGCGCGCGTACATTCGGAAGTGGAAAACATCCTGCCCAAGGCTCCGACCGCGTAAAGCGGCCAGGTCGGTCAGGTTCCCAAAGATTTTTTGATTTTTGTTAGGAGATTACAATGGCAGACGTAACGGGTATTGCTCTGGGTATGATCGAAACGCGTGGTTTGGTGCCGGCTATCGAAGCGGCCGATGCCATGACCAAGGCCGCTGAGGTGCGCCTGATCGGTCGTCAGTTTGTTGGTGGTGGCTATGTGACGGTGCTGGTGCGTGGCGAAACCGGTGCGGTCAATGCGGCGGTGCGTGCCGGTGCCGACGCTTGCGAGCGGGTGGGCGATGGCTTGGTGGCTGCCCACATCATTGCCCGTGTGCACTCCGAGGTAGAAAACATCCTGCCCAAGGCGCCGACGGCCTAATCCAGTTCGCGGATGTGACACGGCGGCCTAGCGCTCGTCGTGTCCCTCCTCCCAAACCCTAGAGGGAGATAGAGCATGGCAACAGTAACAGGCATTGCCTTGGGGATGATCGAGACGCGTGGCCTGGTGCCAGCTATCGAAGCCGCCGACGCCATGACCAAGGCCGCTGAGGTTCGTCTGGTCGGTCGTCAATTTGTTGGTGGTGGTTATGTCACGATCCTGGTACGTGGTGAGACCGGTGCGGTGAATGCTGCGGTTCGCGCTGGCGCCGATGCCTGCGAACGGGTTGGCGATGGCCTGGTAGCGGCGCATATTATCGCGCGTGTCCACTCGGAAGTGGAGAACATTCTGCCGACGACGCCTACTGCAGACGGTAGTGGCCGCGATGGCGACGTCAGTGCGGTGCAAAGCTAAGTAGAGGCGTTCGTGTTGCGACTGCATCCTCGTATTGCCGGTTTTCTCGGGCAAGCGCTCAGTCATGAGTTTCTGGCAGTGCAGCAGTACCTCGTGCAGTCCCGGCTGTGTCGGCTCTGGGGCTGGCAGGACTGGGCCGAGAGCTTCGCCCGGGAATCTCGGGAGGAGTTGGAGCACGCGGGCCTGCTCAGCGATCAGCTATTGCGCATGGGCATTGCGCCCAGTGCCGGCGCCTTGCGGCCGTCGCGGCCGGGCAGAGATCTGCGGGAGATGCTCGATCAGGACGTGGCCATCGAGTGGTCGGCGGTAGAGCTTTACGCCGAGGCCCTTGATTTCAGTCAGCGGATGCGCGATGAACGCACCGCTTCGCTGTTCGCGCAGTTGCTGGAAGACGAAAAGGGTCATCTAGTGCATCTGCAGGAAACCATCAGCTCTCTCGGGACCCACCATGGGCACTGAGATCGCTGCTGGTTGTCCCGATGGCTGGGAGGAGCGCGGCAAGCCGCTGTCCTGGACTCGGCGTTTCAGCTTCCCGGATTATGCGGCTACGCGCAGCTTTCTGGATCGGCTAACGGAGTTGTCCGAAGAGTTCGACTACTATCCAAACCTGAATTTTGCGCGCGATTATGTCGTGGTTGCCGTGCAATTTGACGGCGATCAGATGGACGCCCGACTCGCGGAATATGCGCACGCTGCACAAGCGGCATACGCTGCGGCGGAATAGGGTATGGCCACGTTGCGTATCGCTCTGTTCAACGCCAAGGGCGGTTGTGGCAAGACGACCCTGGCGTGGAATCTGGCAGCCGGGCTGGCCCAGCGCGCCAGTACCTTGCTGTTGGACGCAGACCCTCAAGGGAGTCTCCAACGTTGGGCAGACTGGAGCGAAGAAGAAGGCAATGGCATGACGGTTGCCGGTCGGGAGGCGCTGAAAAGCTCGGGAATGGGTTCAGCGCAGTACTGTGTCATCGATTGTCCTCCGGCCTTGGAGGCAGTGGAAACGCGAAAGGCTCTGGATCTTGCTGATATCGTGCTGCTACCGGTGCTGCCTTCACCTCTCGACCTTTGGGCGAGTCAGCGCAGTGTCGAAGCCATCGAAGAAATTCAAAAGAAGAATCAGAAGCTGCGCGCCGCACTCGTGCTGAATCAGGTCGAGGGGCGGAGTGCGCTCTCGCGGGCGGCCGAACATGCGATAGCAACGTTGGGATTGCCGGTTTTCCGCGGGCAGATCGCGAGAAGGGCAATCTATCGCAACGCTGCAGTCGAGGGCAAAAGCGTTTACCAGATGGGGAAACGAGGTGATGCTGCGGTTGCAGAAATTGAGGTACTGATCGAGGAGGTTCTCAAATGACTAGCCAGTTGGAAAACAAGCTCAACGCAAGTATGCAGAGTCCACGTCAGCGTAGTACCAGCAAAACTGCTGCGCCCGCAGCGAGCAAGGAGAAAGAATCTTCAATCGGTAGCGCGAAGAAGGCTTCCCCGAGCAGTAAATCCAAAGCAGAATCTGTTGCGGACCTCAATGCTGGCGGCGGACGCGAGCTGAATCCACAGCGTATCTGGCCGGACTGAATCCGCCAGGTAAGAGCGCGCTATAAACCAGCGACGACGACCGGGGGCCGCGGCCCCCCTTTACCGGAGGGCGAGCTGAGCAGCTTCTTATGGCAATTCTGCTGACCGACTACCCCGACATTCTCGAAGAATTGGGTCCCGACGCATCGGCAGTTCTCGAAGCGAACTGGCACGAGGCCGCGCGGATCTTTACCCAGCGCGGTCTGGAGGCCTATCTGGAGGGTGCGCGCAGCCTCAAATCCTTGGGGCGCGGGACGGAGCTCGTGCTCAGTTTCATTGAGGCCGGCCCGCATGTGGCGCGGGAAATTGGTGAGCAGGCGGTTTTCGAGATGCTGTCCACCGCCATCCGCATGTTCTCCAAGACCAGCTCCGAGGTCTTGGTCCTGTTTTTTTCGACTGCCCCCGTTGTTGCCCAGCGTCTGGGAGAGATCGACCTTTTCCGCGGCTATCTCCTGCTTCTCGATCAGTTGCTGGCGCAGGCCCCGCGAGGCGTGCGTCCCATGTTGGGTAAAATCGAGGTGCTTCTCGAACAGATGACCCTGGGCGGGCTGCGGCGCTGGGCCAACTGGGGCATTTCTGCCTATCGCAACGATTTTGCGGCGCAGGCGGAATTTTTTGGCCTGGAAACGCCACAGGCCCTTGCCGTGTTGCAGCAGGAGCACCGCGGCATCCTCTTTGTGGACGTGCAGCGACGCCTGAATATGTACCTGCGCGCCTTGTGGGGACGGGATTTCTTTCTGCGTCCGACCTCCGGCGATTACGAAAGCCGCACGGGTTATCAGCCCTACATCGAGGACTATTTCATTTTTGTGCCCGATGCGTATGACGATGCGGTAATTGCGAACGACGACAAGGTGCCGGCTCTGGAGGTCTATCGGGCAGCGGTCGCCCATGCCGCGGCGCATGTCGTCGAATCGCAGTTCGATACCCGTCTGGAACTCGCTACCCCGCTGAAAAAGCTCTGGATTGGAGTGTTGGAAGACGCGCGGGTGGAGACCCTGGAGGGTCGGCGCTTCCCGGGGCTTCTGCCCCTTTGGCGGCGCCTCGGGCAAACCGAGGCGGTACGGCAAAAAAAGACCGACGCGCGGCTTGGCGAACTTGCCGAACGGGCGGCCTATGCCCTCATCGAGCCCGATTATCAGGACGAGCATCCGTTGGTGGCGCGTGCCCGGGGTCTGTTTCCGCGGCTCCTGGACGAGCAGGAAGATCGATATGGCGTTCTTCTCTCCGCCGCCGAGGAACTTGCCGACCTCAGCAAGGAGCTGGGCCTGGAGTTTTCCGCGCAAAAGGATCAGCCGTCCAGCCCCTACCGTGACGACAACCGCTATCTGTGGACCCCGCCCGCGAGCGCAGTCGATATCCTCAACGGTGGCCAGCCCCAAGTGCGCAAGTATGTGAGTCTGATGGAGATGATCAACACTCTCGATGTGGAGTTCGCTGGTGACGACGCCCAGGAGATCTGGATTCTCGCCACCGAGCTCTATGATGATGACGGCAAGACCTTCAACGAGAAGGAAGGGAAGGAGCCGGTCGCGCAGCCGGTGAGCTATTCCGAGTGGGATTACCAGACACAGCTGGAGCGCCCGATGTGGACCACGGTCTACGAGAAGCGCCCGAAAATGGGAGACCCAGCGGAAATCGAGGCTCTGTTGGAGCAGCACAAGCCTTTGGTGCAGAAGATCGGCAAGATGATCGAGGCCATCCAGCCGCAAGGGGTGGTGCGTACGCGCAAGGTGGAAGATGGCGATGACATCGACATCAATGCGGCGATTCTGGCGATGACCGATATCCGCATGGGACAGCAGCCCGATCCGCGCATCGGCATTCGTACCCGGTTGCACATTCGTGATCTATCGGTGACCCTGCTCATCGACCTTTCGGAATCGACCAACGACAAGCTGCGCTCGCGCAGCGAGGGAGATGTCACGGTATTGCAGCTGGCGCGCGAGGCCGCGGTATTGCTCGCCGGCGCTCTCGACCGGATTGGTGATCCCTTTATGCTGTGTGGCTTTGACTCCAATGGTCGCCACGATGTCGAGTTTTACACCTTCAAATCCTTCGCTGCGCCTTATGACGAGAAGGTGAAAGGACGCCTGGCCGGCATGACCGGCAAACTCTCCACGCGCATGGGTGCGGCATTGCGCCACACCGGGCATCTGATGGAGCAGTACCCGAGCCAGAAAAAGTTGCTGATCCTACTCACCGACGGCGAGCCGGCAGACAATGACGTGCGTGATCCGCAGTATCTGCGCTTCGATACCAAACGAGCGGTGGAGGAACTGGCGCGTAAGGGAATCCGCACATTCTGCCTGTCGCTCGACCCCTACGCCGACGAGTATGTCAGCCGTATTTTTGGCCAGCGCAACTACTTGGTGCTGGATCATGTCGATAGTCTTCCGCTGAAATTGCCGCAGCTCTATGTATCGATGACCAAGTCCTAACAGGAAATCTTTTAGTAACACTGGCAGGGTAGCCCATCTAGCGGGAGCTAGTGGATTCCCCCCTGTGCCTCGGCAACAAGGAGTTTTTGATGGACACCCTTGCGATTGTGATTCCTTTCGTGCCCGTCCTGTCGGCAGCGATCATTTTTCTGTTCTTGCGCAACCGCAAGGGAGCAGCTGCACGCCTCAGCGTGCTGGCTACTTTGCTGACCTTTCTGCTGTCGCTGTCTTTATTGGGTGATTACATCACCTCGCAGGTAGCGAGGGTGGAATGGATCGGACAGATCTGGGGGAGTATCTGGCTGGATCCCCTGGCCTTGATCATGTGGACCTTCGTATCGGGAATCAGTCTCCTGGTACATATGTATTCGGTCCGCTATATGATTGAGGAGCCGAATTATCCGCGCTTCTTTGCCCTGCTCGATCTGATGACGGCAACCATCTTTTTTATGGTTTCCGCAGCGGATTTGATCACCCTGTTGGTGGCCTGGTTTTTGGTGGGGGTGTTTCTCTATTTTCTGCTCGGACACGACACCGATCGCTCGGCATCCGGGCGCTATGCCTTCTGGACGCAGATCACCTATCGCTTTGGTGATCTGCCTCTCTGGCTGGCGGCGTTCATTCTGTTCAAGGCCTACCATAGCCTGTCCTTGCCAGTCATCTTCGCGCAGGTAGCGGCGGCACCGAATGCCGTGCAGCTCTGGGGCATGCCAGTCCCGGCCTGGGTCGGCATCCTCATCGCTATTTCCGCCTTTGCCCGCTCGGCGCAGTTCCTGCTGCATGGCTGGCTCCCCTATACGATGGACGGTCCGACACCTGTCTCGGCGCTGATGCACGCCGGTATCGTCAATGCGGGTGGTTTTCTCTTCAACCGCTTTGCGCCGATCTTTGAGTATACCAGTCTGGCTCTGCACATCGCCTTTGTGGTGGGACTGATCACCGCGGTCTTGGGATCGGCGTTGATGCTGATTCAAAACGACATCAAGCGCTCCCTTGGTTATTCGACCATGGGCCAGATGGGTTTCATGGTGATGGAATGTGGTCTGGGTGCGTTTCCGCTGGCAGTATTCCACCTCATCGCCCACGGTTTTTTCAAGGCATCGCTCTTTCTGGGAGCGGGCAACGCCATTGGTGAGGCCCGCACCGAGGATGGCGTACCCCCAGACCCCGTCTATGTCTCGGTGGTGGAGCGTCGGCCCAATAAACCCTCCCGTCTACCATTGATTACCGCTGCGGCACTCACCATTCTCGTACCAGTGCTGGTGCTGAGTCTGTCGCACTTCTTTGTGGCCTCGCACCTGTTCTTCGAGCAGGGGGTCATCATTCTGTTGTTCTTTGCTTGGGTTACGGGCGCGCAGGCGCTATTTGCCGCGCACAAGATGACCCACAGCAATCCCTGGCAGGTCATGGGTGGGATACTGGGCTCTTTCGTGCTCGTGGTGATTGGTTATACCCTGATCAGTCACTACTTCGGGAGCTTTCTCTATCCGGAGCACGGGGCCAGTGAGCGGCTCTTCGCCTCGGCAAGTATCGGAGTGCTTTCCTATGATGTCTTGGTGATCATCTTAGCCCTGCTCTTTGTTGGCGGCTGGGCACTGACTTTCTTTGCCGACGCCCGGGATTGGGGACAACATCTCAGCGAAAAATGGCATGGCACCTATGTGGCACTATATGCGCTGCTGACTCGAGAACTCTATCTGAATGACTTTTATGTGCGCATGACACAGGTGCTGTTTGCCGCGTCCCGTCGTCTCAACGTCTGGTTCCGCTGGAGTTAAGCCCATGGAATGGATCGTTCTTCTGATCAGCGCAGTTCTGCTCCCCATTTTTCCGCTGAGTTTGATTTTTAATCGCTTGGTGGCGACGGCACCGGGACCCTGGGGTAGGGCATTGGCGCTTCTGGTCTTGCCACAATTGGGGATTCTGCTGCTGTACCACACCGGACCCTTCTTGCCCTTGCCCGTACTCGGGCAACGGATCTGGTTGATGATGGTACTCTTCACCGCGGTGTTTTATGCCTTTCGTGCCGTGAGTGCGCGGGAAATCAGCATCTGGTCGCGTCTTAGCGCGAGTTCCGGATTGGCGCTGACCTGGTTTCTGGTAGCGAGCGGCAGCGCCATGCATTTTACGGAGCTCTTTGCCCTGGCGTGGTCCGTGCCGGCGGCCTTGCTCATGATCTGGGCGGGCCTGCTGAGTCAGCGGATGGGGGGTGCCTACCTGGGGTTGCGCGGCGGACTCGCCACGGAACTACCGCGTTTGAGTGGACTGATCACTATCTCTGCTTTGGCTCTGGTGGCGACACCGATATTCCCCGGGTTTTTTGCCATGTTGCAGGTATTTCACTTGCTCAGTTTGTCTTGGTTGTGGCCGTTGTTGCTGCTCTTGATGATCTGGGGATGGTCAATCGGTAAATTCCTGCAGGATCTGCTCTTTGGTATTTACCAGGGGGAGCCGCTGACGGATATCGGGAGCACGGTGACCAGTGTGGGTGCCGGAGTGCTGTTCCTTTTCGCATTGTTTGGACTAGTCTGGAGTGGCCTATGGATAGGAAACTGACCCTGGGCGATCGCCTCAAGGTGCGCTCGATGATCTACGTTGCGGGCGAGCCGATCCCGCGTTTCTGGCCCATGCGTACCTTCATCCATCACAATCCACTCTTCGGTCTGGAACACCTGCCTTTTCCGGATGCGGTGGAGGAGGGCAGCCACCTGTTCCACGGTCGTGGATACCTACCCCGCTCGCATTATCAAAGATATCGAGCCGAAGGCAAGATCGACGATGCCGCCTTGCGGCGCTATCTGCAGAGTTTTTTGCGCGAGCAATCTGTCGATCTTCCTGGCATCGATCTCGAGACCTGGCTGTGGACGATCATGACGGAATGCCGCTCCGAACGTCTGGTCCAGGCCAGTGACTGGTTGGATGGTGAGGTCTTGGCCGCTGCCTTGCAGGGACGGCAAGCCGCCGAGCTCGACGAAACGGCGCTTCTGGAGCGTTTGCGGACCGTGTTAGGACGCAAGATTGCCAGTGATGGTCCCCTGTATGACAACATCGACCGCCTTTTCGGGACGAAAATTGGCGATACCCTGGATGAGTTGTTGGTAAAAAGCTGTCTGGATTTTTTTGACGAAGGACAGTCTGCATGGCAGGCCCCGAGTCGGGAGAAAGGCTTTTTTGCCTCCTGGAAGGATGTTGCCCAGCACAATCTGCGCTTCACCCTGCTTGGATTGCACCTGCGAGAGCTGTTGGCGTCCAGTGAGAGTCCCGAGGGTAGCATCGCGCACATTTTGCATTTATTGAAGATACCGGAAGACCATTGGCAAAAATACATCACCCGCCAACTCACTCGCTTGCATGGCTGGGCGGGTTTCATTCGCTTTCGCAGCTCGGCGAAGCATTATTACTGGGCCCAGCAATATCCCGCAGATCTGGCGGATTACCTTGCGGTACGGATGGTGCTGGGTCTGTCTTTGGTGCAAGAGGCCGTCCGTCATCACGGTTGTCCGGGAGATGCGGAAGCTCTACAGCAATTTGTGCACGACGATCCGTATGGCGCGTATCTGCGCAGTGAACTCCATGCCGGGACGATCCTGCCGGCCTGGGCGCAGCGCGTGGATGATGCGCTTGCGCGTCGTTCTCGGCGCGGCTATGCGCCTCTGGCCAAAGAATACATTCAGGACAAACGGACGCACGAGGCAGAGCGCAAAACTCGCGCCTTACGCGCTTTGGCGGGCCGGGTGGGAAGCGATGCGCTATCCGCATTGCAGTCTCTGACCCCTGAACAGGTGGCAGAATTTGTGAATGTGCTGCGCCGTTGGGAGCGAGCGGAAGGGTTTGCTTGGTTGCGCGCCATGGAGTCGCATTACATCACGGATTTGGTGCGCAAGGTGCGTCTGCCGGAAGACCATCCGAAAAAACGTCCCTTTGCCCAGGCGTTTTTCTGTATCGACGTGCGCTCGGAGCCGATGCGCCGCCATCTCGAGGCGCTGGGTGATTATCAAACCTTTGGTATTGCCGGCTTCTTTGGTGTGCCCATTGGCTTCCTGGAATACGGCAAGGGCAGCGAGGTGCATCTGTGCCCAGCGGTACAGACCCCCAAAAACCTCATCGTCGAAATCCCGGCGGAACTGGAGCTGGAAGAGGAGCCACTCTATGGGGCGCTTGAACACGTGCTGCACGATATCAAATCGTCGGTTTTGTCACCTTTTGTGGCCGTGGAGGCTGTCGGTCTGATCTTCAGTCTGGGCTTGATCGGCAAAACCGTGGCTCCGGTGTTCTATCACGAAACGCACGGGCATCTGCATGCCGCCAAACCTGTCACGCGTCTGCTGGTCGACAAGCTCAATGCTGAGCAGGCGGATTCCATCATCCGCGCAGTGCAACGGGCCATGATTGTGCGCGCCCTGCAGCGGGAGCTGGGGATGGACCGCGAACACGTAACCGACGATGAAATCCGTGAACTCCGCGAAATTGCCCTGGGCAATCGGAGTGGGAAAAGTGCGTTGGCGAATCGTCTCGCTTTGACTCCGGAGGCAGAGGCCGAGTTTATCGACAAACTCCGCAGCGTGTACCGCGTCGATCGATATGAGACAAGCCTGCAGATGGAACGGATCGCTCGCCTCGGATTCACTCTGGACGAGCAGGTGCGTTACGTGTCGAATGCCTTGTTGTCCACCGGATTAAGCCAAAATTTCTCGCGCTTTGTGCTGATGGTGGGGCATGAAAGCCAGACGCAGAACAATCCCTACGAGTCAGCGCTGGACTGTGGTGCCTGTGGTGGTGGTCGGGGACTACCCAATGCTCGGGTTATATGCACCATGGCCAACAAGCCCGAAGTGCGTCGCCGCCTTCTGGAGAAAGGTATTGCCATACCAGAAGATACCTGGTTTCTGCCCGCCGTGCATAACACGACTACGGACGAAATCACCTTGCATGATCTCGATCTCCTCCCGGCGCGCCATCTGCTCTATCTCGAGCGCTTGCAAAATGGCCTGACTGCGGCAACCCGGCGCACGGCTGCGGAGCGCATGCCCACCTTGGGTGCTAGCCGGGCTCTGGCTGCCGAGCCCATCGCGGCAGCGGCCCTGGCGCGCCGCCATGCCCATGATTGGTCGCAGGTGCGCCCCGAGTGGGGCCTTTCCCGCAACCTCTATGGCATCATTGGTGGTCGTCACCTGACCGAAGGGGTGGACCTGCAGGGGCGATCCTTCCTGCAATCCTATGACTATCGCCTGGATCCGAAAGGCCGTTTCCTGGAAAACATCCTCTCAGCGCCAGTGGTGGTGGGCGAGTGGATCAATCTGGAGCATTACTTTTCGACGACGGACGTGCATCACTACGGCAGCGGCAGCAAGGCGTATCACAATGTCGCTGGCCGTTTCGGGGTAATGACCGGAAATCAGAGTGATCTGCGCACCGGCTTGCCCATTCAGTCGATGTATCAGGAAGGAAAGCCCTACCACGAGCCGGTTCGCCTCATTGCTTTGGTCGAGGCGCCGGCGGGCTTCGTCCTCGCTGCCGTGGGCCGTCTGCCCAAGGTGAAGGCGCTGATCATGGGCGGCTGGCTGCGGGTCATCGTCATCGATCCCGAGGATGATTACCGTTGTCTGGTGCTGGAAGAAGGCGAATTTCAGGTGCACCCGGAATCGGGTAGACAATATCGGCAGAGCTTATTGGAGGCCAGTGCATGAACACCCTCAATCTTCATCCATTGAAAAAGATCGAGATTATTCTCGAAGGCGCTCACCGCGATTTTGCCACCGATCTCCTCGACCGCGCGGGGGTCAAGGGCTATAGCATCGTTGGTAATCTTTCGGGCAAAGGCAGCCATGGCATCTACGAGAGCCATTTGATGTTCAACGAAGATGATGTTTTGATCATGATCATCGTCGCCGTGCCGGAAGACTTGCTCGCGCCGATTCTGGAGGGCTTTACGCCCTTCTTTGAAAAACATCAGGGGGTGATGTTCGTATCCGACATTCAGGTGAGTCGCCTGGTGAAGTTCAAGAATTGAGAAGGAGATGTTCGTGAGTATCGATCAAGAGCAGTATCAAATTATCGAAGAGCCTTACTACAAGGAGGTCCATGACGAGATCTCCCTCTTCGAGGCGGCCTACGCCGCACGTTTGCCGATGATGGTGAAGGGGCCAACCGGCTGCGGCAAATCGCGATTTATCGAATATATGGCCTGGCGTCTGCAGCGGCCGCTGATCAGCGTCGCCTGTAACGAAGACATGACGGCCTCGGATCTGGTGGGGCGCTTTCTCCTCGACAAGGACGGTACCAAGTGGCAGGACGGCCCCTTGACCACCGCCGCGCGCATGGGCGCCATCTGCTATCTGGATGAAGTGGTAGAGGCACGGCAGGACACCACGGTGGTGATTCATCCGCTCACCGACCATCGCCGCACCTTGCCCCTCGACAAGAAGGGCGAACTACTGCACGCCCATCCCGATTTCCTGCTGGTGATTTCCTATAATCCTGGCTATCAGTCGTCGATGAAAGACCTGAAGCAGTCCACCAAGCAGCGCTTCGGCGCCCTCGATTTTTCCTATCCCGACCGCGATCTGGAAATCGAGATCGTGGCTCACGAATCGGGGGTTTCCACCGAGATGGCCGGCAAGCTGGTATCGATTGCAGAGCGCTCGCGCAATCTCAAGGGCCACGGCCTGGATGAAGGACTGTCAACGCGTATGCTGATTTACGCAGGTTCTTTGATTGAGAAGGGCATTGAGCCGCTGGCTGCCTGCAGTGTGGCGTTAGTCCGTCCGATCACCGATGATCCCGACATGCGTGATGCCCTCGACGCAGCGGTGACGACCTTCTTCTGAAATGGACCTCGGGCGGATGGTGCCACGCTGCTGGGACCATCCTCTCCCCCTAGCGTGGCGCCAGACTCAGCGGCGATGCTGCCGCAGCCACTCCTGACTTTTGACCAGCAGTCGGTGAATGGAAAGCTCGCGGTTGTAGCTATGTACTTCGTGCAGCGGCACCCAGCGTAACTCATGGGACTCGCTGTTACCGATCAAGGGCAGACGGTCGTCGATTTCCATCAAAAAGCGGATATCCAGATGCCGATGTTCCGGCTCTTCGCGCCGCGCCGGGATGCGGTGAATGTCGATGTCGAAAATCTGCCGGGAAAGGAAGTGGATCTCTTCGGCGGGAAGACCGGTTTCCTCGCTGCACTCTTTGAGAGCAACCCGCAGGACATTTTCATCTCCATCGCTATGGCCGCCGGGCTGAAACCAGCGTCCCAGCTTGCGGTGCAACATCAATAACGTATGGTCCCCTGCCGGATTGAGTACCCAGCAGGACGCGGTGATGTGCAGCCCCGCCCCACTGCGCAGAAAACAGTCCGCTTCGCTGGCCAGGAGGGCGCAACCCTGGCGCGCATACGCCGCTTCTTCAGGATAGCGCGAGCGGTAGTGACATAAGGCGTGCTGCAGTTCCTGCCGATCCATCCCCATCAGCTCCAGGAGGGATTCTGGACAGCATGGACCGCCGCTGCCGCCGCCTCGTCGACGTCGGCCTCGCGGCCAGCAATAGTCAGACGACCGTAGGCGCCGACCGCACGGACATCGATGAGGGTGATGTTGGCTGCTTTTTCCGCCTGATTGGCGGCATAGATCACATAGCCTGCAGGTTCTGTTTCCAGAATGAACATACTTTGTTCGGGCAGGATCATCGACCCGCGGCGATTCTGGCGATTGATGAGCACGGTATGGTCCGGCATCATGCCACGGATGATCTCGTTCCAAGTGACGCGACAGACCGCACGGTCACTCTGTTGCGCGCCCATGCGCTGCAGCACCACGCGCCCTGCCTCGCGGACATCGCTCTGATCGCGATGGTGTACCACCATGGTACCAAATTCGCGCTCCACCACCTGCTGCGAGAGATGCACCCGGGTTGCCTTGAGAGCGATGTCGGTGAGGCGATGCACCGCCATGCCCGGCGATACCTCGATCCACAACGCCGCGTCCCCAGGCACCGGTAAAAAGCCCTGGGAGACTGAGGCCATGTACGCGGCAAGCTGGGGTTGCAGAGAATCGATGTAAACGTAGGTGCGAAGCTGGATCATGCGAAGAACTTTGACATATCGCCTAAGTATAAGCGAAACGTGCTTCTATTTATAGCCGCCTGTATGTACCGCTTTTACCCCTGTAGTTATCCCCAGAGGCTTCCGCGCCAACCGACGCGCAGGATGCCGACCAAGGCGTTGGCTAGGGTATTGCCCGGCGCACTGGCGCCGGGATTGATCACGTATTGCAGGTCGGGCTGGATATAAAAATGGTGAAAGACCGGCTGATACCAATTGACCTCCACCGAGGTTTCCGCGCCAGCTTGCCGCTGCCAGGCGCGGGCAAAGCCCAGGCTCAGGGTGCTCTTGGGTGAGGCGGGCAGAAAATCTCGCAATCGCAATCCTGCTCCCACATAGGCGTTGATGGGAGAGGTGCTCGCGGAATTGGGCGCAGCACCGGCCTGCACGAAGGCGCCCCAGTCCTCGCCATTAGCGCTTTTCCAACGGTACTCGGCGGTGCCGTAAAAGCCTCCCTGACTGGGTGCAGGGCCAATGGCGATCGCATTACGCAAGTAGTCGCTGCTGACATGATCGTAATATCCGCCGGCCTTGAGGGTGAGCTTGCCGGAGGCCAGTGCCAGATTCTCGTCGATCTCGCCGTAATAGATCTGTCCTTCGCCCCCCCAAGGCGTGCGCAGATCGGTGTAGCCATCGGCATTGAAGACCCCCGCCTGCAGGGTGGTCTCCCCCAGCGTATAGGCAGCCATGACTCCCAGACTCGAATAGGGATAGGTGGGCGTGTAGGGAATGTTGCCGGAAATGACGGGATAGATGCCGAAAGAAGGGTTAAACAACTCCGCAGCGACTCCGGTGTCATTGAAGTAGTCGTTGGGATTGATCAGACCCACACGAAACGTGAAAGGCCCCAGATTTTGGCGGTAATAGGCCTTGTAGAGACGAGCGACGTGCGCTGCGGTGGTCAGGTTGGATACGCCCTGCAGGTCGCCGACATAATCGGTATTAGCAGACTGCTGAAAAACCGAGCGATAAAACTGACGATTCTTCGGTTTTTATCAAAAATGACTGCCTGAATGCGCCTCTGGGCGGGTTTTCTGCGATTTTCCTAGTCACTTTTCTCGATTTACCGCATTCTGGGCGCAGCGCTCCCATCATGCCACCCCCAGTCGTGCCATGCGCACCAGATTGTAGGCAGTGGAAACCAGGGTGAAGTGCAGACCTACACGATCCAGACCACGGAATCGCGTTTTGCGCATCCCGCCCACGGTCTTCATCCAACCGAAGATCGATTCAATCCGCTTGCGCACGCGGATGCTGATGGTATACCCGACGTGACGAGTGGTGCGTCCATCAATCGCCGAACCTTTGCATTTGCGCGCCACATGGGGCGTGACGTTGCGGTCACGTAGATTCCGCACAAATTCGTGCCGGTCATAGCCCTTGTCGGCTCCCAGAGTAATGCGATCAGCACCGCCCAGTTCGTCGAGGAGCTGCACTGCAGCATCCACCTCTGCCGTACCATCCGCCTTGGTGACCTGCTCTCCAGCAATCAACCCATGCCGATTGTCCATCAGCACATGCCCCAGATAGGCCAGCCGCGAAGCCTCTCCTGAGGCCTTCTTGTAGAGGCGGCAGTCGGGGTCGGTCACCGAGGCATGGGTGTCATTACTTCGCTTCTGCCCACGGAAATCGGAGCCATCGCCCTGCCGATCCTCGGGGTCTTTGGGCTGAAAGGATTTCTGCGATGCCCAGGCTTCCAGCAAGGTGCCATCCACAGAGAAGTGTTCCTCGGAAAGGAGTCCTTGGTTGCGTGCCTGCTCCACGACCGTCTGGAAAAAGCGCTGCACCGTTCCGTTGTCCAGCAAGCGGTCTCGGTTCTTGGTGAACACCGTCGGCACCCAAATCGGGGCATCCATTCCCAAGCCCACGAACCAGCGGAACAAGAGATTGTAATCGAGCTGCTCCATCAGTTGGCGTTCCGAGCGGACGCTGTAAAAGACCTGCAAAAGCAAAGCGCGGAGCAGGTGCTCTGGAGGAATCGAGGGCCGGCCAAGGTCCGAATAAATCTGGTTGAAGTGTCCGTCGAGTTCAGCCAAAGACCGGTCCACGATCACCCGGATAGCACGTAGGGGATGATCTGCCGGCACACGATCCTCCGGGGATAGATAACTGAACAACGCACCTGTCTCTGCCTTGGCTCCACGCATGATCGAATCTCTCCGTGCCCTGTCCCGCCAATTATACCACGGACTTTTTCAGCAACCTGTTAGGGTGGCCGCTGCTGGACGCCAGGCCCTCCACCAGAAACAAACCTCCCTGCCACCAGCCAGCCTTGTCCGTATGCAGGGCCAATGCCCCCTTCCACAGGAAGGTGCCGGAGCTGCCCCGGGCCTGACCGCCACGGAGATTGGCAACACCCTCCAGCTCCAGGTGATTGACCAGAGAAAGACCATTCCACCAGTGGAGGTGCCGATCTTCGAGAATGGAGCGGGAGACGGGAGCCGCCTGTGCCAGGCTACCGGCGGTCAGGCAGAGAGTAGTTGTGAGGAAAAGTACTGGTGGTTTCTTCGCGATGCCGATAGTTGGGAAAACGCGTGGTAGCGCGATCAATTGGCGGGGACTCGGCATAAAGAGGCTTTCTCTGAAATCATGCAACCTAGTTGCATAAGTATCTCGTGAAAGTCCCTGAAACGTCAATTCATATACTGTCGCGATTTGCCCGCTCCTCTTCTGCTATGCTGCACTGAGCTCAGCCAATCTGGATGGAGCAGGGTATGACAGAAGAAATGATCGTGGTGTTCTGTTCGCTGCCGGAAGAGGCCGATGCCGTGCGGTTTGCCGGGACTCTGATAGAGGAGAGACTGGCGGCCTGTGTCCAGGTCTTGGCGCCCATGCAGTCGGTATTTTTCTGGGCGGGGCAGGTGCAAGTCGCGGCAGAAAGGCTGCTGCTTTGTAAGACGCTCGCGAGCCACTACTCCGATCTGGAGCAGCGCCTGTTAGCGTTGCATCCCTACGACGTCCCGGAAATCCTGGCACTGCCCGTAACTGCGGCGCTGGCCTCCTATAGTGACTGGATAAATAACGTGCTGCGTGGGTGAGTACGGTCTGAGTCTTGCTAGGGATAAGGGATGACACGATTCATCAAACTGGGGAGCGGTGCATGAGAGTTGGGAAATCAAGCGGATGGCACAGATCCTGGTGGGAGCATCGAGATCGTCTGAGAGCGGCTGTATTGGCCCTGCTGGTGCTTTTCTGCGCGCTTTGGGGCAGCGCGGCCTGGGCGGGACAATTTCTTTCGCCCGATCAGGCCTTCCGCTTTTCTGCCGAGAGTGCTGGTGCAGGACGCTTGGCCCTCGAATGGCAGGTAGCGCCTGGCTATCATCTCTATCGCTCCAGGGTCCGAGTGCAACTGGCGCCCAGCAATGTCCAGATGGGGAAACTGCAACTGCCGCCGGGCAAGCTGCTCGATGATCCGGCCTTTGGCAAGGTGCAGGTGCTGGAAGGGGATAATCGTATCCTCTTGCCTTATAGCATTGTCGGAAATGCTCCGAAGGAGATCCAGGTCACCAGCGAATTTCAGGGTTGCGCCAACGCTGGGATCTGCTATCCGCAGCAAAAAAAGACCATCACTGTTTCTCTTGCCCCCAAACTGCTTGCCGAGAGTGCACCGTTGGCTTCTTCCAGCAGTCGTGCAGCGACCAGCGTATCCTTGCTGCATCCGGCAAAGGCCCCGCAGAGCAATGCCCAGAGCCTCGCCAGTTCCTTGCGGGAAAGCTTTGGCTGGACCCTGGTCCTGTTTTTTGTATCGGGGCTGGGTCTGGCCTTTACGCCTTGCGTGTTTCCGATGATCCCGATCCTGTCCGGCATCATTGTCGGGCAAAAAGAGCGACCGGGACGCACCCGCGCCTTTGCCCTGTCGCTGGCCTATGTTTTGGGTATGGCCCTGACCTACACCATTGCCGGCATTGCGGCGGCCTTGACGGGTGCCTATTTGCAGGCCTTTTTCCAAAGTCCCTGGGTGATCGGTATCTTTGCCCTGATTTTCTTGCTGCTGGCATTGTCGATGTTCGGCTTTTATGACCTACAGATGCCGAACGCCATCCAGAGTCGGCTGTCCCGCGTTGGCAAGGGGGAACATCTCTTCAGCAGCTTCGTTATGGGGATTCTGTCGGCGCTGATTGTCGGCCCGTGTGTGGCAGCACCGCTGGCGGGCGGTCTCCTCTTCGTGTCGCAAACCGGAAATGTGTTGCTCGGTGCCCTGGCCCTGTTCGCGCTGAGTCTGGGGATGGGGGTACCACTGCTGGTCATCGGCACTTCTGCCGGGCATTTTTTGCCCAAGGCCGGCGCCTGGATGGATGGCATCAAGGCGATTTTTGGGGTCTTGATGCTGGGGGTGGCGATCTGGTTCCTGAGCCGCATCCTTCCCGGCAGCGTTACCTTGCTGCTCTGGGCCTTGCTGGCCATTTTTTCCGGGGTCTACCTGCGCGCCCTTGAGCCGGCACCGGCAGGGGGCTGGAGTCTGTTTCGCAAGGCTCTGGGTGTTGCCCTGCTGGCCTATGGACTGGTCATGGGCGTGGGAGCGTTGCAGGGGCAGTCTGACCCCCTGCATCCGTTGGCGGTAATGACTTCTGGCCCGGCAACCAGTCACCATGCTGCCGAATTATCCTTTCAGATGGTCAAGAGTCCTGCAGCCTTGCAGGCAGCCCTGCAGACCGCTCGGGGCAAACCGGTGCTGGTGGACTATTGGGCGAGTTGGTGCGTGGAATGCGCGCGTATGGACAAGATTGCCTTTCGTGATCCGGCAGTGGAAAAGGCGTTGCGTGGCTATACGCTCATTCGTGTGGATGTCACGGCCAGCGATGCCGATAGCCAGGCCTTGCTGAAACGCTATCAACTGGCAGGGCCCCCCGCCTTCATTCACATCGACAGCAACGGACGGGTGGCCGCGGTGCAGGAAGGCTATTTGGGACCAGATGCCTTTCTGCACTGGCTGGATAGACCTTCCAGCCAGTAATTCGCGCCTGCTAGTGCCCGCTCTTGGCGAGCGGGCCACCTTTCAGCAAATACAGCGTGCCGCAGTACGGGCAACGTGCCTCGCCGGTCTCCTCGATTTTGAGAAAGACCCGCGGGTGACCGTTCCACGCCCCGCCCTGCGGACGCGGGCAGGCCAGCGGCAGCTCACTGGGATCGATCTCGACGAAACTCTGCGCGCAGCAGTGGATTCCCTGGGAGTCGCGCTGGCCGGTTTCAGTCGACATAGTGCAGCCACTCAGGATGATCGTTGCGACGTCCCGCTACGGTATCGAAGTAGCGGCTCTGCAGGGCTTCCGTGATCGGGCCACGCCGTCCGTTGCCGATCTTGCGGTCGTCGATTTCGCGGATGGGGGTCACCTCTGCTGCAGTACCGGTAAAGAAGGCCTCGTCGGCAATGTAGAATTCATCACGGGTGAGCTGTTTCTCGATGATCGGGATGCCGGCATCGCTGGCAAAGCGGAGAATCGTATCGCGGGTGATGCCCTCCAGAGCGCTGGTGAGGGTAGGGGTATAGAGGATCCCGTCGCGTACCATGAAGACGTTCTCGCCGGAACCTTCCGCCACATAGCCCTCGCGGTCGAGGAGCAGGGCCTCGTCGTAGCCGCCATTGTGCGCCTCGCGATGGGCCAGCATGGAGTTCATGTAGTTGCCGCTGGCCTTGGCCTTGCACAGATGAATATTGACATGATGGCGACTGAAGGAACTGACCTTGACGCGAATGCCCCGCTCCAGTGCCTCCTGTCCCAGGTAACTGCCCCAGGGCCAGGCGGCAATCAGGGCATGCACCTTGAGGCCCTTGGCGGCCAGTCCCATGCCTTCCGCGCCGTAAAAAAAGAGCGGGCGGATATAGGCCGATTCCAGGCCATTGGCGCGGATGACTTCCTTGGTTGCCTCGTTGATCTCTTCCGGGGTAAACGAGACGTCCATTTGCAGGATCTTCGCACTGTTGAAGAGACGTTTGGTGTGCTCTGGCAAACGGAAGATTGCGGCCCCGCGCTCCGTGGCATAGGCCCGTTCCCCTTCAAAGCAACCCAGCCCGTAATGCAGGGAATGGGTCAAGCCATGCACCGTGGCTTCGCGCCAGGGAACGAGCTTGCCATCAAACCAAATGAAACCATCGCGATCTGCCATTGACATCGTTTACTCCTCAAGGGGCCCCAAGCCCAGTCGTATCGTCCATTCTTGCACCTGCCGTGCGGTGTTGCGCAAAGAGGTCAGCTGCGGGTCGCCAGGGGCCAGCAGGGGCGCCTGCAGACGCAGCCGGCGGCGGTTTTCTGCATCGCGCAGGACACACCACGCATCCACCAAGTCTTCCACGGCTCTCGCTTCCCAAAGTCCCGACTTGCCCAGCGCCAGCAGGGCCTCGCGCGTTCCGGTTGGCAGCAGCAAAGCGGGATTCTCCGCAGAATTGGCAAGAATAGCAAACTGTACGAGAAATTCGATATCCAGCAAGCCGCCGGGGCTCAGCTTCAGATGAAAATGATCTTTGCCAATCGGCTTTTCCCGCGCAATGCGCTGGCGCATATCGCGAATCTCCCCAGCCAGCACCTGCGGATTTCGGTGACGCAGCAGAATCTCTTCGCGCAACGCGGTAAATTTCTGCCCCAGTTGCGCATCCCCAGCCAGGAAGCGGGCACGGGTGAGGGCCTGATGCTCCCAGGTCCAGGCCGACTCGCGCTGGTATTTGAGAAAAGCTGGTAGGGAACTCACCAGGGGGCCGGACTGCCCGCTCGGGCGCAGACGCATGTCGATTTCATAGAGGGTGCCGGCGCGCGTCAGGATCGTGAGAATATGAATGAACTTTTGTCCGAGGCGGGCAAACCAGGCGGCAGCGTTGAGGGGAATCCGTCCATCGCTTTCTAATTCTGCTGGTGCATCGTAGAGAAACACCAGATCGAGATCGGAGGCGAGACCCATTTCTCTGCCGCCCAGCTTTCCGTAGGCGATGACCGCGAAAGGGGGCTCCGCATAGCCTGGAAGGCCCCCATGTTGCTGCTGCATGGCTGCAACTGCCCATGGCAGCGCGGTCTGCAAACAGAATGTCGCCAGCTCGCTAAGCTCCGGCAAAAGCCCAAGAACATCCGTTTTGCCGGACCAGAAGGCACTCGCCATCAACAACATCTCGGTATTCTTGAAACGCCGCAGCAGATCCATCCCCTCTTCCAGATCACGATCCAGATCCTGTGTGAAGAGCTTCGGCCAGTCGCGTGCCGCCGCGGAGCGCCCGCACAGTACATCTTCCAACAAAGAAGGAAAACGGATCAGTTCCTGGGTCAGCCAAGGGCTTTCCAGAAAGTCTTCGAGGCGTTCCAGCCAATGGGGATTTTCTGCCAGGAGCGCGAGGTATTGCGCCTGTCCCAAGAGTGCATCGAGAAGCTGTAGGTAGCGATGCAGCCGCTCACCGGCCGCTGCGCCCTGGGCCAGACGCCGCAGAATGGCCGGCAGCAGGGCGTCGAGCCGCGCCTGTCCGCGCTGGGAAAGCTGCAGGACCCGCCGACTGCGGGCAAAACGGCGCAGCTCCAGCCAACTCTCCTGGGCCTCTGCCGCCGGAAGAAGGGCGCTCCAAGCGAGCGGGATGGTCTCGTCAATGGCATGACGGGCTGCGAGCCAGGTGATCTGCGCCGGATCTTCCTCATCGTTTGCTGCTGCGTCGGGTAGCGTTTGCACGAATATTTCGTGCACCTGCTGGCGTCCGTGTGTAATTTCTGTTTGCAGGCTCTCGGGTTGGGCGAATTCCAGTGCACAAGCGAGACGTTGCCAGTCCAGGGCCTCTGTCGGAAGCCGTTGGGTCTGACGATCTTCGATCATTTGCAGGGCATGCTCCACCCGGCGCCAGAGACGATAATACTTGCGTAGAATTACCACCGTATCCTTTTCTAACAGACCCGCAGCGCAAAGATTTTCGAGGCCTTGCAGGGTATTGCGTTCGCGTAGGGCGGGGAGGCGTCCGCCGTGAATCAGCTGCAATGACTGCACGATGAACTCGATTTCGCGGATGCCGCCGAGCCCCTTCTTGATGTCCTGGCTGGCCTGTCCCTGCTCTGCATCCATCAAGGCCTTGACACGGCGCAGGCCAGCGAGGGCGGTAAAGTCCAGATAGCGTCGGTAGAGAAAGGGTTGCAGGCGTTCCAGGATTTCCTCGCCAAAAGCCAGATCCCCGGCCACTGGGCGGGCCTTGAGCAAGGCATAGCGCTCCCAGCTGCGGCCATGGTGATGGTAATACTGCTCCAGGGCGTCTCCCGTCACGCAGAGGGGGCCGGCATCGCCGAAGGGGCGCAGGCGCATGTCCACGCGAAAGACAAAGCCCTCGGCCCGCAGTTCTGCCAAGGCGCGAATCACCCATTGCCCCAGACGCTGAAAATAGCTGGGATTGTCGAGGGGCAGGGGGCCGTCGCTTGCGCCGGACGCGCCATAGACAAAGAGCAGGTCGATGTCAGAAGAGAGATTGAGTTCCCTGCCGCCCAGTTTGCCCATGCCAAAAATCACGAAAGGGACGCTGGCGCCGGCTTCATCACGGGGACTCCCATGGCGTTTTTGCAGGGCCTCTTGCCCATAGGCGAGGGCAGCCTGCAGGGACTCCTCTGCGAGATTGCTCAAGGCGAGCAGGGTTTCGTCGAGGGCGTCGGGGCCGCGCAGGTCCTGCCAGAGGATCTGCAACATGCGCAGCTGTCGGTGCCGGCGCAGGAGCGCCAGGAACTCGTCTTCGGGCATCTCCGCCGACCAGGCGAGGGACGAGGGTGGGGCGGCCAGTTGTGCCATCAGGACGGGCTGGTGCTCCAGTAGGCGGCGGGCGAAGGGGCTGGCGACAAGCAGGCGCTGCAGGCGCAGCTCTGTTTCCTGATCGCCAGAGTAAGCTTGCCGCAGGGTAGCGAGCGCTTCCTGCACCTTGGCGGCTTCGTCGGGAAAATTCGCAAGGTCCGCAAGGCAGAGTCTTTCGTCTTTCATGGCGCTTATCCCATCTGTTGCGATCTCTATCATGATGCCTGAATTGCCACGCGTCTGTCTGTGCTTGTACGGAACATCCTGGTCTTGCTATTATCGTTGACTATGTAAGCCGGGATGGCGGAATTGGTAGACGCGCCGGACTCAAAATCCGGTGGTGGTGACACCGTGTCGGTTCGACTCCGACTCTCGGTACCATGTTGAGAAAAAGCCCGGATTATCCGGGCTTTTTTGTGCCCATATCGTTGTCTGCGGAGACCGAATCGTGCAAAAAATCATGCCTTATCGTTGGCTGGCCCTGGCCACCATCGCTGCTGCGGTGCCCCTGAGTGGCTGTGTTGCCCTGCTGGGCGCTGGTGCCGGGGCGGGAGCGGTTACCTACGTGGAAAATGGCGGAGTGGCGAACTATTACGCCTATTATCCGGTGTCTGTGGCGCGGGCTTCCCAAGCGACGCAGGCCGCCTTTTCCCAGGTCGGTATCCAGTACCAGGGGATGATCCAGAAAACGCCTAGCGAAGTCATGATCGAGGGCAGTGATGCCAAGGCGCAACGGGTAAAGGTGAATATCACCTCCATGGCCACCGATGTGAGCAAGGTCAATATCCGCGTTGGCACCTTTGGCGACAAGACGGTCTCCCTGGACTTCCAGCGAGCGTTAGCCAGCCAGCTCGGCATGCAACCCACGGCGCAGGCGCCAGCATCGGTCACGCCACCTGCGGCACCGGCCCCAGCAGCCCCCGCTCCCCAAGAACAGCAGACGATCCCACTACAGTAAATTTCTGCTCATTGCGAATCCTGACCCACTGCTGCAGAAATGTTGGCAAAGCCGTCACGACGCAACAGCGTCGTGAGTTCTTCGGGGAAGGTGCGCAGCATTTGGCTACCGCCCCAGATCCAGCCGCTATAGCTCTGTACTAGAGTGGCCCCGGCGAGAATCTTGGCGTAGGCGTCCGCCGCCGAGAAGATCCCGCCCACGCCAATGATCGGCAATCTGCCCCGACTGGCCCGGTAGATCTTCGCCACCACCTGCGTCGCCAGATCGCGCAGAGGCGCGCCACTCAATCCGCCGGCCTGCTCGGGATGAGGCCATTGGGCTGGGCGCGACAGGGTGGTATTGCCAACGATGAAGCCATCCAGCAGCGGCTCGTCTGCCAGGGCCAGGGCGCCGAGCGCAGCGATACTCTCGTCCTCCAGATCCGGGGCAATCTTCAGCAGCAAGGGCGCTGGCGCCTGCGGGCCCGGCGCCTCGCGACGAAGCTCCTGCAGGCGCTGGAGCAGGGGGCGCAGATACTCCAGTTGTTGCAGTTGACGCAGACCTGGAGTGTTGGGGGAGCTGACATTGAGCACTAGATAATCCGCGTAGGGTGCCAGGCAGCCGAGGACCTTTGCGTAATCCTCGACCGCGTTCTCCAGTTCCGTATCTTTGTTTTTTCCCAGATTGATCCCGAGGGGCACCGACAGCGGTTTGGCGCTGCGGATGTTCTCAGCCACCGCTTCCATGCCGCTGCTGGGAAAGCCCATGCGGTTGATCACTGCCTGTTCCTGCGGGTAGCGAAAGAGGCGGGGCCGAGGGTTCCCTGCCTGCGGCAGCGGTGTGACCGTACCAATTTCGAGAAAGGCAAAACCCATGGCCGCCAGGGCGGGCAGGGCGCGGGCGTCCTTGTCGAAGCCCGCCGCGAGACCAAGGGGATGGGCAAAGTCGAGCCCCCAGAGTGTCTGGCGCAACATTTCGTTGACGGCGGATGCCGGCCAGAGGTGCGCGCGGGTTCGCGGCATGCGGCCCAGGGTCTCCAGGGCGCGCAAGGTCCACTCGTGCGCCCGTTCGGGGTCCTGCTGAAAGAGGATGCTGCGTAGCAGGGCCTCGATCATGCCCAGGCCTGCGGCGTGAGAAACTCCTCCTTGAGGCGTGCTTCCGGGCTACCCGGCTCGCCCTGCCAGTCATATTCCCAGGCGGCGAGCGGTGGCAGGGACATCAGGATGCTTTCTGTGCGCCCCCCCGACTGTAGGCCGAAGAGGGTGCCGCGATCGTAGACCAGATTGAATTCCACGTAGCGCCCCCGGCGCAGCAACTGAAACTGTCGCTCCCGTCCGCCATAGGGTAGGTCCCGGCGGCGCGCGGTAATCGGCAGGTAACTCGGCAGGAAGCTGCGCGCGACATCTTCCCAAAAGGCCTGTAAGGCAGCGCCGTCCCCCTGCAGGTCGTCGAAAAAGATACCGCCCACCCCGCGCATTTCGTTGCGGTGGCGAATGGTAAAGTACTCATCACACCATGCCTTGAAGCGTGGGTAAAAGGTGGAATCGTGCCGATCGCAGGCGCTTTTGAGGGTACGGTGAAAATGCTCGGCATCTTCCGCAAAGCCATAGATGGGCGTGAGATCGGCACCACCGCCAAACCACCAGACATCTCCTGCCTGAAAGAAGCGGTAATTCATGTGCACGATGGGTACATAGGGATTGCGCGGATGCAGCACCAGGGATACGCCCAGGGCATGGAAGGGCTTGCCGGCGATCTGGGGACGATTGGCCGTGGCCGATGGCGGTAGCTGTGCCCCAGAGACGCGGGAAAAATTGACCCCGCCTTTTTCGAAGAGATCGCCGTCACTGATCACCCGGGTACGGCCACCGCCGCCTTCGGCACGCTCCCAACGATCCTCGCGGAACTGCGCGACACCATCCGCTGCCGCCAGCTGGGTACAGATCTCCTCCTGCAGGTTCAGCAAAAATCTTTCCAAGTCATCGAGTTGCGGGGTTGTCATCAGCCACTCCTGAGCACTTTGCCACTCCGGGCATCGAGAATGCGGCTGGGGCGACGGGCGCCCCCGAGCCGTGCAGGGAGCACCGTTATCCGGCGCCCAAAGTACCGTTGCACCGCGCGCAAGGAGCGCGCGGGTTTCTTGCCTGCGGGATTGGCGCTGGTGGAAACAATCGCACCGCCAAATGCCGCACTGAGACGTTGCACCCCAGGGTGGGCGCTGACGCGCAAAGCGATGCCGCTATGCCGGCCGCGAATCCACCGCGGACAATCGGCACGGGCGGGCAGGACCAGGGTAGTGCCTGGCCAATAGCTGGCTGGGTTCAGGGCCAGCGGCAGTCCATCCTGGTAATACTTGCGGGCGTGCCGTTCCTGCCCGGTGATGAGCAGGACCCCTTTTTTCTGCGGCCGTCGCTTGGCTTGCAGAATCTTGCGGAAGGCGCGCAATTGCCGGGGATCGCAACCGAGGCCCCAGACCCCTTCGGTAGGGTAGGCGAGTATCCCACCGCTACGCAGACAGGCCACGGCCCGGCGCAGATCCTGGCGGCGTGGGCTGCGCGGTAGCATATCCCGCGTCAGGCGCGATTACGCGCGCGCCAGCCGATGTCCTGGCGCAATTGCTTGCCGGGCCAGCGAATCCTGGCCGCCAGGGCATAGGCGCGCTGCTGCGCCTGCGCAACGCTGTCGCCCAGGGTGGTTACGCCCAGGACCCGTCCGCCAGCGGTAACGATGCCGCCATCCTGACGGCGTGTGCCGGCGTGGAAGACCTTGCCATTCTCAGCCTCGGCCTGTGGCAACCCGAGGATGACGCTACCACTTTGCACCGCATCGGGATAGCCAGGCGCGGCAAGGACCACACAGAGGGCGGTGCGCGGGTCCCAGTCGAGAGTGGCGGGGAGAGGATCGGCAGAGGCCGCAGCCTGCAGGACCGGGTACAGATCCGAGCGCAGGCGAAAAAGTAGGGGTTGGGTTTCCGGATCGCCGAGACGGCAGTTGAATTCCAGCACCTTCGGGCCGCTTGCGGTCATCATCAGACCAGCATAGAGAAAGCCACGGTAACTCAGACCCTCCTGCTGCAGGGCGCGGGCCATGGGCTGCATGATCTCGCGGCGCACCCGTTCGCTCATTGCCGTGTCCAGGACCGGGGTAGGGGAGTAGGCCCCCATGCCGCCGGTGTTCGGTCCCTCATCGCCATCGCGCAGACGCTTGTGATCCTGTGAGCCGGCCAGAGGCAGTACCTGCCCGTCACTGAGGATGGCAATGAAGCTGGCCTCCTCCCCCTCGAGAAATTCCTCCAGCAGGACCGGACCCCAGGCGAGGAAACGCTGCAGCGCTTCCTCGGCCTCCGCGCGGGTCTGGGCGATGACAACACCCTTGCCGCTCGCCAGGCCATCGGCCTTGACGACAATGGGCAGGGCACAGGTCTGCAGAAACTCCTGTCCGGGGCCAAAGGCGGTGAAGCGGCCATAGGCGGCGGTGGGGATGCCGTGGCGCTCCATGAACTCTTTGGCGAAGGCCTTGCTTCCTTCCAGGCGCGCCGCTGCAGCGTTGGGGCCAAAGACCGCGATGCCGCTGCGCCGCAGGGCATCGGCCACGCCGGCCACCAGAGGGGCTTCCGGCCCGATCACCACCAATGACACGCCGGCCGCATGCGCTGCGGCCACGACATCGGCGCTGATTACCGGCGATAGATCGAGATTACGGCACTTGGGCTCCTCTGCGGTACCCGGGTTGCCAGGAACGCAAATGACTTCCGCCACCTCGGCGGACTGTGCCAGTTTCCAGGCGATGGCATGCTCACGACCGCCCCCCCCCAATACCATGATCTTCTGCATTGCCATCTCCTTCTCAGCCATGCCGGAAGTGGCGCACGCTGGTGAAGACCATCGCTATGCCATGTTCGTTGGCACTGGCGATGACCTCTTCATCGCGAATCGAGCCGCCGGGCTGGATGATCGCCTTGACGCCCGCCGTAGCGGCGGCATCCACTCCATCACGGAAGGGGAAAAAGGCATCCGAGGCCAGAGCCGCTCCCTGCAGCGAAAACCCCAGTTCTTCCGCTTTGGCAGCACCGCAGCGGGCAGCATCCACACGACTCATCTGCCCGGCTCCCACCCCCAGGGTGCGTCCAGCGTTGGCGTAGACAATGGCATTGGAGCGCACATGTTTGGCAATTTTCCAGGCAAAGCGGAGATCGCGATATTCGTCGCTGCTGGGTTCGCGTACCGTCACCACCCGCCACTGACCCTCGTCCTCGACGAGATCATCAAAGTCCTGCAGCAATAAACCGCCACGTACCCGTTTGAAGTCCCAGGCATTGGCCTGGCGCCATTGCTGCGGATCGCCAAAGGCGAGCACACGGAGATTTTTCTTGCGCGCCAGGATGTCTGCTGCCTCGGGCGTGACTTCCGAGGCGAGAACGACCTCAATAAAAGACTCCGTCATCGCCTGGGCAAGCACTGCATCGATGCTGCGATTGCAGGCAATGACGCTGCCAAAGGCGGATACCGGGTCGGCGGACCAGGCGCGGGCGAAGGCGTCGGCGGCATCCCGACCGATGGCGGCACCGCAAGGATTGCCATGTTTGATGATGGCGCAGGCGGGTTCGGCAAATTCGAGCACCAGATTGACCGCAGCGTCGCTGTCGCCCAGATTGTTGTAGGAGAGCTCCTTGCCCTGCAACTGCTGGGCATGGGCCAGACCGGAGCCGCTGGCATCGGCATAAAAAGCCGCCTGCTGGTGGGGGTTTTCGCCATAGCGCAGTCCCTGTTTCTGTTCGAGCTGCAGGGTCAGGATGCGCGGAAACACATCCGCTTCCTCGGGATCGTCGAGATGGCGGGAGAGGTGACTGGCAATCAGGCCGTCATAGCGGGCGGTATGGGCAAAGACCTTGACCGCCAGACGGAAGCGCAGACTGGCCCCCACGCCACCGCGGCTCTGTTCCATTTCCCGCAGCACCGCTTGGTAGTCTGCAGGGTCGACCACTACAGTCACCCCTTCCCAATTCTTGGCGCCGGCACGCAGCATGGTGGGGCCGCCAATATCGATCTGTTCGATGGCTTCCTCCAGGGTGACATCGGGCCGGGCGATGGTCGCCTCGAAGGGATAGAGATTGACGCAGAGCAGGTCGATGGGCGGAATGCCCTCGCGGCGCATGTCCTCCTGATGCTGCGGATCATCGCGGCGGGCCAGCAGGCCACCATGAATTTTGGGGTGCAAGGTCTTCAGCCGGCCCTCGAGCATTTCCGGAAAACCGGTGTAGTCGGCAACTTCGATGACGGTCAGGCCGGCTTCCCGCAGCAGGCGGGCAGTGCCGCCGGTAGAAAGGAGTTCTACCCCGTGGGCGGCCAGGCCGCGCGCAAATTCTACCACGCCGGTTTTGTCGGAAACGCTGATGAGAGCCCTTGTGATACCGCCCATGTGACCTCTTGTCTGCCTGTCGTCCGCGGGACGATGAAATAAAAAAGGTACGATCAGGAAACCTGTCGTACCCAAACCTCCTGATGGAGGGAGCGTTACGTCCACATCGCCAGGGGCGATGGAATGAGTGAAGGATATACCTGGAACGAGAGTTGTGCAATAGCCATGAGGAGAAATGGATGGAAACAAGCGAATGCTTGGGCAGTGTGGTCAGTCGTGGCAAACTGGCGCTCTCCAAAAGCGAACAGGATAGGCCCTCAATGCAGAATTCCCTCCCTCAGGAAAGTCACAGCTTGCGCATCGGCGCGGTGCAGCGCGATCTCCCGCTCTTTGCCGTCAGCCCGGAACTAGCGATTGCCGTACTCAACATCCTGGGTGACACAGAACTCTGCGAAGCCGCGGCCGATGCCCTGAGCAAAGAGTTGGACGCCCACGAATACGTGGCTCTGGTCACTGCTGAGGCGAAGAGCATTCCGTTGGCCTACGCACTTTCCTTACGGACGCAGAAGCCCTACGTGGTGTTGCGCAAGACGTACAAGTCCTATATGGGGGATGCGTTACAGGCTTCGACCCTGTCGATCACCACCGGCAAGCCGCAGACCCTGTATCTTGATGCCAAGGACCGCAAGCTGCTTGCGGGTCGGTCAGTGGTACTTGTGGACGACGTGATCAGTACCGGTTCGACGCTGGAGGCCATGCGTGCTCTGATGGTCGAGGCGCGGGCGCGGATTGCCGCCGTGGCGACGATCTGCACCGAAGGGGAGCGACCACAACTGGCGGAACCCTTGCTGTCGCTGGCGCATCTCCCTCTCTTTCCCTTGCAGACCGCATCATGAGTAGCGACGTAGCCGTACAGGTATTGAGCGCGCGCCAGCGCTGCGACGTAGAGTTGCTGCTCAATGGCGCCTTCGCACCTCTGCGGGGCTTTATGGATCAGGCAAGCTGGGAGTCGGTGCTGACGCAAATGCGCCTGCCCGACGGCAGCCTCTGGCCCATTCCCATCACCCTCGAACTAAGCGATCACCTAGCGCAGAGTCTGGAAGCGGGAGCAACACTGCGCCTCGACCGGGAAGACGGTACGCCTCTGGCGCGATTGCGGGTAAGCGAATGTTACCGTCCCGACCGCCGACGGGAGGCGTTGCTGGTCTATGGCAGCGACGACCGCAGGCATCCCGGGGTGGCGCAGATTCTCGATTTACCTCCGTGGAATGTTGCTGGCACCGTGGAGCCCTGGGAAGAGGGCGCGCTGCGGCGCGCTGCAGCGGTGGAGTTCCCCCCGGAATACCGCTATCCCGAAGAAATCCGCGAGCTGGCGACGGGGCGCCCCCTGCTTGCCTTCCAGACCAGAAACCCCTTGCACCGTGCGCATATCGCCATCACCCAGGCGGCGCTGGCGGAGTTGGGGGAGGAGGCCCGTCTGCTGCTGCATCCGGCCATCGGCCCGACCAAGCCCGGCGATGTGGATGCGGCGGCGCGCATGCGCGCCTATCGCGCCGTGCTGCCCCATTATCCGGCGCAACGGGTGTTGCTCTCCCCGCTACCCTTGGCGATGCGCATGGCCGGCCCGCGCGAGGCGCTTTGGCATGCGCTGATCCGTCGCAATCATGGCGCCACCCACTTCGTTGTCGGGCGCGCCCATGCCGACCCGGGGCACCCGGAGCAGGGGAGCTGGTATCCCCCCTTTGCCGCGCAGGAGCTGCTGGAAGAGCATCGGAGCGACCTGGGCATTGTGCCCGTCCTCCTGCCAGAGTACGCCTACTCCGCCAAACGTCGCGCCTATGTGCCACGGGCCGAGGCTAATGGCGAGCGCCTGGCCGAGTTGTCGGGCACGGAGTTGCGGCGGCGTCTGGCGGCCAATGAAGAAATCCCGGAATGGTTTTCCCCCCCTGAGGTCATCCGTATCCTGCGTCAGGCCTATCGCGGTGCCGACCGGCGTGGACTGGTGGTCTGGTTTACCGGGCTCTCCGCCAGCGGCAAAAGCACTCTGGCGGGAATGCTGGCGCGCCGTCTGGAAAGCCACGATTCGCGCGCGGTGACCCTGCTCGATGGCGATGTTGTACGCCGTTTTCTCTCCAAGGGGCTGGGGTTCAGCCGCGAAGACCGTGACGAAAACATCCACCGTATCGGCTTTGTGGCGAGCCTCATCGCCCGTCATGGCGGTATCGCCCTGGTTGCCGCCATCTCGCCCTATCGGCATGCCCGTGCTGAGGCACGCAGACTGGTGGAAGAGGCCGGCGGACTCTTTGTCGAGGTGCATGTGGCGACGCCACTTGCCGTTTGCGCGCAACGCGATCCCAAAGGTCTCTATGCCCGCGCCCAGCGTGGCGAAATTGCCGCGTTTACCGGGGTGAGCGACCCCTACGAAGAACCGGAGACGCCGGAGCTGCGTCTGGATACCAGTCAGGCCAAGGATGTCGATGCCCTCGATGCTCTCTGGTACTACCTGCAGACGGCGGGCGTGTTACAGACACGGTCGTAGCCGGTGGACACCCTGCAGCTCTTTGCCGCGGCCCGCTGTCTGCAGGAGGATTTCGCGCAGCAGAGCGTGCGGGGTATCGCCGCAGAGCGTGGCACGGCGGTACTGTATTTTGCCCGCAAGCGCCTGCATCTGGCCTACCAGGCGTCGCCCCTGGGCCTGTACTGGAGCGAGGCAGCATCCGCAGTTCCTAAACCCGCCGGCCCGGCGGCCCTGTTGGGGCAAAAGCTTGCCGGTTTCCGTCTGCTTGCCATCGAAGTCCCCTGGGCCGACCGTATACTGAGCCTGCAGTTCCGTCATACCGGCCTCGATCGGCAGGAACGCCATTGGCAGCTGCTGGCCGAGTGTTTTGGTGGCCAGGGTGCGTTGCTCCTGCTGGACGAAAGAGAGCAGATCCACTGGGCTTCGCGCTGGGATTCTCTCGATCAGGGGGCAGGGCGGATTCTGCCGCAAGCTAGGTACCGGCCGCCTGCCGCAACGTCGCGCTGGGACGCGATGGAAAATCCCGTTTTTTTGCTGCATCCGGCCCGCCGCGAGGCTCTGAGCGGTGGTGATGGCCCGGCGCGGATCGATAATGTCCTGCACGGCCCCGCTTGTGCCGACTGGTGGCAGTCATCGGGGTGGGAACCCTATCCCCTTGCTGTTGAGCCAGTGGCAGTCGCCCTGCCGGTCCGTGCGGCCACGCATTGGCAGGAGCCACAGGCTGCCAGTCGCGCACCGGAAGCCGCGGCGGTAGAACAGGCGCGGCAGCGGGAGGAGCGGCGCTTACAGCGTCGCCTGCAGCGGCTGCAGGCCGATCTGTTGCGTTGGCAGAGCACGCCGGCGGAGGATCGCCGCGAGGCGACCGCGCTCTTCACCTTGCCCGATCGTATACATCCGGGCGGCGTGTTGCAGGCACCCGAGTACCGTCCCGATGGCGTCGGCCAGATAGAATTGGATATCCCTGCGGGAAAATCCCTCCACGACCACGCGCGCGAACTCCTCCGGCGTGCACAGCGGGCGCAGCGCGCAGAGCAACGCATCCGCGCAGAGATTGCCGCGGTGGAAAAGGCGCTGGCCGCCTTGCCCAATCGGCTCCCTGTCCCGCCCAGCGTATCCACTCCCGGCAAAAAGCAGCCGGCGCAAACGCATTTGCAAGGCATCGAAGAGCGGGTAGTGGAGGGCTTTACCATCCTCTGGGGAAAAAACGCGCGCGCCAACGAATACCTGACGTTTCGATTGGGACGGTCGCAGGATCTGTGGCTGCACGTGCAGGATCTGCAGGGCAGTCATGTGCTGATCCGCCGCTCTCATCCCCAGCAGACCGTCCCTCCCGAGGTATTGCGCACCGCAGCCGAAATTGCCTTGCAGCATAGCGATTCGCAGGCCCTGAGCGCGGAAGTGGACTGGACCGAACTGCGCCACGTAAACCGCCACCCGCAAGGAGGGCAGGGACGCGTCCTGTACCGACAATTTCAGACCCTGCGCGTGCGCCGGCCCGGGAGTGCTAGGAAGTAATGGAAAGTCGGCTACGCTTGGCGACTCTGGAGGACTTGCCGGAGATCGTTACCATCTATAACTCCACTATTGCCTCTCGCATTGTTACGGCCGATACCGACCCGGTAACGGTTGCGAGTCGAATCCCTTGGTTTCAGGCCCATGACCCCAATCGACGTCCGATTTGGGTACTGCAGAGTGATACCGGAATCGCTGCCTGGCTAAGCCTATCCGATTTTTACGGACGCCCGGCCTATGCTGCTACTGTGGAGGTTGCCATCTATGTTCGGGAGGAGGAGCGAGGAAAAGGGCAGGCCAGCATCCTGATGGAACACGCGATCCATGCTGCCCCGGCACTGGGCATTTCCACATTGCTCGGATTCATCTTCGCGGAAAATCAGGCGAGTGTGCGGCTATTCAAGAAGTTTGCGTTTGCCGAATGGGGGAGCCTGCCGGAAGTCGCTCGGCTCGACGGCGAGACAAGAGATCTGCTGATCCTCGGCCGAAAACTGGGATATTGAGTAGTGGCGGAGGCGGTGTCCGCCTTTTTATTCTCTGATATGTTCTCGCTAGGTCTTACAAAGCTACGAATAAACAAGTAAAAACAGCGTCTTGGTGTTCATCTTCTTCTCGCCGGGTCTTTCTACATCTCTCTAAATCGCGTTATACTTAGGCGGGTTTTTAGGAGGGTGTAGCATATGCCGAGAAGAGCCAAAGACTTGACTGACCTAGAAGTGCGCCGACTCGCGGAGCCCGGAGCGCACCCGGTGGGCGGGGTGCCCGGACTCTATCTCCAAGTGTTACCGGGCGGGGGGAAGACGTGGCTGCTGCGGGCAACCGTAGGACAAACGGCGGACGGCAAGCAGCGCCGCCGCGAGATCGGCTTGGGGGGATACCCGGCGGTGACACTGAAGCAAGCCCGAGACAAGGCGCGGGCGCTGCGCGAGAAGATCGCCCAAGGGATAGACCCGGTTGAGGAACGGAGGGCCGCGCGGGCCGCACTGCTGGCGCGACAGGCCGCGGAAATAACCTTTGAGCAGGCCGCGCGACAGTGTATTGAGGCGAAATCCCCGGAGTGGAAGAACGCGAAGCACGCCCAGCAGTGGCTAAATACGTTGACCACCTATGCCTTCCCAGCTCTCGGCAAGCTCTACCTGCGCGACATCGACACGCCGCATATTCTGGCCGTCCTTGAACCGATCTGGAACGAAAAGACAGAGACCGCCAGCCGCCTGCGCGGGCGAATCGAAACCGTGCTGGACTGGGCGACCGCGCGCAAGTACCGCGAGGGGCTGAATCCGGCGCGCTGGGCCGGGCATCTCGCCACGATGCTGCCCAAACCGGCGAAGGTAGCGCGCAACGGCAACCACCCGGCGCTGCCTTATGAACGTATCCCCGCCTTTATGAAGCACCTTCGCAAACTGGGCGGGAGCGGAGCCCGCGCGCTGGAGTTCGCTATTCTGACCGCTGCGCGGTCCGGTGAAGTTCGGGGGGCGGTATGGGAGGAGATCGACTTTGAGGCGCGCGTCTGGACGATACCTGCGGAGCGTATGAAGATGCGCAAGGAACACAAGGTGCCGCTGACCGAGGAGGCGTTATCGCTATTGGCTGGACTCCCGCGCCTTGAGAACAACGGCTTCGTGTTCCCATCATCCCGAGGGGCGGGAGCGTTGTCGGACATGACGCTGACCGCCGTGATCCGGCGGATGGGTGGCGACTACGTCGACCCAAAGCAAAACAACCGGACCGTCACTGTTCACGGCTTCCGCTCGACCTTCCGGGACTGGGCTGGCGAGACAACGCACCATCCGCGCGAGGTTATCGAGCATGCCCTTGCCCACCAGCTCCGCGACAAGGCGGAAGCCGCCTATGCGCGCGGCAGCTTGCTTCAGAAGAGGCGCGCGCTGATGGTCGATTGGGCGAGGTATTGCGGCGGTTGAGTCTAAGCGATTAGAGGTAAACCGCCAATAAAATATGCGACAGAAATCACTTAGTTACGCATAAAACAGATTCGGGAAAAGTAAATTAAGATCATGATCACAAAAGGTCTTTGACAAGGTATTTTTTATCTGGTCTTTACCGCGAGAAAATAAGGGAGTATATTAGGCCCTAATTGATCGCTGGAACACCGGGGCGAGGAGCGGAGCTGAAAAATTTCGCAGCGTGATGCGAAATCCTCGCCTAGGTTTCTGAAGAACCGCGTGACGCGGGGAAGTGACAAGAGGAGCGCCCAGCAGCTTTGGGCGCGTCGCTTGCGCTTCCCCGCGTCTTATTTTTGCGGGGGTAGCGCGAACCTTGGAATGAGGATCGCGTAATGTCGAACGAATCTGTTACCACTACGGGCCGCCGGTATGCCCGGCCTGACCAAGTAGCCAAGTATCTTGGCGTCCACGTGTCAACAATCTACCGATGGAGCCAAGAGTGCGCCGACTTTCCGAAGCGGCGCAAGATCGGACCCAGCGCCAGCGCGTACGACCTGAACGAGATCGACGCGTGGGTTGACTCCCTTCAAGAATCGTAAGGGGGGCCAAGACATGCAAGAGCGTAACATTAAAAAGTCCGAACGGACCGACGAGGAGCCATTGCTTACGTCCGCAATGGCCGCCGCCTTCCTGGGCATCTCCCCGTCGACCCTATGGAAATGGAATAAGGAGGACCCCGACTTTCCCCAGCCCGTCCGCTGGGCACCGCACGGCAGAGCCGTTTCACGCTGGCGGCAGGCGGACCTTGCGGCGTGGGCTGCCCGATACGACGGCGGCAGGGGCTGGCGTCGCTCCGATCTGGAAGCGTGGGCCGCCGACCGAGGCGAGCCCACGAGCCGGACCGGGCTGTTTACCGAACTGGCAAAGCATATCCGCGACCTTACGGGCCAAGACAGCGCTAGACACCTAGTGTCGGGCTACTTGAGGTCCGGGGGATCGGTGCTGGAGCTGGCCGAAGAAACAGGCATCCCGGAGTACGTCTTGATGGAATACCTGCGGGTAAACAGCAACGCCAATAAGGACGAGGGAATCTTGGTGCGTCTCTTTTTCTGCGCTATTGAGAAAGTACTGTGCCGGGAAAGGGAGCTGGTCCTAGAGGCGCTGGAGTACTCTAGCCGCCCGGACCCGAAGCGGAGGGCGGTACTAGAATATGATCTAAAGCGCCTAGACGAAGCCCACCGTCTCGTGTTCGGACAGTCCTTGAAGGACTACCTTCTGAGCAAGGAGGGCGTGCGATGATCGAGGAGTTTCTCAAACGCTTCCGACCCGGCGGACCTTGGTTGCTGGCTGCGATTCCGCCCGACGGCGGGAGGCTGCGTGCAAAGACCTTTACCGACGCGGCGCAAGCCGCGTCGTGGGCCGAGAACCAGAACCAGACCGATAACGTCTATTTCTCCATAAACCCGACCGAGAAGCCGATGAGCAAGAAGCCGTCGAAGGAGGACATTGCGCGCGTCGAATGGCTATATGTGGACATCGACCCGCGCGCCGGGGAGGAGATCGAGGCGGAGCGCGCCCGAATCCTTCGCTTGCTGACTACCGGACTACCCAAGGGCATCCCGCAGCCGTCCCTAATTATCGACTCCGGCGGGGGCTTTTGGGGATTCTGGCGGCTCGCGGAGCCCTTGGGAGTTGACGACTTCGCCCGAGCGGAGGAAATGAACGGGGAGCTGGCCCGCCTACTGGACGGGGACCACTGCCAGAACGTCGACCGAATAGCGCGCCTGCCGGGGACGAGGAACTGGCCGGGCCAAAAGAAGGCGAAGAAGGGAAGAACGCCGCAGGAGGCCGAAGTGGTCTACCAGACGGCGGAGAGCTACCGCCTAGAGGACTTCCCCACGCCCGCCGCGGGGAGCCGCCCACCGTCCGCTGGCGCGCCGGCACGCGCCCGAGCGGGGGTGGAGCGGAGTACAGCTTCAGCTATGGGTACGGAGGAACTGGAAGAATGGGCAGCGGAGAACGGAAAGAAAATCTCCGACACCACGCTGGCTATTATAGCGAACGGACAACATCCCGACGACTCCCGCCCGTATCCGTCCCGATCGGAGGCGCTGTTTCGGGTCTGCTGCGATCTGATCCGGGCGGGCGTCGATGACGCGGGGATCTTCTCGGCGATTACCGACCGGAACAACCGCATATCCGAGAGCGTACTTGAGCGAGGAGACTCGGCGGAGTATGCCCGGCGGCAGATCGAGCGGGCCCACGAGGCGATTGCCCACGGCGGGCTGTTATTAAGCCCGAGCACCCCGCTGGAGTCCGCGCGCGCGTTCTTGGAGCACGAGCGTCCCCATCTCTTGCTCTACAACGACGATTGGCTGGATTACTCCGGCGCCGCCTACGTCGAGCTGGAGGACGACACGGTGCGCAAGTACGTGTACGAGTTCCTAGAGCGGGCGAAGCGACCGCCGACCGAGAAGCAGAGGGAGGCCGGGCAGCTAGTGGGCGACGACTTCCGCCCTAACCCCGCAGCCGTTAGTGGTGTAATTGACGGGCTGCGGGCCATCGCGCACCGGCCAAGGGACTCCTTCGTGCCGCCGTGCTGGCTGGAGGGCGAGGGGCCGCCCGCCGAGGAGGTAATGGCCTGCCGTAACGGGCTGCTACACCTGCCGACCGGCGAGCTGCTAGAGCCCTCGCCGCGCTTCTTTACGCGCAGTGCGCTGGCATTCGACTACGACGCCCACGCGCCCACGCCGGAGCGCTGGCTGGCTTTCCTAAAATCGCTTTGGCCGGAAGAACCGGAAGCCATCGACCTGCTGCAGGAAATCTTCGGCTATGTCCTAATCCCGGATACGTCCCTACAGAAGATTTTCCTGATAGTCGGGCCGACCCGATCCGGCAAGGGAACGATTGCGCGCGTGCTGAAGGAGCTAGTCGGGCCGTCGAATGTCTGCGCACCGTCGCTGGGCGACTTCGGCGAGAACTTCGGCCTGGAGCCCCTACTGGGCAAACAGCTTGCGACCCTAAGCGACGTGCGCCTGGACCGTGCGGCGAGGCTCGCGGCGATCGCGGAAACCTTGCTGCGCATAAGCGGCGAGGACACGGTTACGGTTAACCGCAAGCACAAGAGCGCGTGGACGGGGGTGCTGCCCGTGCGATTCCTTCTGCTGTCGAACCTGATGCCGCGATTCTCCGACGCCAGCCCGGCGCTGGCCAACCGATTCGTGCCGCTGCTGATGGAGCAGAGCTTCTTGGGGAAGGAAGACCCGGACCTGACCACCAAGCTACTGGCCGAGCTTCCCGGCATCTTGAACTGGGCGATCGAAGGCTGGCGGCGTCTTCGCGAGCGCGGGCGCTTCGACCTGCCGCCCTCTTCGATAGAAGCCACGCAGGAGCTAGTCGAACTGGCCGCGCCGGTGGCGACGTTCCTGCGCGAAGAGTGCGAGCTAGACCCAAACGCGGAGGTGCCGAAGGCGGAAGCGTTCGGGCGCTGGCGGTCATGGTGCGATCGCAACGGATCGCTGCCCGGCGCGTTGAACTCGTTCTCTGCCCAGCTGTACGCCGCGACAAGTGCGAAGGTTCGCAGCAAGAAAGGGCGCAGGGGCGAGGAGCGGATGATGCTGTTCTCCGGACTGCGCCTAAAATGTCCGAAGGGGGGAGACCCGATGCCGTTCTGAAGTAGCACGGGGAGTGCCGGGCACCCCGTTGTAATGCCCGGCAAGCTAACCTGATTGGAGGTTGAGTATGCTTAGTGCAACTGATTTGATGAGACAGGCCGGACATACGGCGCACGACTGGATGCAAGAGGCCGCAGAATTTGTTGAAAGGCGGTTTGCTGACTACCCACCGGAAGCCCGCGCCGCGTTGATCGCATCTTACGTTACTACGGCGGCTGGTGACGAGATTGCCATGAGCCTGCGGGGACTTGCGGAGGCTGCCGAACCACTGGCCGGAGTTATCGACGGACTACGCGAGCCATTGCGCAGCGACCACCCCCTGATGGGCGAGACTCTGGACGGAGTACGAGACGCCCTGCTGGAGATTGCCCAAAGTATAGGCGGCCGAGCCGCCCAGCGGTAGGCGACCGAGCGGTAGAGAGATTGCCCGGCGGGGTTGCCGCTGGGCATTTTTCGTGCGCCCGCTGCCCACGAGTCGCCACGATCGGGAGCCCAGCCCGGACCGGGTCCCGACTGGGGCCCACCCAAGATCGGGAGCCCGGACCGGCCGGAGCCCAGCGGGGCTGGGGCTTCGGCGGGGGGGTCCGGGGGGTCTGGGTCTAGGCCGGGAAGTTTATTTATATATAGTATTTTTCCTCTTTCTTTTCTCTGTATATTTAGTATTTATTATTCCTATAATTAAAATATACCCGGACTACCCGGACCCAGCCAGTATTTACTGGGGCTTTCGACAGGTTTCAACCCGGACCTAACCCGGACCCTACCTGGACCCTACCCGGACCCGCTGCTGGGCAGAGCCGAGATAGCCGGGGGCTGCTGGGCCGGGCCGAGGGACAACAGGAATCACCGCCGCTATGTGGGCAGATTCGGCGCAGGGGACATCCGCGCTAGGTGGGCTGTAGGGTAAGTACAGCAATGGTCTTTCGCCACCCAAATTTGCCAATTTTCCACAAATTTTGGGACCGCGAGACATCCTAAGATGGTAGCAAGGCGGAGAAGTTCTCCGCCGATATTCCACAATTATCTGGATTTTATAGCATTTTTTTGTGACAATCCCGCCTACGCACCCGCCTAAAACCTTTATCTGTCGTGTCCCGGTCGGTAGAATCGGGCTCATATTCCTTTTCGACAGGAGCAAAACGACCATGGCACGATTCGTTCTTTACGCCCGCCGGTCCCTCGACACCGACCCTTCCGCTGAAGAGCAGTTCGCTATTCTCCGCGAGCGCTGCGCCGCTGCTGGGCACGAGGTGGTGGACGAGTACGTTGACGAGAACGTGGAGGCGAAGGCAGCACGCGACCCTCGCCCGAAGCGTGACCGCGCGATCTACGACGCGATGCGGGGCGGCGCGGAGGGAATCGCCATTGTTTCCCTTGACCGGCTGGCCCGTAGTGTGGGCGACCTAGAGGAACTGCTGCGCGAGCTGGCCGTTGCCGGTGCTGGGCTATACGTCGCTGATCTTGAGCTGGACACGCTGACTCCCGACGGCGCTGAGTTCCTTCAGGCGGTGTCCGCCGTGGTTGCTTTCGACCGAGCGGTGCGCGTAGAGGCTCTGCGCCGGGGCCACCGTAAGGCGCGGGCCAAGGGCGTGCGGATAGGGCCGCCGCGCACATCCCGCGGTCTTGAGGACAAGATCGCTTCGCTACTGCGGGCCGGGGTGAAGCCGTCCCGCATCCGTACAATCACCCGCGTAGGCATATCGGCCATCAGTCGCATAAAACGGGAAATGGCCGCCGCCGAAGCCGCCGCAGATGCCGCCCTCGCCGCGGAGGATGCCGAAGCGTGAGCCGTAATACGAAACTGACCAAGGGTCATCTCCGCGATCTGGAAACCAAGGGACTGCCCGAAGATTCGTTGAACGTGGTGCGGGAAATGGCCGCCGAAGGATGCCGGGAGCCCGCGATTAGGCGCGCACTTGGGCTTACCTACCCGCAATGGCGCGCGCTTAAAAAGGACACCGCCGATGGCGACCTATCGCCGCTGGCGCAAGCCCTAGAGGAAGGTCGGGCAGAGGGAGCCGGGGAGGTTATCGCCTTTATGAGGGCCAAGATGCTGGAAGGCGACACCCGCGCCGCCGAGTGGCTGGGCGACAGGCTCTATAAGATCGGGCGCGAGGACGGCAGCCAAGAGGACGCACCCCGCGTGCTGATCCAGATTAACGCCGCGCTATCCCCGGACGACTACGGGAGGATAATTGATGTCAACCGTGACCGGGTCTAACCAATCCGCCCAGACGATTCGCCCGACTCCCTTCCAAGCAACCGTTCTTAGCATCCCCGAGGACCACTTTGTGTTCTTGGGCGGTGGCCGTGGTGGCGGGAAGTCTTTTGCCTTGCAGTTGCTTATCCTTCGCCACTGCGACCAGTACCGAGCCCGCGCCCGCGTGCTTGTGACGCGCCGCCGGTTGAAGTCCCTGCTACAGTTCGCGGAGGAGCTGCGCGGCTTGTTCCGCGCCGCCTATGGCTCCGGGTTGAGCTACAACTTGAACGACAACGTATTTCGCCTTCCGAACGGCGCGACCGTCCAGCTCACGCACTGCGAATCGAACGCCGCCCTACAAGACACGGTACAGGGCATGACCTTCTCGCTGATCGCGGTAGACGAGGCTGGCGAAGGCCCGGAGCTGCCCGTGATCGACGCCCTTGCGCTGACCCTACGCGCGCCGGGCGTCCCGTTGCGCATGATCTTGGCGGGGAATCCGGGCGGTGCGAACCATTCCGCCCTCGCGGAGCGGTACGTTACGGGCCGCGAGCCTTGGACACCTTTCCGGTTCGCTGACCAGACTTGGGTGTATGCGCCCTCAACCGTTGACGACAACCCGCACCTGCCGGAAGCCTACAAGCGCAACTTCTCCGTCCTTGCCCATACGGACCCGGCGCTGTACCGGGCGCACCGGCACGGCGATTGGTCGGCAATCGTGGGCGATTACTTCGGGGGCTGCTGGGACCGCGCCCGCGCGGTATTCGACCATCACGAAGTCCCGCCGGATACGTTCGGGTCATTGCGCTTGTCGATTGACTGGGGCTCCGCCGCGCCCTGCGCGGTAGTCTTGGGCGGGAAACTCGCCTATGACGTGCGCTTGTCCGATGATCGCGTGATGCCCAAGGGGGCTTGGGTAATCTATGACGAGCATTTCGAGTGCGACCCGAAGAACATGAGCCGGGGGACGGGCCGTACACCCGGGCAGATCGCGCCCTCTCTCCACGAGATCGCCTTGCGGAACGGCACCCGCGCCGCTGGAGTGATCGACTCTGCCGCCGAAGCCCGCACCGCAGGCCGGGCTGAGGCGTCGATTGCTGACTTGTTCCGCGAGGCCGGGATGCGGGTATCGCCCGCCCGGAAGGGCGCGCGGGTGCCGCGATTCGAGTTGCTGAAGCAGCTTATGGCTAATGGTGAGTTCTTCGTCGCTTCGCGCTGTCGCTACTGGCTGGCGACGGTTCCTGCCCTTCCGCGCGATTCGCGCAACCCGGAGGACGTGGACAGTTCCGCGAATGACCACATGCTCGACGCCACCAGCTATCTGATCGCCGGGAGCGCCGCGGGACGTGTCGCGGTGTCCGGTTTCGTGCCCATGCCGGAGGGGAGCAGCCGGGACCGCCGGATTGTGCTTGTGTGACCTACCCAACGTATTGAAAAGTAAAGACAAAACCCTTTACCGCGACTGCGCCGGGGCGGTATTCTTAGGCCTAGGCGAGCTACCGCTTGCCTGGGCACGGGCAATGGCGCCCTTGCCGAGCTAGTGGGAAGAGCCCCGCGTGTCGGTCTTCCCCGAGATAGGAGGCCTACTTTTATGACAGCAATCGACTTTTCCGCAGTTCCCTCTGGCGTGACGGTAAACGAGGAGCGCATTCAGTACCTAAGCGACCGCGCGACCGAAACGGCCACCGCATTCTCCCGAAAGATCGAAAAGCTACAAGCGCAGGTGGCGAATGCCCGCGATGCCTACAGCCGGGAGGCCCAAGACTTTGTCCGTGGCACTCCCGTCGAAGACCGTGCCACCATCCTTGCTGCGTCCCGAAGATCGGCAGCAAACAAGGCCGCGAATATGTACCGCCAATTGCTCGCCAGCTCCGCGGAGGAACGGGCCGCTATGCTTACCGGCCTGAAAACCTACGCGGACGAAGCCGCAGCCCTCTCTAGTCTCTACGCGTCGCCGGTGTCGATGCTGGGCCGGATTGCCTTGGGCGACCCGAAGCGCACCCAGTACCAGCTCCAGCTCGAAGGGGCCGGGCCGGTTGAGCTGGAGACCACCGCCCGCGCCGCAATTATGACCAATGACCTAGTGCTGGCTGCCGCCATTGTCACGGTAGTGGACCGTCGCCCGAAGGAACGCCGCCCGTTCTCCGTAGCCGCCCTAGCGGAGCGGATGCTGGGCGATGTCTGGGGGCGCATGCATGCGAAGCTCGAAGGTGTGCAGCTTGCTTACCGGAGCGCAGCCGAGGCAAACCGGGAGTTTGAACGCGCGAAGGCCAGCCCCTTGTCGAAGATCGCGCTGGCCCTTTCCCGGCAGGCGATTGCGGAGGCCGCGGGCGATGACGACGAAGAAGCGGTTGCTTGAGCCGCCACGCGGGACAGGCGGGCATGTCCCGCCTTGGTTCCGCCCGGAGGACCCGCGCGTGAAGGTGCGCCGCTGTATCGTCTGCCGGGTTGAGTTCTGGAGCGCCCACGCCGGGCACCGATTTTGCGACAGGTGCAAGGCACGCGCAGAGCCCGCTGCGTAGGCTGGTTTTTAGGCGGGTTTTACGCTTTAACTGTCCGGGGAACCCAATAGAACTGGGAGATTTGGCGGAGGCGGTGAGATTCGAACTCACGAGGGGCGTGAACCCCTGCCGGTTTTCAAGACCGGTGCAATCAACCGCTCTGCCACACCTCCGAAGTGCCCAGTGTACGCAAAATGGCGCCGCCGGGGAATGGAGAAGGAATGAACTCCTGAAACGGATCGCCCGTAATTGTGGATCGAGCGCAAGCATCGCGCGTATCATGGGCAATAATATTTCCCGCTCCTGGAGGATCCGTGTTTCTTCTTAAAGTGTTGTTTCCCAGTGCCGATGCGATGCAGGTGGCCTTGAGCAAAGTTCGCGAGCAGCTGGCCGAACTGCAGGATGCGCCGATGGAACTGCAGTCGGCGTTGCAACTGCTGCTGCGTGAAAATCCGCGTATGGAAGCGGCGGAGTTTGCAGAGAAACCGGCTATTGCGGCCATCTATGGCGGTTTTGATCCCCAGGCGGCGGCCATTGCCGAGGCAGCGCTGCTCGAGGCCGGAGCGCTGGAAGTGATTCAGGAATAACGCCCTTCAGCTGGCGCGGGCGATGGCGCGCAGCAAAGCCTCGCCGCAATCGTCGGCCTGCTGGCCCGCCACCAGAATGCCATCTTCATGGCCGGTCATGCTGAGCAGCACCGGTAATCTGGCATGGCGGGCGATGTCTCGTACCGCTGCGGCCATAGCCGGCGTACCGTACTCTACATCGGCTGGGGTGCGTGGCAGATCCAGTGCTGCCGCACGCCTCCACAGTTCGGGCAGGTGCGCGTGAAATACCCAGTGGATGTCTGGCCGCAGATCATAGAGTGCCGCGTGGCTCATGGACTCGGAGGAGGGCGCCACCGGTCCGCGTGCCCAGATGGTATTGGCATCAATATCCCAGTTTTCGACGAGACTGTAGTGCTGGGGACCGAGGCTGGCCAGCTCCCCGGTTTGCGTGCCGGTAATCCAGAAGCCTTCAGTGCAGCGACGGCTCAGATTGCCAAAACCGATGCCCCCATAGCGCCTGGGGTCTGCGCCAATGCCGCCGATGGCGCGCAGACGGCTGCGCCAGAACTCCAGTTCGCGGATAAACTCCGGGGCGGGAGCGTCGCCCGCCTGCCAATGGAGTTGGAACTTGGTGACGCCTTCTTCTTCCATAGATTACTTTTTGAGAAAAATTGACTGCAGCATACGATACCAGAATGGCGGCTTGCTGACTGCATTCTCGACATCCGGGGCGGCCTTGGCGGGCGGAATGACGTCGGCGGGGTAGAGATCGACCCAGGTGGCCCCCCAGCTGCTGCGGTCCTGGGCAAGGCCGAAGGCCCGTACCGCTGTTTCGTGGCGCAGGATGGTATGCACCCGCCGGCGCAGAACGCCCTTGCCTTTGCCATGGATGATGCGGACTCGCAGGACTCCCGCAGCGCGACAGGCGCGCAGATACTCGCGGACCAGATCGTTGACTTCGGCTGGGCGAAACTGGTGCAGGTCGAGGATGCCGTCGAGGGGGATCGGCACGGCACGGTCTTCATGCAGCTGCTTCATGCCGTCCCAAAAACCACACCCCGAGCAACGCCAGCCAGGGCAGATTGACCGCCAGCACCGGGCTCAGCCAGAGCAGTGCCGCGATGAAAACCGCGCCGCCCGCGTAGGCGAGCAGGGCGGCGAGCTGCTGCATCGTCACCCAGCCGGGTTTTTCCCGCTTTTGCAGGGCCTGGGTAAGGCTGATCAGGATGCTGGTCAGGGTGTTGGTGAACACTACCGAGGGAACGCCGGCCACGTTGACTCGGCGTGCGAGGACGCTTTGCGTCCCCATGGCCACCGCAGAACCGAGAATCATTATTGCCAGCGGCCCGCCGCCGGCGGGAAAGCCCCAGAGCCACCAGCCCGCGGCAAAGATCCACAGGCCCAGCAGCTCCAGAAAGAGGATGCGTTCACCGCGTCCGAGAGCTGTTGCTCCCAAAGCGCTGGCGGCTACGGCGCCAATGATGAAACCGATGAGGGCCAGGAGGGAGTGGGTAGCCAAGGCCAAGTGTCCTTGCCCCAAGGCCAGACCGAGGAGGGCGAGATTGCCGGTCATGGCCGAGGTAAAAACGTCGTGAAAGCGCAGGAATGCCGTCACGTCGGCGGAGGCGGCGATGGCGGAAAGAAGTTGGATGCGCAGGTCGGCTCGGGTAAACGCGTGCGTCATCCCTACAGTAAGACCCGTTCGATGCCACCATTGCGGGCGGCCTCGGCAAATTGTCGCGCCCAATCGACCCCCATCTGTGCCTTGGCGAGTTCGACGACGATATAGTCGGTATCGAGGCCGGTATCCAGACGGTAGCGTTCCAGACCCTGCTGACAGGCCGGGCAGGAAGTCAGCAACTTGACGTTGCCACCCTGCGCCTTGGGCGCGCCGGTGAGGGCCTGGATGTCCTGGTGCAGGACTTCTTCCTTGCGCGCGCGCAGTTGCGTCGCGATATCCGGACGACTACTGGCCAGGGTACCGGCTTCGCCGCAGCAGCGCTCGGAGCCGCGCACCGGCTGGCCGAGCAGGGTCTCCGCCACGGTCAGCGGCTTGTGCGTCTTCATCGGACTATGACAAGGGTCATGGTAGAGATACTGCACGCCGGCAACGCCTTCCATGCGCACCCCCTTCTCCATGAGAAACTCATGGATGTCGAGCAGGCGGCAGCCGGGAAAGATCTGCTCAAACTGGTACTTGAGCAACTGGTCCATGCAGGTGCCGCAAGACAGGATGACGGTCTTGATATCCAGATAGTTGAGGGTGTTGGCCACGCGGTGAAAGAGCACTTGATTGCGCACCGAGATTTCCTGCCCCTTGTCTTCCTGACCGGCAGCGGTCTGCGGGTAGCCGCAGCAAAGATAGCCGGGGGGCAGCACCGTCTGTACTCCCACGCGATAGAGCATGGCGAGGGTGGCCAGACCAATCTGGCTGAACAGGCGCTCGCTGCCACAGCCGGGAAAGTAGAATACTGCCTCGCTGTCCGGGGCGGTCTGCGGATCGCGCAGAATGGGCACGGTTTCGTGGTCGACGATGCCGAGAATCTGGCGCATGGTCTGCGCCCCCATGTCGGTCGGCAGCGGCTTGCGCAAGAAGTGAATGACCTCGGCGCGGATATCGGCCTTGCCCGTGGTAGCCGGCGCCTCACCCTTGGGTAGCAGGGGCCGGACGATGCGGTGCGCCAGGGCCTGCGCCTGATAGGCGGGCTGCAGCACGCCACGGCGCAGGAAGTGTACGGTCTGCGGGTCACTGGCGTTGAGATAGCTCATGGCCAGCCGGGTACCGGCGCTGAAGGTCTTTTCGCCGCGCGCGCGCAGAAGATTGCGAATGTGCACCGAGACCTCGCCAAAATCGATATCCACCGGACAGGGGGTCATGCACTTGTGGCAGGTGGTGCAATGGTCGGCAACATCTTCCAGGGCCTGAAAATGCTGCTGCGATACCCCGCGCCGGGTCTGCTCTTCGTAGAGAAAGGCCTCGATCAAAAGCCCTGTCGCCAGGATCTTGTTGCGCGGCGAATAGAGCAGATTGGCGCGTGGCACATGGGTCATGCAGACTGGCTTGCACTTACCGCAACGCAGGCAGTCCTTGATCTCGCGGTTGAGGCTGTCGAGCTCGCTCGCCTCGAGAATCAGCGCCTCCTGCTCCACCAGTTGCAGTGACGGGGTATAGGCGCTTTCCAGTCCCGAACCGGGCAGCAGTTTACCCGGATTAAAGACCCCATCCGGATCGACCTGCGCCTTGTATTGCTGGAAGGCTGCCATCTTTTCTGGCTCCAGCCAGCGCATCTTGGTGATGCCGATGCCGTGCTCACCGGAGATGACGCCGCCCAACTCCTTAGCGACCTCCATGATGCGGTCGACGACCCGGTCGGCCTCCTGCAGCATCTCGCGGTCGGAAGAGAGCACGGGTAGGTTGGTGTGAATGTTGCCGTCGCCAGCGTGCATGTGCAGGGCGACAAAGATGCGCGTACGCCGGACCCTCTCGTGGATGCGCCGGATCTCGCCCAGTACCCCGGTGAAGCGCTCCCCCGCGAAGAGCTCTTCCAGGGGCTTGCCGATGTCCTGGCGGTAACTGATGCGCAGATCGCGCCGCAAGAGCAACTGCAAGAGGCTCTGCTGGGGATCGATCTGCCCTTGCTCTTCCGCGGGTACGCTGGGGAGTAACTCCTCGGCGGGCTGGTCAAGATGGGCAAGATAATGCTCCCAGCGACCGTGGACTTCCTGGAGGAGGGCAAGCGCCGCTTCTCGTTTGCCCGCCACGATGGCGCGCTCTTCGGCGCTGTCCTCAAAATCCTTCACCCGCCGCAGCTCCGGCATCTCTCCCTGCAGATAGCCTTGCAAAGCATCGATGATGCGCAGTTTATTGGCAATCGACTGTTCGATATTTAGGCGCTCGACGGCGCGGGTATATTCGCCCAGCCGATCGAGGGGGATGACGACATCTTCATTGATCTTGAAGGCGTTGGTATGCGCAGCAATCGCTGCGGTACGGCTACGGTCGGCCCAGAAGCGACGTCGCGACTCGGGGGTGGTGGCGATGAAGCCTTCGGCGCCGCGGGCATTGGCCAAGCGCACCAGCGCCGAGGCACAGGCGCCGACGGCGTCGGCATCGTCGCTGGCAATGTCGGCCAGCAGCAGCATGCGCGGGCGCTCGCGCCGCGGCGCCTTGTTGCTGTACTTGACCGCCTTGATGTACCGCTCGTCGAGGTGCTCCAGACCGGTCAGCAGCACCTCCGCCCGACCTTCTACATAGTTCTTGAGCTCGACGATGGCAGCGACCGCCGGCTCCAGGTCCTTGCCGTAAAACTCCAGACAGACCGTGCGCAGGTGCTTAGGCATGCGGTGCAGAATGAAGCGCCCGGAGGTGATGATGCCGTCGCAACCTTCCTTCTGGATGCCCGGCAAGCCCCCCAGGGCCTTGTCGGTGACATCCTTGCCCAATCCGGCCTTGCGAAAACCGCCACCGGGGAGTTCGAGGATCTCGGGTGCGGCTACGGGGGTTTTGCCATCCGCCTCGTAGCGGGTGATGCGAAAGCGCACCTGCTCCTGGTCGTGGATCTTGCCCAGGTTGTGATCCAGGCGTTCGACCTCCAGCCAGCGGGCATCGGGCATGACCATGCGCCAGGAGGCCAGGTTATCCAGGGTGGTGCCCCAGAGTACCGCCTTTTTGCCGCCCGCATTCATGGCGATGTTGCCGCCGATGGTGGAGGCATCGAGAGAGGTGGGGTCGACGGCAAAGACCAGCCCGGCGCTTTCGGCCAGGTCAGCAACCACCTTGGTGACTACTCCCGCGCCGGCTTCGACGACGGGCACCAGGGCATCGCAGTCGGGCAGGGCGACTTCCTGTATCGCCGATAGGGAGTCCAGTTTTTCGGTATTGATGACGGCGCTGCGCGGTGTCAGGGGGATCGCCCCGCCGGTATAGCCGGTACCGCCGCCGCGCGGGATGATGGCCAGCTGCAGTTCGCGACAGACGCGTACCTGCTCAGCCAGTTCTGCTTCCGTTGCTGGGTAGAGGACCACCAGCGGCAGCTCGACGCGCCAATCCGAGGCATCGGTGACGTGTGCTACCCGGGCATAGGGGCTGAAGTCCACATGATCTTTGGGGCTGACCTTGGCCAGGGCCTGCCCCGCCCGCTTGCGCAGCTCGCGCTCGGCATCGAAGTTCGCGATGAAACGTTGCTTGGCGCCGCGGCAGCGATCGAGGAGCTGCAAAACCAGAGCATTGCCTTCGGCGCGCTGGGCAATCTCGTCCAGGCGGTGCTCCAGGGCCTGCCAGAGGGCACGGCGTCGCTTGGAGTCGGAGGAGAGGTCCTCCTGCAGATAGGGGTTGCGCGCCACCACCCAGAGATCGCCCAGTACCTCGAAGAGCATCCGCGCCGAACGCCCGGTGACCCGCTGCCCGCGCAGCGTTTCCAGGGTCTCCCAGGCTTCGTCCCCAAGGAATCGGCAGACGATCTCGCGGTCGGAAAAGGAGGTGTAGTTGTAGGGAATTTCGCGTCGTTCGCTCACGGAATCACCATGTTGTCGATCAGTCGCACATCGCCCAGGCGGGCAGCAGCCAGCCAGCGTGCCCCGGGCCGGATCTCGCTCACGGGTTCCAGACTTTCACTGTTCCGCAGTTCCAGATAGTCCACGGCAAAGCCCGCCGCCTGCAGACGCTCTCTGGCGTCCCGGGCTGGAGCCTGTACCAGGCTACCCACAGGAAGCTGGCAGAGCTGTCGCAGTTCGGTCGCGAGGCGTGGCGCCAGGATGCGCTGTTCGGATGTCAGGCGGCTGTTGCGGGAACTCCGGGCCAGGCCGTCGCCATCGCGCTGGGTCGGTCCACAAAGGAGCTGGACGGGAAGATTCAGGTCGTCGAGCATCTGCCCGACAATGCGGTATTGTTGATAATCCTTTTCCCCCAAGACCAGGATGTCTGGCTGGGCCAGGTGCAGCAATTTGAGGACGATGGTGGCCACGCCGGTGAAATGTCCGGGCCGCTGCGTACCGCAGAGGATACTGCTGAGCCGCTCGGGCGGGACAACCTGTGTTTGTTCGGCAGCGCCCCGGGGATAGAGATCGTCGTCGCTGGGCACGAAGACGGTCGTGCAGCCGTGCTCCGCCAGTTGCTGCAGGTCGCTCTCCAGCGTGCGCGGATAGCTTGCAAAGTCCTCTTCCGGGCCAAACTGCAAGGGATTGACGTAGATGCTCACCAGTACCTGCTCCGCCCGCGCCTGGGCAAGGCGCAGCAGCGCGAGGTGCCCAGCATGGAGATGGCCCATGGTGGGGACCAGCGCCAGACTGCCACGCTGCTGCTGTCGCCAGTTCCGCAGGCTGTCGGGATTGCGCAGAATGGGCATCAGCGTTTACCCGCTTTGCCGGGAAAGGATTGCTCGCGCACCGCCTGCACATAGTCGCCGAGTCCGGCGCGCAGCAGGGCCGCACCATCGACAAAGGCGCGGGCAAAGGGAGGGGCCTTGCCGAAGCCGAGAACATCGTGCAGCACGAGAACCTGGGCATCGGTATCCGGCCCGGCACCAATACCGATGACGGGGATGGGGCTCTGCGCCGAGATACGCGCGGCAAGCTCAGCGGGAACCGCTTCCAGGAGCAGGAAACGGGCGCCGGATTGCGCCAGAGTCAGGGCCTCCTGCTCCAGGCGTTCTGCCGCCGCGGGTGTCGTGGCCTGGCGCTGAAAGCCGCCCCACTGGCGCAGGCGCTGTGGGGTCAGGCCAAGGTGTACGCAGACGTTCAGTCCGCGCGCCGCAGAAAATTCCAGGTGCTCGCGGAATTCGAGTCCGCCTTCCCACTTGATCACCTCGGCCCCTGCGCGCAGCAGGGTGCTGGCGGAGCGCCAGCACTGCGCCGGGCTTTCCTCGTAGCTGCCCAAAGGGAGGTCGGCAAAGACCAAGCTGCGCTGACAGGCGCGCGCCACCATTTCGGTGTGATAGGCCATCTGTTCCAGTGTCACCTGCAAGGTGTCGCGATGACCCTGGACGACCATCCCCAGGGAATCGCCAACCAGGACGCCATCGACGCCGGCCTCTTCCGCCAGCTTGGCGAAGGGATGATCGTAAGCCGTCACTAAGACGCGCTTTTCCCCGCGTTCCTTGGCCGCGATCCAGGTATCGATCCGTTTGCTCAACTCCGCCACCCCAACTCGTGTAGTTTATTCCCGACTAAATCAGTCAAGATTTTAGCATCCTTTTTGTGTGCGACGAAGTCCAGGTTCTCGCCGCGCAGGTCGAGGACCGCACCCGAATATCCGGCAAAAAAATCCGCATAGCGCGCCTGGACTCCGGCCAGGTATTCGCGTTGCATGGCGGCATCCCATTGATCACCGCGCGCCCGCACGCGCGCATGGAGGACCTCCAACGGTGCATCAAGGAAGATCATCAGATCTACCTGGGGTGGCTGCGGTAACAGTCGGGCACGAATCTGCAGATAGAGATCGCGCTCCGCTGCTGACAGGGTCTGCGTGGTGAACAACAAATCCTTGTCCGGGCCGTGATCGCTGAAACACCAGCCAGCGGGCAATGCCTGCCACTGGGCACAGCGCTGCAGCAAGAAATGCAGTTCCGTTGCCAGGGCGTGGCGGCCATCGGCGTAGAGCTCCGCCAGGAAGGGATTGTCTCCCGGCATCTCCAGACATGTTTCCGCGTCAAAATGTCTGGCCAATAGCTGCGTAAGACTGGTTTTTCCGGCCCCCATGGGGCCTTCGACAACAATCAGCATGAGCGTCGGACTTCCGCGCTGCCGGGCTCCGTCGGCGAGGGCACCGGCGCCAAGCGCTGGTCGGCAACCGCCGGTAGCAGTTGCGCGATGGTGCCAAGGCCAGGGATCATCAGGCCGGGATCGTAATCCGCCATGGGCTGCAGTACGAAGGCACGGTGAGCAATTTGCGGATGCGGTAGGCGCAGACCAGGCTCCTCGCTGCGCAGATCACCATAGACAAGGAGATCGAGATCCAGCACCCGCGGGCCCCAGACCAGTTCTAGCGTGCGTTGTCGTCCGGCCTGCTCTTCGATGCTGTGCAGGGCCTGGAGCAGGTCTTTTGGCGACAAAAAGGTTTCCAGGCGTGCCACGGCATTGACGAAGGGAGGTTGCGCGACTCCTCCGATGGGCTCCGAAAGATAGTCTTGCGAAACCCAGTCCAAACGCGATTGCGGTAGCGCCGCCAAGGCCGCCCGTGCCCGCGCCACCTGCACACGGGGGTCTTGCAGGTTGCTGCCAATCCCTACCCAGGCGATCACGGCAGCAGCTTTTCTTGTTTCAGCCAACGCAGGGCTCCATCCTTGTCTTCAAAGGCTCCGTTCCAGGTCGCATCCTGCAAACGCGCAAGCAGATCGCCGAGTTGTGGGCCGGCGGGAATGCCCCAGTTCTGGAGGTCCCGACCATCTACCGGCACCTTTTGCCAGCGCTGTACCTGCAGATAGTGCCAGGCCGAGCGGCTCAGCTCCGGGTCCTCCCGCAGGGCCAAAGCGCACAGGATACCTGCCGGCGTCCAGCTCTGCCAGTAGCGCGCCTGCTTGGCCGGCGTAGGCCCCGGTAGGCGCGCGGGCAAGGCGGCAAGGTCGTGCAGCCAAGCCCTATCCGGAGTCCACTGCCAATATTGCCAATGCCTTGTTCGCAATTCCGTAGCAGTAAAGTAGGCAAGCAGAAGGAGGGCCGTTGCCGGCCGGTCGATGTTGTCTTGAAATTGCCGTTGGTATGCAGCGAGAGACTGTTCGAGCCGCTGCAAGGCTAACCAGATCGCGGCCGGTGCGGATGCCAATGGCGGTAAGAGTGGGCCAAGTCCCCAGTCGCAAAATGTGCGCAGGTTACCGGGCAGATCAGGAAGCTGGAGCAGCAGGGATAGTTCGCGGAACAGTCGGGTACCACTCAGATGGGCAAAGCCATTGGCTGCCAGCACCTCGTGCAGTTGCTGACGGGCTTGCGGACCCAGAGAAAAGCCGAAGCGTCGAGCAAAACGCAGTCCGCGCAGGATCCGTGTGGGATCGTCCTGAAAGGATCGGGAATGCAGTACCTCGAGGGTGCTGCTGCGGAGATCCGCGCATCCGTGAAACGGGTCGAGGATCTCGGCAAAAGTGTCCGGGGCGAGCTGCAGGGCGATGGCATTGCAACGAAAATCGCGGCGCTGCAGATCGGTATAGATGTCGGCGGGAAAAACCTCGGGCAAGGCAGCGGGCTGGGGGTAACGCTCTCCGCGACAACGAGCCAGATCCCAGCGCAGTCCCTCGGGGCTTGTGAGGCTGGCAGTAGCGAACCGCGAACGCTTGTCCAACTGGAAACCCAGATCCTGCAATACCGCAAGCAGCGGTTCGAGAGGTCCGTCTATGGCAAGATCCCAGTCCTGGCTCGCGCGGCCCAGGAAAAGATCACGGACGACGCCGCCCACCAGATAAAGCCGGGAACCGAGGGTATGGGCCTGTGCGCCCAGAAAGCGAAGCTGCTGCAAGCGCGTAGCCGGCCAGAAATTCTGAAGGCGTTGCAGAAGTTCTCCGTGGTCGCTGTCGAGGACCACTGCGCGGAACCTATTCGCCTTCTGGCGCGGCTACGGGTTCCGATGCCTGTTTGGGATTTCGTCGCCGCCGTCGCCGCCGTTTGCCGCGCTTGGCCTCGCCGGCGGGCAGGGGACCGAGCGGAGATTCGCTGTCCCGGTCCTCCTGGCGAGCCGCTTCGATGAGCTCTTTGCGGCCCTCGCTATCGGCATCCTGAAATTGCTGCCACCATTGCGCCAGGGCGCCAAGATCGGCACCGGCCTCGCAACGAAGCTGCAAAAAGTCGAAGGCCGCGCGGAAACGCGCATGGGCGAGCAGGGCATAAGGCCGCCGCCCGCCGCGACGATGAAACCGTGCCTGCAGGTCCCAGATTTCTCGGATCGTCAAGGTAAAGCGGCGCGGTATGGCAATCTGTCCACGATTTTCTTCCAGCACCGCACTGGCCGCCTGCTGCATGGCTACTACCTCAGGCTTGTCCTCCTGCATCAGTCGCTCTTGTTCCGCCACCAGCACTGGCCAGAGCATCGCGGCAAAGAGAAAGGCGGGATGCACGGATTTGCCGGCAGCCACCCGTGCATCGGTGTTGCGCAGAGAGAGTTGGATCAGTTCGCGGGCAATCCCTTCCTCGGCGCGCTCCAGCAGTTCCGCGAGTTGCGGAAAGAGGGCTGCGAAGAGCCCATAGCGCTGCAAGGCAGCCAGGCTTTGTTGGGCAAAGCCGGCAAGAAACAGCTTGCCAGTTTCTTCGTACAGGCGGGCTGGGGGCACCTCGCGCAGCAGCTCGCGGCAGGCGGGTATGGCGGACTCAATGGCGGGATCGAGTTGAAACCCAAGTTTGGCGGCAAATCGCGCCGCCCGGAGCATGCGCACCGGATCTTCGTGGAAGCGCTGTGCTGCTTCGCCGATCATGCGCAGGCGCTGTGCCTCGATATCGGCCCAGGCGCCCCAGAAATCGATGATGCTGCGGTCAGCGATATTGTAATACAGGGCGTTAGCGGTGAAGTCGCGGCGCTGTGCGTCTTCTTCCAGAGTACCGTAGACATTGTCGGCGAGAATCCGTCCACTGGCGCTCACGGTTTGCCCGTCGCTGTCACCACCGCGGAAGGTGGCTACCTCGATGATCTCCCGGCCGAATTGTACGTGTGCCAGGATGAAGCGCCGACCGATGAGGCGGGCATTGCGGCGAAAGAGCTTGCGCACTTCCTCTGGCCGGGCGTCGGTACAGACATCGAAATCCTTGGGCTCGCGGCCAAGCAGCAGGTCGCGCACGCTGCCACCCACCAGATAGGCCTGATAGCCAGCGCGATGCAGGCCATTCAAAACCTGCAGGGCGGCATCACTAATCTGGCGGCGGGAGATGTTGTGTTTCTCTCGCGCAATGACCTGCGCCCCGGCAGGCAAGGATGGCGTCTGCGCGACGGAAGCGGGCGGCGGCACGGCGTCTTCGGCTAACTGTGCCGCAATGAAGTTTTTCAGGGAGACCAAAGTATGATTCCAGCCCTCCGGCGAATAGCGCGAACAGTGTATACGAAAAATCGGCAATATTCGAAATGATGAGCAGCGGGCGCCGCCCGAGTTTACTTGACCGTCCGCTCGCGTCGCAGGCGTTGTGCCAACGGCGGCATGATAATCAGCATCATGAGCAAGCGCGCGAGATGGGCGCCGAGCACAAAGAGCACATTGCCGTGGGCTGCCATACTGACGGCAACGGCGGCATAGAGCGCCCCCGGTGCGGTGGCCAGATAGCCATCGAGATCGCTCACTCCCACCAGTTGGGCAAGAAGGACTCCTAGCAGGGCGCAGAGCAGGTTCAGGACAACGATCAGCGCCAGGGCGTGCGGCAGAAGCCGCAAATAGGTGCGGATGCGCGCAAGCGATAGTTGTAACCCCGCCTGCCAGCCAATCAGCAGGTAGGCAAGGAGCAACAGACTGTGGGGCAATGCCGGGGTAGGACTGTTCTGGCTTGCCGTCAGCGTCAGACTGACGAAGAGCGGCCCCAGCAGATATGGCGTGGTGAGATGGATGCGTCTGGCAATCCACACGGCGGCGGCGGCACCAACCAGCAGGAGCACGGTGCCGGACCAGCTCGCGGGAGCGGCGTGCAAACGAGTGGCCTCCTGGACGGGATGGGAAAAGATCAATAACACGACCACGGGCAGACTGAGCATCACGAGCGCCACGCGCAGATACTGCAGGATAGCCACCAAGCCGGTCTCTGCGCCGAGCTCGTGGGCAATGGCAGTGATGCCGGCTGCGCCGCCCGCGGTCATCCCCAATAATCCAGTGCTGCTGTCCACTTCTTGCCAGCGACTGAAGAGGACGCCGATCGCGAGGCTAAGAAGCAGGGTGGCTGCGCTGATGAGCAGGATTGGCGCCCAATGCTGCAGGATGATTGCCATCGCCGGCTTGCTGAACAGCAAACCAATCTCCGATCCGAGCAAAACTTGCCCTAGGTGGGGAAAGGCCCGGGCATAGGGAACACTCGCCCAACTGCTCAGCAGGATCCCGGCGAGCATGGCGGCAAAAAGAGGTGCAGCAGGGATGCCGAGGGCCTGGAACAGCCAGGATAGCGCCAGACTGGCAATCAGCAGGATGCCCCAGCGCAGAGCCGTCCGGATTTTGTTATTGCGAGAGTGCATCTGCGTGGCTCCCATGCGGGTGGAAAGCCGTCAAATCTAACAGGGCAATACCACACCCGCCAGCGGCGGGAAGCAGGCCGCGCAAATTGGCATTTTTTTCGCCCCGCAGCTATGATTGCGTATGCCTGACGGGGCTGGGTGTGCAGCGATGCCCGGCCCTTTTCATTTTGAGGAGCTCCGATGCAACTGATTGGCGAAGCCCTGACTTTTGACGATGTTTTGCTCGTCCCCGCCCATTCGACCGTGCTGCCACGCGATGTTCAGACTCGCACCCGCCTGAGTCGCAATCTGCAGATCAACATCCCTCTGCTGTCTGCCGCCATGGATACTGTCACCGAGGCGGCGATGGCCATCTGCATGGCTCAGGAGGGTGGCATTGGCATCATTCACAAAAACATGAGCCCCGAGGCGCAGGCGGCGCAGGTCCGGCGGGTGAAGAAGTTCGAGGCAGGTGTCATCAAAGACCCCATCGTTACCGGTCCCGGTGCCACAATCCGCGAGGTTTTGCTGTTGATGGCCGGACACGGCATCTCTGGAGTTCCGGTGGTTGGCGAGGACGGCCGTTTGGAAGGAATCGTCACCAACCGCGATCTGCGCTTTGAGACGCGCATGGAAGCGCCGGTCAGCAGTGTCATGACCCCGCGCGAGCGCCTGGTGACGGTAGCCGAGGGCAGCAGTCTCGACACCACCAAGGATCTTCTGCACAAACACCGCATCGAAAAAATCCTCGTGATCAATGACCGCTTTGAGCTGCGCGGGCTGATCACCGTCAAGGATATCAGCAAAGCCACCGCCCATCCCAATGCCTGTCGCGACAGTCTGGGGCGCCTGCTGGTGGGAGCGGCGGTCGGGGTCGGCGCGGGCACCGACGAGCGCGTCGAGCGTCTGGTCGAGGCCGGGGTGGATCTGATCATTGTCGATACTGCCCATGGCCATAGCCAGGGCGTACTCGACCGGGTCACCTGGGTAAAAAAACATTTCCCCTCGGTCGAGGTGATTGGCGGCAACATCGCCACGGCGGAGGCGGCGAAGGCCCTGGTCGATGCCGGCGCGGACGGTGTCAAGGTCGGCATCGGGCCGGGTTCCATCTGCACCACGCGCATGGTGGCCGGGGTGGGCGTGCCGCAGGTCACCGCCATCAGTAATGTCGCGGAAGCCCTGGCAGGCACCGACGTACCCTTGGTGGCCGATGGTGGCGTGCGCTTTTCTGGCGATTTCGCCAAGGCCTTGGCGGCGGGTGCGCACACGGTCATGGTCGGCGGCCTGCTGGCCGGTACCGATGAGGCCCCGGGCGAGATCGAGCTCTATCAGGGGCGCAGCTTCAAGGCGTATCGTGGTATGGGCTCCCTGGGTGCGATGCAGCAGGGCTCGGCCGATCGCTATTTTCAGGATACCAGCAGTCCCGAGGCCCCCAAGCTGGTGCCCGAGGGCGTCGAGGGACGGGTGCCTTACAAGGGGCCCGCGGCCCAGGTCATCCACCAGCTTCTGGGGGGATTGCGCTCCAGCATGGGCTATCTCGGTGCCGCCGATCTGGCACAGCTCGCGCGCGACGCGAAATTCATCAAGATCACCCAGGCCGGCGTGCGCGAAAGCCATGTCCACGACGTGCACATCACCAAAGAAGCTCCCAACTACCGGGTGGAGTGATCGCCTCCATGAGTGAAGAACGTATCCTGATCCTGGATTTTGGTTCCCAGGTCACCCAGCTCATCGCCCGGCGCGTGCGCGAGGTGCATGTCTATTGCGAAATCCATCCCTGCGATGTCAGTGACGACTTTGTGCGTGACTTTGCGCCCAAGGGCATCATCCTCTCCGGAAGTCATGGCAGCACCTACGAAGACCATGAATTGCGGGCCCCGCAGGCAGTCTGGGAGATCGGGGTGCCGGTGCTGGGTATCTGCTATGGCATGCAGACCATGGCGGCGCAATTGGGTGGCACGGTGAGCTGGTCGGACCATCAGGAGTTCGGCTATGCGGAGGTCCGCGCCCGCGGCCATACCCGACTTTTGCAAGGCATCGAAGACTTTCAGACGCCGGAAGGCTACGGCATGCTCAAGGTCTGGATGAGTCACGGTGATCAAGTCACGGCGCTGCCGCCGGGATTCAAGCTGATGGCCAGCACTGCCAGTTGCCCCATTGCCGGAATGGCGGATGAGGAGCGCGGCTATTATGGGGTACAGTTTCACCCCGAAGTCACCCATACGCTGCAGGGAAGGGCGCTGCTGCGCCGCTTTGTGCACGAAATTTGCGGTTGCTCCGGTGATTGGGTGATGGGCGACTATGTGGCCGAGGCCGTGACACGGATCCGCGAGCAGGTCGGCGCGGAAGAGGTCATCCTCGGCCTGTCTGGTGGTGTCGATTCCAGCGTGGCCGCCGCCCTGATCCACCGCGCCATCGGCGACCAGCTTACCTGCGTTTTCGTCGATCACGGGCTGCTGCGTCTAAACGAAGCGGACATGGTCATGGAAATGTTCGCGGGCAAGCTGCACGCCAAGGTATTACGGGTGGATGCCAGCGAGCTTTTTTTGCGCGAACTCGCAGGCGTTATCGACCCGGAACAGAAGCGCAAGATCATTGGCCGTCTCTTTGTCGATGTCTTCAAGGCCGAGGCCGAGAAACTCAAGGCCGCCCGTCCCGGCCATCGTGGCGTCCGCTTTCTGGCGCAGGGGACGATCTACCCCGATGTCATCGAATCGGGGGGCGCCAAGAGCAAGAAGGCCGTCACCATCAAGAGCCACCATAATGTTGGCGGTTTGCCGGAGCAACTCGGGTTGCAACTGCTCGAACCCCTGCGCGAGCTATTCAAGGATGAGGTCCGGGAGCTGGGCGTGGTCCTTGGCCTGCCGCGGGAAATGGTCTATCGCCATCCCTTTCCGGGCCCCGGCCTGGGAGTACGTATCCTTGGTGAAGTGAAAAAAGAATACGCTGACCTGCTGCGTCGCGCGGACGCCATCTTCATCGAAGAACTACGGGCCAGCATTGACCCCGAAAGCGGCGAAAGTTGGTATGACCTCACCAGTCAGGCCTTTGCTGTCTTCCTGCCGGTAAAAAGCGTTGGTGTGATGGGCGATGGTCGCACCTACGACTACGTGGTAGCCCTGCGCGCCGTGCAGACCAGCGACTTCATGACCGCCGACTGGGCCGAACTACCCTACGCTCTGCTCAAGAAGGTGTCCTCGCGCATCATCAATGAGGTGCGCGGCATCAACCGCGTCACCTACGATGTTAGCTCCAAGCCGCCAGCCACCATCGAGTGGGAGTGATTCGCCTGCACGAACTGGACTGCCGATGCTGGCCAGGCTAGACTAACTTTGTGTGATTCGGAGGACATGATGCAATCTTTCAACATGTTGCAGGCCAAGTCATCGCTATCCCGCCTCGTGGAAGCTATCGAACAGGGCAAGGAGCGCGAGATCATCATTGCCCGCAATGGCCGCCCGGCTGCCAAGTTGGTGCCCGTGGATTCCGTCCAGGCGGGTAAGCGCATCGGTGTCGCCAAGGGTAAGTTCGAGGTGCCCGACAGTATCGATGCCCATAATGAAGAAATCGAGCGCCTATTCCTGGGCGGTCGATCTTGAACCTCCTTCTCGATACCCATGTCGCCCTCGGGGGCCATCACCGACAGCCCTAAGCTGCAGAAAAGGGCACGCGAACTGATCGAGTCGCCAAGGTCGTCGGTCTGGATCAGCGCCGCGACGGTTTGGGAAATCGCCATGAGGAGGCCTTGCGCTGATTTGGCGTCAGCGATGTCCTGGGATCGTCCCTCAGTCGCCGGTCATACCGGCAACGGCGCCATTTTGTGCGTATTGACAGGACATGGTTGTGTTTCGCTCCGGTTTTTCTTGGCACCAGGCCAGTTCCTTGGCCGTTTCCTTGGGATGCTGTTCATACCAGGCCTGATCTTTTCCGCCATAGGGACCCTCACGAAAAAACATGGGTAGGACAGCCAGGACCAATACTACCAGAATGATGGCGAGATACACCCACTTCTTCATTTCCTGCACCTCTCTTTGTTAAGGGTATCGTACTGGATCACTGCGCGTGCGGAAAGGAACCGGCAACTGCCTGGCCGTCCACCTGTCGATATTGCTGGTAGATCAAGCTGGTCGTAGACTCTCCCCCAGGGATGAAAAAACGAGGTTTTCATGCGCCGCAAATCGCTACATTTCGCCGGGTTATTGCTCTTTGGACTCTGTACCCCTCTTCCTTCGTTGGCAATCGATTGCCCACAGCGGACTCTCTCCCAGACTCCCGCCCATTTCGGACCCTGGCCGGGTCCGCAGTTCTTGCGTATTGTTCAGAAGCCCGGTAGCTATGGTACCTGTGATGCGGTTGCCGAGATTATCGCAGGAGGCGAGCTGAAGGCCTCCTACATGGAGACGGCGCAGAATAGCATTACCGGTACAGCCGCCTACGATTTTAAAATACTGCATCTGATCCCTGGTTCTTATGAACAATTGGCTACCTACGGTTGGTCCACAGGAGGGGATGCAGGCGGTAGCAGTTATGCTATCTATAGTTATCGTGATGGCGCTATGCGGCGAGCATTTTCTGCCAGCGAGATGGATGGAACAATTTCCGTTCAGATTCGGGACGGGATACTGACGCTTGCTGGTTTTCGCAGCACGAAGTGTATGGCCTGCGGATATAGTGCGAGTGCGAGCTGGCGGTGGAACCAAGAGTTCGGCGGATGGGAATTGTTACCTGGGCCCAAGGCCGAAGACTTTGCCAGATATCTAAATGCTCCAGATCTCGTGGAGAACAATGGGAAAGGAAACTTGCACGGTCAGGCGCTGCAGGAATATAACGAAGTTACCCGGCAATTGACTGAGCGCTACGATGTCCTGATGCATCAGGCAAATCTTGCGCAGAAACAAAAAATCAGATCATCAGAAATCCAGTGGATTATTGAGAAGCGGAAGCACTGCGGTGAGAGTCGAGAGGCACTCCAGCCTGGGCAAGGACTTTCCTTGCAGTGCTTGATCTCTCAAACTCGTAGTCGGCTGATGATTCTCTCTTCAGGATTAAACGGGTGGTAAAATGATCGAATCGCGTAACCTGCTGTCTTTATTTTTCCAGAAAAGCATCAAAAAATTTCTTGTGGTCTTCGGAGATAGCTCGTGGAAACAAGGTGTTCTGATGATTATTTGCAATATTTGAGAATGGTGGAGCGTCTGCAGCGCCCACAAAATGAACCGGCACACCCAGTCTGTATACGCTTCTTCCGCGCGAATGCTGTGGTGCAATGCCCTGATCCGAGCATGCATCTGGTCCAGGAGTTTGGGCGGGACGTTGGGGGTGACGTGGCTGGATTCCATCCGTGGAGTTTTAGGCTGCCCTAAATGTATTGGCAAGGACTACAAAGGCAGTTAGAACAGGATGATGGAGTCCTCTCCTATTGCGTTGGTAAATCATGCTATGGTAGGGTTTTATAGTCTAAGTGACGTTGGGCGTCTCAATGAGTGCGGATATTGAGTTCTTTGCCTTCGTTCTAATGCCGTTCGACAAGTCATTCGACGACATCTATAAGCTCGGGATAAAGGAAACAGCCATAGCTCTTGGAATCCTTGCTGAGCGGGTCGACGAGCAAAATTTTTCGGAAGGAATTCTCGAGCGAATATATCGCCAAATTGAATTCGCCGATCTGATAGTCGCCGACATGACGGGGCAGAACCCAAACGTCTTCTATGAAGTTGGATTTGCTCACGCGAAGGGAAAACTCTGCATTCTCCTCACGCAACGAGCTGATGATATTCCATTTGACCTCAAGCATCATCGGCACATCGTTTATGGAAGCTCAATTGGCCGACTTAGAAGCCTGCTCGCCGAAGAAATGGCCTGGGCCAAGGACCAAGTAGAGACAATCCGCTCGAGCAGGATAAAGGCCACCCTAAAAGACGCAAGTGGTTTGCTCGAAAAGACGAAATTTATCGCGTGGGGTACTGTCGATTTCAAGATCGATCTTCATAACGAAACATCAAACACTTCTGCAGAAATTGACGCGATCTACTTCTACTCGAACAAGGGTTGGACGCTCAAGCAAGATGGAAAGGAATGTCCCTCCACAGACTCAGACCTTCCAGATTTCCCTGCCCGTCACTTTCTTACACCACCTGTTCGTCGCCTGAACAAGAACTCCTGGGCTCAGTTGAAGTTCTCGGCGAGGCGAGTTCTTGCGACCGTGCTCAAGGGCGAAGAGCTAAAGGACTCGTATCGAGTCTCTGGAAGATCCATCATTCGTTTGGTGACTGTCGAAGGAAACTTCGACTATGAATTTCCGCTCGATGTGGCGCTTGATGAAATACCGTTCTAGATGCCCAACCCTGCGCCCAACACGGACGCCCTACATGCCGCTTTGCGGCATTTCGGGCTCCGGTTAGCTACACGTTGGACGGCGTGCGAAGCGGCCTCGCGAGGAGGGGTATGGGCTATTATGATGCTTTAACGAGCGGCTCGTTCAAGACCACGCCAGATGGGCGGAGGCTCTTCTTCCCTTGGGGAACGCTCGGCCGTGGCTACGCTATTCCCTCCGAGAAGGACTTCGAACGGCTTCAACGCCACATCAATGCCTACTACGTCATCTCCCTGCCATTGGTTATTCTGGCGGTCAGGTTGCAGGGTTTCCTCGGCGGAGCGTTGATTTCGCTGCCCCTCATCGTTCTGTACGCGGTGTGGGCGCGGTACCAGTGTCGCCGCCTGCAGCAGACGGACGAGAAGCTAACGTTGAGCGAGAGCGTAGCTGGTCAGGCGCGCGCCCACAGCACAGTCGGCATGTGGCTACTGGAGATTGGCGTTCTCATTTTGATTGGAGGTGGCCTGTTTGGCCTTTTTCTCAACCCGAGCAACTGGCTCATGTTCACCGCATCGATTGCCTTCTTCGGGCTTGCCGCCGTCCAGATCGCGTGGATGCTCATCATTAAGAGGCGCGAGTCACGTTCCGGCCAATAGGCGGGCGAGCGTGCCGTCCAACATCACGTTCGACCGGACCGCTGGCTCGCATTCGCTCGCCGCGGCCGTCAGCGTGAGCGTTGGGCATTTCAAGAGGAGGTCTTGCAGCCGTGATCGAAGAAAGTTGATTGTCTGTCTTACTCCTGCGCCGTCACGGCAATGCTGTTGTCCTTGGGTCGCAGATGTTGCCAGCTGACGAGGAGGAGCGCAGAGAAAATGGCTGCCATACCCATGGCCTCCCAAAGGCTGGGCCGTTCACCCAATTGCAGCCAGGCCGCCAGAACACCGATGAGGGGGGCAAGGAGGGTAGCGATTCCCGCTACTCCCGAAGGAAGGTGGCGCAAGGCAAAGAGCCAGAGCACATAGGCAAGAGCGGTCCCGGGAACGGCGTTGTACGCCAGAGCAGCGATAAAGGAGCCCGTCCATTGCACCTGCCACCCCTCCAGCAGCAGCGCCGCGATGAGGAGTACGAGTCCGCCGATGGAGGCCTGCCAGAAGGTTGCAGTGATCAGGTCCTGACCCCTGGGCATGAAGCGTTTGTGCCAGATCGCCGAGGCCGCCCAGGAAATCCCTGACAAGATCGCAAAGAACGGACCCTGCCAAGGAGAATGACCTATCTGCCAAGGCTCCAGAATGACCACCAGACCAAGTAGCGCCAACACCAGCGCGGGGATCTGCAGTCCTTGCAGTCGTTCTCCCAGAACCGGCCAGGCGAGCAGCATCAGCCAGATCGGCATCATGTAGACCAGAATTGCGGTTTTGCCCGCCCCGGCGTATTCCAGGGCCAGCAGGGTGGCGCCGACAAAGCCGGTGCTCTGCAACAGTCCGTAGGGTACGACATAGATCAGCGGCGGCAGCGCCAGGGAGCGCTTCTGCAAAATCAGGAACAGCAGCAAAACCGGCGCGCTGAGCACCACTCGCAGAGCGGCGAAGAGCAGTGGCGCGCTGTCTTGCAACGCGACTTTCATCACCACCCAGTTGTAGCCCCAAATCAAAGCAATCAGGAAAATTGCTGTGAAAGCCAGATAAGTCTCACGGGAACGCATCGGTAAGAAGCCCTATGCTGCAAAACAAAACCGGGGAAGGGATCCTCCCCGGTCAGAATACCCGTAGCCTAGCGGCTGGGTTTGGCGCGATCGTACTGCGGCGGCCAGCTCCAGTCTACGCCCAAGGCGTGGGCAGCCTGTAGCGGCCAGTAGGGGTTGCGCAGGAGCTCCCGCGCCAGGGCGACGGCATCTGCCTGGCCGGTGACCAGTATCTGCTCGGCCTGCATCGCTTCGGTGATCAGGCCAACCGCTACCGTTGGCATCTGCAGCTCGTGCCGAATGCGTTCGGCAAAAGGTACTTGAAATCCCGGGCCCGCGGGGATCTGGGCATCTGGGGTCATGCCGCCACTGCTGCAGTCGATGACGTCCACGCCTATTTTTTTCAGTTCACCAGCCAGAGCGACAGACTGCTCGATGTCCCAGCCGCCCGGCACCCAGTCCGTCGCCGATATGCGGGTCCAGAGCGGCAGTTCCTCGGGCCAGACGGCGCGCACGGCCCGTGCCACTTCGAGAGGAAAGCGCAGGCGGTTTTCCAGGCTGCCACCATAACGATCCTGCCGCTGATTACTGATAGGCGAAAGAAAACTGTGCAGCAGATAGCCGTGCGCCATGTGCAGTTCGAGCACCGAAAAGTCCGCGGCATGGGCGCGCTCGGCGGCAGCAACGAAGTCATCACGCACGCGCTCCAGGTCTTTTACCGACATCTCCGCAGGAACTGTGTGCTGCGGGCTGAAGGGCAGAGGGCTTGCCCCAATGGGCTGCCAGCCTCGTTCGCTGCCTGGTGGGATTGGGGTGCCGCCGTGGAAAGGAGCTGCCGTAGAAGCCTTGCGTCCGGCATGGGCAATCTGGATGGCGGCCACGGCGCCCTGGGCCTGGATAAAGCTGACGGTGGGGCGCAGCGCTGCGCTCTGGGCATCATTCCAGATACCCAGGTCGTCCGGCGAGATACGCCCTTCGGGACTGACCGCCGAGGCCTCGACCATCACCATACCGGCACCGCCGACCGCCCGGCTGCCCAGGTGTACCATGTGCCAGTCCCGCGCCACACCATCTGGAGTGGAATACTGACACATGGGCGCCACGATGATGCGATTGCGCAGGGTGACGCTGCGCAACTGCCAAGGCGTAAATAACAACTTACTCACTGCTTCGCCCCCAAGTGCTTGGAGAATTCATTGAGGGTAATCTGCCAAGCCTCGGCCGCCACTTCCCGCCGATAGCTGTCGCGGCGATCGCTGAAAAAGCCGTGCGGTGCGCCGGGGAAAACGCTGAGGGTATAGCGCTTTTTCGCACGGCTGAGAGCTGCGACGATGCGGGCATGTTCGTCGGGCAGGATCGACTGATCTTCGGCACCATAGAGCAAAGTAATTGGGGCGCGCATGGCCGGCACATGGTCCAGCAAGGGCGGACGTCCGGCGGGGTCGGATTCCGGGGCAATGCCGCCACCGTAAAAGGCGACCGCCACGGCTGCGTGCTCGGCTAGGGCCGCGTTGGCGAGGAAGGTGTAGCGCCCTCCCATGCAAAAGCCGACGATGCCGATCTTGCCTGCGGCCACCTCCGGACGCTCCTGCGCGGCCGCAATGCTAGCCCGCGCCTCTTTCATGACGACATCGTCTTGCAGAGTGCGCAGGTGCCCGATGGCATTCTGAAAGTCTTGGTAATCATAGACCTTGCCGTGGTAGATATCTGGGACGATGGCAGCAAAGCCTTCCTTCGCCAGGCGCTGTGCGACATCCTCAAAATGCTCATTGACGCCAAAGGCCTCAATAAAAACCAGGATCAGCGGGAACGGTCCAGAGCCGTCGGGGCGGGAATAGTAGGCGCGAAGTTCGGGAGAAATTTGCAACCACTCGGATTTGACCTGCGACATTGGCATTCACTCCTCTGCGTGGGAAAAGACGGAAGAAGGATACCGACCAATCGGTATCTACGCAAATCCCGATCAGGCCGCGAGGGTGCCGATATACTGCCGCAGTTGTCCGAGACAGGTCCGGTAGCTCTGCAGCGATTGCGCGTTTTTCCCCAGACCGACGCAACCCTCGATGGCTGCAACAATAAACAGCGCTGCCTCCATCGGATTCACCTCCTGGCGAACATTGCCTTGTTGCTGGCCGCGCGTCAGGGCATGGCTGATTACGCGGGTCCACTCATCAAGGATACGCTGCAGGCCCTGGCGGAAATTCTCATCCAGCGGACTCATTTCCTGCATGAGATTGTTCAGCGGACAGCCATAGCGCAGTAACTGCTCGTCGGCAGCGTCGATCTTTTCCGCCAGCAGCTGTTGCAGACAGGGGACGGGCTCTGTGGTCTGCTGCAGGGGAACGAACCAGCGCTGGGCCAATTGCGGCGCTATTACGTCTTCAACCACCGCGAGGCCTAGCTCCTGCTTGGTACCAAAATGATGGTAAAGTGCCCCTTTGCTCACCGAGGTCTTGGCCAGGATGCGGTCCAGGCTGGCCGCCTGAAAGCCGCTTTCCAGGATTTCTGTGTACGCTGCCGCGAGCAGGTCGGTGCGCGTCTGCTCGGGGTTACGGATTTTTTTGGCGATTACTGTACTCATAGGGTATTAAATACCTACTAATCGGTATCTTGTCAAATACTGAGGTCCGGCTTTTGCTTATCGACAGTCACTGTCATCTCGACCACAAGGATTTTGCGCCGGATCGCGATGCGGTTCTGGCGCGCTCCCGTGCGGCCGGAGTGCAAGCTTGGGTCGTACCCGCCTACAGCCCGCACTATTGGTCGCGCCTGGACTCCCTGCGCGTAGCAGAGCCGGGAGTAGCTGCAGCCTTTGGGGTGCATCCGTGCTTTCTCGTCGATCTGCGCGCGGGGGACTGGGAACGTCTGGAAGTACTGCTCGAAAATGCGGTGGCTTTGGGAGAAGTGGGCTTGGATCGCGGCGCGGGCTCGCCGCACCTCGCGCAGCAAATCCCCATCCTGGAGCGACAGCTGACCATTGCCCGTGCCTATGGTCTGCCAGTGATCCTTCATGCGCGAAAAATCACGGAGGAGTTGTTGCAGTTGCTGCGCGGGTATCGACCGATCGCTGGCGTGCTGCACAGTTTTTCCGGAAGCTACGAACAGGCTCGCAAGGCCATCGACCTGGGCTTGCATCTGGGTTTCGGGGGAGCCATGACCCATCCTCGAGCGCAACGCTTGCGGCGCGTGCTCACTGCCTTGCCAGCGGATGCCATCCTCCTCGAAACCGACGCTCCCTTTCAGACACCGCAAGCGCAGCTTGGAGAGCGCAATGAGCCGGCCCACCTGACAGAAATCCTCACTATTGCTGCAGAGCTGCGGCAGGAAGCATCGGAACAACTTGCAGAAATCTGCACAGCGAATACTCTGCGAGTTTTTCCCCGATTGGAGAAACAGCATGTCAGATGATGCCTCGGTACGGACTCGTATCCTGATTGGTGAGGAAGGCGTCGCGCGATTGGCCGCCAGTCATGTCTTTATTGCCGGTTTGGGCGGGGTTGGCGCCTACGTTGCCGAGAATCTGGCGCGTGCCGGGGTGGGGCGCCTGACCCTGGTAGACCATGACTGCGTTGGTCTGAGTAATCTCAATCGTCAACTCGTGGCGTTGCATAGCACGCTGGGGCAGCCAAAGGTCGAAGTCATGGCGGAGCGAATTGCCGATATCGCCCCCGATTGTCAGGTCGATGCATGGCAGATCTTTCTCCAGGCCGACAATGTAGGGGGTCTTCTTGCCCAAAGTGGTGCCACGGTGCTCGCTGACTGCATCGACGCCATTGCCAGCAAGGCGGCACTGATTCAGGCAGCGCAAGGGCTGAGCATGCAGATCTACGCGAGCATGGGGGCAGGAAATCGGCTCGATCCGGGCCAGGTACGTATGGCGCGGCTGAACCAGACCGAGGGTTGTCCTCTGGCGCGGGAGTTGCGTGGCCTGTTGCGTCATGCCGGCGCGTCTCTCGACCTGTGGGCGGTATACTCGCGCGAACGTCCCCGTCCCGCTGCCCCGCGCGAGGCGCCGAATCACGGTCCCGGCGGCAGGCCAAAGACGGTGAATGGCACGATCTCTTACATGCCAGCCTTATTTGGCGTACATCTGGCGGGCGCCATTCTGCAGCAGCTCTTGGCAGGAATGGAAATGTCGGCTAAATAGTCCTGGTAGTTAGTCAGGGTGTTTTAAGACAATTATTATATGCTTATATTTGGAGGGGCCGATGGCCGTGAAATTCATGAGTACAGAGTGGATTCGTCTGGTGGGCAAGCAATGGGATACCCATCCGGAAATTCAAAAGGACTTGAAGAATTTCAACGCCACTTGGGAGTATTATATTGAGGATCGTCCTGATATTCCGCATGTGATGCTCTTCTGCAAGGCCGGCAAAGTGATCTATGCTGGTCCCTCCGATGGACGGCGCAGAGATTTCATCATGTGGGCCAGCATGGAAAACTGGAAGAAGATTCTTGCCGGTGAAATTGCCGGAAAGTCGGCACTGATGAGCCGTAAGTTGAAGTTCAAGGGATCGATGATGACGGCGATGAAATATATGACGCCATTTAATATTCATTTGAATATACTGGGAGAAATTCCTGTGGATTTTGATATCTGATGTACGGCTTTACCGTAGACCCGAATTACTCCGGAAAGAATCTTCCGGGCTGGTTCCTGATGAGCACCTATCTGCAGCGACAGTTGCATTGCAGTCTGCACTTTTCGCCTCAGGACGATTTTGCGCAGGGGAGAAACGCCGTTCTGCAGGGGGGGATCGATCTCGTGTATGCCAACCCTTTCGACTGGGTGCAGTATGTCGAAAAGAAAGGATTTATCCCTGTGGCAAAGCCCAAAGAACACTTCGACGAAGTGCTGTTGTGTTCCCGCAAAGGCTCCCCGTGGATAGATTTCGCCTCCCTGCCGGAACGGATCCATATCGCCTCCGCGACTGATGCCACTCTGGTACACATGGTTGGCCTGTTTCTTCTGGATAAGGCAGAAATCGATCGCGCCCGCCTCGATTTCACCTTTACCGGCAGCTATCAATCGGCGCTGAAGAGTCTCTTGCAGGGGCGGGTCGATCTGGCCTTCGTGTTTGATGAAGTCTACTCCAGTGCCAGTCGCATCACCCAGGAGAGTTTGCAGGTCATCGCGCAGTCCGATGATGCCTTTGCCTTTCATGCTTTTTGTATTTCGCCACGTCTGGCCCATTTGCAAGACGCATTGTGTACGACCTTGTGTAGCATGGAGCAAAGCGAAGCCGGGCAGCGCTTGTTGCAGGACATTGGCTTCTCCGGCTTTGCGCCGGTTAATGCGGATGAAGTGGCATGCCTGACCGCTCTTGCAGAAGAATACATCAGTGGTCACGAGGCTATTGATCTGCGGGCCACCAGCACGCTGGCGATCGACGACAGTGCCTTCCTGGTGGCTCGGGAGGAGCCCGGAGAGGAGACAAAATAAAGCTCATGGGCTAGCATTGGCCAATGAGCTATATTGACCTGCGTGCCTTCATAAACGACCTGGAATCTCGCGGGGAATTACGCCGCATCCGCGAGCCGGTCTCCCCCCGGCTGGAAATGACAGAAATCTGCGATCGCAGCCTGCGTGCTGGTGGTCCGGCCGTTCTCTTTGAGAGCCCTGCTGGGTATGAGATTCCGGTGCTCGGCAATCTCTTTGGCACCACTCGGCGCGTGGCTCTGGGAATGGGCGGAGAGTCTCTTGAGGATTTGCGGGAGATCGGCCGCCTGCTCGCCTACTTGAAAGAGCCCGATCCGCCCAAGGGGATCCGCGACCTGTGGAACAAGCTCCCCACCTTGCGGAAAGTCCTGCACATGGCGCCGACGACCCTGTCGCGCCCGCCGTGCCAAGAGGTAGTCCTGCAGGGAGACGAGATCGATCTGGAAAAATGGCCGGTGCAGACCTGCTGGCCGGGCGATGTCGGGCCACTTCTCACCTGGGGCCTGACGATTACCAAAGGACCGCTCAAAAAGCGGGCCAACATGGGCATCTACCGCCAGCAGCGGATCGGCCGCAACCGCGTCATCATGCGCTGGCTGGCGCATCGCGGCGGAGCGCAGGATCTGCGCGAATTTCAGCGGCAGAATCCAGGTCGGCCTTTTCCGGTAGCCGTCGCCTTCGGCGCCGATCCCGCGACCATCCTTGCGGCGGTCATCCCCATCCCCGATACGATATCCGAGCACCAGTTTGCCGGACTATTGCGCGGCGGTCGTACTGAGCTGGCCAACGCTCTAAGCGTACCCCTGCAGGTCCCGGCGCGCGCGGAATTGATTCTGGAGGGACACATCTACCCGGAGGATTTCGCTGTGGAGGGTCCGTTTGGGGACCACACGGGCTATTACAACGAGACCGAGAAATTCCCGGTGCTGACCGTGGAGCGTCTGACGCATCGGGAAAATCCCATCTACCACAGCACCTACACCGGACGGCCCCCGGACGAACCGGCAATTCTGGGAGTTGCCCTCAACGAAGTCTTTGTCCCGCTCCTGCAAAAGCAGTATCCGGAGATTCTCGATTTTTATCTGCCGCCAGAAGGTTGTTCGTACCGGATGGCAGTGGTGCGGATTCGCAAAGGCTACCCCGGTCATGCCAAGCGAGTGATGTTCGGGGTATGGGGGTTTCTGCGGCAGTTCATGTACACCAAGTTCATCATTGTGGTGGACGAGGATGTGGATGCCCGCAGCTGGCCCGATGTGATCTGGGCCATGACCACGCGCATGGACCCGGTGCGTGACACCCTGCTGGTGGAAAATACTCCAATCGATTATCTTGATTTTGCCTCGCCGGTGGCGGGTCTAGGGGGAAAGGTCGGCTTTGATGCCACCAACAAGCTTCCCGGCGAAACGACGCGGGAATGGGGCGCGCCGATCCGGATGACGGATACCGTCAAGCAACGGGTCGATGAGATTCTGGGACGCCTGGATAAGCCCCTGTATTGATGAGGGGAGCAAGAGATGGAGCGGGTGATGGGAATCGAACCCACGTCATGAGCTTGGGAAGCTCAGGTTCTACCATTGAACTACACCCGCGAATGCTCCATTCTATAGAAGATAACCGAGAAAAGGCAAGGTGATCGGTTGTGGTTCAGAATGTAACGACCGAGGCCTGGTAAACGCTGACGATTAGAGGATCAAGAATGGAAGAACTACCCACCCGCGAAGAAGATATCGAGCAGGCATCACGTTCGCTCAAGGCTATGGCCCATCCCTTGCGCCTCAAGGTGCTTTGCGTTCTGGGCTCGGAGGAGATGAGTGTGCAGGATATCGTGGCTGCCGTGGGCACTACGCAAAGCAATATCTCTCAGCACCTGGCGATCCTGCGTGAAAAGGACATCCTCAAGGCGCGCAAGGATGCCAATAAGGTGTATTACCGGGTTGGCGATCCGCGCACCCTGCGCCTGATCTCGATGATGAGTGAGGTGTTCTGTAGCATCCACTAGTGCCGACGCTTTTCATTCGAAGAATATCATAATATACTAATCTTTTTAGCGCTTGTGCCTCTTTTGGCAGAGGTCAACAGATGAAGAAAGATTATTGCTGCAGGAATCGCCGACGTTCCTGGGCTGCCATCATCGCCGCCTTGCTGGCGTCTGTCGCTGCTCCGGCAGTCTATGCCCTTGATTTTACGCAGTGCGTGCAAGACGCACAGAAGCGTAACCCCGACGCTCTTCTGGCCGAAGCCCAGGCGGCCGAGGCCAAGGGAGCGCTGAGCTCCGCCAATGGTAACCTGCTGCCGAAACTCACAGCGAGTTTTTCCGGGGCGCAGTCGAACAACGCCCTGACCGTTTTTGGCATGAAGCTCTCGCAGCGCGTCGCTACCTTCAACGACTTTGGCGCCAGCCAGTTCAATCCTTCCGACCCGCAGTCTCTCTATACTGCGCCCAACAATCTCGATCACCCGGGTGGCTATCACAATCTCGGCACCGAGCTCTCCCTCGCCATCCCGATCTGGAATGGTGGCGCGGTGCGCAGTGGTATCAGCGAAGCGGAGGCGATGTTGCATGCGGCGCAGGCGGGAGACCAATTTGCCCAGCAGAAGCTCACCTTCACCGTGCTGCAGGCCTATGATGGACTGATTGCTGCCAAGGCAGGTCAGGAAGTCGCAGAAAAGGCACTGCGTGCTGCCGACAACTATGTCAAGACCACACAGCAGTTGCTGGACCAGGGTGTCGTAGTGAAAAGTGATCTATTGTCGGCGCAAGTGCACCAGGAAGAGGCGGTGTTGGCAGTGCAGCAGGCCAAGGACCAGGTCGCCAATGCACGTGCCAATTTGGCGTTGCTGATCGGTCAGCCGATCTCGACTCCGATCCAGGTGGATGCCCCGGTGTTGCCACCACAGCCCGCCGGTGACACCTTCGCCCTGGAGCAAGAGGCTATTGCCAACAATCCCGGTATTCGTGCCCTGCAGGAAAAAGTCCGGGCCGCGCAAGCAGGTATCGGTGTTGCCCGCGCCGCCTATCTCCCCCATGTCAATGCTATGGCCAAGCAGGAGTGGAACGGTACGACCCTGGGCAATGCTGTGCCCTCCTATACCGTAGGTGGACAGGTTTCTTGGAATCTGCTGGATTTTTCGCGCTCCGGGCAGATGGACTCCGCCCAGGCCAAGGTGCAAGTGGCACTGGCCAATCTGCAAAAGGCCCAGGACGATACCCGGCTGCAGTTACAGAAGTCCCTCCTGGCTACAAAGCTCGCGTCGCAGCGCGTCAAGGCTCGGGAGTTGGCGGTGCGCCAGAGTGAGGAGGCGCAACGTCTGGTGCGCTTGCGCTACCAAAACGGCGTTGAAACCTTGACCGGCCTGTTGCGTGGACAGGCTTCCCTCGATCAGTCGCGCGCGGAGCTGGTCCAGGCGCGCTATGCAGAGGCCGTGGAACGCGGTGCACTCCTGCTCGCCTTGGGCAAAATGGACATACAGACGATGACCGGTGCCGCAATGACGGGAGAAAGCAAGTGAAGAAACAGTTTTTGACGGTCGCAATCATCTTGAGTTTGGGCTTGGCCGGTTGTGGACAGAAGCCGCCCCATGTCGGTGCTGTTGGCGAATCGGTGCAGGCGCAGACCCTGACCCTTGCCGCCGGCAAGGGGCTTGGTTATGAGACCGTGCCGGGCACGGTCATGGCCAGTCAGCAGATACAGTTGGGTTCCCGTTTGAGCGGCTATCTACGTGGTCTGCAGGTACATGTGGGTGAATCCGTACGTGCGGGCCAGTTGCTCTTTCAGGTGGATCCAGCAGATGTCGATAGTCAAGTGGCGCAGGCGCAGGCAAGCCTCGCCCAGGCCGAGGCCAATTTTGCGGATGCGCAGTCGAACTATGATCGCTTCAAGAAGCTCTACGAGGCTCAGGCCATCCCGCAAAAGCAGTGGGATCAGGTACAGAGCCAGTATCAGATGGCCAAAGCGCAGGTTGCTGCGGCGCGCGCCGGCACTGGCAGTGCTGCTGCCCAGTTGCGCTACGCTCGGGTGACGGCGCCCTTTGCCGGGGTGATCACGCAGAAGTATCTGCAAAATGGTGATCTGGTTGCCCCCGGTCATCCGGTTCTGGCCCTGGCCAATCCGCAGCAGCTCGAAGTCGATTGCAGTGTCGGCACTGCCGCCTTCGCCACTCTCCACGTTGGACAAGCACTTGTCGTCGACAATGACGGCAAGGCGCTCACGGCGACGGTGCGCGACCTGGTACCCGTGGCCGATCCGGTGACCCACAGCCATCTGGTAAAACTGAGCCTGCCTGCGGGCAGCGACATCCAGGCCGGGGCTTTTGTGCAGGTACAGATTCCCCAGGTCGGTGAGACAACGACACTGCGTATTCCGCAGGGTGCGTTGCTCAACCGGGCGGGTATCCCCGGCGTCTTCGTCGTCAATTCCCAGGGCGTGGCAGAGTATCGCATGGTGCGTCCGGGGCAAAAGATTGGTGATCAGGTGCAAATCCTGGCGGGCTTGAGCGCTGGCGAGCGAATCGTCGTCAGCAACATCGAAGCCGTCGACAACGGCGACCGGATCGAGAGTACCGGGGCTGCGCATGGCTGAGAATGTAGCAAAGATGAATCTGGCCGGTCGTCTGGCCAGCGGCTTTTATCGCTCCAAGATCACGGTATTGATCATGCTCGCCATTGCCCTCTTTGGAGCGATGGCGGTGCTCGTGACTCCGCGCCTGTACAACCCGGAAATCGTGGTGCCGGCAGCGGAGATCTTCGTCATGCGCCCGGGCTCCAACAGTGAGGAAGTGCATAATCTCGTGGTGCGCCCGCTGGAGGCGCTGATGGCCTCTCTGCCCGGCGTGCATCACACGTACGGCTATGCAGTGAATGATATGGGCATCGTCACCGTGCAGTTTCAGGTGGGTGCCAATGAGGAAAAGAGTCTCCTTGAGGTTTATAACCAGCTCAGCCGCAACATCGACCGCATGCCGCCGGGGACCATGCAGCCGCTGGTCAAGTCCATCGGCATCAACGATGTCCCCATCCTCGATGTCACCTTGAGTTCCTCCCATTTGAATCAGGTACAACTGCGTGCGGTGGCCATGCGCGTCATGAATCAGTTGCAGAATGTGCCTGACGTAGCCAACGCCGAGCTGATTGGTGGTGCCCAAGAGGCGGTGAATATCTGGATCGATCCGCAAAAGCTGGCCAGCAGCGGGGTAAGCCTGGCGCAACTGAAGCAGGCGTTGCAGGGCAGTAACTTGGTGATGCCTGCAGGGCATCTGGTTGCCGATAATCAGCGCATTCCCCTGCGCGTCAATGCGGCGCTTGGTTCGGGCTCGGCGGTGGGTGATGTGATCATCGGCTCCCATGACAACCGGCCGATCTATCTGCATGACGTGGCGCGGGTGGAAGAAGGGGCGGCGGAAACGAATACCTTGGTGACCGACAACACTGGTCCGGCCAACGGTCTCGGACTGCCCGCCGGTACCAGCATGCCTGCAGTCACCATTACTCTGGCCAAACGACCGGGAACCAATGCCGTGGTCGTTGCCGATGCCCTCAAGGCTAAATTACAACGCCTGGAGACAGAAGCCATTCCCCAGGGCGTGCATGTATCCGTCACTCGCGATTACGGCGCGCGCGCCGACGATGCGGTGAGCACGCTCTTTGAACATCTGAGTATCGCAGTGGGCGTGGTCGCCGTCATTCTGCTGATCTTTTTGGGTTGGCGCGAGGCCGCTATCGTCATCCTTACCGTGCCCCTTACCCTGGGAGTGGTTCTCGGGATTGGCTGGATCCTTGGGCAGACCATCAACCGTATTACCTTGTTCGCTCTGATTCTGTCCCTGGGTCTCTTGGTCGATGGTGGCATCGTCGTCATCGAAAATATCCATCGCCACCTCAGTCATGGCGGGGAAAGGCGCAGCTTTGCCGATAAGGTGGTGATGGCCACCAACGAGATCGGCAATCCCACCAATATTGCTACCCTGGCGGTGATCCTCGCCTTCGTGCCGATGGCCTTCGTTACCGGCATGATGGGACCGTTCATGCTGCCCATCCCGATCTTTGTTCCCATTGCCATGATCGCGTCGGTGTTGCTCGCCTACACCGTGGTTCCCTGGGGTGCCTACCGCTTCCTGCGCGGCAAGGCCGAGCGTCATGCTGCGGCGCAGCAGCATGACGATGGGCACGCCCAGCGCGATGCCCTGCAGCGCGCGTATCTGCGGGTCTTCACGCCCTTGTTGCGTTCTGCTGGGCGGCGCAATCTCTTTTTTTTAGTAGTCATCGTACTGCTGCTCCTGGTGATGTTGATGCCGGCGTGGCAGTTTGTCCGGCCCTCGGGCATGAATGGTCCGCTGAGTGCCCTGGGGGTCAACGTCAAGATGTTACCGGCGGGCAATGTCAGTGACTTCATGATCCAGGTCGATACCCCGGCGGGGACGGCGCTCGCCCAAACCGGGCGGGTGGTGCAGGCGGTGGGGCAGGTACTGGCGCAGAATCCGTACGTCGAAAATTTCCAGAACTATGTAGGGCGCTCCGCGCCGGTGGACTTTGCCGGGCTGGTGCGTGGCGACATGATGCGCAAAGGCAGTAACTATGCGCAGATCCAGGTCAATTTGGTGCCGCGCAGCGAACGCCCGATGTCGCATGCGGTCAGTGTGGATATCTACAAAAAGATTGCGCCGCTGGAGCAGCGCTTTCCGGGTACGGTGATCAAGCTCTTCGAGGTGCCGCCAGGGCCTCCCGTACGTGCCCAGGTGGTGGCGGAGCTTTATGGTCCCGACTATGACAAGCTGCGGCAGCTGGCGGGGCAGGTCGAAGAGCGTTTCCGCAAGGTCTACGACATGATCAATGTCGACGACTCAGTCACCGGTACAGTTCCCGAATATCGCATCCATGTCCTGACGGAAAAGGCGATGCTGGCCGGGGTCGCGCCGGCGCAGGTGGCGGAATTGGTACACGATTACATCGCCGGGACCAAGATCGGCACCATCGCTGTCCCCAGCGCGCGCGAACCTGTGGATATCATTCTCCGAGTACCCCCCGCTGATCGTGCCTGGGAGTCGCAGATATTGAGCCTGCGCATCCGCAATGAGGCAGGAAAACAGGTGCCGCTGGCGAGCATCGTTACCATCGAGAAAACTACCCAAGCCAAGCCGATTGTCGATCGTGATCAGCACGAGGTGGTCTACGTGACCGGAGATTTGCTGGGTTCCAGTCCGGTCTATGCTACCTACACGCTCAACAACATGCTCGATGGCAAAACTTTGGACGGCGTGCACCTGCATACGGGTAACTTGGGTTTCATGCCGGCGCAGCCGAATGATATCACTCACTACCAGATCCTTTGGGGCGGTGATATGCGGCTCACTCTGGACGTCTTTCGCGATCTGGGGGCGGCATTCATCATTGCCCTGGTGTTCATTTACCTGATGTTGGTGGCGTACTACCAGTCCTTCATCATGCCGATCATTGTTATGGGCGCGATTCCCCTAACCCTGATCGGTGTCTTCCCCGGTCATTGGCTGCTGAATACGCCGTTCAACGCCACCTCGATGATTGGCGTCATTGCCCTGGCGGGGGTGGTGGTGCGTAACTCTCTGTTGCTGATCGATTTCATCATCGAGTATCGGCGCGAGGGATACCCCTTGGACGAAGCGGTGATCGAGGCAGGTGCCGTGCGGTTTCGCCCGATTCTGCTGACGGCGCTGGCCATCATGTTCGGCTCGGCGATCATGGTCAGCGATCCGGTATTTGGCGGTCTGGCAGTGTCCTTGATTTTTGGTACATTCGCCTCCACCATGTTGACACTGATCGTGATCCCGCTGCTTTACTTCCTGTGGGAACGACATTTGGAGCGCAAAACGCCGGAGGTTTCCTGAAATGACGACAGAAAATTGGGTTCGGGTGGTAGCGGGTACCTTTGTATTCGTGAGTGTTGCCCTGGGCGCACCGAGCAGTCCGATCTTTGTGAGTGAGTGGTTTTTGGTATTCACCCTTTTTGTTGGGTTCAACCTTTTCCAGAGTGGCATCTCGGGCTTCTGTCCGCTGGTGAATATCCTGCATAAAATGGGAGTCAGCGATGCCCCTAGCTGTGGGAGATAAGCAGTGAACATCGGCGCCGAGCTGTCTACCCATTGGCCCCTGCTCTTGCTGGCCCTTGGTTTTCTCGTACTGATTTTCAAGGGGCCACTCAGCCGCAAACTGGCGGGTGTCGAAGAGATCACCCCGGAGCGTGCCGTGCAGCTCATCAATCAGCATGATGCCCTGGTGATCGATGTGCGTGAGCAGAATGAATGGTCGCGTGGCCATCTCCCTGCGGCCAAGCACATCCCGGTCGGAGAATTGAACAAGTATCTCAAAGATCTGGAAAAGCATCAGGAGCACCACGTGATTTGCCAATGCGCCAGCGGCATGCGCTCGGCACGGGCGGCGTCGATCCTGCACAAGGCGGGTTTTCAGAAGGTGTATAGTCTCAAGGGTGGGATTCAGGCATGGCGGAGCGCCGGCCTGCCGGTGGACAAGTAATGGCGGAAGTCATTGTCTATGCGACCCATGCCTGCGGGTACTGTCGGCGCGCTCTGGCCTTGCTGCAACAGAAACAGGTCGCGGCGCAGATCATCTGGGTGGACCAAGAGCCGCATCGTCGTGCAGAAATGATCCAACGTGCCGCCGGTCGGCGTACCGTGCCACAAATCTTCATCGCCCAGCGCCACATCGGTGGCTGCGACGACCTGCTGGCCCTCGATCGGCGCGGAGAACTGGATCCCCTGCTGCGAAACTGAAAGGGAGGTTTCCGATGCACATCGTTTGTCCTCACTGTGGCGCCGTCAATGCAGTCCTTCAGGAGCGTTTGGGGCAGCATCCCAAATGCGGCAAGTGCCACCAGCCACTCTTTGCCGACCATCCGGTGGAGTTGCAGGGCGCTGCCTTTCAACGCTATATCGAGCGCAACGACCTGCCCGTACTGGTAGATTTTTGGGCGCCCTGGTGTGGGCCGTGTCGCATGATGGCGCCGGCCTTCGCCCAGGCTGCGCAGCAGATGCAGGGACGCTGCCTCTTTGCCAAGCTCAATACCGAAGCGGATGGACAGACCGGGGCGCGTTATCAGATTCGCTCCATCCCGACCATGGTACTGTTTCGCGGCGGGCGTGAGGTAGCACGACAAAGCGGCGCCATGGGCGCTGCCGACATTCAGCGCTGGCTCGCCGGACAGGGCCTCTGAACGGCTTTTTTGAGGGACGGGATGACAGATAACCAACTTTTATGTGCGGTCATCCAGACGGTATCCGGTGCTGATCTCGAGCAAAATCTCGCATCGGCAGCTGAATCGGTCAACGATGCCAGCGTCGCCGGTGCCAAGCTGGTTCTGCTGCCGGAAAATTTTGCCTTTATGGGTCTGCGCGATACCGATAAATTGGCCCTCATGGAGGAGCCCGGCAGCGGTCCCATCCAGGATTTTTTAGCAGAGCAGGCAAGGCGCCATGGGATCTGGCTGCTGGGCGGAAGTATCCCTCTGCGTGCCCCGGATGGTCGCTGCTTCGCCAGTCTGTTGGCGTACGACGAGCAAGGCACGCTACGGGCGCGCTACGACAAGATCCATCTCTTTGATGTGGATCTTGCGGGCGGCGAAAGTTATCGAGAATCTGCGACCATTGCGCCGGGCGCCAAGCCGGTGCTGGTCGAGAGTCCTTGGGGTGGAATCGGTTTGTCGATCTGTTATGACCTGCGTTTTCCCGAGCTCTATCGCCACTATGCTGGCGCATCCCTCCTGGTTGTGCCGAGCGCCTTCACCGTGCAGACCGGACGCGCCCACTGGGAGACCCTCTTGCGCGCCCGCGCCATCGAAAATCAGGCCTTCGTCCTGGCCGCCGATCAGGGCGGCAAGCATGCCAATGGCCGGGAAACCTGGGGCCACAGCATGATCATCGATCCCTGGGGCCAGGTACTGGCGGTTCAGGAAGGGGGCGCAGGGGTCGTTCTGGCGGAACTGGAGCTTGGCCAACTGGCGCAGATCCGAGCGCGCCTGCCGGTGTTGCAGCACCGGCGGCTCTAGTTGTCCATTACCAAGCGATATAGGCGTATCCCTTCTGCTGTAGCGTGATCAGCTCGACAGCACCGCTGAATACCGGAGTGGCTTCGGAAATCAGATCTTCGTTGCCGATCTTGATGGTTTTCATGGTTTGTTCACAGGCATCAAATACCACACCGTACATGTGCAGACTGGAAACCTGCTCCTGAATGAATTTACTGTAGTGCTGATGGTTCTTCTCGGCCTTGACCAGGAGCCAGATGCCGGGACCGAAACAGTCGATGACGATATCGACGTCATTGTTGAAATGCCCTAGCACCACCGCCGCGCTATGTAAGATATCCAGGATATAGGCGGGATCAGACTGATTGAGCTGATAGACCACCTTGTTTTTCGATGGTCCCATCATGCCCATTCCCATGCCCTGGCCCTGTGCCGCTACGGCCACTGCCGATGCCGCGCCTGCGGCGACCAGGCCGCCGAGAAAGCGGCGACGTGAATGGTTTTTGTCCTCGGCCATGCTATGCTCCTCGTCACTATGGATTGGCCCCCTCAGATTAGCAAAATCTGCGCCCGGGGCCGGTTTTTTGGGTAACCTGGCGGAGAGCGAGTATGCGGCAGTTCAATCGCGAGTTTTTTCGCGATCTATGGCAAATCAGCAAGCCCTATTGGACGAGTTCGGAGGATCGTTGGCTGGCACGCGGCGTCTTTGCCCTGATCATCGGCCTCAATCTTTTCATGGTGTTCATCTCGTATCGGATCACCCAGTGGTATGCGGTGTTCTGGAATGCGGTACAGCATTATCAGGCGAGCGCGGCCTGGCAGCAGATTTTCGTGTTTTTTGGCCTGGCCACGGCCTACATCATTGCCGCGGTTTCCCAGAGTTTCTTCACCGAGATGATCGTCATCCGCTGGCGGCGCTGGCTCACCCACTCCTATTTGGATGCCTGGCTGGCGCGACGTACCTACTACCATATGCAGGTGTTGGGCGATGGTACTGACAACCCGGACCAACGTATCAGTGAGGATCTGGCATCATTTACTAGCCAGACCCTCAACATCGTCATTGGTTTGTTCAGTTCGGTGGTGACCCTGGGGACCTTCATCTTCATGCTCTGGGAGCTGTCGGCAATGATCTGGATCCCCTTCCATGGGCAGACCTTTTCCATTCCTGGTTATCTGGTCTGGGCGGCGCTGATCTATTCGGTTTTCGGTACCATCATCACCGCCCTAATTGGTAGGCCTCTGATTCGCCTGAACTTCATGCAGGAGCGCTATCAAGCCGACTTCCGTTTCAGCATGATGCGCCTGCGGGAAAACAGTGAAAGCGTCGCCCTGTATGGCGGCGAGGAGCGGGAGGGAAAACACTTCCGCCAGCGCTTTGCTGAGGTCTACGCCAATTTCTGGCGGATCATCTGGCGGAGTATGCGCCTGAACTGGTGGACCTCGGCCTACGGCCAGATTGCCATCATTTTCCCGCTGGTCGTTTGCCTGCCTGCGTATTTCGTCAACAAGGAAATTGGCGTCGGCGGTCTGCAACAGATCATGGCCGCCTTCGCCCAGGTACAGGGGGCGCTGTCCTTTATCGTCAGCAGTTATACGACACTGGCCAATTGGCACGCGGTGGTCGATCGTTTGCGCTTTTTCCGGCAGTCCATGGGCGAGGTACATGAGATCCAGGACAAGCATTATCACATCGAGCGACGGGATACCCCGCGGCTGGAGGTTACCGATCTCAACGTGCGGCTGCCGGATGGGCGAAATCTGGTGAATGGACTCCAATTGCAGGTGGCACCTAGCGAACATCTGCTGATCATGGGGGCCTCCGGTAGCGGCAAAAGCACCCTGATTCGCGCCCTGGCCGGAATCTGGCCCTATGGGGATGGCGCGGTGGGGCTACCGGCTGGCGAGCGGCCTCTCTTTTTGCCGCAGCGTCCCTACCTGCCCATGGGCACGCTGCGCGATGTCCTGGTCTACCCTTATGGACTGGAGGACAGTAGTGACCGGGTGCTGACGGAGGCATTGCAACGGGTGGGTATGGGTAGCCTGATCGGTCAACTGGAGGAGACCCGGCTTTGGTCCCACACCCTCTCATTGGGCGAACAGCAACGCTTGGCCTTTGCCCGTATCCTGCTGCAAAGGCCGCGCTGGATTTTTCTCGACGAAGCAAGCTCCGCCCTCGACGAACGTGCCGAGGGGGAGCTGTATCGTTTGCTCGCTGATGTGCTTCCCGCCTCTGCTATCATCAGTGTCGGCCATCGCTCGAGCCTCTGGCGCTATCATTCGCGTTGCCTGCGCCTGTTGGGTGGTGGAGCGTGGCGCCTGGAGGACGGGGCTAGTGGGGACGAGGCGCAGCTGGCCTTCGGCCACCTTTCGCCCGCATGATTTGCTCAGTAACAAGGAGATACACACGATGGCTATGACGGGATTCGATTTACCCCTGGGGACTCCATTGCCGGATTTTACCTTGCCTTTTGGCGGTAAGGAGGGCGGCTGGTCAACGGCGCAAGCCGCGGGCAAGCCTCTGCTCGTATTGTTCATCTGCAATCACTGCCCCTATGTCATCCATATCGCCCAGAAGCTGGCGGAACTGGCGAAGGGATGGCAGCGCGCTGGCTTGGCAGTGGTGGCGATCAACAGCAATGATCCGGAGACCTATCCCGACGATGCGCCGGAAAAGATGCCCGCCGAGGCGGCCCGGGCAGGTTATGATTTTCCTTATCTCTTTGACGCCGATCAGTCGGTAGCCAAGGCATTTCATGCCGCCTGCACCCCGGATATCTTTTTGTTTGATGGGGTGGGAAAACTCTTTTATCACGGCCAATTCGATGCCGCACGGCCCAAGAACGACGAGCCCGTTACGGGTAAGGATCTCGACGCGGCAGTGCGCGCCGTTCTTGCCGGGGAGGATGCCCCAAGCAAGGTGCAGCCCTGCATGGGCTGCAGCATTAAGTGGCGGCCAGGTAATGAGCCGCAGTAGAGTTCAGTAGAGGATTTGCGCCAGGACGGCCCTGCGTAAGAAGGCGAAACCGCCGCCCTGCGACCGATGTCCGCGACGCAGACGCAGCAAACGCTTCTGTAGATCACGTTTGATGCGTTCGCGTTCCTGGGTGGCCATGAAGGAATGGTAGTTTGGGTAGTGTCGTACCCGCCGAAGTGCTGCCAGTAAATTCGCCCGATTGTCCATTGCTGTGTCCCTCTTGCAGTATGCAGAGGGTAAAGCAAGTATCAGGCCAAATTTATATTCTATTATTAATCAATAGGTCGCCTGCGTTTCCGGGTTAGCCCGTTGGTCATTTTGTCGTATTTGCACGACAAAAAGGCATCAGTGGCGCCGGAATGCATCCACAATGAGCATCAGCGCGCCAATGGTGATGGCACTATCGGCAATGTTGAAATAGGGCCAATACAGGTTTCCCCAGTGCACACCAATGAAGTCCACCACATAGCCCAGTCGGATGCGATCGATGAGATTGCCCAGGGCGCCGCCCAGGATCAGGGCAAGGGCGATGGCGGTCCAATGCGCGCCCGGTTTCAGGCGTCGCAATATGGCGACGAGCACCACGACAACGATCACGGCAATGACGATCAGCAGCCAACGTTGCCAGCCGCCGGCGCCAGCGAGGAAGCTGAAAGCGGCACCGGTATTGTGCACCAGGCGAAAGTTCAGGATGCCGGGAATGACGACGATGCCTTGCCCAATCCGCCAGATGTGACTGAGCCAGAGTTTCACCCCCTGATCGAGGAGAATGACGAAGACGCTCAACCAGAGATAGCGCAGCATCAGCAGTACTCCCGTGTTTCGCCACTACCCGCGACATTCTCCACGCAGCGACTACAGAGTTCCGGATGCTCGGGATGCTCGCCGATGTCGCTGCGGCGGTGCCAGCAGCGCGGGCATTTCGTGGCATCGTAAGCGGCTACCGTGATCTGCAGGCCCGGTAGGGTCTCTTCCGCGTCGGCGGCGAGATCGCGCAGTTGGAGATCGGAGCACAGCAGCAGGAAGCGCAGCTCTTTCGCCATCGGCCGTAGCAATGCCAGCCAGTCGGCGTTGGCGGAGAGGGCAACCTGCGCATCCAGGGCAGAGCCGATTTTTTTCTCCTGCCGCAACGGTTCGAGGGCGGCATTCACGGCCTCGCGCAGAGTGAGCAGGCGCTGCCAGCGGGCATCCAGATCCGCGTCCTGCCCTGCGCCAAAATCGGGATAGCAGGCAAAAAACACACTCTCGGCATTCTTCCAGGGCAGATGTCGCCAAATTTCCTCGGCGGTGAAGCTGAGAATGGGAGCCATCCAGACCAACAAGGCATTCAGCATCTGCGCCAGCACGGTCTGTGCCGAGCGCCGTGCCCGCGACTGGGTCTGGGTGGTATATAGACGATCCTTGAGCACATCCAGATAGAGACCGCCGAGATCGATGGAGCAAAAGTTGTGCATGGCCTGCACCACGCGGTGGAACTGGAACTGCTCGTAGGCGCTCCGGATTTCCTGCTGTACCTGAGCGCAGCGTCCCAGCATCCAGCGATCCATCTCCAGAAGTTCGGATGCCGGCAAGGCATCTGTACGCGGATCGAAATCGTGGGTATTGCCGAGGATGTAGCGGGCGGTATTGCGAATGCGCCGGTAGCTCTCGCCCAAGCGCTGCAGGATATTGTCGGAAATCGGAATTTCCCCCCGATAATCCTCGGATGCTACCCACAGGCGCAGGATGTCGGCACCATAGCGGTCGATGATTTCCTGCGGGGCGATGACATTGCCCACGGACTTGCTCATCTTGCGTCCTTCACCATCGACGGTGAAGCCATGGGTGAGCACCGCTAGGTAAGGTGCCCGCCCGCGGCTGGCGACGGATTCGAGCAAGGACGACTGGAACCAGCCGCGGTGCTGATCCGCACCTTCCAGATAGAGATCTGCGGGGCTGTGTAGTTCCGGGCGTCGTTCGAGGACAAAGGCGTGGGTGGAGCCGGAGTCGAACCAGACGTCGAGGATGTCGCTGACCTTGTGAAACTGTTCGTGGCCGCAGGAGGCACAATGATGCGGGGTATCGCCGAGAAAATCCTGGTCTGTACCGTTGAACCAGGCATCGACGCCACCGGCCTCCACGGCCGCGCCAATGCGCTGGAAGACCTCGGCGTCGCGCAGGGGCTCGCCACACTGGGCGCAGGCGTAGAGGGCCACCGGTACCCCCCAGGCGCGTTGGCGCGAGATACACCAGTCTGGCCGCTTACGTACCATGTCAGCAATGCGCTCTTCTCCCCAGGCGGGAATCCAGCGGGTCTCGGCGATCGCTTGCAGGGCCTGCTCGCGTAGGCCGTTGCGCTCCATGCCGATGAACCATTGCGGCGTGGCGCGAAAAAGCAGGGGCGTTTTGTGGCGCCAGCAATGCGGATAGCTGTGTTCGATCTTTTCCTGGTGTAGCAGACGTCCACGTTCGTGCAGAAGGGCCGGCACAGCGCGATTGGCCTCGGCCGTGGAGAGTCCGGCGAGGCCGTCGCCGAGATCGTCACGATAGCGACCGTTGCCCTGCAGCGGGCTATCGATGGGTAGGTGATAGTCCTCGGCGGCCAGATAATCGTCCACGCCATGGGCGGGGGCGGTGTGGACACAGCCAGTGCCGGCATCGAGGGTGACGTGCTTGCCGAGGATGACCGGCACGGTTCTGGGCTCGAAGGGATGCTGCAGACGCAGTCCCTCCAAGGCTTGGCCACGGGTTGTGGCGATGCGCCGGGCATCTGGGTGTCCATAGCGGGCCAGAGCAGCTTCCGCCAGCTCGGCGGCCAGCAGCAAGACGCGCGCGCCAGCCTGCAGGAGAACGTAGTCGTACTCGGGATGCACAGCGACCGCCTGATTTGCCGGCAAGGTCCAGGGGGTGGTGGTCCAGATGACGACTTCTGCTTCGCTGTCGAACAGTGAAATGCCCAAACGCTGACAGAGATCCGCACGGTCCTCCACGAGGAAGCCAACGTCGATGGAGGGATCGCTGCGATCGCGATATTCGACCTCGGCCTCTGCCAGGGCGCTGCCGCAATCGACGCACCAGTGCACGGGCTTGGCGCCGCGATAGACCTGCCCCTTGAGGGTAAGCTTGCCCAGTTCGCGCAGGATGTCGGCCTCGGCGGCATAATCCATGGTGCGATAGGGATGTTCCCAGTCCCCGAGGATACCCAAGCGGATGAAGTCGGCCTTCTGTCCTTCGATCTGCTCCGCCGCATAGGCACGACAGGCGTCACGGAAGGCCGCGGCGCTCAGCTTCTCACCGGGACGCCCGTGGGTCTTTTCCACCTGGATCTCGATGGGCAGGCCGTGGCAATCCCAGCCGGGTACGTAGGGAACCCGCATGCCTTCGACCAGCCGCGACTTGTTGATGATGTCCTTGAGTACCTTGTTGACGGCATGCCCAATATGGATCTTGCCGTTGGCATAGGGAGGGCCATCATGCAGGACAAAGCTCGGCGCGTCGGCGCGAGCCTGCAGCAGACGCTGATACAGGTCCAGCTCCTGCCAGCGGGCCAGCAGCTCTGGTTCCCGCTGGGGCAGTTTGCCCTGCATGGGAAAATCGGTTTTGGGAAGATTTAGCGTGCTTTTATAATCCATGGGCTTTCGATGTCATGGGTAGAAAAAAATTGCCGTACATTTTGTACGTCTTGCTGTATGGCGGCGATCAACGTATCGAGATTGGGGTATTTTTCTTCATCCCGCAACTTGTGCAGCAGTTCGACGCCAACCATTTTGCCGTAGAGGTTCGGGCTCTCGGCGTCGAGGCAATGGGCCTCTAATACGAGACTTTTTCCATTCACGGTGGGGCGCAGGCCAATGCTGATGGCAGCATTCCAGTGGCCAATGGGGCTGTAGAGCCGGCCGGCAAAAATGCCGCGCAAGGGAAGGGGGCGATGCGCTAGGGGTAAATTGGCCGTGGGGAAGCCCAGTTCGCGTCCCAGTTGATCGCCCCGCCGTACCCGACCACAGACGGTATAGGGGCGGCCAAGCCAGCGTGCCGCCTGCGCCAGGTCTCCCTGTTCGAGAAACTGGCGGATGCCAGTACTGCTGACGCGCTGCCCGTCCAGCAGATAGGGGGGCTGCTCGTGCACCCCAAAACCGTGTCGCCTGCCCATTTGCTGCAGCAGCGCAAAATCGCCACGGCGCTGGGCGCCGAAGCGGAAATCATGGCCAACGAAGAGCTCCCGCACCCGCAGACGCCGAACCACGATTTGCTCGACGAAGTCCTCTGCCGATAAGGCTGCCAGGGCAGTATCGAAGCGCGCGCAAACGACCTGGTCTGCCCCGTAGTGCCGGAGTGTTGCGGTCTTTTCGCGCAGGCTGCTCAGGCGGATGGGTGCCCTGTTGCCGAGAAACAGCTCCCGGGGGAGGGGTTCAAAGGTGAGTACGCTGCGCGGCAACCCGCACCTCGCCATACCGGCAAGGAGCCGTTGGTGCCCGAGGTGAACACCATCAAAGTTGCCAATGGTCAGCGCCTGTGCCGTTGCCATTGCCTGCCGGGGCAACGAATGGAGACGAAAGGGCTGGATCATGGTGGCAAAGAGGCATCCGGGCAAAAAACCGCTGTAGTGTACCCGAATACCCCGTTCAGCGTCGACGTAACTGGCGCAGTTCCGGCAGGCGCAGGGTCCAGAGGAGAAACAGGTAGAGCAGAGCCCCCCCGGCAATGAGCAGCACCAAGTGGCCAACCCGCGCCGCGGCGGACCACTGTAGCCAATCGCTCGTGGCACCGCGCAGCAGGAAAAGGCCGACGGCGAGAGCCATCGCGCTGCCACTGGTTTTTACCAGAAAGATGCGCCAACCGGGGGCAGGGCGATAGATCTCGTCGCGCCACAGGCGGCGTGCCAACAATAGGGCATTGACTAGGGCAGCGATGCTGGTCGCCAGCGACAGGCCGAGCTGGTGCAGGGGCCAGGCCAGGAGGAGGCTGATGAAAATATTGACGCCGACACTGATGATGCCAAAGCGCATGGGGGTCCTGGTATTCTGGCGGGCATAGAAGGCCGGGGCGAGGACGCGCGCGGCAATGATCGGCAGAATGCCGAGGCCATAGCCAAACAGGCTCAGATAGCTTTGTTCCATATCCTGGGCACTGTAAGCGCCATAACGAAAGAGGGTGATCAGCAGGGGTTGGCCGAGCACCAGCAGGCCAATGGTGGCGGGCAGGGCGATGAGCCAGGTCCAGCGCAAGGCCCAGTCCAGGGTGCGGGGAAACTCCGCCGTTTTGCTCTGGCGGCTGAGGGTGGGCAGCACCACGGTGCCCAGAGCTACCCCGAAGACGCCCAGGGGAAATTCCACCAGGCGATCGGAATAGTACAGATAGGACACAACGTTGGCGCCAACCAGAGACGCCAGTACCGTATTGATGAAGAGATTGATCTGCGCTGCGGAAGCACCCAGGGCCGCGGGTCCGAGCAGGCGCAGGGTGCGGCCTACGCCGGGATCGTTGCGGCGCAGACGGGGCCAGTGCAGGTGGCCGACCCGGTAGAGCGCGGGAATCTGAAACAGCAGTTGCGCAATCCCACCGAAGATCATGCCCCAGGCGACGGCAATCACTGGTTGAGCAAGGTGGGGGGCCCAGAAAAGGGCCGCCGCGATGATCCCCAGATTGAGAAATACCGGGGTGAAAGCGGGCACCTGAAAGTGTCCATAGGTGTTGAGGATGCCGCCGGAAAGCGCGACCAGAGACACCAATAACAAGTACGGGAAGGTGATGCGGGTGAGGAGGACGGTGAGCTCGAATTTGGCCGGATCAGCGGCAAAGCCGGGGGCAAGAAGGTAGACGAGAAGACCAGCACCCAGGACCCCTGCTACGGTAACGATCACCAGGGTCAGTAGCAGCCAGCCGCTGATGTCAGCGACGAAATCCCTGGTCTCTTGTACGCTGCGCTCCTGCACATACTCGCCCAGCACCGGCACGAAGGCCTGGGAGAATGCCCCTTCACCAAAGAGCCTGCGAAAGAGGTTGGGCAGGCGCTGGGCGACAAAGAAGGCATCGGCAGCCATCCCCGCGCCAAACAAATGGGCAAGGATCACGTCCCGAGCAAAACCGAGCAGTCGCGATAAAAAGGTATTGCTGGCTACCTTGGCGACATTGCGCAGGGATACGCTCATCTTTGGGAAATTGCCGCCAGGGTGTCCACGTCGGTAGTTCGCACCACTATCTGGCCAGCTGCCAGTAGGACAGGGGGGACGCCGCTGCTTCGGAAAGAAGCATGCGATAGACGATGGCATTGCTCAAAACGGTCGTGACATAGTCGCGGGTCTGTTGATAGGGAATATTGGCGGCAAAGATCAATCCTGCCCAAGGACTCTCGCCGAGGGTAATCTTTTGCAGCCAGCGATTCACGGCGCCCGGTCCGGCGTTGTAGGCAGCGGCGAGAAGTACGGGGGAATCGCCAAACTGCGAACGCAGGTAGGCCAGGTAGGTGGTGCCAATCTGGATGTTGCCGGCCGCCGTTTGCAGATCAGCGGCAGCGCTTTGCGGATAGCGGCTTTGCACCCAGGCCGCGGTGGCCGGCATGACCTGCATGATCCCCTGGGCGCCCACAGAAGAGCGGATACCGGGTGCAAATCCGGATTCCTGGCGGATCACACCGGCGACGAAGGAGGGGGAAAGACCATTACGGTTGGCGCTGGCGATGATGTCCTGGCGATAGGGGAGCACGTAACCTTGCTGCCAGTCGGCATCGTTGCCGATGCGCGTGCTGGCATTGATGACCAGCAGCCAGGCCTGATTTTGTGCAGCCTGGCGGTCTGCCGCTTTGATGGCAGTGGCATCCGGGAGGGTATCGAGGTACTGCCCCCATTCCCACAGGGCATCGAAATACAGCCCCAGCTGATAGAGTTTCAGGGCGCGCCGCAGACTGTTGTTTGTCGTACCTGCAGCAGCTGGCTGGGAGAATGCGTCAGCGACCAGCTCCGCAGGGCTCTGGCTGCGCGCGGGGAGACGTAGACTTTGGCCAAGGGCTGCACTGGCCAGCTGTCCATAGGCATCGAAGGGGGAAGCGATCTGTTGCCAGAGCTGTCGCGCCAAGGCGCTCTTTCCCGTTTTTTGTAATGCCAGCGCCTTCCAGAATTGCCATTGGCTTTGTTGTGCTTGATCTGCCGGCAAGCGCCCTACGGCGGCAAGCACCAAGGGCCAATTTTGCTGCAACAGGGCTGACCGCACCATCCAATGGAGAGTTTCCGCATTGGGCCGGAAGCTGGGGTCGACGCTTAGTGCGGCCTGATACCAGGCATTGGCAGTGCTCGTCTGGAACTTACCCGCAGCCTGTAGCGCCGCGCTGTAGCACACCGATGCACGCTGCGCAGGGGAAAGACCGGGCAGGGTCTGACTCTGGGCCACCGCGAGCGCGGGATCGTTTGGTAGCATCGCGAGCAGAGCGAGATGCAGCAGTTCGGCGCCGTCGTGCGCGCCGTAGCTCTCTAACGCAGTGCTGCCCTGGCTTGCTAGCCAGGTATTGGGGCTTTGCAGGAGTTTGTTCAAGGCCGACGCCGCAGTACCAGGAAGAAAACTGGCAAAAGTCCCGGCACTGTGGAGATGCCCGCCACGAATCATCTCCGCCAGTTTATGCCAGAGCAGCGTTTGTGAAATTTGTCCCTGGGCAAGGGCCGTCCGTGCCATTCGGTTGCAGGCGCCATTGCTCGCTGTTGCCGCATCCCATAGCGTGGCTGGATTGCCAATCTGTAGCAGTGGGTTGTGCGCCGCATAACAACGGACGCTGAGGTTTTTCGGCGCGGGGCCGGCCCGATAGACCTCGGCAAAGTTCTGCCAGTCGTGGCGCTGTCCCAACTCCAGTAGCCATTGTCGGCGTAGCAGCAGATAAGCGGACCCATGCGGGAACTCATTGGCGAAGGACTGAAATTGTGTTGCTTGCAGCGTGCTCAGTCGTGGCTGCAGGGACCAGTAGGCTACCCAGGGGCCCATGTAGGTATTGGCAAGCTGGGGAAGCGCGGCCGCCGCGGGACGATAGTTGCCCTGGGCGAAGGCATCGGCGGCATTTTGCAGCAACTGCTCTTGCTGCGGGGTGAGGGCAGCATGAGCGAGACCGGAGATGAATAGCAGTCCAGCCCCGAGCCAGTGACGCAGGTGCATCGGGCTTACTTTTGTTTGAGGTGCAGCCAGCGTCCGAGGTGTTTGCTCAGTGACTCACCGCGGCGGGGATGATCCTGCGCCAGCGGCCCGACATGCAGGTTGAGGGGTTCGCAATGGTCCTTCCCGTGGCAGATGACGCCATGTGATTCACAGGACGCGCCGGCTTGTTGCAATACTGCCACCATGTGTTCTTCCAGTTCCGCACCGCAACGGCCATCATACTGGATCAGGGCAAGGGCCTTTTCCGGCAGGTAGTCGATATGCCCCCCGAGTTTTTCAAATTCTTCCAGTTTCTTACGTGCTTCCGGAGTGACGCCATGCAGGGCACCGCTGATGATGAAGCGATCGGGTCGTTTACTGCCGCTTGTGCTCATGACTTCCCTCGATAGCGCGTTCGTGATCTTTCTCTCGATGGGCATAGATGATGCCACCTCGCGAGCGAGGAGGGAAGCCGCTCAGTTCCTGGCAAAGATGCGACTGAACAGGAAAAGTGCCGCCCCCTGAATACCAACAAAAAAACTCAATGGCCAGTTGGACCAGTAGGACAGGGCAATGGATGACCAACTCAGCAGCTCGGCAAAGAGGATGGCGAGCGCCCAGGCGTGATACGGACGGCGAGACAGCCGTTGGGCGGCAGCGGCGGGACTCACCAACAGGGTAAACACCAGCAGGGTGCCGACCACCGGCACGGCGGCGGCGCTGACCAGGGCCAGGAGAAGGAGAAAAAACCACTCTATACGTGCACTGGAGATGGCGTGCGCGTTCGCGAGCTCAGGTTGGGTGGATTCCAGAAGCAAAATGGGAAACTGCCAGAGGAGGAGCAGCAATACGACGCTGACGAGCAGGGCCAGAGGCAGGAGACTGGCAGAGGAGATGCCCAGCACTTCGCCAAATAGCAGGCCGTAGACCCGCGCAGCATATTCCCGGCCCAGGCTCAAAAACAGTCCCCCCAGGGCCAGAAAGCTGCTCAGCAGCAGACCCATCGCCACGTCGCGACGTCCCAAACGAGAAAAAATGCGCAGAAAGAGGACGCCGATAATAGCAAAACCGCCCAGGCCCCAGAGGGGGGCAAAACCCAGCAGGCTGGCCAAGGCACCACCGGGAAAGGCGGCCAGGGGCAGGGCATGGGCGGCAAAGGCGCTGCGCCGGAGAACGACGAAATAGCCGAGGCTGCCGGCGGCAATGGCCAGCAGGGTGGCGGCAATCCAGGTGTGCAGGAGAAAACTGGAAAACATCAGTGTTTGGCCCGTCGCCGGGAGGCCAGAGCTGCGCTGGCCAGGTACAGCAGGAGAATCAGGAGTACGACGAAAAAGCTCACCGGCCAGCTGGCACCACCCGACCAATAATAGCTCATGAACGCGAGGTAGATGCCCCCCAGCACGGCGGTGAGGGCGATTCCCTGGGCGTAGAGAAAGCTCTGCCAGGGCCTACGGGTCAGACGCAACGCACTTGCCGCAGGGCCGAGCAGCAGCGCGGTGGCGAGGATGACGCCAATGGAGAGGGCCGACAGGGCCGCCGCGGTACCGAGCAGTAGCAGGTAGAGCAGTTCCAGGCGGCGTACGGGCAATCCTGCGGCACGTCCGAGATCGGGGTTGGCAGCAATCAGCAAGAGTGGGCGGTAGAGCAGGACGATCAAAGCAATGGCGACTCCCACCAGAATAATCGTTGGCCAGAGCAGTTGCGGATCCAACGCAAAGATCGACCCAAACATGACCTCCACTGTGGCGCCGCTGGCTTGCGTGCTGCTCACGTCCAAGTAGAGGAAGAGTGCGGAAATTCCCAGCGTCGCCCCGAGCACCACACCGGTAGCCAGATCGCGTTCGCGGGCGCGTCGCAGGCCTAATGCCCCCATGGCCAGAGCCGCCAACCAGGCCATCCCGAGGAATCCCCACAGGGCGGCACTCCCAAGAAAGATTGCCACCGCTCCGCCAGCACTACTACCGTCCCCCAGGGCGTGACCGGCAAAGCTATGCTGCCGCAGCACGGTAAAGATCCCCATGCTGCCGTTCAGGATTGCCGCCAATGCACCGATCCAAAGGGCAGTCTGCACCGCAGAATTGTGCAGAAAGCTCGCCAGATGCAGGGGGTCAGTCATGTTCATCCAGATCTTCGTGGACGTGGCAGGGGATTTCCAGGCCCTGCTGCGGGTTTTTGGGCAGGATCAGCAGGCGTCCGCGATGCTGCAATACTTCTACTGGGTAACCATAGAGCCGGTTCAATACATCGCTGCGCACGACCTCGGCCACGTTGCCCGCCGCAGCCCGGCCGCCGACCAGATACACGAGATGATCGAGTATGGGCAGCAATGGGTTCATATCGTGCGCCGTAACTAGAACGCTGATCCCCTGTTTACGGGCCAGTACACCCAGTAGCTCCACCAGGCGGCTGGCACTGGCGAAATCGAGGTTGGCAAGAGGCTCATCGAGGAGCAGCAGGCGCGGTCGACGGGCGAGGGCATGGGCAATGACGGCGCGCTGCTGTTGCCCGCCGGAAAGCATCCCTACCCGTTGTTCGGCAAAGCTCTCGGCTTGTACCGCGGCAAGCGCGTCAGCCACCGCCGCGGTATCCGACCCTTGCCACCAGTGACGGCCGGTTTGCCCCAGAGCCACCAGATCTCGGGTGCGCAGGGGTAGGTACGGATCGAAAGCGATTTTTTGCGGAACATAGCCAATCTGCGAAAGTTGTCCGCGTACGGTCTTGCCCAGCACCCGGATGCTTCCTTTCTGCCAGGGCTGAATGCCCAGGATGCTGCGCAAGAGGGTGGTTTTGCCCGCCCCATTCTCACCAATCAGGGCGGAGACGCTCCCCTTGTTCAGGGTAAAAGAGATGTCCTGCAACACCTGTCTGCCGCCGAGGCGTACGCACAGGTTGGAGACTTCCAGAACGGGATCAGTCGAGACAGAAAAGGCAGGCATGCATGCGTACCAGCGCAACAGAGTTGCGAAATGTAGGATGGGTATGCTTTGCTGTCAAGCGCTTGTACCCGCTTGGCGGAGTGCGGGATCGGCCCGGCATGATATGCTTGGCAGAGAAGCGAGGGAGAGAACGATGGCGGCATTTGGTACGAGTGGTTTACGGGGATTGGTGACGGAGCTGACCGACGCAGTGGTGCTTGGTTACGTGTCGGCGTTTCTGGGGTATTTGCAGACGCTGGGAGAGTTTGCACCCGGTGCGGAGGTGTTTCTGGCTGGAGATTTGCGCCCCAGCACGAGCGCTATCCTGGAAGCGGCCTGGCAGGGAGTGCTGGAAGCCGGCGGAACGCCGCGCTATCTCGGACGTATCCCTTCGCCCGCCCTGGCCTTTGCCGGTTTTCAGGCCGGGGTATCGTCGCTCATGGTGACTGGCAGCCATATCCCCTTCGACCGTAATGGTATCAAGTTCAATCGGCCAAAAGCCGAGCTCAGTAAGGCCGATGAGGCTGGGATCCTGAGGGCTTTACCTTCCCCCGACCCCGAGAAGTTCACGTCGGACGGGGCGCTGCGCCAACGGTCGCAGTTGCCCGATGCCGAAGAATTCGGGCTTGACCAATACCGCCGTCGCTACCTAGATTTTTTTGTAGGGCAACCGCTGCGCAACTGGCGGATCGGCGTGTATCAGCATTCGGGAGTGGCGCGGGACCTGCTGCCGGAGCTTCTGCAGGCTCTGGGTGCAGAAACGGTGCTGTTGGGGCGCTCGGAGAAATTCGTGCCTATGGATACCGAGGCCCTGCGTCCGGAAGATCGCATCCTGGCCGAACGCTGGGTGGCGGAGCATGGCCTGCAGGCGTTACTCAGCACCGATGGCGATGCCGATCGGCCGATGCTGGCCGACGAGACTGGGGCCTGGTGGCGTGGCGATCAGCTGGGGCAAATTTGTGCGGCGTTGTTGGGTACCGACGGGGTGGTGACACCCATTTCGAGCAATACCGGACTCGAACGTAGCGGAAAATTCCCGCGAACTTTGCGCACCCGCATCGGGTCGCCTTATGTGATTGCCGGTATGGATCAGTTGTTGGCAGAGGGCTGCGCTCGGGTGATGGGGTATGAGGCGAATGGCGGGTTTCTGCTCGCCTCTACCCTACGGGAAGTGGGCCGCAGGCTCGAACCCCTCCCCACTCGGGATGCCATCTTGCCCATGCTCGCCGCTCTGATCGCTGCAGCGCAAGCTGGTGCGCCGCTCTCCAGCCTTCTGCAGGAGCTGCCACAGCGCTATACCAGTAGTGATCGGGTGCAGAATTTCCCCACGGAGCAAAGTCGCGAACTACTGTCCCGGTACCAGGAGGAGGGCGGCAATCTGGCGGCCTTCGATGAGGATTTCTCGGGCTTGGGTTTTGTCGGCACGGCAATGGACCTGACGGACGGAGTTCGGGTGCAGAGTGATGCCGATGAAATTCTCCATTTGCGCCCTTCGGGTAATGCCCCGGAGTTGCGATGCTATGTGGAAGCAGCGACGGCCGAACGTGCGGATGCGCTGCTGGCGGCGGCGATGCAGCAACTCCATTCCTGGAAATCTGTCTAGGCGATGCGTTGGCGCCGTCGTTCCTCCTGGATCTATACGGGCCTGGGTCTCTTTGCCATTGCCTTGTTTTTGATGGTGATGCGCTATTTGGGGGTGGTATTCGAGACCAACGCCAAGGCGCAGCTTGCGTTACATGGCTCGACCGCAGGCGTGGACGCTTTGCTTCATTTGGCCGCCATTTGTAACTGGGTGCGTTGGCGCTGGATTGCCAATCTGCTGTTGCTGGCATCGGCAGTCACGATTTTTGGTCTGGGGCGCGATTGGTGGACGGCACGTCATTGACCGCCCCGTCGCAGCGCGTTAGTCGCTGGACGAGCTGAATCGACGAGTAGGCAGCAGCGCTTCGAGCAGCCATTCCGCCAGGAAAAACAGGCTGCGAACGACGACGCTGGCGACATACCAAAGGACCAGAAAACGCAGGGCGTCGAGAAGGTAGGGAGCCCAAAATGGTGCTGTGAAAGAAATTGCCGGCGGAAGCAGCAAGGTACCACTGGCGGCGGCAATGGCGGCAGCGAGGGCAATAGCCCAAAGGCGGAATTTTGGCCAAAGCGGTACGGGGGCAGCGGCGACTTCTGCCTCTTCGTTTGCCTCTGGCTCTTGTTTTGCCACCCGAACTTACTCCCCAGAGATCCCCGCTACTGCGGCCAGAACCTTGCCGCGCAACTTGTCGAGCTGCGTCTGTACCATTTGACTTAGGCTTTTCAGTTGTTCCGCGCCCTTGCCAATCGCGGCGGTGTCGTTTTCTCGCACGGATTGAAGCAGGCGTAGTCCCAGCTTGTGTACCTGTGGGTGTACTTGCTGTAGGGCGGCGAACTCCGTACTCTGCGTCAGTGTTACATCGTTCAGATTGTCCATCCATTTCCCCAAACGACAGGCGTGTTCGTCCTTGAGCTCGTCTGCCCTGAGGCTGGTATCACCGGTGCTGATGGCTTCGAGAACCTTTCCCACCCAGCGCACATGGTCGCTCTTGGCGATACTGAGACGCACGGCAACGGGCACGTGTCCTGCCATGGCATCTTCGGCGGCCTGCTCGAGGTCATTTTGTACCTTTCCGAGGCAGTCCCGAATTTCCTTGAAACTGTCATCGAAGTCGCGCATCGATCCACCCAGGGTTTGCATATGCACACCCATAGCCTCGGCGGCGGCGATTTCCTGGGCGCTGCCGGCAATGATGTTTTGTATATTTTCCTGGGTTTTCTGGGCGGAATGATTGGCCATGCCCAACACCTCGGCAACCGTCTCGAGAGAATCGCCGCCACGACGCAGGTGCTGGATGCTGGCAGACACCCGATTCTCGACTTCGGCAGCACCCTCATTGATGTTGGTGGCGGCGTTACGGATGTCGCTCGCGGCCCGGGAGGAGCTCTGCGCCAGTTTTTTGACTTCGTCTGCCACGACGGCAAAACCCCGCCCATGTTCGCCAGCGCGGGCGGCCTCGATCGCTGCGTTGAGCGCCAGCAGATTGGTCTGTTTGGCAATCTCCTGCACCTTCACCGCCAGGGTGGTGATGGTCCGGGTCTGCTCCAGAAAGGCCTGGACCGTTTTGCCCATGCCATTCACCGCCTGCTCGACGAGATCCATTTCACCGATGAGCTCGGAGAGACGCTCATTTCCCAGCTGCACATCGCGCAGGGTGTGTTCGGCGAGATCCTGGTTGGCCGCTACCGCAGCCGCAGAATCCTTGACCGCGCGAATGACTGCCTGTGCCTGATCGAGCAAAGACTGGCTGTCGAGTTCGGCGCGTTGCAGGCTTTCCTGAAACGCCAGCCCGAGAAGGTGGATGTTGTTTGTTCCCTGATAAGCCAGCGTCTGCTGATCGAGCACCTGGCAATATTGTTGCAATCGTTGCCGTTGTTGCTCGCAGATTGGCGTTATCGAGCTCTGGAATTCCTCATCTTCGCGCAGCAGGCGGATAGTTTCGGGATCCCCATCGAGGCAGGCATCGAGCAGGGAAGCGAGAGAGTCGGGATGGTTTATCATGGTTCTGGCCTCGTGTTACCGGCGATGGATGACATTGGCGATGGAGCGCGCCAGATCATCGGGCAGAAACTTGGCGACATAGCCGTCGGCATCAACGCTCCTTGCATGGGCCTCGTTGGCACTGCCCGACAGCGAAGAGTGAATGATCACCGGTAGCGCGCGCAGATTTTCGTTCTCCTTGATGCGGCGCGTCAGGGTGAAACCATCCATCTCTGGCATTTCCAGGTCGGTGAGGACCATCGCGACCTTGTCGGTGATGGCAAGGCCCTCGGCGCGCGCGTCCTTGGCCAGCTGTTGCAGACGCTCCCAGGCCTCCTTGCCGGTTTTGCTACCGATGAAGGGGAGGCCCAGGCTGCGTAGAGTTTTTTCGATCTGACTGCGGGCCACTGCGGAATCATCTGCATACAGAATGACCGAGCCTGCCGGGATTTCCACGTGATGCTGTTGACCGAGCTCATCGCCGCTCTTGAAGCGGGAGGGGAGTACCTGACGCAGGATATGTTCGACGTCGAGCACTAACGCCAGTCGGGCCTTTTCCTCATCTTCGTCGAGTCGCGCGAGACTGGTGACCAGCCCGCCTACGGCTGCACCCTCGGCAGAAAGCACCCGGCTCCAGTCGAGGCGTACGATTTCCTCGACGTCCTCCACGGCAAACCCTTGTACAGAGCGTTCATATTCGGTGACCAGAAGAATATTCAGCCCATTCGCCTTGCAACCGACCACGTTGGGCAGATCGATGACGGGGAGTATTTGCCCGCGGATGTTGGCGACCCCGAGGACATGTTCCGGAGCCCCGGGCATGGGGGTAATCTTCGGCATGACCAAGGCCTCGCGGACCTTGAAGACATTGATGCCGAAGAGCTCCTGACTGCCTAGGGCAGCGTCGGCTCCGAGGCGGAAAACGAGCAGTTCGAATTTGTTGGTACCCGCGAGTTGGGTCCGTTCATCTACATTTTGTAAGGTCGAGGCATTCATTTTGCGTCTCCAAGCTTCTTCGCCGTTTCGTAAGCGATTTTCTCCAGGCCCTGGATGGTTTGATCCTTCGCCTCTTCCAGAGCTATCCGTTGCCGCTCGATTGCTTGTTGATCTCCGCGTTCCGCAGCGGCTTTCAGCGCCGTGGCCGCTGCATGTAGAGCAGCGTGGGGAGCCGCAATCGCTTGGAACTGCGGATCATTCCCCATCAGCTCCTGACCGGCGCCGTCATACCATCGACCAAAATCGCACTGGTGTTCGTCAGGAACATCGGAAGCAAGCTGGTCTGAACTAGAACGACTCAGGTCTTCTTCCATTTGCAGAGCGAACAGCTCGTGATCTGCAATGGCAGACTCCGTGGAGAGCAACACGGCCATCTTCCGGAGGGTTTCCAGTGTTTGCGAGAGGTGCTGCGTCACGGCCTGGGCATTTTGCGATTGCTGATTTGCTTTTTGACTGGAAACGCTAATGCCTTGCGAAGAGGTCTGAATCGAAACAATGTTTTTCTGCACATCTTCCGTGGCCTCCTGCACGCGTTTGGAAAGACTTCGTACCTCATCCGCTACTACAGCGAATCCTCGTCCATGCTCCCCGGCCCGAGCCGCCTCAATCGCTGCATTCAAAGCCAGCAGATTGGTTTGGTAGGCAATCTCGCGAATAGTCTGGGCAATCCCCTGGATTGTGCCCACATCCTTCTGCAAGCTCTCTGTCGCCTGCTGGTTCTGTTGCAAAATTCCGCCAATCTCGCGTACCGATGCTTCCACATTGCGCATGGACGCCAGTGTCTCTTGGCTGGTGGCGGTCAATGTACTGCTATTTTTTTTGGTATCGTTGCTAATCCTTTGTACAATTTTCTCAACCAGATTGCTTTGCCGTTGGGAGAATGTTACGTCTTTCGCAATCTTGATGACTTGCGCTACTTTGCCGCTTGCATCCAGAACGGGAAAATATTCTGCATCCAGAAAAAGAGGGACTCCGCTTTTCGTGCGTCGTTCAAATATACCCTGTTGTGGCTTTCCCTCGCCGAGATCTCGCCAAAGTTGCTGGTACTCGGGACTTTGCGCATAGGCGGGGAAACAGAGGGTTCGATGGTGTTGTCCGACAATCTCTGCTTTTTCATATCCTACAGCATGCAGAAAGTTTTCGTTGGCATCCTGAATGATGCCGCTGGGGGTGAAAACGATCAGCGCATTCGTTCGGTCCAGGCTCTGCCATATCTGTTGCAAAACAGAATCACTGGGCGTCTCTAATGACATGACTTAGCTCCTCGGAAAACGGTAAAGGAAATGGCGATCGTGCATGGGTTTTTCTCTTTGCTCTGCCCAGGAGCTTTTCATGCAATACCGTTGCCCACGGGGAGGGTGGCAAACCAGTCCAGAAACCGTTGTACCTGGGGGCCGCTGTAGATGGCGCCGTGTTGCGGGCAAAGGTAGTCGATTTCCAGTTTGCGCACCCGCTCGATCCAGTCGTCCTTGGCGCGGTTGGAGGGCATCCAGCGCTGGTGAAAATAGCGCGCTTTCTCGATGTGGGCGGCAAAGGATTTACCGTCAACATCGCGGCGATCCACCCAGGCACTATGGCCTGGCGGCAGCAGGGCCGCTCCGACGTCGCCGGTAAAGAGCACTTTCGCCTCCGGATCGTAGACATGAAAGTTGGCAGACGAGTGTAGATAATGCGCCGGGATGAACTCGAGCCGGCGTCCGCCAATCAGGGTGTTGCCTCCGGCATCGGGAATGTCCTGCAGCGGCGCTTCCAGGGCACCATAGTGGCGGATGAAGCCCTCCCAGAGGGCGGGAATATGCCATTGGATTTTTGGGTTACAGGCGTGCCACAGTGGTAGGCTGGAGGCAATGTCCGGGTCTTGATGCGAGACAAAGGCGCCTTGGATACTGGCGGGCGGGACGGCTTCCACAAGGGCAGCAAAAACCTGGGGAAAAATCTCAAAACCACCGGGATCGAGGAGGAAGGCTTGCCCCTGGGATTCCATGACATAGACATTGGAATCAATGACACGACTCTCCTCTTGGTCGTAGAGAATCCACCAGCGATGATCCTTGGCCTCGAAGACTTTAGTAGCTTTCATCTTGTAACCGCTCCAGTTGCTGACGATAATCGCGTACGGCGCGCGCAACGATCCGTACGGCTTCTCCCATGTCGCGCGACACCCGCATCAACGGCACGCCACTCGCCTCGACCAGGGCCGCCTCGATGCGGCCACTCGTCACCACATATTCCTGTTCCTCCACCCCCTCTTGCAGGATGCGCACCTCTTCCAGCAGTTGGCGAAGAATTTTGCGAGCATTTTCCTGCTCTGCAGCAATGGCCTTGTCCCAGGCCCTGCGGGTAGTCAGGAGCCCCGCACATTGGGCTTGTAGATTCGTACCACCACTATTCTCGACTTGTGCGAAGTTCTGGAGCAGGCGCTGCTGCTGCAGGATGCGCATCTGCGCTTCGATCAGCGGTGCGATGTTTTCCTGCAGATGGGAGGCCGACTCGCGCAGCAGTGCGGCGCGTTCGCGGAAAGCCTGCGCTACAACTCCGTAACCTGCCAGGGCGTTACCATGTTTTTTGACGAGAACCATGGCATTGAGGGCGCGGCGATCGATTTCGCGCAACGCACGATCGATGTCCTGCCGTGCCCGAAACGAGGCATTGACGACCTCCATGACTCGTTCTTGTTGGCGTGTGAGCTGTTCTGGAGTCATCTTGCTGCTCCCATCCGTTCGATCCCATGACGACTCAAAGCCTGAGCATCGAGAATCAAGACCACGTTCCCGCGTCCGGAAATGGTCGCTCCCTGATACCAGTTCTCTTTGTCTAGAAAATCTAGGGGCTTGACGACGGAATCTTCATTGCCAAGGACCTCGGAAATGAGAAGCAGGCCGCGCTCGGTCTGGATGCCTTCGATCGGCTCGCGGCCCAGACGTAATTTGCGGCCATGCAAAAGTTCGCCCAAATCGATCATCGGCGTGACTTCGCCGTCGTCGACGCGATATACGCTGCGCCCTTGCATGCGATGAATGCGGGTTTCCTGGATCTCGACCAGGCTTTCGATAGCGTTTACCGGGAGCGCATAGGTCTCCCGTCGCAGCCGTAGGTACAGAACCGGCAGAATGGCCAGGGTGAGCGGGAATTCCATGGAAATCGTGGTACCTGCCCCCAGGTTGGTGCGGATATCGAGCTGGCCGCGCAGCTTGTGCACGGTCTCTTTCACGACATCCATGCCCACTCCGCGCCCGGAGAGTTCGGTGGCCTGCTCCTTGGTGGAGAAGCCCGGACGAAAGATCAGCTCCAGGGCCTCCTGTTCGGATAGGCGCGCTGCTTGTTCAGAACTCACCACGCCTTTCTCTATGGCCTTCTGTAGGACTATTTGCCGGTCGATCCCCCGGCCATCGTCACTGACCTCGATGCGCACCCGGTCACCCAGATGAATGGCGGCGACGCGAATCGTGGCGGTTTCCGGCTTGTGGAGCGCGCGGCGTTGTTCCGGTGTTTCGATACCATGATCGAGACTATTGCGAATGAGGTGGGTCATGGGGCCGGAGAGGGCATCCACCACTGCCTTGTCGATTTCGACCTCTTCCCCGATGATCTCGAGCTGGACGTTTTTACCGAGTTGCCGCGAGGCATCCCGCACCACCCGCGGCAATTGCTGAAAGATGCGCTTACAGGGTTGCATGCGCAGGCGCATGGCATTGACCTGCAGATCATTCACACTGAGATCCATTTCTCGGGCGATGCGTCCAAGATCTTCGTTTTCGTCGAGCAGGCTGCTGATGGCAGAGCTGAGGCGGTTGCGCAGTAATACGAGTTCCCCCACCTGATTCATGACCGCATCCAGACGTGCAGCATCGACGCGCAGGGTATTCTCCACCTCGCTAGCGGCACTCGTCACGGTGCGCGGCGCCGCTTTGGGCTTTGGCGGCTCGCCGGCAGTCGCAGCTGGAGCTGCAGATGGAGCAGGCGACGCCGCTGCTGCTATCGGCACATCGTGCATCCTGGTCGCCGGATGGTTTTGCTGAGTGTCTGCCGCGGGCAGGCCGGGTGCTCCTCCGAGTCCATACAGCTGGTCGAGCGCGGCTTCAAACTCGCTCTCGGAGATCTCGTCTGCAGCAGACTCGGGCGCGTCCATCCCCGGTGCCTGTGCGCCGTAGAGCTGGTCCAGCACGGCTTCGAACTCGTCTTCTGAAATTTCATCTCCGGCAGTGGTTTCCGGCGTGTCAGAATTTTCATTGTGTTGCGCAACGTACACGCCGGATTTCCCCTGCTCGTCCACGCGCTGCTCGGCATAGAGGGTCCCGGAAGGGGTCGGCTCCGCGGCGGCGGACGCCACTTGCTGGGGCGCTTCTGGAGGAGGGCTGCTTTGCGGAGTGGCAACCCCAGCGGCCAGGTCGCGGATCCGGGTTCCGAGATCCTCGGGGCCGGCAGCGGGTTCGTCACCTTGAGCGAGCTCCTGCAGCATGCCATCGATCACGTCCAGTCCACGCAGGATGGCATCGATCATGTCACTGCTGACGCAGAGTTGATGGCTGCGCAGTTTGTCGAGCAGGTCTTCCAGGTGGTGCGTCCAGTCGACCAGATTCTGCGCCTCCAGAAAGCCGGCGCCGCCTTTCAGGGTGTGAAAGGCACGGAAGAGGCTAGCGAGCAGCTCGTCATCTTCCGGTCGATCTTCCAGGCAGAGGATTTCTTCCTGTGCCTTTTCCAAAAGCTCGCGGGCTTCGGCGAGGTAGTCCTGGAGAATATCCATGTCCATGATCAAATCCCCAACTCGGCGAGGAGGGCATCGACGTCGTCCTGATTGATGTCCGGGTTGTTCTCGCCCGGCTCGGTGGCAGCGGACGGCTGCCCTTCCATACCCATCTCATGAAGAGTCTGGCTGATGCGGTTTTCGACGGCGCGTAGCAGGTTGATGGCCTTTTTCAGCCGCTGTCCGGCAAGATCCTGCCCCTGCTGGCTGGCGACGATGCGCTGCAATGCCTGGTCGATCTGCCCCAGATCGGGGTCGATGAAGGTATGGTGGGCACTGCGAATGCGGTGAAGGGCGCCTTGCGCCAACTCCACTGCGGCAAGGGTGGCCATGGTCTGCTCTTCCGTCAGGCGCAAGGCCTCTTCCAGGGGATCCTTGGCGCCAGCGAGATCCTCTCCGGCGGTATTGGCAATGCGCCGCAGCCCCTCGCGGAGCAGCAGCTCGATTTCGTTCAGAGAACGCTCTGCCGGCTGACCGGTCATTGGCTCGCCCTCTGGGCTGCCTGCAGCCGCTTGAAGATCGCGTCGAGTTTTTCACGCAGGGTTTCGGCGGTGAAGGGCTTGACGATGTAGCCGTTTACCCCGGCCTGGGCGGCCTCGAGGATGTTCTCGCGTTTGGCCTCGGCGGTGACCATCAGGACCGGAATGTGGCGCAACTGGCCATCTGCGCGGATGGCACGGAGAAGGTCGATGCCTTGCATGTTGGGCATGTTCCAGTCCGAAACGACGAAATCGAAGGGACGACCATGCAGCTTCTGTAGCGCCTGCACGCCGTCCTCTGCCTCGTCAAAGTTGGTAAATCCGATTTCGCGCAGGAGATTGCGAACGATCCGCCGCATAGTCGAAAAATCGTCGACAATGAGAATGCTGATGTTTTTGTCTACTGCGTCTATGCCCATGGGCTGGCTCCGCCTCCAGAAATAAATCACTCAAGCATTTCAGTAGGCGCAAGCAAAAGACATTCCCGCCCTACGCCATACCGTCTTTAGCTACAATACGGCACGGCGGCGGGAAAACTTGAGGGGCTCAGGATGGGGAGGGATTGCTCCAGTACTGCGGATAGCCGTCGGCTGGCGAGACCTTGGCGGACCTCAGTTTTTGCACCTGCAGGCTGGCGTCCAAGCGGCTTTTTTGCGGCTGTCCGGCCAGGACACGATACAGTTTGTTGCTGGCAAGGTTGCCGATACAGACCGGAAAACCAGCCTTATGGACCGTCTGCACGAGGCTCTGCGCCTGCGAGAGTTTGCTGAAGGCGCCGAGCTGCACATACCATCCGGCCACCTCGCAGTTGGTTCCCGGTAGCGCCAGGGTAGCCTGTTCGGTGGGAGCAGCGCTTTTTGTAATGGCGCCTACTGTGGCGGTCGGCACCGCAGATGCGGGGCTCGCGGTCGCACTGGTAGGACTCGCTGCTGTGCTGCTACTACTGGGGGTCACTGTAGCTGGCAGCTGCAGATACACCGAATGGGTGCCCACGGCCTGTGGATGCCGCGCCGCGCCCAGGTAGAGAAAGAGCGCCAAAATAATGACGACAATCAAGAGTAAAATGAAAAGCCACCGCAGCGTCCCGGCGACTGCCTGCTGGTTTTTTGACGATTGCTGCGTCATATCTCTCTCCTCTCTTAGCCGCGCTGATCGATGGCACCTGCCATGATAGGGTCCATACCAGCCTTGGCTGGATGCTGTGGCGCCACGACCACGATACTCACGCGACGATTCATGGCCAATCCTTTGACGCTGTCGTTTGGTGCTACCGGATGATACTTGCCATAGCCGGCGGCAACCAGATGCCGCGGGTCGACGCCATGGGCGCTGAAGATTTCCACTACGGCCACGGCCCGTGCTGCCGAGAGGGCCCAGTTGTTGGGATAGAGCTGGGTATTGATGGGCAAGTCGTTGGTGAAGCCGTTGACCTGAATTTGATAGGGAACGGATTTCAGAACCCTGGCGATCTGCGTTAGGGTCTGCTCTGCCGCTGGGGTCAGATTGGCCTGCGCCGAGGGAAAGAGAATCTTCGCGTTCAAATCGATGACCACACCTAGGTCACTGCGATGGATCACCACGCTGCCGTCTTTGATGAGAGGCTGGAGTAGGGTTTCCATTTGCTGTTGCAGAGTATCCAGGCGGACGGCCTCGCTGGAGGTTGCCGTGGGAGGGGGCGTTTTACTCCGGGTGTGCGCGGGAAGTGGAGTGGGTTTGGCTATGGTGGGGAGTGGCGGTAACCGCACCGGAGCAGTTGCTGCCATAGCCTGATTTGCCTGCTCCTGCTGCAGAGGAATCGGTGACGTGGGGTGTCCGGAAAAGGCGGAAACCAAGGTTTCCGACAAGACCTTGTATTTGCCCTCGTTGACCGAGGAAATCGCGTACATGACCACGAAGAAGGCAAAAAGCAGCGTGATGAAGTCGGCATAAGAGACCAACCAGCGCTCGTGATTTTCCCACTCCTCTTCTTTGCGAGAACGCCGCGCCATTTCGACCTCCGTTTTTCGATGCGTAAACCTATTCTCTCAACGGCAAAGATCATGCCGGCATGGATGCTGCTTGGCAAATGAGACTTTTCTTCGGAGGTCGGTCATGCCAGTAGAGCATCATCTCATCGAGACGCTGTTTCAGGAAAAATATCGGCAAGGGGAAACCGCTGCCAGGCGACTGAGTACTGCGCTCCTGCAGCAGCCAAGTTGGACCATTCTTGCAGGAACTTCCGGGCGGGCGGCAGAAAGCGAGATTCTCGATATTTTGCCCGAGGGGCACGGATTGCTGTTGGATCCCTGGCCTGGTCTTCCGGATCGGCTGGAAGGAGTGGGGGAACTGCTGTTGCTCGTTGGCGCCCTGGCCGGCATTCCTACCGGTTTCGTAGTGCGTTACCTGGGGATGAGTCAGTGGCGGCGCTATCCCGCTGTGCATTTGACCATGCCGGAGCAGGTTTATCAGTGGCAACGACGTGCCTTTTTACGCGCCCCGGCACCTGCCGACTGTCGCGGTCAGATTCAGCGCTTAGGGGCACGCGCTTTACCCATGGAGCTGCTGGATCTGGGGGCTGGCGGCCTGCGTGTGCGCGTCGCTCCGCCACGAGATTATGCGTTGAGCGTTGAAGAGCGCTTTTCAGCGGTCAGCTTCTCTTTTGCTGGAGAACGCTATGCGCTTGCGGCGACATTGCGACATCTCGGCGGTCCTCGGCGAGTGGCGGGTGCAGTGGTGCAGGAACTAGGCCTGGCGTTTGCGTCGCCACCGCAGGCACTGCAGGAACAACTCCTGCAATATGCCCTGCGCTATGATCGCGAGGCCCTACACCGAGCCCGTCTGTGACGCTGCGTCGCTCGGAGTACTAAGACGGACAGCATGTGCCAGCAGGCAATCCGGGGGTAAATCGGAGCCCCTGGCGCTCGCCGGCTGTGCCTGTTCGACGATCCACTGCCGCAGCGATCGTTGTCCAGGACAAAAAAATAGAGGAGCGAGCTGATGCACCCGCAACTGATCCTCAGCCTTTTGCGGGAGGATCACCAGCAGCATGTTCACTGCATCGGCACAGGAGGACTCCGGTGGGTCATAGTGTAGGCCGAAATGCTCGGGTGCACAGAGAAGAAAGGCGATCAACGGGTCGTCGAGGGATTGTAGCCATAAAAAAGGTCCCTGCTTATCAACGTGTAGCAGCGCAAAGCGCTGCAGGTCGGCAAATCCGGAGAGCGGCAGAGAGCATTGCCAGATCTGTTCATCACGGATCGGCAACTGACCGAAGCGCGTGGGATAGAGGGACTCGCTCATGAATTCTCCTGTGTCTGACCCGAGCCGTGTTCCGCGAGCCAGACTTCCAGCTGTCCGGGCTGGCTCTGTGCGGCATCCTGGTTGTCACTGCGTACCGCTTCAAACAACTCCTCGCGCAGGATCGAGATCCCCGATGGAGTTTCCAGGCCCAGGCGAACCTGACCGTCATCGATGCGCGTGACGACGATACGAATATCCTCACCAATGCGGATGGCCTGACCTTTTCTGCGCGTCAGGACCAGCATCAGGCACTCCCCAAACGGTGTCCGTTATTGCCCTTGCCGATCTGGCCGGCATCGTCGTAGAGCTTGTTTTCCGTACCAAAGAGTACCTGCCAGGCCTCCTGTTGGAAGCGGCCGAGGGCCTGAATGCTGGCACCGTTGCGGCGATTGCTCTGGGCAATTTCCTGGAGTAGCCGTTGGCGGTGGCGCAGTTCGTCGGGGCTGCCATTCTGCCCCCGGCGCTGGCTTTCCAGGGCGCTGATTTCCCGGAATAACTGCAATTTTTGCGCGGCAGCCCCCTGCACATGTGCCCAGTCTCCGTGAAGCAAGGCCTCGGATTCGCTTTCCAGCACCTGCCGCAATGCCTCGAGACGGGCAATCTGAAGAGCAATGATCTCGGCGGTGGAAGACACGGATCAGGCCCGTGCAGCAGGCGTTGGTCGCGCCAGCAGTTGCTGCTGATCCTGCAGTAGGCCTTGGCCGATTTTGGCTGGCGAGACAGCATAGCTGCCGCTCTGCACGGCTGAGCGCAGGGCCTCGATGCGACTCGACTCGCTCTGGTTACCGCTGGCTTGCAGCAGGGCATGCGCGGTTGCCGAGAGCGTCACTTGCTCTTGCGGCACGCTGCTCGGTGCACTGCTACCGGTTTTCGCGGATCTTTGGCCGCGCGGCGCGTCGGCCGTTACCGGTGTAATTGCGCTTTTTGGCTGAATTGGATCCATGGCTGCTTTCCTCTCGGCTCATCTCACGGATAACGGCACAATTGCAGAATCTCTTGAATCGTGCAAGAAACCTTTTCTCGCAGCGTCAAAAAGATACCCGTACATTCCCATTATGCATCACAATGGCGTGCAGTACCCGTCCAGATTGTACATTGCGTACCAGAATGCTCTGTCCCTCTTTGCCATTCTCGATGGCTTCTGCGGTGGTCGCTATGCGAACCCCGTCCCCTTGGGCAACCAGAGTTACCAATTGCCCGGCATGTACCAGATCCCGCTGCTGCAGCATGGACCGTAGGATCGGTTGCCCGGCCATGACACCATACTGCAGGCGCTGGCCGATGACTTGGGCCGGATCATGCAGCGGCGCACCAGAAAGTTCTCCGGGATTGGCCACGCTCTCGGCAATGTCGCCGGCGCGCAGGATGCTGTCGGCACTCAGACTGTGCGCCGCGATCAGGATCTTGCTTCCTTGGCGGATCTGTACGGGCACATACAAGGTCCAGGCCTGCGGGTTTTGACAATGCACCGCTACGGTCTGATTGCCAAAGGGATTGGCGTAGCCGAAGTATCCGAGCTGCAGCCGCGTACAGGTCGGAAAGTTGACGCTTGCCGCGGGCACATCTACGGCGATCTCACTGTTGCGCATGCTGCCTGCTAGGTGTTGTCGCACAAACTGGATGACGGCGCTATGAATGGCTGCCATGGCCTCACCCGCATCGGCTTGATTGATGGGTGCCAGGTAAAAGATCAGGGCAGCGGCAAAGGCCCAGTTGCGCAAAGATCGGAACACCAGAATCCCCATTCGTCGCTACAGATGCGTTGCGGACTATTAGCAAAAGCCAGGCCAGAAAATTTGTCGGGGCGGACCTTGAACTCGGCATAGAAACCTCTCTGGTCGGCGGCAAAAGCTTGCCGCATTCCGTGGCCGGCGGAACATTGTCGCCGATGATCTCTATAAAATTGGGGAAAAACCTGTGGCACGGGCAGTTTCTTAGGTAGGCACGGCGTTTGCTTGAATGCAACGTCATCTTTGGTAGAGGCCTGATGCCATGCCCAGTCTCTTGGATCAAACCCTGAATCCTTTGGCAGACGCCCTGCGCGTGTCTGGATATCGGCAACAATTGCTCGCCGCCAACATCGCCAATGCCAATACGCCAAATTACAAGGCGGTGGATATCCCTTTTGCCAAGACGCTGCAGGCGGTGCAGGCAGGGCAGGGCATGGGCTTCCCCATGAAAACCGATCAGGCGCGGCAATTGGGCGACGCGCCAGACTCCCTCGCCTTGGCGAGCTATGTGCAGTATCAGCGAGGGAGTGCCGTGGGACTGGATGGCAATTCGGTGGATATGAACCGCGAGCAGTCGGAGTTTGCGCAAAACGGCGTGCGGTATCAGGCCGATGTCACTTTCTTGACGGGAAAGATCAAAAATTTGTTGTCTGCGATCACTGGCACCACGCAGTGATCCTGGCCTAGAGGGAAAAGCCATGTCCTTGTTTTCGGTTTTCAATGTCGCGAGTTCTGGACTTACGGCGCAAAGTTATCGGCTGAATGTGGTGGCCAGTAATCTCGCCAATGCAAATTCGGCCACCAGTTCCAACGGTCAGCCCTATCGGGCGCGGGAAGTGGTTTTTGCCGCGCAACCGCAGAGCAGTAATCCGGCTGGAGTCGATGGGGTAGCGGTTGCCGGAGTCATCGAAAAGCCCGGACCGTTCAAATTGGTGTACCAGCCAGGAAATCCTCTTGCCGATGCCCAGGGCTACGTAAAAATGCCCAATGTCAACCCGGTGGATGAGTTGGTGAACATGATTTCTGCGTCCCGCGCCTATCAAGCCAATGTGAACGTGATGGAAACCACCAAGTCTCTCCTACAAAAGACCTTGACCTTAGGAGCCTGAAAATGAGCAGTGTCAATTCGCTTACCTCTGCCGTAAATCCTTTTTATGCTTCTCTGCAAAGCAACAGTGCCAGCAGTTCTGGCTCGGCCAGTTCCGGTGCCAGTGGTCTAGCCAGTGAAAGCACGTTCTACAATCTGTTGGTAACCCAGCTGACCAATCAGGATCCATTGAATCCTTTGAGTAATCAGGATCTTTCCGCCGAGCTGGCACAGTTCAGTGTGGCCAATGGTGTCAATGCCATTCAAGGCTCCCTGAGCAGTCTCATGGCGCAGATCAATCAAAATCAGGGATTGCAGGCCGCGTCACTGATTGGGAAAACCGTCAGCACCTCGGGCAACAGCCTGCAATTGAGTGGCGGTAGCGCAACTGGTGGTTACGATCTTAGTGCGGATGCCAGCAATGTCGATGTGCTGGTGCAGAACTCCGCGGGCCAGACCTTGGCAGTGTTGCCACAGGGTGCGCAAAGTTCTGGTATGCAGAGCTTCACCTGGAATGGCACCGATAACTCCGGCGTTGCGCTGCCGGCAGGGAATTACCAATTCTTAGTGCAGGCAGCCAATGGATCCCAGGGCGTAAGCGCGACACCCTACAGTTTGGGGGTGGTGAATGGCGTCACGCTGGGTAGCTCCGGTCCTACTTTACAATTGAGCGGACAAAAAGGCTCGGTTCCTTTCAGTTCCGTGCAAAACATCATTTGAGGAGATAGTCATGGGTGCTTTCCAAACAGCTTTGAGCGGATTGAATGCGGCAAACACGGATTTGCAGGTGCTGGGCAATAATATTTCCAATGCCAATACTGTGGGTTTCAAGTCCTCCAACGCGGAATTTGCCGATGCCTACGCCTCGGCCATGACCAATAGCGCGCCTACTTATGGGCAGGTGGGTATTGGTACGCAGGTGATGACGGTGGCGCAGCAATTTACCCAGGGGAATATTCAGACCACCAGCAATCCGCTGGATGTAGCGATCAATGGGAATGGTTTTTTTCAGTTCAATTACAATGGTGCAACGGTGTATAGCCGTAATGGACAATTGCAGCTGAATTCCGGCGGGGTGATTGTCGATGGCAATGGTGGCGAACTGATCGGTGTTCAGGCGCAAAACGGCAAGTTGACCGGCCTCAGCGGTCCACTCACCATCAGCCAGGCAGCACTGGCGCCACAGGCATCTTCGGGCTTGAGCTATTCCCTGAATCTGGATTCCACCAACACCCCCATTTCCAGCGGCACTCCTTTCAGTACAAACGATCCGAATAGTTACAACTACTCCACGACCAGCACGGTCTATGACAGCCTGGGTACTCCGCAACTGGTGACTACCTATTATCAATTGGCATCCAGCAGTCCAACCAGCGGTCAAACCTGGAATGTGTACTATTCGGCGACGGGCACTGCCAGTGGTTCGGCCAGCAGCGGTTCGGTCGGTACCCTGCAGTTCAACTCGACCGGGCAGGTGCAGCCACCCAGCAGTGGTACCATCAACCTGCAGTGGGCCGATGGTGCCAATCCTTCCACCCTGGCTGTGAATTTCAGCGGTAGTACCAACTACAACTCTGCCAATGGAGTCATCGCCGCCACTACCAATGGCTATGGTGTAGGCCAGCTCTCCGGTCTTTCCGTTGACCCAAGCGGAAATATCTTTGCGCGCTACAGTAATGGTCAGTCGCAAGTCATGGGGCAGATCAATTTGACCCGATTTGCCAACAATAATGGCCTGCAGAACCTGGGTAACAACTACTGGGCGGAGACCTACGCCTCGGGGCAGCCGTTACAGGGGACTCCGGGCAGCACCAATCTCGGGGTGCTGCAATCGGGCGCGGTGGAGCAATCCAATGTTGATCTCTCCAAGGATCTGGTCAATTTGATTGTCGCGCAGCAGGCCTATCAGGCCAATGCGCAGACCATCAAGACGCAGAATACCGTGGTGCAGACCCTGTTGAGTCTGTAAAGGGGTAGATCGCCGTGGATACGCTCTACATCGCCATGACGGGCGCCAAGACTTTGCTGCAGAGGCAGGATGTGGTGGCGAACAATCTCGCCAATGCCAATACCAGCGGTTTTCGCGCGGAAATCGCCGAGTCCCGCGCTCTGCCGGTATACGGTTCCGGGGCGGGCCTGCCGACTCGGGTCTATACCGCAACCACCGATGACAGTTGGGATTTTCAGAGCGGGCCGATCGTGCATACCGGACGGCCGTTGGATGTCGCGATCAATGGACAGGGTTGGATTGCCGTGCAGGGTGCGGATGGCAAAGAGGCTTACACCCGCGACGGAAATCTACAGGTGAACGGACAGGGTATCCTGGAAACCGCTACCGGTCATCCGGTGCTCGGCGTCAATGGTACCCCCATCTCCTTACCCCCCATGACGGGCCTGACCATTGGCAGCAATGGCACGATTTCTGGCGTACCCCAAGGCAATCAGCCGAACGGTCTGCTCGTCATAAACCAGATCAAGCTGGTGAATCCACCAGAAAAAGATCTGCGCAAGGGCGCCGATGGACTGTTCCGCGCGAGTGATGGAAAAGCGGCAAGCGAGGATCCTGGCGTTGCTCTGGAAGGGGGTGCGTTGGAAGGCAGTAACGTCAATCCCATCCACAGCATGATCCAGATGCTGCAGGACAGTCGGCAGTTCGAAATGCAGACCAAGTTGATCCAGACCATCGATCAGGATCGCAATACGGCCAACCAGATCCTCGTGCTTTCCTGACGATAAGGAGGAAATTTTATGATGCGCTCTCTCTATGTGGCGGCAACTGGTCTGGAAGGGGAACAGACCAAGATGGACGTCATCGCCAATAATCTGGCGAATGTGAATACTACCGGATTCAAACAATCGCGGGCGGTGTTTCAGGATTTGCTCTACCAGAATCTGCGCCAGCCCGGCGCGCAGTCGTCGCAGACCACCCAGTATCCATCGGGACTGCAACTGGGTACCGGGGTGCGGGTCGTGGCTACCGAGCGGCTGATGACCCAGGGCAACCTGACGCAGACGGGAAACTCTCTCGACGTCGGCATCAATGGCCAGGGTTTCTTTCAGATTCTGGAGCCGAACGGCACCATTGCCTACACCCGCGACGGAACCTTTCAGTTGAACAATCAGGGACAGCTGGTCACCTCCAATGGGTATCTCTTGCAGCCACCCGTCACCATCCCGCCGAATGCGCAGAGCATCACTATTGGTGAGGATGGTACGGTTTCGGTCGTGCTGCCGGGGCAGGCGGCACCGCAGCAGGTGGGCACCATTCAGCTTGCCAACTTCATCAATCCTACTGGCCTGCAGAGTATTGGCGGCAATCTCTACCTGCAGACGGGTTCTTCGGGTGCGCCGCAGACTGGCCAGCCCAGTCTGAATGGCTTGGGCACGGTGCAGCAGGGCTACCTCGAATCCTCTAACGTCAACGTGGTTTCGGAGCTGGTGGATATGATCGCCACTCAGCGCGCCTACGAAATCAACAGCAAGGCGGTCTCGACCTCGGATTCGATGTTGGGCTACGCCATCCAGAATATCTGACGAGAGGTTAGCCATGGGGGGAATGATGGGATTTCGCTTGCAAAGACTCTGGCGTCCGCTCTTTGTGCTGTTCTTGGTGCTGGGCTTGACTGCCTGTGCGGAAATGCAGCACCCGAGCATGGAGCCGATCAAGCCGCTGCCCATCCCCGCCGAGCCCGCCTCGCTGAACGCGCATCCCGCCAATGGCGCGATCTGGCAGCCGGAGACCAACGTCTCCCTCTTTGCCGATAACCGCGCCAACCGCGTGGGTGATCTGATCACGGTGCTGATCCAGGAGAACTCCAGCGCCTCAAACAACACGAATACGGCCATCAACCGCTCCGACTCCCTGAGTGCGGCGCTGACCAACTTCTTTGGCCTGACCCCGGCCTTTGGCAATATCGGCGGCTCGCAGATCAGCCCCTCTATGGGTGCGAACAGTAGCCAAAAATTTGGCGGCACCGGTGCTACGTCCCAGAGTAATACCTTTACCGCCACCCTGGAAACCACGGTGGTGCGGGTGATGGGCAATGGCAATCTGGTGATCGAGGGCTCCAAAGAGGTATTGCTCAATGGTGGGCACGAGTTCATCCGGGTTGCCGGAGTGGTGCGCCCCGCCGATGTAACGCCGCAAAATACCGTGCTTTCTACGCAGATTGCCGACGCGCGGGTGGAATACAGCGGTGACGGCAGTATCTACGCGGCGGCGCGGATGCCCTGGCTGGCACGATTCTTTCTTTCTCTCTGGCCATTCTGAGCATGGAGAGATTGTCGATGAAATCGCGTCTGGTCATTCGCTGCTTGCTGTCTCTTCTTAGTGCTGCCTTGTTGCTGGCTGCCGCACTGCCGAGTAACGCAGAAAGCATCCGCAATCTGGCTATGGTGTCGGGGGTGCGCAGCAACCAGCTGGTAGGCTATGGCCTGGTGGTGGGGCTGAATGGAACTGGCGATCAGGCGACGCAGGTACCCTATACCACGCAGTCCTTGCTGAACATGTTCCAGCGCCTCGGCATCAATTTGCCGCCCTCGGTGGCCACCAATCTGCAACCCAAGGATGTGGCGGCAGTGATGGTGACTGCGCATCTGCCGCCCTTTGCCCAACCAGGGCAGACCATCAATGTCACCGTCTCGGCGGTGGGCAATGCCTCCAGCCTTGCGGGTGGCACCCTGCTGATGACACCATTGAAGGGTGCGGATGGGCAAACCTATGCCGTCGCTCAGGGAAATATCATCGTCAGCGGTTTTGGTGCGAGCAGCAACGGTGCCTCGGCGCAGGTAAATATCACTACTGCGGGTACCATCCCCAACGGTGCCAATGTCGAGCGGGCAGTGCCCAGCGGCTTCGACAATGGTGGGCCGCTCCAGCTCGATTTGCACACGCCCAGTTTCACCACGGCGGCGCGCATTGTCGATGCCATCAACCGCAGTCTTGGCGGTGGTACGGCCCAGGCCCTCAATGCCGGGGTGGTCGAGGTCCGGGCGCCGAGCGATCCGGGGCAGCGTGTCAACTTTCTGGCATTGATCGAGAATTTGCAGGTGGATCCAGAAACCCCAGTGGCTAAAGTGGTGATCGATGCCCGCAGCGGTACGGTGGTGCTGGGGCAAAATGTCACGCTGGGCAGTTGCGCGGTGGCGCATGGCAATCTCTCGGTGACCATTTCGCAGAAGTATCTGGTGAGTCAGCCCAACCCCTTGGGAGCGGGGCAGACGGCGGTCGTGCCGCAGGCCGATGTCAAAATCAAACAACCGCAGGCCAAACTGCTGATGTTTGAGCCAGGAGTGAGCCTGGAGTCGGTGGTGCGGGCGCTGAATGCGGTGGGCGCCACCCCCACAGATCTCATTGCCATCCTGCAGGCGATGAAGGCGGCGGGCGCACTGCATGCCCAGCTCGAGGTGATCTGATGGGCGGCAGCTTAGGCATTTCTCTGCAAGCCCAGACCCAAGCGGTCAACCTGAACGCTCGCGGTGCCGGAGCAGCCAGCAGCAATGCCCTGAATTTTGCCCAGTTGCAGCAGCTGCATCAGCAAGCTAAGGACAAAAATCCTGCCGCCATCCTGGCTACGGCCAAGCAGTTTGAGGCGATGCTGCTGGACGAAATGCTTTCCACGATGAGTAAAACCACTTTTGGTTCGGATCTGCTCGGCGAGAGCAGCGGACCGATGTTCCAGTCGCTGTTCACCCAGCAGATCGCGCAAACGGTGGCGCAGGGGCGTGGCATAGGCCTGGCGAGTACCCTGGCACAGGAGATCGCGACCCGCTATCACCTGCATTGGGACGCGAAAACCGCGGCCAAGGCCGAGGCAGCGAATACGCCAGTAACGATTCCCGCAGCACCGACGGCCAATACCCAGAGCGCCAGCACGCCCAACTGGAGTCAGCCTGGTCAAAGCCTGCTGCAGCGGGCCAAGGCCTTTGTGCAGAGCATTCTGCCAGCGGTGCGGCAGGCTGCGGTGCAACTGGATGTTTCGCCGGTTGCCATCCTCGCCCAGGCGGCACTAGAGACCGGCTGGGGGGCGCACGCGCCCGGTGATAACCTTTTCGGTATCAAGGCGGGGAGTGGCTGGAGCGGGACTGCCCTGCAGAACCTCACCCATGAATTTGTCGATGGCGTGAACACGGTAGAGGACGCGAGTTTTCGGGCGTACCAGAATGTTGCGGCCAGCGTGGCAAACTACACGCAACTGCTATTGAACAGTCCCCGCTATCGCGCGGCCCTCGGGCAGGGTGGCAATATCGCTGGCTTTGCCGAGGCGTTGCAGAACGGCGGTTATGCCACCGATCCCAACTACGCGGCCAAGATCACCGCGCTTGCGCAAGGACCGGTGATGCAGGCGGCGTTGGCCGGCACAGGACTTACCCCTTGAGTTTTAGCGGAAACGTGTCGTTTAACGGTGTATGAAAGGACGGAGATGGGCATGGAAGCCAGCGAACGCGAAGAATTGCAGACCCTGCAACGTCTGACGACGCTGCTGGGGCAGGCACGGGCAGCGCTGCAGGCTGGAACGCCAAGTGATCCCGCCAGCCTGGCGGAGCAGCAGGAATTGTTCGCGCACTTGCTGGATCTGCGGGCAGCAGCGGGAGCTCGGGAAGCCAGTCCCGCCCTGCAGGCCGCAGTGCTGGAATTGCAGGAGATCGTCGCCGGCTTTGAGCATGCCTTGCGGGTGGGGATGGCGGAGATCCGCGCGCGGCTGGAGCCACAGACCCAGTCTTCCAGTGAGAGTTTTGCCGACCGCATCGGACGCGGTCATTCCTTGGGGAGTGCGTGAGATGTCGGGCGTTTCCGGTCTGATCAATACCTCGCTGAGTGGTTTGCAGGCGGCACAGCAGGCCCTGCAGGTGACGGGTAACAATATCGCCAACGTCAACACTCCGGGCTATAGCCAGGAAAACGTCATCCAGTCGACCACCACCCCCAGCTATCTGGGCGGTCAGTTCTACGGGAATGGCACGCAGATTACTGATGTGCAGCGGGTGTACAGCAGCTTCCTGCAGGGGCAGGTGTGGTCGGCAAGTGCCGGTTCCAGCGGTGCGGCGACCCTGTCTCAGGGCTTGCAGCAGATCTTGGGCGTGCTCAGCAGTGGTAGCGTGAGTACGCAAATTCAGCAGTTTTTCTCCGGGGTGGCGCAGGTGGCCGCCAACCCCAGCGATATCCCTTCGCGCCAGGCAATGTTGGGTGATGCGCAGACCCTGAGCAATACCTTTCAGTCCCTTGGGCAGCAGCTCAATCAGATTGGCCAAGGCATCAATCAGCAGATGCAGCAGAGTGTGTCCAGCATCAATCAGCTGAGCACCCAGATTGCCCAGTTGAACCAGCAGATTGCCAACTCGGCAGGTTTGGGTAATGGCACTCCCAATGACCTACTGGATCAGCGCGACCAGCTGCTGACCGAGCTGAATACCCAGGTGGGGGTCCAGGTCGTTCGTCAGAACAACAGCCAGATCAATGTCTTTCTTTCCAATGGGCAGACGCTGGTTGCCGGATCCACGGCCTTTTCCCTGAAGACCCAGCCGAGTCCTTACAATCACCAAAATCTGGATGTCGCCTACGAGGGCGCACAGGGGAGTGCGGACATCACGAAAAACCTGAGCGGCGGAATCCTTGGTGGTCTCTTACAGCTGCGTTCCCAATCTTTGCAGCCGGCGGAGAATGGTCTCGGTTTGCTGGCGGATGGCATCGCTGCGCAGGTGAATGGACAGCAGGCGCAGGGGCTGAATCTGCAAGGAAGCTCCGGCACCGCCATTTTTCAGACGGGTGGCGTGCAGATCTTTGCCAATAGCGGCAACAGCAGTGGCTCATCAGGCGCTGTGCTGCAGGGGACCATCACCAATATCGGCCAGCTGACGGGTAGCGACTACGTGCTGAGCAAGGGTGCCAGTGGCGTCTGGCAACTGAGCAACGCGAGTACCGGGGCGGTGCTAAGCACGAGCTCGGGAACGTTCAGCAGCGGCGGTGTCACGACCCTCGACTTCGGAAAAGGTTTTCAGGTGCAGGTGTCGGGTACGGTTGCCCAAGGTGATCAGTTTTTGGTGGAGCCGACGCGCCTGGGCGCCACCGGGATGCAGACGGTCATGAGCGACCCCAGCCAGATTGCAGCTGCCAGCCCGTATGTAGGCAGCCCTGGCGTGATGAGCAGCGGCGCTTTGGTCAATACGAACCTGGGCAACATGACGCTCTCCGCCGGCCAGTTTGTCAGTAGCAGCGGCGCAGGTGCAGTGGTGGTGAATGGACTCGGCTTCCCCATGGCAGGGAGCGCAGAGCTGCAGTTCAGTAGTGGGGCCAGTAGTGGCTCCGCTGCGTTTACCATTACTGCCAATGGCACTACCCTTAGCGGTACGGTAGCTCTGGGCAGTTCGGGAACCGCCATCGACATTGCCTACCCCAATGATCCGCCGGGTGGCTATTACCAGATGCTGCTCTCGGGTACCCTGGTAGGCAAGGGGGATACCATCACCATCAGTCCCGGTGGGGCGGGCAGTAATGGCAATGCGCAGGCCATGACCGCTTTGTCGACGCAAGGTATCTTCAATGGCGGCACGAACAATGCCAACGCCCAGGCGGCGCAACTGCTGACCCAAGTCACCACGCAGGCCAATCAGGCGCAGAACCAGGCGCAGGCACAGGCGAGCGTTCTGAGCCAGGCGCAGTCGGCGCAGCAGTCGTATTCCGGGGTGAATCTGGATCAGGAAGCGGCCAATCTCATTCTGTATCAGCAGGCCTATCAGGCTGCGGCCAAGGCGATTTCGGTAGGGAACACCCTGTTTCAGTCTCTGATCCAGGCATTGTGATGGGAGAGGCAAGATGCGCGTGAGCACACAACAGATCTTTCAGGCCGGTTTGAGTGGCATGCTGCAGCAGCAGAGCACGCTGAATCAGCTCAGTCAGCAGCTCTCCATGGGCAATGCCCTGACCAATCCTGCCGATAACCCAACAGCCTACTCGCAATCGCTCAATCTGGGCGCGCGTATCGCCAATCTGCAGAGCTATCAGCAGAGCAATCAGTATGCGCAGCAGAACCTGCAGTTGAGTTCGAGCAGTTTGCAGAGCGTCAGCACGCTCATGAACCAGGTCCAACAGCTCGCTGTGCAGATGAACAATGCCACCGTCAACTCCAGCGATCTGCAGAACGCCATCACCACCATGCAGGGCAACCTGCAGCAGCTGGTGCAGCTCGCCAATACGCAAAATGGCAACGGCCAATACATCTATGGCGGCTCTACCACCGAGCAACAGCCCTTTGCCCTACAGGGCAACAATACAGTGCTGTATCAGGGCGACAGCAGCCAACAAAATTTGCAGATCGGCCCCTCATTGAATCTTCCGGTATCGCAGGCCGGGAATCAGGTCTTCATGAATATCCCTGGTGGTAATGGGACCTTTTCGGTGACAGCAGATAGTGGCAACTATGGTGCGGGATCGGGCACGGTAACCTTGGGGCCCGGCGCGGTGATCGATCAGAGCGCGGCCCGCAATGCCTTTGTGGCGCAGGGTGCGGAGTACCAGGTGAGCATCAGCGCCAACGCCAGTGGTGCCCTGAGCTACACCGTGAGCAGTGGGACCGCCAGTGGCAGCGGGGGTCTTACGGCTTCTGGGGTGGTCAGCTCCGGTGCCTACAAGCCCGGGCAAAGCATCAACATCCCCGGCCCCGGGGGCAGTCCCATGGCCTCGGTGCAGGCCCAAGGACAGCCTGCCGATGGCCAGACGCAAAGTTTTACCCTGGCGGCATCCAAGCCACAAAGCCTCTTCCAGACCTTTAGTGACCTCATCCAGGCCTTCCAGGCGGGGAGCGGTTCCCCGGGCGCCAATGCCAAGCGTGCGCAGGGCATCAGCAATGTCTTGCAGAATCTCAGTCAAGCACAAACGCAGATCCTCAGCGTGCAGGCGCAGATCGGTTCTAATCTGCAGGAGGCACAATCGGTCAGTTCCCTGAACAGCAGCCTCACCACGCAGTTCCAGACCACCCAAAGTAGCTTGGCCGACATCAGTTACCCCCAGGTGATTACCCAGTTCCAGGAAAGCTCTACCGCCTTGCAGGCTGCACAGAAGGCCTTTGTGCAGGTGCAGGGGTTGAGTTTGTTTCAGTATATATAGCTGGGGCAGCTGGCTCTCCTCCACGCCAACCTGGATCTCAGGCTACTCACATGAAACGTCGAGGAACCCGGATACTTTATGAATAAAGCGAATTTTTACAAAGCATTTGAAGATCGTTTTCGCGGATCACGCGATTTGATTTTGTCGCGGCTACAGCAGTACCAGCCGTATGTACAACCACTTCTCGAGTATTGCCCTAATGCCACGGCGGTTGATCTAGGATGTGGCCGGGGCGAATGGTTACAACTATTGCAACAATGGGGCTTTTCAGCCCGTGGGGTAGACCAAGATGTTGACATGGTTAACACCTGTAAAACTATAGGGCTCATGGCAGAACAAGGCGACATATTAGAATTTCTTTCTGCCATACCCAATGAAAGCGTCGCGGTAGTTTCGGCTTTTCATGTTGCAGAGCATCTAGAGACCAGCCTGCTTTTCGATGTCGTCACAGAATGCCTGCGCGTTCTTAGGCCTGGCGGCATTTTCATTTTAGAAACACCCAACCCTGAAAATCTTGTCGTCGGCGCCTGCAATTTTTATATTGACCCCACCCATCTGCACCCGCTACCACCACTATTTTCCAGCTTTCTAGTTGAATACATCGGATTTTGTCATCAAAAAATTCTGCGCTTAAATAGCCACCTCAATCCAGAAAAAAACCAATGCCCGACTTTGCTGGATGTGCTTACAGGCGTTAGCCCAGATTATGCTGTAATCGCACAAAAAAAAGGTTCAGCGGCCATTCTGAATAGATTAAACCATATCTTTCCTGTCGAGGCCGGTTTTTCCCTTCATTTTTTGGCAAACAGATATCAAGAGTGCAATTACTCAAAAGAAACGAATAAGCCTGGCACAACTGTAACTGAAGCATCTTTAATTTCGCGTGATTTGTATTTGGATAGGCTTTGGGGTGTGAACGTCATTGGTCACGTGAGTGCCAGTATTGGATTAGGGACCGCGGCACGCAACCTAGTTTCCCAGATTGTCGCAATTGGCATTCCGGTGCAAATCTTCGATTTGGACCCAGGACTAGGCCGTGGAGGGATAGAGCTTGGGCTACCACCCAGCGTTGAGCGGGTGACGCGCCTGGAAGATCTGCGCCATCCAATCAACATCTTTGTTTTATCGCCACCTACGATCGATATACTTTTGAAACAGCATGGTCATAGCCTTAACGTCGAAGGACGCTTTAATGCGGCCATGGTATTCTGGGAGCTTCCGGTTATACCAGAGTCGTGGCGCAGGTCGATGCAGGCCCTCGACGCCGTACTCTGTGCGTCTCCCTTTATTTATTCTGCATTTTCCTTCTCCTGCCCGGGCCCCTTGTTGGTAGATGCTCCTGTTCCCACCCCTCTCCCTGCTTGGGAAAAAGCAACACGGGAAGATTTCGGCCTCCCGGATAAGGGAGTTATTTTTCTTTCCGCCTTTGAACCTTGGAGCGACCCCAAGCGAAAAAATATCGAAGGAGTTATCCAGGCGTTCTGCAAGGCTTCAGATACGCATCCCGACGCTTGGCTTGTCATTAAGATCAATGGCTCTGATACCTCCGAAATACGCACCATTCTTGCACCTTACCTTCCACTTTTCCAATCACATCCCCGCATCAAGGTCATTCTTGATGCGATGCCCTATACGCGAGCTTTGGCACTGCTGGACCTTTGTGATGTTTACATTTCTTTGCATCGAGCAGAAGGTTTTGGTTTGGTACCTTTTGAAGCTATGAGTCTAGGCAAACCTGTCATTGCCACGGCCTGGTCCGGAAACATGGCCTATATGAACGCTCATGTGGCCTGCCTGGTCAACTACAGCTTGACGGAGGCTAATGGCTCTGTGTCTGTTTACAAAGCCTCCATGGTATCTCCTGGTGTGCAATGGGCTGAACCCAGCGTGGAAGAGGCGAGCGCCTGGGTCAAATTTCTACTCGAAAACCCAAATGAACGCAAAGAAATTGGGCAACGCGCAAAAGAGCACATCGCGAGATGGAATCGGAACGCGCTGGAAAGTAGCTGGCCGAAGGCTCTGATAGCGCTCGCCAGACAGAAACCACTGATCCGCAAGAATTCGCGTCCTCTTGAAATCCGCGACAGCGCGGGTGCGCTCATGGTGGAGCCGGTGCGTCAGATCTCGCCCTGGCTCCCCGAAGCGCGTTGGCTGCCGATGGAACGTCGCTGGGCCGAGGAAGTATTGGAAGCTCAAAAGGCTTCGAGCCAGCAGTTTCCCCGGGTTATGCTTAACGTGTTGTTGCATCCCTCCCGTTCTGCAGAGTCCACGGTCGCCAGTATCGAGGCACAGTGGGCGAGGGCAGAGCTGCTGGAACTTCCGCCCGCGAGCGAAAACTGGCTTGCCGGCGTTAACGAGAAGCTCCTTGCCAGTGACTGCGAATGGATCGCCTTGCTGGATGCCGGGGACGAGTTGGCACCGGACGCGATTTTCCGCGTACAGCAGGCCATTGCCACGCACCCCGAAAGGCAGCTGATCTATACTGATGAAGATTCTTTGACTGCGGACGGGCAGCACGTCAACCCGCACTGCAAGCCGGATTTCAATATCGATTACCTGCGCAGTCTGCCTTATGTGGGAGGCTTGCTCGTCGTCAAGAAGGAGCTCTTTGAGGCTCTGGGCGGCTTTGATCCCGCGGCGGATGGGGCGGAGGACTACGATCTCGTATTGCGAGCCTGGGAGCGAATGGGGGATGCCGGTATCGGACATATACCCGCTGTCCTTTATCACCGGCTGCAGGGAGGCGGACACTCCAACCAGTCCATCGAGGAGATTCTGGCGGCGAGCAGGGCAGCTCTGGAGCGTCACCTGCAGCGCCTGCAGATTGCCGCGGAGGTCCTGCCGGGACCATTCCCGCCCTCGACCCGGGTGCGCTATCCCCTGACAGCAACCCCCACTGTCTCGATCATCATCCCGACGCGGAATCAGCTGGACATTTTGCAACGCTGCGTGGAATCGATCATCGAAAAGACGCGCTACCCCCACTACGAGATTCTGCTCGTGGACAACGACAGTGACGACGAGGAAACCAGAAACTATCTGCAGTTGCTGGAAGCGCAGGAAGAAAGCCTCGGCGGACGCCTGCGGGTACTGCGGCACCCTGGCGCCTTCAATTTCTCGGCGATGAACAACCGGGCGGTTGAACAGGCGCGCGGGGACTATTTGCTGCTGCTCAACAATGATGCAGCAGCTCTGCATGAGGACTGGCTGGACGAAATGGTCAGCCAGGCCTTGCGGCCGGAAGTCGGTATCGTCGGCGCCAAATTATTGTTCCCGGATAGCAAGATCCAGCATGCTGGCGTGATTTTGGGGATGAAAGGTCCGGCGGAACATTCCTTCATCGGACAATCGGCAGAATACCGAGGCTACTACGGTCGGGCGATGCTCACGCAAGACCTCTCGGCAGTGACTGGTGCCTGCCTGCTGATTGCCAAGGAACTTTACCAGCAGGTTGGAGCTTTGGATGAGGAGAAATTCCAGGTCTCTTACAATGATATCGACCTTTGCCTGAAGGTTCGGGAGAGCGGCAAAAAAATCGTCTTCACCCCATGGGCCATCCTAATGCACGAGGGTTCCGCCAGTCAGCGCGGCGAAGTGGAGAAAAAGCCCAGCCCCGAAAAGGAAAAGCGCTTTGCCGGCGAGAGAATGGCCTTCTACCGGAAATGGCTCCCACAGATCGCTTCTGACCCTGCTTATAACCGCCAGTTGAGCCTGGCGAGTACCGACTTTCTGATCGAAAGTGAGGCGGCCCTGACCTGGGATCCCGATTGGCGTCCGCGCCCGCGCATCCTGGTGCATCCTGCGGATCGCGAAGGCTGCGGCGAGTATCGCATCATCGCGCCGATGCGCGCGCTCAACCGGGCAGGGTGGACGCAGGGTTGGGAAACCATGCGTATCTTCGAGCCCGCGGAAATGGAGCGGATGCAGCCCGATAGCATTGTTCTGCAGCGACAGATGGAGTGGCCGCAGATCGAGGCGCTGGAGCGACACAAGGCCTTGAGCCGGGCCTTCCGCGTCTTCGAGATTGACGATCTGATCACCAATCTGCCGGTCAAAAGCTTGCACAAGGCGCACATTCACAAAGATATCGCCAAGCGTTTCCGCAAAGCGGCGGGGTTATGTAACCGGCTGGTGGTGGCAACAGAACCCCTCGCACAAGCCTACAAGGGTTTTAGCGATGAGGTCCGGGTACAATCCAATTGTATCGAGGATGCCGTTTGGGGTTCGCTACAGGCTCAGCGCCGCGGCAATGATAAACCGCGCGTGGGCTGGGCTGGTGGGGTAGGGCACACTGGTGACCTCGAAATGGTGGCGGACGTGGTGCGCGACCTCGCCGAAGAGGTGGACTGGATCTTTTTTGGGCTCTGTCCGGACGCCCTCAAGCCTTATGTCCGAGAGTTTCATACCGGGGTGCCTCTGCCCCAGTACCCGGCGAAGCTCGCCAGTCTGGATCTGGATCTCGCCATCGCGCCGCTGGAAGACAATCCCTTCAACGAGGCAAAGAGCCATCTGCGGCTCTTGGAATATGGAATTCTCGGTTATCCGGTGGTCTGTTCCGATGTGCATCCCTACCAGGGGGATTTTCCGGTAGTGCGGGTGAGTAACCGCTATCGCGATTGGATGAAGGCCATCCGCGAAGCGATCGCCGATCGGCAGGCGCTGGCGGAGATGGGCGACCGATTACGGGAACAGGTGCGCGCCCATTGGCTCTTGGAAAATCGCCTGGATGACTGGCTTGCCGCGTGGTTACCCTGATTTGTCCTGCTCAGATCAGTCCGCTGTCTTCATAGAAGTTGTCGAGGGAGAGGGTAATCGATAGGCCGCCGCAGTGTAAGGAGACGACATCCTCGGGGTCCAGGATCTGCTCACGCCAGATCTCACCGTCCCGGCTCAACAGGCGGGCATGGACTTTTTCGGAATCCACCAGCAGGTAATACCGCAGGCTGGGAATGTCCCGATAGGCCAGCCATTTTTCCCGTTCGTCGATGGCGGCGGTGGCGGGGGACAGGACTTCGGCGAGCAGACAGGGGGAGGTTTTGTACTGCGGATGATCATCTTCGGGATCACAGACCAGCATGGCATCGGGGTAGTAGTAAGCAGAACGGGTAGATACCCACAGCTTCATATCGGCCATGAAGGCGCGACAGGGCTGTCCGCGGGTAGCGGCGCGCAAATGAAAAGCGATATTGAGTGTGATGCGGTTATGCCGCTCGCTGGCGCCGGCCATGGCAAAGATCTCACCCGCCACGTATTCGCTTTTGTAGGGGGCCGCCGCCTCCGCGGCCAGATATTCCGCTTCTGGCAACCAGCGATGCTCCTCTTGCGCGCTCATGTTTTCCTCCCTTCCAGTCGGCTCGTTCAAGAAATCACTTTAACCGCGCCCGCCGCGCTGCTCAAGGTTGCCACGAACCGTATTCAAGTTTTTCTGCAGCGTGTCGTTAAGAGAATTGTGAGGTGGATCTCACATTGGCATGGATGCCAAATTTATCCCTAAGAAAGGAGTTTTCTCATGGCAATTTCCGGAATCATCAATACCAACGTCTCGGCGTTGAGTACCCTGAATGCCCTCAACGGCACCCAGGGCAGTTTGAACACCTATCTGCAACAGTTGTCCACGGGCAAGAGCATCAATGGGCCACAGGACAACCCAGCAGGTTATGCCATTGCCCAGCGTTTTCAGACCCAGATCAACGGGTTGAATCAGGCGGTCTCCAATGGTAACCAGGGTGTCTCCCTGATCCAGACGGCTACTGGTGCCATCCAGAATCAGACCAGTCTGCTTCAGCAGATTCGGACCACGGCGGTGCAGGCGGCCAACGCCTCCAATACCACCTCGGATCGGCAGGCCCTGCAGGGCGTTGTGAGCCAGTTGCTGGCGCAGGTGCAAACCATCGCCACCCAGACCCAGTTCAACGGTCAGAACATCCTGGACGGCACCTTTGCCGGTGCGGCCTTCCAGGTGGGTGCTAACAGTAACCAGATCATCAATGTGGCGGTGGGTAACACCCAGACTTCGGCGATGGGTAATTACGTAGTGAGTGGGTCTGGTGATGTGTACTCTACTAATGGCAGTTACCTGAATGGTGGCTATGCGGTGGGTGGCGCGTTTACTATTAGTGCAAGCGGCGCTGGGAATTTCACCTCAGGTAGCATGAGCATCGCGGGTAGTGTGGGAACGGCATCAGTTTCCGTCAATTCTTCCAGTGAGTCGGCGGCTAACATTGCTGCGGCGGTGAATGCCGTATCAAGTCAGACCGGTGTGAGCGCGCAGGGCTACACCAGTGTGGCACTCACAGCGACCACCGGTACCTACACCTTCACTCTGAGTAATGGCAGCAGTGGCAGCCCCACCAACGCAGTTAACATCTCAGCGGATGTGACCAACGGCAGTAATGGTCAGCCGGACCTGAGTGCGCTGGTGACCGCCATCAATAACCAAGCAGCCATCACGGGCACGTCTGCCAGTACCCAGGTGGTGAGTGGTCAAACGGAATTGGTGTTGACCAATGCCAATGGAAATAACATCAATATTTCTGCTGGAGTAACGAGCGGTGGTACCCTCTCGGGTGCAGGGCTTGCCGCCGGCTCGACCGGTTCGCTGCATGCAGTCAGTGGCGCAGGCGCTTCCTCGGTCGGATCTTCCATCAGCAGTGGCAGTGCCAATGCGCTGGTCCAGGGCGCGGTACAGTTTGAGTCGGCAAGCTCTTACTCCATCGGCAGTGGTTCCCTGATTGGCTTCAGCAGTGCCGCTGCGTCGTTGACTTCAGGAGCCGGCGGATCGCAGGTAGCGAGCATCAACGTCAGTACAGCGGCGGGTGCGCAGCAGGCCATTGGCATCATCGATCAGGCTATCAATTACCTGAACCAGCAGAATGGTGCTCTGGGTGCTATTCAGAACCGGGTGCAGGCATCGGTCAGCAATGACCAGACGACGGCGACCAATCTGCAGTCGGCGCAGTCTACGGTGCAGGATGCGAACATTGCTCAGGCAACGTCGCAGTTGACCAAGTACCAGATCCTGCAGCAGGCCGGTATCTCGACCCTGGCGCAGGAAAACTCCTTGCAGCAGAGCTACCTCAAGCTCTTGCCGTAAGGTCTGGCAGTCTCGCCTCCCGGGGACGCCCGGGAGGTTTTACTGGCTGCTAACGCAGTTGGCAATGAGGTGTAAGCCATGGACAGTCCAACCCTAAACGCCCAGATCAGTAGTACACAGATGAGTAGTATTGCCAAAGATAGCGGAGTGATCCCGGCTCTCAAGGCTGGTGTGGTTCCTTCTTCTGCGGCAAATGCGGCTGCCTTTCCGCGGCAGGGCCAGCCCTCTTCTCAGGGGTCAGTAGATCAGCTACAGGAGTCGATACAAAAATTGCAGGACAAAGTGGCGAAGTCGCAGCCATCATTTTCATTGGAAGCAGGATTGGATCCGAATGGTAATCATCCTAATCAGGTCCTGATCAAATTATCAGATACCGTAACCAAACAAGTATTTTTTTCGTATTACGTTCCCGCCGATCAGGTGACAAAGGCGGCAGATTCTGAAAACCCCATGGGTTTGCTGTTGCAGAGCAAGGCGTAGGAGAAGGCAATGTCGACATCCCTTTCTGGTCTGGTGAGTGGCATCGATGTACAGAGTCTGATCACCAATCTCAGCGCGGCGTATCAGGCACCGATTACCCTGCTGCAGAATCAGGAACAGACCCAGCAGACCACCTTGAGCGCCTGGGGTACCTTGCAGAGCAGCCTCTCCAGCCTGCAATCGGCCCTGGGAGCGTTGCAGAATATCGGCAGCACCAATAATCGCAGTGCCACGGTCGCGAATACCTCTCTGGCGTCAGCCACCGCCAGCGCCAACGCGCAGCAGGGAAGCTACAACCTCAGTAATATCGTTCTCGCCCAGGCGCAGAGTGTGTACTCCAATAATTTTGCGAGTACCAGCAGCGGGGTGGGTACTGGTACCCTGCAAATCCAGGTGGGCAGTGGTGCGGTCCAAAGTATTGCCATCAACAGCAATAACGATACCCTGGATGGCATTGCGCAGGCGATCAACAGCGCCAACGCGGGCGTCAATGCCGGCGTGATTTATGACGGTACCGGCTATCGTTTGACGCTGACGGGGGCCAACACCGGAGCGAACCAGTCTTTTACCGTATCGGTAAGTGGGGCGACAGGATCCCTCGCGAGCCTGAGCTACAGTAGCGGCACATCTGGCGGAATGACCCAGAGTCAGGCGGCGCAGAATGCTGGCGTCAGCATCAATGGCCTGCCAGTGACCAGCAGCAGCAATACCATTTCCGGTGCAATCCCCGGGGTAAGTCTCAATCTGCTGCAGGCCAGTAGTGGCAGCACGACCTTGCAGGTAAGTGCCAGTAACACCGGCTTCGTAACCACGGTGCAGAGCTTTGTGAGTGCCTTCAACAAGACCATGGGCACCATCAATCAACTCACGGCCTACAATGCCCAGACTGGTTCTGGGGGACCCCTGTTGGGGAATGCTGCGGTCAATGGCCTGCGCACCCAACTCTTGAATCTGATCAGCAATCCGGCAGTCGGCCTGAGTTCTGGTGCCAGTTACAATTCGCTGGGTTCCGTGGGATTGGGGCTGAGCAGCAGCGGCACGATCAACCTCAATACTGGTACCTTACAAACGGCGCTGACCGCAGATTACCAGGACGTGGTGGGGCTCTTTGGTCAGACCGGGCAGACCAGCAACAGCAGCGTGCAGTATGCAGGTGCCAGTGGTTCTACGGTGGCGGGTACCTACGCAATCAACGTCTCCCAGGCTGCCGCTCAGGCGCAGATTCTCTCCAGCTCCGCCTTTCCCAGCGGCGGTCTGGCGCAAAGTGAGAGCCTGACGTTTGGCTCCGGCTCCCAGTCTGTTGTGGTTTCCCTGAGTTCTGGCAGCAGCCTCAGTGCTGCGGTCAATACCATCAATGCGACCCTGCAGCAGAGCGGTATGACGGGAATCACCGCCAGCAATGACAATGGGAAACTGGAATTGCAGTCGGCAGGATATGGGTCGGCGCAGAGCTTTTCAGTGGTCTCCAACGTGGCATCTGGGGGCACTGGAATTGGTACCAGTACGCTGGCGGCCTCGGGTACGAACGTGGCGGGGACCATCAACGGGCAGGCGGCGAGTGGTAGTGGACAGAACCTGACGGTGACCGGACCGGGCAATGCCCTGGGCCTGCAAATTCGGGTCTTGGGGAGTAATACCGGTAATTTGGGCACGGTGTCCCTGAGCCAGGGGCTCTATCAGCAGATGAACAGTTTGCTGAGCCAGGCATTGAGCTCACAGAACGGTTTCATTACCGCGGCGCAAAACGGCATCAACTCGACCATCAGCGGTCTGAACGCCCAGATTGCGACCCTGCAGCAATCGGCAAGCAATCAAACCGCGCTGCTCACCCAGCAGTTTGCGGCTATGCAGTCGCAACTGTCCACGCTGCAGTCCACCAGTCAGTATCTCAATGCCTTCTACAACAGCGGTTCTTCCAGTTCTTCCAGCAGTAGCAGTTCTTCTTCCTGAACATCGAGGAGTTAGGGTATGGCAGCGGTAATGAACGCAGTACAGGCCTACCGGCAAGTAGGTCAGCAGGGGATCTCCTCCGACCGTCTGGTCCTGATGGGGTTGGAAGGGATTCTCGAATATCTGCGGCGCGCTGATCTGGCGATTCGGGAAAAGCGGATCGCAGAAAAAGCGGAGGCCATGGACAAGGCGTACCAGTTGACGGCACATCTGCTGGCCAGCGTCGATCACGAGCGGGGTGGGGAAATCGCTACCAATCTGGAAAGCCTGTATCGATTTGTCCTGGAAAAACTGGCCCTGGCGAACATCTTTGATGACCTCGACGCCTTGGCCAGTTGCCGTCCCGTACTTGAAGATCTGCGCGATGGCTGGCGAGGTTTGCTCGAACGCAGCTGAGGCTCTATCCTCTCTCGAAAATGGAGAGAGAACGTGGATGGACCTGGGGTAGCCATAACCGCCAAATTGCCAGTTGCGATTCGTTCGTGGTCGGGCCAGGAAGAAGAATTTGCAGAGTTCATGGGCGATAATCGTGTCTTGTTGCGTGCCCTCCTGATTTGGGAGGAAGAATGTAGCAACGCCGAAGAAGACGATCGCTCGGCCCTGGCGCAGCTGCAAATCAAGACTGATCTGTTACTCACCCTGCTCAGCGCTGGAATCCGCGCACAGGAACCGCTACCGGCCCAGTATCCCTGTGAACTACGCAGCGATTCGCTGCAAATCGCCATCGACGATGACTGGAAGCCGTTCGATTCCCCGGCGCAGGTGGAAATTTTTTTACATCCACGCTTGGCCATGCCCCTACGCCTGCCTGGCGCGGGCTTCGAAAAAATGGTCACGGATTCTGTGACACCGCTTTGGCGTTTCCCGTTTCGCCTGAGCCCTAGCGTGCAAGAAATGCTGGATCGACTAATCTTTCGACATCATCGGCGGGAAGTTGCAAGATTGCGGGAAAGCAGGATGGATCGCAAAACGAGAAAGGAATAATGGAAAGCCTTGTCGAAACCACTGTGCTGCAGAATCCCGCAGAGCGCCGTGCTTTGTCGCGCGAGAGCTGTGGTCTTGTCGGGCGTAGCGAGGTCTTGTGCCATGTGACCAGACTCCTGGGGAAGGTTGCCGCAACAGACAGCACCGTGTTGATCCTGGGCGAGTCGGGAACGGGCAAGGAGGTGGTTGCCCAATGCTTGCACCAGCACTCCGCCCGCGCCGCTGGCTCCTTTGTGGCGATCAACTGCGGTGCGATTCCCCCCGAGTTGATGGAAAGTGAGCTCTTTGGCCACGAAAAAGGGGCGTTTACCGGTGCCCTGCTGACCCGCAAGGGGCGTTTCGAACTGGCGGAGGGCGGCACGCTCTTTCTCGATGAAGTTGCGGAAATGACCCCGCCAATGCAGGTGAAATTGCTGCGCGTGCTGCAAGAGCATCAATATGAGCGGGTGGGTGGCAGCAAGCCGCGGGATGCTGATGTGCGCATCATCGCTGCGACGCACCGCGATCTGGAGGCGCGTATTCGCGACGGCCTGTTTCGGGAGGATCTCTATTACCGCCTGAATGTTTTTCCCGTGGAATTGCCACCTCTGCGCCAGCGCGGCGACGATCTTTTTCTGTTGCTGGAGCATTTTTTGGCACAGCGGCAAGAAGATGGTTTTGCACCTTTTTCTGTGTCTGCCGAGGTGAAGCAGATTTTGCTCGAGCATTGTTGGCCCGGTAATGTGCGCGAACTGCGGAATCTGGTGGAACGACTCAGCATCCTCCGCGCTGGGGAAGAGGTGCAGCTCTCGGATTTGCCTGGGTACATTTGGCAAAATGGGAAGAATGCCGAGGCGGAAAGCGACGCTTTGCGGACGGTTTGGGCGGAGGAGCCTGAAGAATCTCTGCCGGTCGCGGAACTTGCCGAAGAAGTCCATTGTTTGCCGGATGGGCCTTTTGATCTCAAGAATTATCTGGAAGAGATCGAACGAAACCTGATCCTGCAGGCCCTGGATCTCTGTGATCAGGTGGTGGCGCGGGCCGCCGAACGACTGGGGCTGCGGCGCACGACTTTGGTGGAGAAGCTGCGTAAATATGCCATACAGCCCGGCAGGGAGTGACGTATTGGTTCCTGGCAATCCGGATCCGCAAGACGCCGCCCGTCTGCTCGAGGCCTTTGAACTCTTCAACAACGCTTCGCGTGAATTGAGCGATGCTTATGGCACCCTGCAGGCGGAGGTACATCGGCTCAACGGCGAGTTGGCCGCCGCCAATCAGCGTCTGCGCGAAGAGCTGCAAGCCCGGGAGACCTTGGGGCAGCGTCTAGCGATGCTGCTGGAAATGCTGCCCGGGGCGGTATTACTGCTTGATCCGCACGGGCAGATTCTGCAAATGAATCCAGCCGCAGAACGACTGCTGGAGACCCGGGAGCTCGGCTGGAACTGGCCGGAATTGCCTGGATTGGCGATTCAGGAGGGGGGCGCGGAGTGTCTGTTGGCGATTGGGACTGAACGCCGGCGCCTAGCCATTGCCGTCACGCCGCTACCCGGCGAAGGTGGGAGGATTTTGCTCTTGCAGGATGTGACCGCAGCCCGTGCCCGCGAAGCCGCCAGTCAGCGGCGCGAGCGTCTGGCAGCCCTGGGGGAGACTATGGCGGGCCTTGCGCACCAACTGCGTACGCCGCTGGCGACGGCGCTGCTCGCGGTCGGCCAGTTGCGGCCGGAGCGGGATGCCGAACATTTTGCACGCCAGCAGCATCGGGCATTGGATCGATTGCGGCATCTGCAGGGGGTCATCGACGCCATGCTGCAGTTTTTGCGTGGCAGCCTGCCGGCTGAGGATAGCAGCGTGCGTTTGGCAGATCTTTGTGCAGGGTTGGAGCGGGTATTCGCGCCTTTGTATCGTCAAAAAAATGTCGATCTCGATCTGCGGCTGGGAGGGGATGACTGGATTTTGACAGGCAGCGTGGACGTCTGGGTCAGCGTCATCGGCAATCTCCTGCAGAATGCCCTGCATTTTGCGCCCGCTTCAACTACCGTACATGCCGTGGGTATGCGCAGCGGCAATTTTTGGATGCTGCGGGTAATGGACTCTGGCCCAGGGGTAGCCGAGGCGGAACGCGAGCGGATCTTTCAACCCTTTGTGAGTGGCCGCCGAGAAGGAACCGGACTGGGTCTCAGTATTGCGCGCAATTTCGTCACGGGCATGGGGGGGGATCTCCATGTCGAGGACAATCGGCCCGGAGCTTGCTTCGTACTGCGTGTGCCTTTCGCTGCGCTCCCCGCTCCGTTGGCTAGTCGCCCGGAGTCCAAATGAACAAAAAGCGCATGGCATTCCGCATTCTATTGGTCGAGGATGACCCGGATTTTGCTGAGGTACTACAGGAGGCCCTGAGCGATCTCGGGTATCTCCTTTGTCATGCCAGCGATGGCGAGGCGGCCCTGGCGCAGTTGGTAAGTTTCCCCGCCGATCTCATTCTCAGTGATGTGCAGATGCCGCGGCTGGATGGTTATGGTCTCCTGGCGGCCCTGCGTGAGCGCCGCCAAGCCCCGCCCGTGCTGATGATGACCGCCTGGGGAACGATCGAAGAGGCGGTGCGCGCGCTGCAGGGCGGGGCGGTGGACTATCTGGTAAAGCCCTTCGAGATGGAAAGCCTGCAGGCAAAGCTGGAAAAGCATCTCCTGCCCCGCGCCGGCGACGATAAGCAGTTGATTGCCGAGGCACCCAGCATGCGGCGCTGCCTGGAGCGCGCAGAGAAAGTCGCGCAGAGTGACGCCACCGTTTTGCTTAGTGGGGAGAGCGGCGTGGGGAAAGAGGTGCTGGCGCGCTATCTCCATCAGCACAGTGCTCGTGCCAAAGGTCCCTTCGTTGCCGTGAATTGTGCCGCAATCCCTGAGACCTTGCTGGAGGCGACACTCTTTGGCCACGAGAAAGGTGCTTTCACCGGCGCCACGCAGGCGAGTGCGGGAAAATTCGAGCAGGCGCAGAATGGCACTCTGTTGCTCGACGAGGTGACGGAAATGCCCCTTGCCCTGCAGGCCAAGCTGCTGCGCGTATTGCAGGAGCGGGAGCTGGAACGGGTCGGCGGGCAGCGCACGATTCCTCTGGATATTCGTGTCATCGCGACCAGTAATCGCGATCTCGGGGAGGCAGTCAAAGGCGGACAGTTCCGTGCCGACCTTTATTATCGATTGCAGGTAGTTCCGTTACAGGTCCCCGCCCTGCGCGAGCGCCGCGAGGACATCCTCCCGCTCGCCCAGTACCTCTTGAATCAGGCGGCAGTGACTCTCGGTCTGCGCCCGCGGGCGCTGTCGCCGGCTGCAGAACGGGCGCTGCTCGCGCACGACTGGCCGGGCAATGTGCGCGAGCTGCAAAATGCCCTGCAACGCGCCTTGATTCTGGCAGAGGGTGACGAAATTCAGACGCGGGACCTGGATCTGCCGACTGAAATGCCAGAAAGCGGGATGACGATCGCGGAGCAGTCATCTGCTGCAGAATTGGCATTGGGGGAACAAAAGGGGCACTATGAGCGGGAATTGATTGCCGACGCCCTCGCAAAAAGCGGCGGTTCGCGTGGCGAAGCGGCGCGTCTGTTGGGAATCAGTGCGCGTACCCTGCGGCACAAACTGCAGCGCTTGCGGGAGGCGGGTTTCGATCTTGGATAAATTGGCCTGGATATTGCTTCATTTTGGGAAAGCATTTCCTGGAAGGATATGGTCATGAGCAGTGTAGAGTCTCTAGATAGTCTTCTTAGCCAACTGCGAGCTTTGAGTGAACAGGCGCAGGGCCTGAAAAACAACACCACGAACAGTGGTGGGGTGGGAGAATTTGCCGATACGCTCAAACATATGGTGAATGGCGTAAATGCCCAACAGGAATCCGCCAATACCTTGCAAAACCAGTTTGCGACTGGTGATCCGCAGGTAAGCCTGAGTCAGGTGATGGTTGCCTCGCAGAAGGCCGATCTCTCTTTTCAGACCATGCTCCAGGTACGCAACAAGCTCGTTTCTGCCTACCAGGACATCATGAATATTTCTGCCTGAGCGCGCAGGGTTGATGCCCCATGGCCGAACAAACCCTGAATCCGTCTGCCGCGCGTCTTGATCCGCGCCAGTGGCAACAACGCTGGCTGGAGATGCCAGCCAATCGTCGTTTCGCCTTTCTGGTGCTGCTTGCCGCTGTCGTTGCCGTGCTCCTCGTCGCGGCGCTGTGGCATGGCTCTGGCAGCTACCAGGTCCTTTACGCCGGGCTTTCCGATCGCGATGGCGGGCAGGTCATTGCGCAACTGCAGAAACTGAATGTTCCCTTTCGCATTACCGATGGGGGTACGGTCATTACCGTCCCCAGTAATGTGGTGTACAGCACGCGGATGAAGCTGGCGGCAGAGGGGTTGCCGCACGGCGATGCGGTGGGTTTCGAACTGCTCGACCACGAACCCATGGGCACCAGCGACTTTGTCGAACACGTCAACTATCAGCGGGCCCTGGAAGGCTCGCTCGAACGCACCATCTCCTCGTTGGGAGAAGTCGAGCACGCGCGGGTGCAACTGGCCATCCCCAAGCCATCGGTCTTTCTGGATCAGGAGCAGAAGCCGACCGCGTCGGTCATGCTTACGGTGTATCCGGGACGGCAACTTTCTGCCGGTCAGGTGGCGGGGATCGTCCACCTCGTTGCGGCCAGCGTGCCGGGTCTCGAAGACAAAAATGTCACGGTCGTCGATCAACACGGTAACCTCTTGAGTAGCAACGCCAACCAGTCCTTGGGTCTGCAGCCGGCGCAGTTCGCCTATCAGCAGGCGGTCGACGCGCAATATCAAAAGCGCATCGAGGCCATCATTTCCCCAATTGTCGGAAGCAGCGGGGTACATGTTGCGGTATCGGCGAACATCGACTTCGCCAAAAGTGAGAGTAGCTCGGTCACCTATGGTAAGAACCAGGTACTCAGCCAGCAGACCCATAGCAGTAGCAGTAACGGTGGTGAAGGGCCATATGGCGTGCCCGGGGCACTCTCCAATCAACCACCGGGGGTGGCAATTGCGCCCCTCACCGCGCCGGTGGTTTCCACACTCTCCCCGGCGGGACTGATTGCGCTGGCTCCCACCCTGAAGAGCCTGGCACCCACCCAGAGCAGCAACGACACGACCACTAATTACGATGTCGATAAAACCATCGTCCACACCGTCAGCCCCGTTGGCAGCGTCAAGCGGGTTTCCGTCGCCGTATTGATCGATGAAAAGCCGCTGCCGGGCGGGGATGGAAAGCAGTTTTCCGTCCTCGCGCCGGCGCAGATCCAACAGATCCAGCAGCTGGTGGAGGAAGCCATCGGCTACGATGCCAAGCGTGGTGACTCCGTAAAAGTCGTGCAGATGCCTTTTGCCGGCAGTCAGATGAACGCCGCTCTGCCGTGGTGGCAGCAGTCCTGGTTTCTCAGTCTGGCGCACGGCGCTCTGCGCTACCTGGCCATCCTGCTCCTCGCTTTCCTGCTCTTCCTGGGTCTCATCAAGCCGGTCTTGCGCCTGCTGCGGGAGCGCCAGGAACGGGCGCAAGCTGTCGCGCTGGCGTCGGCGCGCGGAGAGCAGGCGCCCGGACAGCAGGGAGTCTCACCGGGAACCCATTCAGGACCCGTTTGGGCCGGGGCAGAAGGAGAAGTCGAACTGCCGGCAGATCCCCTCAAGGCAGATCTATACGTGGCGCGGCAACTGGTGATGCAGGATCCCGCCCGCGCCGCCCAGGTGGTCAAGGAATGGTTGAACGGTGAGCAGCGAAGCTGATCTGAATGGCATTGAGCGCAGCGCCATTCTTCTGCTCAGTCTGGGCGAGGATGAAGCTGCCGAAGTAATGCGCCACCTCGGTCCACGCGAGGTGCAAAAGCTTGGTTCGATGATGGCAAAGATGGCCCAGGTCAGCACCGATCAGGCACGCACGGTACTCTCGGATTTTCGCGCTCGCCTGGAGCATCAGACGTCTTTGGGGATCGGCAGCGATCAGTACATTCGTGGCATGCTCACCAAGGCCTTGGGTGACAAGGCGGGTTCGATCATCGACCGCATCCTGCATGGTGGCGAGGCCAATGGTCTGGAAAATCTGAAGTGGATGGATGCCCGTTCGGTCGCCGATCTGATCAAGCTGGAGCACCCGCAGGTGCTTGCTATGATCCTCGCCTACATGGAACCCGAGCAGGCGAGTGAGGTGATTCATTTCCTGCCCGAGCGCACGGTTGGCGAGGCGATGATGCGTCTTGCCAGCCTGGAGACCGTGCAGCCGGGGGCCATTCGCGAGCTCAATGAGATCCTGGAGGAGCAGATTTCCGGCGACTCCCAATCTTTGCAGGTCGCGACCCTGGGTGGACCCAAGGCGGCGGCCGAGATTCTCAACCGGCTGGAAACCAGTCGCTCCGGCAGCATTTTGGATCAGATTCGCGAATCCGAGCCGGAATTGGCGGAAAAGGTACAGGAAAAGATGTTTGTCTTCGACGACCTCGCCAAGCTGGACGATCGCAGCTTGCAGGTCCTCTTGCGCGAAGTGCCATCCGATAGTCTCGTCGTTGCCCTGAAGGGGGCTCCGGGTCCGCTGCGCGAGAGCTTTTTTGCCAATATGTCCAAACGCGCCGCGGAAATGTTGCGGGACGACCTGGAAGCCAAGGGACCCGTGCGCCTGAGTGAGGTGGAAGCTGCGCAAAAGGCCATTTTGCAGGTGGCGCAGCGTCTCGATGCTGCGGGCCAGATCAACTTGAGTGGCGGTGGCGAGGAGATGCTGTAAATGGCCGACTCTGACGCCGACGTCATCCAGCGTGAGACGATTGCGAATTTGCGTGCTTGGCGGATGCCGCAAATGTCCGGTATCGCCACAGCGACGAGTGCGCAGGAGGTAGAGGAAAACCCGCCGGCCGAGGAGGCAGGCGAGGAAGTCGAGCCGCAGGACTTGCGTCTGCCAACGGCAGAAGCGCTGCAAAAGATGGTTGCACAGGCGGAAGAAGAGGGGCGACAACGTGGGCGGGAGGAGGGTTACGCCGCTGGGCGTGCGGAGGGCTTGCAAGCGGCTAGAAAAGATATCGAAACTTTTCGGCAACTGGTAGAGCAACTCGCCGTGCCTGTTGAGCAACTCAGCGACGGTGTGGAACAGGCCTTGCTCGCCTTGGCCCTAGAACTGGCAAGGCAGGTGATTCGCCAGGAGCTGCAGACGCATCCCGAGCAGATTCTACCGCTGCTGCGGGAGGCGCTGGTCAGTGTGCCTATCGCCGGAGGGGCAGCGGTCTTGCGCCTGCATCCACAGGATTGTGCGCTCGTCGAAGAACAGCTCCCCGAGCTGGTCGATGCGGGTGTTACTCTGGCGCCAGACGAAGCGCTGGAGCGGGGGTCGCTGATCGTACAGGCGGGCCTCGACATGGATTCCCTGCGTCCCGACCGCCGCTGGCGGGAGCGTTCCGAGGCGTCTGCGACGGAGCTCGACCTGCGCCTCGCGACGCGGTGGCGGCAGGTGTTGGACACCCTGTTTGCCGGGATCGAGGCCTGAGGATGGAAGCACTGACCCAGGAGCGCTGGGAGTCCCATCTTCTGCAGTTGCGCAAACGCCTACCTGAGACCTTGCCACCCTTGTTGCCGGGTGGTCGCTTGCTGCGGATTGTCGGTCTGGTCCTGGAGGCCGAAGGACTGAGCGCTGGCATTGGCTCGCGTTGTCAGGTGCGGGCAGCCAATGGCCGCGCGGTAGACGCGGAGGTGGTAGGTTTTCAGGATGGGCGTTTGCAGCTGATGGCTGCCGGTGATCTACACGGCGTCGCCCCTGGCGCGCGCGTCCAGCCCCTGGCGGGGGAGGCGCAAGGGGTTGCCAGTCCGACCATGCTCGGGCGGGTCGTCGATGGCCAGGGATTGCCGCTCGACGGCAAGGGCCCGCTGGCCGATGCGGAGCCGGTCTCCCTCACCGGAAAAGCCATCAATCCGTTGAATCGGGCGCCGATCCGACGGCCCCTGGACGTAGGCGTGCGCGCGATCAATGCTCTTTTTACCGTTGGTCGTGGCGCGCGCATGGGGCTTTTTGCCGGGAGCGGGGTAGGCAAAAGTGTGCTGCTCGGAATGATGGCACGCAACACCGAGGCCGATGTCATCGTCGTCGGTCTGATTGGTGAGCGCGGCCGTGAGGTGAAGGAGTTCATCGACGAGATTCTTGGGGAGGAAGGCCGGCGGCGAGCCGTAGTGGTCGCCGCCCCCGCAGACGCCCCAGCCCTGACGCGCATCCGGGGCGCGCACCTCAGCACTGCCATTGCCGAGTATTATCGTGAGCGTGGACAGCATGTGCTGCTCCTGATGGACTCGCTGACGCGCTATGCCATGGCCCAGCGCGAGATTGCGCTGGCGGTTGGTGAGCCGCCGGCGGTGCGCGGTTATCCGCCCTCGGTATTCGCCCGCTTGCCTGCCTTGGTAGAACGGGCAGGAAACGGCGACGTCGGGGGAGGGAGCATCACCGCCTTCTATACGGTGTTGATGGAAGGGGACGACCAGCAAGACCCCATCGCCGACAATGCCCGTGCAGTTCTCGATGGACATATCGTCTTGTCCCGCGCATTGGCGGAACAGGGGCACTATCCCGCGATCGATCTGGAATCCTCCATCAGCCGCGTCATGCCCAACATTAGCCCACCGCGTCAGGTACAGGCGATGCAGCGTTTGAAGCGCCTCTATGGTCGCTATCGCGAGCAACGTGATCTCATTGCCGTCGGTGCCTATGCCCCGGGAATGGACCCGGTGCTGGATCAAGCCGTGCAGTTGTATCCGCAGATCGAAAAATTTCTCTGTCAGAATCAGTTCGAGTCGGTCTCCTTGGCGCAGGCGCAGCAGGAATTGACGTCGCTCCTCCACGGGGGCCCGCTGGCGATGGGTCCTGAGGCATGAGCCGCGAGCAAACCATCCGCTACCTGCAGGATATGGCGGGTATGCGTGAGCAGGACCTGCGCCGTTCCCTGCTCGCGCAACGCCAGATGCTCAACCAGTTGCGGGAAAAGTATGCCTTGCTGCAGGGATATCTGGACCACTACCGGCAAGAGTCTGCCGCGCGGGAAGGCGCGGGGATTGCCGGGGGCGATATTCTGCGTTGGCGCGGCTTCCTGCAGCAATTGAACACGGTGCTGCAGCAGCAGGGGCAATTGATCCGGGAGCAAGAGCAGCGCCTGCAGCATATACAGGAGCAATGGCAGCAGGCCAAGGCCAGAGAACAGGGTTTTTCTCACCTTTTGCAACGTCTGGACCACGACCGGCAATTGGCAGCGTTAAAAAGGGCACAGAAGGAGATGGATGACTGGGCGTTGCGCGCAGTACAGATGCGTGTGGGGTTTTGATTGGATCGTTTTTTGCTTGGGACCTGGTATTGATAGCGGAGATTGGCGTATGAGTATGCTACCTGTAGGGGGGCTGGCAGCCCCAGAGCAGGCCGTGGCGGTCAGTGCCAAGGCGGAGACGAATCCGGGAGATACCGCTTCTGGCTTTGCCCAGGTCTTATCACAGCAGTCCGCGATAGGTGCTGTTGCTGCTCAGGGTGAAGGTAAGGTGCCGGATGCGTCCGGAGTCCTACGGAGTGCTACCGAAGCGCCCAGGAAAGGAGAGGCCGGACCCGCGCAGCAAACAGGAACCTCCGCGCAGGCCGCCGCTTTCAGTCAGAAGACCAGGAAAGAACCGCACGGGAAGGATCAGCCTGCGCCTGCCGGCCCCACGCGCGAGTTGGTTGCAGGGCCGGTTATGCACGGTCTGCCAGCGAACCCGTCCGGGTTGCAGCTTGTCGGCCGCAGCGCAGAGGGATCTTCGGCGACAAAGACTCCGGCTGTGAAAACGTCGCCGGTGAACCCTGCCTCGCTGCTGTCGGATGACGAAGAAAAAAAGGACGTGAAGGATGGCAAAGTTTCCAAGAATGCAGCCAACGGCGACACGCCTCTGCCAGTTTTGCTCGCGCCGGCAAATCTCTCGATAATGACCCCAGAGGGCGGAAAGGCCAAAGCCGAGGTCAAGAGCACGCAGAGCAGTCGCTTGCCCCATAACCTGCAGAGCAACGGCATCCCGCGTTTCGATCAGACCTCCTCGGGATCGACGCCGAGCGATATTGCCACTGCCAGCGAGCTGTTTCGACCGGAGCTGACGACCGCGCTGGCGACGGATTCCTTGACCGGCACAACGACGGGTATAACGGAAGTGGCAAAGTCGAAAGTAGATCTGACGAGTAGCGCCCTGTCTGGCAGCAACTCCCTGTTTGGTATCCTGCAGATGCCCCAGCTCGCAGGAAGCGTAGCGGCTCCGGCGCAGGTGCAGCTTTCGCCATCGCTGCAGGAGCAGCCTGCCTGGGGGCAGGCGCTTGCCCAGGGGGTACAATGGATGGCCCAGGGCGGCGTGCAGCAGGCCGTCATTCACCTTCATCCAGAACACCTCGGCCCCCTGGTGGTACAGTTGGAGCTGGGGCAGAACGGACAGGCCTCGGCGGTATTTCTATCGGCCCATGCCGACGTTCGGGCGGCGATCTCCGCAGCGGTACCGCAACTGCAACAAAATTTTGCCGCCATGGGCCTGAATCTTGGTCAGGCAAGTGTGGGTTCTGGTTGGTCAGGTAGCGCGGGCGAGCAGCGCAATGAGCGCGGAGCCAGCGATGCCGATGACGGCTCGACGGATGCCGTCGCCCCTGTGCTGTCCGCGCCGCAGGCGCTGATGACGCATCAGGGCTTGTTGAGCACTTTCGTGTAGGCGCTCGCGTATGAGTCAGCAAATCCTGAGTCAGGACGAGGTGGACGCGCTCTTCCAGGGTATGAATGAGGGCGAGGTCGACCTGTCCCCGGGCGATCTGCCAGAGGAGGGCGGAATACGTCCCTACGATCTGGCCAATCAGGATCGTATCGTACGGGGGCGCATGCCCACCCTGGAGGTGATGAACGAGCGTTTTGCCCGACTGTGGCGGGTCAGTTTATTTAATTTCCTGCGTCGCAGTGCCGAGATTTCCATTGGTACAGTGAAGCTGGTGAAATACAGTGAGTTCATTCGCAGTCTGGTGGTGCCCAGCAATATCAATATCGTTTCCTTGAAGCCCTTGCGCGGCAGTTGTCTTTTTGTCTTTGATCCCCGCCTGATATTCTCTGTCATCGACAATTATTTCGGTGGTGACGGGCGTTTTCATGCGCGTATCGAGGGGAGGGACTTTACTCCATTGGAGTCCCGAATCATCAACAAACTGTTGGGGATGGCGCTGCAAGACTTCAAGACGGCATGGAAGCCGGTCATCGATCTGGTGCCGGAGTTGCAGCGGTCTGAAGTGAATCCACAATTTGTGAATATTGCCACCCCGACGGAGGTGGTGATTACCACGGAGTTTCATGTGGAGCTCGAATCGGGATCTGGATCTCTGCAGGTATGCCTGCCCTACGGTATGGTCGAGCCGGTGCGTGACCAGCTTACCGCAGGTACCATGGCGGATCGCTCGGAGGTCGATAAACGCTGGATTCAATCGCTTAACAGCGAATTGCAGGAAGCCGAGCTAAATCTGCAGATTGAATTCGTTCGCAAAAAATTGACTCTGGGACAGATCCTGCAATTGCGCGACGGTGACGTGATTCCGATTGACATGCCCGAACAGCTGTTGGCCCGGGTGGAAGGCATTCCGGTGTTTTCCGGTCGTTACGGTGTGCATGGTGAAAAGTATGCCATTCAGTTTGATCATGGCCTGACACCGGAAACAGAAGAAGGCTTGAGCGCCATGGCGGCGTGGGAGAAATAAAGATGGCCGAAAAGGAGAAGGATAGCTCGGATCAGAGTGCTGCTGACGACATCATGGCAGATTGGTCGGCGGCCCTGGCAGAGCAGGAGGCGGCAGTGCCCACGCCGGGTGAGACGGCGGCTGACGAGGGAGCTGATACTGGCAAAAGAACGGCTACAGATTCCGCTGGAGCATCACCGGTCTCCATGCCTTCTTTGCAGGATGCAGGTACTGCGGAAAAAGTTGCTAACCTTGATATGATTCTCGACATTCCCGTCACGCTTTCCGTCGAACTCGGGCACACCAAGATTCAGATTCGCAATCTCCTGCAATTGGCGCAGGGATCGGTAGTGGAACTCGAGCGTCTGGCGGGTGAGCCGATGGATGTTCTGGTGAACGGCTATCTGATTGCCCAGGGCGAGGTGGTCCTGGTCAATGATAAATTTGGCATCCGGCTGACCGATATCATCAGTCCCGCCGAGCGCGCGAAGAAGCTCCGTTGAAGCAGCCGCGCCCTGTCAAGGATTCGTCGTTGCAACTGTCAAGACTCCGTCATCTGCTTCTTCTGCTGCTGCTTACCCCGCTTCCTGCGTTTGCTGCGCAGACGGAGCCAGCAGTCTTTTCCCCTTGGGCAATCCTGCGTCTGATCGCCACCCTGATCCTCGTACTACTGGTATTTTTCGCCTTGATCTGGCTCTTTCGTCGTCTGCAACCTGGTGCTGCCGGTGTCTCGGGTAGCCCCATGCGGGTCTTGGCATCGCTCCCCCTCGGCACGCGGGAACGCCTCTTGCTAGTGGAGGTCGGCAAGCAGCAGTTACTGCTGGGAGCGACGCCGGCCGGGATCACCCTCCTGCATACCCTCCCAGAACCGCTGCCCGTGGATTCTGGCAGTCCGGCCTTTTCCGGCTGGCTGCGGCAAGCAATGGAGAGGTGTAAGCAAGAGCAATGGCAAAATCAGCAAGCAAGATCCGCCGGGGAAAAGCCGTCCTCCTCAGTAGCGGGATCCTCTTCGGAGGGCTCTTCCTCCTAAGCAGTCCGGTCCTGGCAGCGGGACTGCCGGGGGTGACGGCGACGCCCACCGCCGGCGGGGGTACCGACTACAGCTTGAGCATCCAGACGCTGCTTTTCATGTCGGTGCTGGTGTTCTTGCCCGCGATGCTGCTCATGATGACGGCCTTTACCCGCATCATCATCGTACTTTCGTTGCTCAAACAGGCCCTGGGCTCAACCCAGATGCCACCCTCCCAGGTGATGGTGGGGCTGGCGCTGTTCCTGACCTTTTTTGTGATGGCGCCGGTGTTTCAAAAGCTGAATACCGAGGCCTTGCAGCCGCTGGCGAATAATCAGATCAGCCTGGATCAAGCGATGGACCGTTCTGCAGGCCCGTTGCGCACTTTCATGCTGGCACAAACGCGGCCGGATGACCTGGCATTGTTTGTCAAATTGTCCGGTCATAAGCAATTGCGCGCACCGGAAGATACGCCTATGGATCTGCTGATTCCGGCATTCATTACCTCGGAACTCAAGACAGGCTTTCAGATCGGATTTCTGATTTTTATCCCTTTCGTGATCATTGACCTGGTGGTGGCAGCAGTATTGATGTCTTTGGGAATGATGATGTTATCGCCGGTTACCGTATCATTTCCCTTCAAATTGATGCTGTTTGTTCTGGTCAATGGCTGGGATCTGGTCATTGGCTCTCTGGTGCAAAGCTTCGTGCACTAGGAAGGAGGCAAAAATGAGTCCGGGTAGTGTCATTACCGTGGCTGAGCATGCAATTTGGACGGCACTCTGGCTGTCTCTTCCCCTTCTTGGCGTCGCTCTGGTGGTTGGGGTATTGGTGAGCATTTTTCAGGCAGCAACGCAGATCAATGAAATGACTCTGAGCTTTGTGCCCAAGGTCCTTGTGCTTGCCCTCGTGGGGGTGATCGCTGGCCCGTGGATGCTGCAACTGATGATGAGCTACACCACCCATCTGTTTCAGCAGATTCCGCAATTGATCAGCCAATGATCAGCATCAGTAGCCTGCAGATAGACCACTGGATCGGCGCTTTTTTCTGGCCTTTCGTGCGGATTCTGGCCTTTCTCAGCACCGCGCCGGTATTCAGTGCGACACAAATCCCCATACAGGTACGGGTTGGTCTGGCAGTGCTGCTCAGTGTGGCGCTGGCGCCGGCCTTGCCGGCCATGCCGCCAGTGGATTTTTTGAGCGGCGGGGGAGTGCTCTTGCTGATCGAACAGATCCTTATCGGCGTCAGTATTGGCTTTGCCGTGACCCTGATTTTCAGTGCAGTACAATTTGCCGGATCGGTCATCAGTCTGCAGATGGGGCTCGGCTTCAGTACCTTCTTTGATCCGCAGACGGGCGTGGAGATTCCCACTCTCTCCAATTTTTTGAATCTTGTCGTGCTGTTGCTTTTCATGGCCCTGAACGGGCAATTGCTGACGTTGGTGGTGCTCGATCGCAGTTTCACGATTTTTCCGGTAAGTGATCAGATCGTTCTCCACGCAGATGCCTGGCACAGCCTGGCAGCGGCGGGCGCTATGGTTTTTTCCCTGGGTCTGGCAATTGCAGCGCCGGTCCTGGGGGCGCTGTTGTTGATCAATATCGCTTTGGGGGTCTTGAGCAAGCTGGCACCACAGCTCAATCTCTTTGTCATCGGTTTTCCGTTGTTGATTGTCGTGGGATTCATTGCCCTGGCTTTGCTGATGCCGGCCATGCAGATGCTGGTGCGACAACTGCTGCAGATCTCTTTGCATCTCAGCGGTCAGGTATTGCTACAAGCGGCGCGAGGTTGAACGATGGCCGAAGAGAGCGGGCAGGAGCGCAACCAACAGCCGACCGGAAAACGCATCGAGGAGGCGCGGCGGAAAGGGCAGGTGCCGCGCTCCCGCGAGCTTTCCACCAGTGCGGTTTTGCTCGCAGCGGCGGTATTGTTTTACTTTTTTGGGGCGCGTTTGTCCTCTGCCAGTAGCGACTTTCTGCGGGCCGGATTGCACTTGTCGCCTGCGGTGATGCTGAACGAACGCGATATGTTGCGCCAACTGGTACAGATGACCACCTTCGCCCTGGAATGGCTGCTGCCGTTTTTGTTGATTCTGGTGCTGGTCGTGCTCTTTTCCGGGATGGTTCTGGGGGGCTGGAACTTCAGTGGCAAGGCTTTGGTGCCTGATTTTTCCCATCTCAATCCGCTGACGGGGCTGCAACGTATGGTTTCCAAGCATGCACTGCTGGAGCTCGTCAAGGCGCTGCTCAAGGCACTGGTGATTGGCGGCATTGGCGTGACCCTGGTCTACGCGCAGCGTCGCGCCCTGCTGGGATTGATCCACGAGAGCCCGCAGGTTGCCATTCATCATCTCTTCGCCATGCTTGGCCTGCTCTTTGTCTTCATGGCCGGCAGTACCCTGCTGATCGTTGCCTTTGATGTGCCATTTCAGCTTTGGTCCTACAACGAAAAACTCAAAATGACCGAACAAGAGGTCAAGGACGAGATGAAAGAGCAGGAGGGCAATCCCGAGGTCAAGCGCAGGATCCGTAGCCTGCAACGGGAGATGGCGCGGCGGCGCATGATGGCGGCGGTACCCAAGGCCAGTGTGGTGGTCACTAACCCCACCCACTTTGCGGTGGCTCTCCGCTACGAGGAGGGTAAGGACATTGCGCCGGTCCTGCTCGCCAAGGGCGCCGATGTCGTGGCGGCAAAAATCCGGGAAATTGCACGCGCGCATGGGATCCCCCTGGTCGAGGCGCCACCCTTGGCGCGTGCCTTGTATCACCACGTGGAGTTGGAGCAGCAGATCCCGGCCACCCTCTACCGGGCGGTGGCCGAACTGTTGGCCTATCTCTATCAGCTACGGGTCGCCCGTCCTGGGAAGATGCCCGAACTGCCGCAGCAATGGTCAGTCCCGGCCGAACTCGATCAGGGAGGGAAATAAGTGATGGATAGCATTCTGCGCTTACTGCGCCGGATCAACTGGCACACCCTGGCGGCGCCAATCCTGGTGATCATGATCCTGGCGATGCTGATCATTCCCCTGCCGACCTTTCTCCTCGATATCTTTTTCACCTTCAACATCAGCCTGGGCCTGATCATCCTGCTGGTCAGTCTCTACATGACCAAGCCTCTGGAGTTCTCTGCCTTTCCCACGGCATTGTTATTGACGACCCTGCTGCGCCTATCCCTGAATGTCGCCGCGGCCCGGATTATCCTGCTGCACGGGCAGAATGGTACGGGCGCCGCCGGTGTCGTCATCGAATCTTTTGGCCAGTTTGTTGTAGGGGGCGATTACGCCGTTGGCATCATCGTTTTCGCCATCCTGGTCATCATCAACTTCGTGGTGATTACCAAGGGTGCCGGGCGGATCGCGGAAGTGAGTGCCCGCTTTACCCTGGACGCCATGCCGGGCAAGCAAATGGCCATCGACGCGGACCTCAACGCCGGCCTGATCGATCAGCAGGAGGCGCAACGGCGACGCCAGGAGATTGCCCAGGAGGCAGACTTCTTCGGTGCCATGGATGGTGCCAGTAAATTCGTGCGCGGTGATGCCATCGCTGCCATCCTGATTTTGTTCATCAACCTCATCGGTGGCCTGATTATCGGCGTCTGGCAGCATGGGCTGTCGCTGAGCACCGCTGCGCACGACTATACCCTGCTCAGTATCGGCGATGCCCTCGTGGCGCAGATTCCGGCCCTGGTCATTTCGATCGCCGCTGGCATTGTCGTCAGTACCGTCAATACCGGCACTGACCTGGGTAGCCAACTGCTGGGCGAACTGCTGCGCAATGATGAGGCACTGATCGTCGTGGCCATCATCTTTGCCCTGCTCGGGCTGATTCCCGGTATGCCGCATATTCCCTTCCTCGGTGCCGCACTGGTCCTCGGCGGCTACGCGTGGTGGCGGCGGCGTCAGCGCCCCAAGGAAGTGGAGAGTCCGCCGCCGTCGGCAAGCGAGCCGGAGGAGGTCAATTGGGATAGCGTCGAACCGGTCGACCCTCTCGGCCTGGAGCTAGGCTACCGCCTGATTCCGTTGGTCGACAAGGGAAGTGGCGGCGAATTACTGGCGCGTATTCGCGGGGTGCGCAAAAAATATGCGCAGGACTTCGGCTTTCTCGTGCCGGCGGTACATGTGCGTGATAACCTCGAATTGCGCCCGACCTTGTATCGCATCACCATCCGTGGAGTGGAGGTAGCGAGTGGTGAGGTCCTGCCGGATCTGCTTCTCGCCATCGACCCAGGTAATGTCCTCGGCCCCCTCGAGGGCACCCCCACCCGTGACCCGAGTTTTGGCTTGCCGGCGGTGTGGATCGACGCCCAGAGCCGTGACAAGGCGGTAGCCCTGGGCTACACCGTTGTGGACCCAGCCACCGTGATCGCCACCCATCTGCATCAGGTGCTGCAGCAGCGGGCGGCCGAGCTCCTGGGGCGCGAGGAGGTCGAGGGGCTGCTCTCCCATCTGGCCGTTCGTTCCCCCAAACTGGTTGAAGATGTCATTCCCAAACTCCTCTCGGTCGACAGGTTCAAGAAGATCCTGCAGAACCTGCTACGGGAATCCGTGCCGATCCGCGACTTGCGGACGATCGTCGAAACCTTGGCGGAACATGCCGCCGAGAGTCAGGATGTCGACGCCTTGACTGCCGCCGTTCGTCAGGCCTTAGGTCCTTACATTGTGCAGAACCTGTTTGCGGGGCAGAACGAGCTGCCGGTCGCGGTTCTTGATGCAACGCTGGAACAGTTATTGCATGATAGTCTTCGTAATAGTAGTGAACACGGTCAGAGTGAACAGATCGAACCGGGCTTGGCGCAGAAGGTATTGGAAAAGGCGGGGACGTTGATGCAACAGATGGAGGCGAATGGGATGCAGCCGGTGCTTTTGGCCATGGGACCCTTGCGCGGTTTCCTGGCTCGCTTCCTGGCCCGCTCGGCGCCACGCCTGCGGGTGCTTTCTTATGGCGAGATTCCCGATAACAAGCGCATCCGAGTGGTCGGTACTCTAGGCGCTTGATGGCTCTGAAAGGATGAATGGACGATGAAGATGCGCAGATTCCAAGGTAGCACGACGCGCGAGGTCCTGACACAAATACGACAGGCCCTGGGGCCAGACGCCGTCATACTCTCCAATCGCAATCTCGCCGACGGGGTGGAGATCGTCGCCGCCATCGACTTTGATGAAGCCGAGCTGATGGCCGCCGCCACCGCCAAGCCGCAGAAGCCGGTCATTGATCAGGCCGCGACTGAGCAGACGGAGACAGAGACGAGAGCAGTGCAGAAACCGGAACCAGTCCGGCAAGAATTGCAAGCATTGCGTGCCCTCGTCGAGAAGCGCTGGGGCCGTCAGCCCGTCGCCAATAGTGTGGCGCCTCCTGCTCTCGATCGGGCGCGTTTGCAGGGTCTTGGTTTTCACGCAGCGCTGTTGTCGCAGCTGGAACGTGCGGCAGCAGAGTTGGGGGCGCGCGAAGGGATGATTCATGTCCTGCAGGAGCAGATCGGCGCGTTGTCCGATCCCCTGGGTGATGCCGGCATCATTGCGCTGCTTGGCCCGACCGGGGCGGGCAAGACAACCAGTGTGGCCAAGCTCGCTGCGCAGCAGGTCTTGCGCTATGGTCCGGAGACGGTCGCCCTGTTCACCAGTGATACCTACCGCATTGCGGGGGTGGAGCAGCTCAACATCTACGCAAAGATCCTCGGGGTGCCGGTAGAGGTCTTGCGCGGCCCGCAGGATCTCTTGTCCGCTCTGCAGAAGCATCGGGGCAGGCGCTGGATTTTCATCGATACCATGGGCCTCAGCCCGCGTGACGAGCGTCTCAACGAGCAACTGCAGTGGCTCGATGCGCTGGGCGACAATCTGCGACGTTTGCTGTTGCTACCCGCAAGTCTCGCCCAGCAGAGTCTCGATCAGGTATTGCAGCCCTACGCCAAGCTCTCTCTCACGGCAGCAATACTGAGCAAGCTCGACGAGGCACCCGCCTGTGGCGCGGTGCTGGAGTGGCTGGCGGCAAGAAAACTGCCTCTCGCCTATCTTAGTGATGGGCAAAAGGTCCCTGAGGATATTCAGCCCGTTACCTGGGATTTCCTGGCGGATGCCATGGGGCTGGCTACGGGCGCCCTCGCCGCCGGTGGCAACAGTCGGTATCATGAAGCGTGAAATAATGGAGCCACCAATGGCGATGCAAGACTACGGAGATCAGGCGGACGGATTGCGGCGGATGCAGGGCGGGGCAGCCAGGGTTTTGGCGATCGCCAGTGGCAAGGGCGGGGTTGGCAAGAGCAACCTTGCCGTCAACCTGGCGCTGGCGTTTGCGGCGCGCAGAAAGCGCACGATCCTCTTCGACGCGGATCTTGGTCTGGGTAATGTGGATGTCCTCCTGGGATTGAGTCCGCGTTATCACCTTGCCCATGTTCTGGCCGGAGAAAAGACCCTGGCAGAGATCATCCTTTCGGGTCCTGAGGGGATCGAAGTGCTGCCTGCTGCCAGCGGTATCGCGGACATGGCCAATCTGGATGTCCGACAACAGTCTGGCCTGCTCGATGCCCTTGCCGCCTTGGAGCGAAGCTACGATTACCTGATCCTGGACCTTGCTGCGGGGATTGGCCCAGACGTTTTACGCTTTTCGCGGGCCGCTGACCACGTCCTCGTCGTTGTCACCAACGAGCCGGCATCCATCACCGACGCTTATGCCTTCATGAAGGTGTTACGTCGAGACTACGGTTTGCGGGATTTTTCGGTGGTCACCAATATGGTCCGCGACGCCACCGAGGGCGAAAAGCTCTTCTCGCGCCTTGCCGCAGTCGCACGGCAGTACCTGGAAATCCACCTTCGGCACGCCGGAACGATCCCTATGGACCAGTACCTGCGTAGCGCAGTGCGCACCCAGCAGCCGCTCCTGCTACGTTTTCCCGATAGTGGTGCGGCGAAGGCCTTTCGTATCCTTGCTGATTCCATTCTCGCCTGGCCGAGTCCCAGGCAGGTGACGGGAACGTCAGCAAATCTGTTTTCCTCCCGCCTTTTGCTTGAGGAAGGCCCCGCCGGACAACCGTGAATGTCAGACCGCATCATCGACAGTGCAACGCGTAGCGCGCAGGTGGCAGAGTATCTGCCCCTGGTGCAGCGGATTGCACAGCGTCTGCTGGTGCGGCTGCCTCCCAGCGTCGATCTCGGAGATCTGGTACAGGCGGGTCTAATGGGTCTGCTTGATGCCCTGGAGCAAAAAGAGGGCAGTGCCAACGATGCGGCCTTCCAGAGTTACGCCGCGATCCGTATTCGCGGGGCGATGCTGGATGAGCTGCGCGAGCAGGACTGGTTGCCTCGGCGTGCGCGCCAGCGGGAGCAGAAGATTGCCAAAGGGATGGCGCGCCTGGAGCAGCGCCTCGGGCGCGCGGTGAGCGAGGAAGAACTGGCCGAAGATCTGGGTTGGACCCTGAAAGAGTATCAGGAAGCCCTGCGCGATGGCGGCGGGCAGTTACTGTATCTGGAGGATTTGTCCAGCGACAACGAGAGCTTTGTGGCGCAGCATTTGCGTGATGACGGCGAAGATCTCCCCGAGATTCTGAGCGCCCAGCATTTTCAGCGCGATCTGGAGCATGCGATTGCTCGTCTGCCGGAGCGGGAACGGCTGGTCATGGCGCTCTACTACCAGGAAGATCTGACCTTGCGCGAGATCGGCAAGGTCCTGGATCTCACCGAGTCGCGGGTGTCCCAGATCCTGCGCCAGGCCGTCTTGCGCCTGCGTTCGTCGCTCATCGACTGGCGTGAGGAGGCGTGATGGATTTCCTTACCATCATTGGTGTGCTGGTTGCCATCGGCGGGATCCTGCTGGGTCAGTTTCTCGATGGCGGGAATCTTGCCTCCATCATCCAGCTCACGGCCTTCTGCATTGTCATTGGCGGGACGACCGGTGCCGTGATGATCCAGTACAAATTGCCGGTCTTTGTGCGCTCGCTCAAGATGTTACCCTGGGTGCTGAAGGCGCCGGCTATCGATCCGCAACCCTTGATCGAGCAATTGGTGGAGTGGAGTCATACGGCACGAAAAAATGGTTTGCTTGCCCTGGAAGGGAGCCTGGACAGCGTCGCCGATCCCTTTCTGCGCAAAGGCTTGCAAATGCTCGTCGATGGTACTGAGCCGCAGAAAATTCGTGATACCCTGCTGGTCGAGCTGGAGGCACGGGAAGCCATCGAACGGCAGGCAGCCAAGGTCTTCGAATCTGCGGGAGGCTACTCGCCCACCATCGGTATTCTCGGCGCCGTCCTTGGACTCATTCACGTCATGGAAAATCTTGCCGATCCGGCCAAGCTCGGTGCCGGCATCGCCACCGCCTTCGTTGCCACCATCTACGGTGTCGGCTCGGCCAATATCTTTTTTTTGCCGGTATCCAACAAAATCAAAGGGATCGTCCACGAACGCAGTTATCTACGGGAAATGACGATCGAAGGACTCGTGGCGGTAGCCGAGGGCGAGAATCCGAAGATCATCGAGGCTCGGCTGCAGAGTTTTTATGTACACTAGGGACGTGGCGCGAGCACGGAACTAGAGAATCAGCGCCCTTCCGCCCATCTGCAACTCGGACTAAGCTTGATGCTTCTGGTAGAGCGAGGGCGAGATGGAAAAACGGCAAATGGTACTGGAAAGCCTCTTTCCCCCCCAAGGCGATCAACCCAAGGCCATCGCAGGGCTGGTACAGGGGCTGCAGGCCGGGGAATTCTTCCAGACCCTGCTCGGGGTGACCGGCTCCGGTAAGACCTTCACCATGGCCAACGTGATCGCGCAGACGCAGCGGCCGGCCATCGTCATGGCCCCGAACAAGACCCTGGCGGCACAGCTCTACGCCGAGCTGCGCGCCTTCTTCCCCCATAATGCCGTCGAATATTTCGTCAGTTATTACGATTACTATCAGCCCGAGGCCTATGTGCCGTCCTCTGATACCTTCATCGAGAAGGACGCCTCGATCAACGATCATATCGAGCAGATGCGCCTGTCGGCGACCAAGGCCCTGCTCGAACGGCCGGATGTGATCATCGTTGCCACCGTATCCGCCATCTATGGTCTGGGGGATCCAGCTGCGTATCACCGCATGATTCTGCATCTGCGGGAGGGCGACCAGATGGAGCAGCGCGCCATCCTGCGGCGTCTCGCTGACATGCAATACAGTCGTGATCCTCTGGAGCTTAAACGCAGTACCTTTCGGGTGCATGGCGATGTCATCGATATCTGGCCGGCCGAGAGCGAAGACGAGGCGGTGCGGGTGGAGCTCTTTGGCGACGAGATCGAGCGCGTTTCCCTCTTCGATCCCCTGACCGGCAAGACCATCACCCGTTTGGCGCGCTACACCGTCTATCCGAAAAGCCACTATGTGACGCCGCGCGAGACCATTCTTGCGGCCATCGAACACATCAAGGACGAGTTACGGGAGCGTCTGGAAACCCTGCGCGAGGCCAACAAGCTGGTGGAGGCGCAGCGTCTGGAACAGCGCACCCGCTTCGACCTGGAGATGATGGCAGAATTGGGTTACTGCTCGGGTATCGAAAACTATTCCCGCTACCTTTCCGGACGCGCGCCGGGGGAGCCCCCGCCGACGTTGATGGACTATATGCCGGAGAATGCATTGCTGTTCATGGACGAATCTCATGTGACGGTACCGCAGTTCGGTGGCATGTATAAGGGCGATCGTTCGCGCAAGGAAACCCTAGTCGAATATGGTTTTCGCCTCCCCTCGGCGCTCGATAACCGACCGCTGATGTTTGCGGAGTTCGAGCGCCTCATGCCGCAGACCGTTTTTATCTCCGCGACGCCCGGCCCTTACGAGCTGGAACACTCCAGTGCCGTTGTCGAACAAGTGGTGCGCCCCACGGGGCTGGTCGATCCCGAGGTGGAGGTGCGGCCAGCACAGGGGCAGGTGGACGATCTGGTGAGCGAGATCCACCAGGTGATCGCCAGTGGCTGGCGCATTCTCGTCACTACCCTCACCAAGCGTATGGCCGAGGACCTGACCGATTATTTGCATGATTTGGGCATCCAGTGTCGCTATCTGCATTCCGATATCGAGACCGTGGAGCGGGTGGAGATCATTCGCGATCTGCGCGCCGGGGTCTTTGATGTATTGATTGGCATCAACTTGTTGCGGGAAGGGCTCGACATGCCCGAGGTGGCTTTGGTGGCTATCCTCGACGCCGACAAGGAGGGTTTTCTGCGTTCCGAACGCTCCCTGGTGCAGACCATCGGCCGCGCCGCGCGCAACCTGCATGGGCGCGCCATCCTCTACGCCGATGTCGTCACCGGCTCCATGGAGCGGGCGATTCGTGAAACCGAACGCCGGCGCGAGAAGCAGCTCGCCTTCAATACCCAACATGGCATCACCCCCAAGGGCATCCATAAGCCCGTTGCCGATATCATCGAGGGGGTCTATCACCGCAGCGGCAAGGGCCGTGCCAAGGCTGCCGAGCCGGTTGCCACCTATGCAACCGATGATCCGCAAAAGCTGGCGAAGCAGATCAAGGGTCTGGAAGAGCAGATGTACCGTCACGCGCGCAACCTGGAGTTTGAGGAGGCAGCGCGCCTGCGCGACCAGATCCACCAGTTGCAGGCCCGCCTCTTCGGGCCTGAGGCGACGGCGGTCATCTGAGCCGTTTCGCGCTCGGTCGTTCCATTTAATTCTTGCGTGCAATGGCGCAAGTTCGCCAGCATCGGCAATACTCGCCAACAAACTTTTGTCGGACACCGGCTGGGGCAAGGGGCTGTGGATTGAAGGAGTTGCGCACGCGGTATATCCTGTATACACATTGCTCAGGAGGTCATCATGCAGACCCGCGTATTCAAGAGTGGAAACTCTCTGGCCATTCGGATTCCCAAGGAACTAGCGATTGTCGAGGCGAGCCAGGAAGTGGAAATCGAGCGAGTTGGTAACACCTTGGTGATTAAACCTTTGGAAAAGAAGACCTTGGCAGATTTGCCGGACATTTTTGCGATGTTCAGCCCGGATTTTATGGCAGGAGGTCGAGAATTCCACGAACAAAAAGAACGCGATTGGGGAGATTTCGATCAGACCGCAGAAAAACCGGATTGATCGATGCTGTACATGCTCGACACCAATATCTGCATTTATCTCGCCAAGCGACGCCCAGCCTCCCTGCTTTCCCGATTTCAGACGCTTGAACAGGGAGAGGCGGTCATGTCGGCGGTGACCTATGCCGAATTGCGGGCAGGTATCGAGATGCAGCCCGCCAACCGGGCGCATGATGAAAAGATTCTGAGTTTGATTGTGAGCCGTGTCCCCATCGTGTCTTTTGAGGAAGAGGCATCCGTGGCTTATGGATTTCTCCGTGCGGCCATTCCAAACCGCCGTCGTGATGCCCTCGATCGCCTCATTGCCGCCCATGCGCTTAGCTTGGGGGCTACCCTGGTTACCAACAACGAGGCTGATTTCCGGGACTATCCGGGACTGCTGGTGGAAAACTGGGTCGCTGCTGCATAAGCGGCCCCGAAAATTGCCCGCTTGGTCGCGTGGAAGCTTCTGTTTAGATACTTTAGAGGCGCTGTAGGGTTTTAGCGGTTTTGCCAGGGCACTGCGTTTATCCTATAATCTACCGACCGGTTGGTATTTATAAGGAGATGCTCATGAGTTCTGTCAAAGCCTACGCTGCTCAAGCCGCTGATACCCCATTGGCCCCCTTTCAGCTGGATCGCCGCGAACCTGGTCCCGAGGATGTGCAGATCGATATCCTCTACTGCGGGGTCTGTCATTCCGACCTGCACACCGCGCGCAACGAGTGGCATAACACCCTCTATCCCTCGGTCCCTGGGCATGAAATCGTTGGTCGGGTAACGGCAGTGGGTAGTGCCGTCAGCAAGTTCAAGGTGGGCGAGCTGGCGGGGGTAGGCTGTATGGTCGACAGTTGTGGCCACTGCAGTTCTTGCCATGAGGGTGAAGAACAATATTGTGAGAATGGTTTTACCGGCACCTACAATGGACCGGTTTTCGGCGGCGAGAATACCTATGGAGGATATTCCCAGCGCATCGTGGTGAAGGAGTCCTTCGTCCTGAAAATTTCCCACAACGAGAAAGATCTGGCGAGTGTGGCGCCATTGCTCTGTGCTGGCATCACTACCTATTCGCCATTGCGGCATTGGAAAGTAGGACCGGGGATGACCGTCGGCATCGTTGGTCTGGGGGGACTGGGGCACATGGGGGTTAAACTCGCTCATGCCATGGGAGCGCATGTTGTCTTGTTCACTACCTCGCCGGGTAAGATGGAGGATGCCAAGCGCCTGGGCGCCGATGAAGTCGTCATCTCCAAAGATGCCCAGCAGATGGCGAAGCAGGCAAACCGCTTTGATTTCATTCTCAACACCGTGGCAGCGCCCCATGATATCAATGGCTTTTTGCAACTGCTGAAGCGTGATGGCACCATGACCCTGGTCGGTGTGCCGGAACATCCACATCCGTCGCCAGAGGTTGCGAGCCTGATCTTCAAGCGTCGCAGTCTCGCTGGCTCCCTCATCGGCGGCATCGCCGAGACCCAGGAAATGCTCGATTTCTGCGCCGAGCATGGGATTGGCTCCGACATCGAGGTCATTCCCATGGACTATGTCAACACGGCCTACGAGCGTATGTTGAAAAGCGACGTGAAATATCGCTTCGTCATCGATATGGCCAGCTTGAAGTAGCGCAATCCACCGGGGCGAGGCCTTCTATCCCGCTTCGCCCCTGGACATGATGGCGTCCAGATGCCGGTCGCGACGTTGTTTGTCTGGCCGGATTTGGCTACCATGCAGGCGTTTTTGCAGAGCGACTGAGGGGCACGATGACCAAGTATATTTTTGTCACCGGCGGGGTCGTCTCCTCTCTCGGTAAGGGTGCGGCGGGCGCGGCCCTGGGGGCATTGCTGGAAGCGCGTGGCCTGCGGGTGACCATGCTCAAGCTCGACCCATACATCAATGTCGATCCGGGTACCATGAGCCCCTTCCAGCATGGCGAGGTTTTTGTGACCGCGGATGGGGCGGAAACCGACCTCGACCTGGGCCACTACGAGCGCTTCCTCTCCGCGCGTATGAGCAAGCGCAATAATTTCACCACCGGTCTGGTCTACCAGACGGTCATCGAGAAAGAACGTCGCGGCGACTATCTGGGTCGCACGGTGCAGGTCATTCCGCACATCACCGATGAGATCAAGCGCCGCATTCGCCTGGGCGCGGAAGGGGCGGATGTCGCCCTGGTGGAGATTGGCGGCACGGTGGGAGATATCGAGTCGCAACCCTTCCTGGAGGCCATCCGGCAGATGGCGGTAGAAGAAGGGCGGGGCAATACCATCTTCCTGCACCTGACCCTGGTTCCTTACCTGCCCTCGGCGGGGGAGATGAAGACCAAGCCGACCCAGCATTCCGTGCGCGAGCTGCGCGCCATCGGCATTCAGCCCGACGTGCTGCTCTGTCGCGCCGATCGCCCCATTCCGGAAGATCATCGCGCCAAGATTGCGCTCTTTTCCAACCTGCCCGATCGCGCCGTGATCTCCGCCATCGATACCGACAGCATCTATCGCATCCCGCTGCTTTTCCATGCCCAGGGGCTGGACGAGCTGGTGGTGGAAGATCTGCATTTGCCTGCCCAGCAGCCGGATCTATCGGTCTGGGAAGGCATCATCGATGCCATGGAACACCCGCAGGGAGAGTTGTGCATTGCGCTGGTCGGCAAGTACGTCGGGCTGACGGAGTCCTACAAATCGCTTTCCGAAGCGTTGTTACATGCGGGGCTGCGAGCCCGGCGCAAGATCCGCTTTCTCTTTGTGGATGCGGAAGAAATCGAAGAAAGGGGGCCGGAGTGTCTGGCGGATGCCGATGCCATTCTCGTGCCAGGCGGCTTTGGCGGACGTGGCACGGAAGGAAAAATCCGCGCCATTCGCCACGCGCGCGAACAGCGGATTCCCTACCTCGGGATCTGTCTGGGCATGCAGTTGGCCGTCGTCGAATTCGCCCGCCACTGTGCTGGGCTGTCCCATGCCAACAGTACCGAACTCGATCCCAATACCCCGGAACCAGTTATCACCTTGATGCAAGGATGGACCGATCCCGATGGACAGGTGACCTATCGCGAGGCCGGCGGCAACCTGGGCGGGACGATGCGTCTGGGAGCGCAGGTTTGCCGGCTCGAAGCGGACAGCTTGGCCGAACGCGCCTATGGCCGCCGGGAAATCGAAGAGCGGCATCGCCATCGCTTCGAGTTCAACAATCGCTATCTGGCGCCATTGCAGAAGGCAGGTCTGCGCTTTTCCGGGTTCTCTGCCGATGGTGCGTTGGTAGAAGTAGTCGAATTGCCGGATCATCCCTGGTTTCTGGGGTGTCAATTTCATCCGGAATTCACCAGTAATCCACGCGAAGGTCATCCGCTCTTCGATGCCTTTGTCAGTGCCGCACAGAGTTACCGTACCCAGGGGGGCCGCTGATGAAACTGTTGGGATTTCCGGTAGGGCTGCGCGAGCCGTTTTTTTTGATTGCCGGACCCTGCGCCATCGAGAGCGAGGACTTGGCGCTGCGCAGTGCTAGATCCTTGCGAGAAATTTGCGATCGTCTCGGCATTCATCTCATCTACAAAAGCTCCTACGACAAGGCCAATCGCTCTTCGGGTGGCAGCTTTCGCGGACCGGGAATGGAGGAAGGGCTGCGGATTCTGCAAAAAGTGCGTACTGAGATCGGTGTGCCCGTGCTCACCGACGTGCACGAGAAGGAAGATGTAGCAGCGGTCGCCCAGGCGGTGGACGTGCTGCAGACCCCTGCCTTCCTCTGTCGTCAGACCGATTTCATCCAGGCGGTCGCTGCGGCGGGCAAGCCCGTCAACATCAAGAAAGGTCAGTTTCTGGCCCCTTGGGATATGGCCAATGTGGTGACTAAGGCCAAGGCAACCGGCAACGAGGACATCCTCGTCTGTGAGCGCGGCGTCAGTTTTGGGTACAATAATCTGGTTTCTGACATGCGATCGTTGGCGGTGATGCGTCAGACCGGGTGCCCGGTGGTCTTCGATGCCACCCACTCGGTACAGCTGCCGGGGGGGCAGGGTGACCGCTCGGGCGGGCAGCGGGAATTCGTACCGGTACTGGCGCGGGCAGCCGTGGCGGCGGGCGTTTCCGGCCTGTTCATGGAAACCCACCCGGACCCGCGCTGTGCCCTCTCCGATGGTCCTAATGCCTGGCCTTTGGGGCAGATGGAAGCACTCCTGCGGGTACTGCAACAAATCGATCACGTCGTCAAAGCGCAAGATTTCCCTGAAGACCATCCTGAGGAGTTACTACCATGACCGCCATCGTCCAGATCCATGCCCGAGAAGTGCTCGATTCCCGTGGCAATCCCACTGTCGAAGCCGAAGTAACCCTGGAAAATGGTGCCATGGGTCGTGCCATTGTGCCGAGCGGCGCCTCCACCGGCGAGCGCGAGGCCGTCGAGCTGCGTGACGGTGGCGAGCGTTTTGGCGGCAAGGGGGTGCGCAAGGCGGTCGAGAACGTCAATGGCGAAATCCAGGATCTTCTTCTCGGCATGGAGGTAGAGAATCAGGCGGAACTCGATGCCGAGCTCTGTGCCCTGGATGGCACGGCCAACAAATCGCGCCTGGGTGCCAATGCGATCCTCAGCGTCTCCCTCGCCTGCGCCCATGCCGCAGCGCGCTCCTTGGGACTGCCCTTGTATCGCTATATGGGAGGCCTGGGACCGATCCAGTTGCCGGTACCGATGATGAATGTCATCAATGGCGGCGCCCATGCCGACAATGCCATCGATATGCAGGAATTCATGCTTATTCCCGCGGGTGCGGAGTCGTTTTCTGAGGCCCTGCAGATGGGCGTCGAGGTCTTCCATCGGCTGAAGGCGGTGCTGCATGGTCGGGGCCTGGCGACCACCGTCGGGGATGAGGGCGGCTTTGCCCCCAACCTGCCCTCCAACGAGGCGGCTCTGGAACTGCTCGTCGAGGCCATCAGTCAGGCCGGATATACCCCCGGTGAGGATATCTGGCTGGGTATGGACGCGGCATCCAGCGAATTTTTCCGCGACGGGTACTATCATCTGAGCAGTGAAGGCCGCTCGCTGGACAGTGGCCAGTTTGTCGATTACCTCAATGATTTGGTCGACCGTTATCCCATCCTGAGTATTGAAGATGGTATGGATCAAAACGACTGGGAAGGTTGGGTGCAGCTCACCGACCGCTTGGGGGATCGCCTGCAGCTGGTCGGTGATGATATTTTCGTCACCAATACCAGCATCCTGCGGGAGGGCATCGATCGCGGCGTGGGTAACAGTATCCTGATCAAGCTCAATCAGATCGGCACCCTGACCGAGACCCTGGCGGCCATCGAAATGGCCAAGACGCACTGCTACACTGCCATCGTCTCCCATCGGTCCGGTGAAACCGAAGACACTACGCTGGCGGATCTGGCGGTGGCCACTGGTTGTGGGCAGATCAAGACGGGCTCCCTGTCGCGCACCGATCGGGTGGCTAAATACAACCGCCTGCTGCGCATCGAAGAAGAACTTGCCGATGCCGCACGCTTCCCGGGCCTTGCAGCTTTTTACAATCTGGACTAATACTGTAGTCAACTCAGTAACTTTTTGTAGCAAAGGATGTCATGGCCGTCGTTTGGGATGCTTCTCTGGATTCGGCTCGCGCTGCGGTTTCCCGCATCGGCGGGCTAAGTCGTGTCGATTGGCTCCTGCTGGCGGTCCTGCTGGGCCTGCAGTATTTCCTGTGGTTCGGCGCCGGTAGTTGGTGGTCGGTAGCGCAACTGCATGCGCAGGTGGAACAGCGCCAGAGCGATGCACAGAGACTGGAAAAACGGAACGACAAGCTCGCCGCCGAAGTCCTCAGTCTGCAAAATGATTCTGGTGCGGTTGCCGGCCTCGCACGGCGGAACCTTGGCCTGGTGGGCAAGAACGAAGTCTTTGTCTGGGTGATTCCTGCCAAGGCGAACTAAGCCGCCTGCTGCAGCCGCAGTCGTGAAAGCAAAAAGCCCGCCATTGGCGGGCTTTTTGTTGTCGGACCCCGCCTCGTTCAGGCGCGATCGATATAGGTGCCGTCCACGGTATTGACGCGGATCTTTTCGCCATTGTTGACGAACTGCGGTACCTGCACGGTGATGCCGGTTTCCATGCGCGCTGGCTTGTAGGAGCCCGTGGCGGTCTGCCCCTTGATGGCGGGCTCGGCTTCAACCACTTCTAAAATGACGACGGGAGGCAGTTCGACGCCAATCGGCCGCTCATTGTGCAGGTTGACCTGAATCTCGGTGTTGGGCAACAGGTAGCCAGTCTGGCCTTCCAGCAGATCCTCGCTCAGGGTCATCTGCTCGAAGCTTTCGTTATCCATGAAAACATAGCCAGTACCATCGTTATAGAGGTACTGCATCTTGCGCGGTTCGACCACGGCCTTTTCCATCTTTTCTTCCGAGCGGAAGCGCTGGTTGGTCTTGGTGCCGGTCTCGATGTTTTTCATCTCCGCCTGCACAAAGGCGCCACCCTTGCCGGGCTTGACGAAGTCAGTCTTGAGTACGCGCCACAGGCCCTTCTCGTATTCGAGGATGTTGCCGGGGCGGATATCGAAAGCGGAGATTTTCATGTGCAGTCCTGTAAGGCATTCCCTTTGCTGGGCGCGGATTGTACCCTAGGGCCATTATTCTGACCAGCGAGGCCCTCATGTCAGCGCGTACCCAGCCCATCGAAATTCGTCCCCTCATGCTCAGCAAGGTGATGGAGATTGAGTGGGGCGACGGTCACACCAGTCGTCTGACCTTTGAACACCTACGTGTCGAGTGCCCCTGTGCCGAGTGTAAGGGGCATACGCCAGATCAGGCACAGGTCATTACCGGGAAAGAGGATGTCAATCTCGTGGATATCCAACCTGTCGGTAATTATGCCGTGCAGCTACACTTCAGTGATGGACATGGAACCGGCATCTACACTTGGGACTACTTGCGCCGTCTCGATGAAACCCAGTCCGACTGAGTCGGAAGAGGCCACGCTGCTGCGGGAGGCGGAGCAACCCTTCGTCCTCGCAGACTTTTTGCGCCAGCTGAGTGCGGGTCCCGGCATTTACCAAATGTTTTCCGGCGCTGGGCAGATCCTCTATGTGGGCAAGGCGCGTAACCTCAAGCGTCGGGTCAGTTCTTATTTCCACAAGAATCGCCACAGTCCCAAGACCCAGGCCATGCTCCAGCAGGTAGAGCGGGTGGAAGTCATTCACACCCATACCGAAACCGAGGCCCTGGTCCTCGAGGCGCAGCTCATCAAGCGTCACCATCCGCCCTATAACATCCTTCTGCGGGACGACAAGAGCTATCCGTACCTGCTGATCGAGACCCATACTGCGTTTCCGCGCATGGGTTTTCACCGCGGTGCGCAGCGGGCCAAAGGTCACTACTTTGGTCCCTATCCCGCGGTCAGCTCTCTACGCGAGAGCATGGTGTTGCTGCAGAAGGCCTTTCGCCTGCGTACCTGTGAGGACAGCGTTTTCAGCAACCGCAGCCGGGCCTGTCTGCACTATCAGATTCGCCGCTGCAGTGGCCCTTGCGTTGGGCATATCCGTCAGGAGGACTACGCGGCGGATGTCAGGGCCACATTGCAGTTTCTGCAGGGGCGCAGTGATGAGGTTTTGCAGGGCTTGCAGCAGCGCATGCAGACCGCCGCCGAAAATCTGGCCTTCGAAGAGGCAGCGCGCCTGCGGGATCAAGTCGCTGCGCTGTCGAAGATGCAGGAGCGGCAGTACGTCGCCCAGTCTGGCGGTGGGGATTTTGATGTGCTGGCCGCCGTCGAGGAAAATGGCCAGTGGTGCATCTATCTCAGCTTCTTGCGTCACGGCAGACAGCTCGGGGGGCGCTCGCTCTTCCCCAGGCATGCCGAAGGCGTGCGTGGGCCGGAAATGATGGCCGCCTTTCTCGGACAGTACTACGCCGATCGGGAAATCCCGGGCAATCTGCTGCTCAATCTGCTGCCGCGGGGCGCCGCCGCCTTGCAGGAGGCACTGAGCGAGCTCGCCGGGCGCAAGGTGCTCATCGATCAGCCGCAACGGGGCCCGCGCAAGCGCTGGATGCAGATGGCGGAAACCAACGCGCGCCTCGCCCTGCGCGCCCGGGCGCAGCAGGCTGGCCAGGGGCAGCGGCGCATGCAACTCCTGCAGGAGCTCTTTGCTCTGGAAGAACCCCCACAGCGTCTGGAATGTTTCGATATCAGCCATACCCGCGGCGAGGCGGCCACGGCCTCCTGCGTGGTCTTCGATGCCGATGGCGCTCGCAAGGACGCCTATCGCCGTTTCAACATCAAAGGGATCACCCCGGGAGATGACTATGCCGCCATGGAGCAGGCAGTCTTGCGCCGCTACGCGCGGCTGCAGGACGAAGGCCAAAGCCTGCCCGACATCGTCTTCATCGATGGCGGACCAGCACAATTGGCGCGCGCTGTGGCGGCGCTCGCCGAGCTGGGGATCGACAGTGTTCAGCTCTGTGGTGTGTCCAAGGGTACCAGTCGCCGCCCTGGTCTGGAGTCGCTGCATGCACCGCAATGGTCGGCGCCGCGGCAACTTGCCGCCGATGATCCCGCTCTCCTGGTCATTCAGGAGATTCGTGATGAGGCACATCGTTTTGCCATTACCGGCCACCGCGCACGGCGGGCGAAGGCACGCCAGGAGTCGGAGCTCGATGTGATCGACGGTATTGGGCCCAAACGGCGTAGCGCCTTGTTGCGGCGTTTTGGCGGATTGCGGGGTATTCGTGATGCGGGGGTCGATGACCTGCAGCGGGTAGAAGGGATTCGCCGCGAACTTGCTGAAAGGATCTATGACCATTTCCATCCGGGGGCCCGGCCATGATGGCGCGTTTGCCCAATTTTCTGACGATGCTGCGGGTGTTGCTCATCCCGGTCTTCGTCCTGCTGTTTTTCCTGGGGGGCACGGAGCGCAGTTACGGAGCGACCGCCATTTTTGCTTTTGCCGCCCTCACCGACTGGGCGGACGGCTACCTCGCGCGTCGTTATAACGGCGTTTCGCCCTTTGGCACCTTCCTCGATCCGGTGGCCGACAAGCTCATGGTCGCCACTGCCCTGATCCTGATTTGCGCCAGTGGCGAGATGCCGGCGATCCTTGCGGGCATCCTCACCAGCATCATTGTGGGCCGGGAGATCACCATCTCGGCGTTGCGCGAGTGGATGGCGGAGCTCGGTGAGCGCAAGAAGGTTTCCGTATCCTGGCTGGGAAAGGTCAAGGCGACTTTGCAAATGCTAGCCATCGTATTCCTGTTGTATGCGGGGCCGGTGGCCTGGGGGATTGCCGCCCGCGACATAGGCATAGCCCTGCTCCTGCTCGCGGCGGCGATGACCTTGTGGAGTATGATCGAATATCTGCGTGCCGCCTGGCCGAGCCTGATGGGTAAACGGGTCGCTGACTCATAACATGGCAGCGCCTCAGCTCACCCTCGTCCATAGTCAGCGCGCGGAGGATCTGCGTGACTTGTTGGTGCAATGGTGTAGCCAGCATCCCCTGTCGCCCCTCAGCCGCGAGACGATCCTGGTGCAAAGTAATGGGGTGGCGGAGTGGCTGAAGTTGGGCTTTGCCGCCGAGGGGATTGCCGCGGGTCTGGATTTCCTGTTGCCAGCGCAGTTTCTGTGGCGAGCCTACCGCGCCGTGCTGGGACGCGATGCAGTTCCAGACGCTTCGCCGTTCGACAAGGAGCGGCTGCGTTGGCGACTTTTTCGCCTGTTGGCAGAGCTGCACGATCCCGTGTATGCACCGCTGCATCGCTATTTGCAGAGGGATCCGGAAGGGCGAAGGCGCTTTCAGTTGGCCGAACGGGTGGCGGATCTCTACGATCAGTACCAGGTCTATCGCGCCGACTGGCTGGTGGCCTGGGAGGCTGGCCGCGACAGCTTGCCCGGTCCTGATGGTCGGGCGCGTCCTCTGCCTGCTCAGCAGCGCTGGCAGGCGCAACTCTGGCGCGCTCTGCTCGCCGATCTGCAGGCAGCTGCAAGCCCCGGAGAATCGCGCGGCCAGATTCACCAACGATTCGTCCATCGTTTGGCGGAGTCAGAAACCTGGCCGGAATTGCCGCAGCGTCTTGTCGTCTTCGGCATCTCTTCCCTGCCACAGCAGACCCTCTTTGCCCTGGCCGCACTGGCGGAGCATTTGCCGGTACTGATCTTGGTGCTTGATCCGTGTTCCTATTATTGGGGGGACATCGTTACCGGGCATGATCTGCTGCGCCGAGAAGCGCGCGGCCGCAAGCGTGCGCGCCAGGTGGCGGACGCCAACGCCGCGATCGAACATGGACATCCGCTCCTGGCTGCCTGGGGCAAGACCGGTCGAGACTATCTTGCCGCCTTGGAAATGACCGCCAGCGAGCTGCAGTTGCAGGTGATGGACGAACGTATCGAACTGTTCCGGCCCGGCGCAACGCGCACCCTCCTGCAGCAGTTGCAGGATGACATCCTTTTCCTGCGCCCGGCATCGGAAAGTCGCAAGCTGTGGCCGCCCATCGATCTCACCCACGACGATTCCCTGCGTTTTCATGTGGCACATGGTCCCTTACGAGAACTCGAGGTCCTGCAGGATCAGATTCTCGAAGCCCTGCGCCTGGACGCCAGCCTGCGTCCCCGTGACATCCTGATCATGGTACCGGAGCTGGATACCTATGCGGCGCGCATCGATGCGGTCTTTGGCCGCTATCTGGGCTCGGACCCGCGGCATTTGCCCTACCACATTGTCGATGCCCCAGCCGTACAGCAAAACTCGCTCCTCCACGCCTTGGACCTGCTGCTTGGGTTGCCGCAGTCGCGACTGCCCGCCAGCATGCTCTGGGACCTGCTCGAGGTCGCCGCCCTGCGTCGGCGCTTTGGCATCGACGTCGAAGATGTTCCCCTCCTGCGCTCCTGGCTGCAGACCGCCGGTGCCCGTTGGGGGCTGGACGATATCCAGCGGCAAAATCTGGGCCTGGGGCGGGAAGGGCAGGGAGCGCACACCTGGTGGTTTGCGCTCCAGCGTCTCCTGCTTGGCTATGCTGTGGCCCATGGCGAGGCCTGCGCTGAGCTGGAACCCAGTTATCTGCCGGTGGATGCGGCAGCGCGTCTCGCTCCTTTCATCGAGTTGTTGGCAAGCATTTCCCAGTGGCAGACGCGCCTGCAGACCCCCGCCACGCCGAAAATCTGGCAGGGCAAACTGGAGGAACTGCTGGCCGTTTTTTTTGCAGCACAAGGAGAGGAAGAGCAAGAACTGTTGCTGGCGCAAGGGGCTCTGCAGGCATGGGTCGAAGACTGCGCGGGAGCGGACCTTACGGTGCCGCTCTCCCTTGAAATTGTTGGCGAGGCCTGGCGTGCCGCCATCGCTGTCAAGGCAACGCGCGGCTCCGCCTTCTTTTCCGGTGGTCTCACCTTTGCCACCCTGATGCCCATGCGTGCCATCCCTTTCCGCCGGATCTACCTGCTGGGGATGAACGAGAAAGACTACCCGCGGCGGCAAATACCGGCGGCATTCGACCTCTTGCGTGGTGATTATCGCCCGGGCGACCGCTCGCGGCGGGAAGATGATCGCTATCTCTTTCTCGAAGCCTTGCTGTCCGCCCGCGACGCACTGCAGATCTTCTGGTCGGGACGCAGCCCGCGCGACGATAGCGAGGAGCCGCCCTCCGTTCTGGTGGCGCAGCTGCGTGACCACCTGGCACGGGTCTGGCGGGCGGAACAAAGTGGTGAGGAGTTGCATGGCAAAGACCTGCTGGCGGCACTGACGACCAGCTATCCCCTGCAGGCCTTCAGTCAGCAGTATCTCGGCGAAAATACCTCGTACTTCACCTTTGCGCGGGAATGGTGGGAGTCTGACTCCGTGCCAGCGCCAGAAACGGTCTTACCGGTCGCGGAACGGCGCTATCTGACCCTACGCGAACTGCAGGAGTTGGGAAAAAGACCCGCGCGGTATTTCTTGCAGCAGGGGCTGGGTGTCCGTCTGCGCGACAGCGATGAACAAATCGCCGAGGACTGTGAGCCCTTCGCCCTGGATTCCCTGCAGCAATGGCAAATCCGCAGCGAGCTGATCGCGGCGGTGCAGCAGGAGGAAGTGGATGCCGGTGGCGCCATGGCGGTCCTCCAGCGCCAGTTGTTGCGCCAGTCGCGGCGTGGTGACCTGCCTGCCGGAGCCGTTGGCCGCTTGCTTGGTGAAGAATTGGCACACGACCTGGAACAGTCTCTGCAGCGCTATCTCGCACTTGCGGCACAGTATGCAGACGCGCTTCCACCCCAGGGTCTGTGCCTGCAGCACGCCGGTACGGAGCTGGTAGGAGAGATTGGCGGTCTGCGTCGCAGTGCCGAAGGTGCGCATGCCCTGCTGCGTTGGTCGGCCAGCAAGATCGGCAGGGGCAAGAATATCGAATGGGCAAAAGTCTGGCCGCACTGGATCGAGCATTTAGCGTTGCATACCGATGGCTGGGCCGTCAGCACCCATCTCCTGGCCAGGGACAATAGCGATATTCTTCTTGCGCCGATGGAGCCCGCCTGGGCGCGCGCGCATCTCGCGGAGCTCGTCGAGCTCGCGCTGGAGGCGCGGCGGCGACCGCTGCCCTTGCTGCTGCCCCTGCTGGCCGCAGCTTGGCAAGGGGACGCGGAGGGGCCGATCGATCTCCAATTCGTTCGCCGGCAACATGCAGATCTCGTGCAAAAGGACGAAGAGGTGCGACGGGTCTGGCCCCAGCCGCCGCTGGCAGACGACGCCGCGGAACTGACAGAGCTTTGCCGGCGGTTTCTCCGGCCTCTGCAAGATGCCGTGGAACGTGGCGCGGAGCTACGCAAGCAGGGAGACGGCAAGGCGTGAGCGGCGGCGACCTCCTCGATCCTCTCTCCTTTCCGTTGCATGCTGGACGACGCCTGATCGAGGCCAGCGCCGGCACCGGCAAGACCTACACCATTGCCGCCCTCTACCTGCGCCTGGTGCTGGGCCATGCTTGTGCCCGTCCCTTCCTGCCGGAAGAGATTCTGGTGATGACTTTCACCAATGCCGCCACCCTCGAATTACGCGCCCGCATTCGCCGCCGCCTGCACGAGGCCGCAGGATTCTTTGCCGGGCAGAGCGACAACGCCGACGCATTCCTGCAGGCGCTGCGCGAGAGTTATCCGCGAGAAGCCTGGCCGAGCCTGGCCCGCCTTCTCGATGGCGCCGCGGAAGGGATGGACCAGGCTGCCATTTACACCATCCATGCCTGGGCACAACGGGTCCTGCAAGAATACGCCTTTGCCATGGGCAATGATTTTGCGCTGCAGGTGTTGACCGACGCTCAGACGCGACATGGCGAACTGCTGCAGGATTATCTGCGTCTGTTTCTGCATCCCTTGCCCTACCCCGAGATGCAGGAACTACGACGTTGCGGGAAGGAGCTCCTCGATCCCGAGAAACTCCTTGGCGTGCTGCAGGAATACCTCGATAAAAGCGAAGGGTTTGTCCCCGGAGAGGAACCCGCGGCCCTGCTGCATCGCCTTTGGGAAAATGCCACAAGCGAGTTGGCATCCTTGCGCGAGCGCTTGGCGGAGCAACTGGACCCCCTGGAGGATTGGCTGGACGAGTTGAGTGCCAGCAAGCAGGTTGACGGAAAGAAGTTCCAGTCCCGGTATTATCGCAACTGGCTCGCTATTCTACGATCTTGGACGGCAGAGCAGGATCTGGCTGCTCCCTCTCTGACGAATTCGGCGTGGCAGCGCCTGAGTCTGGCGGGGATGCAGGAAGCCGCTCGCGACAACGCGCAGCTTTGCCATCCGGCGCTGCTGCTGATCGAAGAGCTGCACAGCTATCTCCATACCCTGCAAGAGCAGCGCGAAAAGACCCGGGCGGCGCTGCTTACCCATGCCTTGGGGTGGCTGGATGAGCGCAAGCAGCAATTACAGGAGCAGGGGCAGATCGACTTTCAGGGGATCCTGCGGCAGTTACGCAATGCGCTGCAAGGGGAGGCCGGAAAGCTTCTCGCCGAGCATCTGGCCAAGCAATATCCTTGGGCCCTGGTAGACGAATTTCAGGACACCGATCCCTACCAATATGCCATTCTGGATGCCATTTACGGCAGCGCGGAAGCAGAGGGCGGGCTCCTGCTCATTGGTGATCCCAAGCAGTCCATCTACCGCTTTCGCGGTGGAGATCTGCACACCTATCTGCGCGCTCAGCAGGACTGCGGCGCGGAAATTTATCGTCTCGGCCGCAATTATCGCTCCAGCGAGCAGCTGGTGACGGCCCTGAATACCTTCTTTCTGACCCTGGAAGCGCGCCACCCGCAGGGCGTATTCGGTCTGCGTCAGGGAGAGGAAAATCCGGTCCCCTATCTGCCCGTAGAGGCCGCCGGGCTGCAGGAGGAGTTTTTTTGGATCGAAGAAGAGACTCTCGCTCTGCAATTTGCCGTTCTGGCGGAGGACGCGGCAGGGAACAAGGGCGAATATACCGATTGTATGGCCGCTGCCTGTGCCGAACGGATTGTCGCCCTGTTGTTGGCCGGGCGCAGCGGGCAGGCGGGGTTTCGTTCCTTGTCAGGCGCGCGGGCGTTGGAGCCCGCTGATCTTGCCGTGCTCGTCAATAGTCGCACGGAGGCAGACGTGCTGCGTGCGGCTTTGCGCCAGCGCGGGGTAGCCAGCGTCTATCTCTCTGAGCAACAGTCGGTATACGAAAGTCCGGAAGCCACAGATCTGGAACGATTGCTTACGGCTTGTCTGGCATACGACGATGAGCAGGCAGTGGGCACCGCTCTGGCTACCTCGCTCCTCGGTCTCGATTGGTCAGAACTTGCTGCCTTGCAGCACGATGATCGCCTGCGCGAAGAGCGCCTGCTGCAATTTCGGCATTATGCCGAGATCTGGCGGGAGCGCGGAGTGCTCCCCATGCTGCTGCGGCTCTCTCAGGATTTTTCCTTGCCGGCGCGGCTCTTGCGCGGAGCCACGGCGGATGGAGAGCGGCGTTTGACCAATTTCCTGCACCTCGCCGAGCTCTTGCAGCATGCCGCGCAAGAATTGCAGGGCGAGCACGCCGTGCTCCGGTTTCTGGCGGAGCAGCGCCAGAGGCAGGCAGGCCGCGATGAAGAAACGCTGCTAAGGCTGGAAAGCGATGCAGATCTGGTGCGGGTGATCACCATCCACAAGTCCAAGGGGCTGCAGTATCCCATCGTTTTTTTACCCTTCCTGCTCAACGCCTGGAGCAATTCCGGCAAATGCCTGCAGATCAGCGAAGAACAGGGGCAGCGCATCTTGCGACCGGCAGATGCTGCAGAACAGGAACGCGCCGAGCGGGAGCGACTGCAGGAGGATATTCGCAAACTCTATGTAGCCCTGACGCGTGCCCAATTTGCCGTCTGGGTGGGGATTGGCCGCTGCGCCGACCACCAACCATCGGCCCTGGCGCATCTGCTTCTGTATGGGGCAGAGGACGGGAAAGGCTCGCCCGAGCAAGTAGCGGAACTCTTCGCCAATGTCCCAGAGATTGGCATATCCCCGATTGCTCTGCAGGATGCCCCTGCCATCCTGTCGCCGCCGCTTGTGCAGGCGCCCGCCTTGCGCCCGCGTATTGCCAGAGCGCAGGAAAACGACTGGTGGATTGCCAGCTATTCGGCCTTGCAGCGTGGCCATCATCAGCCCCTGGAACGGCTTGCCGAGTTATGGGAAGAGGAGCAGATGGAGGAATCGATAGAGCCGTCCACGCATCTGCTTTTCCTGCCGGGAGCCGCGACGGGTATCCTGCTGCATGATCTTCTGCGCTGGATGGCGGAGCAGGGCTTCGCTGCCATTTCCCGGAGTCCGCAGATTCTGCACGAGGAGATCCTGCGTCGTGGCCAGGGGCAATCCTGGTCCCGGCACGCCGCCGAACTGCAGGACTGGTTATTGCAAACTCTTGCCCTGCCGCTCGCCCTGGCAGAAGGGGAAACGGTGCGTTTGCAGGATCTGCAGGAGTACCAGGCAGAGATGGAGTTCTGGCTGCCAGTGCAGAACATCGAGAGCCAGCAGATCGACCGCATCGTCAATGCCCATCTCCTTCCCGATGTGCCGCGTCCGGCCCTGGACAGCCGCCGCCTTGGGGGGATGTTCAAGGGGTTCATCGATCTCGTCTTTTTCTGGAAAGATCGCTATTACCTTATTGATTATAAGTCAAATTTTCTGGGTCTGGGGCCTGCTGCCTATCATCAGCAGGCGCTGCGCGATGCCCTGCTCGCGCAACGCTATGATCTGCAGCTGGGGCTCTATCTGGTTGCCTTGCGGCGCCTGCTGCGCAGCCGGGGATGGGAGGATGAGCCGGCAGGGGCTCTGGCACTCTTTTTGCGTGGAATAGCGGAGGGAGGAAGTGCGAGTATCTTGCTGCAGCCGGAGCCGGGATTTTATCCCGCCCTGGAGCCGATTTTCCGGGCAAGCGAGGTTAGACCATGAAAATCCCTGCGCTGGACTGCGGGAAGCGGGAGCGTGATGCACTACGCCGCCTCCTCTGCGAGGCGGTTGAGCAAGCTTGCCTGCGCCCCTGGGATGCACAATTCGCCCTGTTTTTGCGCAGCCTGGATCCCTCCGCGCCGCCTGCGCTGCTGCTGGCGGCCGCCCGGTGCAGTTACGAGGCAGCGCAGGGTCAGGTACATCTCGATCTCCTTGCCGACGCCCCTGGCGAAAATCCCTTTCTCCAGAACTGGTGGCCGCGCTTCGCCGAGTGGCAGGCCTGGTTGCACCAAGCCCCGTTGCTGGTGGCGACGGGGGAGGGAACGACGCCCCTGGTCCTGAGCGACGGAAGGCTGTACTTGCGACGTTTCTGGCAGGACGAGCAGCGCATCGTCGAAGGTGTCCGCGCCCGACTCGCAGCCCTGCCACTGCCACCAGCGGATTTGGTTGCCGCCCAGCTAGATCGGCTATTCCCATCGCGTTCGCTACAGCCAGACTGGCAGCGCATCGCCTGTGCCTTGATGTTGCGGCATCGACTGGGGGTCATCAGCGGCAGCCCGGGTACCGGAAAAACCACGACAGTGCTGCGTCTTCTGTTGCTGCTGCAGGGACTTGCCCTGCAAGGTGCCTTGCCGCAGTCCCAGGGACCGCTGCGTATTCGTCTGGCGGCACCCACCGGCAAGGCCGCCGCGCGCCTCAGTCAAAGCCTGGTCCAATCCCTGGACGGCGAGGCGCAGGATCTGGCGCCGCCGGAAGTCATCGCCGCGATCCCGCGGGCGGTGGAAACCGTCCATCGTCTCCTGGGTCTGCGCGCCGATGGCCGAGTCCGTTATCATCGCGGTCAACCGCTCGCCGTCGATCTGCTGGTCATCGATGAGACGTCGATGCTCAGCCAGGAATTGATGGCGCGGATTCTTGATGCCCTGCCGCCATCGTCCCGCCTGATCCTGCTGGGGGACAGGGATCAGCTCGCTTCGGTGGAGGCCGGGGCAGTCCTCGCGGAGCTCTGCGCCAACGCGGAATGGGCGCGTTATGGCGAGGACACACGGCGCTGGATTACCGCTACCTGTGCCTGTGACTTGCCCGTGCCGGAGAAGGCGGGTAGTGCCCGCGAGCAATCCGTAGCCTTGCTGCGTCACAGCTATCGCTTCGCGTCCCATAGTGGCATTGGCCGGCTGGCCGAACAGATTCGCTGCGGGCAGGACACGCAGATTGCCGCTTTGCTGGACGAGCCGGAATCCGATCTCCGCCTCTTCCTGCCCACGAACCCGCAGGAATTCGATGCCCTTCTCTTGCATGGATGGGGGGAAGAGCAGGTAGATGCGCGCGGTTACCTGCATTTTTTTCGCCAGCTGCAGACTGGATTGCGTCGGCGTTTGCCGCCCGAAGAACTCGCGCGGCAATGTCTGCGGGCATTTTCCGAGTTTCAGCTGCTTTGTGCCCGGCGCGATGGCCCCTGGGGGGTCGGCGCCATGAATCGGCAGGTGACCCAGCTCCTGCAGCGCCAGGGTGTTGTGCCAAGTCATAGAGAGTGGTTCGCCGGTCGGCCGGTAATCATCACGCGCAATGTGTATGGTCTACAATTGATGAACGGCGAGATTGGTATCACCCTGCCCCTCAAGTTGGCGGATGGTCAAACGCAAATGCAGGTCGCCTTTGCTGGCGCCAACGCTGAGATTCGCTGGTTTTCACCCCTGCGCCTGCGCGACGTGGAAACGGTTTTTGCCTTGACGGTACACAAATCCCAGGGCTCCGAATATCGTCATTGTGCCTTCCTGGCGGCAGCGGAAGACCGGGATTTTCTCCATCGGGAATTATTGTATACCGCAGTTACGCGGGCGCGCTCACGCTTGAGCCTTGCTCTGGTGGGTGGCCAGGAACTCCTGCGCGAGATGATCGCGCATCCCCTGCTTCGCAGGCAACAAATGTTTAGTGGAGAAGCACATGAATGAGCAAAAAAGCAGTATGCGCCTGGCCCAGATCCTCGGTGGGACGGGATTGATCCCCCTCATTGTCGCCGATATTGCCGCAGTGCAGGGATACGGCATCATTGCCGTAAGTCTTGGAAATATCTACGCCGCTATCATCCTCAGCTTTCTCGGTGCCATACACTGGGGCCTTGCCCTGGATCGAACGCAAAACCCCGATGAGGCCGGGCCCTTGCTCCTTTGGAGTGTTATTCCGGCGCTTTGGGGCTTTTTCGCATTGTGGTGGACGCCTCTACTGGCGACGCTGTTGCTGATGCTGGGCTTTGTCGCCCAGTGGTTGGCTGATTACCGCTTGCAGCGCCGCGCTATCTCCTGGCCCACCTGGTTCTTTCCGCTGCGTAGCGCCCTGACTCTGGGAATCCTGATCCTGTTGGGGATTCTGGCTGGCGAGATCTACTCTCTTGCGGGACAATGAAAGAGTTGACTTTGTAGCAAGGTATAATGAGTACTCTATCCAAACCAAGTTTCTTTACATGGAGGTGAAAAGTGGCAGAAATGCAGTTGAAGATTACCGGAATGACCTGTGAGCATTGTGTGCGTGCGGCGACCCAGGCGCTGCAATCGGTGCCCGGAGTGGAACAGGTGGAAGTGAGTCTGCCGGATTCGGCGACGGTGCGGGGAGAAGTCGCGCTTGCCGACCTGCAGGCGGCTCTGGCAGAAGAAGGCTATGAGGCAACGTTACGGTAAAGGCTGCGGATTCCTGTCGCTGAAAGGCGACAGGTGATTGGGTCGTAATCTGAACATAACTCATTGATTTATTGTCTTGGAATCCTGTAGTTCGCTGATGTTCTAAAATTCCGCGATCATCTGCGGAGAAATTCACGATTTTTGATGCTGCTGCAGGGATCTTGTCGGGATGCGGCGACGGTTCCTTCGGTGCACTGCAAAAGAATGGCCTAAAAACAAGAAGATACAGTTTGGCACGCCCTTTGCTTTTGTTCTGCCCATGAATCATTTCTCCTGCTTTCTAGTTTCGCGCCAGGTGCTCATGGGTCTGGCGCTTATTGTCTCTGGCACTGCGTTTGCGCAAGCCAGCGACTTCGGCTTTGCCCAAGTCGAAGCGCGGGCGCGCAGTCTCGCGCATGAGGCCTATGATGCGACGCCGCCAAAGTTGCCGGCATTTCTGAAAGATCTCGACCCTGCGCAGTACGCGCAGATCCAGGACATCCATCCCTATTGGTCGGATAGCGACAGTCCGTTCCAGGTGCAGTTCTACGTGCCTGGATCCTATTTCCCGCGCCCAGAAAAGATCTCCGTGGTAGCCGATGGCAGCATAAGTCCGATTCCTTTCCAGTTGCAGGATTTCAGCTTTGGGAACCTGCATCCGCAAGATCTGCCCAGTGATCTGGGCTACGCCGGATTCCGTCTGCTCTATCCGCTGAATACCCCACCCAATTACAACGAATTCATCTCCTTTCTTGGTGCCACCTATTTTCGTGCGGTCGGGAAAGACGCCATCTATGGTACCTCAGCGCGCGGCATTGGCATTGACACCGCGCAGCCCTCGGGAGAAATCTTCCCCTATTTCCGCCATATCTGGCTGGAGAAGCCCGCTCCCGGAGCGACGCAAATGACGGTATACGCCCTGATGGACAGTTCGGTGGTTACGGGTGCGTACCGTTTCGTGATCCATCCGGGAACCGACTGCGTAGTGGACGTCGAGGCGACCATCTACCTGCGCAAGCCGGTGCAGGTTTTGGAATTGGCACCTCTCACCAGCATGTTCTGGCATGGCCACGGACGCGGAGTTCGTGCCGGCGACTGGCACCCTGCGCAGCACGACTCCAGCGAGCTGGTCATGGCCAACGGCAACGGCGAATGGATCAGCCGCCCTCTCGATAACCCGCTGCAGATTCAGACTACCAGTTATGACATGCAGCAACCCCAGGGCTTCGGCCTCCTTCAGCAGCCGCGCGACTTTGCTGCGTACCAGGGCATCGATACCCAGTATCAGCGGCGCCCGAGTGTCTGGGTGAGCCCCGTGGGGGATTGGGGCAAAGGTCAGGTGCGTCTGGTGGAGTTGCCCACCAACAATCCAGATATGGACAATATCGACGTTTTCTGGGTGCCGGCGACCCAACCACAACCCGGCACTGCCTACCATTACGCCTATCAGTTGCGCTTTTTCAACAGCCAGCATGGCCTGATTCCGTTGGCGCACCCTACGGCTACCTACCTCGGCTATGACGTGAAAGAGCCGGAGTGGCAGCATGTGGTCATCGATTTTTCTGGTGGTGCGCTCACCCGTCTTCCGGGGAGCATGCCAGTGCAGGCACATTTCAGTGCTGCTGACGGTGCCCAGGTCCGCGCCCAGAAGCTTGAGTATTCCAGCAATGGTCACTTCTGGCGCCTGCTCGCCGACGTCAAGACAGCGGGCCAGACGCCGAGCAATTTGCGTGCGTATTTAACTCTCGACGGTCAGGTGATGACCGACACCTGGACCTTTCTCTTACAACCCGCCAAAGGAGGTCACTGACATGTATGTTGATCACTGGCAATCAGGTTCCGCTGCGGATCTTCCTTTGCCTCAGGCAACAGATCCGATGACCGCCGAAGACGTCGTTCTTTTGTCACGTATGGAGACCTATTTGTCGCGCTTGCCTTTCGACGATGCGCAACGCTTGTGGCTCCAAGCCGAACTCGCCCTGCAGTTGCGGCAGTTGACCGTGGACGATCCGGCGGTACGTAGCGCGCGTGCCTTTGCCGCCTTGCAGAATCGTATCGCCACCTTGCATCGCGGCGACGAATGGGAAGCGCGTCTAGCGCTGAGCCTGCGTCCGGTGTTGCCAGCGGAAATCGAGCAGCCCAGCCGTTGGCTGCGTGGGCATCAGATGCAGCCGCAACGCAGCAAAATGGCTTCTGTACCGATGCAGCGCTCTGTCTCTGCTTTTCTGCAGCGCCAGACACAGTCTCTACGCGAATTCTGGAATCGCAGTCGCCGTTTGGTGCCGTTTTTCGGAAATGTGCGATGAACCGCCATCCGACACGTGCCTGGGAGGCCCTGAGTCAGAGCAGAAGGCGCTGGTTGACGGCCCTGATCGCGATTCCGGCAGTGGCGTTGGGAGTGCTGTTGCAACATGAGCTGGCACTCTCGCAGCCTCTGTGGCTGGAGATTTTGACCATTGCCATCTTTGTGCTGCTCTTCGCATGGATCTCGGCAGGGTTCTGGACCGCCCTGGTCGGCTTCTTCGTTCTGCTGCAGGGGCGTACGCGCAGCATCGCCCACGATCCCGAGGAGCTGCGTCGTTCCCCGCGCCCAGATGCACGGGTAGCTGTCATCATGCCGATCTACAACGAAGATCCGACGCGCACGATCGCTGGTCTGCAGGCCTGCTATCGTTCTGTGCAGCGAACCGGCAAGCTCGAGCATTTTTCCTTTTTCCTGCTCAGTGACAGCCGTGATCCCCAGTCCTGGGTCAACGAGGAGTTGGCCTGGGCGAGTCTCTGCGAAGAGCTCAACGCCTTCGGCCGCATTCATTACCGGCGCCGGCCGGTCAACAACCACGCCAAGAGTGGCAATGTCGCTGATTTTTGTCGGCGCTGGGGTAAGCAATACGAATATATGGTCGTGCTCGACGCCGACAGCGTGATGGCCGGCGATACCCTTTACAGGATGCTGGAGATCATGGAGGGGAACCCGCAGGTGGGTATCCTGCAGACCCAGCCCGTCTCGGTCAACCGATCGACTCTCTATGCCCGCATCCAGCAGTTTTCCCAACGGCTCTATGGTCCGCTGTTCAGTGCGGGACTGCGTTTCTGGCAGCTCGGCGACGGTCACTTCATTGGTCACAACGCCATGATCCGGGTGGCACCGTTTACGCGACATTGTGCCTTGCCCATTCTTCCCGGTCGTGCACCCCTCGGTGGCCAGTTGCTCAGCCACGATTTTGTCGAGGCGGCCCTGATGGCACGCGCGGGATGGGAAGTCTGGTTTCTGCCGGAGCTGGGCGGCAGTTGGGAGGAGTCCCCGCCCACGTTGATCGACGATCTGAAGCGTGATCGCCGCTGGGCGCAGGGCAATATGCAGCATCTACGCCTGCTGGCCGCGAATCGCCTGCGCTCGGCCCATCGCTTCCTCTTCATCAATGGCGCCATGTCCTTTCTGGCAGCACCATTATGGGGCATTTTTCTCATACTGGGGGCGATTTCCGGTCTGATTTACTGGGCCCACGGAGGCTCCAGCGACTCCATGAGCCTGTTTCACTACGGTATGGATAATCCGTTGCCAGTCTGGCTTTTTGCCGTCACCCTGACTTTTCTGCTGGGTCCCAAGCTGCTCGCGGTGCTCTGGTTGCATTGGTCACGCCAGGCAAAGTATTTCGGTGGAACCGGCGCTATGCTGCTGGGCGTGATCCTCGAAAGTATCTTTGCCATCGTTCTGGCTCCGGTGCGCATGGTCTTCCACAGTATCTTCGTCGTACAGACCCTGACCGGACGGGGAGTGAAGTGGGGCGCGCAGGTGCGTGGTGACCAGGAAACCCCTTGGCGGGTCGCCGTGCGTCAATTCGGCGCACTCAGTTTGATTGGCGTCTCTTTTCTGTTTGCTGCCCAGCCGTTTCTGGGATTCTGGCACTTTGCCTGGCTGTTGCCGATTTTTCTGGGGCTGGCCCTCTCGGTGCCGCTCGCGGTCTTCACCAGCCGCAGCTCCTGGGGCTTGTGGGCGCGACGTCGCCGCTTGTTTCTGATTCCCGAGGAGATCCAGGCACCGCGAGAATTGCGTGAACTCGGCTCGGAGTATGTGGATTTTCTGCCGCAGGTGGAGGGTGATGCCTTCATCGCCACGGTTGTGGATCCGCGTTTCAACGCCGTCCATGCCGCCTTGCAGCGAGACCGTGCCGGACTTTGGGGAATCACCGCTGCATTGTGCAACAAGGCGCTCACCCTAGGCCCCGCAGAGCTGAGTCGGCGGGAACGTAATATCCTGCTCAGTGACCGGCAAGCGATGTTGACCCTGCACCGCGCTGTTTGGTCGCAGCACGAACCGGAAAAACTGGCGGCCTGGGGATTGCTCTAGTATCTTTACTGCCATGGCAGATAACCATGTTGATTTGATGGCAATGGCGGGTTTGCGCGACGAGCTGGAGGCGTTGCGCAAAATGGCGCAGGAGGGTGACCCCGTTGCCCAGTTCAACATGGGCGTGCGGTATGCCAATGGCCAAGGAGTTCCCCAGGATCTTCTCGAGGCGGCGCGCTGGTATGGTGCCGCCGCCGATCAAGGGGATGCCCCGGCACAGTTCAACCTGGGTTTACTTTTTTATCAGGGCCAGGGCGTCGAACGCAGCCTGGAGTATGCCTATGAGCTGTTCCGTCTGGCAGCCGTGCAGGGCGATGCCCGTGCCCGTGCGGGCCTGGATGCGGTACTGCTGGAACTGGACGCGGTAACCCGCGAGCGCCTGCTGCGCGGGTTACCCCTGCCCAGCACCCACTGAGCAGGCAACTGTCAGGCGCTCTTGCCCTGCCCGGGGCGCCGTTGCCGGGCGGCGGAAAATTGGGCCGCGCGTCCCCCGCCAATGTACTCCGGTACCACGCTCTCCAATGCCGTTGCTTCGATGCCAAAGGCATGTAGCAGGTCGTTGTGCTGACAGACGTTATCCACGGACAGGGAGAGGAGATTGTCGCGGGTGATGATCTTGCCCGGCAATTTTTCGAAGATGCTGGCCTGCAGCGTGGCGAGCAGATCACACAGGGGAACGATGGCCTGGTGTTTGCCAATGAGGCTTTGGGTGTAGCGCAGGATCTCCGCCAGGGTGTAGACCTTCGGACCACAGAGATCAAAAGATTTGCCAAAGGTTTTTGGGTCATCGATGGCCTGGACGAAGGCGCTGACCACATCCTCGACCCAGACCGGCTGCAGTTTTGCCTTGGCTTTGGCGAGGGGGATGAACAATGGAACGGAGCGCAGCAGCTTGGCAAACTGATTGAAAAAGCTGTCTCCGTCGCCAAAGATCACCGAAGGCCGGAAACTGGTAACGTGCAGTCCGCGCCCCCAGACCAGTTTCGGGCCGTTGAGGTAGGTGAAATGCCCCAGCGCGGCGCTGTTTTCCCCGGCCTGACGCACGATCTCCTCGCCGATCCCTTTCGAGCGCAAGTAGGCGCTCGGCCCCACGGGATTGGCGCCCAGCGCGCTCATGTGCAAGAGCCTTTGCACGCCCAGGCGGGCGCAGGTGTTGGCGAGCAGCCGCGGTAGCTCGATATGGTTTTTTTCAAAGTCACCATGGCGCTCCGGGGGCAGATCGTTGCGTCCCGGCCGGCGCTCATGGAGTATGCCCACCAGGTTGATGGCGACGTCGCGATCCTGCAGCTGGCGCTCGAGTTCCACCGGCTCGTGCACATTCGCTTGCACCAACTCCAGCCCGGGCAAGACCAGAAGATCTTCGCGGTGACGCTCGCGATTGCGGGTCAGTACGCGAACTTGATGCCCCTGTTGGCACAGTCGCTCGGCCAGGTGCCGACCGACGAAGCCAGAGCCGCCCAGAATGACGATACGATGAGGCATGGATGACGCTCCTCTACGGTTGATCTATGCCGTTAGAATAGCATGGGTCGCTGAGCGCGGTATTATTGCGCCTGTTTATGCGCGGATTAGGAGACATCGAATGCAGCAAAAGGAGCGGAAACAAAAGTATGGCGCAAGGTGGGCGGCCCTTGGAGCAGTGCTCTGTTCTCTCGCAGTGGTTCTGGCGGCGGCGGGCGACCATTTGGTGGCGGGCGATGTCAGCCAGCACGCTTTACGGATTTATGACATTGCCAATCGCTTCCAGCTTTTCCAGGGGATTGGCCTGATCCTGTTGGGCCTGTCCATAGCGCAATGGGGACCGCGAGCGAGCTGGACCTGGGCAGGAATCCTGCTCCTGTTTGGAGTATTGTTCTTCAGTGGTGGCCTCTATCTGGTCTCCCTGGTTGGTCAGAGCTGGGCCTTTCTGGCCCCTATCGGCGGCATGGCAATGATTCTGTCCTGGCTGGTTTTTGCCTTTGCCCTCTGGCGCAGCCGCTCAGGGTAGGGGCGGCGTCCAGATGCCGTCCCAGATCTGCTGCGCCTTCAGACCCAGCCGTTGCGCCAGACTGGGGCGCGCCGCAAAACCGAGGAGCAGCACTTTCTGCGTTTCCGCTGCGCGCTGGATCCAGGCATCGCTGGTGACCAGCTCATCGACCAGCCCCAGTTCCAGCGCCCGTTCCCCCAGCCAGGCCTCGCCGGTGGCAACTTTCTCCAGGTCGAGTTGCGGGCGATAGCGACCGATGAGTTCCCGAAACTGCTCGTGAATCTCGCCGAGTTCCTCGCGTAGCTTTTCCCGACCTTCCTCGGTGTTCTCACCAAAGAGGGTGATGGTGCGTTTGTACTTGCCGGCGGTGAACTGCTCAAAATCGACGTTGTGTTCCTTGAGCCAGCGATGAAAATTGGGCACCTGCGCGATGACGCCAATCGAGCCGACCAGAGCAAAAGGGCTGGCAATGATGCGCTGGGCAACGACGGCCATCATGTAGCCGCCACTGGCAGCGACGGTGTCGACCAGTATATTCAGCTCCAGTCCGGCCTCGCGCAGGCGCAGCAGTTGCGCGGCCGCCAGACCATAGGTATTCACCATTCCACCACCGCTTTCCAGACGCACGCAAACGCGATCACCCTCCTGTCGGGCGGCGAGGATCACGTCAATCTCCTGACGCAGGTTCTCCACCGCCGAGGCGCGGAGATCGCCCTTGAAATCGAGCACATAGAGGCAGCCTTGCGTCTCTTGCTTGGCACGCTCCTGGCGGGCCTTTTTGCGTCGCTTGAGGACGGCCTTGGCCTCTTTTTTGGGCAGGCGCTGGCGGAGGAGTTGGCTAGCCCGCTCCTCGTAGCGTTGCCCGAGATCGGTGATCTGCAGGGTGGCGCCCTTGTCGCGCTTGCGCCCGAAGGGCGACCAGGAAAGGAAGAGGAGGCTCGCCACGACGACGGTGGCGCTTTCCGCGAGAAAAAGAAGATAGGCAAGGAGCATGCGAGGGTCCGTCTTGCAAGGCCAAGGGCCAACGTCTACCATCATCAGATGGATTGCAAAGGGTGCTCGCCGAGATGATTTCCGTCAAGTTTTTTGCCAGCGTGCGCGAGCGCTTGGGGCAGGCCAGCATCGATCTGGAACTGCAGGCTGGCAGCACCGTCGCTGAGGTTCTGGCGCAGGTGGAAGGCATTGCCGGCGTATCTCTGGCCGGACAGCATCTGCTCGCGGCCCGCAATCAGGTGCATGTGCCTTTCACCGAGTCGGTGGCGGATGGCGATGAAATCGCCTTCTTCCCTCCGGTTACCGGGGGCTGAGATGACGGTACGGGTGCAGCAGGAGGCCTTCGATCTGGGCGCTGAGCTGGAAGCTCATGCCCAGCCGACGGCGGGCGCGGTGGTGAGCTTTCTGGGTACCGTCCGCGACTACAGCGATGCCGCCGACATCCTGGCGATGGAAATCGAACATTATCCCGGCATGACCGAGCGCGAACTGGAGCGGGTGGCGCAGGAGGCGCAGCGGCGCTATGACATCCTCGACAGTCTCATCATCCATCGCTATGGGCGTCTGACGCCGCAGGACCCCATCGTTCTGGTCGCCGTCTGGTCCCTGCACCGTGCCGCCGCCTTTGATGCCTGTCGCTATCTCATCGACGTGCTCAAGACCTCGGCGCCCTTCTGGAAAAAGGAGATTACCCCGGCCGGCGCGCGCTGGGTCACTGACTGCCCCGGTTGTCGGGCAGGGACGCAGCACGGCCATGTCCATCCCGATGTCTTAGAGGAGTGTTGATCTTGCCCAGTTTTGATGTGGTTTCCGAAATCGATCTGCAGGAAGTGGACAATGCCTTGCACACCACCAGCAAGGAAATCGGCAATCGCTACGACTTCAAGGGCAGCAAGGCGAGCATCGAGCGCAAGGAGCAGGAGCTGATCCTGCTGGCAGAAGACGAATACAAGCTGGGGCAGATGCTCGATCTGCTCTCCCAGCGTCTGGTCAAGCGTGGGGTCGACCTCAAGGCCCTGGAAATCGGCAAGGTGAGCGATGCTGCTGGCGGTATGCAGCGTCAGGTCTGTACCCTGAAGGCGGGCATCAATGCCGAACTGGGCAAGAAAATGGGGAAGCTGCTGAAGGATGGCCGCTACAAGGTGCAGGCCAGCATGCAGGGCGATCAGCTGCGGGTCAGCGGCAAGAGCCGCGATGACCTGCAGGCCGCCATTGCCGCATTGCGCGCCGAAGATTTTGGGATTCCTCTGCAATTCAACAACTTTCGCGATTGAAGATGGACGCCGGCAGCCAGTCGTTACGGAATTTTCTGCGCAGTCACTACCAAGGCGCCATTGCCGTCCTGGCGCCGGATGGCAGTCCGTATACGGCAGTGGTGCACTACGCCTGCGATCACTACGGTAGCCCGCATTTCCTGTTTTCCAACCTGGCGGTGCATCAGCAATATCTGCATAAAGATCCGCGTGCCTCCTTCCTGGTTTGGGAGCCCGGCGATGATCTCATGGAGCTGCCGCGGATGGCGGTGCAGGGAGAGATTCATCGCGTGCATCCTGATCCCGCTCTGGAAGGGCGCCTGCTCTGTCTGTTACCGGGTGCGGATGGCTATCGGGACATGCCGGATTTTCATTTTTACCGTCTCGATATCCAGCGTATTCGCTGGATTGCCGGTTTCGGCAGCATGGGTTGGCAAGAGGAGGATATCCGTCTTGCCGACGACCTGCGCGAGCTGGAGTTGGCGGAGGCCGGTGCGGTGGCACACATGAATACCGATCACCGCGAAAATCTGCGCGACTATTGGCGCCACTTCGGCGGCGCAGAAGCGGCAGAGCCCGTGCGTCTGCTGGCCCTCGATGCCGAGGGCGGAGACCTGCAGGCGGGCAGCCAACGCCTGCGTCTGTCTTTCCCGCAAAGGGCTCAGGGGCCGCAGGACTGGCGTCGGCTGCTCGTGGAAATGGCACAGCAGGCGCGCGGGAGGCAGCCATGAGTGAAACCCTGCAGCGCACGGCGCTGCATTCCTGGCATCTGGCGCATGGGGCGCGGATGTCTCCCTTTGCCGGTTGGGAGATGCCGCTGCACTATGGCTCGCAGTTGCGCGAGCACGAGGCCGTGCGGCAGGCCGCGGGGCTCTTCGATGTCTCGCACATGCGTCCTCTCGACCTGCAGGGACCGGCCGCTCGCTCTCTGCTTCGTCGCGCCCTGGCCAACGACGTCGCGCGTCTCGACGCCGAGCCCGGTCGTGCCCTCTACACCTGCATGTTGCAGGAAGATGGCGGCATCCTGGATGATCTGATCGTCTATTTTCTGGGGGAGGACCGCTATCGCATCGTTCTCAATGCCGCCGGGGCGCGCGCCGATGCCTCCTATCTGCAGGGTTTGGCCGAAGAGGAGGGCGGCGGCGTCGAGTTTCTGCCCCGCGACGACTGGGGCATCCTTGCCTGTCAGGGACCCAAGGCTATTGCCTGGGCTGCAGAGGCATTGGCCTTGCCCGAGCTTGCGCCGCTGAAGCCTTTCCGTTCCGTCGCGCCGCGGGCCGATCTCTTCCTCGCTCGTACCGGCTATACGGGCGAGGATGGCATCGAGATTCTCGCTCCCCACGGGCACCTGGCAGCAATTGCCGATGCCTTGCTGGCGCGGGGGGTAGTACCTTCCGGTTTGGCGGCACGCGACAGTCTGCGTCTGGAGGCCGGCTTGAACCTCTATGGTCAAGACATGACGACGGCCGATAGCCCGGATCGCAGCCATCTCGGCTGGACGGTGGACCTGCGCGATCCCAAAAGAGACTTCATCGGCCGCTCGGCTATCGAATCCGAGCGCAGACAAGGACCCGCACAACGTCTCTGGGGCCTGCTCTTGCCGCGCGACGCCATTCCACGCCACGGCTACGAGCTGCTGAGCGCCGCCGGCGAAACCATTGGTACGGTCACCAGCGGCTCCTTCGCCCCCAGTCTGGGCTTGGGCATTGCCCTCGCGCGACTACGGGCCGATGTCGGCCCAGACAGCGCAGTATTTTTGCAGGTGCGGCAGCGCCAGGTGCCGGCCCGCATCGTCGAACCCCCCTTCTGGCGTCATGGCCAGGCCGTTTATCCCGCAGAGGAGAGTCTACCGCAATGAGTCAGGTTCCCGCGCAGCTTCGCTACAGTCCCACCCACGAATGGGTCGCCCAACTCACCCCGGGACGGTATCGCGTCGGCATCACCGATCATGCCCAGGAGCTCTTGGGCGATGTCGTCTTTGTGGAATTGCCGCAGACGGGGCAGGCGGTGCAGGCCGAAGCCGCCTGTGGGGTGATCGAATCGGTCAAGGCCGCCTCTGATCTGTACAGTCCCCTGTCTGGCGAGGTGGTGGCCAGCAATGCGGAGCTGACAGATAACCCCCAATGGTTGAATGAAGACCCCTATGACAAAGGCTGGATCTTTGAGATTCAGGCTGACGAAAAGGACTTTGCGCAGCTCCTCGACGTCGCGGCGTATCAGAACAGCATCGGCGAATAAATATGCCGTACATTCCCCACGACAACGCCGAAACGGCGGCGATGCTGGAGGCGATCCGCGTCCCTCGCCTCGAAGATCTCTTTGACGAAATCCCGCCGGCTTTACAGAGCGATGTTTCCGCACTGCCCGAAGGGTGCAGTGAGGCGAGGCTGCGCCGGGAGATGGAAGAACGCGCGGCCGAACAGGCTCCGCTGCGTTGTTTCGCCGGCGCTGGTGCCTATGCACACCATATCCCCGCCATCGTCTGGGAGATCGCCCGACGCGGGGAGTTCTATTCGGCCTATACTCCGTACCAAGCCGAGGCCAGCCAGGGCACCCTGCAGCTTCTCTACGAATTCCAGAGCTTCATGACCCGGCTCACGGGCATGGAGATCAGCAACGCCTCCCTCTACGATGGCGCCTCGGCCCTGGCCGAGGCCTGCCTCATGGCCCTGCGCCTGCGTCCGGCGGCGCGGGAAATCCTCGTCCCTGAGGGGTTGTTGCCACACTGGCGGCGGGTGCTGGATGCGCTGCTGCCGATGCAGGGGATTCGTCTGCGCAGTCTGCCGCAGGATCCGCATAGCGGTCGCCTGCTGCTGCCCGAAGAGAATTTTCCCGAGGCGGCGGCGCTGATTCTGCCGCAGATCAATCGCTTTGGCCTACTGGAAGAGGTCGATGCGCTGGCGCACTGGGCGGAGTCCCACAACCTGCTGCGCATTGCCGTCGTCAACCCGCTGGCCCTGGCCCTACTCAAGGCGCCCGGGGACTGGGGCGAGCAGGGCGCCGATATCGTCGTGGGGGAGGGACAGCCCTTGGGCGTGCCTCTGGCGGCCGGTGGGCCCTACTTTGGCTTTTTGACTTGCCGGCGGGACTACGTGCGGCAACTGCCCGGTCGCCTGGTTGCCAAGACCGTCGACGCAGCAGGCCAGGTCGCCTACTGCCTGACCCTGCAGGCCCGGGAGCAGCATATCCGGCGTGCCGGAGCCACGAGCAACATCTGCACCAACCAGGGCTTGCTGGTGACGGCGGCTACCATTCATCTTGCCACTCTGGGGGCCAACGGCCTGCGCGCCGCGGCTGCGCGCGCGCATCAGCAGGCGCAGCGCCTGCGCGCCCTGCTAGCTAGGCTTCCTGGAGTAGAACTTCCCCACGCCGGGCCGGTGTTCAACGAGTTCGTGTTGCGCCTGCCCCGGCCAGCGCCAAGCGTCCGCGATGGCCTGCTTGCCCATGGGTTTCTTGCGGGGGTGCCGCTGATCGAGCTGAATCCGGCGGATGATCCCCACGATTTGCTGGTGGCCTGCACGGAATTGAGCGAAGACGAGGATCTAGACGGCTACGCAAGCGCGCTCGCTGGCGTACTGGGGGAGATGTGATGGAAGAAACGATTTTTGCTTGCCAACACGAAGAAACGCCGGCGGAACTGGAGCTGGCGATTCCCGCGCATCTGCTGCGCGATGATCTCCCCCTCCCCAATCCCTCCGAACTGGAGGTCTTGCGCCATTACACCCGTCTCAGTCAAAAAAACTTCTCCATCGATACCAATTTTTATCCCTTGGGCTCCTGCACCATGAAGTACAACCCGCGCATCGCCCACGAAGTGGCGACGCTGCCCGGTTTTTCCCGCCTGCATCCAGCGACCCCGGCGGTGGCTGCCCAAGGGTTGCTGCGTAATCTGGCAGAGTTACAGGGCTGGTTAGCGGAGCTGACCGGCATGGCGGCGGTGAGTCTGAGCCCTGCCGCTGGTGCCCAGGGGGAGCTTGCCGGGGTGGCGATGATCCGCGCCTATCATCAGGCGCGCGGCGATACCCAGCGGCAGCGCATGCTCATTCCCCAGGCGGCGCATGGCACCAATCCCGCCAGTGCCCGCATGGCCGGCTTTACGGTCACGGAATTACCCAATCTACCCAATGGAGATCTCGACCTCGATGCCTTGCGCGCGGCCCTGGGTCCGGATGTGGCCGGGATCATGCTCACCAACCCGTCCACACTCGGAGTCTTCGAGCGCCAGATTCAGGAAGTCGCTGCCCTGGTCCATGGCGCCGGTGCCTTGCTCTATTACGATGGTGCCAATCTTAACGCCATCCTGGGCCGGGTGAAGCCCGGCGAGATGGGCTTTGATGTGATGCACCTGAATCTGCACAAGACCTTCGCCACCCCCCATGGCGGAGGTGGGCCTGGCTCCGGGGCGGTGGCGGCGGCATCACGTCTGGCACCCTATCTGCCAGTACCTCGGGTCGTGGGCGAAGCCGGCTCCTATCGCTGGGAGAGCCATGCGGAGCGCCCGGAGAGTATTGGTCAGCTTAGTGCTTATGCTGGCAACATCGGCGTACTCCTGCGCGCCCATGCCTATGTCCGGCGCCTGGGACACGCCGGTTTGCGACGGGTCTCTGCCTATGCGGCCCTCAATGCCAATTATCTGATGCACGGCCTGCGGCGCCAGGGCTATACCGTGGCCTTTGCCGAGCGACGCGCTACGCATGAGTTCATCATTTCTGTGCAGGACCTACACAAGGCCAGCGCGGTGCGGGCCCTGGATGTCGCCAAGCGTCTGCTCGATTTTGGTATCCACGCGCCGACCATCTACTTCCCTCAGTTGGTACCGGAATGCCTGCTCATCGAGCCCACGGAAACCGAAAGCAAGGCAAGCCTGGATCGCTTCCTGGAAGTGATGGCGCAGATTCGTCGGGAGGCGCTGGAGGAACCCGAGCTTCTGCGTAACGCACCGCATGATCTGCCGGTGCGGCGCGTCGACGAAACCCTGGCGGCCCGGCGCCTGCAGGTCGCGGAGTGACGGAAACGAGCCCCGCTGCGCTGCTGCGGCAGCTCGCACAGATCGTTCTCGACAAAGAACCCCAGATCCGTCTGGTGCTTACTGCCCTGATTGCGGGCGGACATGTGCTTCTGGAAGACTTGCCCGGACTGGGCAAAACCACCCTGGCCCTGGGGCTCGCACGCTCGCTGAATCTCGCCTTTGCGCGCCTGCAGATGACGGCAGATACGCTGCCGGGGGATATTCTCGGCAGCAGTTTCTACGATCCCGCGCAGCAGGCCTTCGTCTTTCGCCGCGGCCCCATTTTTCACTCTCTATTGCTCATCGACGAGATCAATCGCGCCCCACCGCGGGCGCAGTCGGCCCTCATGGAGGCTATGGCCGAGGGACAAGTCTCCCTGGAAGGGGCGAGTCATCCCTTGCCCAACCCGTTTTTCGTCATTGCCACCCAGAACCCGCAAGAGTTTGATGGGGTATTTCCCTTGCCAGAAAACCAGTTGGATCGGTTTTTGTTGTCGCTCTCTCTTGGGTACCCAAGTCGGATGGCAGAAGAACGTCTACTGCAGGGGGAGGCCCTTGCGCCAGAGGCAGTGCCAGCCCTGGCAACGGAGGCGACCTTGCTGGACTGGCAAAGAAGCGCACGACAAGTCTTCCTGAGCCCTGAGATTCGCGCCATGTTGCTTGACCTCGCCGAGTATAGCCGCCGGGAAAGCAGCCTGCGCTTTGGTGTTTCCCCCCGTGGGCTCTTGGCTTTACAGGCAGCGCTGCGGGGCTGGGCCTTTTTGCAGCAGCGGGATTTTGTCGCGCCGGAAGATCTCCCGGCCGTAGCCCCCGCGGTATTGGGACACCGTCTGCGCTGGCGTGATCCTGGCGAACCGCGTGTCCAGCTGGCAGGACTGTTGAAACAATGCTGGGGTTTGGGCGGGTAAAACGGCGGGAGGTAAAACTCTCCCGCGCGGGCAAACTCTTTGTGGCATTCACCTTGGCAGTAGGCTTTGCCGCCGTGAATACCGGCAACAACATGCTGTTTCTACTGGTGTCGATGATGCTGGCGCTGATGATTCTGTCGGGTCTTGCGGCCTTACTGAATCTCCGCGCTCTGGACGTTTCCCTGCTTCCGGGACAATTGTTGACGGTGGATGAACCGGGACAGCTTCGCTTCCGAATCGTCAATCCGCATCCCTGGACGGTCTGGTTGCTGGAGCTGCGTCTGCCCCCGGCGCACGGGCAAATCGCCAGACTGCCTGGGCGCGGTAGCAGCGAGCTGGTCCTGACTTGGTGCCCAGAGCAGCGCGGGCCGCTGCTCCTGCCGCAGCTCTTGCTCGGGTCCTCGTTTCCGTTTGCCTTCGTCTGGCGCGGGCAGCAGATCGATCTTCCCGATGCCGATGCTCCCTGGGTCGCCCCCGCTGCCGCGGACAGCTACGCCTCGGTGGCGCCAGACCGGGATACGGAAGCCCGCGCGCAGCACGAGCAGTGGCAGGGAAGCGGCGAGGTGATTGCCCTGCGCCGGCGTTTGCCCAACGAGAGCCTCAACCGCGTCTATTGGCGGCGCAGTGATTGGCGGGGCGGTTTTCTCCTGCCGCCGGCATTGCCGGTCCTGCAACGTGAGGAAGAAGAGAGCAGCGTTGTGGTCTTCGATTATCATGCGCCAGAACTGCAAGACCGCGACCATGAACAGCGTCTTTCCGCGCTGCGTGCCGGGCTGGAACGCGCACAGTCGCAGCCTATGCGCTGGCGCCTTCTGCTGCCGTCCGGAACCTGGCAGGGACGTGGCCCCAGTGGCTACCGAGAGGCATTGTGGGCGCTGGCACGGCTGGCGCCGTTTCCGATCTTGTCCATCATTGCAAAAAAACGGCGGCGCTGGCGGTTTTGGCAATGAAGATGCCAACTCTCATCCCCACCTTGCTCTTGATGATTGGCGCGATCCTCTTTCTCGCCCTGGAGCATCTTGCCTGGCAATGGCCGACTCTACTTTGGGTCTTGGCCGAACTTTGGGTGATTCTGCGGGGCGGTGCGTTGCCGTTTGCCACATTGAAGGGTGGCACGCGTTTTCTGATCACCATCGCGCTCCTCTCGCTGGCAATTTTTACTGCGGGCTGGGGCAACTGGCTGGAAATGGGTGCAGCGGCCCTCTATGTGCTCCTCGCCGTCAAGACCCTGGAGCTACGGGGTACCCGAGACCTATTTCAGATTGCTGCACTGCTGTTGCTGGGTATGGGGCTCGCGGCCTGGGTCCGGGTGGATCTCGCCCTGGGGATCTATTTCCTGCTCGAACTGTTCCTGTTGCTGCTGGCGTTACTCTGGCAGGGGTTTCTCGATGCCCGGCGGGAAGAGGGAAGAGCGGTGGCGAGCGCCGATCTACTCCGCCTCCTGCTTTTTTCCGTCCTCTTTCTGCTTCTTCTTTTGCCGATCATGGGGCTGTTCTTTCTCTTGCTGCCGCGCACGCCTACACCGCTGTGGCATTGGGGAGGCGGTATCGGGGCTGCAGCCAGCGGCTTCTCGCCCAGCCTTGATCCGGCGCATATCCAGTCACTGCAACTTGATCCTGCCGTCGCCTTTCGCGCCCAGATCCAGGGGCCGTCTTTGCCTGCCGAGCAGATGTATTGGATGGGGGCAATTCTCTGGCAGGACGATGGTGGCGTCCGCTGGCAGCCCGGTCCTGCACTCGGCATGGATTGCCGGAATACCGGGCAAGCCGTGTGGCAGCAGAAAATCCTCCTTAGCCCCGGTCATCATGACTACCTCTTTGCCCTGAGCAATCCACTGCGTTTCGCCAGTCCTCTGCCGCTTCAGCAAAACGCCTCTGGTATCCGCCTGCAGAGCGCGCAGGATGGTGCCTTGCGCTACGATGCCTGGTCGGCCAGATCCGACCACTGTATTTCCCCAGCGCAACGGCAGGCAGCCTTGCAAGTCCCTGCCCAGATCGATCCGCAGATCCTGCGCCTGGCCAAACGCCTGCGCGGCGATACCCCGGAACAGACAGCGCAAAGGATCATGACTTGGCTGCGTGGTCCTTCTTTCCATTACAGCCTGCAGGCCCCAGCGGCCTATCCCCAGGGGCAAAGTCTGGCCGACTTTCTTCTGCACAGCCACACCGGCTTCTGTGAATATTATGCGGCAGGTCTCGCCACGTTGCTGCGCCTGGATGGTGTGCCCGCCCGGGTGGTGGTCGGCTACCACGGGGGGCAGTATGACGCATACGGTGATTTTTGGGTGGTGCGGCAAAGCATGGCGCATGCCTGGGTACAGGCCTGGTTGCATGGCGAGTGGGTCTTGCTCGATGCCACACCTGCTGCCAGCGGGGGAGAGGCAAGGGGAGACGGCATTGCCACGGCCGGGGAGCAATTATCGACTGGCGGACAGCTCTGGAGCTGGCTGCAGTGGGAATGGCTGAACTGGGTGATCAACTTCAGTCCCGCCAAACAGCGGGAGGCCTGGGTGGCTGCCGGTAGCCTGCTGCAGGGAGGGACCCAGGAGCGCCACTCAGCGGCACTGGACCTGCATCAGCAATGGTCTGCTACCTGGCTCTGGTATCTATTGCTGCCGCTGTTCGTCGGACTGTTCTGGTGGTGGCGACGCACGCGCAGCCTGGAGAACGATTCCGCCGCGCGCTACCGGCGGCGGGTGATTCGCCTGCTGCAACGCAGGGGATTGCGTGATCTCCGCCCGGGGCAGGAGGCGATCTGGTTGCAGCACTTGCCCCTGGCGGAACCCGAGTGCGATAAACTGTATGCGGCAATTCTCCGGCAGCGCTATGGCCGTCATCCCGACGCTGCTGGTGAGCAGGAGCTCAGGTACTGGCTGCGCAAGGTACCGCGCTGGCGCCGGAGAGAATACGCCCGCGCTCCAGGCGAATGACCTGGTCTGCCAGCGTCAGGCTGGCCTCCCGATGCGCCGCGACAATGATGGTTATCCTGCCGCGCAAGTTCGCCAGGGTGTCCAGGATGCGTTGCTCGCTCTCGCTATCGAGGGCACTGGTCGCCTCATCGAGCACCAGAAAGGGCCGTCGCTGGTACAGGGCGCGGGCAATCGCCAAACGCTGGCGCTGGCCGCCGGAGAAGTTGCTGCCATGTCCGTGCACCGCCGTATCCAGGCCGCCGGCGTCCTGCAAAAACTCCCAGCAGTGCGCAGCGCGTGCGACATCTTCCGCCCGCTTACGATCCGCCTGGGGATCGGCATAGGCGATATTCTCCAATACGGTGCCGGAAAACAGCAAGGGCTCTTGCGCCACATAGGCAAAATGCTGGCGATAGCTACGTAGGGAAAATTCGCGGGCGGGCCGCTCGCCAATCCAGATCTCTCCGGCATCGGCCGGCAGCAATCCCAGGATGACCCGTAGCAGACTGGTTTTGCCGCTGCCACTGGCGCCCGCAATGGCGGTGAAACTGCCAGCAGGGATCACGATGTCGAGGTCCTGCAGTACCGTTTCACCGCCATAGCGCAGGCGCAGATCGCCGCAGCGCCAGGACCCCGCACTTGTCTGCGGGGCTTGCTCCGTGGCGCTTGTCGTCTCGGCTTCCTGGTCCAGCCAGTGAAACAGTCGGTCTGCGGCGGATAGCCCCTGCTGCAACTGATTGTTGGCGGAGGAGAGCTGACGCAGCGGCTCGTAGACCATGGCCAGGGCGGTAAGAAAGGCAAAGAAAGCGCCCGTTGTCATCGCCCCGCTCACCACCTGATGACCGCCGAGATAGATGGTAACGGCAATGCCGAGGGCGGCAATCAGCTCCATCACCGGCGTGCTGGCTTTTTGGATGCGGACGATGCGCATCATCAGCTGGTAGTAGATCTGCGCCAGTCCCGCAAAGCGCCGCGCCTCGAAGTCTTCGGTACCCTGGCTCTTGATGACCTCCACCCCGCGCAAGCTCTCGGCAAACTGACCCAGGATGTCGCCCATCTGCTCCTGCTGTTCATGTCCGCGGCGGCGCAGACTCTGCCCGAAGCGAATCAATGGATAGAAGGCCAGGGGCAGGGTGCCGAGGCTGATCAGTGCCAGCGACCAGCTCATATAAAATGCGACGCCGATGAGGGCGAGGATCTGCACGCCGGCGAGAAAAAAACGGGCGAGTACGGAAAGGCTCTGCTGCAGCAGGGTCAGATCCAGACTCATGCGTGACAGGGTGTTGCCCTGGCTTTGTTGCAGCAGGGCCGGCAAGGGCAGGCGGAGGGTGTGGGCGTAGAGCTGCTCGCGCAGCTGGCGCAGGATGTTTTCCTCCATGCGCGCCAGGATCACCCCACCGGAGTAGTCAGAAAACCCCTTGATGGCATAGATGGCGATGACCAACAGCGGCAGCCACAGCAGCATCGCCGCCTGGCGGTCGATGAAGATATGGTCGAGTATGGGTTTGACGACATAGGCGCTCGCACCACTGGCGAGGCCCGAGAGGGTCATGAAAAACAGCGCCGTGACGATGGAGCCGCGATAGGGCTGGAACAGCTGCAAAAACCGCCGGAAACTGGCGGAGCGCAGCCAACTCCGCCGCTGACCTTTCACTCTTCGAGCAGGGCCCGTTTGTCTTGCACTTGTGCCCATTCATCGGCATCGGCAGGGGCATCCTTCTTTTGGATGATGGCCGGCCAGACCTTCGCCAAGCGGGCGTTGATGGCAATGAATTCCTCCTGGCCCTCGGGCAAATCATCGTCGCGAAAGATGGCCGCTGCCGGACACTCGGGCTCACAGAGCGTGCAATCGATGCACTCATCAGGGTCGATGACCAGGAAATTGGGTCCTTCGCGAAAACAATCCACGGGACACACGTCCACACAATCCGTGTATTTACATTTGATGCACGACTCGGTAACCACGTAGGTCATAGACAAGGGCTCCTGATTCTATAATGGGCTATGCCACGAATAGCCGCATATTCTATCCTACGCGCTGGCATTTTGCCTACTGCATGAAATTCCTTCAGTCCGGTGGATCGCTTGCACAGGGTCCTGGTGATGGTGTATCTTTTGCGCCTCTTGAATCTGAGGCCATCGCTCCCATCGTCTAGTGGCCTAGGACACCGGCCTCTCACGTCGGTAACAGGGGTTCGAACCCCCTTGGGAGCGCCAAAACAAGGTTCTTTTGGTATCTCGCGCCAAACATGCTAGGGTGCTTTTGGTATTTGGCCAGGCGGGGGGAATCTTGCGGAAAATTGCGCTGTCGGTTCTATCGATATCGGTCTTGAGTACATCAGCGTCGGCCTGGGCAGCATCAGCGTCGCAGCCGCAGGGATTCAGCGGCAACGTTGGCCTGGGATTCAGCAACAGTACCGGTACCAGTCAAGCTCTCAGCATCAATACGGAAGATGCCCTGAATTGGCTGCGGGGGCCGTGGTCCAACGATACTTCCCTCGCTTACAATTACGCCCGCAACAGTGGCGAGGTGTCTGCCGATCGTCTGGCCGTGGGCAACAGTACCAAATACCGTTGGCGAAAAAATACCTACGCATTTGGCACGCTGGATTACGTGCGCAACCATTTTGACGGCTATTTTTATCGCGTCGATGAATTTGCTGGTATTGGTCATTATCTATATCCAGACGAGAACATGCGGCTGGCCCTGCAGGCCGGTGTGGGTGCCCGGGAGTCGCATCGCATCGGCTATGCCGCTGTCATCAATCCCATTGCCCAGCTTGCCGCCAAATATCGCTGGCAGATCAGTAAGGGTGCGGTTTTGACCGAGGATCTGGAGGCGGTGCTGGTGGATGGAGGTGCCAACACCTACCAGTCACTTCTGGGGCTGAATACTCCCCTGGTGGGTGCTCTGGGCATGCGCTTTTCTTTTCTGGCGACTTACAATACCCAGGTGTCCGTCGGCTACAAGGAACTCAATACGCTCACCGCGGTGAATCTGGTTTACCATTTCTGAGGGAGAAGCTATGCGTCATTCTGGTCGCGCCGGCGATGAATTACGCCCATTGCATGCGGAAAGAGGCTACACCAAGCATGCTGAGGGTTCTGTACTGATCGGTTTTGGCGATACTCGTGTCTTGTGTACGGCGACCGTCGAAGAAAAAACCGCGCCGTTTCTGCGCGGTTCCGGGCAGGGCTGGATTACCGCAGAATACAGCATGCTCCCGCGGGCGACGCATACCCGCATTTCCCGAGAGGCCGCCAAGGGCAAGATTGGCGGGCGCACTCATGAAATTCAGCGACTCATTGGCCGTAGCCTGCGCGCAGCAATCGATCTCAAGGCTCTGGGAGAGCGCACGATCTGGCTGGACTGTGATGTCCTGCAGGCCGATGGTGGCACCCGCACTGCCAGCATCACGGGCGCCTGCCTTGCCTTGGCCGAGGCCATCGACGGTCTCTTGCAGCGCGGCGTCCTGACCAGCAATCCCTGGCGTCATTGGATAGCTGCGGTATCCGTGGGTATCGTGGCGGGAGATCCCGTGCTCGATCTCGACTATGCGGAAGACAGCTCGGCCGAGGTCGATCTGAATCTGGTCATGACCGATACCGGACACTTTGTCGAATTGCAGGGTACCGCCGAGGGAGACCCGTTTTCTGCTGGGCAGATGGCGGATATGCTGCTTCTCGGGCGCAAGGGGATTGACGAAATCATTGCCTTCCAGCAACAGGTGTTTCCCGCTTGGTCGGTACCGGCACGCTAGTACTGGCGTCCCGCAACGCCGGCAAACGGCGGGAGCTGGAGCCGGCCTTTGCGGCCCTCGGTTTGCACCTGCTCGACCTGGAACAGTTGCAGATCGAGAGTCCGGAAGAAACAGCATCGACTTTCCTGGAAAATTCCTTGTGCAAGGCACGGCACGCTGCCCAACACTGCAATCACTGGGTGCTTGCCGAGGATTCGGGGCTCTGTGTTCCGGCGCTCGATGGTGCGCCCGGAGTACGCTCTGCCCGCTTTGCTGGCGATAGCGCCTCCGATCGGGAGAATAACGAATTACTACTGCAACGCATGCAGCACCTGAGCGCCAGGCAGCGCGATGCGTATTTTTTGTGCGTGATGGTGTTGTTGCGCGGCCCAGAAGATCCTGATCCGCTCTTTGCTCGCGGCATCTGGCAGGGAGAGATTGCCGCCAGGATGCAAGGGGAGGGGGGCTTTGGTTACGATCCCATCTTTCTGCCCCGTGGCGTAGCGGGGCGCAGCGCAGCGCAATTATCGCTGCAAGAGAAACAAGCCTGTAGTCATCGCGGGCAAGCGCTACGGAAGCTGCTGGCGGAAATGCAGCAGCGCGTTGCTTAGGGCGTCTCGTCTTCCCAGCCGCTATCTACGAGCAATTGCCGCAACTTCCCGAGAGCGCGGACCTGCAACTGGCGCACTGCTTCGCGGCTGACGCCAAGGCGTTCGGCCACTGCTTCCAGGGTCATCGGGCTGTCACCGTGTAGGCCAAAGCGATAGATCATCACCTCGCGCTGCTTGGCATTGAGCTCCGACAAGAATCCGCGAAGGGCTCGCGCGCAGGATTCGCGGTCGTATTCCTGACAGGGGGAGGCCATCACCCCATGATCTGATCGATCCGGTGGAAACCTTCCTGCGTTTTCCTCGTCGAGAGAGGAAACCCGGATATCGGCAAATTCCAGGGCGCGCACGGTACTCTCGCGCACGCCCAGGGCCTCAACGCGTTTTTGCCGAATCTCATCGCTGCTGCTCAAAGCGCTTTCGTCTTCCCTTTGCGTGTGAGCATGCAGCGATTTTGCTAGATAATCAGGGAGGCGAATGAAGCGCGAGCGAATCAGGGCCCGTTGCATGGCTTCGCGAATCCACCAGGTAGCATAACTGGAAAAACGCGTACCGAGGCCCTCCCGATAACGTTCGGCGGCCCGCATCAGACCCATGTAGCCTTCCTGAAAAAGATCCTCTTGGCTGAGACCCTTGTTCCGGTAGCTGCGGGCAATGGAGCGGACCAGCGGCATGTGTGCGGCGATGAGCGATGCGCGGGCGCTGTCATCGCCTCGGCGCAGCCGCTGGATCAGGCTGGCCTCCTGCTGCGCACTGAGAAATGGGCCGGACTCGGCGATGGTGTCCACCGGGATTTCCGGCGCTGCCGCTTGGGGCAGATCCGGTATCTCCGGGGCAAACTTCGATGCAGTTTTCTTCGCGCTGTGGGTCTTTGGCATACAATCTCCGAGAGGGTTACCGATCCTGTAGAACCGAGTTCAACATTGTCAGCTAATATCCTAATTCGACGAAGTTTCTTTCACGGTGTATTAGGAACCTCTGGCGTAGTCATGTCAAGAAACTGTTGCGCCTGTAACAATAGTGTGTTGCGCTTTGGATGATAGTAATGAATCTGCGGCGATGTTTTGACTCATCATCTACGAGCGGGTATCCTTCTGCGCCTCTAGACCAGCCTTTTTGGAGAGGACCAGCTTTTCATGCCAACCATTCGCGTCAAAGAAAATGAACCCTTCGAAGTTGCCCTGCGCCGATTCAAGCGCTCTTGCGAGAAAGCCGGTGTGCTGACGGAAGTTCGTCGTCGTGAGTTTTACGAAAAGCCCACCGAAGAGCGCAAGCGCAAGGCCGCGGCAGCGCGCAAGCGGTCTCTCAAGCGGATGCGGCGCCAGCAGATGCGTTTGGTGCGGATGTACTGATGTCCCTGCGCGAGCAGATTCAGGAAGACATGAAGGCGGCGATGCGCGCCCGAGATACGGAGCGCCTCGGGACCATTCGCATGCTGCTTGCCGCTATCAAACAACGGGAAGTCGACGAGCGTCGGGAACAGAGCGACGTCGATGTCCTGACGGTGGTCGAAAAACTCATCAAGCAGCGCAAGGAATCTGCGCGGCAGTTTCGGGAAGGCGGCCGTCCCGAACTGGCAGAGAAGGAAGAGGCCGAGATTGTCTTTTTGCAACCTTACCTGCCTGCAGCCCTCAGTGATGCCGAAATCGATGCGCTGATCCGCGCCGCGGTCACCGAGAGCGCTGCCCAGGGGCCACGCGACATGGGCAAAGTACTCGGTATCTTGCGCCCACAGGTACAGGGCCGCGTCGATATGGCGGTCCTTTCCGAAAAGGTCAAGGCACAGCTCAGCGCCTGAATATGGAGTCGGGGATCGCTGCGCCCGGGAGTCCCGACGCGCTGCGGCTGGCAGCGCAGAACGCCCTGGAGTTACCTCGCCTTCGTCAGCACTGGCTCGACCGCTGCGCCCACATCTATGCCAGGCGCTATGTCTCGAGCCTAAATCCCGCGGTCTCTGCGCAAGAAGTCCGCCAGCGTCTGGAGCGCAGCGCGGCCTTGCAGCGGCGGCTTGCTGATGGACCGGAGATGCCGGTCGCGGAACTTCCGGATATCACGGATCTTGTCCTGCTCGCCAGTCGTCCCGCCGCCGTCCTCACCGGGATGGAACTGGTGCGGGTGCGCCGGGTCCTTGAACTGGCGGCGGAGTATGCCCGTTTTCTGACGGTTGCAGAGGATGTTCTCAGCAGCGACGCGGAACTCCTGGTACCGAATGGCGTTCTTCTCGGTCGGCTCCAGAGCGGACTCGATGTGGATGGCGTATTGCTGGATAGCGCCAGTCCGGAACTTGCACGGCTTCGTCAACAGCTGCGGATACAGCGCGCGCAGGTGCAACAGCAGCTCAAGGGGTTGCTGCAGGAACGGGAGCGGCGGGACATCTGGCAGGATCCGCATGTAGTGCAACGCGGCGGACGTTTTCTTTTGCCGGTCAAGGCCAACTTCAAGGGACGTTTGCGCGGCATTGTGCACGACCGCTCGGCGAGCGGTGAGACGCTCTTCATCGAACCGCTGGCGGTGGTAGAGCAGAATAATCTGCTGGTCGAATCAGAGGCGGCACAGCGTCAGGAAGAGGAGCGTATCCTGCGCTCCCTCACCACCCTGCTGGGGAGCGAGGCGCAGCGGCTGCAGCTCGCTCTCCAACGCATGGGGCGCCTGGAGGCGGTCCGCGCCGGGCTGGAGCTGGGTGCGGTCTGGGACGGAACGATCCCGCTGCTGCGCGACTCGCCGTCCTTTTGTCTGCGCGCCCTGCGTCATCCCCTCCTGGTCCTGCGGCACGGCAGCGCGGTTGTGGCCAACGACCTCGCGCTGGGTAGCGAAGCCAAGCAGCTTCTGATTACTGGGCCCAATACCGGCGGCAAGAGTGCCTTGCTCAAGGCGGTCGGGCTGGTGCATCTGGCAGGCTATCTCGGCTTGCCCATCCCGGCGGAGGGTGAGCTGGGATATTTTTCTTCCCTCTATGCCGTTATTGGCGATGCCCAGGACCTGCAGGCCGATCTCTCCAGTTTTTCCGGGCAGATAAGGCAGGTGCGCGACCTTCTTGCGCAGGCGAGCTCGAACAGCCTGATACTCCTGGACGAACTGGGTAATGGCACCGATCCGCGCGAGGGTGCGGCGTTGGCACAAGCCGTGGCCGCCAGTCTGCGCGACCGTGGCGTGGTCACCATACTTACCAGTCATATGGCAGTGCTCAAGCGCTATGCCTTGCGCGAGGACGGAGTGCTCCTGGGTGGCATGGGTTTTGACATCGAGCAGCTGCGGCCGACCTATCGCCTGCAGTTGGGGCGTGCCGGTGCGAGTCAGGGCCTGCTGATCGCGCGCAAGATCGGTCTACCAGATCAGGTCATGGCCCTGGCGGACGCAATTCACGCTGGCGAACAGGAACATTGGGAAAGTTGGGAGGACCGTCGTGACGCCCTGCTGCGCGCCGCTGAAGAGCAGGCGGCCCGGGCGCAGGCGGCCGCCGAGGAGCAGGATCGTTTGCGTGCGCAATTGCGCAGAGAGGTAGAAAAGGCAGCGGCCCTGCGTTTACGCGCGGAGGACGAGGCGCGTCAGGAATGGCAGAAAATGCTTGCCGAAGCGCGGGCGCAGGTGCGCGCCGCCATTGCCGGGCTCAAGCAAGGGCGCGATACCCAGGCGGCAACGGTTACTCTCGATCGACTCGACCAGCAGCTTGCTTCGCCAGCTTCGCAAGCGCCAGCGCTGCCGGCTCCGGGAACCCGTGGTCTGTTCCTGCCGCTGCGGCAGGTGGTGGAGGTACGGCGTCTGGACGCAAGCGGGCAGCGCCTTCAGGTCGATCTGCGCGGCAAGCAGTTGTGGATTCCTCTGCAGCAGTTCCAGCCGGACGACAAACTTGCCCTGCCGAAAGAACAGGGGCGTAGCCAGTATGTTGCGCCGGAGGAGCATCCCTGGCGCCTCGATCTCCGCGGTCAACGGCGTGATGTTGCCGAAGCGGCCTTGTTACGCCATCTCGACGCCGCAGTAGCGGCCGGACGCAGTCAGGTGGAAGTACTGCATGGCAAGGGCAACGGCGTCCTGGCCGAACTGGTACGCGAATTTGCCGAGCAGGATCCGCGGGTAGTGGCATGGCGTATGGCGCGCCCCGAGCATGGCGGTGGCGGCGTGTCGGAATTGGAACTACGCTGAAACATGGCCCGTTACGCCCGGCAAGTCATCGACAGTGTCATCGAGCGCACCGATCTGGTCCGCCTGATCGATGCCCGCGTCCCTCTCAAGAAAAAAGGCAAGGATTATTGGGCCTGTTGTCCTTTTCATCACGAAAAAACCGCATCCTTTTCGGTCAGTTCCGACAAGCAGATTTATTACTGCTTTGGCTGTCACGAACACGGCAATGCCCTCGATTTTCTCATGGCCTACGAGCGCCTCAGTTTCCCGGAGGCGTTGGAAATGCTTGCCGATCAGGCTGGCATAGAGTTGCCAAGGGACCAGCAGGCGGTAGAGCCAGACCGGCGTCTACCGGCTTTGCGGGATATGTTGGAGCGGAGTCTGGAAGTGTATCGGCAGGCTCTGGCGCAGGCACCCCAGGCGCAGCAGTACTGGCAATCGCGTGGAGTAAGCGCCCAGACTATCGCGGACTTTGGCCTTGGCTACGCGCCGGAGGGGCAGCGCATCCTGGGACAGTTGGGAAAATCGCCAGAGGATCGCGAGCTGCTGGTCGACGCCGGTATTTTGGGGAGGGCTGATGATGGGCGGCTCTATGAGCGTTTCCGTGGCCGCGTCATCTTTGCCATTCGCGATGGCCGTGGGCGCCTTTGTGGTCTGGCCGGACGCAGTATCGACGGTCGCGAACCCAAGTATCTCAATTCCCCCGAGACCCCGCTCTACCACAAAGCGCAAGTCCTGTTTGCCCTGGATCGCGCACGCGCAGGGATTCGTCGCACCGGGAAGGTGCTCCTGGTCGAGGGCTACCTGGATGTCATTACCCTGCACCAGGCGGGAATTGATAATGCCGTGGCGGCGAGTGGCACAGCGCTCGGTGAAACCCAGTTGGAGACCCTGTTTCGTGCCAGCAGCGAAGTGATTCTCTGTTTTGATGGGGATCGTGCTGGCCGAGCCGCAGCGCAGCGAGCCGTGGCCCTCAGCCCGACGCATCTGCGCCCCGGTCGTTTGCTGCGGGTACTCTTTCTGCCCGAGGGGGAAGATCCGGATTCTCTCCTGCGACATCAAGGTGCCGAGGTCTTTACCCAGCTGCTTGCCGGTGCCCGGCCTGCAGTCGATGTCTTTCTGGAATTTCTGGCGACGGAATATGATCTGCGGCAGGGAGATGAGTTGGCGCAGTACCGACACCAGGCCCGTGCTTTCCTCGACAAGCTCGCCGACCCAGATCTGCGCGAGGTCTATCGGCAGCGCTTGCAACTGGTGTCCGATGTACCGCCGGTGGCTGCCGGGGGCGGTTCGCCGTTGCGGGTCCGCAAGCCGACGAGTTGGCGCGGTGAGTGGGCCCGCTGCCTTGCCCTTTTTCTGCGCAATCCGGCGGCGCCTGCCTGGGCTGCCCTCGATCGTGCGCTGTTGCAGCGTTTTGCCGGTGAGCGCGCAGAGCTTGCCGCCCTCGCTCGCGCCCTTGAAATTTCTGCCAGTATCCCACATCTAAGTAGCCAGGCGTTATGTCTGGCATTGGCCGAGGAACCCGATGGTGAGCGCTATTTGGCCCTGGCAATGGCGGGTGATAGCGAGGCGGAGGTGGCAGAGGAGTTAGAAATTGACAAAACGTTGGCGCGAGCGAATGCAGAATTGCGGCGTCTGCGCAGCCTCTCGCTTGGCAGGCTCGGCGATCGCGCCGGAATTGGTGCCCTGAGCCCCGAGGAGCGCGCAGAGCTGCGGCAACATTTACAGCAGAAACGCGGGATGAAGACCGCGAGGAGCTAGGAAACCATGCCTGGCATCTTTTCATCTTCCTTGGTTTTTTTCTATAATGGACGGCTATGCGTGCCGTTGGATCCTCTATGACAGACAACGAAACTTCTTTGGATGCAGAATCCCAGCGTTCCGAACTCAAGGCCCTGATTGCACGGGGCAAAGAGCAGGGATATCTGACCTATCGCGAGATCAACGATCTCCTGCCGGAGGAAATCTTCGATCCGGAGCAGATGGAAAACGTCATTTCCATGATCAACGACATGGGGATCGAGGTTTTTGAAGAAGCCCCGGAAGATGATGGCCTCCTCCTCGGCGATAGTGAGGGCGGGGCGGTTATCGCCTCGCAGGAAGTGGAAGAGGCGGCGGAAGAAGCCCTGGCGGTGGTGGAGGCCGACATTGGCCGTACCAGCGATCCCGTGCGCATGTACATGCGCGAGATGGGCAGTGTCGAACTTCTCACCCGCGAAGGCGAGATCGAAATCGCCCGCCGCATCGAAGATGGACTTCTTCAGGTGTTACGTGCGGTATCCACCTGTCCCACCACGATCGCTTTGCTTCTGGAGGCAGCGGAACGGGTGGAACGTGGGGAGCTGCGCCTCGATGAAGTCGTCGATTCCTTCATTGACCCCAATGCCATCGAAGAAAGCGCCGAGGCCGAAGACGAAGACCTCCGTCTGGAGGCCGGTGACGAGAGCGCCGACGAGCAGGATGACGAGGACGAAGAGGACGGTGGCTTGTCTGCGGCAGACAAAGGACCGCAGATGGAAGAAGCCCTGGAGCGCTTTGCTGCGATTCGTGCCGATTACGAAGTATTGATGGCGTTGCGAGCAAAAGGTGCAGGGCGCAGTGCCGAATATCAGGAGCAACGTCAGGTGCTGGCGGCGCGCTTTCTGGAGATCAAGCTCAATGTGCGGCAGATCGACCTCATGGCCGACGCCTTGCGCGCCCTCACCGAAGAGGTGCGGCAAGCCGAGCGCAGGGTCATGCATCTGTGCATCGAACGTGCCGGATACCCGCGCAAGGACTTCGTGCGGAGTTTCCCTGGACGAGAGAGCGATCCCACCTGGCTCGATGAGCAGATTGCTCTGGGTAAGGGCTTCTCCACCAAGTTGCAGGCCATGCGGGAGGACATCCTTGCCGTTATGCAGCGCATGGGCAACATCGAGGATCGGGCCGGCTTGCCTATTGCCGAAATCAAAGAGGCCAGTCGGCTGATGTCCATTGGTGAGGCCAAGGCCCGCCGGGCCAAGAAGGAGATGGTCGAGGCCAACCTGCGTCTGGTCATTTCCATTGCCAAGAAGTACACCAACCGTGGTTTGCAGTTTCTCGATCTGATTCAGGAAGGCAACATCGGTCTGATGAAGGCCGTCGATAAGTTCGAGTATCGTCGCGGCTACAAGTTTTCTACCTATGCGACTTGGTGGATTCGCCAGGCGATCACCCGTTCGATTGCCGATCAGGCGCGCACCATCCGCATCCCGGTGCACATGATCGAGACCATCAATAAGCTGAACCGCATCAGTCGCCAGATGTTGCAGGAAATGGGGCGTGAGCCGAGCCCGGAAGAGCTTGCCGAGCGCATGGAAATGCCGGAAGACAAGATCCGCAAGGTGCTCAAGATCGCCAAGGAGCCCATTTCCATGGAGACCCCGATTGGGGATGATGAAGATTCGCACCTTGGTGACTTCATCGAAGATCGCAATGTCCCGGCACCAACGGATTCCGCAATCCATGCAGCCATTCGGGAAGTGGTGGAAGAGCTTCTCGACAACGGCCTCACTCCGCGCGAGGCAAAGGTATTGCGGATGCGTTTTGGCATCGGCATGAATACCGACCACACGCTGGAAGAAGTCGGTAAGCAGTTCGACGTCACGCGAGAGCGTATTCGGCAGATCGAGGCCAAGGCCCTGCGCAAGCTGCGCCATCCCTCGCGCTCCGATCGCCTCAAAAGTTTTGTGGATGGTGAAGTTACCATCCTCAACTGATGTTTTTGTGCGCCCCTCCGGCGAGGAGCGCACAGCATTGGGCCTATAGCTCAGTCGGTTAGAGCAGGGGACTCATAATCCCTTGGTCCTAGGTTCGAGTCCTAGTGGGCCCACCAATAAAAACAGGCGGTTAGGATGGTCTCCTAGGTGTCTTTGCTTTTTCATGTAAGCGCTATGTAAGCATCAGGGAGAAAACTAGGCAGCCCACCGCCGTCGCGGTGACGGGTCGCGGGCTCTGGTGCTTAGATAAAGTTCTTGTATCATGCGGCGCAAAATTAGGCCCCGCCAGTAGGGTGAACGTCCAGAACCAAGTCCCCTGCGATTATTCGCTGCTCAAAGGTGAGACCGTCATCTCTCGCATCCTTGCGCAAATCCAATGACGGCCCCGCGCTCAGCTCATCCATGATCAGATTCTCATGAGTGCGATTAGACAGGCCGGTTTTCAAGGCAAGCGGATCCGTGGCTTGCACCACGGCCCCTTCGAGCAACATCGCAGCAACGGCGCTCGTGTCAGCATACTTCGGGTTGTTATTTTCAACCGAAAGCATTACCGACATCACCTTTGAATGAAAAATTGACATCTGGATATTTGCGGTCGTGCCAACGGGTACCCCAACCAGGTCGCAAGTGTAGAACGCCGCAGTAGCCGACGGCCCATTTCTGCGGCAGTGGGTCACCGACGCAACGCGGCCCGCATGCGTTGGACCTGTGAACATCCCGGTGTATCTGGCAGGATGTGCTAGGTCGACCTGAAGTCTGTCCAGGATTTGTTGGCCAGAGTATGCAAATCCTGACGGGGTAGGAGAATGGATGTCATCCGCATACGCATGCATCCCAAGCGAGAGCCCGAAACCAAGCGCGGCGATGTTCCTGAGCTTCATAGGTCTCATCTCCTAAAGTCTGCCTGTACAATTGGGCAAGAAGCGGCAAGTACGCAACAAGCGTCTGGCTGAGCCAGGTATAGGTGGCTAAGCATGCTCGCACTCCAAAGAACCGCTCAAGCTGGTGATTGTGCGGGGTATGTGGCTGAGCGGCTTCAATGCGCCCAGAATGCATACCATGTACATCGATAAGCCCACGCACAGTCTCGTGCATCTCGTTCAAAATTCGGCTGCTACGCTCCGGTGCGATAGAGTTTCAGCAGAGGGTGAGGTGCTTCTTTTGCCCCTTGCCGGTCGGCCCCGTACAATATCGGTTTTCGGCGCAGGATCAGAACGCAGCTCATGAATATTCCATTCCCTTATGGCCATGCCGCCGCAGAGCAGTGGTCCGACGCTTTGCAGCAGGCCCTGGATAGCTGCGATTGGAGGTCATTCCCCAGTACCCTGGGGTTTTTGTATGTCAACGAGGCCTATGAAGCGGCGCTGCCGGAAATTTTGGCCGCGCTGCAGCAATCCACCGGCGTCCAGGATTGGGTCGGCTCGGTGGGAATTGGCGTCGCGGCCACCAATCATGAATACCTCGATGTTCCTGCGCTGGCCCTGCTGTTTACCGATATTCCCAAAACGGAATATCGCCTGTTTGCCGGCATGGATGCCTATGGTAGTGGGGAATTGCAGTTGGACGATGGTCGTCCGGCGGCCTTGGCTATTGTGCATGGTGACGCCCACAGCCAGGACTTGCCTGAGCAGGTGCGGCATTTGGCGGCACGTTGCAGTACGGGCTTTGTGATGGGCGGGGTAACTAGCTCGCGGCAACAGGGGGCGCAGATTGCCGGGCGTGCTCTCCATGGTGGCTTGAGTGGCGTGGCGTTTTCTGACGACGTAGCGATCCGCACCGGCTTGAGTCAGGGGGTCACGCCCATTGGTCCAGTACACCGGATTCAGGAGGCGGAGCGTAACATCGTCGCTACCCTGGATCGGCGTCCGGCCTTGGAGGTTCTCTACGAGGAGGTTGGCGAGGTCCTGGCGCGCGATATTCGTCGCGCTGCTGGTTTCATTTTTGCTGCTCTTCCATTGCCCGGCTCGGATCGTGGTGACTACCTGGTGCGAAACCTGGTGGGAGTGGATGAGCAGCACGGCCTGGTAGCTATTGGTGAGTACGTCGAGACGGGGGGCGAACTGCTGTTTTGCAAACGCGATGGCGACAGTGCTGTGGCGGATCTGCAGCGCATGCTCACGGATTTGCGTAGATTGACGGCAGAGCGTGTCCTTCGCGGAGCGATCTATGTATCCTGCCTGGGACGTGGAGAAAATCTCTTCGGTGCCAATTCTGCGGAGTTGCAGCAGATCAGCGCGGTGCTCGGCGAGGTGCCGCTGGTGGGATTCTTTGCCAATGGTGAGATCTACCACGACCGTATCTATGGCTATACCGGCGTCTTGACCCTGTTCCTGGCATAGTTCATCAGGGAATTCTCATCCATGCTATACTTTCGGCCGTGCAAATACAGAAAGGCAAATAGAGACCGTGGCTAAAGCGGAGCGCATCGATCAGCGACTGATGAAGACCGGCAAAGGGGCTCGAGGCGCGCTCTACTTTGCCATTGGTCTCGGCCTTGTAGCTGGCTTACTGATCATTCTCCAGGCCTGGATACTGGCCCACATCGTCAACGACGTGTCATTTCATGGTTTGGGGATGGCGGCGGTATCCGGATTTTTGGCCGCCTTGCTGGGTCTTTTCGTGCTGCGCGCGGGGCTGTCCTGGGCAGCAGAGATCGTTGCCTTTCGTGCCAGCGCCAGCATCAAGACGCAACTGCGGCAAGAACTCCTGCAGCACCTCTTTCGTCGCGGGCCAGTGGCGCTGGCAGGGGAGCGGGCAGGCGACATCGCGAGTACCCTGATGGAAGGCATCGAGGCGCTGGAACCGTATTTTTCCCGCTATCTGCCGCAGATGGCTCTGGTGAGTCTGGTCCCCGTGGCCATTCTCGTATTCGTCTTTCCAGTAGACTGGATCAGTGGTCTGATTCTGCTGATCAGTGGTCCATTGATCCCCTTCTTCATGGTCCTGGTCGGTTATGCCGCAGAAGCTATCAACCAGCGGCAGTGGCGTCAGATGCTGCTGATGAGTGCCCATTTTCTCGATACCCTGCAGGGTCTGACCACCCTCAAGATCTTCGGACGGGCCAAGGACGAGATCGAGATCGTCGCCCACATCTCCGAAAACTACCGCCGCAGCACCATGGCTGGCCTGCGAGTGGCTTTTTTGACCTCGGCAGTGCTGGAGTTCTTCGCCAGTCTTTCGATTGCCCTGGTCGCGGTATCTCTGGGGGCGCGCCTGCTGCAGGTGCATGCCTCCGTAGATTTTTACGCGTCGTTCTTTGTATTGCTGCTGGCGCCAGAGTTTTTTGCGCCCCTGCGCGGCCTGTCTACCCATTACCATGCGCGTATGAGCGCGATTGCCGCAGCCAAACGCATCTTCGAAATTCTCGATGCTCCGGCGCCAACAGCGACTAATAGCGGGCAGGAATTGGCGGCGTCGTCAACGCCGCTGACGATCGAGTTGCGGGATCTGCATTTCCGCTATGCTCCGGAAGACGCCGAAGCCTTGGCTGGCTGTACCGCCAGCTTTCCTGCTGGTAGTTACACCGCCATTGTTGGCGCGAGTGGCGCCGGCAAGAGTACCGTAGCGAATGCCATTCTCGGTTTTGTGCAGCCCGATACCGGGACGATTCTGGTTGATGGCCAGGACCTGCGCGGCATCGATCGCAATGCCTGGCATGCGCAACTGGCCTGGATCCCCCAAAGCCCGCGCCTTTTTTACGGCAGCATCGCCGACAATCTCCGCCTGGTGAAGCCACAGGCAACGGATGCCGAATTGCGCCAGGCGGCGCAGGACGCCCATGCTCTGGAATTCATCGAGCGTCTGCCGCAATCCTGGGACACGCGCATTGGCGATCTTGGACAGGGTCTGTCGGGCGGGCAGATTCAGCGTATCGCCCTGGCCCGTGCCTTTCTCAAAAATCCCCGCCTGCTCCTGATGGATGAGGCCACGGCCAATCTGGACATGGAAAGCGAATCTCTCTTTCTCGATTCATTGGAAAAACTGCGGCAGGGACGCACCGTAATCGTCATCGCCCACCGTTTGGCCACGGCGCAGCGCGCCGAGCGCATCATCGTTATCGATGCGGGACGCGTGGTCGAAACCGGAAGCCACCAGGAGTTGCTGGCGCAGGGCGGGGCCTATGCGCGTTTGGTGGATGCTTATCGGGGGCGTCATGGCCAATAATCGTGATCTTTGGCGTTTGTTGCGCCTCTTTGCGCCTTACCGCTGGTGGATGCTCGGCGGCGCTCTGCTGAGTCTGCTGACCATTCTCGCCAACTTTGGCCTGATGACCTTGTCTGGTTGGTTTCTGGCCAGTGCCGCCCTGGCCGGACTGGGGGGCTGGGCCACCCTCAACCAGTACAATTTCTTTTTGCCGGCCGCTGGCGTACGAGCCTTTGCCACCACTCGCGTCCTTTCCCGCTGGCTGGAGCGTATTGTCACCCACGAGGCCACCTTTCGCCTGCTTTCCAGGCTGCGCGTCTGGTTCTACACCCGTATCGAGCCGCTGGCCCCGGCAGGGCTGCAAGGGTTCCGCTCTGGCGACCTGCTCTCGCGCTTGGTCGCCGATATCGACACCCTCAACAATTTCTATCTGCGGGTATTCACGCCCTTCCTGGTGGCAGGACTGGCAACCCTTCTCATGGCCGGCTTTTTTGCCCTCTATGTCTGGTCGATCGGTCTCGCGCTCTTTGTGCTGCTGGCACTCACCGGCCTGTTGCTGCCACTGCTCAGCGAGCGACTCGGCGCGCGCAGCAGTGCCGAGATCACCCGCATCCAGGCGGAGATGCGCACCCAGATCGTCGACGCCCTGCAGGGCATGGGGGAGATCCTGACGGCCAATGCCGCCGGGCGTGTCCAGGAGCAGCTTTTACAAGAGAACGCAGCGCTGCTGGAGCGGCAGCGGCGCCTTGCCGGGGTGGCCGGAATCGGCACGGCAGGCATGAGTTTCATGGCCAATCTTACCCTCTGGGTGATTTTGCTGCTCGCGATTCCTCTGGTGGCAAGGCACTCCCTACCGCCAGCGCAGTTGCCCATGTTTGCCCTGGGCACAATGGCCGCCTTCGAGGCGGTGTTGGCGCTGCCTCTGGCCTTCCAGTTTCTCGGGCAGACGCGGGCCGCGGCCAGGCGCATCTTCGAGATTGCCGACCAGGAACCGCTCTTCCCCGACGCGCCAAAACCATTGCCCGAACCTGCCAACTTCGATATCGAGATTCACGACCTGCACCTGCGCTACCCCGAGGCCCCCGAAGACGCCCTGCGGAGCCTCGACCTGCAGGTTCGCCAGGGGGAGCGGATTGCTATTCTCGGGGCTACGGGAGCGGGCAAGAGCAGTATCGCCAATCTGCTGCTGCGTTTTTATGACTATCAGGCGGGCTCGGCGCGGCTGGGCGGTCAGGAACTGCGTGACTATCCCGGCGATCAGTTGCGCCAATACTTTGCCTTGCTGTCGCAGCGCAGCCATCTCTTTCACAGTACCATCCGCGATAACCTGCTGCTGGCCAAGGGTGATGCGGAAGAGGAAGAACTCTGGGCGGCATTGCGTCAGGCGCAGCTGGCCGAGTTTGTGGAGGGCTTGCCGCAGGGTCTGGACAACATCGTCGGCGAGGGCGGCGTGAATCTCTCTGGCGGACAGGCGCGGCGTATTGCCATTGCCCGTACCGTCCTCAAGAACAGTCCCATTCTGATTCTCGACGAACCGAGTGAAGGGCTCGATGCGCTCACCGAGGCGAAATTTTTGCAAGATTTACGCCGTCTGATGCAGGGGCGGACAGTGATCTACATCACCCACCGCCTGTTGGGCTTGGAGGATATGGATCGTATCTATGTTATGGCCGAAGGGCGGGTACAGGAGAGCGGGAGCTACGCGGAGTTGCTCGCCCGGCCCGACAGTCTTCTGCACCGCTTCGCCCAGCTTGGCGGCACCCTCATCGATTCCTGATTCAGCCTTGTCGTTGCTTACCCGTTTCAGTGCTCAGCATTTGCTGTAGAAGCTGGTGTGCTTCTGCAGCGTTCTGCTGACATTGGGGATTGCTCGGCTCGTTCACACAATGCAGGGTACTGCCGAGGAGCTGCATCGTTTTCTTTTGCATTTGTGATTCTGCCTGCAGGTGCTGCGGGCTGCTGGTCAGGCGCGACACCCCATAGCCAAGGCCAGTCGACAGCACGCTGGCGACGATGAATACCAATAGCCTGCGGCTGAATCCGGGCGGCATGCCGTGATCATCGAGGTAACGATGGCTATACCAGGCAAACGGAAAATAACTGACAACACCGGTGATCAGACCCCACATCTGGCGCTATTTTTCCTGCTGAGAAAGGGGCAGTGGATAGGGCAGGGTGCCGATCTGCAGTACTGGGCCATCCTCTTGTCCCAGGTGCAATGGCTCCTGGTCATTGGCAGCGCGCAGTACCACGAGGGCGATGCTCGCAGTATCTTCCTTTGCCACATTGATGACCACACCGACCGCCTGTTCTCCCATGCTGGGGGCAAAAATCTGTTGGCCGGCCTGCATTTCTGCCGGCCCATACAGTAGGTAGCACTGGCGTTTCAGCGCGCCCAGATAGTGTGAACGAGCCACGATCTCCTGCCCCGGGTAGCAGCCCTTTTTGAAATTGATCCCGCCCAGTACCTCCAGATTCAGTTCTTGTGGGATGACCTGTTCCGTCGTGGCGCGGGTGATGAAGGCCGTCCCCGCACGGATCGCTTCTGCCCACCAGTCATTGGCGCTGCATTCCTGTGCGCCAGTCCGCTGGAGCTGGTCGCTGTCTTGTGCCAGAAGCAGTGCCGCCGGCTTTGACCAGGGAAGAGTTGCAAGGATAGGAGAGGGAGCGTCTTCGCCCGCTGGTTTTGTGTGTACTTCTTCCCTCTGCAGGTCGGCGCCCCAGATACCCCAGACCGACTCTGCGCAGACTTCGATCTCGGCCTTGGCCATCAACCGGAACTTGCGCAGCCGCTGGCTGACTTCATCGGCCAGGTCTGCGGCAAGAAACATATAGAAGCCAGACTCCTCCCGCTGCAGAAAAAAGTTGGCGATCATCCGGCCCTTGGCCGTGCTGTAACTGCTCCACTGTCCCGCACCGCTTGGCAACTGCAGAAGATCGTTGGAGAATTGGCCCTGCAGAAATTTTTCCGCATCAGGGCCATGAATGTGAAGGGCTCCCAGGGTGCCGGTCAAGGGAGCGTATTGGATGTCAGCCATGGGCATGGTCTCCGGAAAGGAATCAGTGAACGCCAATCATGATAGCGCGGCGGCGGGCCCCGACCAATCTCTGCCGGGCCTGCGCCTGGGGTCGCGCAGCGGGCAGTGGCTGCTCTACCTGCTTCCTTGCCTTGTTGCTGTGCTTGCGGGCCTTCTGACCCTTTTGCTGGACTGGCGTGCTGCCGTGTTGGTCCTTGCATTGTCCAGCGCCTGGCTTCTTTGGCGTTGTCCCTGGTCCCGCCGGCGACAAGGCTTTCTGCCACGGCTGCTGCTGCAGCAGGGCGATGGGCAAATCTCTCTGCGGCTGCAAAATGGTGAGCGCCGCACGGGTCGCGTGCTCGCGGGCGGAGTCTATGCTTATCGCTTTCTGCTCCTGCCGGTGCAGGCGGAGGACGGTAAACGAGAGATCGTCATGGCTGTCTTTCGTCCGGGGGAGCGCAACTGGCGGCGCTGGCGCCTGTATGCCCGGCGGTACTGGTCTGCGGCTGCGACCAGTCGCAGCGCTGATTCAGATGCCGCGGCGGCTCCCGCAGCTCCGGGAAATCTTGGTCAAAGTGACAACCGCGAGACTCGTGCCGCTGCATGGCCCCGCGGGTAATCAGTAAGGCACTGTGCAATAAACTGTACCACTCCAAGTCCGCTTGCGAGTTGGGTAGCTGTTGCGCGGGCCAGGGCGTTTCCGCTGCCCAATCCTGCAATTGCGCCAGGGCCGCCGCCATGCCGCGTTGATCGCGGAGAATACCCACCTTCTCCCAGAGCAATCCTTGCAGGGTCTGGCGTCGTTGTGCCAATTCTCCAGCGGCCAGGGGCGGCATTGCCTTGGGTGCCTTGCCTTCTGCGCGAGGCAGGTCGGGCAGGGCAGGGCCCCCGGCGAGATCCTGGAAGACTTCATGGGCAGTCACGACACATTCCAGCAAAGAGTTGCTGGCCAGGCGGTTGGCGCCATGCAAGCCGGTACTGGCGACTTCGCCGATGGCATAGAGGCCTGGCAACCCGGTGCGTCCGGCCGCATCAACGCTGATGCCACCACAACTATAGTGCGCTGCCGGGACCACGGGCAGAGTGTTGCTGCGCGGATCTAGACCGCGGGCAAGGCAGTGCGCGGTAATGGTGGGAAAATGCTCGACAATGAGCTGCGCCGGGGCATGACGGATGTCCAGCTCTACATAGGGGAGCCTATGTTGCTGCATTTCCTGGATGATTGCCCGACTGACCACGTCCCGCGGGGCGAGTTCGCCGCGTGCATCGTATTGATCCATAAAGCGTTCGCCATTGGGCAGGCGAAGCACGGCACCCTCCCCGCGCAAGGCTTCGCTCAACAGGAAGGCCGGTTCGCCGGGGCTGTACAGCGTGGTGGGATGGAATTGCACGAATTCCAGATCGCGGATTGCGGCGCCGGCCCGCCAAGCCAACGCAATGCCATCGCCGGTGGCGATATTGGGGTTGCTGGTATGACGATAGACCTGTCCCAGGCCCCCGGTGGCGAGGATGACGGCGCGGGCCTGCAAGCTCTCCCAGGGGCCATCGCCGCAGCGCAGCCACACGCCACGGATCCGCGTATCGTCTTGCTGCAGGGCAGCGACCAGGGTGTTGGGGCGCAGATGGATTCTGGCATCGGCCGCGGCGCAGTGGAGCAGGGCACGGGTAATGGCGCGTCCCGTATGATCGGCGCGATGCAGAACCCGGCGGGTCTGATGGCCTCCCTCGCGGGTCAGTTGCCACTGCTCCCCCTGGCGATCAAAGGCAACGCCCCAGCGCAGCAGACGGCCGATGGCGTCCGGTGCCGCGCTCAGGATGTCCTGTACGCGCGCGGGCTCGCACAGACCGGCGCCCGCCCGCTCCGTATCGGCCGCGTGTTGGGCGACACTGTCATCGCCATCCGGCAGTACCGCGGCGATGCCACCCTGCGCCCAGTCGCTCGCCGATACCTCCAGCGGCCCCTTGCTGAGCACGGTGACCCGTCCCAGTGCTGCAAGTTCCAGGGCGCAGGCGAGCCCGGCGCTGCCGGCACCAATGATGAGAAAGTCTGTATCAGGCATGTTCGCGGGCGTTGCTGTTCTAGCGCAAAGATGGGGTGCTCATGATACGATGAGAACTGCACCGGTGAAAGGAAGGCCCCTTTTGCGGGTGGCACAGGCCAGCAGAATCATGCAAAAAGGAAACGGCGAATGAGCAAGACGTCAGGGCAAGCCGCCGATAGTGCCAAGGATGGCGGGGCCCAGACCGATCTCCTCCTGGTACAACGCGTGCAAAAGGGCGAACGGCAGGCATTTGACCTGTTGGTACGAAAATACCAGCACAAGGTGGTGGCCCTGATCGGGCGCTTTGTGCGTCAGCCCGAAGAGGCAGAAGACGTGGCGCAGGAAGCGTTTGTGAAGGCCTATCGTGCCCTGCACAATTTTCGGGGTGATAGCGCCTTTTACACGTGGCTCTATCGGATTGCCGTCAATACCGCCAAAAATCATCTCGTTGCGCAGGGGCGCAAAGTCAGCATTGCCGATGTGGATACCGACGAAGCGGAACAATTCGATAGTGCCGATGGACTAAGAGAGTACGATACCCCGGAAGGTTTGCTGCTTACCAAGGAAATCGCGCAGCACATTGATGCTGCGCTCAAGGCATTGCCAGCGGATTTGCGGGAAGCGGTGAGCCTGCGGGAGTTGGAGGGCCTGAGCTACGATGAGATCGCGCAAGTGATGGATTGTCCGGTGGGGACGGTGCGCTCCCGAATTTTTCGGGCGCGTGAGGCAATTGCCAAGGTATTGGCGCCTTTGTTGGAGCAGAGTAGTCATGAACGATGAAACGAAATCGGCCTTGATGGCGTTCATGGATGGTGAACTAGGCACCTTGTCGGCGCGGCGAATGGCGGCGCGCCTGGAGCAGGAGCCTGTCCTGCGCGACGCGTGGGAAACGCAGTATCGGGTATCCTTTCTGTTGCAGCAGGGGCGAGTGGGCGCCGTGCTGGCCAGCGCGGACTTTGCCGCTCGGGTGCAGCAGGCCATCGCTGCCGAATTGCCTCAGGATCAGCGCATCCGGCGCAGCGCCGCGCAGAAATGGGGTTGGTCCTCGGTAGCCGCGGTCACGCTGCTGTCGGCCTCGCTCTTCGTTCTGGCCCCCTGGCAAAGCGGAAGCCCGACTTCTTCGTCGGTATCGGCATCGTCCCCCAGCGCTGTCGTTGCCGTGTCGGGGCAACCGTTTGCCCTGCGTCCGGTGCGTTTCTCGGTGACATCAGGCCCCCTCTTGCATGCGGATGACACCATTCAGCGCGATATCCAGCGGATCTGGCGGCCAGCACCAGAGCGCTATCTCGGCTGGACGCAATCGAGTCATCGCAGTTTTTCCGAATATCCCGCAGCCGGATTGTTGCCCGTCGAGTTCCGCTCGGAAGAGGGAATCTATCCCGGAATCGACACTTACCAGCATTGATAAAACGCCGTCTGGACAAGCTCCGCGCTCCCGGCTACCCTCTGTAGCCAGTTGAACAATGCCAGAAAATGTCATTGTGCAGGGTCCGCGGCGGCGCAGCCGTGGGGCGGCGCTCAGCAAATAATTCAGGGTCAGTGATCGACCTGGGGATCAGGTTATGGGAGGTTGTGTGCAAGGGAATCATCGGCGGTTGCGGCGGTCTTTCGGTGCGTTTCTGGTGGCTTTGGCGCTTGGCGGCATGGCGGCGACGCCGTCGCTGGCCTTTGCCGACTCGGCCAATCTGGTGGCGTTGCCAGACTTCACGCCCATCGTGAAGCAGTATGGCCCGGCCGTAGTAAACATCAGCACTACCGAAACCAAGGAAGCGCAGCGGCCACAATCCCCTTTCCCGCCCAATTCGCCGCTCAACCAGTTTTTTGCGCCATTCGTCGGGCCGAGTGGGCCGGCACACAAATATCAGGTGCAGTCTCTTGGTTCCGGCTTTATCGTCAGTCCGGATGGATACATCGTTACTGCGGCGCATGTGGTCCGGGGCGCGCAGAAAATCATCGTCAGCCTCACCAATCATCAGCAATATCAGGCCAAACTGGTCGGCCTTTCCACGCGGATCGACGTGGCTCTGTTGAAAATCGATGCCAAAAATCTCCCGACGGTGCAGATCGGCGATTCTGGTCGCTTGGAGGTGGGGCAATGGGTGTTGGCAGTAGGTGCCCCCTTCGGCTTTGAGAATAGCGTCACCCAAGGGGTGATCAGCGCGACCTCGCGGCCGTTGCCGGATGATCCCTACATTCCCTTTATCCAGACTGACGTTCCCATCAATCCGGGTAATTCCGGTGGCCCTCTGTTCAACATGAAGGGTCAGGTCATTGGCATCAACGACCAGATCTACACCAACAGCGGTGGTTACATGGGGCTATCCTTCTCCATACCCATCAACGTTGCCATGGACGCCGTCAAGCAGCTCAAACTTCACCAGAAGGTGCATTTTGGCTGGCTGGGCGTGATGGTGCAGGATGTCAGCATGGATCTCGCCAAATCCTTCCATATGAAGGAACCGATGGGGGCCCTGGTCTCCCAGGTGGAGCCGGACGGCCCGGCAGCCAAGGCGGGCTTGAAACCCGGTGATGTCATTGTCTCCTTCAACGGTCAGCCGATTTACAATTCGGCGCAGTTGCCTCCGCTTGTCGGCGCCTTGCCGGCGGGATACATCGCCAAGGTTGGGATCATTCGGGACGGTAAGGCGATGACATTGCCGATCACCGTGGAAAGCCTGCCTGGCGATATGGCAGAGGAAGCCGGTGCGCCGCATTCCGCGCAAGCGCCGGAGCAGAAGGGCAGCATCGAGCGTATGCATATTCAGGTGGGGCCGCTCAGCGCTGCCGCCCGTCAGCAACTCGGCGTGTCCTCGGGTGTGCTGGTTCTGGGTGTTGCCAATGGTCCCGCTGCACTGGCCGGCATTCGCCCCGGTGATGTCATCCTGCAGGTGGCGCAGCAACCGGTAAGTAGCGTCTCCCAATTGCAAAAACTGGTGGCCAGCTTGCCTGCCGGCCAGCCCGTGCCAGTGCTCCTGCATCGCCGCGAGGGGAACTTCTACGTCGTCCTGTCCCTGCCCAAGTAAGGCGCAGGACGTCCTCGGGGGGATGGCCAACCGCCACCCCCCTTTCTGTTGAGATCAGGGTGCATGAGTTCAGAGCAAGAAAGAATCCGGAATTTTTCCATCATCGCCCATGTCGACCATGGCAAATCTACCCTGGCAGACCAGTTCATCCGCCTCTGCGGTGCCCTCAGCGAGCGCGAGATGGCCAATCAGGTGCTGGACAGTATGGACATCGAGCGTGAGCGCGGTATCACCATCAAGGCGCAGAGCGTGCGTCTGCAGTACCGTGCCGACGATGGGCAGGATTACACCTTTCACCTGATCGATACCCCAGGGCACGTCGATTTTTCCTATGAGGTCAGTCGTTCTCTGGCGGCCTGTGAAGGCGCCCTGCTGGTGGTAGATGCCTCCCAGGGAGTCGAGGCGCAGAGTGTGGCCAACTGCTACACCGCTCTCGAACACGACCTGGAAATTATCCCGGTGCTCAACAAGATCGATCTGCCGGCCGCGGAACCAGATCGGGTGCGGCGGGAAATCGAGGAAATCGTTGGCTTGCCGGCGGCCAATGCCATTCTGGCCAGCGCCAAGGACGGGCGTGGCATTCGCGAGATTCTCGAGCAGGTAGTGCAGGATATCCCCGCGCCGCGGGGGGACCCGGCAGCGCCGCTGCAGGCCCTGATCATCGATTCCTGGTTCGACAATTATCTCGGTACGGTGGTGTTGGTGCGGGTGATGAACGGGAGCTTGCGCCCCGGACAGAAGATTCGCACCATGGCCGGAGGAAAGGAATATCTCGTCGAAAAGACCGGCGTATTTACCCCCAAACCGGTGCATGTGTCGGCGCTGGACACGGGTACCGTGGGTTTTGTCATCGCCGGCATTCGCAGCATCGAGGGTGCGCGGGTGGGGGATACCCTGACCGACGCGAGCCGGCCTGCACCGGCGCCGCTTCCCGGCTTTCGTGAGGTGCAGGCGCAGGTCTTTACCGGGCTCTATCCCATCGACTCGGCCGACTATGAGCGCTTTCGCGAGGCCTTGCAGAAACTACGTCTGAACGACGCCGCATTACAATTCGAGCCGGAGACCTCCCAGGCCCTGGGCTTTGGATTCCGCTGTGGTTTTCTCGGTCTGCTGCACATGGAGATCATCCAGGAGCGCCTGGAGCGAGAGTACCAGCTCGATCTGTTGAGCACGGCGCCGACGGTGGTCTACGAAATAGAAACGACCGATGGCGAAATCCTGCACCTGTCCAATCCTGCGGAGCTGCCGCCGACCAACCGCATTCGCGAAATTCGCGAGCCATTGATACGCTCGAATATCCTGGTGCCGGAAAAATATCTGGGACCGGTGATCACCCTTTGTGAAGAGCGCCGCGGGCGACAAGTCAATCTGCAATTCACGGGTGGGCAGGTGATGGTGAGCTATGAGTTGCCGCTGAACGAGGTGGTGCTGGATTTCTTCGATCGTCTCAAATCCGTCAGTCGCGGCTATGCCTCCATGGACTATGAATTCTCGCGTTTTCAGGCGGGCCCACTGGTCAAGATGGATATTCTCATCAATGGCGAAAAGCTCGACGCCCTGTCCTGGATCGTGCATCGCGATTTTGCCGAACGCCGCGGGCGGGAACTCGCTAGTCGATTGAAGGATCTCATTCCCCGACAGATGTTCGAGGTAGCGATCCAGGCAGCGATCGGTGCGAAGATCATTGCGCGTGAAACGGTCAAGGCAATGCGTAAGGACGTGCTGGCCAAATGTTATGGCGGCGACATCACCCGCAAGCGCAAACTCCTGGAAAAGCAGAAGGAGGGAAAAAAGCGGATGAAACAGGTAGGCCGGGTGGAAATCCCGCAAGAGGCATTTTTGGCTATTTTGCAGACCGAAAAAAGAAATTGAGCGCAGTACGCTAGCACGAGGAAAGCGGCATGGATTTTACTCTGGGATTATTTTTGGCCGTTGTGGCTACGGGCCTGATCTGGTTTATCGATCGCCTTTTTTTTCGCCGCCACCGTGCCGCCGATGTAAAAGTGCCGCTGCTGGTGGATTATGCGCGCAGTTTCTTTCCGGTCTTGCTGGTGGTGTTTCTGGTCCGCGCGTTTTTGGTGGAACCCTTTCAGGTGCCCTCGGGTTCCATGCTGCCCACCATCCGGGTAGGCGATTTTCTGCTGGTAAACAAATTTACCTGGGGACTGCGACTACCGTTGATCCATACCGAGCTGACCCAGGGAAACCCGGTACAGGCGGGTGATATCATGGTCTTTCGCTTTCCCAAAAACCCGCGTATCGACTATATCAAACGAGTGATTGGACTGCCGGGGGACACCATTGAAGTCAAGGGGAACGATCTCTATATCAATGGCAAATTGATTCCCCAGAAATATATCGGCACCTTCAATTACCGACCTGAGGGGCAGGGCGAGGCCGGTATGGTCATTCCCACCAAGGAATACGAACAGACCATCGGTGGGCATACCTTCCACATCATTGAGTTTGATACGCCGGAAGCGCACATGGATTTTGGTCCCTACAAGGTACCGCCCAATTGTTATTTCATGATGGGTGACGACCGTGACAACAGTGACGACAGCCGCTTTTGGGGCTGTACTCCACGTCGCAATATTGTGGGTAAGGCAATGTTCATTTGGTTTTCCTGGGATGCAGAAACCTGGTCAGTTCGCTGGAATCAGATCGGCCGGGCCCTGGACGGACCCAACAATTGATAGCCGTGGCTTGCAAGGAATGGGGTTTCGCCTAAGTAACGGCTGAGCAGTGCTGAAGAGAGATGGCGATGTCGCGCATACAGAATCGTGAGGCTGGTATCGGTCTGATTGGGGCGATCTTTTGGATCGTGGTCTTGGCAGTGATCGTGGCGCTGGTCGTGAAAGTGGGACCGCTCTACTACGATAATATGTCGCTACAAAACATTCTTCAGGATCAAGCGCGTCATGCCAGTCCTTCCGAATCTGCGGGAGAGATCCTCTATAACCTGCAGGATCGGCTCAATGTGGCGATGATCAAGATCAATCAGCAGGATATACACATTATCAAGAACGGTGATGCCCCAGTGCAGATCGTTGTCGACTATGACCGAACAGTACCCTTGGTCGGCAACATCAGCCTGCTGATCCATTTTCATACCAGCAGTTAGGCCAGGACCTTTGGGCTGGTGCCTCTGGGCCGGTTGACAAGGGTGCAGGGCGCAACGTATGATTCGCCCCACATTGCGGGAATAGCTCAGTGGTAGAGCACAACCTTGCCAAGGTTGGGGTCGCGAGTTCGAGCCTCGTTTCCCGCTCCAATCGCAAGGGAAAGATCTCTTTCCCTTTTTCTTTATGGCTGGGTGGCAGAGTGGTTATGCAGCGGCCTGCAAAGCCGTGTACCTCGGTTCGATTCCGGGCCTAGCCTCCATAAAAATCCGGAGCTGTGTTCCTGCCTGCCTATTCTCTCCCCGACCATGCGTCTCGCAGGGCCTCCTGTGGTATGGTTACGGGCATACCACTCGTTTGCTGGTAACGATCGGGAGAAAATGAGGATGGCACAGGAAATCGTGGTTCAGGTCAATGGGGCGGCCCACACCCTACCCGACAATAGCAACATCCTTACCCTGCTCGACGCCTTGGGTCTCAGCAATCAGCGTGTAGCCGTGGAACGCAACGGTACCGTGGTACCCCGCAGCCAGCACGCGTATACCCGGCTGGTCGGAGGCGACCAGGTCGAGGTCATCCGTGCCGTAGGTGGCGGATGAGGGTATAATATACGCTGGTTTTCGTTTTGGGTTCGATGTCATGGCAGACCTCTTGCAAATTGGTAATCGTAGCTTTCACTCGCGCTTGCTGATAGGTACCGGAAAATATAAAGACTTTCAGGAGACGCGTGCGGCCCTCGATGCTGGCGGGGCGGAGATCGTCACCGTTGCCTTGCGGCGGGTAAATCTGGGTCAGCATGCCGGAGAAGAAAGTCTGCTCGACTATCTTCCTGCCGAGCGCTTCACCATCTTGCCCAACACCGCTGGTTGTTATACTGCAGAAGATGCCGTGCGTACCTGCCGCCTGGCGCGTGAATTGGGTGATTGGAAACTGGTCAAGCTCGAAGTTCTGGGCGACCCGCAAACCCTCTTTCCCGACATGCGCCAGACCTTTCAGGCGGCCGAGACACTCATTGCTGAAGGTTTTGAGGTAATGGTCTACAGCAACGATGATCCGGTGGCCTGCAAGGCCTTTGCCGAGATGGGCTGCGTGGCGGTAATGCCTCTTGCGGCCCCGATTGGTTCCGGGCTGGGCATTCGTAATCCCTACAATCTACGCATCATCCTCGAGCAGGCAACGGTGCCGATTCTGGTCGATGCCGGCGTGGGTACCGCCTCCGACGTTGCCGTCGCCATGGAGCTTGGCTGTGATGGTGTATTGCTGAACACCGCCATTGCCGGTGCTAAAGATCCCATCCTTATGGCCGAGGCCATGCGCCTGGGGGTGGATGCCGGACGCAAGGCCTTTTTGGCCGGACGGATGCCGCGGCGGCTCTACGCCAATGCCAGTAGCCCGTTGGAAGGGACCTTCTTTTGAACCCCGAGGAAGGTTTGGAATATGCTCGCGAGGCTCCCCTCGACCGCGATTATCTGGTTCTCATCGAGACCCTGGTGATGGATCAGATCCCTCTTGGCACCCCTTCCGCGTACGCCGAGGACTGGGAAGAAACCGAACGCCTGATTGCTCGCCTCGCGGATCGCGGTGTCGGTACCCGCATCGAGCATCTCTTTGATGAGCAGGGAATGCGTTGGCGCGTCTACCTCGACTGGCAGGATCCCATCAGCTTCGAGTGGCAGATGGTGGAGCAGGAGGAGCAGAGCGCCGCGCGTGCCGTCACGCGGGCCGCCCTGGTTTGGTATTACCAGCAAGAATTAAGCACTGCCAACTCCCAGCCGCCGGACCCCTGGTCTTATTTTGAAGTGGTAGAGCGCCTGAGCATGATCCGCGAACTCTTCAATCGATCCCTGGAAGAGCATCCGGTACTGAGCGCCGAGGCAGAATTGCAAAAGCGCTATCGTGAGGCGCAGGAGAAGATCAACGCCCTGTATGAACTCGCCGGGCAGATCTTTGATCAGCGCCTCGACGGTCCCAAGCCCGGCACCATGCACTGAGCGTTCCCATGCGCATCCATATCCTCGGCATCTGTGGCACCTTCATGGCCAGTCTGGCCCTGCTTGCTCGCGCTGCCGGGCATGAGGTCTCCGGGGTCGATGCGCAGGCCTACCCACCCATGTCGGAGTTGCTGGCCCGCGAGGGGATCGCGGTCGAGGAGGGCTACGCACGCAGCCTGCCAGACCCTTTGCCCGATCTGGTGATTATCGGCAATGCTTTGTCGCGCGCTAATCCCTTAGTTGAAACGGTGTTGCGCCAAGGCTTGCCCTATCGCTCCGGGGCCGAGTGGCTGGCGCAGGAGATCCTGCAGGGACGCTGGGTGCTGGCGGTGGCAGGAACCCACGGCAAGAGCAGCACCAGCGCCATGCTCGCCTGGATACTCGAATACGCCAGACTGGAACCGAGCTTTTTGGTAGGCGCGGAGCTCAACAACTTTGCCAACTCGGCGCGGCTCACGGATAGCCCCTTTTTTGTGATTGAAGCCGATGAATACGACACCGCCTTTTTCGACAAACGCGCCAAATTCGTTCATTACCATCCGCGCACCCTGATTCTGAATAACCTGGAATATGATCATGCGGATATCTACCCCGATCTGGCGGCGATCGAGACCCAGTTCCATCACCTGCTGCGCACCGTCCCTGACAACGGCCTGATTCTGCGACCGGCGGGGGAGGAGGCCCTTGAGCGCGTCTGGCGACGGGGTCACTGGACGCCGGACTTGCTCTTTGCCGCGGCGTCCGGCTGGCATGTTCGGAGTGAATCCGCTGACGCCAGCCATTTCAGCATCTGGGATGGGCAGCAGAAGCACGGCGAGGTCCAATGGCAGTCGATGGGCGAGTTCAATGCACAAAATGCCCTTGCCGCCATCCTCGCCGCTCGCCATGCGGGGGTGCCGATCGCGAGCAGTTGCGCCGCCCTGGGCGAGTTTCGTGGCTTGCGTCGCCGCCTGGAGTTGCGCGGCACCATCCGCGGCATTGCCGTCTTCGACGACTTTGCCCACCATCCCACCGCTATCGCCAAGACCATCGCTGCCTTACGCAGCCGGGTGGGGCCGGAGGTACGCATCCTCGCCGTATTGGAGCCGCGTTCCAACACCATGAGGCTGGGCATCCACGAAAAGACTCTAGGACCGAGTCTGGCTGCAGCGGATGCGGTATTCCTCTATGCGCCTGCAGACCTAGGATGGAACCCCGAGCAAGCCGTGCCGATGGCGCAGGTGCATCGCGAGCTGGATTCGCTGATCGCCGCCGTTGCCCAGGCCGCGCGTGCCGGCGATCAGATATTGGTGATGAGTAACGGTGCCTTCGGTGGCATTCACGGTCGCCTACTGCAAGCCATGGAGACTGCCGCATGAGTATACCTGTACGGCGGCGTCTGGGACTGGCCATGACCGGTGCTTCGGGGGCGATATACGGATTGCGCCTGTTACACTATCTCCTGGCCAGTGATGCGGAAATCCATCTGGTGTTGTCGGCGGCGGCACGGGTGGTATTCCGCGAGGAGCTCGGTCTGCAGCTTCCCACCCGTCCCGAGGATCTGGCTGCCAGCCTGCGCGCCGAAATCGGCATCGATGACGGTGTGCTGCGTACCTATGCGCAGGAGGACTGGTTTTCACCCCTTGCTTCTGGTTCCCATGCCCCTGAGGCCCTGGTTATCTGTCCTTGCTCCGGTGGGAGCCTCGCGGCAATCGCGCAGGGGATCTCCAACAATCTCATCGAACGCGCCGCTGATGTGATGCTCAAGGAAGGCAAAAAGCTCATTTTGGTGCCGCGGGAAAGTCCGGTTTCGGCGATTCATCTGGAGAACATGCTCAAGCTGGCGCGCCTGGGCGTCTGCATCTTGCCGGCCAGCCCTGGCTTTTATCAGCGCCCGCAGAGTGTCGATGATCTGGTCGATTTTGTCGTGGCCCGCATCCTCGATCAGCTCGGAATTGCCCGGCAGATTGGGCCCCGCTGGGGGGCCAGCGCAGACTAGGGCGTTGCGCTGCGATTCTGCAGACTCTGCAGGACCAGTTCGCCACGACTGCCATGGAAAAAGTTGCGCACATAGGGATCGTCCACCTGTGCGACGTCCTGTAGGGGCCCGATGCTGAGCACCTTGCCACCAGACAGCACCGCTACCCGGTCGGCGGTCGCGGCGATGCTCTCCAGGTCGTGGCTGATCATCACTACGGTCAGACCGATGTCCGCCTGAATCTGTCGCAGCAATTGATCAAAATCGGCGGCAGCAATGGGATCGAGGCCAGAGGTGGGCTCGTCCAGAAACAGAATTTCGGCATCCAGGGCCAGGGCGCGGGCCAGCGCTACCCGCTTCACCATGCCGCCGGAGAGCTCGGCTGGCAATTTGTCTGCATCCTCTGGCCGCAAGCCGACCATTTGCAGTTTGAGTGCCACCAGGGCACAGATGTCCTCTTTGCGAAAGCCGCCCCATTCGCGTAAAGGGAAAGCGATGTTCTCAAAAACCGTCAGTGCGCTGAACAGGGCACCCAACTGGAACAATACCCCCCAGCGCTGGCGCAAGGCACGTCCGGCTTCGCTATTCAGATGATCGAGGGACTGTCCAAAGATCTCGATGCTGCCCTCAGCGATGGGGTTGAGACCGATGATGCTGCGCAACAGTGTGGTCTTGCCGCTGCCGCTGCCGCCAACGATGGCGAGGATCTCGCCGGCCTGCACTTCCAGGTCCAGGTGGCGATGAATCCAGCGGCTGCCAAAACGGGTGCCCAGATCTATGCAGCGAATGACGGAGCTCATGATGGCGACAGTCCCACATCGGCGAAGAGGATGGCGAGGATGGCGTCAATGACGATGACCAGGGTGATGGAGAGTACTACGGAGTTGGTGGTTTCTCGGCTCAGACTGTTGGTATTGGCCTTGACGCGCAGGCCATGGAAGCCGCTCACCCACGCAATCAGGATGCCATAGAGCACGCCCTTGATGACCCCCAACCAGAAATTGAAGGAGGGCACCATCACCGGCAATTCGCGCAGAAAGAAATCGGGACTGATGTTCAGGGTGAAGTCGGAGACCAGCAAGGCGCCGAAGATTCCCACTAGATCGGTCCAGATCACCAATAAGGGCATGGTAATGGCCAGCGCGATGACCTTGGGCAGCACCAAGCGTTGCACTGGCGATACGCCGAAGGTCTGCAGAGCGTCGAGTTCCTGTGTCACGCGCATGGCGCCGATCTGCGCGGTAAACGCTGAGCCGGAGCGCCCGGCAATGATGATGGCCGCGATCATGGGCCCAAATTCGCGCAGAATGCTGATGCCGGCAATGCTGATGACGTAGATGTTGGCGCCATAGCTGGCCAGGGTAGGGGCCGACTGATAGGTGATGACGATACCGATCAAGAAACCGATGAGAGTGAGGATTGGTAACGAATCCGGGCCGGTCTTGACGATGGTGGCGGAAATCTCCTTCCAGGGGAAATGCGCTGGTCGGCGCAGGGCAAAGAAGAACTCCTGCAGCAGATTGCCCCAAAGCAGAAAGAGTCCCCACAGGTCGGCCAGCACAGAAAGGATGTGGGCCCCCAGGCGGTCGAGGAGGGCGAAGATGCCCGGCGCGCTGTGCTGCGGATGCAAGGGTTGGGTCTGTGCCAGGCGCGCAAACAACGAACGGTGTTGCTCCCGTATCTTGAGTCTCTCGGGAAACTGGCGTCCCATACTGCGCCAGATCAGCAAGGCACCGAGGTTGTCGAGCTTTTCGATGGCTTCCAGATCCCAGGACTTTCCCTCTCCCAGGCGGTGCAGTTCCCGCTCGATCCGGGCCAAGCGCCGCGACACCTGCGCGAGCGTCCAGTAACCCTCCAGGCGCAGAGTGTCGCTATCAACATGCCAGCTTGCAGAGCTGAAGGGTTCGGGATTGGCGCGCATGGGCTCACTACTCATTGGGCTTGCGACAGTATGCCTGTCGTGCTCGCTTTGCCCAAATTTTTCTCGGCGTCCTTCCACTGCAGTCGCGCCATCAACGGGAGATGATCAGAGCGCTGCCTGGCACAGGTCCAGACCTCCGCAAACTGCAATTTTTCGCTGATCAGAATGTGATCGAACTGCCACTGCGGTGACCAACTGGGAAAGGTAGCCGGTTGATGCGTAGGCGATTGCAGGCCGCCTTCCTCGCGCAACAGCCGAAGCTCGCAGGCTCCCTGCCCGCAATTGAGGTCGCCCAGCAATATGGTCGGTAGGGAAGTCTGCAGAAAGGGTAGAAGTTGGCGCACTTGCCGCATGCGGCCGGGTTTTGCCAAAGCGAGGTGGGTAATCAGGACCTGCACGGGACGCCCTTCCACTTCGATGATTGCCCGGAGTAGCCCACGGCCCTTGAGGGTGCCTTGAAAGGCGTGACGTTCGACTTCTTGCAACGGCCACCGCGACAGCAGGCTGTTGCTGTGCTGCGCTATATCGCCCCAGTCGCGCGTGCGTTGTTGGACCCAGTAGGGGGTCCCGATCTGTTCCGCCAGGAATACCGCCTGATTGAGATACTGGCTACGGAAAGAGCCGGCATCCACTTCATTGAGACCGACGATGTCCATACCCTGCAGGTTGGCGGCGATTTCCCGCAGATTGTGCAGGCTTTGTGGGTGAGGTAGCAGATACCGCCAACTGTGGGAGACGACATGGTGCTGGCGCTGCGAGCCGATACCTATCTGGACGTTTTGGGTGGCAACGAGAAAGCTCGATGTATCAGTCGCCATAAATAGCCAACTCACAGGGGGTAGCGTCAGGATCCGCTGCGGCGAGAGTCAGTACCCCTTTTTCCACCTCGGCCATGCGGAAATGCCATAAGGCCAGACCTTCTGGTTGCCGAACGTTGCCAAAGCGTGCAAAAAGCGTCTCATCGCGTTCTTGCAGAGTCGCTGCCAGCGTCGGCCAGTCCTGATCGGCGCCTTGATAGAGAAAATATTCCTCGCCGCGGCGGCTCACCCAGCCATTCCCCCTTCCGAGCTGCAGCGCCGAGAGCAGGTCCTGGGCGAGGGTGCGGGGAATGCTCAGGCGTTCGCGCAGACCGGACATTGGGGATCCTTTTGCAGGGAAATCGTGCGAAAAGCCAGATCCATGGCATCCACCAACAGCAGCTTACCAGCAAGGGGAGAGGCTAGATCCAGCAACAGACGCATGGCCTCCAGCGCCTGCAGGGTACCGAGAATACCGGTCAGTGCACCCATCACTCCCATTGTCGCACAGCGATCCTCCTCGTCGGCACCGCCCTCCGGATAGAGGCAGGCATAGCAGGGGGCATCTGCCAGACGGTAGTCGAAGACCGCCAACTGGCCGCTCCAGCGGATGGCGGCGGCGCTGACCAGGGGCTTGTGCGCTGCCAGACAGGCGCGGTTTACCGCGTGACGTGTAGCAAAATTGTCGCTGCAGTCGAGTATTAAATCGTAGTCAGCCAGTACAGTGCCGAGAAATTCGGCTGTGGCGGCCTGCTGGTAGGCAATGCACTCAATGGTCGCGTTGTGGGCGCGAAGATGCTCTGCTGCGGCGCGCACCTTGGGGCGATTGATGTCGGCCTCGGTGTAGAGAATCTGCCGTGCCAGATTACTCAAGGAAACCGTATCCGGATCGCAGAGGCCGAGACTGCCAACGCCGGCGCCGGCCAGATAGAGGGCCGCCGGACAGCCCAGTCCGCCCATGCCGATGATCAATACCCGCGCCCGCGTCAGGCGCTGCTGGCCCGTCACATCGATCTCGGGCAGCAGGATTTGCCGCGCGTAGCGCAACAGCCCGGCATCATCGAGCTCAGGATTCATTATAAAAATCGTAGTCGATGCGATTGTCACTCACGTCCATGCCTCTCTCCGCCAGCAGACTGCCCCTCGAGCGACGCAGACGCGCATGATACCGTTCGCCTAAGCAATCCATCATCCACAAAATCTCGCTGGGGTGCCCAGCCGTTTTCCCCTGCACCAGATGGCGAATATAGAGTTCTTCTTCCCCCACCTTGATGAGTAAGGGGAGGGGTAAATCCAGTGTCAGCACCTGCTTGTGGATCACCCAATCCATGGGGGAAGGAGGATTGCTGGGAGCAATTCGGACATCGACGCGGAAGTGGCCGCCGCCACCGGGTTGCTTCAGGAGTTCAGCGAAGTAGCCCTCCGGAAAACCCGCATGGACGATGATGCTGCGCCGGGCAAAGCGCGTAAAAAAACGATCGAGCAAAGAATCAGAATTTGCTGGCATGCCAGAATAGTAGTCCAAGCCCGGAAAAAGTGCATCCGTGGATCATTTTCGGATATCCGTAGTCTGGTCTGCGCTGCGATGTTTCGCCGGGGCACTTTGCCCCAGCCCCATCTGCAGGCGTCCGCCGTAGCCGGTCAGCTCCAGATAACCGCTGCCCAGCGGCCTTGCGCCTGCGCCGATCGCCCGTACGGCACCCTCCCAATAGACGCCGCCGGTGCTGCGCGTAGCCACGAATTCCTGGTTGTTCATCAGCGGTTGCAGGGTAAACTGCAGACCGGGAATCTGCACCCGCCAGGCGACGGGATAGCGGTTGCCGGTCTCGGGCGATTGCCAGAACCGCAGCGGCTGCAAGGTAATCTGCTGGCCATGGAGATACTGCACCCGGCCATCAGCATGACGCCAGGTACCCTCTAGCCATAGCGCACGCCCGTCAGCCTTGCGCATCTGAAAGAGCATCAGCGCCCCGCCATTGGCCAGATTGATGCCCATCCAGTCCCAGCCCACCGCTTGCTTGGGCAGGTAGGCGGCGGACCATTCATGATCGAGCCAGGCCTTTCCCTGCACCTGCTGCACTTTGCCGTCGATGTGTACCGAGCCGGTCACCCGTAGCTGTGGAATACTGTAATAATAACTGGCGTCGGCGGGATCCGGTCCCTTCTGGCTGACCCCGTCTGGCCCTTCCAGCAAGGGTGGCTGGGTCGTCTGGAAGTGCAAGTCATAGGCGATCGACTGCGCATCGATGCGGGCCTGATACTCCGCGCCCTTCTGCCGCAAGGACCAATGATCGATCCAGACCTCCGTCACGTCCTTCTTTGCCCCCGCCAGCCCCATGCCGGCACGGGCGATCCGTTGTGCGGTAAGAAGATGGCCGATACGAGGATCGCTGATGGCCGCCTGCGCAAAATAGATTTGTCGCGGATTGAAGGCGCTGGGGTTGTCCCACACCTGCGGCGGCCGCAGGCGAAAAAAGGTGATCTGGAAGCCCAGGGGATGCCCAGACTGGCTTTGCAGGTGGCCGGTGATGTACCACCATTCCAGGGGATATTGGGGATGGCTGCCGAAAGCGTTGGGGAACCGTAACGGATGCTTTGCGCTGACCTGTACCGATGGCGTCGGCAGCCGTGATAACGCTGTTGGTGGCAATGCGGCAGCGCTTAGCTGCGGCAGGCCGAAAGCGATGACTGTGGGCAGTATCAGACGCTTATTCATCATGCAGGAGTTCCGTATGCTGGCCCATCGCCTTGCGCGCTGACCAGAGCATGGTGAGGGTGCTGGCTAGCAACAGTGCGCCGGCCATGATGGTCAGTTGTCCCCAGGGGAGGTGAAAGCCCATCTGCCAATGGAAGGAGAGGGGGTTGACACGCTCGATCAGGATCAGGCTGATCAGGAGTCCGAGTCCCGTGCCGAGAAGTACACCAAAGAGGGAAAGCAATAGGCCTTCGCCGAGAATCAGGCGCAGTACCTCGCGCCGACGCAGGCCGAGGACGCGCAGCAGGGCGAATTCCTGGCGCCGTAACAAGGTTTGCGCACCAAAGCCATTGCTCACCCCCAGCAGGCCAATGACAATGGCGACCGCCTCCAGCGCGTAGGTGGCGGCAAAGCTCTGGTCGAAGATCTGCAGGCTGCGCTGCAGGATCTCGCCCGGCGTGGCAATCTGCCATTGGCCGCTTTCTGGATATTGTTGGCGCAACTCGCGTAGCACTTCGTCAATCCGCACTCCCGGCGCCAACCACAGCGCCACTCCGTTGATGCGCTGGTCACCGGTCCAAGCCCGATACTCCTCGATGGGGACGGAGATGGCTCCCTCCTGATACGCGTAGTCGCGATAGACACCGGCAATGCGTACGCGCTCGCCATGGGCGCCCAACGGTAACCGAATGATTTGCCCCACCTGCCAATGGCTGAGACCGGCAAGGATCTCGGAGATCCAGATGGGGGCCGGGCCGCTGGGATCGCTGGGGGCTTCTTGCAGAATCTGTAAGGTCTGACCCGGATGCTGCGGTTCCATGCCGCGCGCCAGGAGCGCAACCGGCGGACGTTGCGGCAGTAACGCAAGCTCGGTATGACGCAGACGGGAACAACGCTCGACGCCCGGGAGTTGGCAGAGCTGCGAGCCAGCGCCCGTGGGCAATAGTTCCTGATTGCCTGTTCCGGCTTGCACGTAGATATCCGCCCGCAGAATATCGCGCAGCCAGTCCGTCACCGAATCGCGAAAAGATCCCACCATCACTGCCATCGCTACCACCAGGCTGAAGGCCACGACGATAGCCGCCAGACTGCGACTCGCGCGCCCTGGATTACCGCGCAGTTGCTCCATCACCAGGCGGGGCAGGGCTGCCCGAGGAAGGGGGAGAAGGCGGACGAGGAGAGCGAGTAACCCCGGCAGCAGGAACAAAGTGGCAATCAACAGGATGGCAATCGCGCTGTAGGCGGCATAGGGAATGCTCCCCCAGGCGGGCAGAAGCGCGGCGATAGTGGCAAGGAGCAGCAAGAACAGGCCGATTCCGGTATGAGCGCCGGGCAGTTCCTCCTCGCTGCCATTGCCCAGAATCCGCACCACCGGCAGACGCCGGCTACTCCAGGCCGGCCAGAAGGCGCCGAACAGGGCGGCCCCCAATCCGGCCAGGGCAAAGATCGCCCAGAGACCAGGATGCGCCTGTAGCGCCGCTCCGGTAGCAGAAAAGTATCCGGCTCCCAGATTGCCGCCCATGCGTGCCAAGGCCAGTTGTGCCACGAAAATTCCCAAGGGCACACCCAAAAGCGCGCCCGGCAGGCCCAGCACCAAGCCCTGCAGCTGGCTAGCCAACAGAATTTCGCGCTCGCCCAGCCCCAGAACCCGTAACACGGCCAGACTACGGCGCTGGCGGATGGCAGTGAAGGCGAGGGTGGTATAAACCAGAAAGGCGCCAGTAAAGAGTGCCACCAGCGACAGCACCAACAGATTGACGCGATAGGCCAGAGATGCGCGCGCCGCTACCGAGCCGGCATCCTTGGGCGTGCGTAAAACGGCTCCGGGAGGCAGCCGTTTCTGCCAGCTCGACTGGAATTGCGCCACGTTCTCGTCCGGTTGCAGGCGCAGGGCAATCTGCGAGATTTTTCCCTCTTCGCCCCAGAGCCACTGGGCACTGGCAATATCGGTAATGGCGACAGCCTCTCCGGGGACTGGGTCCGCGATACTGCCAATTACCGTGAAGTGGCGCGGCACTCCCGCCACCTGCAAGAGTATCGACTGCCCTGGCTGCACCTTTAGCTCGCGCACTGCCGTTTGATCGAGTACCAGATGTAAGGGATTGAAAAGCGTGAAGGGATCTTGCAGATGCAGGGGTAGCAAAGGTTGTCCCAATGCCAGACTGCGGAAGGCGTCAATACCCCAAACAGACAGCGCCGCGCCGGAGGAGGTGCGCGCGAGAACACGCAGCTCCGGTGCTGCCACTGCCACGCCGGAGGCCAGGGCCAGGCGCGGGTACCAGTCCTCATTCAGGTGGCCGCCGGGACGGGTGAGCAGCAGATCTGCCTGACCGGCCAAACGGCGCATTCCCGAGGACACATTGTCCACGGCTTGCACATTGATCAGGGCAATGGCAAGGCCCAGGGCAACGCCCAGCGCCACTCCCAGCACCGCCAGTAGCGAAGCACCCGGATGGGCGCGCAGGGGCAGCCAGACGGCGGCACGCCAGGGAATTCGCCAGGAATTCACAGCGGGTGCAAACCGTCCCGACGCATTTCCAGACGTCGCTGGGCAATGGCTGCAGCCGCCGCAGAGTGCGTCACCATCAACACCGCGGCGCCCGCCGCCGTGCCCATTTGCCCGAGCAACGAGAGCACGTCGCTCGCGCGTTCCGGATCGAGGCTACCGGTGGGCTCATCCGCCAGCACCAGGGTTGGGCTATGAATCAGCGCCCGCGCCACCGCTACCCGTTGCTGCTCCCCTCCCGAGAGATTGCGGGGCAGGGCGTCCAGTCGTTGGACAATACCCAATTGTTCCGCCAGCGCCTCCACACGCTCGCGCAGTTCCCGCCGGGGCAGGGCATTCAGCCGCCAGGGCAGGGCGATGTTTTCCCGCGCCGAGAGCTGTGGCAGCAGATGAAACGACTGGAACACGAAACCGATCTGACGCCGGCGCAGCAGGGTGCGAGCGTCATCGTCGAGGCTGTCCACATTCTGTCCGCAGAGGGATACCTCGCCGGCATCCTTGCGTTCAAGGCCAGCGATGATGTGCAGCAGGGTGCTCTTACCTAGGCCACTTTCGCCACGGATGGCGACGAACTCACCGGGCTCCAGTTGCAATTCGATCCGTTCGAAGAGCCAGTTTTGCGGGGAATCCGGTTGACGTTTACCTACTGCTTCGAGCTTTAAGGCCGCAGAGCGCATGGAATGGGTACTCTCATTGCGTAAAAATGTTCGACTCTCATTGGACCGCAAAAATGCGAGCCGTTCACCGTGCGCCCGCTACCCATCAAAGAAAGCTACCCCCCAGTTTGGCATTAGAGTCGCCATCACTCAGGTGTTGGCCGCGTTGACGAGAATTTCCGAGATTTCCCCGTCTTTGTCCAGGTGGATTTGCAGTTCTGCCGGGGCACAACAAACCCGGCAGTCTTCAATATAGGTCTGATCTCCAGCAGATACGTCGATCTCTACGCTGAACGACTCCCCGCAGTAAGGGCACTGAATCTCAATGTACTCCAGCGGATTCGGCAAAGAAATCTCCTTTATTACTGCGAATGGATCTAGAGAGGAATTGGCGACGGGCTTTTGGAGAGCCCAGCAAGGCTAGCACCGTTAGTGCAGCGGCGCCGACGCAAGCCAAGATGAGCAGGTTAATGCTGACAACCTCGACAATGTTCGTCTCCCTGCCAAGCACAAACAGCATTTGCAAAACATACGCGATCGGTAGGTATAGACCCAGAGATAAGAAGAAAAATTTTTCCCACGCATGATGGTGTTGCATTAGCCAGCGGAACTCAATAAGTACCGAGGCGAGGAACCAAAGGGTTGCGATAAGCAGCAGGACGTGTGCATTTCCCTGCGCAAGAAGCCCCACCGCTATACTGGACCCGATCGCGACGTCGATGGCGGAGCGACGCGCCAGACCGGGAGACTCTGTTAATGAACCTTGAAGTTTCGGGAGCACAGAAAAGCAGTAGATGCCATGGGCGAGTGTGTATGCCGAGAAGAAGGCGAGAGTAAAGGTGAGCCAAAGGCTTGGCCACACACCTATACAAACAGCGTACAATATAAAGAACGCAGCCCGAATTCCCAACGCCTTTGGATGGCAAAGTTGATGGGCGAACTCTTTCACTTGCGCTTCGACGACAGTTGACGTTGCCATTTCATCTCCTTCTGCAGATGCAGGTAGTGATCCCTCCCTTTGATAATGCCTTAAAGATAATGGACCGCCCTGATGCTGTCAACTATATGTACAGTACAAAAAGCGTACAATTATCCAGGAATGCTTGGAGAGAGGAGTATCTTGCCCGGGGACGCAGATCTCTTGTCGAGAGCGATGATCAACAGAAGAGGACCAAAAAAATGGGCCGGCCCCCGCAGGGCCAGCCCATCTGTTACCGCTGGAATAGGGAGGTTTAGAAGCCGCCCATTCCTCCCATGCCGCCCATGTCACCCATATCGGGCGCGCCACCGGCCTTGTCTTCCTTCTTCGGAAGTTCGGTGATCATTGCCTCGGTGGTGATCATCAGACCGCCGACGCTGGAGGCCTTCTGCAAAGCCGTACGAGTGACCTTGGTGGGATCGATGACACCCATCTCGAACATGTCACCATACTCGCCGGAGGCAGCGTTGTAGCCGTAGCCGTCCTTGCCTTCGAGCACCTTGTTCAGCACCACGCTGCCTTCGCCACCGGCGTTGGCAACGATCTGGCGCAGCGGCTCTTCGATGGCGCGGCGGATGATGGCGACACCCATTTCCTGGTCATGGTTGTCGGTCTTGACCTTGTCCAGCACCTTGCGGGCACGGACCAGGGCCACACCGCCACCGGGGACGATGCCTTCTTCGACGGCCGCACGGGTCGCGTGCAAGGCGTCTTCCACGCGGGCCTTCTTCTCCTTCATTTCGATTTCGGAGCCAGCACCCACCTTGATCACCGCCACACCGCCAGCCAACTTGGCGACGCGCTCCTGCAGCTTCTCGCGATCGTAGTCGGAGGTCGCTTCTTCCATCTGCCGACGGATCTGCTCCACGCGGGCCTTGATTTCCTTCTGCTGACCAGCGCCGTCGATGATGGTGGTGTTTTCCTTGCTGATCACCACTTTCTTCGCTTCGCCCAGGTCGCTCAGGGAGGCACCTTCCAGCTTCATGCCGACTTCTTCGCTGATGACGCGGCCGCCGGTCAGGATGGCCATGTCTTCGAGCATCGCCTTGCGCCGATCGCCAAAGCCTGGGGCCTTGACCGCCGCTACCTTGATGATACCGCGCATGGAGTTGACTACCAGGGTCGCCAGGGCCTCACCCTCGACGTCCTCGGAGATGATCAGCAACGGACGGCCACCCTTGGCCACGCCTTCCAGCACCGGCAGCATGTCGCGGATGTTGGAGATCTTCTTGTCGTGCAGCAGGATGTAAGGATTCTCCAGCTCGGCAACCATCTTGTCCTGATTGTTGACGAAGTAGGGAGAGATATAACCGCGGTCGAACTGCATACCCTCGACCACGTCGAGCTCGTTCTCGAAGCCGGAGCCCTCCTCGACGGTGATCACGCCCTCGTTGCCGACCTTTTCCATGGCCTCGGCAATGATCTTGCCGATGGAGTCATCGGAGTTGGCGGAGATGGTGCCCACCTGGGCCACTTCCTTCTGGGTCTTGCAGGGTTTGGACTGCTTCTTCAGGTCTTCGACCACGGCGATGACCGCCTTGTCGATACCGCGCTTGAGGTCCATGGGGTTCATGCCGGCGATGACCGCCTTGACACCCTCACGGATGATGGCCTGGGCCAACACGGTGGCGGTGGTGGTGCCGTCACCGGCCTCGTCGGAGGCCTGGGAAGCGACTTCCTTCACCATCTGGGCGCCCATGTTCTCGAACTTGTCGGCCAGCTCGATTTCCTTGGCGACGGACACGCCATCCTTGGTGATGGTGGGGGCGCCGAAAGACTTGTCGAGCACCACGTTACGGCCCTTCGGACCCAGGGTCACCTTGACCGAATCAGCCAGGACATTGACACCGCGCAGCATCTTCTCGCGGGCTATTTCAGCAAAAGCTACTTGTTTAGCAGGCATGGAAGCACCTCTTCAACGAATGTGGAAAATATCGGGAAAATTTCGGATGGCTTACTTGTCGACCACTGCCATGATGTCGTCTTCACGCATCACCAGCAGCTCTTCGCCTTCGACCTTGATTTCCGTACCGGCGTACTTGGCAAACAGAACGCGGTCACCAGCCTTCACATCCAGGCCGCGAACCTTGCCGTCTTCCAGAATCTTGCCATGACCGACGGCTACGACTTCGCCCTGCACCGGCTTTTCCTTGGCGGTATCGGGAATGATGATGCCACCGGCAGTCTTCTGCTCTTCCTCCAGGCGACGGATGACAACGCGATCATGCAACGGACGCAGTTTCATAGAAGCTTTCCTCATCGAAATTGGACCAAAATCAGAACCCGCGAGGACGAGTATTAGCACTCACCCTCGTCGAGTGCTAATCATAGGCATCCGCGAGAGGGTGTCAAGGGGTTACCCAATGGAGGATCGCGAAGAATCGACGATCCGCTTTACCTGTGCCCCTTTTTTGCACAGGTACAGTTGTTCGGCTTTTTTTCGCTGCTCTTTGGTCAGGCTCATGCTTACCGCAATCAGGTATTTGCAGGGACTCCCCCTCGGGAGTGTTTCCTGCCGAGCGACCCGGGCAACCGTTTCGCAGGTTCCGCAATCGGGGATGTCGAAAGTCACCAGTAACGTCTCCCCGCGTGGAATATCCTGTTCGGTAAGAAAGCTGACCCCAGAGGGGCTGAAGTCATGCATCCGGCAGCGCAGGGTGCGGCCGTCCTGAAGGCGGAGGATCGCTTGCCCCTCACCCATCGGAACTCGCCGATCCGCACGGACTTTTCGGTAATAGAGGTGGTGGGGGTGGGTGAACACCAGAAAGTCGCCGACGGTACCTTGCGCTTCAGAAAAGCCCGCATAGACTTTGCGATCGAGCGACACGAACAGCAACACGCGCCGCATGGCATGGAGATTCAGGGAAAGGGATGCAGACGAAAAACACAGACATCCAGATTGCGGGTCACAGCCCTGGTAGTGCAACGCTTCTCCAGGAGCTTTGGGGTCTGGAGACAGGACTATAGCTTCTCCTTCCGAACGGTTACACAAAGGAGATCGGCCAGAGTCTGTCGCTGCTACCTCCGCGAATTCGGGAAGCAACGCTTCTAGGTATTCCGTAAGATTCAATTCTCCCCGGAAAGGAAGCGTCATCCCTAGTTCTGAGTCATCAAACGTGAGGCCCATTGACAATTTCCTCCGTGCAATGACCAATAGTAAAAACCTTTTGACGGTACACCCACTGTATCAAACAAGCAACTTCGTGTAATGATTTTGGAACTCAATTTGTCGTGCTGATATAAGGATTACCGCAATCTGGACGAGCTGGAGCTGGAGCTGGAGCTGGAGCTGGAGCTGGTACTGGTCAAGATGCAATTGGTCAACGAATGAGAGGTCGCCGTGCGGCCGCGTATAGGGATCTGCCGGGTAGCGGAAGACGGCGTGCAAGATCCAGCAAATCTGTTACGCTACATTGACTAGGGCCTGTATCGAGCCAAGGCGATCCGCGATGAGCGCAGCCACTATTGGGTGTTCCATCGGTGGCTCGGGCTTGGGCTTGCCAGCCGAACGCCGCGCGGGCCTGTTCACCAAGCCGGAGGAGGAAGGATGAACACCACCAGCACCGATGTCACCCTGGATCGCACGCCGCTCGCTTCCTTGTTGCCTTTGCGAAAAGGCATGAACATTGCGGATTATCACCTGCTGTTGGTGGGAGAGTTTGATCGGAGCATGGTCGAATTCGTGCCCGACAGCCTATGTCAAGCCGGCGCCGACAGTAGCGCGGTCATCTTTGCATCCGACCCGCAAGATCCGGGACACAGCTTCTCTTTTGCGGGCTGCGATGCGCACGGCCTGCAGTTTCGAGCACAGGGAAATGCGGTGTGGGGCAGCTACCGAAAGGTGTTGGTGTTTATCGAGACGGCGGGTGGCATTTATTCGTTTTTCAGTGACCTGGAGGGGATTGACTCGCAAGGGGTTTATCACTTCCGTCGCCCGGCGTTACTCTATCAACGCAAGACCCGCCTGCGCCGGCGCTTGCATCTGGATGGTCAGATCCTGCTGCGGCGGCGCAGCGGCGAGAGTATTGCGGGGGCTTTGCATGACCTGAGTTTGGATGGTGCCAGTTTTTTTCTGGCCAATTGTCCGCTGGACCCCGGCGAAGCGGCGTTGGTGGAGTTTGATGTCGTCGATTGCGGACACTGCGAAACGGTGGTGACGACGGTGCGGCGTGAGGCTCGCTCCGCCACTCTCGGTGATCTGGTGGGTGTGCGACTGCTGCTGACCAAGGCGCAGAAAAAGCAGGTCGAGCACCTCTATCTTTGCTTGGAATACCCGCAGTTACGCCATTGGCACCTGGACAATTCGGCTGACGTCGTCTAATTGCCTCGGGCAAGAGAAACGGGGTAAGCGGGGAGACAGGTATGGCAACCGCCGTGAAGGGACAGCAACGGCAAACGGAAAAGGTCAATTTGACCGAGTTCGTTTGGGAAGCCAAGACCGCAGATGGACGCACGCGGCAAAAAGGCGAGATGACGGCGGCCTCGGCTAACGTGGTCAAGGCTAGCTTGCGGCGGGCGGGGCTTACCCCCATCGTGGTCAAAAAGGCGCCCAAGCCGCTCCTGGGCGGGGAGGGAATCAAGGAAGCCAGTCTGGTGGTCATGGTGCGTCAGCTTTCCACCATGATCAATGCGGGCGTACCCCTGGTGCAGAGTTTCGAGTTGCTGGTCTCGGCCACCTCCCAGCCCGGTATGCGCAAGTTGCTCAAGGGCATTTTGCGCCATCTGAACGAAGGCGAATCCCTGTCGCAGTCTCTGGCGCACTATCCCAAATACTTTGATCGCCTCTTCGTTTCACTGGTAGCGGCGGGCGAGCAGGGCGGTATTCTCGATACCATCCTGCTGCGTCTGGCGGATTACCGTGAAAAGAGTCTGGCCCTGACCAAAAAGGTCAAGTCCGCGATGTTCTACCCGGCTGCGATCATTACCGTCATGATCGTCGTGGTGGTCATCCTGATGATCTTCGTGATTCCCGTCTTCGCGAACCTTTTCAGTAGCTTTGGCGCGACCCTGCCGCTGTTGACCCAGGTGGTCATCAATATTTCCAACTGGATGCGCGGGCACTGGTACATCGTGGTGGTAGTGCCCATCGCTGCAGTGTTTCTGTTTCGCTATGCCTACCGGCGCAGTGACAAATTCAAGGTGTTTGTCGATCGCTATGCCCTGAAAATTCCGGTCTTGGGCGATATTTTGCTGAAGGGTGCGGTGGCTCGTTTCAATCGCACGCTCTCGACCATGCAGGCTGCCGGTGTACCCATTCTCGATGCCCTGGATACCCTTTCCCGGGTATCCAATAACGCCATCATCGAAAAGAGCGTGCTCAATGCCCGCGCCGATGTTGCCGCGGGCGGGCGTATCTCTACCAAGCTCAAGGAAGATGGGGTGTTTCCCTTGATGGCCACGCAGATGCTTGCCATTGGTGAAGAGACCGGTGCCGTCGAGGTGATGTCGGGCAAGGTCGCGGATTTCTATGAAAACGAGGTAAACGAGGCCGTCAATCGCATGTCAACCCTCATGGAGCCGATCATCATGGTCATCCTGGGTATCGTGGTGGGTACCCTGGTGGTGGCCATGTATATGCCGATCTTCAAGATGGGCGCGGTCGTGACCCACGGCGGGTAAGCCCCTGCTCGGCGTGCTCTGACTCAGGGTGTCTGCCGCGGCCAGGGACCGGTGTACCACGGCGCGATTTGCGGCAGCCCGTTGTTTACCGTTGGCGATTGTGGCGGGCGTGGCCTGGGTGGCCCGGGGTGGGGTTGGTAGGGGTAGGACGGATAGAGAAAGAGCGACGGGCCGCGGTCTTCATGGATGATCTGTGGCTGCCGTTGTCCGAGATAGTTTTCTAGAGCGCGTAGCAGGTTGAGTTTGGCGGCAAGCTCCTCGTCCCTGGCAATTTTCTGCTCTGTTTGCTCCGCTTTTCGCGCGGGTTGCATCACGACGGGCGCCGGTGGAGTGGCCGATATGGGACTCTGCTCACCGATTTTTTGCACGTCTCTGGCATCCTTGGGTGGCCGGTTGCCAAAGCTGACCACGCCCTCGGGCGAGACCCAGCGGTAAATGGGCAGCGCAAGCGCCGAGGGTGCCAGGACTGGCATCGCCAACCAGCAGGCACTCATCAGGACCATGTACCTTGGCAAACCCCGCGTTTTCCGCATCTTTCCGCTCATCTGCGCTTGACCTTGGCTACCATAAACCTATTCCCGCAGATACCCCAAATCATCGCCACAGAATCATTCCAACACATCCCAGCGTCTGGCCCATTCGGCCAGGGCCCAGTCGCGCCAGTCGTCGGGGCTTGCGCCGTGCAAATCGGCGGGAGTTTCCCAACCCAGCGCCTGCAGGCTCTGTTCCCAGACGATTCTGGCATCAAAGGCTGCGGCGCTGTCGCTTTTGGAGAGTTTTTTGCCATTGGCATCATAGAGTAAGGGTAGGTGACCATATTGGGGCGACGGTAATCCCAGTTGCCTTTGCAGGTACTGCTGTAGAGGGGTGATGGCCGTCAGGTCGGCCCCGCGGACCACCTCGGTAATTCCCTGTTCGGCATCATCCACCACGCAGCAGAGGAGATAGGCAAACGGCCCATCGGCACGCAACAGGACCGGGGGCTGCTCGGGAGGAATGAATTGCTGGGTACCCAGGTAGCGATCTTGCCAGGGGGCGCGAAGTAGGGTGTGCAAATCCAGCCGCCAGGCCCGGGGGCTACGTGGCGGCTGGCTGCGACAGCTACAGGGTTGGTGGGCGAGGCTTTGTCGGGTACAGTCGCAGGGGTAGGCAAGCCCTTGCTCGCGCAGCCGTTGCAGCGCTGCGGTGTATTGATCCCGGTATTGCGATTGGTAGCGAAGGGTGCCGTCCCATGTGAGTCCGAGGGAGTCCAACTGCCGCAGAATCTGCCCGGCAGCCTCTGGCCGACAACGGGTGCTATCGATGTCATCGATACGCAGCAGCCATCGTCCCCCCTGGGATTTGGCGCTCAGGAAACTGCCAATGGCTGCCAGTGCCGAGCCCGCATGCAAGGGTCCGCTGGGACTTGGCGCAAAGCGGCCGGTAATGACTTGCGCCGGGCGAATCGGTAGATTGTTGCGGGAGTCTGTGGACATCGTTGCAAACGCGAAAGAGGAAACAGCCGTACATGCCAGCATACCCTGTTCGCAGCGAAATACTGAATATCTGTTGGGGCGTTATCTGAATGCCCGCCGGTGAGTTTACCCTGATTGCCGAACTGCGGGATGCCCTGGGCCAGGGGCGGTCTGGGGATGGTACCCTGATTGGCATTGGCGATGACGCGGCGGTGCTCGATTGTGGCGGACGGTCGCTGGTGGCCTGTACCGATACCCTGGTAGCCGGGCGGCATTTTTTTGCCGACGTGAACGCCGCGGATCTGGCCTGGAAGGCGCTGGCCGTCAACCTCAGTGACCTTGCCGCCATGGGCGCTGAGCCGCGCTGGACCTTGCTCAATCTGGCTTTGCCGGCTGGGTTGGCGACGGCTGCCTGGCGTGCCGACTTTGTGCGTGGCTGGCAGGCCCTTGCATCTGCTTCTGCCGTGCGTCTGGTGGGCGGCGATACGGTGGCCAGCGATGGGCCGCTGACCGTGACGGTGACTGCCCTGGGACTGCTCAGTGGGCCGGCCTTGCAGAGGGACGCGGCGCAGCCGGGGGACGACATCTATGTGACCGGCACCCTGGGCGATGCGGCACTGGCCCTGGAGCGTGCCTTTGCCGCACGCCGGGGCGAGGAGAACCCGCCCCTGGCAGGGGCCGACTGGCTGGAGCAACGACGCTTGCGTCCTACGCCGCGTCTTGCCTTTGCCCGGGCGGCGCAACGCTTGCGCGCCCTTTGCGCTCAGGATGTTTCGGATGGCTTTCTCGCGGATCTGGGCCATATTTTGCGCGCTTCGCGGGTCGGTGCGCGCATCGATGCCGAGTGCCTGCCCCTGAGTCCGCCGGTGGCGGAGTGGGTGGCGGAGGATGGGGAACGACTGTCGCGCACGGCCCTCACCGGTGGCGACGATTACGAGTTGATCCTTTGCGCGCCGCCCTCCCTGGCCGGCGAGCTGCAGGACGCGGCGCGGCGGACAGCGACGCCCTTGTGCAGGGTAGGGCGGATTCTGCCGCCTGCGGCGGGTGTGCGGCTTTTCTGGCAGGGCGAAGAACGACCGTTGCCGACACAATGGGGGCACGAGCATGCACTCTGAATTGCCGATTTATCTCCCTCTGCACCCCGCTGCCTTGCCTATGGCGCAACGGGTGGCGGCCTGGATCGAGGGGGCGGGGCAGCCCGTGCGTTTGACCCTGTGCCGCGAGCTACCATTGAATGCTGTGATTGGCGTGGCCCTGGGAGACTTTGCCAATGCCGCTGCCTGGCAAGCCGCCGGTGGAGCCCTTCTCGACCCCCTAGACTGGTCGAGGCTTGCAGAATATCTGTGTCGCCACTGGCCGCTTGCGGCAATGCCGCGCACCCGCTTTGGCGTGACCCCAGCGGACGCCGCTTTGCCGGGAGAAATCTGGGTGGGAAATGGGGACGGACTGGTACTGGATCTGGCGCCGCCGGAGTGGGCCTTGTTGCGCTGGGCCGCGAGCCGCGGCTGGCAGTTGGCGACGGCGGAGTCCTGCACCGCTGGCGGAATTGCCGCGCGCATTGCCGCCTTGCCGGGATCGTCTGCAGTGTTGCGCCAGGGTTTTGTGGTGTACAGCAATGCCGCCAAGGAAGAGATGCTGGGGGTCTCGGGCGAGACACTGCAGGCGCATGGTGCGGTCTCCGAGGCCGTGGTTGGCGAGATGCTCGATGGTGCCCTGCGTCATGCCGACCTTGCCGTTGCGGTCAGCGGTATTGCCGGCCCCGGCGGCGCGGTGCCCGGCAAACCGGTAGGCACCGTCTGTCTGGGCTGGGCAAGCCGCAGCCGACGGCAGGTGTGCACGTTGCTCTTCGCCGGTGATCGCTGGGCAGTGCAATATGCTGCCGGCTCGGTCGCCATCGGTGGCTTGTTGGGTTTGCTGGCAGAGAGTGAGCATCCCAAGATTGGTCTGAGCGAATCCCTCGGGTAGAATGCCCGGGTACCCCAACGAGGAGATGGCAAGATGGATGATCAACGGAGCAAGGCGCTGGCCGCGGCCCTGTCGCAAATCGACCGCCAGTTTGGCAAGGGTGCCATCATGCGCCTGGGCGAGCAGAGCGCCGTCAAGGACATTGCCGTCTATTCCACGGGTTCCCTGGGGTTGGATCTGGCCTTGGGCGTCGGCGGGCTGCCGCGTGGGCGTATCGTCGAGATCTATGGGCCGGAATCCTCCGGCAAAACGACCCTGACCCTGCACGCCATCGCTAGTTGTCAGGCCGCCGGCGGTACCGCGGCCTTCATCGATGCCGAACATGCCCTCGATCCCACCTACGCGCAGAAGCTCGGGGTGGATCTCGAAAATCTCCTCATCTCACAGCCGGATACCGGCGAACAGGCGCTGGAGATTGCCGATATGCTGGTGCGCTCCGGTGCCGTCGATCTCATTGTCATTGATTCTGTGGCCGCCCTGACTCCCAAGGCGGAAATCGAGGGCGAGATGGGCGATTCGCACGTCGGTCTGCAGGCGCGTCTGATGAGCCAGGCGCTGCGCAAACTCACCGCCAACATCTCGCGTACCAATACTTTGGTCATTTTCATCAACCAGATCCGCATGAAAATCGGTGTCATGTATGGCAGCCCGGAAACCACCACCGGCGGCAATGCCCTCAAGTTTTACGCCTCGGTACGGCTGGATATCCGCCGCATTGGCGCCATCAAGAAGGGCGACGAGGTCCTTGGTAACGATACCCGGGTGAAGGTGGTCAAAAACAAGGTGGCTCCTCCCTTTCGCGAGGCGGAGTTCGCCATCTATTACGGCGAAGGCATTTCGCGTCTGTCGGAGCTGGTCGATCTGGGTGTCAAGTTCGACATTTTGGAAAAGAGCGGGGCTTGGTACAGCTACGGTACGGAGCGGATCGGGCAGGGCAAGGAAAACGCCCGCCAGTATCTGAAAGAGCATCCGGAGGTAGCCAAGACCATCGAGGACAAAGTGCGTGCCGCGGCCCTGGGTCACCCGCTGGCCTTTGCCGAAGAGGTTCCGGGGCTCGCCGAAGCCGAGGCATGAGTGACGGGGAGGCGGCCATCGAGGCCGCAGCCCTGCGATTGCTGGCGCGCCGAGAATACGCCCGCGCCGAGTTACGATCTCGCCTCGTGCGGCAGTCCGGCTTCGCCGCTGAGGCGGTGGATGCGGTCCTTACAAGTTTGGAAGGGCGCGGATATCTGAGCGATGCCCGCTACCGTGAGGCGCGGATGCGCAGTCGAGCCGCGCGTGGTCAGGGCCCCGTGCGGGTGGCGCAGGACTGGCGCGCGAGTGGTGCAGGCGATGACCGCGTCTTGCTGGCGGAGGTCGATTGGCTGGCACGGGCGCGGCAGGTGCTGCAGAAGCGTTTTGGTGAGCAGGCACCTGGCGACGCCAAGGAATGGGCACGCCGGGCGCGTTTTTTACAGGGGCGGGGCTTTCCTCCCGATTTGATTCGCAAGGCGTTGGCCGGAGAAGATTTTTTCGCGGATGGGGAGTGAGCCCCGCCGAGTATCGTTCAGGGAGTCACATGAAGTCAGCAGCCATCCGTACCGCTTTTCTGGAGTTTTTTGCCAGCCAAGGGCATCAGATCGTCCCCAGCAGCCCGCTGGTGCCGCGTAATGACCCGACGCTGCTCTTCACCAATGCGGGTATGGTGCAGTTCAAGGATACCTTTCTGGGACTGGAGCAGCGCCCCTATGCGCGGGCCGTCTCCACCCAGCGCTGCATGCGCGCCGGCGGCAAGCACAACGATCTCGAAAATGTAGGGTACACCGCACGGCACCATACCTTCTTCGAGATGCTCGGTAATTTCTCTTTTGGCGATTACTTCAAGCGGGAAGCCATCCGGTTTGCCTGGCGTTTCCTCACCGAGACCCTGGGACTGCCAGCCGAAAAACTCTGGGTGACGGTCTACGAAAAGGATGACGAAGCGGCCGCGATCTGGCTCGACGAGATGAAAGTCGACGCAACGCGTTTCTCCCGCTGCGGCGACAAGGACAACTTCTGGAGTATGGGCGATACCGGCCCCTGCGGTCCCTGTTCCGAGATTTTTTACGATCATGGCGCGGAAATCCCTGGCGGTCCGCCCGGAAGCCCCGATGCCGACGGTGACCGCTATATCGAGATCTGGAATCTGGTTTTCATGCAATACGACCGGGATAGTTCGGGCAAGCTCACGCCCTTGCCCAAGCCTTCGGTCGACACCGGTATGGGGCTGGAGCGACTGGCGGCGGTCCTGCAGGGCGTACACAACAACTACGACACCGACATCTTTCAGGTGCTGATCGCCGCCGCGGCAGAGCTTGCCGCTACCCCTTATGGTGCCAGCGCCGAAAGTGATACCAGTCTGCGGGTCTTGGCCGATCACATTCGCGCCTGCAGTTTCCTGATCACCGATGGCGTCATGCCGAGCAATGAAGGTCGTGGTTATGTGCTGCGGCGTATCATCCGCCGTGCGGTGCGGCATGGGCGTAAGCTGGGCGTCGAGGATGCATTTTTCTATCGTCTCGTGGCCCCGCTGGTTGCCAGCATGGGGGACGCCTACCCAGAGCTGCGCCAGGCACAACACGAGGTCGAGCGGCAGCTGCATCGCGAGGAAGACAAATTCCGCGAGACCTTACAGCGCGGGCTCGATCTCCTTGACGAGGCCATTGCCAAACTGCCGGCAGGGGCGCCCATCCCCGGCGAGGTCATCTTTCGCCTGTCCGATACCTACGGTTTTCCGGTTGATTTGACCGCCGATATCGCCCGTGAGCGTGGCCTGGAGATGGACATGGCGGGCTTTGACGCGGCCCTGGCCGAGCAGCGCCAACGCTCCCGCGCCGCGTGGTCGGGCAGCGGCGCGGTGAAGGCGGAAAAGATCTATCACGATTTGGCCATGCATCTACCGGCTACGGAATTTTTGGGCTATGGCGGTTGCGATGGGGCCGGGGGCGTGCTTGCCATCGTGCGCGATGGCGCCAGTGTGGACAGTCTGGCGGCGGGCCAGTCCGCCGCGATCATCCTGGATCAGACGCCATTCTATGCTGAGTCGGGTGGACAGGCGGGTGACGTCGGCAAGCTCTTCCATGGTCAGGAAATACTCTTTACCGTGACGGACACGCAAAAGCCGGTGCCCAGCCAGCATGTGCATATCGGCACCCTGGAACGTGGCAGCGTCCATGTCGGGCAGGTCCTGCAGGCAGTGGTCGATCCCGCCGCCCGCGCTGCCACCGCCGCGCACCATTCAGCGACGCATCTTCTGCATGCGGTACTACGCCGGCGCTTGGGCAGCCATGTGCAGCAAAAAGGATCGCTGGTGAATGCCGAACGGCTGCGCTTCGACTTCAGCCATCCCGAGCCTCTGGAGGCGGCGGAGTTACAGGCCATCGAGCGTGAGGTAAATGCGGCCATTCGCGCCAATGTGCAGGCCGAGACGCGGGTATTGCCCCTGGCCGAGGCCCAGGCCTTGGGCGCCATGGCCCTCTTTGGCGAGAAATACGGCGAGGAAGTTCGGGTTGTGCTGATGGGGGAGCACTCGCTGGAGTTTTGTGGTGGTACCCATGTCGCTGCCCTTGGAGAGATCGGCTTCTTCAGGATTCTGAGTGAGTCCGCCGTCGCCGCGGGGGTTCGCCGTATCGAGGCCGTCGTTGGGGAGGCCGCCTTGCGCAGTGTGCAGCAGGATGAGGAACGTCTGCGCGGGGCAGCGGCTTTGCTCAAGGCAGCCCCCGCCGAACTCGATCAGCGTCTGGCCCAGACCCTGGAACGCTTGCGGCAACTGGAGAAGGAACTGGAGCGCAGCAAGCGTGATTTGGCCGCCAGCGCGGGTGCCGATCTGGCCGCGCGGGTAGAGCGCATTCAGGATGTCCCGGTTCTGTTGCAACGCCTGGATGGGATGGATGCCAAGGCCCTGCGCGAGGTGCTCGATCGTCTGCGCTCGGAAATCAGCTCCGGCATCATCGTTCTAGCCGGCGTGGCCGATGACAAGGTGTCGCTCTTGGCGGCGGTCAGCAAGGATCTGCATGGCAAGGTCCATGCGGGTGAACTAGTGAATGTCGTTGCTCAGCCTTTGGGGGGCAAGGGAGGCGGGCGGCCCGATATGGCTCAGGCCGGTGCCGCGCAAGCGGAAGGGCTGGACGCGGCGATGGCCGAGGCAAGGACGTGGCTTAACGAGAAGATTGCTTCCTGAGGGAGCGACCAGAATCAGGGGCGGCCAGGGCCATGGTCGCCCTGCCAACCACGGTCTCCTGGCCCATGATCTCCGCGGCCGGGGTTGCCATGATCGGGACCATGTCCTCCCCGCTGCTCTCCATGCGGACCGTATTCACGCTGCGGCCCTTGTGGATGCTGCGGGTGATAGGGACCGTGATCCGATCCGTGTGGCCGGTATTGCTGGGGGACGGGCGGCTGCGGCCGGGCTTGCGGCCGAAAATGCCGCCAATGTGGGTCGCGCGCGCGATAGTGGGCTTCATTCTGTACGCGTTGCCAGTCTCCGGGATGCCAGCGCTGTAATCCCGGGGGCGGTGCCGCAATCGGGCGCCACGGGCCGCGATACCCAGGACCTGACCACCAACGATTGCCGTAATAATAGTAGTAGCTGGAGCCGCCATAGAAAATGGGCTGAGAACTGCCATAGGCCGCGTACACTCCCAAACTGGGCAGCCAAACCATCAGCGGTGGACTAGCGACGACCGCAGGCGGGTAGTACGCCGGTGTGCCGATGTTCAGTTGCAGATCAATGGGGCTGGCCATTGCTGCGCTACTCAGGCCCAGAACTGCAATGCCTAACAGGCCATTTCTTAGGGAAAATCTCTTCTGCTTTTTCATGATGATTTCTCCAGTTGTGTTCCGCTCGTGGTCAAGTGCAGGTACTCTGCGCTATCCTCGGGCCAGACTGTACCAATGAGCATACGGCTTTGCGGTAGAGAGGTGCGAATGCAAAAGTGTGAGGAATCATGAATTGTCCCGTAATGCCTCATGATTGACACCGCCGAACTGGAGCGGCTGCTACTTGCGGTTGCGTGTGGCGATCAGCAGGCGTTCCAGCGTTTTTACCGGGAGACGTCTGCGCATCTCTACCCCGTGGCTTTGCGTATTCTGAGAGAGGATGGCCGTGCGGCCGATTGTTTGCAGGATGCCTTTCTCAAGATCTGGCTGAAGGCATCCGAGTATCGCGCAGGTCGCTCTCCCATGGCCTGGGCGGCGGCGATCGTGCGTTACCAGGCGATTGATCTGTTGCGCCGTATGCCCAAGGACGAGCCTGGTTGGGAAGAGCCCGACTGGGAGCGCGAAGAATGGGGGGCCGTGCATAATGAGGCCGCATTGTATCCTGCCGAGCGCAAGCGTATCGAGGATTGTTTGCAGAAGATGACAACAGAGCAGCGCCAGGCCATCGTGCAGGCCTTTTATCGTGCCGCGACCTACGAAGAGGTAGCCACACACTTTGGGGCGGCTCTGGGGACGGTGAAAAGCTGGATTCGTAGGGGATTATTGTTTTTGAGGGACTGTTTGCAGCATGAATCTGCGTAAGCATCCGCAACTTTCCGAGCAACTGGCAGCGCTGTATGTGATCGGCAGCCTGCGAGGAAGGGCACGCCTCCGCTTCGCGCGGCTCGTGCAGCAGGATGTCGTCCTTGCGCAGATGGTGGAGCGCTGGGAGGATTTACTGTTGCCTGCCATGCTTCCTGCGCGTCCGCAGCCGGTGCCAGAGCGCGTATGGCATGGCATTCGTGCGCAGTTGCCCAGAGCGACCCTCGCCCAACCCCGATCCCGATCGTCGCATCTGCCATGGTGGCGCCGCCTTGCCCTGTGGCAGGGCCTGAGCGCGGCGCTGGCAGTCGTGCTGGTGGTCAGTTGGTTATGGCCCAGCGTGCCGCGCATGCCCATGCTGGCAGTCGTCAATAATAGCCAAGGGCAGGCAACCTGGGTATTTCATGCCAGCGCTCATCATATGCGCCTGGTCACCCTGCGAAACACCCAAATTCCCCCGAATAAATCCATGCAGCTATGGGCCATTGTGCCCGGTAAGAAGCCTGTTTCGATGGGACTGTTGCCGATGCAGGAAGGGCAGACGCCGGTACTGCCGGTGCCGGACCACATGAACCTTTCTCACGCCCGCCTGTTGGCGGTGACCATGGAGCCTGCTGGAGGTTCTCCGACCGGGCAACCCACCGGGCCCATACTGCTCAAGGCGACGTTGATCAGCAGTCAGGATGCATCCACAGGTCCACGCCGTGCGTACTAGATTGTGATGACACAGTTCATCACTCTTTTCTCGTCACAGGCAGGAGAATATCATGCAGGAAAATGAGCAAGTTGGCGCAAATCGTCGGGATTTTCTGAAAAAAAGTGCCCTTTTTGGCTTGGGTCTGGCCGCCGCCGGAAATCTGGTTTTGCCGGCCACGGCGCGGGCCGCAGGGATGTCTGCGAACAGCGAGAGCCACGATCTGGGTATCCTGAACTTTGCCCTGAATGCCGAACATCAGGCGATTGCGGCCTACCAGGTAGGAGCTGACAGTAAGCTCCTGCAGCCGGGTCCGCTCAAACTGGCCCTGCAATTTCAGAAGGATCATGAAGCGCACGCGGCCGTACTCGCCGAGACGATCAAGAAGATGGGTGGTAAGCCGGTTGCGGCCAAGCTGCCACTCACCGCTTCCATGGGTGACTTGGCCAAGGCCTGGGGTTTCCCTGTTGATAAGTTGAAGGATCAGGCCGACGTGCTGCATTTTGCCGCAGGCTTGGAAATCGGCGCCGCCAAGGCGTATTTAGGGGCAGTGAAACAGTTCAGTAATCCGGAGCTCGCGCACGCCGCAGCCAATATCGAAGGCGACGAGGCGATGCATTTTGCCACGTTGCGCAATGCTTTGGGGATGAATCCCGTGCCCGCTGCCTTCATCTCGGCCATGCCGGACGACTGATACAGCGTAGTGGAAAAAAGGCGCTGCGGCGCCTTTTTTTGTGCCTGCAGCGAATTGTCTCGATCAGGCGACCCGTGGTGCACTGCGCAGGGTGAGTCCGGTGAATGCTGCAATTGTCGCGCAGAAGAGTATTACCAGGGCCATGGGTACGGCACTGGGGATGTCGATGAGACCCACGCCCATGGCGGCGACGGCAGCGCTGGCAAATTGCAGACTGCCGAGCAGGGCGGAGGCGGTGCCCGCCTGCTTCCCTTGTTCTTGCATGGCCAGGGCGCTGCTGTTGGGGGAAACCAAGCCGATGGAGGCGACATAGAAGAAGAGCGGCACGATGAGACCCGCAAGGCCCGTTTGCGGTACGAGACTTGCAAAAAGCAGGAACGCTGCGGCGCAAAACTGAATGAATAAGGCTGTCCGCAACAGGACGTGCGGAGAGTAACGTCGGTGCAGAAAACGATTGAACTGGGAGAGAAGGATCAGACCCAGGGCATTGAGGCCAAAGATCCAGCCAAAATCGTGCGCTGGCACTTTGTGTAAGTCGATGAACACGAAGGGAGATCCGGCAATGTAGGCAAACATGCCGGAAAAGCTGGCCGCGAGAATAATGGCGTAGGGACGAAACTGCGGGTCACGAAGCAGGATCCAGAAGCGCGAGACAATGGCATACAGATGCAGCGAGTGCGCGGGATCTCCGCGATGGCCGGAAGGCAAGAGCAAGGCACTGCTCAGCAAGCTGAGGAGCCCGAGGACCGCCAGCAGGACGAAGATTGCTTGCCAGCCAGACCAGAGGAGCAGATAGCCACCCAGGAGGGGAGCAAAAATCGGAGCGACGCCCATGACCAGGATCATCCGTGCAAAGACGTGGCTAGCGTCCTGCGGCGGAAAGAGGTCGCGCACCAATGCGCGGCCAATGACTGGCCCCGAGCATGCGCCGATGCCCTGCAGCAGACGGAAGAAGGATAGCCAGACGGCGCTGGGGGCCATTGCGCAGGCGAGGGATGCGAGTACGTAGAGCGCCAGGGCGAGCAGCAGGGGAGCGCGGCGACCGAAACGATCGCTGATGGGGCCGAGGATCGCCTGGCCCCCGGAAAATCCGAGAAAAAAAGCGGCAAGGGTAAGCTGGATAGCGAATTGGTTGACTTGAAAGTGCTGTTGCAGGGTTGGCAAACTGGGCAGGTACATGTCGATGGACAGGGCGCCGAAGGCGCTGAGGCTGCCGAGAAGAAATACACTGCGCCGTGGATGAAAGTTTTCTGTCACCGCTTCGATTCCGCCAGAAACCGGCGATGATAACGCAGCGTTATAGAAGTCGCCAGCGCTATCAAGGGCATGTTGTGAGTAAATTTAGTGAGGTGAAAATTATTGCAATATTATCCTGATATATATCAATTAACAATTCAGTTTTGACAATGGCGGATTATTCTTGTTACGGTCTGGTTTCATGATTTGCAGCGTAATCAAAAAAGGAGAGTTCATGAGAAAGGGAATTATTGTTGGTATTGCGTCTTCTGCGACCTTGATTTTTGGCAGCACTTTGGCCTTGGCCAGCACCGCGATGCCAGCGCAGACCACACCGGCCCAGCCGATGTCTCCAGCCCCTGCGAAGCAGCATGTGGACCAGCAGGAGCTGCATCACTTTGCCGCGGCAGTGAAGGAAATTCAACCCATCGATATGCAGGCGCATACCGTGATTTCCGATAAAAGCATGAGTGAAAAAGAAAAACATCAAAAGCTGGAAGGGTATAACAAGAAAATTACCGCGATCCTCGCGCAGCATCATCTGACGCCAATGAAATATGAGGCGTTATTGAAAAAGGCCGAGACCGATCCAGCCTTCGCCAAGCGTACCGAGTCTGCTTTGCATGAAATGAACTAAACGTTTCTGCCAAAAGCCAACCCTGCCATGCTTGTGGCAGACCCCAGGCGAAGCCGTTGCGCTTTGCCGGAAATCAGTAGCGTTTCCCTTTCAGGAGTGGATCTCCCGGGAAACGCTCGCCTTGAGATTGCAATATGCTGATCCTTGCGGATATTTTCAGCAAGTTCTGTCAACTGTCAGTCTGATATCTTTCCCTTAATCTTCTAATGTACTGATATCCTGGGTAATTTCTTCGCCACGGGCTTGCGCGCGTAACAGGCGACGCATGATCTTGCCAGAGCGGGTCTTGGGCAGACTATCGACGAAGTGGATATCATCGGGACGAGCAATGGCGCCAATCAGATCCGTCACCTGCGCGCGTAACGCTGCGCTCAGCTGATCATGATCGTCTCCCTGATGGGCGGCCTTGAGAATCACGAAGGCAGATACCGCTTCTCCCTTGATCTCATGCGGAATGCCGACGACGGCGGCCTCGGCGACGGCGGGATGGGCAACGAGAGCGGATTCGATCTCCGCGGTACCCAGGCGATGGCCGGATACATTGAGAACGTCATCGATGCGGCCCATCACCCAAAAGTACCCGTCTTTGTCGCGTCGGGCGCTGTCGCCGGCTATATAATAGCGGTTGCCGAACTTTCCCCAGTAGGTCTGCACGTAGCGTTCGGGATTGCCCCAGACGCCGCGCAACATGCCCGGCCAGGGACGATCGATGACCAGATAACCACCCTGGTCGGCGGCGTCGATTTCCTCGCCCTGCTCATTCACCACCTTGGCGGATATTCCGGGCAAGGGCAGGGCGCAGGAGCCGGGTTTGTTGGCGCTGACCCCGGGCAGGGGAGCGATCATGTGCCCGCCAGTTTCCGTCTGCCACCAGGTATCAACGATGGGGCATTTTCCGCCGCCAATGACGTCGCGATACCAGATCCACGCTTCGGGGTTCATCGGTTCGCCCACGCTCCCCAGCAGTCGCAGGCTGCTGAGATCGTGTTTCTTGACCCAGCTGTCGCCCATCTTCATGAAGGCGCGCACGGCCGTTGGCGCAGTGTAGAGGACACTAATGCCGTGGCGCTCCACCATCGACCAGAAGCGGTCGGGTTGGGGGTACATGGGGGCGCCTTCATATAAAAAGACAGTGGCACCATTGGCCAAGGGGCCATAGACCACATAGCTGTGCCCGGTGATCCAGCCGACATCGGCGGTACACCAGTACACGTCGTCCTCTTTCAGGTCGAAAGACCAACGGCTGGTGAGCTTGGCCCAGAGCAGGTAACCAGCGCTACTGTGCAGAATCCCTTTGGGTTTGCCGGTGCTGCCCGAGGTATAGAGGATGAAGAGGGGGTGCTCGGCGGGAAGGGCGGGAGCAGGACAGTGGGCCGACTGCCCGGCGATTGCCTCGTGCCACCACAGATCGCGACCATCCAGCATGTCAATGTCGGTGCCGGTGCGTTGCAAGACAATGACCCGTTCCACCTGATGTTCGTGCTCGCGCAATAAGGCCTGATCGGCATGGCGTTTGAGTGGCACGATCTTTCCGCCACGATAGGCGCCATCGGCGGTGAGCAGAATCCTGGCGCCAGTATCTTCCAGTCGATCCTTGAGCGCCTCGGCGGAAAATCCACCGAAAACCACGGAGTGCACAGCGCCAATGCGCGCACAGGCAAGCATCGCCACCACCGCTTCGATGACCATGGGCATGTAGATAACGACCCGGTCACCAGACTCGACCTTCTCGCCGCGTAGGGTATTGGCAAAGAGGCTCACCTCGCGGTGCAGTTGCGCGTAGGTCAGGGTCTTGACGCTGCCATCCTCTCCCTCCCAAATCAGCGCGGCCTTGTGCTTTTGCGCCCCCTGCAGGTGACGGTCGATGCAATTTTTTGCGACATTGAGGCTGCCGTCGGTAAACCAGCGGTAGAAGGGCGCCTCGCCCTGATCCAGAACCCGCGAGAATGGCTGCTCCCAGAGCAGGTGTTCGCGCGCGAGGGTGCCCCAAAATGCTTCAGGATCGCGCTCGGCTTCTGCCTGCAGACGCTGGTATTCGCTTTGATCGAGATGCGCACGGGCGGCGAATGTCTCGGGCACGGGGAAAAGACGCTCTTCGTTGAGATGGGAATCGATAGATTGGGTCATGATCGTCGTCATCGCTGTTGCTGGCTTATGGGACGATGGTAAGACCTCTGCCGGCAACTAGCAAACGGGAGTCCAGTAGGCCACAGGCTCACGCAGAGCCAGAGGCTTGCTGTTGGATATTTTCTATGATCCTTTTGCGCAGTTCTTCTCCCGCAAGCAGTAGTTTCTCCTTGGGCGGGGAGAAAGGCTGGTAATGCCCGACCACGGATACCAGATCCCCATAATGCAAAAGGTGAAACAGATGCTTTGCGTTTTGATAGGGCATCTCTACGCATCCAGCGCTTTGTGGCCAGCCATAAGTCTTGCGCGGGTAGAAGTGAATTGCTCGACCGTCATAAAAATAATTGACAAAACGGACATTTGGCGCGACATATCGCTGCCAGTAGACCAGATGACCGTGATAATGTCCGCGTTGATCTGGCGATAGACTGAGATATTTTGTCTTTGTGATGCGGATGGGAAAAGTGCCGTGCATCGTCGTGTCGGCAAGGCGCTGATATACCGGCCAACTCCCATCTGGCGTGGACTGCAACACTCCGGTGTTGACCACCGAATGGTAGCCCCAGCGACCTTTCCAATGCAGGTCACCTGCCGCAGAGGGCGGCACCTGCCAGATCCGTAGTTGTTCGGGATGATGATCTTTGCGGACCTCGACCCACTGAAACGGATAGGGATTGTAGGGAATATGCCCCGCTTCCAGCCGAGCAATCAGGGTTGCATTAACTCGTCCCCGGGAAATGCCATTGACGGGCAGAATCTTGCTAGCCCGTTCAAATTGGATCACTCCACTGCGGAATTCCGGGTTTAACGCAGAGTAGCCCCAGCGGTTCGATAAATCCTGCAATTTATGTGGAACGGCAACATCCCAGGCGGCGACTGTGCGCACCGCACCATAGCGTTCCATATAACTGCCGTAGACAACATGAACGTAGCCGTAGCGCGCCAGTTTTTGCCACACCCACTGCCAGGCATTGGCGTTGGTCGCAAGATTTCCGGCAGCAAAACTGTTGCCAGCGAAAGCTCCCAGCACAGGCACCAGGCACAGAGTCAGCAGTCGTCTACGAAGCACGCCAGATGTTTCCGGCAAGGCTTAGAGTCCACCCTGATATTTCAGGGATACTTCATGACATTGCGGACAAACGAAGACCCGCACCGCCATTTTTTTCTCGAAGGCCTCTTCTGCATCGTCGGCCATTTGTCCGCCAACCAGCGCGGCGCCTGCCCCAAGAATGCCGGTCAAGCCGCCCATGCGGATCCCATGCGAACCCATGTCCTGCATGCTGCTCTGACAGGCAGGGCAGTTGACAGCGGGCATTTCTTCCTTTCCAAATCCAAACATAGCGGCGTTCCCTGGAGTTGTGAATGACGATCTGTTGACCACTTTAGACGCCGATTGGTTCCCTCGCCATTTATGATCGACAGTCCCAATCCTGATCCAAAGATGTCCATTGTTGCGGAGAGCGATTGAGGTGGCGGAGTAATATGCGATAGGTATCCGCATCGAAGCTGGCTGATTCCGTGAATTTTTCTACTATTCCGGTATCTTCTCGTAAGATTCCCATATGGCACCAGTGATCAAAAACATGGATGGAGGCGCCGGTGTCGTCTTCGGGAATACCGATAGGTCCGGAAAATGGCCAGTGCTGGATTTGCAAAATTTGCAGGGCGGCATACAGTCTTTCATCATGCTCCGCCGTGGATTCTTGGCCGGTACATACGCCACGACAGCGTTTGATCTGGAAGCCAAAACAAGCGCCTTTGCCTTTTTGCAATCCCAAGCGAATATCGCAAAGTCCCCATTCCTGTGCCAGGCGCTTGAGTGCGGCTTTCGCACTGCGGCGATTGGCGAATATCCCGTGGCAGATGCCTGGCCGAATCGCCGCGCCGCAGTGGATCTGTGGTGTTGCGCTCCCTGGGCCGCCCCAAACAATGGTGCAAAGCGCCTTTTTTCTGCGCAGCTGGCGGTTATAGAGAGGATTTTTCTCTTTCACCAGGCGTGATTCCAGTAGCAGTGCACCCAACTCGCCTGGGGTTTCTATCCATTCGATGTGCTCCACCTGCTGCGCGATCTGCATCTCGCGGTCCTGCCGGAAATCATTACGGAAGTGCTCCAGTACTCGTTTGCGCAGGTGAATACTTTTGCCAATGTACAAGGGAATCTCATTGCTCCCAAAAAACAGATAGACCCCTGGCCGATTGGGAATGCTGCGAATGATTTCTGGATCGAGATTGGGAGGAAGACATTCCTGTTCCCATTGCAGTTTGCAGGCCTGCACGAGTTCGGGACAACGCTCGTCGGCAAGCCGCTGGAGAAATTCCGCAACGACGCGCGCATCGTCCAGGGCACGATGACGATTACGGCAGGGAATTTCCAGGCGATGAATGACGGCGTCCAGACCATGACGCGTTTCTTGGGGGAAAAGTCGCCGAGAGATTTTGACGCTGCATATGGCCTTCGCTTTGAAAGGGATCTCGACGCGTTGGAAAGACTGGCGTAAAAAGGCAAGGTCGAAGCGTACGTTGTGGGCGACCAGAATATGCCCCTGCAAGTGGAGCGCCAAGCTCGCAGCGATATCCTCAAAGCGTGGCATGTCGCGGAGCATGTTGGGGTGAATCCCGGTCAACTGCGTGATGTAGGGGGAAACAGCACAACCGGGATCCAGTAACTGACTCCATTCCCGAGGCTCTCGTCCCGGCGCAAGCGTCACCATGCCGATCTCGAGAATGCGGTCCTGCTGGGGGCGTCCGCCCGTGGTTTCCAAGTCCAGGCAGACGATGGGTTGCCCGAGTTCAGCAAGCAAGCGGTCGAGCGAGGAGGCAAGATCTTTCATGCGTTCATTCTATTGTGCTTTGCCGCGACCTTCATAGCAGACACTTTCATAGCCGATGAGTTGACAGGGAAGGCGTCTTCTGGAATAGTACGCCGACCAGAAATTGGGGCTATAGCTCAGCTGGGAGAGCGCTTGAATGGCATTCAAGAGGTCAGCGGTTCGATCCCGCTTAGCTCCACCATACATCAGGATCCGGAGACGCTCCGGATCCTTTTTCGTTAGCGGTACCAAAGAATCGCGTTGTTTTCGAGGGGCACTTCACAGAGGGAGTGTTGGGCAACGATGCGTGGAGTGTAGTCGGAGACCGGTCGGCGCTTGGCGATATTACAGCGATAATTGAAGCTGTTGACGGCACCAGTGAGGGTCTCGGAGCGCTGCATCGGAAGCAGTTCGGGACCATGGGCGTCTACGCTATTGGCAAATAACTGTACTTGGATCATTTCCGCCGGGACGTCATCCAGGTAGACATGCATCTGGAACTGATATTCTTCGCCAGTTTCCGCAACATGCAGTTCGCCAAAGCGTAGACCATGCCAGTGCGCCTTCAGATGGCTCTGCCAAGCGCAGATACTACGCAATTGTTCCAGTGAAGAGCGTTCGCGCAGCCGCTTGGCGGCGGGCAGATAGAGGTTCTCGACATACTCCTGCAACATGCGATGACTGCTGAAGCGGGGGGTGAGCTCCGCCATGCTGCTGCGGATCTTTTCTACCCAGGCACAGGGGCAGCCACTTTCGTCACGTCCCTGATAAAAGAGAGGGGCGATTTCCTGCTCGATGATCTGGTACAACTGCTCGGCCTCATGCCTGTCCCACGCCGAATCGGAGTCGTGTTCATGGCGGTCGCCCAAGCCCCAGCCGACGGCATCGCTGTAGGCTTCCGCCCACCAGCCATCCAGTTCCGAACAATTCAGGCCGCCGTTGACGAGTACCTTCATGCCGCTGGTGCCACTGGCCTCCCAGGGGCGACGGGGGGTATTGATCCACACATCCACGCCCTGCACCAGTTGTGCCGCCACGAGCATGTCGTAGTCGGCGATGAAGACGACCTTGTGAAAGAGGTCGGGATGGCGGCGGAGGAACTGGGTCCATTCCTGGATCATGGCCTTGCCGTCGCCATCCCGGGGGTGCGCCTTGCCGGCAATCAGGAGCTGCACCGGATGGCGCGGATCACTGAGGATGCGATAGAGGCGCTCTGGATCGCTGAGCAGGAGATTGGGGCGCTTGTAAGCGGTGAAGCGGCGGGCAAAGCCGATGGTCAGGGTGTTGGGATCGAGCACCAGGGCTGCGGCGTTGATCTCTTCCTGTGGGCGGTGCGCCATGGCCAACTGCCGTTGCAGGCGATTGCGGGCAAATTCGATGAGTTGTTGGCGACCCTTTTGCCGCAGTTGCCAGATTTCGGTATCGCTCACGTTGTGAAACTGGGCGCTAATGTCCTGCAGCTCTCCCAACCAGCGCTCGGCACCGCAGTGTTCTGTCCATAGGGCATCTGCCTCGGCATTGTCCCAGGAGGGAATATGGACGCCGTTGGTAATGCCGCATACCGGGATTTCATCTGTCGGCCAGCGAGGAAAGAGTGGCTGAAAGAGATGTTGGCTCACCTTCCCATGCAAGGCACTGACGCCATTCACGTGGATGCTGCCGTGGATGGCCAGCCAAGCCATGTTGAATGGCTCCCGGAGGTCTTCCGCATTGGCCCGGCCCAACGCCAGGATCTGCTGCAGGTCAACGCCAAAGATCTTGGGTGCGCCTTCGATATAGCGGGTGACGAGTTCCGGCGCGAAGCGATCGAAGCCAGCGGCTACCGGCGTGTGCGTCGTAAAGACGTTGCCGGCGCGGGTGGCGTTCAAGGCACACGAGAAGTCGCTGCCATGGTCGCGCATGTGACTATGGATACGCGCCAGGATGGCGAAGGCGGCATGCCCTTCATTCAGATGACAGATATCTATCTCTATACCGAGATGGCGCAGCAGCAGCCAACCGCCTGCACCCAGGCAGATCTCCTGCTGCAGGCGCATTTCCGGCCCGCCACCATAGAGTTCGGCGGTAATGCCCCGGTCGGCAGGACTGTTGAGCGGATCGTTGCTGTCTAAAAGATATAGCGGGACGGTGCCGACCTGGGCCTGCCAGGCACGCAGGATGACCGAGCGGCCCGGAAAGGGCAATTCCAGACGCAGCCACTGCCCCTCCGGATCACGCACCGGGAGAATGGGCAGTTGGGTGGGATCGTTGTAGGGATAGAGCTCCAGTTGGCGGCCACAGTCATCCAGACTCTGGCGGAAGTAGCCCTGCTGCCAGAGGATGCCGATGCCGACCATGGGTACGCCGAGGTCGCTGGCGGTTTTCAGCACGTCGCCAGCGAGAATCCCGAGACCACCGGAATAGATGGGTAAGGCCTCGGAAAGGCCGAACTCCATACTGAAATAGGCAACACGTTGCAGCTGTGCCGAGGGGATGTTTTTTTGAAACCAGCCTTCCCGACGGCTTTCCTGGCGATGGTGCTGCAGGTGCTCCTGCAGCAAGGTCAGAAACCCCTCGTCGCGGGCCAAGACATCGAGTTTGGCTGCGTCGAGGTTCTGCAACAACAACCAGGGGTTGCGGGTCCGGCTCCAGAGTTCTCCATCGAGCTGCTCCCAGAGGACATCACTGCGATAACTCCATGACCAGCGCAGATCCAGGGCCAGTTCAATCAGCCCATCCAGCGCTTCTGGCAATTGGGGCAATACATAGGACGGTGTGATATTCATGCGTGCATCCTCCGGCTTTGCAACCTCAGTGTAGACCATCGGCTCATCCGCGGCGGTGAACTATACTGACAAGTATATAATGGGACCAGGAGGTCAGATATGGCGGAAAAAGTAGTGGATCTGCTCTGTATCGGGGCTGGCGGCGCGGCGTATCCGGCGGCCTTTCGACTGGCGCGGGCGGGGCGCAAGGTGCTCATGGTAGATCCCAAAGGGGTGATGAGTGGCAACTGTCTCTATGAGGGCTGTGTGCCATCCAAGGCAGTGCGGGAGATGGCGTCCTTGGCTGGCGCAACGCGGCGTTTCAGCACCCAGCTGGGTCGGGCAGAGCTATCGGCGCCGGACTATGCAGCCATCGTGCAGCACAAGGATCAGGTACAGGCGCGGCGGTATGCCCAGCATGCCCAGGAGCTTGCTGCACAACCCGGTATCGAGCTGCGCAAGGGGGTGGCGCGCATTCTTGATCCCCACACCGTGCAGATTGACGATGATCAGGGCAGTGAGAAAATCCGCTGCCATCATCTCCTTATTGCCAGTGGCTCGGACGTCTTTGTGCCTCCCCTTCCCGGTGCCGAACATTGTCTGACCAGTCATGATCTCTATAAACCGGACCCGGCCCTGCGCGCTTTGCCCAAGCGCTTGATCGTGGTGGGTGGCGGATACATTGGCCTGGAAACGGCGTCTTTCTTTGCTGAGCTTGGTAGTCAGGTGATCCTCCTGCAGAAGGGCGGACAGATTTTGAACGGCATGGATCCGGGCATGGTCGCCCTGCTCCAGCCCTTGTTGCCGGCGGGGATGCGGATCCTGACCGACGTCGATGTGCAGCGCATCGAGGCCCAGGGTGCCTTGCGCCGGGTGCTCTGGCAACGCGCCGGGCAGGAGGAGAGCGGAGAGGCGGAGGCGGTGCTGCTCGCAGTCGGGCGCTCGCCGGTGATTCCCGAGGGTTGCGAAGCGATTGGTATCGAATTTGACCGACATGGCGTCCAGGTGGGGCCATCTCTGCAGACCCGCTACCCGCATATCTACGCCGCCGGTGATGTCAATGGTCGGGTACCCCTCTTTCATGCAGCGGTACGGCAATCGTTGGCCGCGGCGCACAATATCCTGGGGGGCAATCAACCCTTGGATTACGCGGATTTCCACAATGTGCCGACGACGATCTTCACCCTCCCGGCCGCGGCCTATATTGGCATGACCCCGGCCAAGGCTGCGGGACGCGAACTGGCGGTGGGTCGCTATGATTTTGCTGAAGACTCCCGGGCGCAGATTCTTGAGCGCCTGGAGGGGGAGATTCGCCTGTTCTTCGAGCCTTCCTCCCTGCGCCTGCTGGGGGGCTGGATCGTTGGCATCGATGCCGGCGCCTTGATCGGGCAGATCGGGACGGCGCTGAGCCTGGGAGCGACGGCCTATGATCTCGCCCGTTTTGCCGACCAGCACCCGATGTCGGCCGAGGGCATCGGCAAGGCCGCCCGCAGCCTTTTCTGAGGCGCTGAGCGGCCCCGCTCTCAGCGGGTTGCAGGGCGGACGAAGGCCTGGGCGCCGGCGTATGTGGCGGCAGTGCCCAGTTCTTCTTCGATGCGCAGGAGCTGGTTGTACTTGGCGACACGCTCGCCGCGGCAGGGCGCACCGGATTTGAGGTGACCAGTGTCCAGCGCCACGGTGAGATCGGCAATGAAATCGTCGGTGGTTTCCCCGGAACGATGCGAGACAAAGGCCCCCCAGCCATGGAACTGCGCCAGTCGGGCGGCGGCAAAGGTCTCGCTGACGGTGCCGATCTGATTGAGCTTGATGAGCACGGAATTGGCAATGTCGTCTCTGATGCCGCGGGCGATGATCTCCGGGTTGGTGCAGAAGATGTCATCGCCCACCAGCTCGATGCGGCTGCCTAAGCGCGCGTTGAGCTGTTTCCACGATTCCCAGTCATCCTCGGCCAGACCATCTTCCAGCAGCACGATGGGATAGTCATCCACCAGCTTCGCGTAATATTCGATCATTTCTTCGCTGCCGATGGCGCGTTCTTCGGTGTGCAGCTGGTACTTGCCGTCCCGATAGAATTCCGAAGAGGCCGGATCGATGGCAATGCCGCAATCCTTGCCCGGCACGAAACCGGCCTTTTCGATGGCAGCGAGGAGCAGGTCCAGTGTTTCATGGTTGGAGCGCACCGCTGGGGCAAAGCCGCCCTCGTCACCCACGCCAACGCTCAAATGTTTTTCGAGCAGCAGGCTCTGCAGGGCGTGATAGACCTCTGCCCCCCAGCGGATGGCCTCGCGGAAAGAGTCGGCGCCAAAAGGCACCAGCATGGTCTCCTGAAAATCTGCCCCCTGCCAATGGGCATGGACGCCGCCATTGAGGACGTTGAGGCAGGGCACCGGCAGGCGGGAGGCCGCGGGGCCGCCGAGATAGGCATAGAGAGGGAGGTCCTTGCTTTCGGCGGCGGCGCGGGCGCAGGCCAGGGACACGGCGAGCAGGGCATTGGCCCCGAGGCGCGACTTGTTGTTGGTACCGTCCAGGCCGAGCAGGGTGTCGTCAATCATCTTTTGGGCGCTCGCGTCCAGATCGATCAGATTGGGAGCGATCTCTTCTTCGATGTGCTCGATGACCTTCCGCACCCCCTTGCCACCGAAGCGGTTGGGGTCCTGGTCACGCAGCTCCAGGGCCTCGCGGCTGCCGGTAGAGGCGCCGGAGGGCACTGCAGCCCGTCCCCGGCTGCCATCGCTCAGCAAGACTTCCGCTTCGACGGTGGGGTTGCCGCGGGAGTCGAGAATTTCCCGGGCGATGATGTCTTCTATCAGGCTATCCATAGCTGTCTCCTTGCTGGTGCATTTGGGGTTCGAATATGGCGAGATCGATGATCTCCAATCTATTGGTGCCACCCGGATGGCCCAAGCTTGGACCCTGGGTGAGAATAATGTGCCCCTGTTGCCAGCCGTTGTCGCTGAGCCAATGGCGTATGGCACTTTCCCAACTACCGGAGCCGGGGTCGAGGAAGATCGGATAGACCCCCGAGTAAAAGCACAGACGCTGGCAGGTTGCGGCATGACGGCTGGGGGCAAGGATCCAGGCCTGCGGCCGCAGGCCTGCAATTCGCGCCGCCGTGGCGCCGGTCTCGGTCGGCGTAACGATGAATAGGGGCTTGAGCATCGCTGTTGCCGAACGCACATCGCAGGCAATGACCGCTTCCACGGCCGCCTTCTCGCTCTTGCGGCAAGTCAGCTCGCGGGTGCTGAATCCCGAGCCTTCGATGTCGGCGGCGATGCGCGCCATCATGCGCACGCTTTCGAGCGGATAGTTACCCATGGCCGATTCTTCCGAGAGCATTACCGCGTCGCTGCCATCGAGGATGGCGTTGGCGACATCATTTACCTCGGCGCGAGTGGGACGAGGGTTGTTGACCATCGACTCCAGCATCTGGGTCGCGGTGATGACCGCCTTGCCGGCAGCACGGGCGCGGTGAATGAGCTCCTTCTGCTGTCGGGCAATGCTCTGGATCGGGATCTCCACCCCCAGATCGCCGCGCGCCACCATGATCCCATCACAAGCCGCGAGAATTTCGGGCAGGTTGCGCAGGGCTCGCTGGCGCTCGATCTTGGCTACCAGAAATGGCTCATAACCCTGTTGTGCGGCAAGCGTCCGGGCCTGCTCCAGATCGGCTGCCGACTCGACAAAAGAAACGCTGATCCCATCCACCCCCAGCGGCAGAATGGCGCGCAACAAGTCTTGATCTTGCGCCGTGAGCGCACTGCCGGCGAGCAGCAAGCCGGGCAGATTGACGCCCTTGTGGGAGCGCAACTCGCCCCCCACCACAACGCGGCAGTGCAGAATCCCCTGTTCTTCTGCATCGACGCGCAAATGCAGGAAGCCATCAGCGAGAAAGACGTCATCCCCCTTGCGCAAAGGGCGCGCCAGTTCCGGCAGTTCCAGCGGTAAATGATGTTGTCCCTGTTCTTCGTGGTAAGGCCCAGGTCCCAGGCGCAGGCGTTCGCCTTTTTTGAGCTGGAGGGGCTGCGGCAGGGTACCGATGCGGATCTTGGGGCCCGGCAAATCCGCGAGGATGGCTACCCGTTTTTCCACTCGCGTGCTGGCGCTGCGAATGCGCTGGATGCGTTCGGCATGTTCCGGGATGCTGCCGTGGGCGAGATTGATTCGGGCCACATCCATGCCGGCCCGCAGCATGGCCTCGAGGACCGCTATCCGGTCGGAGGCGGGGCCGATGGTGCAGACGATCTTGCTTTTCTGACGCGGTAGACGAGCCATGGGCGCTCAGTCCTCCTGCAACAATGCCAGGGCGTGTTCCAGGCCGCGATCCTCGACCACCAGGCTGTGAATGGCCCGACACAGGGCAACGGCCTCCTGTTGGCTGCGTTGATGAACGTTGCGACCGGTGGCGCAGCCAGCGCTGTGTCCGTCACGCAATTGTGCGTCCAGACGACGGACGAAGTCCGCACTGCTGACTTCGGACCCCCCGGCACAGACCAGCTGCGTGCGTCCGGCAGCGGCAACCGCTTCACCCAACAGCTTGGCCTCTGCCTCGCCTTGCGCATTCAGCGGTGGGTTGACCTTGACGAAATCTGCGCCCAGGCAGGCGACCAGTCCTGCGGCACCGGCAATCAGATGGGGATCGTGTTCGCGTTTCCCCACCGCTCTTCCGCGCGGATAGGCCCAGATCACCGCCAACAGTCCAAGCTGATGGGCGTCGTGGATGAGTTGTGCCGCCTCCGTCTGCATTTCCGCTTCAAATTCCGAGCCAGGATAGATGGTGTAGCCCACGCCGACGATCGGAACGTCGACATGCTGCATGAACTCCTGGACCTGCGTCATGCTTTGCCATTGCCGGCTGCGGGGGTCGTGCTCGGCTCCGGGAAGCAGGTGGGTCTTGCTGTTGAGCTTGAGCAGGTAGGGAATTTCCGGGTAGTCGCCACCATACTGCGCCACCAGTCCCAGCTGGGTGGCGAAGCAGCCGATGGGTGCCTCGCTGGCAATACGGAAAAGATGTTCCGGGTCGGCGTCTGCGGCCGCGACGGTACTGCCCACGAAATCATCATTCAGATGTTCGACCTTCTGATCACCCGCCATCAGGAACAGTCGGCCAGAACCTTGGGTAACCCGTTCGTAGTTTTCCTGCCAGCGTCGGCTGGCCTCCTTGCTGATACCAATGGGAGCTTTGCGTTGCGCTTGCATGGCGTTCTCCTTTTCAGGGTGCGAGATTCTCCACCTCAATCTGCCGCAGAAGTGGGTCGAGATCGTTGTGGGTGAAAATACCAGTGCCCGGTTGCGCGGCCGTGGCGCTGCCGCAGGCGACGGCAAGGCGCAGGGCCTCCTCCGGACGTTGCCCCTGGGCGAAGGCAGCGACCAGTCCGGCCACCATCGAGTCGCCAGCGCCAACGGTGGAGCGCACTGCGATGCTTGGCGCATTGGCGAAAAAGTTCTGCTCGGATCCGATCAGTAGAGCGCCCTCGCCACCGAGGGAGACGCAGACCCAATCGATGTCCTGCTGTTGTACCTGGCGGGCCGCGGCGATCAGCTCCTGGCGAGTGCTCAGGCTCTTGCCGCTGAGCTGTCGCAGCTCGTAGCCGTTTGGCTTGATCAGAAACGGTTTGGCGGTGATGCCCCGGCGCAAGGCCTCGCCATGGGCGTCGAGTACGACCCTGGCCCCTTGCTGCCGCAGCTCTTCGATCAGCTGCGCATAAAAATCTGTTGGCACGCCCGGGGGCAAGGAGCCGGTCAGCACGGCGAAGCCGTTGTCGGCCAAGCTGCAAATCTTGCTGCGGACCTCCTCGAGAACCAGGGGGGAAAGCAGCGGACCCTGTGCCGTCACCTCGTACTGCACTGTTGGATCTTGTTGCAGCAGGGTGGCATTGATGCGCGTTTCGCCCATTACTTCCACACAATGGGGATCATCCAGACTGTGGCGCAACAGTGTTTGCAGGAGACGGCCCACATGCCCGGCGACCACGCAGCAACTATGGGCACAGACGAAAAGCTCCTTCAGGGCACGCGCAACATTGATGCCGTTGCCACCGGGATCGAAGCGGGTGCTGCTGGCGTGGGTCTTTTGGTCGGGGAGCAGCTGCGCAAATTCATAGCTGACGTCCACCGCCGGATTCAGGGTCAGGGTGGCGATCTTGGCGCAGGGAGCGCTTTCCGGATTCATTTGGATTTCTCGGCATAATGCAGGAGGGCGGCGAGAGCGGCGGAAACCAGGCGTGCGCGCGGGGGATCGGCACGTGAGGTGAGGATGATCGGCACCTTGGCCCCCATGACGATACCCGCCAGGCTGGCATGGGCCAGATATTCCAGATCCTTGGCGAGGATGTTGCCGGAAACCAGATCCGGCACGAGCAGGATATCCACCTCGCCAGCAACCGGGCTATGGATTCCCTTGACCTCAGCGGAGTGCGCGGAGATGGCATTATCGAAGGCCAAGGGCCCATCGACGATGGCATGCTGGATCTGCCCGCGCTCAGCCATTTTGGCCAGGCAGGCGGCATCGACGGTCGAAGCGATGGCGGGGTTTACGGTTTCCACTGCCGATAACGCCGCTGCCTTGGGCTGCTCGACGCCGAGAATCCGGGCAAGATCGATGGCGTTTTGCAGAATCGCTGCCTTGCTGAGCAGGTCCGGGCTGATGTTGATCGCCGCATCGGTGATGAGCAGGGGTTTGTGGTAGCTTTCCAGTTCGGCGACAAAGATGTGTGACAAGCGGCGATCCGTGCGCAGTTTGGCGAGGATGGGATGGAGAAAGGCATCGCTGTGAATGTGGCCTTTCATGATGGCCGCCGCCTCGCCACGTTCGACCATCTGCACCGCCTCTGCCGCTGCTGCCTCACTGCTCGGCACGTCGACAATCCGAAACGACGGGCAGTTGCCGGTATCCTGCTCCAGACCCGTCAGTAACGCCCGGATCTGTTGCGCGTTACCCAGCAGGATGGGTTCGACGATACTCTGGGCGCGGGCAGCACAGGCCGCTTCCAGCACCTCCTTTTGTCCTGCATCCACGACTGCCACGGGAATGTCGTCGAGGGGCGCTACCTGCTGCAAGATCGCGTCAAAATGAGAAAACGGCATGCGATTCTCCGATGTATTCACCAACAAATTCCTCCGATTTGAGCGTTTCAGCCTTCCAGCTGACGCGCGCGCAACGGCAGGCTCCCATGGTGCTCCTCCAAAGTCAGACCGTGGCCTTCCACGCGGAAAGTATAGGTCAAAATTCCGCCGAGCAGACTGAGCAGTGCCATCCCGAGCAAGAGCAGCCCAACGCCCAGGTCGCGTTGCAGTATAGGTAGTAGGAACACTGCCAGGGTCGCCCCGATTTTGGCGAAGGCAGCGGCAAAGCCTGAACCGAGCGCGCGGACCTGGGTGGGGTACATCTCGGTGGGGAGAATGAACGTGGTCGCATTGGGGCCGACGGTCATGGCGAAATTGTAGAGGGCGAAGCCCAGAAACAGCACGAAAAACGACCAGTGCGCCGTCGTGGCCCGCCAGAGCAGCAGTAAACCCAGGGTCATACCCAAAAAGCCCTGGATTTGCATCTGCATCCGCCCAAAACGGGGAACGAGCCAGAGGGCAGTCAAGGCGCCAGCGAGCAGCAGAAAATCCACCTCCGTCGTGTGCAGGGTGTTGATCCAGTCCTTTTGCCAAGTGGGCAGGCGCTCCGGCAAAACGCTCATGGAAGCCAACAGGATCGGCGTGAACAGGCCGATCCCATAGGTAGCCATATCCATCAAGAACCACGGTAGGGTAACCAGCCAGGTGCGCCGACGATATTCCTTGGTGAACAATACCCGCCAGGCGGTGTTGGACCTGATCGGAATCTTGCTCACTGCATGGGTACGATTACCCAGCTCTCTGCCCATGCGCTGTAATTCGGTGCTGCGTTGCGGCGCGAAGCGGGCAAGCTCCGCGCTGGCGATCTGATTGCGGCCGTGCGCCATCAGCCAGCGTATGCTCTCTGGCAGTCGCCATCGGCCCAAAAAGTAGGGCAGGGCGAGGCCCGCCTGCCAGGCCATGAGCCAACGCCAGGTCGTACCGCTGCCGTGCATCAGCAGTAGTGCGACCCCAGCACTGAGCAGCATACCTAAGGGTTGCAGGGCCATGGATGCCGCCAGCATGCGTCCGCGATGGTTTTGCGGCATGAATTCGGAAATGTAGCTGCTACCCACCGGAAAATCGCCGCCCACCGCAATCCCGAGAACGAGCTCACCCAGAATCAAAAGGATAGTGTTGGGCGTGAGACTGAGCCAGATCCCGGCAAGCAAAAGGCCGAGGGCATTGGCGATGAGCAAGGGGCGGCGGCCAAAGCGATCGGCTAGATGCCCGCTGAGCAAGGCACCGATGATCGTGCCCCCCATCAGGCTCGCCGCTGCCAGACCCGTGCTGCTCGGACTGAGATGAAAGGGGGCACGTAACAGTGGCAGGCTGATGCCGAGCACCATCATGCTCACACCACTCAACAAGGGACCGGCGGTCGCCAGCAGCCACAGGCGATAATGTCGCGGTGACAGGGGGGCCTGATCGAGGATCCCCGCCATGGCCTGATGGTGCGGATGGACTTTGGCGATGGCGCGTTCTTCTTTCATCATGAAGGGAGCATACGGCGCACTCCCCTCGTCGGCAATGCGGGACTAGAGGCCGGGAATGCTGGTGATGCCGCCGAAGAGCCCGAGTCCGGCACTGGCGCCGCCCAAGGCCAGAACCAGCCAGAAATACCAGCCGCGCAGCCGATGCTCGCCGGGGAGCGCCTTGACTGCCAGAGCAATCAGGAAGCCCAGTACCAGCGGGAGCAAGAGGGCGTTCATGACTTCCACCGCAATATCCAGGCTGACCAGGTTGGGAATGAAGATCACCGCGACGGCACCCGCCAGCAAGACCAGGGTATAGATACCATAGAACCACGGCGCATCCTTGGGATGATACTCCAGGGAATGCTTGAAGCCGGTGACTTCGCCCCAGCCCCAGGCCGCCGCCAGGGTGGCAACGATGGCGGCAATCATGCCGGCGCCAATGATGCCCAGAGAGAACACAATATGCCCCCAAACCGTGCCGAGGAAGGGCGTAATCGCCTCTGATAGCTGCTGTACGGTATTTAGCGGAGCATTGGGGTTGGACAGACCGATGGTGGCGGCGGTGGCGATCAGTACAGCGGCCATGATCAACTGCGTAATCACCGAACCAATGGCGGTATCCCAGCGAGCATGGGGATAATCTGCCGGACGCAACCCCTTGTCGGCAACCGCCGATTGCTGGTAGAAGATCATCCAGGGCATGATGACGGCGCCGATGTTCGCCGCCACCAGCATCATGTAGTTGTGGTTGCCGAGCTCTACCTGGGTCAGACCGTGCAGCAGGCTCCCCATATCCGGATGGGCGGCCCAGGCGATGCCAAAAAAGACCACCTCAAAGGCCCCAAAAATCAGCGCGATTCGTTCTACCCGACGGTACGACCCAGTAATCACGATCAACCACAGTGCGCTGGCACCCAGGACCACTCCCAATGCCCGCGGCAGGCCGAACAGTTCACTCACTCCTGCCAGACCGGAAAATTCCGTGAGTAGGGCCCCAGCGCTGGCAATGCTCAGTCCGGTTACGGAAACGTAAGCCCAGTGCTTGCCGAAAGTCTCGCTGATCAATTCTCCATGGCCCTTGCCGGTGAAGATGCCGAGTCGTACCGTCAACTCTTGCACCACATAGAGGATGGGCATTAGCACAAGCTGTAAAAGCAGCAGACGATAGCCCCATTGCGCGCCACTCTGCGCCGCCGTGATGACGCTGCCGACATCGGTGTCCGCCAGCATGACCACCAGCCCGGGCCCGAGCACCGCAAGAAAGGTGCCCAATCGATGTCTTTTGGGGAAGCCAAGACCGCTCTGCACGGCTGCCATGTTCTGCGGACCTCTTCTTTCGTAGAAATGATAACGCGAATGATTATCAAACCGACAAAAAAAGTCAACCCCTGCTTGCAGTACTCCCATCGTTACGGAAGAGCCGTAGACTCGGGGTTTGCGTCTTTCGTCAACAGGCCGTTACCCTCTTTCTCCAGTGACGCCGGTTTCAGTTCTGCACCCCAGAGGCTATAGATTGCGGGAATGACAAAAAGGGAAATCAGCGAGCCAACACTGAGCCCGGCAATGATTACCAGGCCCATCGAAAACCTTGCCTCGGCATTGCCTCCCGTAGCGAAGAGCAGCGGCACGGCGCCGGCAATCATTGCGGCTACCGTCATGAGAATGGGCCGTAGACGCAGTGCTGCCGCTTCGCGTACCGCCAACGCCCGCTCCCATCCTCGTTCGACCTGCAACTGTCGCGCGAACTGAACAATGAGAATCCCCTGCTTTGCGGTCAGACCAATCAGCATGACCATTCCCACTTCGGAATAGATGTTGATACTCGACAACCCTAGGGCAATTGGCAGCAAGGCCCCGAAGGCGGCAAGCGGCACCCCGGCAAGAACGACCAGAGAATCCCGAAATCCATTGAACTGGGCTGCGAGCAGGAGTAATACAAAGATCAAGGCAAAGGCAAAGGTAATCGCCAGGGAACTGCCCTGCTTCTCGTATTGCCGGGAAACGCCGGCGTAATGGATCTGATCGCTACTAGACATCAGACCTGTGGCCTGCTGATGCAAAAAATTGAGCGCCTGTGCCAAAGACACACCTGGCGCCGGATTGGCCTCGATGGTGACTGCGGGCAGGTTCTGGAATTGCGGCAGATAGGTGGGAACAACCTCCTGCGTAAGTGTGACGAAGGTGGATAGGGGTAGCTCTGCACCCGAAGGTGTCTGGATCTGGTAGTTCTGCAACAGATTCGGATTGGCGCGCAAGGCCACGGGAACCTGCGGAACCACCCGATAGCTAAGCCCATCCATACTAAAGTAATTGACATAGTTGCCACCCAGGAGGGTCGCCAGGCTTTTTCCGACAGCGGCCAGGGTCAGTCCAAAATTGGCTAACATTTTCTTGTGAATCTGGATCTTCAGTACGACGTCGTTGTACTCGAGATTGCTCGCGACAAAGCTGAACAGGCCGCTGGCACGCGCCTTTTTGACGAGTGCTTCGCCCACGTGGTTGAGTTCCTGATAATTGCCGGAGGTGCTGCTGACCACGAACTGCACCGGCAGGCCCACGGCCGAACCGGGGAGAGGTGGCAGACCGAAGGCCGCCAGCTGCATTCCCGGCACCTGCGCCGAGAGCTTCTGTACGCGGCTGCGAACCTCCTGCGTGGTCACGTCCCGCTTGGGTTTCAGTACCAACCCAGACATCATCTCATTATTGAGCAGGAAGCCGCCGATACCGACCCCGTTCACCACAAAACTGTCGCTTCGCTGCGGAACCTGGTCAAAGACCGTCTTGGTCAGGTAGCGATCGTATTTGTCCATATACTCCAGGGTCGCCGTTGCTTGGGCGAGCCCACTCACATAGACGATCCCTTGATTGGCCGGAGGAGCCAGCTCCTGCGGACTCAGCCAGAAAAGTCCCACGACCCCCACGGCCAACAAAGCGGCTCCGGTGAGTATAGCGGGGCGATGGGTAAAACTGCGTGCCAATCCTCTGCCGTAGGCCGCGCGCAGGCGATCGAATACGCGCTCGACCAAGCTTGCAAAACGCCCCGGCTGACCTCCCCGCAACACTCGGGAGGCCAACATTGGCGCCAGAACGAGGGCGTTGACCATCGACATGAGAACGGTGGCGACGATGGTGAGGGCAAACTCACTGAAGAGCTGACCTACCAGGCCGCCCAGTAGCACCATGGGAAGGAACACCGCAACAATGGTGCTCGCCATGACCAGGATGGGGCTGCTGAGCTCCCGCACGCTCTGCAGGGCAGCATGGATCGGGGTCGCACCGTGTTCCAGATGGCGGTGCACGTTTTCGACGATGATGATGGCATCGTCCACCACCAGGCCGATGGCGAGCACCATGGCCAGCAGGGTGAGAAGATTGAGGGTAAAGCCAAGCGCGTGCAGCAGGGTCATGGCGCTGACCAAGGCCAGTGGAATGGCCAGGGCCGGAACCACCAGCGCCCGCCAGGAACCGAGAAACAGGTACACCACCACGATGACGATCAACAGCGCCAGACCAATATCGGTCAATACTTCCTGGATGGAACTGCGGACGAATTGCGCTCCATTGTAGAGTACCTTGGCTTGCATTCCCGCCGGCATACTCTTGTCCAGTTGCAGCAAGGTCTTCTTCACGCCGGTGGCCATTTGCAGGGCGTTGCTTCCCGGTGCCTGCATGACGCCCAGGTTCACGGCAGGCTGCCCGTTCACCAATACCGAGGAGTCATAGGTCTGCGCGCCCAAGGAAACCGTCGCGATTTGCCCCAGGGTGATCGGTACCCCATGCACCGTCTTCACCACCAATTCGCGAAACTGCTTTGGGCTATGCAAGGCGGTGTTGGCCGTGATCGAGATCGCGGTATTGGTATCGCGCAGCCGTCCCGCGGCACTGACAAAGTCATTGGCCTGGAGTGCCGCGCGCACCTCTGCCGGAGTGATGCCCAAGACTGCCATTTTCTGTGGATTCAACCAGATTCGCATGGCGAAGGTGTTGCCGTTTGGCCCCGTACCCGGCGGCAGGATGGAGGTAACACCCACCCCGGGGACGGACTGGATGGCGGGCTGCACCACGCGGGTCAGGTAATCGGTAATCTGCTGCTGATTGAGTCCCTTTCCTGAAAACGTGAGATACATCAAATACGCGCCGGAGCCCGGCATCTCCACCACCACGGGTTGCATGACACCCTTGGGCAATTGATTCAAGACGCTGTTGACCTTGATCTGTGCCTGCGATAGGGCGGCGTTGGGATTGACCCCCATCTGCATATACAAGGTGATGATGGAGATTCCATTTTCGCTGACCGCGGTCATGTAGTTGATGCCCGGCACTTGGGCGACTGCCTTCTCCAGTGGCGCCGTGGTGAAGGCATTCACGGTTTTGGGAGTCGCACCAAAGTAATGGGTGGTGATCGTGATCAGCCCACTTTTGGTAGGTGGGAACTCGGTGATTGGCATCATTCCCAAGGAGCGCAGCCCCAGCAGAAACAGGGCCGCCATCAGGGTAACGGCAAGAACGGGACGATGAATGAAGGCAGACAAAAATCGCATGGAGCACCTGGCAGCTTAATGAAGAGAAACGGCGTTGTTGATGCGCACCTGATCACCGTTGTGCAATTTGACCTGGCCTGCAGTGACCACCTCATCGCCCGCCTGCAGACCGTTGCGCACCACCACGTTCTGCCCTTCCACCGCGCCCAATTGGACGGGGGTGGCTTGGGCAATCCAGTTCTGTCCCTGACGCTTGAGGACATACACGAAATCGCCATAGCTGTGATAGGCGACGGCTACCTGGGGAATCGTCAGTTGCCGCTCGGGCGACATAGTCGGTAGCTTCACCAGTACGAACATCCCCGGTCGCAGAAAGCCGGGCTTGTGAATCTGCGCGCGCACCGTCAGGGCCCGGTTTGCTTGATCCACATGATTGTCGACGGCGATGACCTGGGCGACGAATTGCTGACCCTTTTCCCCTTGACGGGACTGCAGACGCAATGACTCCCCTACCCGTACAGACGGGGCGAGATTTTGGGGAACGGCAAAGTCGACCTGCAGATTTTGTGGAGATTCCAGGCGAACCGCTGCCTTGCCCGCCGACAAATATTCCCCGAGCTCGACCTTGCGTAGACCCAGCACCCCGGAGAACGGCGCTCGCAGCACGGTATTGGCGAGTTTCTCCTGCAAGGACCGCACCTTGGCATTTGCCACCTCCGCCCCGTACTTTGCCTTGTCCAGTTCGGCCGTCGAGATCCCGTGTATGGCATAGACCTGCGCTGCCCGCTGGGCATTTACAGTGGCTAACTTGGCCTGTGCCTGCGCTTCTTTCAGCTCTCCTGGCAGTGGGCCGGGATCCAGACGCAGCAGGACCTGTCCTTGCTGCACCGTTTCGCCAGAATGAAACTGCAAGCTACGGATGACCCCGGCGGTTTGCAGACTCAGCGCTGCTCCTTGTTGCGCGCGGATCTGACCAACCGCAGTACTTTGCGGGGTAATCGTGGCCCAGGCGGCCTTGGCAGCGGAAACCGTAACCACGGGATGCGCATTCCCTTTGCGTGCCTGCGCCAGTCGATCTTCTCGCCAGGCATGCAGGGCGAAGACCGTACCAAACAGCAGGAGAATCCCGAAGACCGCGATCGGAATGGATTTTTTCATGGGTGGCTATCCTGTGGGAGATCGTTGGACGAAGTCGAAGGACCCTCGCCCATGGCCAGAAACAATGCGGCGGTATCCAGGTACCGCTCACTTTTTGCCTGTAAATAGGCCTGTTGGTCCTTTTCGTTGGCGATTTCCGCGTCGAGAACCGTAGCGTAATTGCTTATCCCGTCTCGATAACGTGCCTGCGCCAAGTGCAGTGCTTGCTCGGCAGCCTGGGCCGCCATCCGGCTCTGGCTGTAGCTTTGATCAGCCCCCTGCACGGCACGCAATGCGTCGGCGACCTGGCGAAACGCGGTGAGTACAACCTGATGGTATTGCGAGACCGCGATCTTGTAGGTATCCACCGCGGCCTTTTCCTGGGCCTGCAGGGCTCCACCCTCATAAATTGGTGCGATCACGCTGCCTGCTAGGCCCCAAAGGGTAGAGACGGGACTGAAAAACAGCGCCCCGGACTGTGCCGCTTTGCCTAAATCGGCACTGATGTCGATCTGTGGGTAGCGATCGGCAGCCGCGAGATGCGCTTCGGCTGCCGCGGCCTGTACCGCTGCGCGGGCGGCGACGATATCTGGTCGTTGCATCAGCAAACGCGAAGGCACCACGGCAGGGATGTCTTTGGGTACGTGGATGTCTTGGAGAGACGGGGCAGGCGCACCCTGCGCGGGGTAACGGCCGAGTAACGTCGCCAAGGCGTGCTGCTGGCGGGACATCTCCACCCGGAGAGGGACGACCGCAGCCTTGGCCGAGGCGGTCAATGCCTCCTGTTGACGCACGATCTGCAGGTTGCTCGCCCCCAGATGGTATTCCTGCTGGATCAGATGCAGCAGGTGCTCATCAGCCCCGGCGATTTGCTGGGCCGAGCGCCACTGGTCTTGGGCCGCCGCCGCGCTGATCAATGCCTTCGCTACAGAAGCTGCGACGATCTGTTGGGTAGCAGAGAGCTGTGCCTGAGAGATCTTTTTTTGGGCCTGCGCATCCTGGAGACGATCAGTTGTCCTGCCGAAAAGGTCTGGGCTATAACTGACCTCCACGGAGCCCAGGAGCAGGGAGTACGGATTGCCCGGAATGCGATAACTGGTTCCGCCGTTGGCCCCGGTGCGCAGCGCACGGCTGCGTGCCCACTGACCGTTACCAGTGATCTGCGGGGCAAACCCTGCGGCCGCAACCTTTTCGAGCTGGTGCGCGCGCAGCAGGGTCAGTTGCGCTTGATGAATATCGGGATTGGCGCGCAGCGCGGTGTGCAGGTCCTGATTCAGGACAGTTGAGCCGAAAAGACGCCACCAGTCTTCTGTCCGAGCGCTATCCTGCCATAGCAGTTTCTGGCTGCTGCCAGCCCAGGTCTTGTGATCGGCAAGATAATGCTCCGGCCCCTGCATCTTGGGCAACAGAAGCTTGGGTCCGGGGGCGCAAGCGCTCAACAGTATGGGTAATAAAAATGGCAAGGACCAACGGTACTTCCTATCCATCGCAGCTCCCGTGCGAAAAGTACGGGCTCAGTGTATCCAGCGCTCCTGTAACAATCCTGAGCGGTGGTGGTGTGAGTTTGTAACAGATAGGCGCACGCTGGTCCTTGGTGATGTCTGGTTACAATTTCCCCTGGAGAGAGCGCCGCGGTAGGGGTATTGTTGTGTCATGGAAAACGGCAAAGTGCAGATACTGGTGGTAGAAGATGACCTTCGGCTACGAAGCTTGCTGGAATCGCATCTGCGCGCCTTTGGTTTTGCCGTGCAGAGCCGGCCAGACGGGCAAGGACTGGAGCGGATTCTGCAAGAGCGGGCAACGGATCTGCTGGTTCTTGATCTCGGTTTGCCCAAGGAGGACGGGCTGCAGATTTGCCAGCGCATCCGCCGCGACTCCCAGATCCCCATCCTTATCCTCACCGCTCGCAATGATGAGCTGGACCGTATCCTCGGTCTGGAAATGGGGGCGGATGATTACCTCACCAAACCCTTTCATCCGCGCGAGCTGGTCGCCAGAATTCAGGCGATCCTGCGACGCACGCGTAGCTCGTCGATGACCACCCTGGAGAAATCCGGAGAGCAGATCGTCGGCCCCTTTCGCCTCGATCGTGGTCGACAGGAAATTTTTCTGCATGGCAAACAGCTGGAGCTTTCCACCAGCGAATATCTTACCTTGGCCGTGCTGATCGAACACGAAGGACAGGTCTTGAGCCGGGAAAAACTTCTCTGGCTAACTCGGCAACGCAGTCTCGACCCAGAAGATCGCAGCGTCGATATGCAAGTCTCGCGCTTACGACGACTGCTTGGCGATGATCAACGGGAGCAGCGCCATATCCGCACCGTATGGGGAAGGGGCTATCTCTTCGTTGCAGAACCGTAAAAATGCGTCGACTCTGGCCTCGCAGCTCTCTCGGTCGCAGCCTCCTACTCCTCAGTCTGCTCCTGCTGATCAGTCAGGGTTCGATCTATCTGCTGTTCCACAATTATGTCTTCGATCCAGCGGCGCAACGTTTCGCGCAACTGCTCTGGCAGGTGGATCAGACCCTGGTCGCCAGGCCGCCAACGGAATTGGGCTGGAGTCGGTCTTCGCAGCCGCTGGGGTCGATACCGCAGTCCTATTTTTGGCGAGAGGTAGCACAGTCATTTGCCAAAATCGACAAGGGCGCGCAACTGCGGGTACAGGAGCAGGAGGGGACGCTGTGGGTTTGGTTGCGAGGCAAGCAGGGGCAGTCCTGGTTGGGCGTCCCAATCCAGGGGGTGGCCCTGATCGGCAATCCGTTCACCTTCGTTCGTCTGCTCATCATGCTCTTCCTGATTCTGCTGGGAGCCTGGCTGATCGTCTGGCAGGTCAACCGGCCTCTGTCTCGACTGGCGCGCTCTGCCCCGCGCCTGCTGCGCGGGGAATATTCGGATGGCTATCCTGTCAGCCCCCATGCCCCCGAAGATATCCAGGAATTGGAACGAACTCTGGCGGGTATGGCCGCGGACCTGCATCGTCTGCACGAGGAGCGCACTCTGCTCCTCACCGGCATATCCCACGAACTGCGCACCCCGTTGTCTCGCCTTCTGCTGAGCTTGCATCTGCCAGCCGATGAATGGGCACGGGAACAACCCGCCATGCTCGCTGATGTCGAAGAAATGGAAGAGGTGCTTGGCAATTTTCTGGCTTGGGTGCAGGGCGGGGAAAGGGAAAAGCAAATCACCATTCCCGTTGCGCAATGGTTTCAGGAGATGGCGGCCATCGCCAGGGACCGCTACGGATTGGAGGTGGCAGAAAATCTGGTTGCCGGCGGGTCTTTTTTGTGTCGTCCCATCGCTTTGGAGCGGGTCTTTCGCAACCTGTTCGATAACAGCCGGCGTTACGGCAGTGGTGTCATCCGGCTGGAGGCCCGATGTGAGGAAGGCTTCTGCCGTTTTCGCTTGGTCGACCTAGGCGGGGAACCGCTCAGTGCCGCCATGATTTTCGCTATGAATGAGGGTTCACTGCCCCGCCAGACCGGTCATGGATCGGGCATGGGCATCCGGCTCTGCCACCGCTTGTTAGCCCAGCAAGGGGGGAGCCTGCACTATGCCGCCGCAACGGCGGGCGGGTTAGATGCCGAAGTGCTGCTACCCAGCACCAAGCGGTAGTCCGGTTGGGGGAAGCACATCGGCACTATATCTTTTCCAGATCTTCGAGACTTTTCTGCCGGGGCTCGATGCCGTAGCGCCAGGTTACCCAAACCGCGAGCAGAGAAATGGCCGCTAGTAGCACCAGCAGGCGGGGGATGCCCCAACTTTTTTCTAGGATGGGAAAGAGGAGGGCAGAGAGGAGGGCGCCGGCGCGGGACAGCCCCGTAGCCAGCCCCGCTGTACTGGCACGCAATTCGGTCGGGAAAAGTTCTGTCGCAAATGCAAAGACCGTGACCCCGGGACCGATGCCGACACCCAGGGCATAGAGGGCGGAAGCGGCGTAGATGCCGGTCACCCAGTTTTGCGCAGCGGCCAGGGCAAACAGCAGCAGACCGGCAGCCATGAGGAAAAACCCCGCACTCTGCAGGGGGATGCGGCCCCAACGGTCGATCCGGGTCATCATATAGCCGATGCCTACGACCGAGATGCAGAGGATGCCGGCGTTGATCGCCGCAGCTGCCGCATCGCTAGGCGCAAAACCGTTGCTGCGCAGTACCAGGGGAAAATACAGCGCAATCCCCAGTCCGACCACATCCAGACAAAACCACGGGAAGATGCTCAGAAACAGTCGGCGCAACCAGGGCTTTTGCAGGAGAGTGCGCCAGGACCGGGCCGGCGCAGCAAAGTTCTGCAGCATCGCTCGTCGTTCTGCGACTCTGCTTTCGGGATGTAATTGCACAATCGCCAGATCGGCTTCTGCCGTCCTGCCGTGGCGCACCAACCAGCGTGGCGACTCCGGTAGCCCCCGGCGCAGCCAGAGCAAGGCAAATGCGGGAATAGCCGCGCTTGCCAACATCCAACGCCAGGATTCGGAGCCGGTAAACAGCAACGACCAGCCAACGGCAGTGGACAGCAACGCCCCGACGTACCAGGCCATGTTGACCCGCGCAAAGCGGTTTCCGCGCAGGGCTGTCGGGGTATATTCGGCGACGATGGTGGCGACCAATGGGTAGTCTAAGCCGACGGCGAGTCCGGTCAGCAGGCGTCCCGCGAAGAGCACCGCCAGGTTGGGACTCAAGGCGCTGAGCAAGGCCCCGCCAATGTACAACAGCATGTTGGGGATAAGAAGCCGCTGTCTACCAAAGCGATCCGTGAAGATCCCGCCAAACAGTCCGCCGAGCAGCGAGCCGATCAGGGCCATGCCCATGAGCAGGCCGGTTTCCGCGGCATGAAGATGCCAGGCACTGTGTAGCGGCAGGAGCACGACGGCCATGATGCTGAGATCGTAGCCATCCAGGAGCATGCCCAGCATTGCCGCGCCCAAAGCGCGACGCACGCCAGAATGGGGAAGGGGGATAATGGAATGCCGAGACATGAGCGATCACCAGTGGGCGCCGGGAGGGCGGTGCGGGCTGTCGTTGTATCACAAAAGCACGGGTGTGGCGTAGGCGATTGTTTGCTGCTAATCAGTTGCCGCGCGACCTTTGGCAACGCTAGATGCAGATTTGGCAAAAGCTGCTACGAGCGCAGGTGTCGCAATTTTTGGCATCCGTAGTTCTCGAAGAGCTGGTTGCGTGGTCGGGGAGACGCCCCCAAGGACTGTCAGATCACCCCATTTACCGAGGCAAAATCGATATGACGTATTCTGACGCATGGCGGGTGTATGCTGCTTTTCATCGAAGACCGCACAAGGAGAGATCGCGATGGAAAAGCTACTCGTACGGGATGTTGCCGCGCAGGAACGTGCCTGGTTGCCGGAAATCTCCGGGGCCTTCGATGACGCCATCGAAACCCAGGTGCTTGGGCAGTTCCAGACCCGCATGATAGCCCGTCAGGAAGGCGGACAGGCAGGCGGACAGGCAGGCGACTTTGACGATGACCGCGCGTCGCTGGACAGCCTTCGCAAAGGACTCGGACTGCGGGACCGACTCCAGCTTCCTGCCATACCCAAGGGAAATCTGTCTCTCCTACCCTCCTACCCGTCCCACCCTATCCAGGGACTGTTTCCCCCAATCCCGCCATCGGACCGCGGGATAACTCGCTTCGCCGATTCCCAAATACCGAAAGACGTAACAGACGCTACTCAGCGGAAGATAAAAGCACTCTCCACGACGCCTAGCGCATGATCTTCAAAAATCTTTTCTCCCACGGTTTCCCATGCTGCTCCAGCAACCACAAACAGAGGTGCGAGATGCTCTTCGCGTGGATGAGCAAAACGAGCACCGGGTGCCTCCACCCAGTGGTGTAGACTTGTTCTTCTTTTTTCTGCGCTACCAGTAGTGATGGCCTTCGTAAGCCAATCGTCGAATTCCCAACCAATCGACTCGGATTGTGGACTACCTGCACGAGCCATCAGCTCGCGCATGTTATGAAAGCTGTTGCCTGAACCAACGATGAGCACGTTGTCGTCCCGCAGTTCCGCAAGAGCCTCTCCGGCAGCGAAGTGTACTTCTGGATCCAAACTTGCGTGCAAGGAGAGTTGGATGCAGGGTACGTCCGCCGCTGGGAGCATAATCTTGAGCGGAACAAAGACCCCATGATCATATCCTCTGAGTGAGGTGGCCCCCCCTGGATTGGACAGCCTGCTGGAGTGATTAAGCTCTGAATCTGTTTCCATGGCGGGTCAGGCCACCAGCCTTTGTAAACCTTCTGCATAGACCACATCGGGTGTTCTGTCTCCCAGAGAGGAGTGCGGTCTTTCGGCATTATACCAGTCGAAGTAGGCTCTGAGGCCAGCTTTCAGCTCGGTTCCAGTTTCTGCTGGCCGTAGGTAGACGTGCTCGTATTTGACGGTGCGCCAAAGCCGTTCGACAAAGACGTTATCTAGGGCCCGGCCTTTGCCGTCCATACTGATTCGAATGCCGTGCTGGCGGAGTACAGAGAGGAAGGACTCCGCGGTGAACTGAGCGCCCTGATCCGTGTTGAAGATCTCGGGGGTGCCATAGCGGCGTATGGCCTCTTTCAGGGCCTCTACGCAGAAACCCGCATCAAGACTGTTGGAAACCCGCCAGGACAACACCTTACGACTGAACCAGTCCACTACGGCTACGAGGTATTGAAATCCTCGTGCCATGGGCAGATAGGTCACATCCGCGGACCAGACCTGGTGGGGACGGTCCACCGTCACGCCACGCAACAGATAAGGATATTTTGGGTGCTGGGGGTGGGGCTTGCTGGTGTGTGGTCCGGGCGCCACCGCGGCAATGTCGAGGATACGCATGGCCCGGTGTACCGTTTTGCGGTTGACCACGACATTCTCCGCTTTCAGCATCCGATGGATCTGCCGCCTACCCATGAATGGAAAGGCGGTGTAGAGGCGATCGATCGCCCGCAACAGCCCGTCGCCCATCGGCCGAGGATGCGCGCGGTAATAGACCGTACTGCGGGGCACGCCCAAAAGAGCGCATTGCCGTTGCACAGAAACTGAGGTTTGGGCCCGGTCGATCATTTGGCGCCTTTCCCGATCCGGGACATGAGACCGGGCCTGGAGGCTAAAAAATCGCGTTCCATCTCCAGCTGTCCGATCTTCCGATACAAAGCCTGCACGTCCACGGGCTCCTCGGTCTGGGACTTTCCCCGTTCAAAGGCCGTGGCCGCATGCTCCACCAGCTGCCGGCGCCAGGCATTGATCATGGTGGGGTGTACCCCAAATTCTTGCGCCAGCTCGGCCATCGTCTTATCGCCCTGCAAGGCCACCAGGGCTACCTGCGCCTTGAATTCCGGCTTGTACTGCTTGCGTTTTCCCTTCATCCCTCGACTCCTTTCCTGAAGCCCAGAGCTTAACCCCTTGTCCAACTTTCGGGGGCCACTTCAGAGAGCGTCTGTCGCTGTAGAGATGGTAGCCGCTTGCAGCAGATCTACGACCCTCTCAGAGAGGCAGGGATCCCCCAAAGCAGGCCAGGAAATGTGATAGGTAGGTTCGGGGAACCCAAGGTAATCATAGAGGAGCCCAGGGGAGGGATGGGTCTGTACGGTAAACTCTGCTGCCTCCCAATGGGCTGAGATAATGAGAATGGCACGGGGACGCTGTGGCAATAATTCCGGGAGGGAAGCCAAGAAATGTCGCAGTCTTTCCCAGGTATCCAGAGGATTCCAGTCCATGAAAAAACAAGGACCAGCGCCGTGCGGAATATACAAACAGGGTTGCCGCATATTGGAATCCTTCCTAGATTATTGGAGAAAACGCCATCGGTAGCGACAACACCCTGCGTGGTTACTTCTTAACGCCCTCGACCTCGACTTTGACGGCTATCGCGTTGGATAGTCCCTCAGGCAGGTAGGCATCCATCCCAAAGTCGGAGCGATGAATGACGGTGGTGGCGACGAATCCCGAAAGGTATCCACCCCAAGGTTTGGGAAGGTAGGGAACGTTGCCTGCCCCAATCTCCTGGACCTGGAAGACTACTGGCTTCGTCACCCCATGCAGGGTCAAATTGCCGTATAGCTCCCCCTTTTTGGGGCCGTTCGGGACGTATTTGCTGCTGACAAAGGTGACGTTGGGATAGCGTTTGACATCGAAGAACTCCTTGCTGCGCAAATGTTGATCGCGCAAGGCGAAGTCGGTGTTGATGCTCGCGGCGGGGATGGTGATATCTACCTTGTCCTGGGCAGGATTTTGGGCGTTAAAGGTGTAGGTGCCAGTGATTTTGTCAAAGCGGCCAGTGAACTGGCCAATGCCGACGTGACCAATGGTGAAAAAGACATTGGTATGCTGCGGATCGATGCGATAGGTCCCACTCGGGTTTCCAGAGAGGGGGGTATAGGTCATAGTAGCGGCAAATACCGGACCGGCAAGACATAGTCCGGCGGCAAGCAGGATGCTTTGTGGGATTCTGTTACGCATGAGAAGCTCCTAGTTTCCAGTAATGAGTCTTAGGGTAATTTCTGCCACGTGCTTACCTTGAAAGCGAGCAATGGCAAGTTCATTGGCAGAGGGCATCCGACTGCCGTCACCGTTGGCCAGAGTGCTGGCACCATAGGGCGTGCCGCCACTGATTTCGTCCATGTTGACGAGCTCTTGGCAGCTGTAGGGCACGCCAACTACGATCATTCCCTGATGAAACAAAAAGGTGTGGAAAGAAGTGATGGTGGTCTCCTGGCCGCCATGCTGCGTTGCGGTGCTCACGAACACGCTGCCGACCTTGCCGACCAAGGCACCTTTTTGCCAAAGATTGCCGGTGCGGTCGAGAAAATTGCGCATCTGGCCGCTCATGTTGCCGAAGCGGGTGGGGGTGCCAAAGATGATGGCGTCGTACTCCGCGAGCTCGTCGGGATGCGCCTCCGGGGCTGCCTGCTGGGCCTTGGCGTGGATTTGAGCCAGGGTTTCCGGCGACATACTCTCCGGTACCCGCTTGATATCCACGGTAGTACCGGCTAGGGAACGTGCTCCTTCCGCTTCCGCTCGGGCCATCTCTTCTATATGACCCCACACGCTATGGTACAGAACCAGTATCCTGCTCATTCGGGAAACCCCTTGTGGGCGAACTTAATCGACATCGGTATTAGAGTAGGAGTAATCTTCTTTTGTAAAGTAGGTACTAAAGAGTAACCATTGAGCCAACGTTCCCCCGAAACATCCTGCCCCAAGGATCGACTCCTCCGACTCATCATGGTAGCGAGACGGTCCTCGTTCAGTTGCGTCGAGAGCACTCGCTCTTAGAGCGAATCGATGGCGTCTCAAAACAACGACAGCAGCACGGTCTCAACAATTCTTTGTTCGCCCTGGAGAGTGCCACCCATATCTCCCAGATTCAGCAGGAAATTGAGCAGGAGAAGGTTGAAGCGTGAGGTGGTCCCCCTGGATTGGACAGCCTGCTGTGGTGATTAAGCTCTGAACCTGTTTCCATGGCAGGTCAGGCCACCAGCCTTTGTAAACCTTCTGCATAGACCACATCGGGTGTTCTGTCTCCCAGAGAGGAGTGCGGTCTTTCGGCATTATACCAGTCGAAGTAGGTCCTGAGGCCAGCTTTCAGCTCGGTTCCAGTTTCTGCTGGCCACAGGTAGACGTACTCGTATTTGACGGTGCGCCAAAGCCGTTCGACAAAGACGTTATCTAGGGCCCGGCCTTTGCCGTCCATACTGATTCGAATGCCGTGCTGGCGGAGTACAGAGAGGAAGGACTCCGCGGTGAACTGAGCACCCTGATCCGTGTTGAAGATCTCGGGGGTGCCATAGCGGCGTATGGCCTCTTTCAGGGCCTCTACGCAGAAACCCGCATCAAGACTGTTGGAAACCTGAATCCCTCCGATTTCTTCGGCGGCTCTGTAACGTGACAGAATGGAGCCATGGATACGATGAAATCAGGTCACAAGTTTTCGGAAGAGGTTCGGCCTCGCGCAGTTCGATTGGTGGATGAGCATCGAGGGGAATACCCTTCGCTTGCGGCGGCGTTGCAATCGATTGCTCCGAAGTTCGGGTGTACTCCCAAGACGCTGCGAGAGTGGGTGAATAAGGCGGCAGTAGAGGCTGGTAAGCGGCCCGGCATGATGGCGTCGGAGCGGCAACGAATCCAGGAGCTGGAGCGAGAGGTCAAAGAGCTCCGTCGTGCAAATGAGATTCTGAAACTAGCCAGCACGTTTTTTGCCCAGGCGGAGCTCGACCGCCGATGCAAAAGGCAAGGACTTTCATAGACCTATATCGGGGAGACTATGGGGTAGAGCCCATCTGCCGCGTTTTGCAGGTGGCCCCATCGGGATACCGTCATGCCCTTGCCTGTCTACGACATCCAGAACTGCGGAGCCGGAGAGCCAAAAGAGAGAAAGAGCTTCTTTGCCGGAGTGATTTTTGTCGACGGGATACCGGCCAGCGAAACCCAGTTGGACCCCCAACAGGACGCCGCCTGAATCATGTCAGAAATTGCTCATACACCAGTTTTGACAATATCTCTCAGTCCCACAAGGTCAGGCTTGTCTGCTGTTCTGCCTCGCGATCCCGCTTTGCTCGTGACGGCCGACCGCCGCGCCCGCGCCGCCGAAACATCGCATGGATTGGCATCTCGTCACTGAGATCGATATCTCCGCCGTCAAAATCCGCAAACAGCGTTGTCTGTTTCCGCGCTTTTGCTTGCCAACTGGGGACGGTTGCTCCATTCTCACATCGGCAAACTTCAGTGAGAACCTCATGGCAAAGATCAGGAATCCAGCCGACAAAGTCGCCATCCTATTCGTCGCCGCGCTCGTGTTGATTGGCGGTCTGGCCCTCTACTTTCATGAGATGCACTCAGCGATCACCGACTTGCGCTCCGGCATCCTCGCTGGCGCCAAGCAAGCCGAATCAAGAATTCATTCCATGGCGGGAACGCAGACGGTGCCCACGTCCAAGTCTCTGCGCATTGTTGGCAAAATCCAGAAAGGCAATCAGAGCGATTATGTTGCCGCTGGATTGTCTGGAGAGTACGTTGTCATCCCCGCCACCGATTGCCGCACGGAATCCGTGGGGCCGGTCTGCGCTTATCATGGCGTTATGGTCACTCGAAGCTCTGGGGAGAGAACTTGATAAAGACGCTTGTGATAGCCGTTGCTGTGCTACTGGCACCGACAATTGCCGGGGCCGCTGATTGGTATGTATACAATGGAATGACGCACTCCTGTCGCGCAGCGGCCGCATTAGCCAGCGCCAAGGACTTTCTTGCCTTTGCAACGCCTTACAGCTAGAGGGAATGGCTCAAGCTACATGAGTCTGCCAGGTATGAAGGTATGAGGGTTCGCCACCTCGATGGCGGCTTGATGGTAGATTTTCGCATAGCACCAGATGGACATGTCGTTTATTTCTCGAGCGGTGGTCTCTGTCGCTCATTTGCGCAACAGTACGAACACATCACCCGCGCACCGAAACTCAACGAACTGCGCTGACATCTCTTCCAGCCACCCCAGCAATCGCCCTGCTGGCGCTTTTTTGTGCCGTAACGGCACCACCCCGGACCTATAACCGTGACACCATCACCGAGGCGCGATCTGCCCCGGTTTTGCTCTCTAGTGCTTACATAGTGCTTACATGAAAACAAAAAGACACTTGGGCGATCTACCTAAGTAACTGTTTTATTTGGTGCCGGCAACAAGAATCGAACTCGTGACCTTCTGATTACAAATCCGAAATATCACGCTTAGAGCCGATTTCCGTCATTTAGGCGTTTTATGTAGCTTGTGAAAACAATAAGATAAGAATGCGTCTGTCCCTCTTTATCCTGAGCTATCCCCCAGTATCCTGTCCGTAGTGGCGCGCCAGTGTCGCGCATATAGAATGAACATCTTAGATAAAAAAATACAAAATAACCCTTGAAACGAGTTTTTCGGATTTCTATATTGGGAGTTGAGCCGCAGATCTGATTCTGGCCGATTTGGATGCACCGCTTCCCTGCAGCGGCTCACTTTATTGTGATTTGCTTTAGGGAAGTTAGTTTTTTTACGGTTGGGAAGTACTCCTTGGATACGGGAATCAAAAAACGCTCTGAACGCTCTACATATCCTGCTGATCATAAACCGATAGGTGGTGACTGTAGGCAGAACGAGTGTCGGAAGATTACCGGCCTGATGGCCGGTAATCCGATGATTGATCCCATCCATTCAAAGATGTTATATACCTACCGATCGTTTTCACAAATCATAGATGTGTCAGAAAAAACGGTTCGTAATAAGGTTTGCTCTGGTTCTTTTCCTCCTCCTATACAGACGATTTTCGGGCCAAGATTTAGTCAGGAGCACATTGATTTTGTCCTGAGCGGTAAGCATCCCGTCCGGCGCCGGGGGCGGCCGCGCATCGCTAAGAAAGACAAAATGGGGAAGGGAGAGGAGCCGTGAATACGCCCACGCTCGGGTCTAACAGTCCTAGGACGACGGTTGACGTTGTCCGGCTCACGCGGTTCACGTCTGACCGGCGACTCACGAAACGATTCGTGCTGCAAAGAGGGGGAGTCGACAAGCTTTCAGGCGGGGGGAAGATGAGCAGCGGCAAAGCCGTGGTCATGGAACTGCCATTCTCGCAATTACCGGATCTCATTGCTCAGCTGACGGACAATGAAGCATTGACATACGGGACGATCAAGAATGTTCATCCCGGCCAAGTGCAGCAAGTCACAATCAAAGATATAGCTGAAAAACACATTGTTCGAGCTATGATCGAATCTGGTGTATGGGAGATTACAGCTGACTTGAGGAAGGTGGCGCACTGTTGCCAGAAAAGGGTTTCGAGATCTGATCCGCAACGAAGAGGTGCGCCATGAGAGAAGATAGCAAAGTGGTAGAGGGATTGGCAGGGCTTGAGATGGGGATCGAAGAGATCCTGCGGCAAGGGGCAAGGCGTTTGGTCCAACAGGCAGTGGAGGCAGAGCTGGCGGCGGTACTCGAAGAGCTGAGCACGGTACGGACCGTGGATGGCCGACGTGCCGTGGTGCGCAATGGCTACCAGCCGGAGCGGGAGATCCTGACCCGCCTGGGTCCTGTTCCGGTGGGGGTACCCAAGACTCGGGACCGCTCGCGATCGTGCTTGAGAGTCCGCTCTTCTTTGGTCCCGCCTTATGTCCGCCGTACGCAGACCATCGCTGCGGCCCTGCCCTGGCTCTACCTGCACGGCATTTCCTCTGGCAAGCTGCGCGAGGCGCTGGTCGTGCTGTTGGGCGAGCAGGCCCGGGGGCTCTCTCCGGCGGCCCTGGGGCGCCTCAAGGCGGAGTGGGCGCAAGAACATGCCGAATGGCAGCATCGTTCCCTCTGTGGCAAGCGCTATGCCTACTGGTGGGCCGATGGCATCTACACCAACCTGCGCGCGGAAGATGACCCGCGCATTTGTCTCCTGGTCATCATCGGCGTGATCTCTGAAGGGAAGAAAGAGATCGTGGCGGTCACCGACGGCCTGCGCGAATCCAAGGTGTCCTGGCTCGAAGTCCTGCGCGACCTGCGCGATCGCGGCGTGCAGGAAGCCCCCTTGCTGGCCATCGGCGACGGCGCCCTGGGCTTCTGGTCGGCTCTGAGCGAGATCTATCCGCAGATACGCCATCAACGCTGCTGGGTGCACAAGACCGCCAACGTCCTCAACGAGTTTCCCAAGCGGCTGCAGAGCCAGGCCAAGGCCGCCCTGCAGAACATCTGGATGGCCGAGACCAAAGAGGCAGCAGAGCAGGCTTGGCGGGTCTTTGTGCGCAACTACCAGGTCAAGTATCCAAAGGCGGTAGAGAAGCTACAGAAGGACCGCGACGTGCTGCTGACCTTCTACGACTTTCCCGCAGAGCACTGGCTCCACATTCGCAGCAGCAATGCTATCGAGTCCACCTTTGCGACCGTTCGCCAGCGCAGCAGCCGCACCAAGAACTGCGTCTCGCGCAGCAGTTTTCTGGGCCTGAGCTTCAAGCTCATCCAGCAAGCGGAGAAACACTGGAAAGGGATCCGCCACCCACAGAGGCTCAGGGATCTCTTTGCCGGAGTGATTTTTGTCGACGGGATACCGGCCAATGAAACCCAGCCGGATAGCCAACAGGACGCCGCCTGAATCATGTTAGCAAATCCTGATACACCACTCTTGACCATAGCTCTGACCAATTTCGAGAGATCCAGCTGCTCAACCACCTCCACAATGAACTGGGCCAAATGCCCCTCGGAAAGCCAGTCCCCCATGAACGGAAGGGCCAGATAGGAAGGCTTGCGGTCGGCAGAAATGGGCCATTTCTTACTCACTCCATCGAGTTATAGATCATTATATCCTATTTATCCCAAAGGGTAAATCCGACGGGCTGCTAGACAACATTTTGTCTTGACAGCGGGGTCCGCCACATTCCACGCATAATCAAATCCGTCCGTGCCTTGTCCCTGCAGTTATACCACGGACTTTTTCAGCAACCTCCTAAACTTCAGCTCCGTATAAACTGCTACAAAAAAACCGGATAACAAAGTAATCCAAGTTCGACCTAGCAGGGAGAGATAGACATCACTATGACGATCCTTCCTCCGCTACTCGCCGGAAGAGCGAAGTGAGGGCGAGTAGTCCCGGGCAGGCCAAGCGGTGTACTCCATCCGCCGAAACGACCGCCGAAGGTTGGGAGTGATCCCGCCTGTTCCTGGATAGCCCGCTTCCATTGGGCTACCTGCGTCGAGTGTACGCCGTATTCCTGGGCAATCTCATGTACGGTCTTCACCCCGCGGATCGCTTCCAACCCGACCTTGGCCTTGAAGGCCGATCCATATACGTTCCTCTTGCCTACACTCATCGTCCTCTCCTTGCCAGACGATAGTTTAAACTCATGTCTCGAATTCGGGGTCCACTATAGTCTTATCCGATGCCAGCGCGTCCAGATACAAATTCAGTGCAACTACCAGATGATCAGAAAAACCAACAATGCCACGCTTGGTTCGGGGCAATGTCGCAACCCACTGGTAAATCCTCGCATGCAAAGGATTTCCATCATAAATACGGGCACACAACTTGAAAAAATTGCACTCGACAGAAAGCGTGTCCTCTAAAGCAGGGCGCAAAAAAAGCGCATCTGGATCACTGACGGATGGCCCTTCGTCAATTTCTTCCTCTTCGTACAACAATCCATCACTATCATCCTGAATCTGCGAGGATTCGATGCGTGGCGACGAACTGAAGTCATCATCATCCTCGTCAAAATTAGACATTGCAATCTCCTCTAGCCAGATATTGTTGAGACAAAGATAAGTAAACATTCCTAAAACTGGTAAAAACCGGCTGCCACCTATGTCATGGTACTCCACCAACTGGGCATTCGGGAAAATTTCCTGAATATACGGGAAGAAATCACGCGCACCACCACCATAAACGCCAATCTTCATGTACGCGGCATCCTGTACCCATTTTGCATACAACATGGTAATCAATGGCTGCACTACCTGCTTTACGGCTTCCGCCACTACATCGCTGATATCGCGAATCTCGCCACCCAAAAAGATTTTGTTGCGCTTTTCGACCGCTCGCATGGCCGTAATGGTATCCATAGATACGCCATATTGTGTGTGCAACATGGAAGAAACGGTCGCTGCAACTCTGGACATGCCAATGTTGCTTCCCCCACTTTTTTCCAGCATCGGTCGTACACCCTGCATAATCGCATAGCCTGTGGTATACGTTCCGACATCAATACCGCCCAACATCGTATCCTGCAAAACCAGTTTCTTGATCTCCAGATCACGGTTCGACCACGCATACAGACCTGCCGCTGCCTGCGGCATGACCATTCCCTCATTGCGGAAAATCCGAATATTCATAGGTTTTCCATGTACGACTGCTCGATGATCGCCCAATATCTCCACCATTATCTGACGTGAGCGTTCCCGAAAACTGGACTGCGGCAAACCGATTGCCAGATGCACATCCCCCTCATAAATGCCCAACTCTGCCAAAGCACGGAATAACAGCACTTTCCAGCCGTCAGACCCCGCCCAATCATGATTCAAAGTATTGGTAAGTTGATAAGGACGGAGATTCTCCGCTGCCCACTGACCAGTAATCCACGAACGGCCACCATATTCAATGATCTGCGAGTCATCAAAACCAAAAGACCCCAACAATTCGCTAGGTAAAATGCCCACCACAGAAGGAAAAGAAATCCGCTTACTATCAGCAGAAACACCCGCAACCGCCTTGACATACCCAGAACCAATGTCTACCGCAACAATCTGATCCGACGAACCTTTCTTCACTTGTAGTTACCCCTCTATAGCAATCCATTCCCATCTCTATCGACATGATGTCGACACAACAACGTACACCACTAGTCCATAATATGGCGTCCAAACAAAAATTGAAAGGGGCAAAATCAAAAAAACCAAAACATGGACAAAAAATGTCTGAAAAACGTGGAAAATAAATACACGTATTGTCTACATTAGGGGGTTTCCCGTTAACTAAAAACAGTCCCCCCCCGGCTCTGCCGAGATGACAGTAGATGTTTGGCATATAGAGGAGTCAATCAGAGAACCGACGTTGGGAGCCGCCAAGCAAACGATGAAGGAGAGACCGATGGACGAGAAACTTAGCCTACGGCACAGCCGATGGGAGTGCAAATACCAACTTGCGTGATTGTGGTCAGTAACCTCTCCCTCGGCGAATGCGCCCAGGTCTTTGGTGACGCCAAGAAGACCACCGCCATGCTCGACCGCCTCACCCACCACTGGGACATCATCGAGACGGGAAACGACTCCTACCGCTACAAAAAGCGCCGCGCCACACCCCCCTCTGAACCTGTTCAAATTTCGACGCTGATTGACACTCATCGCGTACCCACCTTGCGTTGGACGGAAATGCGTGGGTGTCCTGGTTGTCGCGGACGTGTGGGATTTGTAACGGTTTCAGTGCGCGGCTGGCCCAGCACAAAAGCCATGTGTTCCGATGTGAATCGAGGACCGAAAACTGTTCGTACTGGCGGTGGGAAAGAACCTGTCAGCGGCCACCAATATGGCGCCATTTCAGGGTCACCATAATGGAGCCACTCTGGGGTCACCATAATGGCGCCACCTTAGGGTCGGCATAAAGGAGCCAGGTTGCGGCCACCATAATGGCGCCACCGGCAGTGTAGGAGTCTGGATCTCGAACTTCCCTTGGGTGGGCTACCCTCAAGCTTTTTGGAGGGTAGCCATGAGCAACAGGAGGTTTGAGATGTTCACGATTCGTCAGATCTTGGTGCGGATGCGCCAAGGCGACACTGATCGCGGTATTGCCCGCACCGGGCTCATGGGGCGCAAGAAGCTCAGTGTCTTGCGGCAACAGGCGGCCCGCCTGAGTTGGTTGGATCGGCAGTCACCGTTACCCTGTAACGAAGAGTTGGCTACGTTTTCCAGCGTCGACCAGACGCGCAGCCCGCCCAGCGGGTCTCCTCCCTTCGGGATCACGAGCAACGCATTACGGAGTGGGTGGCACGAGACATTCAGGCCACGACCATCCATGCTGCCCTCGTGCGCAAGTATGGCTTTACGGGCAGCTATTCCGCTGTCAAACGCCTGGTCCGCCGGATCCGTGCGGCAGAACCACCGGAGGTCACGTTGCGCCTCGTCTTTACCCCCGGAGAAGCCGCCCAAGTGGACTTTGGGCCGGTCCTCACCTGGCGGACCCGCGCACCGGTGAGATCCGCGAGACGTGGTTCTTCGTTATGACATTGCGCTGGTCTCGCCACCAGTATGCCGAGATCGTCTGGGACCAGACCGTAGCCACCTGAATCCCGCCGGGATCTATGCGGGGAGCGCTTAGCAATGGGTATCCCTACCGCGATATCGGTTGCCGCGGCCGTAACGGGCGGAACTTGCTCCGATGTTCCTTTCTAGGTGCTGTCACAGCGTCCTTCTCAATCGCTTACGCGGCGGTAAACGGAGGGTCAATAACGCCTACTCCTTCCCCCAGTAGAAGAATCTGCGTAGCTTACGGCTTTTGCAAGGGATCCGTCAGATCCGACGCAATCACCAAGCGATACCCTACCCCTACTTCGGTAGTGAGATATTGCGGCTGATTGGGGTCGGGCTCGATCTTTTCCCGCAGTTTTTGCATATAAATCCGCAAGTAATGGGTCTGGTCGGCATGCGCTGGCCCCCACACGGCGCTGAGAATCCGCTGGTGGGGCAGAACCGCTCCTGCATTGCGCAGCAAAACCCGCATCAGCTGATACTCTTTGCTTGTCAGTGAAATCTCTCGTTCGCCAATGTGCAGACACCGAGTCTGGTCCGCCAGGGTCCAGTTACCGACCTGCAGTGGGCCCTGCTGCAGGCTGACACCGCTGCGGCGCAGATGAGCGTGTAGCCGCGCCAGCAATTCCGCCAGGGTAAACGGTTTGGTGAGGTAATCGTCCGCGCCGCTTTGCAAGGCTTGCACCTTGTCGGCTTCCTGTCCCCGCGCCGACAGGATCATGAGCACGGTTTCGGGGGATTCCTTGCGAAACCAAGGGACCAGTTCCAAACCGTCCCGATCAGGTAAACCCAGGTCCAGCAGTACCGCGGCATAGGGCTGTTTCCCATGGTTACGTCGCTGACGAAGGGCGACCTGGGCCGTCGCCCCTGATGCCTGCCACTCCAGCTGGTAGCGCCCATCGGCAGCCAGTGCCCTTTGCAGGAATTGGGCAATGGCCTGATCATCTTCTACCAGCAATAGCGCTGTGCTCATTCTCTTACCCCTCCTTGGGGGGTGGCGGCGGGGCGACCCGGGGCAAGGTGAAACAGAATCTTGCGCCGCCATTGCTAAGCCTGTTGATGACCCAGACTCTTCCGCCGTGCAGCTGGACGATACTTTTGACCAGGGCCAATCCCAATCCACTACCGCCAGTTCCAACCGGTGGCTTGACCTGGCTGAAGCGTTCAAAAATCTGCTCTTCCCGACCTGGCGGAATACCATGTCCGTTATCGGCAACACAGAGAAAGATTTCGCGTTCATCGGCACGCGCGTCCATCTCGATGGCACTACCAGCGGGGGTGTATTTACAGGCATTTTCGAGGAGGTTGCTATACACTTGGGTCAGTAACACCGGATCTCCGTATAACAACGGGAAGTCCTTGGGAATCTGCACCGTAAACGGTCGCCCCTCACAAAGGGCCTGGCGTTCGCGGCGGGCATTCCCCACAATCTCGGTCAGCGGGACCCACTCTTTTTTGAGCTCGGTGCCTCCCGAGAGGAGGGCGGCGACCCGCAAAATGCGCTCGATATTTTCACTCATCCGTTGCGTCTGCCCGTAAATATCAAGAATGAGCGCACGTTGCTCGGCCTCGGAGAGCTTGTCCTGCAGGTGATCGAGGGTACTCAGGGAACCAAGAATGGTCGTCAGTGGGGTACGCAAATCGTGGGATACGGCACCGAGCAGAGCGCTCTGCATCCGTTCCACTTGCAACCGGAGATCGGCTTCGCTACGTATCTCGGCCGTGCGTGCGGTTTCCAGGGCAGCGGCGATGAGCCGCGTGATGGTCTCCAGGTAGCGAAACCAGTCCACCGGCGTCCGCTGAATCTCGAGATCGCTGACCAGCAGCACGCCAAGGGGTTGCTCATTGTTCACCATGGGCAGCAATAAGGCAGGCAGAGAGGATAAGGTATCCGTACCCATGCCGGCGCTACGTCGATGCTGAAAGACCCAAACGGCAGCGGAATTCAAGGCTTCCCGGTGAGTGCCAGGGTCTTGATCGGGAGGAAAAAACTGCAGCGGCAGAGCAGCGTCATTGCCTGCCGGCAACCAGAAGCTGACGGTGATTCCCAGGGTGCTGTGGATCTGTTCTGCGGCGGTGGACAGGACTTCTGCAATCGTGTGCACCCGGCTGAGGGCCCGCACCAGGGTGTAGAGATTGCGCACGCGACGTTCCCGCATCCGGGCCATGGATTCCTGCTCTTTCGAGCGAGCCACCAATTGACTGATCAGCACCGCGACGCCGATGATCACCGCAAAGCTGAGCAGGGAGCCGAGGGTGGCGGTCAGGCCACGGCTCAGACCGAAGACGTAAAAGGATGCCAGAGCGCTGAGGAGAGCGGCAACGGACGGCCATCTGCCAAAATACAACGCAATGACCACGGCACCCACCAGGTACAGAAGGAAAAGACCCGGAAGCCCCACTAGCGCGGAAATACCGAGGCCCAGCAGAGACATTCCGACACCAGCGGCGACGCCGATGGCAAGGGCCTGTTTCTGCTGCCGTCGCTGCTTTTCACTACGGACCATGCCCAGGTATTGGCGGCTACGCTCCTGGCTGTCCTTGCTGACGTCTTTGCGCGTGGGCAAGGGGTGGATGGTCAGACCAATGGGGCGCTTGTGACTCAGCAATCTGCCAAGCAGGGAACCTGGCCACCACCAAAGGTATCTTCGCATTCCCTGGGACTGCCCGATGAGAACCTGTGTCACCTCGCGCAATTTGGCATAGGCCAGAATTTCCGCCACCACGTCTACGCCGGTCAAACGTACCGTCTCGGCCCCCAGGCGCTCGGCCAGGTGCAGATTGCTCCACAGCCAGGCCTGTGCTTGCGCGTCTTCCAGCAGGCCTTTGACGGTATCAACGTGGACGACGATCCAGGGACAGCGCATGGCCGTCGCCAGGCGGTACCCCGCACGGACCAGATGTTCGTCGTCGGCATTCATGCCAATGGCTACCAGCAGTCGTTCGCGCAGACCTACCGACTCGCTTTCGGCGTTTTCGGCCCGAAACTGGCGTAGCTCGAGATCGACGCGGTCGGCGGCAACACGCATGGCCAGCTGGCGCAAGGCGATAAGATTACCACGACGAAAAAAATTCGCCATGGCACGGGCACCGCGCTCGCCAAGGTAGACCTTACCATCCTTGAGCCGTTGCAGCAGGTCGGCGTCGCTGATATCCACCAGGGTAAGTTCTTCAGCTTCCTCAATAATTCGATCTGGCACCGTTTCGCGTACCCGAACCCCGGCAATCGCTTGTACTACCTCGTTGACGCTTTCGAGATGCTGGACGTTGACGGTGGTAGCGACGTTAATCCCCGCTTCCAGCAGTTCCTCCAGATCCTGCCAGCGCTTCTGGTGGCGGGACCCAGGGGCGTTGCTGTGTGCGAGCTCATCGAGCAGGAGCAGGCCGGGGCGGCGGGTGAGTGCGGCGTCGAGATCAAACTCTTCTAAGGTGACGTTGCGATGCTGAATGCTTCGTAATGGCAGTTGCGGCAGGGTATCGGCTAGGGCCTGCGTATCGCTGCGCTGGTGGGTTTCGACGATGCCGATGACGACGTCGCGGCCTTTGTTGGTTTCCTCCTGGCCATAGCGCAACATGGCGTAGGTCTTACCCACTCCCGGCGCAGCGCCAAAAAAAATCTTTAGCCGCCCGCGATGCTTGCTGGCCTCTTCTTTCTGGGCAACAGCAAGCAGGGCATCCGGATCCGGGCGCTTGTCGGTGTCATCAGCCATTCGGTTTCTCACCACCCGCGGGAACGCGCATTGCCGGCATCATAGAAAATCCCTGCGCCACGGTCTATGTGGGTACCGCTTCCGCAAGCGAGGAAAAACTATGTGAGAAAATTTTTATGCGATTTTTACGCGATTTTTACGCGATTTTTATAGCCTCGCCGGAGCGCTGCGACGCAAACTAACGCCGTAACCCTGAGCTGCGTCAGAAAGGCTGATGGAATCAGGTGTACAGGCCGCAATACTGCTTACAGAGAAATCCTTCTGACAGGAGATAGCAATGGTGTACTTGTACGGTTTGATCATTATCGGATTTTTTCTCGCTTCCGCGGGGGTGGTGGAAGGCTTGGCACGAATGAGGAAAATCAAATGACCCTCTTTTTATGGATTAGTCTGGGGCTGGGGGCGGCGGTGTTCGTCTACCTCCTGGCGTTTCTCTTGTTTCCGGAGCGTTTCCTATGAGCAATAGCCTATTATTGACCGCAGCACTACTACTGACTGTCATTCTGCTCGCCATTCCGCTGGGCCGCTATATGCATCGGGTCTACGACGGTCAGCGCTTCTGGGCTACACGCGCCCTGGGCGGGGTGGAAAGGGGCATTTATTGGCTCATCGGGACTTCTCCGGCAAAGGAGATGGACTGGAAGAGGTACGCCCTGTCTCTGCTCCTCTTCAACCTGATTGGCGGCATATTCCTTTACCTTCTTCTTCTGGCCCAAGGGATCCTGCCCCTGAACCCGCTCCATTTTCCTGGTGTTCCGGCCGGATCGGCGTTCAATACAGCGGTGAGTTTTCTGACCAACACCAACTGGCAGGATTACTCCGGCGGTTCGACCATGAGCTATCTGTCGCAGATGCTCGGACTGACAGTACAGAATTTTTTGTCGGCAGCCACGGGCATCACCATCTTGCTGCCGGTTATCCGCGCCTTTGCGCGTCACGAAACCCGCGACCTGGGGAACTTTTGGGTGGACATGACCCGGACCGTACTCTATGTGCTCTTGCCTCTCTCGGTCCTCTTCGCGCTGATCCTGATGGAGCAAGGTACGGTGCAGACCCTGGTTGGGGAAATCCAGGTGCATCTCATCGCTCCCTTCCTTTCGCAGGGAAAAACCATCGCCGAACAAACCCTGCATGTGGGTCCTGTCGCCTCTCAAGAGGCGATCATGATGCTCGGCAACAATGGCGGCGGCTTCTTCAACATGAACGACGCCCATCCCTTTGAAAACCCCACGGGGCTTACGAACTTCCTGGAGACAGGAGCCATGATCCTGATTCCCATCGCCCTGATCTTTCTGTTTGGTCACATGGTCAAGGCCAAGCGCACAGCTTGGGGCATCCTGGTTGCAATGTTGATCATTTTCATCCCCTTGACCCTTGTCAGCCAGCACTATGAGCTGGCGGGCAATTCTCTCTTTCATTCCTTGGGGGTCACGCAGGCCAATACCGCGGGCCTGGCCGGTGGCGGCAATATGGAAGGTGTAGAAGATCGCATCGGCAGCGGGGCTTCGGCGCTTTTTGCCACAGTCGCCACTGCTACCTCCACCGGTGCCGCGAATACCGCGTACGACTCCTTGATCCCCATTAGTGGCGGCATCAATCTGTTCTTGATGCAGCTCGGTGAGGTCGTTTTTGGTGGCGTCGGCAGTGGATTGGCCAGTTTCATCGCGTTCATGATTTTTGCTGTGTTCCTGGGCGGGCTGATGGTAGGGCGCACCCCGGAATTTCTCGGCAAGAAAATCGAGTCTTTTGAAATCAAGATGGCGTCGTTGTCCATCCTCGTCATGCCATTATTGGTATTGATTGGCACTGCCATCGCCGTCTCCACAACGGCGGGACGGACAGGGGTATTCAACCCGGGCCCCCACGGTTTTAGCGAAATGCTCTACGCCGTCACCAGCCCCGCCAACAACAATGGTAGCGCCTTTGGCGGGCTCAGCAGCGATACGCGCTTTTACAACCTATTGACCGGCTTTTGCATGCTCTTTGGTCGTTATTGGGTGTATCTGCCCTTGCTGGCCATGGTCGGGTCATTGGCAGAGAAAAAGAAGATTCCTGTGGGATCTGGGACCCTGGCAACGGACACCCCGATTTTTGTCGGACTGACCATTGGCGTCATCTTCCTGGTGGGTGCACTCAATTTCTTTCCCGCACTCGCCCTGGGACCCATCGCCGAACAATTGGCGCCGCCACCGGCCATTATTCATCAAGTCACTCATTGAGGCTAGAACGTCATGAAGAAAACTCACGATATGGGCAAACAACAGTGGCAGCAGCAGGCCGCAGGGGCCCTGCGCGATAGCCTGGTGATGTTATCGCCCCGCCATCAACTGCGGAATCCGGTGATGTTTATTGTGTACCTGGGGGCAATCCTGCTCTTGCTCCTTTTTTTCCACGACCTGACCGTGCATCCTGCCGAAGCGGTCTTTACCGGGGCCATCGATTTCTGGCTGTGGATCACCATCCTCTTTGCGAACTTTGCCGAGGCTGTCGCCGAACGCCAAGGGCAGGCGCAGGCTTCCAGCTTGCGCGAAAGTCGCCAAGAACTGACGGCTAAACGGCTTCCACGGGCTGACCGCGATGCGAGTTATGAATCCGTAGCGGCGACCAGCTTGCGCAAGGGCGAATTCGTCCTGGTCGAGGCCGGCGATGCCATCCCCTGCGATGGGGAGGCGGTGGCAGGCGTAGCGTCGGTAGACGAGAGCGCCATTACCGGGGAAAGCGCGCCGGTCATTCGTGAGGCGGGGGGAGACCGTAGCGCCGTGACCGGCGGCACCCATATCCTCTCTGACTGGCTGGTGATTCGAGTCACCCAGGAGGCGGGGAACACCTTTCTTGACCGGATGATCGGCATGGTGGAGAGCGCGGCACGCCGCAAAACCCCAAACGAAATCGCCTTGAGTGTCTTGTTGGTCATCCTCACTCTGGTCTTTTTGGTGGTCACGATCACCTTGTACCCCTTCTCGTGGTACAGCGTGCACTACGCCAGTCATTCCGGTTCGGTGATCAGCCTGCCAGTGCTGATTGCCCTGCTGGTGTGCCTGATTCCCACCACCATCGGTGCCTTGTTGCCCGCCATCGGCATTGCCGGAATCATGCGCCTGTTACGTGCCAATGTCGTTGCCATGTCGGGGCGATCCATCGAGGCGGCCGGAGATGTCGATGTGTTGCTGCTCGACAAGACCGGTACCATCACCTTCGGTAACCGCCAGGCGGCGGCATTCCACCCCGCCCCCGGGGTCTCCGAACAGGAACTGGCCACCGCCGCCAGGCTCTCGTCCCTGACCGACGATACGCCCGAAGGCAAGAGCATCGTGCAACTGGCACAGCAACGTTTCCCCTCAGAACAACAGCATCCAAGTGACCAGGCACAATGGCTGCCCTTCAGTGCCGAAACGCGCATGAGCGGGGTGGACGATGGCGAGCAGCAACTGCGCAAAGGCGCTCCCGACAGCATTCGCCAGTGGGTCGAGAAACAAGGAGGAAGCTGGCCGTCTGCCGTCGATGATACGGTCCAAAAAGTGGCACAGTCCGGCGCGACGCCGCTGGTGATCGCCAGCAAAGAGCAGGTCTTGGGGGTCGTAGAGCTCAAGGACATTGTCAAGACGGGAATCAAGGAACGCTTTGCCGAGCTACGGGAAATGGGCATCCGTACCGTCATGGTAACCGGTGACAACCCGTTGACAGCCGCTGCCATTGCCGCCGAGGCGGGGGTCGACGATTATCTCGCCGAGGCCAAGCCGGAAACCAAATTGGGCCGCATCCGCCAATATCAAGAAGAAGGCTACATGGTGGCAATGACCGGGGATGGCACCAACGACTCCCCGGCCCTGGCCCAGGCTGACGTGGGCCTCTGCATGGCTAGCGGCACCCAGGCAGCGCGGGAAGCGGCCAATATGGTCGACCTCGATTCCAACCCGACCAAATTGTTGGAAATCGTGCGGATCGGCAAGCAGCTGCTGATGACTCGTGGGGCGCTGACGACCTTCAGTGTCGCCAACGACATCGCCAAATACTTTGCCATCATTCCTGCCGCCTTCGTCAGTACCTATCCGCAACTGTCGGCCCTCAACATCATGCAGCTCAGTTCGCCGAGCTCGGCCATCCTGGCAGCGGTCATTTTCAATGCCATCGTCATTCCCTTCCTGATTCCACTCGCACTGCGCGGCATCAAATTCCGGGCGGAATCAGCTCAGCAGGCCCTGCGTCGCAATGTCCTGATCTATGGCGTGGGGGGCATCATCGCGCCCTTCATTGGCATCAAATTGATCAATCTGCTCTTGGTTGCACTTTAAGAGGATGCAAAAATGCTAAAATCATTGCGTACTGCACTATCTCTGTTCCTGCTGCTGGCAGCGACCACCGGTCTACTCTATCCCCTGTTGATGACGGGGATTGGACAAGTTGTCTTCCCCTACCAGGCCAATGGTTCAGTGCTTCGCGAACACGGCAAGATCGTGGGTTCCGCCCTGATCGGTCAGTATTTTCGGGAGCCGCAGTACTTTTGGAGCCGCCCTTCGGCAACATCGCCCATGCCCTATAATGGCGCCGGCTCCGGCGCATCTAACCTGGGGCCCAATAATCCGACGCTCATTGCCAATGTCGCGGCACGAGTGAAGGCCTTGCGGGCGGCTGATCCCAGCGAGAAGGGGCCCGTACCCGTGGACTTAGTGACTTCTTCCGCCAGTGGCCTCGATCCAGACATCAGTATCGCTGCCGCACAGTATCAGGTTCCCCGCATCGCCAAGGCCGGCGGCATTCCTGAGACCAAAATACAGCAATTGGTACGCCGCTATACCCATTATCCATTGCTGGGATTCATCGGCGAGCCGGTGGTCAATGTCGTCAAACTGAATTTGGCCTTGCACGAGATTTATCAACCCCATGCCGCAGGGTAAGCAAGGCAGCCGGGGGGCGCCGCCGCTCTGCCCATAGAGAACATCGGCCAGACAGTCGCGGCCAATAGTGAGGAAATCTTGATGAACCATACCTGGAAAGAACAAATCACTGAGGCAGAAGCATCTGGCTATCGTTGGGGGCTGGCCCATCCCCATGCCTCCGCGGAAGATCGAGAGCAGGCGGCACTCGACTGCTATCCTGATTTCCAAGAGGCGGTGCTTGCCTACGCCTTTGCGCAAGCGGCGGCCAAGGCCATAACAACCGTCCAAAAACTGGACCCAGAATAGAAAAGTCTGCCGTAGTCCAACGCCGGTAGTTCCCTACCTTTTGCCCGGGATGGTTGCAAGCGCTATCCCGGGCAAATTTTTACGGCATTTTTACGCAATATTTACGTGTTTTTTATATTCCCGGGAAAAATCTTGGAATATACTTTCTCTGTCAGCGAGATAACCTTCGGGTGTATCACATGAATTTGCCAGATTACGTACTCGTCTTGCTCTGGGTTTTTTCCGTTTTTCTATTTATGGCCATCCTGATCGAGATTGTGGCGGAGGGGTATTCGTGGCTGCTTGCTACGCGGAGATTCATCTATCGGATATTGCATAAGCACAGCGACTAGCGAGTATCTCTCCGCGAGAATCCAGATTGCTTTAGAACCAGATTGTTCCATGCAATACGCCGGAGAGATCCAGTTCTACGCATCAAAAAGGCCCCGCAATCTCTTCGGGGCCACACAGAGAGTCAAGGAGTGATCATGAAAAAGTGGTCTAATAGTGAGAAGATGCCCATCAGTCGGTCGACCGTGCAGAAAAAGAGTCGGCGTTGGGTCATCAAGATCGGTAGTAGTTCACTGACGAATAGCGATGGCGTCGCCAATGAGGAATGGATTCAGGATCTCTGCTGGCAGATACGAGAATTGCGCGAGCAGGGTGTAGAGGTAATTTTGGTGACTTCTGGCTCCGTCAGCGTGGGGCGCCGCGTTCTTGCCAGCGAGAGCTGCCCAACCCAGCCTTCCGCTCGTCGCGCTGCAGCGTCCCTCGGACAAGCGGCCCTATTGACCAGTTTTTATCGCTCTTTCCAGGGGACCGGTCAAAGCTGCGGACAACTGCTGGTAAGCAAGGCCGATCTGCAATTGCCGGCCCGTCGATCGCTGCGCGAGACGATACAAGAGATGATGGACGCGGGAGTCGTTCCCGTAGTGAATGAGAACGACGCGACGGTCTCCCCGTCTTACCTTTTGGGCAACAATGATATGGTCGCTGTCGTTACCGCAAGGATCTGTGGCGCGGATTTGCTCCTTCTCCTAACCGATCAGAAAGGGTTGCACGAGGTTGATCCCCGCATTTCCCCCAACTCCCCCGTGATTCCCTGGGGCTATGCCTCTGACCCTCGTTTCTTGCAGATGGCCAAGGGTACGGGCAGCGGCATGGGTACCGGGGGTATGGCTACCAAAATTCATGCTGCACAACGGGCAGCAAGATCCGGCATCCCGACATTGATTGCTCTGGCACAAGAGGAGCAGATTCTCTTGCAAATTCGTCGAGGCCGGAAACTCGGCACCTTGCTGCTATCCCAAAGGACATCATTGGATCGGATCCGCGGGATTTTTGAACGTTGGAAATTGGGTAAGGACAAGGCCCGCCTGGCGCTGTCGGCCTGGGCCTGATGCTCGTTTCTGGATCGGTATCCCTGTGCTTCCGAAAAGCCCAGATTCAGCCCGTTAAGACAAGGAGTCTACATGTTGCACTATCCGTTTCTGCGTTTGCGCAAACAGCGAGTGGCGACTATCGCCGCTCTGTTCATGGCTGTCCCGGCAGGAAGCGGCTTGGCGTTCGCCAGCCCCTTGTCACTGCCCAACCCCCTGATCTTTGGTGCCGGCCCCCTGGGGAAGCTGGATGTACAAGGCGTCGCCAGTGGTATGGCCTTCTACCAGGATAATCCCCAAGGTGGCCCGGGAACTCTAGGTGCCAAACGAGTGGGCGCGGATATCACCAATGGTATGGTGATCATTCAGAAGGAAAATGGCCCAATCCAGTTTTATCTGCAAGCGGGCGCCTACAGCTTCCCCACGCTGGCCGCAGCCATTCCCTCCGCCTCCAGCAATATCCAGGAATTTGGGGCCCTCCCGGTGGCCTATTTGAAGATTGCCCCTTCGTCCGATTATTCCGTCGAAATTGGGCAACTGCCAACCCTGATCGGGGCGGAGAGTGGATTCACCTATCAAAACATCAATATTGAACGGGGATTGCTCTGGGATATGGAGCCGATCATCAGTCGTGGCGTGCAGTTCAATGGCAGTGCAGGCCCCCTGAGCGCCTCGATTTCCTGGAATGATGGCTACTTTTCCAATCGATATAACGTCGTCAGTGGACTGCTGAGTTACGCAATCAATAGCGCCAACACGCTGAGTTTCTATGTTCAAGGGGCACTGGGCCAGTCGCGAACGACTGCTAACGACACCGCCTACAGCCCTATCGGTAACGAGAGTCAAATTTACGGCGTGGAATATGAGTACAGTTCGGGTCCTTGGATGATCGAGCCCTACTTCCAGTATATGCATACACCCAAGTCGCAGCGCCTGGGCATTCCGCACTCCTTTGACAACTACGGCGGCGCCGTGCTGGCAGATTACAGCTTCACCAATACGGTATCTTTGGGTGCTCGGGTCGAATACCTCCGCGTCGGTGGTCCGTTGGGTGTGGGTTTGAATTCTAATGGCATTGCATCATCGCTGACTGATTTGGCTGCCGACTCCCACGCCTGGTCCATTACCCTGACCCCAACCTATCAAGAGGGAGCTTTCTTCGCGCGGGCAGAACTATCGTATGTGACCGCATCCACTCCCGCAGGATTGGGCTTTTCGGGAGCATCGGGAACCAATACCAACCAACTACGTGGCATGGTCGAAACGGGCTTTCTGTTCTAAGCAAGTGCAAAATGGTTGAGCGTAAGGCCAGGGCAATCCAGTGCGGTGATAGAGCATGCGTAGTTGTGCGCCGTCGAAGGACGGGCCATTACTCCAGAGGCGCAGACGCTCGGCTGGGATGCAAGCCAAGTACCGCGTGAACTTCCGCAGGCCCTCGGCGACGCTTTGAGCGCAAGGTCCCTCGAACGAGGCTGCGCGTGCCGCTTCGCTCTGGCGCATCCACCAGCGCAGGGTGGCAAATTCCACATGGGCGCCTCCGTCGATCTGCTCCTGCGGCGGAAGGCGGATGCTGAACGGTTCGGCCATGCGGTCAGCGTAAGGATCCAAACGTACCGCGGCGATGCTGAGCACGACCGCTCCGGGTTCACGCGATAGCGTTTCGATATCGATCATCACATCGTTCAATGCCATGGTGATAAATCCCCCGTCCAGTAGCCCAGTCCAAAGCCAACTTCTGCTCAAGAGCAATCTCGCGCAGCACACTGCAATTGGCGATGCACAGCATCTTCACGGTTACGCGGCGACGGTCAGTAGCAGCGCGGGGTCGAATCCGGTACCCTCGCCAGGGTAGCCGCGCGGATTGCTGAGCACGCGGGTAGCACCGACATAGTAATCGTTGACCTTGTGGATGTGTCCATGGCACCAAAGGGCCGCGCCTTGCATGATGTCGGCCCAATCGTTGGCATAGGCCGCAGACAGGTCGGTGCCGCGCTCCTGGGGCGGCAAGGATGTGGGCGTGGGCGCGTGATGGGTGATGACCACGGTCGCACCTGCGTGCGGTGTTGCCAAGCGTTCGCTCAGCCATGCCTGGGCCTGCTGCGCGCGGGTTGCGGTATCACCGGTGCGCAGTCGCCGGTAGCGGCCGCCCGCCGCCATGCGGATTTTGCGGTAGTCGTTCATCTGTTCTGCGGCGAGATATCCTGCATAGGGATTACCATACAATTCGAAGTCGGTCCAGGCGGTTATGCCCAGGAAGCGCACACCGTCGATGACGGCTTCGTCGCCGTCGAGTACGCGCACGCGATCACCGGCGGCGGCTGCCGCCTCGCGCAGCTTGTCGCGGCCGCGATCCAGTGTTTCGCCGTAGTATTCGTGATTACCCGGCACGTACAAGACGGTGCCAGGGAATCTGTCGAGCGCCCAGCGCAGGCCACGCAGTTTCGGCGCGATGTCCCCGGCGAGAATCGTCACGTCGGCATCGGTCACGACCGGTTTGTAGTCAGCACACTCCAGATGCAGGTCCGATAGCAGATGGATACGCACGTCTCTTCCTCCCTTACCTCATCCTGCATGTGCAGCCCTGGCTACCCGCCGCAACTCAGGCCTCCGGCCACTCTCTGGCACGGAATCCAGCCTTTCCCGCTGGCGCCGTAAACGGTTCCACCCAGGGCAGGATTTCGGCCACGGTGACCGGCTCGCCACCCCAGACATCCACCCCCACATCCATGCTTCCCGGAAGTGGCGCCATGTTGCCATGCACGTGCCCATAGAGATGGATCCCACCTTTCCACATCCCCGGCCACTCGCGCAGCGGATAGTGGCAGAGGGTAACTTCCCGACCGTTGTCGTGGAGGGTCAGGATATCGTGTATCTCCGCCCACCCCTGCACCGTAGGCGCGTCGTGATTGCCACGAAGGAGGATCTTGCGCCCCTGCAGGGCATCAAAGATCGCCTGTACCTCCCTCATGCGATTACTTCTGACCAGGGAGAAGTCCCCTACCACATACACCGTGTCTTCTGGCCCGACCTTGCGGCGCCAGGCAGACACCAGCGCCTCATTCATGACATTCACGCTCGCAAAAGGCCGCTGGCAATAGCGGATGATGTTGGCGTGACCAATATGCAGATCGGCAGTGTAAAAATTCATTCTCGCTCTCCCATACTCGATGCCTGCGGCGTCGCACGCGCGGCTGGCCCCTTTACAGAGTCCCACGCCGCGCTCTCGACCATGGTCAACACCCCGGTACCATACGCCCCCGTGTCGAGAAAACGATGGCCAGCATACTCCATTGGTTTCCGGCAGATCGTGTGGCCGCAATAGACAGGCAAACTCAGGGCATCAGAGAACGACGGGCGATCTTCCACCGTCTGCATGTGCAGACGAATGGACCGACCCCAGAGTAGATGATCCTGCCAGGTGCCAATGTTACCGAAGCCCGCTACAAAGTGATCGGCTACCCCGAGATACATCGCTTGCGGTTCTTCCGGGTTGTGTAAAAAGTCCAACAGTTCGGCATGAACGATCTCGAACTGGTCTTCTACCTCGATCACAAATGGCAAGCTTTCCAGCAGCGGCAAGAACTCTGCCGCCCGCGTGAACCGTTCCGCCCACTGCCAGCCGTCATTTTCCGTAAAGGCACCTGCATACAGGTGCCGTCGCGGATCATCCTGCTTGCCGTCATACAGCCAAGCCATGAGCATGGCATCATGGTTCCCGAGAACGCTGTGAAACCAGGGTTCCAGCAGCAGCTCCAGACAGCCTTCGGAATCTGGCCCCCGATCCACCAGATCGCCCGTGCAAAACAGGCGATCGACGGTTTTGTCGAAGCCGACTTCTGCCAGTTTGGCATCCAGCAGCGCCCGGCAGCCGTGCAGATCGCCGACGATAAAGTCGCGGCCCTGGTCATTGGCCGGGAAAATCTGCTTGTACCGGTTTTTCTCGAACATCCGTCAATCTCCTTCCAAAATAGCTCACCAGCGTTGCTGCCCGATAAGGCTCATTGCAATAGATTGGCTCCCCGACATTGGGGTGCCTCTGCCTGCGCCTGCAACTCCACCAGCTTGCGCACGAGCCCCGCCAACGCCCGAATGGAGCGCGGGTTCCTCGCGAAGGCCTGGCGTGTCTTTTCCACGACTTCTGCCGGCAAGCTCGGCAATTGCTCGGGAGCGACTTGGTACTCCCGGGCAATATCCCCCAGGATTCCCCGGAAGACCGCGGGAAAACTCTCTCCCCCCAGGGGCGGGATGCGGACAATCCGAAAGCGCGAGAGCAGTGGATCCGGCAATTCCGAGACATCATTGGCCGTCGCGATCCAGTTGATCGCCGAGTAGTTCACCGGTGCCATCAAAAACTCGTCGAGAACCTGGCTTGCCGTCTCCGCTTCGAGCAACGTCAAGAGCCACTCCCAGACCCGGCCGTTGTTCATCCCTACACCGATCTTGTCGATCTCATCGAGACAAACCAGGGGATTCCCGACCTGGGTTTTGAGCAAAAAGTCCACGATGGCTCCGGTTCTGGCATTCGACCAACCGCGGGAGTTACCTTTGAGTAACATACTATCGCTCATCCCCGCCAAGGGGATGATCTGGCTCGGCACCCCCAACGCCGCACCCAGTCGCCGGGCAAAGCGGGATTTGCCCACCCCTGCCGGACCCAGCAACAGGAGAGGTCGGAAACGAACGACGGAACACTGCATCGAAATCGCCAGCTCCGCCGATCGCTCGAGATCATCGATGATCTCTACCATATTGGGATACTCGCGTTGCAACTGGGTGCTCCAGCCCAAAACGCGTGGCCAGGGCCGGAGGGGCACTGGCGTGAGCAGCGGGGTATAGCGTTTCAGTACTTCCTGCACCTCCTTCGAGTCATTGGCAGGCTTGATCTCCTGCAGAATCCGGATTTCTTCCTGCGGCTTTTGGTCTGATAGAAGGATCAGGGCCTTAGCGCGCAGCTCCATCAGTTCTTCCGTTTGTATCTTCCTGGCATCCATCACTGCTACCACTTGCCGCGCGAGGGTTTTATCCGAACGCGCCAAAGCCGCACGCAGTCCCAGCTCGATGGCCAATGCATCCAGAAAGGGAAAACTCTCCAGCTGCTCTTTGCGTGTCGATCCAGCTTCTGTGTCCTCCTGCAGGCTCTCCCGCCAGCGGAAAAATGCCTGGGCACGCGGATCCCCCTCGTCTTCTGCGGAAACGGGCAACATCCGATATTTGACAAGCAGCAGGTAAGCCGGCAGCGAGCCCAACCAGCTGGCAATTTGCAGCCAGCGTTGGGCAACGTCCTCGTCATCCGGCAAGTACCCTTCCCCCGGCAAGTAGTGCCAACCGATTTCGGCAATCCTTTCCGGCACCGCGCGCCCCGACCACGAGTTTGCGAGACCCTCCGGAGTCCAGTCGACCTTTTGGTACTTGAGAGCCGCATCGATCTTCTCCCAGGTTATCGAAATGGTCTTGGCGGTTATCCCGGTAGAACAACAGGTTTCGAGGTCCTTTTGCAGCTTCTCGCCCAACCGCTCCAGCTGTATCCGGATCTCCTCCGGCTCAGTACAGAAGCACCACGACTCGCCTTCGTCCTCATCCAACTCCTCTTCCACGTCATCAAAATCGAATTCGAAATCATCCTCTACCATCTTCGCACCTCCTTGCCATGCGCACAGTATAGGATAGTAATACGTATTTACCAAATGTCCTGTCCCACCGTTGCTGCTCGCCTTTTTGCTTTGTTTTGATAAACTACAGGGCAATCAATGAATCTGTCTTTTGGAGAGCCCATGAGTTCCTACCCTGTCTCCCCCAGCATCCTGCGGAATCTGTTGCTGCTGTCCCCCTTGAGCCTGGTGGAAATCGCGCGCCGCTTTGGGGTCAGCCGCAGCAATTTCATGGGCGCTCTGGCCGAGAATCAGCCGCGGACCTTGAGCGAGGAGCGCTACTTGAAGCTCGTGGAGTGGGCAGGCTTTACTGTCGGTAGCGGCGGAATACCGAACTTTGCCCCGGGGGTGCAATTTCGCAAGATTGCTTGTCAGGCACAGATGGATGCCCTGATAGCCCTGCCTGCCGCTTTGCAGGCCACCGGTCCTTTCCCAGAATTGGATCTGGTCCTGGAGAAGCCGATACGCGTGTCGACCTTTGTATATCTGTTGGTAAAGGTCCGAGATGGCGTCTGGATCTTCTGGACTATTCGCAAGGACTTCTTCCCCCTGCTGCGGGAGCGCTTTCCCGACTTTGCTACCCCCAAAAAGATTGCCTTTCTGACAAAACCGGTACCGGAGATCCTCGCGTCCCTGCAGCAGGGATTGACGCTCCCCGCAGAACAGCGGGATACATACTTCCGCCGGGAGGAGAACGAGGCTTTGCTCTGGAGCGAAGGCTTGGCAAACTGGCTCGCCTGGGCACGGAAAACGCTGGGTATGAACACCTCGGCTGTGGAGGCACAACCGTTGCCGGTATCACCACATACAGAAGCGGAACTGGCTGCGGATAGAGTCAAGGCGCGGCAGATGGCCTGCACCCGGGCCTGGGAGTGGCTATCGCATCGTCTGGATGTGGCCGGTGCTCAGCACCCGGATGTCATCGAATGTCCGGTGTTCTCTCTCGAAAAACCCGGGGATTTTCCCATCGGTCTCGTGCGCCTGGATCGTTCCTGGCTGGGCGATGCATTGCTCGCTTTGGGAAAGGAAGGCCGTCTACGCTTTTACCAGAACGAAGACCGATCTCAGGGCTACCTCATCGAACTGGCAAAAGGCAGCGGGCGTTGTGGGAAGCCCATGCCCTGGACTCGCTTCGAGGCCGGCGTGGAATATCTGGTGTACGATACAGGGCAAGTCGTCCGCAGCGACAAACCGGATCACTGCACATGTCTTGGCCCCATTCGGGCCGCCTGGTCCGTCTCGAAGCCTCGAAACGCTGTGGAGGATCCGTCAGCATCGTACATGCCCTGGTGACATGTAAGGTGACTGGGAAAAGGTCTGACGGGGCGATCTGATGGCGATGCCTGGATGGGTGGAGTAATAGGATGGAACCTGATCCGCAAAGCATACGCTTGCCACGAGATACTCTACGGGCTCTGCTGCAGGAGATGGGGCGGCGTATCGCCGAAGGAAAACGCATCTTTGAGATTGTCGTGTATGCTGGCTCCGCTCTGGCCTTTTGTTTCGACTGGGAAGAGTTCATCGACGATATCGACTTTCTACCTGTCGCCGAAGAGGAGAGGGAAGTTCTGGACTATGCTGTAAAGGCGGCAGAACAACTGGGAATTGCCGTGGATTTGCCGCGTTGGGGGATGCAGATCTTTGCGGCAGACGCGGAAGGGAGAGTGCCCATGGGAGAATTTCCGCCAGGAAAACTCAATGCCACGGGCCTGCGAATCTTCCCTGCACCACGAGACTATCTCCTGGTGCTGCGACTCCTGGCGATCTGCAGCAGCCGGCCTCATCCCCTCCCAGAGGGCCTCTGGCAGTTACTCGCCGACTGCGAGGTGTCGGATGCAAAGGGCGCCATGCAGAGGATCGCGGGTTTCTTTGCGGATGAAGAGGTTCAGGCGCGTGCCTTGCTCAGGCTAGAGCAATTCTTTGCCGGTCAGCAGGTTCCAGATGCTGTCCTCCAGGAGGAAGACGATGAATGAAACAGAAGAGACGCCACCGCAAATTTATCGGAGGGTGCTGGCCAGTATCCCCTGGCGCATCCTGCGCGGCACCCGCCCAGTGATTGCCATCAAGGAGTGTTGCGACGACTGGAACAGATACAACGACCGGAAGTGGTATCTGGAAGAGCCGGAATGGCTGGACCAGGAGCGCTGGCTTTGGATCAACGCCTGGGTGGCCGGTGCTGCCGAGCTCTCTGCCTATTATCTTCAGGACGCGACACCAGAATGGGCCTTGGAGCCACGTCGTTTCCTGAAAAAACCCTTTGCCGGAGAATATCTGTCCTTTACGAACACACGAAAGCTCAATCTTGTCGAGACCCCCTTTCCATTTCGCCGACGGCTCATTTTTGCCGGCGCTACCATCCAGCGCCCAGTAGGAATGACTCTGGCAGAGCAAACGCGGCGGGAGAGGAAATTTTGGAAACGCTCCCCACGCTGACGATTCAGGGGAGCTATCCGTGCATTGCTAGCTGGGACGCGCCCCAGGACCATGGCGACATAATGCTACCAATTTGGCGTCAAGATGGAGACATTGTGACGCCATCATGTTGCCTCATCGGCGACAAAATAGCACCACGCCTTGTCAGGGACAGAATTTCGGACATATCGATAGATGATATGATGATTGTCATTTTTGCGTCGCGATCGTTTTTTCGTACCATGTGCCCATGGTGAATGATGAAAAAGACCCAAAAGAACGGCGACGAGAACAGATCCGACTCGCGCAGCGTCGGCGCCGTGAACGTCTTGCGGCAGGCCAGCGTAAGCAAATCAATGTGTTTCTGATGCCTGAGACCATCAGGCGCTTGGATGCCCTCGCGCTTTTGTGGGGGGTAGAGCGTCAGGATGTCATAGAGCGCCTGCTCTCAACGGTACGCATCGAGACTGCCATTCCACACATCGAAGAAGCTGACACCTAGAAATCAAATAATAAATCAGACCCTTGCATTTTTCCTGGAAAGTATTGCAATCATCATGTAATCATTTTTTCAGTGTCGAGGTGCGTCATGTGTGAAAAGTTCGTTCCGCAGTTCCCCACAGCATTGTCCGAGGTCCTTGCGAGGCTTTTTGTGGTCGAAGTTGCTGACCCAGATGAGCTCGGTAGTTTTGCCTTGTGTGACTGGTGGGCGGATAAAATGGCCGACCCTAAACCCGGCGACGATACCACGCCGGATTGGCCCAGATTCGAAAGGGCGTTGGGTTGTGCTGGTGCGATCTGCTTTGCTCATCGTCTCCATTCAGTGTTGTCGGCTCCGGAATGCTAGTCGGAACAGCGCATGCACTGAACGTCATAGCGTTTTATCCAAGCCTGCAGGGCTTCGATGGCTTCCAGTCCCGTGTGCACCGAATCCAGAGCATGTTCCGGGTCCTCAGCGCGCAGCTTGGCAATCCAGGCATCCCCGTAGGGATCGATATTGATGAGGTGTGGATCTTCCAATAGGGCCTCATTCCGCTCGATGACTTCACCGGCAAAGGGAACCGGTACTCCGCCCGCCCATTTACCACTTTCCAGCGTCGCCACATGGCGGCCAGCGGCAAGTTGCGTGCCCACTTTCTTGATACGTGCCTTCTGCAGTCGGCCGGACATGGTTTGCGCGGGATCGGTGACGCCAATGGTAAAAATGCCTTCGCCTTCGGGGCGCACCCAAACATAGTCGAGATCATAAAAGAGATCTTCAGGTAACTCGCAACCTTGGAATTCGCTCATGCCTTTTCCTCCTGTAAAAGATGGAGTTGCTGGGCGGCCTTGGCGCCATGATCCGGTAGCGCCTCGGCGAGATGCGGATAAAGTTCGGCTTCTTCTTTCGCATCATGCTGCTGCAGTATGGTCTGCACCGTACTGAGCAGATCTGTAAAGTCTTCGGCATCCTGATTTTCAATGGCCTCTGCCATCTCCGTGAAAAACACCCGCAGGTCTTTATGCCCCTTGCGCAAGAGCTCGGTCAGAGGATGTTCCTCGCCACCTTCCCAGTGCTCGAATGCGGGGAAGAGCAAGCTTTCTTCCACGACCATATGGCCATCAACGATCCCGTGGCGAAACGTTTCCAAAAGCTGCGCCGCTTCCACCCAGTGTTGTTCCGATACGGCTCGGGCTGTGTTGGTCAGGATCTGGTCCAAGCGTTCGTGATCTTGCTGCATTATTGTATCGATATCTTTTGCCATGGTGATATTCCTCTGTCTGTTTGCCTTTCAATGGATATCTCGGTCTCAATAGACTACCATGCATCATCTAACCTGAAGGAAGTAGACTCCATATGAAAGTGCAACTACTGGTATCAAAGTGGTGCCCTACCTGTCCGCAGGCCGAGACCATCTGGAAGGAAGCCGCTGAAAAGCGCCCACTGGATCTGGAGATCCTTGACGTGGGTGAAAAAGACGGCCGCGAAGTGGTAAGTCGCCTACGCATCAAGACTGTTCCTGCTGTGGTCATTGATGGCGTGCTCAAAACCGTGGGGGTACAGCCGCTCTCCGAGGTTTTGAAATTGCTGGGTGACTGAGCGCAATCCATAAACAAAAACCTGTGCGCAGCCTCACGCGCTGGGGCTGAAACTGTCGAAATGAATCTGCTCATGCGGCATCCCATGGGAGAGCAAGAGATCGATGGCTGCCTCGATCATGCCGGGGCTGCCGCAGAGGTAGGCTTCGTGCTCCTGCCAGGGGCCAGCGGCGGCTACCGCAGGTAAAAGGCGCCGGGGCCCCGACCATTCGGACAGCGCCGGATCGGAGCAGGACACCGACAGTCGCAGTTCCGGATGCTTGCTGGCGAGATCTTCAAGGAACTCAAGATGATAGAGATCCCGCTGCTGGCGCACCCCAAAATAGAGGGCAATGGGCCGCCGCTCGCCGCGCCGGAAATGGTCCTCCAAAATGGCTTCGATGGGCGCCAGTCCTGTGCCGGCAGCAATGCACAGCAGGGGGCGATCGTTTTCCTGCCGCGTAAACTCCCCCTGGGCAGCCGACAGCATGATCTCCTCGCCTATCTGAGCGTGGTCGAAGAGCCATTCCGAGAATTTGCCCCCGGGCACCTTGCGGATATGAAAGTGCAGGCGATGATCCTCCCTGGGGGCGCTGGCCATGGAATAGGAGCGCCAGAGGGAAGGCGCTCCTGGAACCGCGAGCCGTGCATATTGTCCTGCCCGGTAGGGATAGGGACGATCACAGTCGACCCTAAGCTCCATGATCGTCTCGCCCAGCAGGTGCAGACCGCTCACCCGGCCCTTCCAGTACGCTGGACTCTCGTCGACCGTTGCGGCGATGCGCATGGCAGTACGCGGTTGCAGCTTGCACAGGATCGCCTTGTTGGATGCCCGTTCTTCCGGGGTCAGCAACAGGGGCATGAACGGTAGCTGTTCGCCGTCGCCCGCGAGAATGGTACCCTTGCAGTCACCGCAAGAGCCATTGCCACAGCCGTGATGGATCGCTATGCCCTGTTCCAGGGCGGCCTCGACAATGGCCTGATCCTCGCGCACCTGCAGGCAGATCCCCGAAGGTTCGAGTCTTACCTCATGGGTTTGCATGTGCTCTCCTTTGTAGAAGGTGGAAGACACACCGCCGCGTAGACGGCGGCGTTGCCAGCGCTCAGGCCGTGGCCGGGGGCACGTCATCCAGGATCAGAGGCACATAGCGACCTGGCGCCATGGCTTCGGCCGCAGCTTGAATACAGACCGTTGCCGCCAGGTTGTAGGCCTCGATCCAGGACTCCGCCATCTCTGCGGTCCAGGCAGGCCCCAGGAAATGCTTCAGCGTCAGCAAAAGGCTCTTGCCGACGATCGGATAGTGTTCCGGCCGGGTATCATATTGGATGTGGCCCACGCCGAGCTCCTTGAGATAGGGGACCAGCATCTCGGTATTGTCGATGTTGCTGGCAATCTGGATCACCGAGTTGAAAAGACGCACGCGCTGCTGGGTCATGTCCCCCGGAAACATCTTTCGTACTTCGGGGTAATGGCTGAACATGGTATCGTAAAAATGTTGGGCAACCTGTACGCCCAAATCCTCTACGGCCTTGCCGCTTTGCTTGATCAGATCGATGTTGATGCTCATCTTGGAGTCTCCCGTAATGAATAGTGCCCAATTGGCGAGCTACAGTCTGGCTTCGCGAAAGATTCGCGTCCTTGATCTGGGTCAAGGTTTTGTTCGTGGAATCTGCCGATCGATCGCGGCCAGTATTTTCCAATCGACGAGCCTGCCATGAGCGTCGATCCCGCATCGTATGCCGATCGCCTGCGGCAGCAGCCGATCTTTGCCGTTTGGTCGCCAGCGGAATTGGTGGAGTTATTGCGCGTCTGTCAGCTCCAGTCGCATACGGACGGAGAGGTCCTCTTCGTCGAAAGGGATCCGGCGAGTCAGTTCTTTTTTCTCGATGTCGGCATCGTGGAATTGTTCAGCACCAGTGTCGATGGCAAGGAAAAGATTCTGGAGATCATGCAGGCAGGTGATCTCTTTGCCGAAGCCGTGGCCTTCATGGAAGGGAAATATCCGGTGACCGCGCGCTGTCAGGGTCGCTGCAAAATTTTGCAAATCCCCTTCGCTCCCTTTGTTGCCATCCTCGACCGGGATCCCCGCCTGATGCGGCGGATACTTGCGCAGCTGAGCATGCGCCTGCACTTTCTGGTCAAGGAAGTGCGCATGCGTAGCATCGAGTCGGCGAACCGAAGAGTTTGTAATTATCTCCTGGAGCTGTCGGAGTCTGCGGCTCCGCAAGCCGATTTTTCCCTTCCTGCGAAAAAGGTCAGCATCGCGGCGCGTCTGGGATTGACGGCAGAAACCTTCTCGCGCGTCCTCCGCCGCCTGAAAGATGCTCATGCCATCGACATGCAGGGGCAGCATATCGTGATTCTGGATCGCAAGAAGTTGTTGGCGATCAGTCTGGCGTGAGCGTAGGTACTACGTTCCTCTGAATCGCTGCTGTTGCAGATGTCCCGATGCCCGCATGCGGCATCTTGACATACAGGTTCCAACGGATAAGACAGGAACTGATTACTTACTGTTGGATGATGTCATGGATTCCTATCTCTCACATCTACCCGCCGACGCCGCCACCGCGATGTTCATCGGTGCCATCCAGGGCCTGGTGATGCAGACCCTGCTGAACGGCAAACCCCAACATATTCGCAGCGCGGCGCCAGGAATGTTCGCGCTGTACCACCGCTGCATTCGGAGCCAGCCATGACGTTTTCCGCAATAAACTGCCGCACCCTGCTGCTGCTTGCCGTATTGGTGCCCATTCTGATCTTGTTCGGCTACGTAGCGCTACGCTCGGGGTCGCTGGCGCCGGTGTCGGTCACGACAACCAAGGTGGCAAGCCGCGCCCTGCAACCGGCGCTGTTCGGCATCGGCACCGTGTAGGCGCACTACACCTACAGTATTCCCGATCGTGGTCGGGCGGGGGTTGCGGTTGAACGTATACGTGGCCGACCACGTCAAGGCTGGTCAGCTTCTAGGCGAGATGGACCCGGTCGATCTCGGCTAGCGTCAGGCCGCGCTCGATAGGGTTTTTAGTCACGGCGACCGCCACTGTCGCCACAGTGTCGTGCTTGCAATCGTCACGGGAGCGACCGGAAATGCTGGCCTGTCGCGCAGTCCTCGACGTATCCGGCAAATGGCAGGTGCAGTATCGTACCTACTCAAAACGCCGATATGCTCTTATATAATCATGCATGGCAAATAAAAATGCAGCGATACACCGCTGCCAAGAATTGCACGTCACTATGTGGAGGAGGAGAAGTGCTCTCAGAAACTGTATTGCAACATCAGGCGGTCATCGATGAATGTGCCATGATAATCGGCGAACGGATTACTGTGATCAATGGCCAGACGATTGCGTAAGGATAATCCCTTCCAGAATCCTCCTGGAGTATAGGTAACGTCAATGTAGTTGGCCTCGACATTGGGAAGGAACGGTGCCGTGTGGTACCAGCTGTAGGAGTATTTGAAGCGAAGATTGGGTATCGGGTGGAAGACAAAGCCGGCCTTCCAGGCATGACCAGCAGCAGATGCCGATATCAGGCCATAATCCATAATGGTGGTGTAGAGGGGGTCCGCGCTGTACTGCTGGGTATAGGGTGAAATAAATCCACCGTTGGGCAGGACTTTACCGTTGGGCAAGGTTGTATCGCGCTGCGGAATGTTGTCGTATACCGCAAAGACCGAGCCGCTCATACCATAAAAGTGTGCTTTTATCCCCAGAATACCGCCAAATACCGTAGCATTCACGGGACCAGCTAGCTGGGCACCGTCAGCCCACTCCCGCGCGTACTGAAAATCGGCGAAAGGCTGGAAATGCTGCAGCAAGACCGGGGTAGTATAACCTACGGTGCCATAGAATAGATTCGTTAGATCATAGAACCGGTAGTACCATGCCGCTGCTTTTATCCCCAGTTTTTGTCCCTTTATACCAAAGGCTAGAGTACCGTCGCTGTTGTTAGGCAAATAGTTATAGTAGGAGTTGTAGTTGAGCAACGTCTGTCGATGATAATCGGACTGAATACGGTTTTTATAACGAAACTCGCGGATACCAATGATGCTCAGGTTGGGTAGAGGATGGACTGTTACGGAAACGGCCTGATACGTGTTAGGGATCATGAACGCATCGGCGGTTCCCATCCACGGTGTATTGAGCAGGAGATTGCCAACGTCTACCTGCAGCCATGGATTCTGATACTGCAAATAGGCTTGCCCCAAGACATTTAGAGAAGTTCTTGACCCCATCAACAAGGGGTCGAGGCGCAGTTCGCGACCGCTGGTATCGTTAGCCCCAAGATCATTGGCGGTATAGAAGGCAACGCCAGCGCTAACGCCATACAAGGAGGCTGTCTGCACCTTGATCATGCCACCAAGGGAATAGGCATAACGATTTTCTACCGAATCGCCACCAAATATCTGATTATCATAGTAGGATCTGATATTGCCGCTTACTGTGGATTTCTCGAGGAACTGTTGTATGGTTTCTCCGTAGCTAAGGAACCTCTGCACAGCCTGAGCTGATAGAATGAGGCGGTATGCGCAAGGCAGGAGGCGATCATGGCGGGCCAGATGACGTTTGCAGAGACAATGGGGCTGTCGCGCCGACACAAGGAGACCAAGCGGGAGCGTTTCCTTCGGGAGATGGACCAGGTGGTACCTTGGCGGCCGTTGATTGAGTGCATCGCTCCCTACTACCCCAAGGCTGGACCGCGTGGCGGTCGCAAGCCCATGCCGATAGAGCAAATGCTGCGTATTCACTTTCTGCAACAATGGTATGCCTACTCGGACCCGGGCATGGAAGAGGCTCTGTATGAAATCCCCTTGCTACGGGCCTTTGCCGGTATCGACTTGGGCCGTGACCTGATCCCCGACGAGTCCACTATTCTGCGCTTTCGGCGCCTGCTGGAGCAGCACGGCCTGGCGCAACAGATATTTGCCCAAGTGCAGGAGCTGCTGGAAGCCTCCCACTTGATTCTGCAGGAAGGCAAGATGGTGGATGCCACCCTGATTCACGCCCCCAGCTCGACCAAGAATCGAGACCGCAAACGGGACCCCGAAATGCATCAAACCAAGAAGGGGAACCAGTGGTATTTCGGCATGAAGGCCCATGTCGCGACGGACACCCAAGGCCTGGTTCAGGCCGTCGAGGTCACCGCGGCCTATGTCCCGGATCATCGGGTGCTGGAAGAGCTGCTGACCGGAAACGAGAAGACGGTGCTCGCCGATCGTGGCTACGATTACCCGCAGGTCCATGAATTTTTGCGCAAGCAGGGGATTCAGGATGCCGTGGCCCGACGTCGCCATCCCGGCCAGAAGACGGGGCTACAGGCACTCAAGCGTTTCAACCGCCGTGTGGCAAGCATCCGTGCGCGTGGTGAACATGCCTTCCGCGTCCTGAAGTGTCAGTTTGGCTACCGCAAGACTCGCTATCGAGGCCTGACCAAAAACGGTGCGCAACTGACCACCTTGTTTGCCCTGGTGAACCTGTATCTGGTTCGTAAGGAGCTCTGTTGGCTACGGGCGTAATCCGTCACAAAGACGGAAAGCGGGCGATTTCCGCGCTCACCATGCGCTTTTTGGCGTCTCTGGAGAGGGAAAATGAGAATTTTCATCGCCAAATCGATTTTGCGAGACAAACTCGCTCCAAATTATGGCGATTTTTACACCAGTTCAGAGGCTCCCTAGGTGCATTCGTTGATCGCTTCGGAAGTCAGGGGTATCCCTTGGGCTACTGTGTATATATTGGTTTAGCAATAGTGAGCTTGTTGTTGATCTGGATATCCAATGCAGGAACAAAACGCTGGAGTAAGAACTTGTAGCACCGCCAATCGTAACCGTCCGAGTAACCCATCTAGTCGGCTGGGATCCGATCAGGCTACGGTAGGGCTCGTCCAATTCCAGGGAAGAAGTTCGTGAAGTTTTTTGGCGGGCCAGGTGGGGAGTTTATCGAGGACGTCGCTGAGATAGGCGAAGGACTCGACGCCATTGAGTTTGCAGGTCTCGATGAGGGTGTAGAAGGCCGCTGCCCGTTCGCCACCGGCGTCATTGCCGGCAAAGAGATAATTCTTGCGGCCGATGGCCACGCCCCGCAGGGCTCTTTCCACGGCGTTGTTGTCGATGCTGAGATGGCCAGTATCGAGGTACAGAGTCAGGGCCGGCCAGCGCTTCAGTGCATAGTTGATGGCCTTGGCAATGGCACTCTTCGGGGCCACCTGCATCTGCACTTCGGTCAACCAAATATGGAAGGACTCCAGCAAGGGGCCGGCGCGTTGTCGTCGGATCTGGGCTTTTCGCTCCGGGGGGTCATCTTGGATCTCGGCTTCGATCTCGTAGAGCTTGCGGATGCGAAGTAATGCATTCTGCGCGACGGGACTGGGGGCGCTCTGGTCGAGATCGTAGAAGTGCCGACGAACATGGGACCAACAGCCCGCTTCGAGGATCCCTCCCTTGCGATAAAGAGCATCGTAGCCGCTGTAGTCATCGGTCTGCAGGATACCCTGCCAGTCGCCGAGGAAGCGCTGCGGATGGATCCCCTTGCGATCCGGGGCATAGTCGAAGACGACGATGGGGTGGGAGGCATCGGCCTGACTGCGATAGACCCAGAGATAGGCTTTTTGCGTCTTGCCGCTGCCCGGATGCAGCACCGGCAAGGGTGTCTCGTCGGCGTGCAGGATCTTTCCGGCCAGCAGTGCCTCCTTGCAGGCTCCGGCCAGGAGGGTGAGCCAGTATTCTCCCTGACCCAGCCAGCTGCTGAGGGTGGAGCGGGACAGGGGCACGCCAGCTCGCTGGTATTGGGCTTCCTGGCGGTAGAGGGGAAGATGATCGAGATACTTGGCCGTCAAGACCTGCGCGACCATGCGCGCGGTGGGCAGGCCTTTGTCGATCACCTGTGCCGGTAGTGGGGGACTCTCCAGGGTGCCACAGGAGCGGCAGGTGAGCTTGGGGCGCACATGACGGATCACCTGGAAGTGGCCGGGGACATAGTCGATCTTTTCGCTGACCTCTTCGCCGATGGACTCCAGAAGAGCGCCACACTGGCCACAGGTGCAACGGCTGGGGGCGTGTTGCACCTCTACCCGAGGCAGGGTATCGGGGAGTTTCATCCGACCGGGATGGCGTCGGGGCGTGGCCTTGGGAGTGGACTCTGGGCTGGTAGCCGCGGCACTGTCAGCAAGTACGGCATCGAGTTCCGTTTCCACGGCGGCGATTTCGGTTTCGAGGGCCTCTTCCCAAAGACGGAGCTGATCGGCAGAGAGCTTTTCCGAACGCCGACCGAAGCGCCAACGCTGTAGTTTGGCAATGGTCAGTTCCAGGCGGGCGATGGTCTCGTCGCGTACGGAGATATGCTGCTCTTTTAGCGCAATGACTTGGTGTTGTTCTGCGATCTGCTGATGGTATTGGGCCATCTGCCAAGCAGATTCCCGATCTTTTTCTTCGCGCTCCTGCAGGAGCTGCAAAACCATCTCGCGCAGGGCGTCAGGATGGCTGGGAAGATCGGCGGGAGTCTTTGATTTCATGAAGAAATGCTATCAGAAACCGCCAGAAAAGGCAAGCATTTCCGCCACTTTGTTAGCCCAAAGGCGTAATGTCCTCTTTGTCCAATTGTAAAATTTCTTCTTTTGGTTTTGGGGGAGCGGAGACAGAGGCGACCATTACGATGAGGCAGAAGGCAAACAAGGTGGTCAGTTGCGCACCGTTTTTGATCAGGTCTCGATAGCGGGTCTTGCGGTAGCCAAACTGACACTTCAGGACGCGGAGGGCATGCTCACCATGCGCACGGATGCTTGCCACACGAAAGAGTTTTTCTCGCGCGGAGCTGAGGTCTTGGGGATGTACCGCTCACCACCCATTTCGCCTACGACTGGAGTGCCCCGGCCGCAAGGATTTCCCGCTCCATGCGGAGCTGAAATGTCTTGGCAGTATGAAGGCGAAGCTTGGCATGCGCCGGTATGAGGATGGTTTCTTTCGTTTTTGGGTTTCTTCCTTCATGCGGAGCGCTGATGGCCGCCTTCAGACGCCCAAGATGGCCAATCGGGACTCGGTCCAGTGCACATAATTGTTCGGCGATGATATCCATCAGGTTGTCATGGAGATGTTCTGCCAGATTGCGGTGAATGCCGGTTCGATGTGCCAACTCCTGAATCAATTCGGCTTTGGTCATTGCTCTAGCCCCTCATGCAGCAGGTTTTGTAAAGATGATAAAATTTGTTCTGGTTTGGGTGGGCAACCGAGGCAACGTTCGTGCACCGGAAGAAGGGCTTCTACGGGTCCGAGAACGGCGTAACTGCCATGAAAAATCCCTCCGGTGCATGCGCAGTCACCTACGGCCAGCACTCTTTTGGGCTTGGGCATAGCGTCGTAGGTGTCTTGCAAAGCAGCGGCCATGTGGCGACTTAGCGGCCCCGTGACGAGTAGGATATCTGCATGGCGCGGCGATGCGGCAAATCGCAGGCCGGCTTGTTCCAAGCCATAGTGGGGGCCACCCAATGCCTGGATTTCGAGCTCGCAGCCATTACAGGAACCCGCATCCACATGGCGGATCACCGCGCTCCGGGAAAATGGCGTCGCCTTCTTTGGCGAGGATGACGATGGCATCGGGTCGCCGACTTTGCCCAGGCGCCACGCTTCTCTCAAAATTCGGTACATGGGTACTCTCCTTGCCGCGGTATCAGAGATCGTGACCGCTATAGCTCAAATTGAAAGACTTATTGATCAATGGGAAATCGGCGACGATGTCCTGCAGCACCGCTTCTTCGAGAACGGGCCACAAAGACCAGGAAGGATCGTGGGGATGGCATCGGGCAATGCGGTCCGCTTCCAATCGTAGCGCCACAAAAATCTCACCACGCCATCCCTCTACGATGCCGAGACCTTCCCCAACGCTTGGCAGTGGCAATGGCATCTTACAGGCACCCGTGGGAAGTTCCTGGAGGAGCTTTTCCTGCCAGCGCAGAGAGGCAAAAACTTCCGCAAAGCGAACAGCCCAGCGGCTTGCCACATCACCGCTGCTCGCCAGCGAGATTTCCATGGGGAAACGGTCATAGGGAGCGGGAGCAAATTGCACCCGCAGGTCCCAAGCCTGCCCACTCGCGCGTCCGGCCAGCCCACCCATTCCCCAGTCGACGGCTCGATCCGGCGCAATGGTGCCGGTGCCCACCAAGCGGTCGCGCAGGCCTGCATGTTCCTGCAGCAGTAATTCCAGGTCTTGCAAACGTTGTTGCCAGCGCAAGCCACTGGCACGCAGTTGCTGGCAGGTATCCGCACCGAGATCCATGGTGAGGCCGCCGGGGCAGATGAGATCCATGAGGTAACGATGTCCAAAGATCCTTTCATTTTCCCGCAGCATTTCTTCCTTGATGGCCAGCAGTTGGGTCAGAGCAAAGGCAAGGCCGGCGTCATTGCCGAGGGCCCCCAGATCCCCCAAGTGATTGGCCAAGCGCTCACGCTCCAGCAAAAGGCCACGCAAGGCCTGTGCTCGTTCCGGGAGATGAACGCCCGCGATGCTCTCCAAAGCCATGGCATAGGCCCAGGCATAGGCTACCGTGCTGTCACCGCTCACGCGACCCAGTAGGACAAGAGCGGCAAAAGGGTCCTGCCCCTGCAACAGGCGCTCGATTCCTTTGTGAGTGTAGCCGAGGCGCTCTTCCAAACGTAAGATCTGCTCTCCCAGACAGGTGAAGCGAAAATGCCCCGGCTCGATGGTGCCGGCATGGACGGGACCGACGGGTATTTCGTGCAGATCGTCGCCGGGTAGACCCTGGAAAGCATAGTCGGTATCTCCCTGCGTACTCAGTTCGGTGAGGGGGACGGGGTTTGCGCGTAAAGGCAAAAAGGTGCTGGGCCAGGCCGCATGACGCAACCAGGGGCGCTGGTCCGCGTTGCCCTGCGGGCGTAGACCCAGCAGGTCGGCAATGGCCCGCTCCTGGCGTACCGCCGTGGGAAAAATTTCTGCGAGGCTGGGAAATCCCTCTACCCCTTGCGCTAGGGCGAGGTTGCACCAGTAGCAGGAATCCGCGGTTAAAAACAGGGCGTGGATGCGATACTGCCTGTCGCTTCGTTCTTCCCCCCAGATACCCAAAAGCCGTGCACCCCGCCGGCGTAGGGTCTGCGCCAATGTCTGCCAGTCTTTAGCCAGAACGTCTCGCTGATGGATGGGAAGTGGACCCGCGATGACGCGAAACGGCGCGCTTCCATTTTCCCAGAGTGCTTCTTCATTCATTGTAAAATCCCGACGACATTATGCATCCAGCCCGCCAACGCAGCGGGGATCCAGACGCCGAGAAGGAGTACAGCAAAGAGTTGCAAAAAGATCGGGCTGAAGCCGCCAGCACGGACCAATACCTGTGGGGTACGGGGTTCGCCGAGCAGCATATGCAAAAGACGGGGGAAAATGGCCGCAAAGGCGATCTCCAGACCGAGGAGCAGTAGGGGAGTCGTGAACCAGGCGCGTTGAATGCTCGCTACCACGATCAAAAACTCGCTGAGAAACAGGGAACCAGGGGGCATTCCGACAATGGCCAGGATGGAAAGGAGCAATGACCAGCCGAGGGTCGGACGGAGCTTGAGAATGCCGTGTAGGTCCTTTAGTTCACGAGAGTCGGCTTCCTGCACGGCGCGACCCACCGAAAAAAACACCGAGGACTTGGCTAGACTGTGGCCCATCATGTGCAACACACCGGCAAAGATGGCGAGCGGTCCACCCAGTCCAAAGGCAATGGCGATAAGTCCCATGTGTTCCACGGAAGAGTACGCAAACAGGCGCTTCACATCGTGCTGACGCAGCATGGAAAAGGCCGCCAATAGCAAGGAAAGGAGGCCAAATGCCAGCAGGAGATGCGCAGCAAAATCGGTCCCCGAGGCAGCATCGGTGAGACTTTTGAACCGCAGAATGGCATACAGTGCAACATTGAGCAGTAATCCAGAGAGGACGGCAGACACCGTACTCGGGCCAGCGGCATGGGCATCGGGCAACCAGGTATTGAGGGGGGCAAAGCCGACCTTGGTTCCGTATCCCACGAAAACAAAGACGAAGGCCAGGGTCAGCACGGTTCCGTTCAACTGGCTGGCGTGCTGGTGCAGCGCCGACCAGAGCAGTGCCTTGGCCCCATCGCCCAACACCGGTTGCGCGGCGAAATACAGGAGGATCGTGCCGAAGAGCGCCATCGCGAGACCGACGCCACAGAGGATGAAATATTTCCAGGCGGCTTCCAGGCTTTCTCCGCTGCGCTGCAGGCTCACCAGTAATACCGTCGATAGGGTGGCACCTTCGAGTGCCACCCAGAGGATGCCCATATTGTTGCTCAACAGGGCCAAGAACATGGTTGCCAAAAAGCTCTGAAACATGGCGTGGTACAGGCGCTGGCGACCTTTGCTAAAATGGTGGTGCTCTACTTCCTGTTGCCAGTAACTGGCAGAAAACCAAGCTGTCGTTAGCCCGATAACCCCGTTCAGCAAGACCAGGATCAAAGACAAGGCATCCATGCGCAATTCGTCAGCAAGGGCAGTCAAGGGGCCATGTCGTAAAAATTCCCAGGCCGCCAGCAGGCTCAGCAGAAATACGGCAAAATTGATCGTCATAAAGATCCAGCGCCCTCTGCGGCCATCGCCCAAGAGGGCGAGCACGGGAATGCCCAAGGCTACTACTACCAGGAGCCAGAGCAGGATCATTGGTTTTCTCGCAAATGTTCCAGCCAGTGCAAATCGAGGTTCTCAAAGCTTTCGCGGATGTGAAAGAAGAAGACCCCGAGGATGAGGAAGGCAATGAGGGCATCGAGTGCAATGCCAAGTTCGACGATGAGCGGCATTCCCAAGGTGGCACTGGTAGCAGCAAAGAACAAGGCGTTATCCATGGCCAAGAAACCCACCACCTCAGAAATGGCCTTGCGGCGGGTGATCATCATCAAAAAGGCCAAGAGGAATGCTGCCAAGGCAATACCGAGCATGCCATGGGTAGCTGCTGGCAGACTGCCTGCTAGTGGCGCCGCCAGGGCAAAGGCAAAAATGACCAGCACGATGCCGAGCAGTTGGACACTTGCCACATTCAGGCTCATTTCCACGTCGCCGCGTACCTGTAGGCGCCGCAGCAAGCGATGGAGCAAGAACGGAATCAAGAGCCCCTTGAGACTCAGGGTCAGCGTTGCCGAAACCCAGAGCAGGCGATCGCCGGTGAGCACAGCTACCATGGCGGTGCTGAGGGCAAGCGTGATCCCCTGCCATGCCAAGAGGTGGATCAGACTCAGGAGACGACGCTGGGCCAAGAGGGCAAAACTCAGCAATAACATCCAGGCGGCCAGGAATTTGAGGATCGAGAGAAGGGAAAACAGATCGAGGAACGGACGCATGCTCAGCTCCCGAGCATAAAGTGGGTGAGCAGGCCGATCACCCCAAAGAGGAATGCCGTCGTGGCAAATTCTGGAACCCGGAAGAGCCGTTTCTTGGCGAGCAGGGTCTCTACCAGGGCCAGGATGGGGGCGGCGACGAAGAGTTTGATCAGCAGTGCCAGGCTGGCGAGCAAAATTGCCGTCGGCGCAAACTCGTCAGCGATTCCCCAAGGAAAGAAAAGGGCAATGCCGATGGTTACATAGATTAGCAGTTTCAATTGTGCCCCCCATTCCAGGAGGGCCAGGTGGCGGCCGGAGTATTCCAGCAGCATGGCCTCATGGATCATGGTGAGTTCCAGATGGGTGGCAGGATTGTCTACCGGAATGCGCGAATTTTCGACCAGAAGTACCAGGAAAAAGGCGGCGGCCGCAAACACCATGCTTGGGTGGAGAGAGAGCAGGCCCTCCTGGGCGTGAAGAACGATGGTGCTGAGAGAGGTAGAGCCGGCCAGCAGGGAGGCGATGAAAAAAGCACTCAGGAGCGCCGGCTCTGCCAGCGCAGAGACTAACATTTCCCGGTGCGCCCCCAAGCTGGCGAAGGGAGTGCCGGTATCCATGGCTGCCAGCACCTGAAAAATGCGGGCTACTGCCAGTAGTCCGACCAGGGCGATGACGTCGGCCGCCGGTGCCAGGGGCAGGTCTACCGCCAAAATGGGGACCAGGGTGCTTGCCATCACCTTGGTGCCAAAGAGAACATAGGGGCTGAAACGGAATAGCCAGGAGGAATCCTCGGGCAAGAAGGCTTCCTTGTGGAAGAGCCGCCGCAGGTCCCGGTAGCCCTGCAAAAGGCCTGCGGGGCGGCGGTTTTGCAACAGCGCACGGAGCATTTGCAGCCACGCCGCAAAGAGTGGCGCGATGGCCAAAGCCACCAGCACCTGCAAGGTCTGCATTCCCCATGCACTCCAGTTCATCGGACCAGCACCAAAAGCACGACCAAGGTTAGAAAGGCATAGAGGAGGTAGGAACTGATCTTGCCATGTTGCAGCCGTAGTGCCTGGCGAGATAGGGCCAGGGCCAGTCGCTGCAAGGGTTCATAGAGTCCTACCCAGAAAGGGTCCGTAAGCTCTACCCGCAATTCCTTGCTGGCGGTATCTGGCTGGAGCCGCCCGTGGTGTATCGGTTGAAAGATGCGCAAGAGGGATTGGCTGAATCCGGCAGGGCTATCCTGCATGCGCGCCGTTCGCGCGCCGCGAAAACCGCAGGACCAGACGGGAACGCGGCGTAGCGGTCGACCAAAGCGCCACCATACCAGCAAAAAGGTCAGGAGAATGGCCATTGCGATGCCGATGAGAAACCATCCTGGCACATAACTGGCTCGTTCCGGAGAGATGGGCGTCAATCGCCAGGGCTGCTGAATTCCCAAGGAGTTCCCGGACAGGAGCAGGGCATTTACCGCACTGATGGCGTGGATGGCGAAACCTGGGACAAGCCCCAGGAAGATGCAACCCAAGGCAAGGAAGGCCATGGCCAAACGCTCCCACAGGCTTGCCTCGTGGGCGGTATAGACGCTGCGCGGCTGCCCCAGAAAACTTAGTCCAAAGGCCTTGATGATGGCAAAACTCGCTAAAGCCAGAACCAGAACGACGCCCGCAGCGGTCAATGGCAGAATGGCTTGCAGGGTCCCCGAGGCCATTTGCGGCGCCAACAGGAAGGCCTGCAGCAGCATCCACTCCGAGGCAAAACCATTCAGGGGCGGTAGTCCGGCAATGGCAAGGCAGCCGATCAGCATCAGCAGGGTGGTTTGCGGCATGCGTCGGATCAGGCCCCCGAGTCGCCCCATATCGACGGTGCCGGTGCTGTGGAATACACTGCCGCTCCCCAAGAAGAGCAGCCCTTTGAACAAAGCATGGTTCAACGTCTGGAAAAGTCCGGCGCTGAGGGCCAGCGCCGCCAGTGTCGGTGAGCCCTCGGCGACAAAAAGCCGGGCCAGGCCCAGGGCTACCAGGATCAATCCCATGTTCTCCATGGAGGAATAGGCCAGGAGTCGTTTTAGATCCCGCTGCAGGGTAGAAAAAAGCACGCCAAAGCCTGCCGTCAACAAGCCCAAAGCGAGCCAGACCAAGCCCCAGGAGACGCCCTCGGGAGGCAGGATTTGCCAATCGATGCGCAACAACCCATACAAGGCTATGGGCAGCATGGCGGCGCTCATCAGGGCGGAAACGGGGGAGGGTGCAGCGGGATGCGCCTCGGGTAACCAGACATGGAGGGGGGCCATCCCCAACTTGGCACCAAATCCCAGCAGGGTGAGGAGCAGTACGGCCTGGGCAAGCCCAGGCGCAAGTACCTCGTGCGCCAGGGCAGAAAAATCATTCCCGGCCAATGGGTTGCCGTGGCAGAGCAGGGCGAAGGCGGCCAGTAGGCACAGGGCCCCCAGGTGCGCCACGAGCAGGTACAGATAGGCGGCATGCCGCGCCTGGATGGTCTGCGTTTGAGCCAGAATCAGGTAGCTCGAGCTCAGGGCCATACCTTCCCAGGCCACTAAAAAGGTATACGCATTATCGGCCAGCAGTAGCAGCGCCATGGCCGAGAGAAAAAGCGGCAAAGGGATCAGAACCCGCCGCAATCCAGTTCTACCCAGTTGCCGAAAATAGCCCACGGCGTGCAAGGAGGAAGCCGTGCCTACCAGCCCCAGCACTACCAGGAAAAAGGCAGACAAGGGGTCCAGCCGGAATTGCCAGAGCGGGATGCCGCCGACGGCGAGGTTCGGCGCGGGGGCGGCCACCAGTATCAGCCCCAGGGCGCCACTCAGCAGCCAGAGTAGACTCATGAGGGTACTGGTCATCAGGCTGGTGTAGCGTAACCAGGAGGGCTGCAGGCGTGGGAGTAGACTCCCCAGACTCGCCAGAGGACCCAGGGCGACGGCTCCTAGAGCCATCTGCAGTGGCAATAGCGCATTCACTGGGCAACGATGATGAGAAGCACCGCGGCCTCGGTACCGTTATTTCGCCAATTATGAAGCTGTCGGGGATCGTAGTAGATCGCATCCCCTTTGCCGAGTTCGTAGCTATGCTCCTGCTGTTCGAATTTCGCCGTCCCTTCGATCACCATGGCAAATTCTTCCCCCTCGGCGCTGCTGTAGGGATGTTCCCCGCATTCCCCGCCGGCCTCCAGGGTGAGGAGGATGGGTTGCATCTTTTTGCGGGCATAGTCCCGCGCCAGGGGTTCGATACTCGCATGCGAACCGGCGCTGTAGATTCGCCGCCGTTGTCCGGAACGAAGCAGGATGGGCATGGGGCCCTCTTCGGGTTCGTCAAAGAGAGTGCCGATATGCACGCCGAGGGCAAGACAGAGTTTTTCGAGAGTGGCGATCGACGGAGATACCTGGGAGCTTTCGATCTGGGAAATGGCACTAGCGGAAACTCCAGACAGCTCCGCCAGCACGCGCAGGGAAAGCTGACGATCCTCGCGGAGTTTTTGCAACTGTCTGGCTAGTTGTTCCATGGGGGAAAGTGTACGATATTTTGCACAAAAAGTGCAATATTCTGTTCACCTGGTGAGCGAGAGAAACATCTGTGGCAGCCTTTCCGGTAATCGCTCGATCTGGTCGAGTACGGTGAACTGGCGACCAAAGATGTCACTGACATACGTATCGGCCTGCGGGTCCAGGCTGATGCAGTAGCTGAAAATCCCTTTTTGGCCGAGTTCATTGACGGCTTGCCGGGCATCGGCAACGAGCTGTTGAGAATCCGCCACGTCCACGTCTGCAGGCGCGCCATCGGTAAGCAGCAGTAACAATTTTTTCTCATTCTTGCGGGCACCCAGATAGTGCCCCGCATGGCGCATGGCCGCCCCCATCCGAGTGGACCAGCAGGCCTGCATACCCGCCAGCCGCGCCTTGACCGAGTCGCCCCAATGCTCGCTAAAACCTTTGATATGACCATAGCGTGCTTCGTGGCGGGTGTTGGAATGAAAGCCGGCAATGGCGAAGGGATCACCCAAGCTCTCGATGGCCCAGGCGAGGAGGGAAACGGCCTCCTGACTCAGTTCGAGGATGCTTTGCTGGGTATTGGGTACGGGATCATTGAGAGATTCCGAGAGATCGAGCAGGAGTAGCACCGCAATATCGCGATCGTTGCTGCGATGTTGCAGATTGATGCGGGGATCGGGAATTGCACCACTTTTGTAATCGATGAATGCCCGCAACGCGATATCCAGGTCCAGTTCGCTGCCATCCTCCTGGTAACGGATGCGTTCTTTGTCCTGGGGTTTGAGCAGATCAAAAAGGCGTTGCAGGCGTTTGGCCAGGGCGCTGTGCTTGGCCAGCAAACGGTCGATCTGCGCGGGATCGCCTTGGGGATGAAGATGGTCGTATACGCTCACCCAGTCGGGCCGATAACTCTGGCTTTGGTCGTCCCACTCGGGATAGAGGCGTGGCGGTAGCGAAGGGCTTTCCTCGACTGATTTGGCAGACGCATCTTCCGCGCCGGAGTCGTCTTCCTCGTCGGGCTCGATGAAGGTCCAGAGATGGCGGTTGTCGTCGCGATAATCGACCACCGTGTCGGCAAAATGGATATGCTTGAACTGGTCGCTGGGCAGCCGGGTACGGGTAACGAAATCTAGTGCCAATGCCGCCATATCACTGGTGCTGCGCAGTTCGTTACCTGCCAGGAGGTCCCGAAAGCGTTGGACAAGGTCCAGGATTACGGGGTTGCGGTAGCCGTGCTCGGGATCGAGCAGGGCACGGGACAATAAGGTCAGGCGATGGCGCAGGCAAGCGGTCGTTTGTGGGTCGCAATCGTCCTCTCCAGGATGTGGGTGCAGGGCTAGCAGGAGGTTGCGTAACCCGGGATATTCCCGAATGAGCAGAGTATCGATACGACAGTCTTCCACGCATTCCACCGCCAGTCGCTGGAAAGGACTCCAGTTGTCGGCAATCAGGGGACGGCTCCAGCGACGGTGCCCGACCATGTGGGCAAGTGCCGCACGGTAGCGGTCGATGCCGGCGACGCCTTGGGTATCATCGTAGGCGTCGGGCAAATGAAAACCGAGTCGATCGAAATAGGGAATGGGTTGGCGCAGCTGGTGAAATGCCGTGGAATAGGGAATGAACGCGCCAGCCTCCTGCCAAAAGCCGCGGAGATAGAGATCCAGGCGGCGTTCCGCGTCGACCAGGAGGGTGCCGTGCCGCTCCCGTTGCAACACCGCCCGACTATCGGCCGACTGCAGGCCGAAGTAATCCTTTTGGCGCTCGGGGTGACGGGCATGGTTGCGAATACCGTAGTCGACCCAGTTGGCAAGGCCTTTCAGGGACAATAACTGCAGCAAGGCGGGGGCGTGGAAGAAAAATTCCGGCAGACCAGGGCTCGGGATGGTGGCTTGCCGACCGTGGATGGATCCTGTGGTCTGTTCCATCAGATGCAGGGCAATATCCAGATATTTTTGTAATGATTCTTGAGATTGCAGCCGTTCTGCTACGGCCCCCAAGGTTTGTAGCAACGTCGTAATGGCGCGCCCATTGGGGGATTTCTGTAGTCGCTCGATGCATTCGAGCACTGGCTGCAAGGCCTCCTCGCCAAGCGCCTGGGCCACTGTCGGCCATTCTTCGAGAAAGGCGAGCAACGGCTCGGCCCCGCGTCCGAGTTTGCCAATCTGGCGGGCCGCGTCGAGATAGCGGGTTAGCCCCTGGGCGCTCAGGATTGCTTGCGCCTCCCGCCAGAGGTCCGGAAAGATACGTTTCACTTCGTCGAAGCGGCTGTCCAGACGCGCCCAGGCGTCGTCCAGGCGGGCCAGATCATCCGTGTGGGCAGGCATGTCGTCAGGGGACTCAGGCAAAGGTGCTACGGATGGCATGCTCGAGGGTGGCACGAATGTCGGCGTCGTCGGTGATCGGGGCGGCCAAGGCCATGCGGCAAGCGTCTTGGGGAGCGACGCCGTCTTCGATCAAGGAGGCGGCATACACCAGCAAACGCGTGGAAATGCCCTCGTCGAGTCCGTGTCCTTTGAGGCGCCTTGCCACCGCGCCAATTTTCACCAACTGTCCGGCGATTTCTGCTGCTACACCCGCTTCCTTCTCCAGAATGCTGGCTTCCAGCTCTGGTGCGGGGTAGTCAAAATCAAATGCGGTAAATCGTTGCTTGGTGGAGGGTTTTAGGTCTTTCATCAAGCTCTGGTAGCCCGGGTTATAGGATATGACCAGCTGAAAATCCGGATGGGCTTGGACCAGTTCCCCTTTTTTGTCCAGGGGCAACACGCGCCGGTGGTCGGTGAGGGGATGAATGACCACGGTAGTGTCCTGCCGAGCTTCGACCACTTCATCCAGATAGCAGATGGCGCCCATACGGGCGGCGGTGGTCAAAGGACCGTCGATCCAGCGGGTGCCATGGGCATCGAGGAGGTAGCGTCCGACCAGGTCGCTGGCCGTCATGTCCTCGTTGCAGGCCACGGTAATGAGGGGCTTGCCCAGCTTCCAGGCCATGAATTCGATGAAGCGGGATTTGCCGCAACCAGTTGGCCCTTTTACCATCACCGGCAACCGTTTGCGATAAGCGGCCGCAAAGAGTTCCACCTCGTTACCATGGGGTTGGTAATAGGGTTCGCTACGGATCAGGTAGCTTTGCGAATGCAGAGTAGGATCGTTCACGTTGCATTTTCCCTAGCAATCAAGCAAACAAGCGAATGGGGGCCCCGCATTGAAGGCGGGGCCGAGCCGCACCTGGGCACTAATGCCCGGGCGCGGTAGGGTGGTTGCCTTAGCGATGGGCACCAATCTTGTCCCGCCAGCCGGGATACAGCTTGTCGGCATCGCCAGGGAAGGACTCGAAGGCACGCGCAAATTCCTTATGTTCCTTGGCGTATTCGATGGGATCGGCGCCGCTCTTCCAGCACTCATAGGCTTGGCGCAGGGACTTGGCGCCGGCCGCGGGGCTGTCGACGTGGCCGTAGGAGCCGCCGCCGGCGGTATTGATGACGTTGCCGTGACCTAGGTTCTCGAAGAAGCCAGGTAGCCTCAGGGCGTTCATGCCGCCGGAGATGATTGGGGTAGTGGGCTTCATGCCATACCATTTCTGATAGTACACCGGCCCCTGGCACTCGTCGCGCTCGATCATGTAGGCGATGTTTCGGTCGTCATTCTCGCCTTCCATTTTTCCGTAGCCCATGGTACCCACATGAATCCCGGATGCACCTTGCAAACGAGCAATCTTGGCCAGCACGAAGGCGGTATAACCGCGCTTCGCCGAGGGGGAGGTGATCATGCCGTGCCCGGCGCGATGGTAGTGCAGATACTGAGCGGGGTATTGCCGCCGGGCGGTAGTGATCATGCCCGGACCACCCACGAAACCGTCCACCAGGAACGCTACCTTATCGGCGTCGGGACCAAAGGTTTCCAGGATGAAATCTGCCCGGGCACACATTTCATAGTGATCGTCGGCGGTGATGTTGGCCGAGAAGATCTTGGCCTGGCCGGTTTCATCCATGGCACGCTTCATGGCGTCGGCCACCAGTGGGATGGTTTTCTTGAGAGGCGAAAAGATCTGGTTGCCCTGGGGCTCATCATTTTTGATGAAATCACCTCCGAGCCAGAACTGATAGGCGGCATGCGCAAAGGGTTCCGGCCGCAGGCCCAGCTTGGGCTTGATGATGGTGCCGGCGATATAACCTCCGTCCTTGAGCGGGCGCCCGAGGATACGCCATAAATCGGAGATGTCGCGGCTGGGCCCGTCGAACAACTGGATGGCACGCGGCGGTACCCAGAAATCGATCATCTTGGCGTGGGCAATGTCGCCCATGCCCTGGTTGTTGCCGATGGCCAGCGTCAGGAAGGAAACGATCATCATGCGACCATCGGTCACGTTGCGGTCGAAAAGATCCAAGGGATAAGCGATCCGCATGTCTTCGGTCGCTTCGTCGATGTGGTAGACGAGGGCGTCGACGCCTTTGGTGAAGTCGTCAGTGGTCGAGACTTCGACATTGGTACCCGTGGACGATTCTGCGGCAAAGTGGGCTGCAGCTTCCAGATAGCCATGCCCAGCCTTGGGCTTCATCTTGTACGCCACTAAAATATGCTGACCATTCTTGATCAGCTCTTCTTCCGAGAGGGACAGGTCAGCATAACGTGCCGATTGATCCATGGTGTGCACTCCTTGTATTGTCAGGAGTAGACACTGTACCCGCTCGGAATAATCAACAAAAACGATTATATATTATAGAAAAAATTAGAAAGAATAATGATTCCGTGGGTTGGCAGAATATCTACGATTTATGAGAGCACCGGCTACACACCATGAAAAATCTTACCTTACGACAACTGGATATCTTGAGGATGCTGGGAAGCACCGGATCCTATACCAAGGCTGCCAAGCAGTTGCATCTCACCCAGTCGGCGGTCTACGTGCAGATACGCAAGCTGGAGCAGGAGATCGGTCTCCCCTTGACCGAGCAGGTGGGGAAAAAGGTCTTTTTGACAGATGCTGGCAACGAGGTTTTGCGTGCGAGTAATTGCATCAACGACCAGATCGAAGAGCTGAACCGTTCCCTGGAACATCTGCGTGACGTCGAAGATGGCCAGGTGCGCATTGCCGTCACCTCCGCCGCCAATGCCTTTGCGGTGGACCTATTGGCGCGCTTTCAACAGCAGCATACCCATATCCAAATCCGGCTTGACATTGCCAATCGCAAGGAGGTGTTGGAGAGCCTGGAGCGCAACGACATCGATATGGCAATTATGGGAGAACCGCCGCAAGCGATGGATCTAATTGCACTTCCATTTCATGAAAATCACCTGATCGTCATTGCTGCGGCAAACTCTCCCCTACCGCGCATTTCCGCCATTTCCCTGGCAGATCTCGCCAAAGAAACCTTTGTGCTGCGCGAGCCTGGATCGGGCACCAGAGAGGCAATCTTGCGTTATTTCGAGGAGCACGGGTTAGAAATCGAAGACCGTGTCATCATGAACAATAATGAATCTATCAAACAAGCGGTAAAGGTAGGTATGGGAGTGGCGATCGTTTCGCGCCATAGCGTTCTCACCAAGATCGAGGCCGGGTATTTGCGGGAAATTGCCGTGGAAGGATTCCCTTTACAGAAAATGTGGCATCTGGTGCATCGAAAAGGAAAGAAGCTGGCGCCCGCGCCAAAAACCTTCAAATCTTACCTGTTGCAACATCAGTATGTTCGCACGACTACCGAACTATCCCAAATTATCTCGTGAGAAAATGGCAATGGCAATTATGAGGCTGCCTCAGGATCATCGACTGCGAGGGATTCGCGTGATCGTGGATGGCGTGTGGAGACTGAAAACGTTCATTTACGCGTAGTTGGGTAGCAGCGCGCATCATTGCCCCGCTACCCTGACCAGTTTGGTTCGGCCGGACGCGCCGGCTTTGATCGTTACCTCGGCCTTTCGGCAGCGGAATTTCTCCGCCACCAGGGTTAGCAACTCTTCGTTCGCTTTGCCGTCGACAGGAGGAGACTTCAGTTTAGCCACCCAGGTACCGTCTGCGGCTTGGGAGAGCTCTGACACGCGAGCTCGAGGTTTCACCTTGACCTGAAGCATAATTTCGACCATCTGTTACCCAACGCCTGTGCTGTAATGGCAAGGGCCGCCTGAGTCCTGCTGTAGGCGGGTGGCGTTGGCATTGACACCCGCCATCTCTCTCCTTTTTGATCATAACTGAACAGATGTCGTTATGGAATTGCAATTCCTCTTGGGTGCCCGCCAGAGGGACCGACGGGAACTGCCCAGTGCTGTTGCCTCCCATCGACCCGATGTGATGGTCATGGAGAGCACAGGAAGCTACTGGAAGATTCCCTATGCGGCCCTTGGAGGCAGACCTTGCTGGCGTTGATCCTTGCGATTATCTTGTGGATGTATAGCTACAGATCTTTTCTGCAGGTTTTCAGAATGGCCACTGCCAGTCGCCAATCTCCGGAGGGTCGTTACCCATTGCATAAGCATGTTGCTTAAAACTGTGCCAACTGGTAGCGAGCGGTCCCGTTTCCGCCTCTCCATCGCCCACGACCGTTAAGGCGATGAGATCTGGATTATCCAGCACTGCGCCCACGGCATGCGAGATGCTGTACCCTAATTCCCCTCCCTCATGGATGCTACCCGGCGCCTCGGGCGTGGCATGACTACCAATGCCGCCAGGAAAGAAAAACTGCTTGAAGAAACGCTGGAGTCCAGCCAGGTCTTTGCTGATCTCCGGATAGACCTCTGAATAGGTGCCTTCCAAGTAGGCCTGGGACAGGATCGCCGGTGCCCCATGGCTAGGCCCGGAAATATAAATGGCGTTCAAATCATATTTCTTGATCAGCCGGTTGAAGTGAATATACGTGAAACACTGTCCAGCATCGGAACCCCAATGGCCGAGCAGTCGCGGCTTTATATGAGCTAGTGAAAGTGGTTCCCGCAGCAGGGGACTGTCTTGGAGATAGAGCATACCAAGACAGAGGTAGAGACTAGCCCGCCAATAAGAGTCGATCAGAGCAAGCTCGTCGGCACCGAGAGGCGACCCTGGAATTGTGGCACGGGCCGGGCCGTAAGCACTCAGAGCTAAGCACTCAGAGCCGGCGGCGTTTCCTCATGTTGCGACGGTTGCTCTTGCATGCCTAGCCCCTCAGGATAATCTTTGCAACCCAGCAAGTAATAGTGTAACAGAAATCAATGAAGTCTTTGCTCGCCCCATGGTACTTGGCTGGTGGCCGAAACCGAGCGATAGTGCTACGGCTCGCGCAAGGCCACAGCGCAACGCCACCACGTGATTGCAATTTTCATTATTGGATCAACTAGGTAGATACTATGTTATGGTTGCTGCGCCCCTCGCAATAATCGGTGAGATTCTCGATGGTCGTCGCCGCGATGGTTTGCAATGCCTCGCGCGTAAAAAAGGATTGGTGACCGGTGACGATCACATTGGGGAAAGTCAACAACCTCTCGAAGGTGTCATCGCAGATGATGTCATCACAGTGATCACGGAAATATAGTTCCGCCTCTTCCTCGTAAACGTCTAGGCCCACTGCTCCCAGACGCCGGGATTTAAGCGCCCCGATCAATGCCGCGGTATCAATCAGTCCGCCACGGCTGGTATTGATAAGCATCGCGCCCTTCGGCAACAGCGCGAGGCGTTCGGCATTCAGCAGGTGTTGCGTTTCGGGTAGGAGAGGAAGATGCAGGCTCACAATCTGGCTCTGCTGCAATAGCTCTTCTAGAGGCAGGTACAACATCCCCAGCTCCTGCGCCGCTGGATTGGGAGATATGTCATAGCCCAACAAGCGGCAGCCCATGCCGTGCAGAATTCGAGCCAGGGCGAGTCCGATTTTTCCAGTACCGATGATGCCTATGGTCTTGCCGTGCATATCAAATCCCAGTAACCCATCCAGGAGGAGATTTCCTTCTCGAACCCGGTTATAGGCCTTATGGACTTTGCGGTTGAGGGTCAGCATCAAAGCAAGAGCGAATTCGGCTACCGCATAAGGGGAGTACTCCCTTACCCGCATCACCGTCATTCCCAATTGGGTCGCGGTGGCTATATGCACATGGTTGTATCCGGTGCTACGCAACGCAAGTAACTCGATACCCAATTTTGCTAAGATGTGCAACGCCTCCTGATCGAGGCGATCATCTACAAATGGACACACAGCAGGAAAACCTTGGGCGACAAAGGCGGTTTTCGCGTTCAGCGTGACGTCCGTGAAAATCAATTCATGCCGCCCATTGTTGGCGGCATTCAGATACTCTTGATCATATGGCCGACTACTGGTTACCAAACAACGCATCCAAAACCTCCTTTTTGGGTGGTATAGACAAATTTACACCCTTCAGTGGGCAGGCCGCTTTCCTGCAGAGAGCGGCGCTGGGATGGGCGCGCCAAGATAGCGGCTGCTGACGACGCAAGGTTGCGCTAGCTCAGGAATCTCTTGCTCATGCGGCGCCACCTCCTGCACGAGGTTTGCGCCCGAGACTTGCCTCGATTTCGAGCACATGGCGGGTGGTGGCAATCACGGTGTCGGGATTGAGGCTCATGGTGTCGATGCCGATCTCGACCAGGAATTCGGCCATCTCTGGATAGTCCGACGGCGCCTGGCCGCACAATCCGGAGTGGATGCCGTTGCGGCGACAGCCTTCGACTGCGAGGCGGATCATTTCCTTCACGCCGTCATCGCGCTCGTCGTAGTCGAAGGCGACGATTTCGCTGTCGCGATCCACGCCCAGGGTGAGCTGGGTGAAGTGGCCCCCGAAAGTTGGACAAGGGGTTAAGCTCTGGGCTTCAGGAAAGGAGTCGAGGGATGAAGGGAAAACGCAAGCAGTACAAGCCGGAATTCAAGGCGCAGGTAGCCCTGGCGGCCTTGCAGGGCGATAAGACGATGGCCGAGCTGGCGCAAGAATTTGGGGTACATCCCACCATGATCAATGCCTGGCGCCGGCAGCTGGTGGAGCATGCGGCCACGGCCTTTGAACGGGGAAAGTCCCGGACCGAGGAGCCCGTGGACGTGCAGGCTTTGTATCGGAAGATCGGACAGCTGGAGATGGAACGCGATTTTTTAGCCTCCAGGCCCGGTCTCATGTCCCGGATCGGGAAAGGCGCCAAATGATCGACCGGGCCCAAACCCCAGTTTCTGTGCAACGGCAATGCGCTCTTTTGGGCGTGCCCCGCAGTACGGTCTATTACCGCGCGCATCCTCGGCCGATGGGCGACGGGCTGTTGCGGGCGATCGATCGCCTCTACACCGCCTTTCCATTCATGGGTAGGCGGCAGATCCATCGGATGCTGAAAGCGGAGAATGTCGTGGTCAACCGCAAAACGGTACACCGGGCCATGCGTATCCTCGACATTGCCGCGGTGGCGCCCGGACCACACACCAGCAAGCCCCACCCCCAGCACCCAAAATATCCTTATCTGTTGCGTGGCGTGACGGTGGACCGTCCCCACCAGGTCTGGTCCGCGGATGTGACCTATCTGCCCATGGCACGAGGATTTCAATACCTCGTAGCCGTAGTGGACTGGTTCAGTCGTAAGGTGTTGTCCTGGCGGGTTTCCAACAGTCTTGATGCGGGTTTCTGCGTAGAGGCCCTGAAAGAGGCCATACGCCGCTATGGCACCCCCGAGATCTTCAACACGGATCAGGGCGCTCAGTTCACCGCGGAGTCCTTCCTCTCTGTACTCCGCCAGCACGGCATTCGAATCAGTATGGACGGCAAAGGCCGGGCCCTGGATAACGTCTTTGTCGAACGGCTTTGGCGCACCGTCAAATACGAGCACGTCTACCTGCGGCCAGCAGAAACTGGAACCGAGCTGAAAGCTGGCCTCAGGACCTACTTCGACTGGTATAATGCCGAAAGACCGCACTCTTCTCTGGGAGACAGAACACCCGATGTGGTCTATGCAGAAGGTTTACAAAGGCTGGTGGCCTGACCCGCCATGGAAACAGGTTCAGAGCTTAATCACTCCAGCAGGCTGTCCAATCCAGGGGGACCACCTCAGGGTGAGGTCGTTGGAGCCGATGGAAAAGCCGTCGAAGAGCTTAGCGAACTGGTCGATAAGGATGACGTTGTTCGGGATTTCGCACATGGCGTAGACCTGCAGCCCGTTTTCACCGCGCTTGAGGCCGAATTCAGCCATCTTGGCCAGCACCGCGTCAGCCTCCTGCACCCGACGCACGAACGGCAACATGAGGATCATGTTGGTGAGCCCCATGTCCTCGCGTACCCGTTTCATGGCTAGGCACTCCAGGCGAAAGCCCTCCGCATAAGCTGGATGGGCATAGCGCGAGGCGCCACGGAAACCGAGCATCGGGTTGTCTTCGTCCGGCTCGAAATCGGCGCCGCCGATCAGGCTGGCGTATTCGTTGGACTTGAAGTCGGACATCCGCACGACCACTGGCTTGGGTCAGAACGCTGCGGCAATCGTGCCGATGCCCTCGGACAGGCGCTGTACAAAAAAGCTCGCGCCGTCCGAATAGCCGCGCAGCAGTCGATCGATCGCCGTGCGTGCTGAGGGGTCCTTCACCTTCTCCGGGTGCAACAAGGCCAGCGGGTGTGCCTTGATGGTTTCGTTGATGACAAACTCCATGCGCGCTAGTCCTACGCCGTCGTTAGGCAGGAATGCGGTCTTGAAGGCGATGTCCGGGTTGCCGATGTTAATCATGATGCCGGTGGCAGGTCGCGGGATGTCGCTAACTTCGACCTTGTCGATATGAAACGGCACCGCTCCACGGTAGACTTTGCCAGCGTCGCCCTCGGCGCAGGAGACGGTGACCGTGTCGCCGCTGGACACTGCGCTGCTTGCCTTGCCCGCGCCGACCACGGCGGGAATGCCCAGCTCGCGGGCGATGATGGCGGCGTGACAAGTTCGGCCGCCGCGATTGGTGACGATGGCTGCGGCAGTCTTCATCACCGGTTCCCAGTCGGGGGTGGTGGTATCGGCGACCAGTACCTCGCCGGGCTTGAACTCGGATAGATGGGCGACGTCAGCGATCACGTGGGCGCGCCCGGCGGCGATCTTCTCGCCGACGGAACGGCCGGTGACCAGGACCTCACCGCTGCCGTCGAGCACATAGGTTTCGAGTTGCGTCGGCTTGCGTTGCGAAGCCACTGTTTCCGGGCGTGCCTGCACAATATAGAGCTTGCCGTCCAGACCGTCCTTGGCCCACTCCATGTCCATCGGATGGCCATAGTGCTCCTCGATCTTGATCGCCGCTTCAGCTAGCTCTAGCACGTCGGCATCGCTGAGGCAAAAACGTTCGCGGTCGACCTTGGGGGTGGGGATGTTGCGCGTGGTATGGCGGGCATCGCCTTCGACATAGATCATCTTCACCGCCTTCTCGCCAAGACTGCGACGCAGCACACTGCGGTGGCCCTGGTTGAACGTCGGCTTATGGACGTAGAACTCGTCCGGGTCCACCGCGCCTTGGACCACGTTCTCGCCCAGGCCATAGGCGCCGGTGATGAACACTATGTCGCGGAAACCCGATTCGGTGTCGAGGGAGAACATCACCCCGGAGGCGGCCAGGTCCGAGCGCACCATCTTCATTACGCCGATCGATAGTGCGACCTTGAAATGGTCGAAACCCTCGTCAATGCGGTAGTGGATGGCGCGGTCGGTGAACAAGCTGGCAAAGTCGCGTCGGCAGGCATCGAGCAGGCTTTCTTCGCCGCGGATGTTCAGGTAGGTTGAGGTGGTCCCCCTGGATTGGACAGCCTGCTGGAGTGATTAAGCTCTGAACCTGTTTCCATGGCGGGTCAGGCCACCAGCCTTTGTAAACCTTCTGCATAGACCACATCGGGTGTTCTGTCTCCCAGAGAGGAGTGCGGTCTTTCGGCATTATACCAGTCGAAGTAGGTCCTGAGGCCAGCTTTCAGCTCGGTTCCAGTTTCTGCTGGCCGTAGGTAGACGTGCTCGTATTTGACGGTGCGCCAAAGCCGTTCGACAAAGACGTTATCTAGGGCCCGGCCTTTGCCGTCCATACTGATTCGAATGCCGTGCTGGCGGAGTACAGAGAGGAAGGACTCCGCGGTGAACTGAGCGCCCTGATCCGTGTTGAAGATCTCGGGGGTGCCATAGCGGCGTATGGCCTCTTTCAGGGCCTCTACGCAGAAACCCGCATCAAGACTGTTGGAAACCCGCCAGGACAACACCTTACGACTGAACCAGTCCACTACGGCTACGAGGTATTGAAATCCTCGTGCCATGGGCAGATAGGTCACATCCGCGGACCAGACCTGGTGGGGACGGTCCACCGTCACGCCACGCAACAGATAAGGATATTTTGGGTGCTGGGGGTGGGGCTTGCTGGTGTGTGGTCCGGGCGCCACCGCGGCAATGTCGAGGATACGCATGGCCCGGTGTACCGTTTTGCGGTTGACCACGACATTCTCCGCTTTCAGCATCCGATGGATCTGCCGCCTACCCATGAATGGAAAGGCGGTGTAGAGGCGATCGATCGCCCGCAACAGCCCGTCGCCCATCGGCCGAGGATGCGCGCGGTAATAGACCGTACTGCGGGGCACGCCCAAAAGAGCGCATTGCCGTTGCACAGAAACTGAGGTTTGGGCCCGGTCGATCATTTGGCGCCTTTCCCGATCCGGGGCATGAGACCGGGCCTGGAGGCTAAAAAATCGCGTTCCATCTCCAGCTGTCCGATCTTCCGATACAAAGCCTGCACGTCCATGGGCTCCTCGGTCTGGGACTTTCCCCGTTCAAAGGCCGTGGCCGCATGCTCCACCAGCTGCCGGCGCCAGGCATTGATCATGGTGGGATGTACCCTAAATTCTTGAGCCAGCTCGGCCATCGTCTTATCGCCCTGCAAAGCCGCCAGGGCTACCTGCGCCTTGAATTCCGGCTTGTACTGCTTGCGTTTTCCCTTCATCCCTCGACTCCTTTCCTGAAGCCCAGAGCTTAACCCCTTGTCCAACTTTCGGGGGCCACTTCAGGTATCTTGCTGACCGGCAAAGCTCGCTGTCGGCAGGTCTTCTGCGGTGGCCGAACTGCGTACCGCTAGGCTTACGTCCTCCCCGTATTGCTGCTGCAGCTTACGGTAGCCGGCAATGATCTCAGCGGCAAGGTCTTTGGGTAGACCGGCGCCATAGACGATTTCGCGTGCGCGCTTGCCGCGGCGCGCTAGGTCGCTGATGTCGTCGGGATCGAGATCATCTAGCGCGGCATGGAGCTTGTCCCACGCACCGGCGGCATCCAGCATGTAGCGATAGGCCTCAGCGGTGATGGCAAAACCGTTGGGTATACGCACGCCCTCCTTGCTCAGCTTACGGTACATCTCGCCGAGCGATGCATTCTTGCCGCCGACCAGCGGTACGTCCTGGATACCGAGTTGATCGAAAAATTGGATGAAGCGACTTGTTTCCATTGTGTCCTCCTCATGAGAGCTGGGTCTCCCTGCCGCAGTTAAGGCACCTGATGCAGATATTCGGATGCGAACAACGTTTTTAGTGTAGACTGTTCCCTCGGTAGGGGCAAAGTTGCCTCTTTTACGGACATGCCTATGAACCATTCTCAGCCGACAGTCGGACAGGTGTATGTTCCATACACGCATTGAGCAGACGCAGTGGGAGCTCTGGCTCCCAAAAGCGCCGGTTGAAGCGGTAGACGAACTCGTCCAGGTACTCTTGCAGGTATTTTCCCGTGACTCCGTGATAAGTGCCCAGCAAATAGGCCTTGAGATTGCCGATGGCGATGTGCACCCAGGGCAACCATTCATCTACCAACTCGGCTGGCGTCACACGGCCTTCATGTTGCTGTGTTTCTCCCAGAACCCGCAGGGCTACGAGGCCATCCGTGCGGGTCGGTTGCTGCGGGAGCAGATGGCGTTTCACGAACTGGCGGATATTTTCACCGGACACCGAAGAGGCCGTCTCCATGGCGATAAAACCCGCCTTTTTACCACGACTTTCGACGGCCACCAGGACAGGAGTCTTTCCCTCCGCGCCCCGACCACACTTGCCTCCAGACCTTCTTCCGCCGACGAACGCATCGTCGACCTCTACCAAACCACTCAAGCGATAGATACTGTCCCGGTCGGCCATGGCGTGGCGCATCTTGCGCAGCATGCGGTGTGCGGTGATCCAGGAAACTCCGATCTGCTTGGACAAGCGCAGGGCCGATATCCCGCCCTTATCGCAGGCCATCAGATAGATGGCCAGAAACCACTGCACCAGAGGCAAATTGGTCGAGTGAAAGAGCGTGCCGGCGGTCACCGAGGTCTGATCACCGAGGTCTGATGTCGACAACATCCACACTGGTAGACTTTGCGGGCAGCTACCCACTGACCATGATCATGGCCACATTTCGGGCATTGAAAGCCATTGGGCCATCGCTGTTGCTTCAGAGCTTCCGCGCAGGCCTCTTCTGTACCAAACCGTTCTTGCCACCGCAGCAAATTCATCGCTTCGGCTTTCACCTTATCACCTCTAACTCTATGACGGACAAGGCATTAGGCATTGCGTTCTGGGAATAGTTCAGAGGCATGTTTACGGATTAGCCGGGAGCGCACAGACAAAGTGCTGCTAATCTTCCTTGGTGGATTGGGTGCTATTAGGAGGGGGAAATGTTTCAGAAAATCATATTGGCGGCAGACGGGAGCGCTGCCTCCGAACCAGCGGTGCAACAGGCCTTCCAGCTGGCACGGGCTGCTGGATGCCGCCTACACGTGTTGACAGTGGTGGATATCTTCGGGGCCTATTTTGCTACGCCAGAGTCTATCAAACTCCTTCTGGAAGAGGGGGGCAAGCTGCTGCTTAACCTTCAAGAACAGGGAGCAGAGCTCGGCGTGCCGGTAGAGACCCACTTGCTAGAAACCGATGTAGGAGACAAGCGGATCAGCGAGTTGATCGTTGCCGAAGCAGACCATCTTGGCGCCGATCTCATCGTTTTGGGCAGCCACGGTTGGCGCGGCGTACGCCAGTGGATTATGGGGAGCGTCGCCGCAGGCGTCTGTCAGTCGGCTCACTGCTCCGTTCTGGTCGCACGAGACTGACGCTTGGCAACAAACCCCGGGCAGGCCGGAGCACAGGCAGACGACCTCCCGGCTCCCCATCTTCTAGCCATTACCGTCGCGGTAATGACCGCCATCATCCTAAATGTCCTTGATATCACCATCGTCAATGTGGCGCTGCCACACATGGAGGGTTCCCTCCATGCCAACAATAACCAGATTACCTGGGCCTTGACCACCTATATGCTAGCCATGGTCATCGTAACGCCTCTTACCGGTCTACTGGTGGAGCATTTGGGTCAACGCCGGTTAATCCTTTTGAGTGTGGCAGGTTTCTTAGTGTGCTCGGCCCTGAGCGGCCAATCTCATGACTTACTAGAAATCGTTCTCTGGCGTTTTTTGCAAGGCGTTTTTGGGGCCTCCCTCGTCCCTGTTGGCCAGTCGATTCTCGTCGAAAGTTACCCGCGTGCACGCCGCAGTATTGCCATGTCGACCCTGGGAATGGGGACGATGCTCGGGCCCATCGTCGGTCCCGTGCTGGGTGGCTACCTCACCGAGGATCTCTCTTGGCGCTGGTGTTTCTACGTGAATCTGCCTGTTGGGATCATTGCCCTAATAATGTTATTTTTCTACGCTCCCGACTTTGGTCGCAGCGACCGACCTAAACGCATCGATTTAGTGGGTTTGCTCTGGATGACCCTGGGCCTTGGTGGATTGCAACTCATCCTGAGTCTCGGTGATCAGGATGATTGGTTCAGCTCTCGCTTCATCGTAATGATCGCGGTGGTAACTGGACTGGGATTTTTTCTTTTTGTCCTGCGCTGCTTTTCGGTGGAAAACCCAGTGGTCAACTTGCGTCTCTTGGCCGACCGCTCTTTGTCTTTAGGAAGTTTGGGCATCGGCCTCTTTGGGTTAGCACTCTACGGTACCATGGTAGTGCTGCCATTTTATTTGCAGAATTATATGGGTTACGAACCTCAGCTCGCGGGCTTGGTCATGGCCCCTCAGGGCGTAGGTTCTTGGATTTCCATGTGGGCAGCGGGACGACTGCTCAACCGCGGTGCGAATCCGCGTCTCATGATCCTAGCAGGAGTAGCCCTGGGAAGCATTGGAACCTGGATCAGCCTACAGTATAACTTGGAAATCAGCCCAGCCTGGATCATCTGGCCGGGAGTGATACGCGGCCTTGGCTTTGGTTTCATCTCCATCCCTCTCTTCACTCTTGCCTTTGCGACCCTTAGCAAAACAGACACACCAGCCGGCTCAGGGATCTTTAACCTCATGCGCAATCTCGGTGGGTCCATTGGAATCGCCGTTGTTTCCACCGTTCTTACGGAAGAGGGGCAAGTCGCCTGGAACCAGATGGGCGGTCACATCAATCCCTTCGCTCCACCCCTATGGGATACTTTGGCCGCTGCTGGCTTTTCACCTGGGCCGCAGACATGGCAAGTGTTGGGGATGGAGTTGGAGCGCCACGCCGCTATGCGCGGAATCCTCGACGGTTTCGTGTTTTTATTATTCACTTTTTTGTCGATATTGGTCATCGTACTCTTTATGCACAAGTCAGAAAAGAGAAAATAGCCTATGCACATTTACTTCAGATAATAATAACTTTTATGTAATTTTCAGGTTCTCACAACCACTCAATGAACCAAAGCTTCGGTTGTGGAGTGGAGCAGAAGCATTCTATAGATTTTTATTTCAAAAGAACCATAGCCGTATTGCCATAAGAATAATCACCAGGGTAATGACGACCTTAATCCACTTTTCCCCATTGGAACTTAAGGTAAGGCGGCTGGAAAGCTGAGCCCCTACTAATGATCCGGCGGCAACACAGCCACCCAATAGCCAATCCACCTCGTGAAGAAAAGCAAATACCAATAAAACTGGAAGGGTATAAATAGCAATAATAAACGTTTTGTGCGCATTAATGCCTGCCAAGCTAACCGATAGAAAGGGACGAAGTACGAAAATGAAAAGAAAGCCGATACCGGCTTGCACAAAACCGCCATAAAATCCCAGGATCAGCATGGATGGATAGAGGAAATAAGGATGTTTCTGAGGAAACCGTTGCAAGTAGCGATAACGGGATTTCGGAAGATATAAGGTAACCCCACTAAAAAGAAGCACCAACACCAAAATCTTCTGAAAAAGGACGCCTCCCAGATGGATACTGGACCAGGCACCGATGATGGCTCCTGGTAGTGTCCAAAGGGCAAGCTTGCCAGCAAAACGAGGTTCCATCAATCCGTTTTTCAGGAAGTTCCGGCTAGCCAGGATGTTGGCTAAAAGAATGCCTATGCGGTTACTACCATTTGCCATACCTGGACTAAGACCAGTGAAGATCAATAGTGGTAGAGTTAGAGCCGATCCAGCACCGGCGAGTACATTGACGAAGCCAGCGACCAGCCCCCCTCCAAACAGCAAAGGATATACCCACCAGTGATGCATATGTTTTCCTCACGGCACAAGTGACATCCACTACAATTCGGCATAACATATTCGAAAATACAAGACCACTTTGGTTGGGACCGAAGCGCCCGCTTTCGTTTAAGTCGTCCGCCACATAAGCACCACTAATTTTGGTAAAGACATTTAAGGTGTGCTGGTCTATAAACTCTTTTCATGGAGCATGTCAGCTTTCTATCGACCCTGAAGATACGATAGCACGATCGAAGCTAGCTCGCAGGTTTGCAGAGGCATGTTTCTTGATTAGAAATGCCTCCATGGTGCAATGCCGTTACTCCAAAAAGGAAAGAGGTGGAACTGCGCAGAAGCAATATTCTTTTCAATGTGGTAGAGCATCGTTTCCTCCATGCCATAGTCAAGCTTTGGTCCGCCGAAAGCGGTATAGGCCGTGGGGAATCAGAACCATTATGATTAAAGCCCCTACCATAATTGGCGCATAGATTATCTCGGCAATATGTGCAGGGGGGATCATCCCGATGAAGAGGCAGGCAAGAGAGGTTGCAAAACCGATCCCAGCAACTATCCAAAGACCCCAGTTACGTCCGCCCGGAATCCGATACGGGCGAGGAATATGTGGCTGGGTATAGCGTAGGCGTATGGCTGCGCTGAACAACAACAAGTACATAAAACAATATAGAACTACGGCGAGAGAAGTCAGGAACAAAAATGCGGAGGTTACGGAAGGCATTACCAGTATCAGTAACGCTACCGCGCTCATGAAGAGTGCCTGAAGGAAAAGTAGGTTTCGAGGTACACCATACTGATTGGAATTTTGTAGAAAGGCGGGAAAAATACCGCTTTGAGAAGCGGCCCAGATCCCTTTGATAGGCCCAAGTATCCAAGTGCTGACCTGGCCGGCAGCGCCAAGTGCAACGAGGATTGCGGCAATTGGCAACAATTCTCCCAGATGCCAAGTAGGGAAAAGATGTTGAATGGCCTGTATAGTACCGGACACCATATCCATCTGCCTGACGGGAAGCACGACAGCGATGGCCAGGCCTCCTAACAAGGTTACGACAAAGCCAAGTATTGCCGCGGAAAATACGGCAATTGGGTAGTTGTGTCGTACATTTGTGACCTCGCGGGCATGTCCGGCAGATACTTCAATGCCAGTGACACCAAAAATAAAGCTGAGAAAAAAAAGCAGATGATCCTCTGGGTTTTGTATTGGCAACCAGTTGTCCAGGGTGAGCGATAGATTCAGGTGAATGGGATAGCCCTGAATAACATAGATGATAGCCATAATGATGAGGACTGCGCTGGGAAGCAGAACGCCGGAACTTAGGCAAACCGTAGATATCATTCCAGAGGCTTTCGTGCCGCGCAAATTGGCTGCGGTGGCAATCCAGTATACAACGAGAATGACGGCCACGATGAAATAACGATTACTGGCAAGTTGGGGAGCAAAAGCGTAACTCAGGGTAGCGGCTATAAGGGCTAGAATTGACGCGATTCCAAATATGCTTTGCGTCCACTGCAACCACACTGCGGTAAATCCCCATGCTGTCCCATAGGCCTCTTCTACCCAATGGAAGACGCCGTTCTTCGGCCAGGTAGTGGCAAGCTCTGCCGCAACCAGGGCGATAGGGATGAGAAACGCAAACACCGTGACCACGTTGAAGAAAACCATCTGCAAGCCGGTTGCAGCCATCATGGGCAGACTTCGCAGGGTAAAAAACAGCGCTGCCGTCATCATGGTGAGGGTGACCACTCCCAGGTATTGGCCCTTGACAGGGATGGCGGGAGTGCTCGTGTGGGCGGGAAGTGATTGAGATTTTGGATTAGCCAAAGAAAAACTCCTTCACTTTAGAGTGGCTTATGCACTGGTAAGTCTCCGTAATAGTGGTACTTTGATTTGATCAAGCAAGAGCGTATAGAGTACAGTTGCTCCGAGGAGGTAAGCGACGAAAAGTACCGGTATCGGTGCCATCAACCAACCCATGATCGCCAGAATGCTGACAACGATAACGTCCGCCAAGCTGGCGACGGCCAGGAACGCACCGGGACGTCCGGCCCAGATATGACCGCGCTCCCGAACCAAAAAGACGTTGGCCAGTCCGGAAAACACCAAACCCAGAAAATCGAGAGTTTGTAGGGAATCTGTAGGTAAATGCAGAGTGCGGCCCACGGCATACACCCCGAATATATAGACTAGCCACGCGATTGACACCACTAGGGAAGAGAGTATGAGGGTGCGAATCGCCCAGCGATCCGGTTGCGGGGAAGGCCGCACATTATCTTCAGCGAGAGACATGGTGACAAAATCATTGGCAAAAAGCAGCAATAGAACGAGTAGGGGAGTGACGACGAAGCTGCGGAAAATAAGAAATCCCAGGCTCAGGAAAAGTGCTACCTGAAATACCTTGACGATTTTATTCAGGGTATAAGTCAGCATGCGTTGATATACGCGACGTCCGGTAGTGACTGCATCCAATACCCCTTGCAGGCCCGGAGTGGTGAGCACGATGCTGGCTGCCGCTTTGGCGACATCGGTAGCGGTTTCTACGGCAACGCCCATCTCGGCTTGTTTGAGTGCGGGGGCATCATTCACGCCATCCCCGGTCATACCGACAATTCGCCCCTTTTTTTGCAGGCCCTGAACCAGATGGAATTTATCAGCGGGAAAGACGCCCGCATAGACACCGCAATCTTCCGATAGCCTGCTCCGATCGCAGGTCTGGCCGACAATACCCAAAGTGCCGGCGACATATTGTGCGGTTTGTGCGCTGTCTCCGGTTACCATCCGGACATGAACGCCAAGCTCTTGCAAATGATGGACCACTTCCCCTGCATCAGGGCGAATGGGATCCGCCAGTGCAAGCAGGCCGAGAAAACGTGGGTTTCCCTCTGGTCCCGCGGCGACGGCAAGCACTCGCGCACCAGTGTCTGCCAGTTGGGCGGTAACGTTTTCCCAATCCGCGATAGCGCAGAGCTTGGCGATAATTTGCGGGCTCCCCTTCAGCGCCCGCCAAGCGCTTCCCTCTTGCTGAAATACCCCTTCGGAACGTTTGCTGGCGGGATCGAAAGGCACGAATTGTTGCCGAACGGGGAGCTTGATTTGGCGCTTGGTCGCCTCCTGCAAAATGGCAAGATCAATAGGATCTTGGGTGGAGTTGTCGCTAGCAACTGACGCCATGGCCAGCAGGTCATTTTCCTCGACCTCGGGCCAGGGCTGCGTTTGGCTGAGGCTCAGGCGATTCTGCGTGAGGGTACCGGTTTTGTCGCTGCAGAGGTCGTTCATGGCCGCAGCTTCTTCCACTGCTGCAAGGCGCGTAACCAGAACCCCCCGATGCACGAGATGTAAGGAAGCGATGGCCGTGGCGAGGGTAAAGGTTGCTGGCAACGCCACAGGCACTGAGGCAACCAGAAGAATCAGTGCGAAGGGCAGGATCCTGGCGAGGGAGATATTTTCCACCATTGCGTAAGCCAGAATAGCGACTACCAGCAGCACGTCCATGGCCACTAGATAGCGGACGATACTGAGCACCAGTTCTTCTAGATGGCTTTTTGCACCGGCACTACGGACCAGTTCAGCGGTTTTCCCGAAATAGCTTTTGGCGCCCGTCGCGACCACTTCACCACTGGCTTCTCCACGCCTGATGATGGAAGCGGAATACAAAGTACCCTCAGCCGCGCATTCCACCGGCATGGATTCACCGGTGAGGGCGGACTGGTCTACCAGTACGTTCCCTTCCGTGAGATGCAGATCGGCAGGAACGATATCGCCGACACGCACATGGATGAGATCACCGGGTACCAATTCTGCTGCGACGATGATTTGCCACTTCCCATCTCGGCAGACTCGTGCCTGAATCCGTAATCGTTCCCGGAGCAGCGCCAGAGCGTTTTTGGCCTTCCGTTCCTGGCTGAATCCTAGAATGCCATTAAAGAGCAACAGTAATGCGATGATAATGGCCTCTGGCCACTTGCCGAGGATCACCTCCAGTACGAAGGTTGCTTCCAGCATCCATGGAACTGGAGCCCAGAACTTGTGGAGGAACAGTAGCCAGGTTTTTGGTTTTTCCTCAACAACTTCATTGGGTCCATACTGCGCGAGACGACGTTTGGCTTCCTCGCTGCTCAGACCCATACTGGTCTTTTCATTCATATTCCTACGTTCTCCTCTCCGCGAAGGCGCCCAGCTAAACCTGCACCAGGGGCGACATCATTCCAGGCCAAAATTGCACTGACATCTTCCGGACTCGGGCTTTCCCCTTTGCTGATGATAAAGATATTGGCCTTGCTGTGGCGTATTTTTATCAGCAGATCCACGAGCTCAGCCTGCTCGCTGACGCCATTGACTGCAATGCTGCCATGGATAGCGAGCCAGGCCATGTTGAAAGGCTCTTTAGAGTTTTCAGGGCATTCTTTCCCCAACGCCAGCGCTTGCGCCAGATCAGCTTGTAGATCGGGGAATGCTGCGTTGAGATAATGGGTGACCAAAGACACGTCGAAACGATCGAAGCCAGCAGCTACCGGGATGTGGATAGTAAAGATGTTGCCAGCGCGGGTGGCGTTCAGGGCGCACTGGAAGTCGGTCCCATGATCACGCATGTGACTCTGGAGGCAGGCTAGGATGGCAAGGGCGGCGTGCCCTTCGTTCAGGTGACAGATATCTATCTCTATACCGAGATGGCGCAGCGGCAGCCAACCGCCAACACCCAGGCAGATCTCCTGCTGCAGGCGCATTTCCGGGGCGCCGCCGTAGAGTTCGGCGGTAATGCCCCGGTCGGCAGGACTGTTGAGCGGATCGTTGCTATCCAGAAGATATAGCGAAACTTTTCCTAAACGGACCTGCCAGGCACGAAGAATCAGTGTACGTCTCGGTAATCCGACTTGTATGCGCAGCCAATTCCCATTTTGATCGGCTACCGGAGTCACTGGAAGCTGGAGGGGATCATTTTGTAGGGAAATTGCTCTACCTGTCGTCCCGCTTCGTCGATAGCCTGCCGAAAATAGCCCTGTTGCCAAAGTATGCCACCCCCGTAACAGGAATTCCGAGGCCACTGCTGCTTTTCAGGTAGTCACCCGCAAGCATACCAAGCCCGCCAGAGTAGATGGGTAAGGCCTCGGAAAGACCGAACTCCATACTGAAATAGTCGACGCGTTGCAGCTGTGCCGAGGGATATTTTTTTGAAACCAGCCTTCCCGACGGCTTTCCTGGCGATGGTACTGCAGGTGCTCCTGCAGCAAGGCCAGAAATGCCCCGTCGCGAGCCAAGACATCAAATTTGGCTGCGTCCAGGTTCTGCAGCAACAACCAGGGGTTGCGGGTCCGGCTCCAGAGTTCTCCATCGAGCTGCTCCCAGAGGACATCACTGCGATAACTCCATGACCAGCGCAGATCCAGGGCCAGTTCGATCAGCCCATCCAGCGCTTCTGGCAATTGGGGCAATATATGACGGTGTGATATTCATGCGTGCATCCTCCGGCTTTGCCATCTCAGTGTAGACCATCCGCTCATCTGCGGCGGCGAACTATACTGACATGTGAGGCGTTGAGCGGACGCGTTTTCGCCCACAAAATGTGGGGAAACATCAGCATCAGACGTCATAAGCTTCATCAAGACCTGAACATGGCCATCCAAAGATCGGGGTTTCTTGTGCTCGCTCTAGCGATTTCTTTCACAGTAAAATTGGATTGCTGCGAATAACAGAGGAGGCTATTCGTCGCTCCTGGACCTGACTGCGAAGAATCGCCAAGAATCTTCTGTACCGCGATATTTCTGCATCCAGCACAATGGCTTTTTCGGAATATTCGGAAGATTCTGCTTGAAGATCGGTCAGCAATTCGCGCCACTGCTCATGGACTAGCTCCTGGCGGTCTTCCAGGACCTGGAGAATATCGACTACCGTAGGTGAGAGGGACGGCTGGGGTGTCACAACCGAGCTGCGGGTGACCAGACGTTGCGTGATTTTCATTGCCTTGCTCCATAGGAAAGCAGGCCCCGCAGACGGGGCCTGAAGAGATCAATGGGAAGAGTACATGGCCTTTTTGGTGTAGCGACCGCGGAAGACCCAGATCTGATACCAGTTGTACAGGATCATGACAGGAACGAAGCCGGTCATGAACAAAGTAAACACGGCGATAGAGTCTGCGGGGTTGGCTGCCTGGGCGATGGTCCAGGTATCCGGCACAATGTAGGGATACATGGTTGCCCACATGGCGAACCACATCAGGGCGACGACGCCCTCACCCCAGAGCAAGGCCACAAAATCCCGTTGCATTGCATGTGCCATCATCGACTTGTAGGCGAAACCCAGGATCACCAGAAGCCAGATCACCCAGACCCACCAGTGAGGACCTGTCCACTTGGCTGCCGCCCATGGAAAAATGCTGTAGGTCCAGATCAGAGTCACGACGATGGCAGCCAAGGCGAGATAAGAAAACAGCGTGGTCCATTTCTGTGCTTTCTGGTTGATTTCATCCCCAGGCTCAAATCGTGCACACAGATATAGGCCTCCAGCTAGCCCTGCAGCGATGACGGCGCCGAAGCCGGTGAATACCGAAAAGGGGGTCAGGAAGCTGAGCGCCGTGCCGCTGAAATGTGGTACGGGGGAGTCCACAAACAGGCCGGGGCTATGGGCCGCCATGGCTGGCCCGGCTTTCATGGGGAATCCTTGCAAGGTGGCGCCCAGTGCGAGCCCCGCCCCAAAGGGTGCCAGGAAGCTCCCAAAGGCAAACGCCCAGCCCCAAGACTGCTGGTTTGAGCATTTTGGTGAACAGATCGGCATGGCGGTTTTTGAGGATGTACCACGCGCTCACGGACGCGAGGACAAAGAAACCGAGTATCATGGTTGCCATCCACATGTGGGGGAATCCCCAAACGGCATTATCATTGAAAATGGCGTGCCACCAGTTGGTTACCTGAAAAATACCGTCCTTCAGAACGACCCCATTGGGCGTTTGCATCCAGGAGTTGGCCACCAAAATCCAGTAGGCCGAAAGACTGGAAGCCAGTGCGACATTGAAGGTGGAAAACAGATGCATCCCTTTCCCGATTTTGTTCCACCCGAATATCATCAAGCCAATGAAGCCAGCTTCATACATGAATGCGGTGATGGTCTCGAAGCCCAGGATGTTGCCAAAGAAGGGACCGGCGGCCTGAGAGAAGGGCCCATACAAGATGCCGAAGGCCATCTCCATGGTGACGCCGGTAGCCACCCCAGCACCGAAGTTGACGATGAAAATCTTTTCAAAGAAGCGCTCCAAACGATACCAGCGCTCATCGCCAGAGCGCAGCCACGCCACTTCGAGCCCGAACAGGATCCAGGACACCCCAATGGTTAGGGGGGTCCATAAGATGTGCATGGACGTGATCCATGCAAAATCCAACCGACTCAACAGAATCGGTAATGTGTTTTCAACTAGCATAATGATCCACCTCGTAAAGATGCCAACTATCGTAGCAATAAGTACTGAGGCATCATTCGTGCCTGATCTGGGAACGCAAAAAAACAGTGTATTGGCGCACAACATTGCGAATTATCAAGATAGAAACCAGTTCATTTCCACTAAAAATACGTTGCTATCCGGTGGAAATCCCCAGCCATTGATATTTCGCAATTTCCGGATGCCCTGTTTATTTGTGGCGGGGATGTACTACGCTAATTGCGACCAGAGTGTCACAAGGAGGTGAGCTCATATGACAGATCTACTGGAAAATATAGGGGTTGCTCCTTGCAGCACCTGCCCCATTCATCGCTGGAGCATCTTTTCTGGGCTGAGCATTACGGATCTGCAGCATCTTCCCTTGCGGGTTTCCGACCTGGCGGCTGCCGCGGGTACGGTGCTGAGCCAAGAAGGATCTCCGGCAAGGCACGCCTTTGTCGTTCGTCAGGGCGTCATCAAACTGGAGCGCTATGGCGCGGAGGAAACGCAGCTCATAGGGTTGCTACGTAGCGGGGATATTTGGGGATTCGAGGGGCTGGACTTACCCGATTACCAACACACCGCGACGGCCCTCCTTGCCTCTCGCATTTGCTCCCTCGAAGTAGATGCTTTGCAGGCTTGGTGTGAGCGGGAACCGCGAGTTCGACAGGCAATTCGGAAAAGACTACAACTGGCCCAGCAAGAAACGGAAGAGCACTTGCTCCTTGTGTTGTCCTCCAGCGCCGAGCGTCGGGTAATCAGATTTTTATTGCGATGGTGTGGAGACTACCCCGATGGCCAGAAAATCGCCCTTCCTCTTAGCCGCCAAGAATTGGCCAATTATCTGGGTATGTCCAAGGAGCATGTGAGCCGAATCATGGCGAAGCTGAAGCGGCAACGGCTCCTGCGTGAGCAGCATGGCTGGATCCAGGTACAGTATCCGTTGCTACGACAATATTTGCAGGACAACTCCGCATAAGTTTCGCTCCGGCAAATACCAAGACGATCCCTGGCTGCGCTCTCCTATCCTTGGCAGCGACTGAGCAGCCGAGCAAACGCGCTTGACACCGCGCTTTGGTGGTCTATGATATATCTAAGTAAGATATATCTTAATGCTGTGGCACAGGCCAGCGGGAGTGCTCAATGAGAAGGGGCGGTAAGGGCGAAGCCTTGTGTGGTAAGTCTTCGAAAAAATGTGGTGACGGTCGGCGGCGAGCGCGTCTGTTGGACCAGGGTATGCTGCGATTCGTCATTCTGAAGCGCTTAGCAGAGCGTCCGGCGCATGGGTACGAGCTGATCAAGTTTCTGCAGGAGCAATCGAAGGATGTTTACAGCCCAAGTCCTGGCATGCTCTACCCCATGCTCTATCTGATGGAAGATCAGGGCTATCTGTCGACGATTTCAGAAGGTAACAAGCGGCTTTACCAAGTGACGGAACAAGGTTTTGGCTTCTTGCAGCAAAACTGGGGGTTGGCCGTCGCCGTCGAAGAACGACTGGCCGCTATGGGAAGTGATGAAGTGGAAAAGACGCGTAGCCAGCTGCACGCGCTGCGTGATGCCGTCCATGAGCGTATGGGTTTGAACGGCCAGCAGCCGAAGTTGTTACAGCAGATGCAGAGTATCTTGCAGGAGGCCTTGGACAAAATCCAGGCGTTGGATAGTCGAGTTTGATGGGAGTGTGAGGACAGATGATGAAGAACTTTCTTGGAGCAGGTGCTGGTCGGGGTATGGGGAATGCGAGAAGGAGAAAAGGTATGGAAAGTCAGGGTATGAGGGGGGCAGGGAAAGGAGCAGGGCGGTTGGGCTGTGTTTCAGATAGCGGGCAGCAGCAAGGACGTTTCCCCACGATGCTCGAAGATATGCCAGACCATAGCGCGCATCGGGCTCAGCATTTGCAGCAAATGCGTATGGAAATTTCCCGTAGTCCAAGGGAGCAGCTCAGTCCTGCGGAACAGGAAGGATTACTGCTCATGCGAGAGGAAGAGAAGATTGCACGAGATGTCTATATTCGGCTCTACGCGTGTTGGGGAATACGACCGTTTGAGAATATCACCGGTTCGGAGCAAGTGCATATGGACGCCGTCCTCGCTTTGCTGGAGCATTATGGCCTGCCGGACCCGGCACAAGGGCTTGGTGTTGGAGAGTTCCACCGTGCTGAGCTCCAGCGGCTCTATGATCAATTGATGGAACGGGGCCTCCAAAGTAGGGAGGATGCCATCCGCGTTGGCCTGCTTATCGAAGAACTGGATATTGACGATCTCCAGAAAGCTGCCAAGCAAACGGGAAAGGCCATTATCCGTGCCGTTTATGCGGAGCTGGAGAGGGGATCACGGAACCATCTGCGCGCCTTTTACCGGTGGAAAGAAAAGCTGGGAATTTCCTACCAGCCTCAGCATATGGCACCGGAACCCTTTGAACGTATCGCGCTCTCTCCCCATGAGGACTGTGGATTGGATTGATCGCGGATAGATGGCAAAGCGTTACGTGCAGGTTCAGAGTCGCGCTAGCTGCTGGTATCACCGGCCGGCATAATGGCGCCACGAAAAAAGTGTCGAATTCGGGGTCTCGAACAGGGCCAAGATTGGGTGTTTTTTCTTTCGCATCTGGTCTTTTCGGAACCCCGGGCAGAGGTCTGGGAGCGCGGTAACTGCACGTGTCCACCACCTTTGGCACTCGGGCGGGCGGTCTGGGCGTGACTTGTGTCCTTGCTGGGTAAAACTACGGCAAAGGCCAGGCGACTTGCAGGATTGATGAAGGTGACGAGGTAACGGTTGAGCCTCCGGACGCATTCGATGGTATCCACGGCGAGGCATTTCCAGGGCTGGGTGCGAAACCTGCGAATTTCGGCCACCAGTCGCGGGTCTGTCTTCGGCGTTCGGCATCGTTTCGGTGCTGAGGACCGGATTGCTAGGGCCGCCAGATCCCCCGTATCGGTAAGTGCCTTCTTCCATCGGTACTGGGTGCGACGGCACACACCCAAGGCATCACGGGTCGCGTCCAGTCCGTACCTGTCTCAAAAGGACAGAATCTTCCGTCGTTTTTCTATCGTTTGGGTCTTCATCTCGAAACGATGACCCATCTGGGCTAAGCGATAAAATCCACGGATCCGATATCTCACGTGCTGCACTTGCATGCCACTCCTCCTGCCTCGAAGGAGTGCCAAAGGTTTCTGAACTTATGCAGGTGGCAGCCACAAGCGAATCCATGACGGCCTATTCCGGGTATACCACGACCAGAATGCTACCTCATTGAGAATGCGGGGCCATCATGTATTCCAAAATGGCGACATAAAGGAGCCAATATGGGGACATTCATATCTCCGACATGTGGACATCATGGTGTATCCATGACAAGGACATCATGCAATCAATACGTGGTCTTCATGTATCCAATATGGGGATATAATGGAGCCAACGACAGCACCACCATGAGGCAGCAAGGCACCTCTAGGCAGAGGTAGCCCCAGTCAAGAAAGGGAAGGTACCATAGACGGCAGGGCAACTGCCCCGAAGGGGAGTTAACTCAGAGAAAACAAGCAATGAAAAGTCTGATAGCACATTGGTGCAAGTTCGACCTATCATGGGTATACAGACGGTAGAGCAGCGATACAGAACGATATGGCGGCCCTGCAGGGACAAAGCTCGTAAGCCCACGGTAACCCTTATGGGACAGCGGCAGCCGGGTTACCCGCAGACAGGTCAGCCACAAGGATACGGGTTCTACGAGGCCGCCCACAGAAAAAACAATGGGTTAGATTCTGTCCGACCGACATTGCGAGTTTATGAAATCAATCAGTTGCCGATAGAACTAATTTACCGTGACCCTTTGCCTAATGCGGGTGTCAACCCAAAGTTGAAATGTCCTCTTTTCTCCCAGACTGAAATGTCCCCTTTCTCATGCCTTTTGTGGTGTCAGAGGGTAGCGGAGGGTGAAGAAGTGGCGCCTCGTCTCCACGGATGGTCGGGTGCAGGCTTATAGGTTTTGCGGTGGAGCTGGATGGTCTTGGCTTGCTCGACGGTGGCATGGATGCTCTTCTCATCGTCTACGGGGATGGGCGGCTCGCCTTCGTTGAGGATGCGATAAGGCAGAGCCTTTCCTTGGTAAAGCAAGGTCACCGTGCCGTCGAAGGCCTCGCAGACCGTGATCTGTGCCCCTCTGAGGCGATAGCCTTTGCCCTGTCCGGTGAGCTGGTACTCCCGGTTCTTGTACTGGAGGGTGAGGTTCTTCGAGAGCTTGCGGTGGCTTTGCAGGCTGAAGATCAGGTCGAGCTCCAGAGCGTCGTGCAGCACCGGACGATGCGCGTCGGTGGCATTCTGCGGAGCCACGGCGAAGCGTGCGTTGTACTCCTTTCTAAAGCTCGGCAGGAAGGCGTTGGCGGCGTCGATGTCCGAAATGCCGGCCAGACGCAGCTCCTTGACCAGGCGATCCTGGAGGGTCTGATTGGCCCGCTCGACGCGGCCCTTGGCCTGCGGTGTGTTGGCGTGGATCGGTGCGATGTCGAGGGTCTTGAGCGCGCGGGTGAACTGCGTCAGTTCCCCCTCCCGCTCCGGGTGGTTCACCCGGAAGATGCCGTGCTTGTCGGAGTAGAGCGCCACCGGCCGCCCATGCTCGCTCAGGTAGCTGCGCAGGGTCTCCAGGTAGGCTTGGGTCGTCTCGGCGGGGGCGAAGCGCAGGGCCAGCAACTCGCTGGTGGCATCGTCAATGAACACGATCAACGTGCGACGCGGTCCCCGACCCTCGAACCAATCATGGGGTGAGCCGTCGATCTGTACCAGCTCGCCCCGGCAGGGACGCCGGGGACGGCGCTGATGGATCTGGGCCGACTTGCGGGTTTTGGGCTTCCACACTCCCTCGGTCATCATCCACTGCCGCAGCGTCTCCGCCGAGAGCTGGTACCCGTGGCGCTCACGGAGCTTCTCAACGGCCAGCGTGGGGCCGAAGTCGGCATAGTGACTGCGGACTAACCCCAACACCTCTTGGCGTACCGCTCCCGATAGCGCATTGCCGGGACGCTGCCCCAAGTGGCGGGACACCAGTCCTGCCGCCCCTTCCTCTCGAAATCGGATCAGCAGACGCCTGACCTGCCGCACGCTCAGACCGAGTTGCTGTGCCGCCTCATGCTGCCGTACCGTCCGGCTGACCACCTGCTGCATCACCTCCAGCCGGTCCACCGCCTTCTGCGTCATCGTAATGGTCTCCTCTGTCACCGCTCCCCCAAAACCAAAAGGGGACATTTTACAATTGGACAAAGAGGACATTACGCCTTTGGGCTAACACTTTGCCTAATGCGGGTTGATAGCCACAACAGAAGTGTTATATTCTAACCACGAATGCCCGTGAAGTCATAGGGTTGACTCGCCAAGCAAGGTGCGACTTTCCAGTAGTGCTGGATCCACAGCCAGAAGGCGGTTTCGTGGTGATCTTCCCTGACATCCCAGAAGCCATCACTCAGGGCGAGGATGAGGACGAGGCGCTGTTGGTGGCGATAGACGCCCTTGAGACCGCCCTCTCTATTTATGTCGACGAACGGAAACTTCTTCCCGTTCCCAGTGTTCCCAAGAATGAGCAGAAAACCGTCAGCCCGTCCGCCTTGGAATGTGCCAAACTCGGCCTATACCGAGCCATGCTCGAACAGGGGATTCGAAAGTAACCGTCCGAGCAACCCATCTAGTCGGCTGGGATCCGATCAGGCTACGGTAGGACTCGTCCAGTTCCAGGGAAGAAGTTCGTGAAGTTTTTTGGCGGGCCAGGTGGGGAGTTTATCGAGGACGTCGCTGAGATAGGCGAAGGACTCGACGCCATTGAGTTTGCAGGTCTCGATGAGGGTGTAGAAGGCCGCTGCCCGTTCGCCACCGGCGTCATTGCCGGCAAAGAGATAATTCTTGCGGCCGATGGCCACGCCCCGCAGGGCTCTTTCCACGGCGTTGTTGTCGATGCTGAGATGGCCAGTATCGAGGTACAGAGTCAGGGCCGGCCAGCGCTTCAGTGCATAGTTGATGGCCTTGGCAATGGCACTCTTCGGGGCCACCTGCATCTGCACTTCGGTCAACCAAATATGGAAGGACTCCAGCAAGGGGCCGGCGCGTTGTCGTCGGATCTGGGCTTTTCGCTCCGGGGGGTCATCTTGGATCTCGGCTTCGATCTCGTAGAGCTTGCGGATGCGAAGTAATGCATTCTGCGCGACGGGACTGGGGGCGCTCTGGTCGAGATCGTAGAAGTGCCGACGAACATGGGACCAACAGCCCGCTTCGAGGATCCCTCCCTTGCGATAAAGAGCATCGTAGCCGCTGTAGTCATCGGTCTGCAGGATACCCTGCCAGTCGCCGAGGAAGCGCTGCGGATGGATCCCCTTGCGATCCGGGGCATAGTCGAAGACGACGATGGGGTGGGAGGCATCGGCCTGACTGCGATAGACCCAGAGATAGGCTTTTTGCGTCTTGCCGCTGCCCGGATGCAGCACCGGCAAGGGTGTCTCGTCGGCGTGCAGGATCTTTCCGGCCAGCAGTGCCTCCTTGCAGGCTCCGGCCAGGAGGGTGAGCCAGTATTCTCCCTGACCCAGCCAGCTGCTGAGGGTGGAGCGGGACAGGGGCACGCCAGCTCGCTGGTATTGGGCTTCCTGGCGGTAGAGGGGAAGATGATCGAGATACTTGGCCGTCAAGACCTGCGCGACCATGCGCGCGGTGGGCAGGCCTTTGTCGATCACCTGTGCCGGTAGTGGGGGACTCTCCAGGGTGCCACAGGAGCGGCAGGTGAGCTTGGGGCGCACATGACGGATCACCTGGAAGTGGCCGGGGACATAGTCGATCTTTTCGCTGACCTCTTCGCCGATGGACTCCAGAAGAGCGCCACACTGGCCACAGGTGCAACGGCTGGGGGCGTGTTGCACCTCTACCCGAGGCAGGGTATCGGGGAGTTTCATCCGACCGGGATGGCGTCGGGGCGTGGCCTTGGGAGTGGACTCTGGGCTGGTAGCCGCGGCACTGTCAGCAAGTACGGCATCGAGTTCCGTTTCCACGGCGGCGATTTCGGTTTCGAGGGCCTCTTCCCAAAGACGGAGCTGATCGGCAGAGAGCTTTTCCGAACGCCGACCGAAGCGCCAACGCTGTAGTTTGGCAATGGTCAGTTCCAGGCGGGCGATGGTCTCGTCGCGTACGGAGATATGCTGCTCTTTTAGCGCAATGACTTGGTGTTGTTCTGCGATCTGCTGATGGTATTGGGCCATCTGCCAAGCAGATTCCCGATCTTTTTCTTCGCGCTCCTGCAGGAGCTGCAAAACCATTTTGCGCAGGGCGTCAGGATGGCTGGGAAGATCGGCGGGAGTCTTTGATTTCATGAAGAAATGCTATCAGAAACCGCCAGAAAAGGCAAGCATTTCCGTCACTTATAGGGCAGTTGGCGTACAGATTCTGAGGGCGGGCAATGGGGTCCAGGGACGGCCCTCGACCAGCAGTGCCCATTGGGCTGCCGAGAGCTCGATCGCCCCATGCTCCATTCGGGGCCAATGCAGCCGCCCCTGGTCCAGGCGACGATACAGGAGCCAGAATCCCAGACCATCCCAGAGCAAGAGCTTCAGCCGATCCCCACGCCGGTTACGAAAGACAAAGGCATGGCCGCAGAAGGGATTGGCGGATAGCACTCCCTGTACCTTGGCCGCCAGACCGTCAAAGCCCAGACGCATGTCCACGGGATGGGCTGCCAGCCAGATGCGACTGCCTGGACTCAGCCACATGGCCCTTCCAGAACCTGAACCAGGGACTGCAGCCACGCGCTATTCAGCGGCGCCGAGAATTTCAGGCGGCGCCCGGACAGTAACTGGACTTCTACTACAGGCATCGAGGAAGACATTTCTGCCAGACGGACCGGCAAAAATTCTTCACCGGATGCGGAAAGCTCTCGCGGCGTACTGTGCTGGGTCAGGCGCTTGCGCCAATAATACCAGTTGGCTACGGCAATCCCCTGCTGCGCACAGTAGTCCTTGACCGAAAGACCACTCGCTGCAAAAGCGTCCAATTGCTGCCGCCAAAATTCCACCTTCTCCGCCCGCTCTTTCTTTGTCATCACTATTTCCTCCAGTGAAAATCCGGGGATAGCGTCAGCAAAAATTTACACAGTGAAAAGATGGGTTGGCTGCACGCTTAGTGCGCCGGTACAAACTGGCGTGAGGTAATTGATGAAAGTTCAACACGGAAAAGACGTAACGCATCATTCCGGCCCCGAGTCATGCGGCGCAGATCGTGAGGTTTGCACCGAAGCGTTGACAGGGGACACCGGCAGGCCAGCCATTGAGCCGCGAAATCAAAAGTCCAGGATGCCGACGCTGTTAAGCGAAGCGGAAGGCTATATGGAGCAGGACGTTATGCGTGAGCCCTGCTCTGATCCTGCGCGGTCGGAGACCCTGAGCATGCTGGGAAGCCTCACGAACAGGAACCGGGAGATCTCATCAGTGCCCATGCAGCTGGTGGGCAGGGTAGGGAAGGTGCAAAACCATAATCCTGCCATTCACGCTGGTGAGAAGTCGGATAGGCCCATAGTACCGAAGAAACTGCCGAACAACGGGACAGCCCCAGCGGAAGCAGTGGAGGGAAGGGGCCTAACCAAGGGGAACTCTGGAGAGCCTCCCGCATCCCGGACTCAGAGCCGGATACATGCGTCGATGGGACTCGAAGGGGTACGCGAAAAGGCCCGCAATGATTCGCGGGTGCGATTCACGGCGCTGCTACACCACATCACCCCTGCGTTACTGACGGAGAGCTTCTATGCACTTCGTCATGATGCAGCTGCAGGTGTGGATGGCACGACGTGGAGGGAATACGAGGCGTTACTGGCACAGCGGGTGCCCCTACTGCATCGGGGAATTCACACCGGCGCGTATCGGGCACAGCCTTCGCGGCGGGTATACATACCCAAAGTGGACGGGAAGCTGCGCCCGTTGGGTATAGCTGCCCTCGAGGACAAGATCGTGCAACAAGCGGTAGTCACCGTGCTGACGGCGATCTATGAGGCGGACTTCCTCGGATTCTCCTATGGGTTTCGACCGGGGCGCAGCCAGCATGATGCGCTGGACGCTCTGTCGATGGGGATAAAGAGCCGTAAGGTGAACTGGATATTGGATGCGGATATATCGGCATTCTTTGACAGCATCGACCACCGGTGGATGCTGAAATTTCTGGAACATCGCATTGCGGATCGGCGCTTATTGCGGCTGGTTAGCAAATGGCTCAGAGCCGGAGTTATGGAAGATGGGAAGCGGATTCCTGCGGAACGAGGTACGCCACAAGGGGCGGTAATTTCACCCCTGCTTGCGAATGTGTTTCTGCATTATGCCCTGGATTTATGGGCACATCGCTGGCGACAGAGGCATGCACGGGGAGATGTTATCATCGTGCGTTATGCCGACGACAGTGTGATGGGGTTCCAGTACGAAAGAGAAGCGAGTCGTTTTCTGTCGGCAATGGCGGAACGCTTAGGCAAGTTCGGTCTGCAGCTGCATCCGGAGAAAACGCGACTGATTGCCTTTGGGCGATTTGCCGCGGCGCAAAGGAAGGAGCGAGGGCTGGGGAAGCCGGAAACCTTCGATTTTCTGGGATTTACCCACTGCTGTAGCCAAAACCGGCAGGGCTGGTATGAAATCCAACGCCTGACGGTCAAGAAGCGCATGCGCCGGACACTGCGTACGATCAGGGAAACGCTGATGCGGCGACGGCATGAACCCGTTGCGGTGCTAGGCCGTTGGCTGGGAAAAGTGATGCGCGGATATTTTGCGTACTTCGCTGTCCCCGGCAACTTGAACAGGCTGGATGGCTTCCGGACGGAAGTGATTCGCGCATGGCTGCACGCGCTCAGGCGGCGTAGTCAGCGCGCACGAATGTCTTGGCGGCGTTTTGGCCCGATAGTGAACCGATACATCCCGCCCGTAAAACTGGCTCATCCCTACCCATCGCAAAGGTTTCGCGTCATGACCTGAGGTAGGAGCCGTATGCGGTAATTCCGCTCGTACGGATCTGTGCGGGGGGCAGTGGGTAACTGCTATCCCTACCGCGACCAGCCCGTCACTGCCCTGCAAAGCGAATACTCCCTCTGGTGGAGGGAACCTGAGGGAAACCTGCTTTCAGTCCTGGAGGAGTTGGGCATTGGGTTTGTGCCCTTTGCCCCCCTTGGAAAAGGCTTTCTCACGGGTACGGTGAACTCGGACACAGAATTTTCCCAGGATGATTTCCGTAGTTCCGTCCCTCGCTTCCAGCGCGAGGCGCTATCTGCTAACCAAAAACTCTTGGACCTCGTCATCAGCATCGCAGGAGAGAAAGGCGTCACCCCGGCGCAGGCTGCCCTCTCTTGGTTGCTCGCCCAGCGCCCCTGGATCGTTCCTATCCCGGGCACCACCAAGCTGCATCGTCTTGCGGAAAACGTGCGGAGCGTGGGGGTGCACTGGGACGACGAAGAACTCAAGCGAATTGGGGCAGCATTGGCCAAGATACAGACGGTGGGTGATCGCTATCCGGCGACACATCAGCACTTAGTCAATCGGTAAATCCGCATTCAAGAAGAAGAAAGGTTCAACGTTTCATATGGATAGGTTGAGGTCCAATGGTATTCCCTCCTGGCATAGGTGGGAGCATCTGCTGCGGCTGCTGCCCTGCCGCCGCTAAATCCTCATGGGCGGCAGCAGACTGGAAGCGGACGTTCGTTACCGATGGTCAGGTGGCAACTTCCGACCCAGTTCTGCCAATTGAACCGTCAGAGATTCAATGTCAGATTGCAAGGAGACAACGGTCTTCAATGCAATCAATCCCCAGTGCAAGTCTTCGGACGAAGCGATCGCAGAGCATTTAAACTTTCAGGTCGTTGACAGCACGCCGTTTTTGGAGACTAGCGTGCCTGCTTGGATCATTGACTCAAGTTCCAATTCAAACCGTTCCTTTGCCTGCTTGGTGACGCGCTGGAAGCCAAGTGCCCTCGCCGCGCTGGACACAGCGCTTTCCGGGCTGAGGGTGAAGCCGTTCTCTACTTCCTTGCGAATCGCCATCCGCAACTCCTCAGGAGAAACGAACTCGAATTTCTTTGATGTATTATCCAGCAGGGAGCGGTCTCGCACCTCTGGTTCTTCCATACCCGGATGCCAAAGGAAATCACCTTTGACCCGAATCTTGTTCTCTCTTACTCCGTATCGGATTGCATTGTTGACCGCATCCTGAATCCGATTGCCCGCCCGCCCCAGTCCGGCACCTTCGACAATGCGCCTGATAACTTCAGTCTTGTGAACCGGGGATTCGATATCTACGACCGCGGCCACAGACGGTAGCAACCGTTGGGGTGGCAAATCGTGGAGTTCCATTGTCCCAAGTGATATGGATATGTTGGCCATCTTATAGGCGATAGAAGCAGTCTGATTCTCATCAGACTGAGGACTGGCTTCTTCTCGGGGGATTGGTGTCACATCATTGCTGGCCACTTCCACTTTTGGTTGCGCAGTTACGCCTGCACGATATTCCAGTTTCGCCTGCTCAATTGCCGCTAGCGCACGCTCGACCTCCTGCTCGGGATTTCTGTACCAATCAGTACTCCATATCCTGTGCAATCGCCATCCCAGTCCTTCCAACACCTCCTGGCGCAGCCGATCACGGTCTCGAGCGGATCTCGCGCTATGGTATGTCGCCCCATCGCATTCGATGCCCAATATATACCGCCCAGGGTTCTCCTTATCCTTGACTGCCAGATCTATGAAGAAGCCAGCACTTCCCACCTGAGGCTCAATCTCCACACCGCGACTCACCAAGGACTTGATGACTGCCTCCTCAAACGGGGAGTCAGGTTCCTTGTCGGTGCTATAGGGCTGTTGCAGGACCCCTGTTTGCGCATAGGCCAGGAAGTGCTTGAAGGCAACCACACCGGTGGCATTGGTTCGGTTCAGGTCAATGTCGTCCGCGGTAAAGTTAGAGAACACGTCCATGGCCAGTCGCGCCCTGGTAATAAGCACGTTCAATCGACGCTCCCCACCATCACGGTTCAAGGGACCGAAGCCCATAGTCATGTAGCCTTCGGCAGTCTTCCCGTAACCGATACTGATAAATATCGTGTCACGCTCGTCTCCCTGCACATTCTCAAGGTTCTTAATGAAGAATGGCTCCCGCTTAGCCAGACTGAAGAATGGCTCGCAGCTGGGATCTGCCCGACGTAGGACTTCCAGTTGCGAATCGATTGCGTCGCGCTGCGCCGTACTGAACGCAACAACGCCAAGCGTCAGGTCTGGCGTAGCCTTGGCATGCGCCATGACAGACTGGGCTACCGCCTTGGCCTCCTCCGGGTTTGTTCTGCTCTTACCGCGGTCATAGAATGTCTTGGGAAAATGATGCAACCGGAGGCCTCGCGCCACGGAATTGGAGCCTGGGCTTGGAAACACAACCAAGCGGCTGTCATAGAACTTATAATTGGAGACCGCGATCAGAGATTCATGCCGGCTACGGTAATGCCAGCGAAGCATCCGCTCAGGTGCGCCCTTACCCAGGAAGAGGCTAAGGATACTTTCCATGTCCCCGACATTCTCGGGGTCGTCTTCATCATTGCTTTGCACCAGACTGTCGAAGAAACTGGTGGGGGGCAGCTGCTTGCTGTCGCCAACAACAACTGCCTGACCACCTCGGAGGATCGCGCCAAACGCATCCACCGGCTTGACCTGACTGGCCTCGTCGAACACCACCAAGTCGAACTGGAGCGCCCCTGGTGGCAAATAGGTCGCGACGGACATCGGGCTCATCATGAATACCGGCTTGACCGCCTGGATGGCGCGCCCTGCTCCCATCATCAGTTTCCTGATCGGCATCTGCCCGCGTTTCCTGTTGATTTCGCGCCTGATGACCGCAAGTTCACCGCTACCGCTTAGCTTTGGCAGGGATTGCCAGTGCGCCGCTGCCAGGCGTGCTTGGTTATGACGGAACAGCAGATGATCCAGACGGGAGAACTCTTCCAACATACGGGAATGCTGGGCATGATCGAACATCTTGATACTGGGCGTATCCAGATAGGCCTTCTCCACTAGGCCGTTGTACCAGCTGTAATCGAAAAACTGCACCAGGGTGCCTTCGCCATGATTCCAGATCTGTGCGGCACCAACCACAAACCCGAGTCCCAGCTCCGTCATGGTCTTGGCCAACAAATTGAAGCGAACCAGATGGAACAGGCTGTCCAGGTGACTCCGCCAGTGCGACAGGTACGCGCTCTGTTTTTCCAGCGTAAGATCCCAGTCGGCCTTGGCCTTATCAGCAACCTTCAGCTTCAACAGGTCGACCACTTGCTCGGCGGCCTCCTTGTGGCCCGCCAGATGCTGCTCCAGCAAGTCCACCCGGTCTTTCAGTTCATCCATCTCCGGAGAGCCCGAAAGAAAATTGACAATACCGTTCGGGACGTCGCCATTACCGACGTCACGGTACAGGGCCACCACCCACTCGGTCAGCTTCTCCAGGACTTCCCAGTCGGAGTTTTCTTTTTTCCACTGGGCACCGAACAGGCTCTCTCCGAGGCCAGACAGTTCCAAATACCGGCTCTGGTGCTTTTGACTATCTAAGATAGTATCGATCATCGTGATCGTGTCGGTCACAACCGTCTGCAAGGGTTTGCGGCACAAGCCCTGGAGCCTCGCCTTTGCCCGGCGGAAATCACCGGATAGGAATTTCCACCACTTTTCTCCTTTGGTCACATACTGCTGACGTACATCGACAAGATCTTGTTGCCAGGCCTCATCGATCAGCCACTCGTCATACTGCGCATGTGCCTCACTGAGATGTTTACCGGCAGCAACCAGCGCTGACACATCGTCGCGCCTCGCTTGCCATTCACCCGATGTCAGGGCCAATCCCTGCAGATGAGGGGCATCTATGGCACGCTGGGCTGCACGGCAGATAACCGCAGCATCACGGCGTTGCTGAGGCACCTGCAGGCTCATGGCCTTGGCCAAGTCAGACGCCGTCACCGAGAGCTGATCAGTGGCCTCTCTGGCACGATCAAGCACCCTTTCCAGGTTGGGCCGCTGAGATGGCAGGAACTCGGTCAGTCGGCTGGAACGGAAAGGATTTTTTTGCGGTGACCCTGCCTCGGCCAAGTGCCGGTCCAAAGTATCCACCTGCATACGAGCTTGACGGTAGTCCGCCTCAGACCATCCGGCCATAGGTGCAAAGTCGAATGGCTCGACATCGAGATCGCCAGGGTGATTTTTCAGCGCAAAACCAAGGGCGTTGACGAAACTGAACCGCGTATTGCCAATCGGCTGGTTAACGGCGTCACAGTAGGCATTCAGTGCATTCCGCAGCCGGGTGAGCGTATCGATATCGTCCGAGGGATCCTCGATCACCGGGCGTCCCTGATGAAGCGTTCGGTTCAGCTCTTCAAGTACCTGTTTCTTATTCGTCTTATGGCTGTGCAGTTCCATAACTGCATCACCCAGACCTGACTCGTCCAACCGGCGCTTAACCACGTCAAGCGCTGCCATTTTTTCGGCCACGAAGAGCACTTTTCGTCCGTTGCCGATGCATTCAGCAATGATATTGGTGATAGTTTGTGACTTACCTGTGCCCGGCGGCCCTTGCAGCACCAGATTACGTCCTGCATTCACATCCAGAATGGCCAGGATCTGCGTGCTATCGGCGTCCTTGACCTGGTGAACCTCTGCGGGTGTGACCACCTCATCGACATGGGTCTCGTCACCAAACGGGCTTTCAGCCTCACGGAAGCCATCCGTTAGTAGGGCGGTGAGGATGGAAGAGCCATCACCGCTTTCCTCTTCCTGTACCCAGACCTCGGGATCGAGATCTTTGTACATAAGGAACTTGCCGAACGAGAAAAAGCCGAGGGTTATTTCATCGGCTTCAACCGACCATCGCTCATCGCCCGAAGTGGCTTTAGAAACAGCAGCGAAGTACTCACCTATATCCAGCTCATTGCTGTCACCAAGCATAGGCAACTCAATGCCAAACTCGGCCTTGAGCTTTTCGATCAAGGACAAATTGTCGCCAATTTCCTCACCGGTATAAACGACGTGAAAGCGCGCCTGGGCACTGGCCCGCGTCAACTCGACCGGAATCAGCAGTAATGGGGCTCGCCGGGCCTCCGTCGCGGACAGTGCTTCGTACCAATGCAGGAAGCCCAGTGCCAGAAACAGGATGTTGACACCCTGTTCTTCCAGGTAGGTCCGGGCATCATTGTGGATAGACAGCAGGCGGGTCTGCAGCTTTTCGGAAACCAGCGTCGTCTGCAGTTTGTTGTCTGTGTGGCGAGAGGCCAGTTGCCCATCTTTCAGATCCTCACTAGGCTGCGCGAGCAGATCCTCCCAGCTCACTGCTTCCGCATCACCGCCGGCCTCCGTCTCCTTTTCGACCATCTCCTTGATGGCTGTCTCTGGCAAGGCATCGAAGGTCATGGACTTGCCGTCAGTGACTAGCAGCCGATAGATCTGAATGGATAGTTCGTCAACGATCTTAACCTGTTTTGCACGCAGGCGATGATTGATCAACGGATTGCGCAGCCCCAGGTCGAGCAGTTCCTTTCGACTCAACTCAAGGCGTGTGGCGGCTTCAACAGACATCAGAAAATCCCGTTCTAGGTTTTATTGAGTGACAGCGAAGAATTTGATCTTTTGACAGCTAACCTAAGTACAGCAGCCATTCAGATGGCTGTGGCGAAAGATTTGCAACCGTCAGTTCCTGGCCGATAGTAGCCCTTCCCAAGCTGCCTGTGAACGTCCGCTTCCGCTGCACACCTGTCACCCACGCCGCATCCTACCCAGGTATGGCGTCCGACATCACTGGCACTGACCCCACGACAACCTCTATCCCAGCCGCTTCGCCAGATCCTCAGCCCTGAGATGAGTGTACCGCTTCAACATCTGCAATGTCTTGTGGCCGGTGATGGTCGACACTTCCATGGGGTTCAGGCCTTTCTCGAACAGGCGACTGGTGGCCTCGTGCCGCAGATCGTGGAAGCGCAGATCCTCGATCTCGGCGCGCTTGCAGGCACGGGCAAAGGACAAGTGGATCGCCTCATAAGTAGTTCCGAAGACCTTGCCGTCCAGAGAGCGCGACAATCCTCGCAAGACTTCGACGGCAGTAGATGAGAGTGGCACGGTACGGGCGCTGCCGTTCTTCGTCTCTGGCAAGAAAGCTACCCGGCGGTTCAGATCGACATTCTTCCAGAGCAGGCCGGTGGTCTGGATCGGGCGATTGCCGTCTTCGTCGGTCTTGCCTTTGGTCTCCAGGATCTCGCCCGCGCGCATTGCCGTTTCGATGGCGAAGCGCACGACAGGCAGGAGCCATGGATTCTTTGCTTTGGCGCATTCTCTAAACAGGCGTTCTTCTTCATCACCCTGCAGGCGACGGTCGCGGCCCTGGGGGAGCTTGGGCTTGCGCTTTCTTGCCACTTGCACCGGATTACCCAACGATTCCATGCCCCATTCCGTTGCCGCTGTTGTGAATAGATGAGAGAGCAAGGCGAGATGCAGACGAATGGTATTGGCGCTTTTGCTCTCGCGTTCCATGTCGGAAATGGCATTGGCAATGTCCTTGGACCGGATCCGTGCCAACGCGACCCGTGCAAGAGGTCGTCCCTGCCACTGCCGAATGATCGAGGCCTCTTTGCTTGCCGTCCGTTTTCGACTGGACACTTCTTCCCGGTATCGGTCAAGTGCATCTGCCAAGGTGGTGGCTTCGGCTTCGGTCCGATCGCGCCACGCTCCGCGTTCCATTTCTGTTTCCACGGACTTTGCCCAGGCTTGCGCTTCGGACTTGGTTCGGAAGGTCTTGACCTGTTGCGGGTAGCCTTTTTTTCGTATGCGAACCTGCCAACCGATGCGAACATCTTGGTCGTCGAACCGGGGAGAAATAGTTGCCATGCGTCACCTCCGCGACAGTGCCTTTCCGGGCTCAGTGTCGCGCCAGTGGAGCGAAAAATCAATGGAAAAGAAAAAGGCGGGAGGAAACCTTTCCAGGTCATTGAGTTTATTGGTGCCGGCAACAAGAATCGAACTCGTGACCTTCTGATTACAAATCAGCTGCTCTACCTGCTGAGCTATGCCGGCATTCGATGCGCATTATAGGGGGTTGTTGCAGGTTCACCAAGCCTGGCTTGCAGCTCAGGATCACTTCGTCAGGGCGTCCCTGATCGGCATGTCTTGAGCTGTTCCGGGCGTTTTCCGATCCTGATCGAGCTTCAGGATGCGGCGGAGGATGATCATTCCTGCCACGAGAGCAAAAACGAATAGCGCCAACAAAACGGCGAGACCGATTGTGATTTCTGGGCTCATACTTTGCCTCCGTTTTGCAGTAGGGCACCCGCCTTACGAGGGCCCCGACCGCGTTTTTGCTCAGTGCATTCCTGGCATGCCCGGCATCATGGGCATGGTCCGCATGTACAGTTGTGAGAACATCCACCAGGTGAGACCAATCGTGATGATGAACAACGGAATAAACATTACCAAAGCTACGGTGTTCCAGATGTTGTGTTCGGAGATATCGATATGCAGAAGGAAATAGACTTGGGCAATGATGGCAATACCCGCGCAACCAATAATGGCCAACAGTAGGCCGAAAGATGGCAGAACGTGATCTTTTACCAGAATCGTAGCGGCGAGCATCAGTAGAGAGGAAACCACGAATCCCGTGATATAATTACGGTTCGTAGCCATCTGTACTTCAGGATGATGAATGGGATCGCTGTGTCCATGACTCATGACATATACCCCCAGAGGTAAACAAATATATAAATGAACACCCACATGACGGCCTGGAATTGCCAGAACATGCGCAGACTAATGAGACGGCCTACGGTATCCTCCGTGAAACCCTGGCGCATGATTTGGTAAAGCATGACGAGCATCCAGATCAGACCGACAAAAATGTGCGCTGCATGCACCTGAGTCAGGGCGTAAAAGGCGGATAATCCGCCACTGGTCTCCGGAGTGACGCCGATACTGATCATGCGCAGCACGTCATGGACATTCAAGCCCAGAAATACCCCACCCAGCAGCATGGAGGCAATGATACCGTTTACTACTCCGGCCTTGCTGCCACTTTTGAGTGCGGTCATCGCAAAACCATAGGCCAGAACACTCAGAAACAGCGCCATGGTTTGGATGAAAGTATACCAGGGTGCGACAAACTGTGCCGGAGTGGGGCCAGTGTAATAGCTGTGGCTGTAGCTGAGAACGCCGTAGGCGGCAAAAAGAGTGGCAAACAGCATGCCATCACTCAGTACATACATCCAAAAGCCGAAAGTTCTGGTGGAAATGACGTCGTGCCCTTCGTAGTCGTCAGACCACAGCACTACCTCATTGGGATCCACCACCTTGTCTTGAGCATGCATAATAACTCCTTAGTATTCGAAACCGGGGCCGATGGCGAAATTCGCGATCAGCCCCAAGTGGTGCTTACAGATGTCGGGAATCGCTCGGTGGAGTCAGCGGTCCGGAGGCATCGCGATCGAGCGCTGCATACGCAGTCACCGTACCGCCGGAGAAGCCGCCACCGTGCGGAACCTGGTGACTATCGTCACTCAGCATGCGTGCCTTGGATTCGCGATCCATTTCCTCCATTTTCTCGGCAGGAATGATGTAGCCGGGATCGCCTTTGTTGGAGCGATAAATCATGAGAATGACCGCAAGAATCAAAGACGCGAGGGTCAGCCACCAAACACGCCAAGTAAGCCCAAAGCCTACCAAGAAGGTCAACGCACCAATGTACAAAGCGATAGGTGTGTTGTTCGGCATGTGGATCGCCTTGAAGTGATCTGGCTTCTTATCCATGAAGCCATGTTCACGACGCCATGCGACTTCATCCAACGCATTGATATGCGGCACCATGGCAAAGTTATAGAAAGGCACAGGTGTGTCGGTTAGCCATTCCAGGCTGCGGGAAGTACCCCAAGCGTCGGCGGTGTGTACGCGATTAGCGTGACGATCGCGAATACTCACATACAACATCCAGAGGAACGCAAGGACCGATAGTACATAGACAAAGATGCCAATTTCCTGCACATCGAACCAAGCTCCCCACTGGGGGTTGAATGGCCAGTCCAGACGCCGCGTTTCGCCCATGAAACCCAGCATAAACATGGGGAAGAATACCAGGAAGGTTCCAGCGGAAAAGAGCCAGAACATGATCTTTCCCCAGACCTCGTTGAGTTTGAAGCCATAGATCTTGGGGAACCAGAAAATGATGGCGCTAAATACCGCGTAGACGATACACAGCAGCATCATGTGGAAATGTGCAACAACAAAGACGCTGTTGTGTACCATATAGTTGATGGCTGGAATGGCCAGCATCATACCGGTCAGACCGCCGATGAGCAGCAGGAAAAGTGCCCCGATGGACCACAACATGGCAGCCGAGAAAGTCAGGCGACCGCGATATAGCGTAAAGGCCCAGTTGAAGACTTTGACGCCCGTTGGTATGCCCACCAGCATGGTTGCGATACTGAATTCCGTACTGACATACGGGCCCATTCCCATGGTAAAGAAATGGTGCAACCAAACGATCCACGATACGCCCGCGATGGCAAAGGAGGCCAACACCATAGTGATGTAGCCAAATATAGGCTTCTCGGAAAATGCCGGGATTACCTCGGAGAGCATGCCGAAGGCGGGAAGGATAACGAAATAGACTTCTGGATGGCCCCAGAGCCAAAAGAGATTGGTATAGAGCATCAGATTGCCACCGAATCCGGCGGTAAAGAAGTGGGTGCCCAGATAGCGATCGGCGCCTACCAAGGCCAGGGCCACCTGCAGACAGGGAAAGGAGGTCAGGGCGATGATGTTTGCAGAAACCGCTGTCCAGGTGAATACCGGTAAACGGCCCCAGGTCATTCCCGGCGCTCGCATTTTCACCACCGTGGCGAGAAAGTTGATGCTTCCTAGCGTGGTCCCGAGGGCAACCAACTCCAAAGTCCAGATCCAGTAATCCACCCCAACGCCCGGGCTGTACGCCATTTCAAAAATCGGCGCATAGCCGAACCAGCCATTGTGGGAGAAGTCGCCCACGAAGAGCGATATCATGATCAGGAAAACCGCTGCGGTGGTGATCCATAGACCTAGGGCATTGAGGTACGGATAGGCCATATCGCGGGCGCCGATCTGTAACGGTACGATGATATTCATGAGGCCTACCAATAGCGGTGTTGCCGCTAATAGAATCATGATCAACCCGTGGGCACTATAGATCTGGCCAAAATGGAATGGTGCCAGATAGCCATGAATTGCCCCCATGAGCTTCATGCCATTATCGCCGGGGCCGTCGCCGAGGGCTTGCTGGGTGCGCATCATCAAACCATCGATGAAGCCGCGAAACAGCATGATAAGCCCCAGGATGATATACATGATGCCTAGTTTTTTATGGTCGACGGTGGTGAACCATTCTTTCCACAAATAGCCCCACTTACCGTAATACGTTACTCCAGCAATCAAAGCAATGCCGGCGAGTACAATTACTATAAAGAGTGGTGCCAGGATAGGATTGGTGTAGGGGATTTCGGACAGCGCCAAGCGTCCCAATAATGGACTCCAAGGTCCAGGTACGTTAACCAACATAGCGAATCTCCATGCTGTCTGCGACTTATGCGCGATGTTCTGCGGCTTGAATTTTCAGGTAATGGAACATGTTTTCGGTCATGAACATAGGCAACGGCCACTTCTTGCCATTCATGACCTCCAGCATCACATGATCAAACAGGCCAGGTTCTACACGACCCCATGCCGGTGTTTTTTCATGCACGTTGATATAGGGTTCGGCAAAGCGGTTGAATTGCTGGTAGCTCATGGTATCAGGATTGTTTTCCATCATCTGGGTCCAGCGATCAAAATCCGCTTTGCTGACCACGTGTGTTTTGAAGAGCATCCACGACATACCTGCACCACAGTAATCGGCGGCGATTCCTTGATAGCTGCCCAGGTGATCGCTCATCAAGGCGTCTTTGGTGCGCATACCGGGCATTACGTCGATCATGCCGATGAGTTGAGGGACGAAGAAATCCGTCGTAACGGCGGTTGATGTCAGGCGGAAAAACACCGGTGTATGGGCGGGAATTACCAGTTTGTTGGCAATGGCTATGTGATGATACTGCGGATAAATGAAAAGCCACTGCCAGTCGGTGGCGATTACGTCGATGTCGATGGGATCACCATTGGGCTTCAGATGTTTGGTGACCGCTGTGGGATTGTAGGGATTGACGGCAAAGCTGCCATTAACTGAAACCGCCCAGGCGAGAAAGCCTACGGCGATGATGGGAATGCCCCAAAAGGCGACTTCCAGTGTATTGGAATGTGCCCATTTGCCGTCGTAAGCACCCCGATTACTGCCTTTACGGTACTTCCACATGAACCAGACGATAAGTAGTGCCGTGACACCGACAATGGCGAGCATGACTCCTACATCAATCATCATATAGATAAAGCTGGCATGCGCTCCGACGCCTTTCGGGTCGAAGATCCACCAGGGCGAACCCTTGGCGCAGCCGGCCAACGGTAGGGTAAGTGCGGGGGCCAGCGCATACTTCCCCCGACGAGTGAATTTGCGGAATAGCATGTAATTTCTCCTAGCGTATCCAGAGATAACTTAGTCTGAACATTGATCTTTATAGCTTACAAGTCGCTACATGCACAACGTCGAATTTTCTATGCTTTGTTTGTGCGGTTATATAAAAAAAGAGTCTTATATTGATGTATTATAATATTTCAGGTTATTATAAACGTAAAAATATACATCATTATACTTAATATAAGTAAGTATATTATTTCCTGTTGGATGCACCAGTACGTGGCTCAGGATGGCCTGCTGAATTTAATTTTGTGTGCGCCAGCGGGAACGTGCCGGAATTTTGCTGCTTTGACAGCGATGCTGATACTTTCCCGCAACTTCAGATACTTCGGCCAAAAGCCCGGCAGAAAGAGTAATGGGCTGCAATCCCAGGTTTTGCAACCCCTGGTTTTCCACTTGGAGCTCGTTTTCTACTTGTTCATTGCGGGGGTTGTCAACGAATTGCATTTCCGCGCCGGTGAGTTCATGAATCAGACGGGCCAGGTCGCGCACGCGATGGGTTTCCGTGGTTTGGTTAAATACCCGAACGCGCTCTCCGGTCGCGGGTGGGTGCTCGATGGCCAAGCGAATGCACTGTACGGTATCGCGAATGTGAATAAAGGCGCGAGTCTGGCCCCCGGTCCCGTGCACCGTAAGGGGGTGGCCGACCGCCGCTTGCAAAATGAAGCGGTTGAGAACGGTGCCAAAATCGCCATCGTAGTCAAAGCGATTGATCAAACGCTCATCGTACAGAGTCTCCGCAGTCTCCGTACCCCAGACGATCCCCTGGTGCAGATCCGTAATCCGCAGCCCGTCGTTCTTGTTGTAGTAATAGAAAAATAATTGATCCTGGGTTTTGGTCATGTGGTAAATGGAGCCGGGATCTGGTGGATAGAGAATTTCTGTCTCTTCTCCTTCTTCTTGGTTTTCGTGGGACAAAATCCGTACGCGCTGATATCCCTCCGGCAATTTGAATCGCGAAGTTTTATAGCCATATACTCCCATCGTTCCCAAATGAACCAAGTGGGTATACTCCTCCAGACCATTTTCGACAATGGCGCAGAGGACGTTATGGGTGGCATTGAGATTGTTATCGACCGTGAAACGTTTGTGCCAGGAAGACTTCATGGAATAGGGTGCCGATCGTTGCTCGGCAAAATGGACAATGGCATCCGGGCGCCACTGCCCGATCAGGTTCTTGAGTTCAGCATAATCACGGGCGATGTCCAGCGTGCTGAGACCGAGATCGTGTCCGCTGACGTCGCGCCAGGCTTCGATGCGCTCCGAAAGCGGGCGGATCGGCGTCAGCGACTGCACCCCCAGTTCCTCGTCCTGGCGACGGCGCACAAAATTATCGACAATATGTAGCTCGTGGCCCCGGGCTGAGAGGTGCAGGGTCGTTGGCCAACCACAAAAACCATCACCACCCAATACCAGAATTCGTTTTTGCATCATGAGTCGTTCCTATCATTGCTTGTGGAAGAGTAGGCGAGAGTCGGGCGTCATGGCAATGCTCAGCGGATTGTCAGGGAATATGACAAGATTATTACAAATAGGAGCCTTGTCCGGCCGATATGCCACGTTCATAAAAGTGTCATAATAATATGCTACGCTTCGAGTTTCGTCAGAACACGCAGGTGCATTCATGGATGCGGTCAACGCTCTCGATCGGCAGGCGGTCACGCGGAAACATCGGCGCATATTGTGGGCCTCAGGTTTGGGCATTTTTCTCGATGGCTATGACCTCAGCATCATGGCGATCGCCCTCATTCTGCTCAAGGAGCAATGGCATCTGACGCCATCCGAATTAGGGGGGCTGGGTACAGCGGCGCTGGTGGGCGCGCTGGTGGGAGGATTATTCGGTGGACCGATTGCCGATCGCTGGGGGCGTAAAACGATCTACCTGATCGATATCGCTGCATTTTTCTTCGCGGCATTGCTCTCCGGCTTTGCCTGGGATGCCACCTCACTGATCGTTTTGCGTTTTTTCCTGGGGCTCGGGGTGGGAGCAGACTACCCCCTGAGCTCCACCTACATGGCCGAATTCCTCCCCAAAAAATCACGTGGTGCGGCAATGACCTGGATTTTCGGGCTGTGGATGGGAGGGGCGCTGGTATCAAGTATCGTTGGGCTCCTTCTTCTGCACACCGGTCCCGACGCCTGGCGATGGATGCTGGTTTCCGGCGCAGTACCGGCGGTGCTGGTGCTGTGGCTCCGGCGTAATTTGCCGGAGTCACCGCGTTGGTTCATCCGTCGTGGCCGCCTGCAGGAGGCCAGCGAGGTCGTCACCTGGCTCGCGCCGCAGCTCAGTGAATCCGAGCGGCACGCCGCGTTACAAGAGCTGGCCGCCAGCATGGATGGGGCAAAGCAACACAATTGGTTCGATCTGTTCGGCAAAACCTATCTTCGCCGCACCCTCTATGCCGCCATCCCCTGGTTTCTGATGGACGTGATGGGATACGCCATGGCCATCTTCCTGCCTATCATGCTGTTGCATCTGGGGCTACACACGCAGGAGCAGGCGGTGATCGGGAATGCGCTTTTCACGGCAAGCTTTGTCTTCGGCTGGGTACCTCTGGCCCTGCTCATTGACCGGATCGGTCGGCGCAAGACGCAGATCTGGGGTTTTCTTGGGGACGCCGTCGGTCTGGCACTGGTTGGTGCCTTCGCCCTAACGGGGCAACCGCCCTTCGCCATCGTCGCCGTGGGCCTGATCCTTTTTCAGGTCGCCAACAGTTTCGGGCCCGGCAACACTACCTGGATCATTCCTACCGAGCTCTATCCGACCGAGCTACGCGCCAGCGGTCATGGTTTCAGTACGGCATTCAGTCGGGTCGGCGCTGCCACCAGTGTCTTTTTGTTGCCCATTCTCCAGGCACATTTTGGCATCGGTGGCTTGCTGCTCATCCTGGCTTCCGCGGGCCTGTTGGGCGCAGTGCTGACGCAGATCCTGGGGGTAGAGATGGCGGGCGAGACCTTACCGGAGACGGGTGGCAAGCCGGATCCCGAGGTGATTGCCCGGGAAGCGGCCTGATTACGTCCCCTGCACCGGAACCAGGTGGCGGAGAAAATCCGCCGTACATTTGTCCCAGCTATACTGCAGGGCGGCGTTGCGACAGTCGTCGCGGCGCAGGTCCAGCGCAAGAATGGCTGCCTCCCGCAGGTCATCACGCAGAAAGCCGTTGATCCCATCGACAATACTCGCTTGCGGACCTGTGACCGGATAAGCCGCCACGGGCACGCCGCAGGCATTCGCCTCGCGTATCACGAGACCGAGGGTGTCGGTACGGCTGGGAAAGACCATGACATCGGCAGCTGCCACATGGCGGCTCAGCTCCTCGCCGTGCTGCATGCCATGCCAATGCACATCCGGGTATTGTTCACGCAACTCCGCAGCCTGCGGTCCGTCGCCAATGATGTGCTTGCTGCCCGGCAGTTCGAGGCGAAGAAAATCTTCCACATTCTTTTCGATGGCCACCCGACCAAAATACACGAAGGCTGGACGCTTTCCCGGAAGCAAGGCGGCCGGATCCTGATCTGGCCAGGGACGAAAGAGATCGCTATCGACGCCGCGGCTCCACTGCACCAGATTGCGGAAACCCCAGCCCCGCAACTCGTCGGCCAAAGCGACATTGGACACCATGGTGTGTGCGGCGCCGTTATGGAACCTGCGCAGGAAAGCATAGCTCCAGGCGAGGGGTACGGGGGATCTGGCGGCTAGATATTCCGCAAAGCGGGTATGGAAGGACGTGGTGAACTGCCATTGGTGGCCTGCGCACCATAGCCGTGCGGCAAGGCCGAGAGGCCCTTCGGTAGCGATGTGTATCGCATCTGGGCGGTATTCCTGGAAAGTCTGTCGGACCAGGGCGAAAGGCTGGGTAGCAAGAGGGATTTCTGGATAGCTGGGACAGGGTATGGTGGCACCCGCACCGCTATGAAGCACCCGCACTTCGTACCCGAGCCTTTGCAGTTCCTGTACCGTCGCCTGTAAGGCGCGGACGACTCCATTCACCTGGGGGGACCAGGCATCGGTAACCAAGGCGATTTTCATTCTGTCTCCAGATCCGGCCAACGAACCAGCCGTAGGGTGCCGTCAAAGTCCTCGACCAAGGCGGTGCAGCTCTCCACCCAGTCGCCATCGTTGTAGTATTCAATGCCGTTCATCTGCTTGATTTCGGCGTGATGGATATGGCCGCAGACCACACCGTCATAACCGCCCCGGCGGCATTCCCGGGCGACGAATTCCTCGTACTGGCTGATGAACTGGACGGCACGCTTGATACGATGTTTGATAAAGGCGCTCAAGGACCAATGACTGCGGATCCCCAGCAGTCGGTTGAGGCGCTGATGCCATCGGTTTAGAGTCAGCAACAGGCTGTAGCCGCGGTCGCCCAGATGCGTGAGCCAGCGGGCATAGTGCATGCTGAGGTCGAATTGGTCGCCGTGGGTGATCCACAAGCGCCGTCCGTTGGCGGTTTGGTGGACACAATGCGGAACAATCCGGATTTCTCCCACAGCGAGTCGGTGCTCGTCGCCCTCCAGAAAGGAGTCCAGCAGACCCAGAACGGGATCGTGATTGCCCTGTACGTAGGTGACCTGCACCCCTGCCCGGGCCTGACGCAGCACCTTCTGAATGACGGTGCTGTGGGCAACGGGCCAGTACCAGCGCCGTTTCAGGGCCCAGAAATCAATGATGTCGCCCACCAGATAGAGGTACTCGGCTTCGTAGTGGCGAAGAAAATCCAGTAATGCCTCGGCCTGACAGCCCTTGCTACCCAGGTGGATGTCGGAAACAAAGATGGCCCGGCAGTTGCCGCGCCAGGTTTTGGGGAGTAAGGCTTGCTGCAATTCGGTCATGCAGGATGTTTTGGCCGAGGATCTCGGCGAATTATAGCCAGGTCGTGAAAGTTTTGTCTCGCATTTTCGCGATATCGTCCGTAGTCAGCATACTGTCACAAAAGTGTCATAAAAGATTCATAAAAACGTCACATAAAAACGTTACACTACTGCGTCAGAAAGCCTCATTTGTACGCAAAAACGCACAGGGGATCACCATGATCTATGCCCTCATCGCTGAAAGCATGCATCACGCCATACACCTGCGTGATCTCTTGACCCTGCTTGCCGCCACCCGCTGGGAGGAGATCGATCCACTGTACCATGCACGCGTGATGCTGCATGGCGATGGACCCTTCACCGATTCTCTGGAGAAGCGGTTGCGTAGCCAGCGGGCCGTGCCCAGGCAGGTACAGAATGTTGCGGCGCTCGGTACACAGTTGCGGCAGTGGTCGCCGCAGCTGCTGATTTTCGCTGACTGGGGCAGCCAGCTAGCTGCCACCTTGCAGGAGAGTCAGGAACAACTTCTCCATTGTGGCACAGCGGTTATGGCGCTCGGTCCTGAGGGCGACGAGGAGGCGATGATCGCCCTCGACGCCGGTGTCAATGTCTACGTGGGAACGCCTGCCAGCGAGGCACTAGTGCTGGCCCAAGCGACTGCGCTGCTGCGGCATGGACACGCTTGGGAACAAATGGCGATCGATATTCCGGGGATCCTGCGTGTCGATCCGGAAAGTCGTCGCGTATATATCTTTGACAAGGAATTGCACCTGACCAAACGGCTGTTCCACTTGTTTCACTACATGGCGCAGCAGTCGGAACGTGCCTTTTCGCCGACGGAGATCGCGCAGCACCTGACGATGAGCAAGAGGCAGGTGCAACAGAACACCGTGGCGGCGCAGATTCACCGTCTACGCAAACGGATGGAGGAGGTCGATGCCTCCAGCTGGTTGCAGACCGTGCACGGATTTGGTTATCGCCTAAGCATTCCGCGGGCGAAATAAGGGCTTTCAAGTGTCATATTTTTGTCATCTAGGCTTCATCATAGTGTCACATGATTCTGATACGTTGAGGCCTTCGCAAAACAGGAGAGTATTTTCGTGAACATCGCTTACCTCGTACATCTGGCCAACTATTCCGATGGCATCCTATATTTCCTGATGGCTCTGTTACTGATCGAACTGGCCGTCATGGTCGACCGCTTCTGGTACCTGCGCCGCACCTTGGCGCGCGGTGACGCTATCGTTCACGAACTGGCCGGTCATGGTCGACTGGACCGTGCCGTACTCGACCGTCTCGCCGAACAGGCTGGCGGTCTGCCGGAAGCGAGCCTGTTGCGCATGGCGGCCAGCCATGCCGGCCAGGTCAAGGGCGATGCCCTGGCCAATCGTCTGGAAGAAGCGGTGATCGTGCTCGCTCCCCAACTTGATCGCCGTCTCTGGTTGCTCGATACCATCATCACCTTGGCACCGCTGCTCGGTCTCTTTGGTACGATTATCGGCATGTTCCACGCTTTCCATGTGCTGGCAGCGCCAGGTCATGCACCCACGGAAGTTACCGCGGGCGTCGCCGATGCCCTGGTGGCCACGGCCTCTGGTCTTTTTATTGCCATTCTGGGCCTGCTCACCTTCAATGCCTTCAACAATCAGGTACGCATGATCTTGTTGCAGCTCGATTCGGTGAAGACCATGCTGCTCAATCGCATGGATGGACAGCCCATGCTGCATCCCGATGCCGATCCCAGTGAATCTTCAGTGCAGCCAGTAGCCATGGCGAGGGCCGGCTGATGGAGCGGCGTTATTTCGAACGCAAGAAGGGGCGCGTCGAGATCATCCCGATGATTGACATCATGCTGTTTCTGCTGGTGTTCTTTATCATGATCACGATCCAGATGATTCCGGACCAGGGCCTCAATCTGCAGCTGCCGCAGTCGAGCGAGGCGAAGCAGTTGCCGCGCCCTCACATGACCATCAACATTCAAGAGGATGGTACGGTAGTGGTCAAAAATCAGCACTATGATCTGGCGGGGCTCGAGAATCTTATCCGCGGGGACGGCGATCCGGGCAAGACTGTGATTACCATTGCCGCGGACAAGGCCGTGGCCTACCAGAAGTTCATCAACGTCATGGATACCTGCCAGAAGGCGGGCGCCAGCGATATCGGCCTGGCGGCCAAGGCGAGCTGAGATGAGCGCTGTACTGTCTCCGCGTTCCCCGGCGCCTCAGCCCAAAGGGTATTTCGGTCGGGCGTTGATCATCGGTGCCGTCATCGAGCTTGCGCTGGTGGCAGGACTGATCTGGGTCAGCAACCAGAAGAGTCCACCGCCACCGCCCAAACCCAAGCGGATTGCCATTCATATGGTGCAGCCGCCCAAGCCCAAGCCGGTGCCGCCACCACCCAAGCCGGTGGTACACCCAAAGCCGCTACCGAAGCCCATTCCGCATCCGGTGCCAAAGCCGGTTCCGCACCCAATCCCACATCCGGTGGTGCATCACGCGCCAACGCCCAAACCATTGGTGGCCAAGACGCCTATGCCCATGGCACCCGTCGTGCCGCCAGCACCCCCGGTGACGCCGCCACCGCCGCCTCCGCCAGCACCGAGTCCGGCCTTGGCTCAGGCCGCTATTGCTCGCTATGCGGCCTTAGTGCGCGCACAGGTGCAATCCGATGCCCATGTACCGGAAGCGGTACGGCTGATGCACCTGAGTGGTACGGCGGTGATCAGCTTCGAATTGACACCCTCCGGCCAATTGCTTTGGGCGCGGCTGGCGCAATCGAGTGGAGTGGGAGCGATTGACCGCGCTGCCTTGCAAGCGGTCAAGAGCGGAGCGTATCCGCCGTTTACCAAAGATATGCCGAAAAAAGCAACAGTCTTTGATGTAGAAGTACATCTATCTGCCAATTCATAATATTGCTCAGGCACGGGTAGCCGGCAATCTGGAGGGAGCTGTGAAAAAATTTGCGCTTGCGTGTTTGGCGCTGTTGAGTCTGTTTGTAGGCGGCGCCCAGGCCGAGACAGCCGTCGTGCCGGTTGTTCCGAACCTACGCTTTGCACACTACACCTTCGCCATGCTCTGGCAGCCTGGCGTTTGTGCCACCTGGACACGGGTGGGCGCCGCTTGTGACGATCTGACGCCTGCGTCTCGCGCCAGCCAGCAGTGGAGTCTGCACGGTCTCTGGGCCAGCCGCCCGCAACAGCTCATTGCGAGTGGAATGGAGCCCAAAACCTGGTGGCAGCACGGCTGTTTTTGGTTCCAGAACCAGAGTACCGCCCCTCACGACAGTTGTTCGTTGCCCTCCCTCGAACTGTCGCCCGCAGTCAGCAGCGAGCTGAGCGCCAATATGCCCATGCGCAAGGTCTGCCTGGATCGCCATGAATATTACAAGCACGAGGCCTGTTTCGGGGAAAAGCCCGATCCCTTTTTTCAGACGGCCCTGCGCTTGTTGGGGGACGTCAATGCCAGCAGTTTTACGGCATACGTGCGGGATCACCGTGGGCAATGGGTCAAGCGCAACGATCTATTGCGCGCTTATACTACGGCATTTCATCTTCCCAATGCAGAGTCTCTAGAACTGCGTTGCGAGAGTAGTGACAACCATAGCGGCCACGAGCTGCAGGGTGAGGGAACCATCCTCACCGAGGCATGGATCACCATCCGTGCCAATGCCCTCCAGGAGTTTCCTCGTCCAGGCGCGTTTATGGCCGGACGGAAGGGAAATTGCGCAAAACTCATCCATATTTTGCCCTAAGACAAGGAGCGTATTTTGCAATCCATGAATCGTCGTTCATTTTTGAAGCATCTGGGTCTGGGTGCCGGTGCCGCCGTTGCTGGCCCGCATCTGTTGGGTGTGGCCCATGCGGCTGGCGGCAGCAGTGAGCAGATGCTGCGCAGCAAGATCGAGCATGTCGTCGTGATTTTTCAGGAAAACCGGAGTTTTGATCATTACTTCGGGACATTTCAGCCGCGTAATGGCCAAAAGGTGGTCAATCTTTTGGACGCTGCCGGAAAAATCGATCCGCGCTTTACCAACCTGCAAAAAAATCCCGCGGGCATCCCGTACGCCAATCTGCCATTACCCACGGAAATTCCGGCTTTTACTCAGGCGAGTCTGCCCAACCAGCCATTTCATCTGGCGCCGTACATCCCCGCCAATGGTAACGTGCGCTGGGATCCCAAGCACCGTTTCTTCCGCATGATGGCAGAGGTCAACAACGGTAAGATGGATCTTTTCGTGGCGCTGGCGGGTGGCGCCCACACGCACCTCAGCCGCGATGAATTTCGCAAGATGACGCCGGCGCAGATTGCCTTTGATCTGGCCCGGCCCAGCGGCCCGGTGCTGGGCTATTATGAGGCGGCGGACCTGCCGTTTTACCACCGCATGGCGCATGAATATGTGCTCTTCGATCATTTCTATCAGGCCATGAGCGGTGGGAGTACGGGAAATGCGCTGTATCTGGCGGCGTGCCGCTCTTGCGTCAATCCGACTGTCCCAGACGAAAATGTTGCGCCCTTCGACCCTCATGAAGCCGGTCTGCAGCATGCCTTCTTCGACCTGCCTTACGACCATCGTCGGGTGATGGTGAACGACCTGCCGCCGCTGCAGGGTCCGACCAACGCCGGTGAGCCAAAGGTATTGAAGATCAGCCCGCCTCCCGCCGCACAGACCTACGACAACATTGGCGATCGCCTCAACGCCGCCAAGGTCGATTGGGCCTGGTATAACGAAAACTGGAATCGGGTAAAGCCCTGGGCCTTGAAAACCGCCTTTGGTCCAGGAGATGGCTCTGCTGTGGTGGAAACCTCGCAGCTCTACGTCGCCCACCACAATCCGTTCCAATATTATCCGCGCTGGTTTGATTACGTTCGGGATGGGCACATGCGCGACGCCGACGACTTTCTGGAAGATGCGCGGCAGGGCAAACTGCCTGGGGTATCCTTCATCAAGGCGAGTGCTGCGCATGACGAACATCCTGCCGATTCTGCTTCCGCAGTGGGGATGGAGTGGGTCGAGCGCTTGGTTCGTTCGGTAGGAGAGGGGCCAGCCTGGGAAAAGACCGCCATTTTCATCGCCTATGACGAGGGCGGCGGTTTCTGGGACTCGCTGCCACCCAAGGTGGTAGATGAGTACGGCTTCGGTACCCGCATTCCGGCACTGCTGATCAGTCCCTGGGCGCGTCAGGGTCTAGTGGACCACCATCTGGCGAGTACGGCCAGTATCCTCAAGTTCATTGAGACCCGCTTTGGCTTGGCGCCACTTAATCATCGCGACCGCGATGCCTACGACATGCTCGGAGCGTTCGACTGGGGGCAGCGCCCGCGCAGTTTTTCGCTGTGATGATTCGGGGCCTGCCACCCGGCAGGTCCCGCTCAGGCGCTTCCGCTAGGGCACTCCCGCCGTTGCTTCCTGTCTGTGCTATTCTGAATTCTGGCTTATTGGCTGGGAGGCGGCGCTATGGCAAAGTCCGTGATGGTGGCGGGTGCGGGGATTGTGGGTCTCTCGATAGCGCTACAGTTGCAGTTGCGTGGTTGGCAGGTGCAACTCTGGGATCGCCAGCCAGCGGGGGAGGGGACCTCTTATGGCAATGCCGGACTCATTCAACGCGAGGCGGTGTTCCCCCAGCCCTTTCCGCGGGATCTTCATGAACTTTGGCATTACGCCGGCAATCGCAGCAGTCGTGCACAGTACCGGTTTCGTGCCTTGCCGCCTCTGGCACCCGCCTTTCTGCGCTATTGGCGCGCATCTCGTCCTGATCGTCTGCAACGCAGTGCCAAGGACTACGGAGCGCTCATTCGCCATTGTCTGGAGGACCACCTGGCACTGGCAGCCGTGACCGATGCCAGCGAGTTGTATCGGCCGGGGGGCTGGGTACAAACCTTTCAGAAGCCGGAACATTTGGCGGCGGAGTCGGCGGCGGCCGCCTATAAAAAGCTGCACTTTGACGTGGAATATGCCTTGTGGGACGAAAATGCGCTGAAACAGCACCTTCCCATGCTGCGCGCTGGTCTCGCTGGCGCCATTCACTGGACCCAGCCTTTGGCACTGATCGAACCGGTCGCGCTGTCCCAGGCCTATTTGCGGACCTTTCAACAGCAGGGCGGCGAATTTGTCTTGGAGGGCATCAAAGAACTGGAAAAGACCGCGCACGGCTGGCGTATCCGCGGCGAGAAACAATCAGGAGAAGCTCCCTGGCTGGTATTCAGCATGGGCGCCTGGACGGTAGATTGGGCTAAGCGCTTGGGGTATCAGGCTCCAGTGTTCGTTAAACGGGGCTATCATCAGCATTATACCCAAAGCGCAGAGCCGGGACTGCCGCTGCCGGTATTGGATAGCGAGGCGGGTTATGTACTCGCACCGATGCGCCACGGTCTGCGCCTGACCACCGGGGCCGAATTTGCCGGGCGGGATGACCCACCATCGTTGCGCCAGCTAAGCCTGGCGGAGGCGGCGGCGCGTAAGCTCTACCCGGGTCTGGGGCGTCCCCTGGACCCCAAACCCTGGCTGGGACATCGTCCGTGTACGGGGGACATGCTACCTATCATCGGTCCGCTGCGGGAGCAGCCAGGCATCTTTCTTGCTTTTGGGCACTGCCACCAGGGCCTGACCATGGGACCGAGTACCGGCCGCCTGGTGGCGCAGATGCTGGAGAATGACGCGCACCCCTTTGTGGATCCCTGGCCGTATCGTCCGGAGCGTTTCCGGGCGTAAACGGCACCGTCGATCTGTGTGGGCTTGAATTAGCCGGGTTCGTAGACCAGCCGCACGCGGGAGGCAGGGTACAGTACGGTAGAAAACTCGATACCGACCCCGGCAGGATCGACGTTGACGTTTTCACAAAGCAACAGACATTCGCCCTTTGCCAATTGCAGGAGCTCGCGCTCGCTGGCTTGTGCTAGAGACGACTGGATGGTGGAGCGCATGCGGGTGTAATCCTGCACGCCACGCAGGCGCAGAGACTCGGTAATCCCGCGCCCGGCACGCAGGTCCTCCACCAGTGGCAGCAAGTGCTCGCCAAAGAAGAGATGACGGGCGACGGAGATGGGTTCGTTCCCGACGAAGCCCAGGGTCTTGACCATGGCGACCCGCGGAAAATCTGGGAAAACGCCATAGGACTGGATACGGCGCAGCTCGGGCAAATCCGCCAGGTCCAGAATTTGTGCTTCCAGTATCTGATTGTGTCCAGGCTTCTGGTATTTCTTGACCCATTCAGAAAAACGCGGACGCTGCATTAATTGGTAATCAAACTGGGGTTGGGCGACAAAAGTCCCGATACCATGCCGGGTTTCTGCCGCACCCAATTCACAAAGCTGTTGCAATGCGCGGCGCAGGGTATGACGATTGACGCCGTATTCCTCGGCCAGAAACTGCTCACTCGGCAAGCGTTCGCCGCTCGGCCACTCCTTGGCCTCGATGCGTGCGTAAAGATCGTCGGCGATCTGTTTCCAGATGCTGATGCCGTTCTGAAAGTTGGTGATATGTACGGGCATGGCAGTCAGTCTAGCAAATTCCGCAGGATCGTGAGCAGATCCGTCAGGGCATCTTCCACGGCACCGTTGTTGGAGATAGGAAAATCCACCACGTCTGGGCCAAGAGGAACTTGGCGTGCCAGGCGTTCGGAAATCGCGTCGGTAGATTCCCGATTCCGCGCCAGCAGGCGCTCGCGACGAATCTGCGCGTCGGCATCGATGAGGATCGTGCTGCCCCCCAGAGTCTGGCGCAAGCTGAGCAGGGTCTGGCGCGATACACTGACCACTACCAGGCGACCATCCTGGGGTAATGCCGACCAGGGTAGCGCGTACTCCCAGCCATGTGCCTGCCAGGAAAGGGCAAGCCGGCCCTGTTTTTCCAGGGCCGTGAGTTCTTCAGGCGGTACGTATTCTTCTCCCCAGGCGGGCTGCGGCCGGGTCACCAAGCGTCTGGCAAAATAAACGCGGGGATCATCGCATAAGGCCTCCTGAGCAAGGCGGAGCAGGGTATCTTTCCCTGCGCCGGAGGGGCCGGCCACCCAGACGAAGGATGATTTCATCCGCGGGCCCCCAAAGGAATTTCCGCGATGACCCGAAAGGGATTTTTGGCATCGTCTTGCACCAAGAGCGCAAGGGAGCGCAAAAAGCGGGGACGGAGGAGTACCTCCGAGAAAAATTCCTGTGTCTGCGGCAGCCAAGCGTCGGGCTTGGGAACTGCATCGCTCAGGGTCAGGTGAAAGACAAAATCGGTAAAGACATGCGGATACCCCCATTGCCGCAACTGCGCTCGCTGGCGCTCGCTGTAGCTGGCGCGGGATCGCTGCTGCAACTCTTCCTCATTGTAGGGACGGCGGAAAGAGTCCAGTTCCCGAACGCAGGCATCGGCCAGGGCATGCAATTCCGGGCAGGATTGCGTCAAACGCAGGCTCAGGAAGGCATCGTCCAGCACCAGACGCAAATCCGGAAGACGAAACGGCTCATGCTGCTGCAGCAGAGAGCGGGTCGCTGCTTCGAGATCTGCGAGAGTGCCCTGGAGAGGCATGGGCGCCTTGATGGTGGCGTGGAAACCATAAGCTTGGGCGCGCCCCGCCGGTACCTGTGGATGGGGTCGGGAGACTGCGCACACTGTACGGCTGTCCCAGCCCAGCCAACGACTTCCGCACTCCCACAGCGGATCATCGGCCAACGGCAAATAGTAGAGAGCGACACGCATGGTTCTCAACCGACGCGCTCGCCCGCACGCCAGACTCCGCGCAGGGTCACCAGCCCGTCCTGATAGCGCCCGCGCAGCAGATCTGCGCGCTGTCCGGGGGTCATACTTCCGCGATCTTCCAGACCCAATAGTCTTGCTGGACTACTGGTGACCATGGCTATGGCCTGCGGAAGGGAGGCGAGCTTCTGCTCGGCCAGGAGGAAAGCTGCCTCCAGTAAGGAGCTCGGGTAGTAGTCAGAGGCCAGGGCGCTGACTACGCCCTCCCGCACCAGATCAGCCACCGCCACATTGCCGGAGTGGGAGCCACCGCGCACCAGATTGGGGGCGCCGGCCACCGTCGCCATGCCCAGATCCACGGCATGCCGAGCAGCGGCAAGAGTTACTGGAAACTCGCTGATACGAATGCCATCGCGTGCGTTGCGTTCGATTTCTTCTGGAGTGACATCGTCGTGACTCGCTACCGGTAGAGGCCGGTCGCGTAGCAGCTCGAGAATGAAAGCGCGATTCTGGGCGCTATAGCGATGGTGCCTTTCCTGTGATTCCGCGATACGCTGCTCCAACTCCTCTTCGCTCAAACCCTCCGCGCGGCGCCCCGAGCGGAATTTTTCGAGATTGGTGTGCTGTCCCACTCCCGGCGTGTGATCCATCAGACTGAGCATCTGCACGGGTCCTGCCGCCAGGCTTTCCTGCAGCAACTGCGGCAGATTGGCCACCGGCAATTCGCAACGGAGATGCAGAAAATGCTCGGCGCGCAACTGATCGCCAGCGCGCAACTGTTGCAGGTCGACCAGTGCGTCGCGTAAGGTCTGCACCCGCTGCGCCTCGAAGCCGGCGTCACCAACGCAGAGGGCGTCGGCAACGCTGGTGATTCCTGCCGCGATGCATTGGGCATCGTGCGCTAGAAAGGCCGAGCGCGAGGGCCAACGGGCCTGCGTCCGCGGCTGTACCTGCCGCTCCAGGTTGTCCGTATGGATATCCACCAGGCCCGGAAGCAGGAAATCGCCGGCACAGTCGAGGAGTTCCGAGCTACTCGATGGTCCCTCGTCCAGGATCCGGATCTTGCCGTCATCATCCAGCAGTAACGAACCAAGCACGACTTCATCGGGCAGAACCAGGCGGGCGTTGCGAAATCCACGGATCTTCATGAGCAGGCATCTCCAGCGGCAAGGATAAGTTCGCGGTCGGCAAGCTTTCGAATCTGTTGCGGGTCGTGCAAGATGAGCAGAATGCTACGACCATTCTCCTTGGCACGCCGAATTTCAGCAAGAATCAGGGCGGCATTGGCGGGGTCCAGGGAAGCCGTCGGTTCATCCAGCAGGAGCAGGGGATGGGTGCCGATCAGGGTACGGGCGACATTCACCCGTTGTTGTTCGCCGCCGGAAAAGCTGGCGGGGGGCAAATGGTGCAGCGCCAGCGGAATATTCAGGCGCAGTAATAACTCGCGGGCCCGCGCCGCCGCCTCTGTGTCGGATTTTCCTTGTAATAGCGCTGGCTCGGCGACGATCGCCAGGGTCGATACGCGGGGGATCACCCGCAGAAACTGGCTGGCGTACGCCATGCTCCAGCGTCGCGCATCCAGGATGCTGCGGGAGTCGGCGCGAGAGAGTTCCAGGCATTGCTGTTGGTGATGTAGATAAATGCTACCGGAATCCACCCGGTAGCTACCGAAAACGCAACGCAGGAGGGTCGACTTGCCGGCACCGGAGGGCCCGCGCAGGGCCACGCATTCGCCGGCCTGCAACTGGAAATCTGGGGCGCGCAGAGTGGGTAAGCGCTGCCCGCCACGCAAGTGCAGGGTAAAAGTCTTTTCCAGGGACTCCACTTCGAGCAGATTCATAGGGTCAGAACCGAGGCGACCAGTAGTTGGCTATAGGGATGTTGCGGATCCTCCAACACCTGGTCTACCAGGCCTGCCTCCACCACTCGCCCACCCTGCAGAATGATTAGCCGTTGGGCGAGGAGGCGGGCAACGCCCAGATCGTGGGTGACCAGGGCAACGGCCATGGCACTGCTCTGGACCAACTTGCGGATCAGGTCGAGAACCGCTGCCTGTACGGAAAGATCGAGACCGCTGGTGGGCTCGTCCAGTAACAGGATACTGGGCCGACTGATCAACACCCGGGCAAGCTGGAGGCGCTGGAGCATGCCTCCGGAAAATTGCTGGGGCGTGTCATCGATGCGGTCAGGATCGATCTCCACCCGCGCTAACCAGTCCTTTGCCTCCGCCCGCAGACGGGCGTAGGAACGTTCCCCCTGCGCCAGCCGACGCTCGATAATGTTGGCCCCCGCACTATGCTGCATGCGCAGGGAATCGCGGGAGTTTTGCGTCATCAGCGCCCAGCGGCTGCGCTGCAATTGACGCAGTTCCTGTTGTCGTAGTTCGGCAAGATCGCAGCGTCGGCCATGACCATCATCAGCCTCCACCACCCCCCGACTCGGCCGCAGATCGCCATGCAGCAGTCGCAGCAGGGTGGATTTCCCCGATCCACTTTCGCCCACGATGGCCAGCACCTCACCAGGATAGAGTTCGAGATGCACGTCGTGAAGCACCTTGCGTTGGCCAAAGGCAAAATCCAAGTCCTGCGCGCGCAGGGAGGGCTCGATTTGCGGAGTCATCCCTCTATTCTCCGCTGGCAATAATCGGTGTCGGAGCAGACGTATTGTCTTCGGCCCGCATCGTCCAGAATGATCTCGTCCTTATACGATTCTGTGCTGCCGCAGCGATGGCAGGGCGGTTGCTCCCACTCGGGACAGAAGGGATGGTCGGAAAACTGCAGAGGCTCAACGTTGGTGTAAGGAGGTACGGCATAGAGGCGACGCTCCCGTCCCGCGCCAAAAAGGTGCAAAGCCGCGCTCTGATGCAGCTTCGGGAGATCGAAGGCCGGAATCGGAGACGGAGACATCAAATACCGGCCATGGACCAGGACCGGGTAATCGTAACTCACGGTGATACGCCCCTGGCGCGCCACCTGGTCGAAAAGAGATAAATACATGAGGCTGTAATCTCCCCAGGCGTGCAGGCGGAGGGTTTCCGTCTGCCGGGCTTCGAGTTTGAACAAGGGTTCCGGCATGGGCACCTGATAGACCATGATCTGTCCCTCGCGCAGGGGCGTTTCTGGAATACGGTGGCGAGTCTGGATGATAGTCGACTCGTCGCTTCGGGTGCTGCGGCTTACCCCGGCGGTGCGGGCAAAAAACCGGGCAATGGAGATGGCGTTGGTGGTATCGTCCGCCCCTTGATCGATGACCTTGAGGATATCGTCACTACCCAGGATGGCCGCGGTGACCTGAATGCCTCCGGTCCCCCAGCCATAGGGCAGGGGAAGATTACGGCTGGGGAAAGAGATCTGATGACCGGGTATGGCCACCGCCTTGAGCAGTTTGCGGCGGATGGCACGTTTGCTGCCCTCATCCAGATACGCGAAATTATACGACACTTGCATCATCGGCTCCTGCCGCCGGGTCCTTCAGGGTTTCCTGCCGCAGATTGCGCAGGGTCTGCAGCTCACTCTGAAAATCTACATGGTGGGGTAGCTTCAGGTGTTCCAGAAAGCCCATGGCTGCCACGTTGTCACCGTGGGCCAGCACAAACTCCTGATCCTGCGCTGGAGCGTTGCACTCCTCCCCCAGCTCGGCGCCGCGCAGGGCGCGATCCACCAGCGCCATGGCAATGGCTTTGCGCTCGTTGCCGCCCAATTGCAGGCCATAACCGCGAGTGAACTGTGCCTGTTCCGTCGCTGGCTGGTGCACGGTTTCTGCCTCGACGGCATGCACTTCGCCAATGCAGACCGCTTCGACAATTCCCGGTAGTTGCACATAGACCCGCGCCGGACCGCTGCGCAATTCCCCCAGAAACGGATGGGTATGTCCATAGCCGCGTTGTGTGGAATAGGCCAGACCGAGTACAAACCCCTCATCGGCCCGGGCCAGCGCTTGCAGGCGCAAGGCCCGCGGGGCAGGGAATTGGAGAGGCTCCTCGCGTAGATCGGGCGGGACGGCCGGCCCTTTTTCATTAGCACTGCTGGCCTCCAGTATTCCCTCGCGCGTAAGGATTTCCGCGAGATTACCGGATTCGCCATGCTTGGCGTTGGACTCCAAATCATGCTGCGGCAATTCCATCCCGGCGAAAAATCCGATCAAGCGATGCGAGTAATCGTAGGTGGCACCAAGGCGCTGTCCTCCCGGCAGGTCCTTGAATACCGCCGAAATCCGTCGCTCTGCACGGGCGTCGTCGAGAGCTATTGGCAGTGCCTCCCCCAGTCGGGGCAAGGTGGCGGCATAGGCGCGCAGCAGAAACACCGCTTCGAGAACATCTCCTTGTCCCTGTAGGAGTGCCTGCGCCGCGAGTTTCGGTGCGTGGAGAGCAGCCTCGGCCATGACCCGATCGATGGCTTTGCGCTGGGAGCGCAGGGTCTCGGTAATGCGCGCTGTGTCGTCGATCCTTCCTTCGATCTCCTGGGCCACCAGGCGGTGTGCCTGGTCGATGGCTGCCTCGCCCCCTTTGCTGGCTACATAGCTCATCAGGGTAGTCCTATCTGTGTGCTGCGCGGCAGGCCAATGCAGGCGTCCGGTAGCAAGAGTATGACATCCACCCCTTGCGGATAGCGGGCGTGATTGCGTTCCCAGGCCATAAGAAAGGAAGGTGCTAGCGGTAGCCAAGTCGTCAGTTGACCGTTAATGCCCGGCCCTTGCAGTACATAATCCTGACCTGGACCGCGCAGTGCCCAACAGAGCAGGGTCGCGCTGTTTTCTGGTGCCTCCTCGCTGCCCTGAGGTAGGTCATCCAGGGCCGACCAATCCCAGTCGGCCGCGCGCGCCAGTACGAAATCTGCGGGCAGGTTGGACGCTCTGCGGGCATTCAGACCAGCAACCCAGTTTTCCAATTCCTTGTCGAGGCCTGGCCAGAGGCAGATGCTGGTCGCGCTGTCCAGTAGACAGGAAAGAACAAGCCCAAGACTGCCGAAAGGAAAGGTGTCCGCATCCGGCAACCGTTGTGGGATTCCCGGCCGGCTCATCGCAGCGAGCAAACTGCGGAAGCTTCGTTGATCCTGGTGTACCCGCGTCATTCCATGTTCTCCAGATTGAAGAAGTCCACCTGCGTGGCCCGATATTGCGCGTGCTGGCACGCGTTATCGTCGTCTATGGACTTTTGTAGAGCCTCCATCAAAAGTCTCCCCCAGCTCTCCCAGCTCGATGTGTCCTGCAACAATGCATCCCAGCGAGCAATCCAAAGGGCATGCTCGGCATCATCTCCCAAGAGCCAGCCCAACCCCTCGTACCCGCGGGCATCACGGATATGAGCTTGGGTGACGAGAAGATCCGTCAGACAAAATGGATCGCCCTCAACATCGGCTCGTGCGGGTAGCAAGAGAGTACCGAGCTGTGGACCCAGCAGCAGCTCATAGCTTGGCCAGTCCGGAACCCAGGTCGCGAGCTCCCTGAGCTGCGCCGGTGGCGCAAGTGCGAGGGTGGCCAGGACTTGGGAGCGTTGGTAGGGCATAACACCTCCAAAGCTCATATTATATAGACAACTATAACTTTATAAATGTGACCTAGTGTTCAAATCAATCAACTTATCAGTCGTTTGAGCCTCGGACGTTGCGGACAAGGAAGAATGAGCTTTCCATGCTTTGTCAGGATCAATTACACATGGAATTTCTCTGGTTGTTGTTACCAGTCAAAGGCACCCATCATGTCGTACGCATTGCGATCGCGGTGGTTGAGCGGCTCAAGCCCAAATCGTGATTCGATAAACTTCAGGATGCTCGCAGTGCTCGTGACGTGATGATCTACCAACCCCGAACGAGTCCAAAAAAGCCCCCGGCGATGCCGGGGGTGCCTGTTAAACTGAGTAAGTGCACCGACTAAATGAACGCGTTAAAATCTTGCAGATACAGTGACAAAATATTGCCGGGGCGCACCTGGGTCTACCAGAATGGCACCAGCGCTGTTGCCGCCGAAGTATCCGCCACTGGTTATGTACTCGATAGGATTGTAGCGCGTATCGAAAAGGTTGTATAAGCCAACAGAGAGCTTGACAGTTTTCAGCGTCGGGATAAAAGAATCTAGTCGATTAGTTTTTATCCCAAGAATGAGATTAGATACATTGTATCCTGGCTGCTTCCGGTGCGATGGCGCACCAGTTAAATTATTGAACAGATATTGAGAGCTTGTATACTGATCAACAAATTTCGGAGAGAAAAGAAAGCCGTGATAATAATAACGATAATCAACGCCCGCACTCATAGTAAGATTTGGGCTATAAGATACGTTTTCATTGTGCAAAGTGGTACCTCCACCCTGTGGGGTGTAGGACGTATAATATGAATGATTGAGACCAAGATTGGCGAACAGATGCCAGTGCCAGGAGGGATTATCTGCTATTGCCACAGTGACACCGTTCACTACTGCATTTGCTGCAGCAAACTTGGTCTGGGCAATATTGGAAAGGTAGGTTGCAATGGTTTCATTGGCTAGTCTGTCGTGGTAGTAATTTATGTTGAACGTGAAGTCATGCAAAAAATACCAATTTTGCACTAAGAATTTAGCGCCAATTTCATAATCTGTGCTTTTCACAGGCTTAAGCGTGTTAAAATCAATAGTTCCACCATTGCTGTTGTAGGCGCCAAAGTTATTGTCAGTTGGGTTTTGATAGGATACGCTATAGTGAGCATATAATGCTCCCCATTTAACCGGCGCGAAGCGCACGCCGACGGATGGCTCCAAACGAGATATTGTATCCGAAGAGCTATTGATGAGAGTTTGATTCTGCGCGCCAGCTGGCAAATTTGGAAACGCCTCGTTACCGTTGTTATACATTTGGGTTTGATACTGCACAGCGGCTAATCCAGGAGTTATCTTAAGGCCTGCATATGGCGTGATGGTATCTTGGATAAAGCCAGTCAGATATGTGTTATAAAGAACATCGCTGTTGTACTGAATAGGATAATATCTGCTGGTTCCTAGCTGCTCGTTATAACCTGCATAAATCGATGAATATTTTTGTTGAATCCACGATCCTCCTGCTTTTATGAGGTTCATCGGCAAATGCCAGGTGAAGTACAACTTGTCTCCGTAGGTATCCGAGCTTGGGTTATAATATTCGGAATTAGCTGTATTATCTGGTTGATAATTCGTGATACGATAATGCAATCTGTGTCCGTGACGATACCATGCAAGGTCATGCAACGTTAAATCTTTGCTCATATGGGTATTGAGCTTTGCGTATAGCATGTATCCTTGCACCTTCAGCTGCTTGAACCATACTGACTGCGGGAGTGATGAATAGAACCCAGTAGTTGCTTGGCTGTACAAGGGTGCGTTGGCGTTCAGGCCTTCGGTTGTGATGCCCTGTATAGGAGCGATAGGGATAAAATTTGGCCTGAACTCACGGGAACTGTCAACGTAGCCACCAAGACTGAATGTACCGTTCTGAAAAGCTTTTGTCACCTTACCAAAATAGGCGAATGACTGTGAGGGCGCATTGAATGTTCCCGTACGGAACGTATTGTTTTTGATGTAGCCTCCCGCCAGAACTGCGGACCATCCATCGTACATTCCTGTCTTGAGATCAAAGTTGTAACCAAGCGTACCGTTACTGCCAAATGTGGTACCAATTTCGGCGCCTGGCTTTAATGACGGCTGGAGTGGTACAAAGTTGATGGTGCCACCAACGCTATCGAACCACCGATCGGCTGGATTCCCTGGCCCGTAGGTTACGTTGACGCCATGTATCATTTGGAGAATAGGAATTTCGTTTGAGTCCCATCCACCATTATGAGAAATCAGATTGTTCATGGGAACCCCGTCAAACAATACCGTCAGGCCATTGCGCTCGACGTCACCGTTGACAGATGACCAGCCCACCTTCACGCCGCGCACTGCGATTTCATAGCGCGCGGTTGATGCTATTCCGCCGTAGCCACGAGTAGCTATGCCGGGCGCAAGCGATAGAGCCTGCGCTGCTCCGGCAGTGGGTCCTACGCCTTGAATTTCACGCTTCCCAAGGACGGCCTGGGATTGTGTGGATTTAAAAATCTGCTTATGAGTAAGTTTGCTATCTGAGCTGTTCCGATCCGTGACGGCTTTTGAGGCCTTGCTCACCTCGCCTACATTAACTCCTGGTTGGCTGTCACTAGCGAGGGCTATGCTGTATAAGTTACACAGTCCGATGGATAACAGTGCAGCATGTAGCGGTTTAAATTGAAAAGTGCTGATCATGAGTTAACTCCTTTAGTGTTACAGAAATCGTTGGATAGAGTGCACAAAATACATGATTCTATGGTGTTAAATAACTTCTCTGTTAATTCTGTGTGTTTTGCAGAAACTGTTAACAAAATTCTATTTAACATACTAGTTCTCATGCAATGTGTCATTTCTTTTTCATCAAGTCCATCTATATCCGAAGCTTCGAACCGATTCAATCTTTTGCGAACAGTTCGCTTCTATCAGTTTTCGATTGACACGGAGGACATAGACTGCGAGAGCATTTTTGGTGCCCGCGGAATTCCGGAATAGCGCGCGCAAGAGGCTTTCATGGGAGACAGCGATTCCCTCCCGGGCTACAAGATAATCGATTAATAACCATTCCTTTGGAGAGAATGTGATCCTTTGTTCGCCCACAACCCCGAGAAGTGATGCCTGGTCCAGGCGCAAACGGTGATGGTTGTTCTCTTGCATTGCAATAAAGCTAGATCTACTGAGAGATGGGTTGGTATCACCAGTGCCGCGACTGAACATGGCTGTTTACTCCTAGTTCCTGATGTTTAGACATCATAACAGGAGTTTGTGACACTAGTGTGAATCTTCGATTACAATATTATTACAATATTATGACAACTAAAGTATGCGTTTATTGCTCGAAGGATGAGGGCGTCTTGGCTTGGCTAAATGATACTTATCCTAGCGTAAATTCCTATGCTAGCAACTAATAATTAGATAAGAATTAGGATAACGTATCTTCCGTGTTTCCACTGCGGAACAGATATATGAAGGGTTATCTCCACGTGATACTGGGGTCACGCCGATTATGTTCTGATTTTTCTATCTTCTCGGGCCGACTACACGTGGGCTGACCAAAAAATGCCTGGAATAGAGCCCTGTCATCAAACTCCTCGGGAACAAGGGCCGGTTTTTAACAATTGAGCAGGCTTCAATACCCCGGCTGATGCCGGGTCCACGGCGCCGGTCCCAACTGCATCAGCAGGGAAGGGTTGTCCCAGTCGGGTTGCCGATGCTCCACCAGCACATCGGTGCTGATGCCACCGCGCACATACCAACGTCCCAGCAGGCGCAGATAGCGGGGTTCCAGCAACTGCACCAGATCACTGGCGATGCGATTGCTGAGGGCTTCATGGAAGGCACCCTCGTTGCGGTAGCTCCACAGATACAGCTTGAGGGATTTCAACTCCACGTTGCGTTGGTCGGGAACGAAGTCGAGAAGAAAATGCGCGAAGTCCGGCTGGCCGGTCAGTGGGCAGAGGCAGGTGAACTCGGGTAGATCCATGTGCACCAGGTAATCGCGTTCCGGGCAAGGGTTGGGAAAGCTCTGTAAATCGCGGCTCGGTTGACTGGGCATCAAGTTCTCCTCAAGATAGTGCGTTCGGCCACTATCATAGCAAAAACCGGCGCCCATGCGTCTCTCCGCCATCCACCTACACGGATTCAAATCCTTCCGCAACGCCACCCGTATCGATGTGCAGCGCAACCCGCTGGTCATCGTCGGACCCAATGGCTGTGGCAAATCCAACATCATCGACGCCATTCGCTGGGTACTGGGCGAATCTTCCGCACGGCAACTGCGCGGTGGCGCCATGGCCGATGTCATCTCCAATGGCTCCACGAGCCGCGGGGCCGCGCAACAGGCCGTCGTCGAACTGCTTTTTGATAATTCCACCGGCAAAGCCCCCGCGCCGTGGACGGCCAGCGCGGAAATTCGCGTGCAACGGCGGCTTTCCCGCGATGGCGACAGCCAATACCGTATCAATGACGCCCGCTGTCGTCGCCGGGATGTTGGTGACCTCTTTCTGGGCACCGGTCTGGGTGCCAGCAGCTACGCCATCATCGAACAGGGAACCATCGGGCGCATCATCGAAAGTCGGCCCGAGGATCTCCGCGCCATGCTCGAAGAGGCGGGCGGAATCAGTCGCTACAAGGAGCGCCGCCGCGAAACGGAGCAGCGCATTGCCGAGACCCGCGAGCATTTGCAGCGCTTGCGCGACATTTACGGCGAAATGGAACAGCAGTATCAGCGGCTGACCCGCCAGGCCGAGCAGGCTCGCAAATTGCGGGAACTGCGCCAAGAAGAGCGGCGTTGGCAGTGGTGGGAACTGGTCCTGCACTTGGAGGCCGTTGCCGCGGAGCAGGCGCAGATGCAGGACGAGCTCGCCACAACTGCGGCCCTATTACAGGCTATGCAAGAAGAGGAACTGCGAGCGCATGTGGCTCTGGACGCCCGGCGTAACGAGCTGGCGCAGCAGGAAGAACAGCTGCGCGAAGCGCAGGCCGAGCAATATGCCGCACAGGCCGAGCAGACGATGGCCGAGCAGGACTGGCAACGTCTGCAGGAAGAAGGAAAACGTCTGCAGCGCAGGCAAAAGGAGGAGCGCGAACGGCACGCGCATATCGAGGAAGAGAAAGCACGACGAGTGCGTCAGTTGCAGGAGGCGCAGAGCCGCTTACAGGGCCTACAGGAGCGTGAGCGGGTCCGAAGCGCGGAAGAACAGCAGTTGCGCGTGGAGCGCGAGCGCCTGGATCGGGCAGTCCGCGATGCCGAACTTGCCCAGCAAGCCGTGCGCGACAAGTTGCAGGACTGGCGTCGTCAGGTGGAAGTACGGGAAGCGCAGTGGCGGGAATTGCAGCCGCGGATTGCGGAGATGGAGCAGCGTCGTGCTCGCCTGGGGAATCCCTCTGTCCCTGCTCCAGAGGAGTTGGCGACGCGTCAGGCGCGGGTGGATGAGGCCACTGGCGAACGGGAACGGGTCGAGGCAGCGCTTGCGGCAACGGAGCAGAACCTGGCACGACTCGCGACGACAATCGAGCAGTTTCAGGAGGAATGGCAAAAATTGCGTGATGAGCTGCAGCGCCGCCGCGCCCAACGGGATGCCCTGGAACGTTTGGCGCGGGGCCTGCAGAAGAAGGGACCGAGCGCTGCAGACCGGGCCCTCAGTGGCATATTAGCGGTAGATGCGGAATGGGAACGGGCTACCGAGTTGGTACTGGGCGAACGCCTGCACGCCATACTCAGCGAAACGGAGACCCTGCCATCCGGCTCGGGAAGCTGGTTATGGATTTCTCCGGTAAAGCCAGACGCATCTTTGCCAGAAGATGCCTTGTGGCATCGGCTGCGTCTCGACGAGCCCTGGAAAGAGGCGCTTTTGCCCTGGCTCTGGGGCCTGCGCTGTTGCCCCGATTTGCCCAGCGCCACGGCCCGTATCGCGGAGTTGCAAGTGGGCGAGCATTGGCTGACCCCCAACGGCGAATTGCTCTGTGCTACGGGTTTATGGCGTTTGGGGACAGAGGAGGACACGACCAGTTGGCTGCGCGTGCGCCGTGAGCTGGAAGAACTGAGCATACAGCTGCCGGATTTGGAGTGCCAGGCGACCCTGGCTGAAACCGTGCTGCGCAACTGCCGCGAGGAATTGACACAGGCGCGCGGCCAGGGGCAGAACCTGCGCCGGCAGGCGCAAGAGGCACAGACGAAACTGGCGCAAGCACGGGAAAAACTTGCCGAGTGGCAAAGCACTCTTGCGGCCGCGGAGCAGCGCGCAGCCGCCGAGCGTGAAGAATGTGAGCATCTGGATGTGGAGTTGCAACAACTCAGACAGCGCCATGCAGGATTGGATGAAGAGCTGCGGCGGGAGCGCACGCGGGCGTCCGGGCTACGTCAACAGGAAGAAGAGGCGCGGCGCGGCCTCGAAGATCGTCGGCGCGAGCAGCAAGAGCAGCGGCAGCGTTTTGCCCGAATGCGCGATGAGGGACAGCGCGCGGCGCTGGAGCAGCAGCGCCTGGAAAATGAACAACGGATGGCCGAGGAGCGCCTGCAAAGTCTGAGAGAGGAGGGCGAGCGCGCGACGCAGGCACTGGCCGATCTCGAAGGCGCTCAGGGGCGTTGGCGGGCAGATCTCCCTGGCGCCGAGGAACGCCGTAGCCTGCAAGTGGCCCGCCGTATTACTGCACAGCAGCGGCTGGCACAAATACAGGAAGCGGGCGAACAGCTACGGCAGCAGCTTCGCACTCTGGATCAGCAACGCCAGGCTGGACAGCAGCAGCAACGGCAGAGCGAAGTGCAACGGGCCAAACAGGAGGCCAAGCTTGCACATCTGGAGGAACGTCACCAGGAGCTCCTGCAGAAGGCGCAGGAACTGGCGGCGATTTTGGGCGAGAACCCCGGACCCATGCCCGCAAACAGCACCCCACAAACGGAGCTGCAGCGTCTGCAGGCAGCCATTGCCCGGCTCGGTAATGTCAACCTCGCCGCCGAGGAGGAGCTTACCGAGCTGCAGGAGCGTCAGGGCGATTTAGCTGCGCAGGTGGCAGATGTCGATCAAGCCCTGCTCAGCCTGGAGAGCGCCATGGCGGCCATGGACGCGGAAACCCTGGAGCGCTTTCAGCGTACGTTGGAGCAGGTGAATCGTGGGCTGCAGAAATATTTTGTCGAGCTCTTTGGCGGTGGTGTGGCGGCGCTGGCGGCTGGTGCCGGCGATCCGTTGGACGCTGGACTGGTCTTGCGGGCGCAGCCGCCGGGCAAGCGCAACAGCACCTTGCAGCAGCTCTCTGGCGGCGAAAAGGCTTTGACTGCCATTGCCCTGGTTTTTGCCATCTTTGCCCTCAATCCGGCGCCGTTCTGCATCCTCGATGAGGTCGATGCACCCCTCGATGACGCCAATATCGAGCGTTTTTGCCGATTATTGCGAGAGCTCGCAAAAGAAACCCAGTTTCTCCTGATCAGCCATCGGCAACTGACCCTGCAGGTTGCCGAGCAATTGGTCGGGGTGACAATGATCGAGCCCGGTATCTCCAGCATCGTGCCCGTGGATGTTGCCGCTTTGCTTGCCGAGGACGGGGTTACGTGACCGGATGACAGGACCCGTGCAGGCTGAGGACCGGCCAGCCCCGCTCCTGCGCGGTAGCCAACAGGATCTTGTCCGGATCGACGGCGACGGGATTTCCCACCAACTCGAGTAGTGGCAGATCATTGTGGGAGTCGCTGTAAAAATACGCCGTGGATAGACTGTCTTCCCAGGGTAGGCCCCGGGCGCCCAGCCACTGGCGCAGACGCTCCACCTTGCCTTCCTGAAAGCACGGGATGCCGTAACTGCGCCCGGTAAACTCGCCGTTGTCATCGCATTCCGCCTCGGTCGCCAGCAAGGTCGGAACGCCCAGCTCCACCGCAATGGGCGCAGTCACGAAACGATTCGTCGCGGTAATGATCAACAGGGTATCGCCAGCGTCGGCATGTTTGCGCACCAGGGCGCGAGAGGCATCCGTAATCATGGGCAAGACCCGCTCTTGCATGTACTGGCAGTGCCACGCATCCAACTGACGTCGTGGGTGCGCTGCCATGGGTGCCAACACAAAGCGGAGGAAATCGCCCATGTCGAGCTCGCCATTCATATAGTCGCGATAATAGCGATCGTTGGCGCGCCGCAATTCCTCACCATCGACGATGCCCAGGGTGCTCAAAAACTCCAGCCAGGCGTGATCAGAGTCCCCGGCGAGCAGGGTATTGTCGAGATCGAAAATGGCCAGAGCCATGGATTCCTCACGTCAATTGCAAAAGCCCGGCGGAGTATATCAGGCTTCTGGACGATGCGGCAGGAAAGCGGCCAGAATACCCAGCAGCGGCAGGAACGAACAGATCTGATACACGGTATCGATACCCCAGATATCCGCCAGTTGCCCGAGAACCGCTGCGCCAATACCACCCAGACCAAAGGCCAACCCGAAGAATAGACCAGAGATCGTTCCCACCTTTCCCGGGACCAGTTCCTGGGCATAGACGACAATGGCCGGAAAGGCAGAAGCAAGGAGGAAGCCAATCACCACCGTCAGCAGGGCACTCAGCGTCAGACCCACATACGGTAGTGCGAGGGTAAAGGGGGCAATGCCCAGCAGTGATACCCAGATCACCCGCTTGCGGCCAACGCGGTCCCCGATCGGGCCGCCGAGCAGGGTGCCCGCCGCCACCGCCGCCAAAAAAATGAAAAGATGCAACTGCGCCTCGCGCACAGGAATGGCGAAGCGGTGCATGAGATAGAAGATCAGGTAGCTGCTGATGCTGGTCAGATAGATAAATTTGGAAAACATCAAGGCTACCAGGATGACCATGCTTCGTCGTACCAGCGCCTTGGGTAAAGGCACTCCCGCGGCTTGCTGTGCCTTCTTCGGCTGGCGGTGTTGCTGCTGATACCAACGTCCAACAAAAGTCAGAATGACAATGGCTGCCAGGGCGAAAAGAGAAAACCACGACAGGCTCTCTTGCCCGTTGGGCATCACGAGGAAGGCCGCGAGCAACGGACCCGCAGCCGTGCCCACATTCCCACCCACCTGAAAGATCGACTGCGCGAGGCCAAAGCGTCCACCTGAGGCCATGCGGGCAACGCGCGAGGATTCCGGGTGAAATACCGAGGAACCAAGGCCTACCAGGGCCGCAGCCAGAAGCAGAACCAGGTAATTCGGTGCGATGGATAACAACAATAGCCCGGCAAAGGTCGAGACCATGCCCAAGGGCAAGGACCACGGCAGCGGGTGACGATCGGTGTACCGTCCCACCAGCGGCTGAATGATCGATGCGGTTAACTGATAGGCCAGGGTAATGAGCCCGATCTGCGCAAAACTCAAATGAAAATTGCTGCGAAACAGGGGGTAGACCGCCAGCATCAGCGACTGAATACTGTCATTCAGAAAATGAGACACACTGATGGCGCCCAGGATATCGAAGCGCGTGCCCCCCTGTGGTTGCCGACGGACTGCGGATTCCTGGCGAATGATGCTGGACATGCTGGCCTCAGAGAAAAGGAAAGGCGTAGTCTACGAGGGGGGGGAGCATACCGTCCAGTAGGTATTTGCTTGTTGAGCCCCCTGGCGGCTTGCCCCGGGACCGGGGGCTGGTGTTTAATTGTGGTCATGACTGACGTTAAAAATCCCTCCCAGCCAGATCAAGATCACGCCCCGCAGGAAATTTTTTCCGACACCCTGCAATCGTTAGAGAAGGTGGTCGATAAGATGGAAAGCGGCCAGTTGAGTCTGGAAGAGTCCGTTGCCCTATTTCAACAGGGCATGGATCTAGCGCAGAGGGCAGAAAAGCAACTACGCGAGGCGCGCCAAAAAGTGGAAATCCTCCTCGGTTCTGAGGTGGCTCCCATGGTCAGCGATGCCGAAGAGGACTGAAACGTGAATCATGCCCCAGAATCTTTTGCGGCCTTCCGCGAACGGATCGTAGCGCGCAGCGAAGAAAAGCTGGAGAGCTTCCTTCCACCGGATCATGCCTTCCCCGCGCGCCTGCATGAGGCGATGCGCTACAGTGTGCTCGGCGGTGGCAAGCGCGTGCGCCCGCTGCTCGTCTACGCTACGGGTGCAGCCCTCGGTGTGCACGAATCTCTGCTCGACCGGCCAGCGGCGGCGTTGGAAATGATTCATGCCTATTCTTTGGTGCATGACGATCTTCCGGCCATGGACAATGACGACCTGCGCCGCGGGCGTCCAACCTGCCACAAGGCCTACGACGAGGCGACCGCGATTCTGGTGGGCGATGCCTTGCTGACCCACGCCTTTCGCGTGCTCGCCGAACCTTTCGGGGTCAGTCCTACGCAGCAGCTGCGGATGGTGGTAACCCTCGCGCAGGCGGCGGGCTCCCACGGTATGGTGGGCGGGCAGGCGGTGGATCTCGCGGCAGTGGGCCACGAGTTGGCGCAACCGGCGCTCGAACAGATGCACCTGCTGAAAACCGGCATGCTGATCCGCTGTGCCATTCAGCTTGGGCTGGCGGCCAGTGGCGTCGCCGAAGAATCCCGCCAGGGATCTGCACTGATTCGTTATGCCGATCGGGTGGGGCTGGCGTTTCAGGTGCAGGACGACATCCTCGATGAAATCGGCGACATCGAGCAGACTGGTAAGGCCAAGCAGGGCGCCGATCGCGAGCGGCAAAAGCCGGGCTTTGTCTCCTTGCTGGGCCTGAAACAGGCGCAGGGCTATGCACGTAGTCTGCTCGACGAGGCGCTCGGCGAGCTGGAGACCTGGGGCAAAGAAGCCGATCATTTGCGTGCCCTGGCCCGCCTGATTGTCGAGCGCAACCGATGAATCCTCTATTGCAAAAAATTCCTGGTCCCGACACCTTGCGGGGGATGTCCCGCAGCGAACTCAAGCAGGTCGCCAAACATCTGCGCCAGTTTCTTATCGAAACCCTCAGTCAGACAGGTGGTCATCTGTCCTCCGGGTTGGGGACGGTGGAGCTATCGGTTGCCCTGCACGCCGTTTTCCATACGCCGGAGGATCGTCTGATCTGGGACGTCGGGCATCAGGCCTATCCTCACAAGGTGTTGACTGGGCGTGGCGCACAATTTCCGACCCTGCGCCAAAAAGATGGCCTATCGGGATTTCTCAAGCGCGAGGAAAGCCCGTATGACGCCTTCGGCGCTGGGCATTCCAGTACCTCGATCAGTGCGGGCTTGGGGATGGCGGTAGGCTCTGCCCTCGATAATACCCACCGGCAGGTAGTGGCGATCATTGGCGACGGCGCCATGACTGCCGGCCTAGCCTACGAGGCGTTGAACAACGGCGGTGTCCTCGATGCCGATCTGTTGGTTGTGCTCAACGACAATGAGATGTCGATTTCCCCCAATGTGGGGGCGGTTTCCCAATACCTCACCCGGCTCCTCTCCAATCCGGTATACAACACCGTGCGCGAGGGTGCCGGGCAGGCCTTGAGTCTGCTGCCGCCCTTGCGCGAGCTGGCAAAAAAGGCAGAAGAAGGCGTCAAAGGTCTGGTCTCCCCGGGGCTGCTTTTCGAGGAAATGGGCTTCAACTATTACGGACCCATCGATGGTCACGATCTCGATACCTTGATTCCGACCCTGGAAAATCTGCGCAAGATCCGCGGTCCGCGCCTGCTGCACGTCATCACCAAGAAGGGCAAAGGCTACGCGCCGGCAGAGAAGGATCCGTGCACCTATCACGGTGTGACGCCGTTTGATCGCGACAGTGGTGCCATGCGCAAATCGTCTACGGTCAGTTACACCAAGATTTTTGGTGACTGGCTCTGCGACAAGGCAGGCAAAGAAAGCAAGCTGGTTGCCATAACCCCCGCCATGCGCGAGGGTTCCGGTCTGGTGCGCTACGAACAGCTCTATCCCGAGCGCTACTTCGACGTGGGGATTGCCGAGCAACATGCGGTGACCTTTGCCGGGGGCCTGGCTTGCGAGGGCTTTCATCCCGTCGTGGCCATCTATTCGACCTTTCTGCAGCGGGCCTATGATCAGCTATTGCACGACGTGGCGATTCAAAACCTGCCGGTCCTCTTTGCCGTTGACCGTGCCGGTTTGGTCGGCGCTGACGGTGCCACGCATCAGGGTGCTTTCGATCTGGCCTACGCGCGCTGCATTCCCAATCTGGTCATTATGGCCCCCAAAGACGCCCAGGAAATGCGCGAGATGCTCAACACCGGCTACGCCTATCCCGGTCCCGCCATTGTCCGCTATCCGCGTGGCGCCGCAGCGGGTGGGATCGGCGACGCAGACTTGCAGCGTCAGATCCCCATCGGCAAGGCGGAAATCCTGCGCGAGGGCAAACGCCTGGCGATCCTTGCCTTTGGCACCCGTGCCGAAGCTGCTTTGCAAGCAGGACGGGAGCTGGATGCCACGGTGGTCAATATGCGCTTCGTCAAACCGCTGGATCATGCCCTGCTTGACCGTCTTGCCGTCGATCATGAAGCCTTCCTGACGGTGGAGGAGGGGGTGCGCATGGGCGGTGCCGGCAGCGCAGTGGCCGAATACCTGCTCGACCAGGGGCAGCGGCCACTACTGAAGATTCTTGGCTTGCCCGATCAGTTCATCGAACACGGAGAGGCTTCTTTGTGGCTTGCGGAGCTGGGTCTGGACGCCGATGGAATTCGTCGCGCTGGCGAGGAACTGCTTGCCCGCCTTGCTGGTAACGGCTGCGGCGCGTAATATCTGACTAAATCAGTCAAGCATTCGACGAGGTTCAACGTAGTGAGAGATTGCGCTGCAGAAACGTTGGAAGATGTACAGGGGCGCGCCGACCCGCGTGCCATCCCCATTCAGCGAGTTGGTGTCAAGGCCGTTCGCCATCCCCTGCGCATCGCGGACCGTGCAGGCCATCAACAACAGGTTGCTGCATATTGCAACATGTATGTCGGCTTGCCAGCACATCTGAAAGGCACCCATATGTCGCGCTTCCTGCAGATCTTGCAAGAGCAAGAGGAAGCCCTGCGAGTCGATAATTTCGATCGGCTACTCGTGCAGACCCAGGAGCGTCTGGAAGCCGAGAGCGCCCGCATTGAACTGCAATTCCCCTACTTCGTGCGGAAAAAAGCGCCAGTCTCCGGAGTGGAGAGCTATCTCGACTACGAAGTGGAGTGGAGTGGCGAAATCACGGGCGACGAGATCCGCTCGCAACTTCTGGTGCATGTGCCGGTGACCAGCCTCTGTCCCTGCTCCAAGAGCATTTCCGAATATGGCGCACACAATCAGCGCTCGCGGGTCAGCGTACAGGTCGAGGCGCGGAGCCCGCTGTGGATCGAGGATCTGATCGATCTGGTGGAAAGCGAGGCCTCTTCGCAGCTCTACGGCGTTCTCAAGCGGCCTGACGAGAAGTACGTTACGGAATATGCCTACGATCACCCCAAGTTCGTCGAGGATATGGTGCGCGATGTCGCCCTGCGTTTGCAGCAGGACTCGCGGGTCCGACGCTATTCGGTGGCCTCGGAAAACTTCGAGTCGATCCACAATCACTCTGCCTATGCCTTCATCGAGGGGGAGAACTGATCCGTGGCGGGCAGCAGCATTGGCGAGCTGTTTCGCGTTAGCACCTTTGGCGAGAGTCATGGCCCGGCCATTGGCGCCGTCGTCGATGGCTGTCCGCCTGGCTTGGCCCTCACGGAAGCCGATATCCAAGTTGAACTCGACAGGCGTCGGCCTGGGCAGTCACGCCACACCACGCAACGCCAGGAGGCGGATCAGGTCGAAATCCTTTCCGGTGTTTTTGCAGGCGTCACGACCGGTACGCCGATTGGCTTGCTGATACGGAACACCGATCAACGGTCGCAGGACTACAGCAAGATCAAGGATCGCTTTCGTCCTGGGCACGCCGACTATACCTATCTACAAAAATTTGGTCTGCGCGACTACCGTGGTGGGGGGCGTTCTTCGGCGCGGGAGACCGCCACCCGCGTGGCCGCCGGCGCCATTGCCCGCAAATACCTACGCGAACGTCTGGGCACCGAGATCCGCGCCTGGCTGGCGCAGATGGGGCCCATTCATGCGGCCCAGTTCGACGACGCACAGATCGATCAGAACCCCTTTTTCTGTCCCGACGCGCAGGCGGCCCTGCGCATGGCAGAATATCTCGATGACTTGCGCAAGGCCGGAGACTCCATTGGCGCGCGCGTCGACGTGCAGGTCACGGGGATGCCCGTGGGCCTCGGTGAGCCGGTCTTTGATCGCCTGGAGGCGGATGTCGCCAAGGCCCTGATGAGCATCAATGCGGTGAAGGCAGTGGCGATTGGTGACGGTTTTGCCGTGGTTGAACAACGCGGCAGCGAGCACGGCGACGCGCTGACCCCTGCGGGCTTTGCCAGCAATCATGCCGGTGGGGTTCTTGGCGGCATCTCCAGCGGTCAGGATCTGCGTGCCTCGGTCGCCATCAAACCAACCTCCAGCATTCGCATCCCCCGGCCCAGTATCAACCTGCAGGGTGAGGAAATCGAGATTGTCACCACTGGCCGTCATGATCCCTGCGTAGGCATTCGTGCTGTGCCCATCGTCGAGGCGATGCTGGCCATCACCCTGATGGATCATTATCTGCGTCATCGAGCACAAAATGCGGATGTCACGCCACCGGTAGCCCCCATCCCCAGACAATGCTGAAGGCGCGGCACGAGGGGCAGGCCCTCGTCGCGTTCTATTTTTTCTATTTTTGCGCCCTTGGCGCCTTCATGCCCTACTGGGGGCCGTGGCTGCGTAGTGTGGGCCAGGATGCCCTGGCAATCGGTCTCCTCACTGCGGCAGTACAATTCAGCAAGGTGCTCGCCCCCAATGTCTGGGGCTGGCTCCTGCACCATACGTCGATGCGCTGGTTGATTCGCGGCGGCGGCTTGGCTGCTGCCCTGAGTTTTCTGTTGCTGTTCTGGGCGAAGGGCTACTTTTGGGCTCTGCTCCTGATCACCCTGCTGTTTTCTTTCTTCTGGGCGGCCACCCTACCCCTGGTAGACAACATCAGTATGGCGTGGGCGGAGCGGCAGGGGCGCCGCTATGGCCGTATCCGCCTCTGGGGGTCCATCGGTTTTATCGTTCTGTCCCTTGGCATGGGGATCCTGGTGAGTCATTGGGGGCTGCGTAGTTTCTTGCCTGGCATCGCCGGCTTTTTATTCCTGACCTGGTGGGTCAGTCGTTTCCTGCCCTTTGCCAGCGATCCACAGGGCACGACAGCGCAGAAACTGCCGGCTTTTTTGCCGGAGCTGCGTGATTTCCGTCTGTGGTTCTTTCTCGCCGCCGGCATGCTGGAGCAGGCCAGTCATGGGGTCTATTACGCCTTTTATTCCATCTACGTGGAGGCCCATGGCTACAACAGCAGCACCGTCGGTCTGCTCTGGGCCCTTGCAGTGGTCGCCGAGGTACTGTTCTTTTGGTTTGGCGACCGCATCCTGCACCGTTGGGGGACGATGACGGTATTTGTCAGTGCCTTTTTGCTCACCGCTCTGCGTTGGGTAGTGATCGCCCTGTGGCCAGGCTTCGTCTGGATCGTTCTGGTGCAGACACTGCACGCGGCCAGTTATGCCGCGTTTCATCTAGCTGCCATTCACTGGGTCTTTGCGCGCTTCCCGCGGGCCCTGCGCGCGCGTGGCATGGCCCTCTACGCCAGCCTGGTATACGGGTTGGGAGGCGGCATCGGTGCCTTGGCGGCGGGTTGGGCCTGGTCGCAGATTGGTGGCAGCGCTACCTTTCTTGCTGCCGGCATCCTCGCTGCCCTGGCGACACTCTTGTTGCTGGGCATGTTTCGTCCCCGATCCGCCCTTGAAAAGTGGGTCTGAAGCGCCCATCTGCCAGTCATCATCCGATATGGGAGTCGCCAGATGCGCAGTGACAAACTCACCACCAAGTTTCAGCAAGCCCTGCAGGAGGCCCAGAGTCTCGCCCTGGGCAACGATCAGCAGCAGGTGGAACCGGTCCATCTGCTCATTGCTTTCCTCGACCAGGACGGCGGTATCGCCCGTCCTCTGCTCAGTAAGGCGGGTGTGCGCGTCGATGCCCTGCGCAACGAACTCGGCCGTGCCCTCAACAATTTGCCGAAGGTTCATGGCGGGCAGCCCGGCGAAGTGCAGTTTGGCCGGGATCTCATCAACCTGCTCAATCTAGCCGACAAGACCGCGCAGCAGCGGGGTGATGGCTATATCTCCACGGAGCATTTTCTGCTCGCGCTGATGGAGGATAAGGGCGAGGCGGGTCGTCTGCTCAAGGAGAGCGGTGCTACCAGCAAGGACCTCGAAGCGGCGATCACCGCACTGCATGGCGGCGAAAAGATCAACGATGCCAATGCCGAGGAGCAACGCCAAGCCCTGGAGAAGTACACCATCGACTACACCGAGCGGGCGGCGCAGGGCAAGCTGGACCCGGTGATCGGCCGCGATGACGAAATTCGCCGCACCATTCAGGTGCTGTTGCGGCGCAGCAAGAACAATCCGGTGCTGATCGGTGAGCCGGGTGTCGGCAAGACCGCCATCGTCGAGGGCCTGGCGCAACGGATCATCAATGGTGAAGTGCCGGAATCCTTGCGTAACAAACGTCTGCTGGGGCTGGATCTGGGTGCGCTGATTGCCGGTGCGAAATTCCGCGGCGAGTTCGAGGAACGCTTGAAGGCCTTGCTCAACGATCTTGCCAAGAGTCAAGGGCAGATTCTTCTTTTTATTGATGAAATACATACCCTGGTGGGTGCTGGGAAGGCCGAGGGCGCGATGGATGCCGGCAACATGCTCAAACCCGCCTTGGCGCGGGGTGAGCTGCACTGTATTGGTGCCACGACCCTGGATGAGTACCGCCAGTACATTGAAAAGGATGCTGCTCTGGAGCGCCGTTTTCAGCGTGTGCTGGTGGATGAACCCTCGGTGGAGGACACCATTGCCATTCTGCGCGGCCTGAAGGAGCGCTACGAGGTTCATCATGGGGTGCGCATCACCGACCCCGCCCTGGTCGCGGCAGCGCAACTCTCGCATCGCTACATCAGCGACCGCAACTTGCCCGACAAGGCCATCGATCTGATCGATGAAGCGGCCTCGCGGATCAAGATGGAGATCGACTCCAAACCGGAAGCCCTGGATGAACTGGAGCGGCGCCTGATTCAACTCAACATCGAAAAGGTGGCCCTGGCCAAGGAGAAGGACGAGGCAAGCCGCAAGCGCCTGGAGATTCTGGAGGAGCAAATCAATGAGTTGGAGCGTAAATTTCAGGAATTAGAGGAAGTCTGGAAGGCCGAGAAGCTGGCCATTGAAGGTACCTCGCAAATCCAGAAGGAGATTGATCGCCTGCGTGTGGAACTCGAAAATGCCCGCCGTGCCGCCGATTACGACCGCATGGCGCAGATCCAGTATGGTCTGATTCCCGAGCTCGAGGCCCGCTTGCAAAAGGCTGAGGAAGAGGAGGAGGGTGCCGCACGCAAAGCGCCTACCTTGCTGCGCACGGAGGTGCGAGAAGAGGAGATTGCCGAAGTGATCGCCCGCTGGACCGGCATTCCCGTAGCCAAGATGCTGGAAGGGGAGAAGGAAAAACTCCTGAAGATGGAAGAACGTTTGCAGGCCCGGGTGGTTGGCCAGAGCGAGGCGGTGCAGGCGGTCAGCAACGCCATCCGCCGCTCGCGGGCTGGCCTCTCCGATCCGCGGCGGCCCAACGGCTCCTTCCTCTTTCTCGGTCCTACCGGTGTTGGTAAGACCGAACTCAGCAAGGCCCTGGCCGAGTTCCTCTTCGATAGCGAAGAACAGATGGTGCGCATCGACATGAGTGAATTCATGGAGAAGCATTCCGTGGCGCGCCTGATCGGTGCCCCTCCCGGATATGTGGGTTACGAAGAGGGTGGCTATCTCACCGAAGCCGTACGACGCAAGCCTTATTCTGTCGTACTTCTGGATGAGGTAGAAAAGGCGCACCCGGAGGTCTTCAACATTCTCCTGCAGGTTCTGGACGACGGCCGCCTGACCGATGGCCAGGGGCGTACCGTGGATTTCCGGAACACGGTCATCATCATGACCTCGAACCTGGGCTCCGACCGCATTCAGGAATACAGTCGTTCTGGGGACGAGGATGCCATGCGCAGCGCGGTGATGGCGGTAGTGCAGGGGCACTTTCGTCCGGAATTTCTGAATCGTATCGACGAAACCGTGATCTTCCATCCCCTGGATGCCCGGCAGGTGCGGGCGATCTGCGAAATCCAGATGCAGGGCCTGCGGGCACGCCTACGTGAGCGGGACATGGACATCGTGCTCAGCGATGCGGCCATCGACCGCCTGGCGGAGATCGGTTTTGATCCCGTCTATGGCGCCCGGCCCCTGAAACGTGCCATCCAGGCGGAGATCGAGAACCCGCTGGCGCAAAAGCTCCTGCGCGGCGAGTTTACGGGAGGCACGCTCTTGCACGTCGATCTGGAGGAAGACGATTTCGTTTTTCGCGGCGAACTCCTGCCTGGATAATGGGTCAGAAGTGCTGCAATTCGCCCGAGACTGGCGTCAGTCCGGGCGAATTGTTTACCATGGCCGCTTGATGCGGTTTTTCTGTTGCCCAGGAGTGTTCTTATGCGTTTTCGATTGCTGGTTCTTGCTGCTGCTCTTTTACTTTCCGGTTGTGCGGGAAGTAATCCCGTTTCCGACAATGGTGGGCACGGCAAGGTGTTATCCAAAGATCGGGCGCAAGAGCTGGTTAGCAGCGTTACCCATGATCAGGGCCAGGTGACGAAGGTTCTCCCTGGGCCGGGAGGATTGACCGCACTCGTCATCGCCGATCAGGGACATAAAACGCTTGCCTATGCCAGCCCGGATGGAAAATATCTGATCCTGGCGCAGGCCATCATCAACAGCAAAGGCGATAACGTCATTCGGCACGACGCCGAGGAGGCGGGTCTGCTGCCGAAGCCCATGGATGCGGCAAAACTCGCCGAGCGGGCCAGTCAGGCCAAGTCTTTTGTCTTGGGTACCAAGGGACCGGAGCTGATCGCCTTTGTCGATCCCAACTGCATCTTCTGTCACAAGTTTTATGAGGACGCCAAGCCTCTGATTGCCGAAGGAAAGCTGCGTGTCCGCTATGTGGTTGCGGGATTTCTGAAGCCGTCGAGTGCTGGGAAGGCGGCTGCAATTCTATCGGCCAAAGATCCGGCAGCGGCAATGGCAAAAAATGAGAAGGGCTTCAATGAGGAAAGCGAGGAGGGTGGGATTTCCCAAGATGCCAACCCCAGCCCCGAAGTCATGGCAGAGGTGCAGAAAAACACCCAACTCCTGCAGGACAGTGGTGAGGTGGCAACGCCCACTATCGTCTACTGTGACAAGAACGGTAAGGCGCAGATCAGCCATGGTATGCCGGAAAAGCTCGATACCTTTGTTGCGGGGATTACCTCGATGAATGCCGAGGGTAAATGTGAATGACGGCCGATAACACGTTGCTCGTGCAGCGTCAAAACTACCGCAGTCCGGATTTTGCCATCGACACGGTGGAACTCGAAATCTTTCTTCGACCCCAAGACACGGAAGTGCGGTCCCGCCTCACACTGCAGCGCCTGAACCCCAGTGCCAAGGATCTGCTGCTCGATGGCGAGGGACTGGAGCTCTTGTCTCTCTCCCTGGACGGCAAAGATCTATCCAGCGATCGCCATTCCCGCGAAGCGGGAAAGCTGCGCGTCAAAGACGTCCCCGAACACTTTGTCCTGGAGTCCCGGGTGCGCATTCAGCCGGAAGCAAACACCGCCCTGTCCGGCCTCTACTATGCCGATGAGGTCTTTCTGACCCAGTGCGAGGCGGAGGGCTTTCGGCGCATCACCTGGTTTCTGGACCGCCCTGACGTCCTGGCGCGTTTTACCGTCACCCTGCATGCCCCCAAGGTTTCCTGTCCGATCCTTCTGTCCAACGGCAATTGTGTCGCAACTGGTGACGCAGATAACGGCTGGCACTGGGCACGCTGGGAAGATCCGTTTCCCAAGCCCTGTTATCTCTTCGCCGCCGTCGGTGGCAGTTTTCACGTCGCCAGGGATCGTTACCGTACTGGCTCTGGCCGTGAAATTGGCCTGGAGTTGTATGTCGCAGAGCGGGATCGGGACGCCTGCGAGCAGGCCCTGCAGAGTCTGCAAAAGGCGATGGCTTGGGATGAAAAGGTCTACGGGCGGGAGTACGACCTCGATCGCTACCTGATTGTCGCTACCGACAGTTTCAATATGGGGGCGATGGAAAACAAGGGATTGAATATCTTCAATTCCAAGTATGTTTTGGCCAGCCCGGAAACCGCCACTGACGCAGATTATCAGGGAATCGAATCGGTAATCGCCCACGAATATTTTCATAACTGGACCGGTAACCGCGTTACTCTGCGCGACTGGTTTCAGCTCAGTCTCAAAGAAGGACTGACGGTATTCCGTGACCAGGAATTTTCCGCCGACATGAACTCCCGCGGTGTGCAGCGCATCGGCGATGTCCGGCGCTTGCGCGCCGCCCAGTTTGCCGAGGATGCCAGTGCCCTGGCGCATCCCGTGCGCCCGGAATCCTACAAGGAGATCAATAACTTCTACACGGCAACGGTCTACGAGAAGGGTGCAGAGGTGATCCGCATGATGCACACCCTGCTCGGCGTGGAAGGATTCCGCGCCGGGACCGACCTCTATTTCCAACGCCACGATGGACAGGCGGTGCGCATCGAAGAACTGCTGGACGCGCTGGCGACCGGCAGTGGCCGCGACCTCAGCGGCTTTCTGCGCTGGTATTCCCAGGCTGGCACACCACGCCTCAAGGCCGATGGACATTTTGCTGCACAGAGTGGCCGGTATCATTTGCGCCTGCAGCAGCACACGCCGGTAACGCCGGGCCAGGAAGAAAAGCTGCCGGTACCTATTCCGGTGCGTCTGGCCTTTTTCCACGAAGACGGTACTCCCGCACGGCTCCCCGACGGACAAGAAGAGACTGTTTTGCTGCTCGAAGAGGCGTCTGGCGAATGGACCTTTGGCCCCTTTGCCAAGCCGGTCCTCCCGTCGCTGCTGCGGGGGTTTTCCGCGCCGGTACTGCTCGAACGTGGTGATGCCGAGGCAGCGGACTGCTTTCTTGCCCAACATGACGACGACCCCTTTAACCGCTGGGACAGCTTGCAACGTCTGGCGCAAAAGACCTTACTGGCGAGCATTGCCAATCCCGGGCGTAGCGTGCTCGGCCCAGAACTCCAGGCCGCCTTCGCTGCGGCGCTCTCGCGACCCCTCGATGATCCGGCATTTTCCGCCGAGCTCCTGAGCCTCCCCACAGAAGAATCCATCGGGCAGCAAATGGATCCCATCGACGTCGACGGGATCCATACACAACGAGAGGCGCTGCGTCGCGCCCTGGGGGACACATTCGCCGAGGATTGGCGCCGCCTCTATCACGATCTGGCGGCTCCCTACCGCCGGGATGGCCGGGCGATGGGCAGCCGTCGTCTACGTAACCTGGCTCTGTACTATGCCATGAGCTCGGCGCAAGCGGAGGAGACACAAGGTTGGGCCGAGCGGCAATATCGTAGTGCCGACAATATGACCGACCGGCTTGCCGCCTTGCAGCTCCTGGCCTTTTCCCCGGACTATGACGCAATGCCGCTGCTGAATGATTTTTACCAGCGCTGGCAATCTCATCCGCTCATCATCGATCGCTGGTTTTCCCTGCAGCTCGGGCGCGCCGTGCCTGAGACCTTGCAACGGGCACAGGAGCTGTTGCAGCATCCGGCATTTTCCTGGCGGGTTCCCAATCGCGTGCGCGCCGTGCTTTCCGCCTTTGCTGCAAATCTACCAGTCTTTCATGCGCGGGACGGCTCCGGTTATCATTTTTACGGCGAGCAGATCCGCCATCTGGATGATCTCAATCCACAGACCGCAGCACGTCTGGCAACGGTCTTCAGTCGCTGGTCACGCTATGACGAAGCGCACCAGCGGCAAATGCGAACCGTCATGGAGGAATTGCTCGGCAAGGATAGGTTGTCTCGGGATTTGGGAGAAATTCTCGAGCGTTCGCTCGGGGGATCGGAAAAAAGGAGCTGAAGATGGGTATCGAAGGGGACGAGCTGTTACAAAAAGCTTTGGCATTGAAAGAAGAAAAATGCCTGGATGCTGCCTATGCTGTCTTGGGTGGGGCCAACAAAAACGATCAAGTAACGCAACTGGCGGGCTTTTTCTTTGATAGCAACAATTGTGAAACGCTGCAGAAAATCTGCGCCAATCAGCAGGTCGATGCGGAACAAGCACGGGAATGGGAAGTTAGTGATGCGGAGTATTGCCTCGCACAGAAAATCGCCTTGCTGGCGCGGCGGGTGGAAAGGGTCCGGGAGAAGCTCGGCAACTGCTGAGTAGTCCCTGGATTTTCTGTTTTAGTCCCAGGGGCGGGGGGCCTGACGGAAGCGCTCCCAGTGTTTGTAAAAGCGCTTGCTTTCCCGCTCCCTCTGCGCCTCCAGAAAGCCAAGCAGGATCCCTGCACTGAAATCCAACGCGTCATGGCGGCGTTCCGCAGGAAAGAGCTGCGGCAAGTCCTGGTGGGCAACTTGTGCGTCACGGATGATTCCGGCTGCATCCAATACGGCATGTAACTGTTTGGTGAACGCCTTGCCATCTTTGCTTGGCCAGAGTTCGGAAACATGACGCAGGACATCACGCAGATTTTTGAGCGCAATGCGCAGCCGATGGAATTGTGCAATTTGCTCCGGCTCCACAAAAACCAAATGCTCATCCATCCGCCGCAGGCGCTCCTCCACGTAGTTGCGCAAAGTCTGCTGGCTCTGCAGTGGGTTGCGCAGAACCTGTGACCACAAGGCGAGAAGTTCCGCGGCAAGCCGCGCCCGGGAATCGACACGGGGATCACGTGTCGTTTTGCGTGCATCGCGCAGAATCTCTTGCAATGGTGTCGCGGGCAGAGAAAAACGCGGGGCGATGCTTTGCCAATGCTCGGCGAGAGCGTCCAGATCCCGTTGCAGGCTCTGTTCGTGAAACCACACCGCCAGACCGTTGCGTACACCACGCAGTTGATCTTCGGGATCTGTGCCCTTGCTGAAGCGCAACAATGCACGCAGCGCGCGCACCTCTTTGCGCAACTGGTGCAGGGCGTCGTGCTCGTCGAGCTGCAGCCATGCCAAGCCACCGAGAATGGTCTGCGCGGAGTGGATGAGGAGACGGCCAATAGCGTCCCCCGCATTGTCCCGCCCGCGAATGGTGGGTGGATTGGGTTTCGCTACGGGGATCTCTTTTCCGACCAGCGCGCTGCCGCGTGCCAGCTTACTGGCATCATCCGGGCACAGGGGTAAACTGGCGCAAAGGGCGCTGGCCAGCTGCAGGAGATCGGCAAGATCTCCCTCCACCAGTTCCAGTTCGATCTCGTGAATCGCTCGTGCCTGACCGGCAGCGCGAATCTCTCCCCAATCTGCAGCGAGTAAAATTCGGGCATCCTGATAGCGGATTTCGTGCTCCCGACGCTGAAAAACGGTTTCGATGACCGGCGCGAGCGCCAGATTCAGATGTGCTGCGAGCAGCGTGCGCAGGGTCTCGTCAGTCGCAAAGACGCCCAGATCCGGCTTCTTGCTGCGCACCGACAGATTCCACTCAGGACGCTGGTGTAACCCTCCCTCAGCGCTTCCTGCAAGTTTGATGGTGGCAACCCACTCCCGGCCTTCTTTACGCACCCGATACGCGATTCCTGCCGCGCGCAGGGCGCCATCCGCACTGTCATAGTAGACGGCGTGCATCTCTTTAGCGGCGATGTCGGCACTGTCTACCAGGGGATGACGCAGGATTTCCTCCCACAGCTCCGGGTGCAATACCTCGAGCTTGATCTCACGCTCCATAGCGCTCCCCGGTTTCCACAAAGCGCAATATCCTTGCCCATTGGGGTAGTTCCTTACGTGCCTCGGCCGCCCGCAGATCGGCCAGTCCCAGTCCCTGCATGGCGGCACGAACATAAATCTGGCTATCGTGCAGAGTGGCCACCAAAGGCAGTTCCAGTTCTTGCAGGAACTCCGTCAGGATCCGTTCCGCCTGGCTGCGCAGTTTGACGCGGTTGGCAATGACCCCGAGCCGTACCTTGCCCTTGCGAAACCGTTTGATTTCTTCCAGGCGTTGCAGATATTGCTGGCTGGCATCCATATCGAAGGGCGAGGGGGCAATGGGCACCAACAAGACCTCGACTTCGCCTAGCATGTCTTCCAGACGCCCGCGCTTGAGTCCCGCAGGTGCGTCAAAAACTACATAATCGCTCGGCGGATAGCCACGAAAGTCGCGCTCGGGGTCATCAATTAGGTCAATACGCGGCAAATGCTCAGGTCTTCGCTTTCCCCAGCTCAGGCTCGAGCCCTGGGGATCCAGGTCGGCCAGCAGAACTGATCCCCGTAGGGCGAGGAGGCTGGCAAGATTGGTCGAGATCGTGGTCTTTCCCGATCCTCCCTTGCTGTTGAGTACCAGCACGCGACATTGCGACTTAGTCACCGCTACTGCCCCGCGCATATTGGTCAAGCAGGCTTTGCTGGGCACTGAAACAATCGCTATCCATCTGACGCAGCGAGCGATAGCTGCCGTCTGACTGCATCTCCCAGGCATTGCAGTGGTCTTGCAGGTAATAGTCCAGTGCCTCGCGGCGGATGCGCTTTTTCAGATCGGGATCGCGAATGGGAACGGCGACTTCCAGACGCCGGAACAGGTTACGTCCCATCCAGTCAGCACTGGAAATCCAAACCTCTGGGTTGCCATTTCCACCGAAGAAAAAGACGCGGCTGTGTTCGAGGAAACGCCCAACAATGGAAACCACCCGGATGTTTTCCGAAACGTCGGGGATGCCTGGGCGTAAGGCGCAGGCGCCGCGAACGATGAGGCTGACCTGTACCCCGGCCTGGGAGGCCTGATAGAGATCGCGGATCAGATCGGGATCGATGAGGGCATTGACGCGGATGATGATGCGCCCGCGTGGTCCGAGGGCAGTTTCGGCGGCGATACGCTCGCGCATCGCACTGAACAGATTGAAGGGGCTCTGCAGGAGATGTTTGAGGCGGGGCGCCTGACCGATGCCGGTGATGTGCATGAACAGGGCGTTCATGTCGGCGGTGATGCCAGGATCGGCAGTGAGCAGACTGAAGTCGGTATAGATGCGCGCGTTGCGTGGATGATAGTTGCCGGTACCGAGATGCCCATAGAGGCGAATTCCATCCTCCTCGCGGCGCAGGACGAGGATCATCTTGGCGTGTACTTTGTGCTTGACGACGCCGTATACCACCTGCACGCCAACACTTTCCAGTTCTTCAGCCAGGCGGATGTTGTTGGCTTCATCAAAGCGTGCCTTGAGTTCGATGACTGCCGTCACCTGCTTGCCAGCCACTGCCGCGTCCATCAGGGCCTGGACGATGGCGGAATCGCTGGTGGTGCGATATAGGGTCTGTTTGATCCCCAGGACCTGCGGATCGGCGGCGGCCTGGCGCACGAAATCGATGATCGGGGTAAAGCTTTGATAAGGATGATGCAGGAGCAACGACCCCCGCCGCAGTTGGGCAAAGATCTCCTCACTGCGCAGGCAGCGATCGGGTAGACCCGGTACGAAGGGAGAGTACAGCAGGTCCGGACGCGGGACCATATCGATGATTGCCGCCATCCGCGACAGATTGACCGGTCCACTCAGGGTATAGAGGTTTTCCGCCGGCAGATCGAAATGGCGCAATAGATATTCGTAGACATTTGCCGGGCAATTATTCGCCACCTCCAGGCGCACTGCCTCGCCAAACGGCCGGGTGCTGAGTTCATCGACAATCGCATCGAGCAGGTTGTCGACTTCTTCCTCGTCAACAAAGAGTTCACTGTTGCGGGTCACCCGGAACTGATAAAACCCCTTTACCTCCAGACCGGGAAACAGCTGAGCGATATTCTCGTGAATGACCGAAGAGAGGAACACGAAATCCGTTGGGCCGGCGATCTCTCTGGGTATCTGGATGATCCGGGGAAGGATGCGTGGTGCCTGGACGATGGCGATGGGGCTGTGCCGCCCGTACGCATCATCTCCTTCCAGGACAATCGCAAAATTCAGCCCCTTGTTCTGCACCTTGGGAAAGGGATGGGCGGGATCGAGGCTGAGGGGGGTCAGCAAGGGCAAGACTTCATTGCGAAAATACTCCGCCACCCAACGCCTTTGCGCTGCCTTCCACTCTCGCCGCCGCAGCAAATGGATACCCTCTGCGGCCAGGGCAGGGATCAGGCGGTCATTGAGACAAGAGTATTGGGCGGCGATGATCTCGTGTGCAACCCGCGATACCGCCCGCATTTCTTCATCCGGACCGAGACCATCGAGACCGAGAGGGCCGGCCCCATACTTGCGTCGCTGCATGACGCCGGCGAAGCGTACCTCGAAGAACTCATCCAGGTTGCTGGAAACGATGGTCAGGAAGCGCAAACGCTCCAGGAGAGGGACGCGCTCGTCGTCGGCCAGGGCCAGCACCCTCCGATTGAATTCGAGGATGCTGAGATCGCGATTGAAATACAGGCTGGGGTCGTTGAGCGCCGGAAGAGTAGCGGGATCAGACAAGCTGGCGATCCTCCCTACGTAGCAGCGCGGCGCGTAAGGTATTCTGCAGTAAGGTGGCCACCGTCATCGGACCGACACCGCCGGGAACCGGGGTAATCCACGCGGCACGTTCCGCCGCCGGCGCAAACTCCACATCGCCAGCGATACTGCCATCCTCCAGGCGATTGATGCCGACATCGATCACTGCGGCACCCGGTTTGATCCATGTGCCGCGCACCAGGCCGGGTTTGCCGGCAGCGGCGACCAAAATGTCGGCGCGTGCCACATGCGCCTGCAGATCCTGGGTGAAGCGATGACAAACCGTCACGGTCGCGCCGGCGAGCAGCAGTTCGAGTGCCATGGGCCGACCAACAATGTTGGAGGCACCAACGATCACCGCTTCCTTCCCCTTGATCGGGATTTCATATTCCTGCAGTAACGTCATGATCCCGGCCGGTGTACACGAGCGCAGGGTAGGCACGCGTAGGGCCAGACGCCCGACATTGTAGGGATGAAAGCCATCCACGTCTTTGTCTACGGCGATGGCTTCGATCATGCTTTCCGCGTCGAATTGTGCGGGGAGCGGGAGCTGTACCAGGATGCCGTCGATCTGCTCATCGGCATTGCAGCGGGCGATTTGCTGCAGCAACTCCGCCGGGCTGCTGGTGGCCGCCAGGGTATGGGAGAACGACTGGATGCCCACCTGCGCGCAGGCGTTTTTCTTGTGCTGCACATAAATCTGCGAGGCCGGATCCTCGCCCACCAGGATGACTGCGAGTCCCGGAGCCCTGCCGTACTGGCGCTGAAACGCCTGCACACCGCCGCGCAGTTGCTCACGCAGTCGTCCTGCAACCGCTTTGCCATCGATCCGAATCGCCGTCATTTGCTGCCCTCCGTAACAGCAGAAGGGAGCGGAGCAAAGAGACGAGTTGGGGAGTCCATGGGATCCTTCTATAGGTAAGATCTACAATATTGATGGAGATTGTTCGGGGCCCACTGCGCGTTGTCAAGCGCTAGCAATCTCATTCTTGATATGCCGCCGCATCGGTAAGATCTGCTGACGAATGACGCCCGATAGCGCGCAGCAGCAAGGTGATGAGGATGGCAAACAAAAAGTTGAGGAGCAGGGCATACAAACCGATGTAGCCCGGAATGGTCCAGCCAAAGAAATGAAGCGCGTAACCGGATTTCTGGAAGCCCGTCAAGGATGCTGCCCAGATGGCCCAACCCAAAGCAATGGCCCAGGCGATGAGTAGGGCGCGGGGATCAAACCAGCGCGTGTAGATGCCGCTGACGATGGCCGGCAGGGTTTGTAAAATCAGGATGCCGCCCAGGAGCTGTAGCTGGATGGCAAAATGGGTAGGCAGTAGCAGAATGAAGAGCAGGGCCCCAAATTTCACCATCAGCGATACCAGCTTCGCCATTTGCGTTTCGCGCCTGGCATCGCAGTCGGGGCGGAGGTAGGCGCGATAGATATTGCGGGTGAACAGATTGGCAGCGGCAATGGACATGATGGCTGCCGGAACCAGAGCGCCAATGGCCACCGCGGCAAAGCCGATCCCGACAAAATAATCCGGGAAATAGCGTAACAGCAGACCGGGCATGGCGAACTGCGGTCCATATCGATGAAAGTAGGGCGCGAGCGCCGGATTGTCGGGTAAATTTGCCGCATAGGCCATGTAACCGAGCAAAGCGATCAGACCCAGCACAAACGAATAGGCCGGCAGAAAGATCCAGTTGCGGCGTAAGGTTTTGGGGCCTTTGGCAGAGAGCACCGCCGTGGTGGCATGCGGGTAGAGCATCAGCGCGAGGGCAGACCCGAGAGCCAAGGTCAGATAAAAGGACTGCGTGCCAAAATTTCCGGAGTGGATGGGCGGCAGATAGAGATGCTCGGCGGGAACCGCCGCAAAGATCTTGCCAAAGCCGCCCAGCTTCCACGGCACGACAATGATCAGAGCGAGCACGGTGATATAGACCAGCAGATCCTTGACCACGGCAATGGAGGCCGGCGCGCGCAGACCACTGGTGTAGGTGAAAGCCGCCAGGACCACAAAAGCGATGATCAGGGGAAGCTCCCCGACAATACCGTGGCTGGGAAAACCGAGGCCGCCAATCACGACTTCCACACCCACCAATTGCAGGGCGATGTACGGCATGGTGGCGACGATGCCGGTCAGGGCAATCACCAGGGCCAGTGCTGGACTATCATAACGGGCGGCGACGAAGTCCGCGGCGGTGATGAAATTGTGATGTTTGGCAATGACCCAAAGCCGGGGCAAAACGGAAAACACGAGCGGGTAGACCAGTACCGTGTAGGGGAGGGCAAAGAAACCCAGGGCGCCGGCGCCGAATACCAGGGCTGGTACAGCAACGAAGGTGTAGGCGGTATAGAGGTCGCCACCGATGAGGAACCAGGTGATCCAGTTACCAAAGCGGCGCCCGCCCAGTCCCCATTCGTGCAGATGCCCGAGATCACCGCGTTGCCAGCGGGCGGAAAGGAATCCCAGCACTGCAATCAGCACGAAGAGAGCGACAAAAACGATGGTGGCGGTGATGTGCATAGAATCAGCCCCGCCGTTCCACACGTCGCCAGGCGAGGTAGAGGAAGAAACCGGAAAGGGGCACCCACAGGATCTGCCACCAGTAAAAAAACGGAATCCCAAACAGAACTGGGGTGGCGCGGTTATAGAGGGGCACCGCCAATACTGCAATGCACGGTATCGATAGATACAGAACTCCCCAAAATCCCAGCCCTGCCGCTTTTCTTTTCATACCGCCTCACTACTGCGTCACAGAGTGGCGAAGCATAGCAAAGAATTGAGGTTGTGCTCAGTCCCTGCGCGCCGCGAGGCGGAATTCAGAGTTGTTACTCGTGAGCAAGACGTCATAGCCCCAGAGCCGTTGAATAAGCTCGAGGGTAGACTGCGCGTCCTTTTCGGAGAGGGGCGTTGCGTCCAGATGATGCAACTCGAGATGTCGATCTCCCCAGCGGTCAACCTTGTCGATCACAATGCTGGGCGGGCGACTGCTCTCCGCAACTTGTTGGGCGAGGCGTTCCCGAATTTCTCGGTAGCCCGCATCGTCATGAATGGCGGTGATCCGGTAGGACTCGCTTTCCGGATCATTGTGCAAGGCAAAGAGATGCAGGTCGCGAATGACCTTGGGCGAGAGGTATTGCAGGATAAAACTGTCATCGCGAAATTCTCGCATGGCGAAGAGGATCTGTTTTTTCCAGTCTGGATCGCCGGCAAAGGAAAAAAAGCGCCGGTCTTCTTCCGTGGGGGCGACGCAGATTCTTTGGATATCGCGAAAAATGGCAAAGCCCAAGGCATAGGGATTGATCCCGCTATAGCGGGGATCGTCGTAGTCAGGCTGAAAAACCACTGCCGTATGACTGGCGTAAAACTCCAACAGGCTGCCGTCGGTAATTTGTCCGGTCTCGTGCAGGCGGTGCATGATGTAATAATGCACAAAACAGGCAAAGCCTTCATTCATGATCTTGGTTTGCCCTTGCGGGTAGAGATACTGATTGATCTTGCGTACGATCCGCAAGATTTCACGCTGCCAACTGGGCATCTGTGGCGCATTTTTTTCGATGAAATATAACAGGTTTTCGGTAGGTTCCGCCGGAAATCGCGATTCCTTCTCCGGTCGCTCAGAGCTGCTGGATGGGGGCAGGGTGCGCCAAATCTCGGAGAGCTGCTGCTCCAGGTAGCGTTCCCTTTCCTGCCGGCGCATTTCTTCCTCGCGCGCGGAGAGTTTGCGCGGCCGGCGTGCGCGATCGATGCCATTTCTGGCGATGGCATGGGCCGCGTCCAGTACCGTGCTGACTTCCGGTATACCGTAGCGTTCCTCACAGGCAGCAATATAGGACTGGGCAAAACTGAGATAATCGAGAATCCCTTCGGCATCGGTCCATTGCTGAAAAAATACATTGTTTTTGAAAAAGGCATTGTGCCCATAGGCGGCGTGCGCAATGACCAGGGTCTGCATCGTCATGGTATTTTCTTCCATGAGATAACTGATGCAGGGATTGCTGTTGATGACCAGCTCATAGGCGAGGCCCATTTCCCCCCGCTTGTATTGCCCCGATTCGATCGCATGCTGTTTCCCAAATGACCAATGGGCGTAGTACACCGGCAGGCCAATGGAGGCATAGGCATCAAGCATCTGCTCGGCACTAATCAATTCGAGCTGGTTGGGATAGGTATCCAGGCCCAGTTCCTCCTGCGCGATCTGTGCGCAGGCGCGATCCACGGCATCGAGACGGGAAAAGGACCAGTCATTGTCGCTGAACAGGAGACGATTAACCATGTTCGAGTACCTGCGGTTTGGAAAAAAGTTCGCGGAACAGGGGGTAAACATCTTCCCGCTGCTGCGCGCGGGTGCAGACCATCTGCGGAAAGAATTCCGCGAGTTCCTGATAGGCCTGCAGCAAATGACTCTCGTCATCCCGGTTGACTTCCAGATAATAAAATGCCCGAAGCCGCTGCAAGAGACGGCTGGCGACTTCTTCCACTACCGCGTTGTCGGCAAAATAATTATCGCCATCGGATGCCTGTGCCAGATAGACATTCCACTCGTCGGCGGGAAACCTCGCGGTGATGATCTCTTCGGCAAGGGCCAATGCCGGCGACACCAGAGTGCCGCCGCCCTCGCGGGCAGCAAAGAATTCCTTTTCCGTGCATTCCTGGGCGACACTGTGGTGTTTAATGAAAACAATCTGGACGTTCTGATATTGTCGTTGCAAAAACAGGTACAGAAGCAGAAAGAAGCGCTTGGATAAATCCTTTCCGGTTTCCCCCATGCTCCCGGAAACATCCATGATACAGATCATGGTGGCCTGGCTGCGTGGTTGGGTATGGCGGTCCATATGGGCGAAGCGCAAATCGGAATCGTCGATGAAAGGCACTGCCCGAATTTTGCGCTGCAATACGGCGATTTGCGCATCTATGTCGCGTAGGTGTTCCTCTTCGATGCTTACGTCACCCTGCTGTTGCTTTCGTGCGGCAATGTCTGCCAGCAATTGTTCCCGTTCTTCCTGTAATGCCTCCAAGGCGCGCCGTTTGCCAGCGCGGAGGGCCAGCCGTCGTGCGCGGGCAGCACGCATGGTGCGCGCAACATGCATGCGCGAGGGGCTGCCGTCACGCACGAAGCCACTGCGTCGCCACTGCTCCGCCTTGATCTCGCCGCCAGTACCTTGGCGCAGGTTGGGCAGGGAGAGACCATCGAAGAGCAGATCTAGAAATTCGTCTGGCGAGAGCAAGACACCGAGGGCATCCTCGCCCTCACCGTCGGGCGCCCCTTCGCGACCCGCTTGACCGCCGCCCCCTCCCTTGGGAATCTCGTCGCCCCGTTGGAAGCTCTTATTGCCGGGCAACACGCGATCCCAACTGCCGTTGGCGGAATCATGGCGAAAGCTGGGCTCGTGCAGGTCGTTGGCGGGAATGACAACCGCCTTGTCACCTTTACTGAGAGACTCGATGGCGCCGGATCGGCCCATTTTTTCAACCGCTTCTTGCAGGCGCCCGCGTACTCGCCGTTGCAGTCGTTCTCGATTGGCATTGGAACGTGATCCGGAGAGACGACGATCAATGATGCTGCTCATGCAGAATCCCCCCGAGCCCGATCATGGGCTCAGTGATGTTTGCGGTACCGCATGTACCAGTCGACCAGGAGGCGTACCTGCTTTTCGGTATAGCCTTTGGCGGTCATCCGGCTGACGAAATCCTGATGTTTGCGCTCTTCCTCGGACGAGCTTTTCTTGCCGAAGGAAATCACCGGCAGAAGATCTTCCGTATTGGCAAACATTTTTTTCTCGATCACCGAGCGCAGTTTCTCATAGCTGGTCCACGCCGGTCCGACGCCATCATTGGCCGCTTTGGCGCGCAGAACAAAATTCACCACCTCATTGCGAAAGTCCTTCGGATTGACAATCCCTGCCGGCTTTTCGATTTTTTCGAGCTCCTCATTGAGCAAGGATCGATCCATCAACTGACCGGTGTCGGGATCGCGGTATTCCGTGTCTTGCAACCAGAAGTCGGCATACTGGATGTATCGGTCGAAAAGATTCTGTCCATACTCACCATAACTTTCCAGGTACGCCTTTTGGATTTCGAGACCCAGAAATTCCGCATAGCGGGGCGCCAGTTCGGTCTTTAAAAATCCGATATAGCGGCCTTCGATGTCCTCGGGAAATTGCTCCAGACGAATCTGGGTTTCCAGAATGTGGAGCAGGTGCACGGGGTTGGCGGCGACTTCATCCGCGTCGTAGTTGAAAGTGCGGGACAGGATTTTATAGGCAAAGCGGGTGGAAATCCCATCCATGCCTTCGTCCACCCCCGCCGCATCGCGATATTCCTGCAGACTTTTGGCCTTGGGGTCTTTGTCTTTCAGGCTTTTGCCGTCATAGATCTCCATTTTGGACCACAAGCTGCTGTTGCCGGGTTCCTTCAATCGGCTCAACACAGAAAAGCGCGCGAGCATGTCCAGGGTATCCGGGGCGCAGGGCGCACTTCCCAAGGCACTGTTTTCCAGCAATTTATGGTAGATTCGGGTTTCTTCGGTAACCCGTAGGCAGTACGGTACCTTGACGATGTATACCCGATCAAGAAAGGCCTCGTTGCGGCGATTATTGCGAAAAGCCGACCACTCGGATTCGTTGCTGTGGGCAAGGACAATGCCCTGGAAGGGCATGGCACCGAAACCCTCGGTACCATTGTAGGTGCCTTCCTGCGTGGCGGTCAGCAGGGGGTGTAACATTTTGATCGGCGCCTTGAACATCTCGACAAATTCTAAAACCCCCTGGTTGGCGACATTGAGGCCGCCGGAGTAGGCGTAGGCATCGGGATCGTCCTGCGAAAAGTCCTCGAGCTTGCGGATATCCACCTTGCCGACCAGGCTGGCGATATCCTGATTGTTCTCATCCCCGGGCTCGACCTTGGTAATGCCAATCTGGTGTAGCTGTGAAGGCATCAAGCGGTGGACGGTGAACTTGCGAATGTCACCGCCAAATTCGCGCAGGCGTTTGGCCGCCCATGGGGACATCACCCCTTGCAGGGCGCGTCTGGGGATACCGAAACGGTCCTCCAGAATCTCTCCATCTTCTTGGGGATCGAAGAGGCCAAGCGGGGACTCGAAGAGCGGCGAGACCTTGCCATCAGCGGCAAGGCAGTAGATTGGGTGCTTTTCCATGAGGCTTTTCAGGCGTTCCGCCAGAGACGATTTGGCGGCACCGACAGGACCCAGCAGATAAAGGATCTGCTTGCGTTCTTCCAGACCTTGGGCGGCGTGGCGAAAATAGGCCACCAGATTCTCGATGGCGTCTTCGATACCGTAGAAATCTTCGAAGGCGGGATAGGTGAGGAGCTTGCGATTGAGGAAGATCCGGGCCAGGCGGGGGTCCGCCTGGGTATCCAGTACCCTGGGTTCGCCAATCGCCGCCAGCATCCGCTCGGCCGCGCTGGCATAGGTCAATGGCTCTTTGGCGCAGAGGGCAAGGTACTCATCCAGAGAAAGGATACTCTCCTGCTGACGCAAGAAACGCTCTTGATACTTGTCGAACAGACTCATCTGCCACTCTCCTTGCCCGTGGGCTTATGGCAACCAGACTACTCCTTAGACGTCGGGATGGAAGCAACGTTTCCTCATCTCTCCGCTTCGTCAGTGGTTCAGCATATCTTGTGCCAGACAGCTTGCACCGCAAGTGGACCCCATTATTGGGCATTGTTGTCTTTGCGAAGTCCTGAGGAAGCTGGTTCTGTGCGTTGTTGGACAGTTTGTGATGTTTTCTGCGCCAAAACTGTGCGCCCCTGGACAATATCTGCACCAATCAGGTGCAGCTGGCGAGCAGTAGCCGCCCAGTTTCCAGAATGGCGTTATTGATCGCTATCCCGTTCTCTGGGCAAGTACTCCGGACGCCGTCGGATTTCGCGATACTCGGCGCGGATGCTGCCATCTTCATGCAGGTCGCGCCGACTACGCAAGCGCCAGCGCCGCCAAGTCAGCCAGAGACTGCCAACGACTAGCGCCAGCGCGAAAAGCGCGGCGAAAATGGCAAAGAAGAGGATGGCGACAACGAGCAGGACGGCAACGCCGGCAGTGATGCCGAGCTTTTGCCACCAGGTCAGATTTTTTGTGCTGACGATACGTACTTGCATTGCGCCCCCTCGGATGGATTCTGTATTTGGGACCGTGGCGGAGGGGAATCGTTCCCTCGGTACCGACAAGATCAGTGCATACGATGGCGAAAGAGCCAGCTCGCTGCCGCCATGGAGGCGAGAGCGATCAGTGCCAGAGGCCAATACTGGTTCCAGAGCAGGGAGATGTTGTCCCCCTCGAGAAAGACTCCGCGCACGATCACCAGAAAATAGCGCATGGGATTGAGATAGGTCAGGTCCTGCACCAATGGCGGCATGTTGGCGATGGGGGTGGCAAAACCGGAAAGGATGATGGCGGGCACCAGAAACAGGAATACTCCGAGCAGGCCCTGCTGTTGCGTCAGGGACAACGACGAAATCATCAGTCCGATACCCACGGCGGCCAGCAGGAACAGCAGGAGACCCAGTGCCAGAGCGGGGATGCTGCCGAGCAACGGCACCTGGAACCAGAACACTGCCACCAGACTGATGAAGGCAGCCTCCAACGCACCGATGATGATACCGGGTAGAGCCTTGCCCAGGAGGATCTCTCCCGGCGTCAGCGGGGTGACCAGCAATTGATCAAAAGTCCCCTGTTCCCGTTCCCGCGCGACCGAAAGACCGGTTACCAGGAGCGTTACCACCAGGGTCAGGAGGGCGACGATGCCAGGGACGATGAACCATCGGGACAAGAGGTTGGGGTTGAACCAGGCACGCACCACCAGTTGCGCCGGTGGGCGACCCCATTGCTGCGCTGCCGCCCAACGATTGTCGAAGGATAGCAGCACACTATTGACATAATTTAACGCCAGGGTGGCGGTATTGGAATTGCGCCCATCGATGATCACCTGCAGCGGGGCCTGCTGGTGGCGTAACAGGTCGGCGGTAAAGTTGGGACCGATCTGCAGCACCAGCAGGGCCTTCCCTTGCTCGATCAAAGGGGCGATCTGCCCGGTGCTATGGAGCACGGCGACTTGGCGAAAGGCATGGGAGCCCTGAAAATCGCCGAGCAATTCCCGTGACGCAGAACCCGTATCCTGATTGTAGACGGCATAGGGGATGTGGTTTAGATCGAAAGTCGCCGCATAACCAAAAACCAGCAGCTGGATGAGGGGCGGGCCGATGAGCACCAACCGGCTCTTTTTGTCGCGCAGGATGGCAAGGAACTCCTTGATGACGAGCGCCCAGATTCGTGCCAGCATCAGTCCAGTCTCTTGCGCGAGCGCAACAGTGTGATACCCAGAAAAAACATCGCCATCAGCAGCAAGGCGAGGCTGTTCCAGAGGACGATAGGCCAGACATCGCCGGCCAGAAAGATCGTCTGCAGGATGCTCACAAAATAGCGGGCGGCAACGATGTGCGTTATGAACTGGATGGGCGCGGGCATCGACTGGATATCGAAGATGAAGCCCGAAAGAATGAAAGCAGGCAGAAAGGTGACGATGATGGCGATTTGCCCGGCCACGAATTGATTGCGGGCAACGCTCGAGATCAGCAGGCCCATGCCCAGCGCCGCCAGCAGAAAGAGCGATGAACAGAGCAACAACACCCAGAAGCTCCCGACCAGCGGTACGGCGAACAGCCAGACGGCGAGCGCCACCGAGAGTAGCATGCCGCCCATGCCGAGCAGAAAATAGGGAATCAGCTTGCCCAGAAGGATCTCCGCCATGGTCACCGGGCTTGCCATCAGCGCCTCCATGCTACCGCGCTCCCATTCCCGGGCCACTACCAGGGCAGTCAGCAGTGCCCCGGTGAGGGTCATGATGACAGCGATCAGGCCGGGTACCAGATAGTCGCGGCTCCGCAGGGCGGGATTGAACCAGATCCGGCTTTCCACCCGAACGGGGACCAGCAAAGGCTTTCCAGCATCTGCAGCGGTCTGTTGCAGCCAATTCTGCCAGACCCCCTGCAGATAGCCTTCTACGATGCGCGCATCATTGGCATCGACGCCGTTGACCAGAACCCCGATGCTCGCGGTGTTTCCCTGCAGGACCTGGCGGCTGAAGTCCCCACGCAGCCAGAGGATGGCGCTGACCTGGCGGTCGAGGAGGGCGTGCTGGGCACGCTGTATGCTGTCATATCGTTGTGGGCGAAAATACGGCGACTCCTGTAGACCGCCAACGAAGGCGCTAGTCTGCGGGGTTGGATGGTCGACGACCACGGCCACCGGTACATGCCGGGCGTCCAGTGACACCCCATAGCCAAACAAAAACAGCAAAAACATGGGCATGAGAAAAGCGATGGCGATGGCCGACGGATCGCGCAGGATCTGGAGAAACTCCTTGTGGATCAGTGCCCGCAGGCGCTGGAGACTCATGAAGCCCTCCGGATCTGGCTCTCGTGCGCTTCGATCAGTCGAATGAAGGCGTCTTCCATGCTGGGACTGGGATGTTCAGCGTCCCGCGCCTGGCTGCGAATCTCCTCCGGACTGCCTTGGGCGAGGACTTCTCCCAGGGACATCAGAATCAGGCGGTCACAGTATTCGGCTTCTTCCATGAAGTGGGTGGTGATCAGTACGGTGACCCCTGCTTCCGCCAGGCCAGTGATGCGCTGCCAGAACTCCCGACGGGCCAGGGGATCGACGCCGGAGGTGGGCTCATCAAGGAAGAGGATAGGAGGGCTGTGCAACAGGGCGCAGGCCAGGGCCAGACGTTGCTTGATGCCCAAGGGCAGTTCGTCGACGTTGACGTTGGCATAGTCGTGCAACTGAAATTCCTGTTGAGCCCAGTCGATTCGCTGGCGGCGTCGGCTACTGCGCAAGCCGTAGGCCGCCGAGAAAAAGGCCAGATTCTGCGCACAACTCAGGTTGCCATACAGAGAGAATTTCTGCGACACGTAGCCAATGCGTGCCCGCGCCTGACTGCTCGCGCGACGCATATCCACACCGGCAACGCGCAAGCTGCCCGAGGATGCCGGTAACAAGCCGCAGAGCATGCGGAAGGTCGTCGTCTTGCCGGCGCCATTGGCCCCCAGCAGGCCAAAAATCTGTCCTTTTTGCACCTGGAAGCTAGTACCTTTGACGGCCGCAAAGGAACCGAAGAATTTCCCGAGATCGTGCACATCGACTACGGTTTCCGGGGTTTCTGCCCGGCTTGCTGGCCTGCCGTCGGCGGGCGTCTGATTGGGGGGCTCGGCATGGTAGGCCTCGTTTTCTTGTGGGTCGCTCAGTAAATCCACAAATGCGTCGGCAAAGGCCGGTTCGACGGCTTGCCATCGCTCGCCTTCCGCTGCTGCCGCCGCGCCGCTCCGACAGAGTACCCGTACGCCCTCGGCGAGAATGCGGGCATCCTGTACCTCGGGCCGGGCTTGCAACGCCTCGCGTAGTTGCCGTTTGCTGCGAAATTCGTCAGTTACCAGATAACAGCGTCCCTGCAAGGGCGCGCTGAGGGCCTTGGGGGTATCCTTTTTGAGGAGTTTGCCCTGATGCAGCAAGATGATCTCGTCACAACGCTCCGCTTCATCGAAATAGGCCGTACTCAGGAAGATCGTCACCCCCTTGTCACGCAAGCCTTGGACGATCTGCCAGAGTTCGCGGCGCGCGATGGGGTCGACGCCGACGGTGGGTTCATCCAGTAACAGCAGACGTGGCGCGCGCAGGAGTGCACAGGCGAGACCAAGCTTCTGCTTCATGCCACCGGAAAGGGCCCCTGCACGGCGTGTCCGAAAGGGGCCGAGGGCGGTCAGTTTCAGCAAGTCCTGTTGTCGGGTGCTGGCATCCTCTGGACGAATTTCCTGCAGGTTGGCATAGAGGTCCAAGTTCTCCTGCACGGTAAGATCTTCGTACAGCCCGAAGCGCTGCGGCATGTAGCCGATTTCCTGCTGCAGGCTATGGCCCTGGCTGCCGAGGTCCGCACCCAGGACCGTCACGACCCCGCCATCCGGCCGCAGTAAGCCTGCCGCCAGACGCAGCAAGGTCGTCTTGCCGGCTCCGTCTGGCCCTACCAAAGCGGTGATGGTGCCGGGAACCAGGCCAAGGTCGATTTGGTCAAGGGCCTGCACACGCTGTGAACCGCGGGCAAAGCTTTTGCTAACCGCACGAAAAAGCAGGGGGGTATCGGCCGCGGCCACGCTTTATTCCCCGCAAGGATGCGCAGAGAGCGTTTGCGGCGGGTTGTTGCTCAGGGCAATCTGAACGGTTACCGGCATACCCAGACGCAGGCGATGCTCGGGATTGCAGGCATAGACCCGTACGCGATAGACCAGTTCGGTGCGCAACTCCGTGGTTTCCACGGTTTTGGGGGTAAATTCTGCTGTCGGGGAGATGAATCCTACCCAACCCGGGAAACGCTTGCCTGGAAAGGAGTCACTTTCGATCCAGGCTTGCATCCCAAGGCGCACCTGCCCCAGGGACTGTTCGGGGAGATAGGCACGCACCCAGACTGGATTGTCCAAAGCCAGGGAAAATGCCGGGTTACCAGGCGCAACCATGTCGCCCTCTTCCAAAATGCGGTCTTGAATCACACCATCGGCTGGCGCATAGAGCTTGGTGTCATGCAGTTGTCGCTTTGCCAGCGCCAAGGCGGCCTGGTCTGCCTGCAACTGGGCGCGGGCGGCAGCGATATCCTCCGCGCGTGGCCCCTTGATGGTCATGACCAGGGCCTGTTGGCTTTGTTCCAGATTGGCCCTTGCTGACTTCAGCGCTGCGGCGGCATTGTCAGAACTTTGTTTGGAGACGTACTGCTCCTTGGCCAGAGCACTTTGCCTCTGCCAGACCAATTCTGCATTCTGCAGTGTCGCTTGCGCAGCCGCCACCCGTGCCCGAGCCTCGGCAATCTCTTCCGGTCGAGAGCCGGCCAAAAGTCTGGCCAGTACCTGTTTCTGCGCGCTCAGCAAAGCTGTGTCCCGATCCACGACATCCTGATAGCGCGTGGGATCGAGTGCTGCCAGCAGTTGACCGTGCTTCACTCGATCGCCTTCCTGAACCAGAAGGCGCTGAATGCGACCACTGTCATCAAAGGCCACCTGTACCTGGCGAATGTCCACATTTCCATACAGGGTGATGTGGTCGGTAGGGGCTGGACTGCGGTGGAGGAAAAAGAAGGCAATCGCTGCCCCTGCGATCAGCAGAATGATCAGAAGAATCAGGCGCTTCTTGTTGCGGATCATGAAGGTATTCCTTTCTCCAACGCAGTGGGGCGTACGACCGGGCGGCCATGGGTAGATCCCAAGTGCCAATCAAGGAGCAAGAGGGAGAGTCAAGCCATTAACGGCAACCGATGAAAGTATACAAACATCTCAGATGCGCGACCAAGCAGTTTTGCAGACGGCTGTCTGCACAAAACCGGTAGCATTATGGGAATGACAGATCAGAACAGATTCCGTCAGCCTCCGCTTGGTTCGGTTCCAGGCACAAGATAGGTAGGCTCCTGGTCGACAGGCATCCCGGCCAGCTCCTCCGCGCTCATGCGCGCATAGATCTCTATCAAGTACCCCGTTGGATCGCGCAGCCAAAGTTCGTGCAAAGGAGTGCCGCGCCAGGTGCTGCGCGGTGGCTTGACGATCTCCGCGCCAGCGGCCAGGGCACGATGATAGCTCTTGATCACCGCGGCTCGATCTGGCACTCCCAAACCCAGGTGGTAGAGGCTGTAGGTGTCGAGGGCGTTATCCCGGTCATTGACCAGGATGACAAAATTCAGATGCAGGTTCGGCACCAGGAAAGTGCTGAAGCGCTCCTTCCGATCCTTGGGCTCCACTCCAAACAAGTGGGTATAGAACTCCGTGCTGCGTGCCAGATCAGCTACACGAATGCTGATATGAAACTCCAGGCTGCCAGGAACTATGGCTTCCATCATTCATGTTCTCCCAGTCGTCCAATGTTGGCCAGCTCGGAGCGTAGTATCGCCGGGTCTTTGGCCAGCAGTTCAGCAATCGGCAGCGCCAGCAGGGCCTCGATGCGCAGCCGCAAAATCTCATACGCCTTGCGAAAAGCAGCTTCGATTTCTGCCTCTGTACCTACTGCCTTTGCCGGATCTTCTACCCCCCAATGGGCGCGCGGGGCCGGCCCTAGGTAGGCGGGGCAGGTTTCCCCTGCGGCGCTGGCACAGACGGTGATGACGATATCGGGGGTAGTTACCAGATCGTCCCAGGACTTGCTGGAGAGGCCTTCGGTAGAAAAGCCTTCCTGCTGCAGTAGAGCAATGCTGCGTGGATGGACGTAGCCCGTCGGGTGGCTGCCGGCGCTGACGGCATGCAGGCGGCCGTGCGCGAGGCCGTTGAGAATGGCTTCGGCGAGAATGGAGCGGCAAGAGTTGCCGGTACAGAGGAACAGAATTTCAGGAACAGACATTTTGGAGGCCCCCAGGCAAAGATCAACGGCTGCAACTTTGGGTACCGCGACAACAATTTTCGGTGAGATAGGCAATCAGCTCGCGGATTTCTGGCATGCGCGCACGATAGCGCTGAAAACGCCCCTCGCGCTGCACACTCACCAGCCCTGCATGCTGCAGGCTTTTGAGGTGAAAGGAGACGGCATTTGGCGCCTGGATGATGCGCTCGGCAATTTCGCCAGCTACCAGGCCCTCGGGCTCCTGCTCTACCAATACACGAAAGATCTCCAGGCGCTGTGGCGAGGCCAGGGCGTCGAGCTGGGCAACGCGTCGTAGAAGTTCTTCGGAGCTGTCCGTCATCAGGTAATGCGCACTTTACGATTCAATGATATTCGTAGTATTGACAGATATCCGCGTATCGTCAAGACTCTGGTTCTCTGTTTTTATCCTGACGAGGTAGCGCATGCTGGCGCTTGGTATCTTCCTACTCACGCTGATCCTGGTCATCTGGCAGCCACGAGGGCTGAACATTGGCTGGACTGCGTTGGGCGGTGCAGCCCTGGCGCTGGCGACGGGCGTGATTCAGTGGCGGGACATTCCCATCGTTTGGGGAATCACCTGGGATGCCACCTTTACCTTCGTCGCCCTGATCATCATTTCCCTGCTCCTCGACGAGGCTGGTTTCTTCCATTGGGCCGCCCTGCATGTGGCGCGCTGGGGAGGGGGGCGAGGGCACCGGCTATTCCCCTTGATTATTCTCCTTGGAGCTCTCATTGCGGCGATCTTTGCCAATGATGGAGCGGCCTTACTGCTCACGCCCATCGTGCTGGCCATCCTCCTGCAACTCGAATTCAGTCCGGCGGCGACCTTTGCCTTTGTTATTGCTACTGGTTTCGTTGCGGATACTACTAGCCTGCCGCTGATGATCTCGAATCTGGTCAATATCGTCAGCGCCAATTACTTCGACATCAGCTTTGATCGTTATGCATTGGTGATGGTACCGGTGGACATCGTTGCCTTTCTCGCCACGCTTCTGGTATTGACGCTGGCATTTCGCCGGCAGATCCCGGCGCGCTATGGTACGGCTCATCTGCCCGAGCCGCGTTCCGCTATTCGCGATCCCCTGCTTTTTCGTGCCAGTTTCCCCGTGTTGCTGCTGCTATTGCTGGCTTACTTCATCACGGCGCAGTGGAATATCCCGGTGTCCGTGGTTACCGTGGCTGCGGCGCTGGTCTTGCTAACGGTGGCGGGGCGCTGGTGGCGCGGTGGGGCTGGCGCAGAGATCTCGGTGCGCAAGATTCTCTGGGAAGCACCGTGGAAGATCGTGGTTTTTGTGCTCGGCATGTATCTGGTGGTCTACGGTCTGCGCAATGCCGGGCTTACACAGTTGTTGGCGCAGGTCCTGCAGTGGCTGGCTGGGCAGGATCAGATCACCGCGACCCTGGGCACCGGCTTTCTCGCCGCGGCCCTGTCTTCGGTAATGAACAACATGCCGGCGGTCTTGGTTGGCGCCCTGAGCATTCATCAGACAGGTCTCGCGACCAGTCATCCACAGATTCACGAGGCGATGGTCTATGCCAACGTCATCGGCTGCGACCTCGGCCCCAAATTTACCCCCATCGGTAGCCTTGCTACCCTTCTCTGGCTACACGTACTGGACCGCAAAGGCGTCCATATCGGCTGGGGCCAATACATGAAAGCGGGCCTGCTCCTGACGCCGCCGGTATTGATCATGACCCTGCTTGCTCTGAGCGTCTGGCTGCACTGTTTGGGCGGATAGGGGCGATCCCTGCGCTACACAGAAACCAGCAGAAGCTGGAGCTGTTTCCAAAATAGCGCAAATGCTTGACGATTGTCTGGGCCGATCTTGCGTTGGGATAGGGCGCGATCGGCATAGAGCAGGCCGATGACCTTGTCTTGAAAGTGCACCGGCGCCGAATATCCGCCCGAGCCTTCCAAAAAATGGCTGCCGGATTCGTTTTCCTGCAAGCGTAACGGCAGGAATCCGCGAGTGACCAGGCGCAGAGCCTCATCCTCTATAATGGGGGTCTGAGAAAATGCTTGCCGTGTAGCGCCTGTCTGCAGTCGGGGCCGCCAGCCATCGCTTTGTCGGACCAAAAAGGCGCAACGATCAAAACCTCCACCGCGGTGAATCCCGTCCAAAACCGTTTGCAACAGCGTTGGCAGATGGGCTCCCGTTACTGGCAAGGCATGTAGATCAGCAAGAATCTGGACCTGCACCGTCGCGTCCGCCTCACTCCACTGCGGCACAGGGCCTGGTCCGTGATCACCGCTCAACCATTGTGGCGGGATCAAGGACAACGTTCGCTGCCGGTGTTCCTTCAAAGAACGGAGCAGGGCCGGGGTACGCTGTTGAAAAACGGAATTCAACCGCTGCATCCGCTCCTGCAGTGCCGGATAGCGGTTTTCCTCCTGCAGTCGCAACCAAACCTTGGCCTCCTCCAATAGATCAATCTGCGCAACAGGGGACAATTGATAGAAGGATTCGAGGCCCAACTGTTGCAGTAAGGACCGATCCAGTTCTTCAAAAGGAAAGCCCAGTACCTGGCGAGCTGCTTCCGCGGAACTGAGACCTTCCTCTATCTGCGCCAGTACCTCCGCAGCCTCGGGTCCACCTGCGCACCAGAAGGTGATTTGGCCAATATAGTGTAACAAGCCAGCCAGGAAATGCTGTTCTTTTTCACCACCAACCTTTTCCGCCAGAAACTCCGATTGTGCCGCCAGCTCCAGACTTTTTCGGAGAAGATCCAAAACCTGCGCCTGGAACTTCGCCTGGACCGTGTTTTCTAGAATCAATGCGGAGAAACAAAGTAGGCGAACGCGCTCCAGCCCAAGGATGAGGATCGCCTTGGGAATGGTGAGAATGCGCTGCGAGTTCGGATTGAAAGCCACAGAATTGACCATCCGCAAGACCAGCGAAGAAAAAGCAGGGTCACGGCTGATCAATTGGCCGATCTCCGTCAAAGAGCGCGACTCGTTCTGCGTTGCAGCCAATAGCCGCTGTACCGTTGCACCAAACAAGGGCAGTTCTTGCTGGGTTAGTTGTGCCGCCCAGTCCTGGACACTACGTTTATGCAAGAACTCTCTCCTTCCAGCTGTTCGTCCCAAAAGAATGTTTGGCTTTAGTTAGGCGTTATGGGCCGGGCGCGCAAGCATCCACGAGCTGTACTTGCTTGCACACGCGCTGGCGACGCTCCGTTTTCGCATCATCCGGCGAATTGTTGCCCGTAAGGTGGGGAATACAGTCGAACCGATGGGGGCAATTCACCATGGCTCCTGTAGCAATTTTCCGAGTGGCAAAGGCCAGGTACGCCTTCCCTGTTGGCGGGTGCGGGGAAATCTGATAGTGTCCGCAATCGAAGAGGAGATGATTTTGTCACTGGCAAGGGTAAGCAAGCGTTTCATGGAATTCCTCGTAACTCATTGAGTAAATATTGGATATTGAAATTTATGGGTGAATTCCAGCCTCTCCTCCAGATTCCGCAGCATAGTTTTCTCTATGGCGACAAAGATCGGTCCCCTCGCAGTGGTAGGTGATGAACCCCGTCAGGCCCGGAAGGGAGCAGCGGCAGTCACTGATCCAGGTGCCGGGGTGTGGCTGGTTGGCGTCGCCTCCCTATTGATCGACTGATGGCTGGCGTTTACCAAGCCTTGGCGCGACGCTGGCGACCGCAATCCTTTGCCGACTTTGTCGGCCAGGAAACGGTGGTCAAGTCCCTGCGTCATGCCCTGGATAGCGGGCGTCTGCATCACGCCTTTTTGTTTACGGGTACGCGCGGAGTGGGCAAGACCACCCTGGCGCGCCTGCTGGCCAAATGCCTGAATTGCGAGCGAGGCGTCAGCAGCGAGCCTTGCGGCGAGTGCAGCGCCTGTAAGAGCATTGTTGCTGGAAGCTTTGTCGACCTGCTCGAAGTGGACGCCGCCAGCCGTACGCGGGTGGATGAAACCCGCGAGCTGCTGGATAACGTGCAGTATGCCGCGACCAATGGGCGCTACAAGGTCTATCTCATCGACGAAGTTCACATGCTTTCCACCCACAGCTTCAATGCCCTGTTGAAGACCCTGGAAGAGCCCCCCGAGCATGTAAAGTTTCTCTTGGCCACCACAGATCCGCAGAAGATCCCGGCGACCATCCTGTCGCGTTGCATCCAGTTCCATCTGCGCCGCCTTGAAGCGCCCCTGATCGTGCAGCGGCTGCGCCAGATCCTCGTGGCTGAGGGAGTAGAGGCTGCGGATGATGCCCTGGAGGCCCTCGCGCAAGCCGCAGATGGCAGCTTGCGCGATGCCCTGAGTCTGACCGATCAGGCCATTGCCCAAGGCGGCGGGCGGGTGGACGGCGACACGGTTACTGCCATGCTCGGTCTCTGTCCTGGGGAGGTCGCCACGAGTTTTCTCATCGCCCTGCTGCAGCGCGACAGCGGCCAAGTCTTTGCGTTGCTGCGCGAACAGCAGGCGCTGGGGCAGGACGCCGCCGCGCTACTGGATGCCATCATTGAGGAGCTGCATCGCTGCAGTCTGGCGCAGTGGCTTCCGGAGCAGCGCGGGGCCTTGGCAGCGCAGTTGCGTGATCTCGTGCAACAGGAATCCCCCCTGCTGCTACAGTCCTGGTACCACATTCTTCTTACGGCGCGGCGGGATTTTTCCTTATATCCCAATCCGCGTATGGCCATCGAGATGGCTCTGCTCCGTCTTCTCGTCTTCCTGCTTCCCGAAGGGCCGCCAGAGAGAAGCAAGAACGTGGCCGAGCCGAGAGAGCCGAATCCTGTCGCAGCAACGCGAGGTGCCGCGGCCGATTTGCCAACCGATAATCGGGCAACAGCGCCCGCGGCCAAACTGTTGCCCACGCCAGAGGCGGTAGAACGCGAAGAGGCGCCGGAAGGACGCGCACCGGAGGCTCCGCTCCTGCATGCCGATCCGCAACGTGCCTGGGAAGAGCTTCTGCCCAAGCTGTCCTTGAGCCCTTCTCTGCGCGAATTTTTACGGCACAGTCGGGCACTGCGTTGTGATCGGAGCGCTCTGGAACTCGCCCTCGATCCTGCCTATGAGTCTTTGCTGCGTAAAGAGGAGGGTACTCTGCGCACGGCTTTGCAGAATCACTGGCAGGCCGCCACGGATCTGCGGCTGACGCTACTGGATTCCAGTGCGGCGAAAGGGACTCTGGCGCAGGAGGCGACGGCGCGCGAACAGGCGCGGCGGGCGGAGATCGAGGCGCGCGCCCTGGCCGACCCGCGTCTCAAAGAGTTTCAAGAGGTCTTGCAGGCGCGGGTACTGCGGGTAGAGATCATGGATCAGGCGAGCAATTCTTAGTGGAGGAACAGCGATGATGAAAGGTGGCTTGGGCAATATCATGAAGCAGGCGCAGCAGATGCAGGAGCGTCTGCAGCAAGTACAGGAAGAGCTGGCGCACGTGGAAGTGCAGGGGCACGCCGGCGGCAATCTGGTGGAAGTGACCATGACCTGCCGTAACGATGTGCGGCGCGTACGGATCGACGCCTCCCTGCTCGAAGATGGCGACAAGGAAATGTTGGAGGATCTGGTCGCTGCTGCGGTCAATGACGCCCTGCGGAATGCCGAGAAAACCAGTTCGGAACGGCTCGCCACCGTCACTGGCGGTATGAACATCCCGGGTTTGAACCTGCCCTTCTGAGCGATGGCGGGTAGCACTCCCTCCCTGGACAAGATCGTTGCCCTGTTGCGACGTCTGCCGGGCATCGGTCCGCGTTCAGCACAACGGATCGCCCTCGATCTGTTGCTGCGCAAACGCGAGTTGATGCCCCAACTGGCACTGGCCCTGCAACAGGCCCACCAGGCCATCCGCCACTGCGAGCGCTGCAACAATCTCTGCGAGGATGCGCTGTGTTCCATTTGCAGCAGCGGGCGACGCGACCGAACCATCCTTTGTATTGTCGAATCGCCGGCAGATTTGCTGGCCATCGAGGATTCCGCAGCCTATCAGGGAGAGTACTTTGTGCTCATGGGGCACCTTTCGCCGCTGGATGGCATCGGTCCAGACGCCCTGCATCTCGATCTGCTGGAGAAACGTTTGGCGGAGGAGGGGCTGCAGGAGGTGATTTTTGCGACCAACTCTACCCTGGAAGGGGAGGCAACGGCACAATTCGTGGCTGCGCTGGTGCCGGAGGGACTACGCGTGACGCGCATCGCGCGCGGCATTCCCATGGGGGGAGAACTGGAATATCTGGATCGCAGCACTCTGGGGCGCGCCGTACAGGGACGCGCTGCCCTGGAATCATAAGACCCTTGCAACCATAAGAAACGTATCACAATACCGTAGAAACGACGACGAGGAAGAGATCGATGATCACTGCATCTGGGCCCTTGCCCGGGGATAATGTCTTTTTTCTGTTGATGGGGGCCATCCTGGTCTTCGCCATGCACGGTGGTTTCGCCTTTCTGGAGCTGGGCACCGTGCGCCGACGCAGCCAGGTCAATGCGCTGGTCAAGATCCTCAGTGATTTTGGGATCTCCACCATCGTCTATTTTTTCATCGGCTATCACATTGCCTACGGCATCAGCTTCTTCGGCGATGTGCAGCAACTCACCGGTAGCGACCAGGGTTTTGCCATGGTGCGCTTCTTTTTTCTGCTCACCTTTGCCGCAGCGGTGCCGGCGATCATTTCGGGGGGCATTGCCGAGCGGGCGCGCTTTGTGCCACAACTGATGGCAACCGCGTTCCTGGTGGGGCTGGTGTATCCCTTCTACGAGGGTATCGTCTGGAATGGAAATTATGGCATTCAGGCGTGGTTTACCCACCAGTTTGGCGCACCATTTCATGATTTTGCCGGCTCGGTGGTGGTGCATGCGGTGGGTGGCTGGATGGCCTTGATCGCGGTCTGGCTCTTGGGCCCGCGCCGTGGCCGCTATGGCCGTGACGGTAGCATTCATCCCATGCCGCCTTCCAATATTCCCTTCCTGGCGCTGGGCTCCTGGATTCTGATCATTGGCTGGTTTGGCTTCAATGTCATGAGCGCGCAGCAGCTACAGGCAGTGCAGGGCTTGGTGGCGCTCAATTCCCTGATGGCCTTGGTGGGCGGGATGCTGGCCGCCCTGGCCCTGGGCAAGGGAGACCCGGGTTTCGTGCATAATGGCGCGTTGGCGGGTCTGGTGGCCATCTGTGCCGGCTCGGACGTGGTGCAACCGATTGGCGCGCTCGCGATTGGCGCCATCGCCGGTGCTATCTTTGTCTACCTTTTTACCTTTGTGCAGCATCGCCTGCGTCTCGACGATGTGTTAGGCGTCTGGCCTCTGCATGGTGTTTGTGGTGCCTGGGGCGGCATTGCCGTCGGCATCTTTGGCCTGCGTGCCCTGGGGGGTGCCGGCGGCGTCAGCATGGTTTCGCAGATTCTCGGTACGGCGCTCGGTCTTGCCATTGCTATGCTTGGTAGTCTCCTGGTCTATGGTCTGCTACGCAAATCGGTCGGCATTCGCCTGGATGAAGAAGACGAATATCTGGGACCGGATCTGGCGATCCATCATGTCAGCGCCTATCCTGAGGAAGACATTCAGAAGGCCTGAGGACCATGCCCATGCATCGCGATCTGCTGCCGGAAAATCTCCCCGCCCTGTCCAAGCGTCCCCTTGCCGCGCACAAAGGCAACTTTGGCCATGTCTATGTCCTGGGCGGCAGCCCGGAGATGGGCGGTGCCCTGAGCCTTGCGGCCCTGGCAGCCTACCGCGCCGGCGCCGGCCTCGTCACCGGCATTGGTCATCCCCAGTCGCAGATCTATCTTGCCGTGCATCTGCCAGAAGCGACCTGGATGGATTGGCCACCGCGCCTTGCCAGCCGTCTGCCGGACCATGCGGTTCTTGCTCTAGGGCCGGGACTGGGCCAGGGCCTGGCCGCCCACGATCTCGTCCGTGAGGCGGGCGGACTGCAGCAGCGGCAGATCTGGGATGCCGATGCCCTGAATATCCTCGCCCGCATTGGGCCGGATATCCTGCGCGGAGCGGCCGAGAGGATCTTCACGCCGCACCCGGGGGAAGCCGCTCGCCTGCTGCGCACCACTACCACGACGGTGCAGACCGACCGGGAGGCGGCGATTGCCGAGCTGGTACAACGCTACGGAGGTGTCTGGGTACTCAAGGGGGAAGGCACCCTCGTGAGTGACGGCAGTCTGCTCGGACGTTGCCCCTGGGGTAACCCCGGCATGGCCACCGGCGGCAGCGGTGACGTCCTCACCGGTCTTATCGCCGGTCTTTGGGCACAGGGCTTGAATGCGGCTGGGGCGGCGGGCCTTGCGGTCTGTATTCATGCTCGGGCCGGCGACCTGGCAGCAGACGAACTCGGTGAGGCGAGCCTGTTGGCGCGGGATATCCTGGCGCAGATCCCGCGCGTATTGCAAAACTGGAGTGCCACTTGAAGAAAGAACAAGAGTTGCGCGATTGGGATCGCCGGCATTTTTGGCATCCTTTTACGCAGATGTCCTGCTGGGGGGATGACGATCCCTGGATCATTGCGCGTGGCGAAGGCAATTATGTCTATGACATCCGCGGGCGCAAGGCCCTGGATGCCATTGCCAGCCTCTGGTGCAACGTCCACGGCCATCGGCACCCGCGTCTGGATGCCGCATTGCAGGCGCAGTTGCAGCGGGTGGCGCACACGACGGTCCTGGGCGCCAGTCATCCGCCGGGTATCCGTCTGGCGAAGGGTCTTACGGAGATTGCTCCTGCGGGACTCGAGCGGGTGTTTTTTTCGGAAGACGGCGCCGAGGCGGTGGAAGTGGCGGTCAAGATCGCGGCGCAATATTGGCAAAATCTGGGGCGCAAGGACAAGCGCCGATTTCTGTCGGTAGATGACGCCTATCATGGCGATACTGTTGGTGCCAGTTCGCTGGGCGGTTTTCCGCTCTTTCATGGGGTCTATGGCCATCTCCATTTCCCGGTGGAGCGCCTGCCCAGCCCGTGGTTGCTGCAGCAACGACTGCAGGGCGATGCCGAAGCCGCCTGCGCAAGCTGGTTGCAGTCGCTGGAGGATAGGCTTCGGAAAAGCTCGCGCGAGATCATCGCCCTGATTTTGGAGGGAGGAGTGCAGGGCGCAGCGGGTATCCTGCCCTATCCGCGGGGGATTCTGGCAGGCGCGGCAGAGCTTTGCCGCCGCTATGAGGTACTATTTATCGTCGATGAAGTCGCTAGCGGCTTTGGCCGTAGTGGTAGCCTGTTTTATTGCGAGCAAGAAGGCGTCCGTCCTGACCTGCTGGCGCTGGGCAAAGGGATCAGCGGCGGCTATCTGCCCCTGGCGGCCACTCTCGCACAGGAACAGATCTATGCGGCCTTCCTGGCCCCCTTTGGCGAGGCCAAACAGTTTTATTACGGCCATACCTATACCGCAAATCCCCTGGCTTGTGCCGTAGCGCTGGAAAACCTGGCCCTTTTTGCCGAAAACGACTTGCTCAGCTCGGTCCGTGCGCGCATCGCGCAGCTGCAGCAAGGATTGCAGCGCTTCGCCGGGATGCCATTTTCGGCAGCGCCCCGGCAGTTTGGCCTGATGGCGGCTGTCCCCCTGCGCAATCCGCAGGGCGGCAATGCCTATCCCTATGGCGACCGGCGCGAGTACGCTGTCTGTCGGCGGGCGCGCGAGGCGGGTGTCTATCTGCGTCCGCTGGGCGACAGCATTGTCATCGTGCCCCCACTTTCGGTGACAGCCGCAGAAATTGACCTTATCCTGCGGGTATTGCAAGACAGTATGGCTGAGGAAACTGCGGCATGAAAAATATCAGTACGCTGATGACGACAGAGGTGATTTCGGTGCGGGAGAGCGACGGCGTGGAGGAGGTCGGCAAGAAGATGTTGACCTCTGGGCACCACAGTCTGCCGGTCATCGACGCAAGTGGCCGTGTGACGGGGATCATCACGGAACGCGATCTGATCGATGCCCACCGGCAGGTGCATCTACCCACGGTGATTTCGATTCTGGACAGTGTAATTCCCATCTCTGGCATGCATGAATACAGCGAAGAATTGCGCAAGGTCACCGCGGTCGATGCGCGGGGGCTGGCCACCAAGAGACATCTGCAACTGGCGCGCCCGGAAGAGAGCCTCGATACGGTGGCCGACCGGATGTTCGAACATCAACTGCACGCCCTGCCGGTGGTCGATGCGGAAGGAAAACTGTTGGGGATGATCAGCCGTTCCGATATCCTCCGGGGTCTCCTGTCCCCATCATGATCCGGGAACTGCCCGATCTGGCGGCTACCGAGGCTTGGGCGCAGGGCTTTGCCGGTCTGAAGCCGATCCCGGGAGTGATGTATCTGCAGGGAGATCTCGGGGCGGGAAAGACCGCCCTGGCGCGCGCCCTGATCCATGCCCTGGGCTACAGCGCCGTGGTCCGCAGTCCCACCTATACCCTGGTAGAGGAATATGACACCGCTGCGGGGACGGTACTGCATCTGGATCTGTATCGGCTCGTAGAGGCAGAGGAGTTGGAATATATCGGTCTGCGCGATTATCTGCAGAAAGATGCCCTGTGGCTGGTGGAGTGGCCGGAGCGCGCCCTGGCGTACCTGCCGCCCGCCGATCTGCGGATCGAGATGGCGCTGGCAGCGGCGGGAGCGCATCGCTTGGAGGCCGAAGCCTTGAGCGCACGCGGCAGCGAATGGCTGGCGGCTCTCACCGCGGCGTCCGAGAGCTTGGCTGAGCATGCCTGAGACGCGACGCCGGGTGCAGGTGATGAGTCCGCAACTGGCAGACCGCATAGCCGCGGGGGAGGTGGTGGAACGTCCTGCTTCCGTGTTGAAAGAGCTCATCGAAAACAGCCTCGATGCCGGCGCGCGGCACATCGATGTGCTGATCGAAGGGGCGGGCATCGAGCTGCTCGAGGTGCAGGACGATGGCATTGGTATCGAGGCGGAAGACCTACCGTTGGCCCTGTCACGCCACGCCACCAGCAAACTCTACGATGACGGGGAGCTCGAGCAGATCCATAGCTTTGGCTTCCGCGGGGAGGCCCTGCCGGCCATTGCCTCTGTCGCGCGCCTGGAAATCACCAGTCGGGCAGTTGGGGCGAATGCGGCGCGGCATTTACGTCTGGCAGCGGGCATTCTCGAGGAAGATACTCCCGCAGCGCGGGCGCCTGGCACCACGGTGCGGGTGGAAGATCTGTTCTACAATGTGCCAGCGCGGCGCAAATTTCTGAAGGCCCCCGGCACCGAACTCGGCCGTATCCAGAAACTCTGGCGTCAGCTCGCCCTCAGCGCCTTTCCGGTGGATCTGCGCCTGCAACAAGGAAAGCGCTTGTTGGCGCAGTATCCAGCGGCCCTAAGTGAGGCCGATCAGGACGCGCGGGTGGCGGCCATCCTTGGCGAGGAATTCTTGCGTAACGCCTTGCGTTTTGCACAGGAAAATAATGGCTGGCGACTCTGGGGCTGGCTCGGATTGCCCAGCTTCAACCGACCCCGCGCCGACGAGCAGTATTTCTTCGTCAATGGCCGCGCGGTGCAGGACGCCGGTCTGCGTCATGCCTTGCGCTCCGCCTATGCGGATGTGTTGTATCAGGACCGCCAACCTGTCGCCATCTGTTATCTGGAGCTGCCGAGTGAGCTGGTGGATGTCAATGTGCACCCCGCCAAAACCGAGGTGCGCTTTCGCGAGGCTCGCCAGATCCACGACTTCGTCCGCCATACCCTGGCAGAAATCATCGCCGATCAGGCGCGTCCGCGGGCGCCGTACCTACCCCCTACAGAGAGGAGCGAACAGCGCTCGGGCGCGGGATTTTTCGGTACCCAGGCGCCTCTCACAGACCTTGCCGTAGGCCGGGTGCGGGAGGACTCTGGCGACGACTATTGGCAGAAACTGGTCGCTCCTGGTTTCCGTTACCCGCCGCCGCCTTCTCCTGAGTCCTCGTCATCCTCCGTTTCTGATCCAGAGGAGCTCTGGAAGGGCTATCCCCTGGGACGGGCTTTGGGGCAGATTCATCAGCGTTTCATCGTCGCGGAAAACAAGGAAGGGATGCTCCTGATCGATCAGCATGCCGCCCATGAGCGCATTCTCTACGAGCGCTTCAAGGCGCAACGGTCGACGGGACAGCAGCAAGCCCTGCTCCTGCCGCTGCAGATCGAGCTCAGCCCCGCTCAGGGCGAGCGTCTGGAGGAGCGCGCGGAATTGTTGCGTGAGGCCAGTCTCGACTGGTCGCGCAGCGGTCCCGGCAGCCTGCGCATCCACGCCTGCGCGCCGGGGTTTCCGCAGTCGGCCATTGCCGATCTGGTGGCGGATTGCCTGGCGGAGCAGGCGACCTGGCAGGCCGGGCAGGGGGATGAGCGTCTGGCGGAGATGGCCTGTCACGCCGCCATCAAGGACCATCATCCCCTAAGTCTTGCAGAAATGAATGCCCTCCTGCGGCAGCTTGAAGCAACGCCACGCTACACCCAATGCAATCATGGCCGGCCCACCATCGTCCAGTGGAACCTTGCCGAGCTCGATCGCCTGTTCCTGCGTGGACGCTGAGCTGCTGCTATCCGGGACTATGGACCCTGAGAACACCGAGATATCTTTTCTACCCACCCTCTTTCTCCAGGGGCCGACGGCGAGCGGCAAGACGGCTCTCGCCCTGCGTCTGGCAGATACCTTCCGGGTTCGCCTCATCAGCGTCGATTCGCTGGCGGTCTATCGTCATTTCGATCTGGGCAGCGCCAAGCCCGATCCCGCGCTGCAGGCCCGCTATCCCCACGCCCTGATCGATATCCGCGAACCGGAAGAGATCTATTCGGCCGGTGACTTTGCCCGCGACGCCCGAGCGGAAATTGCCGCTGCCCGGGCAGATGGACAAATCCCCTTGCTGGTTGGGGGCACGGGCCTCTATTTCCGTGCCCTGGAACGTGGCATTGCCGATCTGCCGCCCGCCGATCCGGTCCTTCGCCAACAGCTTCAGAGAGAAGCCGAGCGCGTGGGATGGCCCGCCTTACATCAGCGCCTGGCACAACAGGCGCCAGAACGGGCGGCTGCTATCCATCCCCACGATGCACAGCGGATACAACGTGCCCTGGAGCTGCTGGCGGAGGGCAAGACGATGGAGCTCTGGCAGGGCGGACTGTCCGGACCGCTCTGGAAGATTGTCCTGCAACCCGCGCGCGCCGAACTGCACGAGCGCATCGCTGTTCGCCTGCAAGCCATGTATGCGGCGGGTTTCCGCGAGGAGGCCGCGACTCTGTTTGGACGTTATGGAGACGCGGACTACCCGGCCTGCCGGGCAGTGGGCTACCGTCAGCTATTCGCCTGGTTGCGGGGCGAGTGCTCCCTGCCTGAGGCGGAACAGGCAGCCCTTTACGCTACGCGGCAGTTGGCGAAGCGGCAGGCAACCTGGTTCCGCGCCGAGGAGGCTGACTGGCGTTTGTCATCCGCAGATGGTAGGCAAGCGGACGCGGTAGTGGCGGAGATCCGGCAGCGCCTGCAGGGTATGGGTGAATGATGCTACGCGAGCACTTGGATTGAAACAGCGGAGGAATACGTGAGGGTTTGGCAGATTGCTGCTTACGTCCTGGTACTCGCTGCGGTCGCGGGCTGTGCGCCAAAGATGCCGCAGCTTGCGGCGCCGACCAAATTACAGGACTTGCAGCTCAGCAAGGGGCTGGTGCAGGGGCAGGGAGAGACGCCAGCCAACACCGATTGGTGGCGGGCCTTGCTCGATGCACAGCAGCGGGAGATTCTGCGTCTCGCCTTACGCAATAATCCGGATCTGGAGGAAGCCGAGGCACGAGTACAGCTCGCAGCAGCGCAGTTGCGCGGCGCTGGCGCTAAGCTCGTGCCACAGGCCGATTTGGCAGGACACATTGGGGTGAGCCGTTGGACCCAAAATCAATTTTATCTGCCTCCCTATGCCGGCGAAAGCTCCTGGAATAACGCCCTGAAACTGGATTTTTCCTACCATCTCGACCTCTGGGGCAAGGAGCGCGAGCGGGTTCGCGAGGCCCGCTTGCATCTTTTGATGATGCAGCAGAAGCAAAGGGCGGCAACCCTTGTATTGGAGGCTGCGGTTGTACAGCAGCTACTGGCGATTGCCGGTAATGATGCAGTCCTTGCGCAATTGTATGACGAGCAGCAGATATTGCAACAAATCGAAAGCATCGAAGAACAGCGGCAGCAACATGGTCTGAGTAATTCCCTGGCAGCGCTGGAAAATGCCGCTCGCCTTTCGCGTTTGCAACGAGAAATCGAAGCCGAAGAGGCGCAGCAGGAACAGAACCGCGAGGCCCTTGCCGTGCTCTGTGGGCAAGGAACTCGTCTGCCCGCAACGCTGCGGAATGCCGGCCGACGGTCATTGCTCCGACCGTATTGGCAGAGTCCAACGCAGGTACCAGCAGCGTGGGTGGGAGAGCGGCCGGACGTCGTGGCGCAACGGAATGCGATCGAGGCCGCAGCTGCAGCCATACAAGTGGCGCGAGATGCCTACTATCCCAACATCAATCTCGTCGCCTTTGCCGGGGGACTGGCCGCCGCTGGTGGCTTGTTCACCTTTTTGCATCCCGGTTCCTTGCAGGCCGGAATCGGGCCGGCGATCAATCTGCCGTTGTTTACAGGCGGACGGCTGCGCGGCAACTTTGACGCCAGCCAAGCAAACTACAATGTAACCTTGGCGCAGTATCGCAAGACCCTGCTACAGGCTTTGCAACAGGTGGCCGGTGATTTGACGACACTGCAGGCCGCGGCGCAGGAACGCGCCAGCCTGCAACAACGGGAAGTCATTTTGGAACATAGCGTGCGATTGCAGCAGCAGCGCTACCAGGCGGGGCTGAGCAACGCGCTGCCAGCACTGGAGGTACGAGTTCCGCTGATCGAGAATCAACTGGAGCGTCTGCGCTTGGATACCCATGCCGAACAAACTCTCGTAGCTCTCTATGCGGCGTTGGGGGGGCGGGTGGTCGCCCAGACTTGGCCCGAGAAGTCGGCTGTCCATGGCTAGTTCTGCCGTTACCCATTATCAGTTCTGGCGAGATTTTTACCGTCAGGATCTGCAAAGGTGGCTATTTTTAGGCAAGACGGCACTGGCGGCGCTGCTGGCCCTATGGCTGGCTTATCGCTTCCAGCTCGATTCACCAAGTACCGTGGTCATTACCGTTTTTATCGTCATGCAATCCCGTAATGGGATGGTGCTGGCCAAGAGTTTCTATCGCGCTATCGGGACCATTGTCGGTAGTATCGTTGCGCTGCTACTGGTCGCGCTCTTCCCGGACGCGCGTATCGGTTTCCTTGCCGGCCTGGCCTTATGGGTCGCTTTTTGTACGGCCGGTGCGCGCTATTTCCGCAACTTTCAAGCCTACGCCTTTGTACTCGCCGGCTACACTGCGGCCTTGGTCGGACTACCTGCTGCCCTTGATCCTGGACATGCGGTGGATATTGGCATTGCGCGCCTCAGTGATGTTATGTTGGGTATCCTGGTGGCATCGATTGTGAGTGCGGTGGTCTTTCCGCAATCCCTGCGTGAGCTGCTGGAGAGCACTGCCAAAAGCAGATTGGAACATTTTCTGGGGAATTCTCTGCGGGTGTTAAATGGCGGAGTTGCGCGCGCGGATTGGATCGTTTTGCATCTCGCCGCCACCCAGGAAACTTTGCAACTCGACAATTATCGCTCAGGTTCCTTTTTTGAGAGCGCAGCGGGTCGTCTCCACAATGAGCTGGTTGGGGAGATGATTGCCGATATGATGTTTGCTTCGGGTACCCTCCATCTACTAAACAGTCATATCCGGCGTCTGCGCCGGGTCGCTCTCAGTCCGGTGCAGGAAGCCAGCCGAGAGCTACTGGAGCAACTGCGCAAGGACTTGGAAGGGCTGCGACAGACCATTCAGGCTGGTGACAGTGCGCTGGCCCGCACGCATCTCCAAGGCGTGCAGGAAAGGGTCATAGATCAGCTTTCGCGGCTACGCGAGGACTTGCATACTCGTCTCGATGCGGCGCAGGCCTTGGCTCTGGATAGTCTGATTTTGCTACTCACTCGTTACCTGGCGGAATTTCGGCGCTATCTGGAAAGCTATCATCGTCTACTGTACCCAGAGCAGAAGACGGCTTCCCTACCGCTACCCATGACCATCGACGAAGTGCACGATAAGCGCTGGCGAGTATCTTTTGATCGCCCGCCCACTGAGATCATTCAACCTCTCACTGCGGCAGCGCGCAGTCTCATGGTGGTGGCGCTGGTCTCCTGCTTTTGGCTGTGGACGGCCTGGCCTTCTGGTCCATCGGCGTTGATCATTGCGGTGGTGCTGGTCGCACTCTTCTCCACCTTTCCCAATCCGGTAGCCTCAACGCGACAGATGGGGTTTGGCATTCTCCTCGCCTTTCTCGCGGCCATGCTCTTTTCCCTGGAATTTCTGCCGCGTCTGCAAGGATTTCTCCTGCTTGCGCTTGCGCTATTCCCATTTTTTCTGGTTTCACCGTGGCTGCTGACGCAAAGCCGCTGGGCGGGAACCGCCGCCGGTTTTGGCATTTTCTTCCCGCAGTTGGCGGTCCCGGACAATGATCAGCCATTCTCCTATGTCAACATGCTCAATACCGGATTTGCTGAGCTGATTGCTGTGTTCCTGGTGGGCATCGCCTTTTTCCTGATCTTTCCGCTGGGAAATCGCTGGGAGCGTAGCCGTTTGCTCGAGCGCTTTCGTACCCTGGTACGCACTGTGGCGAGTGCGCCTTTGACCAATCTGCGCAATCGCTATGCCGCCGAGAGTCGGGAATATCTGCGTCTGCTTGCCGCTACTCTCACACCGCAACAACAGGGCGATGCTGAGGTGCTACGCGAGGCCATGCGCCTGGACGAACTCGCAGAGGGTATTCTGCAGCTACGGATTTTATTGCACGCGCGTGGCGAGGAGGCAGGAGAGCATCCCTTGCAACTATATGACCAGGACTATGTCGAGCCACTCCTGCAAAGTATCCGGCAGCGCCGTTCCGAAGCCATGAGCGAAGAGGATCGGCAGCGTCTACGCGCCACACTGGATGCGGTACAGCATCTTCCCGAGGAAAGGCTTGACCCTGCGCTACATCCGATCTTGCCGCCGGACGCCTTGTTTCGCGTTTATGTACACGTCATCGCCAGCGTATCCCGACGCCTTTCCCAGGCGCTGGAGCCGCAAGATGCCGGTTGACATCGTTCTTTTTGGTGCAGTCGTACCGACTCTTTTGCCAATTTTTGCGCTGACGGTCATTTTGTATCTGATTGCCGATAAACTGACGAGTCGCTGGAATCTCGATCGCTGGGTCTGGCATCCGGCACTGTTCCGCCTTGCGCTATTTGTTTGTCTCTTTTCTCTGTTGGGACTGGGAGTATACGGGTGATCCGGCGTCTGTTGCGTGTCTTGCTGACTTTGGTAGTGCTGCTCCTGGCGGGATGGCTTGGCTGGCGTCTTTGGCATGCCTATATGGATCGTCCGTGGACCCGGGATGCCGTCGTGCAAGCGCAGATCATTGAAGTGAATGCCGATGTCAGTGGCCGCGTGGTGGATCTTGAGGTTGCGGATAATGCGCCGGTACGAGCCGGACAGGTACTGTTTCGCATCGATCCCCGACGTTACCGGCTCGCCGTGGCCAAGGCGCGGGCGGCATTGGCCGAAGCCAGCGCGCAACTCGCTCTTCGCCAGGAACAGGCGGCGCGACGTGCCGACTTGCCAGCGGATGTCGTATCCGCAGAGGCGCGCACCGATGCCCTGCTCGCGGTGCGCACCGCGCAGGCGCAATTGGCGGCTGCCCGCGCCCGCCTGAATCTGGCGGAATATGACCTGTCGCGGACGTTGGTGCGGGCGCCAGTAGCGGGAACCATTACCCATCTGCGTTTGCGGACCGGAGATTATGCGCAAACTGGCAAGCCGTTGCTCGCGCTGGTGGAGTCTGATAGCTACTGGGTGGATGCCTACATGGAGCAGACCCGCCTGGCCGGGGTCCATGTCGGCGACAAGGCGCGGGTCACCCTGTTGGGGGCACGGCAAAGTCTGCCGGCGATAGTAGAAGGTATCGCCCCCGCCATCGCCGATCGCGAAAGTCACACCGGCGAGCGTCTGCAGGCAGACGTGCGGGCGAGTTTCAATTGGGTCCGTTTGCCGGCCCGTATCCCGGTCCGTATCCGCTTGCTGCAAAAGCCTCGGGATTTACCGTTGACGGCAGGGATGATCTGTTCAGTCGTAGTAGAGAAAAGACACCCCACATAACGATGTTGCATTCCTATCTCCCGCTTTTATGAAGCTGCAGGTATACTTGGCACATGAATACGCTAGATCGACTGCAAGACCGTATTGCCTATCGCTTCCAGAACCTCGCTCTATTGCGTCAGGCGCTGACGCATCGCAGTGCCGCGGCCATTCACAATGAGCGCCTGGAGTTTTTGGGCGATGCGGCGCTGAATTTTATCGTTGCGGCGCGACTCTACAAGCGTTTTGCCAAGGTGAGTGAGGGAGATCTCTCGCGCATGCGGGCACGTTTGGTGCGGGAGGAAACCCTGGCACAGGTAGCGGAAACCATCAGTGTTGCTGATGCCCTGATTCTCGGGGCAGGAGAAATGCGTAGTGGTGGTGCGCGTCGCGCCTCCATTCGTGCCGACGCGGTGGAGGCTATCATTGGTGCTGCCTATCTGGATGGCGGTTTTGGCGCCGCGGAAGCCATCGTCGATCACGTCATCGTGCCCCTGATTACCGATACCTTGGGTGCGGAGGAACTGCGTGATCCCAAGACCCGATTGCAGGAGTTCTTGCAGGGCAAGGGGCGGGCGTTGCCCTTCTATGAACTGGTGGAAGAAAAAGGGCAGGCGCATGAGCGTCGTTTCGTGGCCCGCTGTACTGTCGCAGGGATGCCGCCCACGGAAGCCGAGGACAGCAGTCGGCGCAAGGCCGAACAGCAGGCGGCACAACTGATGCTGGAACAGCTGCAGGGCCGGCTGCATGAGCAACGTCATGCCGTCTGAGAGCCCCCCCGTAGCGCATCGCTGTGGTAGCGTAGCGTTGATCGGCCGGCCGAATGTTGGCAAATCCACCCTGCTCAATCACCTGATCGGCCAGAAAATCAGCATCACCGCCCCGCGTCCGCAGACCACCCGCGATCAGATTCTCGGTATCTACACCCGCCCCAACGGGCAGATTCTGTTCCTCGATACGCCTGGTGTGCATCAAGGATACCGCAGTCTCAATCGGCATATCCTGCGTGCCACGCGTTCGGCCCTGGATGCCGCAAACCTGGGCGTTCTGGTGGTCGAGGCGCCGCTGTGGACGGCGGGCGATGCTGAGGCCCTGCGCTGGCTGCAGCAACGGGATCTACCCCTGATTTTGGTCGCCAACAAGGTCGATCGCGTGCCGCAGAAAGAGCGTCTGCTGCCGTATCTACACGAACTCAGCGGGCATGCGCGCTTTGCACAGATCCTGCCGATGAGTGCGCGGCGGCCGGATGACGTCGAGCGTTTGGCAGGAGTCATTCTTCCTCTTCTACCGGAGGGGCCAGCACAATATGACGAAGATGAGGTGACGGATCGGCAGATGCGTTTTCTGGCGGCGGAAGCTGTGCGCGAGCAGATCTTTCGCCAGCTCAGTGCCGAACTCCCGTATGAGACCGCGGTCGCCATCGAAAAATACACGATCAGTCCGGAAGGCAGACATGAAATCGAGGCAACCATCTACTGTCGGCGTCCGGGGCAAAAGGCAATTCTGCTGGGAGAAAAAGGACAGCGCCTCAAGCACATTGGCACGCGGGCACGGGAAAGTATCCAACAGCAGACCGGTGCGCGGGTGCGGCTGGGGCTGTGGGTGAAGGAACGCGAAGACTGGGACCGGCAGCCGGGTATTCTGCGCGAAATGGGATATGGAGCGTAACCAGGGAGAGCGGGCCTGGGTACTGCATTCTCACCCGTTTGGCGATGGCAGTCTGATACTCGAACTGTTTACGGAACACCACGGGCGTCTGGGGATCCTGGCGCGGGGCAAGCGGCGACGGGGTCGCCTGGAAGCCGGGCGTCCCTATTGGGTGCGCTGGGCCGGTCGCGGCGATCTTCCAGCCCTGCAGGGTGCCGAAGAGCTTCCGAGCCGGCTCGTGCAACAGCCGGTGCCGGCGTTGCTGCTGTTCTACCTCAACGAGCTTCTCTTGCGTCTGACCGGGCGAGCGGATCCGCAGGACGAACTATTTGTCGAATATTCCCAGATCTTGGAAGCGCTCGCCTCCAGGCCTGAGGATTTTTGGTTGCTGCGACGTTTTGAGCGGCGTCTGCTCGAAACCCTTGGCTGGGCTGCAGATGTTGCCCGTTGCGCGCAATGCGGCGCCCTTTTGGAGGACAGCGCCTACGCCCGCCCTGGAGAGGGGTTGTTCTGTTCCCGGCATGCCCCGGCCCTGGCGCAGCCCGTTTCCCGGGCGGCGTTGACCTGGCTGGCGGGGGACCTGCAGTTGCCGCCGGAGCGGAGCGTGTGGGGCGAATTGCGCGCTTATTTGGCCATGGAACTCGACCAGCTTCTTGGTGGGCGAACACTGGAGAGTCGGCGCCTACTTGCGGCATACTTGCGGCGCAGGCGCAGTGGAGGCGTAGAAAGCAGATGATAGCTCTAGGTGTGAATATCGATCATGTCGCGACGCTGCGCCAGGCGCGGGGAACCCGCTACCCGGATCCTCTGGAGGCGGCCTTTGTTGCGGAACGCGCCGGCGCCGATGCCATTACCGCACATTTGCGGGAAGATCGTCGTCACATCCAGGAACGCGACGTCGAACTCCTGCAGCAAACCTTGCGGACCCGTCTGAATCTGGAAATGGCGGTTACTGAAGAGGTCCTGGCGATAGCCGAGCGTCTGCGTCCGAGCGACTGCTGCCTGGTGCCCGAGCGGCGCGCCGAGCTGACCACCGAGGGGGGCTTGGATGTTGCCGGACAGCAGGCGCGGGTACAAGGGGCCTGCGAGCGTCTGGCAGCGGCGGAGGTGCGGGTCTCGCTGTTCATCGACCCCGATCCGCGACAGATTGAGGCCGCAGCGGCTACGGGTGCGCCGGTCATCGAACTGCACACCGGCAGCTATGCCAATGCGCGCAACCGCGTCGAAGCCAGCCGGGAGCTGGAGTCACTACGCAGCGCTGCACGGCTGGCGAGCAGCCTGGGCCTGCAGGTCAATGCCGGCCATGGCCTCGATTACAGCAATGTGGAAGCGATCGCCGCCATCCCGGAAATTGCAGAGTTGAACATCGGGCATGCCATCGTTGCGCATGCCATCTTTCATGGTCTGGACCATGCCGTCCGGGAGATGAAACGGCTGATGCGGCAGGCGCGTCGGTGATCGTTGGGTTGGGTACGGACCTGGTTTCGGTCGAGCGCATGGCATCCTTGCTTGATCGTTGGGGCGATCGCCTTTTGTCTCGTGTTCTTGGCGAACAGGAATACGCTGAGCTGCCAGCGGGGCAGGGGATTGCCGCCTTTTTGGCGCGCCGCTTTGCCGCCAAGGAAGCCACGGTCAAGGCTCTGGGTACCGGATTTCGCAATGGTATCTGTCTGGAGGATATCCAGGTTCGTCATGATCCTCTTGGACGTCCAACGCTTTCTCTGCGCGGTGCCGCGCAAAGGCAACTTCTGCATTGTGCGCGCCAGCCGCGCCTGTGGTTGAGTCTGACGGATGAACATCGATACGCCATGGCCACGGTAGTGATCGAAGAGCTGGCGCCGGAAGTGATGGGGACGGAAGTATGCGGATAACAGTAGTGGGTACGGGCTATGTAGGGCTGGTCACTGGCGCCTGCCTGGCGCAGGTGGGAAATCAGGTGCTCTGCATCGATATCGATGCCGAAAAGGTGGCGCGTCTGCGGGCTGGCGAAATCCCCATCCATGAGCCGGATCTGCCGGAGATCGTGCGCAGTGGCATCGACGGCGGGCGTCTGCACTTCAGCACCGACATTGCCGAGGGCGTGGCCCATGGTGAATTTCTCTTCATCGCCGTTGGTACCCCGCCAGAGGAGGATGGCTCGGCGGATTTGCGCTATGTATTGCAGGTGGCTTCCGACATCGGGAAACATCTCGACCAGCCGCGCATCGTCATCAATAAGTCCACCGTCCCGGTGGGGACGGCAGAAAAGGTGCGTGCCACAATCCAGGCAGAGCTGGATGCCCGCGGCGCGAAAATCGCCTTTTCCGTGGTTTCCAATCCAGAGTTTCTGAAGGAGGGGGCAGCGGTCGGCGACTTCATGAAGCCGGACCGGATCATCGTCGGTACCGACGAGGAAGCCGTGGCGCAGCGCATGCGGGACCTGTACGCGCCCTTCAACCGCAATCACGACCGGGTTTTGGTCATGGACATTCCCTCGGCGGAGCTTACGAAGTATGCCGCCAACGTCCTCTTGGCGACCAAGATCTCCTTCATGAACGAGCTGGCCGGTCTGGCCGAGCGTCTGGGCGCAGACATCGAGCATGTGCGCATCGGAATCGGCTCAGATCCCCGCATCGGCTTTGACTTCATCTACCCCGGTTGTGGTTATGGTGGTTCCTGTTTTCCCAAGGATGTGCGCGCTTTGGAGCACACGGCGAGGGAGCTTGGCTATGATGCCCCCCTGATCCGTGCGGTGGAAAGCGTCAACAATGCGCAAAAGCAGGTGCTGGAGCGCAAGCTGGTGGAAGAACTGGGCGCGGATCTGCAGGGCAAAGAGATCGCCGTGTGGGGACTGGCCTTCAAGCCCAATACCGACGACATGCGCGAGGCCCCCAGTCGCACCCTGATCGATGGATTACGGCGGCGTGGTGCCACCATCCGCGCCTACGATCCCGTTTCCATGACAGAAGCAAAGCGGATCTACGCCAAGATGCCGGAGATCTCTTTTTGCGAGGATCCTTATGCAGCCTGCGACGGCGCCGATGCCCTCATGATCTGTACCGAATGGCAGATCTTTCGCAGCCCGGATTTTGCCGATTTGAAGCGCCGCCTGCGGCATCCCTTGATCATTGACGGTCGTAACCTCTACGATCCCCGTTTACTTAAAGCTGCAGGACTGCAATACCGTGCCATCGGCCGCCCCTGATTCCCTGAACCAATTACGCCGGGCCCACGTTGCCGTGCTCGGCGACGTGATGCTCGACCGCTACTGGTTCGGCAGAGTCGAGCGCATCTCGCCCGAGGCACCAGTGCCAGTGGTGCAGGTTGGGCGCGAAGAAGAGCGGCCCGGTGGCGCTGCCAATGTCGCCCTCAATATCGCTGCCCTGGGTGCGAGCTGTCGTTTGCGGGCGCCGGTGGGCAGGGATGCCGCAGCAGACAGTCTCGACTCCTTGCTCCGCAGGGCGGGCGTGGAGACCCACCTCGTGGCGCTCGAGGGGCTTCCTACCACCGTCAAGTTGCGGGTAATTGGACAGCAGCAGCAGTTGCTTCGCCTCGATTTTGAGGAACGTCCCGATGAGGAGCATTTGCACGGCCTGTTGCTCGACGATGAAGATTTTTTTGTCGGCATGGCCGCCTTGTTGCTATCGGATTATGGCAAAGGCGCGGTACACGATCCGCAGGCGTGGATTCGCTTGGCGCGCGAACGCCAGATACCCGTTCTCGTCGATCCTAAGGGGCGCGATTTTGCCCGCTATGCCGGGGCGACCCTCTTGACGCCCAACAAGAGCGAATTCCAGGCGGTTGCGGGTGGCTGGAAAACGGAAGAGGAGTTTCACGCGCTGGCGCGGCACTGGCGCGCGGCGTGGCAGCTGGAGGGTTTATTGGTGACCCGGGGAGAGGAGGGCATGACCCTCTTTCTTGCCGATGGGATGCATCATCATCCGGCCCAGGCGCGCGAGGTATTCGATGTGACCGGTGCTGGAGATACCGTGATTGCCACCATTGCCACGGCGGTGGCGGCCGGCTGGCCTCTGGATCGGGCAGTGGAGTTGGGTAATCGTGCTGCGGGTATCGTGGTTGGCAAGCTCGGGGCGGCGACCGTATCCCCGCTAGAGCTCGCCGCCAGTTTCGAGGCGGTTCATGGCTGAACTGGCCACGTTGCCAGACGCAGAGGCGCGGGAGGGGCATCGATTGCCTGTGCCTCGCCTCCTGGCGCGACGCATGGGCAAGGCCATCCATGATTTCCGCATGATTCGCCCAGGAGACCGGGTGCTGCTGGCACTTTCGGGTGGCAAGGATTCCCTCAGCATGCTGGCCTTGCTCGCAGAAATGCAACGGCACAGCCCTCTCTCCTTCGAACTGGGGGTGGCAACCGTCGACCCGCAGAGCTCGGATTTTGATCCCGAGCCGCTTGGACTCCATGTTCATGCACTCGGGCTGCCGTGGTTCTGGGAGCGGCAGGATATCTTTGGTCGTGCTCAGAAACACCTAGGGCGCCCATCCTATTGCAGCTTTTGTGCGCGAATGCGGCGGGGTGTACTGTATGCCTGCGCGCGCCGTGAGGGCTACAACGTCATCGCCCTCGGCCAGCATCTCGACGACTTCGCGGAAAGTTTTTTCATGTCGATGTTTTACAATGGCGAACTGCGCACCATGAAGGCCCATTACGCCGTACGCGAAGGCGACCTGCGCGTCATCCGTCCCCTGGTCTACTGTCGCGAACGGCAGACTCGCGCCTATGCCGAGGATAAAGGCCTACCGATCATCGTCGAGAATTGTCCCGCCTGCTTTCGCCATCCCACCGAACGCCAGCGCATGAAGGAGCTGCTCGCCGCGCAAGAGGAACGGGATCCGCGGCTTTTCAAGCAGTTATTGCGGGCAATGGAACCTTTGATGGCGCGGGAGGTGCCTGCATGAGTAGCGATTCGGCGGATTTTCTGCAGAGCTTTTATTGGGAGAGCCTACCGTTACGGGGTGCCCGTTGCCGGGTCGACGGCATCTTTGCGCGGGTAATCCAGGGTCTCGAGGGGCCAGCGGAGCTGCGCCAGCTCATCGGCGAAATTCTCGTTGGCCTGGCCCTGATCTCCAGCACCCAGAAGCACTTCGAACGACTGATTCTCCAGGCCCAGAGTCAGGGCAGTCTGCAACTCCTGGTCGCCGAGATGATGGCTGGTGGTGGCATGCGCGCCTATGCCCGTTGGCGTGGGGCAGAGGAAAATCTAGACCTTGCGGCACTGCCTGAGGCCTTGCTCGCCCTGACCGTGGATATGGGTATGGACCGCGACCGCTATCAGGGGCTGATCCAGCTGCGCAACACTCTGACGGAGTCTCTACAGGCATATTTTACCGAGTCGGTGCAGGCTCCGGCCTATTTTCGTCTGCTAGTGGACGCTACCAGCGGGATCGCTGGTGGCTATTTTCTACAACGCCTGCCCGGGGTGCTCACCGCCGAGGAATGGGAAATCGCTACGGGCTTCTTTGCCGTGGGTTCGGATCAATCCCTGTTGCAGGCACGACCGGAGCAGTTTCTGCCGGAAATCTTTCCCAGTGTCGGCGTGCGCCTGCGCGATGCCCAAGGGCTACACTTTCAGTGCAGCTGCTCGCAGGAACGGGTCGAGCGCATGCTCGTTGCCTTGGGGGAGAAAGAGGTAGAAGAGACCTTGGCAGCCGAGGGTAAGGTGCAGGTGACTTGCGAGTATTGCCAAAAAGTCTACCTGCTCGATTCTACGGACGTCGCAGCGCTCTTTGCGCCGGGCAAATCGCTGCACTGAATTTTAGTCGGGGAAACGTTCCTTGACGACCGCGTCGTCGGCGCCGGCCAAGAGCGCCCTAGTCTGCACGAGAAATTCCTCCGCCCGCAGCTTGTCCTGATTGTTGGCTGCCTGCCAGATTGGGAACAGCGTGTTCTCCTCGCGGTTCTCGTGCTTGGCCAGCGACCCCGAAAGAACGGCGCAGATGGCCGGCAGCATGCCGTAGTCCTTTTCCTGGAAGGTTTCGTCCACAATCCGCGACTGCTGAATGATGCTGTCGTGCTCAAAGAGCATGTCCGCCAGTGGCCCTTTCTTCTCGCCACCGCCCAGCACGGGCCCAAGGATATAGTTTTCCATGTGCACATGACGGCGCAGACCAATCCAGTAGTCCTGGAAAATAGTCTCTGCCTCTTCTACCCTGTTCGCATTGGCAGCGGCGAGGACGTCGGCAAATTGACGATCAAGGCGATAATGATCCCAGGTGAGGAGGTCGACAACATCCTTTGCCTCGGCTTCCTTGCGCGGCCGCACTTCGGCTTGCCAGTCGTGCTCCGCACCCGTAACCGTCCAGGAAATCGCATCACGTAACTGGAAGGCCGTGGCGCGTAGCAGGGCATGGGGATCGCGATCGATCTGCACCGATATTTTCTGTCCCAGTCCCAGGCGCTGAGCCGCGCTGAAAAGCAAAGGACCGGCCTTGGCATCGGGAAGCCCGCGCAGATCCAGGGCCAGGTTGCTCAGTTCCGCCATCGTCATCTCCTCGTTTGTCATCTGCACTGCAAGCAGACACTATACGCCGAACGATCGGCTCGCGCAGCCGTCATTACGGTTGCAGGAGGGCGTTGATCGAGGTGAGATCGCCGATGTTCAACTGTCCAGCGGCGGCCTTGAGGGCGACGCGGGCGGTGACCTGACGGTAGAGAGCGACATTATAGTGTTGTTCCGCGCGAATATAGTCGGTAGCGGTTTGTAGCAGATCGATGATGGAGCGGGTGCCGACCTCGTAGCCTTTGCGGGTGCCTGCCAGGGATACCTTGGCCGACTGAGCCGACTCTTTCGCTGCCTGCAGCTGCGCGACGCTGTTCTGAAGATCGAGAAAGGAGCTCTCAACATTGAGTTTGACGGCATCACGTACGCTCCCTAGATGATCGCTCGACGCCATGCTCTGCGCCTGCGCCTTCTGCACCTGACTGGAGATCTGGCCACCCTCGAAGATGGGCATGGACAGGTTCAAGCTCACTCCCGCCTGATTCTCGGTAAAGCCGGGGAAGGGATTGCCATGCACGTGCTGCGCAATCCCCTGCAAATCCAGCTTCGGCCAGCGCGCGCGGCGTTGTACCTCAACGGCATCCTGGGCGCTCTGTGTCTGTGCCTCGGCCTGCAGGATCTGCGGCGAGGATTTCATGGCAGTTGCCACCCAGTCCTGCATGTTGTCGGGTTGTGGTCCAAGGGCCTGGAATTGGTGGAGCGGTGCCAGTTGACCGACCGGCGCATGGGTGAGTCGCTGCAATTGCCGAAGGGCGACCTGCGTGGCGTTTTCCGCCTGAATCTGGTCGGCCTTGGCGGAGTCCAGTCGTGCCCGGGCTTCGCGCACCGAGATGATGTCACCAGTGCCAATCTGCAGCTGCGCTTCCGTCTGCTTGTAGATGCTGTCCAGCAGGTTAGTTTGCTTTTTCGCGATGGCTTCCTGCGCCTCTGCCTCGAGCACCGCGAAGTAGGCCTTGGCGACCCGCAATGCCAGATCCTGCTCGGTGTAGGCAAGACCCATTGCGGCTGCCTGGATTTGACTACCCGCCTGCTTTATTGCGGAAAGGGCCGGGCCATTGAACACCGCCTGGGTCAGGCTGACGCTGTAACTATTAGAGAGATAGGCCTTGCTGATATCGAGGCCAGCGAAGCCGGAGAAGTGGCCAGTGTTGAAACCGACGCTGGCACCTAAGCCCAGGTGCGGCAGATAGGCCGAGCGTGCAAGGGGTTTATCCTGCTCAGCGGCTTGCAGGTTCGCGCGGGCCTCTGCCAACTGCGGGTCGGTCTGTATCGCCTGCTGATAGACGCTGAGCAGGTCCTCCGCAAAGATCGCGGGGCTGGTGAGAAACAAGGCAAAGCCAGTGATGATGGCACGACGCAAAGCGGACATGGGCAAGTAGCTCCGTCGAAGTCTGCTGCAAGTGTACTGACCGTCCGGTCAGTTTACAAGGTCCATACGAAAGCTGTAGCCGTGACGCGCAAAGCCGAGGGATTCGTAAAACGCATGGGCAGCCTCGCGCTTGGCATTGGAAGATAACATCAGCTTGTAGCAACGCGCCTTTCTCGCCAGATCCATGGCGTGGGCCATCATGTGCTTACCAATCCCTTGTCCCTGCCACTGGGGATGAACCACGACATCTTCGACGATGGCAGAAGGAGTACCGAGATGGGCCAAGTTGTCCATGATCAAAAGGGCATAGCTGCCGACGATTGCATCTTCGGTCTCTACCACAAACAGACGATAGCTGGGGTAGTGCGCCATCCGCGCAAAAATTGCCTCCGCAGTCGCTATATCAAGGAAAACGCCATTATCCATTCCTGGTTGCGCGTAAAGTTGCAGTATGCTGGATAGATCCTGTTTCTGTGCGCCGCGAATCTGCATCAGATTTCACCTCTCAATTGCAGAAGGTAATGTATGTGCGCCCAGATGCAAAATCAAGGCGCTCATAACGCTGGGTGGTTTGCCTACGCTATGTCTCAATTTCATCCTGCGCCTTGCTGATGGCGTTAGTAATTGCTCCGCTTGTATTTGCGAATCGCAGACTTTGGCGAAAAGAAATCATGGTATCATTTTGACAAATTTCGTTGGGATGTAGTACCTTGTCGGCGCAACTATCAGACGCTGCGCCGTGAATGAAGATTCTGATATTATCTCCCCTTTTCCTGGAGGCTCAGATAAATGACTGCAAGTGGTAAGTCGGAAGAGAACGAATTGGATCTGCATTTAGGAAAAAATGATGAGCTGGTCATCAATCAACGCTACGAAACTCTGAGTATCGTCAATGATTTCCTGATCGGTGTATTGTTTCTTGTGGGAAGCGTTTTTTTCTTTTATGCATCGACGGAAAACGCGGGTGTTTGGCTTTTTGTGATCGGTAGCGCCCAGCTATTGATTCGCCCAACGATTCGTTTGGCGCACAATGTTCATCTCAAAAGAATCGGCGGCAAGCGCTGGGATATGTAAGATCGCGAAAGCATATTTACGTTCCGTCTTGTTGGCGAAAGGCATGACCGATGCAGACAGGTTCTATTCCTGGCGTCGGCTATTAACCCTGCCTTTAATGATCCTTCTTGGGGCATGTGCGCTCTCCTCTCTGCAGGATGGGCCACCTGCACGTTGCCAAGCAAAACAACTACGGGCCGAGTCCGGTATGGCGAGTGCGGGCATGGGGCATAGCAGCCGTCGCATATACATCAAAAATATATCCCAACGTATCTGTCTGCTGGCGACGGAAGTGCCGGAAATACAATTGCTCGGCGATGGCAGGGAACCGATCGCGACTCATCAGCAGAAATATTCGGTTCCGGGGGCAGCGCCGGTCAAACACGAAGAAATTTTCCTGCATCCGGGACGGTCCGCCAGTTTTCGCATTCATTACGCTACCCAGACTGGCTATGGGAATGCCGAGTGTCCGTGGGCAGAGCAGATCATGATCCACTTGACGGGCGTCACAGGTCCCGTGCCTTTGCGGATCTCGCTACGCCCCTACGGTGGTTTTCTGCCAGATCCGACCTGCGGTGAGATCTCGGTGACATCTCTGCAGAGAGATCAGGGCCGCCGACCTGCGCCGCCATCGGGCTAGTGGACAGCAAAGCGTGACACAGGGAGACTTTCGCTAGGGTACATGCGCTACTGGGGTTGGAATGCGACTTTGTGAAATCGAGTATCGAGAGGATAGCGGAGAGCTTTTTGCCCGCTGCGCAATGGAAATTGGCGCAGTTTTCCTGGACAGTGGTACCGCTTCTGGACCCCATCGGCGACAGGATCTCTTGCTACGGCAGCCGCTGACCTGGATCTGGGAAGATGCCGGTGGCGTCTGGCGGCAAGACCGAGGCGGCAAAACGCAGCGTCAGACGGGTACTCTTTTCTCCGTTCTTCGCCGGCTGGTGGAAAAGCAAGCGGGTGGCCCAGAGCTAGGGAACGGGGTGACTGTGCCTTTGGTATGCGGACTTTTGGCATACGACTGGGCGGTCGGCGGGAACAGAAGTCGGGATAAAAATGAAGACGATCAGCCCGTCGCGGTATTCGCGCTCTATGATCAAGCCTTGCTGCAGGATCATCAGCAACGACGCGCATGGATCATTTCTAGCCCAGGCGCCGAGGATGCCTGGACCGCTGTATTGGCGCGTCCGCTTCCTGAATCTCTGCCATTTCAGCTGTCTCCCGCTGGTATTCGTCCACACTGGAGCTATGCAGAGTATGCCGCTGCCTATGCGCGCGCGCAGGAATATATCCTGGCCGGTGACTGTTACCAGATCAATCTGGCGCAGGGCTTTTCCGCCAGCTGGGAAGGCGACCCCTGGATTCTGTACCAGCGCTTGCGCAGCGTAAGCCGGGCACCTTTTTCTGCATTTTTTCGCCATCCCTGGGGCACGCTGCTCAGCGTTTCGCCCGAGCGCCTGCTGCGTCTTGGGGGCGGGCGCTTGCAGGCGCGACCTATCAAGGGTACGCGCCCGCGCCACCCGGACCCGCGCCGTGACCGAGAACGTGCCGAGGAGCTGCTGCTCAGCCACAAAGATCGCGCAGAAAATCTGATGATTGTCGATCTGTTGCGTAATGATCTTGGCAAGGTGGCGGCACTGGGCTCGGTGCAGGTACCAGAACTATTCTCGTTGGAGTCTTATGATCAGGTACATCACTTGGTCAGCAGTATCGAGGCGGATTTGGCCCCTGGCTTCGATGCCTGGGATGCGTTGGCGGCGGCTTTTCCCGGGGGCTCGATCACCGGCGCGCCAAAACGGCGGGCGATGGAAATTATTGCCGAGCTGGAGGCTGGAGCGCGCGGCATCTATTGTGGAAGTTTTGGCTATGTCACAGCGGGCGGGGAGATGGACTGGAATATTCTCATTCGCAGTCTGGAACTGGATAGCAAGGGGGGATTACGCTTTTTCGGCGGTGGTGCCATTGTCGCCGACTCCGACTGTGCGGCGGAATATGCCGAAAGCCTCGACAAGGTGGCGATGATTCGTGAGACGCTGGAGGCGTTTTTGCCGCAGGACGCGACCTGCGCTACAGTGGCGCGCTGATTTGGAGCCCTTAGCCAATGCCTGTTGAACCACAATCTCGTCCGATGAAGGCAGAAAAACATCGCAAGATTCCCTGGAGCCTGCTGCTGCAGATCGTTGTCACCATTTCAATCTTTGTCTGGCTCTTTCACAAGACCGATTGGACTGCCCTCACGCAACGCTTTCTGCAGATTCGTATTCCCTGGTTTTTGCTGGCCATGTTTGCCTATGCGGTAAATCTTTCGGCGTCTTCCCTGCGTTGGGGGGTCATCCTGCGCGCGGCCAAAAAGCACGCCCCGGCAGCCTGGCTGCTGCGCCTGAACTGGGTAGGTGCGTATTTCAATCAGGTGTTGCCCGGTTCGGTATCCGGAGATGTGCTACGGGCCTGGTATACCCGACCACAAACGGGTTCCACGACTCTGGCTCTCGCCGCGGTATTTGCCGATCGTTTCATTGGTATGGGGGCCTTGGTCGGCATTGCACTGCTGGGGTACTTGTTCGCTGGGCACGCATTACATCTATTGCCCGGCATGGGTGAGACTGTCGCGATCCTGAGTGCCGGCTATGCCGTAATCATTACCTTGATTCTCAGTCCGGGGCTCGGCTTTCTCGAACATCGTATCGGCAAATTGGGGCACAAACTGCACGATATTCGCGCAGGAATGGGAATGCTCTTGCGTAATCCCAGCGCTTTATTATCCACCTTGTTGCTGTCGATTTTTGTGCAACTTTGCTCCATTTTCATGTTCTGGGCCTTGGCACATTCCTTGGGAGAGCATCCCGACGCCGTAGCATTCTGGGTCGTCTGGCCGGTGGTCAGCCTATTTTTGGCGTTACCCATATCCCTCGCCGGATGGGGCCTGCGGGAGGGGCTCTTGGTGCTCTACATGGGGTCCCTGCAGATGGGCCACGATCAAGCCCTCGCCCTGTCCCTGCTGGCAGGGACGACGGTATTGCTGACCAGCTTACCCGGCGCCTGGCTATGGCTGGGCATTGGTCGCCACCCGCTGGCGAAAGGCGAGCCTCTGCCCCGATAACGGTCAGTGATGAAAGGACTCTTTTCCCGGCTCTTTGGGGTGACTGGGGGGATCCTTTTCCAGATCGTCGACAGCAGCGCGCAGATCGCGCAAGAGGATTTCGCCCATGTCACGAGAGAAACCCTCGCGTAAAACGATGCGCAACACCGCGAGCTGTTCGGCGTCCTTGGGCAGGGTATAGGCAGGTACTTGCCAGCCCTGCATCTTCAATCGATCGGAAACGTCGTACACAGAATAGCGTTGGCTATCGCGTAAGCGAAAGGCAAAAACCGGGATACTTTCGCCCGTGCTCAATAGAGCAAATGGGCCGATTTTGGCGATTTCGCCACTGAGCCATAGCGCAATGTCCTGCAGGTTTTTCATGACCCGAGTGTACCCGGCGCGTCCCAGCCGCAAAAAATTATAATATTGACCCACCACCTGGTTGCCAGGCCGGGAAAAATTCAGGGTGAAGGTGGGCATGTCGCCGCCCAGATAATTGACATGAAAAATCAGATCTTCGGGCAGGTAGACCTTGCCCCGCCAGATCGCCCAGCCGATACCCGGATATACCAGCCCGTATTTGTGTCCAGAGACATTGATGGAAACCACGTTGGGCAGGCGAAAATCCCACTCCAGATCGGGATGCAAAAAGGGCGCGACGAAGCCGCCGCTGGCAGCATCAATGTGTAGAGGTACCTGTAGTCCACGTTTTTTGTTCTCCTTGACCATGGCATCGTGGATACTGCGCACCGGCTCAAATTCGCCAGTAAAGGTGGTCCCCAAAATGGCAACCGCGCCGATGGTATTTTCGTCCATGCGCGCCGTGACTTCCTCGGCACTGATGACATAGCGATCCTCGTGGATAGGGATATAGCGCGGCTCTACATCCCAATAGCGGCAAAATTTTTCCCATACGACCTGCACGTTGCTGCCCAAAATCAGGTTGGGCCGACTGCTGTCCTTGCCCTGCTTGTGTCGCCACTCGCGCCAGCGCCATTTCATTGCCATGCCCGCCAGCATCACCGCTTCGCTGGAGCCAATGGCCGAAACGCCAATAGGCTCCTCCTTGTCTTTGGCGTGAAAGAGATGGGCGATGATCTGCACGCAGCGGCGTTCGATTTCCGCTGTCTGCGGATATTCATCCTTGTCGATCATGTTCTTGTCGAAGGTTTCCGCCATCAGGGTGCGCGCTTCTGGGTCCATCCAGGTAGTGACGAAGGTCGCCAGATTCAGGCGGGCGTTACCGTCCATCATCAGCTCGTCGTGAATGAGCTGGTAGGCGACCTGCGGTTCCAGATCCCCTTCCGGCAGGTACTCCTTCGGAATGGGAGCGTCCATGCGCCGCGCGCCATAGGTGGGGGTCAAAAAGGAATCTTTCGCTTTGCTTTCTGGCATTGACTACTCCTGTGTTTTCCCATGCTGTCCATCAGTCTAGTAGAAATATCTAGTTCGGGAACGCGGACAGCCATAAAGCGAACTACAATCTAATCACGTGGTCTGTAAAGGTAACGCGGTTCTGCGAGGAGATGCGGTGGATATCAGTTTTGATGACAGTGCGGCCTGGATTCGCCGCTCCCAGACGGATATGAAGGCATTTCTGGAGGCTCTGGCCGAGCGGCTGGAGCAGGGTATGCCGGGTTTTGTCGAGGTGGATCGCAAAAAGGATGGGCTCTTCTCCCATCATCAGCATCTCGAGCACCTGGTGGTGCATGCCGGCGAGTTCGATTACCACCTGAATTTCAACGGCACCCATGTCGAAACCCTGCGCGCTCGGGTGGTGCGCAACGTCGTGCTGAAACGCGAGATTCTCCCTTTGGCAGACTGGCTGAAGTCGCTGTTGCAGGACACGGCAGCGATCTCTACGGAAATGCAGGCAGCCAGCCAGACCCTGCACGATTTTTTGCTGCAGTAAAGCGAGGTGCCTATGTCGCTGTGGGACAAGATTCAGAAAGGACTACACGAAGTTACCGAAGACCTGGAAAAGACGGTTGCCAATGTTGCGAGCCAAGTAGGTGCAGTGAATGTGGCTCCCAGTACGGCGGCGCAGCAGCGTGCCGCAGAGTGGCAGGTGGCCCTGCAACAGCGCCGTTTGCCGAGTTTTGTGCAAGAACGTCTGCGCGCTACGGCAGCCGGACAACGGCCCTGGATCCAGAGCGGGCCGGTCGCTGCCCTGCTGATGGAACGCAGTCACGGTATCCACCCGCTCGGGATGGTGGGGGGCAATTGTTGGTATCACTTCGGTTTTTCCTGGACCCAGGGACATTACGATGGGTGGCACCAGGCCATCGATCGCCTGCGCCTGGAGGCCGTGGCGATGGGCGCCAACGCCGTCCTCAACGTCGATATGCGCGTGCGTCACGGCGATGGCGAAGACATGGATTATGCCCTGATGGGTACCGCAGTGCGTATCCAGGACCTGCCCCCGGCTTGGGAGCCCGCCGTGGCGACAGTGTCGTCGCTGGAGTTCGTGCGCCTGCTGGAAGAGGGGGTAGTGCCGGTAGGCATTGCCATTGGTGCCGAGTATGACTGGTATCAGCCCTGGGGTGGGACGATGCTGGATCAGGCCAACCAGGCGGCACCCTTTGCCGCGCGCTACTGGAACATGGAGATCCCCGATCTCTCGAGCTTTCAGGAAAACGTCCGCCGCCGCGCGCTCTATAACCTGCGCGAAGACGGCCGCAAGCTGGGGGCGGGGGTCCTCGCCCATACCCAGTATTCCCAGGTGTTCCGCGTCAATAACGAACAAGGGGAGGGTTTTCTCTGCCGGCACATTGCCATTGGCACCGCCGTCAGCTACGAGCCTTCCCGCGCGCCGCAGCACGAATTGCTCCCCACGGTTTCCCTGGGTGGCCCGTTGCGTTCTTTCCGTCCTCATCGCAAGGATCTCCTATGACTAAAGAAGTGATTGCTCCCCACGCCGTAGAACGTCTGAAGGGCCTCCGCTCCCAAGGGAGTCACGAGGGCATCTTTACCTCCGACCTCTCTGTGAACGAATTTGTCATGGTACGCAAGGCGGAGTTCGAGCCCCTGGGTCTGGTGGTCGGCTCGTGCATCTATCACATGGGTATTCAGTACGGCAGTTGGAATCAAAACATGGAGATGGATGTACTTTCGCAGGCGATGTATCAGGCCCGTGAGCTGGCCATGAGCCGTATGGAACAGGAAGCCATCATCCTGCAGGCCGACGGCGTGGTGGGCGTGCGCCTGGAAGTGAAGCGTATGGAATGGGACCAGGATATTCTGGAATTTATGGCTATCGGTACGGCGATTGCTCACCGCTCCGGCGTCCCCGGGTTCAAGGGTGTGGGCGGCAAACCGTTTACCAGCGATCTCTCCGGGCAGGACTTCTGGATGTTGCTGGAGGCAGGGTATCGACCGATGGAAATGGTGATGGGTTCCTGCGTGTACCACGTTGCCCACCAGGGCGTGCTGCGGAGTATGGGGAATATCGGGCGCAATACCGAGCTGGAGCAGTTTACTCAAGCCATGTACGACGCCCGCGAACTCGCCATGGAGCGCATGCAACAGGAAGCGGCGGATGCCCAGGCGGATGGCATCACCGGCGTCCAGTTGCATGAAGGAAGCCATAACTGGAAGCCGCACGTCATCGAGTTTTTTGCGGTAGGTACCGCCGTGAAGGCAATGGAGGATGCAGATACGCGGGTGGATGCCCTGCGTCCGCAGCTCGTATTGCCCGTCAACGATTAAATTTGCAGGAGAGCGACTATGTCATTATTCAAGCACGCATCGGAAATCGTGCAGGCGCGCATCAATCATTTTTTGGACAACGCCGAGGATCCGTCGGAGACCTTGGATCTTTCGTACGAAAAGATGATGAGCAATCTGCAGGATACCAAACGTCATCTGGCCGACGTTGCCACCGAAAAGCTCAGTCTGGAGCATCAGATGGCCGATGCCAAAAAGGCTGCGGACCAGGCCGATGCCGATGCCCGCACGGCGTTGCAAGCCAACCGGGAAGACCTCGCCAAGGCGGAGCTCACCCAGAAGCAGGCTGCGTTGGCCAAGCTGCAGTCGCTGCAGGAGGCGCACGACAAAATTGCTGCCCAAGTCGACAAACTGACGGAATTCGAGACCAAACTGCAGGACAGGATCGAGTCCTTTCGTACCCAGAAAGAGGTGATGAAAGGCGAGTTGGCGGCTTCGCAGGCCGAGATCCAAGCGGAAAATTCGCTCTCGGGACTGGGTAAGGGCATGAACGATGCCGGCGAAGCGATGCAGCGGGTACAGGATCGCCTGGGGCAATCGCAGAGCAAGGCCGAGGCAATGGAAGCGCTGATGGACTCGGGCGCCATCGATGATCCCCTCGATCATCGCAGCAAGACCGATAAAGAGATGGCGCAACTACGCGAGCAAAGCGGCGTCGATGATGACTTGGCGCGGCTCAAGGCGGAGATGGCGAAGTCCCAGCCAGCGAAGGATTCGGGTTCGTAACGCAGACAATCCCAGCGGCAGCCCAGGCCTCCAGGAGTTCTCGCGACCAGTCGAAGGGACATTCGTCCGCGGGGAAGGCCAAGGCATGAGCCTCGGATGGAGCGCGCGGAGCGTCGACCAATGCGGCGGCAAGACGCGCCTCCTGCAGCTCCAGTTCGCGGCTGAAAACCTGGCCTTGGCCGTCCCGATGGATCAGCAGATAGCAGTCGCGTTTGGCCGGCTGCTGAGATTCGGCGGTGCTGCAGTGCACGGCAAAGGGATAGTGTTGCAGGCTTGCGCTGGGGGCGAGTTGGACCCATCCATCGGCAAGATTGCTTTCGCCTAATTCTGCCGGATTCTCGGCAATGGCAAGATTGAGGGTGAGCCATTCCCAGTGCAGCAGCGCGGGCAGGAATTCCGGCAGTGTCGGATAGTCGCTCGAATGCTCCAATACGAACTGGCAGAAGGCGCTGGGTACGGCATGAAAGCTGGGGCTGGGGCAGTCGCACCGGGTAAGAAAATCGTTGAGCAGTGTTTCCCAGCATTCGTTTCCGACATGACGCTGGCTCTCGGGAAAGGCATCCTGGAGATTCGCCGCAAAACTCGCGCGAAACATCTCCCGATACAGTGCAAAAATCTCCGGGGACCATCCCTCTGGCACGGGTCCATCCGCCTGGCGCACGCATCTGGATAGGTCACGCAGGCGCTCCGGGTAGCTAGGCAGCGTCGTCGATCTCATGACGTAGGCGCTGCAGTTCGTCGAGAAGGATTTCCAGAGGGGGAATATCATTATCCCACTCCAGCAGGGTAGGGCGCGGACCAAAACGCTGCCATGCTTCTCGCAACAAAGCACTGACTTCGGGGCTTACGCCGCTGTCGTGGGTGTCGATCAACCAACCTTTCGGATGGGCATAGAAGCCCGCGACGTGATAATAGCGGATGCGTTCTGCCGGTAAAGCAGCAAGGAAATCGCCGGCGGAGTAGTGATGGTTTTGGCTGTTGACGAAAAGGTTATTGAGATCGAGCAAGAGCTCGCAGCCACTTTCTTGCAGTACCGCCAGCAGGAAATCGAGCTCACTGCGGTCCGATTCGGGAAAGCAGCCATAGAAAGCGGTATTTTCCAGAACCAGCGGCTGTCCGAGAAAATCTTGCACGCGCCCGATACGCTCGACGGTCCAGCGCAGGCTCTGCTCGTGGAAGGGGATGGGAAGCAGATCGTGGAGATAGCCCTGAGCGTCCTGACAATACGCCAAGTGCTCGCTGTAGACGACCGCACCATGCCCGCGCAAAAAGTCACGCAGCCGCTGGAGGAAAGCTTGATTGAGAGGCTCGGGGCCGGCGATCGACAGTGACAGGCCATGGCAAAAAAGTGACTTGTGCTCCAGTACCCGCTGCAAATCCTTGGCAGGCGGACCCCCAAAATCCAGCCAGTTTTCCGGCGCAATTTCCACGAAGTCGACGGGCAGCGTCGCGCAACGCTCGGCGAATTCCGGCAGGAACTCCCGTCGCAGTCCGAGCCCCCAGGACATCGTCGAGCGGTCTATTACTTTGCCGATTCCATCTTTTTCATCTGTGCTTTGCCGCACTTACCGTCATGGGCGCGAATCTGGGCTTTGCTGGTACAGTGGGATTCCGCCATCTTGCCCATGCTGCGCGAGCAATTTCCCTCTCCCATACTGCGCGAGCAGTTGCCTTCCCCCATCATGCGGGAGCAGTTCCCTTCGCCCCTCTGCGCGCCATTTGGCGACATCTGTGCCTGCCCGTTCATGGGCGCGGCAGTAGTACTGGCGTCGGCCACCAAGGGCAGGCTGCCGAGGCTCAGGGCAAAGAGCGAGGCCAATCCCAGTTTTGCGGATGTATGCACGGTGATCCCTCCAAGTCGATCTGGAGTTCCAATAATCGAAACTCTCTAGGACTCTAGTATATCACAGTTGCGGCGGAAATTTTACTGGACCTGCCACAGTGTCACAAAAGGTTCATATTGATTCGCTATAGTATCGCTACCGATCAGCCAAGGAGAGCAGCATGTCGGAAGTCCGTTGCCGCTTAACTTCAACACAACAGCCTCCGCGAATGCCGGGGCGGTTCAATACCTCGTAGCCGTAGTGGACTGGTTCAGTCGTAAGGTGTTGTCCTGGCGGGTTTCCAACAGTCTTGATGCGGGTTTCTGCGTAGAGGCCCTGAAAGAGGCCATACGCCGCTATGGCACCCCCGAGATCTTCAACACGGATCAGGGTGCTCAGTTCACCGCGGAGTCCTTCCTCTCTGTACTCCGCCAGCACGGCATTCGAATCAGTATGGACGGCAAAGGCCGGGCCCTGGATAACGTCTTTGTCGAATGGCTTTGGCGCACCGTCAAATACGAGCACGTCTACCTACGGCCAGCAGAAACAGGAACCGAGTTGAAAGCTGGCCTCAGGACCTACTTCGACTGGTATAATGCCGAAAGACCGCACTCCTCTCTGGGAGACAGAACACCCGATGTGGTCTATGCAGAAGGTTTACAAAGGCTGGTGGCCTGACCTGCCATGGAAACAGGTTCAGAGCTTAATCACCACAGCAGGCTGTCCAATCCAGGGGGACCACCTCAAACGGTCGAGTTTCCAGACGACAAGCGTATCGCCATCGCGCAGCATATCGAACGCCTTGTGTCATTTTCAGAAGGCGAGCGCACAGAATATCAAGAGTCGACTGCATACGATGTATGTATCGGATGAGATGAGGTCACGATAAGGGAACTGTTTCGCCCATTTCGCGCCTTTATGGACAAATGTTACGTCAATGACTTCTCTGACAAGTGTCTTATGCGAGATTGTTACCCCTTCAACCAGGAATGTAGATCTTCGACCGCAATGTTGATAAACGCCCGCAACCTAGGCGGCATGAAGCGTTGCCGCGGATAAACGATATAAATGGGATCTGCCTTCGCATGCCATTCCGGAAGGACGCGCACCAACCGTCCCTCCGCGCAGGCTTGTCGGCAGAGATACACTGGCAGTAGCGCCAAGCCATTGCCCGCCAGTGCCATGGTGGCAATCAACCCGATATCGTTGGCCAGCACCTGCCCGAGCATGGGTACGGTGAAACTGCTGGCAGCATCGTGGAGCGTCCAGTTCTCCTTGCCTAGCGGGGTGAATTGCAGGCAACTGTGATGCCGCAACGCCTGTGGTGAATCGAGAGGGGCCGCGCTGGAAAGATAGTCCGGGCTAGCAAACGCGGCCCAATGCGCAATGCCGACGTTCTTGGCAACCAGCGTCGAATCCTTCAATGGACCGGTGCGAATTGCTACATCGATCCCTTCGGCTACGAGATCCGCATAGCGGTTCGTCAAGATCAGTTCGATCTGAACCTTGGGCCATTGCATACGCATCTTGCACAAGATAGAGGAAAGAATCTCGTCGCCAACATCAACGGGGGCCGTGACTCGCAACAAACCGCAAGGCTCTGCGGCAGCCTCGGTCACCGCAGCCTCGGCATCGAGTATGTGCAGTAACCCGGCTGACGCGTGATCGAAATAGATCTGGCCGGAATCCGTCAGGTGCAGGCGGCGCGTCGTCCGCTGCAAGAGCGTGACCCCTAAGCGCTTTTCGAGCATGGCGACGCGGTTGCTGACCGTTGAGGTCGGCAAGCCGAGCAGGCGGGCCGCGGCACTGAAGCTGCCCGCTTGTACTACCTTGATGAAAGCAGCGACTTGGTTGAAATCCATTTTTCCAATCCAATAGAAAGTTTTTTTGCATTTAAGCATCTAGTGCGCGAAACGGCTACTTTCTATGATGACGCTATCGACTCATAGGAGAGCAGTCATGAAACAACTGGCATTCATCAAGCGCAGCAACGGCAGCCACTGGGTCGGCGATGGTTTCCCGGTCAAGAGCATCTTTTCCTACATCGACATCGCTGAGGAAATGTCCCCCTTCCTGCTGATGGACTACGCTGGTCCCACGAATTTTCCACCAACCGCGCGCAAGCTCGGTGTCGGCCAACATCCTCATCGTGGTTTTGAGACTGTGACCATCGTCTATGAGGGCGGCGTCTCGCACTATGATTCGTCGGGCGGCGGTGGCACCATCGGCCGCGGTGACGTGCAGTGGATGACCGCCGCCTCTGGCCTGATCCATGAGGAGTACCACAGCCCGGACTTCGCAGCGAAAGGCGGCGCGTTCGAGATGGTGCAACTCTGGGTCAACTTGCCTGCCCGCGACAAGATGGCAGCTCCCGGCTATCAGGGCATCACAAGCGACCAGATCCCCGAAGTCGCGTTGCCGGATAACTCGGGCAAAGTGCGTATCATCGCTGGCGACTACGAGGGTAAGCAAGGCCCGGCGCGCACCTTCACCCCCATGAACGTCTGGGATCTGCGCCTGACCGCCCACCATCGCGTTGCCATCGATCTACCCGAGAATCATACCACCGCGCTATTTGTACTCAGGGGTGCTATTCGCATCGGTGGGGAACACACGGTGCGCACTGCCGAACTGGCGGTGATGGAGCGCACCGGCAGCCAGATGGTCTTTGATGCCGAGGAAGACACCACCTTGCTGCTGCTCAATGGCGCTCCTTTGAACGAACCCATTGTCGGCCACGGTCCCTTCGTGATGAACACTCGGGAAGAAATTGCGCAGGCGATCAACGATTTCAACAGTGGCCGCTTTGGGCAGATCGGACACTGAACCTCACCGCCCACCATCCGAAGGAGAAACCATGAGTAATCCCTACGTCAAACTGGACAAGAACAACGCTGCTGTCCTGCTGGTCGATCACCAGGCCGGCCTGTCCTCTCTGGTCCGCGATATCGATCCCGACAAGTTTCGCAACAATGTGCTGGCTCTAGCGGATCTGGCCAAGTACTTCAATCTGCCGACCGTTCTGACCACCAGCTTCGAGAATGGCCCCAATGGTCCGTTGATGACGGAGTTGAAAGAGACCTTCCCGGATGCGCCATACATCGCCCGGCCCGGCCAGATCAATGCTTGGGACAACGAGGATTTCGTCAAGGCGGTCAAGGCTACCGGCAAGAAGCAACTGATCGTCGCCGGCATCGTCACCGAAGTCTGCGTGGCCTTTCCAACACTGTCGGCGCTTGAAGAGGGCTACGAAGTTTTTGTCGTCACTGACGCCTCTGGCACCTTTAACGAGGTAACCCGGTATTCCGCCTGGGATCGTATGTCGGCCGCTGGTGCGCAGCTGATGACCTGGTTCGGGGTGGCCTGCGAACTGCACCGCGACTGGCGCAACGACGTTGCCGGGCTGGGGGCACTGTTTGCCAACCACATCCCTGATTACCGCAACCTGATCAACAGCTATACCACCACGACACAGGTCAAGGGCTGATTCTCCAGGGAAGAGGATGCATGCATCCCCTTCCCTGGCAGGCGACTAATCTGAGACACAGGATCAAGTCCTAAGGGTCACGTAATCTTGCTTGCCTAGCTCAGGTGATCAGCCGAAAGGTACCTATCCTCACGGACTGGCTCCAAGACATAAGAGGCACAGATCACTGTCTGTGAGGCCTTCGATGGCACGGTGACCTTGCTTTACCTAGGGAAGGCCCTGCCTTATCGCATCCTCAACGAAGGCGAGCCGCCCATCCCCGTCCCGTAGACGACGAGAAGAGCATCCATGCCACCGTCGAGCAAGCCAAGACCATCCAGATCCACCGCAAAACCTATAAACCCGCACCCGACCATCCGTGGAGACGAGGCGCCATTTCTTCACCCTCCGCCGCCGTCTGACACCACGACAGGCATGAGAAAGGGGACATTTCAGTCTGGGAGAAAAGAGGATATTTCAGCTTTGGGTTGACAGGTCGAATTGCTCAAGCTGCAGGCTTGGATCAAAAACACCGGGCAACGCCTGGTTATCGTCTTCGAGGGACGCGATGCCGCCGGTAAAGGCGGGACCATCAAACGTTTCATGGAGCATCTGAATCCGCGCGGTGCTCGCGTGGTGGCCCTGGAAAAGCCCTCGGAAAGAGAAAAGGGGCAGTGGTACTTTCAGCGTTATGTCGAACAGCTCCCCACAGCGGGCGAGATGGTCTTTCTCGACCGCTCCTGGTACAACCGCGCCGGTGTTGAACGGGTTATGGGCTTTTGCAACGAGCAGGAGTATCAGGAATTCATGCGGCAGGCTCCGGAGTTTGAGCGCCACCTAGTCTACAGTGGCATCTATCTGGTGAAGTTCTGGTTTTCCGTCACACGGGAGGAGCAACGTCGCCGTTTTGAAGAGCGTCGTCATCATCCCCTGAAGCAATGGAAACTGTCGCCCATGGATCTGGCCTCCCTGGATCGCTGGGAAGATTATACGCGCGCCAAAGAGACCATGTTCTTTCATACCGATACGGCTTATGCTCCGTGGACTGTGGTCAAGTCCGACGACAAAAATCGTGCGCGCCTCAACGCCATGCGCCATTTGCTGCACACCGTTCCCTATGAGAACAAAGAGTTGGAGACGATCGGTCGAGTCGATAATCTCATCGTGAGTCGCGCCCATGTGATGTACGGCGAAACTTGTCCTCAGGATCTCAATCCCTTTGTCGCGGACGAAAAGATCGCCGAATCCGGCGATTCAACCTGAATGAACTAGACCTCACTGACGTTGCTGAGTCCCAGTCGGGTCATGCGTCGCCACAGCGTGACCCGGTCGATGCCCAGCTCGCGGGCTACCGCACTCCGGTTGTTGCCGTGCTTTTGCAGCAGGTTGATGAGCAGATCCTTTTCTTCGTCGCCGTTTTGCTCGCTGCCTGCGGCGGTGGAGGAGCGCTTTTGCACCCGCTCGACAAAATCCTGGGGAAGATCCGCCAACTCGATCTCGCTTCCGTTGGCGCAGATACTGGCGTATTCCATGATGTTGCGCAGCTCGCGCACATTGCCGGGCCAGGGATAATCCAGCAAGAGATGTTTGACCTCCGAACCGATCTTGCGTGTCTCCCGACCGCCGAATTTGGCCAGGAAGTAATCCGCCAAATGGATGATATCGGAACGCCTTTCGCGCAAAGGGGGAACATTCACCGGGATCACATTGAGGCGGTAGAACAGGTCGGCGCGAAAGTCGCCCCGCTCGACCGCATCTTTTAGGCCCTGGTTGGTGGCTGCCACCACCCGCACATCGACCTTGCGCGTCTTCATCGAGCCGATCGGCTCAAAGGCCTGTTCCTCCAGCACCTTGAGCAACTTGGCCTGATGCGGCTTGGACAATTCGCTGATTTCATCAAGGAACAGGGTTCCGCCATCCGCTGCGGCGAAGCGTCCAATGCGATCGCCAACGGCACCCGTGTAGGCACCCTTTACCGCCCCGAAAAACTCTGCCTCCCAGAGATTCTCCGGAATGGCGGCACAGTTCACCTCTACCAATGCCTTATGCGCACGCTGACTGGTATCGTGAAGCAGACGCGCAAGCATCCCCTTGCCGGTCCCGGACTCGCCCTGAATCAGGACGCTGGCATCGCTGGGCGCTACCTGCTCGATCAGTTCGATCGCCCGCAACATCTGCGGATCCTTACTGTGGATTCCGGCTCGTGCCTCCCCCGACAAGCTGCGTTCCGCCTGACGTAGGGTGGTGACATCTTCAATGAAAAAGACCCGGTATTTCTGGTCGCGCTGACGCACCATGCGAGTCCGGATGGCCAGGATCCGGGTTTCATTGTCGACGGTAACGACACGATCCCAACTGATGCAATTTTCGGTTGGGCGACTCACGGCATCCTCATGCCCCGCAGAAATTGCCGCGCGCACAATCTCTTTTTGCAGCTGCAGGTTCGGTATGTCGCGTAGCTGTGCCGCGGAGTGGATACCCAGAAAACGGTCGGCCATGGGGTTGTGATACAGAAGTTTACCCTGCGGATCGGCAACCATCATGCCAAAAGTCATGCTCTCCAGAATTTGTGGCATGACGGTGCAGACAATTTCCAGTGCTTTACTATCGAGGTCGGTCATGATCACCTCTCCTGCATGGGACCGGGGCGGCTCATCTCATATCCGTAGGGAGCGACTCGGCCATAGGAATCTGGATAAGAAGTTTGCGGCGGTCCATACGGGGCAGGATAGTCTGCTTGCGGCGGCAATGGCAAAGGACGGTCAGGTCCGGAGTACGGACTGCGCTGCTTAGCCCAAGGCACCATGCCGGCAAAGAAGGAGAAAGGAGGAGAAACATTCTTGTTCAGACTCCAGAAATCCGCCTGCATCTGCCCGGTGGCTTGCGCCATGTAATTAGTTGATGCCGTCATCTGCCGCATATTTTGCGCCATACTGTCCATATTGCGCTGCACGTTGGGGCTCAAGGCCTGCACCTGTTTGGTCATTTCCCGCAGGTCTCGACTCATGGCCACGGCCAGATAAAACTCATATGCCGCCAACACCAGGAATGCGGTTAAGCCCGCAAATACGATCATGCGTAACTGCCGGTCAGAAAGGCCAGCCAGGTTATGGTGTTCCGATGTGGGCGTTTGGGATTCCTGCGCCATCAATGGGTCTCCTTGTGTGGGGATTCACTTGCCAACAGTTTTGCCGCGAGCGGGGGATCGAGACGTTGGAGCGTGGGAAGCAATGCCCCGGCTTCCAACAGGCGGCCAGCGGCCATCAGGGCACGGGCAGCATGATAGTAATTTTGGGCGGCCTCGCGTGGACGGCCAACTTGTAGATAGATATTGCCCAGTTCGCCATACCAGCGCGGCTGCGGATGTTTTTTGATCAGCTTCTGATAGCCTGCAATCGCAGCGGGAATGTCACCATGCCAGTAAGCGGCGCGAGCCTGCTCCACCAGCTTGTCCACCGTGTCTTTCTGACCTTGGGGAGACGTCTTGGCCAGGGCTGTCTTTGAGGATGTCTCCGCTTTTTTCGGCACTTCGGATTTCTTTGCTGGGTGGGCTGGACGTGTCGTTGTAGAGGTCTGTGTGTCTGGTTTTTTGGCGGCGGGTTTTGCAGACTCTGCAGCCAGTGCGGTGGCTGCGGAGGCGCCAATCGTGACACTGAGCAGCAGGGTAATGCGGACCAGTAGAGTCGCCGGCATTCTGTGCCCCGGTAAACTTTGTCGAGATATCATCGAGCGAGCTCCTCCTGCAGATTTGCGGCGGCTTCCGGATCAAGGCGCATCAGGATAGGAATGAGCGCTGCTGCCTCACGGTAGTTTCCCTGGATAAGTAACAGACGTCCGGCGTGGGCATAGGCCGTCGCTGCGGCATTGCGCTGACCGGCGTGCCAGAGGACGTTGCCCAGCTCGCCGTATAGTGCAGCTTGCTCAGGATCGGCGTTGATCAGTGCACGATAGTCGCCAATGGCAACTGGGTAATCACCCAACCAGAATGCTCGTCTTGCGGCCATGAGCAGCGTTAGTTGTCGCTCGTTGAGTTGCGCTTGTCTGCGAGGAGTTGGCGATACGGTCTCGGGCGCGGCCGGTTGGGTTGGCATTACTGGCGGTGGTGTCGTGGACATTGGTGCATGCTGCCGTGCCGGCTCCACCTTTGGCGGCGGACTGTGCCGAGGTTGCTTCTGCCCCTGAAGGTCTTGCCAATGCCGCAGGAAAAAGGCTCGTACGGTCAACCAGTCCTTCTGCCAGGTGTCCGGATGCTGGATGGCAACGATCCCGAATAAGACGATGACCACCAGGATCACGAGAAAAATCAAACGCGCAATAAAAGATCGCATAAATCAGCACTCCTCGCCCTTTGCTATTTTCATGGCAGGAAAGGTCCGGGAGGGGGCGGCACGTCCCTCGGAACAGGCGGGGCTGATGCGGACGAATTCCACCGCGCCCCCTCGTCCGGATAGCCGTAGTAGGCGTTTTCTGGTGGATATCCTCCTCCTTGGTAACCTGCACCGCCGTAATAGCCCTGATAGGGACCGTTGTAGGCCTCATAGGTGCCGGTACTGAAGCGCATGGGTCCGCCATATGGCCGCTGGATTCGCATGCTGCCCATGCTCCATGGACCCATGCTTCCGGTGAATGGGCCGCCAAAACCGGAAAAAGGGCCGGCGCTGTCGCCCCACGGGCCCCAACCCCCCCAAGGTCCCCAGGCAAACGCGGAACTACTGATCATGCACAGTGCCGCGGCGATGCTGAGGCGAGCGATCGACTGATATGCTTTCTTACTGGACATTAATATCTCTCCTCCGCTTACCACCAACCCATAGGTGACATCGGGCCCCAGGGCGACATGGGACTGCTCCAGCCTGACCAGGGACTCCCGCCCCAGGGAGAACCACCCCATGGCGATCCACCCCACGGGCTACTCCAAGCAGACCAGGGCGAACTGCCTCCCCAACTGGACCAAGGTGAGCCGCCGCCTCCGCCCCAGCCGGACCATGGCATACCGCCACCCCAGGGCATTCCGCCCGATCCGGCCCAAGGCCTGTCATAGGCTCCCCAAGGAGCGTCCCGGAAATTCATGGGCCCAAAATGCGGAAAGCGCATACTGAAACCGCCCATACTCCAGGGGCCGAAGCTTCCATTGCCCGGCCCGCCATACCCGCTCCAAGGCCCGGCGTAACCATTCCAGGGAGAGCTGTAAGCGCTACTCTCCCACGGGGCCCAGCGTGACCAGGAATTGCCCCCCGACCAGGGCATGCTCCCCCCCCAAGGTCCCCACGCTAGGGCGCTCAAGGGAAGACTAAAAGTTACGGCGCCAGCGACTGCTACGATCAGTTTTGTCTTTGTCATAACGATTCACCTCTTGATATTCGGAACGGCTGTTACCCGTTCCGTTGCGGTAGGACTACCTGGACCCCCAAGGGCCAGCCATCCAGTCTGCTGGCCCATAGGACCGCGGTTCCGCCCATTGCGGCGGCATGGGGTAGGGCGCTCGCGGAGTGGGGCCATAACCAGGGGCCATAGGCGCGGGGTAGGGTGCGGGTCCGTTCATCTCGGGTAGCGGCGGGTAGGGACCCCGCGGTGGCGGTCCGTATGCCTCGGGCGGTGGACCATAGGACTGCGGGCCGGCCTCTTGCGGCGGCATGGGGTAGGGGGCTGGACGCATGGGGCCATAAGCGGGTGGCATCTGCGCCGGGTAGGGTGCGGGTCCGTTCATCTCCGGTAGCGGCGGATAGGGTCCCCGCGGTGGCGGTCCGTATGCCTCGGGTGGCGGACCATAGGACTGCGGGCCGGCCCATTGCGGTGGCAGGGGATAGGGCGATGCGGGTGTATACCCGCGACCCATGGGTGCGCCCTGCGCTCCATAACTGGGTGCCATCCTGGGAGGATAGGGTCCAGGGCCAGGAGCGCCAGCATAGGCGGGTGTCGGCTCCATACGCAGATTGCCAATCGCGCCTTCGCTCAATTCACGGGGTGAAACAGGATACGGGCCGGGCGGCGGCGGAACATACGCCACAGCTTGGGCCTGCACCGGCATTTGCATAGCCTCATAGCCATTGCCTAGCTGGCCCATCTTGGTTCCTGAACTAGATCCCTCTCTCCATGCAGACGGAGGTTGAGGCTGCATTTGTGGTGCAGAGGACCAGGGAATCACGCCAGAGTAACCACCACTGTTGCTCGGAACAGCATTTCCAGAATCGTTCCAGCCTTGACTGAAGACAGGAGCCGCCCATGCACTGGCACTTGCAAGACAACCGACGGCGGCAACCAACGAGAGTGCGCGCAAGCGGCAGGATGAATATTTATGGATCATGCGTATCCTCCTTAGGATGATTACTTGCCAGATCGGCGCGTGAAAAATTGACGCCAGGAAGTCAAAAACAGGATGAAATCGTCCCAAAAGCTGCGCAGCACCAGAGTGATGAGCGCAACCAGGTCTGCCCACGAAGTCTTTTTGCGAGGGGATCGCTGCGCGATAGACGGAACGTTCTCCCTTTGCGTTAGTGGTATCTCGTCCGCCTTGACCACGATCCACTTCCTGCGACTCATGGGAAAAGACGCTTGGCCGGCATGACTGCCATCGTTCAAATCAATACTGGCGGGGCAGAAGGCGCGGCGTCCGCTGACGCAGCCCATGGGGATAACCAGCAGGGTGAGGATGGTGGACACCATCACGCCAAAGAGCAGGGAGATTCCCATGCCGCGGAAGATGGGCGAGGTGATGATCTCCGCCGAGCCCAGCATCAGCGCCAGGGCGGTAATAACGATCGGTCGAGTGCGCGTAGCGCAGGCCTCGATCAGGGCGTCGAGCACGGGGTAGCCTTCGGCGACCTTCTGCTGTGAGTAGTCCACCAGCAGGATCGAATTGCGGACGATGATGCCGGCCAGTGCAATGAAGCCGATCATCGACGTAGCGGTAAAACTGGCGCCGAAGAGCCAGTGCCCAGGCAGGATACCGATCAGGGTCAGCGGGATGGGCACCATGATGATGGCGGGAATCACGAAATTACCGAATTCCCAGACCACCAACATATAGATCAACACCAGAGCGACCAGGAATGCAGCACCCATGTCGCGGAAAGTCACATAGGTCACGGTCCACGCCCCGCCCCACTTGATGCTGGCGGTATTGCCACTGGGCTGACTGATCCAGTCGATTCCCAGGGCCTTACCCGTCGGCGCGAGATAGTGACTGAGCGCAGTTTCCACTTCCAGCATGCCATACAGCGGCGCATCCAGGCGTCCCTGCGTGTCCCCCATCACATATTGCACGGGGCGCAGATCCTGCTGATAGATGGGGGCTTGGGCAGGGACGCGCGCAAAATTGCCCAGACTATAGAGGGGCACTGAGCCATAATAGGGCGAGGAGACGGGCAGACTCGCCAGATTCTGCACGTTGCTGCGCAGGGCGAGCGGTGCCTGCAGACGCATAGGCACCGCCAGATCCTGGCCAAACGGATGGAAGTCTCCCAGAGAATGTCCTCCCATGACCATCGCCAAGGTCTGGTTCACCGTCGCGTTGCTGATCCCGGCCATCCCGGCCCGGGTGCTATCCACATGGAAAACGAGCAAATCGTGGGGCGCCATCAGGGTGCTGTTGACGTCGGTCAGGTTCTTGCTGTGTTCAAAGACCGTGACCAGATGCCGGGCAACGGCATCCCGAATCTCGCTGGAAGGTCCATAGACCTCCGCTACCACTGGGGCGAGTACCGGTGGGCCCGGTGGAGTTTGCACCACCTGAATGTGTGCTCCCCAAGTCTTGGCAACTGCCTCGATCCGCTCCCGTGCCACAGTCGCCAAGTGAGCGCTGGAGGCAGAGCGCTGGTCGCCACTCACCAACTGCACATGGATCATCGCCTGCCAAGGCTGATTGCGCAGGTAATAATGGCGGACCATGCCGTTGAAATCATAGGGCTCTGGCGTGCCGACGTAGCTTTGCAGCGCACGTATGTCTTTCATGCCTTGCAAGCGTTCTTGAATGGCATAGGTGGCATTGGCGGTTTCCGGCAGGGCCGTGCCCGCGGGCATATTGACCACCACGTTGAAGGCATCCGAATTGCCGTGGGGGAGCATGGTGAATGGCACCCACTCCACCAAGAACAAGGCCAGACTGCCAAAGAAAGCGAGGACGATGCCACCCAGAAAGAGCCGCCCATACAGCTTGCGGCGTACCAGGGGAATCAGGGTCTGGGCAAAGAACTTACGTAGCCACGCTGCCTGCTTGGCCTCGCGGTGATGCATCTTCTCCAGTACCCGCAGACTGGGCTTGAAGCGCAGAATCAGCCACGGCCCCAGGGCAAAGGCAATGAAGAGGGAGGACAGCATGGCCACCGATCCCAATACCGGGATGGGGGCCATGTACGGACCCATCATGCCGCCCACAAAACCCATGGGCAGCAGGGCCGCAATCACCGTGAAGGTCGCCAACGTAGTCGGATTACCCACTTCGCGTACCGCGTCGATCAGGGTGTCCGTAGAGGTACTGTTCTCTAGCAACCAGCGGCGGTAGACATTTTCGACAATAACGATAGAGTCATCGACCAGAATACCGATCGAGAAGATCAGTCCGAAGAGGCTGACGCGGTTGATGGTGATGCCAACGATCCAGGCGGCGAAGACCGTAATCAGCAGGATCAGCGGGATGGTAATGACCACAACGGCAGCGGCCCGCCAGCCGAGGGTCAGAAAAATCAACAAAGTCACGGCAGCGGTAGCAACGAAGAGCTTGAAGAGCAGGGAATTGACCTTGTCGTTGGCCACCTTGCCATCGTTGCGGGTGATACTGACCCGAACATCGTCAGGAATGACACTACCTTCCAGGGAATGGACCTTGGCGATCAAGGCCTCGCCCACCGCAACCGCGTTGCTGCCAGCAGTCTTTGCGATGGCAATGGTGATCGCCGGCGCATTCTGCACGGCGGGGCCACGGCTACCGGCACCCGACGTATAGGTCACCAGGCTGTGGGCGGTGGACGGCCCATAGCGCACGGCAGCCACTTGCGACAGATAGACCGGGGCACCATGAAAGACCCCGACCACCAGATTTTCGACCTGCTGCGGGCTGCGCAGAAAACCGCCACTGAGGATTGCCAAGTGACGGTTGTTACCTTCCGCACTACCGCTTTGCAGTTCCTGGTTGGCGGATTCCACGACCTTGGCGACGGCTTGCGGGGTAAGCCCATAGGCGGCCAGACGACTGGGCTGTATGTCGATATTCAGGGCATCCGTCGCACCATGGATGATGAAGCTCTCGCCAGTATCCGGGACTTCTTTGAGGCGTTTCAGTGCACTTTCGGCAATCTCGTTCAGGGTGCCCGAACCCACACTCTGCGACCATAGAGTAAAGGTCATAAAGGGCACACTATTGATGCCCTTGGCGCGCACCAAAGGCTTGCCGGCCCCCGGAGGAATTCGGTTCATGTTGGCCGCGAGCTTGTTGTAGACCGCAACCAGCGAGGGAGCCATGTGCTTACCTACGACAAAGCGCACGGTCACCATCGCTTCGCCTTGATTGGATACCGAGTAGACGTGACGCACCCCCGGCAGCTCGCTCATCAACTGCTGCAGGGGATCGGTCACCATGCGTGCCACTTCCGCCGGCGAATGGCCGGGATAGGGCACAAAGATGTCCACCATGGGCACGGAAATCTGTGGATTGGCCGCCCGCGGGGTCGAAATCAGGCCCAGTACACCAGCGGCCAAGAGCACGATGAGCAAGAGGGGTGCGAGCGGCGAATTGACAAAAATCCGTGCAATGTTGCCTGCCAGCCCCAGATTTTTCGCCGACGGGCTCGACTCCCCGTGGGCACCATTACCGTTGCAGTTTGTGCTGCTCATGCATCGGCTCCTGGCGCTGCACTCCCTGCCGTTTGCAGGTGGTATCCCGAACCAACGCCGGCCGGCGGATCGTTGACGATCACGTCACCCGGACGCAATCCTGATAGTACCTGGACTTGGTTATTGGCAAGCGGTTCCCCCAGACGCAGTACCCGCAACTGCGTGACCCCGTTCTGATCGACCAGCACCGACGGCAGACTGTGCCCCGGAAGCAGCGCCGAACGCGGGATCGCCACCCCGAGGCTCGCGGATTGCGCAGCCGGCAGGCGGACGGTTACGTAGTCGCCAGCGCGGATTCCGGTATGGCTCGGCAGGGCGAGTTTCACGGCAAGGGTGTGGGTTTGCGCGTTCGCCTCCGGGGCAATCTGTATGATTTGCGCGCGTACCACACCAGCGCCATTGGGCGCACGTACCTGTAGGGTGTCTCCCAGTTGCAGTCCAGCACTCATGCTGGTCGGCACTTCAACAAGGATCTGTGCCGGACCCGCGCCACCCAGGACCAGCAAGGATTGCCCCGGCTGCACCACGTCTCCGGGATTGACGTCTTTTTGCAGGATCACCCCATAGAAGGGAGAGACCCCGTAGGCGTCGCGAATTTCGGCTTCGATTTCGCGAATGCGCCAGGCGGCAGACTGCAAGGTGGTTTGCGCCTGCATGGCTGCGGCGCGACGGTTGTCCAGGGTAGCAAGATAGTTGGCCCAGGGATTCTGCTGGTTGCCCATCATCGCCGCCATGCCCTGACCGAACCACGCGAAGGGATTCCAGGGATTGCTGCTACCACCGTAGTTATAGAGTTGCACCTGATACTGCGAATAGCCATTCCCCAGGGCGACCTGCGCCGCCTGATAGGCGGCTTCGGCTTGTGCTTGTTGCGCACGCAACGCTTCCGTACCCAGACCGACCACAACCTCGCCGGAACGCACCGGGGAACCCACCGGCCCTGCCACATACTCGACCCGTCCTCCGGTCTGGGCGCGCAACACCACTACCTGCCCAGGGATGGCGCGGGCGCCGAGCAAGGGGCCCAAGGAGGGGGCGGGCTGTACTCGGAGCAAACTGGGTCCGGCAAAGGCAATACCCGGAGCCATGCTCAACGCCAGACAGGGGAACAGGCACCAAAAGGAAGAAATACGGACGGACATGGCTGAAAAGTTCCTCAAGGTAAGCAGTCAACATCTTTAAAGCATGTTTCATGCCATTTCATAACGAATTGTTTTTTAAATATTTATTTTTGACGGTGGGCAAAAAGTGTTGCGATAAAAGCAGGGATACAATAGGTAAAACAGAGGGTTGGACTGTTGCATGATCACTGTTGCGTTGCGGTGAAATCTGCATCATTTGCTATAACGCCATGATTATCATGATAGCAATTGGCTTCTGGCACCCCTTTGGATGTCCAGAGGTGATCACTGCAACGCCTGCAACAAGTACGAAATACGCAAGCTATTGAAATGTTTATGTCTTGGTTTTTTCTGTTGCAGAGGCGCTTTGCGAAATATTTGTATAAATCTATTACTATCAAATGGTTATTAAGTGGCATGAAATCTGCTTTTCAAGAAGTAGGTAATCTCCTACATGGATTGCCAGGTTCCGTTAGGACTTCCGCTATATAGGTAATCCGCACGGTTTCAAATTCAGAATGTGTAAGGAGTGCGTCGATGAAAACGTTGATTCAGAAAAAGGGTTGGATTATGGGCTCAGTTGCGGTAGCCGGGGTGTCGGCGTTATTGGTGGCGGCACCTGCCTTTGCTTGGGGCCCGTGGGGAGGTTCTCCCTGGGGAGATGGCTACAGCAATCCTTTCTGGGGGAACAGCGGACCCTTCAGCAGCTACGGTGGCCCCTTCACCGGCAATAGCGGCCCGTGGGACATGGGCACGATGAGCTTCAATGCGCCCCATGGGGGACCCATGAACTTTGACAGTGGCCGCTATGGCGGGTACGGGCAAGGCTACAATGGCTATTATGGTGGGGCCTATGGAAACGGGTACGACGACGGTTACGGCTACAACAACTATCCGCCGGCTTATCCCCAATACCAACCGCGTTCGCCCTACCCAGCCTATGGCGGTGGATACCCGGTGCCGCGACCGGCTCCGCAGTATCCGCAGCGGGCCCAGAACTATGCGCCACCTGCAGGTCCCTACGGCTATGGACCAGCGTACAACCCCTATGATGGCTACGGCTACGGATATCGGTAAAGCAGGTCCCGCGCCATATCGGCAGACGGTATGGCGAATTTCGGTGCAATGAATAATTTGGAGATACCTATGACGAAGAAAGATGATGAGCTCGTTGCAGAAACGCCTGCAGAGCCTTCTTCCAACGTACTGGAAGCGGATGCTTCCCCTCCGGCGAGCGAGGAGGACTCTGCGCCCGTGATCAAGGCGGAAACCGAAAGCGCCTCTGACACGACGCCGCCGCAGATGAATGCAAATATCGGGACGACGCCGCCGAATGCCACGGGCTCGGGTACCAGTGCTCCCAGCCTCAATGCAGGCGGGGCGGGAACAACGCCACCTGGCGGTGGAAGTAGTTATCCGCCCTTACCCCCTCGGCAACCCAAGAAAAGCGTCGCCAGTCGGGTGTTTTCCTGGCCGGCGCTGGTTTTTCTGTTGGTGATCATCATTATCATCTTGTTTATCTGGGGAATCACAGCTAACCAAGCTGATATGTCAGGGAAAAAATCCGTGCAGCCGCCGCCACAGAAAACTCTTCAAGTCGCCCCCATCGCTGCCCCCGGGATGGCGACCGCAGAGCCAGCTCCGAAATTGAGTGCGGATCAGCAACGAGAGTTGATGTCGGCGCGGGCAGCTTATTGGCACCACGACATTCCCGCTGCTATCAGCCAATATGAGGAGTTGATCAAAAAGGTACCAGATGCAGCCTTTGCCTATGGCGAATTGGGCAATGTGTACTACATGAACGGCCAACGGGAGAAGGCCGCAGAAAACTTTGAACGTGCGGCTCTGCTGCTGATTCAACAGGGTCAGGAACAACGGGCTGCCAGTCTCATTCCCGCACTGGGCGCCCTTGATCCCGTAATGGCGCAGAAGGTGCAAGTGGCCCTATCACACAGTCCACAGGATGACGGTTACGGAGCGGATACCCCTACGCAGTAACGAAAATACAGATGGCTAACGCAGGGGCAGAGCATGCTCTGCCCTCTTTTCTACTCGCTAGACGCATCCCATGACGGAAAAGCTTTTTACAAAAGGACCGGCCATACGGGGGTCTTTCAACATGCTTTTGTAATCACCTACCTTGAACTTGATTTTGCCTGTGGTAAAGGCCATACCCAGTCCCGTCATGCCAGGAGGACTGGAAATCCACTTCATCCATTGATCCACACTGGCGCGAATATCCCAATTGACGGGCTGCCCTTGATACACACCCGCTCCAACTGCCTGGCCATTCACCACTTGTAAAAAGCCCCGCGGTCCTTCTTCTTCGACAAAGCCATAGGCAATGTTCGACGCAAAATCAATTTGCGACAGGGCACCCGCCAGATCCGGCTCCTTGTTCCACTCTGCTGCAAACCTTTCCATCCACTCGGGGGAAAATAATTCTGCCATACTCTGTCTCTCCTGTGCTGTTGATGCTGAGGCCGAATAGCCTCGCCAGCCTTGAAAGCACGATTGATGCCATGCTGAGATCAATAATATGAGTAACACAAACAATTGCTTATGTTATTCTTTGCGCGAGAGGATGTTGCGCCCTCGTTTTTCTGCAACAGTCCGGCAGATAGTGCAACAATTGTAGGCCTCCGATTTTCGCCCAGAACTTTGGACTTTTTCGGGCACATTCGTTATAACAGACACAGTCTACATCAATCGAAGCTGTCTCTATGCAAAACGCCGAGTCCGCATCAATGCAGTGGAGCAAAGCCAGGCGCTCGGCCGAAGGCTACACCGACAGATGGTTGCGAGCGGCGTGGTTGCTCATTGCTCTACTCATCCTCTTCGCTTGGCTGATCCTCGCCGTCATCACTTGGGATGTAGTCAATGCAGAACAGGGGAGAGTTTTACAGGAAAACGCCTTCTCGTTGGCACGAACATCCAAACTGCAATTGTCTGGCATCGATTCAAGTCTCTCCCTCGTCGCGATGCAAATCGCCAATTCAACCACCCCCAACGCTAGGTTCTTGCAGCCCCTGATTCGTCTAGCGCCGATCCGCTCTGTCGGCTTTTTTTCCGCAAAGAATGTCCTTGTTGCTGGAGAAAATTCGGCTTTCTTGCGTCAGCTATGGCAGTCGGCGACTTCGTCGCAGTCCCGCACTTGGACACCTGCGCAGATTATGGCCCTGCAACGCTGCCTTCATGATAAAGCATTTTGTATCGGTCCGTTGTTACCAGACTCTTCGGTTGCAACCGCTGCTTCTCGCTGGGGATTCCCGGTTTTTCAGCGCGTTTCCGAGCGCTCCGGGCAAACCTCGCTTTTGATCGCCTGGATTCCCCTCTACGGAGGTTTATTCCCTGCCTGGTCGGGCCTCCACCTGTTGCACCAGGGCGATTCGTTTTTGTTGCGGTCGGATGGCATGTTGTTGAGCCGATATCCGTACTCCCCGAAAGTAGACTACGCTGGAGTACAAACCGGAACCGTCGTAAAGCACTGGCTCATGGAGATCACTAGCTTTGCCAGGACCTTCTCTGGCTACAGTTCCGCGGCGCATGGATGGCGCATGTGCGCGGCACAGCCAATTGGTGAATACCATCTCATCGCTGGGCAGTGTGTCGGGAGATCCATTCTTGCGACCAGCTGGTGGAGATCAATGCGTTGGCCGACGGCAGGGGCCTTGCTGTTACTGTTTCTGAGTTTCTTTCTCTACCGATATCTGGCGCGCGTAAATCGCTCCCGGGAGCTGGAACGTAGGACAGCCGAGAAGGAAATCTGGGAGGCCAAGGAACATGCGGAAGTGACCTTGAGCTCGATTGGTGATGGCGTCATCAGTACCGATTGCAACGGACTGGTGGCCAACATGAATCCGATCGCCCAGTCGATGACCGGTTGGACCCTGGCAGAGGCTCTTGGCAAACCGATCACGCAGGTCTTCTCGATTGTTAGCGAGGCCGATGGTCGCCCCGTCGCCAACCCTGCTGAGAGAGCCTTAACCGAGGGGAGAATCGTGGGGTTGGCCAACCATACGATTTTGATCGACCGGCAGGGCCAGCGCCGAAGTATCGAAGACTCGGCAGCGCCTATTCGGGATCGTTCTGGCAAAGTTTTGGGTACGGTTCTCGTATTCCATGACGTCAGCGAGAAACATGAACTCCTAACCCGGTTATCCTATCAGGCTACGCATGATCTGCTCACCGGACTTCCCAATCGTGTGCTGTTTCAGGAGCACCTGGAGCAAGCGATGCGCAAAGCTAAACGCAGTGAATTATTGCTGATCATCGCTTTTCTCGATCTGGATGACTTCAAGCTGATAAACGATCGCTTAGGTCACGCTGCCGGTGATGATCTATTGAGGCATGTTGCCGAACGCCTGCGTGCAGAACTCCGTGATGGCGATATGCTCTGTCGCTTCGGGGGGGACGAGTTCTCATTTTTTATTAGTGACGTGAGAAGTATCGGCCAGGCCGAACAAATTGCTCGCCGAATATTGAAGATGATAACTCTTCCCGTGGAGCTGGGGGGTGAGCAACGCACCGTGCATGCCAGCCTAGGATTGACGGTGTATCCGTTGGATGATGCCGAGAGTAGTGCGGAATTGATGCGCCACGCAGACCTCGCCCTCTATGCCAGTAAGGACCGAGGTGGCAATGCCCTATCGATTTTTACCAAGGAAATGGAAGACCAGCAGGGGCGGCAGATCGAAAGCTTGCGGATCATGGAATCTGCCCTCGTTGAAGGGCATTTGCAACTGTACTTCCAGCCTATCGTGCATCAGTTTGATGGATTTTTGGGCGCAGAAGTATTGCTGCGCTTACAGCATCCTCTGCGCGGTTTGCTCGGACCACGCGATTTCAGCGAGGCTCTTGACCACCCGCAGCTAGCTGCGCGAGTCGGACGTTTTGTTCTTCATCGGACATTGGACCAACTGCAACGTTGGTTGGATAGCGGTTTCCGGCCAAAGATTTCTATCAACATCAGCGCACAATATCTGCTCGATCCCAAATTTTTGGAGGATCTGGAAGTGGCTTTGGGCGAGTACAGTGTTGAGTTACGCAATAATCTTGTGCTGGAAATTACGGAAACTGCGCCCATGCTGCATTTCGAACGTGCGCGCCAAGTACTGACCGAATGTCAGGCCTTGGGTTGCTCCCTGGCCCTGGATGATTTTGGGACGGGAAATGCTTCGTTGAGCTACCTTCAGCAGCTTCCCGTCAGTTCCTTGAAGATTGACCAAAGTTTTATTCGTGACATCTTGCGCGACCCAAAAGATTACGCGATTGTTTCAGGAATCATCTATGTCGGAGAAATGCTCAATTTGTCCGTGGTTGCCGAGGGAGTGGAAACGAAAGAGCAACTCAAGGCACTACAGCAACTTAACTGCTCTGCCTATCAGGGGTATTTATTTTCCCGACCCATGCCTGCCCAAGAGTTCGAAAATTGGGAAGTCCCCGCTGACCTTCTGAGCTCGTGAAATAACTAAGCATCTGCTCACTCTGCAAGTATCCGCCTGGTTCTGCTTGTCCCCCAGCGATCAAACCATAAATAAAACGCCGGGGTAATGTACAGAGTCAGAAACTGGGAAAAGATCAGGCCGCCGACCACGGCTACGCCCAGTGGCACGCGGCTATCTGCGCCGGCGCCAAATCCAATGGCGATGGGCAAGACCCCGAGGATGGCGGCGAAGGTAGTCATCATGATGGGACGATAGCGAATGCGGCAGGCATCGATGATGGCTTCCTGTGCGGATGCCCCGTCGCGCCGTCGGCTGACGGCAAAATCCACGAGAATGATACCATTTTTCTTCACCAGGCCCAGTAACATGATGATACCGATAAAGCTATACAGATCTAACGGCAGCCCAAAAATCCACAGTGAAAATAGTGCTCCGAAGGCAGCGAGAGGGAGGGCGGTGAGAATGGTCAGCGGATGCAGAAAATGTTCATAGAGAATCGCCAGCACCACATAAATCAGCAAAATCGTGGCCAGGAGCAGGAAGGGCAGGCTTTGGAATGCGGACTGAAACTGCCGGGCATTGCCACCAAATTCGCCGACAATTCCTGCTGGCAGCACCGCCTTTGCGGTTTTTTCAATGGTCGGCACCACACTCCCCAGGGAGGCGCCAGGCGCCAGGTTGAACGAGATCGTGGTCGAAGGTTGCCCATCGTGCTGCATGAGATTTTCTGGTGCTGCACTGTAGCGAAATCCAGCCACGGCCGACAATGGTACCAGGCTACCCCCAGCTCCCGGTACGCTCAAAGTAGACAAGGCATTGATGTCTTGCTGGTATTGCGGCTGCAACTCCAGGATCACTTCATATTGATCGCTGGCACCGTAGATGGTCCCCACTTCCTGCCCACCGAAGGCCAGCCCTAAGGTCTTCTCGATAGCTTCCGGGGTGACTCCCAGTGCTGTGGCCCGGGCGCGATGAATTTGTATGCTGATCTGAGGACTGTCATTTTGCAGGCTGCTGTTGACGTTGCGAAGCTCGGGAAGTTGGCGCAGGGCTGCCGTCATCTTGCGGGTGGCGGTATGCAGCTCCGCCCAGCTGCCGCCCACCAGCTCATAGACCACACTCCCGTTACCACTCGCCGTTCCCGAACTGCCACTCTGCGGGCCTTGATAGACGATCTGGACGTTGTGAAACGGTTTACTCGCTCGGTTGAGCGCGCTGATGATCTCGGGCGTTTGGGGGGCATAGCCATTCTTGATATGGATGAACATATGGCCTGTACTACGGTTGCCAAAGCCCCCCGGACCCTGGCCCGCCGAGGAGACCACCGACTGGATCTTGTCGTTTGCCTTCACGACTCGCGCGATTTGTCCCTGCTCCTGCACGATCTCGGCGAAGGTCATGTTGGAGGGATACTCAATGTTGGCATTGATGAAGCCGGCATTCTGGGACGGCAGAAAGGCCTTGTGCACCAACGCGGCCATGCCGAGACTCCCGAGCAGAAAAAGAAACGCCAGGAAGAGCATCCAGTTGCGGTGCCGCAACGCAGTCTCCAGACTGGCGACATAGCCGTCGCGACTACGCTTGAAGAGGCGTTGAAACCAGCCATCCTCGGGCAGGAGATCGGGGTCGTGTACCCCCGCCAGCGCATGCGCATGGTTGGGCTTGAGATACCGACTGCAGAGCATGGGAGTGACGGTCAACGCCACGGCCCCGGAAATGAGGATCACCATGGCAATGCTGATGCCGAAATCGGCAAACAGATGTCCGACAAAGCCGCCCAGAAAGATCAGCGGCAGAAAAATGATGGCCAGAGAGATCGTCATGGAGAGCACGGTAAAGCTGATTTCCTGGCTACCGTGCAAGGCCGCGGTGCTTCCCGTCTCACCGCGATCGATATGACGATTGATATTTTCCAACATCACTACGGCATCATCCACTACAAAGCCTACCGCGAGGGTAAGGGCCAGCAGGGTCAGGGTATTCAGGCTGAAGCCCAGTAGCCGCATCCCTAAAAAACTACCCAGCAGCGAGAGGGGGATGGCCACTGCGCCGATCAGGGTCGCCGAGGGACGACGCAGAAAAAGCCACATGACTCCGGCAACCAGAAACGAGGCGATCAGCAGGGTCAGCAAGACCTCCTGAATGGCGGCGCGCACGTAGTCGGCCAGATCAAACACTGGCTTTACTTGTATCCCTCCCGGCATTTCTGCCTGCAGTTTGGGCAGTAGCGTACGGATCTGGTCCGAGATCGCCACGGTATTGCTGCCCGGTTGCCGTACCACGGCGAGGACGATACCAGGCGTTTTGTTGATCCAGGTCTCCTGCTGGTTGTCCTCGGTACTGTTGCGTGCCTTGCCCACGGCATCCAGTGGAACCGCCTGACCGCCGGCATAGGCAAGGACGAGGTGGTTGAAGGCGGCGGCATCGTGCAGCTGGCCATGTACGCGGGTGGCGAAGGCCTGCGGACCCGTATCCAGCGTACCGCCGGGCAGGTTGACATTGGCGTTGCCGATGGCCGTCTGTACTGCCTGCAGGCTCAGACCGCGGGCGGAGAGGGCGTAAGGGTTGAGATAGATGCGCACGGCATAGGTTTGAGCACCGTAGATCTGCACATTGGAGACCCCTGCGATCCCCGAAAGTGCTGTCGCTACCTTGGTCTGCGCATATTTATCAAGGGTATATAAGGGCATGTTGCGCGCCGACATCCCCATGTAAAAAATCGGCTGTGCCGAAGGGTTCATTTGCCGGACCGTCGGCGGCTGCGGCATTCCCGGCGGGAGAAGATGCTGTGCCTGCGCGACGGCATTGGATACCTCCTGCGTTGCGCCCAACACCGATGTGCTCAGATTGAATTGCAGGGTGATCTGGACCACCCCATTTTCGCTTACCGCGCTCATCGAATTGATGCCAGGAATACTGGCAAATTGGCGCTCCAGTGGCGTTGCCACAGCGCTGGCCATGGTTTTGGGGCTGGCGCCTGGTAGCTGCGCCGTCACCATCACCATTGGGAAGCTGACATTCGGCAGCAGCGCCGTCGGCAATTGCAGGTAGGCTACCAGGCCAAGAAGGGCAAATGCCAGGGCCAGAACAGTGGTGGCGACGGGACGGCGAATGAAGGGGGCAGAGAGATTCATTGTGCGTTTTGCGTCTGGACTGCCATACCGGGGTGGAGACGCGCAGGCGCGCCAATCACCACCTGCTCACCAACCAGGTTCTTGGCTTTGACCGCTACTCGATTGCCATCCTGACCGAGAAAATCCACCGCCTGCATCTGCGCCTTACCCTTTACGATATGGTAAACGTAGGGCCCGGAAACGCCCTGCTGCAGGGCAGTCGCCGGAAGGACCGCGACGTCCTGCAGGGTCTTGGCGATATATTCGACCTGCACATACTCCCCCGGCCACAAGAGCTGGTTTTGGTTGGGCACCGTAGCCCGCGCGGTAACCGTTGCCGAGGCGGCGTTGACGGTGTTGTCGATGGCCGTCAGTCTGCCAGTCGCAAGAATTTTGTGGTGGTTTTCATCCCAGATCTGCACGGTTCCAGTCTTCCCCGCCAGTGCCTGGCGCAAATCGCCGAGATATTTCTCCGGCAAACTGAATTGGACAAGCATGGGGTGGGTTTGCTGGATGGTGAGGAGCTGGGTGTTGTTGGCAGTCACCAGGTTGCCCGCGCGGGTCTGCACCAGGCCGACCACGCCGCTGATGGGAGCATAGATCTGCGTGTGGCGCAGGTTGATTTGTGCGGCTTGCAACGCCGCGCGATCGGCCGCAATGCTGGCGGCTGCACTTTGCGCCTGCGACTGGGCCTGCTCAAAAGTCTGACGGGTCACGTACTCTTTTTCCAATAGGGGCTGATACGCCTCTACCTGCTGACGATCGTAACGTTCCTGCGCCTTCTCGCCTTGCAGATTGGCCTCGTCCTGCGCTACCTGCGCTGCGGCCGTCGAGGGATCGATGACAAAGAGCAGTTGCCCTTTCTGCACCTGTTCGCCCGAGTGGATGGCAACTTTCTGCAGGATTCCGCTCACTTGCGGCACAATGGTGACCGAGTGGGAGGCCTGTGCTTGCCCCAGGGTTTGCACCTTCAGCGGCAAGTCACCGCGCTGCACCACCGTGCTGCTTACGACTACTGGTGGCGGTTGGCGTTTCGCCTGGTGGCCGCAGCCAGCCAAGGCCAGGCCGACAATCACCAGAAGCAGAAATCTGATCCTTATATCCATGGTCATTCCTTGGAGCCTGCGGCCAGGGTTGGAAGTTTCGTCACGTTTCGCGGGAGGCCGATCAACCCCAGGGCGTTGGCCAGATTGGCCAGCTGCGTATAGGCGGTGGTGATATCCTGCACGCGAGTCTGCTCGGCAGTGGTCAGAGTCGCCTGCGCAGAAAGCAGATTGAGCATGGTAGCCAACCCAACCCTGTACTGCGCGCGAATGGCCGCAAGGGATGCCTTGGCACTTTCCACGGCGATCTGTGAGGCACGCGCAGCTTCGCGAGCACCCAAGACGGTCTGATAATCCTGCCCCACGGTCAAGGCGATGCTTTGCGCCTCCTGACTCAGGCTTGCCTGCGCGCTCCGCTCCTGTCGTTGCGCCTCCTGAATCGCGTAACTCTGCTGAAAGCCGGTAAAGAGTGGTACCTTGAGGGTAAAGCCGAGCGCCCAGTTTTCCGAGGGCTGCAAATTGTTTTGGAAGCGCTTACCGGCGCTCATCGAAAATGCCAGACTCGGCAGACCTTGCGCCGCATCCTCCCGCACCGTGGCACGGGCTGCCAGAATTCGGGCTGCAGCCTCTTGTACCAGTGGATTATTGTGCACCGCGCGATGCACAAGCTGCGCCATGCTGGGGGTGATGCTCGGAGGTAATTGATCGACATCGAGCGGAGCCACCGGGATGGAATTATTGGGCGGTAACCCGCAACTCGCCGCCAAAGCCGATTGATCGGAGCGCAGCGTCGCCCGCGCCGAAAGCAGTTGCGCAACCGCTTGAGCCAGCGCTGATTTCGCTTGCAGCACGTCCGCAATGGTCGCCATACCCGACTTCTGTTTGAGTTGAGCGGCATCGAGATTGGCGCGATCTTCCCGAACGGTCTGTGTATAGGATTGCACCAGCGCCTTTTGGCCGATGAACTGGTAATAGTCCTGCGTTACCGTCAATGCAACCTGACTCAATGCCTGATTGTTTTCAAAGCCGTTGAGGTAGAGCTGCGCCAGAGCATTGTCGCGTTGCGCCGCGCGCAGCCCAAATTCATACAATACCCAGGTCAGGCTGAGACTCTCCGAACTACTGTTCAGAACTGGAATAGCAAAACCGGCCGTGGTATTGCTTTGTGAACGTATGCCATTGGCAGATAGCGATAAGCTGGGCAGGAAGGCGGCGTCTGCTGCACCTACTCCTGCAGCCGAAGCCCGTAGATTTTCCCAGGCGACCCGCGTCTGTGGATTGTGTGCCAAAGCGTAAGCGGTGAGGGCTGCCAGGCTTTGCGGTTTCCTGATGGGTTTTGCAGCTGGCAGCCTTGCTTGCGGCAGACTGCTCGGTGCGCCTGTCCATGTCTTGCCCAGGGGCACGCTGTACCCCTGCGTATCGAAAGGGTCCTGCCAGAGCAGATCAAGCGGGGCGGAGAGGGCAGTCGCAGGACCACCGACGGCCACGATCGAACAGACGATCTGCAGGGCGCAAAAGCGCAGCGATAATGCCTTGCGGGGGTTGTTTTTCACCGACCGGATACCTTGCGCGATGAGTTGCGCCAAGGTAGCACTTAGGATCGGAGGCGTCTATGCAGGCGCGGTAATATACCCGCCGATGCGGTCCAGAGCCAGGCGCAGATTTTCGTCACTGGTGGCAAAGGAGAGCCGCAGATGGCCGGGGCTACCAAAGGCGCTGCCGGGAACCACGGCAACTCCAGCCTCCAAAAGCTGCTCGGCTAACTGCAGATCGGAATCGATGCCCCGGCTCTGCATCACTCCCTGCACGTTGGGAAAGCTATAAAACGTACCAGAGGATGGCAAAACAGCAACGCCGGGGAGGGTACGCAACCGGTCATACACATACTGATGGCGTCGCGCGAAGGCCTGTAGCATGGGGGTAAGAAGGGTATCGCCACTCTCCAGGGCCGACTGGGCCGCTGCCTGGGCAATGGAACACGGATTGGAGGTGCTCTGCGACTGCACGGTTTCCATGGCAGCGATCAGCGCCGAGGGTCCAGCACAATAGCCAATGCGCCAGCCGGTCATGGCGTAGGCCTTGGAAACGCCATTCATGATGATACAACGCGGAAGCAGGTCGGGGCAGGCATTCGCGATGTTCACGAATGGCGCATCACCGAAGAGGATCTTTTCGTACATGTCGTCGCTGGCGATGAGAACCTCTGGATGGGCCCGCAGAACCTCTCCAAGGGCGGCCAATTCCGCTCTGCTGTACGCCATCCCCGAGGGATTGGACGGACTGTTGAGCACCAACAGACGTGTGCGCGGGGTGATTGCTGCAGCCAGTTGCTCCGCAGAAATCTTGAACTGCACGTCGATATCCGTATCCAGTATCACCGGACGCGCTTCGGCCAGCAGGACCATATCGGGATACGATACCCAATAGGGTGCCGGGATGATCACCTCATCTCCGGGGTTGAGCAGGGCCTGACAGAGATTGAAAAAACTTTGCTTGCCGCCGACGGAAACCAGGATCTGGCTGGCACGAAATTCCAGCCCATTATCCCGAGCGAATTTGGCCGCAACTACTGCCTTCAGCTCGGGGGTGCCACCGACCGCCGTATACTTGGTGAAGCCACGATCCAGTGCCGCCTTCGCGGCGTCTTTGATGGGTCCTGGCGTATCAAAGTCCGGCTCACCAGCGCCCAGACTGACAATGTCTTTTCCCTGCCGCTTCAGTTCTGCGGCGCGGGCGGTAACCGCCAGGGTAGGGGAGGGGCGAACCGTCGAAACGCGGCTGGAAAGGCGAATATCCACTGCACAGTCCTCAAGGGAAGCGTAGAAAAGGGCCAAATTGTAAGCCGTGGCTGGGGAAAAGCAACCGCATCAGCTAGTGGCTTGCTTGTGCAAGATGCTGGCAATTCGCCGCAGGCGCTCCAGAGGATCCTGCAGCAGCAGCAGTTGTTGTTTTTCCGCTGCCCGGACTGGAAGCGCCTGAGCGAGAATCATGCCTGCACGACTGGCATCCAGATTCTGCGCCGCTGGGTCTTCGGTGATCTGCTGCAGGATGGGTCTCAGCCAGTCATGCTCGAAGGCGAGGGGAAGCGTGGGCTCCTCCGGCCACAGGTGGACGCGTCCAATCGTGATATCATTGGCCTGCTCCCACTCCTGCACGGTGAAGCGCTGCATGCCCTCGATTTCCAGAAGCAAAAGGCCATTTTCACTGTTCCAGTCGATGATCTTCGCCAGGGTACCTACCGGCACCGGCGCCGACTCTGCCTCGGCCAGGCAGATGCCAAAAGGTTTGCCGCTGCGCATGGCGCGACTCACCATGTCCAGGTAGCGCGGCTCGAAGATCCGCAGACCCATTCGGGCATTGGGAAAAAGCACCGAACTGAGTAAAAATAGGTCAATCCATTCCTGCGCATCTTGCTGCGCCGTCATCGTCTGCCCCTGTGAAGCCATCATGCCTGAACTTAGTGTAGCTCCCCTTTCCTTGTATGTGCATCTTCCCTGGTGCAAAGCCAAATGCCCATACTGTGATTTCAACTCCTACGCTGCGGCAGAGTTTCCCGCGGAGCGGTATGTCGATGCCCTGATCGTCGATCTGGAGCGCGAACTCCCGCGCGTTTGGGGACGCCAAGTGCACACTATCTTTTTTGGCGGCGGCACGCCAAGCCTCTTTCCCGCCGTATCTCTGGATCGTCTGCTCTGCGCCATTCGCGCTCGCCTGCGTTTGGCGCCGCAGGTGGAAATCAGTCTGGAAGCCAACCCCGGCGCCGTGGATGCAGCCGCATTTCAGGGATTTCGCGATGCGGGAATCAATCGCTTGTCGCTTGGCGTGCAATCCTTTGATGATCGTTTTTTGCAAGCCTTGGGCCGGATACACGACGCCCGTGCCGCGCATCTAGCCATCGAGGCGCTACAAAACGCCGGCTTCGACAATTGGAATCTGGATCTGATTTTTGCCTTGCCGGCTCAGGATCTTGTCGCCGCGCAGCGAGACCTGCGCGCTGCGCTGGCCCATCAGCCTCCCCATCTGTCCCTCTACCAACTGACCCTGGAGCCAGGTACCCCATTCGCCACGCAAATTCCCGCGCAGTTGCCCGACCCGGACTCGGCTGCCGAAATGGAGGAAGTGCTACGCAGCGAACTGGCCGCCGCCGGATTGCAGCGCTACGAGGTATCGGCGCACGCACGCTCTGGCCGACAGTGCCGGCACAATCGAAATTACTGGTTGTATGGTGATTATCTGGGCATTGGCGCGGGCGCACACGAAAAGATCACCTTGCCGGGGCAGGGCATCTGGCGTAGCCGCAAGGCGCCACGTCCAGAGAGTTATATGGCCGCAGCGCTGCGAGGGGAAGGGCAATTGGCCGAGGAACATTGGGTGCCAACGGAGGAGAGACCCTTCGAATTTTTTCTCAACGCCTTGCGTTTATTGGAGGGATTTGACGAAGAGTTGTTCGAGGAGCGAACGGGAATCAGCTTCCTGTTGGTAGAGGCACGTCTGCGCCAAGCTCAGCGGGATGGATTGATGCGGCGGGAAGGGCGCCACTGGCGCCCCACGCCTCTGGGATTGAACTGGCTCAATCAACTCTGTCGCCAGTTTCTGCCCAAGGCGCGCACAATTCAGTCGCGCCCCATTGTCTCGGCTTCATGACCCGTAATGGAGCCTTCGGTAAAGAGGTACTCGCGCAGCTCCTTGTCGAGGCGCGGCAGCTTACGCCGCAGCCATTCCAGCACCATGGCCGCATGCTCGATTTCCTCGTCGCGGTTATGGGCTAATACGGCTTTGAGTGCGGGGTCTTGGCAGGCATCGGCGCGCTGTTGGTACCAGTCGACGGCCTCGAACTCTTCCATCAGGGAGCTGATGGCGCGGTGGATATCCAGGGTATCCGGGCTCAATTTTTCCAGGGGTTCATGCAGGCTTTCGTGGGCCATGGCTTGTCTCCGTTCGGTGTCTGTGAATGCCTCCTAAGCATAGCCGCGGGCAACGCCCAAGACCAGGGCGGCGCTTTGGCTTGGCGCGGATTCTGTCCAAGCGTGGGCTCTGTTCCCGTACCACGGCGGCAGAATGGGTGCGCGCGGGACGGGTGAGCGTGGCTGGAGAAATCATTACCGATCCTGAGCAGGGTTTTCTTTTGCATCAAGCTGCGATCACAGTCGACGGAGCCTTGGTAGCGGCGCCAGAGCGCCGCGTCCTCCTCCTGCATAAACCCCACGGCTATCTCGTAACCCGAAGCGACACGCAGGGACGCCGGACGATCTACGAACTTATCCCCGGAGACGGCTGGTTAGCTCCTGTAGGGCGTCTGGATCAGGCGAGTAGCGGCGTGCTACTGCTTACCAATGACCCCGCCTGGGCACAGACCCTGCTCGATCCGGAAAGCCATCTTCCCAAGCGCTATCATGTGCAGATCCGTCCTCCTCTTGCCGCAGAGCAGATCGCGACCCTCGCAGCGGGTCCGCAGATCGAAGGTGTGCAATACCGTCCCATGGACATCCGCGAAATCCGCTGTGGGGGAAAGACTCAGTGGCTCGAATTCATGCTGATCGAAGGTCGTAACCGGCAGATTCGCCGCCTGCTAGACAACCAGGGCCGCATAGTGCTGCGATTGATTCGAATTGCCATCGGCACACTGGAGCTCGGCACCCTGCGCCCGGGTGAGTGGCGAGAGCTTTCTGCGCAAGAGATCCGTGGTCTGATGGAAAAAGCGTCCGCCAGGGTGGATTGACTCGCCGCCGCATGATCGGTATTCTTCGTCCCTCGCAGCGCTCGTAGCTCAGCCGGATAGAGCAACTGACTACGAATCAGTAGGTCGGGAGTTCGAATCTCTCCGAGCGCGCCAAATAAAACAGGCGCTTAGGTCAGTCTCCTAAGTGCCATATTTTTTTCGTGTAAGCACTATGTAAGTACCAGCGAGAAAGCCGGCATCAGATCGGAAGGCGCTGGCGATTACCTCCTGCGCCCAGATCAGGCTGGCCAAGGAATGCGATCTGGCGCAGTAGCGGGGGAGGTGGCGTGGAACGGATGGAACAGGAAAAAATATCAGTGCTGGAGACTCAAACACTGATTTACCGACCTCCGAAGACCTCGGCATTCCCTGTTATGATCACCAGATGCCCAACGGCCAGGAATGGGGTAGCGACTACCTCGTGCAGGCAGTCGTCGGTCATCAGTAGTGGTACGCCAGGCCGACCATGCCGCGCACCTCGTTGATCGTAGCAGCGGCGGCGAGCTGATAGGGCGCATAGCTGTAGGTGGCGTGGTAGCGGTCATAGTTCACGCCCGCGAAGGCGCTGAAATCATCCGAGAACGCATAGACGCCCTTTGCGCCCAACTGGAAGATGCCGGATGCAGGAGGGTTTTCAGCGCCATAGGAGTTGCCTTGGTAGGTTGCGGTTGCTGTCGAGCTGAGGCCTGCCAAATATCCAGCATGTGCTGAAACGTCGAATGGGCCTCCGGTATTGGTTGCCACTTCAACGCCTCCGCCCAACCCGTTATTGCCATACTTGACGGTTCCGAGTCCATCGTAGCCAATGTAGAAATCCGCGTACTGGTAGGCGATGTAGGGACCAACCGCAATCGTGGGCGAGACTTGGAAGAGCTTGCCTGCGCGGGCGTTAAACTGGAGCGAGTGCCCGTAGGTTTTGGCGTGGTAGCTGGCCGAGGCGTTCCCCAAAACGGATACCACGGAGCCGCTGCCGCCGGACAGAGGCGCACCGAAGCCGTAATTAAAGCCTAGATGCACGAACCAGAGCTGTCCATTGATGCCGTTGGCGAAAACGCCCATGCCTCCCACCGTCTGGCTGCCAGAAGCAGAAGCGGACGCGCCTGGAATAGATGCGGACACGGATGATGGCGTGCTGACAAACTGACCGTACAGACCCAGCAGGTTCTCGGTCTGCCCAAAAGAGCCAACCATGTCATCTGCCATGGAGATTGAAGGGATCGCGGCCAAGGCTGCGACGGTTAAAACGATTTTCTTCATACGAGACTGCTCCTTGAGGGTGGCAAGGTGTTTTTAGGCGAAATCATGAGGGGTGCAAGCTAGGTCATCGCAGCTCGTTGAGGTTGGGCATATTGCCGTCCTCAATCGCTGCTTTCTTCACAGCCTCGCACGCAGTCAGGGAATTAAAGTAATTCATGTTCCCATGACTCATCCGCAGGACTACCAAGAGACGCCCGTCACCTAAATGGGTGACTCGCACCCCCTTATACCCGAGAAGGATTTGCGCTTCCGGCGTCGATCGCATGAAGTCGCGCAACGCCAAAGGGCTTCGAAATTCTGGAGCTTGCCTCCGGGCGGCTACGTTGGTGGCGCTCTCGCATCTCTGCGTGCCGAAGTCCAAGATCCACCATTGAGAAGCCCAAGCCGCAGGAGACATGAGCATCAGGCCCAAAACTGCCAGCTTCGTCCATTTCTTTGCTATTTCCCCCGATAACGTCGATGCTCAATGATGCTCAGTCATGACGCCGGAGATATATAGGCGCTCCACGTCGGATCGCAACGTGGGATAGTCTGGGTTCAATGGCACCAGCTCGAAAAAAGCCCTTGGAGTCTCAAAGAGCTTTTTGCCCAGCCGGGCGCGCACGTGAGGGAATGCGGCAGATCAGTCTTCCCGCCTGAAAGACTGATACCAGCTGCACACGTGCGCGGTTGCTATTTCCGCTCGGTCATAGCGTGTGAATGATTTCACGTGGTACAGACCTTGCACTATAAGCGCATAGATCGTGCCACGTGAATTTTATTCATAAGCGACTCAGCCACCACGATGGCAGGGACAAAAAAGCCCCAGACGAATGGCCTGGGGATGGGGACAGCGGTTGCTGTGTGTGGATGCCGTTTCCTGCCCCAGATTTGCCCTCTGAGCGATTTTCGCGGCGCAGGCGGGGTTGTTGTATAGGCAGTCGCTTTACGCGCACGAGGAACAGAAAGCCCATGATGCACGCGCATGTACAACTGCCAAAAGTCCCTCCGGTGGATGTGAGACTCCATGATGCATGAAGCAAAAGTCAGGTTTTTTAGCACGCCGCCGCGCGGCTTCTGCGATCCGCGCCTTTCCTGCCTCGATCCGTGGTCCTGTAATCATGCCGCCATGATTCTTGCACCGATGGCCTTTCCCGATGCCCTGGGCTTTGCATGGCGCTCCAGTTCTTGTCCTTGCACCGCAGCGAGCTTTTTCATTCTCATCGATGAATGGCCGATAGTCGTTCTGATCCCCAATCGGCAGGCCCTCGCAGCGTGCCGCGTCACGTTCTTCGCGGATGGCTGCGTAGAACACCGACAGAGAGATGCCAAGGACGCGAGCCATGCTCCGGGGTGAGGACTTTCGAACTCCGTCGAACTCGACAATTTCTGCACCAGCACGGGCACCGGCGGCACGCAAGATGAAGTTCTCGATGGCCTGCATGGGTCGCCGTAGCCGCTCGACGCCGTACTGAATGTACACGGCGGTAATGTCGCCCGTCCGGTGGTTAGCCAGCGCTTTTAGCGCGTAATAGGGCACGTCCACTGCATCGGCCACAGTGAGAAAAGTTCTCCGCAGATCATGGCGGCCAATGTCCAGGCCGGTCGCAGCGCATACCATTTGCGTTGCATACCGCATGTTGGTCGGTCGCCCACGCGGACCCGAGAACACAAAAGCATCATGGCGCGGTCGATAAGCTATCATGGTGGTCAACCATTCGCCCACCGGCAACGTGTGATCTGATCCGTTTTTGGTCGCTCGCACTGCCAGGATTCGGCCCTCAAGGTCTACGTCGCACCAGCGCAGGCGTAATGCTTCGTTAGCGCGAAGGCCGGTCAGCAACAGGCAGCGCAGATAGTCCCTCGCGTGGTCTTGCAGTTCACCGGTGGCGCTCCACCATGCTGCAATTTGATGGGGTTCCAGATGTCCCTTGCGCCGTTCGAATCGATACATGCGTTTCCGCAAAACGCCGACAGGGTTGTCGACGATGATGGCTTTTCCGTGTTTTTATCTCAACACCAAGTAATTCTCAAAAATTGTTGCTACCAGGTCTTGTGCACAAGAAATCTCTATCCGTTATGGTGGGTCTGTAGTATTTTGTAACATACTGTAACTTTGTTGCATATTATTACAAATAATAGGTTGATAGATATGGGTTTGGTGTCTACTATTACATCAGCTTTTACATTTATCTATGATATAACATAATATTATCATAGTCTAATTATACAGGTAAAAGCACGTTTTAAATTACTTCAGATAGGAGTTGACTATGAATGCAAAACAAATCTATGTAGCCGTAGCAATAGCAGCCTGGACGCCCGCCGGTGCGTTTGCTGGCACGATTCCCCTCGATCCGACACACAATGCAATGGATCCGCAGAGCCCGTTTGCGACGCTATATCTGCCGCAGAATGCTCCGATTCAGGTGGATCAAGTGGGACCAGATTCTTGGACCCATGCCTACGGTAATCCGGACCACAATGCGGCCTTTCCGATAGCGAAGAATGCACCAGAGTGGATCCGTCAAGGAGTTCGCTGGAATTTTCCGGAAGCCCGTGCCTGGCCCCTTAATGACGACCATCCCTATGGTGAGAAAGTGGATGGGTTGAAAGAGGCGTTGCCCGTTCAGACCCAGTTTTATGGTAATGCTCTGGGCGTATCAGTAGTACGCGGTGTTGTCTACGCTGAAAGCGATGATATGTTCGCCTATGCCATCAATGCAAAAACGGGAAAATTGATTTGGCGGACTAGCCCGGTTGCCAACACTCTCATGGGGAATCCTCTAGTGGTTGGAAATCGTGTTTTCCTATCCGCTGGCAGCGTTTCTTTCAATTTCGCAAACGTCATGGAGTACAAGAGGAATCCAGAAAAGGCCGGTCGCGGAAAGGATATCAGTTACAACGGTGTGTTCTGTCTAAATCGGAAGACGGGAAAGCTGGAATGGAGCTTCAAGACTGCCGGAGATGCAATGCCAACGCCTGCATACGCAGACCACTCCCTCTTCATCAGTACCGGCGACGGGAATATCTACAGGATATCTTCTGCGAATGGTAAGGAGGATTGGAAAACCCATGTCGGTGGCATTGCCAATATGTCCAGTCCAGTAGTCATGGATGGACGAGTATATGTCTCAATGTCTGTGATTCCCGGTCTGTATAGTCTGGATATCCATTCTGGTAAAGTAATCTGGAAAGGAGAAATCCCGGGGGCGGTGAATACTGGAATGGGGGATGTCTCTCCCGCAGCCGCAGATGGCATTGTGGTAATGGATACTGTCGCAAACGCAAAAGTCGTCGACGGAAAACCAACCATGGAAACCATTGTGCGGGCCTTTAATGGCAAGACTGGACAGGTTTTGTGGACCGATAATCTGGGCCGCGGTCCAAAAATTCCCGCATTCAAAGGTGGTGTGCCGATGATCCACGATAATATGGTATACGTCGGTAGTCCCGTAACGTCTGATTATGCCGCAATTGATCTGCACACCGGTCAGGTAAAATGGACATGGAAAGTACCGAATCCTGGTCCAGCGGGTGCCGGTCGGGGAGCGCCTACCTACTATCAGGGAACGCTGTATATCTCCACTGGGCCGGATATCTACGCGGTGAATCCTGATAACGGTCATCTCATCCATAGTTATCACGTAGGGGGACGCTTTGGTATCGTGAACCCCACGATTGTTGGCGGTACCATGTATCTAGGAAACTCCTGGGACTGGGTAAATGCGGTACCGGTGAAGGATGTGAATCCGCAGTTTAGCTAACACGAGATTGATCTCTACTTCGAGGTATATATGGCAACTACAATGCAAAGCAGTAGTCAGCAAGTCACTGAGAGCAAGCACTTGTGGCGGATAATGGCCATTGGGATGCTGGCAGTGCGGTTTGTTCAAGGGTGGATATATTGGGGTGGTGGTTCTCGCCGCTTCATCTATGGTCCACAAAAAATTAATCCGGCTGGTCATTGGATGGCATACAAATTCCAAACCGCCATGCCGGGTGCGATCCTTGGCACTAGCCATCTCATTTCCTTTCTTCTGCACCATTTTGTTTTACTGTATGCCGGAGTCATTATCTTCAGCGCCGTGGAATTAGTTTCCGGGCTGATGTTGATCTCTGGCTTTCTCACTCGTCTCGCTGCGCTTCTGACGCTTGGTTTGTCGTTCACTCTGATGCTGCTTTTTGGCTGGCAGGGGGCTACCTGTATCGATGAATGGACAATGGCGGCGTCCAACTTCGGTATGGGTATTGCTCTTTTTCTGGTCGGTGGTGGGGCGTATTCCATCGACAATTGGCTATTGAAAACCAAACCCGCGCTCGCAACCAAGGGATGGTTTCGCTGGTTGGGCGGAAGTGAGCCTTTACCCTTATCGGATCTTGCCTTCAAAAAACTGGCCCTGACGCTGTTCTGGATTGCCGTCATCTTTATCGTGGCGACCTATTCCTACTATCGTGGCTCTGTCATCACCCCCTTTCACGGCGACCCCACGGGGGTCAAGGTACATCACGTGCAAATGCGGAACCTGCAGATTGCGCCCGATGGGAGTGTTACGGTTCATATGTATGTGAACGCGGGTACGGCTTCGGTCCCGGCTCATATCATCTCGGCCCGTTTGTTAAATTATGCCGGAAAAGTTGTAGAGATATGGGATGGTAAACAGCTATCACACCTGGCTGCTAAGGAAATCGACAATGACTACGCCTATCAGCAGATCCGTCCTGACCCAATATTGGGCCTGAAAGCAGGGCTTGGAGCTGCTGCTACCGTGCATCTGCCGGTCAGTGATTCCTCCGGCTTCCTTGGCACCAGTGCCGGGCCGTACCAATTACAGATCCTGACCATCAATGGAAAAACCATGTCTGTTTCCGGTCAGATAGAAGGGTGAACGGAGTTTTCTCTATTTTGGCGTCCCGCCCTCGGGGCGCCAAGCACAGACCAGCGATAGACTGCTGCCGTCTCTTTGCTCTGAATATGGTTTCCGGCCTTCATCCAGGCCCAGCGTTCAGATATACTGATTGAAGCCGATAGGTACAGGAGCGATTATGGAAGCAGAACACCAGGATCTATTGTCGGAATTTCCAGAATTGACCGAGAAAATGCAAGCGCTCAGGGAAGAATCTCCACACTTCGAGAAGTTGCTGAACGAGTTTAGATCAGTCACTCTGGAGATCGAGCACATCGAACGGAGTGACGCTGCCTCAGGGAGCACCTCTTTGGAAGAGCTGAAGAAAAAGCGCTTGGCCATCAAGGATGAGGTCTATCAGATGGCGAGACTAGATCCCTGAACCGAGCTCAGGGATCTTTCCTGGCTACCGCATGATCTAAACCGCGGAAGAAAGCAATGGCCTTATTGCCGCAGACGCGAGCCTTCTGACATCGGTTTGCGCTTGCGTACGCGCAATACGATGTCGACTTCTTCCAGCTCTGTGTCCTCCGGCAGCTGAGGTTGCTGCGCCAGCCGAAGGTGCTGGGCAGGGATATCCATCAGATCGCCAGTGTCGACGTAATAAAAATGGTGGTGCGGTGCAACATTGGAGTCGTAGAAGACCTTTCCGGGCTCCACAATGACCTCCCGAACCAACCCGTGTTGCGCAAACAGGCCCAGGGTATTGTAGACCGTGGCTTTGGATACGACGGCATAATCCGCGTTCACACGCTGCATAATTTCTTCGGCAGAGAGGTGGGCATGCTCGGCAAACAGGATGTACCCGATCTCCACCCGTTGACTGGTCGGGTTCACTCCTGCATCCCGCAGGGTTTCCAAAACTTCTTGTTTGTTCATAGGTCCCTTGCTCATGTGCTTGTCCCAATACAAAATCTTTACTCTGTCCAATATATTACTCTTTGCGTGCCAAGGGAAGAGCATAGGGACTCAGGTCCAGACTCGGAGTTCTATCGAGGACAAGTTCGGTCAGTAACTCGGCAGTAATCGGGGCGGTTGTCAGCCCATAACGAAAATGACCGCTGGCGACGAATAGCCCATCCTGTCCTGGCACCTTGCTGATAAACGGAATGTTGTTTGGGCTGCCAGGGCGCAATCCAGACCACTGCTGGGTGACGGGGTAAGTCCGGCTTGCGGGAAACACGCGATGCGTAAATGCCAAAAGCTCCTGCGCTGCCTCCGGCGTAAATGACTTGTCAAAGCCGACGTCCTCACTGGTGCTGCCAACCAGGAGCTGCCCATCCTGACGCTGGACCAGATAATGCGCTCCCTCCAAAACGATCTGTGGCAGGGCATTTTTCTGACCCTGCAGAAGAAGCATCTGGCCCCGCACCGGGGTGACCGGGAGCGAGATACCCTGCTGCGCCAGAATTCTGCCCGTCCAGGATCCAGCACTGACGATGATTCGATCGGCGTAGTACCGCAGATTGCCAGCCAGCACCGCCCATTGCGTGCCTTCCTTTCGAATCTCGGTTACCTCAGTATGGTCCTGGGTATGAACTCCCAGCGCTGTCACATAGCGAAGCAGCCCGGAAAGCAGACGTGGATTTCGTATTTGGGCCACTTCCGGGCAGAACAGGGCGGCGTCGGCACGTAGCATAGGCGCCAAATGCTGCATCTCCGTCGCCGTGTGCCACTGCCAATTTCGTCCCCAGGCCGCACCCCACGCTAGCACATCCCTTGGCAGAGGGGCCTCCTCGCTATCGAGAACCCACATTCCCGACATCCGCCACTCGGGATCAATGCCTGAGGCATCCTGAATTTCGTTGGCGAAAGCCTCATAGCGGCGCATGCCTTCTTTTGCCAGCCGGAGTAGGGGAGGGAGATAGCGCCAGGCGTGCAAGGGACTGAGAATCCCGCCCCCCGCCCACGAGGCCTCCCGCCCCAGAGCGCCGCGATCCAGTATGGTGACTTTCTTGCCGGCCTGGGCCAAACGCAAGGCGGCGCTCAGCCCGATAACGCCGGCACCTATGATCAGGACCTCTGCAGATCGGAGGTCAGTTTTAGAAATCGATTCGGTAAAAGATATTTGCGCCATCCTGCGTGCCACTTTCCGTTTGAATTTCTATATTGCGGGAAATTCGATATCGTAGACGTGCAACCGTACCATCACCCAAGACAGACTGACCGACGCTGAAATATAAATTTGGAGTGATATAGTGTCCCAGGGTCACCATATCGGCGGCCAGTCCACTGCCGGAGCCACTGGAGCTTACGCCAAAATCGAAGCCGGCGCTGCTGAGACTGTTACCGAGTACTGCCGCGCGCCCCGCAGAAAAAAGTTGTCCTGCTGCGGCAGAAAGAACAGCATCCTGGCTTTGCAGACCAGTACTCGGTGTACCTAACACGAGGTAAGAAAGGATATCGTTTTGCGCCATGCTTGGTTTAGAATATAAGTTGACCACCGGATGACTAAGATTGCCAGTAACCCGGACACCGGCAAGAATCGTTTCATTAGCCACGGAAAAACTATCACTGTTCTTGATGCGACGCACCGCAAGTACGTCGAGGCTTGCTGCCTGTGGCGGACCATTGAAAAGAATTTTTCCTCTTTCAAATGTCAGCGAGTTGCCATAGATCTCATATTTTCCATCAACCATTTGTAGACTACCCTGCAACAGTGGCGTGGTGGAGGGCGGCACCATGCGCAAATGCAAATCACCTTGCAGATCAGCATGTAGACCGCCAATCAACACTCGGGCATTTTTCCCGAGTCCGATATGCACGTCCACGGCCAGATCAGAAGGCGTAGTACTCTTTTTCGCTTCATGGACAAAAACGACGTCACTTGACGGCTTCGGTCCACCAAAATCGGTTCCCAGAATCCGCAAACGTGTGGTTTCCACTTTTCCGGTTATCGCCAAGTTTCCTTGCTGGTGATGAATGTTGATGTCAGGATCAATGGCCGCTTGTACCTGCGGCAAATTGAGCGCGAGGAAGTTGTTTCCGGTAATATTGATCTGGTAGGGGACGCCCTTGGCGAAAGCGATATCACCGCTACCGTGCAGAGTGCCAGAGCCAGAGTGCACGACCAGACTTTTCAGGAGCAAATGATCTCCACTACCAGTGAGCTGGGCCTCAATATCCTGCAGATGCAGTCCGGCCTCGGGAATATAACAGCCCAAACCGGAAGCGGTCGCCTGACCCTGCCAAAGGGGTTTTTCCCAGGTTCCGTCTGCGTGCAGGTTGATCGTGATGTCCCCTTTGGGGTCGACCTCAATATTTCCGGTTGGCAACTGCGAGAGCAAAACGCCCGGAATATGTCCTACGACAGCAGCATTGATCGGCTGCTGCGTGGGCGTCTTCCAGGGTAGTCGCAGCACGGCCGGACTATTTGCATCCAGTTGAAATGTTCCCAACTGATCCGCCAAATGCAGACTACTCTGCAGGTGCAGCCCATCCTTCTGCCAATGCAGATCTCCGGAAAATTGTGTTATTGCAATCTGATGACTGGTATCCCCGGCCAACCAATGCAAAGCCGTGTCTTTCACCCCCCAGTCAGCCTTCAGTTGGCATATCCCATCGCAGCGACCATGCAGTTGTGCATTCCATCGACCACGAATTCCGGTACCCAGAGTTTTATCCCAAAAATCGAGCGGCAAGGCTGAAGCTTCCGCATCCAAACTCCCTTGAGACGATCCGGTGGTATAGTTGCCAGCAACGCGCACGCTGGCTCCGTTTGCGCCGTCGATGCGCAGCGTGCCAACGCTGATAGCGCCCTGATTCCATTGCAGGGTGGCCGGCTGAACCAAAGACCATTGCCCAAATCTGGGATCCTGAAACCGTAATTGCGCCAGATGGAGTTTCCAAGCGGTAGCGTGCTGCAGAGTGCCGCCAAGAAACAAGTTCCGCTGGGCATCCTGCAGCGAAAGCTGAACGTCTGCCTGTTGCAAAGAGCCAGAGACCTTGCTGCGCAGATCCAGCTTCTGTCCATCCAGGGCCAGACCTGCGGCGAGAAGCGTCGCCTGGAGTTTGCCCCCCTTGCCCAGAGAACCGTCCAGATCCAGCCGTGCCAACGCATACTTTTTGTACTGCAATTGTGTTCCTTGCAGATGCAGCTCCCCCTGCCATTCCTGCCCATGCTGAGCGACCCATCCGTGTAATTTGCTTTTACCACTGGCTGCTGGCAATACGCCAGACCAGCGGTCCACTTGAGCATTGATGCTGAGGCGCTGGGCAAGACTGCCCTCTGCCTGTAATTGTAGTCCGGGGCCGGTCAGAACCGCTTGCTTCAGGTCCCAGGTTTTGCCAGAAAAGTGTAGCTCTCCCGAGCCTTGCAGCGTTTCCTGATAGATTTGGCTCGGCAGAAGATTCCAACGGACATTCCCACTCCAACCAGAGGATGATGCAGCTGCATGAAGATCCATATCTGCAGAAAGCTTACCAGGAACCTGCTTAAAAATAGCCTGAAGAGGCACCTGCCGGAAGGCCAGATTGCCGCGCACCGACTCCGCATTTCCGAACGTAGCCTCTACCTTCGAGCGCAGAAGCTGGCCGTCCAGGAGATTACCACTCAGTAGGAGTGTCACAGATTTCTGCAAGCCTGAAAAATTGGTGTTCAGCCTGCTTTTTCCGGATTCCAGGGTAAAGGTGCCCTGATAGCGGGATTCCGTTCCCGATCCGTGCCAGTTTGCCTGGATACCACTTTTCCCTAACGCTTCTGGCATCCCGACCCAGGCAAGATCTGACAATTTGCCCGCCGTCGCATAGTTGCCATGCAGGGTTTTGGGTAAATGTACAGAAATGGCGAGTTTTATCGGCTTGGCCAGCTTCTCGCTACTGAGCTTTGCCTGCGTCAGCTCTATTGCATAGGGGGCTATTGTCGCAGTTCCCTGAAGCTTTCCACTGATGTTTGCCTGATGCAGGGTGAGCGCGATGGGACCTCCGTAGCGTCCTCCAGACAAATCATGCCAATCCACTTGTACGTTTACCGCGGTATGGTCCGATTTTGCCGATTGCCAGTCGGCAACTAGACGGATCTTCCGTTGCTTGATGCCGGCGTTACCCGTAAGCCGCAATTTTCCGAAAGACCCCTGGCCTTGCAGATTCAGTATCTCTATAAGCCCTCTGTCCCAGGCGATCTTTTTGCATTCCGCCTGCTGCAGAAAAAATGTTTCCTTGTCATTTTGGTAGATTCTGAGCCTATCAATCGTTAAAGGAGAGACTGATACACTGAAAATGTTTACCCAGCGCGGCAGTTCTGGCGGAGCCAGCGTCAGTGCAGTAGTTCTTGGTTTAGCTGGGGGTAAGCGAATATTTGCATTGCTGAGGGTGATCGTCGAAAACTTGATCTCTCCCCATAACAGTGCGGTTGGATTAAACTTCCAGGACAATTCCTGCGCATCGATGCTTGTGTTGTGATCCACATAGGATACGTCCTGCAGACGTAAACCATGTGCCAGGTTTCCGTGCAGACTCCGGTAGTGCAGACCGGGCATCAAGGATAGCGTCCAATTTGCGCCAGCGCTGGTCAGGAAGACCCAGGTAAAAAGCACAAAAATAGTAACTATAGGCAACAACAAGCCGGATAAAAATGCGCGAAATAGGATCTTCCGCCAACGCATCAGAAGTTGAATCCAACGGAGAGTGCGACGCGGACGGCGGGGGCGCGTGGCGCAATGAGTGGGTGCGCAAGATCAAGAATTATGGGCCCAACGGGAGAATACCAACGCGTCCCGATACCGATATCCTGCAAGACGTGAAAGGAAGAGAAGCTATCAAAGGCATTGCCGGCGTCATAAAACGCGCCAACTGCCCAGTCATGCGTAATGAAACGGTCGATGTGGATCCCGGCTACCGCCAGAAGGCGTCCACCGACTACGGCTCCCTGGGCGTCTGTCGGTCCTTGCGATTCGTACGCATAACCGGGAAGACTGTTTTGTCCACCGCCAAAAAAGCGCAGATCGGGCGGCAAATTGCGAATGGGTCCGTGCAGCCAGAGTGCTCCCAAGCTTGCTCGCGCACCGATCCCCCAGTCAGGGGAAAGCATCTGGTCCCAGCCCCCTCGCACCCGCAACCGCATGAAATTGCTGGTGCTCCCCCAGACCTTGCTCGCTCCTTCGGCGGTTGCCTGCACATAGAAGCCAGATACCGGTCGCAGGATGTTACGATAATTCTGCACGCGATAGGTCACCGAGGGATAAAGATAAAATGAACTATCACTGATGCCCGATACGGTATACGAAGCCTGCTCCAGATTAAACATCGCCTGTATCGTGGCGTTGACATTTTTTCTAGCATTGTCGGCAAGCGCCCAGCGGCGACCGATCGCCGCGCTGAGCTCATTGGCTGACCAGATCTGGTAAGTCTCATTTTGAAAAGAGGTGGTAGCAATATATTCCGATCCCAGGGTGGAACCAATTGGCCAGGTATAAGTTGCGCCAATGTTACGCGTCCGCTGTGCGGCCTGCACTGCTACGTGCAAATGCTGCGCACGTTGAAACATATTGTAGTTATCGTAATAGAGTATACCATTCAGGCCAATATTGGTGCTGTAGCCAACGCCCACTTTCAAATGCTGTTCCGGCAGGCTGGCAAGCTTGACCGTTACCGGCACAGCGGTATCGACAGGATGTGCAGTATCCCCAAGTACTTGCACATTCTCGAAACGATTTGCATCGTGCAGGTTGCTCTCTGTCACAGACAGCGCGTCAGGTGAATACCAGTCTCCAGTTTTGAAGGTAAGATAGCGTTCGATGAACCAGCGTGGATAGCGCTCTGCACCAACAATGGAAATACTGCCTACTCGAAAGCGTTCGCCACTATTGAGCCAAAGATAGATGTCAGCCCAATCATTTTTCTTGTCGATGAGAAGTTCGTGGCGCTGGTAATAAGCCCTGATATATCCTCTGGACCGGAGAAATGAAAGGCTCTGATCTTTCCAGGTTTCATAGCTGACCTGATCGAGAATGTTGCCGTTGCTGAGAGGAAAAGGCTTTATCCTTTGGCGCAGGCTGGGGGCCTCCGTAATCGTGCCAAGGATACGTATATCCGTATTTCTGACGCGAATAGGTTGGCCAAGCGCGATGTCATACTGGACGACGGCATCCCCGTTTTTCAGCGGTAGCGTTTTACTATGCCAGGTAGCGTGATAGTAGCCGTAAGCCTGCAGCGCATCGCGCAAACGCAAATTGGAAGAAAGGATGAGTTCATGCAGTCGGCTTTCTTTGCCATCGTAGGGAAGACTTGGCATCGCATTCTGCAACTGCACCGTAAGATCCGCGGGCGCCCCATCGATCTGGAAAGAAATCAGGTTCTTGGCAAAGGCTGCCGTCGGCAAGGCGCATAGCAAGGGGACAAGAACCCATGCGGCGCGGATGCCGCGCCGCAGTTGCGCGCGCCTGTGCGGAAGTTGTCTCACCCTCTCCCCATTTCTCTCCACCCGTGCGTTCGAGTGTAGCACAGGATCGGTCAAACCCCGTCACTCGCCCCAGCGGATAGGGGGAGTAGGGCACTGCGTACTGCTTGATTTTCCCCTTCGACTCCCCTATTCTAAGCGCCTATTGAAGAGTTGGGCGGTTAGCTCAGCGGTAGAGCACTGCCTTCACACGGCAGGGGCCACAAGTTCGAACCTTGTACCGCCCACCAATAAAAACAGCGAGTTATATTGCATGCTTCCGATTGCTTCCATACGGAAAAGACAGATTCGAGGGCATTACGTTGTGCCTCGATTTGCAGGTGCTCATAGCGTTCTTTCATTCGCGTGGTGGTATGTCCGAGGATGCCGCTGAAAAGTCGGCTGATGCGTGATTGTTATTGCGCCGGCATGTGCGCGATGTAGCCTTCTGAGGGAGCTTTTTACCGGAAGTCCATGCTGATTGCCTGAAGATTTTGGGCGTTTAGACAGTGCAGCACCTTCAGCTGCGTGCGCCGGCAGTTCAGAAACACGAAGAGCTGGCCGCTGGTTTCTTGTTCCTCGATCAATCTTTGCCAGTCGCTGCGTCGTGGGTTCATACGTGCTCCTGCTCAGAGAATGCAGGAGCAGGGTAGTCCGCACAAATCAGGCCGAGAAGTACGGTGCGCGTTGAGCGGTAACGATCTCCTATCGATATTTATGCAACAACACTCATGAATCTGCGCGATTGTTCTCAGCTTTACAACACGGATGCTCAGAGGATCGGGCTATTTTCTGCTTTGGTGGGCACGGTACGGTGCCATAGGAGCAGAACACACAACAATCACCAGATTTGGGCGAAAGTAGGGCACCGCAACCCTGGCATTCGTAGAAATACAGGCAGGAGTCTACGGGCATGGTTTCTATCTCACTGTGCCCGCAAACCGGGCAGGTGATGGTCGATTGCAAAGTGATCTCGCTCATTTGATTACCTCCTTGGGATATCTCTGGAGGCGAGCCAAATAGACCGGGTTCACCTCCTGATCGGGGAAATAGATCGTCATCACCCCGTTTTGATTTCCTGCAGCGTATCCGGAGAGCTTTGGCACCGCTGTCACGCCAGTCAACGGCTTGTCCATTCCATAGTTCTCTTTGACCAGCAGACTTCGGTTAAAATACCAGATGGCCACGGCGAGGCGAAGGGACGTGTCTGCCCGCAGATTTTCTTCGGCGATATCGCGGTGTAGTAAGATGGGTACGGTAAACATTAGCCCGCTCCTTGACGATTGGAAATGGGATGCGTTTCCTCCACCGCCAGGGCGATCCAGATTGCGGAGACAGCGGTGACACCCGCCGTCAACCAGATCGTCGGCAAGGCGGCATCGGCCCACTGCGCGGCGCCACCCAAAAGCAGTCCACCGATAGCGTATCCCGTATCCCGCCAATAGCGATAGATCCCCAACGTCTTGCCCCGCACCGCCGCGGGTGCCACATCTGCCATGGCCGCAATCAGGTTGGGATAGAGTAACGCCATACCCAGCCCCATGACGGCGGCGGCAAGCATCCAGGCGGCAAAGTGATGGACCAAGGCAATCCCCACGAGCCCCAAGGTCAAAAGAAAGAACCCAGACAATATGGGCACTTTGCGTCCCACACGATCGGCAAGATGCCCCGTCCAAAACTGGCATAGGCCCCAAACCATGGCGTAGCTACCCGTAATCCACCCAATCTGGACAATCCCCTCCCCATGAAAGCGAAAGTACACCGGCAGCATCACCCAGACCAGAGTGTCTGCCACCTTGTTGGCCACCCCACCCTGGCAGAGCGCGCGATAGGTATGATCACGAAACGAGACCCGGACAAAGCTCTGCCATCGGCTTTCCAGCTGGGTTCTGGCCGAATCCGGATGGAGGGGGAGGGAACCGTTCTGTTCCTGATGTTCGGCCTGGGCCCAAGGCAGGGTATCACGCACCCAAATCAGCGCCAGCAAAGCCAAGGCAATCACCAGCAAGGCAAAGCCGAGAATCGTCCAGCGGGGGCCATAGAGTACTGCCAGATAACCAGTGCCCAAACCGGCGAGGCCTACGGCGATATACCCCATGGCTTCGTTGATGCCCACCGCCAACCCGCGTTGGCGGCTGCCGGCCAAGTCGATCTGGCTGGTCACCGTCATCGTCCAGGTAAAGGCTTGATTAACACCTAAAAAAACATTGGCGGCAATGATCCACCACCAGTTCGGAGCAAAGAAAATCAGTAGTGGAATAGGTATACCGGCCAGCCAACCCCAAAACAATACCCGTTTCCGGCCCACCCGATCGGAGAGATCGCCGGCAACAAAATTGAGGATGCCTTTCACCAGGCCGAAGGAGACCACAAAACTGGCAAGAAAGAGAAAGGCGTGACTGCTGAGCCCAAAATCCTCCCGCATGGTCGGCAAGACAGTGCGTTCCATGCCAAGGAGGAGGCCGACGAAAAAGACCTGCGCCGTCTGCAGGGCGAATTGTTGCGAGTTCTGCGCGATACCCTGCGGATACCGCGCCGAGGCCGCAGATGGCATGGCATTCATGCCGAATCTTTTTGCGGGAGCTGCACCAGTTCCGCGCGTTGTTGCGTGGTGAGTTCCATTTGTTCCAGAATCAAGCCGCGCACGATCTGACAAGTCTCCAGCACCTTGGGACTCGTCAAACGGTAATGACAGAAGGTGCCGCATTTTTCACAGTGGACCAGCCCCCGCGCCTTGAGGACATTGAGGTGCTGGGAGAGGTTCGCCTTGGCGAGGCCGGTTCGTTCTGCCAACTCTCCGGCACTATATTGTTTCATTCCCAAAAGATGGATGATTTCCAGGCGCTTGGGATGCGCAAGGGCGGCGAATACCTCGGCAAAGAGGGCGAAACGCACGGTTCCTGTACTCATGCCGCACGCCCGAGATTGGCCGCCACGATCTGTTCCATCTGGGCGGGTCGTGGCGGGATGCTGGCCACGAGTTCGCGCACAAAGCTTGCGCGATCCATCTGCAAATAGGGGTCCCAGCGCTTCTCGAAGGCCAGGGTAGAGCTGGCCTTGCCCGACAACCCCGCACCACAGACACTCCCTGCCGCGTGTCCGGGATAGATTTCGATGGTGTCCGCCAAGGGAAGGATCTTGTTCTGCAGGCTCTCGTAGAGCAGGGCTGCCATTTCTTCCGGTGTCCCGCCCAGGTCTGGACGTCCAACGGCACCGACGAAGAGGGTGTCTCCCGTCAACAAAAACCAGGGCTCGGGGCCGCGCCGCTGGTCAGTCACCAACAGACAGATACTGTCCTGCGTGTGCCCCGGAGTGTGCAGAATTTTGGTCTGGACATTCCCGGTTTCCAACACTTCACCATCGTGTAGAGCGCGGATCGGAAAGTTGGCCAGATCCTGATCGCTATCGTGCAGACAGTAAGGCGCCCCAACTTGCTGCGCCAACTGCCGCCCGCCGGAAAGATGGTCGGCATGGAGATGGGTGTCGATGACATAGGAGATGCGCACCCCTTTTTGCTCTGCCTGTTGCAGAAACCAATCCTCGTCGCCAGCGACGACATCGACCGCCACCGCGAATCCCTTGCCACCACAGCCATAGAAATAGGACTGCGTGCCATCGGCACCACCACGCTGTTGAAAAAACATGGAGCACCTGTTTCGTTACTTTCGAAATTATGAAACTAGTGCCGGGGCGCGTCCGTTGTCAAGGCCAACCTCTGATCTTCTCAACCCAAAGTCGAAATATCCTCTTTGTCCAATTGTAAAATTTCTTCTTTTGGTTTTAGGGGAGCGGTGACAGAGGCGACCATTACGATGACGCAGAAGGCCGGTGGACCGGCTAGAGGTGATGCAGCAGTTGGTCAGCCGGACGCTACGGCAGCAAGAGGCGGCACAGCAGCTCGGGCTGAGCGTGCGGCAGGTCAGGCGCTTATTGGTTCTATACCGCCTCTTCCGCAAAGGCCCGTTCGAAAGCCCGCTTTGCACGTCTACCTGAAGGTGTGCGTAGCCCTCGATGATCCTGATGCTCGAGTTCCCGATGTTCCGCATGATACCTCAGTCTTTCTCGGCGTTGAGATAATTGAACCATTGATGTATCAAAAGTTCATCCATGGCCGGGATCGTGGTCTTTCGCTCCAGCGACGTCAGTAGCCATGCGTCCATACCGGAACGATGCAACGGTTTCTTTTTCTGAACGACCGCAACTATCTGATTTTCAAATGGTGCCCAAGGCCGGACTCGAACCGGCACGGCATAAGCCGAGGGATTTTAAGTCCCTTGCGTCTACCGATTTCGCCACTTGGGCAGGGCAGGTTAGTATAGCAGTGCGTCGAGCGTTTGTCCTTGCTCATGCCGCTGCTTGCGGGGACTGCGTCTACGCTGCCTGATCGAGTAATAGACGTGCTTGTTCAGCAACCGCTCGATCGCCGTCCTGCGCCGCTTTTTGCCACCAGTAAATCGCTTGGTCCATGTTTTTCTGAACACCCCAACCATGGGCGTACGCAGTTCCAAGCTGCAACTGCGCGGCAGCGTCGAGATTTTCTGCCGCTTTTTGCCACCAGAAAACAGCGAGCTGCAAATTTTGCGGCACCCCGTCGCCCGCAGCGTAAGCCAGACCTAGCTCATACTGGGCTGCTCCGTATCCAAGTTTTGCTGAGCGCTGCAGCTGCTCGATTTTTGCAGCACTCAAAGAGGTACCTGCAGCAAGACTTCCAAGTGGGACAATGGTGATAAGGGCTGCGGTCAAAAGTAGGGCTTTGTATTTCATGGCTACCTGATATCTGCGGCTTGCTATGCCGTAAGAGTAGCACAGCGTAGTGGAGTTCCAGATATGCGAAGGGGGCCGGTTGGCCCCCATGCATGTTTCTTTCTGTACTGCGCGGAGATCAGCCCGCCTTGGCTTCGGCTTTCTTGGCTTCCACCTTCTTGGCGGGTGCCTTCTTCATGGCTTTCTTCGCTGGGGCCTTATGCTCGACTTTCTTCATTTCCTTCTTCACGGGAGCCTTGTGAGCTTCCATCTTGGCAGCCGGCTTCTCGGCAGCGGCGGGGGTGGTGGCAGCAAATGCGCTGGAGACGGCAAACAAAGAGGCCAAAGCAACGACGATAGCGGAAGTTTTTACAGACATGGTACTTCTCCTTAAAAGGCTAGATTGAACTGCGATGGTTTCTTAGCAATCAGCATGCCAACTTTTTATCTGTATAAAAAACATAGAGATGCGATATTATTCCGATAAGCGATGGCTAGGTTCTTGTTGGGATGTCCCGACGGATTCTTCTTGCACCGTGCTAACATTTTGAAAAGATTTTGTAATCTTGTTGTCAGATCACGACGTGGCGATTTTGGAGAGTGGGCGTTCATCCAGAGACTGCAGGCTGGCGAAATGGCGATACACGGCAGAGTTATGCAGCAGATTCGCGTGGTCGCCAATCGCCGTGATGCGTCCGGCTTCCAGCACTACGATACGGTCAGCATCACGAATGGTTGCCAGACGATGCGCGGCAACCAGGGTGGTGCGACCGCGAATCAGTTCGGCCAAAGCTTCCTGTATCAGTCGCTCATTTTCAGCATCGAGGGCGCTGGTGGCCTCGTCCAGAATCAGAATGCGCGGATTGCGGAGCAGGGCACGAGCAATGGCAATGCGTTGGCGTTGTCCGCCCGACAGCGTGATTCCCTTCTCGCCGACATGGGTGTGCATGCCCTCAGGCAAACGTTCGACAAACTCATCGACGCGTGCAGCTCGCATGGCGGCTTGCAAGGCCGAAGCCGGCGCGCCGGGTTTGGCGAGTAGGATATTGTCCGCGACGCTGAGCGAGAAAATGGCCGGATGTTGGGGAACGATCGCAATTTGCTGGCGCAGATCGTGTACGCGCATTTGGCTGATATCTTGGCCGTCGAGTAGTATCTGTCCTCGCGTTGGTGCGTAATGGTGCAGCAACAGATCGAAAAACGTGCTTTTACCGGCCCCTGAGGCTCCAACCAGCGCCAGATGTTCCCCTGCCTCGATAGTCAGGTCGATATTTTCCAGGGTAGCGATGTCACTGCGGCTGGGATAAGAAAAATATACTTGGACAAAACGCAGGCTGGCAGCCGAGGGCGATGCCGTCACCGGACTTTCTGTCGCCCTTTGCGCTGGCGACTCCTCCGGTTCCTGCTCCAGTAGTGCGAGCAGGCGCTCGACGGCGCCGAGTAGCCGTCCCAATTGTCCCCACAGGCTGCCGAGGGAAGACAGGGCGGAGGTAGCAAACATGGCGTAGATCAGGAAGGCGGTGAGCCCACCGATACTGCCGCGATGATGCAGAATTTGCCAGCCGCCCAGGTAAAGCATGCCCGCCAAAAGGAGAAAAATGAGAAAGCCGCTGAGTAAGGATGCTCCCGCCTGTACCTTGATGCGCGCGCGTACCTGTTGCAAAACGCCTTGGATACCTGCCCGATAGGTATCCTTGGTGGCATTTTCGCGCGTCAATGCCTGCACCGTGCGGATGGCATTGATGCTTTCCTCGGTGTGTGACGAGAGATCAGCAAGGTAGTCCTGCTCCAGGCGACTATATTTGCGTTGTAAGCGTCCAGAACGCAGATTGACCCAGACGAGTGGCGGCACCACGATGACCACCGGCAGGACCAGAATGGGTGCGGTAACCAACATCATGATCAAAGAGCCGATCAACGTCAGTCCGTGCTGTAAAGCTCCACCCAGTACCCCAGCCAGGCCAAAGCGCAGGATGGTGACGTCACTGCTCAGCCGCGAAATCACCTCGCCGGTGCGGAACTTCTCGTAAAACAGGGCGGGCAGATGCACCGCATGGGCAAAAACCCGTTCCCGCAGATCGGCGACCACTTTTTGCCCGATCCAGGTTGCCAGCGCCTCGCGTGCGGCACGGGCGGCAGTGGTGAAGATGCCGAGCAGCAGCAGGGCCAGGCTCGCTAGGAACAAAACCCGGGCGTTGTCGAAGCCGGGATCGAGAAGGTATCGTGCCCCTTGGGGCAGAACAAGAGTACCCGCCGCACTCAACAATAAGGCGATGGCGTAGAGAATCAATAACCAGAGTCTTGGACGCAGGAAGGGCAGCAGCGCAAAGAGTGCATGCCAGTTTTTGCTGGTTGGGCGCTGCCACGGATTGGCGGCCATTCTTGCTCCTGCAGGTAACGGATTGGGCATGATAGCCCATTTGCCAACTCCTTGCTGCTTTACGGAACCGCTGGGGTTTTGTTACGGTCCAAATAAATGGTTTTGTGAGAGTGGAGGTTTTTCATGCAGAAACATACTTCAAGAGCCATCAAGGCCACCCTCGCTGTGGGTTTGGCCGGTACTTTGCTGGCAAGTGGCCTGGCCGTTGCCGCACCCTACGTGCTGGTGGATGGTAAAACGGTTCCGGTGCATGTAGAACAAAAAACCATGCACATTCCTGGCGGTGTCATCCATATTGAAAGCATCAGCTATGGTAGCGGACCGCAGGCACAGGTGGCCTTTCACTCCCTGAATACCGCCCAAGCAGAGGCGTTGATGCAGCAGAATGCCGTGCAGATGCGGCAAATGCAGGTCGCCATGGAGCAACAGATGGCGATGATGAATCAAATGATGCAGGTTGCCTTTGCCATGCCCGGTGTGCCGATGGTGCAAGCGCCTGTACCAGTGCTGTTCCCGCTGTTCGGCATCCCCTCTGCTCCGACAGGGGTAGCGCAAGCGCCGTCTCCCAGATCCCAGCAGGCGCAGCCGTCTGGAGTCGCGCCATGGCAGCAGGGCATGTATCAGGTTCACTGGCAAAAACCCGCAGCAGAGCAGGACAAGAGCAGTAATCCCAAGATCCCGCTTTGACCTGCACTTAGCGATCCGTGCTGACGGAAAAACGGCGCCCGTAAGGCGCCGTTGTCGTGTGCGCAAATTGCGTCGACTAACGTCGAGCTACCTTGTCTACGCGGGCCTGGTCGCGCGGTTTGATGACCAGACGATCGATGTTCACATGCTCGGGCAGAGACACTACCCAACGAATGGCCTCGGCAATGTCTTCCGCCACCAGCGGGGCCATGCCTTCATATACGGCCTTGGCCGCTTTCGCGTCGCCAGCAAAGCGCACCAGGGAAAATTCCGTCTCTACCAGTCCAGGATCGATCTCGGTGACGCGAATCGGCTGTCCCAACCATTCCAGGCGCATGGTTTCGCTGATGGCCCGTACCGCATGTTTGCAAGCGGTGTACCCGGCACCTCCCGCATAGGTTTCCTCACCAGCCACCGAGCCAATGTTGATGACCGTGGCAGCGGGGGATTGCTGTAGCCGGGGCCAGAGGGCACGAGTAACCCGAGCCAGCCCAAGAACATTGCTTTGATACATCTGCAGCCAGTGTTCCTCGTCGAACTCCACCAGCGATTCCTTTCCGAGGGCGCCCCCGGCATTGTTCACCAGCACATCGACCGGGATGTCGATCTGCGCGGCAAAGGCAGCGACAGACGCGCTGGAGGTGACATCCAGCTCCAGAGGCATTCCACCATATTCGCGGGCGATTTTTTCCAGACGCTCGCGTCGCCGCGCCGCCAGAATCACGTGATAGCCAGCTGCACAGAGCACTTGGACCGTGGCAGCGCCAATGCCGGAGGAGGCGCCGGTCACTACAGCAGTCTTTTGTCGTTCGGTCATGAGTACTCCTTATGGATTTTCGGTGGGTCGGTGGCGGCCTCAGCAACAAAGCGAGGCCCTGACTCGACGCTAGTTATAGTGTAGCACAGGACAGAGAGCGGGCCTTTGCGTCGTAGTTTGGGATCTGCGGATTTTTCTGCCAGGCCCGGAATGGGCTACCATGCGCGCTTTCGTTTTGACGCGTCTGCCATGCATTTTTCCTTGTTTTTGGACATCTTCAATTTCATCGGCATTTTCGTCTTTGCCATAAGTGGCGCCATGCGCGGCGTTCGCGCCGGTCTGGATATTTTTGGGATTGTGGTATTGGCCGTGGTTACGGCGGTGTCCGGAGGAATCGTGCGGGATGTCCTGATCGGCGCGATTCCGCCGCAATCCACCCGTGACTGGCACGGCATCGCCTTGGCGGTAGTGGCAGGCTTGTTGGTGTTTTTCTTTCATCGGCTGTTTGAACGCATGCAGTATCCGGTCTTGCTGTTTGATGCCGCGGGTCTGGGGTTGTTTGCCGTTACCGGAACGCAAAAGGCGCTGGACTATGGATTGGCGCCGGAGATGGCGGCCGTACTGGGCATGATCAGCGGCATCGGCGGTGGCATAGTGCGCGACGTGCTGACGGCACAGGTTCCCGTCGTCTTGCGCGGTGATATCTATGCGTCGGCCGCGCTGCTCGGTGCCATCCTGCTGCTCGGCGGTGACTGGCTGCAGCTTCCGGCGTGGCTCAGTCTTCTGCTTGGGGCTTCCTGTACCTTTGTTCTGCGTACTCTCAGCATCTATCGCCACTGGACCTTGCCACATCCTCGCTAGATTTTTGCCAGAGCGCTTGCATTCCTCATGAATACTGTATAAAAATACAGTTACTGGTTACGGAGGATGCTTGTGGAAGCTCTGACACGTCGGCAACAGCAAATTTTGCTATGGATTCAAGAGCAAATTGCCAAGCATGGCCTGCCCCCTACACGGGCCGAGCTACAGGAGGCCTTTCATTTCCGTTCCCCCAACGCTGCTGAAAGTCATGTGCGTACCTTGGCCCGCAAGGGATATCTAGTCTTGCAGGAGGGTAGGGCGCGCGGCATTCGTCTGGTCAGCGAGCTGATCGAAGAAAGCGGTTTGCCCCTCATTGGCCGGGTACCCGCAGGTGCCCCGATTCTGGCCGAGGGCCAGCAGGAAGGGTGTTTACCCATCGATCCACAACTCTTTCCGGGTGCGGACTATCTTCTGCGCGTACAGGGAATGAGCATGCGCGATGCAGGTATCCTTGATGGCGATATTCTTGCTGTGCAGCAATGCAGTGAAGCACACAATGGGCAAGTGGTAGTGGCTCGTGTGGATGGTGAAGTTACCGTCAAACGCTGGCGTAAGGATGGGTACCAGGTATTTTTATTGCCGGAAAATCCGGATTTTTCTCCCATAGAAGTCGATTTGCGTAAGCAGGACCTCCGCCTGGAAGGATTGGTGGTGGGATTGCTTCGTTTAGGAGGTCTGTGATGAAAACTGCTGTCGAAGAACTGTTAGCCCGTCATCCACAGCGTTTGTGGCGCGCCGAAGCCGGAAATCCTGGGCGGCAGAAGCATCTGCAAGATCCCGGGCACAGCGAAGTACGCGATTTGCTGGGCGGCTGGCCGCGCGGGGCCATTACCGAAATCCATAGTCAGGTAGAAGGTATCGGTGAACTCCGCCTGCTTCTGCCGACCATCGCTGCATTGAGCCAGCAAGAGAAGCGCTGGATACTTTGGTGCCTACCGCCTTATATCCCCTATGCGCCAGCCCTGGCGGCGGCAGGCGTACGCCTGGATCGAATGCTGATAATCCATCCACGCCAGCGTCAGGATCAGCTATGGACGCTGGAGTCGGCCCTGCGATCGGGTACCTGTAGCGCTGTACTGGCTTGGCCACCGGCGTTGGAGGAAGCGGCCCAACGGCGTCTGCAACTCGCTGCGGAGACCGGCAACAGCATGGGCTTTTTCTTTTATCGGGATGTCGTCAGCCAACGTAGTCCGGCGGCCTTGCGTCTGCGCCTGCAGCCTGCTGGCGAGCACACGCGGGTACAGGTGGAAAAGCGTCGTGGTGCTACGGCGCCAGCAGCGGCCAATCTGGAATTGCCTCTGGCGATCTAAGAGGATGCCTCATGGCAGAGCAGTGGCTTGCGGTGATTTTTCCCGCCCTGGCTGCGGAGTTGTGGAATCTTGACGGCACTCTGCCTGGTGTCTGGATCGCCGATACCCGGCAGCGGGTCTGGCAGATGGATGCTGGGGCAGCAAAGCAGGGTATTCAGATCGGCATGAGTGCTGCGCAGGCGCGTGCTCTGGCCCCGCAACTGCAGGTTATGCAGCGGGATGCAGAGCGCGAGTTCAATCTTCTCGACCGTTGCGCGCAACTGCTATATGCCTGGGGACCGCAGGTAGTAGCCCTGCAGGAATGGCCGCACGCATTGGCCGTAGAGCTGCAAGGCAACTCGCGTTGGCGGGCAAGGCCTCAAGCGCTGCTCCAGGCCATTCGTGAATTTGCTGGAGAACGCTTGCGGATTCGTTTGGGCCTGGCACCCACCTCCCTGGCTGCAGCACTGTTTGCCTGGCAGGGAAAGGATGGGGAATTGTGCCACGGGCCTGCAGACCGCTCTTTTACAGAGTGCTGGCAGGAGATCCCCTTGAAACTTCTCCCCGCAAACGACACGCTGCACGCCCGCTGGGAAAGTCTGGGTCTTTACAGTTGCGGCGATTGGCTGCGCCTCGATCGGCGGGAACGGGCGCTGCGTTTTGGGCCGGAATGGGAGCGCTTTTTGGACCGTTTGCGCGGAATAAGAGCAGATCCGCGTAGCCCTTGGCCCCTGCAGGAAGAATTTGTAGTCGCCTTTCCTCTGCTGCAGGAAGTCTCTGATTGGCAAGGCTTACGCTTTCCCCTGCGGCGCGCCTTTCAGGAATTGCGGCTACGCTTGCGTCATCGGGCCAGCACGCGCTGGGAGCTCCTCTTGCAGGGGCGGGATGCACAATATCGTCAGTTGTTGCACAGTCGTGATCCTCTGACCAGTGCGGAGCTCTTTCTGCAGCTTTGGCAAGAGCGTCTGCAACGACATCCTTGGGGTTTTGCGGCTCGGCACCTGCAGCTGCGTGCCATGGATACGGAGAACTGGGCAGGAGAGCAGGGCGCGTTCTGGGAGCAGAATCTGCTGCGGGAGCAAGGACAATTGCTGGATCGTTGGCGTGCCCGCCTGGGGGTGGATAGCATTTATCGTGTACAGCCCCGTGCGGATCATCGTCCGGAATACGCGTGGCATTCCGTCGTGCCGGAAGAGTCAGAGACGAACACGGCTCTTCCCGATCTTCGCCCACGTCCTCTGTGGTTGTTACCTGAGCCCATCCCGGTTTCTGTGCTGCATGAGCCAGAAACTAGCGAACTGGAGCGGATTGAGGGTGGTTGGTGGGATGGTCACGACGTCAGTCGGGATTATTTCCGTTGGCGACGGAGCGATGGGGCGGAGTGCTGGGTTTTCCGCGATCGCCGCTCTGCCAGATATTTTCTGCATGGATACTTTGCCTGATCCTGCCTACGCTGAGCTCTATTGCCTAAGTAATCTGAGTTTTCAGCAGGCAACGGCAAATGTCGAAGATCTGCTCGATCGCGCAAAGGCACTGGGCTATGCGGCACTCGCCATTACCGAAGAATGCTCTTTGTATAGCGCGCCGCGCGCCCATGTGCATGCCCAGACAATCGCCTTTCCTTTGCTGATTGGTTGTACCCTGCAACTGGAAGAGGGATTGCGTCTCGTCTTGCTGGTAGAGGACCGGGCAGGCTATGCGGCGTTGGCGCAGTTGATCAGCCTTGCCCGCAGCCGGGCGGAGAAAGGAGGATACCGCATCTTCCTTGCTGATCTGCTACCTTTGTCTGGACTCTTGGCGATTCTCCTGCCGGAGTATCGCAACGCGCCCGCAGCAGATCACCTGGTAACGGAGCTACGTGCTGCCTGGGGTGGCGCGCGGCTGTGGCTTGGACTTTCCTTACGTTATCGCGGCGATCAACAACGGCAGCTGACGGCTCTGCGCCACTGGCAGCAGCACTTCCAGCTTCCCGCGGTCGCCTGTACTGGCGTGCGCATGGCGCGGCGTTCCGAGCGCTTTTTATTGGATGTCCTTACGGCCATCCGTTTGCGCAAGCCGGTCTCTGCGGTAGGCTGGGATCTGCCCAGTAATGGCGAGCAGCACTTGCGCACACGCCAGCAACTGGCGCAGCTCTATCCAGCAGAACTGCTGGCAGAAAGCGTCCATATTGCTCAGCGCTGTCGATTTTCTCTGCAGGAACTACGCTACCACTATCCGCAAGGGTCCTGCCCGGCTTCCCAAAGCCCACAGGAATATCTGCAACAAGAAGCCGAAAAAGGTCTGCTGCGACGCTATCCCCATGGCGCGCCAGAGGCGGTCCGGCAGCAATTGCAGGAAGAATTGCGCATCGTCGCCGAGCTGGGCTACGCCAATTACTTTCTGACGGTATACGAGATTGTCAGTTTCGCCAGGGAGCGCGACATTCTCTGCCAGGGACGCGGCTCGGCAGCCAATTCCGTACTTTGCTATGTCCTAGGCATCACCGAGGTGGATCCGGCACGTGCACATCTGCTCTTTTCCCGGTTTTTATCCCGCGAACGGGGAGAGCCACCGGATATCGATATCGACTTTGAGCACGAGCGGCGGGAAGAGGTCATCCAATATGTCTTTCGTCGCTACGGTCGCCGCCACGCCGCCTTGACTGCCAGTATCATCCATTATCGCCCGCGCAGCGCCATGCGGGATGCGGCGCGTGCCCTGGCTTTCTCCGCCAGCGAGCAGGATCAACTTTGTCAGCAATTGGCGTGGTGGGATGGTCGCCGGGTGCTTCCCGAACGTCTGCAAGAGGCCGGCTTCGACCCGCAACATTCCGCCGTGCAACGCCTCATCATTGTCGTCAATGCCTTGGTAGGGATGCCGCGCCATCTTTCGCAGCATGTGGGAGGGATGGTCCTTTCCGAGACGCCGCTCGATGCCCTGGTCCCCATCGAGCCAGCCCGGATGTCGGAACGTACGGTATTGCAGTGGGATAAAAACGATCTGGATCTGCTCGGTATCTTGAAGGTGGATCTGCTTGCTTTGGGAATGCTGACTGTGTTGCGTCGCGCCTTGGCGGATTTGCACATGCGGCTCGCCGACCTTCCCGCAGAAGATCCGCAGGTCTATGCCATGCTGCAGCGCGGCGAGAGCCTGGGGGTCTTTCAGGTAGAATCGCGGGCGCAGATGGGGATGCTGCCGCGATTGAAGCCCCACTGCTTTTACGATCTGGTGATTGAAGTGGCCATTATCCGTCCCGGTCCCATTCAAGGGGGCATGGTACATCCCTATCTGCGTCGTCGGGCGGGTCAGGAGGCAGTATCGTATCCCGGCCCCGAAGTCCAGAAGGTTCTGGAGCGCACCCTGGGGGTACCGATCTTTCAAGAGCAGGTGATGCAGATCGCCATGGAAGCGGCCGGCTTTGATGGCGATGCGGCCGATGGTCTGCGCCGCGCCATGGCTGCCTGGCGGCGCAAGGGGAATCTGGGACCATATCAGCAACGTCTCTTGGAGGGTCTGGCGGCCCGCGGCTATGCAGAAGATTTTGCCCAGCAACTCTGTGAGCAGATTCGTGGCTTTGCCGAATATGGCTTTCCCGAATCCCATGCCGCAAGCTTTGCGCTACTGGTTTATGCCTCGGCATGGATCAAATGCCACCATCCGGCGGTATTCACGGCTGCTCTGCTCAACAGCCAGCCGATGGGTTTTTATGCGCCGGCACAGATCGTCGAAGAAGCAAAGCGTCAGGGTGTGCAGGTATTGCCTGTGGATATCCGTCGCAGTCATTGGGAAACCCGGGCCCGCGGCCGGCGCGTGCGTCTGGGGTTACATCAAGTCAAGGGACTGCTGCGTAGCGATATCGAGCGCTGCCTTGCCTGGCGTGAGGCAGATGGCAATCTTGATCCTGAGACCTTATTGCAGGACGCCGGAGTTGGACGGCAAAGCTTGGAAAAGCTGGCACGTGCTGGCGCCTTCGATGCCTTGCTCGGACATCGGCGTGAGGCACTGTGGCAAATCCTGGCGCTATGCAAGAATACGGCGCTAGCGCTACCCGTAGCTTCCAAACAACCTTCTACGCTGCCGCCACCATCTGCGCAAAGTCTTTGTCGCGACGATTATCAACAGTTGGGCTTGAGCCTGGGTCCCCATCCGTTGTCTTTTTTACGGCCACAGTTGGAACGGGAAGGTTACCGTAGCATTGTGCAGTCTCTGCGCCGGCCTTCGGGTACAAAGGTGCGCGTCGCCGGCTTGGTGACCCATCGCCAGCGCCCCAGCACTGCGCACGGTACGGTGTTCCTGACCATTGTCGATGAGTCGGGCAGTGCCAATCTTATCGTCTGGCCACAGCGGGTGGAGGAGTGGCGGCGCCCGGTGTTGCACGGCAAACTCCTGGGGGTGCTGGGGCGTCTCGAAAAGAACGGCCCCTATGTTCATAACATCATTGTCGAAGAAATACAGGATTATTCTACGCGCCTTTCTGATCTGCGTGCGGTCTCACAGGATTTTCAATAAAAAACCCGTGCCCTGGAAGACACGGGTGATTCTACTATCAGACCTCTTTAGATCTTCAGGCGATGGGTGCAACAAACTTGGGCTGTTCTTCCACGCTCAGGCGGGACGCAACTGCCCAAGGTAGAAAGATAAATACCGTTACCAGAATTACAATAATGCTACCCCAAGTGAAGTTTAGGAGATGCAGTGCGCCTTCGCTGCCGATGTACGTCATGAAGGAGAGAAAAATAATATAAGAAATATACCAGATCGAATTGACGAAATGGGTGTTGGCGCGTCCCGAGAAACCGAAAATGATCGACAACAAAAGTACCAAAATGGCAGCATACGGAACGGAAGGCCATCCACTCCAGTACACAATGAGCGATGCCGAAGCCATGGCTAATGCGGCGATGATATTGACCACAGTGGGCGAACGAAAATATCCCTGAGTCCCATCTTTGCGCAGCGCAATCATGATCGGAGGATTGACGGCAAAACCCAGATAACCTGCAACAACAGCATCTCCCAATAAGGCGTAGATAGAGGGTGCCGGTGCGGCGATGAAAGCAATCAGAACGCCGACCACTGTGGTGACAACCAAGGACTGCACGGGAATCCCATGAGACTTGCTGAGCTCCGTCATTTTCTTGCTGAGGATTTTCGATCTTCCCATGGCAAACAGGATACGACTGGCTCCACCCTGATAGATATATCCTGTAACGAAGGGACCGATAATCGCGATAATGACGACTATGGCCACTAGCCAAGAAAGATTGGAGTGCCCCGCCATGAAAAGAAATGGATTTCCTGGAATGGAGGTCAAACCTGCCCAATGTCCAGCCGTAATTTTGACGTCATGCCAGTTCAGTCCCGCAACAAGCGCCGCACCAAACAGAATATACAACAGAGTCTGACCAAGTAAGGAGAGCAATATCGCTTTTGATATCACCTTTGTATCTTTGACTTCCTCCGAGTAATCCGGAATCACGCGCAGACTGCCGAAAGCAAACATACCTAGCGGGATAGCGAGAAAAATTCCGGAAATCCCAAAGGGAGCCAGTCCACCGTGTGCAGTGAAGTTGACAAAGTGACCAACGGAGAGGAAGCCCAAGGCGACGGCTAGGTAGAGTAGCAGCTTAATTCCGCCAAACCAGTTGGTGTTCTTGGAAAACGCCTTGACGCCAAAATAGTTGAAAGGAAAAAATAACAGCATGAATACAACGCCAAGGATGGCGCCGAGCATGGTTGGATTTCCCGAGGAATTGATGAAGTGTGGGTAGAAGAAATTAAGTCCTTCGACTACCCCCAGGGCCTCGATGGGAGGAATGAAAAGATACCAAAGTATATCGCAAAACGCATTGATCATGTTGGTGATCGATCCAAAGGTATATAAACTATAGCGTGACGGCCCGCCTTCCTCTGGATACAAACGATTGAGATCTATGTAGGTGAGACCAACCGTGAGGTACATGAGCCCACCAATCAGCCAGGCAAAAATAACTCCCGGCCCAGCAATTGCTGCCATACCTGCACTACCAAATAAGACGCCAGTACCCACTGCTCCACCAATACCAATGATGAGAAGGTCGATTAACGTCAATTCGCGATGCAGGGTGGCTTTTTTGTGTGTCATGAGCGGATCTCCTATCATGCGGCTTCATTTTCACCCTAACATGGTAAAATGCAGATCGCAAACATTACAGTATGCTATGTATCAAAGCGGCAAAATCTTCTGTCATACAGGCCAGGCCTTACCACTTGGATTGACTGAGCAGGCTTGCATTTCCTCCCGCTGCTGCCGTATTGATGCTGATGCTTTTTTCCTGGCACAAACGCGCCAGAAAGTGTGGTCCTCCCGCTTTCGGGCCAGTACCGGAAAGTCCCGCTCCACCAAAGGGTTGCACGCCGACCACGGCACCCGTCATGCCACGATTTACGTAGATATTTCCGATGCGGGCGAGGCGGCTGATGCCTTCTGCGCGACGGTCAATTCGCGTCTGGATGCCCAAGGTCAGACCATAGCCAAAGGTATTGATCTGTTCTACGACGTCCTCCCAGGAACCCGACCAACGCACCACCTGCAGGATTGGTCCAAAGATTTCTTCCGCCAGGATCTGGTCTGGAGTTACGATATAGAGGCTGGGTGCGATAAAATGCAGTACTCGCCCCAGACTATCCCGCATGATGGCGGCGCTACCATTGCCGGTGATGTTTGCCGAAGAGGGCCAGGGACTACGCGCCAGTAACTTTCCCCTCTGTAATTCCAATCTTTGGATTTGCGCAAGGATTCGTTTTTGGGCAGTGACGTCGATGACGGGACCCACATCGCTGGCAAAATCCTCGGGTGGGCCAATCTGTAAGAGTGCCATTGCGCCGGCAAGCATCTGTACGAGCCCATCGGCGATATCATCTTGCACAAAAAGCAGACGCAGGGCAGAACAACGCTGTCCGGCACTGCGAAAGGCGCTCAGCAGCACATGATCCACTACCTGTTCTGGGAGAGCAGTGGAGTCAACGATCATAGCGTTGAGACCGCCGGTTTCAGCAACCAAGGGTACGATCGGACTTTCGCTTGCGGCCAGACTTCTCTGAATCTGCTTTGCCACGCCGGTAGAGCCGGTAAAAAGCACGCCAGCTACTCCTGTAGCGCGTACCAATTCGGCGCCAAGGCTGCGCCCCGGGCCGTGAAACAAATCGACCACACCTGTGGGGACACCGGCGCGTTGGAGCAAGGCTACAAACGCCTCCGCAATTGCCGGCGTCTGTTCAGCGGGTTTGACCGCCACGCTGTTACCGCAAACGATGGCAGCAAGCAGCTGTCCGGCGAAGATGGCGAGAGGAAAGTTCCAGGGGCTGATGCATACCATGCTGCCACGACCTTCCATGCGCAGACCATTGGACTCGCCAGTGGGTCCCGGCAGACGACGATCAGCCAATTGCTCTTGCGCCAATAGACCGTAATAGCGGCAATAGTCGATGGTCTCGCGCACCTCGGCGATGGCATCGACCCAGCTTTTGTGCCCTTCCCAGACTACCAGAGCGGTGAAGGAATCACGCTGTGCCTCCAGCAAATCCGCGGCGCGCAGCAGGCAGGCGCAACGCTCCGCGAGGGGCAAGGAATTCCATCGTTGCTGCGCCTCTTGCAGTTTGCGCATACGCTCGGGAATGGTATCGCATGGGTCTTCCTTGCGCGTTTTTTGCGGTGGCAGCTCGTGCCGCCAGGCCTGCATCAGGGCAGAGCGCTGACTTTCTTCTGATACGTCTACCCCTATGGGATTGGGACGCTGCGCGCCGGCGATCTCACCATATATTTCCGCGGGTAAGGGTAGGGGCGAGTCGCTGTCCCCCAAAAAGGGGTTGGCGAGAAGCGCTGAAAGAGGAACGCGCTTTTGCGCCAATTGGTGCACGAAAGAACTGTTGGCACCGTTTTCCAAAAGCCGCCGGACCAGATAGGCAAGCAGATCGCGATGTATGCCCACTGGCGCATAGACCCGCACGGGAAGAGACTCTGATGCCAGTACTTCTGCATAGATGGCATCTCCCATTCCATGTAACTTCTGCAGCTCAAAAACGCCTTGTGGCAATCCTTCCGCCATGAGAAGAATCGCGGCAATTGTCGTCGCATTGTGCGTGGCAAACTGTGCGAAAATATGTCCTTCAGAAGCCGCCGCCAACATTTTTCGCGCGCAAGCGAGGTAGGATAAGTCCGTATGACGTTTGCGGGTGTATACGGGATATCCTGTCAAGCCTAGTTCTTGGGCGCGTTTGATTTCGCTATCCCAATAGGCCCCCTTTACCAAGCGCAACATCAGTGGACGCTGAAATTGTTGTGCCAGAGAAATTGCTGCGTCGACGGTATCCAAAGCACGTGTCTGATAGGCTTGGATTGCAATACCCAATCCAGTCCAATCCGCGCAGTCGGCATCATCCGCAATTGCTCCAAGGAGTGTCTCCAGGATCTGCAGGGTCAGCTCTAAGCGCTCGCATTCCTCCGCATCGATGGTTAAACCTACCCGCGCCCCCGCAGCCATTTTTGCCAACTGCACCAACTTGGGGAGTAAGCGCGGGAGAAGAATCTCCAACTGCACTGCTTCGAGGCGTGGCTCGAGGGCGGAGAGCTTGATAGAGAGACCATCCCGTTCTATCGGCCCTCCTTTGTGCTCTTGCAGCCGCAACTGGCCCAGGACATTTTGGTAGGCTTGGTAGTATCGTTCAGCGTCCTCCTGACAGCGCGCACCCTCCCCCAGCATATCAAAAGAAAATCGCCAGTTATCAGACAAGCGACGCTGATTTGCAGCTCGTTTCTGTGCCTGTTCAATGGTTTCTCCCAAAATGAACTGATGGCCGATAAAACGCACTGCCTGGGTAGCGGCATGCAGGATGCTGCGGGCGCGCAGCGTCTGCTTTGGCGAGGAGCCCTGCGTGGGGTCCGGAAGCCACTGGGCTGCCATGCGCAACATCGGTGTAATGAGGGAGCGAGTGTTGTCTTGGCGCCCATCTTGCTCGGAGAATCCGCGCCGTAGCTGATCTGCGGCAAGAACGCCTGCAGTGGCGCGGTCTGGGACGCGCAGCAAGGCCTCGGACAGTCGCATGAGAGCAGTTCCGCTCGCGCTATCCAGTGGATATTCTGCCAACAGGGCTTCCATACCCAAGAAATTGTGGCGTTGCGACTCGCGTGCGCCCTGGATCCAAGGTGCAGAGCGTTCTACGACGGCATCCCAGGAGAGATCTTCGAGATAGCGCTGCGCGGCCGTGACGCAGTCTTGTTCTGGGCGCACTGCCAAGGGCAAAGAGATCTTGCGCGCGACGCTCTGGCAATTGAGATCTTCATTTGGCGCAATTCTATCATTCGAGCGGTCAAGCATTGGCATTCCTTATGAATCACTGCAGCGGTATACAATTCGTCCAGCAAATATTGTACCTGGACGTCCGAAGGGAAAATGAGGATCCTCCAGTAGTGATAGTCCCATCACACGATAAATATCTCATGTTATTCGGATGATCACAAAATCCAAATACATTAATTAAAGTATAGTAGCTATCCTGATTTCAATTTGCAAAATAAGAAAAACTTCGTGAAAGCATTTTCGAGATTTGACACACATTTATTTTTATGGCAAGGTAAAATTAGATTATCATCAAAAAAGGGAGAATCACTTTGAAAGATCAACCACTGCGGGATGATAAGAGGGGTTTACGGCGGGAAGGAAAATTGCAGGGTCTAATCCTTGCCTGCGTTGGTGCTTCAATTGGTTCTGGCTGGCTATTCGGTCCGCTATATACGGCCAAAATGGCTGGTCCTTATGCGATAGGTTCGTGGGTGATCGGCATGGTCGCCATTCTTTTGCTTGCTGTGGTTTTCGCCGAACTTGCACCGCTAATTCCCAAAGCCGGCGCGGTAGTTCATCTGGCGAATATTGGCAACGGTCCGATCGTCGGTAACATGTGGACCTGGATTTTGTTTTTGTCATACGCGACGATTGCTCCTATCGAAGTGACGGCGTTGCTTACCTACGGAAATAATTATTTTCCTCATTTTTTGCAGCCCAATAGTAGCTTGCTGAGCAGTCAAGGATATTTCTACGCACTGCTCGCTTTGGCGTTTTTCGTGGCACTGAACTTTCTTTCAGTACGCTGGATTTTTCGGATCAACAACGGTGCCACCTGGTGGAAGATAGCGATTCCAGCGCTCACAGGAATTGCTTTTATTGTTCTCGGCTGGCATTCGGGCAATTTTCACAGCGCTGCGGGAAATTCTGCTAGCAATATTCAAGGAATGTTTGTTGCCGTGGCAACCGGTGGCGTCATTTTCTCTTTGTTGGGCTTTCGCCACGCCATCGATCTGGCGGGTGAAAGTGAAAACCCCAAACGTGATCTGCCGTTGGCGACCATTCTTTCGGTGCTGATCGCAGGTGGCATCTATATCCTTGTACAAGTGGCATTCATTGCTGCGGTGCGACCAGAAGATCTGGCCAATGGTGGCTGGGAGCATTTGCACTTTCCCGGCATCAATGGGCCATTTGCGGCGCTGGCCGCCAGCATTGGAATTTCCTGGCTCGCTGTCCTTCTGTACGTGGACGCCTTTGTCTCTCCAGCCGGGACAGCATTGATTTACACCGCCACTTCCGCCCGTGTCACCCTGGCAACGGCAGAAAGTGGAGCGTTCCCTAGGATTCTTGGCAAGATCAACGGGCATGGCGTGCCCTGGACCAGTCTGATTTTGCTCTACATTGTCGGGGCCATTTTCTTCCTACCTTTTCCGTCCTGGCAGAAAATGGTTGGTTATATCGCTTCCATGACGGTATTGTCGTATGTCATCGGTCCCATTGCGTTGATGCAGCTACGCAAGGCGATGCCAAACCTCGAGCGGCCCTTCACCCTTCCTGGAGCAAAAGTAATCGCACCGATCTCTTTTGTTGTGGGGACCTGGATCGTCTACTGGTCCGGATTGCATACCCTCAATTTTATTTTTGGAACACTATTTGTACTGCTTGCGCTCTATGCTATCTGGGGTGTTTTCCGCAAAGAACCTCTGCGCGAAATGGGTTGGCAATACATGTGGTGGATTATTCCTTATTTCCTTGGTATATGGGGAGTATCTTGGATTAGCCCTAAATCGCTGGGCGGGATTGGTATGATCGGGTTCTACGAGGGAATGGCCATCATCGCCGCATTCAGCCTTGCGATTTTTTACTGGGCAGTGCATAGTGCTGTCTCTGATCACGAGATTCGGGTCTACATGCGAAATCTGGGTAAGCGCGGGGTTGGCGCACCGTGAGCGAAAACCAGCGGGAGCGTCCTTCCGCAGGAAGAAAATGGGTGGTGAAAATCGGCAGCAGCCTGCTCATGAATGGCATGGGAAGGCTTGCAGAAGACCGGGTTTCCGACTGGCTATTGCAGATACAGGCGCTGATCCATGATGGGTATCAGATCGTATTGGTGTCTTCTGGAGCGGTCGGCGTTGGAGCTCGACGTATGGGCTGGGAAAGCCGACCGACACGCCTTGCCGATCGTCAGGCTGCTGCCAGCGTCGGTCAGTCTATTCTCATGCATGGCTACGAGAAAATCCTGCACCAGATTCAGCGGGAAAACCATCCTACCTTGCACTGTGGCCAAGTCCTACTCACGCATGAGGAGCTGCGCAATCGTGCGCGCTACCTGAATGCCCGCGAAACTTTGCGCACCTTGATCGATCACGGCGTATTACCCATCGTCAATGAAAACGACGCCATCTCGCATCGCGCCATACAGCTGGGCGACAACGATACCTTGGGAGCGTTGGTCGCTAATTTATGGGATGCAGACTTGCTCGTTTTGCTGACGGATCAGTCCGGTCTGTTTGACGCGGATCCGCGCACGCATCCCGAAGCAAAGTTAATCCATCATGCCAAGGCAGGTGAGGCGCGCCTAGAACGTTTGGCCGGTTCCGGTGGATCCTCGGTAGGTACGGGTGGGATGTTGGCAAAGGTGAAGGCAGCGGCACGGGCGGCGCGTTCAGGCACCTCCACGATCATCGCTGGCGGTCTGGAGGAGCGAGTGTTACTCCGTATCGCCGCGGGAGAGTCAGTCGGTACCCTGCTCGAAGCCAGAAAAGCCGTTCTGACGGCGCGTAAGCGCTGGCTGTCTGACCACTTGCGTGTGCATGGTAAGTTATATCTTGACGCTGGGGCATCCGATGCTGTTCGAGCGGAGGGTGCGAGCCTCCTAGTTTTCGGTATCAAAGGACAGGAAGGTGAATTTCGGCGGGGAGATCTCGTCAGTTGTCTCGATCCAAGCGGGCGCGAGATTGCTCGCGGTCTGATCAATCTGGATTTTCATCTGCTCCAACACTGTCGTCTGCAATTGGCCGAAGAGGGCGATGTTTCTGATGATTTTCGCGTTGCTATTCACCGCGATAATCTGGTACGTAGTCAGACCTGAGCCGAGCTATCGTGCTCGGCGGCCGGAGCGCGCTCCGGAAAATAAAGATCCTGCTGCTGGTGCGCAAGGCGTATGCCGCGGCGATATAACGCCTCAACCGCTCGGGCACGTAGTTCTGTCTGAATGGTAAAGCTGTTGTTGCAGTCGCCGATGTACACGCGCAGATAAAACACTAGAGAGTTTTCGGTTACATCCAGCAGTAATGCCGTCGGTGGAATACCGCGCGGATCATCCTGTAAAACGTCAGGGTGATTTTGACCAACTTCTTCCAGAATTTCGCGCACTTCGTCAATATCCGAGTCATGCCGTACTCGTAACGGAATCATGAGCCGCAGCACGTTATTACTGTACGTCCAATTGGTGACCTGACCGGATATGAGCTCGGAATTCGGTACAAAAACTTCCGTGCGATCGAAGGTCAGAATCAGCGTAGAGCGTATGCTGAGCCGCTGTACATAACCTTCCGTTGTTCCCACCCTGACCCAGTCACCAACGCGAATGGGACGTTCCAGCAGTAGAATGATTCCCGAAACGAAGTTGTTGACGATATTCTGCAAACCAAAACCAATTCCGACGGACAGCGCACCGGCAATGATGGCGAGGTTATGCAAAGCCACTCCCGCTGTCGATAGCGATAGAAGAATGGCAATGATAAAGCCGACATAGCGAAAAATAGCGAGGACGGAATGACGGGAGCCAATGTCGAAATGGCGAAAAATACCGCGCGCACTGGCTAGCCGGCTCTGTATCCATTGGTTGACATTAAACAGAACAATCAACAAGAAGATCGCGATCAACCAGCGAAACGGCTGAATATGAAAGTTCCCGACGCTGAAACCTTGAATGAAATACTGCCAAAAGTAGTGGAAGCTACTATGCGTTAGGCCCCAGGCAAGCAAACTGATAGCCAATACCAACATCCAGAGGGAGGCGTGGATGAGAATTCGTAGCCAGTACAACCACGAACTGCCTTGTGTAGTGAATCCCAGGTGTTGCCGAAGGAGACGCGGCAGAGCACCGTTGTCTTCGTCGTCGTCTTCCCCCCAGATATCGTCTATGAACCAGGCGACGACTCGGGCAACGATGACGGCTACCAAAGTAGTGACGAAACCATCGGTGAGATAATTGGCAAGCTGAGAGAAGCCAATGAAATTGAGCAGGATCAGAACCGTGGCCAGACCAAAAAGAAGGACTTGCAGCCATCGCCAATTCTTGAGAAAGGTGAAGCGTCGAGCACGCCATAGCATCCAGATGATGCTGGAGAGAATTGCTGTATGGATTACGGTCAACAGGGCCGTGTGTTCGGCGATGATGTTGCTTCCCTGCGGATCAAGGGACTGGTACATCACCACGAAGACGCCAAAGGTGATGATGAAGCGCAACGGACGCCACAATACCCGCAATAACACGGCTTCTCGCTGTGCACGATTGGGTATCTCGGCTAGATGGCGCAGCATGGAGCGGGCGAGCCAGGTGCTGAGGATGTACGCGGATAAAGTCGTCAGCACCAACTCAGTGATCGGCAGCAAAACACCGAGCAGAACACTTGCCAGTAGCCAGGCGATAATGGCAAGCAGCGGATATAACTCCCGAATTGCAGATCTGGAGTTACGGCGCAGAATCATCGCCACCAGGTAAACAGCAATGCCGATTCCCCAGGCCCCCTGAAAATTGGGGTCGTTGAATATCGCGATAGCATTCCAACGAATCCAAAAATCCCTTTCTTGTTCCCATGTTTTTTTGGGGGTGCTGACAATCTGTGAAATTTGCTGAATAAAATCGGGACCGCGCTGCAACAGTTCTCGGGTATGGATACGGGTTTGCTTGGCGTGCAGTTCGCCGAGGACGGTATTCCCACCGACATACAGTACCTTGCACGCAGCGAGTTTTCCGTTGACCTGTTTCTGCTGGGTTTCGAGCTTTTGTCGCAATTGACCGAGCTCAGCTGGCTCGCCTGCGACTGGATGGCCTAGAATATGCAGAGATTTTTCAATGGTGTTGAGTGATGCCTGCTGCCTCTGAGTACAGGCGTTGGCGGAGGCAACCACAGCCTGCGTCTGTCTTTGCCATTGACGCAGTTGCTGGAGGCTGACTGAGCCGTTCAAGGAATCATGAATGTGGTGCAGTACACTAGCATCACCGGCGAAGTCGCTCGTTGGGCTAGCTGACGCCAGGGAGGAAAGCAGTCCGCATGCCAACAGCAAGCCGAGGCAGACCCGCAACAGCGATTGCGACAGCTTCTCTGAGGTCATGCCAGACGGCTCAGGTAACTGCGCGCCGGGCTCCGCGCATGAGCAAGGGAAGGAGCAGGCGTTGTAGCATCGGTGGCAGGGCAACCGGCTTCATCAGCATCTTGATTGCCATCTCAAAGGGATAGTGACGGCGAATCCAGACGCTCAGACGTTTGCGAAAGGCGCGGAAGTCGTTTGGGGTAAAAGTCTGCCCTGGATTGCGCAGTTCAAAGGCGCAACGAATGGCCAAAAAGCTGTCCTCGAGGTCTGCCTCGGCGGCACGTTGCCACAATCCGCGCAGAATTCGCCAGCGAGAAATTCTTTCCCGCGTCTGGTATTCCCGGAAGAAGCGATAAAAGTACTTATAGTGTTGTACCTCGTCGGCGCGGATACGAGCAGCAAGCTCACGTAATACGGGTTCCGGGCTTGCCTGTTGAATCATCGTATAAAAACTGGCAGTGCCGGTCTCGACCACGCAACGGGCCGCCATCTCCAGTGCCGGGGTAGGTCCCAGACTTTCGGTCTGGCAGAGCGGGCCATATTCCGCCACGAATCGTGCGTAGGCGGCCTCCCAATTGAAATCTGGCCAAACTGCCAAAACGTAGGCGCGCAGGGCGCGGCCGTGCTGCACCTCTTCCTGTTCCCACTGCTCCCGGAGCCACGACTGCGCCTCCAAATTGCTTCCATAATATTCCGCCAGATTGCGAGCGTAGAGGTCCGACAAGGTCTCGACAAAAGAAGCGCCAGCCAAAAGATAAAACCAGTCATTTTCCTCAGCGATGGCAGCGCACTCTATGCGGTCGAAGGGGATATCTTGTAGAGACCAGCGAGGATGGCGGGGGTTCTTGGCCATTCGAGGCAGCTCTCCTGTTCTGTCAATCATTCATTGCGGGCGTACTGGACGTCTACGGACCGCAGGCCAGCGCGACGGAATGCTTCCCGTCGCTTCAGGCACTGCGGGCAAACGCCACAATGCTGCGCCCTCCCAAGCAGACAACTGTACGATAAATTCCACTCGACGCCCAAGTCCTGACCCAATGCCACGACTTCCGCCTTGGTCAATTCTGACAGTGGCAGCAACAGAGTACGTCCCAGCGCTGCCAGACTGTTCCGCAGCGGGGCCAATGTTTCCGCGCGTGATCCGCTGTCCACCGCGGCGTCATCAGCAGTGATCCCCATGCAGATGTGTGGAATTCCCAAGGCGCCCGCGGCGCTGGCCGCCACGCTGATGGCGATCAGATTGCGATAGAGCATGGGCACATGGAAGCGATGCGGTCGAAGTTCGCCAAGCGCCTCGCCCAATTCTCCCATAGGTATGCTCCGGGCAGCGATCCCCAGCTGCCCGCACTGCGCCAGCACCGATCGCCACTCCTGCGCCGCAGCGCGCTGCGCGTAATCCAGAAAAAACGGTTCCGGTGCATAGCCTGCGCGCTGCAGAAGGCGCAAGAGTGTACTGCTCTCGACTCCACCACTCATCAGCAGGAGTATGCGGCTGCCTCCCGCAAGAGCTGGCAGCAAATGTTGTACTTGGTCTATCATGCCGCAGTTTTCTCCTTGCCTATCGAGAACTCTTTGACCCTGATATTGGATGTCCATCCGCAAACCCCGCAAGCGCGTCTTCTCCGACAGGCGGCAGAGCAGGCCCGCGCCGGTGGCCTTCTGGTGTATCCCACCGACACTTGCTACGCGCTGGGATGTTGCATGAGCGCCAAGGCGGCGCAGGAGCGCCTGCGGCAGATCCGTCAGCTCGACGTCCATCACGACCTGTCCTTGCTATTTTCCAGTATTTCGCAGCTAACAGAATACGCCAAGCTCGACGATCGCAACTTTGCCATCCTGAAGCGGGTCTTACCTGGTCCCTTCACCTTTATTTTGCCCGCAACCCACGACGTCCCGCGGCGCCTGGCAGACCCGCGACGGCGCAGCATTGGGGTACGTGTGCCGGATGCCCCGGTGGTACAGGGGCTCCTTGGCGAGCTGGGAGAACCGCTGATGAGCTCCACTCTGCAGCTTCCCGGTGATTCTCTGCCGTTACACGAAGTGCATGAAATCACGGATCGGATCGGTAATCGCGTGGATGTGCTGCTCCGCGCCGAGGACGGCAAAACCCAGTGCTCTACGGTGATTGATCTGAGTGAGTGGCCGCCACGTCTTCTTCGCCGCGGCCTGGGTGATCCGGATTCTTTGGGAATCGAACTGGCCGATACCGGAAATCCGATCGCAGAAGAGGTATAGTCGGCGCATGAACGATATCGAAAATATTATTCGGCAGATCAGTATCTGGGCGATTCCGGTGCTCTTTGCGATTACCGTGCACGAGGTCGCCCATGGCTGGATGGCCTGGAAACGCGGCGATCCCACGGCCATGCTGATGGGTCGCCTGACCCTGAATCCGCTCAAGCACATCGATCCCTTTGGCACGATCCTGCTGCCCGCCATGTTGCTGCTGTTCCATTCACCTTTCCTGTTCGGCTACGCCAAACCAGTGCCGGTCAATTTCGCAGGTCTGCGCGATCCCAAGCGCGATATGGTGTTGGTTGCCATCGCCGGACCTGCCGCCAATCTGATCATGGCAATCTTCTGGACCATGGTCCTCTGGCTGGGGGTGCAGTTGGCAGCTACCGCACCGTACTTTGCCGAGCCAATGCGGTTGATGGGGCAGGCGGGCATCCTGATCAATGGGGTACTGATTCTGTTCAATCTCATTCCCATTCCGCCCCTCGATGGCGGGCGGGTGGCGGTGGGCCTCTTGCCCCGCGACGCATCCAATGCCCTAAGCCGGGTCGAGCCTTATGGATTCATCATTCTGATTGTGCTGCTCTTTACCGGGATCCTATGGACGGTGCTGGGCCCCGCCTTTACCTGGTTTCAGGGATTCTTTTTTCGGCTGGGAGGGCTGGCATGAGCGCAACGGTCGTTTCCGGCATGCGTCCTACGGGACGCCTGCATCTCGGCCATTACCATGGCGTCTTGAAAAACTGGCTGCGTTTGCAGGAGCAGCACGAGAGCTTTTTCTTTGTCGCCGATCTGCATGCCCTCACTACCCATTACGAGCATCCAGAGGGTATTCGCCAGTCGACCTGGGATCTGCTGGTCGAATGGCTGGCGGTAGGGCTCGATCCGGAAAAGGCAACGCTTTTTGTGCAGAGTTGGGTACCCCAGCATGCCGAGTTGGCCCTCCTGCTGGGCATGCTGACGCCTTTGTCCTGGCTGGAGCGGGTGCCCACCTTCAAAGATCAGCAGGAGCAGTTGCGCGACCGCGACCTGGCAACCTTCGGATTTTTGGGCTACCCGGCCTTGATGAGCGCCGATATCCTGCTCTATGACGCTGCCTGGGTGCCGGTCGGTGCCGATCAGGTGGCGCACCTGGAAATCTGTCGCGAACTGGCGCGTCGTTTCAACAGCCTCTATGGCCGCAGCCAGGAGGATAGCGAGGCACTCGCAGCAGGCCTGCGCGCCCTCGGCAAAAAAGGCAAGCAGCAATATCAGCGTCTGCTGGAGCGTTTTCAACAGGATGGTGACGGCAGCGCGGTCACGCAGGCACGCGAACTCCTTGACAGCGCTGCCAGTATCAACGAGGCAACGCGCATCCTGCTGCTTGCCAATCTCGAAGGCAAGGGACGGACGATTCTCAGCGAACCGCAACCGCTACTGACGGAAGCGGCAAAAATGCCGGGATTGGACGGGCGGAAGATGAGCAAATCTTATGGCAACGCCATCGCCCTGCGCGAAGAGCCGGAAACAGTGCGCAAAAAACTGCTCACCATGCCCACGGATCCGGCACGGGTGGGGCGCCACGATCCCGGCGACCCGGAGCGCTGCCCGGTCTGGCCGTTGCACCAGATTTATTCCCATGAGACCACCCGTGCCTGGGTGCAAGAGGGTTGTCGCAGTGCTGGCATTGGCTGCGTGGAGTGCAAGAGCGTACTGGTGGACAAGGTGTTGGAGGAGCAGGAGCCCATCCGTGCACGCGCCGAGGACTGGGCGGCACGGCCGGAGCGGCTGCGGGAAATTGCTGCGCATGGGGCCGAGAAGGCACGAGCCCGCGCCGAGCAGACCTTGATTCGCGTCCGCGAAGTCATGGGGCTGGATGCCGGCTGATCAGGGAGTTGCCTCCGGGGAGGTCATGCCCATCCCCGAGGGGCTGTATATTCCGCCCGATGCCCTGGAGGTCATTCTCGACCAGTTTTCCGGGCCGCTGGATCTGCTTTTATGGCTCATTCGCCGCAATCGGATGGATATTCGCGACATTCCTGTCGCGGAAGTCACCCGCCAGTATCTTAGCTACCTGGAGGAGGCTCGGCGGCGACAGCTGGAATTGGCGGCAGATTACCTGTTGATGGCAGCCTGGCTGGCAGAGATCAAGGCACGCATGCTCTTACCCCTGCCGCCCAGTGAGGAGGGGGAGGCTGAGGATCCGCGCGCCGAGCTCGCACTGCGCCTGGCCAAGCTCGCCCAGGTGCAGGCGGAAGCCGAGGCGTTGACGACCCTACCGCGGGCCGGCCTGGATTTTCTGCTTCCCACCGCTCTTGCCCATGATCCGGTGCCGCTCGTACCGCCCGTGCTTGCCGTATCCCGACTGCCAGAGCTGTTGCGACAGATCGCGCAGCGTCACCGACACAGGCAGGCGCGCGCACCAGCGCCGCACTTCGCCTTCGACCTGCGGCAACGCATTCTCGAGGTATTGCAATGCTGTCGTAGCGCCATCCGCCCGCTGCATTTTCATGAAATCCTGCCGCGGCAACGAGATCGCTTACAAGTAGGACTGAATCTACTGGCCATTCTTGAGCTCTTGCGGCAACAGGCACTGTGCTTGCTCTGGCAAGATGAGGTTTGGCTGCTGAGTGCCGTCGCCGGGGACGAGAATGTCTGAAGATCCCCTGCGCGATCTCCTCCTGGCGATTCTGCTCTTGCGTACAGAGGGCATAAGCGAGAAAGACTTGGATGCTTTGCTCGGCAACGACCATCCACAATGGCGGGAAGTGCTGGTCCAACTTGTAGAGACCGGTTGGGGGCCTCTGCAGCTGATCGCGCAGGGAGGGCAGGTGCAGGCGCGCCTGCATCCGCGGTATCTGTATCTTCTCCAAGAGCTGCAGCTGGAGAAGCCGCGCCCGTTGCGCAAGGTCCTTTTGGAGACTCTGGCCATTATCGCCTACCATCAGCCCATCACGCGGCCCGAAATCGAAGATTGGCGCGGCGTTGCTGTGGGCAGTGGCATTCTGCAACAACTACAGGACTTTGACTGGATTGAAATCAAGGGGCATCGAGACGGCCCGGGACGACCAGCGCTGTGGGGAACAACGACGGAATTCCTGCGTCATTTTGGTTTGTCTTCCTTGGCCGAAATGCCTGCGGTGAATCTGGAAAATGCGTTGCCAGAATCATAAGGAAATATAATGAAAAGATTAGAAAGTGCTGATTTGACTGTGGCCCCGCGCTGATTGATAGTTTCCCGGTAAGCTAACAGTAGAAAATCTTTGCCGACATTATCGGCGTTTGCATTGGGCAGAAACTTGAGGAGCAAGACCATGGCACATGTGGTGATTTTGGGCGCAGGCACGGGCGGAATGCCTGCCGCGTATGAGATGAAGCACGCTCTGGGAGCGGGCCACGAAGTTACATTGATCAGCACCAACGACTACTTTCAGTTCGTGCCGTCCAACCCGTGGCTGGGCGTGGGCTGGTCTAAGCGCGAAGACATTACCTTTCCCATTCGGCCCTATGTAGAACGCCGTGGCATCAAGTTCATCGCCAAGAATGCGGAAAAGATCGACGCCGAAGCGCAGACCATTACCTTGGCGGATGGTAGCTCGGTGCATTACGACTATCTGATGATCGCCACCGGACCACGTTTGGCCTTTGAGCTGGTCCCGGGTTCTGACCCGCATGAAGGACCCGTGCAGTCTGTCTGCACTACCGATCATGCGGAACTCGCCTATGGCAAGTACCAAGAACTGCTCGAAAATCCCGGCCCCATCGTCATCGGTGCCATGGCTGGTGCCAGCTGCTTCGGTCCTGCGTACGAGTACGCCATGATTGTCGCTTCCGACCTCAAGAAGCGCGGGATGCGCGACAAGGTGCCCTCCTTCTCGTTTGTTACGAGCGAGCCCTACATTGGTCATCTGGGTATCTCTGGGGTTGGTGATTCCACCGGCATCCTTACCAAAGGGCTGGAAGAGGAGGGCATCAAGGCCTACACCAACTGCAAGGTGAGCAAGGTCGAGAATGGCGAAATGTTCATCACCCAGGTCAACGACAAGGGCGAGACCGTCAAGGAATTCACCCTGCCGGTGAAGTTTGGCATGATGATCCCCGCTTTCCGCGGCATTCCTGCGGTTGCCAATGTCGAAGGACTCTGCAATCCGGGCGGCTTTGTCATTGTCGATGACAACCAGCGCAGCAAGAAATACTCCAACATCTACGCCGTCGGCATTGCCATCGCCATTCCGCCCGTGGAAGCGACCCCGGTACCGACTGGCGCTCCCAAGACCGGTTATATGATCGAGTCCATGGTCAGCGCCTCGGTGTACAACATCAAGGCGGACATCGAAGGCCGCGTGGGCGACAAGACCATGGGTACCTGGAATGCCGTCTGCTTTGCGGACATGGGTGATCGTGGCGCTGCCTTTGTGGCGCTGCCGCAGATCAAGCCGCGCAAGGTGGACATTTTCGCCTACGGGCGTTGGGTACATCTGGCCAAGGTCGCCTTCGAGAAGTACTTCATCCGCAAGATGAAGATGGGGGTCTCCGAGCCCTTCTACGAGCGTGTGCTCTTCAAGATGATGGGTATCACCCGCCTCAAGGAAGAGACAGAAGTCGAGCAGCGCAAGGCTTCCTGAGGCACGCTGACGTCGCCAGTATCGGCCCCACCAGCTCGGTGGGGCCGTTTTGTTACTGCCGGGAGGCAGCCAAATGGATGAGAAGTTGCAAAAGGTGCTGGCACGCTATGGCCTCGGCTCGCGCCGGGCTTTGGAAGAATGGATTGCCGCCGGTCGCGTCAGCGTTAATGGGCAGCTTGCCAAACTGGGCGATCGCGTAGACGCGAACGCGCAAATCCTGGTGGATGGCAAGCCGCTGCAGATTCCCGCCTGGACGCAGGGACGGCTGCGGATCTTGCGCTACCACAAACCGGCTGGGGAGATCTGCAGTCGGCGTGACCCCGAGGGCCGGCCCTCGGTCTTTGACCGCCTACCACGCCTGCGCGCCAGCCGCTGGGTCTCGATCGGCAGGCTGGATCTGAATTCCGAGGGTCTGCTCCTCCTCAGCAATGATGGAGATCTGGCCAATCGGCTGATGCATCCGCGCTATGGGCTGCAGCGGGAATATGCGGTGCGTGTGCTCGGCCGGCTATCGGACCAGCAGATAGACCAACTGCTCAGCGGCGTGGAGCTGGAAGACGGTCCCGCCAAATTTCTGCAGATCGAAGATGCCGGCGGGGAAGGGGCAAATCACTGGTATCATGTCACGCTGGAGGAGGGCCGCAATCGCGAGGTGCGGCGTATGTTCAGTGCCCTGAATCTGGCGGTGAGCCGTCTGATCCGCGTGCGCTATGGTCCTATCGAAATGCCCAGGCATTTGAAGAGTGGGTACTTCGAGGAGTTGCCAGAGGAGGAGCGTGCGGCGCTTTTTGCAGAGATCGATTGGCAGGAAAAAGACGACCTACCCGCAAAACACGCGCCGGGGAGCCCTTCTGGTACGGCACGCGGTCGGCGGATGCCACCCCGGCGATGACGGCTTCGGTAAACGATTGGCAATGGCTGTACCGTCAATTGCTGGATCGTTGGGGAGTGCAACACTGGTGGCCTGCCAAAACACCCTTCGAGGTAATGGTCGGTGCCATCCTGACGCAGAATACGGCGTGGTCGAATGTGGAGAAGGCGATTGCCCGCTTGCAGGCTGCCGACCTGATGGGCGTCGAGAAGATTCTCGCCAGCAATGACGCGAATCTGGAGTCCTGTCTGCATCCCTCCGGCTATTATCGGGTAAAGGCTCGCCGCCTGCGGGCCCTGTGTGCCTTTTTGCAGGAAGAGGGCTGTGCCGAACTGCCGGAATCCCTGCGGGAGAGAGGGGCTCTTGCCAATTTGCGCAGGAAATTGCTGCAGGTGCATGGGGTCGGGGAGGAAACCGCCGACTCCATTCTGCTCTACGCGCTCCAACTGCCGATCATGGTTGTCGATGCCTATACCAAGCGCATCGCCAGCCGTCTGGGCTGGTGCACAGAGCGGGTGACGTACGCAGAGTTACAGCGGGACATCGAGTCGGCTCTGGTACCTGGCGATGTCGCAATGCGCAATGAATTACACGCCTTGCTTGTGGAACTGGGCAAAAATATTTGTCGACCGCGCCGCCCATTTTGCAGCCAATGTCCGTTACGCAGACGTTGTGCCTATGGAGCCGGTCAGGAGCGGCCGGGTAACTGACGCAGGTAGTCGCGGCTGCATTCGCAGAGTTTTCCCCGTTCGAGCAGCGTGCTCCAGATCCTGCCTCCCGCCTGACGCCACAGCACGCCGGCACGGATTCCCCCGAGGAGAAGGGTGCGAATGCGGGCGGTATCTTCGTCGCGGGTGAGAAAACGGCTTTCGCCGGACACAATGATGCGCGGCGAGAGGGTACCGATACCCTCGGCATAGGTGTCGGCCAGACCGGCCAGGACACTGGGATGCAGCAGCTCGCCAAAATGATCGACTTGGCGTCGCGCCTGCTCTATGCCCCGTTGCACGCGATCCAGGGCCTTTGGCTGCGCCAGCAGGCGGCCGCTCAACTTGGCTAGCGAGAGGGTATAGCGCAAGAGTTCTGCTTCCTCCGCCTGTGCCGGACCCCGATGCAGCAATGGGCAGAGGGCCTGCAGGGCGCGCTGCAATCCTTCAAGGCCTGCCAGGGCAGCAATGCTGTCCTGCGCGTCGATCGCCAAAATGCTCTGCACGCTGAGCAGCAACAGGTGATTATCGCTACGTCCGCGCCGCGCTGCTTCCTGCACCTCGAGCGCAGCACGGAGCATTCCTGCCAGGGCGAGACAGCGATCAGGTAGACGTTGTGCTGCGGGTAAAAACTGGGAGATCAATGAACTTTCGCCCTCTCCGAAGGAAATTTGTCGTTCAGTCGCTGTTCTAGGGTTGCCAGCAAGAGTTGACGCTCCCGGCGGCGCAATTTTTCCCCTTGTTCATTACGGATGAAAAAGGTGTCCTCCACACGCTCACCAAAGGTAGAAACCTTTGCGGCAACGACGCTGAACCCGAGACCCGCAATTACCGCACCAACGGTATAGAGCAATCCCATCTGGTCACAGGCCTGCACTTCCAGCAAGGTGTCGTCCGGAAGTGCATCATTATCCAGATGCAGTTGCAGCGGAATGCCGGCAAAAAAACGATGGCGCGCATCGCGGTGGCGCAGCCCAAAGTGGGGTTGGCTGATTACCCCCAGATGCAGCATGTTGCGGAGCTCCGTCGCCAGCTCATCATGGGCCGCCGCCGAACGCTGAAAGGCGCGTGTTTCGTCGAGTACGTGAAAGGTATCCAGCACGAGACCGTTGTCGCTGGTATCGATCCGTGCTTCCAGAACTGCCAGGGAATGACGATCGAGGAGTGCGGCAATATCCTGAAACAAACCTGGCCGGTCGGGACCGAAAAGGAAAATTTGCTCTCCCTGGTGGGGATGGCGCCGGATGGCGACGTGATACTCTTCGTCTCTTTGCAGGATCTGTCGAGCCTGCCAAAGCAGCTCTTCGCTATCGTAGCGGAGAAAGTACCCTACCGGCAGGGCGCGCCACAACCGCTCCAGTCGTTCGCGTTGCATGGAGGGAAAATCTCGACCCAATATCTCGATGCGCTGGCGCGCAGTTTCCAGGCGATCATCCGGGGCGGTATCAGAGGCGAGAAAGGCGTCGGCGCGCTCATAAAGTTTATAGAGAAGGCTGGCTTTCCAGTCATTCCAGAGCTCTGGGTTGGTAGCCCGCATATCCGCTACGGTCAATAGAAACAGGTGCGCCAGGCGCTTGCGGGTACCCGCCCAGAGGGCAAACTGGCGAATGATTTCGGGATCGTCGAGATCGCGTCGCTGCGAGATGGAGGACATCTGCAGGTGCCCTTCCACGAGCCAGGCGACCAGAGCGCGCTCGCTTTCCGGGAGCTGCAGCCGTCGCGCGAAGCTGCGCCATTCCCGTGCCCCGATACGCGAATGATCCCCCCCGCGACCTTTGCCTATGTCGTGAAAAAGTCCAGCCAGGATCAGGTAGGCAGGTTGGTCGATTTCGCGCCGGGCTCTGCGAATGCTGCCAGTCTCCTCGTCGCGCCAGAGCTCCGCAAGTTGATCGATCAAGAAGAGGGTGTGCTGATCGACGGTGTAGGCATGAAACAGATCGTGCTGAATTAGCCCGCTGACCCGCTGGAAAGCGGGAAGGATGCGTCCGAGTATGCCGGCACGATGCAACCAGTTCAGCATTCGGCTTGCGCGCACAGGCTCGATAATGGCCCGTAAAAATGCCAGACGAAAGGCTGGATCGGAAAACAGTTGCGGTTTCCAATCTCTTTTTTGGCGCCGAGCGGCGCGCAGCATCTGAGCGGGCAAATCCGCCGCAACACTCGCTCGTTGTCCCCAATGGCGTAGCAGCGCACTTGGACTCTCCTCGGCATCGACGGAGCTATCGGGGGATTCTCCCGTGGCCAAGTAGTGCGCAATCGCCTCTTCAACAATGGCTGCCAAACTCTGGATTTCGGCAAAGGACTGATAGAGGCGTTGCATCAGACGCTCCGCCGCACTTCTGCCGCGTTTTGCCGAAAAGCCAAGATCCTTCGCGATGGCTTCCTGTAACTCTAGACGCAGCCGATCCTCGGCACGTCCGCTACGCAGATGCATGGCTACCCGCACTTGCGCGATAAAACGCTCGGCCGCGCGCAACTGGCGCAAGTCCGCCGCATCCAGGATGTCGACGCGCTTGAACATCGCCAGCTCTGGCCGTTGCCAAACGCGCCCGGCAAACCAAAGCAGCTGGTGCACATCGCGCAGCCCCCCTGGCCCATCTTTGATCTGCGGTTCCAGATGGTAGGCGGTGTCACGGAAACGACGATGCCGCGCCTCCTGTTCGGCCACCTTGGCGGCAAAAAAGGCATTGATGGACCAGGGGGGATTGTTCTGCAGTTGTGCTTGCAGGTCCTGCCAGAGCTCTGCGTCGCCGGCAAGAAAACGGCATTCCAGCAAGGTGGTTGCAACAGTCAAGTCGTCCCGCGCCGCCTCGAGGGATTCGTCTATTGTGCGCAAAGAGGCGCCAACCTGCCGCCCCTGATCCCAGAGAGATGTCAGAAGTTGTCTGACAAAGTCTTCCGCGGCGCAGTCGGGCGCGCGCAAGAGCAGCAGATCGAGATCCGAGAAAGGAAAGAGGACGCCGCGTCCATAACCGCCAACCGCAATCAGGCTGAGCCCGGCAGGCGGCTCGAACTGGTGCCAGAGGGTCTGCAACAGGGCATCGGTTTCCCGCGCAAAACGGCGCAGGCGCTGCGTGGTGCTGCCCATAGCGGGAAAAGGCGACGGCAAAGCTGCAGCGGCGGGGAGAGGCACCGACTCGCTGTCAGAGGCCAAGGCCGCTGCTCTCAGAGGGAATCTCCCGGTAACTGGGTGAGTACCTCATGGCCGGTCTCCGTCACCAGAACCGTGTGTTCCCACTGCGCCGAAGGGCTGTGGTCTTTGGTGACGATGGTCCAGCCGTCGGGAAGGGCCTTAATATGCCGCTTGCCAGCATTGATCATGGGCTCGATGGTGAAGGTTTGCCCGACCTGCAGGGCCAGCCCCTTGCCAGGCTCGCCGTAATGCAGGATCTGCGGTTCATCATGAAATTTGCGGCCAATACCGTGACCACAAAATTCACGCACGACCGAACAATGTTGCGCTTCGGCATAACTCTGAATGGCGTGCCCGATATCTCCTAAAGTTGCCCCGGGGCGCACGACTTCGATGCCACGCACCATACTCTCGTGCGCCACTTCGACGACGCGCCGCGCTTTCAGGGGGACGTTCCCCACCAGGAACATCTTGCTGCTGTCACCATGAAAGCCATCCTTGATAACGGTGACATCGATATTGAGAATATCGCCATCTTTGAGAATGCGGTCACCAGGAATACCGTGGCAGATCACGTGATTGACCGAGATGCACACGGACTTGGGAAAGGGCGGATACTCTGGGCTGGGCTGGTAGTGGAGGGGGGCCGGGATCCCCTGCAGATCATTGACGATATAGTCGTGACAGATCTTATCGAGTTCCCCCGTGCTGATGCCGGGACGCACATGCTCGGCAATCATTTTCAGGACCATGGCGGTCAGTTGCCCGGCAACGCGCATTTTTTCGATTTCTTCGGCGTTGTGGACCACTACCGGGGGACGGGCTTGGGCTCGGCGTAACATATAGGCTCCTTCGCACGGTTCACTCAGAACAGCAGCGGTTCCGCGTCACAAAGCTCTATACTATCAGGCCTGACTCGGCTTCGGTAGGCAAGCACCTCAACACCGCGCTCGCGCGCCTGGCGCAGCGCGGCGCCGTACTTCGGGTCGATCGCGTCAGCGGGGGCAAAACCGTGACCATCCTCGCGTCCCAGCAAAAACAGCATGACGGCACGATGCCCGCGTGATCGCTCCCCTTCCAGTGCCTGCAGATGACGCAGCGCTCGACGGCTGTGGGCATCCGGGAAGCGCAGCACGCCTTCATCGTCCAGCAGGGTGCAGGATTTCACTTCAACGAAGACCTCGCCGTGCTCGGGATCGCCCAGCCAGAAATCCACTCGTTCATGCTCGCCGTAGGCAACTTCGCGGCGTAGCTCGCGATACCCGGCGAGCTCCACGATCCGCTGCTCGCGCAGCGCTTCGGCCACCACGGCATTGGGTCTTTGGGTATTGATCGTTACCCAACTCGCACCGCTCCAGTAGAGTTCCCAGGTCCAGGGGAGCTTGCGTTTTTTATCCGCATGCCAGGACAACAGGACGGGCTGGCCGGCTTCGGCGCAACTGCGCATGCTGCCGGGGTTGGGACAATGCACCTGCACCACCTCGCCGTTTTCCAGCTCACAGTCGGCAAGAAAGCGCTTGTAGCGCCGCAATAGCTTTGCCGGGGTAAGGGGAGGTAGTTTCAAGCGTCGGCGCCTCGCAGATGCGAGCGCAAGCTTTGCAGCAGGGTATGGGTGGCCGGATTGGCATCTTCTCGGAACAGGACCGCAAGACGATGCGGGATAGGTGGGTCGAAGTGCAACAGACGCAGATCATCCGGGAGATTGCTCCGATAAAAGGAAGAAAATCCGAGACCCAAACCGCTACGAACACCTTCGCGGATGGCCGCATGGCCACTGAACTCATAGCGAATGGCCAAGTCGATGTCGAGGCGCCGAGCAGCCTGCTGCACTGCTTCGCGAATGCCGGACCCCGGTTCCCGCCAGATCAGATCCTTGCCCTCCAAGACTTGCAAGGGGATCGCCGAGCCTTCCTGTGCCCATGGATGTTGCCCGGGCAGCATCAGGCCGATCTCGGTCTTGACGAGGATTTCCAAGCGCCAGTTCCCTTGCTCTCCCAGTTGCACGTCGTCTTCTACAAAGACCAGATCATATTCATCCTTGTTTTGCCGCGCTTGCCGGCTATTGAGCGCGCAAACCTGCAAGTGGATCCCAGGATAGTCGCGGTGAAACTCCGCCAGCAAGCGGGGCAACAACACTTCGGCGTTACTTTGACTGGCAGCCATGTGCACGGTACCCGTCAGCAGACCTTGACTGTCTGCGCACAGGGACTCAGCTTCTGCCAACGCGGCTTCGATGTGCTCACCAATACGCCACAGCGCAATGCCCATAGGAGTAGGGCTGATACCACGATGGGTGCGACGATAGAGAGGCTCCCCCACACGCTCCTGCAACTGTTTGAGACGATGGGAAATGGCCGGTTGGGTAAGAAACAGGCGTTCGGCTGCCTGATGCAGGTTTCCGGCGCGTGCGGCTTGTGCCCAGATTAGAAGCAGGCTGGGATCGATACGTCGCTCCATGCGGCCCTCTCCATGAAATTAGATTTAATAATCACATGAATTACTTTAATGCATTGGATTTGATATTTTACCGCGCATAACATGTCACCGTCCAATCTGTAAGGAGTGCTCCGTCATGGGTTTTCTCTCAAATGTACCAAACGGTGACATCCGGCAGGTGATTCGTCACTTTACCCCCAACTGGTTCACTGCCAATATGGGAACGGGCATCCTGGCCCTGATGCTGGCCCTCTTTCCGTACGGTCACTGGGGACAAGCGGAGATTGCCAAGGCCCTGTGGTGCATCAACAGCTTTTTCTTTGCGCTATTCAGTATCCTCTTCCTCAGTCGGGCGATATTTTACTTTCGGGATTTTCAGAAACTCTTCGATCATCCCGTGCAGTCTCTTTTCATCGGTGCCATCCCCATGGGATTCGCCACCATCGTCAATGGTTTTTTCATCATCTGGCCCTTGCGTCCCGAGAGCCTGGCCGTCGCGACAGCCTTCTGGTGGATGGATGTAATCCTCGCTCTCACTTCGGTGCTGCTGGTGCCCTATTTTATGTTCACCAGCCAAGGCCACAGCATGGAGCGGATGACCGCAGCCTGGCTGCTCCCCATAGTGCCACCGGAGGTTACCGCGGCCAGTGGCGGTTTGGTGGCCCCGCATCTGGCCTCCGCCGCAGCGGAGAACGTGATCTACATGAGCTACGTACTGTGGGCCATTTCGGTCTTGCTCGCCATGGGAATCCTCGCCATCCTGCTGCTACGTCTGACCCTGCACAAGCTGCCGCATCAGGACATGGCTGTATCGGGCTGGTTGACCCTGGGTCCCCTCGGTACCGGCGCGATGGCCATGATTACCCTCGGTAATGCGGATTTCGCCAGTTTTCATGGCGTCCTGGCAGAAATGGCCCATTTTGCACAGATGGCAGGTCTCATGATCGCCTTGCTGTTGTGGGGCTTCGGCCTGTGGTGGATGTGCATGGCGATCTTCTTCACCCTGCGCTATTTGCGGGAGGGGTTGCCTTTCAATATGGGTTGGTGGGGATTCACCTTCCCTTTGGGGGTGTTCAACGCGGCCACGTACCTGCTGGCCGACAAAACCGGCTTCTGGGTTTTCCAACCCCTGGGAGCCGTCTTCACCATCCTGCTGGCGTTTTTCTGGGTGATTGTAACGCGCAAAAGCTTTCTCGGCATGTGGACGGGAAGGCTGTTTCGGGCTCCCTGCCTATCGGAGGAGACTGGCCTGCCGATGAGCTGCGAGAGCGCGCAAAAGGCATCACAGAAAGCGAGTACCCTTGTTCCGTAGCGTAAGATTTATCAGGCTAGTGCCTGATACGCTTCTGCTATGAATGCTTGACCATACTTGCGTTCCAGCTTGCGGATGAGGAAATGGCCGGTCGCCATGTCCTGAAAATGCGTAATGAAAATGCTGTTGATCGTGGCGCCGCCAATGGCGCCCAAGGCCGGCACAAGCTGCGCCAAGGCCTTGTCGGTCACCGCTACACCAAAGCGTTCAGCGACCTTGCGCAGTAAGGCCAACAGAGCGGCGCTGGCGGATGATCCGGCGCCACTGGCACCGGCCCGACCCACTTCGCTGACCAAGCCACTCAAGGCCATGCGCGCGGCGTAGTAGCCCGTTTCTGCCGCATCATCTGTGCCCTGCCTGGTGCTCCCGAGGGCGAAGACCTCCAGACAGGCGGCTTTGGTCGCAGGGCTGCTGATGGATTCTCCCTGACTGCGGGCGATATCGATGATGGAACGCAACATGATCGTGGTCGAGATGGGTAACTCCACAGCAAGGGCGGAAAGACCAAAAAATCCCCCCACTGCGCCAGAGGCCGCGACCGCTGCCTGGTGCCAACGCGGAGATGGCGCACGGAAGGGTGCGTCATCCAGGGTGAAAAGCGCCGCGTCGGCAGCCTTGCCCAGCGCCGTCTTGCTGATTCGGCCAATCTCGCGGTGCCACTTTTGCGGCAGTCGTTGCAACCCCTGTTCGATGGGGGCCCCCAGCTGATCCACAAGACGTGCTGCCAAGCCGGGGTTTTCCAGAAGCTCGCGGGCTCTGCGCAATTCGGCAGCATCTTCCTCGGTCAGCAGTCGTTGTATCTCCGCCATTGCATCTCCGTCACCTGCGCGAAAGCCTGCCGGAAGTAGCCCCGGGTAGCTGCGAATCAGTCCTGCGCCATTTGCCGCTCACGCTTTTCTTCCAGCGTCTTGCAGTCGATGCAGAGGGTGGCGGTGGGGCGGGCTTCCAGGCGCCGCAGACCGATTTCCACGCCGCAAGCCTCGCAGTACCCATACTCACCAGCATCGATCCGTGCCAGGGTCTGGTTGATCTTGCGAATCAGCTTGCGCTCGCGGTCGCGGGCGCGCAATTCGAGACCCATATCGGTCTCCAGGCTGGCACGGTCATTGGGGTCGGAGTAGTTGACATTCTCGATCTGCAGGTTCTGGACCGTCCGATCGACTTCCGCCATCAGTTCGCTTCGCCAGTCTTCCAGTATCTTGCGAAAGTGGGCGATCTGTCCCGCACTCATGTACTCTTCGTCAGCCGCCGGCTGGTACGGGGTGAAAGCCTGAAGCTCTTGCGGGTTACTAGTTTTGATGGCCGCAGCGCTATCCGTCATGGTCTGTCTTCCTGTCTTAATGTGGAGAAAATCGCGCATGGTGTAGCAGAGATTTCTGACTTTGGCAAACGCCGCCCATTTCGGTATATCCTACCGACCGATCAGTCGAGTGGCGTCAAAACCCATAAACCCGTTCCCCAGGAGGTTGTCCCCATGCCCCGTCTGCGTGCCCTCATTTTTGATGTCGATGGAACCCTGGCCGATACCGAGCGCGACGCCCATCGCGTCGCCTTCAATCGCGCATTTTCCGAGTTTGGCCTGCCTTTCGCGTGGGATGTGCCGACCTACGGCAAATATCTCAAGATCACGGGTGGCAAGGAGCGCCTGCGTGGCTTTTTGCAGGATCATCCCCAATATCCGCAACTGACTGACAGCGAGATCCGCGAAATTCACCGGCGCAAAACCGCCCTCTACGGAGAAATCATTGCCGAGGGTATCGCGCCTTTGCGCCCTGGGGTGAAACGCCTACTGGAGTCCGCACGCGCGGCAGGGATGCGCTTGGCCATTGCCACCACCACGACCCCCGATAATGTTGCGGCGTTGTTGCAAAGCAATTTGGGGGAGGGCGGCTGGAATCGTTTTGACTATATCGGTGCCGGCGATATCGTCCCGCAGAAAAAACCGGCGCCAGACATCTATCAGCATGTCTTGCAGCGCCTGGACCTGATGGCCGCCGATTGCCTGGCCCTGGAAGACTCCGAGAATGGTTTGCGCTCGGCGCTCGATGCCGGGCTGCCGGTGTTGATCACGCAAACGGAATATACCCAGGGACAAGACTTTACCGGGGCATTACGGGTTCTCGATCAGCTCGGAGAGCCGGAGCATCCAGGAAGGATCCTGCAGGGAGGGGAGACTGGGGCCTCTGTCGTCGTCGATCTGAAGACGCTGGAGGATTGGCTCGCCGCGAGCTGAACCTGGATGGTGGCGGCAGGGCAGGCATCCTCGTTCATGTGCCCATACCCAACTAATCCTGTCGTTGGCAGTGCGGGCAGACGCCGTTGACGACCACCTCGATCTCTTCCACGCGATACTCCGCGGGAAGCTTTGGCGCGGGGAGCTGACTTTCCGGGAGGCAGAGCACCTGGCCGCAGCGCAGACAGTGAAAATGGGGATGCGATGGGTGCTCCGGATTGATGGCGCTGAAGCGCCAGACGCGATCATCGGCGGTGATGCGATGCGTCAGGTGATGCTGTACCAGCCAGTCCAGTCCCCGATAAAGCGTGACACGGTCGATGCTTTCTGCCCAACGTACTTGGATGTGTTCCTGAATCTCGCTGTGGCTCACGGGTTGCCCCAGATCGAGCAGAGATTGCAGGATTTGCAGGCGGGCACGGGTCGGACGCTGGCCGGCGGCACGAACCCGCCGTTCCGCCTCTACTGTTTGCGCTGCATTATCCGTCGCTCGTTCCATCCCCGCATGGTACCCCGCGCATCCGCTGTCAGCAAAGCAACTGGACAGCTACGTCGCGAGCGCGTTAGATTCACGAGGACGTCGCAATGGGAGAAAAGCCGTGGCCGAACGCCTCGAAATTGGTCAAATTGCTCCAGAATTCACCGCTAAAAATCAGCGAGACGAGGATATCGCCCTGAGCTCCCTGCGGGGCAAGAGCGTCGTGCTCTATTTCTATCCGAAAGATGATACCCCTGGCTGCACCACCGAGGGGCAGGAATTTACCGCCCTCTACCCCAAGTTTCAGGTGGCCGGCGCCGAAATACTGGGGGTATCCCGGGATAGTGTCGCCAGCCATCTGAAGTTTGCTTGCAAATACGAATTCCCTTTCTCCCTGCTTGCCGACCCCGACGAAACCCTGTGCAAGGCGTACGACGTCATCAAGGAAAAGAAGAACTACGGCAAGGTCTATCTGGGGATCGAGCGCAGCACCTTTGTGATCGATCGCGAGGGAAAGCTTGCCTACATCGAACGAAAAGTGAAGGCAGCCGGTCACGCTGAAAAGATCCTGGCCATCGTCGAGAAGCTCGCCGGATGACGACGGGATCTGCGGCAGCACAAAGGCGGCTCTATGTGCTGGATACCAATGTTCTGATGCACGATCCGGCGTCGCTGTTCCGCTTTCAGGAACACGACATCCTCCTGCCGATGATTGTGCTGGAGGAGCTGGATCAACACAAAAAGGGCTTGAGCGAGCAAGCCCGTAACGTCCGCCAGGTGAGTCGACATCTCGATGAAATGCTCGGCAGTGACGCGGACCTCGAGATCGGCCTGCCGCTGCCCTATGCGCAGGGACGACTCTATTTTCAGACGGCCGCCTATCAGGCAACACTGCCGGAAGATCTGGCGGGTGGCAAAGCAGATCATGAGATCCTTGCCGTTACTCTGGCGCTGCAAGGGATGCATCCCGATCGCGAGGTCATCCTCGTCAGCAAGGATATCAACTTACGCATCAAAGGCCGCACCCTCGGCATTCGTGTGGAGGATTATCACAATGACCGCGCCCTCGAAGATGCCGATCTGCTCTATACCGGTGTCGACGTCCTGTCTCAGGACTTCTGGGAGCACCACAGTCGCGACCTCGATGCCTGGCAGGAGAATGGTCGCAGCTTCTACCGTCTGCGTGGCCCGGCGGTAGAGCACTGGTATCCCAACCAGTTCATTCAATTGGATCCGGGTGGTGAGCAGCGCGAAGACTTTTCCGCCATCGTCCGCAGCGTGGCTCCCGATCATGCTATTATCGAGAGGATTACCGATTACGGCTCGGAACGGAATGCAGTATGGGGTATTCGTGCGCGCAACCGCGAGCAGAATTTCGCCTTGGCCCTGCTGCTCGATCCCGAGATCGACTTCATCAGCATTCTCGGGCCGGCAGGTACGGGCAAGACCCTGCTGACTTTGGCTGCGGCACTGCAGCAGATTTTCGAGGAAAAGCGCTACGCCGAAGCCATCATCACCCGGGCGACGGTTCCCGTCGGTGATGAAATCGGCTTTCTGCCAGGTACCGAAGAGGAAAAGATGCAGCCCTGGATGGGGGCGATCGAAGACAATCTCGAAATACTCTCGCGCGGTCCCGAGGGGGCAGGCAGTTGGGGGCGCAGCGCCACCCAGGACCTGATCAGCAAGCGACTGCGTATCAAATCCATGAGCTTCATGCGCGGGCGTACCTTTCTGGAAAAGTTCGTCATCATTGACGAGGCACAGAACCTTACCCCCAAGGAAATGAAAACCCTGATCACCCGCGCTGGTCCTGGAACCAAGGTCGTTTGCCTGGGGAACATCGCCCAGATCGACACCCCCTATCTGACGGAGACCACTTCGGGCCTGACCTATGTCGTCGACCGTTTCAAGAAATGGGAGCATAGCGGTCATATCACTCTGCGGCGCGGGGAACGCTCGCGTCTCGCGGATTATGCCAATGAGGCGCTCTAACAGAGCTTGAGTCGTAGCCTGTCAACTTCTAGACTGTGCGCGTCAAATGAAGGAAGGGACGATGGGCTGGACGCCGGAAGACTCGAGCAATCTGTACAATCTAGCCCATTGGGGCGAAGGTTTTTTTCAGGTGGGGGAAGACGGTCAACTTTGGGTCACTCCCGATGGCCCGCAGGCCCGCAGCCGCGCCGGTCTGGTGGACGTCATCCAGCGGCTTTCCGGACAAAATCTGGGATTACCCTGTCTCCTGCGCTTTCCGCAAATTCTGCAGCAGCGCGTTGAAGCCCTGCAAACTGCCTTCCAGGAGGCAATGCAGCCGGAGAACTACGTCGCCCCCTACACCCCGGTCTATCCCATCAAAGTAAATCAACAACGGCGCGTGGTGGAAGAGATCCTGCGCGCCGGGCAGGGTCAGCTGGGTCTGGAAGCCGGTAGCAAGCCCGAACTCCTGACCGTGCTGGCATTGATGCCGGTAGGTGGTACCGTCATCTGCAATGGTTATAAAGACGCCGAATACATTCGTCTGGCGTTGATGGGGGAACGTCTGGGCCTGCGGGTCTATCTCGTGATCGAGAAAAGCGCAGAATTGCCGCTGATTTTGCGCATCGCCAAGGAATTGCAGGTGCGCCCCCGCATTGGGGTGCGCGCCCGTCTGGCTTCGGCAGGTGCGGGAAAATGGCAGAATACGGGGGGCGAAAAATCCAAGTTTGGGCTCTCCTCCACAGAAATCCTGCAGCTCCTCAGCGAGCTCGCCGCCGTCGATGCTCTGGACTGCCTGCAGCTCCTGCATTTTCATCTTGGCTCACAAATCCCTAATATCCAGTTCATTCACGGGGGTATGCGCGAGTGCGCGCGGCTCTACGCGGAATTACGTCATCTGGGTGCCGATGTGCAGGTAGTCGATGTCGGCGGCGGGCTGGGGGTAGATTACGAAGGCACCCACTCGCGGGCCTACTGTTCCACTAACTACCGGCTGGGGGACTACGCCCAAGCGGTGGTAGGAGGCTTGGCGGAAATTTGCCATCAGGAAGACTTGCCGCAGCCGCGAATCATTTCCGAATCGGGTCGGGCCCTCACCGCCCATCACGCGGTATTGCTCTTCAATGTGGTCGATGTCGAGCGCGCCTCGGGCGAGACCTTGGCCCCCGATGATCTTCCGGAAGATACCAATCATCCGTGGCGACGCCTCCTGGATCGCGTGCAGCAGCACCCTGATGCCAATACTGCCCTGGAGGTTTATCAGGAGGCTCTTTTCCGCATTGGTGAGGAGCAACAGGAGTTCAAGCTCGGATTGATTACCCTTGCTCAACGGGCGCAAGCGGAGCGCCTGTACGCGCACCTGATGTGGCGCTGTCGCGCGTTGTTGGACCCCGCCAAGCGCGCCCATCGTGAAGTTCTGGATGAACTTGAAGAAAAGTTGGTAGACAAATATTTTGCCAATTTTTCTCTGTTTCAGTCGCTACCGGATGTGTGGGCGATCGATCAGGTTTTCCCGATCATGCCTGTACACCGCCTGGACGAACGCCCGGAGCGGCACGCGCGCCTGGAGGATATCACCTGTGATTCCGACGGTCGCATTGATGCCTACGTCACGGCTGATGGTTTAGGGCCGACGCTGCCAGTTCATGGGTTGCGCGCTGACGAACCCTATTATCTGGCGGTGTTTCTGGTGGGCGCCTACCAGGAGATTCTTGGCGATATGCACAATCTTTTTGGCGATACCGATGCCGTCAATGTGATTTGTGAAGAAGATGGCGCCCTGCGCCTGGAAGGTGCAGTGCCAGGAGACTCGGTGGCCGAGGTGTTGCAGTATGTGCAATTTTCTGCCGAGGAACTCGTCCGCCAGTTCGAGCAGAAACTGGCAGGCGCCGGCAGTGTCCCCGCCGCAGAACGGGAGGGCTTTTTACGGGACTTCCGCGATGGTCTGCAAGGCTACACCTACCTGGAGTAGTACCGGAATTACCGAGCATGGCGAATCGGATTACGTAACGTGCCAATGCCCTCGATCTGCAATTCGCAGATCTCGCCAGCCTGCAGAAAGCGCGGCGGCTGGCGGCTGAAGCCCACCCCCGCCGGCGTGCCGGTCGCCAACACATCGCCAGGTCGCAAGGGCAGGGCAGCGGCCGTGGCGACCAGCAAGTCCGCCACATCGAACAGAAGATCGCCGGTATTGCCATCCTGCAGGGTTTCCTCACCAATGCGGGTCTGCAGGCGCAGCCCTGCGCCGCCGACGGGTAAATCGTCGGCACTTACTACCCAGGGGCCCATGGCACCACTGCGCGCCACGTTTTTGCCCAAGGTCCACTGACTACTGCGGAACTGCAGATCTCGCAGGCTGCCATCGTTGAAAATGGTATAGCCGGACACTGCCGCCAACGCCTGCTCCCGGCTGATCCGGCCAGAGAGAGGCCGTCCAAGCACCACCGCCAGCTCCACTTCATAATCGAACTCCACCGAGACGTCTGGTATCTCCAGGGCCTCCTCGTGCCCCACCAGTGAGTCGGGAAACCGAATAAAAAGATTGGGATACTGTGGTGCCACACTCCCGGTCTCGGCAATGTGGTCGCGATAGTTGAGTCCGGCACAAAGAATCTTCTGGCCGAGCAGGGGAGGAAGATAACGCATCTGGCGCTGATCGATGGGCGCGCATTGTGTTGGCATATGATCCAGTTGCTCGCGTAGGCGGGAACTCCGGCTCAGTACATCGCTTACGCTTAGATTCCCGTCCAATTCCCGCAGCTGAAAGGCATTGTCTCCGATCCAGACGGCGATCTCCGCACGACCGGCAATTTCCAACAAACTCCAACGCATAGCGCTAACTCCTCTCGATTGCGTGATTTCCGACCTACACTGCCTCCACACCTTTCGCGTCTTTCTCCTCCTGCTCCCCATGCAACACAAAGCGCTCGGAATCCGTCAGTGATTCTGGCGAACCAAAAAGTACCAGAACGTCCCCGCGGCGGAGTCTGGTTTCTGGCGAAGGTTCGCGCCCACGAATTCCAAAGCGACGCACAGCGGCGACTTGCACCCCACGTTTTTCCAGCTCTAAGTCACCCAGGCGGCGCCCGAGGGCATAGGCGGTCTCGCCCAAAGCGATGGAGTAGAGGCGTGGCGATTCCTGGTCCTCTCCCGGTGCTGAGCCGCCCCAAAAATTCCCGCGAAAGAGACTGTAGCGTTCCTGCCGGAAACGCCGCACTCGTCGCAATACCGTACTAAGCGGAAAGCCGATTTGCAGCAAGGTTTGGGAGGCGAGCATGAGTGCCCCTTCGGTAACTTCCGGAATGACCTCATCGGCACCGGCTGCCTCCAAGGCTGCCATCTGACTGTCGTCATGCGCCCGGACGACACTGGGAATCTGCGGCCGCAGCTCCTTGGCGACGGCAAGCACGCGGGCGGTTTCCTGGACATTGCCATAGGTAATGACGATGGCACGGGCGTGACCAATACCGGCTGCCTCCAGCAGATCGCGGCGACTGGCGTCACCATAGAAAATGGTTTCCCCTGCGGCCTGGGCCTGGCGTACCCGGGTAGGGTCGAGATCGAGGGCCAAGTAGGGAACCCCCTCATCCTCGAGAACGCGTGCGATGCTCTGCCCCACGCGACCATAGCCGCAGATGATGACATGTTCCCGCAGATCCTGCTGCCGGACTTCTTCCAGATCCTGCTGTCGGCGGTTACGGTAACCCGGAGCCAGGAGACGGGCAATGGCCCCATTGTACTGCACCAGCACCGGCGCGAAGAGCATGGACAGGAGCATCGCACCCAACACCGGTTGCAATACGCCGGGCGGCAGCAGATTTTTCTGGCTGGCGAGCGAAATGAGCACGAAGCCAAACTCCCCCGCCTGCGCCAAGACCACTGCGCTACGTAGCGCCACTCCGTTCTCAAAGCCAGTCACACGGCAAATGATCCACACTAGGCCGCCCTTGAGAAAGAAGATCAGTACCAGGACCAGCAAGACCCAGGGTAGATACTCGATCAAGACAGGAACATCGACCATCATGCCGATGGTCACAAAAAAAAGCCCGAGCAGGATATCCCGGAAGGAAGCGATGTCGGCCTCCACCTGGTAGCGATAGGCGGTTTCGGCAAGCAGCATGCCGGCGATGAAAGCGCCCAGGGCCAAAGACAACCCGGCTGCTTCGGTAATCCAGGCCAGCCCGAGGGTGACGAGCAAGAGATTGAGCATGAAAAGCTCATTCGATTTGCGCGCGGCTACCCACTCAAACCAGGGACTGACGAGCGGGCGACCGATGACCACCAGCAGCAGCAATGCCAAAACCGCTTTAGCACCGGCAATGGCCAAATCATGGGGCAATTCCCTGGGCGACCCTGCGAGAGCCGGGATGAGAATGAGCAGAGGGATGACCGCGAGATCCTGGAACAGCAATATACTGATGGCAATGCGGCCATGACGGCTTTGCGTTTCCAGACGATCCGCCAGGGCGCGCACCACCATGGCGGTGGACGACATCGCCAGAATCCCGCCGAGCACAACACCAGTCCGCCACGATAGGGGAATGAGTAGGGCAACACCAAGGAAGGTGATGGCCGTTAACACCACCTGCGCGCTGCCGAGGCCAAAAACCAAGCGACGCATGCGAATGAACTGCGCCAAGCTGAACTCCAGCCCGATACTGAACATCAGGAAGACGACCCCAAATTCCGCCAGGTGTCGCATGCGTTCCTCGTCTGGCACCAACGCCAGGGCATGCGGGCCGAGCAGCATCCCCATCAGCAGATAGGAAATGATGGGAGGCAGGCGCACTTTCCGGGCCGCAGCCACCGTGAGTACTGCGGCGGCGAGCAGAACAACGACCGTCAGCAGAGAATGATCAGGCATGGCTCCTTCCAGCAGGGTTTTTGCTATCATAGCGCAAAGGAGGTGGCCAATCCCATGTATATCGTTACTGGCGGTGCTGGATTCATCGGTGCCAATCTCGTACACGCCCTCAATCAGCGAGGGATCTCTGACATTCTGGTCAGTGATCATTTGCAACGTGCCGACAAGTTTCGCAACCTCGCCGATCTCGACATTCGCGATTATTTCGAGGCCGAGGCCTTTCTGCCCGAACTGCTTGCGGGCCGTCTGGGGAAGATCGACGCCATCTTTCATCAGGGCGCCTGTTCCGACACCATGGCCAGTGATGGTCGCTATGTCATGGACAACAACTACGCCCACAGCAAGGCCCTGTTCCATTGGTGTCAGGAAAACCGGGTACCGTTCCTCTATGCCTCTAGCGCCTCGGTGTATGGCATGACCGGTCGCTTTCGCGAAGAGCGCGCAGCGGAAGATCCCCTCAATATCTATGCCTTCAGCAAATTTCAGTTCGACCAGTACCTGCGGGCCCAGTGGCACGCCCTACAGGCACCGGTGCATGGCTTTCGCTTCTTCAACGTCTATGGGCCACGGGAGTTCCATAAGGGACGTATGGCGTCGGTGGCTCTGCATTTTTCCCGGCAATATCGCCAGGAGGGCAGGGTACGCCTCTTTGCTGGTAGTGCCGGTTATGCGGATGGCGAACAGCGTCGCGATTTCATCCATGTGGACGACGTAGTTGCCGTCCATTTTCACTTTTTGGAGCATCCAAATTCTGGCATCTACAATGTCGGAACGGGTCGGGCGCAGAGTTTCAATGATGTCGCCCTCGCCGTCATCCAGACGATCGACGCAGAAACCGGCAAAGCGCCCCGCTCCCTCGTCGAACTGCAACAGCAAGGAATGATTACGTACATGCCCATGCCCGAAGCCCTGCATGGCAAATATCAGAGTTATACCCAGGCCGATATCGAAACATTGCGCGCCGCGGGCTATACCGCTCCCTTCCTGGATGTGGAAGCTGGCGTGAGACGCTATCAGGCCTGGCTGCGTGAGAGGGAATGAGCATGGATGGACGGATTCTGGTAACCGGAGCGGCCGGGTTCATCGGCTTTCATCTCAGTCGTCGCCTACTCGCGGAGGGGTATTCGGTCTATGGCATCGATAACCTCAATGCCTATTATGATCCCGCTCTCAAGCGCGCCCGTCTGGCGCAGTTGGAAAGTCATCCCGCTTTCCAGTTTCAACGACTCGATCTCGCGGATCGAGCCGGTATGGAAGCGCTGTTTTCGCGCTTGCCTTTCGCGGCAGTGGTCAATCTGGCGGCCCAGGCGGGAGTTCGCTATTCCCTGAAGGCGCCCCACGAATACGTGGACAGTAACCTGCAAGGTTTTCTGAATGTTCTGGAGGGTTGTCGGCAGCAGCAGGTGCAACACCTGCTCTTTGCTTCTTCCAGTTCTGTCTATGGCGCCAACAGCCAGTTACCCTACAGCACCCATGATCCGGTCGATCATCCGGTCAGTCTCTACGCCGCGACCAAGCGGGCAGGCGAGTTGATGGCGCACAGCTATGCCCACCTCTACCGCATCCCCTGCACCGGTTTACGCTTTTTTACAGTCTACGGCCCCTGGGGTCGGCCAGATATGGCCTATTTCAGTTTCACCCAGAAAATCCTGGCCGGAGAAAAGATCCCGGTATTCAATCACGGACAGATGCAGCGCGACTTCACCTATATCGATGACATCGTCGAGGCAGTGACGCGGCTGCTCCCTCTTGCGCCCGCGCCGCAAGAAAGTTGGCCGGCAGATCCAGCAAGCAGCGCAGCGCCGTTTCGCATTCACAACATCGGCAATCATCAGCCCGTGGCGTTGCTGGAATTTATTCGGCTGCTGGAGGAGGCGCTGGGACGCAGCGCCGAACTGGAGCTTCTGCCGATGCAGGATGGCGACGTGCACGCCACCTATGCCGAGGTCAGCGAATTGCAGCGGACGGTGGATTTCGCCCCGCGCACAGACCTGGCGACGGGGCTTGGACGCTTCGTTGCCTGGTACCGCGACTATTTCGGCGGCCAGTAGAGCCTCTTCAACCCTGCGCAGTCCCTTGCCTGCGGACCACCGGGGCGACATCGATCACCCGCGTCAGCAGGCCATTCTGCTCCTGTGTTGCAAGCCACGAGCGCGCCTGGCGGAAACGCAGCCAGCAATGCTGTTCGTAATCGTAAAGCTGGCACTGCGCAAAAATTCGCCATACTGCGCGAAAACTGAAGCGCATTTCGTGGATATATTGTCCATACTGCTCGCGCAGATCGGCATAGGCCCCCTTCAGGTGATAGAAAGGGATCCGCGCATCGACATGGTGCGGAGTATGGATAAGGATGTTGTGGATCAGCATCTCGCTGATGCGCGAGCAACGCACGATGGTGCTGCAATAGAGCTGACCCAGCGCCGGTGTCCAATCCTCTTTTTCAGCGAAAAAGGGTAGATCGGGGTGCGTGTGATGCAAAAAGACAAAGAGCGCGATGAAGTAGTTAAAAACGATGAAGGGCAGAAGTACCGCCGAGATCCATGACCAGATTCCCCCAATCCACCAAGCGAGTACCGAGAAGCCCAGGAAAAAGGCTAGGGTAATGAGTTTGTCATTGCGAAATGCAGTGCGATTTTTTCCGTCCCCACGAAAACGCAGCATGCCTGGCCACCAGACGCGTAAAATGTAGTGTAAGGCACAAGCATAGGGGCTGCGCTCCAGACGGTAGAGCAGGCGCCTTGGCCAGGAGCTTTTGCGGTATTCGGCAGGGGTCCAAGGGCGCCAGATCCAGTCAACCGAACTCAGACTGGTAAAGCCATGATGCACGCGGTTATGGCCGAAGGCCCACAGGCGGTACATATTGAAAGAGGGCAGCATAAAAACCGTCCCCAACCAGCGCGACAAATGCTGACTGCGGAAGAGGGCACCGTGCGCCGCATCGTGGGCCCAAACAAACATGAAGGCGACGGCTGCACCGGCCAGCAATCCGAATACCAGCTTTAGCCATCCATGGGGAGCGAGCAGGGCACCGGCAATCGCGCCCAGGTAGAGCAGGGCGTCAAAGAAGTAAGCCAGCAGCGCTCGGGTGATGGATTGTTGATAACGTTCCGGCCGGATGGCCGCGCGCAGCTCCTGTAGCCGGATCGGACGTACCTGCGCCAGATCCTGTTGCAGAGATTTTTGAAGCATCACAAACCCCCTAACATCATAGTGTATTAGTATATTTATATCGTTATTGTATGAGGAGAGCAAGTAACGATGCCCCAAGCCCCGGTTCTCTCCAGGCCGATTCTCGCTCTCTTGCAGGCTTAGAGATGATGATGCTAGATTGCTGAGCGGGGATTACTTCCTCATTCATTCAGGGAGAATGTGAGCATGTTGGATATGAGCAAAATTAAGCCTGTTACCCGATTGGTCCTGCTGGCTGGCGTCATTGCCCTGGCCAGTGCCTGCGCGAAGAAAGAGGAGAGCACTGCCGCCGCTTCTTCCAGCGCCACCACCGAATCCTCTGCCGCCGCCAGCTCCGATACGAGTTCTGCCACGGCAGCCAGCACCGCGCCGGAAAGTTCCGCGGCGACGGCCTCTGACATGAGTGGCATGAGTGGTGCCGCCAGCACCGAGTCTTCGGATTCGGCGGATGCGGCGACCTCCAGTGATGACGGCAGTGGGGGCTCCAGTACCTCTACCGACTGATCCTCTCTACAGAGGCTGTCTGGGAATGGGCCGGTGGGTTCTTCTCCACTGGCCCATTTTGTTTTATCCTCTTTTTTAAATTACAGAACGTTGGGCGAGAAAGATCTCACGGAAACAAAGGGAGGTTTTGCAATGGTTATGGAAGGGAAGCGTATTCATCCGCTGGCGCGGACCGTAGTAATGCTGGGGATCATTGGGCTTGCAGCAGCCTGTGGTAAAGGTAACGAAAGCAGCAGTGCAGCAGCATCGTCCGCAAGTGGCAGTGACAGCACGGCAATGTCTTCCAGCGACAGTGGTGCTGGAGCAACAGAATCTGGTTCCAGCGCAGAGACCAACTCACCGGCGGCCTATCAGACATCTCCCGCAGCTCATCTGGTTCCAGCAGCGATGAGCACAGACCAGATGGCCAAGGCCAAATCCCTGGCGGAAGCGAAGGGCTGTTTTGCTTGTCATCAGGTCGATGCCAAGGTCGTAGGACCGGCGTTTGCCTGGGTAGCCTACAAGTACAAAGGCAATCCGAAGGCAGAAGGAAAACTGGCGGATGCCATCCAGCATGGTATCAGCGGTGTATGGGGTGGCATGCCTATGCCGGCCCAGGATGTTACCCCTGCGCAAGCCAAGGAACTTGCCTCCTGGGTACTGGCGCAAAAGCCCATCGCGCCGCCCAAGGCTTCATAAACCTACTGGTTTCATGATACAAACCCCGCTTCATGCGGGGTTTTTTATGCGAAAAGTATTCTGGATCGCCAGTAGCTATTATGCCGAGGGGCTACCGTTTTCCCTGGTACAGCAAGTGTCTGTACAATTTTTTACCGCTGCTGGAGCTGGAACTCCTCTGATCGGCTTACTTTCTCTGCTGGGGCTGCCCTGGAACTTCAAGTTGTTCTGGAGCCCACTGATTGATCTCTTCGGCAATAAAAAGCGCTGGATCTTTGTCATGGAACTGATCCTGGCGGGAGTAGCCATGCTGCTCATCTGGCCCGCGCAGACGATGAATCTGTCACTAGCCTTCAAGATTTTCGCGCTCATGGCGGTGATGTCCGCCACCCACGATATGTCCGTCGATGGTTTTTATATCCAGACCTTACCGGAAAGTGAACAGGCCGGATACTCCGGTTTGCGGGTCGCGGCCTACCGGGTAGCCATGTTGGTTGGTAATGGGGCTCTGGTGATCATTGCTGGGTGGATCTCCTGGTTTGCCTGTTTTGCTCTTGCAGCGTTGATGTTGCTCGGTTTGGCATTCTGGCATCGGGCCGTGATGCCGGTTCCGGAAAAAGGCACGACGCCCAAAGGGCAGCGCTGGGAGCAAGTGATCAACTCCGTACGTAGCTATCTTACGCAACCACACATCGTCTGGGCATTACTGTTCATCTTGCTGTTTCGCGCCGGCGACGCCTTTCTTTTCGCCATGGTTACCCCATTTTTGCATAGCTTGGGCTATGGTTTGATCGCACGCGGTGTACTTACTGGCGCCGTGGGAACCATCACTGGAATCGCGGGTTCTATTCTGGGTGGCTTGATTATCGCACGCTGGAGTCTGCAACGAAGTATTTTTATCCTGACCTTCATTCAATCCTTTGCAATTCTTGCCTACGCGTGGCTTGCCTGGGCCAAGCCGGATGTGTTTTCGGTTGCGGCCGTTGCCGCGTTCGAGCAATTCGCCGGGGGTCTGGGTACGGCAGTGCTCATGGTCTTTCTGATGCAACGTTGCCGCAGGGGGTTTGAAGCCACCCATTTCGCGATTGGCTCGGCCTTGATGTCTCTCGCCGCTACCGTAGCGGGCAGTTTCAGCGGCTTCCTGGTGCGAGACCTGGGTTATTTTCACTTTTTCCTGCTGAGTTTTGCTGCCGCGATTCCCAGCCTGTTCTTGGCATTCTTCATGCCGGCAGAGCTGTTTCAGCAGGAACGCAAGCGCTACGAGAAGTTGCAGGTTCCGGTGTAGCGCATTGATCTACCGAAAGTTCAACCTGCGACCTCGCGCTTCTGCCAAGGCATGTAACACACAAGAGACTGAACATCGCGGTCGTCAGCGCCGAACCTTTTCCACTGTTCTAGCTTCACCGGAGCTGCAAGAAGCCTATACAAGATCCCGTTACAAAACGGAAAACGCAAAAGTCGAATTCGTGATTGGTGCTCCCACGCGTCTGCGCGGTGCCGTACTGGGCGCCTGGAATCCGGGTTCACGCTGGCAGTCAGAATATCGCAACCGCAAACGCGATCAACGCTTGTTACGCAAGCTCGGAGGCCAATATTATCAGTCTATGTGGGGTGGTACCGATGCCTGGTGGGAACGACATTTCTGGGTGCCAGGGTTGACCTTTCAGCGCGCCAATCGTCTGGCTTCTGCCATGGAACAGAAAGCATTTCTCTTTCTTAACGGCAAGCACGTTCTGCTGATTTGGTGCTACACTTGAAAAATGCGAGATAAGATGAGAGCGGGGTAGGATCATGGGAAAGTTATTATTGTCTTACGAACTGCGAGAGGCAACCTTGGACGCAGTCGCGGAAACAGAGCAGTCCCATGTATTTCTGGAATATCGGGGGGAGTCTGGGGGTCCGGCTCTGTCCATCTCTGTGGGCACTGGATTATTTCAGCGTCTGGTAGAGCTGCACGCCGGCAAGGATAAGGCTCGTCAGTGGCTGCAAGCGCGGGTGCGGGAGGTGGCGGACCTGTCACCGAGCACTATCGAGCATTACCTGAACTTTGTCATCAAGCAACAACTTTGCGCTTTCCCTGAACAGTATCTCAGCAGCGAGCGGCTGGAGGTCCTACCGTTGTGTGTGTTGCCACAGGGAATGCGCACGGGTTTCTGTGCGCATTGCGCGATGAGTCGAGATAGCCTGATCAATCGGCCTTCGGACCTGGAGCGTATCAGCGCGTAGAGGGGCAACGGGCTGGCGGGAAGCAAGGGATTTCCCGATTCAATGCCCAGTCTCTAATGTCGCATAATCTATATTATGTTAAATCACGCATTCGGCCCTGCGAACCTATCCGAGGCACTTGAAGTGCTGATCCCGCCTGCCCCCTCCATCTCTTCATGCTCACAATGATCCTCAACAACGACTAGCTGCATATTGCGGGTAGCCGAGAAGTTCAAGCATCAGGAGAAGATGAAGTTTTTATATCGTATTTCTTTGAGAGCGGAATTCAATGCTATTTTCCGTGACAAGTTCCTCTTGCCAAAAAAAAGGTTTTGTTCTATAAACCGTTACAGATCGGAAAGAATAACGGGATGAATGCATGCGTAAATTAAAAAACGTCAGTCCATATGCCCGATTCGTGGGCGTACTTTTCGCCGTTTCCTCTCTGGTACTCTCTGGTTGCGCGGAATATGGGGGGGGTGACGGCTGGCAGCCACCGGTTGCGACTCAAGCCCCGGCAACGACTCCGCAAAACAGCTATTCCTATTACGACTCCCATCGCGAAGCGACAGTTTTGGATGCAGTGCTGGTCAATGCCATTGCGCAAATTGGCAAGCCCTATGTATGGGGCGGCGAAAGCCGGCATCATGGATTTGACTGCAGCGGCCTGATTCAATACGTACTGCAAGAGGCGGGAGTAACCGTGCCGCGTACCGCTCGAGCACAGGCCCTCGCCCTTCCGGCGGTTTCTTTCTCCCGCATTCGCAAAGGCGACCTGGTCTTTTTCAACACCATGGGCGCCCCGTATACTCATGTCGGTATTTATATTGGTGGTGACCAATTCGTCAGCGCCCTCAATCGTCATGCCGGGATTACCGTGCAGAGCCTGCATAATCCCTATTGGGCTCAACGTCTGGATGGCGTCAGGCGTCCCATGCCCCCGGAACTTCTTGCCATGCAGTCCCTGAATGACCACGTACTCAATCAATGAAGTTCTGGAAGGCTCTACCGCGGGCCCAAATTCTGAGCGGCGTGTATGGCAATTGATCAACGATAGATCATTTAGGTTTTCAGGAGCGTCATGAGTAGCGTGAACCAAAGATTTATTACCGGCCCCATTCTGCTCGGCTGCACTCTACTCCTCAGCGCTTGTGCCAATCAGGTGACTCCTGTCGCGCACCAGGTCTACCCGCAACAAACGACTCCCGCCATTGCGCCCCAGTCAGTGTCGCCAGCACCGGCCAGTGCACCAGCACAACCTGCTCGAACTCGGCAAATAGATTGCTCGCAGAATCTGTTCTTTCCCGGGTTTCCACAAGAATACCAAGTACAGCTGCGGAATTTCGCCTGCGCCTTACAGATCAAGTATCAGTTGCCCGAGCAGTGGGTCCTGCCTGCTCTCTACAATGCACGCTTCAACCAGCGGGCCCTCGCGCTGATGACCCCACCTCCTCCCTCTGCCACTCCCCCCCAGCCATACCCCTGGTGGCGCTATCGCGATCGCTTCGTGCGCGCCGATCGCCTACAGCGAGGGGTAAATTTTTGGCAGGCGCATCAGAATGTTATTGCGCAGGTTTCCGGAAGATATGGAGTCTCGCCGGAAATCCTCATGGGGATTCTGAATATTGAGACTGGCTTCGGTACGTTCCAGGGAAATTTTCCGGTGCTGGATGCAAACTTGTCTCTAGCCTTAGGACTACCAGCGCGAAGCTCCTTCTTTTTGTACCAAGCGGCCGAGACTATTCGTTTGGCACATCAATTGGGACAGCCTGTGTCTTCCTTGCGGGGATCGGAGGCCGGCGCGATGGGAATGTCGCAGTTCCTTGCGAGTAGCTATCTGAAATATGGAACCGTCTGGGATGATCCTCCCGGCGATGGTTTGCCAGATCTATGGCGCTCGGTACCGGATGTCTTGGCGTCGACTTCCAAATTCTTTCTTGGCCATGGCTGGCAGCCCGGACAGCCGGTTTTGCGCGAAGCCACCGTTCTCAATCCGGCACAGGCGACTGCCTTTCTGCATGGCCGCTATCCCCTGAGGGAAATCGAGCGCGCTGGCATTCGCCCCAATATAGCAACACCGATGCCCGCCAGTACCCAAGTGGGACTGCTGCAGCTGGCCACCGAGCGAGGACCGCGCTTCTTTATTGCCTATCCCAATTTTTACGCCATCATGGGCTACAATCCGAGCATCAACTATTCCGCTACGGTCTGGGCCTATGCACAAGCCCTGCAGGCACGCCTGGGCTGAGACTTCCCTGCTGCCGTGCTACACTCCCGGGAATTCCAACTCCCGGGGTGTTGTTGCGTGACGAAGAAATCGCTTTCTGACGTAGAACTACTCCTGCCGGAGTGGCTGGTCCCGATCGTTCCGGATGGCTTCCTTCCCGCCCATGGGGTAGCGGTTCGGGATGGCAAAATTGTCGCAACGGGTCACCATACTGATTTACGGGAGCGGTTCCCCGAGGCACAGCTTACTCCCCTCCCCGGCCAGGTTTTGTTGCCGGGTTTTGTGAATGTCCATACCCATGCAGCCATGACGCTCTTGCGCGGCCTGGCCGATGACCTACCGTTGATGGTCTGGCTGCGGGAGCACATCTGGCCCGCTGAGGGGCGCTTCGTCGCTCCCGACTTTGTGCGCGTAGGCACACGCTTGGCCATCGCAGAAATGCTGCGCGGGGGCACTACCTGCTTCAACGATATGTATTTTTTCCCGCAGGAGGCAGCAGAAGTCGCGCAGGAGATGGGCATGCGCATGGTACTTGGCCATGTCATCATCGACTTTCCCACGACCTACACGCGCAATGCCGAAGACGCCCTGCGTCTAGCTGCGGAGCACATCGCTATCCTGGGAAATCCTGCGCTGCTGCGCCACAGTATCGCGCCCCATGCACCCTACACGGTGAGTGACGGGCCGCTGCAGGAGGCTGCTGCACTGGCACGGCAACACGGAAGCTTCCTGCACATGCATGTGCATGAAACGGCAGGGGAAGTGCGCGATGCTTTAGCTAGAGACGACCGGCGCCCATTACGTCGCCTGCACGAACTGGGATTGCTGAATGAGCGGTTTCTTGCCGTGCACATGACGCAATTGAATGAAGATGACCTGGCCATCTGTAAGGAGACTGGCTTGCAGATTGCGCACTGCCCGGAGTCCAATCTCAAGCTGGGTTCGGGGATTGCCCCGGTAGCTACTCTCCTGGTGCAGGGTCAGGGAGTTGGCCTGGGTACCGATGGCGCAGCCAGCAACAATGATCTCGACATGCTCGGCGAATTGCGCACGGCAGCCCTGCTGGCCAAAGGACGAGAAGGCGACCCTACCGCTTTACCCGCCAAGCAGGCGCTGTACCTGGCGACCCTGGGCGGGGCGCGGGCCCTGGGTTGGGAAAAGGAGACTGGTAGCCTGGAGGTCGGCAAGGCCGCCGACTGTATCGCAATCAGTCTCGATCATCCTGCCACCAGTCCGGTCTACGACCCTATCTCGCAGCTCGTCTACTGCGCTGGACGCGATCAGGTGCGCAATGTTTGGGTGGCGGGCGTACAGAAAATACAGGATGGCCGGGCGCTGCATTGGGATGATGCCGAACTCGGCCGGGAAGCGCAGGACTGGGCCTTGCGCATTGCACGGGAGAACAGCTGATGAGCAATCTGGATCCAGCGGAGATCGACAAGTTTCAGTCTTTCGCAAATACCTGGTGGGACCCCCAGGGCCCGCTCCACACTTTGCATGAAATCAATCCGCTACGTCTCCAATATATCAACGAAAAAGTATCGGGTGGGCTGCGCGGCAAGCGCGTGCTGGATGTCGGCTGCGGTGCCGGTATCCTGAGCGAATCCATGGCCTGGCAGGGTGCGGAGGTGCTGGGGATCGATCTGGCGGAAGACGCGATTCAGGCGGGAAAGCAACATGCCGTAGAGCGGGGAATCGAGATGCAATATCGCGCAGTCGCCGTGGAAGATCTCGCGGCGGCAGAGCCCGACAGCTACGATGTCGTGACCTGCATGGAGATGCTCGAACACGTCCCTGACCCCGCTTCCATCATTGCCTCCTGCGCGAAATTGGTAAAACCCGGGGGAAGCGTGTTTCTCTCCACTCTCAACCGCAACCCGAAGAGTTATCTCTATGCCATTGTTGGTGCAGAATATCTCTTGGGTCTGTTACCCCGCGGTACCCATGACTATGAAAAATTCTTGCGGCCGAGTGAATTGCTGGACATGATTCGCGCCAGCGGCCTGCGTCTGCGCGATCTCCAGGGCATGCACTATGACCCTTGGCGGCGCGTGGCACGGCTGACGGGCGACGTAAGCGTCAACTATCTCTGTCATTGCCAGAAGCCTGCATGATGCATTGGCAGGCCCTGCTCTTTGATTTGGATGGCACCTTGGTGGACAGTGCGCCGGATCTGGTCGGTGCAGTGCAGGATCTGGCCAGAGAGCGAAATCTGCCAGTACCGGCGTTCGACGCACTCCGTCGGATGGCCTCTCATGGTGCGCCGGGACTGCTCGGGAAGGCATTTGGTATAACTCCCGCCGATCCCGACTATGCCCAGATGCGGCTGGATTTTTTGCGCCTGTATCGCGCCCGCGCGCACCGCGCCAGTGTCCTCTTTCCCGGAATCCTGCAGACTCTGCGGTACCTCTCGGAAAGGCAAATTCCTTGGGCCATCGTCACCAACAAAAGCGAGGAGTTGACCCACGATTTATTGGGCACCCTCGCCCTGCCCTATCCTCCCGCCATCGTGGTTGGTGGCGACACCACCGAGAAACCTAAGCCCTCGCCCCTGCCGGTGCAGTATGCCCTGCGGCATCTTGGAATCGAGCCCGAGGCGACCGTGTTTCTGGGAGATGATCGCCGTGACATCGAAGCCGCCCACGCGGCAGGTTGTCACGCCTGGGCTGCGTCCTGGGGCTATTGGCAGGAGTCCGATCCACCCAGTGCCTGGGGAGCCAATGTGGTGCTGGAAGACGCCGACGCCTTACGCGCCCGCCTTTTGGCGAATTAACTGCACGAGAGAAGCAGACAGAATCAGCGCTGCCCCCGCGATTTCGATAAAGCTCATTGATTGATTTGCCCAAATCCAGGCAGAGACAGCACCCACAATGACCTCGATTGGCATAATCACTGCAGAAATACGGATGGGTAAACGGCTGACCCCATAGATGGTGCTGGCGGTAGCGAAACCGACCCAGAACCAAGCGAAGAGGGGAAGGAAGAGTACTGGCCAGTGGGGCGCGGCTGGCCAAGCCTCATTGACGGCGAAGGCCAAGGCAATAATGGCGCAACCCCACCAGATGGCGACCGCCCGGATGAGGTCAGAGCTGAGACTGGCCCCGCGCAGCACGACGTTACTCAAGGCAAAGGCAAAGCCGCTGCTCACGGCAAAAAACAGCGTGACCAGCCCGGCTGTGCGCAGATCCAGATTTCCCTGCACAACCACCAGTACGGTGCCGGACACCGCGAGCAGCACGGCCAAGGCGCCGCGCCAGCCGATGGCCTCTTTCAGGAAGACGCGGGCGAGCAATACCGCCCAGACCGGCGACAGGTAAAAAAGCAGCAGGACGATGACGACCTGCCCGTGAAATAGGGCCATCATGAACGCCACATTGGTCCAGCCACCAAACAGTGCGAGCCAGAAAAGGCTGCGCCAATCGCCACGACGGACTTTGTGCACGCCACGCCGCCAGGCCAAAAGGCTCCCAGCCGCGGCCAGCAAAAGATAGGTGATGGCGATCAACCACGGCCCACCAAAGCCTTGCGCGGTAAAAAAGTGCAAGGGCCACCAATAGGTGCCCCATAGGCCAGCGCCCAGAATCAGGCTCAAAACCGGCAATAGCTGCGTAGAATGTGCTGAGGAACTCCCGGACACTTGTCAGCGCTGCCTGCTTGGCCCAAACTTTTGCGGATGAATCATGTTCACTCAGATCCCGTGACGCGCTGATGGGGAGGCGATTGTAAAATGAACCCACGACTGTCGTCACTGCAGGCATACCCCTTTGAGCGTCTGCGCGATTTGCTGGCCGGTGTACACCCCCCGGCCCTACCCCTGATCGATTTTTCCATCGGGGAACCGCGGCATCCTGCTCCCGCCCTGGTGGTGGAAAGTATCATCGAACATCTGCATGGCCTTGCGGAGTACCCCAAAGTACTCGGCGCGGACACCTTGCGTGAGGCGATCGCCGCCTGGGCGTCCCGGCGCTTCACCCTGCCCGAGGGCTTCCTCGATCCCGAAAAGCACATTTTGCCTGCCAACGGCAGTCGTGAGGCGTTGTTCAGCGTTGCCCAGGCACTGACGGATAGTGGCTCCGGCAAGGATCTGATTCTGTTACCCAACCCTTTCTATCAGATCTACGAGGGCGCAGCGATCCTCGCGGGGGCGCAACCGTACTATCTCAATTGCGAGGCAAGCGGCCAACCGGACTACCGGGCGGTAGCGCCGGAGATCTGGCAGCGTTGTGCCCTGCTCTATGTGAACAGCCCACACAATCCCACCGGGGCTGCCTTGCAGGCGGAGGATTGGGATTTTCTGGTCGCCACGGCGCGGCAATATGATTTCATTTTGGCGGCGGATGAATGCTACAGCGAGATCTACTTCGATACCCCTCCGGCTGGGGTACTGAGCGCCGCAGCCCGCAGCGGCTCTTTGAGCAAGGTTTTGGCATTTCACAGCCTCTCCAAGCGTTCCAGTATCCCCGGTGCGCGCAGCGGCTTCGTTGCCGGTGACGCAGAGCTGTTGGCGGCTTTCCGGCTCTATCGCACCTACCTGGGTAATGCCATGCCGCCCTTCATCCAGGCCGCGTCGGCGGCGGCCTGGGGCGACGAAAAACATGTCATTGCCATGCGCGAGGACTACGCAGAGAAATTTGCGGCGGCGGCAGAAATCCTGGGTGATCTCCTCCCCGTCGAACGTCCCGATGGTGGCTTTTATCTCTGGTTGCAGGTGGGCGATGGCGAGGCCTTTACCCGCGATCTCTACGCGGTCCAACACGTACGCTGCCTGCCCGGCACCTATCTGGCACGTGCGGCGCATGGGGCCCATCCTGGCGTCGAGCGCGTGCGCATCGCCCTGGTTGGTCCTCTGGACATTTGTCGTGAAGGGCTGATCAGAATCCGTAAGTTTCTCCAAACATTCTCTTGATCCTAAAAGGAAATTATCTAGTGACTGCATTGCAAGAAATCATTGATACGGCCTGGGAACAGCGGGCCGAAATTTCCCCCAAACAGGCCCCTGCAGAGCTGCGCGAGGCGGTGCATCAGGTACTGGAGGGGCTCGACAAGGGCGTGCTGCGCGTGGCCGAAAAGATCGATAGGCAGTGGCACACCCATCAGTGGATCAAGAAAGCGGTGCTGCTCTCCTTTCGCCTGCAAGACAATTTCCGCATGAATGGTGGCGAGACACAGTATTACGACAAAGTGCCAGGCAAGTTCAGCGATTACAACAGCAACGACTTCCGCACTGGCGGATTTCGCGTGGTGCCACCCGCGACCGTGCGCAAAGGGGCATTCATTGGTCGCAATTGCGTGCTCATGCCCTCCTTCGTCAACATCGGCGCCTATGTCGATGAGGGTACGATGGTCGACACCTGGGCGACGGTGGGTTCCTGCGCGCAGATCGGTAAGAATGTGCATCTCTCCGGTGGCGTCGGCATCGGCGGCGTGCTCGAGCCACTCCAGGCCAACCCTACCATCATCGAAGACAACTGCTTCATCGGCGCCCGCTCCGAAGTGGTGGAAGGAGTGATCGTCGAGGAAGGCTCGGTGATTTCCATGGGGGTATTTTTGGGGGCCAGCACGCGGATCTTCGACCGCAGCACCGGCGAGATCAGCTATGGCCGGGTGCCCGCCGGTTCGGTGGTGGTGTCCGGCAATCTGCCCGCCAAGGACGGCAGTTACAGTCTCTATTGCGCCGTAATTGTGAAAAAGGTCGATGCCAAAACCTTGAGTAAGGTCGGCATCAACGAAATTCTGCGCGATCTCTGATGCGCGTTCTCGACTACAGCAAGGAACTGATTGCCCGTCAGTCGGTAACACCTGCGGATGCGGGCTGTCAGGAGTGGATGATCGAAAAGCTTGCGGCGCTCGGATTTACCATCGAGCGCATGCCTGCCGGCGGCGTGGAGAACTTCTGGGCCGTACACGGTTCAGAGGGCCCCGTGTTCTGCTTTGCCGGACACACCGATGTCGTCCCGACCGGGCCGCTCGATGCCTGGCATAGCGATCCCTTCGTGCCGATCATTCGCGATGGGAATCTGTATGGCCGGGGGGCTGCCGACATGAAAGGAAGTCTCGCGGCAATGCTGGTGGCTACCGAGGATTTTCTGCGCGAGTCTCCCGATCATTCAGGCCGCATTGCTTTTCTGATCACCTCCGATGAGGAGGGCGTCGCTACCCATGGTACCCGCCACGTGGTCGAGCAACTCCACTGCCGTGGTGAACGGATCGACTACTGCCTGGTCGGCGAGCCTTCTTCGGAAGAAAGCCTGGCCGATGTGGTCAAGAATGGCCGCCGTGGTTCCCTCAATGGCACCCTCCGCATCCTCGGTGTGCAGGGCCATGTGGCCTACCCGGAGAAGGCGGACAACCCTATTCATCGGGTCTTGCCAGCCCTCCAGGAACTTGTCGGACGTGAATGGGATGCCGGCAGCCCTGACTTCCCCCCCACGCGCCTGCAGATCTCGAATATCCACGCTGGCACCGGCGCTACCAATGTCATTCCCGGTGTGCTCGAGCTGCAATTCAATTTTCGCTTTTCGCCAGCATCCAGCGTGGAGGACCTGCAGGCAGCCGTACAGGAAATTCTGGATCGTAAGCAGCTGCGCTACGAGCTGGACTGGCAGTTCTCCGGGCCACCGTTTTATACCGCGCCCGGCAAGTTATTGGATGCGGTGCAAACGGGCATCACCGAGATCATGGGACGGCCGGCAAAGCTGTCCACTGGGGGTGGCACCTCCGATGGCCGCTTCATTGCCCTGCTGGGCGGTGAGGTGGTGGAGCTTGGTCCCTGCAATGCGAGTATCCATAAGATTGACGAGCATGTGGCCCTGGCCGACCTGGAGCGCCTGCCGCAGGTTTACCTTGCTTCCCTCCGCGCCCTGTTCGCTTCGGGAGGGGTATAGTGATCGTGTTGCGCCTGGCGACAGCGCTTCTGCTGGTTTATGTGCCCGTTGCCATGGCCGCTACTCCAGTCCTGCAAAGCGCTTGTCAATTGGCCGACTCCCGTGCCACTCCCCACCCCCCACTTCGTGGTATGGCGACCTGGCTTGCTTGGCAGGACAACGGATCGGGAATGCAAAGCAGCCCGGAGAAAGAGCTGACAGCTGCCAGCAGCGTGCTTCCTTCGCCATCCTGCGCGCTGGTCGAAAATCTTACCAATCATCGTCGCGTAGCGGTTCTGATCGACCAAAAGAGCCCCCCTGGCAGTTTTGGCTTGCTACAACTGGGATCTGGCGCAGCTCGGGCATTGGATATTTTCGCTACGACTCCGATTGCGGTGGCGGGCTTGGCTGCTGCCGCCGCGGATGCCGCGGCACCAACGATGGCGGCGACCTCCGACCAGCATTATCTTTGGTCTGCGGCATATTCCAGCATCTATTTGGCGCAAGTGGCGTGGGAAAAGACGCAGCGTGCCGGTATCGCGAAAGTACAGATCGCGCCCGGTATTGATCATGGATCTTGGGCCTATCGTTTGCGCTTGGGTCCCCTACCCAACGGCCTTTCCCCAAGCATTCTGGCGCAGACCCTGCGCCATGCAGGATTTCCATTTCATACACCAGAAAATGAGTAAGATGCAAAATTGGCCTAATTTATTTATCGTCGGTGCGGTAAAAAGTGGGACCACTTCTCTTTGGGCGTATCTCAAGCAACATCCTGAGATCTATTTTCCGGAAATGAAAGAGCCGCATTATTTCACGCACCCGCATCCGGCCCCGGAACAACGTCATTGTATCCGTTATATTGACTCCGAAGAGCAGTATCTTCGACTGTATCAGGACTCGGGCCAAGTGACGTATCGGGGCGATGCCAGCCCCTCCTACCTGTGGTCGGAAGTCGCTGCGCAGGAAATCGCGCAATGTTGTCCAGACAGCAAGATCATCATCATCCTGCGCGATCCGGTACAGCGGGCCTATGCGCAATATCTGATGGACTTCAATGAGGGCGTTACCGATCTCGATTTTTACAGCGCCTTGCAACGGGACTGGACGCGTCCGGACAAAGGTTGGGGCGTATCCCAGTTATACGTCGAGCTGGGTTTGTATCATGATCAGATTCAGCGCTACTTTTCGCTGTTTGGTCGAAATCAGGTGAGAGTGCTTCTATTGGAGGATCTGCAACGCAAACCGCTACAGGTTCTCCATGATCTGGCAGAATTTCTGCAAGTTTCTCCCCTGCCGTTTCAACGCATCGATTTCCGTAGGGCGCACAACCACTACGCACGCCCCCGCGGCAACTGGGCGCGGCGACTGGCTGGAAATCCCATTAGCCGGACCATTGGCGAATATTTTTTTCCGCAACGCTGGGGGGAGTATATCTGGCGCAATCTTTTCCTGCGGAAGGAAAAAAAGCCCGCCATCGATCCGCAAGCTCGGGACTGGTTGATTGAGCGCTTCCAGCCGGAAATGGCGCGGCTCGAAGGATTGCTGCAACGGCCTCTTCCAGAGCTGCGACGCAGTTGGCCAGAGGCTGAACTTCACCATGCGGCGGGCCATCCACTGTCGACGGAATCGTCCTTGCGGTAGCCAGGGATGGGGTCTATCTTCAAAGGAGCATATCCGTTTTGGAGGGGCCTGCCGTGGAATACATCCGCTTCTTTGCCGAAATCGGGATCGATGACATTGCTTTGGTGGGCGGCAAAAACGCCTCGCTCGGGGAAATGTATCGGGCGCTGCGCCCGCTGGGGGTGCGGGTACCCAACGGCTTTGCCGTTACCGCTCACGCCTATCGGGATCTGCTCGATCGCCACCAGGCCTGGCCCAAACTCCATGCAATTCTCGACGGCTTGCAGCCGCATCAGGTCGAGGATCTTGCGCGGCGTGGCAAGGCAGCGCGGGAGCTGATTTACAGTCTGGAATTGCCGAAGCAACTGCAAGAAGAGATTCTCGCCGCCTACGCCCGCCTGCGGGAGGAATATGGCGAAAATCTCTCGCTCGCCATCCGCTCTTCGGCCACCGCCGAAGATCTGCCCACCGCGAGTTTTGCAGGGCAGCAGGATACCTATCTCAATATCAGTGGGGAAGCGGATTTGCTCGATGCCTGTCGGCGTTGTTTTGCCAGCCTCTTCACCGATCGCGCCATTCACTACCGCATGGACGAGGGCTTCGATCATTTCCATGTCGCCCTTTCCATTGGCATCATGAAGATGGTGCGTTCTGATCTTGCCAGCAGCGGTGTGATGTTCTCACTGGATACAGAAACCGGTTTTCGCGACGTCATTTTCATCACATCTTCCTATGGACTGGGGGAGAACGTCGTGCAGGGTGCGGTCAATCCCGACGAATTTTATGTGTTCAAGTCCGGCTTTCGACGGGGAAAGCGTGCGGTCTTGCGACGCGTTCTCGGCAGTAAAAAGCTGAAGATGGTCTACGCCGCCGGCAGTACCCATCATGGCGTGCGCAACCTTGCCACCACGGCTGCCGAACAACAGCGCTTTTCCCTTGCGGACGAAGACGTGCTCACCCTCTCCGGCTATGCCATCCAGATTGAAGAACACTACAGCAAGGCGATTGGCGAAGAACGGCCGATGGATATGGAGTGGGCCAAGGATGGCGAAGACGGCCAACTATACATCGTGCAGGCCCGGCCGGAGACCGTCGCCTCGCAGCGCAAGGGTACTGTGTTGCAGGAGTATTATCTGCGCGAGAGGGGTGCCATACTCGTCAGCGGCCGTGCAGTAGGGAGCAAAATCGCTACGGGTCGGGCGCGACACATCGCTACGTTGGAGGAACTGCATTTCTTCCAGCCAGGAGAGATCCTGATCGCCGACAATACCACTCCCGATTGGGAGCCGGTGATGAAGCTAGCTGCGGGTATCGTTACCGAGCGTGGTGGCCGCACCTGTCATGCCGCCATTATTGCCCGGGAATTGGGCATTCCGGCGGTGGTAGGGGCAGAGGGAGCCATGAGCCGGATCCCGGATGGGCAAGCAGCGACCCTCTCCTGCGCCGAGGGGGAGGTAGGCAACGTGTACGCCGGCACTCTGCGTTTTGAGGTGGTAGAGACTGATCTTTCTGGGTTGGCACGGCCGAAAACGGAAATCATGATGAATCTGGGCGATCCGGAGCTGGCCTTCCAGTTGCAAGCCTTGCCCAATGATGGCGTCGGACTGGCGCGCATGGAATTCATCATTGCCAATGCCATCAAGATCCATCCATTGGCCCTGTTACATCCCGAACGGATCAGCGACGCGAAGGTGCGCCACGAGATCAAGCGACGGACCGCAGGGTACTCGAGCCCGGAAGAATATTTCGTGCAACGTCTGTCCGAGGGGGTCGGGACCATTGCCGCTGCCTTTTATCCGAAACCCGTGGTGCTGCGTAGCTCGGACTTCAAGAGCAACGAGTATGCCGCGTTGATCGGGGGTACGGATTTTGAGCCCGAAGAAGCCAATCCCATGTTGGGTTTTCGCGGTGCCTCGCGTTACGCCCATCCCAATTATGAAGAGGGATTTCGCCTGGAATGTCGCGCGATTCGGCGCGTACGGGAGGAAATGGGGCTGGACAATGTCATTGTCATGCTGCCTTTCGTCCGCCGGATAGAGGAAGCCGACGCAGTGTTGGCGAAGATGGCCGAATTTGGCCTGCGTAGGGGCGAAAACGATTTGCAAGTCTACGCCATGTGTGAAGTGCCCAGCAACGTCTTGCTGATCGATGAGTTTGCCAAGCGCTTCGATGGCTTTTCCATCGGCAGCAACGACCTAACCCAGCTTGCGCTAGGGGTTGATCGCGACTCCGCCATCGTTGCCTTCGACTATGACGAGCGCGATCCCGCGGTAAAGGTGCTCATCCAACAGGCCGTAGAGGGCTGCCGGCGTAACCACATCCACTCCGGTCTCTGTGGCCAGGCGCCCTCGGATTATCCGGAAATGGCGGAATTTCTGGTACGACTGGGTATTGATTCCATCAGCCTCAATCCTGATACCATTCTCTCCACTACCCGCCAGGTGCTGGAGCTGGAGAAATCCCTGCATAGCTAACGTCGATTTTTTTCCTGGATGAGGAGTGTGGCATGCCCGATAAGAAAGTTCTGCTGGTGATTTTTGATGGCTTTGGGCTTAACCCCAGTCGAGCCTTCAATGGTTGGGCGCAGGCGCGGACTCCACATCTCGATCATTACTTTGCCAGCAACCCGCATAGTGCCCTGCAAGCCTCCGGGCGGGCGGTGGGCTTACCGGATGGGCAGTTCGGCAATTCTGAGGTCGGTCATCTGACTCTGGGATCAGGGCGCATTCTCAAACAGGACTTGCTGCGCATTGCCGATGCCATTGCCGATGGGAGCCTGGAACGCTTACCCAACTGGCAGAAAATGCTGCAGAAAGACAAACGCATCCATCTGATTGGTATGGTCTCCGATGGCGGCGTGCATTCGCATATCGAGCATCTCCTGGGATTGCTGCCCCTTCTGGTACAGGCCGGCATGGAACCGGTCGTGCATTTCATCAGCGATGGTCGGGATACGCCGCCGCGCAGCGCCGATCGCTATGTGCAGCGTCTGCAGGAGGCCTTGCAGCAGCTCGGCACCGGCCATATCGCTACGCTCTCGGGCCGTTACTACGCCATGGACCGTGCCCAGCATTGGAAGCGTACAGAAAAGGCTTGGCGAGCCATGCTGCTTGGCGAGGGGCAATCGACAGAGGATGCCCTGAGCGCCGTACAGGCGGGCTGGCAACGGGATGACGGGGATGAGTTTATTCAGCCTACGGTGATTGGTGATCCGCGAAGGGCGCGCATCGCCGCCGACGAGCCGGTACTTTTCTTCAATTTCCGCTCCGATCGCATGCGCCAGCTCTGCGCCGCCATCGCCCTTCCCAATTTTGCCGAGTTCGATCGCGGCAGTGAAAGCGCGCGTGTCAGTACCTGCATGACCGCCTATGACGAGAACTTTGCCCTACCAGTGCTTTTTCCGACGGAAATCCCCGCGCAGGTATTGGCAGAGGTCCTTGCCAATGCCGGCTTGGCACAGTTCCACTGTGCGGAAACCGAAAAGTACGCGCACGTGACCTATTTCTTCAATGGTGGTCGCGAACAAGCTTTTGCTGGGGAAGAGCGCACGATTATCCCCTCCCCTGCCGTTGCCACCTACGATCTGCAACCCGAGATGAGTGCGCCGGCAGTGGCGGATCGCGTCATTGGCGCACTGCGCGCGGACAAGTATGCGTTTGTGCTGGTCAATTTTGCCAATGGCGACATGGTTGGCCACACCGCCAAGATCCCTGCCATCCTGCGCGCCGTCGAGACCCTCGATCTGCAATTTCATCGTATTGTACAGGTGGCTCTGGCGCACGGGTATCGGGTCATTCTCAGCGCCGATCATGGTAATTGCGACGAAATGGTCGACCCCGTCAGTGGCGAACCGCACACCCAGCATACCGTCTACCCGGTGCCCTTTTTGTTGCTGGGAGAGCCCGGAGCGCGCCTCGGAATTGGTGCCGGTTTGGCCGACGTCGCGCCCACCGTACTGGATCTTTTGGGAGTGGAGAAACCGCAAGAAATGACGGGGCGCAGCCTGCTCCTGCACTCCGAGCTGTAATAAGTGACTTGCTCATTTCCAGCAGACTGTCTACGCTAAATTCCGAGATCCAGATCGGAATTACCAACCTTCAGGGAGGTCGTCATGCCGGAAATGCAGGATCGCATCACGCAGATTGAAGAGCTCACCCACCGTCTCAAGGAACAATATCCTTCAGAAATCAATAGCTTTCTTTCTTTCATGGGAAAAGCAGAGGGGAGTCCCGCGCTGAGCAAAGCGCAAAAGGAACTTATCAATGTGGGCTTGGCCGTTGCGGCACAATGCGAGTGGTGTATCGCCTTGCATGTGCATGGCGCCGTCAAAGCGGGCGCAAGCCGCGATGAGATCATGAGTGCCGCTTTCCAGGCAGTGCTCATGCATGGTGGTCCGGCCCTGATGTATCTGGTGCCGCTTAGCAAAGCCCTCGACGAGTTTCTGCCGGAGGTGGACCATGCATAGCGTCGATCCCGTTTTTTTACTGCGCCAGATGCTGCGCGCTCGCGCCCTGGAAGAGACCGCGGCTCAGGAGTACGCCGCCGGCAGAATCGCCGGTTTTTTACACCTATACCCCGGGGAAGAGGCTGTGGCAGCTGGGGTGCTTAGTTGCGCCGAACCCGGCGACTACATCGTCAGCACCTACCGCGAACACGTACACGCCCTCCTGCGTGGCATTCCGGCGGTGGCCATTTTTGCGGAACTTCTCGGCAAAAAGACCGGGGTAAGCGGGGGAATGGGCGGTTCCATGCATCTTTTCGATGCGCAAAGGCGCTTTCTGGGGGGTTACGCCATCGTCGGGGAGACCTTTCCCATTGCCCTGGGGGCTGGCTATGCCGTCGCCTATCGCCAGCTACCCGAAGCCATCATTTGCTTCTTTGGCGACGGCGCGGTGAATCAGGGAACCTTCCATGAATCCCTGAACATGGCCGCCCTATGGCGTCTGCCCATCCTTTTTGTCTGCGAAAACAATCACTATCAGATCGGTACGGAAATCCATCGCCACTCCGCCGTGGTCGAGGTCTATCGCCGCGCCTGCGCCTACAATATTCCCGCCGAGCGGATCAATGGCATGGACGTCCTGGCGGTGCAGCAGGCGAGCGAGCAGGCCCTGGCACGCATTCGTGCCGGTGATGGCCCCCAGTTTCTCGAGTTCGAGACCTACCGCTACCGCGGCCATTCCATGGCCGATCCAGGCGCCTATCGTCCGGCCAGCGAGGTACAGGCCTACCAACGCCAGGATCCCATCAAAGATGTAATGGATGCCTCCCCTTATAGGATCGGCAGCGGGGAGCTCCACGAGTAGGCAGGGAGCCCTCGCTTGAACCGAACGGCATCAAAGTGCCAAGGTGGAAGTTCATCCACAAATGGGTCAAGGAGGACTCACGATGCAGAATACAATTTATGGGCTGGATTTGGCAAAACGGGTGATGCAGTTGCACTGGGTAGATTGGGAGACGGGCGAGATTCATCGCAAGCAAGTGCGACGTGGCAAATTGCTCGAGTTCTTTGTGAACCGCGAGCCCGGCATTGTCGCCATGGAAGCTTGTGGTAGTGCCCACTACTGGGCGCGGGAACTGGGCAAGCTAGGGCACGAGGTGCGCTTGATCGCGGCGCAGTTTGTGCGCCCTTTCGTCAAGACCAACAAGACCGATGCGGCAGACGCAGCGGCGATCTGGGAAACTGTTCAGCGTCCTGGTATGCGCTTTGTCGCCGTCAAAAGCGAGGAGCAGCAGTCCGTTCTGGCCTTGCATCGCATGCGGGAACAGTTGGTCAAGATCCGGACCATGCAGGTGAATGAGATTCGGGGGCTGCTCTATGAATTTGGTATAGATCTTCCCCAAGGCCGCGAGAAAGGTCTCAAGGAGATCCCCGATGCTCTCTCGACGTTGGAGGACAGGCTATCGGCCGTGGCACTAGAGACCTTCCGGCGTCAGATCCAGCGGCTGGCAGAATTCGACAAAGACATAGCCGATATAGAGAAACGGCTGAGGCTATGGAAAAAGGACCAGGAAGCGGTGGCCCGTTTGATGGCGATCCCTGGCGTGGGGCTACTCACTGCCACAGCTATCGTGGCTACAGTAGGGGATATGAAGTCCTTTCGCTCTGGCCGGGAGTTCGCGTCGTTCTTGGGGTTGGTTCCACGGCAGACCGGTACTGGCGGGAAGATTCGCCTGTTGGGTATCAGCAAGCGCGGAGATACCTATCTCCGAACCCTATTGGCCCATGGGGCGCGAGCCGTGGTGAATTGCCAGACCAGGGATCGAAATCCCTGGATCGACAAATTACGCTGTCGGCGGCCCCACAATGTGGTCGTCGTAGCACAAGCCAATAAAATGGCTCGAACGATCTGGGCGTTGCTGGCCAAAAACCGCCAGTATGACCCGAATTACAAGCCAATAGCGGTAGCCGTCGCATGATTACAGGACGATAGTCGAATAGCATGTTTATAGTTTCACAGTTGCGCAGGTAGGCACGATTGATGGCGTAACAGGTCAGACCGGGGAAGGGAGAGCCTGGATCAATCTTGTCCCAAAAAAGGACGCAATAAAGATAAGGTCCCTTTCAGCGGATTTCATCAGGGCCAGCAGGAACCTCCTGCATAACAGGCCGGATATAAGGCAGCACTTTGACCTCACCGTCATACATCGAACGTCGACTTGCTCAAATGGAGGCATCCATATAAGAATTGGAAGGAGAGTTGAGTACACAGGCCAATTGCCCCGCCGGCGATTGCGTACTGCAATTTCAGGAGCAATGCTGCGCCGCCGGTCACCTCAATAGTGAGAGGCTGCAAGGTCTGCAAGAGGAAATCGCCGAGGAAATGCGCATAGCCCTCGCCGAAGCGCAGGCAGCAGCCGCGCCGAGCCTTACCGATGTGCAGGCAGTATTTCAGAAAAATCATCGCTTCGAGGACTTCTTTGGGAGGGGCGCGGCATGACGGAGATGCTCTATTGGCAGGCCCTGAATCGCGCCTTGGACGAAGAGATGGCACAGGATGGAAACGTGTTTCTTTTGGGTGAGGATGTTGGCCTGTATAGCGGCACCTACCGTGTCAGCGAAGGGCTCCTGGCCAAATATGGCGAGTGGCGGGTACGCGATACCCCGATCTCGGAAAACAGCTTTACCGGACTCGGTGTTGGTGCGGCGATGTTGGGACTGCGGCCGGTGGTGGAGATCATGACCATCAATTTCGCCCTCCTCGCCCTCGATGCCCTGATCAATATGGCCGCCAAGATTCCTTTCATGTCTGGCGGGCAGTTTGCCATGGGTTTGACGGTGCGAATGCCGGGCGGGGTCGCCAAACAGCTCGGGGCACAGCACTCGCAGCGCCTCGAACATACCCTGATGAATGTTCCCGGCCTGCGCATTCTCGTTCCCGCAACCCCTCAGGATGCCTACTGGCAACTTCGGCAGGCCATCCGCTCCGATGACCCGATCATCGTCCTTGAACACGAACTCCTGTATTTCCACAAAGGAGAAGTAGCGACGAATGCTACTCCGTTGCCCATACACGCCGCAGTGGTCCGGCGTCCGGGACGCGATCTAACTTGTATCGCCTATTCGCGCATGGTGGAAGTGGCCCTGGCGGCGGCGGAGGAGCTGGCAAGGGAGGGCATCGAAATGGAGGTCATCGACCTGCGCAGTCTCTCCCCCATCGACTGGGAGCCCTGTATACAGTCAGTTGGTAGGACCCATCGTGCCCTGGTTCTGGAAGAAGATTGCCGCTTTGCCGGTGCTGGCGCGGAAATCGCTGCGACCTTGCAAGAGCGCTGCTTCTATTTTCTGGACCACCCCATCCAGCGCACAGCCGGGCTCGATCTTCCCACACCCTTTGCAGCGGAGCTGGAGGCCGCCACAATCCCCAATGTCGAGCGGACCTGTCGATCCGCCAGAGACCTTGTCCAAATGTCAGGAGCACCCGTATGAAACAGGAAGTCATCATGCCCGTCCTGTCGGATACCATGCAGACAGGACGCCTGGTTCGCTGGAACAAGGCCGTCGGTGATGCGGTAAAAAAGGGAGATGCCCTCGCCGAAGTGGAAACCGACAAGGCGATACTGGATGTCGAGGCCTTCCAGGATGGGTTCCTGGCGGGCCCCCTGGCGCCAGTGGATACGGACATCCCGGTGCGTTCGGTGATCGCCTGGCTGGTGGATAGTAAAGAGGATCTGGACGCAACCACTTCTGCAAGCAACACTGCAGCTTCTGGCTCTGTCGCCCCATCAGCCACCCCTGCTGCAACACCTGTCCCGAAAATATCTCAGGCAACGCCGCCACAAGCAGCCGCGCAAGAGTCGGTCCCTGTCGCACCTACCGAGCCATCCACCCCGCGCGCAGCGGCAGATGGCGTTCTTGCCAGCCCCTATGCCCGTGCCCTGGCTCAGGAACTGGGTGTAGATCTGAATCTGTTGGGCACAGGTCCCATCGACAGTCGTCGCGTACTTGCGACGGCACTGCGCGGCCCACTGCCAGATCTCAGTACCGGCCCTGATTACCAGATCGAGCGCCTCTCTGGTGTGCGGGCTGCGGCAGCTCGGAATATGCAGGATGCCGTGCAGACGCCAACCTTTCAGATTGGCGCACGCCTACCCCTCAGTGCACTGCAAACACAAGCCAAAGCTGCGAAGCTCAGCCTCACCCTCGTGCTGGCAAGGGCCTGCGCGCTGACGGTCGCGGAAGATCCCTGGTTCAACCATCTCTGGACCCCCCAGGGGCTGGCCAAACGGGAACGGGTGGACGTGGCGATTGCCGTGGATACCGGTGACGCCCTGTTGACCCCGGTTCTGCGCGATGCGGCCCGACGTCCGCTCAAGGAGCTGGCAGAAGACTGGCGCATTCTGCTCGGCAAGATCAAAAAAGGTCGCTTGGCTCCGGAGGATTATCGCGGCGGTACCTTCTATCTTTCCAATCTTGGCGTCTTTGACGTGGTGCACAACTTCGATGCCATCGTGCCCCTGGGTGCTGCAGCCATCCTGGCAGTAGCGGCAACCCAAGCCGATGGCAGCAGTGAATGTACCCTGAGTTGTGATCATCGGGTGATCTTTGGCGCCGATGCCGCCCGCTTCCTGCAACGTCTGCGCGAGCGCATCAGCACTACAGCCTGGCTGGATACATGAAGACTCCACATGGCTGAGCTGATTCTGGCCCTCAATGGCGGCTCATCTTCCCTCAAGTTCGCTCTGTACGAATATGCCGACGAGAGCGGGCAAAGGCTGGGAGAAGGCGCGATCGAGCGCATTGGTCAGAGTGTCGGTCGCCTGTGGTGGCGAGCGAAAAGCGCCAACATCGATCGCAATGCCGTTTTCCCTGATCATTCCAGCGCCCTACGCGCTCTGCTCGACTGTTTCCAGGAGCTGGGGGTGCAGCAACTCGCAGCGATTGGGCACCGCGTCGTTTCCGGCGGCCCAGACTTGCGCGAGCACTGCCGCATCGATGCCCTGGTATTGCAAACCCTCCGGGCCTCTTTGCGTTTTGCCCCTCTGCATCTTCCTGCCGAGATTGCCGTCATGGATGCCGCCAAGCAGCGCTGGCCGCAAACCCCGCAGTTCGCCTGCTTCGATACCACCTTTCACCGCAGTATTCCAGAACTGGCGGCGCGCTATCCCCTGCCCCGCAATCTGTGGCAGGAAGGGGTACGGAAATATGGTTTCCATGGACTCTCTTATGAATACATCTGCACCCAAATTCCGAACAGCGGACGGAGCATCATCGCGCATCTGGGGAATGGTGCCAGTCTGGCGGCAGTGCGGGACGGCGTCTGCGTGGATACCAGCATGGGGCTCAGCCCCACGGGCGGCGTGGTCATGGGCACCCGTTGCGGTGATCTCGACCCCGGGGTGCTTCTTTTTCTGCTCGAGGAAAAGGGCTATACCGCCAACCAGCTCGAACGGGTCCTGAACCATCTCTCCGGTTTGCTTGGTCTGTCCGGCATCAGTGGCGACATGCAGGTGCTGCTGGCGGCCCGGAACAACGAGCCACAAGCCGCCTTTGCCATCGATGCCTTGGCCTACAGTGTGCGCAAGATGATCGGCAGTTTTCTGGCGGTTTTGGGAGGTGTGGATCGCTTGGTCTTTACGGGCGGAATCGGCGAACATGCCGATCTGGTACGCGAGCTGATCTGCGCCCCCCTCTCCAGCCTGGGATTCGTCCTGGATAGCGCCGCCAATCAGGCCGGGCAGAGACGAATCTCCCAGAGCGACAGCCCGATAGAGATACTTTGCATTCCCACCGACGAAGACCGCATGATTGCCGCGCATAGCTATCGCCTTCTGCACCAGGCGCCTGATTCCTGAGAACTACAAGGCGAAGTATAGACAAATCCAGGCTTTCACTGCGTACTGGACGGGAGCCAGCCTTGCTTTGTCTGGGAATTTTGCTATTATCCTGCAGATCGGGTTGTTAGCTCAGTTGGTAGAGCAGCTGACTCTTAATCAGCGGGTCGTGGGTTCGATCCCCTCACAACCCACCATTAAAACAGGCACTTAGCGTGAATTGCTGGGTGCCTTTTGTTTTTCATCCAACTTATATCCAACCTCAGAGGAAAAACGCGCTATCCGGGTAGGCGTGGTGTAGGGATCTCCGCTGGCTGCAAACGCAGGATGATGGACTGCTACTCCGCGTTATGAAGGGATGGCATTCCGATAAGCATGGATTTTGAACCCCTCAGGTACGGGCTTGAATGGATCATCTTTATCAGGCCAACGATTAGCCCGACTTTGGAATTCCCGCAGTTTTTGGATATCCAGATTGACCACTACCACGTGCTCGTTCTCGCCGCCGCGTAACCGACAGACGTCCCGCTTGTGATTGGTCTTTTCGGGTACTCGCACACGGCTGTCGCCAAATCGCCTGTTGTTGACCAAGGCCACATAGGCATGAACGTCCAAGCTGGCGGACTCTACCAGCGCGGAGAATGTCTCAAGGTCTTGATTCCAGGACAGGACCATCATGCAGTCTACCGCTCCTTGAAAATTCAGTCGGTGCTGAACATTCTGGAGCTCGGAGCAGACCAGTACGCCAAAGGCAAAACCTTTGTGGAGGTAAACAGGCTTGGCGTTGCGATCCCCAGGGAATAAGGTCCAGTGCTTACCGAAATCCCTCTGCAAAAGGAAATCTTCCCCTGGGGCCGGCAGCGTCTTGGGCTGGTGTACCCGGACAAATGCGGGGAAACCAAGGCGATCATCGGCAAGAACGAGAACGGCCTCACTGTGAATGGTGGATTCCGCGATATGATAGTCCAGACCAGCAATTAGACTGATTCCTGACTCCCGGAGCAGACTAGTGACGGTGCCAAGCCACCGTTCGGGCAAAGATAATTCCGGCAACAGTAGATGTGTGGGCCTAGGACTTGCCTTAATAGCCTGATTCACCACATCCTCAATTCTCTTATACCGTGACCTCGACAAGTCTGACCGGCCACTAGCAGCCGCTTTCCAAGTGTCATCCGAGGTCAACAGACTGCTGATGCCAAGCAACACCGGCTTATGACGCTCGCCATCCAGGATGGCCAGCTTGATGTCATTCGGGTCGGCTTCACCGAGCTCCTGCGCAGCAGGTTCAAGAAGCGATTCCCAGACCCAGACTCCCCGAATCGCCCGCACATAGCGTGCCCAATTCCCAGTTGGAGTCTTCTTGTCGCGATCTTTGCCGAGGAAAACACAGTCATGAGGTAGGAAGAGAGAAACCTCTTCTGTCGAATAAGGGCGCGTGGGAAACAAATAAGGCAAGAATGAAATGGTCTCGCCCTTTGTCGCCGATCGCCCTGCTCTGGGATGCACTCGGAATGTGCTCAGATCGCCGCTATTTGCCGATCTCTGAAGGAAGTCAGAGAGGTCCTCCAGACGATCGTAACAAGTGGCAATCTGCTCCTCGCCACTAATTACTTTGCGCTGACGAATCGCATCCCTACGCAGATGATCCTTGTAAGCAGTCTTCGCCCAATCAGCTTCGCGAATTGCGAGTGATACCCCTTCCAAGTCCTCTTCCGTGCCCTGCAAGCCGACAGCCACACACAATTCGAGAGCGACCTTAGGCAAGGGCTGCATACCACCCCTCCGCTTTCCCCAGCTCAGCGACCTAGAGATGGCGTCTGCAGCAGATTTCCTCACGCCATCTCGGACGGACTCCCATTCGGCCTGCAGGCCTCTTTCTAGTGCTGTGTCATGTCCGTTCACACGGATAAATCTCTTTTCTGTTGCCTTCTCAACCTCTGTCAGAGAGGCCAACGCCGCATCAAACAGGCGTTTTGCATCTGGCCAGTCTTTCAACGCCACGGCTAGCGATAGCAAGCGCGGCAGGTAATCCAAGTGATCAAAAATCTTGTCCGGTCGAAGAATGTGACTAAAGGCGAATTGGTAAAACTTGCCGCGTTCATCCTTCCAGTCATCTGGACGCAAGTCCCGCGAAAGCGTCTCCACGGCACGCAACAAAACAGACCACCCCAGCCGCCTGACGGACAAGCCGTCAGCTCTGCGCAAGGTGTCTGCTTCTTCGGATGCCTGCCCTGCCGCAGCTAATACCTTGGCGGCAGCCATGGACTCCAGATTATCAGGATTTGGCATCATGCGGCGTTCGCTCGACACGCTCCGAATCTGGGACTCAATGCTATCCAGCAAATCTAGACCGCCTTGTCCCTCCAGAAAGAAGACCTTCTGCTTGGACTGTTGCAGCAACAGCGTGGTCTCGCCTTGATAGGCTCCCGGCAATTCCAGATAGATCTTCTCCTCTTGACCTTTTCGCGGCGGGGGGAAGCTCGACGTCCGTTTGGCGATAAACTTCTGCAATTGTGGAAAATCAACCACATCCCCTGGATCGCGCAGCACAATGAAAATATCGTCCACATATCTGCCGTAGTAGACAGGGCTTAGTTGTTGCTCAATTTCACGGTCTAGACCAATCAGCAGGGCATTCGATACCACGCGGGAAATTGAGAGACCAATAGGCAAGCCGCCAACAAGTGGCACGTCCGCCTTTTCGGGCTTGCACCCCAGTTCGACAAGCTTTGCCAAAGCCCGGTCGGACCAAGCCACAAGGGTATCTGCAAAAGCGGTGGTAAACGCCATTTCCCATGGCGTCAATTCGATCTTGGCACAATCATAGAAACACTTCTCCTTCATGAACGCTGGTGCAATCCGATGGTAGTAACTGGTCAAGTCCATCGTGATGGCAATAACAGATTTTTCGGCCTCCAGTTCTTCGCGGATTGCCTTGAGACCCCGTTCCCGCCATTGCCGATACGGGGCGAAATATGGGCGGAACGACCCGATCGCCTCGGTGTGATAGGGGCCGAGTGTTCCTTCAGGTGAGCCTGGCTCAGGGCGATACCTCCGTAAACGAGAGCCATAAGCCGATTTGGTCAATGCAGCATCAAACTTGTGTCCGACCAGGTTGATCCAAAGCGCGGACAGGACGTGCATTTCCACCGGGAAGTCACCAACCAAACGGAATTCCGGTGTCAGGTCATGCGTGACATATAGGTGCTGGAAGGCCCGGTCAGGGTTGGAGAAAAACCCGTGCCCATTAGGTATTTTCTTGTCCGTTTTGGGCTTGGCAGACAACTTCTTTGCGACTAGGCGAGGCTCGCCCAGGTGTTCTGTAAGCACATCGATAATCTGGCCGGCCTGGAGACGCTCCAGCAAGCCCGTCAACCTTGTTGGCAGGGTTGATTCGTAATCGACGAACTCGCGGGCAACAAAGAGTGAGCGTTCAAAATAGCAATCTGCCTTTGCCTTCCTGAAGGCATAAAACAGTTCGGTTAAAGATAAGTCGGACCAGGACTCAATGTTGGGCTGTGCCATACTATCTCCATCTACCCTAGAAAAATCATTCGAGCCCCTAAAACACCCAACATGGCATTACCACCAGAACCGCGTACTCGAAGATTTTTGTCCGGCACCAATCGATAAAGGCGAAGGCAAGATGTTTCCACCTGCTTGTTGAATTCCTTGTCGCGAACCTGGCGCAGGATCTCGGCGTAGCCAGATTCATCGACCTGAAAGGCCGTATGGCAGTGGGGGCAGACGATTTCGGGCATGGCGTGGCTCCTTTGCGGATGTGGGTGAGCTAGGGGGATGGCTTGAGGCTAGCCGTCTCCAGGTCGTAGACGTAGTGGATGATGCTGCCATCTTTGATGCGCTCCACCGCCTCGTCGATGACGAATAAGGGCACCAGGAACCATTCCTCGGGCTGCACTGGGTGGCCAAAGCGATCGTGGATGGTGATGTTCAGCCTCGCTGGCGCAAACAGCCGGTGGAGCAGGTGCTCCAGCCGTGTGCGGTGAATCCCTGCCAGTTTATAGGTCGCGACTACCTCGACTTGGGCCAGCAGATAGGTGGCCTCATTCTCGGCATTGGCGATACGGCTTTCGACCTTGCCTCCCGTCACCCCAATCTTGTGAATAAGCTCGCGGTGCTGCGCGACGTAGGGGTCGGTCGATAGTGAGCGCAGGACGTAGATAGTGCCACTTTCCACATCGTCCGCATCGAAATCACCACCAAGGGTGAGTTGCCCCGTTTCGGGCGAGGCCAGGCGCCTAGCCGCCGGGTCATTGTAGAAGGCCCGCTGCAGGGAGCGAAGCAGCAGATTGCTCTCCGTGCCATTGGAATAAATGACGCGCAAGCGCCGATCCACTTCGCCGGCAGTGGTTTTTAAAGGCTCCCCAATCTCGGCGACGTAGAGGGTGAGCCCATCTAGGACAAAAAAATCTCCGGCTTCAATGGCGCGGCGTCCCGCCTCGATGGGCTGGGACTGCCGCATACCGGTCTGGATATCGGTTTGCACCCGCTCGAACAAGGGCCGAAAGGTCTCGAAATCCTTGCACGGCTTACGGTCGGCGACCTCCTCGGCGGCACGTTTCTCGGCGCTGGTACGGACATGGCGCAGTACTGTGATGTCGCTTGCTTCGTCCGCACCGGCCAGTTCAGCGGCTAAGTCTTCGAGATCAGCAATATCCGCTGCTTGCGCGGTGGAGTGCTCTTTGGCTAGCAAGTCCTGATGATCCAGCGGCTCCAGCAAAGCCCGGCACTCCGGAAGTGCCCGCAAGCGATCCAGGCGCACGGCGTAGAGGCGCTCGAAGATATCCCGATCTTCCCCATGCTGCGGTACCCGACCGTGGGTGGCCACAAAGCGTTGGATATCCTCGAAGCCTGCGATGATGCGCTCTTCTCTGGCCGTGCGTCCGTCTTTTTTCTCAGGCGGCGCGAAGTCGGCCAGCTCTGCGGCGAGGTCGTCGAGTTCGGTATTAGTCATAGCGCCCCTCCGCCTTGAAGCGCAGGAAGGCGGTGGCCCCCTCGGCCATGCGTCGCTCCCAGGGATCCTGAGCGGTGAGCGACGGAATGCGTCCCCGCTCCTTCTTGAACTGTACGGCGCGGATGGCCAACTCCTTCGCCTCCTCCGGTGTGAGACTCGTGCGCTTGGCGGTAATGACCGCCGCCACCTGCTTCAAACTTTCCTCGCTCATGGCCTTGGCGAGGATGGCGTAGGCTTCCCCAAAAGGATTGATGCGGTCGATGAGGTCGATATCTAGTTCCCGCACGTCCATGGCAAAGCGGCGCACTCCGTGGATCAGGGCGGTATTTGGGGCGCTATCTTGCGCGCCTTCGTTGATCACTCGCTTGGCCTGCTGGGTGAGGTTCAGTGCTGCAACGGCATGTTGACGCACCGTCTCCTGGTCCTCGGTATCGAGCTCCGGGTACTTATCCTTGATGATTTTGCTCAGACGCAGCTGGGTCAGCTCCTCGGGCACCAGATCCTCATCGAAGAGCCCCCGCTCGATGCTGGGTTTGTCCTGCACGAAAGCAGCGATCACTTCGTTCAGGTCTTCCCGGCAAATGCGCACCGTCTCGGGGCTTTTGGGTTCGGCAAGGCCCTTGATCTCGATCTGGAACGCTCCTGTCTGTTCATTGACACCGACATTGCAGCGATCGGGATTGTAGCCATCCTGGCCGTAGTCGAAACCTGAGGTTGGGCCATTGTCGGGATTTTTGGCTTTGAACTCGAAGCGCGGGGCCAGGACCTGTTCCATCAAGAGGCTGGCAGCAATAGCCTTCAGGGTATCGTTGATGGCCTCGGTGACAGCGGCTTCTGCCGCATCCGGCTCGGCAATGAGGTTCGTGAAACGGGCGTGGGTCTTGCCCGGAGCGTCCCGAGTGGCACGGCCGATGATCTGGACGATCTCGGTGAGGCTCGCCCGGTAGCCTACGGTCAGCGCGTGCTCGCACCAAATCCAGTCGAAGCCCTCTTTGGCCATCCCCAAGGCGATAATGATATCGACATGGTCGCGGTTGTGCTTTTGCGCGGGGTCTTTGAGCGCGGCGGACACCCGGTCGCGCTTGCTGGCATCGTCATCCACGAGATCGGCAATTCGTAAGACGCGGCCATCTGGCCGCCGGACGAGCTGGAAACCCGTCGCGGGATCGGTGCCTTGCCAGGTTCCCAGTGCCTCAAGGATGTGCTCCACCTCGCGCATCTTGTCCTTGGTGCTCTCCCGAGAATTGACGTTGGGAATGTGCAAGATAGTTTTCTCGGCAGGGTTGAGAACCTGGAGGATCTCCTCGACGTAGGCACCGCTGTAAAAGAAATACCCGATGTCGAGCTGCTTCAGGTATTCATAGCCGTTCAGTTGCTCATAGTAGGTGTAGGTCACCGACTCGAACTTGGCCTCGTCCGATGGGGTCAACACCGCTTCCGCGTCACCCCGGAAGTAGGAGCCGGTCATGGCGACGATGTGCGTCTTACCGCGGGCGATGAATTGGCCGAGGTGCGTGCCAAGCTTGTTGTCGGGATTGGAAGAGACATGGTGGAACTCGTCAATCGCGATCAAGCGATCGTCAAAAACCTCTACACCGTAGGCATCGACCGCAAAGCGGAAGGTCGCGTGGGTGCAAACCAGCACTTGGTCGTCGCTCTGTAGGAATGCTCCGACGGCTTTGACCTTGCCGCCGTTGTCGGTGCCTGGGGCATTGCAAAGGTTCCATTTGGGCTCCACCCGCCAGTCGGCCCAGAAACCGTACTGCGACAGTGGCTCATCGTTAAAGCTTGCGCCAATGGCCTTCTCCGGTACCACGATGATGGCTTGTTTCAAGCCCTGGTTGTAAAGCTTGTCCAGAGCAATGAACATCAGCGCCCGGCTCTTGCCCGAGGCGGGTGGCGACTTGATGAGCAGGTATTGCTCGCCGCGCTTTTCAAAAGCCCGCTCCTGCATGGGGCGCATCCCCAAGGCATTGGCCTTGGTGGATGCGCCACTGCGAGCGTAGGTGACGGAAACAGAAGGGACGGTCTGTGGACGTCCCAAGTCGCTACTCATGGCATTCATTCAGAATACACCCCACTCGCGTCCGCTGGACATCCTAAACGCCCCATCGATTGTAGTGCTTTTCCTGAGCCATTGACGCTTTTGAGCTCTGGTACCAGTGGTCAACTCGAAGACTCCTGGCATGATACGCTCAAACAACAAATGCGTATTATCATAAGCAGGAGGACCGTCAACACCTGGTATTGGTAGAACTAACTTATCCATCTTGTTGTCGCTATAAGTTAACGAGAACCGCACGCCCACGCCATGACTACCATTGAAACTGATCTCGATGTCACCGATGTGCGTATTCTCTGGAACAGCGATCGAACTGAATCCGAAGAAAACTCTCGAAAGGCGCTTCATCATAAGTTGATTTCCGGGCAAATGTGGTCCTCGGTTCCTGGTGATATTCCCGGCATCAATCCAGAAATGCTTACACACGCGAAGTTTTTGCAAATCTCTATTTGATAAACCTCCACGACTAATATCGGTGCTCGCGATGTCATCCTCAGTGGGCACCGGCGTCTTCAAATTTTTTTTGCACTCAAAGATACTATTATATCTCTCCAGGAGAGACAGGGACAGCGGTACCGACGTGTGCCATGTTCTTGAGAACCAAGTGTGCATTGCGTTGATCGCCGCGGCTGCCATTGGCTCGATAGGGGGAATTCGATTCACACTTACAACAAGACCTGCTTCGATACCTCTTGTTAGACCAGATCTAGACATATTGCCGGACCCAGCAAGCGCGTAATCGCGTTGGTTGGTGCGTATTAAGAAAGCCTTCGGATGAAATGGGACTTTTGGAGTTCCATCATATTCCAAGCAGAATATAGCGTCATGAATACGTACGGAAGAGTTTGGTAACGATAAAAGATACTTGAGAGCAATTGGTTCTGTGCGGCAATAGTCAAAGGACGTAATCCACCTTTTCGGAAGCGACGCCCAATAGTCACCTAGTATATTAGATGCTCCCTGAGCAAAATCATAGGCGCCACCACTGGTTACATAGGCAACTGCCATGTCAAGCCTCTCTACACAGTCGTTCTGCAAGATGGATTGCAATGCATCAAGTGTCGTCCGACTGTTCGGTTGGATTATATAGTCTATTTGGCTCATGTTCAGCTCCGGGAGTATTAGATTTCTGCTATCTGGTCAGAACTTTCTTCTGGCCATTTCCATATAGTGAGAATAGCTTTTCCAGTCGTTCGGTATCATTGCGAAATTTACGACCGATATAGATGCGCTCAAGAACCTCATCGTTCCGTTCGTGTGCTTGGCGCAAGTTTGCGGGCATTGACTCAGGATCATAAAGATCAGCACTTGCTGCGGGAAAATGCACTTCCCGCGCCAAGATGATATTCTCGGCACAACGGGTCAAATCTTCTTTGTTTTTTTCAGTTAACATTGGGATTGGAAAAGTATTCCATCCTAAAGTGTTCGAGTACCGATAATCTGACTTTAGCTTTCCGCAAACGGCAGCAATCCAGACGATATGCAACCGTGACGCTATCAAGGAAATTGTCCAAAGTGGTGCGTCATAAAGTGCGAAGGCACTATCGGCAACGATTGCTCTTGCTTCCAAAAGGCCAATCGGAAGATAGGGACGACGCTCGGAGCTAACGCGTGGCACGACAATGGTGAGCTGCCGTGCGACCCCTTGAATTTGAACGAATCTGTATGGAGTCTTGGCATGGTCTCGCGTAGACCTAGCCTTGCTAGACAGCCGCATTTCACGCACGCCATCAAGACGCCTGGCAATAGCAGGAGAAGAGGCGGCATTGGTCCAATTTTCATGGTCGATCCATAGACAGTATCGAACTTTTCCTTGAATAAAATCTTCAGATCCTATAAAACGCCTAACATATTTTACAAAAATCTGATCTTTTTGACTTATAGTTTCCTTTTCTATAGGCGATACGATGAGATGCCCACCATCGCGCGGCATGTTTCCAAATAGCATTAATGCGCGGTCTTTCGGGGCGTCGCGTCGGGCATCCACAACTAAATTTTGGCCATCAACTAAGTACGGGTTTATGTTCTCACAAATTCTCTCCAAAGTGGTTCCGCCGCTGTCAACTGTATACAGACGCTTCTTTTTCACAGGGAGATTAGATAGTCCGACTATGATCACGATAACGCCCGCATTATGGCTCGCCAAATTCTTCCACTTGAAAGATGTATAAGCAAACTGAATTGCGTAGCCCTTTTCGAAAATCGATCGCCAGAGAATGGGAACCTGTTGTCCCTGGCAAATGGAATTCGTAACCACGAATGCGGAAGCAGCTCTGCTCTGAAGACCGTAGTCCACTGCTTTCATCAACCAGCCGGCCACATAGTCGAGCGATTTCCAGCCTTCTAAGCGACCTTCGAATACGGCTGCTAGATCGGACTTCTGTTCTTCTGATTGGAGTTTGTTTCCCAGATAAGGGGGATTACCGCAGAGATATGTCTCGCCACCTTCGTTTTGGAAGTCGATTTCGGCTTGGTCGATCGGCTCCTCAAATAGATCATCCGTCTGCACTGTCACGCCAGTGCCAGTTGGCGGGCAGATGCTTAACCAGTCCAGCCGCAGTGCGTTGCCACGGATGATCCAGTTTTCTTTACGCAGGGGCAGAAACTCAGCCAGGGCCAGCTGCGGCCCACGGTACAAAACATCGCGTTGATACTCAGCAATAACGAGCGCCAGACGGGCAATCTCTGCCGGAAAATCACGCAACTCGATACCCCGGAAGTTGGTAAGGGGAATATCCGACCGGCGATCTGGCTCACCTCGTCGCTTATTGATCTCCGCCTCAATGGCGCGCATTTCCTTGTAGGCGATCACCAGAAAATTGCCAGAACCACAGGCGGGATCGAACACCCGAATGCGCGATAGACGCTTGCGCAGGTTGAGCAACAGGCGGGGATTGTCGCCTGCGTCGGCCAGTTTTGCCCGCAGGTCGTCGAGGAACAGGGGGTTCAGTACCTTGAGGATGTTAGGAACGCTGGTGTAGTGCATCCCCAGTTCGCCCCGTTCCTCGTCTTCGGCGATAGCCTGGATCATGGAACCGAAGATATCGGGATTGATCTTGGTCCAGTCCAAGCCACCGACATGGAGCAGGTAGGACCGGGAGATCTTGCTGAAACGCGGCGTTTCCATACTGCCGGAGAACAGGCCACCGTTGACGTAGGGAAAATCGAGGCTGGCTGCCCAACGGGGAATGTCCGCAGCGGTTCTGTCATTGATTGGGGTATTCATGGACCGGAACAGGGTGCCGATGACCTCGTGCGTGTTGGAGGCGTCGCGAGCGCTCATCCGCTCGACGGTCTGGGTGAAACGGCCCCGGCCGCCAAAGATGCCAGTATCTTCGGCAAAGAAGCAAAAAATCAGCCGCGCCATGAAGTGGTTCATGTCGTGGCGGCGTTCTGCCGTCGCCCATTCGGGGTTGTCTTTCAGCAACTCGACGTAGAGGCGATTGAGGCGGCTCGTGGCGCGGATGTCGAAGGCGTTTTCACTGATCTGCCGGACGGTGCTGATGCCTGCCAGTGGCAGAAAAAAGCCGAAATGGTCCGGAAAATTCGAGAAGGCGCAGGCGACAGTCTCGCCGCTCAATAGATCTTCCGCCTCGAAGTCCACGCCGTCCGTGGCGAGGACGAACTTCGCCTTGGCCTTCATTGTGGCAGGGCTCGCCTTGAGGGCCGCGAGGGCCTGCGTCACCTGTCCTGTTTCGCAGGTGAGGATATGTATATTGTTGGTCTGGAGCACACCGCCGAGGTCGGATTTGTTCGTGACACCGCTGCGTAGGCGTTGGATCGTCGTTGCCTTATTGCCAAAGGCTTCCAGGAAAGCATAGGGGAACTCTGCCGGGTCGAAAGGCTGCTCGGCAAGGTCGGTGATGGCTTGTTCAATTTCTACGGCGTTCATGGAGTGCCAAGGCTGTAGTTTGCCGGCGATTTTGTCGATGGGTGATGGCTCAATCTATCACCCATGATTTGTGCGAGCATCGAATCATTGGTCTGCCGGCTGAAGATCCAGCCTCTGGACCTGATCCAGGTTTACCCGCTGTCGTGCCTGCCACAAGTCAAAATGATCCTGCATGATCATCCAGCTTTCCGCAGAGCGCCCCAGCGCCTTGGATAACCGTAGGGCCATCTCCGAGCTCACGCCGTTGCTACCATTGAGGACACGGGCCAAGGTAGAGGCCGATACCCCAAGCTTGGTCGCCAACTGCCGTCCGGTGATCCCATTCGGTTCGAGGTAGACCTCACGGATAAATTCGCCGGGATGTGGGGGATTGTGCATTTCCATTAGTGGTAGTCCTCATAATCCAAGACATAGGCATGACCGTCCTGAAAATCGAAGGTCAACCGCCAATTCGCGTTGACCCGAATCGACCAGCGCCCCTTCTCCGTACCTTGGAGAGGATGCAGGCGAAATCCTGGGATGTCCATGTCGCCGATCGCCTGTGCAGTATCCAAGGCTGCAAGTAGCATGCGGAGCCGCTTGGCGTGCTGTGCTTGGATGCCGGCGAGAGAGCCCGATGCATAGAATGCCTCCAGCCCCTTGTGGCGGAATGATCGAATCATACCGAGGAGTATACGGTGATGCGCTGCCCGCAACAAGGCGGGAAGTGTGTACCGGGGTACCCGTCAGGGGAAACCCCTCGCCCGCCATGAGGGGAGGAATATTTTGACGTTTTCGTGCCCGAAACCCGCCACTGCCAACATGCTCATCTTTGTTGACACCGCGCCAGCTATACACGGGAAACATGGATTAGTTGGGGTGGATAATGATACGGGTCAAGCCTATCAAAAGCAGTGGCGGTGCGGCAGGGGTTGCGAACTATCTGCGCAATGAACGCCCGAGCGAGTCGGCAGAACAGGCGGTTGGTTATTATAGCGAGCGTGGCGGGGCGCCCTCCTTTTGGGCGGGCCGTGGTGCGGAAGCCCTGGGTCTGTCTGGAGCCGTGGATGCCGACCAGTTCCAGGCGCTACTGGAAGGCAAGCTGCCGGATGGAACGGATTTGGCGGGCCGGCACCAAAATCGTCGCATGGGCGACGGGTACGTCATCAGTGCTCCCAAATCGGTATCCATTATGGCCTGCGAGGATGAGCGCTGGAAAGTATGGCACGACGAGGGGGTCAAGGCCGCAGTTGCGTTTCTGCAGGAACGCATGGTCTATGCTCGTCTTGGCAAGGGCGGCAGGGTATCGGAGTACAACGGGGACATCATCGCCGCCGTGCATCGGCATGAGGATGCACGTCCAGTCGATGGGCTGGTAGATATGGACCTGCATAGCCATGTGACGGTTCTCAACGCCATGCGGCGGTCCGATGGAAATTGGACCAGCATCAACAACGACCAGGGCGTCGATTGTGAACTCCAGAAAGAGGCTGACGCCATTTATCTGGCCACCATGGCCCGATTAGCCGTAGAGCATGGTTATGAACTGGAGCAAAGTGCCACCGGTTTTGAAGTGGCGGGCATTACCCGAGACCAGATCGAGGCATTCAGTCGGCGGCGGGGGCAAATCCAGGCGGACCTGGCCGACAAGGGCGGCATCGAGGGCGCCAGCGTCGCGCAACGGGACGCGGCCTGGTCCGCCACCCGCGCCGAGAAACGACAACTGAGCCAAGCGGAACAACGTTGGGAGTGGCGGCAACGGCTGCGGGAGGCCAAGGTCCCCACCCACAACCTACTGGTGAGGAGCATGGAGCGAGCCAAGCAGCCTGAAACGCCTCACCCAGACCGGGCAGCGATAGCCGTGCAACGGGCGCTGGATCATTGCAGTGAACACGATACGGTATTTTCGGCGTCGGCCGTCCGGGCCGAGGCTCTGCGCCAGGGCATGGCAGAAGGTATTCTCATCGAGGCTATCGATGCTGCCCTGCATTCGACCCCAGAACTGCTGGATGGTGGAGCAGTGGATCGGGACGGAACCAACAAGATGCGTAAGATGCACACCACCACGCGGGCCGTTGAGGAAGAACTGGCGATCCTGACCATTGCTACCCAGAGCCAGACCAAAGCTCTGCACTCCCCGGACGCCGTGTCGGCGCTGCTGAAGCAAAGACAGCACGCGCAGGGCTGGAACTATTCCGATGGGCAGGTTGAGGCCATACAGATGGCCCTCACCGGCAGGGAACAACATCAGGGTATTGTGGGTGCGGCCGGTGCGGGGAAAACCACGAGTATGGCCGTCATCGTGGATCAGTATCGGCAAGCGGGCTATGCCGTGGTGGGACTCGCTCCCTCGGCCAAAGCTGCAGCAGAGCTGCAATCCGCTGGCTGTACTACGCAGACTCTGGAATCGTTCCTGCGCAGCAAGCCGACAGAGGCGCCCGGCAAGACCCTCTACATTCTGGATGAAGCGGGCATGGTGTCCCGCCAGGACCTGCTGCGATTTTATCGGCGCGCAGAACAGGATGGGGCGCGGACACTGGCCGTGGGCGACCCCAAGCAATTACAAGCCGTGCAGGCCGGTAATCCCTTCGAGCAGCTGTTACGGTGTAACGAGTTCCGTCAGGCCGGCATCTCCAAGATCAACCGGCAGAAGGACAAGGCGCTATTGGCGATTGCCGAGGCCTTCGCCAGCGGAGACGCAGAGAAAGGATTGCGACTTGCCGATCCATATATGCGGGAAGTCCCCATGAGCGATCCCGTGCCGGGTCAAAAGAAGCTCGACAAAACCATCAAGCAGGAGCTATTGGCGAGAGCCGCTGCCAAATCCTACCTTCGGCTGTCTCCCGAGGACCGAGGGCAAACCCTGGTCCTCGCAGCCAGCAATGGCACCAGACAGATCGCCAATGAGGAGATCCGCAAGGGCCTGATTGATCGTGGCGAACTGGGCCAAGAATCCGTAATGATCACCGCGCTCGACAAAGTCAGCCTGAGTGCAACCCATCAGAGGCAGGCAGCATTCTATCAGCCAGGGCAAGTGGTGGAGCTTGGCCGAGAGGAGCAAGGTGTCGGCGATCGCGGCACCCGCTGGAAGATTGTGGGAACCGAAAAGGGAAAGCTGAAAATAGTCCCACTACTCGATGAGGGAAAAGCGCCGGTGAACCTCACGCCATCCACAAAACTGCAATTGTACAACGTGCGCCTAATGGTATTGCGCCAAGGTGACAAGGTCCTGTTCCGAAAGAACGACAAGACCCGGGATATCGACCTGCGCAACGGCGATGATGCTGTCATTGCAATAAAGGATGGGAAAGCGTTCGCCAATATGAGCGACGGAAGATCGGTAGAACTGAAGACAGAGGAGGTTATGGATTACGGATACTGCCGAACCGTGCATGCCTCGCAGGGGGCGACGGTCGATCGTGCCATCGTCATTGCCGAAAAGACAAAAGCCGGAGCAAATCTCGGATACGTCGCTTTGAGCCGAGAAAAGCACCATCTGGAAATCCTTACCGATGACAAGGAAAGGCTGGCAGAGAGTTGGGGCAAATACGTCCATCAGGAATCTGCGCGGGATGCGGCCATGCGCGGTACTATCCAGGCAACCAGACAAGAAAACCGGGAAGCCCAATCGGTCCAACGTGCATGCGCGGAAGAAAAACGCCACCGCGACCTCCTGAAAAAAGAGCGAATCTTCTGGCCTGCCGAACAGAAACGCAGCCAAGAGCGAGACCAAGGAATGGCCCGCTAACCGCCAACACCACGGCCACGTCTAACCACCAGAGTCTAGAACCGTCGACCAGCCGGTATCAGCCAGCATGTCAACGACGCCGGAATCGGCACAGCGGATCGGCGAGTTGGCTCGGCAGCACAAGCGCAATCGGAGCGTACCCAACACGGTGCGTTTGTGCGGATAAAAGCCTACCCGAAGGGTGGGCGTAAACAAACGAGAATATACGCATGGGTGCAGTATTTACACGGCAAAGCGTGTGAATAGCCATTCGTTATGGAGCATTCCCGTGTCACTCCGTGTCAACCAAAAATCAAACCGTGTTTTTGGTTGACATTCCGCCAGCTATGGGCAAGAGGCGCAAATCAGGCACAGGGCACTGATGCCTCTTTTAGGAGGACACAGTATGGCGCGAACGCTAACAGCAAAGGTGCTTCCCTACCTCGAAGCCATTGAGGCGGCGCACCGATCTGGCGAATCGTGGAAGGATATTTGTGCACTGGTGGAAGCGGCCATAGACGCACGTTTCGGATCGCCAATTTGTTTCGGCAACGCGGTCCGGCGGGCACGCAAAGGAGTGGACGATGGGCGACTGTGGGTCGAGCAACGGCCCTTGCCCGGTATGGCGCCAAAGCCTGTTGGCTTACCCCAATTCCAAAAAACAACAGAGCCGCATGAACCCCGTAAATCACTCTCCATTGATCTGGATAAACTGTAAAGGAGGTTTCCATGAAACATCTGGTAATTAGCCATGGCGACAAGGGCGGCGTTGGAAAAAGCATCTTTTCCATGCTTGCAGTAGAATTCGGATTGTTCGTTGGACGGAACGTCGCGATTGTGGAGGGCGATACCAAAATCGGGGATGTGAAGGAACGGTACGAAAATGTGGTCTCCGTTTTGTCGGTAAATTTGGATAAAAGCGGCAAGGATGCCGAGAACGCGATCGCCACCTTATTTGGCCACCTGGAAGCGCTGGAAAGCGATTTTGTGGTGATGAACGCGCCGGCTAATGCGCACAAGGCCCTGGACTCTTACGCGGAGCTTATTGTACCGGTTGCGCGGGAGTTGGGATTTAAAATTTGCGTAGCGTGGATGGTCGGGCGGGAATCCAGCAGCGCCACCCTCGCAAACGAATCCATGATTTGCCAGGCAGCGGATCGCAAAATCGCCGTCGTCAATCGCCACGAATCGGATTATGACCGGGATTATTATTGGTTCACTGTTCCGCAATACAAGGATGCCTGGATCGCTTCGGGCGGTTTGACCGGAGAAATCCCTGAACTGGCCTCCCGGGTAGGGGCGAGGGTCAAGGAATACCAGGGCCGGTCGTTTGCCTCGCTGGCTGGCCCGGAGAGCCCATTGTTTATTGTAGAGCGGCAGATCATCAAGAACTGGCTACGAAAGTCCTGGCAAGAGTCCATGATCCCATTGATAGAGGGGGAATGAATCATGACTGTTGTGACCGAGAAGAAAACGCCCAACACGGAACCCATGCCGCAGGCGGTGAAGGGCATCGATGCAGATGACCTCAGCGGATTCATCGGCTGGTCAACCCGCTTTCGGATCGGCCCCGACGATCCCCTATGGGGTACTGTGCTCGCGACAAGGATCTCCTACCAGGCGGCGACCGTGTCCATGGCGGCGGCAGCCGATCTGTCGGTCCAGGTAGCCAAAATCCCCGATATCATCTTTCAAGGAGCGAATCGGGCGGCCAACGAGGTGACGGCGAGCATTGCCGGGCAATCCGATGCCTTTGCGTCGCGGCTCGAGGCGGGCGGGAGAAAATTCGCTCGGAACTTTTACGCGGAGGTGGAGCCCTTGCTCGACCAGTCGATGGATAAAGGTAAAGGCACTCTGGAAAAGGCCTTGCAGAGCGGTAGCCTCAAGTTGGAGAAAGCAGAGCAGGCGCTCGCGTCCAAGCTTTCAGGAGAGGCTATACAACGCTATATCCAGGGTGCAAAGCAGGAAGCGCTGGCCAACTTCACCGACGAGGCGAGGAAAGCTGCCCAAGCGGCCGTGCGGGCAGATCTTACTTGGTCTTACGCGGTCACTGGGGCGGTGATTCTGGTGCTGATCCTGACCGGCTGGATCGCTAATGACGTCTACCTGCATGCCACCGATCGGATCGCACCTGAACCCATTCAGCAGTACACCAATGGTCAGCGGTATTGCCATCAAGCTGGACCAGACTATGTGTGCGTGCTCACCAAGGCGCCACCGCGATCTTGAATCTGTACCATCCAGTTCAGTCCTCCTCGGCCAGGCCCGGTTCCCTGCCGGGTCTTTCATATTGTGACAGATTCAGTGATTGGCCTCCGGCAAGTGTACGCGGGCGACAATCACCACCCACAAGACATTGCAGACGATGCAACTTTATATTAACGTTGGGCCCTGTGACTGAGACTTGCTAATGTCGTGAGGTTGACGCGATCTCAAAGGGCGGAAAAAGACTGATTGCGGTCATACAGCAGCGGAAAGCAAATGACCCCAAGCAGTCATTCCAGCTGGGCGTTGTCAGCGCCCGGAGTTCGGCCAATCCGGCCGTTAGCGCAATGCGCTGAATTTGGCCGCATCCCCTCGACTACCTGCCGTTCGGTCTTTGAATGCGGCCACTGGACCGAAATCCGGGCTCTGAAGCATTCCGCATTTGCGGCCATCGCCCAGTTGCAGAAAGCATCGTACGTCAGCCTCTATTCCACACAGCAGAACACCGGACCACGGCCTGAACTCGGTACCAATTCGACATGCAAATTTTTTCGCCCGACGATAACTGCAAGCACAGGCCTCTTGTCCCGACGCTTCGCTGACAAGAGCTTCCATTCCGATCTATCGAGACCAGAAGGATGGGGATCGTCTTCCACATGGGTATGCCATTCGCCCAGATAGCGAACGGTTCCCTGACTCTCTGCCCATCGAGACACAGCGATTGCTTCGTGGCCAAACGGCATTCGCTCGAACAGGTAGCGAAGCCTTTTGTCATGTGGCGTAGGTTCCGTCGCTTGCTCGATGAGCATATGGGATCCATGAACCGAGCCGAGAAGAAGCCCACCAGCTTCGCAGTCAGCATCACTAGCCTGAACGTATAGACAGAACACCTCCAGCGTGGCCTTTGAGAAATGCAACAACGTCCTCCTGTCGTGTTGGTAGCCCAGGAACTCATGAATTGCATACAGGGCACTCCCGGTCCCGCAACGGATCGCAATCGGGCGTGGCAAGCTGATGGGTATGGTCGGTCAGTCGAGTTCGCAACGCGGGGGAATGGATGCCGTTGACCCAATCAAAGGCCGCGATAGCCACCCCCTGACAGGGCGAGCACATGGTAGGTAGGAATGCCCGTCATGGTGCTTCAGCCCATCGGCGGGAAGGGATCGTTGCCTTGGCTGTCCTTGTCCGGACGATGGATGACGAGTTCGGACTGCTGGTTGCGTGCGACATCCCTCGCCGCGTCAATGGCCTGTTGCTGCGTGTCGTGCATGGAGGTCGCCCGTTGATTGCCGACTCCCTTGACGGTCCAATCGTCCTGATGAGGAACAACGTGCTGATTCTTGCCTGCCATGATGGCTCTCCTACAGTGGAACTATCGAAGTCCCAGCCGCTCCGGCTGGGTTGTCAATGATCGCCTGCTGTAGCACAATTGGTTGCTCACGCAGACAACAGGTAAGGCTATGCCAATCCGACCTAGTGAAGGTGTAAAACCTACATCCGTTGTCTGTATGGACAACAATGTACCAGAGCACGTACGCCGGTGCAACTGGGTGCGGCGTGCGCCTTTGAACATCAACCGACTGGGGAGAGGCACCAGAGACCTTGGCCCTTCTTCCCGCAATCGCAAGGATCAGAACTCATGCCGCAGACAGGCCTAGGCGTCGCCCTCAAGACGCTACGCGAACGCAGAACCCTTTCCCTGCGTGAGATCGGCCAGCTATCGTCAATTGATCATGCTTATGTCCACCGCCTCGAAACAGGCGAGAAGACAAACCCATCCAAAGACCTGGTTGAGAAGCTTCTGAAGGTTCTCAAGCCGAGAGAAAGGGATACAGCACTTGTAATGTGGCTGGCTGACCACGCTGACGCTGATCCCAGCCTTGTTGAATTCGTGCTGCAAGACCCCTCAATCAGCATTGATGTATTTTCGGCCGCAGCTGGAGTCAGGCATCGGGGAAATGCAAGGCCTGACCCCGCGAAGCTCATCGCCCGAATAAAAAAGGCCTTCGACGACGACGAGGACGACTGAACATGGACGAGGCGGATGTCAGGCAGAGAGCACGCGCATTTGTCGCGAGAGTCGATGTTTCGATCATCCGAGAAGACCTGTCCCCGTATGTGACCACGGCTAACGCCAAGGTCAAGAAGGATGAGCTTGGCGAGGGGGAGTCTGGCTATACCGTTACCATGCCGAACGGGAAGCACATCATCACTGTGAATTCGCTGGAAACCGAAGAACGCCAGCGCTTCACTGTCTGCCACGAAATAGCTCATATCGTGCTCGGCTTGGAATCAAGTCACGACGAGGTGCCGTCATGGTCCTATGCAAAGCGACATCCGAACGAGATCGCCTGCGACACGTTTGCCGCTGAACTGCTGATGCCCTATCAGCAATGGCTCTCCGCTGTTCCCAAGGAAGAGCCCTCCCCGGAGCTCATCCAACACATGGCCGACTTGTTTGGCACATCATTCCCCGCAGCGGCGTCAAGATTCGCCAGCCTTAGCGATATGCCATGCGCGTTCGTCACCATGGAGCGCGGTGCGGTGCGGTATGCCGCACGCTCCACGGCCTTGCGGCAAGCAGGGGCCTGGATATCTCCCAGGTCGGTAATTCCAGCAGGCTCCGTGGCTCACCGAATCCGCACTTCAGGGAATAGCGCCACTGAGACGGGAGAAGTTTCACAGGACGTCTGGTTCGATAACTGGGAAAAGGGCCTAGACCTCTGGGAAATAGCAAGGCACTACCAGCGCACCGATACCACCATCTCCTTGCTATGGTTCGACAGTGACGATTTACCAGAAGTTGAAATTACTCGTTTTGGGCAACGTCTTGAAGACAACGGAGGATTGGCTGAACTGACGGGAGAACTCCCTTGGCCTGGTCGACGGAAGCGACGTTAGGGCCTTTTGCGATACCGACAGCATGGCCTTGGCAAGGCCGAAGGGAATGCCGGAGGCTAAGTTCCTGGGCTAGACGCGGGAGGTGCAGGAATGGTTTACCCCGCTCAATCCTTATGCGGAAAGGGATCCGTTGCTCAAGATCGAGGCGGCCGACTACGCTCTGAGGGATGGACACATCACCGAAACTATGGCGCCGCTCTTTTGCTATGCCGTGTCCTCCAAGCGTTACGCGCTATTCAACATCAACGACACAGGCAGTCCCGTCCTGCGCAAGGCCTCCGCGCATGGGCTGGGGCATTTGCTGCCACCTTACCGGGATGAGGATGCACCCATAGCCATCCCAAGGCCTACCGTCCCGCTTGAAGAGATAGGGGTAGAGCGGTGGCAACATGACCTCTGGTTTCGGATTCTAGCAGCCCGTCGGTTTTGATTTTGGAGTGCTGCGCATTTCCGCCCAGGATTTTTTGAAAATGCTATTTTTGGGGGACTTTGGCGCAGTTATACCCAGTTTTCTGCTGTTTTTATCCATTTTCCTGTCCTATAGGCGCAATACGGCCATGCGTTTCACATTCCACGCGAGGCAAACGAGGCTCCATTCCCCCTGTACCTGTGTCAAGCCGCGCAATGAGAACTGCCGGAAGCCCATCACCGATTTGATGATGCCAAAGACCGGTTCTACCGTTTGCTTGCGGAGTCGGTAGATACCGCGACCCACTTGTGTCTTCAGTCGATGCATCATGGCCTGCATCTGGGTGGCATCCTCTGCCAGCTGCGCTGGTTCAAGAAATACAACCTGGGTAAGCCGTACCGCGAGCTGAGCAGGTGCGGGCTTTCAATTTCCTGCTGGCGTATCAGGCCCAACCGGCTTTGGGTATGTCTACCACGGACACAAATCCGAACCAACCGGAAAAGCCTAAAAAACGTAAGGCCAACTGCCAAAATCTCCCGCGTGCGGTGTCGCCCTACGATCGGGACCACCGAAAGGCAATGTCCTTGTGCTTTGACCGAGACACAGGCCAGCAAGTAGTGCCCAACCAACTAAAAACCTACCGGCGGGCTTTGGCGCAGTATCACCTGCACCAGGAGGCAAAGTTTCTCGACGGCGACTATACTGACCGAGGCCACACCCGGCGGCGGCACATACGAGCCAGTGGCATCGACCATATCGGCAAGGAGGCAAACCGCTGGGAGGAGCAGTTCTACCTGGGGATGGACCTGGAGGCACAGAGTGAGTACGGCATGGCACCGGAAGAGGCGGAAGGGCTCCTGGCAAGGCTACAGGTGACGGCAAAGACAATCGGGGTGGGACGTTTGGCCGAAAGGATGGGGATTTCGCGGCGACAGATGTCGAATATCCTGCATGGGAGGGTACGAGCGTCCGCACCAATGTTGGCTAAAGCGCGCACAGCTCTTTCCACAGAAAAGGGTGGATTATGCCGCTGCGCTTTGTAAAAACTTCCACAAGCCGATCATGGTAGGTCAAGGCGGGTTACTTGGTGGATGATATTTCTATTACCAAACCCCCCATTTAATTGGTGATCAATAAGCCACGACGAAATATGGAGAACCATGCAAAAAGCAACTTACAAACTCCTTAACCACATTGAAGATACGGTCATCTATAATGACGTGCTTCCTTATATGAAAGCAAAGTATCAGGACGGATTTGCTACATTAGTCATACCGGATGTGGTTGCCGTAGACTTGAACCGCAGACAAGGATGTCTCAAATTATACGAAGGGGCCACCTTCAATGAAACGTGGGGACACGAAGATGGGGGAAGCAGGATTGATCTCGATACGGCCAACCTAATGATTAATATGGTGAGCGATCTTTCAATAATCGGTACTCCAATAGTTGAAGATATATTTCTTCGCGGCGGCATATCGCTTGATACAATAGCTTTTGACCTTTCTCGGTGGAAAGAGAGCCTTAACTCTGGCGATCGGCAACAAAGGTTAGCCCGACGATTTGATCCTAGCGAAATCGAACAACTGCAACAGATTCATATTGCTGGAGAGAGACTGTTCAGTAATGGCGATTTCTATATAAGAAATGTTGTCCGACAAGAACAGAAGGCTGTTCTTGTTGACTGGAACTATTTTAAAGGGTTCCGCTGTTGCTATATTGACTATAGAGTCAATATATTGGCTTTTGCATATATACATATGTGGGGGAATACTCAGTGGCAGTCCCGTTTGCGAGCGCTTGCGCTGGAAAGATTTGGGATTTCTGAGATAGAATTTGCTAACGCTGCGGTCATTAAGGCGGTTGAGCAATATCTTTTTTTAACTAATAACACAGATATATGCGATATGTTCTGTAATGCAATGGTGCGCACCGTCAAAGAGACCTTGGCTATTTTCAGGGAACGGCCGGAGCCGGGTTGTGAAGCATGAAATAGCGACCAAAGCCGAAGCTGCCTCAGGTTATTTCATGAAACCATAAAGATCTTCTTTCTGGAGTGCGACCTGTTAACGATACACACGCTTGTAGCGTCTGCGCAACAAGTCCTTTTCGATCACGGAAGGGATATTCTCATGCAGCAGACCACATGGTAAACTTTTTTGAAAGTCTCACCCACCGGGGGACATAATTACAGGAATCGCCCCGCCGGCCCCGGCTCAGGGGCGTTTTTTTGGTTTGATACCCACATACGGCAGGAATGTCACCTTGATGCTGCCGCGCCCGGCGGGCGTCTTGGTTATGCACAGCCGGATATATGGGAAGTCTTTCCGGTATCACTATACCCCCTTGCTGCGCATGGCCGGAGCCGACTTCATCCCCGCCGCCCAGCGCTACTGCTCACAACTGCAGCACCGCGTCCTCCGTTTCCTCGGAATCAACGACTCATGAAATGCGACTTTGACGGGGACCTGGCGCACCCCTTGACGGCTCCAAACTAATCAGGCATTCTGTTGTCTATTCAGGCAACAACTTTCTTGAGCGCTCGCGTGCAACCAAGACGGTTGGATGCAGGGATGAATTGTGCGGGGTTGTTTCATGGGACAACAAGTGTCCCATACACCTCATACGACCGCAACGGTGATTTTGCGCGAGGTGATTTATGGAACGTGAACTGTTTGAGCTGTTCTTGCACGGCAATGGAGAACCAAAGGTCATTGAGGCTGCAGGCGACGAACTCCTGAAAGAGGTGCTCGCGCGCCACGATGCCTTGCCGGGCGAAGACGAATTCGTCTTCGTGGGGGAGGCAGACGAGGCGCGCTGCAATGTGGAAGGTGAGTGCGACACCCATGCACCGGCCGACTTGAATCTAACGGTGCTGGAGTTGTTGTTGCCCGAAAAGCAGCATATCCACACGAAGGCGGTGCACAGCATTGAGGTAACCGTAAACTACAACGGCCAAGAACCGAAGCGCCACTTTTCGCCGGCCGCCACGGTGGAGACGGCCACCGTCTGGGCCAAAAGACGCTTGCACATCGACGACGTGGCAGGTGCCGAGCTCGTACTGGAGCTTGAGCCGTCCAAGACCATTCCGCGCATTGACCAACATCTCGGCGATCTCCTAATGCCTGGAGAGCGCACGCTCGAGTTCAACTTGGTCAAAGAAATTACTCCCCAAGGTTAGCACATGTCGACCAACGCACAGCGCCTGCTCGAAGCGGAACTTGTCGGCGGGCGCTTTCGAGCCGGTGTTGCCAGGGGGTATTGGTCGCTCGCTACCCCAGTGGCGCAACTCGCTTGGCCTTTTGTTGATACCTGGATTACGGCGTCGCCTCGTGAGAGCAGTCCTAGCCGGTGGCTTGTGCATTGGGACGTCGGCAATTATGGCAGCCAACCGAACACGGGCGGCTTCTGGGACGAGAAGACCGGCGCCTTCCTCGCCCCAGAAAAGTGGCCTAAGGGCCGTCCTGGCTCCACTGTCGCTGCGGTGTTTAAGACGGCCGGATGGGCTGCGCCTGGGCGCGGCTTCTACCACCACTACGACCGACTGGCGATCCCAGGCCATCCATGGACACAGGACGCCTGGACTCCCCAAGTGACACTCACCGATTTCATGACGTTGGTGTATCGTTGGCTGAACTGCGGAGATTACGTTGGACAGTAACGAGCAGATTGCGATCTCGCTGCTGCTGTGGCGGCGATTGGTACGCCAGTTAGCTTCGCGCGGCCGAGGCCGCGAGTCGGGCGCGTTTCTCCTCGGCCGGCAGGATGTCCCGAAGAGGCAGGTCGTCGACTTCATTTGCTATGACGATCTCGACTCACGCGCGTTGAACTACGGCATTGTGGAGTTTCATCGCGCCGGCTTCTCGTCGCTTTGGACCCTCTGTAAAGAACGCCAACTGCACGTTCTAGCCGACGCCCACACACATCCGACGCTCGACGTTAGACAAAGTGCAGTAGACAAGGCGAACCCGATGATCCCTGTCGTGGGACACGTAGCGCTGATCCTGCCATCCTTCGGAGACACGTCTGGGTGGTCTCTTTCGCGAGTGGGCATCCATCGCTTTCTCGGTCAACGCCGGTGGCAGTCTTTCACTGCGTCGGACCCTGATGTCCCTGTGCGTTTAACCTTATGGTGATCCAATGACTCACTTCCCAGCATTGGGGGACATATCCCGTATCGACAAGCTTTGGCTCGACCGTGATGGAACGACGCCCGGAATCTCCAGGGCTGCGCGAACAGCCCATCGGCTGCAAATTCTTGTCGGGTCTGACGTAGCCGGTTCGCACGCACTGCAGGTGGCAGTGATGACAGCGGTGAACCTAGCTGTGAAGTGCTTTGCAGCCCCTGTGCTGGTGACTGCGCCGGACGACGTCTGGACAGCTCAAAACCTAACGCGCGTCAGCATAAAGGGAACCATCGGGGAGGCGATCGAAGAACTCGGTGCAGAACGCTCGGTCGCAGACCTTGACTCTGATTCGATCAGCATCCTGGTGGGAAACGCGCAACAAAAGCGTCGATCCCTGCGCCTTACGTTCGATGGATGGAGAGTCAGCGTCGGGCCTGCCACGAAGGTTCCGCGGCTTCCGGAAAATCCCTTATGTTCGTTGGCACCGCTTGCGGCGGCGGCGGTCGCTATTGGCGAAGTATTCGCCTCTTTCGCCCGCATTGCCATAACGGCCATGCGCCGCCCAATCGCCTTCTCCTTGTGGCGTCCCGACTTACCCATAGCTTCGCCGGAGTCTCTGGGCATCTTGGCCGAGGAGGCGCCCCTGGAGCTGTCCTGCTTCGGCCTTGGCCACCTAGGGCAGGCGTATCTTTGGGCTTTGGCATGCCTCCCTTACGGTGACCCCCGCGCATCGACGATCTACCTGTGCGACGACGACGCCGTTGAACCTCCGAATCTGGAGACCGGCGCGCTTCTGAACTCGGGCATGGTGGGTGCCCGGAAGACGCGTGTGGTCGCCAGGTGGCTTGAGGATCGGGGCTTCAATACGCGGCTAATCGAGCGATTCGTTGATAGCAACTACCGGCGAAGCAGCCGCGAGCCGGCACTGGCGCTGTCAGGCTTCCATGACAATCAAGCACGCCACTGGTTGGCACAGGCCGAGTTTCCGCTGATTTTTGACTCGGGACTTGGGGGAGATGCCGAGAACTTCGACTCCATCGCTGTGCACACATGGCCAAACCAGCGGACCGCCGTGGATCTTTGGCCGGTGGAGGACGCTCAGAAGCGGCGAGAGAGGGAGGCCAAGGTGCGGCGCCAAACAGAGAATCCGGGGTACCACTCAATCAGCCCAGACGAATGTGGGCGGGTTCTCGTGGCAAACAAGTCAATCGCGGTTCCATTCGTCGGTGCGTTGTCGTCCGCCTTCGTGTTGGCTGAATTGCTGCGCACCGTCAATGCGGGCCCGGTCTTCCACGACGTTCGGTTGCGGGCTTGCGCGCTATCTGATCGGTCGCTTGCGTCTGTACTGCGCGTCGGGCAAGCCGAGCCCGTTAGCGGCATTCGCTTGCAACGACTCGTTCAGACGTGAGCTCGGACAACACAATTGGCCAGCCGGAACGCAGGCGGTTATTAATCCAGCATGCCAGACAGCGGAAATGCTCGGCAAACGCATTGTCCTGATCGATGGCAAGCAGTTGGCCAAGTTGATGATCAAGCAAGAGGTCGCATGTTGTGTCGACGAGGCCATCAGCCTCAAGCGAGTAGATGAGGAGTTTTTCGAATAGATCAGATGGGACGGAGACGGTGCCAGATTTTACCACAAGCAAGGGTTTTGCCATGCCCAACATCCGGGTCAGGAATACGAGAACTCAACGCCTTGTATGGTCTACGCAAGTTAAGTCTGCGGGTGTTGAGTTTCTTCCAAATCAAGAAGTTGATATTGACGCGAACTTGTTTAACAGCTTACGAATAGCAAATGCTCATTACGGGTCTTGCGGACTCGAATGGAATGAAGGCGAATTGCAAGCATCGCTCAAAGAATTCAAAGCATTGTGCGTTGCAGAGTTTGAGTCTTTGGGTATTCCTGCCGTCAAAGCATCTGTTGCCTCTGGCGAACTTGCAAGGGGTGATAAACATGAATATGCACTTGAATGGTTGCAAGGAAAGTCGGAAGCACGAGAGCTAGAAACTAAACGGTGGGCGAAATATAAAACCATCGCAGCAATCATTGCCGCTGTAGCAACGATTGCCAGCATTGTTGAGCATTTTCTTTAACACTTCCTGTCGACAGTCCGGTTTGGGTGCCGCTTCGCACCGCAGAGAAAAGCGGTCACACCGGTACTGCGCTGCGTCAATGTTGGCTACGCGCACGACACCAGCCATTGAGCGGAGCCAATACTACCGACGGCAATGGCCGAACTCCGGTAGTTCGTGAAGCCATCACCGAACGTCAGCTTCTGAGTCGATAGCACTCCACTCAAGCTGGACGGGAACGGCAGCTTCCGCTGCGTTCCTGTCATTGGTGTGTTCTCTGCTGAATAACCGCGTTGCCAGTCTTTACAGCAGCAACAGACATGGACGCCCCTATCATCAGCTCTATGCGCAAGAACAATGCCGATTGTTCTCACATAGCTCGCTCAATGTGGGTAATTCGTCCCGGAAAGCAAGTGCCATAACGTTTTCACTCATAATCTACGAAATCCCAGGCAAGTTGTCCATTGGGCTCCATAAAATAGGGTGCTTCAGTGACTGATCCAGATCTTGCGGTTATAGTGGATGCCGCCATGGCCTCAAGGTAGGCCAACAGCCGCCGGCGTTTCTTGTTTACCGCCTGCCGGGTGCAGCCCATCATCCTGGCAAGTTGTGCTTGGCTTGCACTCGGGAACTCTATGCGTAAGGCCACTAGCTTGCGGAGTGTGGGGGGAGCGAGCCGAACGAGTCTATCCACGTCAGGATTGGCTACATCCAAAGGCTGTACGGATCCTTCTGTTGCCAAGTCCTCCAGCAATTCCCCGCCCTGGGCGTGCTGCTGCCTCATGCGGCGACTTGTAAGCGCCTGCGGAGTCGTTTTGGCAAGTTGTGGGTCGTTCTGGAGCAACCACAAGTCGGCGGGATCAAGGTGCGAGGATCTCATCGCTATCCTCCTCGCGAGTTTATCTCGTCTGAGTTGAAGTGGGAGCATTTTCGCATCGCTTGTGGCCAGCATGCGCTTCCATCGGGTGACAGTCCGCTACGCGTGAGAGCGCAACGGCCAAGGCCAAATGCAGAGTCGCTTATATCTTGCGACATGGGCCAGAAATTTCCGCAGCTACAGCAGCGCAAAGATTCTAATTTCCGGGTCATAGCTGACCGCTGTTTGCCATTCTCAGCATGGATGGCAGCCGTGCGATTTTCGGACTGTTCCATGCGCTCTGATGCCACCAAAGAAAAAATAGCGGAACGGTGCTCCTGGATTGCCTGCCGCATTTCGTCGGTGAGCAATCCAGAAGGCCGAACCATGAGGCGGTCGCCCTTAACGGTGAGGGCGAGGCCCAGGCTCCTGAGTTCCGCCAAAAAAGAATCAGAACTCTTCATAGCCGCCCTCCTCGTCCTCGCTCGTCGTCTCGTTCCTCACCCCCCTCATGCCTAAAGGCAAATGAGGAGAGTGAGGAGCAACAACAGAGCTTTCCCCGTTTTCCTCAAATGAGGAATGTGAGGAATCGGCCAGAGAGACAAAAATCCCGTCTATGGTGATTAATCGCCTGTCCTCGAGAGCAGCTATCCAGCGCGAGAAGTTGTGAATGGCCATCCCTTCCTCTTTGGCGGCCTTGCGCCACTCGGACAGTTCCACTTTGGCAGCTTTCGTGTCCCTGCCACCTTGTGCAAGGTTGCGCTCATATTCGGCAATCAATCGCTTGAGAATGGACAACGCCAGCCTTTGCTTGTCGCCCAATCCCTTTTCTGGCTTGGTGGATACCTGGGGCAAGTCGCAGGCCACTAATACCGCGCTTTCGGTGGGTGTGCCGTCCTCGTCCGCCCAAGCCTGGGGAAGCTCTACTGTGCGGAATTGGAAGGCTAGAGGCCGGGCAGTATCGCCCCCGCGCTGCTTGGGGTTTGTCAGAACGATAACGCCACGCTCTCGCGCTTCCAGTACGGCCATGGTGTCTATTGCGCCTTTGAGTGAGGAATGGCCGCGCGGCTCACCTGGAGCGGTTTTGCTGGGGTGGTGAATTACCAGGCACGTGCAAGTGTATTTCTGCCGCAAGCTATCCAGAGCATCGACAAATCCTCCCATGGCCTCGGCACTGTTTTCGTCACCAGATAGCCCACGCTGCAAAGTATCCACAATCACCAGCCCGGGTGGTTCTGGCATCGCGTCGATTTCGGCTTGTATGAATGCCAGTGCGTCCTTGTCATTCAGGGCCACGCCCCCGCTGCTCAAGTGCAGAGGCGCCGCGCTCAAGTCGTCATACACAATGCCCCAAGCGCAGGCCCGGCGTACCATGGCGGCCTGTCCCTCACCAGCCAAAAACAGCCCGCGAGCTTGCTTGGTACGGATGCCGTGCCAAGGCTTGCCAAGCGCCACGCAGCAGGCCATATCCAGGGCAACAAACGATTTGCCCCGTCCCGGCTCTGCTATCAGCGCGGCAGTGGTGTTTCGTTCCAGCCAACCACGCACAAGCCAGTCGATAGGTCGAGGGTGGGCCAGCAGTTCACCTATCGCGGTAAACAATGGCGGGCGGGCCGCTTGCGGCTCTGGTATTTTAACTCCAGCAGTAGGCGCGGCGGGGGGTGCCTCGTCGCAACCATAAGGGGGCACGGCGTCCCAATATTCTGAGTTAAGCACGTGCCACCCCCTGCCGATTGGCGTTCAGCAAGTCCAGCCAATCGGTACAGCCTTCCGGAATCTCGGCAGGTGGCGGCAGAAGATAAGCACGGGCCTTCTCCGCCGCTTCCTGCCCTTTTCGCCGGCCAACAGCATCAAAATCCGGGCAGATCACAAGATCCAACGCAGGCCATTTGGAGCGGGCTGCTAGGGCGACGCTGGCGAGGTTCCCCGCGTCAAGGCCAGCAATGCAGCACACTTCCGTGCGCACGATCTGCAAAGCACAGGCGGTGCCCCAGCCCTCACAAATCCAAAGCGGGCGACTGCCGTCCGGCCTTGCTGACACTGGAATATAGCCACCGGCCTTTTTCATGTCCGCAATGAATCGCTTTGTGCCACCCGGTTGTATGTATTGCACTCCTCGCAGGTACCCGGCGAGGTCTACCACCGGCAAAACCAGAGAGACTCCACGTTGCCGCGCAATGCCCGGGGCAAGGTGTTTGCGTTGCAGGTAGGCATGGGCAGAGCTTGCAGGCTGAGCATGATTCCATACCCACGCGCCCCTCTGTGCGGCTTCTGTGTGCCGCGCCCGTTCCGCGGCCTCTCGCTCGGCCTGTTCGCGCTTAATACGGCGCCGCAGTGTATCCCGCTCGGCTGGACTGAGGCGTTCTGGGCGCTTGCTGCACCACTTCACTCGGCAACCGGTCCGCCAGTCACCAGCAACACCAGCAGGTGGCGGGTCGAGGTGTAAACGATACCAGCCCGTCCGTTGCCCCGGCTTGTCAGTAGTGAGACAGACCCGGTGCAGTTTCCCATCTGGAATAATGCGCTCGCCATTGGCAAGCTCGATGCCGCCTTCAGCCAGGGCCTGAGTAAATTGCTCGATGATGTCTGAGGCCATTGGATCAGCTGCCTGCGCCTTGTCGGCGCTTAGCAATCCAAGCGGCAAGATCTTCCACACGATAACGCACCAATCGGCCAACTTTTATGTAGGGCAAGTTATAACGCCCAGTGGTGCGCCAGTTAGTCAAAGTAGAGACTTTGACGCCCAACACTTCAGAAGCAAGCTTTTCGTTGATTTGTAAGGGGATAGCTTCAGGTGGGTAGCCCAGGGTACGGCCAATCTCTGCGACAATCGGGGCCACAGATTCAAAATTGCTCTGCATGGAAGTTGCCTCACAGTTGCGGATAACGTGAGGCTAGGATCGGGGGAGCCATTCTCCCGATGCGGCAAATAGCTCTATTTGCTGTTTGCTGTTTTGCGAACTTTGATGGCTTCGGGAATTTCTTTCATGGCGTCCCGGATGGTGTGCTCAGATGCAGGGGTGCCTTGCAGGTCCAAGAGCGTCATGATTTCACTGGTGGCGCTCCTCCCCTTCGGATCAATGCCCGCTTTGATACAGAGCGCATTGACGACGCTCAACAATATCCGGCGGCTGGTTACCGCCTTTCCGCCCAGCACATCCTTAGCGACGGCTTGCTCGGCTGCCAGATGAAGGGTCTCTATCCGCCTGATTTCTTCGGACAGGATCACCAAGTCATCTTTGGTGACACGTGGCAATAACATCCCGTTATCGACGTCCCTCTTCCAAGAGACAATGCCGAGGAAAGTAGCGCGCTCAAAACCGCTAAATCCGGTAAATATTAGACCACCAACCCATTCTGGAAGATCGTCGTATCCAGTTAGCGAGCGAAGTATTAAGTGGTCCGGAACGACCTCTTTTTCCCCATCGAGAAGATGCAAGGCTTCTACTCTGCTTAGTTTGAACGTTGTCCCGGCCATCATATACCACGTGCTATCCCACAGTTTTCGTTCTATTTTTCCATCCGCTGAGTCTGAAGCATGGAGCAGCCCTAGCTCAACTGCGCGCTCATAGGTGAGCAGTGTGTTGTCAAGCTTATCTAACACTATGGTTTTTAGTGGTGTTTGGAGACGGGCGCAAATCTCAATTTTGTTTTCCGTTGCCAATCGCAAAAGGAAGTCGATCGATACCGACCACCTATCGATTACTTCCTCAACGGTGTAATAATCTGGTTCTGGCAATTGTACCGACATAATCTCTACCTCCTGCGGAATAGGTGTCATCCCCAAGGCCGGCAAGGCCTCATTTTTTCGGGGGTCAGACCAGGGCATGGCAACAATTGGTTATTCTGTTCTTCCTCGCAGTGCGGGTACCCCTCTCAGCATTCCCTAGGTGCTCAAGTCCTCATCAATCTCCGGCCAATGGATGCGATAGCCACCACCTGCAGTTTTCCAGGCGGCGTGGACCTTCGCGCTGGCATGGGCTAGGCAGGGGTGTCATCCAAGAGGAACCGATATAATGCGCCAGCCCATGAGTCGCAAGGTTGACGTGCCCTCGGTGTTCGGCACGTCTGCTATGCGTTCATTCAAGAGCGTGGCTCCAGCCGCACAATGGCGCGGCTTCCAGTAGCGGCGGCGATCCGCGCAATGGTTCGCATAGATGGCGGGGATTTGCCACTTTCCAGACGGGCAATAGCCGATTGGGTGGTACCCATGCGTTGCGCCAATTCTGCTTGCGACAGCCCAGCGCGGGTCCGGGCTTCGATCAACTCGCGAGCGAGGCTGAACTCATCCTCCAGCGCGTCGTATTCCGCTTTGAACGCGGGGTCTTTCATCCATTGCTCTTTCAGTTCCGATAAGCGGCTCATTGCAAAACCTCCTTGGCGCGTTGCCGTGCCATCTCTATGGCCCGCTTGGGGGTCTTCTGCGCTTTCTTGACAAAAGCATGCAGGATGACCAGCCGTCTCCCTGTTGCAGTGACATATATCGCTCTGGCAATCCCGTCCGGCGCCTTGGCGCGTATTTCCCAGAGCTTGCCCTCCAGGTGTTTGATATGTGGCTCGTGGACCTGCTCTAGGCCCACCTGCTCAATCAACTCCACTATCCGCAATAGACGTGCGCGCAACGCGGACGGCAGGGCGTTGAGTTCATCATCAACACGCTGGTCAAGTGTCTCCGTGACCCACTTCATAATATAGCGTTTTTGCGATGGCTAGGCAATTTTTTCATCGGCGTGACCTCGACAGGTTTTTTGACTCCGGCAGCCACCAGAATGGCGTCGGTGCCTCTCTGCCAGGCATCGGCAACGGGGTCTTGCGCCAACCTTGCATAGACGGCGGTCGTTTGCTGCGAGTGGTGTCCCAGCCCCTTGCCTATGACAGCCAGAGATACCCCCGCATCAATCTGAAAGGACGCAAGCGAACGGCGCAAGTCGTGGATGCGTAGGTCATCAATGCCTGCCCGCTGCAATAGCCGTTTCCAGCCCTTTTTGGGTTCTACGAGATGGCCGGTCTTGCCAGGCCCGGGAAATACCCACCCCTGCGCCCCGGATGTCTCTGCGCGGGACTGCAGCACCTCTATGGCGGCGTCGGTGAGAGGTACGGCAATGCTATCGCCAGCCTTTGCCTTGGAGCCAGGAATGGTCCACGTTTTGCGCTCTAGATTGATCTCCTTCCAATGCATCGCCAGCACGTTGGACCGACGTGCCCCGGTCAGCAGGGACAGCATGACATAATCGCGCACGTCCGGACTTTCCTCGGCGGCCAGTGCCTCAAAGAATCTTGGCATTTCATCGGGGTGCAGGCGACGATCCCGACTTTCCTCTCGGTTCATCTTGAGGCCAGCAGCCGGATTGCCCAGTCGCGGAATATCCAGTGTGTTGATTCCGAAATTGAACACGGCACGGACCAAGGCCAATACACGATTGCCCTGATAGATTCCGGCTCCCGTGCTGACCTTCCGGTGCAGAGCGCGAATATGCTGACGTTCGATATCGGACAGTTTCTTCTTGGCGATCTCTTGCAGGTGCAGACGAAAGTTGCGCTCGTCGTTACTCAGGCTTTTTTTACCCTTGGCGCGGCAATCCTTCACCCATTCGCTGAACAGGTCGGAGAACGTCATCTCTGCCTTCTTGATGCGCCGCTGCTCAGCCGGGTTAGTCCCTGCGGCAATCTGGTTGATAATCCCCGCGGCGGTCGTGCGAGCTGTCTCAATGGTCACGGTAGCGGCGTCGCCTATACGAATTTCCTCCACCCTGCCGTCTACCTTGCGAATGCAGTAGAAGGTCTTGGTCCCGGCCGGGGAAATATATACCGCTAGGCCTTTTTGTTTTTCGTCATAGACGCGGCGACGCTTACCGAGGATTGGTTCCAGCGTCGAAAGGCTGGCTTTGGTGAAATTCATTTTTTCAGGCATCGTGGTCTCCCATTAATCTGGAACCAGTGATTTCGCGTCATTCGGCCGCACATACGATCTACTGCATTGAATAATATAACATTATAAGAACGATGAGCGGAACGATCAGACCAACTGATTCGGGTTGGATCATCCAACCTATATCCAACCAATTTACGGTAAATTCATCAATTTTGGCAAAGGTAGTATCTGCCTAACTAATTGATAAGTCAAGATACATGAGAGCGGGTAAAACGTCGTAAATGCCAAATCCTAAGACTCTTAATCAGCGGGTCGTGGGTTCGATCCCCTCACAACCCACCAAATAAAACAGGCACTTAGCGCAGTCGGCTAGGTGCCTTCAATTTTTCCCGTAAGCATATCGTAAGCATCTGAGAGAAAAACCGACCCCGTGCGCGGTGGAGAATCGCAGCGGAGCGCCAGCAGGCAGCCAGACAGGGAAACCCCAAGCACTACACCGGGCTGGTAACCCCGGTAACCCCGGTTTTTAGCGGGGTCCACTCCGCAGCTTTTGCACGGTGGAGAACAGCAGCGCCAGCGCCAGCAGAAAACCGCTATAAATGCCCTGCAAGGCGCGATCAACGGCGGACCCAAACCCAAAACCCCAGCACTACACGCTGAAAACCGCTCCTACGGCAAATATGGGGCCTTGGCGGGCATCTCTGCCCGTGGGTGTGGTGCGTTCATGGGGTTTGCTGGTGCAGGATGGTGTCCGGCGGGTGCAGGGGGGCGCGGGGACGGTCGAAGAAACACAAGAAAGGTGGGTCAACCCCCTCGCAAATTTTTCACCGTGCAGGGGGTTATTTTTTGGGTGGGCCTCGCAGCAGGCGGGCTGCCTTGGCAAACGCCCGTGCCTGCTCCTTTTTGTTTAGTGGTTTTCTCGGCGCGCTGCCCTCCCCTGCACGATCCCAGTCCCAGAGTTTCTTTTCTTCCTCGTCTGACCAGCGCCTAAACTCGTCCAGCGTCCTACGGTCGGCCTCGCGCAAGGTCTCCCATACTTCCGCATTACTCATCTCGGCCCGTAGCCCGTCGATGGTTCGCTCTGGGTCGTCTGGCACCGTGCAGTAACTGCCCGGCCCGGCAATGGCAACGGTCCACCGGATGAATTTAATGATTTTTTTGAGGTAGGCGACCTGCCGCTTGCGCTCGCCCCGCTCGTGCTCCGCAGCCAGGACCGCCTTTGTGCGCCTGCCGTGCTTGAAATTCATTGCCGCGACCCGTGCAAGGTCTTCGCTGGTTTTTGGACCCGTGGACAGCCCACCATGCAAGCGGCAGCGGGTCTTGCCCGGCACGGGGTGTCTCTGACACTGGCCGCCCGAACGGGTGCGTGCCATGCAGCGGTCCTTGATTGGTCTAGGTGTGGACGGCTTAGTCATCGTCTGATGTTCTCCGGTCGATCTCGGCCAACATGCCCCGCGCAAGGGATACGGCTCTGGTGACAAGCATGTGGCTGTTCAGTCGGTAGACGTCTTCGTCCTCCGACCAGATGACTCGCCAGTACCAGTCCGCTGGGGTGATTGCGCGCAGCGCGGCGGCTGTCATGAGTAGAAGTTCAGCGCGTGTTGCTTTACTAAGGATTGGGTCTTTCATTTCAAAACTCCAAAATTACCAACGGAACGTAGCCGGTCGATCACGGCCAACATGCGGGGGGTTCTCGCCACCGAAAATTTTTCAGTTTCCTTAGAGGATGGACTGACAAAACTGACAAAAGGGGGGCAAATGGGGGTTTTGGCAGTTTTGTCAGTGCCTTCCCCTAGAGATTCAGAAAAATTTTTTAGTTTAGGGTTGATGCGGTATAGGGTCGTTGGTCGTCCGTTGGTGTCTTGCTCAACCGGCAGGAGGTGCCCAAAGTCAACCAGCACGCGCAGGGCGCCATCGGTGGCCTTGCGATCCAGCCCAGACCATCCCCGGCGGTACACGTCGCGGGCAGTGATGGGGTCGGGCAGGGTTTTCAGCCTCTCAGACAGGGCGACAGCGGCGGCCATATCGGGATCAAGGGCTACGCTATACACGCGGCGGGCATGGCTCTCCAAGTATCGGGCCCAGCCGATTGCCCGGCGGACGTGCTCTGCTTTTACGCGCCCTATCGCCGCCCCCCCTTCGACCAAGTGCGACAACAGCGCAATGCTTGGGACCAGAGACCGATACTTTGCCATGTGGCTCTCCAGTACGGCGGACAAGTCCTCCACCCGCAGCCGGGCCTCCAACTCCGTGCGCCAGCCGTCGAAAACTTTTTGCCCTTCCTCGTCGAAGCGTAGGGCGGGCGGCTCGTCATCAACAGTAGGGGCGGTCAGGTCCGCCAGCCTCTCGAATATGCCCCACACCCCCTGCTTGGCCTCGGTATCGGGCCAGCGGTCCACGTTGCGCCACCCCCCTATTGCGTCGGGCCAGACCAGCAACTGAAAACGTTGCAGAAGGCCATCATCCCCTGCACCCCCTTGGGTTGCTTGGCTAACGTAACTCCGAAGCGGTCCCGGTTGGATGCCGCCAAGCACGGACAGGGTAACTTTGTCGATGAACACGCTGCCGCGCGCGATCCGGTCATAGGTGAAGGGCTTACCGCCAGTCCATGCCTCCAGGTAAAAGGCGCGATCCCCCTCGTGCCCGTCTCGGTCCATATTCCGCAGCCAGCCCACAAGCTCGTCACGAAAAAGCAATAGACCCTCCGGGTTCTCCTGTAGAAGCTCCCCCAATTTCTCGACAGTGGCGTCATTGGCTATATACCGCCGCAGCGTGGGCGGTGCCGGGGGTTGCTCTTTTCGTAGCATCTCCACCAGCACGCTTTTGTCCTGGTCGCTCTTGTCTAGCAGCTTGGCAGCCTTTTTTTTGTTGGCGGCAGCCCGTACCTTGCTGGCCTCCATCTCGGCTTCATAGGCATTCATCTTCTCCGCGTGCAAGCTGCGCGCCAGCTCCTCCATCCGGTACAGCATTTTGGTTGCTTCGCTCAGTGCAGGGGTTTTCATCAAACTTGGTCTGCCTACGATTGCACCCCAAAGGTTCGGCAGGACCGTCCAGTCGTCACGACGCTTGGGTTTGATCGCCACGCGCCCCCCGACCACGCTAGACAGGCAGACCAGAAAAGCCACGGCGGGGAAGTCCAGCGGGCACTGCAACCGCTCTGCTATGTCGGTGACGTAGGCACGCAAGCCCAAAGGCAGCAAGTTCTCATCGAACGAATCGACAGGCGGCAGGCCCGTGGGCAGCGGTTCCGGGTCGGGCATGGGGGCAGGTGTGGCTGACTTTTGCGGGGTCCACTTCGCGGCTTTTGCGCGGACGATCAGTGCTTTGACGCAGGCCCCAGAAAATCGCTGATCCTCGGGGCGCTCCAAGGCCTCCTTGATAGTTTCCTCTGGCTCGTCCTCAAACCCCTGCGCGGTCCTGCTCATGCTGACCGCCAAGCCCAAAACGTCGATTCCAGCGGCCTCGAGCTGGTCGCGGTCATGCGCCAAGGCGTCCATCGCAAACTGCCAATCGTCCCGATTCTCCAGCCTTAAAAATGGGGCAATCTCGGACAGTTCGCGTTCTGAGTCGATTGAAGCCACCCACGGCTGGCGCTCACCAAACCCCTGCATGGGTGATTCTTTGGGTTTTGGCGCGGCTTCTTGGATAAGGGCCAGCAAACCGGGTGGAATCTCTGCGATGGGAAGATCGCGCCAAACCGCATAGCCGGGGCTTGGAAAGTCTCGCACAAAACCGCCAACCGTCCGCAAATCGACACCGGGCAGGATGCCAGTTCTATTGCCCAACTGCGCCCCTTTAGGGAGCGCGTACCAGACGTGCAGGCCGCCTGATTTAGTCTTGGTGATCAGCGTGTTATGGCGTTCTTTCCAGCGTTCTTTCAAAGACTTGACGCCATCTTTCCCGTTTTTCCGGTCAAGGTCTATAACGACATAACCGGGCGCAATAGGATAGGCAATAACTTCATCCTGCAAGGGGTTGTCCAACGGTACAACGCCCGTGCCTGCGCGCCATCCCTTGCGCGGCTTTGGTATACCGTCCCCGTAATCTATCAGGGCCATTTTGCCCTGCACGGTGGGTTGTATTAGGGCGTAAAAATCTGCTATATTTTTCATCGAATTGCACTCCTGCCCGCCCTGAATGGCGGGCTTTTTTGTGGGTGGGGTTCATGCGCTGGTGCTTTTCCGGGTCTGCGTGTCCAGCCAAGCATTAAGATCGCTCCCCAGATAGCGGACGCTGCGACCGATTTTCCTAAATGCCGGGCCGGTCCCCGCCCACCGCGCGCGCTCGAACCAAAATTCTGACTTGCCGAGCAGCGGGGCGATTTCCTTTTGCCCGTACAGGCGGGTGCTCTCGAATACAGTTGCCATGGGAATCTCCAATCATTTAAAACCACGGCAAGAGTACACGACCGGCGGATAATATCGCAATTACCGCGCAGTGGTACTATTACATAAGCTTATGTTTGAATTTGGTTTTTATTTTTTTATACGGCGCAGTGGTATTTTTTTAGGCTATTTATTGCCGCTTTTTATTGCCTCTGCCCCCCCGTGCATGGGGAGGACAACGGCAGACGATCTCACGCCCGCCGCCGACAAGATAAAATCCTCGATAGCCTGCACGGGTCTTTTAAGGCGCGCTATGCTGTGCTGGATGTATCCGGCGGTAATGTCGCCGCCGGACCCGCTCTTGTGATTTGCAAGGGCTTTCAGTGCGAAATAGGGCACGTCCACCGCGTCCGCCACGGTCAAGAATGACCGCCTCAAGTCGTGCCGCTGAATATCGAGGCCGGTAGCCTCTGCCACTTTGTCGATGCCATAGCGCCGATTGGTGGGCAAGCCTTTCTCGCCGGTGAATACATAGGCGTCGCGCCGTGGCCGTGCAGTGAGCATGGCGGTCAACCATTCGCCCATAGGCAGGCTGTGGTCGGTGCCGTTTTTCGTGTTTCTGACCGTCAAGGTCCGACCGGCAAGGTCCACGTCCGCCCACCGCAGGTGCAAGGCTTCATTCGCCCGCAGGCCCGTCAGCAGCATGGTCCGCAGATAGTCGCGCCATGAGTCTTGCAAGGCTTCCGTAGCTGCCCACCATGCTGCTATCTGGTGCGGCTCCAGGTGCCCGGTCCGCCGAGCTACCTTGTACATGCGCTTTTTGAGAACCGCGACCGGGTTGTCCTGCATGATGGGCTGACCGTCCGCCGTTCGGTAAGTGTCCGCCGCGTAGTTCATTAGCGCCTTGAGATACCGCGCAAGTTTATTGGCCGTAGCCTGTTTTGGCTTCCCCGTGGTCTCGTTGATCTCTTTTCCTACCCGTGCATGGAGCTTGGCTATTGTGTCCCGCCCGATACTGGTCACGGGCTTATCCATCCATGCAGTGCAGTGGATGCCCAATGTGGTCTGCAAGTCTTTCTCCGTGGACCTCTTGAGCTTCCCGGATGCCAGATAATCCGCGATAACCTCCCGCAGCGTCTTTGCCTGTAGGGTCTCGGCTGCCTTCTGAGCAACCGGGTCTCCACCCTTGGCGATCTCTCCAATATGCGCCAGCGCCAGCTTCCGCGCCTGTTCGACCGTGATCTCAGGGTACGCGCCCAAGGTGATGCGCTTCTCTCGGCCCTTGATGCGCCGCTGCAAGATGAAGGTCTTTCGCCCGCCTGCCGAGATTCGCAGCCCAAAGCCCTTGGTCTCGCCGTCCCAAAGAAACCCCTGCCCGGTTGCTGGCGCTTGGGCCGCGTCTATGTCGGTCTTGCTGAGCTTGCCTGCCATGTTTCCGCCCTCGCCGTCCTGTAAGCAAATCGTAAGCAAATCGTAAGCAGATCACCTCAAATGGCTGCTTACGACTTCAAACAAAGTATAGTCTATTCTACCTAGTTTTTCAAACGTTTGCAGGCGTTTGTATGTCTAGATAAAACAGCGTAAAACTGGCAGGGCGAGGACTCTTAATCAGCGGGTCGTGGGTTCGATCCCCTCACAACCCACCAATCAAAACAGGCACTTAGGCAGATCGTCCAAGTGCCTTAATTTTTCTGGGCTAATCTAGGCTAACCAGTGTATCGCAGAACCCAGAATCGCTCCCGTCCGTCACTGTGAAATAGAGCAGGCTAGATCGCCAATTTTGCTTGTCGCCCGGGAAACTACCTCACTGGCTCCACTCGCAGCGATTTCTGCCTCCTTGCTTGGCTCGATAGAGGGCGGTATCCGCCCGCGGAATAGTATCTTCTGTAACTCCTTCCCCAGTACGGTAAAAAGTGGCCCCCAGGCTTATCGTGACAGAGATGGTTTGCTCTGCTGCGACTCGTATAGGTCGATGGGCGATACTCGCTCGCAATCGCTCTGCGACAAGCGACCCTTCCTCCGGCGTTCTTACCGGCACCAAAAGCACAAACTCTTCTCCGCCCCAGCGGATGAATACCCCTGCGTCCCTCTGCCGCAGCTGACCTTGCAAACGCTGGGAGACAGCGCGCAGCACGTCGTCTCCGACGGCGTGGCCGAGCTGATCATTGATCGCTTTGAAATGATCGATATCGATCATCATCACGGCGGTTGAATTCTCAGACGTGCTGGTTTTCTGCTCGAAATCGTTACGATATCGTTCCAAGAAGTGTCGATTGTAGGCGCCGGTCAGGGCATCCCTCTCTGCCGTCTTTTGCAACGACTGTTCTCTTATCCGCTGCGCGGTGACATCCTGCAGAATCCAGACACGCCCTTGCCGCGCATTGCCCAGAATGGGATGGGTATCCACATAAAGGACTTGCTCGTCGGTCGACCAATCGCACTGAATGGCAAACTGCAGATCCTGTTGCAGGGGAGCATACAAACGCTGCAGCTCTGCTGCATTGATGCAGCGATCCCGCAGTTTCTGAAATGCACGTGCAATGGTTGCCACGGAAGATTGTCCAGCAGGAATCCCCAATAGTGCTTCCGCCGTGGAGTTGACATGGCCTACCGTGCCGTTACCCTCAATCAGGAGAATACCGATCGGAAGGCTATCAAAAAGATCGTGGAATTTTGCTTGAAAATATCGGCGTTCTCGAAGTAGCCAGTAATCCCCGAGCATCTGCCGCAAAACGCTGCGAAGATAGTCCAGGATCAATGCATCCTGGAACGTCTCCAAGGGTCCAGATTTCAGAAGGAGCAAGCCACTGTATCGTTCTTCCTCGGCCTCCACAGCGAGAAAATAGAGGTTTCTCTCCTCCGCCGGATAGAGCATCAGCAACGCCGATGACAGGTGCGATACGGACGCACTGAGATCCACGATGGCTGCCGAGGTATCGAGTCTTTCGACGAGGTTTTCTGGCCGTATCTTCTGAATCGGAAGATCCGCATTGCTCGCGAGAATAGCGATGTCCTCACCTACTCGCCAATGGACCGTGAGCACCAGAAACGCGCCGCTCAGATGGGAAACGAATCGACAAAACGCCGTGAGCCCCTCGGGAATCCAGGTATCAGCAGCGGTTGCTGGGAACGCATCCATTTCAATAGATCTCGATTGGCAAGTAGGAACAAATTGCCAGACAAACGTCAGGCGCACTCGTGACGTGTGGGAGATGACCGGGGGCCTCGATCCAGTCGAGGGTGCTTCCGGAGATGTGTTCATGGAGCCAAAGAGCCACACCCTCTGGAACTGCAAAATCTTGACGGCTATTGATCAAGTGAACGGGCTGCCGAATGTTTTCGACCAAACGCCGTAGATCCGAGTGAAAAATCATTTGCAAGGTACGCAAAGCGATATCCGGCTGCAGGCGAAAGAGGGTCTTGGCATAATCTGTCAACAACGCAGCATCTTCCAGCCCAAAGATCTGCGGTGCAAAGCCTGCTGCCCAGGCCTGATAATTTGTGGCCATTGCGGTGTACAAGGTATCCAGATCGGTTGGCTGCAGTTCTCCCGGATAATCGGGCTTCTTCAGGTAGTGTGGCGAGGCACCAATCAGGATCAGCCGCGCGAACAAGTCTGGGCGGGCAACGGCGGCGATGGCACCGATCATACAACTCATAGAGTGGCCAATATAGGTGACCGACTGCAGCCCCAAAGTATCCAGCAGCTGAATCAAGTCATCTGCGTAGGCGAAAAGAGTGGAATGATAATCTGCTCGATATCGATGCGCCGTGTCAGTATCCGAACCTGCTCCCGCCAAGTCGTAGCGAATATAGGCCAGATCCTCTGGAAGGCAGCGCAGGAGCGCGTCCCAGGCGCTCCTATCAGTGCCAAAGCCATGGCCCAAAACGACGGGGAGGGTTCCCGTGCCGTCCAGTTGCACGTATGAACGCAAGGATTCCGGTAGATTCAATTTGATGCCTCTCGACGTTTCAGGTGGGCAGACCAAAATGCAAGTTCCCGAGGGACAGGTGGTCATGACGTCATTCTCTCAAGGATCGAGCTCTCGTCAAAGTCCAAAATTTTGTGATGAATGCTATTACATTACCCATGAGCCGATCTCGCAAGACTCTGCCGGAAAGTCATCTTTCGCAAGTTCCGGGGAATTTTTGCACGGCTCCAGAATGGGGAAAAGGGAAACGAGCCACCTGTGCGGGAGCCCTCAATCGCTACCGTAGATTCGGCGATCTGGTCCTCATCCACGCCGATCTGAGCGCAGAGGAATAGGTAGCTTTCCGCGTCCACATGGGTGCTGCATTTGATCTTTGAAGCGACGCTTGGCGGTGCGTATGGCCGACTCGGGGAGACCAAATCGCATAGCTGCCCAGCCAGTAGCTGATTTTGAGCCTGTAATAAATCGGAGGTTCTGGCGACTAACTAGGTGAAAGCACTGAGTTACGGTGTTACCCAAGGAGAAGTCAAATGTCCAATAGTAGAACTGTATCCAAGAATTCCCTGTCAGAAAAAGTGGCGGTTGGCGCCTTAGTAGCGGTGATGGGCATGGCTGGGTTGGTCATGGCGCCCCAGGCCTATGCCTCCAACTGGGTCAAGTGTTATGGCATTGCCCGGGCGCACATGAACGATTGTGCGACCACCACCCACTCCTGTGCGGGTCAATCCATTCATAATGGTGGCAAGTATTCTTTCTTGCTCTTACCCTCCGGGATCTGCCAGAAAATTGTGGGTGGCAGTCTGGTGCCCGGCAAGTAGGAGGCAAAGATGGCCAGTTGCTCCATGCTCATGCATCGGATGGACCAGATCTACGACCGTCTGGTGCAGTCCGCCCAGCATCTTTCCTCCCTTGCAGCATTGGGCGCAAGGCTCTGGGTAGCGCAGATCTTCTGGAATGCGGGTGTCGTCAAGTGGCAAAGCATGTCGTCCACTATCACCTTGTTCCGGTACATGTATCACGTCCCTCTTCTACCACCGGTGTGGGCAGCCTATCTTGGAACGGGTATCGAGTTGGCGTTTCCCGTGCTGCTTGCGCTGGGAATGGCCGGACGTTTTGCCGCAGCTTTTCTCTTTATCTACAACATCCTGACAATTATTTCCTACCCTCAGATGGGTTGGACGGGTGTTCTTTTTCAAGTGCCGTGGGGGATATTCCTCCTGTATTTGACTATCTATGGCCCTGGAGTTCTATCCGTTGACGCAGTTATCAACAAGGTTTGGAAGACATCCAGATAGCCAAGCTCTTTCTCCAGCCTGGGCTTCGGCGCAGGAATCGTGAGAAACCACGTGGTATTGACTGAAAAAGGAGTATCGTAAATGGAACAACACGGAAGCAACCGGAACAAAATGGTTCGGCATGTCGCCATGGCTGGGGTTTTGGCGCTTGCGGGGGCAGGTTTTGCCAGTACCGCTTGGGCGGGCATGATGCCCGAAGGGTACGTAAAGTGCTATGGCATCGCCAAGGCGCATCAAAACCAGTGCATGTCCATCGGTGGTATTACCCGAGGGTCGGCCGCAACCAACGGTAACCCCGATGCCTGGCTTGCTGTACCGAAAGGGGTTTGTCAGAAGATTGTGGGTGGTAGCCTGACTCCAGGCAAGTAAGCGGCGCTTTGGTCCAGGCGTGAAAGCCTGGACCATTTTTCAGCAAACAGGATGTTTCCTCATGAATCTTACCGGGAAACATGAGAAAGCCTCTTTTTCAGGAGAATATCGCATGCTCGACACCCTCCAAGCCCATTCGGTCGCTGGCCGACGGACAAACGATGTTGTTCCCGCCGCTGCGGGGATTGGCCTCCGTGCCCCCCATTATGCCGAGGTGCTGGCAAGTCGCCCGGACGTTTCCTGGATGGAAGTGCACAGCGAAAATCTGTTTGCTCCGGGAGGTCGGGTTCATCAAGTGATGGAGCGGGTTCGCCAGGAGTATCCCTTGAGTCTGCATGGTGTGGCCCTCTCCCTGGGCAGCGCAGATCCGCTGAATGCCCGCCATCTCCGTCAACTCCAGCAGGTAGTTCGACGCTATGAGCCAGGCCTGGTTTCCGAACATCTGTGCTGGGTTTCCGTGGGCGGGCAGTATCTCCATGATTTACTGCCGCTACCGGGAACCGAGCTCATGTTAGATCACCTGGTACCGCGCATTCTGCAGGTCCAGGAAGTGTTGGGGCGTCAGATACTGATAGAGAACGTTTCCGCCTATCTGCACTATTCCGGAGAAAGTCTGCCCGAATGGGCCATGCTCAATGCCCTGGTAGAGAGAACCGGATGCGGGCTGCTGCTGGATGTCAACAACTTGTATGTCAGCAGCCGGAACCAGCGCTTTGACCCCCTGTTTTATCTGGCGAATCTTCGGTTGGACGCAGTGCAGGAAATCCACTTGGCAGGATTCAGTATCGAAGAAGTTGCTGATACCCGTGTCCTGATCGACACCCACAGCCGCGCGGTGTGGCCTGAAGTATGGGATTTATACGAGAAAACCCTACAGCTCCTGAATCGCCGAGTGCCAACGCTGATCGAATGGGATGTCGATCTGCCCAGCCTTGATGAGCTGTTGCGAGAGGCTTCGGTCGCCCAAAAGCACCTGGAGAGAACCCATGGATGAGATTCGCCAATGGCAGGAACGGTTTCGCGATGTGCTCTTCTCCTCCGATGACGGAAAGACATTGCGCGGGCTTTCCGGCTGCATTCCTCCCGAAGTCTCCACCGTGATCTATCGCAACAATATCCTCGAAGGCTTTCGTCTGGCGTTGGCCGACATCTATCGGACAACAGAACAGCTACTGGGAGAGGAGTGTTTTCGGGCCCTTTGTCGCGAGTATGTGCAGAACCATCCCTCTGCCAGTGGCGATCGCAATGCTTACGGCCAAGAGCTGAGCTCCTGGCTTGTGGGACACCCACTCGCCCATACAATCCCGTATCTTCCTGATCTAGCCCGTTTGGAATGGCGTCAGCATGAGGCATACCTCGCGGAGGATGGTTTCTCGGCACTGGGGCTGCACAACTCCGCGCGCCTGGTGGAGTCGGACTATCCTATTTTTTCCATTTGGGCATTCTGCCAGGACCCGGAAAACGCCGGGACTCTAGACCTGGACCACTTGAGCGCAGAATCAATCTTGGTCGCAAGACCCACCGAAGAAGTCCTGATGCGCCCTGTTGGGCCGGCTGAGGCACGCTGGTATGGGTTCTTGTTGTCCGGGTACGGCATCCAGGAAGCCGGACAAATGACGATTGCAACAGAACCGGACTTCGATCTTGCAACCTTTGTGAAGAACGCAGTGGCAGAGGGGCTGATCAGGGAAGATGGATAAACGATGGTACTGGCCCACGCGACAATCGCACGAGAACGGGAAGACTTGATGGCAAGCACTGTGGAGACGAAGACAGTGAACACACCAACAGCGGAATCGGCGGAGAGATCCTCCCCTGAGTCTTGGGTGGAACGATATGGAGACGCCCTGTTTCGTCACGCATTGTTTCGTTTGAATGGCAACAAAGCATTGGCCGAGGATCTTGTCCAGGAAACCTTACTAGCGGCTTGGGTTGGTCGCAAGGAGTACGCAGGTGCTGCACGAGAGCAGACTTGGATGTTCGGAATTCTGGAACACAAGATCCTGGATCATTTCCGTCAGCAGAAACGGCATCCTCAAGTCTATCTGGAAGACCGGGATGGCGGAGAAGACGAAATGGAGCAGCTGCTGTTCCAGGCCGATGGGCGATGGGCCTTGCGACCTGGGAATTGGGGAAGGAATCCAGAAAACCTGGCAGAAGATCAAGATCTTTTGCAGGCAATACAACGATGCTTCGAGGGCTTGCCAAAAGCACAGCAAATGGCCTTTATGCATCGAGAGTGGTATGGGGAGGATACCGCCTGCTGTGCAAGGCTTCTCGAGGTGAGCATCGGTCATCTGGCCGTTCTTCTGCATCGAGCGCGGCTACGCATTGCCCGATGTCTGGAGGCATATTTTCCCCAAGGAGAGGTTCATTCGTGAAAAAAGAGCATTTCATGATGACCTGCAAGGAGGCTGCTCAGAGCATATCGCGAAACCAGGACTTGCGATTGCCATTGGGTGAGCGCATTAAATTACGTATGCACTTATTGTTCTGTGCTTCCTGCCGCCAGTACGATCGACAGGTTCGCTGGCTGCATCAAACTTTTTCGACCGTGGCAGCACCCTGGCGCGAGGCACATCTGGGGGATGAGTTCAAATCACGCCTTTGCCAACAGATGCGACGGTCTGAAGCAAAGGCAGGTCCCGGCGAAGGCAATCTGGAAGGAAAGCGCGATGCGACGGATTCAACGTCGATTGATCAGTGAGCGAAAAAGGAGTGACTAATGAGCAAATTGGCAGTAGTTCTGTTATCAGACATGAAGGAATCGGTAAAAGTAGAGATGGCTATGCGCTTTGCTTTGGTAGCCCAACAAGAAAAGCTACTCGATGATCTGCGTTTTTATTTTTTTGGACCAGGGGTTCGGGTCCCAGGGCAGATTTTGGAGAGTGGTAGTGAACTCGAAAAGGTATTGCAACAGCTTTTGAATAGCGGCATGACGACCGTAGCCTGCGTCTACAATGCACGACAAATGGGGGAGGCGGAACACCTGCAGAAGGCGGAAATCGAGGCACGGGCTATCGGACCGGAACTGACGCGGCTGGTCGCGGATGGCTATCAAGTAATGACGTTTTAGAGGAACAAAAATGGCAAAAACATCCACTCGAGGCGTGTTGACAGTTCTGTTTATCACATCTGCTTTCTTTTTTTCTGCCATTCACGACCTGGCCAACGCAGCAGATCGCTCCCTGACGGCAGCACAGGCTGAGCAAACTCTGTGGGATCAAGTACTGCCTGAGCGCCTGACCTACATTCAAGATGGCCATGGCGGCCCAATCATCTATGACTTTCAGGACCCTAATTGCCCCTATTGTCACCTGTTATACGAAAACGAGGTGCCACTGATTCGGGCAGGGAAACTCACGGTTCGATATGTTCCAGTAGCTATCCTGACCCCGCAAAGTCCTGGAGAAGCCGCTGCATGGTTGTTGTCTTCTCATCCTCTGGCGACACTGCAGCATTTCGAGACCATGGTCGGTCCCGTCTTGCGTACGGGCGACTATGATCAGCTCCCGCATCGAGCGTTAACCCCCAAAATAAGTAAAGAATTGCAGGTCAATAAAGCGATGTTCTTGCGCTTGGGCTTTGATGGCACTCCGGCCCTTTTGTTCCGGGACAAAGATGGTGAGCTCGGTCGTGTTCCTGGCCTCATCTCCACCAAACAGTTACGCAGGTTGCTCCCGGAACTTTGATAAGATACAAGCTCCGGCTACGGAGAAGGCTGACTGCGATGTATCCTGCGTTTCGACAATACATTGGCATCGATTATTCTGGTGCAGGAGATCCGCAGCGCAGCCAGAGCGGAATTCGGGTTTTTCTTGCTGAGCGCGATACCGCGCCAGTAGCGGTGTCTTCACCAAAAGTACACGGAAAACATTGGTCCCGACAGGCCTTGGCCGAATGGCTACGCGAGGAATTGCGCATGGGCGTACCCAAGTTGGTGGGCATTGATCACGCATTTTCCTTCCCAATGCAGTATTTTGACCAGTATCACCTGAAAGCCGACTGGAATGAATTTCTGGTCGATTTTCGCCAGCACTGGCCTACGGATATTCAGGCGGTGGAAGCTCTACGCCGTCAGGCCGAACAAATGCGAACCGGCAAAGCCACCTGGCGCCGACTGACGGAGATACGGGCAGGCGGTGCAAAGTCGGTATTTCATTTCGACGTTCCCGGGCAAGTAGCCAAATCCACTCACGCGGGACTGCCCTGGCTTCTCTTTCTACGCAATGCGCTCGGTGACCGCATTCACTTCTGGCCGTTTGATGGCTGGGAAATTCCCGCAGGAAAGTCCGCGCTCGCTGAGATTTACCCATCCCTTTGGAATCATACTTTTCCGATAGAAAACCGCACACCCGATGAGCATGATGCCTACGTTTCTGCGGCATGGCTCTGTACGTCTGACCAGGACGGTAGTTTAGCGAATTATCTACGACCCGATCTCACGCCAGAGGAATATCGCTATGCTCAGATTGAGGGCTGGATACTCGGCGTACGATGAGATCAGTGCCCCGCGACGCACAGAGAGATTGCGGAGTCTGGCTATCGCTGCAATTCCTCTGCATACTGAGGCTGATGGATTTATCAGTCGTTGGATGAGACACAGACCTGATCCCGGAGTTGCCCATGTCTGCCCCGAATATCGTCTGGTTCAAGCGCGATTTGCGTGTGCGGGATCACGAACCGCTGCAACGCGCTGCAGCCATGGGCTCGGTGCTGCCTTTGTACGTGATCGAAGTAGAGTTGTGGCGGCAAAAGGACATGTCTGCACGACACTGGCAATGGCTGCGAGCGCGACTGCAGACACTGGATCAGGAGCTACGCGAACGCGGAGCAGCACTCACCATACTGCGTGGCGATATAATCGAAATATTCCACAAACTCCACGCAGAGTTGGGCATCAAGGCTGTCTATGGTCACGAGGAGATCGGGAACAGCTGGACCTATGCCCGTGATCGACGCGTTGCTGCCTGGTTGCGTCAGCGGGGAATTCCATGGGAACAGTCTAGCCAGGATGGCGTGCAGCGCGGTCTGAAAGATCGAGATCGATGGCAGGCCCAGCGCGATCGCTTTATGCGTTTGCAGATAGCAGAAGCCCCCGCCACCCTGTGCGGTATCCAGCCTCCCCTGGGCAGTATCCCCACTACGCAGCTCCCAAGCGCAGAAGATCTCGACCTGGACGAGCCACTTCTCGAGCAGCATATCCCCGTCGCGACACCTGCCGCCGCGCACGCACAATTGCAGCAATTCATTCGGGAAAAACAGCAGCACTATCTGGCCGGTATGTCGAGCCCACGCACGGCTTTCAGAACCTGTTCGCGCCTCTCCCCCTACCTCGCTCTTGGAATTTACAGCACGCGTCAGTCCGTTCAAGAGCTTGCCGCCGCGCAACGTTTGAGGTCCAGTCGCGGTCTGAGTGCTTTGCAGGCGCGCCTGGCGTGGCGGGGACACTTCATGCAAAAGTTCGAAGACGAGCCGCGTATCGAACACGAGAACCTGCAGCGTGCGCTCGACGGACTACGAGAGTCAGAGTTTGACCGGACGCGCTTTGACGCCTGGTCTTGCGGGGAAACCGGCTTTCCCTTGGTCGATGCCTGCATGCGGTCTTTGCAAGCGACTGGCTGGCTAAACTTTCGCATGCGCGCCATGCTCGTTTCCTTCAGCAGCTACGCACTGTGGTTGCATTGGCGGGAGCCGGCCTTGCATCTTGCTCGCCTTTTTCTGGACTATGAGCCCGGGATTCATTACCCACAGGTGCAGATGCAAGCCGGAACCACGGGGATCAATGCCTTACGGATCTACAATGTTACCAAGCAAGCGCAAGAGTTGGACCCCGAGGGTACCTTTTTGCGGCAGTGGCTTCCCGAACTCGCCGCCTTGCCAGCCCCATGGATTCAGCAACCGTGGCTTTTGCCCAGAGAAACTGCAAGAAGATACAACGTCGAGCTGGATCGGGATTATCCCTCGCCAATCGTGTCTCTTGCGGTCGCCACGCGCCAGGCTCGCACCCGAATCTACGCTGCGCGCCGGGCCTCGGCAGCTCGAGAGGAAGCAGAACAAATTCTGCAACGTCACGGTAGCCGTAAACGTAATCGACTTCCACGATCCAAGCCGGAAGAAACAAAACAGCTTTCGTTATTCTGAATCCGTGATATCAAGCAATCCGGATTCTCTCTCCTCTCTAATCATCGAGGTGCTTAATGAGAAAGATACTGCGTATACTGCTATTGGTGGCAGGAATATTTTTCATACTTTTTGGTTTGCTATTTTTCCTGCAAGGAACAGGGATTTTTCCGTATCCGAGAACTAGCTTCATGATCAATGAAAGGATATGGGTATTACGAGGCGCGATACTTTTTATTCTTGGATTAATTCTCCTGATCATTCGTTGGGTATTAAAAAGAAAATAATATCAGATACCCCTCCTGCTAGTTCTGGTAATTTTTTAAATGTAGACCTGGGCGCGCATTGCTCTCGGAACACTTGGCGATCTCCTGATGCATCTGCGCAATGCTTGGCAGATATTTATTGTCAGCCAGATCGCCCTGGATCAGAGAAAACTCCTGCAGTGATGATGAAGAATGCAACCAGTGGGATGCTTGGCACTCGGAAGCGAGGACCGCTTTTTTGGACACACCTTTACCCATTCCTATCCAGCCAGCCACATGGCGCAGAAACGGATGTTCTGCCGCCATAACCGCTTCGTGGTATGCCTTCTTTTCGCGAGTCCCTGCGATCGCCACCAACCAAAGCCAAGTTCTTCCCAATTAGGAGACACTGGTATTCAAGATGGTGGGCGAAAGGGCAACGCAGTGTCCTGGTTCAGGAATGCTGGAGAAATATGGGACATAGGGAATATGCCCCACCTTGGCAATGATCTTGGAAGAATCGACGTACAATGGGATATGCAAACCCGAGAGTTTCTCCGCAGCGGCCTTGCTAGCGTCGTAACCAGTCAGCGCATGCGCCGACAGATATTCGCAGGCTTTGCTGGAATCACCAATGATCTTCGCAGAGGCCGTGACTGCCGTTTCTAGTAGCGCAACTGCAACTACAAATAAGATGAAGGTTTTCATTTTTTTCCATTGCGAATGGTTGTCAATACACCGGAACGAGTGCATAGCCCTTTTCTTGGTAAGCGATCACCGAGATGAATCCACTTTCGACGGGCTGCACGTCTGGAATGAGGCTTTTGGGATGGACATCCATCCCATGCATGGCGACGCCACAAGCTTGAAATGACACGCCGAGTTTGCTGAGTTTGGCGATTTCCTGTTGCAGTTCAGCCACGCTCCGCTCGTCCATGTAGGAAATTCCACGACGATCCTTGGTCAAAAAGGCAACATCTGGACCTATAAAAACCACAATAAACTGAGGCTTGACGTGCTGCTGAAGCAACTGTTTCCTGGTAAGAGCAATGACCTGGATCAGATGATCTACGGCCTCTGGCTTTTTAATGTTGACCAAAAATATTGCCTTGGCCGAGTGCAGCCCGGAAAGTGCCGCAGAGTCATTGAGGCTATCACCAAAAGCAGAGGATGCCACGGCGAATAACGGTAATAAAAGAACCAACAATATTCTTAGCGTCTTCATGAGCTTGACCTATGGTCTATCGCTCGCGCGCACTACTTCATTTAACAACCGCCTCAGGGTGCTCTTTGAGGAGAGATACGTAAGCTGGATTCATCTCCTGCTTCGGGAAAAAGGCTTTCCAGGTACGAATGGATAGCAATTGCTGCGGCGGCGGGGCAAATACGAAATCCTGCTTCTGTACCATCGTGTGGCATGCAATACAGGAACCTATCTTCCCGAAGGAAACCATGGTCCCATCAGGCTTGTAGGCTGCCATGACCCAATTTCGATCCGCTGCATCATACCCGGCAAGCTTGAGCATAGCTGTCACACCCGTTGGTTTTCTATTTTTGTTGAAGTTTTCCTTTACGAGCAGACTGTCATTTTTATATCGGGAAACATGGATGATGCCCCCTGCCTGAGAAATGGACTGAACGGCAGCCGCATTGGCGAGATCGATCGTAAAGGCATCCACTGTGCGGGAGCCAGCCTGAAATGGAGAACTTTCAGGCATGATGGCCTGATTCTTCTGCAGAACCTGGATTTCCTGCCAGAGCGCCTGCGGCGTAGGCACACTCTCCACCCCAGCCATCGCAATTCCGATTCCCGCTCCAAACATTCCAAGCGCTGAAACCGAATATAAGAGATTTCTCAATGGATTCGCCTCCTATGCGGGTGCCTCTGCAAATAAACTACGCCCAACCCAAACAAAACACCAGTTTCGCTTCTTTCCGTACCGATCGTTTGCTGATGCAATGACAAAAGAGAAGAAAATCCGTTACAATAACGCAAAGGATCCGTCCGCTATGCGATATCGGCCCCAAGGTTGAAGGACCGCTCATGAAGCCCGAAGACAACGCCCGCAAACAGATTGACGAGCTGCTCCGGCAAGCGGGCTGGGCCGTATGCGACCCGCAGGATGCCCATATCAGCGCCCATCGCGGCGTCGCCATCCGTGAATTCCCCCTCAAGTCCGGCCACGGCTTTGCCGACTACCTGCTCTACGTGGATGGCAAAGCCGCCGGGGTCATTGAGGCCAAAAAGGCCGGCGTCACACTCTCCGGCGTAGAAATTCAGTCTGATCGCTACAGTCAGGGACTGCCCGACGGCCTGCCACGCTGGGCCGACCCCCTACCCTTCGCCTACCAGTCCACCGGCATCGAGACGCGCTTCACCAACGGCTTCGACCCTCAGCCCAAGGCCCGGTCGGTCTTCGCCTTCCATCGTCCCGAGTTGTTCACCGACTGGCTAAGCAGTAGCAAGCTGGGCATAGCTGAAACCGCCCCAAGCTATCTGGACCCAGGCAAGACCTTTCTCGCCCGCCTGCAGCACCTGCCACCGCTGGTGGAAGAAGGCCTTTGGCCCGCGCAGATCAAGGCCATTACCAACCTCGAGCAGTCCCTGCGCGATGACCGCCCGCGCGCCCTGATCCAGATGGCGACCGGTTCCGGCAAAACCTTCACCGCCATCTCTTTCCTCTACCGGCTGATCAAATTTGCAGGTGCGCGGCGCGTTCTGTTTCTGGTCGATCGCGGCAACCTCGCCGACCAGACGCTGAAGGAATTCCAGCAATACAACTCGCCCTACAACAACTTCAAGTTCATCGAGGAATACATCGTCCAGCGCCTGAGCGGCAACACCTTGGATACCACCGCACGGGTCTGCATCTGTACCATCCAGCGCCTATACGCCATGCTCAAGGGAAGCGATCTGCCGGAAGACCTCGAAGAAATGCCTGCTGAGGATCTCGGTGGCCTGTTCAAGCGTCCCGACCCAATTGAGTACAACCCGAAGCTTCCCATCGAAACCTTCGACATCATTGTCACCGACGAGGCCCACCGCTCTATTTACAAGCTCTGGGCGCAGGTATTGGAGTATTTCGACGCCTACCTCATTGGGCTGACGGCCACGCCCGGCAAGCAGACCTTTGGCTTCTTCCACCAAAATCTGGTGATGGAATACAACCACGAGATGGCCGTAGCCGACGGCGTCAACGTCAACTACGACGTCTACCGTATCCGCACCGCTATCACCGAGCAGGGCAGCAAGGTCGAGGCCGGCTACAGCGTGCAGATCCAGGAGCGCGAAACCCGCAAGAAGCGCTGGGAACAGCTCGACGACGACTTTGCCTACGACCCCAATCAGCTCGATCGCGACGTGGTCGCACCCGATCAGATCAGAAAAATCATCCAGACCTACCGCGATAAGCTCTTCACCGAAATCTTCCCCGATCGTACCTGGGTGCCCAAGACCCTCATCTTCGCCAAGGACGATGCCCACGCCGAGAACATCGTTGAAATCGTGCGCGAGGAATTTGGCAAGGGCAACGACTTCGCCCAAAAAATTACCTACCGCACGACGGGGGCCAAGCCCAAAGATCTCATCAACGAATTTCGCACCAGCCCCATGCCGCGCGTCGCTGTCACCGTGGACATGATCGCCACCGGCACCGACATCAAAGCGGTGGAAGTCGTTTTCTTCCTGCGCGCCGTCAAATCCCGCGCCTTCTTCGAACAGATGAAAGGCCGTGGCGTGCGGATCATTTCTGCCGACGACCTGCAAAGTGTCACGCCTGACGCCCGCGCCAAGGACCATTTCGTCATTGTCGATGCCGTGGGCGTCTGCGAGCAGGACAAGACCGACTCCCGCCCCATGGAGCAGAAGCCCACCGTCAGCTTCGAAAAACTCCTGCAGGCCGTCGCTTTCGGCAATACCGAAGACGAAGTGCTCACCTCGCTGGCCGGGCGCCTGGCACGCATGGAGCACCGCATCACCGCGGAGAACGACCAGCGTATCCGCGAAGCCACTGGCGGCATCGGCCTGAAAGACCTAGCCCACGGCATCATCGCCGCGCTCGACCCGGATGAACACCCTACCCCGGAAGCCCACCGGCAGGCCATCGAAACCGCCGTGCGCCCGCTGCATGACCCGAAAGTGCGCGAGCTGCTGGCCGAGATCAAACGGCAGGATGACATCATCATCGACACCGTTAGCGCCGACGAAGTGCTGGAGGCGGGCTTCAGCGCCGACGCCCTCGACCGCGCGCGCGGCATGGTGCAGAGCTTCGAGCAGTTCATCGCCGAGCACAAGGACGAGATCACCGCCCTGCAAATCCTCTTCAACCGTCCCTATCGCCAGCGGCTGGACTTCAAGGCCGTGCGCGAACTCGCCGACGCCATCGAAAAGCCGCCCTATCTGTGGAACGAATCCCAGCTCTGGAGCGCCTATGCCGCACTGGAAAAATCCAAGGTCAAAGGCGCCTCTGGACGCCGCATCCTCACCGATCTCGTCTCGCTGGTGCGCTTCGCCATCCATCAGGATAACGAACTCATCCCCTTCCCCGAGCGCGTCAACGCCAATTTCAAGGCTTGGCTGGCGCTACAAGGTCAAACCTTCACCCCCGAACAACTGCTCTGGCTGGAAATGATCCGCGACCACATCGCCGGCAACCTCGGCATTGAGCCGGACGACTTCGAGTACGCCCCCTTCGCTCAACAGGGCGGGCTGGGCAAGGTACATCAACTGTTTGGCGAGAAGCTGAATGCGATCATCGAAGAATTGAACGAGACGTTGGCGGCATGACAATTAACAACTAAAATTGAGACCAAATTATCGCTCTCGAGGAGCCGGAAATGGAAATTCTGTATACCAACGCATCAATCAGCATCAGTGAGCTGAAAAAGAACCCTTCTGCGGTTATCGAGGAAGCGGACGGCTTTCCTGTTGCCGTGCTCAACCACAACAGACCCGCCGCTTATCTGGTGCCCGCTGCTGCGTTCGAGGCCATGATCGAAAAGCTCGACGACATCGAACTGGTCCGCATGGTGAAGGAGCGCGAACACGAGCCCACCATCAAGGTCTCGCCCGATGACCTATAGCCTCGAATTCCGGGATAGCGCCTGGAAGGAGTGGCAAAAGCTCGACCGCCTGTTGCGCGAACAATTCAAGGCCAAGCTGCTGGAGCGGCTGGAAAACCCCCGCGTCGAATCCGCCCGGCTCTCGGGCATGCCCGACTGCTACAAGATCAAGCTGCGCGCCGCCGGATACCGGCTGGTCTATCGGATATTCGACGAACGCGTCGTGGTGGTCGTAGTGGCCGTGGGCAAGCGGGAGGACAGCGCCGTGTATCGCAAGGCGAAGGGGCGGATGAAGTGAACGGGGGAGAGAAACTGGAGCAAGCCGAGGGCTCGCTGGAGGCCAGGGTTTCTGCTTCATTGGCGGATGGCGAAGCAGGGCGCATCACGCGGCACAAAAGTGTAGAAATCTTATTGGACCATTTGCGTCCCTATCCGTCCATGGCAATTGAAGATGTCGCCGAGGTGAATCCCAGAGCCAGCAAGGCTTTGATACCAGAAGACTTGCCCGTTTCGTTCGTTCCAATGACCGCCGTTGGCGCAGCCGACGGATCAATCCTCGTCAAAGAAACTCGGCCTGCTGGTGAAGTAAAGAAAGGATTTACCGCTTTCCTTGAGGGGGACGTACTCTTTGCCAAGATCACCCCCTGTATGGAAAACGGCAAGATGGCGGTAGTGCCTGCGCTGGAAAACGGCTATGGATTTGGGTCCACCGAGTTTCACGTGCTCCGCCCCAAGTCAGGCATGGACGCCAAGTATCTCTATTACTATGTTTCGAGCCAGGCATTCCGAAGTGAGGCGGAGCGGTATATGACTGGTGCGGTGGGTCAGCGGCGCGTGCCGACGACTTACATCAAAGAGTGTAAGATCCCAGTCGCACCCCCCGACCAACAAAAACGCATCGTCGCGGAAATTGAAAAACAATTCTCCTGCCTCGACGAAGCCGTCGCCAACCTCAAGCGCGTCAAGGCTAACCTGAAGCGCTACAAAGCCGCCGTCCTCAAAGCCGCCGTCGAAGGCCGCCTCGTCGAAACCGAAGCCGAACTCGCCCGCCGCGAAGGCCGCAGCTACGAGACCGGCGAACAGCTCCTGCAACGCATCCTCGAAACCCGCCGCAGCCAGTGGCGCGGCAAGGGCAAATACAAAGAACCCGCTGCGCCCGACACCACCGACCTGCCCGAATTGCCGGAGGGGTGGACTTGGTGTGGCTTCGAACAGGTTTCCTTATCGAATAAACACGCTTTAAAGGCTGGACCCTTCGGCAGTGCCTTGAAGAAGGAAATGTATGTCGAGGCCGGCTACAAGATTTATGGACAAGAGCAAGTAATTAGTGGTGATCCGACGTTTGGCGATTACTTCATCGACGAGGAAAAGTACCGCGAGCTGGAGAGTTGTGCTGTCAAGCCGGGGGACCTGCTAATTAGCCTCGTAGGTACGGCAGGGAAAGTGTTAGTGCTCCCGCCAAATGCGGTACCCGGCATCATCAATCCACGCCTTCTGAAACTATCTCTAAATCAAGCTTTCATCGCGCCAGCGTATGCGGCATACATGCTTCAATCCGCTTGGGCGAAGCATTATTTCAAGTTGCAGGCACACGGTGGAACGATGGAGATTTTAAATCTTGGAATTATCAAAGCGCTTCCAGTCCCACTGCCGCCGATTGATGAACAACACCGCATCGTCGCCGAAGTTGACCGCCGCCTTTCTCTCCTACGGGAAACAGAGGCCCAGGTGGAAGCCAATCTCCAGCGCGCCGAGCGCCTGCGCCAGTCCATACTGAGTCGGGCATTTTCCGGTGATCTGGTGCCGGTCCAGCCCATGAAAGAGGGCGCCGCTTGACCGTCGAGATTGTCGAAATCATCGACCGTTCTACTCAGGGGATGACTCGACCGTTCATCTGCCGGGGCGACGATGGCGCGGTGTATTTCGTCAAAGGGCGCGGAGCCGGCAGGCGTAGTCTGATTTGCGAATGGATTGCCGGTCAGCTCGGGCAACGCCTTGGCCTGCCGATTGCACCGTTCGAGATTGCCGAGATTTCTACCGCACTACTCGCCATTGCCCCACGCAACGATCTCGCTGATCTGGGCGCAGGTAAGGCCTTTGCCTCCCGCAAACTGGAGGCAACGGAACTGAACGTCTCCCAGATACCCATGGTACCTGCTCAGGAGCAGCGCGATGTCCTTGCCTTTGACTGGTGGATCTGCAATAGCGACCGGACCCTGGGAGACCGGGGAGGAAACCCAAACCTGCTCTGGGATGTGGTAAATGACAAGTTGGCGGTCATTGACCATAATCAGGCCTTCGATCTTCAATGCTCAGCGCGCGACTTTGAGGGGATTCATGCTTTTTGGGGGCAAGCTCCGATGCTCTTCCAGGACTGGGTAACCGAACAGATCTATGCCGAACGCTTTGAGCAGGCAATGCTGGACTGGGAGTCGATCTGTGATAGTGTCCCTTCCGAATGGCGGTTTCTGGACGACGAGCAAACGGTGCCCACCAATTTTGATTTCCAAGCTATTGGCCAGTGGTTGATGCGATACCGTACAGACGATTTCTGGGTACCAAGATGACCAAAATCCCTTGCCTCTATGCCATTGCTCGCTTCTTGCCCTTCGTGGAGACGGGGGAATTTGCCAACGTAGGCATCATTCTGCTCGCCCCGGGGGAAAAGTATTTTGGCTTTCGTTTGCTGGACCGACGTTATGCCCGCATAACTAGCTTCTTCCCAGAAATGAAATCTGGAACCTACAACAAGACGATCCATAATGTACGCGAGGAACTGCAGCGTATTGCCGCTATGCTGCAAAAGTGGGACGGCGAACAGGTGCAGCATGGCAACGCGGATTTCGGCAGGATGCTCTTTGCTGAACTCGTTCGACCGCGGGAAACCATCATCAGGTTCAGTGAGCCCAGATCCGTGCTTGCCGCAGACCCAAAGGAACAGCTAAACGCACTCTACGACTTGTATGTGGGACGGAACTTTGCCACCAAGGAATATCAGGAAAATTTAATGGTGAAGGGCTTGCGCGACTGGCTGGCTGCTGCCCGGCTGGCAGATCGTTTTCATGAAGAGCGCTTGGGGGATGACATCTATGGGGCGAAATTTCCCTTCGTAGAAGGTGGACCCGAACATCCGCTGAAAGCGATCAAGCCGCTTTACCTGGCTCATGACGATCCCAGCAGAATCATTGATCACGGCGGCCAATGGGCTCTGCGTACAGCCAGACTTCGTAAGCGTCAGCTACTGCCGCAGGAATTGCTATTCGCCGTAAAAGGACCAGACGAACAGGGTAACAGATCTGCCGCCTATGAGGAGGCTGTCGAAGAACTCCGGCAGACCGGTGTCAACGTTCTCCCTTTCGCAGACAAGGAACATATCCTTCGTTTTGCCGCCTCCGCATGAGCGAATCGCAGATGCTCCACGCACAACCGTTTTCTCTCCGCATCTTTGTTGCCGACGGTGACCCGGATGGTCTGCGCTTTGCGGAGCGATCCAATTGGATTGGTAAGGCGATCATTTTTCCCCGCGCCTTGTTGCCAAAGATCAAACAGCGTCCAGAGCTGGATCAGACCGGGGTCTATATTCTCCTGGGACCACGCGAAGACGGTGAGGGAGAAATGCTCTATATCGGTGAGGGGGATCCCGTGCGTGCCCGTCTGGAGAGCCATTACGCACAGAAAGACTTCTGGAATCGGGCAATCTGCTTCATCGCAGCATCTGGTCAAATCAACAAGGCGCATGTGCAGTTTTTGGAAGCGCAGCTCCTTCGCTTGGCAAGATCAGCCAAACGATTGCCCCTGGACAACGTCAACCAACCGACTGACCCCAGCCTCTCGGAGGCAGATCGCGCCGATATGCAGGTTTTTTTGGACAATCTACTCGGCATGCTGCCGGTGTTGGGTGTCCACGCCTTTGAACCGACGGCGACAATGGCAGGTTCATCAGGGCAAAGAATGCTTTTCTGCAAGGGGAAAGGGGCGACTGCGCGTGGTTACGAGGCTACCCAAGGATTCATAGTCAAGACAGAATCCGAAGCGGTAGCCGAGACAGCACCTTCGATGCAACAGCATGTGCGCGGCATGTACGACCTGCGCGAGGAGCTGATTAAGAACGGTGTATTGCAACGCTCTGACAACGGATTCCGTTTTGCCCAGGATTACGTGTTTAGCTCACCCTCCACGGCTGCTGCGGTCATACTTGGACGCAGTGCTAACGGTCGTATGGAATGGAAGGACCAAGAGGGCCGGACTCTGAAGAGCTTGCAGAACATAGAGGCGTCATCCTAGTGGGTATGCGGACCCAAAATCTGTGGGGAATTTCATGAACACCGCCACCATCGTCCAAAAACTCTGGAATTACTGCAACGTTCTGCGCGACGACGGGATGTCGTATGGCGACTATGTCGAGCAGCTCACTTATCTGCTGTTCCTCAAGATGGCCGACGAGCGCACCAGGGCGCCCTACCACCAGCCGAGCCCGGTGCCGGAGCAGTACGGTTGGCCGAGCTTCCTCAAGAAAGATGGCGACGAGTTGTTCGACCACTACCGCCATACCCTGGAGGCGCTAGGCAACCAGAAGGGCCTGCTCGGGTTGATCTTCAGCAAGTCGCAGAACAAGTTCCAAGACCCGGCCAAGCTGCGGCGGCTGGTGGTCGATCTCATCGATAAGGAACAGTGGGTGTCGATGAGCAGCGATGTGAAAGGCGATGCCTACGAGGGCCTGCTGGAGAAGAACGCCCAAGACACCAAGTCGGGTGCAGGCCAGTATTTCACCCCGCGCCCGTTGATTCAGGCCATTGTGGAGGTCATGGCCCCGAAGCCCGGCGAGACCATCTGCGACCCGGCCTGCGGCACAGGCGGTTTTCTGCTTGCGGCGCACGACTACGTGGTGCAGCACAACCCGCACATGACGAAGGATCAGCGCAGGAAACTCAAGGAGGAAACCTTCAAGGGCTGGGAGCTGGTGCAGGCCACGGCGCGGCTCTGCGCCATGAACCTGCTGCTGCACGGTATCGGTAGCCAGGACTTCGAGCCCATCGTGGTGAGCGATTCACTGGCCGCCGACCCCGGTGACCGCTTCGACCTGATCCTGACCAATCCGCCCTTCGGCAAGAAGAGCAGCACCACCATCGTCGGTGAGGAGGGCAAGGTCAGCAAGGAGCGCGACATCGTCGAGCGTGGCGACTTCTGGACCACCACCTCGAACAAGCAGCTCAACTTCGTCCAGCACGTCAAGACCCTGCTCAGGCAAAACGGCCGCGCCGCCGTGGTCGTGCCCGACAATGTGCTCTTCGAGGGTGGCGCCGGCGAAACCATTCGCCGCAAGCTGCTGCACGATTGCGACGTGCACACCCTGCTGCGCCTGCCCACTGGCCTGTTTTACGCCCAGGGCGTGAAGGCGAACGTGCTGTTTTTTGTCAAAAAGCCTGCCGGTGAGGCCCCATGGACCAAGAAGCTGTGGATCTACGACCTGCGCACCAATCTGCACTTCACCCTCAAGACCAACCCCTTGCGGCGCGAAGACCTGGAGGAATTTGTCCAGTGCTACGGCGGTGTAGGCCATCTACGCTCGCCCACCTGGTCAGAAGAAAACCCGCAAGGCCGCTGGCGCGCCTACGACTACGAGGAACTCGTCAACCGCGACAAGGCCAGTCTGGACATCTTCTGGTTGAAGGATGATTCGCTATCCGATTCCGACAACCTGCCCTCGCCAGAAGTAATTGCGCGTGCGATCATCGAAGATCTGGAGGCGGCGCTGGAGCAGTTTCAGCTACTCGCCAACCACGAGCTATAGACTGCCGCGCCCGCAAGGCGCCGGGCAACCAGTGGCTGCGGGATAGACCTAGCGAGGAATGACGGATGAACGCAAGAAGATTCTCTCTCGAGCCAACGACATCATTGTCTGTCAGAAAACTGGTGTCGTGGCTCGCCATTCCGGCAATTCTGGGCATACTGGGGGGCTGCGCCTATTACCCCTACGGCTACTATCAGAGCGGCTACACGAGCTCGGTCTACGCAGCGCCGGGGGAGTATACCTACTTCGATTTGCAGCCCGGATATGCGCAATATTACTCGCCACCGCTCTATGCTCAATACATGCTCTGGTATTATTACCCGCGGCAATATTATCAGTACTATCCTGCTCCACCGCCGCCGTTACCACGCGGTGCTCCCCTGCCAAGGCGACCGCCCTACGGTTCTCCGCCGCCGCCTCCCGGTACTTTTTTCCAGCGCTTTGGGCAGCGACCAACGCAACCGGATTTTCGTCCCGGCAGGCCGGATTTTGAGAATCGGAGACCTGATCGCCCCCTAATGCAGGGGTTTCCGAATGCCCAGCGACCAGTAGCACCGCCCGACCGCTACCAAGGCCAGCTCGTACCCAGGGAGCGTCCGCAGAATTTCGCGCAGCGCCCAGGAAGTGCCGCGGAGCAGCGACGACCGGACGCGGGCAGAGAGCAGGACCAACGCCATCCGCAACGGAGGCGCGGCCCACAGGACCGGCAGGACGGACATCCCTAGTGCTCTTACCCCGAGGCTTAGGCCGCTGCGGATTACCAAAACGGCTTGGTTTCTGCTGCATCAGCGGCTTATAATGGTAGCCCTTTCGCCATAGGGCGGGAGGGAATGGTCCGGCCGATGGTGAAAGCATGACAAATAATCTCTACTCTTCAGATTTTGAACGCGATTCTTGTGGTTTTGGCCTCATTGCCCAGATGGACAACCAGGCCAGTCACAGCATCGTGGCCACGGCCATCGGCTCGTTGGCCCGCCTGACCCACCGTGGAGCGGTCGCCGCCGACGGCAAGAGTGGGGATGGTTGCGGGCTGCTCATCCAGATGCCCCAGGACTTTTTCCGCGCCGTGGCGACCGAGTCGGGCATTACGCTGCCAGCGCGCTTTGCCGTTGGGCAGTTTTTTCTGCCTCGCGACGTGCAGCGGGCAAAGGGAATACACCAGATCATTGCGGAAGAAGCGCAAGCCCTGGACCTTACCCTGCTTGGCTGGCGTGCCGTGCCCACCGTGGCCGAGGCCTGCGGTGCGGAGGCGCTGAAGACTCTCCCTGGCGTCGAGCAGGCATTCCTCAGCGGAGAGGAAGCAGACGACGATGCCTTCGAACGCCTCTGTTACCGTCTGCGCCGCCGGGTGGAAAAGCGCTGCGCGTCCGACAGCGATTTCTTTGCGGTCACCTGCTCCAGCCGGGTGATCGGCTACAAAGGGCTGGTCATGCCCGAGCATCTGCCGGATTTCTATCCTGATCTGCGCGACCCACGTTTTGCCTCGGCGCTGGTCAGCTACCATCAACGCTTCTCCACCAATACCTGGCCGGAATGGCGTTTATGCCAACCCTTCCGCATTCTCGCCCACAACGGCGAGCTGAACACCATTCAGGGCAACCGCAACTGGGCACGGGCACGGGCCCCCCTGCTGCAATCCGATCTCCTGCCCATGGAGGAGGTGCTGCCAGCAGTGGGTGGCGGCAGTGATTCCTTCAGTTTGGACAACATGCTCGAACTGCTGGTGCAAGGTGGGATGGACTTCTTCAAGGCCCTGCGCCTGCTGGTTCCCCCGGCTTGGCACAATGTCCCCAACATGGCCCCGGAACTGCGCGCCTTCTATGAATATCACTCCATGCGCATGGAGGCCTGGGATGGCCCTGCCGGTTTGGTGCTCAATAACGGCCAGATGGCGGTCTGCGCTCTGGATCGCAACGGCCTGCGACCCGCGCGCTACGTCATCACCCGCGACCGCATCATCAATATTGCCTCGGAAGTGGGCGTTTTCGACTACGCACACCAGGATATCACCGCCCAGGGACGGGTGGGGCCGGGGCAAATACTTGCGGTAGACCTGCGCAACGGCCAGCTACTGGACAACGCCAGTATCGACCTGCGCATCCAGAACAGCGCCCCCTACGGCGACTGGCTGGCGGAATATGCCGAACATCTCGATGCAGATGACGATGCGCCGGAAATCGCCCGCCCGGTGACGGATCTGGTTGCCTGGGAAAAGGCCTTTGGCGTCAGCATGGAAGAGGAAGACCAGGTCATCCGGGTGCTCGCCGAAGGAGGCCAAGAGGCGGTTGGCTCCATGGGCGATGATACCCCGGTGGCGGTGCTTTCCACCCAGCCGCGGCACCTGGCCGACTACTTCCGCCAGCAGTTTGCCCAGGTTACCAACCCGCCGATCGACCCGTTGCGGGAATCCCTGGTCATGTCCCTGAATGCCATTTTGGGGACGGAAAGCAATCTCTTTGCCGAGCGCCCGGAGTATGCGCGGCGTATCGAGGTGCACTCCCCGGTACTATCCGATGCGGCCTTTCAGGCGCTGATTTCGCGTGCGGAACCCGCCTTCCGCGCGCAGATTTTCAACATCTGCTACCCGAGCAGTGCTGATCTCGAATCTGCGGTCAGCAGTCTCTGCGCCGAAGTCGTGGCCGGGGTGCAGGCCGGAGCCGTCATTGTGGTACTGGACGACAGCGGATTGCAGAAGGATCAGGTCTATATCCCCGCGCTCATGGCGGTGGGTGCGGTGCATCACGCCCTCATAGACGCCGGCTTGCGTACTCGCTGCAACATTCTCGTTGCTACCGCCCACGCCCGCGACCCCCATCACTTCGCCACCCTCATCGGCTACGGCGCTACCGCAGTGTATCCCTACCTCGCCTACAGCATAGTGCGTAGCCTGGCCGAGCGCCGCGCCTTCAGCCAGCCGGTGGGGGTAAGCAAGGCCCTGGCCAATTATCGCAAGGGCATCGACAAAGGCTTGTACAAGATTCTCTCTAAAATGGGGATCTCCACCCTCGCCTCCTATCGCAGTAGCCAGCTCTTTGAGGCGTTGGGCCTATCGTCGCGGGTGGTGGAACGCTGTTTTCGCGGTACGGTCAGCCGCATTGAGGGCGCGGATTTCCGGCACCTGGAAACCGACGTACGGCGCCTGCTGGCAGATGCCTGGCGTCCGCATCGACGCATGAGTGCCGGCGGTCAGTTGAAATATATCCATGGCGGCGAATACCACGCCTACAACCCGGATGTGGTTGCCAGTCTACAGGCTGCCACCCGTTCCGGCCGCCAGGAGGACTATCGCAGCTTCGCCGAACTGGTGAATGGACGGCCGGTCACCAATCTCCGCGACCTACTGGATCTGCGCGGCGGCAAGGCGATCCCCTTGCATGAAGTGGAACCGGTCGAGGCCATCACTCCGCGCTTCGATACCGCGGCGATGTCCCTGGGTGCGCTCTCTCCCGAGGCCCATGAGGCCCTGGCCATTGCCATGAACACTATCGGTGGGCGTTCCAACTCCGGCGAGGGCGGCGAAGACCCTGCCCGCTATCACAACAACAAGGTCAGCAAAATCAAGCAGATTGCTTCTGGCCGTTTTGGGGTGACGCCGGAATACGCGGTCAATGCCGAAGAGCTGCAGATCAAGATCGCCCAGGGCGCCAAGCCCGGCGAAGGCGGTCAGCTGCCTGGTCACAAGGTCAGCGGCATCATCGCGCGCCTGCGCTACGCCAAGGAAGGTGTGGCGCTGATCAGCCCGCCACCGCACCATGACATCTACTCCATCGAAGACCTGGCACAGCTCATTTTTGACCTCAAGCAGGTCAATCCCGGCGCCTTTGTCTCGGTCAAACTGGTCTCCGAGGCCGGCGTGGGCACCGTTGCTGCCGGTGTGGCCAAGGCCTATGCCGACCGCATCACCATCGCTGGCTACGATGGCGGGACTGGCGCCAGTCCGCTCACTTCGGTCAAGTATGCGGGTTCCCCCTGGGAGCTGGGGCTGGCGGAAACCCAGGTCACCCTGCGCAAGAACTTCCTGCGCCATCGCGTGCGTCTGCAGGCCGACGGTGGTTTCAAGACCGGGCTCGATGTGGTGAAAGGTGCCCTGCTCGGCGCCGAGAGCTTCGGCTTTGGTACCGCGCCGATGATCGTGCTCGGCTGCAAGTATCTACGGATCTGCCATCTCAACAACTGCGCCACGGGCGTGGCTACTCAGGATGAGACCCTGCGCAAGCATTTCAAGGGACTGCCGGAACTGGTGATCAACTACTTCCGCTTTGTTGCCGAAGAGGTGCGGGAGATCATGGCCGAACTCGGCATTCGTCGCTTTGACGATCTGGTCGGACGTAGTGACCTGCTGGAGATCGGTAAGGCCAGTACGGAAAAGCAGGCCGCCCTGGATCTGCGTCCGCTGCTCGGCAATGCCACGCTGGAAAATGCTGATCACAACATCCATCAGCAGGATCGCAATCCGCCCTTCGACCGCGGCGAACTCGCCGAGCAGATCGTGGCCGATGCCCGCCCGGCCCTGGAGGAGAAGATCCCCACGCGGTTGCACTACCGCATTCAGAACACCCACCGCTCCATTGCCGCAAGGCTGGGAGGCGAGATTGCCAAACGCTATGGCAATGCCGGTCTGCCCGATGACTGCATTCATGTCGAGCTGCACGGCACCGCTGGTCAGTCCTTTGGCGCCTTCTCGGTACAGGGCATGACCCTGCGTCTGCACGGCGATGCCAATGATTATGTCGGCAAGGCCATGAATGGTGGCCGCATCATCATCGCCCCGCCCGAAAATGCCCCCTATGTTGCCGCAGAATCGGCCATCATCGGCAACACCTGCCTCTATGGTGCCACCGGCGGCATGCTGCACGCCGCCGGCCGCGCCGGCGAGCGCTTTGCGGTGCGCAACTCCGGTGCGGTTGCGGTCATCGAGGGCGCCGGAGACCACGCCTGCGAATACATGACGGGCGGTCAGGTCATCATTCTCGGCCGGGTTGGCGTCAATTTCGGTGCCGGCATGACCGGTGGTCTCGCCTTCGTGCGCGATGCCGAGGGCCAGTTTCCCAATCGCGTCAATGGCGAGCTGGTCAATGTCCATCGTATCGATACCGAATCCATGCGCGGCTACGAAGTCTTACTGAAGCGCCATATCAAGCGTCACGCAGAATGGACTGGCAGCCTGCTGGCCCAGGATTTACTGCACAATTGGTCGCGTTTTGTTGCACAGGTCTGGCTGGTGGTGCCCAAGGCGGCCAAGCTCGATGTGTTGCTCGAAGAAGCCAGCTGACCTTGTCCATCGCGAGGAATTGACATGAATAATTTTGCCTTTTTGGAAGATGGTCGGCAGGATCCCAAGAAATTGCCGGTAGAGGAGCGTCGCGAAGCCTTCCGCGAGATCTATGAAGTCTTCGATCTCGACAGCGCCCGTTTGCAGGCCGACCGTTGTCTGCATTGCGGTAATCCCTACTGTGAGTGGAAGTGCCCGGTGCACAACTACATTCCCAACTGGTTGCAGTTGATCGTCGAAAACCGCATCGAGGAGGCCGCAACCCTTTCCCACAGTACCAACACCCTGCCGGAAATCTGTGGTCGTATCTGTCCCCAGGATCGCCTTTGCGAAGGCGCTTGTACTCTCAACGAAGACTACGGCGCGGTCACCATCGGCAACCTGGAGAAGTTCATCACCGAAGAAGCCCTGGCGCGCGGCTGGAAGCCGGTACAGGAGCCGGTTGCGCGTTTGGGCAAGCGCGTGGCAGTGGTCGGCGCCGGGCCGGCGGGCCTCGGCTGTGCCGATATCCTCAATCGCAATGGCGTCGATGTAGTGGTCTTCGACCGCTACCCCGCCGTGGGTGGCCTGCTGACCTTCGGCATTCCCCCCTTCAAACTGGAAAAGGAAGTGGTCGCGCGGCGTGCCGATCTGCTGCGGGAAATGGGCATCGAGTTCCGTCTTGGGCAGGAAGTCGGCAAGGACATTCCCTTTGCCGATCTACTGCGCGACTTCGACGCCGTGTTCCTGGGCATGGGCACCTACAAGGCCAAGCAGGGGCATTTCCCCGGCGAGGAGCTGCCGGGCGTCTACAAGGCCCTGGACTTCCTCAATGGCAATATCTCCCATCTGATGGCCCTGCCCGATCCTCTGCATCCCTATATCAACCTGACCGGCAAACGCGTGGTCGTGCTGGGTGGTGGTGACACCGCCATGGATTGTGTGCGCACGGCCATCCGCCAGGGTGCGACGGCGGTCAGTTGCGTCTATCGCCGTGACGAAGAAAACATGCCCGGCTCCCGCCGGGAAGTCAGTAACGCCCGCGAGGAAGGAGTGAAATTCCTCTTCAATCGCCAGCCCGTGGAGATTGTTGGCAGTCCTGAGTCTGGTCCACAAGGGGTCAAGGTCTTGCGCACGCAACTCGGTGCGGCCGATGACAAAGGTCGCCGCTACCCCGAAGTCGTGCCCGGCTCAGAAGAGCTTTTGCTCGCCGATGCCGTGATCATTGCCTTCGGCTTCGATCCCTCCCCCGCAGCCTGGTTTGACGACTTTGGCATCGCCACCGACAAGGCCGGCCGGGTGACGGCCAACAGCCAGTTCCAGACCAGTAACCCCAAGGTCTTTGTAGGCGGTGACATGCACCGTGGTTCTGACCTCGTGGTGACGGCGGTGGATGAAGGACGTCGGGCGGCCGACGGCATCCTCGATTTTTTGAGCGCCGCAGAATGAGCAAGACAGACCGCTTCCTGCGGGCCTGCTGGGGCCAGGAGGTCGATCGCACGCCGGTCTGGCTGATGCGTCAAGCCGGGCGCTACCTGCCAGAGTATCGCGCCACCCGTGCCAAGGTGTCGGGTTTTCTGGAGCTCTGCCAGACGCCGGAATTGGCCTGCGAGGTAACACTGCAACCTCTGCGACGCTTTGATCTCGACGCCGCCATCCTCTTTTCCGACATCCTCACCGTGCCCCACGCTATGGGCATGGAACTGGATTTCCTCGAAGGCGAGGGTCCGGTATTTCGCGATCCATTACGCGAGGCCAGTGATCTGCGGCGCCTGGGGCAGCCCGATCCCGAGCAAGATCTACGCTACGTCATGGACGCAGTACGTCTCATCCGTCGGGAGCTGGACGGTCGGGTCCCGCTCATTGGCTTTGCCGGCAGCCCCTGGACCCTCGCCTGCTACATGATCGAGGGCCGAGGGAGCCGCGACTTCCTGCATGCAAAGACTTGGATGTATTCCGATCCGGAAAGCCTGGAGGCATTGCTCGAACGCTTGGTGCTGGCGCTGACAGACTACCTGCACGCGCAAGCCGCGGCGGGCGCTCAGGCACTAATGCTGTTTGATACCTGGGGCGGTACGTTGACGACTTCGGCCTACGAGCGTTTTTCTCTGGCCCCCTTGCAGCGGGTCATCGCCGGACTGCGCGCCACAGCAGAGGCCAAAGAGCTGCCCATCATCCTCTTCAGCAAAGGCGGGGGTAACTGGTTGGAGCGCATGGCGGCGAGCGGTGCCAACGTCATCGGCCTGGATTGGACCATCGACATTAACGTGGCGCGCACACGTCTGGGTAAGAAAATCGCCGTACAGGGCAATCTCGACCCGATTGCACTTTATGGTCAAGCCGCCCTGTTGCGCGCTGAAATCGAAAATATCCTTTGTGCGAATGCGGGAAGGCCAGGACATATCTTCAACTTGGGCCACGGCATCACGCCGCAAACACCAATAGACAATGTAGAACTGCTGGTAGAGACCGTACACGCCTGGAACGGCTGCAGCAATGACAGCGTCTACGAAGAATACTGATGTGGCCTGAAAAACCCTAGCGGGACTGACTACCGTGACGCCAGGCCTCCCAGGCATCGCGCAGGCGGTGGCGATACGGATCCAGATAGGTCACTGCCGCGCCCTCCTCCATCCGCTGTAACGACTCGCGAATCAGACGCTGGGTCTCCTTGGCGAGCTCTCTTCGACCGAGCTGGGGCGATAAGGGCGAACCGAAGTGGATGCGCAGGGTGAGCGGTGCCGATGCCGTGAGCCGCCACAGATGTCCCGCAAGGGTATCGTCGCCAATGAACGGGCAGACCTGATCCGCATGCCCGGGACGCAGGACATCCTCATACCGCAGGGTAACCGGTACCACCATGCTGCCGGCACTGACGGCGGTCTCGAAAGGAGCGGCAAAAAAGTCGCCGACGTCCGTACCATCGCTTGTCGTTCCCTCGGGAAAGATGGACAGGATACGGCCATCACGGAGGACCTCGGCCGCCTCTTTCAACACCCGCTGGCTGGCCCGGGCATCACCACGGTCAATGAAAAAGGTTCCCAGGCGGTGCGCCAGGCGGCCAAAGAGAGGCCAGGACTCCATCTCCTTTTTGGCGACAAACTGACCCGGCCGGATCGCGGCAAGCGCAAGAATATCGAGATAAGAGACGTGGTTGGCCGCCAACATCGTCGGTGCCATGGGTAAGGTTCCCGCTACCCGCAGCCGGATCCCCAGGATGCGCAGCGCAACCCCACACCACCAGCGAAATACCGCCAACGCAGATCCATCGATTTCCACCCTGCGCCCGTAGTACCACCAGCTCAGGGGAAATGCCAAAGCCAAGTGCAGGGCAAGGGCGGGGATACGCCACAAGCGGCGATAAAAACGCGGCTCGCTGCGCCGCAGGATACGGTCGCTGGGATAGGGGATCAGTTGCGCTTGTGCAGAAGCGGAAATACGCCGCCGACGAAAGATCATTTGCCTTGGACCACAGGATCCAGAAAACGCTGCTGGTAGCGCGAGGTAATAAGTCGCGAATCGCACCACACAAAAAAGTCAGCGCAATGAAACTGGGGGTCCCAATACGGCTCGCCCCCCAGCCGCACCCCTGCCCGTAAGTAGCCTTTCAGCAATGCCGGCAACTCGACGGGCTCCACCTGGGCGTCGGAATCGAAACCGGGTACCGGGCGCAGGGGAAAGACGCGCTGCTCTGCTGGCACCATCTGCTGCTCCAGCGAGCGATACAGGGCGCCAAGCGCCGGGCCATCGGTGCTATGCACGCTGGCGCAACCCATGAGATGGTCGATGTCCCACATGCCCATAGCCTCTGCCAAGCCAGACCACAACAGCACGATCACGGCTCCCTGGCGATAGTCTGGATGCACGCAGGAGCGACCGAGTTCCATGACCCGAGAGCCCAGGGCCAAGGGACGCGAGAGATCAAACTCCGTCTGCGCATAATAGCGGCCTACATTGGGTACTTGCTCGGGCAGGAAAAGACGATAGGTACCAACCACCTCCTGACGGACCTCATCTTCGACGATCAGGTGCTCGCAGAAGGGATCATATTCATCCTGATCGATTCCCGGCGGGCCACTCAGCTGGGCACCGTACTCCGCGCTGAACACGCGATAGCGCAGCCGTTGTGCCGCCTCGATCTCATCCTGATGGCGGGCGAGATACAGTCGCAGCGAGCGCTCCCCTTTTTTGGTATTACGACCCATGTCCTTCTGAACTTGCGTTTCGAGCATCCCTCAATCCCCCTGTTCGGGTTGCAGCAAACAATAGTATGACCCAAAACCATGACAATAGTGCGACAGTTTTATGACACTTTGATGACAGCCACTGGGAATGATACGCGACATACTACGCAATGCAGACAAGAAAAGACAAGAAACTCAAGCTCATAAAAACGCCTCACGGAGAATCGTGTGGGCTCGGTCCGGCCCGGTAGAAACAATTGCCAGGGGCCGCTCCACCAGCTCCGCCAGAGCTTCAAGATAGCTTCGCGCGTTTTGTGGCAGGTCTTGCCAACGTTGAACACCGGCAGTGGATTCCGACCAGCCCGGAAAACTTTCGTAGACAGGTTCACAATCCGCCAGCGATTCGGCGCCGCCAGGCAGGTCACGACACTCCGCACCCCGTACCCGATAGCCGGTAGCGACACGAATTTCCGCCAGGCCATCGAGCACGTCGAGTTTGGTCATGCACAGGCCGGTCACCCCGTTGACCCGACAGGAAGCGCGCAGGGCCACGGCATCGAACCAGCCACAACGCCGCGCCCGCCCGGTCGTGGCGCCCACCTCGCCGCCCTTCTCCGCCAGCCAGCGTCCAGTGTCATCGAAGAGCTCGGTGGGAAATGGGCCGGAGCCGACGCGGGTGGTGTAGGCCTTGGTGATGCCGAGAACGTAACCCAGTTCGCCGGGCCCTACCCCGGTACCGGCAGCGGCGGCCCCGGCCACCGTGTTGGAAGAGGTGACAAACGGGTAGGTGCCGTGGTCGACGTCGAGCATGGTCCCTTGCGCCCCCTCAAACAGAATCCGTCCACCGGCCGCCTGAATCTGGCTGAGGCGCAGGGAGACATCGGCAACCATGGGTACCAGACGTTCCGCATAGGCGAGACTCTGCTCCAGCGTCTGATGAAAATCCTCTGGTTTTTCCTTGAAGTAGTGCTGCAGAACAAAGTTGTGATAGTCGAGTGCCTCGCCCAGTTTTGCTGCGAAACGCTCGCGGTGAAACAGGTCCGCCACCCGTAAGGCCCGTCGCGCTACCTTGTCTTCATATGCAGGCCCAATCCCTCGCCCGGTAGTCCCTATGCGCGCTTCCCCTTTGGCCCGTTCCCGGGCAAGGTCCAGCCGCTTGTGATAGGGCAAGATCAGCGGACACGCCTCGGAAATGACCAGGCGCTGGGCCGCATCTGGAACGGTTTCCAGCAATGGATCCAACTCTTCGAACAGGGCCACAGGATCGAGCACCACGCCGTTACCGATAAGACACTGTACCTCCGGTCGCAGGATACCGGACGGAATGAGATGCAGCACCGTCTTTTTGCCCGCGATGACCAGGGTGTGACCGGCATTATTGCCACCCTGGAAGCGCGCAACTGCCTGACATTGCTCGGTAAGCCAGTCGACAATCTTGCCCTTGCCCTCATCACCCCACTGGGTGCCTATTACCACTACGTTTCTGGACATCGATAGCGACTCCGCAAAAGATCAGGATGCAGAAAAGGGAAATTCAGGCTCGCGGCCGGCCAGTGTCCATCGCCCCCCCTCCACTACCAGGCAGGCGTCGAAGCCTGCCGGCAACGGTTGCGCGGGGGCGCCACCAGCCAGGTCCTGGACAACGGTATACCCCTGTGCACGCAGGTCCTGAATGGCCTGCCACAGGCTGGGGTCGGAACCACCCGGGGCAAGGACCCGTGGAGAATTTCTTTCCTCGGTCAGATCGCGCAACAAGGGACGCAAATCGAGACTGAATCCGGTCGCCGGACGATAGCGGCCAAAGGCCTTGCCGACACCGTCATACCGCCCGCCGCGGGCAATCGCCGCGCCCTGCTGCGGCGAGAATAGCGCAAAGAGCATGCCGGTGTGGTAGCGATGCCCCTGCATTTCCGCTAGATCCGCACGAATGCTGAGCTGCGGATAGCGCTGGGCAAGTACTTGCCAGACAAAATCGAGCTCTTCCAGAGCGCGCAGAATGACGGGATAAGAGGCAAAGCGTTGCCGGGCGCGATCCAGGATTTCATGATCGCCATGCAGTTCGGACAACGCCCGAAATGCTTCGGCCTGCTGCGCAGGCACCGCATTCGCCTGCAGAAGCTGTCGCAGATCCGGCCAGGCTTTGCGTTCCAGGAAACGCAATAGCTCCTCTCGATCCTGCTGACCAAGCCCGCACGCTTCTGCCAGACATTGCGAAATTGCGACATGCCCCAGGTCCAATACCAGTTCGGTACCGGGACAGCAGCGCTGTACGCTCTCCACCATCAGGCTCAGAATTTCGAGATCGGCATCGGCACTAGCGACGCCAAACATCTCGGCTCCCACCTGAAAGGGCGCGCGACTCCCACCGAGGGCATCGGGACGTGCGCGCAACACGGTGCCGGCGTAACTCAGGCGTCGCGCCTCATCACCGCGTGCCATCTGCACATCGATCCGCGCCATTTGTGGCGTCATATCCGAGCGGAAGCCCAGCACCCGTCCACTGGCCTGATCGAGTACCTTCCAGGTTTCCAGATCGAGATCGATGGCGCTGCCGGTCAGCAAGCCCTCCAGATGCTCCAGCATGGGCGGGATCACCTGTCGGTATCCCCAGGATGCGAAGAGATCCAGCAGCTCCCGACGCTTTCCTTCGAGTGCTGCCGCCTGCTGCGGTCCCATATCCTCAAAACCGGCAGGCAACATCCAACTCGCCAAGATATCTTTCCGTTTGCTCACGGCTTGCCGCCTCCTTGCAGTCCCTCATGCAGATAGCGGAGCAACGGAGAGTTGGCCGGCAGGACCCAGACGTCCCCCGCCTTGGTGCTATCGCGCAATACCTCGAGACTACGATAAAAGGCATAAAAACGTGGATTTTTTCCGTAGGCATCGGCATAGAGCTTGGCTGCCTGCGCTTGTGCCTTGCCCAAGGTTTGCTGCGACGAGGCATAGGCCTGGCTGAGAACTTGCTGGCGTTCCTTCTCCGCGGCATTTTTGATCTGCTCCACCTGTTCCTTGCCGGCCAGCTCTTCCGCCGCAAGCTTGCTCTGCAGTTCCGTTCGCATTTGCTGATAGACGTCCTGTTGCGCCTCTGCAGTCAAACCAAGCTCCAGAAAATGCAGCTCATCCAGAGAAATGCCATCGCGCGCGAGAGAATCACTCACTTGGCTACGCAAGGTTTGCTGCCAAGCGTCCAGAACGGCATTGCTTGGTGTCACGCCAGAATTTTTATCGACGATACGCGAGAGAGCGGCTTGCACGACGTCACTGATCTGGCTCTCGGCCAAGGCAGTGTTCAGACCCCGCTGGTAAAACTTTTTTGCGTCGCTCACGTGCCACTGCACAAAACAGTCGAGCTGCAGACTTGGTCCCGTAGTTGGCGTAACGGTGACTGCCTTGGTACTCTGGCTGCGTCTGCGCGTATCAATGACCTGCACCGACTGTAAAAAAGGCCAGTGGACGTAGAGGCCTGCCTGCGAACGCTCCGCCGCTACGTGCCCGGCGTTGAGAATAACCGCACTCTGCCCTGGACGCAGCTGGTAGAAACTGGCGGATAGCAGGTATAGCAAAACAGCAACTGCCAGGGCTATCCAGCCCCAGGTCATCGGTTTCATGAGGCCTTATCTCCACTGCTGGTGGGAGCACTAGCTTTAGCTGCCGGAGCCGACTGGGTTGGTGCAGCAACCTGTACTGCCACCTGCGCACCATTTCCATCCGCCACGACGATCTTGCCTGCCTTGGCCAGTATGTCCTGCATGGTCTGCAGGTACATCTGCTTGGTGCTGATTTGCGGATCCTGCTGATAGGCCTGATAGACGGCATTGAAACGGGCGACGTCTCCTTGTGCCTTACCGAGTAACTGTTCTGCCTGGACGCTGGCGCGATCGGTCATCTTGGCAGCCTCAGCCTTGGCGGCAAGCAGTGTCTTGGCGGTATCTGCCTTCGCCTGCTCGGCTTGCTCGGCAGCATCCTTGCGCGCCTTGGTAATCTTCTCGTACTCGGCATCCAGCGCCTTGGGATGGGTGAGCTCGATGATCTGCACGGATTGCAGGCTGATGCCACTATCGCTGCCGGCCAGGAGATTTTGTGCCTTCTGCAGAAGCTGCTGCTCAAGCGGCGCGTGTGCCGTGGCAAGCAGCTGTTGAGAACTCATACCGCTGGTCACCTGGCGCAATGCAGCGCTCAGTACAAAGGCCAGATATTGCTGCGGATTACTGCTGGCAAAAAGAAAGTCGCGGGGGTGCGCAATGCGGTAATCCGCGGCATAGCGCACATCGACTACCTCATTATTGCTGGTGAGGATGCGACCTGGGCTGAGTGCCTCTCCCGAATCCCCGTAGCCCAGGACCAAGCGCCGGCTGCGCCCAACCTCGACGGTCCCGACCGTCTCGATGGGACTGGGCCAATGATAGTGGCTTCCCGGCGGCACGGTGGCGACCACACGACCGAAGCGCAGCACGATGCCCTCCTGACCGCTGCCGACTTGATAGAAGCCGGAGAGCAGCCAGACACCAACCAGCACAAGCACCACGATCAGGGGAAACCAACGAACAAAAGGAATTTTTCGTCGCGGTCCAGATCCGGGAGACGACGACAATTTGCCGCCGAGCTTGCGCAGTTCTTTGGTGATCTTGTCGATATTCCAGCTTGCGCCGGAATTTCCGGGACGCCGTCCCAAGGGACCTTTATTGCTGCCGTTACCGTCTTGTTTACCGTTTCCGCCTGGATCACTCCACGGCATCCCGCTCTCCTTACCCCGGACTATGGGCGCATTGTAGAAGGCAGATCCTCCCGCTGACAACTCTCTGCCCCGATTTCTGCCTGCAAACCGGTCCAGGTTTGTTGGTCGATTTCGATGAGCAGATGATTACTCCCCTCGCTATCGAAACGTTCCTCCAGGACCGCGGCCTCCCGAAAGAGGCGTGCGCGCAGCGCCCCCGCCTCTGGTCGCAACGTACAACGCAGACGCAGGCGGGCACCGTGCAGGCGCTGCGTGATTATTTCCGCCAGGCGGGCCACGCCGGCACCACTATGGGCACTGAGCCAGAGATCGCTCACCTGGCCAGTTTCATCTACCCGTTCCCGCACCTCCTCACCCAACAGATCGATCTTGTTGAATACGCGTAGACGCGGCACGCCGGCCGCGCCAATCTCGGCAAGAACGTTTTCCACCGCAAGAATCTGCGCGTCGCGATCGGGCGCCGCTGCGTCAATGACGTGCAGCAGCAACTGAGCCTGCCCCACCTCTTCCAGGGTGGCGCGGAAAGCGGCGATCAATTCCGTCGGCAGATCGCGCAAAAACCCAACGGTGTCCGCTATCAGGGTTGTCGGTCCATTGCCGGAGAGACGGCGAATGGCGGGATCGAGCGTTGCAAAAAGCTGATCGGCGGCATACTGATCATTTGCCGTCAGCACATTGAAAAGAGAAGATTTTCCAGCGTTGGTATAGCCTACCAAAGCAACCGTGGGCGCTGGTGCACGCAGCCGAGCGCGTCGCTGCGTAGCTCGCTGGGCAGCGACCCGTGCCAGCCGCTCGCGCAAGATGCGAATCCGCACACCGATCAAGCGGCGATCTGTTTCCAGCTGCGTTTCGCCAGGTCCGCGCAGGCCGATGCCACCCCGCTGCCGCTCGAGGTGGGTCCAGCCACGCACCAGTCGGGTGCGCAAATGATCCAGTTGTGCCAATTCGACCTGCAGTTGTCCCTCGTGCGTACGTGCACGCCGGGCGAAAATGTCGAGGATGAGTCCCACCCGGTCGATGACCCGCGCAGCACAGGAGCGCTCCAGGTTCCGTTCCTGAATCGGACTCAGCGGACGGTCAAAAAGAATCAGATCGACCGCGTTGGCGCGCACAAAATCGGCAATTTCCTGAACTTTGCCACTTCCAACACAGGTGGCAGGATCCAGGCGCGCGCGCGACACCGTCCACAGGCCCAGTATTTCGGCACCAGTGTCTGCCGCCAACTGCTGAAACTCCTCTCCACCATCGTCCGCCGTGCTTCCTGGGGTATGAATGTGGATCAGTAAGCAGCGATCTCGATGCGACCGCTGAATCCCTGGGCTCTGACTCAGTCTGCGGCCTCGTCTCCGGCAGTCGCTTCGCCTTCCCCTTCCGGCAGTGGCAAACGCACGTCGCGACTGGGGACCACCGTGGAAATCGCGTGCTTATAGATCATCTGACTGACATTGTTGCGCAACAGCACAACGAACTGGTCGAAGGATTCGACAAAGCCCTGCAACTTGATGCCGTTGACCAGATAGATGGCTACCGGAACGTGCTCCTTACGCAACAGATTGAGGAAAGGGTCTTGCAAAATTTGCCCTTTTTGTTGACTGGCCACTATTGTCTCCTTTTTTACGCAAATCGTGCCATCGGCTAGTACCCTTAGACTAACTCAAAAGATGTCGGTGCGCTATGGGGAAGACACCGTGCTGACAGCATGCCAATCCTCCGTCGCATAGACTTCGTCAGGACGGGTCTTTGACCTTTTGCCGGATTGCCGATAAGTTCTCTGCATTATCACCCATGCCAACATTCCGTACCGGGGAGAGTTTGTGGACGCCAAAAAACTGACCAGCGACCGTGCGTTGCGTGCTCGCGTAAAACGCTTGGGAAACATTCTGGGAGAGGTGTTGCGCGAGCAAGCCGGCGAGCGGGTATTCAGCGCCGTAGAGCAGCTTCGCCAGGGCTACATCCGCCTGCATCGCCGGGAAGATGCCAAGCTCCGTCAACGCCTTGCCCGTTTCATCGATGCCCTGCCCCAGGATGACCTCGTACTTGTCATCCGTGCATTCAACACCTACTTCAGTCTGGTTAACATCGCCGAGGAGGAGTTCCAGCATGTGCAGCGGCGTCGCTTGTTGCAGCGCGGCAGCGGGCTTTGGGTTGGCTCCTTTGAAGATACCTTCCGGCGCTTGCAGGAGGCCGGCATAAATGCCGGACAATTGCAGTTTCTGCTGGGCCAACTGCGCTACCTGCCGGTCTTTACGGCGCATCCTACCGAGTCCAAGCGCCGCACCGTACTGCATGCTCTGCGACGGATCTTTCTCACCAGCAAGGCCCTGGATGACCCGACCTTGACCGAAGAGGAAGAAGGTGACGTGCTGCGTCAACTGCAAGCGCAGATCCAGATCCTCTGGGAGACGGAGGAGGTGCGGACCAATCAACCGCAGGTGCAGGACGAAGTCGAAAATGGCCTCTTCTATTTTCGCGACAGTCTCTTTCAGGCAGTACCGATGACCTATCACGCCGCGCGGCGCGCAGCGCGCCGGGTGTACGGCGATCGGCAGGTCGATATTCCCGCTTTCATTCGCTTCGGCTCCTGGATCGGCGGGGATCGCGATGGCAACCCCAACGTGACCGCGGCCATTACCGGCTGGACCCTGCGCACGCAGAGTATCGAGGTCCTCCGCGAGTACCAGCGGCGTCTCTCCGAACTCTATCCGCTATTGGGGCACTCGGCGCGCTTTTGCAGCATTTCGCCGATCCTCCTCGCCTCCCTGGAGAAGGACGCCGACGACTTTCCAGAACTTGCGGAATGGGTGAATCAACGCTTTCCCAGCGAGCCGTACCGGCGGAAGTTGCGCTACATGATGACCCGTCTCGATCTGCGTCTGCACCAGCTCGAAAATGGTCAAAGTGGCAGCGGCTTTGCGGCGGATACTCCGGCGTACATCAGTGATCAGGACTTTCTCGCCGATCTGATATTGGTTCGTGACTCGCTGCGGGGCCACGGTGATGAATACATCGCCAATCATACGGTACAAGATCTTGTCTGGCTGGTAGAAACCTTCGGATTCCACCTGGCTTCGCTGGATATTCGGCAAGAGTCCACCGTACATACCCGCACCCTCACGGAACTCTTTGCAGGAATAGCGGAGTTTCAGGGTTATGCCGAGATGGAGGAAGAACAAAAACTCGCGGTGTTGAGTGATGCCCTACGCAAGCCCGGTAGACTGGTTGAAGGCATGCCCGAACAACTGTCGCCCCTAGCGATGGAGACCTGCGCGATGTTCAAGTGCATTGGTCAGTTGCGCCGAGAAGTCGGAGAACGCGCGTTTGGAAATTACGTGGTATCGATGACCCACGAGGCCAGCAATATTCTAGAAGTCCTAGTCTTGGCAAAAGAGTTTGGTCTTGCCGGCTGGTCACGCCAAGGCTTGTATAGCGAGATCGCAGTCACGCCGCTGTTTGAGACCATCCACGATCTCGAGCGCATGGAAACCGTGATGGGGAGATTACTCGACAATCCGGAGTATGCCGAGATCCTGCGCAGCCAGGAAAATGTGCAGGAAGTCATGCTGGGATACTCGGACTCCTGCAAGGATGGCGGCATTCTCTCCTCGAGCTGGTCGTTATACCAAGCACAGCTCGAACTGAGCGCCCTGGCAGACCGCCGGCGTATTCATATCCGGGTCTTCCACGGTCGCGGCGGGAGCGTCGGCCGCGGCGGTGGACCTACCCACGAAGCCATTCTGGCGCAGCCGGCCAATACCGTCCGCGGGCAGATCAAGATCACCGAGCAGGGAGAGGTGCTTTCGTTCAAATATGCCAACCTGGAAACTGCCGTATATGAGCTAACCGTCGGTGTCACCGGATTGATGCGCGCCAGCTTTGGATTGATACAGGCGGTGCCCACCGATGATCCCAGTTTCCTCAAAGTGATGGATGAACTCACCAAGACCGGCGAAGCGGTCTATCGCGAACTGATTCAACAAACTCCGGGCTTTATGGATTACTTCTACGAGGCCACTCCGCTGAACGAGATCGCGCATATGAACATCGGTTCCCGTCCCTCGCATCGTCAGCGTGGCGACCGCTCGATGAATTCGATTCGTGCAATTCCCTGGGTCTTTGCCTGGGCACAGTCGCGGCATGTTTTGCCGGCCTGGTTTGGGCTGGGCTCGGCCATTCGCAGCTGGCGTGGCGAAGACCCCGAGCGACTGGAGCTTTTGCGAAAAATGTACCAGCGCTGGCCGTTTTTTTATTCCTTGCTGGGCAATATCACCATGGCGATGGCAAAAGCGGACATGACACTTGCCGCAGAGTATGCGACGCTACCTCGCGATCAGAAGTGTGCGCAGCAGATCTTTGCAAAAATCCATGCAGAATTTATGGTCAGTATGCAGGAGACCCTACTCATCCAGGAGAAGCAAGAGTTGCTCGAAGAAAACCCGGTACTGGCCTTCTCCCTGCAGCGCCGCAACGTCTACATGGAGCCACTGAACCATATCCAGCTTGCCCTGTTACGGCGGTACCGCAACGAGGATACCCCTCCCGAGTTTCGGGAAACCTGGCTCGATCCTTTGCTGCGCAGCATCAACGCGATTGCCGCCGGGCAGCGTAATACGGGCTGATATGCAGCTCATCCTTGCCTCTTCCAGTCCCTACCGACGGGAATTGCTCGCCCGATTGGGCATCCCCTTCACCTGGCAGTCGCCAGCGATTGATGAGAGCCGCAAGACTCAGGAAGCACCGGAGGCACTCGTACAACGCCTGGCCTATGAAAAGGCCCGCGCGATCTGGCAGCAACACCCGAAAGCCTGGGTCATTGGCGCCGACCAGCTGGTACGTTGCGACGGCGCCCTGTTGGGCAAGTCGGGTTCTGCCGAACAGGCCTTTGCTCAGTTACAGATGATGCAGGGACAAAAAGTAGAGCTGTTGAATGGTCTCTGTCTGCTGGGTCCGTCCGGTGACGCGCAGACCGAATTGATTCCCTACCACGTGTTGATGCGCAAATTTGGCGAAGACGAAATTGTTCGCTACATCGAAAAAGAACAACCATTCGATTGTGCTGGGAGCCTGCGCTCCGAAGGACTGGGTATTTGTCTGATCGAGCGCATGGAGGGAGAAGATCCCAATGCCATCATTGGCCTTCCCCTCATTCGCTTGTCAGCCATGTTGCGCGCGGCGGGGTTTCCCCTTCCTTGAACTGACGAACTAGCTTTTATTGGTAAGCGCCACGCTTACGCAACTGCTGCACCATCAGCCAACGCCCGAGCAATATCAGTCCCAGTACTACCATGGTAATCAAAAACGCTGCCGCAAAGGCAAGGATGTGGGCCTCTTCAAAAGGCTCGTTGATAAAGGTCCAGATGACGTAGGTCAAGTACCCGATCGGCTGGTTGGTGAACTGTCCATTCCACATATAGTTAGACCATCCAGCGGTATAGATCAGCGGCGCCGTCTCCCCCATCGAGAGGGCCAACGCGTAAAACAGCCCCGTCATGACCGCGGGCATGGCTCCGGGCAGAAGAATCCGTAAAATCACCGAGCCCTCGCCCGCGCCAATACCAAAGCCCGCCTCTCGCACGGCTTGCGGGATATTGCCCAGCGCCATCTCGGTGGTACGGGCGATATACGGCAACAGCATGATACTCAGGGTAATGATGCCGGCCGCCACGGAAAACTGCCAACCGAGATAGATCACCATCGTGATATACCCCACGTAACCCAACACGATAGATGGAACGCCCACCAGAACATCGGACAGAAAACGCAGGGATTTGCCGGCGATACCGCTACCAAACTCGCTCAGGTAGATCCCCGCCGCAATGCCGACGGGCGCCGAGATCAGCAGGGAACCAAGAGAAAGAACGAGGGTACCCTCGATGGCATTTTTCAGGCCACCGCTCATCCCGTTGCTCACCTCGGTCAGAAGACTGAGCTTCAATCCGGGCAATGCCTTGAGGAATACATCCAATATGATGGACAGGAAAGCAACGGCAACAATGACGAAACTGAACCAGACAAAGGCGGTACCGAGGGTACGAAAGAGATGACGTTTCCAGGAAACGCGAATTTGCCGGCGTTTAGAACCGACACTGGCGGTCATGGACGTCGTGAGATTGGATGTACTCATGAGCGCACCTTCGCTCCCCAGAGGATCATACGGGCAATGATATTGACAATCACAGTAAGCACGAGAAGCACCAGAGCGATCTCCGCTAAGGCTTCCACCGCCATGTTGGTGGGATCCTGCAGGGCACTCTCCAACTGCGAGACGATAAACGCTGCCATGGTGGAAATCGGGGTATAGATGTTGTTTGGCAGATAGTTAAGGGCGTTACCACTGACCATAACGACGGCCATGGTTTCGCCGAGGGCACGTCCCAGGGCCAGAATAGAGACGCCGACCAGAGTCGTCTTGAGTTTGGGCAGGATGATATTCCACAGCACCTCCAGACGGTTCAGACCGAGACCCAGGCCTGCTTCCTTGAGAGAAGGTTCGATGGCGCTGATACCTTCGCGCATCGTCGCTGAGATCAGCGGCACGATCATGAACGCCAGGACGATGGCAGTCGTCAGCAAGCCATAACCGCTGCCCGGGCTGCCTCCCAGATAAGGAATGAATCCAATGTGCTGGGTCATCCATGGAAAGACTGTCTGCCCCAAAAGGGGAATCAGCAACACATATCCCCACAGTCCGAAAACCACACTGGGGATGGCCGCCAACAAATCGACCAGCAGTGCGAGCGGCCCGGAGAGCCACTTGGGCATCATCTCGACGAGAAAATACGCTGCTCCCACCGCAATCGGAAGCGCAAACAGAAGAGCAAGGAAGGAACTGGCCAAGGTGCCAACGACAAGAAACCAGATCCCGTAGCGTGCCCCCGGCATGACTTGTTGGCCGTGGATGGACACTGGATTGCCATAGAGACTGCCAAGATTCCAATCGTTAGTCCACAAAAATTGCAGGCCGTTGTATTGGATGGCAGGCCAGGAATAGGCCGTCAGAAAAGCTACGAGAAGGATAAGTGATAACGGCAGAAAGCTGGCCGTGCCTACCAATCCAAAGCGAAAGACGGAAACCTTCATGTTCACCCTCCGGTGGAGCAGGCCTCATAATAAACGCGCGGCACTTCCGACAAAAGGGCCGCGTCGTTCATTCTGTGGAGAGCCTGGGTCGCAGACCCAGGCTCCAGGGCCGAAAATTTACTGAATCTCGGCAACCTGCTTGCGGGACAACTCCACAGCACTCTCCGGTAGCGGTACGAAGTGTACCTTTTCCATGAAGTGCGGGGCGTTGCCACCCTTGGGATCGAGCGCCCAGTTGAGGAAGTCCTTCAATGCCGCAGCGGTTTCCGCGTTCGGCTGCTGCTTCTTCACGATGGCATATTCATAGTTGATGATCGGGTAGGAGTTCTTGCCCGGAGCGAAGACCAGGCTGATCCGCTCATCGGCCGGTGTCTTGCTGACCATTTCGCCGGCGGCCGCCTTCGCGTTCGCCACGGTGGGCAACACAAAGTTACCGTCACGATTCTTCAGCATGGCGATGCCCAGACCCGCCTTCTCGACCGGCTCCTTCCAGCTGATGCCGATGTAGGCCACACCATAGGGGGTGGACTTCAGGGCTTCGACCATTCCGGGGTTGCCAACGGCGCCGATTCCGCCCTGTACGGTCGGCCAGCTGACCGTGGTACTGTAACCAACGCTCTTGGACCAGGTGGCATCGGTGTCGGAGAGATAGGTGGTGAAGATGAAGGTGTCACCAGAACCATCGGTACGATGGATCGGGATGATCTTGTGATTGGGCAGCTTGATGCCGGGATTCATCTTGGCGATCTCAGGATCGTCCCAGTTGGTGATCTTGCCGGAATAGATGCCCGCCAGCACCGGTCCGGAGAGCTTGATATGCTTGTTGTTCAGACCCGGCAGGTTATAGTTGATCATCTGGATGGAGATGGCCAGGGGGATGTTCAACATCGGATGCATCTTCACCTGGGCATCTGACATGTAGGCGTCGGAAGCACCGATCTGGGCCACACCAGAGATGGATTGAGCAATACCCGTGCCGCTACCGGTACCCTGGGTGGTGATTTTCACGTTGGGGTGCATCTTGGTGTATTCCGGCACCCACAGGTTGAACAGGGGGTACAACAGGGTGGAACCGGTCTCCAGCAGACTGACCTGCGGAGCCGCAACAGCGGGCGTAGCGGCGGTGGCAGCAAGGCCGAGGAGGGACGCAACAACGGCGCCCTTCATGGCGTGGGCGACGGTCTTCTTAAAACCTGGCAACATAAAACCTCCGAAGATGGCGTTATCAAAATCACTGCAGCATGTAGGGGACTTCACTATCGGAAATCCCTATGCGCTGCTAATCATACCGAAAGTTCATGACACTATCATGAACTTTTTATGACACTTTTGTGACACTCGACTTCACGTGATGCTAGAGGAGATCGCGCCAACTGAAGCCTTTCTTGATATAGGCGTTACTCGAATACCCATCCCGCTCCCAGGTGCCCTCGGGTCTCTCGGCAGTCAAATCAATACGATTCACCCACTTGACGCTCTTGTAGCCATACATCTGGGGTACCAGCAAACGCAACGGATAGCCCCCTTTGCGCAGCAGCGACTGTCCCGCGATATGCGTCGCGAGGAGGACCCCAGGTGCCCGCGCCTGATCCAGGCTCAGACTATCGACGTACACACCATCGGCACTATGGAAGACAACGAAGCGTGCAGAGTCCAGCGGCTGCAATTCGGTGAGAAAGTCGGCCAGCTGGATGCCTCGCCAATGCACGTTTGCCACGGTCCAGCCGGTGACGCAATGAAAGGTATACACTTCGGGCTGAACGCTTTGCTGATACAACTCGGCAAGGGTAAAACTGCGCGGCTTCCCAATGAGTCCTCCACATCGCAGTTGATACTGTTGCGGATCGATTTTGGGATAGAACCCAGCATAGGTGTAATACTCGGGAAAGACGGGGATCGCGTTGGCACGTGCCCAGGCAGGTAGGAGGAGTCCACCAGCCATTCCGCCTACAAACCCGGCACCGCGCAGAAGAAAATCTCGACGTTGCATTTCTTTTCTCCCTTACCAAAGTGCGAATATGGACCATAATGGCTGCCGCCGCGCGGCATGATACAGAGCCATGCCCACGTGACCCAGCCAGAAGTACAACAAGATGGGGGTACCGAGCCGCATTGAACTGAGCCCGATATGGGTCAAATCGGGAATGCCAAGATAACCCTGCATGGTCAGCCAGGCAGCCAGTCCGGCATAATTGACCCAGCTGACGAGCAAGAAAAACATTCCCTGCCACCAGGAGGAGAGCCCCGGTTGGGGGCCATGTCCAGGAAGCTGACCACGCAACAGTCTGCCGACATCAGAAAAGATGGCGGGAATATTTCCCGGCCAGTACCACACATACAACAACTGTCGACCCCAAGACGTCGAACCATAGACAATCCAGGAGAGCGTCAGCCAGAAAGACAGGACAATACCCACCAGGATATGCCACTGAAACAGGGAAAAATGTTGGAACCAGAGGGCAAGAATTGAGTTGAGCAACTCGAAGCTGAAAAGTAGAACGAGCCCCAAGTGCAAGACGCGCGCTCCGCGCGGATACGATATCGTTTGCGATTTTTCTACGATTCGGGAAGCCGTCATGCTTGCTCCGTCTTGATCCTGTCCGTAACTACGCAGACAGTTCCCGAATGGATGCAGCTGTGCCCGCAATTCGCGGGCACTGCAAGTTACCAGGTCAGAACGCGGCCGGCAGCGCCCAGGGTAGGCAGAGCAGCGCTGGGATTCAACAGTGGGATCTCTTTTGCCAGGTCACCCTTGGTCATACCATTCAACTCCAGAGACTGCAGACAGCCAATGATCTGCACATCATTGTCTTCCGCAAGCTTCATGAAGTCGGCGACACTCTTGCCGCCGGGCATGGGGAAAATCGACTCGGCTTTCCCCTTGGCGAGAAGCTCGGTCGCCGGGCCGGTGAAGTACATCACCACCTTTTGTTCCCCCGCAGCGGCAGTCGCTGCCAGAAAAAAGGCCGAAGGCAAGCGCTTTGGATTCTCTGGCCCGGTAATGAGGATAATCACGAGATCTGGGGCTTCACTTTCCGACATAAGTCATCTCCTTTCGAGCGTACGATAGATGATGGAACACGGGCGCGAATCAGTCGCTCCCATCTAGACACCTTAGCACGCTTACGGATTTTTTTCAGAAGAGTTTGCGGCGGCGAAAAGCTCTGGGCGAAAATGTCCGAGAAACTGAAACTGTGCGCTGCAGGGATTTTCCCGCAAAAATGTCACACTGGCCTTGGCTATCGGCAAGTGGATGCCCGCCAGTTGCGCTATCCAGTCGCCAAGCAACGGCTGGTGTCCAACGAGAATCACCTGCTTGCTCTGATCTTCCTGCCAGGCAAACTGCAGTTGGGCTAGGTTGCCCGTGACGAGCGCCTCCTCAGCGCGATACACCGATGCCTGCAGCTCTGCCTGCAGCGCCGCTGCGGTCTGCCGTGTACGCACTTTGGGGCTGTACCAGATTTCCGCGTCTTGCAGGTGGAAATGGCGCAGAGCCCCAGCGACAACGGCAGCCTGCGCTTCGCCGCGGGCGGTCAAGCGGCGCCCGGCATCGCTGTCATCGGCACTATGCTCTTCGGCTTCAGCGTGACGAATAAGGACGAGATCCAGGTTGCACCTCCTGCCCAAACCAGAGCTTGCTCCACTTTCGCGGCGTGAAGCGCGCCAGAATCGAAACAATGGCGATCCCGATCAGCGCTGTCATCCACGTGTCTATACGTTGCGCCGAGGCCGGCCCTGGCCCGGCGAATATGTCGATCGCCGAGAGAATCGCGCCCAGAAAAATCACCAGCGGTCGCCAGCCGTAGGGCGTGAGTTTCGGCCAGCTGCGGGCAATAGCGCCCAGAGCCAGGGCGGCCCACAAGGCATAGGCGATTGCCAGCCCCCAATGCCACGCCGGCAGTTGCAGGATGCTGAAAAAGTGTTGCAACAAGAAGGCGGCGTAGAGAATCCCGGCGGGTAGCCACCAACGATAGGATGAGGAGAGGTTCATGCGCGTGCTCCACGGCTGGCATAGGGATTCTCCCCCTGACGAAAGAGCAGACGGAGGGGGACCCCATCCAGTTTCAGCGCCGTGCGAAATGCCGTCTCCAGATAGCGCTTGTAGGCCCCAGGCAGGCGGTCGAGCTGATTGCCGTGAAAGACCAGTGTGATTGGCTGGGTACCACCCTGGTGGCAATAGCGCAGTTTGATCCGTCGACCCGCGACCAGCGGTGGCTGATGGCCGCTGACGATATCCTCCAGCAGGCGGTTGAGTTCGCCAGTGGAAAAATGTCGCTGACTGTTTTGCCATAGTTTGTCGATGCTGCGGTACAACTCTCCGACGCCGCTGCCATGCAGGGCCGAAATGCTGTGAAACGGCGCGTAGCGGAGAAAGGCCAGCCGTCGTTCCAGCTCGTCCTTGATGCGCTCGCGCGCGCGCACCTCCAAACCATCCCACTTATTCAGTACCAGAACGATCGGGCGGCCAAGTTCTACCGCGACACCCACCAGATGCGCATCCTGATCACTGACACCAGCATGCGCGTCCATGACCATCAGCACTACGTCCGCCTCACGCAGGGCTGCGAGCGTCTTCAGCACGGTCAGCTTCTCCAACCCCTCTCCTACCCGCGCGCGCCGTCGCACGCCAGCAGTGTCGATCATTACGTAGCGCCGTCCCGCACGTTCATAGGGAATGCGGATGCTGTCGCGGGTGGTTCCCGGCTGATCGAAAACGATAACCCTTTTTTCCCCCAACATGGCGTTGACCAGGGTGGATTTTCCGACATTCGGACGTCCCAGCACCGCAATGGCTGGGCCGTCCTCCAGTTCACTCGACGTTTCGGCTCCCGTCGGTGCCTCGGCTAGCAGGGCAGAAATGGCGGTCCATAGCTGTTCCATCCCGTGACCGTGGGCTGCGGAGAGGGTGATGGGTGTTCCCAGTCCGAGGCGGTGGAATTCCGGCAACTCTGCCACGGCATGCCGCACATCCATTTTGTTGACCAGCAGTAGTACCGGCTTACCGCTGCGCCGCAATTCCCGGGCGATTTCCTCGTCCTGGCCAGCCAGCCCCTCTTTGGCATCGACCAGGAACAGGAGGACATCGGCCTCGGCAATGGCCTGCCGCGTCTGAAGGGCCATGGCAGCGACCAGTCCCTCGCGCTCTTCCGGCTCGAAACCACCGGTATCGATAACCAGGTAATCCCGCTCTTGGTGCCGTGCCGTCCCATAATGGCGATCGCGGGTAAAACCGGGCATGTCTGCGACCAGCGCCTCCCGGGTACGGGTCAGCCGGTTGAATAGCGTGGATTTACCGACATTGGGGCGACCAACGAGTGCGAGTATTGCCGCCATGGCAACTAGGGCTTCGCAAACTGCAGCTGATAGAGGGTTCCGACACCACTCAATACGAGAAAACGATTTTTGCCAACACAGACCGGCGCGGTTTGGATCCCGCTGCTGGAGACGGTTTCCTGCCCCGTACGATGGCCGGTTTGGGGGTCGATAGTGATGACCTGACCGGCATAATTGCTGAGCAACAGTTTGCCATCACAGAGGGTCATACCGCTTAGCGACTGGCCCTTGAAACGCGTATTGCGCCACTCCACGGTACCGCTGGCGGGATCCATGGCGTAGATCTGGCCATCGCTGCCGGCGGCAAAGAGCTTGCCATCGTGCAAAATTGGGGTGAGGAGCGTGGACATTGGGCGAGCCCAGTCTTGCTCCCCACTATCCTTGCTAAAGGCTGCTACATTCCCCTGATAGGCGGCGGCAATGACGCGATTGCCGTCCAATACCGGAGTTGCGGCGACGTCCACCATGCGCGCGAGTTCGTTGTTGCCGTGGGGGATGGCGATGGTAGCGCGCCAGAGTTCGGCGCCATCGTCGGCGTTAAGGGCAAGCAGTTTACCGTCGGCAAAACCGGTATACAGGGTCTGGCCGGAAACCACGATGCCGCTGCTTCGCCGCAGCAGCAAGGAAGGTTGCGGAAGGGAGAAAGTCCAGTCCACCGAGCCATTTTGGGCATCCAGGGCCAACAAGTGCCCATTCGACAACTGCAGGAAGAGACGCTGATTGGCCACGGTGATGGGGCTGCTTGGCTCTGCGCCCAGCTGCACATCCCAAAGTTTCTTGCCCTGTGCAGCGGAGACCGCATAGAGAGTGCCGCGATCTGTACCCACATAGACCACACCATCAGCAACTGTGGGGCCACAAGGACTCTTACCGTTCAAACGATACACCCAACGCAAACGCCCGCTACGCGAGAGAGCGAGCAGATCACCAGCGTCGTCGCTGAGATAAATTGCGTGGTCCGTCACGCGAATCTGCGTGGCGTTATAGGGGTCCAGGCGCCAGTTGCCATAGAGACGCGCCTGCCAGTCGGTGGCAAAACCGACAGTGACCTGTTCCTGGTGCATGGCCGTCATTGGCTTGGGCGCCGGCGCGGAGGGGCCAAAGGCCCAATTCCAGACACCACAACCACCCAGCGTGAAGATCATCCCAAGCATGGCGATGGCACGCAGTCCAGTACGCATGCCGCCTGCCGTAGCATAGCTCATCAAGAAACTCCCAAATTTGCCATTTTCATTTGAAGGTATACCACATAGGGGTCACTTGCGGGCAGGTGGGCGATGGCCTTTTCGTAGTCGTCGCGAGCACGGTCATCGTGTCGCAGCTTCGCTTCCGCATCGCCGCGCAACTCCCAATCCACCGCTGCAAAGGCGCCATCGGGCTTCTGCAACAACTCCAACGCCTGCTGATTTTTTCCGTTATCCACATACAATCGCGCCAGCGCGCTACGCGCCAGCCCCTGCATCCCCTCGGGCAGGTCAGCTTGTCGGGTCAGCTGCAGTAGCTGCCCTTCTGCCTTGTCATCCTGCTTGGCATCGATGTCGAGCCGAGCCAGATAGAACCTCGCCATACTGGCGTAGGGGGTAGCCGAATAATCATGGATCAGGGTTTCGGCGCTGGCGCGGGCCGTGGCGTCGTTGCCACTTGCCAGGCTATCACTCAGCTCGCTGTACAGAACCGCTGCGCGTTCGACTTGATGCCGCTGGTATTTGTCGTAGGCAAAAAACGCCAGCACCCCGGCGATGATCAGCACGAAGACTATGATCAACAGCTTACGATGACGTTGGAGGAGTTCAGTAAAGTCGGGGCCAGTCATGAGGTTTTTGCCTGTGGCGTTTGCCGCGTAGTATGGAGGGGGAGCTAGGGGAAATCAACGCCGAGGGTTGCCAAAGCACGCGGCAGTTCTGCCCAGGGGCCGCGCCACTCGCCCTGTCCCTCTTGTTCCTTGAGGAGAATATCGCCGCCCGTCAGGTCGCTGCCGCCCAGTAATACCTGGTAACGTGCTGCGCTGCGCTGCGCCTGTTTTAGCAAGGATTTCACCGAGCCCGGCCCGGCTACCACGACACTGAGACCCTGGCTGCGCAACTCCTCAGCGCGCTGGAAGACGGCTGACAATGCGGGCTCATCCAGGGCACCGAGAAAAAGTGCGGGACCCGTCGAGGATTCGCTCGCCTGCGTCAGCGACCGCAGCGCGAGAATCCGCTCCATACCCAGGGCAAAACCGATAGCCGGTGTTTCCGGACCGCCCAGTTGCGCCACCAGGCCATCGTAGCGACCACCGGCAAGGACCGTACCCTGCGAACCCAGGCCGTCTGCTACCCATTCGAAAACAGTCCGATGGTAATAGTCGAGACCACGCACCAGGCGCGGGTTGATCGTATAGGCAATATCCATGGCCTGCAGTAGTTCCTGCAAAGCCACGAAGTGTGCGGCCGACTCCGGATCGAGATGTTGCAGCAACTGCGGAGCACCACGGGCGATCTCCTGACAGGACGCAATCTTGCAGTCGAGCACGCGCAGGGGGTTACGCTCCAGCCGCTCTTGACAATCGTTGCAGAGTTGTTGCGCATGAGGACGCAGGTACGCGAGAAGAATTTCGCGGTAGCCGGCGCGCGACTCGGGCGTGCCCAGGGAATTGAGCTGTAGCTGGGCAGGAATCCCGGCGCTGGCCAATAGTCGCGCCGACAGCGCAATGATCTCGGCATCTGCGCTGGCACCCGCAATGCCAAAGAACTCGACGCCGAGCTGGTGAAACTGGCGATAGCGACCACGTTGTGGGCGTTCATGGCGAAACATCGGCCCCATATAGTAGAGCCTGGGGGTCTGCCCGCGCAGGGCACCATGCTCGATCAACGCGCGCACCACACCAGCGGTGCCCTCGGGACGCAGGGTCAGGGAGTCCCCATTGCGGTCAGCAAAGGTGTACATTTCCTTCTGCACGATATCCGTGACATCACCGATGGCACGGGCAAAGAGTGCGCTTTGCTCGACGATGGGCACGCGGATCTCGGCACAGCCATATTGCGCCAGCACGCTGCGGAAAGATTGCTCGAGTTGTTGCCAAGCGCCACTTTCCGGCGGAAGGATGTCGTTCATCCCCCGCACGGCGCTGAGGGTCGTTTTTGCCAAGAAGAATCGTCCTCAGGCTTCGTTACGGGCGGCGCGACGCTCTGCCACTTCGGCGCGAATCCGTTTCTCGAGGACGTCGACGATATCCTGGTTCTCGATCCGATCCACCTGCTTGCCGCGGTAATAGAGGATGCTGCGTTTGTCTCCGCCGGTCAGTCCGATATCCGCTTCTTTGGCCTCGCCGATGCCATTGACCACACAGCCGATCACCGATACGTCCATGGGTTCAAGGATGTCTTCCAGGCGCCCTTCCAAGGCATTGATGGTTTTGATGACGTCGAACTCCTGTCGCGAACAGGACGGACAGGCGATCAGATTGATCCCCTTTTGGCGCAGATGCAGGCTCTTGAGGATATCGAAGCCGACGCGAATCTCCTCGACCGGGTCCGCCGCCAGCGATACGCGGATGGTATCACCAATGCCTTCGTTGAGAAGCAGACCCAGACCGATGGCAGATTTCACGGTCCCGGAACGCAGACCGCCCGCCTCGGTGATGCCAAGGTGCAATGGATAATCGACTTTCTGCGCGAGCAGACGATAGGCATCCACGGCGAGGAAAACGTCCGATGCCTTGACGCTGATTTTCACGTCATGAAAGTTCAGCTCATCGAGGATGGCAACATGCCGCAAAGCCGACTCTACGAGCGCCTCTGGTGTCGGTTCACCATACTTTTCCTGCAGATCTTTTTCGAGGCTGCCGGCATTCACCCCAATGCGGATGGGAATGCCTTTGTCTTTCGCCATCTCCACGACCAGCCGTGCTTTATCGATCGCACCGATATTGCCGGGATTGATGCGCAGGCCATCCACGCCATCCGTCATCACCTGCAAGGCAATGCGGTGATCAAAATGGATATCGGCAACCAGCGGGACTTCAACCTGCGCGCGAATGGCCTTGAACGCTTCGGCTGCCTCCATACTGGGAACGGACACGCGAACAATGTCGGCACCGACTGCCTCGAGCCGCTGAATCTGCGCGACCGTGGCAGCCACATCGCGGGTTTCGGTGTTGGTCATGCTTTGCACGGAAATCGGCGCGTCGCCCCCAATGGCGACCTTGCCTACATGGATCTGCCGGCTTTTACGACGCTGAATGGGTGACTGATGTTGCATGCGCTACCTCGCTGAAAGTAGATATGTCGCTTGCCACCGCTACGCCAGCAGAAGAGGCAGTGGCGGCGGAGGGACGAGAAGATTGCTGCGATTGTGCCGCGGCCAGAGGGGTTGGAGCAAGTTTTGCCGAGTTTGACGAGGCCGTGACCGGCGCCATACCCACCTGCATCCGCGCCACATTCAGGGCATTGGCCGGAAGGGTGACGGGTTTCCCCGCATAGGTAATTTGCACCGCACTGGCCTTCCCTACCAGTATACGATACGGTGGCTGCCCTTGCGTTACCGAAACGTCCTGTCCTGCCCTGCCGAGGGTGGAAAGTACAATGTTGCCACTGGCGTCGCGCACCTGCACCCAACAATCTCCGGTAAAATGAAAGGCCAAAGCGCCCACCTGGGAAGACAGTGTGCTTGCCGTTACCGAAGTTGTCGCAGCGGTTGCTGCCGGTGAGAAGGCCGAGCCGGTAAGCGCTGCCGGTTCCGCTGGGGTAGACATGACGACTTGTGCAGCACTGTGCTGGGCAGCCGATACACTGGTCGCAGTCGCAACCGGCGCCGGTGAGGAGGTCGATCCACCTCTGCCCCAGAGCCACCAACCAAGAAGAATCAGGGCAACGGCAAGCAGAAGGGAAAAAAACAGCATCTTGCCGCTGTAGTCCAGAAGCGGGAGTTCGCTGCGCGGCAGTACCACCTTGCTTGCTTCCAGGCCAGAACCGCCTTGGTAACGATCATAGGCGGCCAGCAAGGGCTCCACGTCGAGATCGAGAAGACGTGCGTAGTTGCGCAGATATCCCCGTGCAAATGCGGCGCCCGGCAATTCGTCGAAGCGTCCCTCCTCCAATGCCGTGATCTGGGTGCTGGTGATGTGCAGTTTCTGTGCGGCCTGCGCCAGATCCCAGCCGCGCGCGACTCGGGCCGATCGCAGTTGCGCCAAGAGTTCAACAAATCCTTCATCCATTGCTGTCGGCACCATGCTCCAGCAGCAACGATTGCGCCTCTTTTCCTGCTGCGGAATAGGGATCGGCATTGACACAACGCTCCCACAGGGAACGTGCCTGAACCGGCTGCCCTTGTTGCCAGGCGATCCGGCCTGCGAGGAGCAGTGCCTGCGCATTGTTCGGTTCCTGCGCCAGCACCCCCTGCAGATGCCCATAAGCGGCCGGGAAATTTTTGTCCTGGTATTCCATTTCTGCCCATAGCAACAAGGCGGGGGGATAACCAGGCTTGAAGTAGAGCGCCTTCTGCAAGGCAACAATGGCCAGGTTGTTTTGCTTCAACCCGCGGTAGGCAGCCGCGAGATTGGTCCAGGCATACTCCGGCGTATTGTATAAAGGATCTTTAGTGGCCTTGCTGAGCTGTTGTATCGCAGCAGAGAATTTACCCTGTTCCAGAAGGAACGCACCATAATTATTCAAAAATTCTGGGTTGCCGGGCTCGTCACTCAGGGCGCTCTGGAACGCGCTTTCAGCCAGCGCTGCCTCGCCCAGCGCCTGATAGGCCAGACCCAGAACATTATAGGCATCGCCGTGCTTGCCGGGCAGACTGATGGCCTGTTTCAGCTCCCGCACCGCCGCGCGGGGATGCCCACCCTGGAGATACGCAGTCCCAAGAGAAGTGTAAATGGCTACCTGATCTGGTGGCGCCGAATGGAGCGAGGCGGCTGGATTCGGTGGTGCATTACGTGCCGCCGCCGCTGCCTCCTCTGCGGGAGTGGGTTTTTCGTGACCGGAAAACAGGGCACAGGCACTGCTCGAAAGAACCATACCGACGAACAGGAGCGTGCGGATACGGATAGAATCACGTCTTTGCATGGGTCAATTGAGCACCTGAAGAGGAATGCTACGCCGCCCCCGTTGGACTTGCCCGGCAAGCTGGCCGCAGGCGGCAGCGATGTCGTCACCGCGTGTCTTGCGCGTGACGGTCATCAGCCCGGCACGCAGAATGATCTCGCGAAAGGCGTCGATGCGGGCGGGAGAGCTGCGCCGATAGCGCGATTCCGGAAAGGGATTGAAGGGGATCAGGTTCACTAGCGCCGGGATTCCGGCCAACAGGCGTACCAGCTCCCGGGCATGCTGATCCTGATCATTGACGCCCTCCAGCATCACGTACTCGAAGGTGATCCGTCGCCGTGGCGGGAGAGGATACGCGCGACAGGCCAGTAGAAGCTCAGCGAGGGGATAATGGCGATTGATGGGGACAAGCTCATCGCGAATGTCATCGCGGGTGGCGTGCAGACTGATTGCGAGGTTGACTGGGCTTTCCCGCCCCAACTGCGCCAAGCCCGGCAGCACCCCCGCGGTGCTGACGGTCACCCGGCGCGAGCTGAGACCGTAACCGTAGTCATCCAAGAGCAGGCGGATAGCGGGCAGCACCTGCTTCAGATTGAGGAGCGGTTCGCCCATACCCATGAAGACGACGTTACTGATCGCATCAAGGCCAAGAACACGCCGCGCAACGCGAATCTGCGCAATGATCTCGTGGGTTTCCAGATTACGACTGAGACCCTGCGCGCCCGTGGCGCAGAAACTGCAGGCGAGGGAGCAGCCGACCTGGGAGGAGATGCACAGGGTGCCGCGCTCCTCTTCGGGAATGAAAACCGTTTCAATGGCATTCCCGTCGCTCAATCCCAGCAACCATTTGCGCGTACCATCGGCGGCGAGCTGCTCGCGCAGCACCTCGAGTTCCCCGGTTTCGCAGCTCTCCTCCAGTCGCGCACGCAAGGTCTTGCTGACGTTGCTCATTTGCGCAAAGTCGCTGACCTGGCGGGCGTGCAGCCATTGCAAAACCTGGGCAGCGCGAAAGCGCGGTTCGCCCCACGAGACGAACAGCGCTTCCAGCCCGGCCCGGTCAAGCCCCAGGAGTTTGGGGCGATCAGAGGCGCTCACCGGCGCAGGAACGCTCATGAGCGTGGGCACAACTCCCGTTGTGAGAAGAAGTAGGAAATTTCCCAAGCGGCCGTCTCGGCACTGTCGGAGCCATGCACGGCGTTGGCGTCGATACTTTCGGCAAAGTCCGCGCGAATGGTGCCGGGGGCGGCATCCTTGGGGTTGGTGGCACCCATCAGATCACGGTTTTTGGCAATGGCATTCTCCCCTTCCAGAACCGACACCAGGACCGGACCGCTGCTCATGAAGGCGCACAATTCGCCGTAAAAGGGACGTTGCTTGTGCACCGCATAAAACCCACCAGCGTCTTCGGCGCTGAGCTGCAGCATGCGGGCCGCAACGACCTGCAAACCCGTATTTTCGAAACGACTCAGAATGGCTCCAATGGCATTTTTCTGGACGGCATCGGGTTTGATGATGGAAAGGGTGCGTTCAAGAGCCATAAACATCCTCTTTAGTTAGGCTATAAAATGGCGCAATCCTATCATTAGGCGCTTCCCGGAGCAATTTTCCTAGGCAATGGCCGCTGTCTTCCTGGCGACTAGGCGGCGGCGTTCCTGGGCAGTACACCGGCCTTCTGCAGATAGACTGGCAAGACAGCCACCACGCGCATGCCCCGCTGTACATCGGGGTCTTTCAGCATGTGGTAGAGTCCGGAAATCCCGCCAGCTTTTCCCTGGGCTTCGTGTTCTGCGGCATCTTCCAGGGCCTTGGCCATCGCCTTACCGGAATGCAGCAAGGTGCCAAGGCTGGTCATCAAGGGGCCTTTCTCCTGTTCCTGCATGAGCTGTCCGAGCAATGACTCCAACGGGATGGTCTCCGCCAGCAAGCCAATCTGGCGACTCAGGTCTGCCACCCGCTGCAGATTGCCGTCCTCCTGCAGCTGTCGCAGCACGCGCAGAGCGGCGACGATGCTCTCATCGGCACGCGTCTCTTCCCAGAGATCCCCCAGCTTCTTGAGTTGTGCTACCAGATCATTGCCGGCACCCGTCTGCAGGAACTCCTGGAACGCCTGCACCTTGGGCATCACATCGCCAAGCGTTTGCATAGCCTGCACCAAAGTTGCCCAGGGAATGTCCCGTACTACGTCCAGAATCTGCGGGACAAAACCGCGGATCAACTCGACGTTGTCGCGCAGAAACTCGGCATTATCCGTTACCCACTGCAGCACCCCCGCGCGACGCAGCGCATACACAGAGGACAATAGTTCTTCGATGGAAGTCTCGAGTTCATAGCGCTCGTTCCATTCTCCAAGCCGCAAGGCCATACCCAGCACAGCACTGCTTGCCGGGCTCCCGAGAAAAGACTCAGCGCCATTGATCATGCCTCCCAAGCGCGCTAGTCCTGCCCATTGCTCTGGGCTGAGACTGGGTGCCATATTCTGTTCCGTGGTCATTCTGCTCTCCTTTTTTGTGTGAACAGGACAGGGGGCTAAAGAGCCCCCTGCATCTTGCTTCAGGCGGCGAACATCTTTTCCGCCAGGAGCTTGGAGGCATCGAGACCCCAATCCGGCATTTTACCGCGTGTCTTGAAGAAGAGATTTTTGTACTGCATCTTTAGCAAGAATGGGACATGACCCATTTTCAACACCTGATCGGGACCGCCAAACCAGCTGTTCGAGCGAATATAGAACGCCTGATTCGCGCCCATGTCACCAATGCAGTACACCACTGGCTCGAGCTCTTTATCGGCTTCCGCAGCACTCATGCGGCCAAGGTCCTTGGCGATTTGCTTGGCGACAATTTCCCCCTCCGCATGACCGATTCCGCCCAGTTTGGGGACGGTGATCGCTGCCGCATCACCGGCGGCGAAGACATTCGGATATTTGGGATTGCGCATGGTGGTGTCGGTAACCACAAAACCCTCACTGTCAGAGATCGGCAACCCTTTGAGGAAGTCGTGGGGAACCCAATCGGGAAAGATGATTTTCAGTTCCGCCTCGATGTTCTGGCCGCCCGCCAATTCCACACCATCTTTGGTGATCCGGGTGATGTCCTTACCGTTGTTGACATAGTTAAAACCCATGCCAGAGGCAATTTTCAGCAAGTTGCCAACCACCTGCTCGCCGGCGTCCTCGGCAATTAGGCCTGCAGGAGTGAACACGGTGACCTTCTCGGGACCACCCATGCCATGTTCCTTGAGCCAAGTAGCCGTTGCCAACATGGTTTCCACTGGTGGGCCTTCGCAAGCGGCTTCGGCACTGGGGAAGGCATGACCACCATAGAGTTTGATGTCCTTTGTACCATCCCCCTGATGGAAGCGCGCCGAGCCGATGGCCACCGGTCCGCCCTTATAATCGTTATGCAGATAGCGGCGCAATTTGTTGCCATAATAAAAATCGGTGCAGGTATGACCATGCTCGGCAAAACCTTCGATCTTGTCGAAGGCCAGACGATTGCCCACGGCGACGACAACATAATCGTAGTGGAGAGACTCGCTGGCCGCTCCAGGCCGTTCATTGGGCACAAAGTCCACCCGCTTGGCATCCACATCCAGCGCTTTCACTTCACCCTGGATGAAATCGATGTCATCTTCCGCCAGCGTGCTGCGTAAATCCATGGACAAGGTCTTGCTCGGGTCCCGATCCTCATAGACTTCCGCTGGAATATTCGGAACGAAGAGCAGATAATCTTTGCGGTCCAGTACGGTGATGCGCACCGTGTCGCCACAGTATTGCCGGATCTTTTGCGCAGAACCAAGACCAGCAAAGTTACCTCCCAACACAACGATATGCGGTTTCATTCGTTACACTCCTCCGTTTTCATCGGAAAAAACGATCTACCTTTTGAGTATAGTTCAGAAATTTCGTTGGTGTCGGAGAAACAAAGTACAAATAATAATGAGTTATCGTTATATGCTTATCTTTTCTTCCACAAGAGCAGTTTTTCTGCGGGAAGCTGCAGATACAGCGTCCGCGGCGGGTCGCTGCGATCCTGGGCAAGGAAACGACCACGCAGAGAAAAGGGCGCCGCCGTTACAAAACGCTGCCAGAGTGGCTGTCGGTGCCACTCCACTGCTTCGCTGACGATCAGGTTTTCGGCGTCCGTATCTTTGGCATGCCGCAGCAGGACGTGCTCGGCACGGATGCCAAGGATCACCTCCTCCCCCGGAGAATGATCCGCCATACCCGTTGCCCGTAAGCGCCGCGAATGTATGCGGACCAGATATTCCTGCTGGGAGAGCTTTTCTTCGATCCTGCCGGTGAAGAAGTTTTCCATCCCGAGCATTTGTGCAGCCTGCGGATTCGGTGGACGGGCGAAAATTTCGGCGGGCTCCCCGACGGCCTGGATTCCTCCCTCCTGCAAAATGGCCATGCGTTGCGCTGCTGCACAAATGCTTACATCGTGAGTAACTACGAGTAGTGGGATGGAAAAAATGGCGGATTCCTCGCTAAGGGCAGCGATGATTTCGTCGCGAGTCTGTGGATCCAATGCCGATGTCGGCTCATCCAGCAATAATAGCTTCGGTTTGCGGGCAATAGCCCGCAACAGGGCGACGCGTTGCTGCTGGCCACCGGAGAGAGCCGCGGGATATTGCTCGGCGAAGCGCGCCATGCCAATCCGCTCGAGCAACTCCAGTGCCGCCTGACGCCGATCACCGCCGCGCATGGGGAAGGCGATGTTCTGCCAGACCCGGAGGTGGGGAAACAGGCGGTATCCTTGCGGCAAGTATCCCAGCGGACGCTGTTCCGTGGGCAGATGGCCCCAGGGCTCCACCCGTGCCGGCAGGAGCCCGAGCAGGGCACGCAAAAAGGTCGTTTTGCCTTCGCCGGAGCGCCCGAGGAGCACGGAAAGGCCCTCCACCTCCAGGGAGATGTCGAGGGCAACGGGGGTATCCATTTGACAGCGCAGGGCCAGCATTTAGAGCGGGACCTGCCGGCGGCTGCGTAAACGAATCCATAGGGGCAGGGGAATTGCCACGAGAAAGAACACCCAAAGCAAGGGATAGACGGCGCTCAGACCAATGTCTTCCAGATTTTGGTAGATCTTCACCGGAATCCCCATGGGGTAGTAGGCAACGATCAGCACCACGCCAAATTCACCCATCGCTCGTACCCAGGCCAGGGCTATTGCTGCAGTCAAGCCGTTACGAGCCATCGGTAGCGTAACCAGCCAGAAAGTCTCCAAGGAAGATTTCCCCAAGGTATGGCTGATTTCTTCGAGATCCGTGGGAACGCCTTCGAAGGCAGCACGTGCCGAGAGGACATAATACGGCATAGCGGCATAGACCTGGGCCATGATGAAGGCTGGTGCGGTATTGACCAGTCGCAGTCCCCAATGCGAGAGAAATTCTCCTGCGCTGGCATAGGGGCCGAAAAAAGAGGCCAGGAGAATGCCGAGCGCCAGGGGTGGGGTGAGCAGCGGCAGGAGGATCAAGGCGTCGACGATGGGGCTCCAGCGATATCGGCGGCGCGCCATCCACCAGGCGAGGGGCGTGCCAAGCAGTACGCAGAGGAGCAAAGCGGTGCCGCTATACACCAAAGAAGTGCGGATGGCGTGCAGATCGTTGGGAGCAAACTCCAGGTGCTGCCAGTCCAAGCCGAAGAACATCTCGGAGAAAGGAGCGATCAGGATGGCCAGGATCGCCAGGGAAAACAGCAGTAGGGGCGCCTCAAGGGAAAGGCTACGCGACGATCCGATTCGCTTCATTGACAGAGTAACGCTATATTTTCATACATATAGCCATTATTTCCGAAAAAGCGGACAGGTGTCCAGTCCGGAAAGCGCTCTACGATAACGCCCGGATCTCTTGCGCAGCATGTCCCCTGGATCGCTACCCCGTCATGAATTCGCCGTTGTGCGGATAAGGTCCACCCAAAGGACTTCTTTTTCCGGCAGCGCCGGTTTGCGCAGGTAAAAGTCGGGAATCCAAAGGATTTCCTCTGTGTCTGTCCACAGAATGGGCACGTCGTCGCGCAGGAATGGGGGAATGCCAAGTTCCAGAAGGAATTTCTTCAGAGGACGTTGATGGCCGCTGACATTCCGATAGCGTGCGCCAGCTCGCCGCTTGCTCCAGCGTAGCGTGCGTCCCTGCAATTCTGTCCCACCGACAATGACGGCGCCTTCACTGAGTCCTGGCGCTGGTCCTGTTGCCTGTCCCCAGCACCAGCGAAATCCAGCGCCCCGTCCGCACGGGGCGTGCGGTCTCCACTCCTGGGCAGGAATTGTATGGCGGGGACCATTTTGCCATAGCTGGACCCGCTGTCCCTGACGCCAAGCGCGCAGATCCGCCAGTTCCACCCGCCTGCCGCCCTGGGACGGGCCAAACAGCTGCCGGAGTCGCTCCAGGGACTGCCGGTCCGGGACATTCGCCCCCAGGTCGCGGAGCCAGCGCCGCAAAAAGACTCGCTGCAAGGCTGGTGCCCACTCTTTTACAAAGTCTACGGACAAGACTCGACCAACCGCGCCGCCGAGCCAACAGCGCATGGCCTGCTGGGCGTACCAGGCGTCTTCCACGGCCAGCTGGTCGGCGATGTTTGCAGCGCTACGGGCGATACTCGCCGACGCCTGCGGCCAGCCGAGCTCGTGGAACAGTGGCCATATCCTCTGGCGCAGACGCGCCCGGGCGTAGCGCAAGTCGCTGTTGGCGGGGTCTTCCAGCCAGCGGATACCCTGCTGACGCAGATACTGGCGAAGCGCCGCCCGTGTCAGCTCCAAAAAGGGTCTCCCGAGAGTACCTGCCCCCAGACGACGCCGCTCCGGCATGGCCGCCAGGCCGTCGCTTCCGGCACCGCGCAAGAGCTGCAGCACCAGAGTCTCCGCCTGATCATCCCGATGCTGAGCGCTCAATATCCAGTCTCCTTCCTGCAACTGGCCGGCAAAGAGGGCGTAGCGACCGCGGCGGGCGCGATCCTCGGGTCCCTCCCCCTTCTGCTCGGCCGGCAGATCGAGGAGCCGGCAGGGATAACCATAACCAGCCGCGAGTGTCGCCACGTGCTCCGCCCAGCGCGCGCTGTCTGGGTGCCAATGGTGGTTGACGTGGAGAACTTCAACGCGCAACGCAAGCGCGTGGGCGGCATGCAGTAGGGCGGTGGAATCGACGCCACCACTACAGGCCAGAAAAAAGGGTTGCTCCGGGGACAGCTGCCAGTCGGAAAAAAGTTTCTGCCGTAGTTTTTCCTCGGGCTCAGGCAGCGCCAACGACACCATAGTGCATCAGACGTTCGTAGCGATGGCTGAGGAGCCGCGCCGTTTCCATCCCCTGCAATTCCTGGAGGTGGCGCGCCAGGCTCGCAGCGATGTTCTCATACACGAGTTGGACATTGCGGTGGGCGCCACCGAGGGGTTCGTCGATCACCTCATCGACCAGTCCGAGGGACTGCAGGCGACGGGCAGTGATGCCCAGGGTTTCCGCCGCTTCTGCAGCCTTGGCAGCGTCTTTCCATAAAATCGAGGCGCAGCCCTCCGGCGAAATGACCGAGTAGACGCTATATTCGAGCATCAGTAGGCGGTCACCAACGCCGATGGCAAGGGCCCCGCCCGACCCTCCTTCGCCGATGACCAGAGAGATGATGGGCACCGCGAGGTCGGACATGACTGCCAGATTGCGGGCGATGGCTTCACTCTGGCCGCGTTCTTCGGCACCGATACCGGGATAGGCGCCAGGGGTGTCGATAAAGGTGAGTACAGGCAGGCGAAAGCGCTCCGCCAAGCGCATCAGACGCAGGGCCTTGCGATAGCCCTCGGGACGCGGCATACCGAAATTGCGCTGGATCTTTTCCTTGGTATCCCGCCCCTTCTGTTGCCCAATCCAGAGGATGGCCTGCCCCTGAAAGCGGGCAAGCCCGCCAACGATGGCAGCATCATCGGCATAGGCGCGATCGCCAGCGAGCACTTCTACGTCGGTAAACAGCGCATGCACATAGTCCAGGGTATAGGGGCGCTGCGGATGACGCGCTACCTGTACGGTCTGCCAGGCCGTCAATTTGCTGTAGAGCCGTTGCAACTCCTTGCGCGCCTTGTTTTCCAGACGCTTGATATCCTCCTGAATACCCGGCTGATTGAGCTCCTTGAGCTCCTCTACCTTGCCTTCGAGTTCGGCGATGGGTTGTTCAAAGTCGAGATATTGCAGTTTCACCCGTTCTCCTTGTCAGGCTGAGCGCTGGCGCCGCTGTCGCTCGTCGCGCAGAGAGACAACATTGGCTAGCAGATTCATTGGCGGGCCATATTGCCACTCTTGCCGATCGCGGTCGAGCAGGGCATCGAGTGCGGCGCGAAATTCGCTGCTGGCAGAGATTCCTTGCGGGCAATCGAGAATGGCCCGCGCCTGCCCATCGGCAACGGTCAGTGCGATGCGCACCAGGCAGTCGCCGGGATGCGCTAGCAGCAATTCTTGCAGTTGCGCAATGTTGAGTGGCGACGCGTCGATGTGCAATACCAGGAGGCGTGCCAAGGCAAGCTGAGCTTCTTCCCAGCGCAGCAGGCGCTGGGCGGTCAGTCGCAGGCCTCCTGAGTAGCTGTCTTCGCTGGCCTCCGCCAAAAGCAGCAACGGCTCATCGTCGGCAATCTGGCCATTGAACTGCCGCCAGGTTTCCGCAAATACCACCGCCTCGGCGCGCCCGCTTTCGTCTTCCAGGGTGAGAAAGAGCATGCGATCACCGCGCTTGGTGCGCATGTTGCGCCGGGACACCGGCATACCCGCAACGAAGACCGGCTCGCCAATGACAATCCGACCGATCTCCTGCACGCCAAGCGCCTGCAAGTCGGTGCGGACGACCCGCAGCGGATGATCACTCAGATAGAAGCCGAGGACCTCCCGTTCGCCGGCCAGATGATCGCGATCATCGATCTCTACGGATACCAATGCCGGACTCGCTCGCTGCCCCTGACTTTCACTATCGAAAAGGCTGCATTGCGCGCTGGCTTCCTGACGCTGCTGCTGTTGCGCCGCCTCGAGAAAGCGGTCCAGAGAGGCCAGCAATTGCGCCCGTGGCACGCCAAAGGCATCCAAAGCTCCGGCCTTGATCAAGGCCTCGAGACTACGGCGATTGACCCGCTGCCCATCGAGACGGCACAAAAAATCATAGAAATCCTGAAACTCCCCTGCCTCGCGGCGCGCCTCGACAATGGCCTCCACGGCGCCCCGACCCAAGCCCTTGATGGCCCCCAGACCATAGCGCAACCCGTCGCCCTCGGGTCGAAATGCGAGCTCACTGCGTTGTATGCAGGGTGGCAAGATGCTCATCCCCATCCGCCCGCATTCGCTGATCATTGCCACCACCTTGTCGGTATGATCCATGTCGGCGGTCAATACGGCGGCCATGAAGTGACGCGGATAATGGGCCTTCAGATAAGCGGTCTGGTAGGAAACCAGGGCATAGGCGGCCGAGTGCGACTTGTTGAAGCCATACTCAGCGAACTTTTCCATCAGATCGAAGATTGCGGTCGCCTGATGCACATCGATGCCATTTTTCGCCGCTCCCGCCAGAAAGATTTCGCGCTGCTTGGCCATTTCTTCCGGCTTCTTTTTGCCCATGGCGCGGCGCAGCAGATCCGCACCACCGAGGGAATAGTTCGCCAGTACCTGGGCGCACTGCATCACCTGTTCCTGATACACGATTACCCCATAGGTTTCCTTGAGGATCGGCTCGAGCAGTGGATGCGGATAGACAACCTTGGCCTTGCCGTGTTTACGCGCGATGAAGTCATCGACCATGCCGGATTGCAAGGGTCCGGGCCGGAACAGGGCCACCAGCGCGACGATATCCTCGAAATTGTCGGGTTGCAGGCGGCGGATCAGATCACGCATGCCCGAGGATTCGAGCTGAAACACCGCCACCGTATCAGTGGATTTGAGTTGGGTGAAGGTGGCGGCATCATCGAGGGGCAGCTTGGCAATATCCAGGGGTTCCTGCCCTGCCGCCCTGCGCTCGGCGTTGATACCGCGCAGGGCAATGTCGATGATGGTCAGGGTCCGCAGCCCCAGAAAGTCGAACTTCACCAGCCCCATTTTCTCGACATCGTCCTTGTCCAGCTGAGTGACGTTGCCACCGCCCTCCGAGCCGTCGGTAAACAGTGGCAGTCGGTCAGCCAGGGGTTCGGGGGAGATCACCACGCCACCGGCATGGGTGGAGGCATGGCGCGGCAGTCCCTCCAGGCGCAGGGCGATGTCCAGCAGCTCGCGCACATCGTCTTCTTCCTGCTGCCGACGTCGCAATTCTTCGGACTCTTCCAGCGCCTTGGCCAGGGTCATACCGAGATCGCCGGGCACCAGCTTGGCGAGCTGGTCGACAAAACCATAGGGCAGATTGAGCACCCGGCCCACGTCGCGTACCACCGCCCGCGCCTTCATGGTACCGAAGGTGATGATCTGCCCTACCCGGTCACGGCCATATTTTTCGGCAACGTACTGGATGACACGGTCGCGCTGGTCCATGCAGAAATCGACGTCAAAATCGGGCATGGAGACCCGTTCCGGGTTGAGAAAGCGCTCGAACAGGAGGGCATTGGCAATGGGATCAAGATCGGTGATCCGCAAGGCATAGGCGACCAGGGAGCCGGCTCCGGAGCCACGTCCGGGACCCACGGGAACGCCGTGATCCTTGGCCCACTGGATGAAGTCGGCAACAATGAGAAAATAGCCGGGGAAGCCCATCTGCAGGATGACATCGACCTCGCGCAACAGCCGCTCGCGATAGGGCAAGGCCTCCGCATCAGGGATACCCAGGCCCTGCAAGCGCTCTGCCAGCCCCTGCTCTGCCGCCTTGCGGAAGTAGACCTCGATGGGACTGCCATCGGGAGTGGGAAAATCCGGCAGGGTATATTGGCCTAGGGTCAGGGTCAGATTGCAACGCTGGGCAATTTCTACCGTATTGGCGCAGGCCTCAGGGAGGTCGGCAAAGCGTGCCAGCATCTCCGCGGCGCTGGGCAGGCGATGCTCCGGCGTAAAGCGGCGGGGGCGACGCTCATCGGCGAGGGTGTATCCAGCGGCGATACACTGCCGAGCGTCGAAGGCGGGGAAGTCTTCGGCGTCGAGAAAATGGGCGTTATTGCTGGCAACCAGCGGCAAGTCCAGTTCCAGGGCCAGGGCCACCGTGGCCTCGTTCAAGGCCTCCTGCTCCGCCTCCTCATTACGCTGGATTTCGAGATAAAAGGCATCGGGGAAGAGTTCCTGATACTGCCGGGCAAGCGCTCGCGCGCGCAGCGGATCGCGCAGCAGAACTTGCCCGATCTCCCCCTGCCCGGCCGCCGATAGGGCAATCAGGCCAGTGCGATCCTCGTGCTCCAGCCAGGAGCGCTGGATCCGCGCCTTGCCATCCTGCAAGCCCTCGAGAAATGCCCGGCTGAGCAGATGACTCAGAGCACGAAAGCCATCGCCATTGCGACACAGCAGCAGCAGACTGCTGCCGCTCTCCGCGCCCTCGCCTTGCAACCAGAGTTCTGCACCGATGATTGGCTTGATGCCCTGGGCGCGGGCGGCATTGTAAAACTTCACCAGGGCAAAGAGATTACCGTGATCGGTGATGGCGACCGCTGGCATGCCTTGTTCGGCGCAGCGTTGCACCAGTTTTTTGACGGGGATGATCCCGTCTTCAAGGGAATATTCCGAGTGCACGTGCAGATGGACAAAATCCGTGCTCATTGTCTCTCTTCCAGTATCCGCGCCACCGGCGCAAAGCTGCGGCGATGGATGGGGGTAACACCAAAACGTCGCAGCGCCTCCAGATGCGCCGCAGTACCATAGGCCTGATGGCGGCTGAATCCATAGAGAGGATACTGGCGGTCCAACAAGGCCATCTCCCGGTCCCGTGCTACCTTGGCGAGGATACTGGCGGCAGCGATGGCATCCACGCGATCATCACCTCCTACCATAGCCTCCGCCTGCCACTGCGGCAAGACACGGTTGCCGTCCACGACGATGTGTCGTGGTCGAATCGGGAGCGCGCGCAGGGCGCGATCCATGGCCTGCAAAGTGGCCACGAGAACATTGTGCCGCTCGATCTCCCAAGTGCCAGCGGAAGCGATCGCCCAGGCACGCGCCTCGGCACGGATCTGCTGCGCCAGACGTTCTCTTTGGGGAGGACGCAGCTTTTTCGAGTCTCGCAGACCCGCTATCGGTCGGGCCAGGATCACCGCCGCGACCATCACTGGTCCCGCCAATGGTCCCCTGCCCGCCTCATCAACGCCGGCGACGTCGCCACCCCTATGCTCCATCATTCCTGACCCAAAAGAGTGCGCCGCAAGGCCGCGGCGATGCTGTCGCTATCGTCTCCCTGCAGCAACCCGCGCAGGGGCTTCAGGGCTTGCTCCTGCTCCGCAACCGGCAGCTTTTCCAGTTCCTGCACCACCCGCTCGGGGGTGATCTCGGACTGCAGGAGCTCGGGGTATACCCGACGCTGCAGGAGGATGTTGGGCAGGGCGATATGCGGTACGCGAACCAGGCGTTTGGCAATGGCGAAGGTCAGCGGCTGCATGGCGTAGAGAACGATGGCGGGACGACCGAGCAGTGCGGTTTCCAGGGTTGCCGTGCCTGATGCCACCAAGACGCGATCGGCCGCCGCGAGCAGCTCCGTACTCTGTCCACAGACCTCCTGAATCTGACCTGCTGCTAGCGGCCCAGCCTGCTCCCGCCACGGCAGGCGTAGCTCCTCGCGCGCCAGGGCGACGACGATCTGCCAGTCGGGATGCGCCTGTTGCCACAGTAGCGCCGCCTGTGCCATCGGCGCGGCAAGTCGCTGCAGCTCGCTACGCCGGCTGCCGGGTAACAGGGCCAGAATCGGACCATCCGCCAGAGCCAACTGTTGTCGTGCCACTTCTTTGCCTGGCGCTGTCGCCGTCTGCGCCAGCAGGGGATGGGGCAGCAGCTGCGCAGGGATTCCTGCCTCTGCGTAGAGAGGGCGCTCGAAGGGAAAGAGCAGAAAGATTTCGTCGATGCGCTCACGAATCTGCCGGATGCGTCCCTGCCGCCAGGCCCAGATTTGTGGACCGACCACATAGAGCACACGGATGCCCAGGCGCTTGGCCTCCCGGGCGACGCGCAGATTGAAGGCGGGGTGATCGATCAGCAGTACCGCATCCGGACGTTCGCGTTGCAGGTAGTCGCGAACCTGCCGGAACAGCCGCCGCAGCTTGCCGTAATGGCGCAGTACCTCCACCAGGCCCATCACCCCCAGCACTTCGCCATCCGCGATATTGCGCACGCCGGCAGCCTGCAGACGGCTGCCAACCACGCCCTCCCACTGCATTTCGATCCCCGCCGCCCGACAACGCGTCAGAAGATCGAGGCCCAGGCTTTCTCCGGAACGCTCGACCGCAATGACGAAGGTTTTGTTCATTCGCCGTGCAGATGTGCGCGTATCACCCCGGCAATGCGCTCCACTTGCGCAGCGCTCAGTTCAGGAAACATCGGCAGGGACAGAACCCTGTCTTTCAGGCTCTCGGCTACCGGGCAATGGCTCGGCGGCAGATCGGCAAAGGCCTGCTGCTGGTGGCAAGGGATGGGATAGTACACGCCGCAGGCAATGCCCTCGGCATGCAGACGGGTACGCAGGGCGTCACGATCTGCGATCTGAAGGGTATATTGGTGAAATACATGCTCAGCGCCGGCCCGGCGCGCGGGGATCTGCAGGGGCAAGTCCTGCAAAGCGGCATCGTAGAGGCTGGCAGCCTGTTGTCGCCCGGCATTGTAGGCATCGATGCGCTGGAAGAGTTTACGCAAGATCAGGGCCTGAATCTCATCGAGGCGGCTGTTGTAGCCCAGGACCTCGTGTTCATAGGTCCGCCAGGAGCCATGGTTACGCAGGCCGCGCAGACGGGTTGCCAGGGCTTCGTCGTTGGTGAAGACCATCCCCCCGTCCCCTGCCCCACCCAGGTTTTTGCTGGGGAAAAAAGACACACAGGCGAGCTGCGCAAAACTACCGACACGTTGGCCATGCAGGCGTGCGCCGATGGCTTGGGCCATATCCTCGATCACCAGAATGCCGTGTTGTTCCGCGAGTTGCAGAAGCTCGGGCATGGGCGCGGCTTGACCATAGAGGTGCACCGGGATGATGGCGCGGGTGCGGGGTGTGATCAGCGGCGCGATACCTGCCGCCGTCACGCAGAAATAGTCGGGATCGACATCGGCAAATACCGGGGTCGCGCCAACGTAGCGTACCGCCTCGGCCGTGGCGATGAAGGTAAAGGTGGGGACAATGACCTCATCGCCGGGACCGATGTCCAGGGCACGCAGGGCCAGCAGCAGGGCATCGGTACCCGAAGCACAACCGACGCCATGCGCAACACCGAGATATTGCGCCAGCTCCGCCTCGAGGCCACGCCCGTGCGCGCCCAGGATAAATCCTGCCTGATCGAGTATCTCCCCGATCCCGGCAAGGATCTCCTCCCGCAAGGGTGCGAAATGGGCGCGTAGATCGACCATAGGGATTTGTTGTTCCATTACCTGTTCTTCCTCTACGAATACGAGTCGGCGGAGGCCGACAAAAAGTCACTGACCGACTGCCGGACGGCAAGGGCTGCGGCGAGTGCGGCGCGTCCTTCGTGGCCCGTGCACAGCGGCATTCCCTGGCCGGAGACGGCAGCGAGAAAGGCCGAGATTTCACTTTCCAGGGCATCGCGCGGCTGCAGATCAACCACGTCCTCGACCACCCCCGGAATGCCCGGTACCTGCCCGGCACCGCGGCGGTAAAAGGTCAGGCGGTTTTGCAGAAAATCCACCGAGGCATAGCGATCTGGCCAGAAAAGGCGCATGCGCCGCACCGCTTCCCGCACCACCCGCGAGGCGGCAAGATTGGCCACACTGCCATTGCTCAGGGTCACCCAAGCATTGGCCATGTCGGCCTGTTCGGTGACGGCGGCGACACCCACCGCGCGCATTTCCTGCGGCTCGGCAGCCGTAAGCATCAGGACCAGATCGAGATCATGGATCATCAAGTCCATGATCACATCGACATCGAGAGAGCGCGGCTTGAATGGCGCCAGACGCTCGGCCTCGATATAGCGGGGCGCGGGGAGCTTTTGTTCCCGCAGGTACTGCATGACCACCTGAGCGCGCTCGATTTGCCCCACCGCCAGGATCACTCCCTGCGCATCCGCCAGGCGAAGCAAGTCGTCTGCTTCGGCGAGGGTGAAGGTAAAGGGCTTTTCCACCAGGCAATGGACCCCGCAAGCGATTGCCTCCCGCGCAACGGCGTGGTGCTGCAGTGTTGGCGTGACAATGGAGATGGCATCGACCGCGGCCAACAACTCCCCCAGATCAGAAAATGCGCGACAACCGAGCTCTTGCGCGACGCTTTGTGCCCGCTCGCCATCGGTGTCATAGACCCCTTGCAACTGCGAAACTCGGGCATATTTTTGCGCATGGAAGCGTCCCAGGTGCCCTACCCCGACGACGGCTGTTCGTAGCTCTTTCACGGCCGCGTAATCCCCCGCTTGCTACTGCGAATAAAATCGAGCAACCGTGTAATCTCAGGGATGTCGGGGCCTTCGCGCAGCAGTTCCTCCATGGCCTCCTCCAGTAGCTTGCCGGAACGAAAAAGCAGACGGTACGCGCGTTTCAGGGTGTGCACCTGTTCTTTGCTGAAGCCCCGCCGGCTCAGACCGCGCACGTTGATCCCGTGTAATTGCGCATGGTTACCCGCGGCCATCATGTACGGCGGGATGTCCAGCGGCGCCATGGTGCCACCGCCGAGGATGGCGTGCGCACCGACGCGCGCAAACTGGTGCACCGCGGACAGACCACCGAGGATGGCGTCGTCCTCCACGATGACATGGCCCGCCAGAGTCGCAGCATTGGCCATCACCACCCGATCTCCGATCTGGCAGTCATGTGCCACATGGCAATACGCCATAAACAGGTTCTGAGAACCGATCCGCGTCACCCCACCGCCCTTCACGGTACCGCGATTGATGGTGACGAACTCTCGAAACGTATTGTCGGAACCGATCTCCAGCCGGGTATCTTCTCCGCGATAGCCAAGATCCTGGGGTGCCGTACCGATGGAAGCGAAGGGAAAGATCTGGTTACGCGGGCCGATCCGCGTGGACCCTTGCACGAGCGCGTGGGCGTCCACCCGACAGCCTTCGCCGATTTCCACTTCTGGGCCGATGACCGCAAACGCTCCAATGATACAGCCGTCACCGATCTTTGCAGCAGGGTCGACCGCCGCCCGTGCGTCGATCTGCGCTTTCATGCCTCACGCTCGCGTAGGGTTGCCATCAGTAATGCCGACGCGACTTCCGTACCGTCTACTGTTGCCACCGTCTCCATCTGCCACAACCCCGATTTGCGTCGAGCGACCTCGGCAGAAAGAATCAGTTGATCACCAGGAGTCACTGGCTTGCGAAAGCGCGCTTTGTCGATGCCAGCGAAGTATACTGCGGCGTTCTCCCCATATTTGTCCTCGGAAACGAAGGCCAGAATGGCCGCGGCCTGGGCCAGAGACTCGATGATCAAAACCCCAGGCATCACCGGAAAATCGGGGAAATGGCCCTGAAAATGCGGTTCGTTCATGGTCACGTTCTTGGCCGCGCGCAGACTCTTGCCAATCTCGATCTGCAAAATTCGATCAACGAGGAGAAAGGGATAGCGATGCGGCAATCGACGCAGGATCTGATGAATATCAAAACCTTCCATGAAGACTCCTAAGTAGAAGAAGAATCGTGCGCTGCCTTGGCCGCACCGCGCAAGCGTCGCAGAATGCCATCGAGACGGTTGAGCTGCGCAATGGTACGTCGCCAAGTCCGCGCATCCTGGGCGGGGATCACCCCAGAATAGACGCCAGCTTGCCGAATGTCATGCGTGATGGCGCTTTGTCCGGCAATCACGGTACCATCGGCAATGTTGAGGTGACCGGCAAAGCCGACCTGGCCGCCGATGCGGCAGCGGCATCCAATCCGAGTGCTGCCAGCAATCCCGGTCTGTCCGGCAATCACCGTGTCCGCGCCGATGACGACGTTGTGGCCGATCTGCACCAGATTGTCGATTTTCACTCCGTCCCCGAGGATCGTGTCAGCCAGGGCACCACGGTCGATACAGGTGTTGGCACCAATCTCTACCCGTGCGCCAAGAATCACCCGTCCGACCTGGGGGATTTTTTCGTAGCCCGCCTCGGTTTGTGCAAAACCGAAGCCATCAGCCCCGATCACAGCATTACTGTGGATGATGCAATGCTCGGCGATGCGCGACTCGGCAAGGACCTTGACACCGGGATACAAGTGGCAAGCAGCGCCAATTTCCACCCCAGGCCCGATGACTACCCCACTTTCCAGCCACACCCCAGGACCAATTTTCGCTCCGGAGCCGATCTGGACAAAATCCTCGACGCGGGCACTGGGGTCCACATCGGCATCTGCGGCGATCCGCGCATCCGGGGAGCGCCAAGGCGTCAACGCTTTCTCTGGATACAGGAACTGCATTGCCTGCGCAAAACTCGCATAGGGATTTTCACTCCAGATGGCTGCGCCATCGTATTGTTCTGCATGTTCTGGAGAAAGAATCAGTGCCCCGGCGCGGGTCTGTGCCAGTAGTGGTAGATATTTGCTGTCCTGCAAAAAGCTGAGTTCATCTTCCTGCGCAGAGGACAAGGGCGCCATGGCGCGAAATTGCAGGGCTGCATCCCCACGATAGGGCAAGCCAAGGGCCACAGCCAGCTCTTGCAGGGTGTAGACTACCCGCGCCGGGGCACTCATTTTTGCCCCCCGGCTTTTGGCTTCTCCATGGCGGCCACCACCTGATGCGTCAGATCGATTGCGCCGCTGACGTAGAGAACCGACTTGTCATTCAAAATCAGTGTGTAATGGCCTTTTTTGCCAATCTCTGAGACCACCCGAACCAAGCGTGCCTGGATATTTTCGAGGATTTGGTTGCGTTGCAGATTTACCTGATCTTGGGCTGATTGTCGTAGTTTTTGCAAATCGAGGACCATTCCCTGCAATTGTGCCTCGCGCTTCTGCCGCTCTGTATTATTGAGCTTTGGAAAGTCTTCCTCCAAACTCTTCTGCGCGGCAACGATCTGTTGTTGTTTTTGTTCGATCGCCTTTTCCTTCTCGGCAATGAGCGAATTGAGGGCCTTGGCGCCGACCTGCGCCTCCGGCAACTCGCGCAAAGCCTTGTCCAGATCGACAAAACCGATCTTTGGTGCATCCGCCAGCGCCCAGGGCGCGGCGAGAATACCGCAGCCCAAGACGATACAGCCGCTCAGCCACCAACGACGGAACATCAGAAGGCGTTACCCACAGTAAACTGTAGCGGCTGGGTAAGATCACCCGGCTTCTTATCCAAAGGAATCGCCACGGACAGACGCAACGGTCCGAGCGGGCTGATCCAGAGTAGCCCGATGCCCGCCGTGGTGCGCATCTCGCCAAGACTTGGAAAATAGCTGTTTGAATAAGCGTAATTCGTGGTACTTCCATCGTTCACTGCGTTTACACCATATACCCAACCACTGGCGACGAAGGCGTTCAGACGAAAATTCTTGTTGTCTTCCAGACCCGGCAGCGGAAAATACAGATTGGCGTCGAGGAGAAGTTCGCGGGTACCGCCCACTGGGTAGCCATCGATCTGCGGGCCCACGGCGTAGGTCTGATACCCTGGAAGCGTCAAAGGACCGCCAAGATAGAAATTATTGAAGAACGGTACTGGCTTGCCGGAAAAACTGTTGATGAAGCCGTAGCGCATCCCCAGGCCACCGCTCAGCCAAGAGGTAAAGGGATGGTAATAGTTGGCCTTCACTTCGGCCTTGTACCAGCGGAGGTTCCCCGGCGGTACCGCTGCCTTCAGATCGAGGCTAGTGTACAAACCCTTGGTGGGGAAAATTGGCGAGTTGGTGGTGTTGTACTCCAATTGATTGCCCAAGGTAAAAGAATTCGTCGAATTTCCATAATTGTCTATATAATTCTGATACAGAGGGATCGGATTGCTGGTATCCAGCGTGATATTGGTATGCGTAAAACCCAAAGACATATAGTCATAGACGTACTCCAGCACCGGGATTCCCAGGGTGACGGCACCGCCCAGATCCACTTCTTGGTAGGGCGCCACTGCCAGCGTGGAGAGATTGGTATCGTTGCGGAATACGTTAAAGCCTAAACTGATGCCATCCGGAGTAAAATACGGATTGGTATAGGACAGATTGAACGCGCTGCCGAGGCCGCCGACGTTAGCCGAAAAAGACAGGGCATTACCGGTACCCATAAAGTTTTTCTGGGTGATGGACCCGTTGAAGAGGAATCCTTGGGCATTGGAGTAGCCTACCCCCACACTGAAAGAACCCGTTGGCCGCTCATCCACGGCAACATCCAGATCCAGCTGGTCCGGATGTCCAGGCACCGGCACAGTCTTGGTGGTAACATTTTGGTAGAATCCGGTCTGTTCCAGACGCAATTTGGAACGATCGATCAGACTGCGATTGTAGAGCGAACCTTCCATCTGTCGGAACTGCCGCCGCACCACATAATCCATGCTACGATTGTTGTTACTGATGTCGATGCGCCGGATATAGACCCGGTGCCCGGGATCCACCTGGAAATTCAGGGCCACTTCGTGGGTCTTTGGATCGACGGTAGGCACTGGTGTGGTGTTGGCAAAGGCGTAACCATAATTACCCAGTTCATCGGCAATGGCTTTGTTGGTTGCCAAAATATTTGCCTTGGAAAAACGTTCACCGGGATGAATTTCTATCAGTTTTTCCAGCTTGCTACGCGGCAGAATGAGATCACCCGTCAGATCTACCTTGCTAATATGGTAAACGTCACCTTCGTGAACATTGACCGTAAGATAGACGAAGCGACGGTTCGGCGTAATCTGCACCTGCGACGATTCGATGGCAAAATTCAGATATCCATGGTCGAGATAAAAATTGTTCAGTTTTTCCAGACTCTTGGAAAATTTCTCCTGCGAGTATCGGTCGTTCTTGCTGAAAAAGGAGAAGGCATCCGGCGCACCGATGGAGAAGAGGCCGCGCAAACGATTTTCGCTGAAGGCATGGTTGCCAATGATGTTGACCTGCTTGATGGTCGCCTGCTGCCCCTGCTCGACATCGATCTGGATCGCCACGCGATTGCGCGGCAGGGTCTCTACGTGCGGCGTGATTTTCGCATCGTAATATCCCATCCCCTCGTACTGTTGTTGCAGTCCCTGGACCACCTGATCGAGGGTTGCCTGGTTGAAGATATGCCGCACTTCGAGCCCGATTCCTTTCAGTGTGGACTCCACTTCATCCTTGGAAAAGGCCTTGATCCCTTTGGTCTCGATGCTGGCGATGATGGGACGTTCCTTGACCACGACGACCAAATCATCGCCGGAACGCGCAATACTGACATCCCGAAAGAAACCGGTAGAGTAGAGGTCCTGCACCGCCTTTTGTGCCAGGGCATCGTCAACCGATTCGCCGATGTGGATTGGCAGGTAGTTATACACCGTCCCCGGCGTAATATGTTGTAATCCTTGGATCTCGATATTGTGCACGGTAAATGGGGTAAACGCCCAGGCGGGGACGAAGGCGGAGGCACAGAACACCGCTGCGGACAGGGTCAAGGCCCGGGTAGTTCGGGGTGAAAGGCGCATTTTCTTCACGGTTTCAACATTCTCACTATGTCGTTGTACAGGGCGAGGAATAGAAGCATCAGGATCAGCACTATACCGATCATCTGTGCTTTTTGCATCCATTCGGGAGGCAGGGGGCGACCCCGCAGGAGTTCGGCAACGGCAAAGACGACATGGCCACCGTCAAAGATGGGCAACGGAAAAAGATTGATGACCCCGAGACTGACACTTAGCAAGGCAAGGAAACTCAGATATGGGGTGAAGCCCGCGGCGAAGGTCTGCCCGGCAACCTCGGCAATTCCGATCGGTCCACTGATGTTGTTCGTTGACACGGCACCCTGAATCATTCGCCAGATCATCTCCATAGACAGGCTGGTGACCGTCCAGGTCTGCCGTGCCCCATACGCCATGGCGGCAAGCGGATCACGACGGTGCTGTACGATGAGTGATTTTGGCAAAGCTGCCAAAGTGATGCCCAGATAACCCTCCGTCTTGCCCCGAGCAAGCACAGTCTGCAGGGAGACCTCGCCGCCATGCACTTGTCCCTCTGGATCCTGCCATTCGATCCGCACTGCTTTGGCGGGTTCCGCCTCGATTCTTTGCGCCACTTCCTGCCAGCTGAATGTCTTGTGCCCAGCCACCGCAGTGATTTTGTCGCCCGCGCGCAGACCGAGACGAGCAGCCGGGCTATGGGGCATGACCGACCCCACCACTGGAGGTAAATAGGGACCCAGCCCTAGCACCTCCGTGAGAAATCCGCTACCCACACTGTCTGCCGGCAGTTTTTGCAGGGGTAGCTCGACCTGCCCAGCGCGCCCAGAAGCATCCCGCAGCATGATTTGCGCTGGCTGCTGGTTGACCGCAGCGGTCAGCAGATGCTGACGAAAATCTTGCCAATCATGGATCTGCGCGCCATTGATCTGGACAATACGATCACCGATCTGCAGGCGGCTGTGTTGCGCGACAAAGCCATGGGGATCAATACTCCCGATAATTGGCGCAATACCCGGAATGCCGATCGTGCCGACCAGCGCATACAGCAGAATGGCAAGTAAAAAATTGGCCCCTGGTCCCGCTACGGCAATCAGTATCCGCTTTCCGGGTGCGAGGGTATTGAAGGCTCGCCCCCGGTCTGCCGGCGGCAGCGTTTCCTCGGGATTTTCTTCGAGCATCTTCACATAACCGCCGAAGGGAATGGCCGCCAAGCGAAATTCTGTCGCGTCCTTGCCGAAGCTACGTTGCCAGATTGCCGGTCCAAAGCCGACGCTGAAGCGTAAGATGCGTACACCGAGGGAGCGGGCAACGAAAAAGTGCCCGGCCTCGTGAAAGGTCACCAGGATACTGATGGCAATGATGAAGGCCAGCAGGGTTGTCAAAATACCCAAGAACGATTCCGCCTCAGGCCGCACCCGCCAAAGAAATGGCTTGCCGTGCCTGCACCCGCGCCTCCGCATCAATGGCCATGACGGCATCTAGATCCGCAGGTGTGGCTGGTTGATAGGCTTCCAGTGTTGCCGCGACAACCCGCGCAATCCCGGGGAAGGAGAGCTCCCCATCGAGGAAGGCCTGCACGGCGATCTCGTTTGCGGCATTGAGTACTGCGGTGCTGGCCGATCCCCCGGCAATGGCCTGAAATGCAAGAGCCAGGCAGGGAAAGCGCTGCAGGTCTGGTTCCTCAAACTGCAGAGCCGGTCCACGCGCCAGATCCAGGGAGGAGACACCGCTCGCGATACGCTCGGGATAGGCCAAGGCATGGGCAATCGGCGTACGCATATCCGGGTTCCCCAATTGCGCCAGCACCGAGCCATCGAGATATTCGACCATGGAGTGAATGATGCTCTGCGGATGAATGAGCACGCTGATCCGATCCACTTGCAGATCAAAAAGCCAGCGCGCCTCGATGACTTCCAGGCCCTTGTTCATCATGGTCGCCGAGTCTACGGAGATTTTGCGTCCCATGACCCAGTTGGGATGGGCGCAGGCCTGATCTGGCGTGACGCGTTGCAGTTCAGCCAAAGGTGTTTGTCGAAACGGACCACCGGAGGCGGTAAGAATGATGCGACGCACTCCGCGCTCGTCCCCAAAGCATTGGAAAATGGCGTTGTGCTCACTGTCGATGGGGAGCAGCGTAACCTGATGGCGGCGGACTTCCGCCATGAACAGTTCGCCCGCCATAACCAGACATTCCTTGTTGGCGAGGTAGACCTTCTTGCCCGCGCGCACCGCCGCAAGGGTTGGGAGCAAACCGGCAGCACCCACGATGGCTGCCATGACCTCGTCGACGCCGGGATAGGTGACGGCTTCCTGCAGGGCCTCTTCTCCGCCTGTTACCTCGATGCCAGGTTGGTCGGCCAGCGCTTCCCGAAGACGGCGGGCGGCGGCGGCATCGCGCATGACGGCCAGTTTTGGCTGATATTGGCGGCACAGCGCGGCCATTTCCTCGACTCGCCGGTTTGCGGTCAGCACCAATACATGGAAGCGCTCCGGGTGCCGGGCCAGTACATCGAGGGTGCTCTTGCCAATGGAACCGGTCGCGCCGAGGATACAAATTCCGCGAGTCATACTTTCCCCCAGTAAATCAGTATGCTGACAAATACTGGCAGCCCGGCCGTCATCGCATCGATGCGATCGAGGATGCCCCCATGGCCAGGCAAGAGCTGACCGCTATCCTTTTTTCCGGCGGCGCGCTTGAGCAGGCTCTCAAAAAGATCTCCCAACACCGCAAATATGGCTACCACGAGGCCCAGTCCGGCCCCCGACACCAGGTCCAGTGGCCGCCAAGACCAAAGCCACCCTGCCCCCAGTGTGCCCACAAGCGCAGCGCCGAGCAAGCCACCCCAGAGTCCGGCCCAGGTCTTGCCCGGACTGAGCCGGGGGACGAGACGCGTTTTACCGAAGCGCTTTCCGGCAAGCATCGCCAGCACATCGGTCATGACGACGATGGCAAGGCCCCAGAGTAACAGGATGGGGTGCCGAGCCTGCAAATACACAGCCAGCCAGAACGCCGGCAAAAGCACTGGCAGTGCCGCCCAACGCAACCAGCGGGACGCAAAGATCTCGCGCCGCACCACCCTTGCCAGCAACGCCGCCGCCAAGAACCAGAAGGCAACTCCCAGTAGTGCCACTACGGCCGGCCAATTGCCGTGCATCGGCCAGAACACTCCGGCTGCCAGCAGGAAAAGAGCGGCACACGCCGCCCAGAAGCCGGGCCAGCGCAGGGCGGTCAGCTGCGCCCATTCCCGAGCCGCGAGTCCCAGAAAGAGGCTCAATATGGAGAGAAAAAGCCAGCGATTTCCGTACAGGAGCAGCGGAACGAAGAATGTCAGCAGGACGAACGCGGTGATCAGTCGCTGGCGCAAGCATCTTCCTGAACTTGATCGCCGGTGCGGCCAAAGCGTCGCTGGCGTTGGGCAAAAGATTTGAGCGCAAGATCCAGGGCATTGCCGTCAAAGTCCGGCCACAGTGTCTCGGTAAAATAGAATTCGGTGTAAGCCAACTGCCAGACGAGGAAATTGCTGATGCGTTCTTCGCCTCCAGTACGAATGAGCAGATCCGGCTCCGGACTGTCTGCCAGACACAGCTCAGCGGCGATGTCTTCTTCACTGAGGGCGTCCAGGCTACGCCCGGCCTGCAGACATTTGGCGGCTGCTCGTTTGCTGGCCCGAGCGATGTCCCAGCGACCGCCATAATTTACCGCAAGGTTTAGGGTCAAACGGCGATTTCCGGCGGTAAGACTCTCCGCATCCCGAATCAGGGTTTGCAGGTCTGCAGCCAGATGGCTCTGATCACCAATGATGCGCAGACGCACGCCATTGTCATGCAACTTCTTTGCCTCTCGCCGCAACATCAAGCGAAAGAGATTCATCAGCAGGCGCACCTCAAGGGGCGGCCGTCGCCAGTTTTCCGTGCTGAAGGCAAAGAGGGTGAGATGCGCGATCTGCGCATCGACGCAGCGTTGCACCATCTCGCGCACGATTTCCGCGCCACGCCGGTGTCCGGCAACACGCGGGAGGTGCCGGCGGTAGGCCCAGCGGCCATTGCCATCCATGATGATGGCAATATGCTGTGGCCGTTGCTTGGCCAGTTTCTCGACGTGGCTCAAGGACAAGACTCAGACCTCCATCAGATCTGATTCTTTTGCCTCGATCACGCCCTCGACCTCATCAATGAAGCGGTCAGTGAGCTTTTGAAACTCTTCCTCTGCCCGCCGCTCTTCATCTTCAGAAATCAGTTTGTCTTTGAGAAGATTCTTGATCTGGGTAATGGCATCCCGACGAATGTTGCGAATAGCGACGCGCGCGCCCTCGCCCTCCGCCCGCACGATCTTGGCCATTTCCTTGCGCCGTTCCTCGGACAGTGGTGGCAGCGGCACCCGCACATTGTCCGACCCGGCAACGGGGTTGAGCCCCAGGCCGGCATCACGAATCGCCTTATCGATCTTGGGAATCAAATTCTTCTCCCAAGGGGTCACCACCAAGGAGCGAGCGTCGGCCACGCTTACCGAAGACACCTGCGACAAGGGCGTCGGACTGCCGTAGTAATCCACCTCTACAGCATCCAGAAGTGCTGCATTGGCGCGCCCGGTGCGCAGCCGCGAGAGCTCGGTCTTGAGCGACTCGATGCTCTTTTTCATCCGCGTTTCCGCGTCCTTCTTCGTTTCTGCAATACTCATGATACCGCACTCCGTACCGTAGTGCCCTCTTCCTCGCCCTGCAAAACGCGCAACAAGGCGCCGGCCTTGTTCATGGAGAAGACCACTATGGGCATATCATTATCACGACACAAGGTAATTGCCGTTGCGTCCATCACCTGTAAGCCCTGTTCCAACACCTGATCAAAGCTCAGTTCGCGGTAACGCATGGCATCGGGGTTGCTGACCGGATCATCGGTGTAGATACCATCCACCTTGGTGCCCTTGAGCACCAGCTCCGCATTGATTTCCACGGCACGCAAGCTGGCAGCGGTATCTGTGGTGAAGAAAGGATTGCCGGTGCCGGCAGCAAAAATGACTACTCGCCCTTTTTCCAGATGGCGAATGGCGCGTCGGCGGATATAGGGCTCGGCAACCTGTTCGATATGCAGGGCCGATTGCACCCGCGTTGGCAGACCCAGATGTTCGAGGGCATCCTGCACGGCCAGACCATTCATGACCGTGGCGAGCATGCCCATGTAATCCGCCGTCGCCCGATCCATGCCTTCTGCGGCTTTCGCCATGCCGCGAAAGATATTACCCCCGCCGATGACTACCGCCACTTGCACGCCGGCGTCGGCCACCTCTTTGATTTCGGCAGCCATCCGCTGCACTACCGCACGATCGACGCCATACTGGCCGTCGCCCATCAGGGCCTCGCCACTCAGTTTGAGCAGAACCCTTTGGTATCGCAGCGGGGCCTCCATCAGCTACCCCGGACCTGAGCCATGACCTCGCTGGCAAAGTCCGCTGTGGGCGCCTTCTCGATGCCTTCGCCGACCTCGAAGCGGGCGAACTCCAGTACCGTGGCATTGCCGGCTGCGTTGAGCAGATCGCCAACCGTCTGGTCAGGATTCTTGACAAAGGGTTGACCGGTCAGCGCAATCTCGTTGAGGAACTTGCTCATCCGCCCGGAAATCATCTTCTCGATGATCTCCCGTGGTTTGCCAGAGTCTGCCGCCTGGGCAATGAGAATTTCCTTTTCCTTGGCAACCCGCTCGGCTGACACGTCCTCCGGCTTCACCACTTCGGGACGGGAGGCTGCCACATGCATGGCCAGGTCGCGCCCGAGCTCTTCCGAGGCATCTCCTGCGATGGCGACCAGCACGCCAATGCGGCTGCCATGCTGATACGTTCCAACCCGACCGGAATCGACGCTCATGTGTTGTACCCGGCGCAGGGCAATGTTTTCGCCCAGCTTGCTGACTAGGCTCTTGCGGGTCTCTTCGATCTCGCCAGCCGCCAGATCTTCCAGGGCTGCAGCCTGCGCCAGAGCGGTTTCTGCACAGCGCCGGGCAAAGGCAACAAAGTCGTCGTTCTTGGCGACGAAATCGGTCTCGCAGTTCAGCTCGACAATGACCGCCTTGGTTTGATCGGCGCTACTCGCCACGGTAACCACGCCTTCTGCCGCAACCCGACCCGCCTTTTTGTCGGCCTTGGCCAAACCGCGCTTGCGCAACAGATCGATGGCGGCATCCATGTTCCCGTCGGCTTCGCTCAGCACGGTCTTGCATTCCATCATGCCCGCACCGGTGCGCTCCCGTAGCTCCTTGACTTGCTGTGCCGTAATGGCCATCTCTTACCCCTTAATTCTGCAAAGAAAAAGATCAGTCGGCAGTAATCTCGATGATATCTTCATCGACTTCGACAAATTCGTCGAGCAGATCACTCTCCACCCCTTGGCGTCCGGCCAAAATGGCATCGGCAGCCAGACTGGCATACAGGCGGATGGCGCGACCGGCGTCGTCATTGCCAGGGATGGGATAATCGATCAGATCCGGATTACAGTTGCTGTCCACCACGCCGATCACTGGCACCCCCAGCTTCTTAGCTTCGGCAACGGCAATATTCTCGTGGCCGACATCGATGACAAAGATTGCATCCGGCACGCCGGTCATGTCCTTGATACCACCCAGACTACGCTCCAGCTTTTCCAATTCACGCTGCAGGTCGAGGGCTTCTTTTTTGGTGAGCTTTTCAATGGTGCCATCACTGCGCATCTGCTCAAGTTCTTCCATGCGCCGCAGGGACTGACGAATGGTCTTGAAATTGGTAAGGGTGCCCCCGAGCCAACGTTGATTGACATAGAAGGCGCCACAGCGTTTCGCCTCTTCGGCGATCACGTCGCGGGCCTGGCGCTTGGTACCCACGAACAGTACCCGACCGTGCTTACGCGACAACTGCTCGAGAAAGTTCAGAGCGGTGCGCAGCATCGGCAGGGTGTGTTCGAGGTTGATGATATGGATTCGGTTGCGCTCGCCAAAGATGAACGGCGCCATCTTGGGATGCCAATAACGGGACTGATGCCCAAAATGAACACCCGCTTCGAGAAGAGCGCGCATGCTTACGGAAGGACTGGTCATGAAAAACTCCTGAGACTTGGGTTGATAGCCGCCACCGACCCCCTGTCTGCCATCCCTGAGGACACCCGGCAGCAGGTGCGGATCGATGTGTGAATTGGCCCCTGCGGGCCTGCGGCGGTTTATATCAAAAAAGCCGCGGCGCGGCAATGTGCTCTCTTCTTCTTCAGTCGTCCGAGCGTTTTCCCCTCTGCCGCCAGACAAAATACGCCACGACCATCGCAAGCAGGATCAGAAATCCAATCTGCACATAGCGTAACTCGCGGAGGATGAGGGGGAGCGAGGCGGCCAGGAGATAACCGGCGGCGCTGATGAGAATGGCCCAAAGCAGGGCAGCGATCGGATTCATCCACAGATACCGGCGCGGATGATAGCGATGTACACCGAGGAGGATAGGAGTGATGGTACGGGTACCATAGATAAAGCGAAACAACAGGGTGATACCATCACCAAAGCGGCGAATCAGACCTTCGGCACGGCCAACGTGGCTTCGCAAAAACCTCGGCAGCCAGGAAATGAGACGCTCCCCATAGCGATAGCCCAGGAGGTATAGAATCTGATCATTGAGAGTACTGCCAGCCCAGGCGGCCAGCACCACGCCTGGCCAGGACAAAATACCGGCGTGGGCCAGGGCACCGGCAATCACCACCACGGCCTCGCCTTCGAACAGCGTCCCCAAAAAAAGGATTCCGTAGCCATAGCGCCGCAAGAATTCGCTGACGTCCGCTAGCGTTACGGGGGTGTAGCCAAGATGGGCGAGCAGCCAGTTGAGGAGTTCCAAGCCGTAGGTGAAATATCAAAAAAGGAGTTGGAATTCAGGCGCCAACTGATCCCTTTCCTGCTCTAGCTCGGCACGCAGGAGCGGTGCCTGCCGTTGCCAGTCGTCGGCAAATTGCAGCTGCAGGGTCTTACCCATGACCATCACTTCCGGCTTGGTCACAAGCTCCCCCGCTCCGCGCTGGAGCAGAATGGCAAGGCGCAGGATGATCGCGAGCTTTTGCAGGGCAGGAAGATCCTCTGCCGCGATACCGAAACTCTGCAATTGGACGCCACTGGGTAGCTTTTTTCGCTGCAGGCGAACCAGGGTGGCAATCAGGTTTTGTTCGCGCTGGGAAAACCCCGCGATGTCGCCGTTACGCCAGATATATTCCCCATGCTTGTGAAAGCCCGAATGGGCGATGTCCAGGCCAATATCGTGGGTCAGAATTGCCCAGCGTAGCCAGCGTTGATGAAGGTCGGCGAGCTCCCAGTCCCTCGCGGTGGCAGCAAGTATCCGTGCGGCCCATTCGAGGACCTCGGCATTCCGTTCGCGTTGGCTATGAAAGCGCTCTTGCAGCCCCCGTACGCTGAGTTCCCGGCTATCCTCGTGATGGATCCGGCCCAGTAGATCGTAGATCGCGCCTTCCCGCAAAGCGCCCTCGGAGAAGCGCATCTCCTGCAACTGCAAAGAGTCGAAAACTGCCGACAGAATGGCGAGGCCGCCAGGAAAAACGGGTACTCGATCGCCCTTCAAACCCGCCAAGCGGGAAAGGGCGCGGAAGCTGCCCAAGGAGAGCAGCTCCTCTTGCAGCCAACGCAACCCCACCGCCGTGATCCGCGGACCCCGGCCATTTTCCTGGAGAATGCGGGCAATCGCTTTGATAGTACCGGAAGAACCGACAGCCTGATCCCAGCCAAAGCGACGATACTCTCCAAGCACAGGCTCAAGGGCCAGGCGCACGCGCCGCTGCAGGGCGGCAAAGGCATCGCGGCTGATTTTTTCGTCAGGGAAATACTCCTGCGTCGAACGCACGCAACCAAAATGCAGGCTTTCCCGGATGCCAGGGCTAAAGCCTCGCCCCGCAATAATCTCTGTGCTGCCACCGCCAATATCGACGACCAGCCGCCGCTCCTCCGGGGCAACCGCCAGACTGTGGGCTACCCCCAGATAAATGAGGCGCGCCTCTTCCCGTCCGGCAACGATTTCTGCGGGAACGCCGAGGGCCGTTTCGATTCTGGCAAGGAAGTCATCGGCGTCGCGCAACATCCGAAGGGTATTGGTGCCAATGACGCGAATGCGCTCCCGGGGCACGGAACGTAGCCGCTGCCCAAAGCGTTGCAGACAGTCGATGGCACGATCCGCAACCTCGGACCGCAGTCCACCGTCTGGACGCAACCCTTCTGCCAGACGCACGCCTTCTCGCAGGCGATCGAGTAGACGGAGATCACCACCCACCTCTTCGGCAATGACCATGTGGAAAGAGTTGGAGCCCAGATCAACGGCGGCCAGAAGATTTTGCTGCGGCAGACTGTCGTCACTGGGCATGAGATTCAATCCTGAAACTGTTGGCGAACTTCCTCCAAGGGAATATGACGGACGTTGACGCCTTTGACAAGGTAGATGACATACTCGCAGAGGTTACGCGCATGATCACCCACGCGTTCCAAAGCCTTGGCTACGAAGAGGGCGTCGATAGCCGGGGTAATGGTGCGCGGATCTTCCATCATGTAGGTGATCAGGCGGCGCAACGCAGCGCGGTATTCCTGATTGAGCTCCTCGTCACCCTTGGCGATCTCCAGGGCAGCATCCGCATCACCATTGGCCAGGGCGTCCATGGCGCGACGAAGCATTCCCAGGGCATAGTCCCCCATGGTTTTGATATCCCGCAGAAAACGGCCATTGATACTGGCGCTGCTGCGTTGCATCGACAGCGCCATGCTGGCGATCTTTACCGCCTTGTCTCCGATCCGTTCGAGGTCGGCAATGGACTTGATCAGGGTCATTACCAAACGTAGGTCTCCAGCCGCTGGCTGACGCCGGACCAGGATGTTGATGCACTCCTCTTCGATGCGTAGCTCATAGCCGTTGACGACGTTGTCACCACCGACGACTTCATTGGCCAGTGACTCGTCCTGCTGCAAAAGCGCCGTCAAGGCGTTGCGCATCTGCTCTTCGACGACGCCCGCCATGCGGTGTACGAGCTCATGCACTGCATGAAGTTCATCATCAAAGCGTTGCGAAACATGGGGATCTGAATTCATAGCAAGGAACCTCCTCAGCCATATCGACCGGTAATGTAATCTTCCGTCTGCTTTTTTTGCGGGTTGGTGAACAATTGCTGCGTGGGGCCATACTCAACCATCTCGCCGAGATACATAAACGCAGTATAATCAGAGACTCGCGCTGCCTGCTGCATGTTGTGCGTCACGATCAGCAGAGTGAAATGCTCGCGCAATTCTGCCACCAGTTCCTCGATCTTCAGCGTCGCAATGGGATCCAGTGCCGAGGTGGGTTCGTCGAGAAGGATGACCTCGGGACGCACAGCCACGGCGCGGGCGATGCACAGGCGTTGCTGTTGGCCACCCGAAAGGCTGAGGCCACTCTTCTTGAGGTTGTCCTTGACTTCATCCCAAAGCGCCGCTTGCCGCAAGGCCTGCTCTACCCGCTCGTCGAGTTCCACCTTGCGCAGCTTCTCATAGAGTTTGATGCCAAAAGAAATATTGTCGTAAATAGACATCGGGAATGGGGTGGGTTTCTGGAACACCATACCCACTCGAGCACGCAGCAGATTCACATTGTAGCTGGGGGAGAGGATGTCCTCACCATCGAGCAGTACCTGCCCGGTCGCCCGCTGCCCTGGGTAGAGCGAGTACATGCGATTGAAAACCCGCAACAGGGTCGACTTACCACAGCCTGATGGACCGATGAAGGCGGTTACCTGGTTCCCCGGCAGATCCAGATTGATGCCTTTCAAGGATTTGTTGTCGCCGTAGTAAAAATCGAGATTGCGCACCGCAATTTTCGCGTTTTCCGTCACAAATAGCTCCCCGAGACCGATCCTGCCCGGCAGTATACCGGACAATTATGACACTTTGATGACATGCGCTTCCTCATCGTCTTGCCAGTAGTTCCCACGCCGCGCCAGATCCATAGGGAACAAGACGGTAAATTCTGAGCCCTTTCCCACCTCGCTACGCACGCGCAGGCTACCAGCGTAACGCTCCGCGGTGTGGCGAACGATCGAGAGTCCCAGACCGGTGCCCCCTACCCGCCGGGAGCGCCCTTTGTCCACCCGGTAAAAACGCTCGGTGACGCGCTGCAGATGTTCGCGCGATATGCCATCACCAGTATCACGCACGCTCAGCATCAGCCGACCGTCCCCCGCCGTCCAGCGCACATGGATATCGCGACCTGACGGCGTGTACTTTACGGCGTTCTCCAGGAGATTCTGGACGATGCTGTGAATATCCAGCGGTTCGGCCCAGAGCGCCAGACCAAACTCCAGGTCCAGGTGCAAGGAGAGTCGTTTTTCCACGATCGATGTCATCAGGCTTTCCCTTGCGCGCTCCACCATCTGCGCGACAAAAACCGTTTCACAGCGCTGTGGATCGGGCTCGGCACTTTCGATTCGGGCCAGAGACAGCAGGTTTTCGACCAGCGACTGCATCCGTTTACCCTGCTCTTCCATGAGACGCAGCTGTGGACCTACCTCTTCGTCCTGCCCCAGGGGGCCATCGAGAAGGTTTTCGAGAAAACCCTGAATCACCGTCAACGGACTTCGCAACTCGTGGGATACGTTAGCGACAAAATCTTGCCGCACCTGTTCCAGCTGCCGCAGGCGGGAGACATCGCGAAACAGGACCAGGGTCCCCGCGTCTCCCAGGGGATAGCGTAACGCCTCAAAAACCGCCTCCGGCCGGTCCGGAAACTGCAGGGAGAGATTGCCAGGGCCAGCGCCAACAAGAAATTCCTGGATGTGCGGCAGGCGGAGCCAGAAAGACAGCGGCTTGCCCAAATCCTCCGGCCAGTGCAGGTGGAACAGCTCGACCGCGGCCGGATTCATCCACAACAGGCGTCCTTCTTCATCCATCAATACCAGCGCGTCGGGTAAGGTCTGCAAGGCGTCGCGAAGTTGCATGATCTGCTGATTGAGCTGCTGCTGGCGGATTTCCTGATGCCGCCGCCAGTGATAGCCCTCGGCAAAGGTTTCTTCCCAGATGCCGCTGCTCATCGGCGGGATTCGCGTCGTTTTCTCCCGAAACCAGACGCGAAAGCGCAGGGCCTCTTGTCGGTGCCAGCCCACCCAGAGGGCATAAAAGATGACGGAAGCCCAAAAAAAAGAGATAAGAGAAGTGCTAGGTGCCCCGAGAAAGTTCCACGCCAGTAGCATCGCCAGAGGCAGCAGGGCGGGAACCCAGGCGCGCAGATGGTTCATGGCGCTTCGCTGGCGAGTTCTGGGCTTTGTGGCAGGGGATTGCAGCGATAGCCTTCTCCCCGCACCGTCTCGATGATGTGAGCGTAGTGGACCTTTTCAAGGCAGCGGCGCAGGCGGCGGATATGCACGTCTACGGTACGCTCTTCGATATAGGTCTGACGCCCCCAGATGAGATCGAGCAGGGCATCACGGCTATACACCCGGTCGGGATTGGTGACAAAGAGGCGCAGTATACGGAACTCCGTGGGCCCCATTGGCACATGACGGCCGTTCAGGGTAACGCGATGTGCCGTGACGTCGATACTGAGTTCGCCAATCTGTACCCGATTGGGGCTAAGGCCACCGTAACTGCGGCGCAACAGAGCCTGCACTCGCGCTACCAGCTCTCGCGGCGAGAAGGGCTTGGCGAGATAGTCATCGGCGCCGGACTCCAGACCATGCACACGATCGCCCTCTTCCCCACGGGCGGTAAGCAAAATGATGGGGAGACCCTGTAGCTTGTGCCGCCGCCGGAGATTGCGACACCAGGCAATACCGCTTTCCCCGGGGAGCATCCAGTCGAGAATGATCAGATGCGGCACTGGATCATGGAGAAGGTCCTCGGCTGCCTCGACGCTTCCTGCACAGGACACTGCAAAGCCATGCTTCTGCAGGGTCAGGCGAAGGAGCTGCTGGATGCCTTCTTCATCCTCCACTACGAGGACCCGAAAGATTTGCTGCTCGTTGCTTTCCTCAGCCATATCAACGCTCCCGTGGAAGCAATCATTCTGACGCAGAATCGGCAGAAATGCCAAACTCCGCAATGATGCCCCCACCCAGCAGGCGCTCGTCCTGGTAACAGACTGCCGCTTGCCCGGGGGTAACCGCGCGCTGCGCGGCGTCGAGAAGCAAAGAGGCTTCTCCGCCCTGCCCCAGGCGCAGGGTTGCGGCGACGGGCGGCGCGGCGTAACGCAGTTTGACGGTTACGCGCTCTTCTCGATCAGGTGAAAGCTCAGCAAGCCAATTGCACTCGTGGATACGCAACTGGTCCTGATACAAGTATTCTGCGGGTCCCACGCGCACCTGATCGCGCTTGGCATTTACTGCGAGGACATACAAAGGCACCGCACTGCCACCACCGATTCCCCGCCGTTGACCGACGGTAAAGTTGATGACGCCATCGTGGGTACCAAGTACCTCGCCCTGCAGATTGACGATATTCCCTGGGCGCCCGGATACCCCCTGTTCCCGCAAGAAGCTGCGATAGTCACCGGCAACAAAGCAGACATCCTGGGACTCCTGCTTGCCGGCCACCGGCAGCGCACGCGCCTTGGCGATGGCGCGCACTTCCTCTTTGCGTAAGGCACCAAGGGGAAAGAGCAAGCGCGGCAACAAGTCCCGCTCGATCGCATAGAGAAAATAGGACTGATCTTTGCGTTCATCGACGCCGCGCCAGATTTCCGCCGCCGCAGAGCGAACTTGACGCACATAATGACCCGTTGCCAGGTAGTCTGCGTCGAGCGCGTCTGCCTCCTGCCAGAGAGCGGAAAATTTCAGGACCTGATTACAGCGGGTACAGGGATTGGGTGTGCGGCCCTCCTGATAGGCAGCGATGAAGGGATCGACGATTTCGCTACGAAAGCGCTCCCGGTAATCGAGCACCTGATAGGGAATGCCGAGCTGAGCACAGAGCTCGGCGGCGTCTTCGATGTCTTTCTCGTCGCAGCAGCGACTTTTCGGCCACAGCCGCATGGTCACGCCCAACAGATCGTGGCCGGCCTCCTGCAATAAAGCAGCGGCCACGGCGGAATCGACTCCGCCCGACAGGGCGACCACCACCCGCGCCACGAGGCGTCCTCAGTCGCGCTCGGACAGCCAGGCCATCTGGATAGCCTCCAGGATGCGCTCGTTGGAAGCCTCTGGATCGTCTTCAAAATCAGTAAGTTCCACGATCCAGCGGTGCAGATCGGTAAAGCGCAGGTGTTGCACATCGGCGTCTGGGTGCGCTTCGTCCAGCGAGATAGCGATTTCTTGCGTGTCGGTCCAACGCATCAGTGACGCTCCTTTTCCAGGTTGATGGTGTACTTGGGGATCTCGATCAGCAGATCGGTCTCCGCCACCTTGGCCTGACAACTCAGGCGCGAGCAGGGTTCCAGCCCCCAGGCGCGATCGAGCAGATCCTCTTCTTTTTCCTCGGCGGGCTCGAGGCTGTCAAAGCCCTCACGCACAATCACGTGGCAGGTTGTACAAGCACAGGACATCTCGCAGGCATGCTCGATATGCAGGTCATTGCGCAGCGCTGCATCGATGATGCTTTCGCCAGGCGTAGCATCGATCTCTCGCCCTTCCGGGCAGATTTCGGCATGGGGTAAAAATCGGATTTTCGTCATTTCTCGCTCCACTCGTCGATGGAATGGCCCGCCATCGCTTTGCGCACGGCTTGATTCATGCGTCGCTCGACAAGCACCTCGGCTGCCTTCTCGACCGCCTCAGCGGCATGATCGATCGCGGTGGCAGAATCACCGCCCAGAGCATGCAGCAATTCGGCCCGCGCCGCGTCGATCCCGGCGCGTTCGTCAGACTGCAACAGACTGCCGTCTTGGGCCAGGGCCGCATCCAGCGCCTCCCGGACGCGCTCGCCCTCGACCCGGGCTTCGGCAAGGCGCCGTTGCTCGATGTCCTCTTTGCCATGGGCGATGGCCTCCCGCAACATGCGGGTAATCGCCGCATCGTCCAGACCATAGGACGGTTTGACCTGCACCTCGGCGCGTACGCCGGTGCTCGCCTCTTCTGCACTCACCGCCAACAGACCATCTGCATCCACCTGAAAGGTGACTCGTATCCGCGCCGCCCCGGCGGTCATCGGCGGGATACCGCGCAGACTGAAACGGGCAAGAGAGCGATTGTCTTCCACCTTCTCCCGCTCTCCCTGCAGAACGTGGATGCTCATCGCCGTCTGCCCGTCTTTGAAAGTGGTGAACTCCTGTGCCTTGGCAACCGGGATAGGGGTGTTGCGTGGAATGATCTTCTCCACCAGGCCCCCCATGGTTTCCAGCCCCAGGGACAGGGGCAGCACATCCATGAGGAGCAGATCGTCGCTCTGATTGCCAACCAGGGCGTCGGCCTGGATGGCGGCACCCAGGGCGACGACCTGGTCGGGATCGATATCACAGAGCGGCTCCCGTCCGAACAGTTCAGCGACCAGGCGGCGCAACAGGGGTACCCGGGTGGCACCTCCAACCAGCACAACTCCGTCGATTTCTTCCGGACGAATATGGGCATCGCGCAGGGCCCGGCGGCAGGGCGCAAAGCTGCGACGAATAACCGGTTCGATCCAGCTCTCAAGTTGCTCGCGCCGCAGATGCCACTGCACGGCTTTGCCACTTGGCAGTACCAGCTCGACACTGGCTTCCTCCAGGCTACTCAGGCGCTCCTTGATGGCGCGCGCGGCGAGCAGCACCTGTCGCTGCCAAGCAGGACTACTGTCTCCCTGTTCGGCGAAATGCGCCAGGATCTGTTCGGCAATCAGGCGATCCATGTCATCACCGCCCAGGGCGGCGTCACCAGCCGTCGCCAGCACCTCAAAGACACCCTTCTGCAAACGCAGCAATGACAGGTCAAAGGTGCCCCCGCCCAGGTCATAAATGGCGAAGAGTCCCTCCGCTCCCTTGTCGAGGCCATAAGCCACTGCTGCTGCGGTAGGCTCTGCCAACAGGCGCAAGACGTTGATCCCCGCCAGCCGGGCGGCATCCTTGGTGGCCTGGCGCTGGGCATCGTCAAAATAGGCAGGGACGGTAATCACCGCTCCGGTCAGTTCACCCCCCAGACTCTCCTCCGCCCGCTGGCGCAATATGCGCAGAATCTCAGCGGAAACTTCCACCGGGGTCTTTTCTCCCTGCACAGTTTGCAGGCGGACCATGCCCTCGCCAGCAAGCACCTGATAGGGCAAGGCCCCCGCCAGGGTCTGCAATTCCTCCGCTCCGCGGCCCATCAGACGCTTCACCGAGGCAATGGTATTGTGGGGGTCGGCGGCGGCCTCCGCGCGGGCCTCCTCACCAACGCGAACCGTACCATCGGCACGATATTGCACCACCGACGGCAGGAGATAGCGCCCCTGAGAATCACGTAACACCGCGGGTTGGGCAGAGCGAATCGTCGCGACCAAAGAATGGGTGGTCCCGAGATCGATCCCCACCGCCAAGCGATGTTCGTGGGGGGCGGTAGACTGCCCAGGTTCGGCTATTTGTAACAACGCCATGCAAGCTCCTCAGCGCGAGTGGGCTTCAGGCGAAATCCCACCGCTCTTCGTATTGATCGATTTCTGCGAGAAATTTGCGCAGATACTGCCACTCCTGCAGGAGCGGGGCAATGCGCCCGGCCTCGGGCGCAGTGAAGGACGCAGCAAGCTGCTCCTCGATTTGTTTTTCCTCGGCATGTGCCTCGGCACGCAGACGCTCCAGAGCTGCCTGATCCCGCACGGCTGCGGCTTCTTCCAAGGCCTCACGCCGCTCCATCTGGCGCATCAGGACTTCTGGGTCGCGCAGGCTGCCCATCTCCTCGCCTAACGCGGACTGGCCAAAGTGACGGGAAAAGAGGTAATCGCCGCGACGTAGCGGATCACCCAACACCGCCTGTGCCTCATTGAGGCGTGTAGTCCACTCCAGCGATTGCCGTTGCGTGCGTCCATCGGCTTGGGCAAAACGATCGGGATGGACAGCGCGCAGACGCTCGAGTGCAGCCGAGCGCAACGCTGCCGGATCGATGACGAAGCCCTCGGCCAAGCCCAGGATGGCAAAGAGGGAGAGAGAGGGATCAAACGGCTGCAACGCCCCACACTGCGGGCAAAGGGCCGCGCCCGCCTCCATCTCCGCCTGACAGACAGCACACCGGGTCATGTCAGACGGTAAAGCTCTCGCCACAGCCGCAGGTGTCCTTCACGTTGGGATTGTTGAAGCGGAACCCCTCGTTCAGACCTTCGCGGGTGAAATCCAGCTCGGTACCGTCCAGATACAGCATGCTCTTAGGATCGACGAAGACCTTGACGTCATCCTGCTGGCAAACAATATCTTCCGGCTGCGGCTGATCGACAAATTCCATGACATAAGACAGGCCGGAACAGCCACTGGTCTTCACGCCGATGCGAATCCCCTGTCCCTTCCCGCGCTTTTCGATGCTCTTGCGCACCTGCCGCGCTGCGGCAGACGTCATCGTCAGTGCCATCGCTCTACCTTAGTGAGTTTCGCTGGAGCTAGCGCCGGACTTCTTGCGATAGTCCTCGATCGCCGCCTTGATTGCATCTTCGGCCAGCACAGAACAGTGGATTTTGACCGGAGGCAATTCCAGTTCTTCCGCAATCTGGCTGTTCTTGATGGTCATCGCTTCATCCAGGGTCTTGCCCTTCACCCACTCGGTGACCAGAGAACTGGAGGCGATGGCGGAGCCGCAGCCGTAGGTCTTGAACTTGGCGTCTTCAATGATGCCCTGTTCGTTCACCTTGATCTGCAGGCGCATGACGTCGCCGCAGGCCGGCGCGCCAACCATGCCGGTGCCCACACCCGCATCTTCCTTACCAAACCCACCCACATTCCGGGGGTTCTCGTAATGATCAATTACCTTTTCACTGTATGCCATGATTTGTCTCCCGTTATCTCAGAATCAATGTGCCGCCCACTGCACGGAATTCAGGTCGATGCCTTCCAGATGCATCTCCCACAAAGGCGAAAGCTCCCGCAATTTGCCGACCTTCGCAGCCACCAGGGCGATGGTCTCGTCAATCTCTTCTTCGGTGGTATAGCGGCCGATACCGAAGCGGATGGAACTGTGCGCCAGCTCGTCGGACTTGCCCAATGCACGCAGCACGTAGGAGGGTTCCAGACTGGCCGAGGTACAGGCCGACCCGCTGGACACTGCGATGCCCTTGAGTGCCATGATCAACGATTCCCCCTCGACGAAGGCGAAACTCAAGTTCAGGTTATGCGGCACGCGATGTTCCATATCACCATTGATGTAGACTTCGTCCACCCGACTCATGATGCCCTCCAGCAAGCGATCGCGGAGCTGGCGAATGCGTCGGCTATCACTTTCCATGCTGCGTACGGCGAGTTCCGCGGCAGCACCCATGCCAACAATCTGATGCGTCGGCAAGGTACCGGAACGCATGCCACGCTCATGTCCACCGCCGTGAATCTGCGCCTCGATCCGCACCCGCGGCTTGCGCCGCACGTAGAGGGCACCGATGCCCTTGGGCCCGTAGATCTTATGGGCAGACAGACTCATCAGATCTGCCTGGATGGCGTCGACATCGACCGGGACCTTACCAAGGGCCTGCACCGCGTCGACATGAAAGACGATCTTGTGCTCGCGCAGGATCTTGCCAATCTCTTCCATTGGCTGGATCACACCGATTTCATTGTTCACGAAGAGGATCGAAGCGAGCACCGTATCCGGCCGCAGAGCCGCGCGGAAGGCTTCGAGATCGACCAGACCATTTTCCTGCACGTCGAGATAGGTGACCTCGAACCCTTCCCGCTCCAGTTGCCGACAGGTGTCGAGGGTTGCCTTGTGCTCCGTGCGCAACGTCAGGATGTGCTTCCCTTTGCCAGAGTAGAAATGCGCGGCGCCCTTGATGGCGAGGTTGCTGGCCTCGGTCGCCCCGGAGGTCCAGACGATCTCCTTGGGATCGGCATGAATCGCATTTGCCACTTGCGCACGCGCCTTCTCAACCGCCTCTTCGGCAGACCAGCCATAACTGTGCGAACGGCTTGCGGGGTTACCGAAGTTCTGCGTCAGGTACGGCAACATCGCCTCGACGACCAGAGGGTCGACCGGCGTCGTTGCCTGGTAGTCCAGATAAATCGGCCGTTCCCGTACTGCCGGGCTTTGTACCAAGTCTGCCTGCACTGCACTCATATTCACCTCGCTTACCCATGGGCCGGACGTTGCGGACGTCCGCGCTCCGTCATTCGTATCGGCAAAGAACCTTGCTGCTGCAACTTTTGTCGTTGTTCGCGAACCAGTTGCGCAAGGGTGATGCCACTCAGGAAACGGCTGATTTCTTCTCCCAGCGCTTCCCAGAGATCGTGCGTCAAACACTGCTGACCCTCACCCTTGCAGCACTGCACCGGATCACCGCCGCACTGGGTAGTGTTGATGGACTCATTTACCGCGCGGATGATCTCATCCACCGGTACATTCGTACCTGCTGCGCCAAGGCGATAGCCACCGCCCGGACCACGCACACTCTCCACCAACCCCTGCTTGCGCAAGCGCCCAAAAAGCTGCTCCAGATAGGCCACAGAGATCTGCTGACGCCGGGAAATGTCGGCCACCGTCACCACCTCGTCCTCGGCATGCAATGCAAGGTCGAGCATGGCAGTTACCGCGTAGCGACCTTTGGTCGTCAGTTTCATCTCTGTAAACCTCCTGGTTGGGTACGTATCCTACTATCCCTACTGAATTAGTCAACTATTCTGCGCAGGGGTTCCCTCACCCTGCGTTTCCAAGGAACACTCCGGACTTTTCTCGATCTGGATGTCGTCTGCCTGGGGCCGCAGCTCGGCCAGCTGGGCGCGCAGCTCGGCCAGTTCTTTGTCCTGATGGTGCATGTGTTCGAGCATGCACTCTACCGCCCGCGCAACGGGATCGGGCATCTGCCCGGTCAGACCGTAGGCCTCGAAGTGGCGGTCACCGGCATCACTCTTGTTCACCACACGACCCGGGATGCCGACTACCGTCGCGCCCTCGGGCACGTCTTTCACCACCACGGCATTGGAACCGATGCGGGCATTGTCACCGACCCGAATGGGCCCGAGCACCTTGGCACCGGCACCGACAATGACACCGCTACCCAAGGTGGGATGGCGCTTGCCCGGCTGCCAGGAGGTACCGCCCAGGGTAACGCCGTGGTAGAGCGTACAGTCGTCACCGATCTCTGCGGTCTCACCAATGACCACCCCCATGCCATGGTCGATGAAGAAGCGGGCACCGATCTGCGCGCCCGGGTGAATCTCGATGCCGGTCGCCCAGCGGGCGATACCCGAAAGAATCCGCGCAAGGAGGCGCCAGTGATGCCCCCAGGCCCAGTGCGACACGCGATAGAGCAGCAGCGCATGCACCCCTGGGTAGGTGAGGAGCAATTCAAAGCGATTACGCGCCGCTGGGTCGCGCGCAAAAATGGAATCGAGATCATCACGTAGAGACATCAATCTTCCTCAGGTGCGGTGCGCGTCGCCCAGCGCGAGATTTCCGTGAGGATACCGCGCAGGATGTCGACTTCATTACGGCTTGGATGAGCACGATCAAAGAGACGGCGCAGGCGGCGCATCATGTGTTCTTCCCGGGGCGCTTGCAAAAACCCAGAGGCCAGCAACACCGTTTGCAGCTGGCCATAAAATCCTTCGCGATCGGCGACACTGGCCTCCAGCTCGGGCAACCCGTCCACCACTGGGGTGGGAGATCTGCTCGCCATCTGCAGTTCATAGGCGATGATCTGCACGGCCTGCGCCAGATTGAGCGAATGGTAGAGATCGCCCGTAGGAATTTGGATCAGGGTCTGACAGAGGTCCAGCTCGGCATTGCTCAGACCACTGCTCTCCCGGCCAAAGAGCAGCGCCACCGGCGCCTGCGCCGCTTGCGTCACCATCGCCAACGCCGCTTGCCGGGCGTCCAGCTGTGGCCACTGAATGTGACGATCGCGCGCCGTGGTGCCATATACGCGCTGGCAGTCGCCAATGGCATCCTGCAGATCTGCATGCACCTGCGCGTCCACGAGAAGATCCTCGGCGCCCGAGGCCAGAGCCGTGGCGTCGGGGTGAGGAAACTGGCGCGGCCGTACCAGCGCCAGTTGGGTAAGACCCATGACCTTCATTGCCCGCGCCGTCGCGCCAATGTTCCCCGGATGGCTGGGCTCTACCAACACCACGCGGATCTGCGGCAGCACCGCCGCACCGTGCAGGGTGCCCCGCTTTTCTCTATACTCGTTCATGTTTTGAATTCCGAGCCAAGGTTGTCATGCAACATCCCATTCTTGTAACCGCGATCCGCGCCGCCCGCAAGGCCGGCGACATCATCAGCCGCAGTATCGACCGCGTCAACGAAGTGCGGGTCGCCAGCAAAGGTCCGCACGATTTTGTGACGGAAATCGACCAACGGGCCGAGGCGGCCATTGTCGAGATCATTCAACGGGCCTACCCCGAGCATGGCATCCTTGCCGAAGAGGGCACGCGCGTCGAGGCCGCGGAGTACGAGTGGGTCATCGATCCCCTCGACGGCACCACCAATTTCATACATGCCGTGCCGAGTCTCGCCGTCTCGATTGGCGTGCGCCGTCATGGCCGGATGGAGCATGCCGTCGTCTATGACCCGCTGCGCAATGAGCTCTTTACCGCCAGCCGTGGCGGTGGTGCGCACCTCAACGATCGACGCCTGCGCGTCAGCCAGCGCAAGGACCTCGATGACAGTCTGATTGCCACGGGCTTCCCGTTCCGGGATTTCAGTTATCTCGACCAATATCTTTCCATCTTCAAAAACCTGATGCAGAGGACTGCCGGACTGCGCCGCGCCGGTTCGGCCGCCCTCGACCTCGCCTATGTGGCTGCAGGTCGTTACGATGGCTTCTGGGAGTTCCACCTGAAACCCTGGGACATTGCCGCTGGTATCCTGTTGATTCAGGAAGCTGGTGGACTGGCCACTGATTTTCACGGCGAGCAGAACTTTTTCGAATCGGGAAATATCGTCGGCGGCAATCTACGCATTCACGCGTTGCTGCTGCAACAGATCCAGAAAGAACTGCCCGCTGCGTAGATCTCAGGCCGGGTCTTGCAGACCCCGGCTGCCCACCCAATGGCGGGCGAAATGCTGCGCCACCCGGCCGCTGCGCGAGCCCCGTTGCAAGGCCCAGCGCAGGGCCTCTTCCCGCCACTCGTTTTCGCTGTCGTCATTGTTCAGCAACTGCAAATGCTGGCGCACAATGGCGAGGTATTGTTTTTGATCAAAGGGATAGAAGCCGAGCCAGAGGCCAAAGCGTTCCGACAGGCTGATCTTCTCTTCCGCCGTCTCGCCAGCGATGATCTCTTCGCCGTGGCGATGATATTCCTCGTTGTCGGAAAAATGGCGCGGTAGAAGATGACGACGGTTGCTCGTGGCATAGAGCAAGACATTACTCGGGCGTGCCTCCACTCCGCCATCCAGCAGCGATTTCAGGGAGCGATAGGCGGGATCGTCGGAGCCGAAGGAAAGATCATCACAAAAGAGCAGAAAGCGATATTTTTCTTCCGCATCCGCCTCGGCAATGGCGGCCAGGATCTCCGGCAGATCCAGAATGGCCTGACTGTCGATCTCCACCAGACGCAGCCCCTCGTCCGCGTAGGCATGTAGCAGCGCCTTGACCAACGAGGATTTGCCAGTGCCGCGCCCACCCCAAAGCAGAGCGTCATTGGCTGGCAAGCCGGCAACAAACTGGCGGGTGTTGGTCTCTAAGGTCTTTTTGATGTCCTCGATCCCCAAGAGGCTATCGAGGCGCGGCAGGTCCAGCCGCGCCAGCCCCTCCAGATGGCCGCCAAGGCGTTGACGACGCCAGCGCGCGGCCAGGTGCCGCCCAAAGTCGGGCAATTCCATCTTCTGCTGCTGCCCGAGGGCCCGCAGCAACGGCAGCAACCATTCTTCTTGTTCCACTAGGCAAACTCTCCCACAGATCGTTACACTGGCACCCTTCACCCTACCCGTTTTGGTCTGTTCATGAAACTGTTGATCGATTTTCTGCCGGTGATCCTGTTCTTCGTCGCCTACAAGATCCACGGCATCTACTTTGCCACGAAGGTTCTCATCGTTGCCTCGGTATTGCTCATGCTTTGGCAATGGCGACGCCAGGGTCGGGTGGAGAGCATGACCTGGATCTCGACCCTGCTGATTCTGATCTTTGGTGGCCTGACGATCTATTTTCATAATGACACTTTCATCAAGTGGAAGCCCAGCATTCTGTATTTTCTCTTCGCCGTCGCCCTGCTCTGGACGCACTGGCGCGAGACACCCCTGCTGCAGCGTCTCATGGGGGCACAGCTGCCGGTCGCCCTGCCCAATCACTTCTGGCGTCGACTGAACCGCTACTGGATCATTTTTTTCATCGTCCTGGCTGCCCTCAACCTGCTCATTGCCTACACCTTTCCGACGGCCATCTGGGTGGATTTCAAGCTCTTTGGCCTACTGATACTTACCGTGCTCTTCGTGATCTATCAGGCGATCCTCATCAGCCGCGCCCTCCCCCCCGACGCCCTGCACGGCAAGGATTCGCAGTAAGCCGGCCTGTGCTAGACTGGGACATTATTTTCGGGAGAACAGGTATGTATTACTGCATCATCGGCATCGACAACCCCAATTCTCTGGAATTGCGCAAACAAGTGCGCGCCGAACATCTTGCCCGCCTGCACCAGCTGCAATCCGAGGAACGCCTGCTGAGTGCGGGTCCTTTCCCGGCCATCGACAGCGAGGAGCCCGGCGAGGCTGGTTTCACCGGCAGTCTGATCATCGCCCGTTTCGATTCCCTGAGCGACGCCCAACATTGGGCTGCTGCCGAGCCCTATCTCAGTCATGGCGTCTATGCCGATGTCAGTGTGCGTCCCTACAAGGCGGTGTTTTAATGAACAAGGAAGCGATCGAAAATGCCGTGCGCAGCGCCCTGCAGCCGCAGGAGCTGGAAATCCGTGACCGCAGCGAGGCCCATGCCGGACATGCCGGAGCCACCAGTGACGGTGGTCATTACGAGCTGCGCATCGTGAGTGACAAGTTCACCGGCCTGAGTCCCCTCGCCCGGCATCGCTTGGTCTATGCCGCCGTTGATGGCATTGGTGAGAGCATCCATGCCTTTGCCCTGCAAACTCTGACGCCCGAAGAAGCCCAGGCACGCGCCCAGAAGCGACCGCAACGACGTACGATTTCGCTGCACTCCTAACGCTGCGGCGATGATCAAAAGCAGTTTCGTTCGCCATTTTCGCGAATCGTCGCCGTATATCCATCGCTTTCGCGGGCAGACCTTCGTCCTCAATTTTGGTGGCGATGTCATCGCTGACGGCCACTTCTGGAATATTGCTCAAGACATTGCCCTGCTCAACAGCTTGGGAATCAACATCGTGCTGGTCCATGGCGCCGGGCCGCAGATTGACGCCGCCCTGGAGCGCGACGATCTCCGTTCGCAGCGGGTGAATGGCCGTCGCATCACCACCGAGGAGGTCATGGAGCGCCTGATTCCGGCGGTCGGCGGTGCCCGTCTGCAGGTGGAAGCCATGCTCTCGGAAGGGCGTCTGGATTCGCCCATGGCCCACGCCGGATTGCAGGTGAGTAGCGGCAATTTCATCATTGCCCAGCCCATCGGTATCTTGGAAGGGGTCGACTACCAGTATACGGGAGAGGTGCGGCGCGTTGCCGTCGAGGCCATCCATCGTCATCTCGCCGCCGATGAAGTGGTGCTGCTCTCCCCCATTGGGGTTTCACCGACCGGAACCCTCTTCAATATCCGCGCAGAAGATATCGCCGTGGCGACAGCAATCGCCCTGAAGGCGGCCAAACTGATCTTCTACGCCGACTTTCCGGGCGTGCCCGATAACCGGGGCGAACTGCTACGGCAGATCGTCCTGTCGGAGATCCCTGCCCTGCTGCAGAGTGAACTGCCCGAGGCCATCCGCGAGCACCTGTTGAGTGCGGAGAAGGTCTGCCGCGCCAGCGTGGAACGGGTACACGTCATCCCGCGCAAAGAGGATGGAGCCCTGCTGCGCGAGCTGTTCACCCGAGATGGCTTGGGGACGATGATTTCCGGCGATCCCTTCGAACACCTGCGTCCGGCAACACGCAATGATATCCCCGGCATCATGTCCCTGATTCGCCCGCTGGAGGAAAGCGGCGTGCTGGTGCGCCGTGGACGCGAGCGCCTGGAGCGCGAGGTGGAACAGTTTACGGTGATGGAACGCGACGGCAAGGTGATCGGCTGCGTAGCACTCTACCCCTACCCGGAATACGGCATGGCCGAGATCGCCTGTCTGGCCGTGGATGAGCAGTACCGCGAGGAGGGCCGCGGCGAGCAGCTCTTGGACTATGGCATCGCGACTGCCCGCAGGCTCGGTCTGAACGAGGTCTTCGTACTCAGCACCCAAAGCAGTCACTGGTTTCTGGAGCGTGCCTTTCGCCGCGGCAATCTCAAGGAATTACCCATGCCGAAACAGGCACTTTACAACCTGCAGCGGCGCAGCGGGATCTTTTTGCGCCGTCTACGCGAGGAATAAGTGCGGCAACTGGGCTAGTCTGCGGTCGATGGCTCCACGATACTGGCCGCGTCCTCGCTTTTCTCTGCTGACACGTGGTTTCTCGCAACCGGCAACAACTCCAGTTCCCGATGATCGACGCGCGGCGTAGCGGCATATTTTCCGTCATAACGGTAGACGACGGTACAGCGCTTGGCGACAAACCCCCCGCGTTCCATTTCGCTGGGCTCCAGATCAAATTCGAGGACGATGTCGCGACTGGGGAGATCGCCTACATCCAGCTCGCGCGGTAGATCGGAGATGTGCACAAACGCCGAGCCGTAGGGAGAGTCTCCCTGGCGGGTATCGGTCACCCAAAGTTGGCTGCTCAGTTCGCGCTGGAAACGGATGAAACCAAAGCCACGGTCCACCTCCCAGCGGCTGCAAATACCGCGTACCCGCGAACCAAACTCCCCCCAGGATACTTTGCCATCCCCCCGCACGGGCAGCAGTCCGGGAATGAGATAACCGGAATAAAAGGCATCGGCCTCGTGTTGCAAGTGCAGGGAAACATTGCGAAAGCCCAGCACTTCTACCCGACAACCGCGATTCTGCAGTGCCCGTACGACCTGCAAAAAATCGCCATCACCGGTCACCAGTAGCACCTGGTCCAAACGTTCCGACTGCAGCATGACATCAACGGCGAGATCGAGATCGGCATTTGCCTTGGCTATCGCATTGCCCTCGTCATCGGTAAACCAGCGCACCGGCTTCTCGATGATCTTCCAGCCCAGATCGCGCACGGCCTGCTGATAGGCGCGAATGCGGTCACGGTATTCGCTGTCTACGCGAGTACGCTGCCCATCGACGGCCATGTAGGTGTTGAGGCGAATGAGCTGTCCCGCCATGCGGCCATCCCCACGCGCGGCAAAGCGGCGCAGGACGTCGTAGCGCATGGCATAGCCACCGTTATACCGTACGTTCTCGGCATCGACATAGACGCCGATCCGCAGGGAAGAATCCGTCAACTCAGGATTCCAGAATCGCGCCCATGGCGGCGTTGGTCACCAGCTTGCGGTAGCGGCGCAACCACGGCGACTTGAGCGGCTTTTCGACGGGCACCCAGCTTTCGCGCCGCTTTGCCAGTTCGGCATCACTGAGCTGCACCTGCAAGCTACCGGCATCCAGATCGAGCTCGATGATGTCACCATCGCGCAGCAAAGCAATGGGGCCGCCCTCGGCCGCCTCCGGCGAGATGTGACCAATGCAGGCCCCCCGCGTAGCGCCGCTGAAACGGCCATCGGTAATGAGCGCAACCCTCTCGCCCAGGCCCATGCCCATGATATTGGCGGTAGGCGTGAGCATTTCCGGCATACCGGGGCCACCTTTTGGCCCTTCGTAGCGAATCACCACCACTTGCCCCGGCTGCACCTCGCCCGCCAGGATGCCCTCTGCCGCGGTTTCCATGCTCTCGAAGATCTTTGCCGGCCCGGAAAACTTGCGCATGGCGGGTATTACCGCGCCAATCTTGACGATGCCCCCTTGCGGCGCCAGGTTGCCAAAGACCGCCCGCAGACCACCGGTGGGCGAGATTGGCTCCGTTGCCAGATGAATGATCTTGCTGTCGCGCACCTGCGCGCTTTCGACAATCTCGCGCAGGCTCTTGCCGCTGACCGTGGGCTTATCGAGGTGCAGAACATCGCCGTTACGCTTATGCACTTCATGCAGAATGGCCGGAATGCCACCAGCGCGGCCAATGTCTTCGATATGCACGGTAGAGAGCGCCGGCGATACCTTGGCCAGATAGGCCACCTTCTGCGCCAGCTCGTTGACGCGCGCCAAAGGATAATCAATTCCCGACTCCCGAGCGATAGCCAGGGTATGCAGCACCGTGTTGGTGGAGCCACCCATCGCCATGTCCAGAATGAAGGCGTTGTCGATGGCCTCGAAGTCGACCAGCTGGCGCATGGTCGGCCCCCCGGCGCTTACCAGGGCCATGACCCGCGCCGCCGCCTCCCGCACCAGATCGCGCCGCTCACTGGCCGTCGCCAGAACGGTGCCGTTACCGGGCAAGGCGATGCCCAAAACCTCCATCAGACAGTTCATGCTGTTGGCGGTAAACATTCCCGAGCAGGAACCACAGGTGGGGCAGGCCTTGTCTTCGATCTCTTTCAAACGCAGTTCGGTAATCTGTCCACGCTTAAATTGCCCGACCGCCTCAAACGCCGTCACCAGATCGATGGGCGTGCCGTCATCCAGTTTGCCGGCCTCCATGGGACCGCCGGAGACGAAGACCGTGGGAATATCGCAGCGCAGCGCACCCATGATCATGCCCGGAACGATCTTATCGCAGTTGGGGATGCAGACCAGGCCATCGAGGTGATGCGCCTGCACCACCGTTTCGATAGAGTCGGCAATCAGTTCCCGGCTCGGCAACGAATAGCGCATGCCATCGTGCCCCATGATGATCCCGTCATCCACGCCAATCGTATTGAATTCAAAAGGGATTCCGCCAGCAGCGCGAATTGCCTCCTTGACGATCTTGCCAAATTCCTGCAGATGCACATGCCCCGGAATGATGTCGATATAGGAATTGGCAACACCGATGAAGGGTTTGTTCATGTCGGCATCGGTAACGCCACAGGCCTTGAGCAAAGCGCGGTGAGGGGCTCGTTCAAAGCCCTTTTTGATTGTATCGGAACGCATCGGTCACCTCGAAAATAGGGCCCCGGAGGGCCTTGCTGTGTTGATGGGGTCAGTATAGAACCCTGGGCACAAAAGACCAAGGCAGGCAGATCCGGTAAAGGAAGTCCAAGCTCAGGAGTCGGAAGCGACAGTCTGCAAGCTCCGCACATAGCGCTGCCAGAGATTCAGCGCCACGGCGAGCAAGACCGGTCCGAGAAAAATCCCCAAGAAGCCAAAGGCAATGATCCCACCCAGTACCCCGAACATCACCAGCAGAAAGGGCAGATGCACAGCGGCAGAGATCACCCAGGGGCGGATCAGATTGTCTACCCAGCTGACCACCAGGGCACCCCACAGAAAGAGCCCGACACCAGCGTAGTAGTGGCCCTGCCAGAGCAGCCAAATGCTCGCCGCCCCCCAAACCAAGGGAGTGCCAAAGGGGATCAGCGAAAAAATCATGGTAAGAAAGGTCAACAACACCGGCGCCGGCATGCCACTCACCCAGTACCCCAGCCCCGCCAACAGACCCTGGGCGATGGCCGTGGCGAAGATGCCGTATACCACCGCACGCAGGGTATTGCCGACGGTCGCCAGATATTGTGGGAACTGTGGCCCGAGGAGGCTCGCGAATACCTCCTGCCCCTGTCGCAGAAAGGTTTCGCCATGCCGGTAGAAGACCAGACTACTGATCCAGATCATCCCCAGGCTGCCCAACGCCTTCCCCAGCCCTCCCGCAAAGATTCCTACCCGCGCTGCCCAGGCATTCAGGTCCGGGCTAAGCGCGCCGGCGTGGAGGTTGGCCCGCCACGCGAGAGGAACGCTATTCCAGATCTTGGCAAGCCATGGGTTTTTTTGGATTTCTGCCAGCGGATGCCACTGAGCGTCGGCCGTGCTCCAGTTCTGCAGCAAGGCTTGCAGTTCATGGAAGAGATGAAAACTCAGAAAGAGAAAAGGCAGCAGAAATACCAAGGAGAAAAAGAGCGTCATCAGGACAGCCGTCGGCCAGGGCGGCAGACGTCGGCAAAGCCAGCGCCGTAGGGGCCACGTGACATAGACGATGATCGAGGTCCAGGCGAGAACACCGAAGAAGGGTGCCATAACCCGCCACACCAGGAAGGCAAAGACCGCCAGTAAAAAAGCAACAGATGCGATACGCAGCAGATCGCGAACCGCAAGATCCGCGAGGCGCATGGGGTTACCTGCGGGCGACGCCGCTATCCCGCGCTGCCTGCGCCACCGCAGTGGCGACAACACTGCGCAAGCGCGGATCCAGCGGTTTGGGAATGATGTACTCTGGCCCGAACTGCAAGGTACCGGGCGCAAGATCATAGGCCGCATACAGCTCTTCCGGCACTTCGCTGCGCGCCAGGGAGGCCAGGGCCTCTACCGCAGCGGCGAGCATCTCGGCATTGATGGCCCGGGCACGCACGTCCAAGGCTCCCCGGAAGAGGAACGGGAAACCCAGAGCATTATTGACCTGGTTGGGCAGGTCGGAGCGCCCCGTAGCGATGATGGCATCCGGACGCAGCTCCCGCGCCCGCCAAGGATCGACCTCTGGATCGGGATTCGCCAGGGCGAAGAGCACCGGGCGCGGGGCGAGGCTGGCAAGCAACTCCAGGGGGATGGCACCCTTTACGGAAACGCCGATGAGCACATCGGCATCGGCGATCATATCGGCCAGCGTCCAGCCGTCAGGTGCCATAGCGTGGGGTCGGTGCCACTCACTCAAGTCCTGCCGCCCCTGGTGCAAAACCCCGTGGACGTCACTGAGATAGCAGTGCTGGGCACCCAGTTTTTTCAGGATGCCGGCAATGGCAAGGCCCGCCGCGCCGGCGCCGACGATGGCAATCTTCGCCTTGCCGAGATCTTTCTCCTGCAACTCCAGGGCATTGCGCAGGGCCGCCGCAACAATGACCGCCGTACCGTGCTGATCGTCGTGAAAGACGGGAATATCGAGTCGTTCCTGCAGGGCGCGCTCGACCCGGAAACAGTCGGGCGCCGCGATGTCCTCCAGATTGATGCCACCGAAGCCCGGAGCGATGGCGGCGATCACATCGATCAGATGCTCGGCATCACGCGCCTCTACCTCGATATCAAAGGCATCGATGTCGGCAAAGCGTTTGAAGAGGACCGCCTTGCCCTCCATTACTGGCTTGCCGGCGAGCGCTCCGACCTTGCCCAGGCCAAGTACCGCGGTACCATTGCTGATGACCGCGACGAGATTCCCCTTGGCGGTATAGTCGTAGGCCTTTTCCGGGTCGCCAGCAATCTCGCGCACCGGCTCGGCAACCCCAGGGGTGTAGGCCAGCGTCAGATCTGCCTGAGTCGCGCAGGGCTTGGACGGAACGACCGTTACTTTCCCCGCCGGCGCAGCAGCGTGGTACGCCAGGGCGCGATCGCGCAGGCTCTCGCTGGCCATGGAGAAAGCTTACTTACCGTAACGCTTGCGGAACTTCTCCACCTGCCCAGCGGCAGAAACCGCACGCTGTTTGCCGGTGTAAAACGGATGGCATTCGGAGCACAGATCGATATGCAGATCGCGCCCAGCCGTGGAACGAGTCTTGAAGCTGTTTCCGCAACTGCAGGTTACAGTCACTTCTTCATATTTCGGCTGAATTTCGAGATTCATGGCTAACACTCTGGGTTTTCAGAAAGTGGCGGATTATAAAGAGAGACGCGCCGAAGGTCCAGGGCGGCTCAGCGATTCATGGAATCGAAGAATTCCGCATTGGTCTTGGTCGCTCGCACCTTGTCCAACAGAAATTCCATCGATTCCATGGGATCCATGGGTGCCAGCAGCTTGCGCAGTACCCAGATCTTGTTGAGAAGCTCCTGCGGAATGAGCAGTTCTTCGCGACGGGTACCGGACTTGTTCAGATTGATGGCCGGGTAGACGCGCTTCTCGGCAAGGCGGCGATCCAAGTGCACTTCCATATTGCCGGTGCCCTTGAACTCCTCGAAGATCACTTCGTCCATCTTGGAACCGGTTTCCACCAACGAGGTGGCGATGATGGTCAGGCTGCCGCCCTCCTCGATATTGCGCGCCGCACCAAAAAAGCGCTTCGGCTTTTGCAGGGCGTTGGCATCGACGCCACCGGTGAGCACCTTACCCGAAGAGGGCACGACGGTATTGTAGGCGCGCGCCAAACGGGTAATGGAATCGAGCAGAATCACCACGTCATGCTTGTGTTCCACCAGACGCTTGGCCTTTTCCAGGACGATTTCGGCGACCTGCACATGGCGGGTAGCGGGCTCATCGAAGGTCGAGGACACCACCTCACCCTTCACCGAACGCTGCATCTCCGTCACTTCCTCCGGGCGCTCGTCGATCAAGAGTACGATCAGATAGCATTCCGGATGATTACCGGTGATGGCATGGGCGATCTGCTGCAACAATACCGTTTTGCCGGTTTTGGGCGGGGCCACGATGAGGCCACGCTGTCCCTTGCCGATCGGGGAGATCAGATCGATGATGCGCGCCGAAGGCTCACCATAGACCATATGATCCGACTCCAGGCGCAGGGCCTCTTCCGGAAACAATGGCGTCAGATCATCAAAATTGACCTTGTTGCGGGTTGCCTCCGGCCCCTCGAAGTTGATGCTCTCCACCTTGAGCAAGGCAAAGTAGCGTTCTCCCTCCTTGGGCGGGCGAATCTGCCCGGAAACGGTATCCCCCGTCTGCAGGTTGAAGCGACGGATCTGCGAGGGCGAGACATAGATGTCGTCCGGTCCCGCCATATACGAGCCCGATGCCGCGCGCAAAAAGCCGAAACCATCCTGCAGGATTTCCAGCACCCCATCGCCATAAATGGCATCGCCATTGCGTGCATGGGCCTTGAGGATATTGAAGATCAGTTCTTGTTTCTTCTGCCTGGCCGCCCCATCGATCCCCAGGTCCTGGCACAGGAGCGCCAGCTCCGTGGCCGATTTTCTTTTCAGTTCGCTGAGGTTGACCGAGGGAGCCCCGGGAACTGGAGTGAAGGACTCCTCCTCTTCTAGAAGAAGGTCTTCATTGGGGAAAGATTTGGGGGAACGTTGCGGCTTGCGGCGGGGTCTTGGAGCATTCAAAGCTGGCTATCCAGAAAAGCGGTGAGCTGCGCTTTGCTAAGTGCCCCTACCTTGCTGGCCTCGAGTTTTCCGGCCTTGAACAGGAGCAGGGTGGGAATGCCGCGGATGCCATATTTCGGTGGCGTAGCGGGATTTTCATCGATGTTGAATTTGACGACCTTCATGCGATCGGAGTACTCCCCGGCAACGTCCTCAAGAACCGGGGCGATCATCTTGCACGGGCCACACCATTCCGCCCAAAAATCGACCAGCACAGGTTTGTCAGACTGCAGGACTTCGGCGTCGAAGGTTTCATCAGATACATGGGAAATAACGTCACTCATTGGGAGAGAGCTCCTCTGCACGGAATACAGATCAGGAATTATGCCTTGAGATCAGGGATACGAGACTTGCACATTGTTGATGTTCACTGAGCCTATACCGCTTGTGCGGCTTGATCAAGACTGCAACATCCTCCAAACATCCGACAGGGCTATTGTGGGGAGCCCGTCGTACAGAAAAATAGGTGGTAAACGAACGCAGGGATATCATAGCGGTTGCAGCGCCCGAGTCAAATTTCCCAAGACACGGCCGGCAAAGCAAAGAATTTGGCGGTACCCGCTATACCAAGACAGGCTTCAGATTTGCCGGATCGGACCAGCTTTCCTCGCCCGTCTCGACATGTCCCGCCAATCGCCAGCGATGCCGGGTTGCACGAATTTCCAGGTCATACCAATGATGGCTTTGCGCCAGCGGCCAGGAAATCTCGTGGGTTTCTCCGGGCGCCAGACGGATCTCGCGCGTGCCCAGACCATAGGCCTGGTCGGCAACCATCACCCTCTGCCCTTCTCCACCCCTGTTGTGCAGACGCAGATAGAGGTCACCGCTTTTCTCCGGCCAGGCATCCACTTCGAGGGTGGAAGATCCCTCTCCGGCAATTCGCCGCAGATAGCCGTCGGGGCCAACCACCGTCAGCGAGAGCTCCTGGCCCTTGGGTAGAGACATATCGTCTTCCAGGCGATCCCCGGCGCCGATGCTGTAGTGGTGTGGCAGATGGCTGCTGCCATCCCAGTACGCGGTGCAGGCAACGCCCAGGGGGGCGGGATTATGAAAGCGTAGCTGTACCTCATTCGCCGTTGCCTCCAGGCGCAGACGAGTGTCGTAGGCCAGAGGCCGGCGACGGCGCAGCCCTGCCTCCTGCGGCGCGATAGCGATCGGCTGCTCCTCCGGCACCACCGGCGCCGGCAGGGTCGATTCGTGGTGTACCGTTGCCACATAGTTCCGGGTGCTGGGCAAAGACACAAAGCGGTCATCGGGGCGGGAGAAATCAAAGGCAGAAGTTAGATCCCCGCAGACCGCCAGCCGCCAGGGGGCAATATTGGGCTCGCTCACGCCAAAGCGCTTCTCGATGAAGCGAAGCACCGAAGTGTGATCGAAGACCTCAGAGCAGACATAACCGCCCTTGCTCCACGGGGAAATCGCCATCATTGGTGTCCGCGGACCGAGACCGTAGGGAAGCTGATCGGGGGTATACAAGACCGGCCAGTCGGGGTTGATGCGATCGTGCACCATGCCCTCGGTACTGATCGTGGATTTGCCCGGGCGCACGGGAGTAGGTGGCTGCGGCGGCGGCACATGGTCAAAGAAGCCGTCGTTTTCATCGTAGTCCAGCAGCAGTACCGTCTTGCCCCAAACCTTGGGGTTGCTGGTCAGCGCATCGAGCACCCGGGCAATGTAGATGGCCCCATAGGCCGGCGGATAGGACGGATGTTCCGAATACCCGGCGGGAACGGTGATCCAGGAGACCTGGGGCAGACGGTCCTGCAGCACATCCTCGCGCAGGGCCGCCACGCCACCGGGTAATGCCGCCCGCTGGTACAATGGTGAGCTACTGGAAGCATCGGCGAAGGGCTGGAAGTAGAGCAGCGCGTTTTCACCAAAGTTGCCCGTCATGGGGTTGTGATCAACCTCGTGCAGCCCCTCCTGATACACCCGCCAGGTAATGCCCGCCTTCTCCAGACGCTCGGCATAGGTCGGCCAGGTAAAGGGCTTGACCCCCTTGGTCCAGAGATGGGTGTCGTCATCGATATAGGGACCGCCGTTTTTCCCCTCTGGGTCGATGGAGCCGGTGAAAAGCATGCAGCGATTGGGGCAGGTGGGACCATTGATGGACGCAAAATAGTGGTCACAAAGGGTAAAAGCGTCGGCCAGGGCATAATGGAAGGGAACGTCCTGACGCAGAAAATAGCCCATGGTCATGTCGGTCTTGTTCAGCGGCCAGGCATTCATCAGTCCGCCGGCCACCGCGCCATGCTGCGACGCCCAGCTATGATCCAGATCCTGAATGAACTGCGCCGAGGTCTTCTGGGTGTTCAAATGGAAGGGTAGGACGGGACGACTAGGATCCGTCATTCGCCCCTGAAACCAGACCGGCTGACCACCCGGCAAAGTCAGAGGAAAGCGGTCGTTGTAGCCCCGCACGCCACTCAGATGGCCAAAATAGTGGTCAAAGGAGCGATTTTCCTGCATGAACACGACGATATGTTCGACGTCCTCGATGCTGCCGCTGCGATGGTTGGCCGGCAACAAGGCCGCCCGGGCGACGGTACTGCCCAAAAACGCGGTAACGCTCGCCCCTACCCCCAGACTCTGCAAAAATTCGCGTCGTTTCATGAGTGCTTTTCCTCCAGATGCGTGATCGCGTACGCTGCTGCGGGATAATGCCAGGCCAGGGCCTGACGAAAATACGCCTCTGCCCGCGTGCGATCCTTGTCCACACCGTCGCCGTGGAGATAGGCAATGCCCAGATCATAGGCCGCCGCCCCCACCCGTTCCGCGTATAGCGTCTGTAGCAACTCCAGACTGCGCCCCTGATACCAGGCAGCCTTGTCCATGTTCTTCGGCATCAGCTTGCCGGCTGCGTAGGTCTTGCCCAACCAGAAGTCGGCATTGACTACCTGCGGCACCATCAGGCCCTGACGGAACCAGAAGGCGGCCCGCTGCGGATTGGCGGCCACCCCCCAGCCATTCAGGTAGGCATTGGCCACCTGTCGCTGGGCGGAGCGGTCGCCCGCCTCGGCGGCCTGCAGATACCACTGAAAGGCTTGCTGCGGACTGGGTTCCACCCCAAGCCCCGCCTGATAAAGATGCCCAAGGGTATCGGCCACCCAGAAGTCGTCCTTATCCGCTGCCGCCTTGCGCAGCAGCGGGATGGCCGCACCGTAATCATCGCGATTGAGCAGTACGACGATCGGCCGGTCACTCTCGCGAATGACCCGGGCATGGGCCAGATAGGCATCAGCAACCGCGCCAGGATTGGCAGTGTTGCTCATGGCAATCAGAGGGGCGCCCAGTGCGGAACCCGACCTCCAGATTCCCAGAAATACTGCGCCGATGAATTTTTTCATGAGTCTCTCGCCCCCTTGCCCACCATCCGGGGGCCACTTCACCCCGTGACTGTAGCGGTTTTGTCAAACTGTGGACAAACAATAACAGAGCAATGTGACACTATGATGAAGCTTTTATGACAAACCTATGACATTCTTAACACCCTAATGGTTCGGATCTTTTACCAGATATTCCTTACCGGCACAGATATCGACAAGGCAGCAAAACGTCACCATAGCCAATAGAATCTTTGGCGCGTGCCCACCAGGATCTTCCCTTCATTCTTTTCCCTCCGGCTTGCTGAGCAGGCCAGCGCGGCGTTCGGGTCCTAAATCCAGGCGCGAGTCCTGATGGAACACCCAGTAGTGGCTGCGTTCGTTGCGGATTGCTTTGGCTCGATACAAGGCCTGGTCGGCGTAGCGCAGCAGATTTCCCGGATCCTGTACGCCGTCTTCAGGCACCCGGCAGATCCCCATGCTCAGGCGCACCGCCACCTCTCGACCGTTGGCGAGCAGGATGGGCGCATTGACTCCCGCTTCGATTTTGACCAACACCAGTTCCAATTCGTCGAGATTGCGGTAGCCCTCAATCAGCACGACAAACTCATCGCCCCCCAGCCGAGCCACATAATCCGTACGTCGCAGGCTGTCGCGCAGACGGCGACTGATCACTTGCAGCACCCGGTCGCCGGACTCATGGCCGTAGAGGTCATTGATCGGTTTGAAATGATCAAGATCGATCATGCAGACCGCCAGGGTGGACGCATTGCGCTGCGCCCGCGCCACGGCCAGTTCCAGTTCGTCATCCAGGGCGCGGCGATTGGCCAGCCCGGTCAGACGATCATGCCGCGACTCGTAATCCATCTGCTCGAAAAGCTGCTGCTCACGGCTCACGTCGCGTAAAATCCCGACAAAATGCGTCAGCACCCCTGCCCCATCGCGCACCGGGATGATGCTGATGTGGTTCCAGAATTCGGTGCCATCGTGCCGATAATTGAGGAGCTTGCCCTCCCAGGGCGACTCCTCCGCCACGGCATGATCGAGCGCCGCCAGCTCCTGTGTGCTGGTATGCGCCCCCTGCAACACGCGCAAGCCCCGCTCCCTGACCTCCTCCAGGCGATAGCCGGTCATCAGGGTGAAACTCTGGTTGACATAGAGGATGCGTTTTTGGGTATCGGTCAGCACCACGGCGTCGAAGGCCGAACGCAGCCCAGCACCCAGCGTGGCCTGCAGATCATAGGTTGCGACGTCTTCCAGGGTTTCAGACAGCACCCGCACGGTGGACTCCAGCAACATCTGTTCGTCCCCCGGCCAGGCAGCACCACTGTGCCGCAAGAGCAGCAACAGCCCCCACGCCTGCTGCTGGCGCGCGAGCGGAAGCACTGCCGTAGAGGAAACCCCCAGACGTTGCAAGCGATCGGTCCAGGCGCGCAGGCTGGGACCATTATGCAGGCGAGAAGAGTAAAACGAACGCTCCTCGCGCCAGGCCAGGCCTAACGGGCCCTGGCCCTCGGGCAGATGGACATGGATCGAGCAGCGCACCCCCTCCAGAATAGTGCGCGAGCCCGCCAGGGCCATCGGCTGCAGGATACCATCGGCATCTGGTAGGAGAATGGCGGCAAAGGAGGCGACCTGATTGTGCAGCACACTGTCACAGAAGCGCTGCATCAGATCCCCTTCGCTGCGGCGCGCCACGAGGATGGCGGCAATCGCCTCGCGCCAGGTCAATAGCTGCTGCTGACGACGGATATTACTGTCCGCCTGCCCGCTGCGCCCCAACAAGCGCCAGAAACGGGCGCCGGGAGAGTCGCCATGCGAATCGTCGAAAGCATCAGACATACAGCGGGAATCCTTGCAGAGGAATATAGGCGTCTATTCTAGCGAAAAATAGCGCGCAGGTGGGACTGTACATTTTTGCCGACGTCACCCGCCCGCGCTTTGCCGTGCCAGTATCCGCTCGTGATGAAACACCCAGTACTGAATGCGTTGCTGCCGGTTGGCCTTGGCCTGGTAGAGCGCCAGATCCGCGTAGCGCAACAGACGCCCGACATCGACCTCACCGTCCTCGGGATAGCGGCAGACACCCATGCTCAGTTGCACCGCAACCTCTTGCCCGTTGGGGAGCAGGATGGGCGCATTGACCAGGGATTCCAGCTTGAGCAGCACCTGCACCAAGTCTTTGGGAGTGCGATAGCCCTCCAGCAGGATGACAAATTCATCGCCACCCAGACGCGCCACATAATCCGTGCGTCGCAGCCCTTCGCGCAGGCGGCGCGCCACGACCTGCAGCACATGATCGCCAGCATCGTGGCCGTAGCGGTCATTGATCGGCTTGAAAGAATCGAGGTCGATCAGGCAGACCGTCAGGCTGGAACGATTGCGCTGCACCCGGGCCAGGGCCAGCTCCAGTTCGTCGTCAAGTGCGCGGCGATTGGCCAGACCGGTCAGGCGGTCGTGGCGAGCCTCGTACTCCAGCTGCCCCAGCAACGAATGCTCACGGCTCACATCGCGCAAAATGCCCAGAAAGTGGGTCAACTCCTCGGCCGCGTTGCGAATCGGGACGATACTCACCTGATTCCAGAACGTCTGCCCGTTGCGCTGATAATTCAGCAGCTTGCCTGACCACGCGGCGCCTTCGCGTAAGGCCATGTCGAGGCTTGCCAGATCCGCCAAACTGGTTTCCGGGCCCTGCAGAATCTTGAGGCCCTTGTGACAGATTTCGTCTTCTTTATACCCCGTCATCAGGGTAAAGCTCTGGTTGACATAGAGCACCCGCCGCCGTGCGTCGGTGAGCACCACGCTGTCGAGGGCGGCCCGCAGGCCGGATCCCAGAATGAGCTGTAACTGCTGTTTGGCCAGGTCTTCGAGGACGTCGCCCAGCAGTTGCGCCGTGGATTCGAGGAGCATCTGGCTGTCGCTGGCCCAATCGCTTTGCCGCTCGCGCGCCAGCAGCAACAGGGCCCAGATCCGCCCGCGCCGCAACACCGGCAGGATGGCCGAGGCGCGCAGCCCACGCCGCGCCACTTGTGCATTCCACTCGACAAAGGCCGCAGCAGAAGGCCGCTCCTCGGAGTACCAGGCGCGCCCTTCGCGCCAAGTCCTTCCCAGTGGACCTTGGGTATCGGAGATGGCGGCACTCGGCGAACAGCAAATATCGCTGACGAAGGCGCGGGGACCACTCAAGGCCACCGGTTGGAGTATCGACTGCGGACCGGGGCGCAGCAACGCCGCCAGGTCTGCCACTCCCTGTTGCACGGTAATTTCGCAAAAGCGCTGCAGGACCTGCCGTTCCTCTGCCGCCGGCACCAACACCGCCGACAAGGCCCCGCGCCAAGCGAGCAACTGCTGCTGCTCGCGGACCGTTTGGTCCGCTTGCGGCGGGCGCCCCAGGCGCTGCCAGAAGCTGCGGCCTGGGGAACTCCGGGGGGCGTCGTCGCTACTCACGGCAGGGCGGCAGCCGGACTAGCTCGCCAGGCGCAGGGCGATGCGCCGCTCACGCTGGATTTCGTACAGGGCAATCAATTCACTGCGCACCACATTCAGCTCCAGGTCGAGGCTGGCGACCGGCGCGCCGCGCTCGGCACGGCGGTCGAGCAGGCGATGGCGGCGAGACTGCAATTGCTGGATGCGTTCCTGAACGTTCATCTTTCACTCTCCTGGTTGTGTGGTTGGCTAGGGGGTGACCCCGCCATTTTGGGTGATAACGACCCCGGAGCCGGTGGCGGCAGCCGCCGAGGGGAAACCAGCAGCACTGCAGGCGCGAGCGATAGAGGTGCCCAAGGTGCCTGTACAACCGCTGGTGATAACTTTGATGGTGGTAGGCGCCGGGCCAGCGGCACTGATGGTGCTGGCACTGATAGCCACTTGGCCGCATTTCGAAGCGGGTCCACCGGTAACGAAGGCCGGCGTACCCTGACCATAGACCGGGTCGGCAACGTCATGCGCCACATTGCCGTTGAGGGTGCTATAGATATTGGTCGAGACATGGTTGTTGCTGGCGGCATAGGCATTGGTGACTGCATCCACCGCCAGCTTGAGGTTGCCCGCCACCGTCTGCGCCTTGGCCGTTTCGATGTACTGAAAGTATTGCGGGATGGCGATGGCGGCGAGGATGCCAATGATCGCGACGACAATCATCAGCTCAATCAGGGTAAAGCCTTCCTCAGGGGGCCATCCGAAAGCCCTTTCGGAACCGGCGCCCAACATTGTGCTATCCATGTTTTTGACCCTTCCGAGAGGGCTCTGGAAAATCCAGAGCCTTGTCTGCATACCGAAGCAGCGGATGAGGCGCACCCACGAAGGGGTACGCGATTCAAATCAATTATATGTGACGCCGCCGTCTGCGGTAATCGTGGCAGTACAAGTGCCGCCGGCATTTGTCAGACCAGTGCAAGTACTGATGCCAGCAGCAACCAAGGCATTTGAAACTGCGGTTGCAACGCTCTTGCTAGTACTAGGGACAGTCAGCACAACGCTGGCCGTGCCGGTTGTTGGAGAAATGGTTACCGCAGTCGCAGTACCAGCAGTTCCACCAGGGGTCACATTAACCGAAGCTCCACTGTTCGCGATATCCGCATTTGTCTGAATCGTGGTTTTTTGACCAGCTTGAGCAGCAGCTTGAGCGGCAGTCAATTGAGTTACGGCTTGATGAAAGTCTTGCGTAATCGTCGTCGCCTTGGAAGTTGCGATATACTGCTCATACTGCGGAATGGCGATGGCCGCGAGGATGCCGATGATGGCGATAACGATCATCAGCTCGATAAGGGTAAAACCGGCTTCGGCAGCCCGCTTCGCTTGCTGTACTTTCATGCTCATGGGGTACTTCCTCCTGCAGAGAACTGAATCTACACTCGCCCCGTGCGAGTTGCAGGATAACTAAGCAAGGCCCGTGCCACTTCCTGCTTATCCTCCCAACACCTCATTTTATCGGGTCTATGTCCAGTTCAGCAGATACTGTCTTGATGATATTCGGCGCCTCCCGTCGCCGATGTCCCGTGTTTTTGCCTGACATTATGGGTTGGCCGTAAAATCCAGCCAAAATGTCACGGGTTTTCTTGTGACATCCGGGTATCGGCAGGAACTCCCGAAAAAATGTCCCAGATTTTCTTGTGACATTGGCCTCCGCGCCCATGGACAGGCCGGCACGGGTGGCGCATTCTTCTACTGGCGCACGCGCGACTGTTGTGAGGAGTCCGTCGATGTCTACAGAGATTTCGGTGATGTTGGCAAGCCTGCTGACGGGAAAGACGACCAAGACCATCTATCGCTGGGTGGACGATGGCATACTGTCCCCCCGGCAGTCCGGGGCCGACAACAAAGGCAGCTTTTTGCTGGCTCTACCTGATCTTGCCGCGCACCTCAGCCTGCCAGTCTCCGCCGAACTGGAGGCCGCCCTGCAGGATGCCATGGAGGGCAAGGCCGCTGGCTTCCACAACATCGCGTTGATCTTTCTGGAGGCCGGACAGCCGGACATTGCCATCCGCTGGTTGGAGATGGCGGCCAAGAAGGGACATGCCGACGCCATGGAGTGGTTGGCCACTGGGTATCTGGAAGGACTGGGCACCGAAGTGAATCTCGCCCATGGCATCGAGTGGCTGGGCAAGGCCGCCGTGGCCGGCCATCCGGTCGCCCTCGCCAAGCTCCGCGCCCTGGATTCCTGACAGACAAACGTCAGGAACCATTATTCGCGACGGATGTAACTAGGCTCAGGTAACCTTTCAAAACCTGGTCGGGCAAACAAGAAACCCTGGATCAGAGAAATACCCAAGCTTTCAAGGCAAAGATACTCTTCACGAGTCTCGACGCCTTCTGCAATCACACCGATACCAAGGTCATTGCACATGCTTGTCGTCGCGCGGACGACGGCTTGCTTAAAGATATCCTGATCAATGTTGCGAATGAGCTTCAGATCAATCTTGATCAAATCTGGCCGGATCTCTATCAGATGATTCAGACCTGCATAGCCCTCGCCAAAGTCGTCCAGTGAAGTGGCCCCCGAAAGTTGGACAAGGGGTTAAGCTCTGGGCTTCAGGAAAGGAGTCGAGGGATGAAGGGAAAACGCAAGCAGTACAAGCCGGAATTCAAGGCGCAGGTAGCCCTGGCGGCCTTGCAGGGCGATAAGACGATGGCCGAGCTGGCGCAAGAATTTGGGGTACACCCCACCATGATCAATGCCTGGCGCCGGCAGCTGGTGGAGCATGCGGCCACGGCCTTTGAACGGGGAAAGTCCCGGACCGAGGAGCCCGTGGACGTGCAGGCTTTGTATCGGAAGATCGGACAGCTGGAGATGGAACGCGATTTTTTAGCCTCCAGGCCCGGTCTCATGTCTCGGATCGGGAAAGGCGCCAAATGATCGACCGGGCCCAAACCCCAGTTTCTGTGCAACGGCAATGCGCTCTTTTGGGCGTGCCCCGCAGTACGGTCTATTACCGCGCGCATCCTCGGCCGATGGGCGACGGGCTGTTGCGGGCGATCGATCGCCTCTACACCGCCTTTCCATTCATGGGTAGGCGGCAGATCCATCGGATGCTGAAAGCGGAGAATGTCGTGGTCAACCGCAAAACGGTACACCGGGCCATGCGTATCCTCGACATTGCCGCGGTGGCGCCCGGACCACACACCAGCAAGCCCCACCCCCAGCACCCAAAATATCCTTATCTGTTGCGTGGCGTGACGGTGGACCGTCCCCACCAGGTCTGGTCCGCGGATGTGACCTATCTGCCCATGGCACGAGGATTTCAATACCTCGTAGCCGTAGTGGACTGGTTCAGTCGTAAGGTGTTGTCCTGGCGGGTTTCCAACAGTCTTGACGCGGGTTTCTGCGTAGAGGCCCTGAAAGAGGCCATACGCCGCTATGGCACCCCCGAGATCTTCAACACGGATCAGGGTGCTCAGTTCACCGCGGAGTCCTTCCTCTCTGTACTCCGCCAGCACGGCATTCGAATCAGTATGGACGGCAAAGGCCGGGCCCTGGATAACGTCTTTGTCGAACGGCTTTGGCGCACCGTCAAATACGAGCACGTCTACCTGCGGCCAGCAGAAACTGGAACCGAGTTGAAAGCTGGCCTCAGAGCCTACTTCGACTGGTATAATGCCGAAAGACCGCACTCCTCTCTGGGAGACAGAACACCCGATGTGGTCTATGCAGAAGGTTTACAAAGGCTGGTGGCCTGACCCGCCATGGAAACAGGTTCAGAGCTTAATCACTCCAGCAGGCTGTCCAATCCAGGGGGGCCACCTCACAGCGCGATAGTAAAGCCATGATAACGATAGACGTCGATGATATTCATCAGGTGGTTACGATCTACGATCTTTTCTGCCTCGGCTACCTCAAAAATTAATCGGTTCAAATCGAAATGGTAGAGCTTAGCCGCTTCAATAGTTGCTCGAATACAGGTTTTCGGATTGTAAATAGCATTTGGCATAAAATTAATGCTTAGCATCGTCTGACAATCTGAAGACGATAGCCCTAGCTCAGCAGCTAATCGTATCGCCGTAACACGCGCCGCTTGATCGAAGAAGTAGCGATTACGGTCATTAATTTGATTCAGAATAAATCCTGCGGGTTCTTCTTTGGGACCGCGAACCAAGGCTTCATAGGCATAAATTTGATGCTTGGCGTTGTCGACAATCGGTTGAAAGGCCATCGACATCGGAATGTCGAAGGAGCCCTCTATGCAGTCCCGACAAGTGACCTGTCGAACCCCATCCGGAAATACTTCTACTGGCTCGTTCACGACCTGTTTGTCTCCTTACACCCAGCCACGTAAGTTTAGCGTACCGCCTCAGATGGACTTAGTCGATTCTGAAACTTTCGCAAGCTTCACATTTTGTGGATGGCCAGCCGGATTTACGGTACGGACGCTATTCTCCACCGGGCAACCGCCGTGCGGCGTAAAGATACGCGGCGAAGGGAATCTATAACCGATTCGAATCAGTGCGGCCAGCACTAATCGTGCCTTTAAGGACGGCTACTGGCTCATGCCTGAGCATGTTCCCTAGTCTCGATGGTGATGGGGGGAAGGCGTCATTTCCCCCTCATCAAGGCGATCTGCAATGGCCCGTAGCGCCAAGGCCTCCGCCTTCGCTGCTGCATCCATGCGCGATGAGCCAAAGCACATAACTCCGGGCAGCTCTGGGATCTCGGCGATCCAGCGCCCGTCCACTTCCTGCTCTGTCTCAATATGAAGGTTCATTTCGCCGATCCTCGACGTGCGTTTCCAATTAGGTCAGGGTACTCGACTTTTGAAAGTCAGGGTAGAAGCCCGCTCCTGCAGCATGTTATCAGTCCACGCTGCCCGACCATCGAGTCTGATTGGATATTCTCCTGAAGTTCCTGGTATTCCTCATCGTCGATTCCCTCCCGGCGCCAGGCAAGGTCGGCTTCGAGGCTGGAAAGCCACAGCGCCCGCAGACCGGAGACCAGTGCCGGGGTGACTTGGGTGATGGGTTTGAGGGGATGATGGAGGGCTCGGGAAGCATAGCGCTGAAAGGCTTCGACGTAGTCCTCTTGCTGGTCGATCTGCTGGCGCAGGCTCTGGAATTGCTGATCCAGCTGCAGGGCCAGCAGGCGCGCCTGACTGACCGCCTGGCGATAGTCTTTACCGAGAGTGCGCTTGATCTCGCGCTTGCCGACAGCAGCCCATAACGGCTCGGGGACGACGATGCGAAAAATGTATCCGTGGGGGGGTCTTGTAACAGTTGCTGGGCAGGGCGGGCATCACCTTCTCCTCGTCCCGCTCGCTCCGCTTTGTACTAGCTTTTTGTACCAAAATCGTTCCTGAATGCCTTGATATTATTGATATTCAGAACATTAGCACAAATTGGCGGAGAGGGTGGGATTCGAACCCACGTGACATTGCTGTCCATCCGATTTCGAGTCGGCGCCGTTATGGCCACTTCGGTACCTCTCCAGTGGCGCATACAGTACTGCATCACCGGCTGGGGCTCAAGCATCTTGTTACAAAGTGGCGCCGTCCTTGCGGTCTTTGGAGCTGATGAATTGCCGCTTGAGGACGTGCTCGCGCTTCAAGCCCAGCCATAGAGCAATCGGGCTCGCGACGAAGATCGACGAATAGGTGCCAACCACCACGCCGATCACCAGCGCCGTAGCGAAGCCATGAATGACCGGCCCACCAAAGAGAAACAATGCCAGCGCCACCATGAAGGTGATGAAACTGGTGATGATGGTGCGCGACAAGGTTTCATTGATGGCGATGTTGAAGATTTCGGCAACACTGCCATTGCGCGCTGTCCGCAGGTCCTCTCTCATACGATCGAAGACGACCACCGTATCGTTCAGGGAGTAACCCATGATCACCAGCAAGGCAGCAATCACCGTCATGGAAAACTCTTGATGGGATATGGCGAAATACCCCACCACCAGGATGGGATCATGCAACATGGCGAGCACGCCGCCCGTGGCGAAGCGCCACTCGAAGCGAAAACCAACATAGATGAGAATGCCGATGGTGACGACGATAAGCGCCAGAATGCCCTTGTTGCGCAGTTCCTTACCCACTTCCGGGCCGACATATTCCGTGCGTCGCAACTGCACGCCGGGGTACGCTGCGGGATCATTCTTGAAGACGCCCAGTATCTTGCTCGCCACCGCGCTGCTTTCGCCCGGCCGGGTACGCAGACGAATCAGCAGATCCTTGTCACCGCCGAAGGTCTGCACCACGGCATCGCCATAACCGGCCGTCTCCAGGGTGTGGCGCACGGTGCCCAGATCGGGGGTCTTGCTGAAGGCTAATTCCACCAGGGTGCCACCGGTAAAGTCGATGCTGTAGTTGAGACCGCGCACCAGAAAAAGGACGACCGATGCGACGATGAGAAAAATCGAGATACCGAGAAAGATCCAGCGTCGCGACATGAAGTCGATATGGGTGGCAGATTTGATGACTTGCATGCTGACCTCAGATCCAGAGCTTGGCGATGCGGCGCTTGCCCAGCGCCAGTTCGACGATACCACGACTCATCATGGTGGCGGTAAACATGGATACCAGTACACCAATGGTAAGCACCAAGGCGAAACCCTTGATGGCACCGGTGCCGAACTGAAACAGGGTCAGGGCCGCAATGAGCACGGTAATATTGGAGTCGACGATGGTTGCAAAGGCGCGTTTGAAACCGGTGTCGATACTGGCACGCGGGCTCATGCCGCGGCGCAGTTCCTCACGAATCCGCTCAAACACCAGCACGTTGGCGTCCACCGCCAGACCAATCTTCAGCACGATACCGGCAATACCCGGCAGGGTCAGGGTGCCGCCCATGATCGACAGTACAGCGAGGATAGCGAGGATGTTGACCAGAATCGCCAGATCGGCAATCAGCCCGAAGAGCCGGTAATAAAAGGTCATGAAGCCAACGACGAAGATCATGCCAAAGATCACCGCCATGATGCCGTCGTGAATGGAGTCCTGCCCCAGGGTCGGGCCCACGGTACGCTCTTCCGAGATATGTACCGGCGCCGGCAAGGCACCCGCCCGCAGCTCGATGGCCACATTGCTGGCGTCTTTCAGGCCGGAGAAGCCATTGATCTGCGCGCGGCCACCGGTAATCGCCTCCTGAATCACTGGCGCAGTCACCACCTTGTTGTCGAGCAGAATCGCCATGCGCTTGCCGACATTCTTGCTGGTGAGATTACCAAAGATGGTCGAGCCGACGCTGTCGAAACTGATGTTGACGATAGACTGCCCGGTATTGTTGTCGACGCCAGCGGTTGCACCGTTGAGATAGCGCCCCGTCAACACCGTTTCTTTTTCCAGCAGATAGGGCTGCCCATCGGTACCGTAATACAGCGCATCGCCCGGGGGCACCTGCCCCTTCAGGGCCGCGGCCAAGTCACTCTCATTGGCCACCATCTTGAATTCGAGCTGCGCCGTAGAACCGATGATGGCCTTGGCGCGCTGGGTGTCCTGCACCCCGGGCAACTGCACGGCGATATGTTCTTTGCCTTGGCGTTGAATCTGCGGCTCGGCCACGCCCAATTCGTCGATGCGGTTGCGAATAACGACAATGGCCTGCTGCAGGGCATCGTCGCTCTGCTTCTGTACCGTCGCCGCCGGCATATTGACGAGAATCTGCCCCTGCCCCTTGTCGGTGGCGACCAGATCGGGATATTGGCTGCTGATCGCCTGCACCGCCTTGCCGACCAGATCGTCCTGGGCCATTTCCACCCCGAGTTGGTCCGGGCCGGTGATTTCCACTTTGAGGTATTGCAGGTCGTGGTGCCGCAGGAGGTTGCGGATGCCGTTCTGATATTCTTCCAGATGGTGATGAATGAGTGCCTGGGTATCGACCCGCAGCAAGAGGTACACACCACCGCGCAGATCCAGCCCCAGATTTACAGGACGACCACCAAGATCGGCCATCCAAGCCGGCTGTGCCGATTGTTGCGAGAGGACCACCTGCGCATTGGTGGGCAAACGGTTCTGCAGCAGGGTTTCCGCCAATCCTTGGGCGTCGTCGTTGGGAAAGTAGAAGGTCGTCCCTTGGCTGTCCGTTTCCTGCCGGGTCACCGGAATCTTGGCCTGATTCAGCCAATCCCGCATCGTTGCCGCCGGAGGTAGCTGCGTGCCGATCGGGGCACGCACCTCGATGGCCGCACGCCAACCATAAAAGTTGGGCACCGCATAAAAGATAGCGGGGAGCACCACCGCCAGTATAATCAGATACTTCCACCACGGATAACGGGTCATACCAACGCCTTTAGAGTTTTTTCAGGGTCCCCTTGGGCAGGACCATGCTGACGGCGCTGCGCTGAATTTTTACGACGGTATTTTCGGCAATTTCCAGATGCAGATATTCGTCCCCAGCCTGCATCACCCGCCCCGCCAAGCCACCGGAGGTTACCAACTCGTCTCCCTTGCTGATGGCTGCCACCATGTCGCGCTGCGCCTTGGCCTTTTTGCTCTGCGGACGAATCAGGAGAAAGTAGAAGATGGCAAAGATGAAGATGAGCGGCAGAAACTGAAAAATCATGCTGTCAGTGCCCCCCCCAGCGCCAGTGGTAGCGGCGTGGGCGGTGGCGATGGGCGAAAAATCCATGAACCCCTCCGGTTCGGAACCAAGGGCGCCATTGTAGCCGCTACGCGCCAGTCAGGAAAGGAGCCGAAAAACCTGTGAGGAGCGCCGACAAAACGGACCGTCGGCGCCAGACCATCCCGGTTCTGATCAAACCTTTTTGATGAGTTTAATTATGAATAGCAACACCACGGCGCCAATCACCGCCACGATAATGGAGCCGATGATTCCGGCACCAAACAGCGCAGCAAGACCGACCGCAGTCAAAAGAAAACCACCGATGAACGCGCCAACCACGCCAACGACGATATCGCCAATAATCCCAAAACCACGACCACGAATAAGAAGTCCAGCAAGCCAACCAGCGATTCCACCGATAATCAAGAACACAATCAGATGCATCAACATGACTTTTATCCTCTGGTAACCAGTCTGGGCATCTCGTTGCGAAGGGGCAACGGACACGATTTGATGGTACGGAACATCGCTGGGCGGGTCAATTCTTTTATTTACAAATGATTAGCATAGCAGTGAATTATTTCACGGCAGATTTGCAGCTCTTTTCGCGTAAAATTGGCGGCGAAACGAGGCCATCTTGCCGGCCGCAATCGCATCGCGCATTCCCGCCATGAGTTCTTGGTAATAATGCAAATTGTGCCAGGTATTGAGACGCGCCCCGAGGATTTCGCGATTCTGTTGCAGATGACGCAAATAGGCCCGGCTGTAATTCCGGCAAGTGTAACACTGACATTCAGGATCCGGCGGCAAAGGATCCCGGGCATATTCGGCATTGCGCAGCTTGAGCGTACCCCAGCGGGTAAAAAGCCAGCCATTACGGGCATTGCGGGTCGGCATCACACAGTCGAACATATCCACGCCGCGCCACACTCCCTCAACCAGGTCTTCCGGCGTCCCCACTCCCATCAGATAGCGTGGCTTCTGCTGCGGCATCTGCGGCAGGAGATGATCGAGGACGTGGAACATCTCCGTCTTGCTCTCCCCCACCGAAAGACCGCCGATAGCGAGCCCGGGAAAGTCGAGCTGTTCCAGCGCCGCCAGGGAGCGCAGACGCAGATCGGGAAACATACCCCCCTGCACGATGCCGAACAGCCTCCCCGGCCCGCCATAGCTGGCACGCGAACGCGCCGCCCAGCGCATGGAGAGCTCCATGCTGGCGCGCGCCGTAGGATGATCCGCCGGATGCGGGGTACATTCATCGAAAGCCATGGCAATATCCGAGCCCAGGCGCGCCTGAATCTCCATCGACTCTTCTGGGCCGAGGAAGACCTTGCGCCCATCATTAGGGGCACGAAAGCTCACCCCTGCTTCCCGCAACTTCCGCAAAGCCCCCAGACTGAAGACCTGAAATCCCCCGGAGTCCGTGAGGATGGGGCCATCCCAGTGCATCATGCGGTGCAGCCCACCCACAGCTTCGATGATCTCCAGCCCTGGGCGCAGGAAAAGGTGAAAGGTGTTCCCGAGAATGATCTCGGCACCCAGTTCGCGCAGCTCCTCTGGCGTCATCCCTTTGACCGTGCCATAGGTGCCTACCGGCATGAAGGCCGGGGTCTCGACGGTTCCACGCGCAAAGTGCAGGCGTCCCCGGCGCGCGGCGGAGTCCGTAGCGAGCAGGGTAAAAAAGCTCACGCGATGCCACCGGGAAGGATCAACATCGCGTCGCCATAACTGAAAAAGCGATAGCGTTGCAGCACGGCATGACGGTAGGCGGCAAGGATGAGCTCCCGGCCTGCCAAGGCGGAAACCAGCATCATTAAAGTCGATTCCGGCAGATGAAAGTTGGTGAACAGGGCATCGATGACATGAAATTCCTTGCCGGGGTAGAGAAACAGCCGGGTCTCATCGGCAAAGGGGCGCAAACAGCCGTCGCTTGCGGCGCTCTCCAGCGCGCGACAGGCGGTGGTCCCCACCGCAATCACCCGTCCTCCACGCGCCTTGGTTTCTTGCACGGCGCGCACGGTTTCGCTCGTCACCCGGCTGATTTCGGCGTGCATCTGGTGCTTTTCGATGTCGTCTTCGCGCACCGGCAAAAAGGTGCCCGCCCCCACATGCAGGGTGACAAAGCAGTGCTCGATGCCACGCTCGGCAAACGCCGTCAGCAATGGGTCATCAAAGTGGAGACCGGCGGTAGGGGCAGCCACCGCGCCCGGCTCCCGTCCAAAAATGGTCTGATAGCGCTCGCGATCGGTGGCATCGGCGGAGCGGTGAATATAGGGTGGCAAGGGGACCTCACCATGCGCTTCCAGCAGCGCCAACCAGTCGCCGCCATCACGCTGCAGCCAGACCTGCATTTCCCGCCGTTCCCGCACCGTGGCCAGGGAGCCATCGGCCAGCAGCAATTGCATTCCCGGGCGGAGTGCTTTCGAAGCACGCGCCAGAAACACGGCCTCGCGATCGTCGAGGATACGTTCCAGCAGCAGCTCCACCGCGCCGCCGGTCAGTTTGCGGGCCTGCAGGCGGGCTGGCAATACACGGGTGTCATTGAACACCAGTAAATCGCCCGGCTGCAGGATCCCGGGCAGTTCGCGTACCTGACGATCCTGCCACGCCCGGGTCTTGGGGTCGAGAAGCAGCATACGGGAGGCGGCGCGCTCGGCCAGCGGTTCCTGGGCGATCAGCTCTTCCGGGAGCTCGTAATGAAAATCAGACGTTCGCAGAGTCACTCAGGCAAACCATTCCTCAGAATCCGCGGCAGGATGCGGGAAAATCTGCAGCGAAGCAATACGCGGCCCCTCCCGCCGCAGGACCAGGACATCGAAGTCGCGAAATTCGACCCGCTCGCCCTCTTCCGGCAGACGATCCAGGCGCTGCATCAGGAGACCGCCGATGCTGTCGGCATCGCCCGCCTCATCAATGTCATGATCAAGGAGCTGTTCCAGCGAATAAATCGACAGGCTGCCGGTACCAATCCAGGATCCGTCGGTTTGCGGCTGCCAATCCTGATGACGGTGGCGAAATTCATCCGGAATCCTTCCCAACAAGGCCTCCAGCACATGATCGAGGGTGACGAAGCCGGTGATCGTGCCTAATTCATCGGTGACCAAGGCGAAATGTGGCTGGCCGGAGCGAAAATGCGCCAGTAGTTCCATGGCTGGTAAATCTCGGGAAACTGCTGGCAGCGGGCGGGCGACCCGCCGTAGATCGAGTCTGTCGCGCCCGCGCAAAAGCAGCGGCAGTAGATCCTTAACATGCACCAGACCACGCACATGCTGGCGATCTCCGGCGCAAAGCGGGAAACGTGTATAGCGGTAGCGCAACAGGGTGCGCTGGGTCTCCTCTGCAGGGGCATCATCCATGAGACAGACCATGTCTGCCGCTGGCCGTGCCAGATCCCCCGCAGTCAATTCATGAAAGTCCAGGGCGCGCTCGAGAATATCCCCGGTGCGAATCCCCAGGACGCCCTGCGCCTGGCTGATGGCGAGGATCATGGCGATTTCATCTCGGCTATGGGGGGTATCGCCATGCTCTTTTGTCAAGGATAGGCCACAAGCGTGCAGCACCAGACGGGTAGCACCATTGAGCAGGGCAATCGCCGGATACAGGGTCCAGTAAAAGACATAGAGCGGTACGGCCGTCCACAAGGAAATGGCTTCTGCCTTTCGGATCGCGAGAGATTTGGGCGCGAGCTCACCAAAGATGATGGTAGTAAAAGCAACCAGGACAAAAGCCAGGGTGAAAGAACTGGATTCCACGAGCGCCGCCGACTGCATACCAACGGCGTGAAAAAGGGGATGCAGAAGCCGGGCGACCGCTGGCTCGGCAATCCAGCCCAGGGCCAGGGAAGCCAGAGTGATACCGAGTTGGGTGGTGGAAAGATAGATATCCAGGTGACGGTGAATACGCAGCAACACTTTGCCACGCCAAGCATGTTCACGCGCAAGGGTGTGGACCTGGGTGCCGCGCAGACGAACCAGAGCAAACTCTGCCGCCACAAAAAAGCCGTTGATCAGAATCAGGATAAGCGCTACCAGCAGCGCCAGGGACTCAGGCATGAAGAACGGCCTCCTCCTGCCCGAGCCCGCTACTTCGGTCAACTATCATGATGGACGAGCAATTTCTCCAGTTCACTGAAACTCTGCACCGCACCACTGGTATCGATCTGCACGCCAAGCTGACGAGCGATCTGGCTCACCGAAAAAACGCCGCGCACCTGCGGCTGCGGATTCTTTTCTTCGACCAGCGCGTGCTGCCGCCCCATCTGCTTCATGGTCAGTACCAGATCACCCACGGTAGAGCGACTCACTTCGTCAAAATCGAGCACCTCGATCTGGCCGCGGCGAGTCATGACGTCGGCTACCCGCACCTCGTCTCGCGGCATCTGCTCCTGCGTCGCAACACGCACCGGTTTTTCGCCCATAAGGTCGCGGGCGGTGACCATACCTACCAGCTCGCCCATGGCATCGAGCACAAAGAGCATGCGCACACCGCCATGCACCATGCGTTGCAAGGCTGCATCGATCGTAAGTTCGGGGTGCAAGCTCACCGCCGGCACGCGCTGCAGGTCGGTCATCACCTTCAGGGCGCTATCCTCCAGCGCAACATGCAACGGCAACCCATTGTTGAAATAGGTCAACTGGGTGTCGGGATGGAGCCTGGAGATCTGTAAGGGGCGATATTTGGTCATCTTGTTCTTCTCCTCTGGCGAGCTCCCCATGAGCTGCCCATGTTTTGAGCATAGCGCAAAAATTCAGCGCGACAAGTCCGCCAGGGCGCGCTGCAAATCCTCGCGCAGATCATCGACGTGCTCCAGGCCGACACTCAAGCGCAGCAGTCCATCCTGGATGCCAGCCGCCTGGCGTTCTTCGGCACTCACCCGGCTGTGGGTGGTGCTGGCAGGATGGGTCACCGTGCTTTTCGCATCTCCGAGATTAGCCGTGCGCGAAAAAATCCGCAGACGATCCATCAAGGCCCAGGCCGCTGGCTGTCCATCCCGCAGCACGAATGACAGGATGCCTCCCGGCAGGCGCTGCTGCTTGTGCACCAAGTCTGCCTGCGGGTGCTCCGGCAGACCGGGGTAATATACCTTTTCCACTTCCGGCAGACTCTGCAGCCATGCCGCCAGATCCGCGGCATTGGCGCAGTGGCGTTCCATGCGCAGAGACAAGGTTTCCACCCCCTTCAGTTGCACCCAGGCATTGAAAGGGCTGAGACTGGGTCCGGCAGTGCGCAGAAAATTCCGCGGCCCATCCAGCAGTTCACGCCGGCCACAGACGGCACCGCCCAGAGTGCGCCCCTGCCCATCGATATACTTGGTATTGGAATGCAAAACGAGATCCGCGCCCCAGCGCATGGGCTGTTGTAACACCGGTGTGCAAAAGCAGTTGTCGACCACCAGCAGGGCATCGTGCGCATGCGCCAGTCGCGCCAGCGCCTCCAGATCACCGACCTCGGTCAGGGGATTCGAGGGGGTTTCGAGGAACAACATCCGCGTATTGGGGCGGATGGCCGCCTCCCAGGCAGAAAGATCGGTGAGCGGCACAAAGGTGGTCTCGACGGCAAAGCGCGCCAGGATCTTTTGCAGCAGCTGCACCGTGGTACCAAAAAGCGAGCGCGAGGCCACGATATGATCACCGGCCTGCAGCGAACCCATGAATGCCGTGAGACAAGCGGCCATCCCGGAGGCGGTGGTGATACAGTCGTCTGCCCCCTCCAGGGCGGCCAGGCGTTCTTCGAGTATGCGGGTTGTGGGGTTGGTGAAGCGAGCGTAGATGTTCCCCGCCTCACGACCGGCGAAGCGCTCGGCGGCCTCCTCGGCAGAGGCAAAAACAAAACTGGAGGTTGGGAAAATGGCCTCCGAGTGTTCTCCTTCCGCCGTGCGCTGGGTACCGGCCCGGATCGCGAGGGTTTCCGGGTGCAGACCTGCCAACCAGTCTTCGTCCTTCATCGTAGCTCCTTCAATAAATGCAATTGGTGACCTTTGCCCGGCGTTGGCACGGGAATCGGATAATCGCCACTGAAGCACGCATCGCAAAAACCCAGCTCACGCTTGCCAACAGCCTCGTAAAGTGCGTCTACGGTCAAATACCCCAAGCTATCGGCGCCGATCATCTTGCAGATTTCGTCGATGCTATGCTGCGCCGCGATGAGCTGCGCGCGGTCCGGCGTATCGATGCCATAGTAACAAGGGCCGGTGGTTGGCGGAGAGCTCGACAGGAAATGGATCTCCCTGGCGCCAGCCGCACGTACCAGATGGACGATTTTTGCGCTCGTCGTACCACGAACGATGGAATCATCCACCAGCACCACGCGCTTGCCCTTGAGAATTTCCGGCTGCGCGTTGAGCTTGACGCGAACACCAAAGTCACGCCCGCGCTGGGCCGGTTGAATGAAGGTACGGCCGACATAATGGTTACGGATCAAACCGAGTTCAAAGGGAATGCCCGAGGCCTCGGCGTAACCCATGGCCGCCGCGACACCCGAGTCCGGCACCGGCACCACGATATCCGCGTCGCGGGGATGCAAACGCGCGAGGACGTGCCCGATACGCTTACGTGCCGAGTAGACATGGATACCGTCAAGGACGCTGTCAGGGCGGGCAAAATACAGGTACTCGAAGATACACATGCGGCGCGCCGTCTCGGGCAAAGCCTGGCGGCTCTCGATGCCGGAAGCGGAGATGATGATCATCTCTCCCGGCGCCACATCACGCACGAATTCCGCGCCCATGAGATCGAGGGCACAGGTCTCGGAAGCGAGGACGAAACCGCCGGAGTCGATGAGGCGACCCAACACCAGCGGGCGGAAACCCATCGGATCGCGCACTCCAATCAGTCGGGTTTCGGTCAGACAGACCAGGGAATAGGCGCCCGATACCTGCTGCAGAGCGGCGCCCAGGCGTTCTCCGGCGTCCTTGCCGGGTACTCGAGCCAGGAGATGGACAATCACTTCCGTGTCCATATCGGTATGGAAGATCGCGCCGTCCTGCTCCAGACGATGGCGCAGCTCCAGGGCGTTGACGAGGTTACCATTGTGGCCCACGGCAAAGGAGCCGTAGCGATAATTAATGAATACCGGCTGGGTGTTCTGCAGCACCGAGCCACCCGCCGTCGAATAGCGAACATGACCGATGGCTTGCGTTCCAGGCAGTTCGCTCAGCTCCTTGCTACCGAAGATATCGGCGACCCGCCCCATGCCGCGGTGACTGCGCAATTTGCCGTCATCGGCGGCGATAATCCCTGCGGACTCCTGGCCACGGTGTTGCAAGGCATAGAGGCCGAGATAGGCCAGATTGGCCGCTTCGGGATGACCAAAGACTCCGATGACACCACATTCGTCATGGAAGTGATCATCATCGAGCACTGACAACTGGGGCAACGCTTTTTCCACGTGTGTGTAACTCCCAAAAAGATACCGCTGGTGCCGTCACCGAATGCGCTAGATCTTCCACTTGCGCTTGCCCGAGCCAGGACTGGCGCCACCAGGCCGCGTCATTCAAGTGAAAACTCTGGGCCAAAAGTATCACAAGCGCAATAATGGCGGCAGCACGCAGCAAGCCAAAAGCGCCACCGACCAAGCGATCCGGGATACTGAAACCAACGCTGTAGAGCATTCCACGGAGCAGGAAGGAAAGCACGGTGGTCGCCGCAAGAACCAAAAAAAACAGGGCAAAATCCGCGACTGGATGCACCCACTCGACGGGCAGGTGCCCCACCAGAAGCGGGGCCACCAGACTTTCGCCCCAGCGCCAGGCGACATACACGCCGCCCACCCAACCCACTACCGCGAAGAATTCGCGGATCATCCCGCGTGCCACGCCCCACAGAGCGCTGAGAAGAAATATGGCAACAACCGCAACGTCGAGCCAGGTCATGGGGCGTGCCCGAACCACTCCGACGGCAGTGCCGACAGCACATGGAAGGAGCCGAAACAGAGTAGGATGTCATCGCTGCCGAGCTCTGCGGCCCAGCGCCGCAAGTGTTCGGGAAGATCAATCAGCGATAGTTCGCAGCGGATCTCTGCCCCTGGCAGCTCCGCCCGCAACTGTGCAGGGGAAGCGGCGCGCGGATTATCCGGCATCGCCAGCAACGCCCAGGCGTCGACCTTGGCGCGCAAAGGCGCAACGCTGGCGGCCAGATCCTTGTCCGCCATCATGCCCCAACAGGCGAAAATCCGCCCGGATTGCCCCGCCAGGGTGGCGGCCAGAGCGCGGACCGCCTGGGGATTGTGGGCGACATCCACCAACAGGCGCGGCCTGTCTTCACCCCACGGCCGTAGCCACTGGCTACGCCCCAGGAGACGCGGCGTAAAGCGCCACCGTTCTTGCGGCGGCCAGGCCTGCGGCAATCTTGCGCGCAATTGGTAAACAGCCGCCAGGGCGAGTGCCAGATTCGCCCGTTGCGCGGCGCTATCGAGCATTGGCGGCGGCACCGGAACACTTGTGGCGCCCGCCTGCCAGCAGCCCGAGGCATCGAGATCAAAGTCCCGTCCGAGCAGCCACAGTGGCGCAGCACGCTGCTCCGCGGCGGTCAAAACACTTGCACAGGGAGATTCCCGGTCTCCGTAGAGTACGGGCCGCCCGGAACGCAGAATACCGGCCTTTTCGCGGCCGATGCTCTCGCGATCCGGGCCGAGTAGTGCCTGATGATCGAGATCGATAGAACTGATAATGGCAATGTCCGCGTCTACCGCATTCACCGCATCGAGCCGCCCGCCCAGGCCCACTTCGAGGATGGCCAGATCCGGCGCCTCATCCAGACAGAGGAGCAGCGCGGCCAGGGTACTCAGCTCGAAATAGGTGAGGGGAATTTCCCCTGCCAGAGAGGCAAGGGCCGCAAATTTTTCTCGCCAAAGCCGATCGGGCAACGGCGCGCCGGCCACCCGCAGACGCTCGGCAAAGCGCCAGATGTGCGGGCTGGAGTACGCAGCGCAGCGGTAACCGGATTGTTGATACAGGGCTTCGAGGTAAGCGAGTACCGAGCCTTTACCGTTGGTCCCGGCAACCGTGATCACCGGGAATGGCAGATTTGCAGGAATGCCAAGGCGCTGCATGGCGGCGTGCATCCTCTCCAGCCCGAGCTCGATGCGTTGGGGGGACCCGGCCAGCCGCTGCAGCAACGATTCAGCGTCTTCGGCGTCGGCCATGCCGCTCATGTCGGCATCAGGCGGAGTGCTCTGCCTGCATCAGTATACCGATCTGACGGGCAATGCTGGAGCGCAATTGGCGCCGGTCGACAATCTGATCGATGGCCCCGTGCTCGAGCAGATATTCTGCGCGCTGAAAACCCTCGGGCAATTTTTCCCGAATGGTCTGTTCGATGACCCGCGGCCCGGCAAAACCGATCAAGGCATTGGGTTCGGCAATGAGGATATCGCCCAGGGTCGCAAGACTCGCCGAGACGCCACCCATGGTTGGGTCGGTAAGCACCGAGATGAAGGGAATGCGTGCCTTGCCCAGGCGCTCGATGACCGCCGCCGTCTTGGCCATCTGCAACAAAGACAGCAGCCCCTCCTGCATCCGTGCGCCGCCACTAGCACTGAAGCAGATGAGCGGACAGCGCTCCACCAGGGCACTCTCGGCCGCCTTGACGAAGCGTGTCCCAACCACTGAACCCATACTGCCGCCCATGAACTCAAAGGCAAAGGCGGCGGCGACCACTGGCTGCCCTTCCAGCAAGCCGCGCATGACGACCAGGGCATCCTTCTCGCCCGATTTCTGCTGGGCTTCCTGCAAGCGCTCCTTGTAGCGCTTCTGATCTTTGAAGCGCAGCGGATCGACGGGAAGCAGATCGGCACCGATCTCCAGACGCGGCTCCGGATCGAGAAAATAGTGCAGACGCTGGCGGGCCGTGAGTCGATGGTGGTGACCACAATGGGGACAAACCTGCTGGTTTTCTTCAAGCTCACTGCGGTAGAGAACCGCCTGGCAAGTAGAGCACTTGGACCATAGTCCCTCGGGCACCGAGCGCTTGCTTTCCGTGGCTTCCTGCTCTGGCACTTTTTTATTGATTTTGGGCGGCAAAACGCGGCTGAACCAATTCATGCGCTCAGCTCCTCATTCAGGACCGCGCGAATAGGCGCCAGAAACTCGCTGGCCAGGCGCTGGGCATCCTCATCGTCTTTGGCCTGCTGCAGGAGCTGCACCAGCGCCGAGCCGATCACGACTGCATCCGCTTTGCCGGCGAGGCGCTTGGCCGTAGCTGCATCGCGGATACCAAAGCCAATGGCCATGGGCATTGCTAGTTCGCGCCGCAATTCCGCCACGCGAGAGACCACTTCGTCCCAATCCTGCTGTTGCGCGCCAGTGATACCGCGCAGGGAGACATAGTAGACAAAGCCGCTGCCCAGACGTTTGACCGCGGCAACCCGCTGCGGACCACTGGTGGGCGCCAGCAGAAAAATCGGATCGATACCCGCTTGGCGCAGCAGCGCGGTATCCGTCTCTGCCTCTTCGGGGGTCAGATCCACCACAATCACGGCATCCACCCCGGCGTCGGCCGCTTCCTCGGCAAAGTGCCGCATACCAAGGATCTCAATGGGATTGAGGTAGCCCATGAGGATGATCGGGGTATCATGATCTTGCCGACGAAAATCGCGCACCCAAGCCAAGACCTGCCGCAAACTCACGCCGCGTGCCAGGGCTCGCTCACTCGATCCCTGGATGACCGGACCATCCGCCATCGGGTCGGAAAAGGGCACGCCCAGTTCAATGGCGTCCGCGCCTGCCTGCACGAGGCTATGCAACAGCGCCACGACGCCGGTGGTGCTCGGATCGCCGGCGGTCAGGAAGGGAATCAGGGCAGTGCGACGAGCTTCCTGCAAGCGTGAAAACATGGCTGCCAAGCGGCTCATAGCTGAATACCCTCCAGGGCCGCTACGGTGTGGATGTCTTTGTCGCCACGCCCAGAGAGGCTGACCACGATACTTTGTTCTACCCGCATCTGCGTCGCCAGCTGAAAGGCATAGGCAAGCGCATGGGAGGTTTCCAGTGCGGGGATGATGCCTTCGACGCGGCTCAGGCGATGGAAAGCGGCCAGCGCCTCCGCGTCGGTAACGGCAACGTATGCAGCACGCCCCGTATCCTTAAGGTAGGCATGCTCGGGACCCACTCCGGGATAATCCAGCCCTGCAGAAATGGAATGGGTCGCTTCAATCTGCCCGTTCTCATCCGTCATCAAGTAGGTTCGGTTACCATGCAGCACGCCGGGACGGCCCACCGTGAGCGGCGCGGCGTGCTTGCCCGTGCTGAGCCCCAGCCCCGCCGCCTCGACGCCGATCAGACGCACCGCTTGATCGTCGATGAAGGGATAAAACAGACCCATGGCATTGCTGCCTCCACCGACACAGGCAACACAAGCATCCGGCAGGCGACCGGTGAGCTCCAGGCACTGGGCCCGCGCTTCGTCACCAATGACCCGATGGAAGTTGCGCACCATCTCCGGATACGGGTGCGGGCCCGCCACAGTGCCGATGACATAAAAGGTGTCCTCGACATTGCTTACCCAGTCGCGGAGGGCTTCGTTGAGGGCATCTTTGAGGGTGCGGGAGCCGCTGCGCACGGCTTCGACCTGCGCGCCGAGCAGACGCATCCGGTAGACATTGCTCGACTGACGCTGAATGTCGTCTTCGCCCATGAACACTACGCAGTCCATGCCGTAGCGGGTAGCCACCGTCGCCGTGGCGACGCCATGCTGCCCTGCCCCGGTTTCGGCAATCAGGCGGCGTTTGCCCATGCGCCGCGCGAGCAGCGCCTGCCCCACGGCGTTATTGATCTTGTGCGCGCCCGTATGGTTGAGATCCTCGCGCTTGAGGTAGATCTGCGCGCCACCAATCTCGCTGGACAGTCGCTGGGCATGATAGAGGGGATTGGGCCGGCCAACAAACTGCCGCAATTCGCTATGCAGCTCGGCCTGAAACGCGGGGTCTGCCTGCGCCGCCTTATAGGCCTGCTGCAGTTCGTCGAGCGCAGGGATCAGGGTCTCGGCGACGAAACGCCCGCCATAGTCGCCAAAATGTCCCCGCTCATCGGGTTGCTGATATGCCGCCATCCTCTATGCCTCTCTTGCCGCGCGAGCCTGCGCGATGAATCCCTCCATTTTGCCACGATCCTTGCGTCCTGGCGAAGTTTCCACCCCGCTGCTGACATCCACGGCATAGGGACGGGCGACATCGATCGCCGTCGCGACAGTATCCGGTTGCAAGCCACCAGCCAAAATCAGAGGCATACCCAGATCCTGCGGCAGGCGCCACCAGGTAAAGCTCTGTCCCGAGCCGCCAAAGACCTGCACGTCGCGTTTATCCAGGAGAAGGCCCTGCGCCGTAGGGTAGCGATCGCGCCAAGGACGCAGATCACACTCCCCGCTCACGCGCAGCACCTTGAGATAGGGCCGCTGAAAGTCTACGCAAAATTCCGGCTCTTCGTCGCCATGGAACTGCAGCATATCGAGGGCACACGCCGCCAGGACTTCCTCTACCCAGGCTCGTTGCGGATTGACGAAAAGACCCACGCGGGTCACGAAAGGCGGTACTGCGGCGAGGATCTGCTGCGCGGTCACGATTGTCACATTGCGGGGACTCGGAGGATAAAAAACCAGGCCGATGGCATCGGCACCCGCTGCCGCAGCAAGCCGTGCATCGTCGGGAGTGGTAATACCACAGATTTTGACGCGCACGAGATTCCTGTAAATTTCTTGCATACCTATGCTCCGAAAAAGGCATCGCCACAGTCCGGCAACCCATATTGGTCAGGATACGCCGCGCGGAGGAAATACAAACCATCTGCCGGAGCTGTCGTTCCCGCCAGACGACGATCGCGACTCGCCAGAACCTCCGCCACCCAGTCGGCTGGGCGCTCTCCCCGTCCAACAAACAGCAGAGTACCCATCAGATTGCGCACCATATGGTGCAGGAAGGCATTTGCCTCGACGGTCGCAATCAGCAAGTCGCCGCGACGTTCAATCTCCAGACAGCGTAAGCTGCGTACAGGATTTTTCGCCTGGCAGCCAGCGGCGCGGAAAGCGGTAAAATCATGGGTGCCCAGCAAGAGATTGGCCGCTTCCTGCATCGCCAAGTGATCGAGCGTCCGTGGCACCCAAGTCACTCTTTTGGCCCCTAAGGCAGGACGCTCTTGACGATTGAGAATCAGATAACGATAGCTGCGACCAGTAGCGGAAAAGCGCGCGTGGAAATCCTGTGGAACGGCCCGTGCCCAGCGAACACTGACATCGCGCGGCAAAAAACGATTGCTACCGCGCACCCAGGCAATTTCTGGGCGAACAACCGGGCTATCGAAGTGTGCCACCTGACAGACGGCATGCACCCCCGCATCGGTACGACCGGCCACACTGACCCGGACTGGCTGGCCGGCAACACTGGCCAAAGCCCGCTCCAGTTCTTCCTGGACAGTACGCGGACCATCCTGCAACTGCCAGCCGGAGAACCCATCACCATCGTACTCGATACCAAGGGCCCAACGCTGTGCTGAGAAATCCATTCTCGTCGCGGTTCACCCGTTGGCGAGCAGTTTCGTCGCCTCGTCTTGCTGGGCCGGGTTGCCGTCACGTTGTACTTCCATGAGCAATTCACGCGCTGCCTCGCCATCTCCCATCTCGACGTAGGCCTTCGCCAGATCCAGCTTGGTGCCAGCGGCATCCCAATCTGCGGCATTGGCAATCTGCTCCTGCCGTGGCGCTATCTCCTCCCCGCCGGCTAGCAACGGGGTCTCCGGGGCCGGGACCGCGCCCATGCCATTTTCCGCATCGTCGGCGAGGCGCAAGGCGGGTCGACTGTCCTCGTCCAAGGCGCGGAATTGCTCATTCATCTCATCCAGCATCTTCTGGTGCGCATCGGTCCAGGCTGGCTCTTCTTCCGTATTCTGCGTTTCCGTCTGATCTCCCCACGAAGCGAAATCGAAATCCAGTTTTTCGATTTCAGCATCGGCGGGCTGCGACGGCTCCAAGCTTGCCTCAGGCTCTCTCAATTCCGGCATCGATGCAGCGGGAACAGGATGCTCTGCCGTCTCATTTTTTTCCTCTACGAAGAGGGCATTACCGGGAAACAACGTCTGTCCTTTCGCAGCAATCTCCTGCCAGTCGGGATTGTTCGGCCCGAACCGGCTGCGCATGCGCTCGGCAAGATCGAGGAAATCATTGCGACGATCTGCATCGGCATACAGCGTAAGCAGACGCGCATAGAGTTCGCGGCGGCGAGGATTACTTTCCAGCGCCTCCTGCAATACGTTGATGGCCTGCTCCGTTTTCCCGTAGGTTTGATACAGGTCGGCCTGTTCGAGGGGATCGACATCAAAACCGTCGCGCTCCTCCTCCATTTCCAAAACCTCCGCCGCCTTCGGCGAAGCCGGTATGGGTTCCTCTGGAGCCGAAACATGGCTTTCAGCCTGTGCCGCGCCCATGGCGGGCAAGACTTCTGACACCGGTGTCGATACCGGCGTTACTACGGGACTATTCGTGGGAGTGATAGCTGGCGCAGAGGCCGCATACTCTGCCTCCGGGGAATCCACCGGTACAGGAGCGGGTACAGGTGCAGGTGCAGGAGTGGGCGCCGCAGCGGCTGGCGGCATGCTGCGCGCCGCGCTTCCCAAAGCGGTGAGTTTGGAGGAGATTTCCCGTTGCCGACTGGCGGCCTGCTCCTGCCGTCGGTACATCCAGATAAACAGCAGCAGCAACAGCAGATTACCGCCCAGGGATACCCACAACAACGGTGGGAAGCTCGATCCCTGGTTGCGAGACATCTTGCTGATTTCCAGTGACTGTGTTGCCAGTTGCTGCTGCGCGACTGCCAGACGTGCTTCAACACCCTGGAGAGACTTTTGCAAGCCTGCGATTACCGCCTGGTCCGGATTCGCAACTGCCGGTGCCGCAGAGGCAGTGGCGGTGACTGCCGGGGTAATTTCAGCACTCTTAGCCGCCGAGAGCGCAGGAGCACTGGTCAGACTCAGGGCTGTCGCAACCTTGCCAGAGCTACCGACCGGCGTTGCCGATGCGCTGGGTGCCGCTACTGCGGTCGTCGACGCCACCGGCTGTGCTTTGGCCGTAGCCGGTGCCGCTACCTGAGCCGGTGCCGCCACCTGTTCCTTTCGATGCAGCAGCGTTGCGGCTTGCAGCGGGCTCAGGGCGCGCGCCTCGTGGATACTTGGCACCTTCAAGATCACGCCAGCGATGAGTCGGGAGGGGTCACCCTGCACGAAGGCTCCGGGATTCGCCTTGAACAGGGCAGCCATGGCCTGCTGCTGCGAGACCTGGGCACTGCCGTTCAATTGCTGTGCGATCTGGTAGAGGGAGGATCCATTGGGGACCGGACCATAGTGCCCGACCTTGGACCAACCCGTACTGCTGCTGGGACTGGGCATGGCTGCTGCCGGAGTTTTGCTCACCAGCGGCGCAGGCATGGGCAATGCGGTCCGTTGCGGCACATTGTAGGTTCCCGGATAGGCCTGATACTCCCGGACCATCTGCCCACCTGCCCAGTCGAGTTGGACAAGGAAAGGTGTTGCCCCGGGAGCGAGCGGCGTCGAGCTGCTGATGACAATTGCCGGCGCATCGCCAGACCGTACAGAAAACTGCCAATCCCGCGTCGCCGGCGCAAAGGGTAAATGGATCATGGCGTAGGCGGCGGAGCCCGCAAGTTGCGCGTTCAGGTCCTCCAGCTGATTCGGATGCGCACCATGGATGGGAATTTCCGCACGGAATGGCTCCCCCGGCCCGGACAGCACCATCAGGTTTCCCAGGCCAATCGCCTGCGCAACCCCCGGTAACACAAGACCCAAAGAAAGCAGAGTCTGCATCCAATCTTTCTTGTTCATCCTTCTCCCCTTCGTGGCGAATCGCAAGGTTGCGCCAGAATCATCTATGCCGCCAGACAGTTTGCTCGCAGTTATAAATAGTCGCGAATCAGAATCTCTGCAATCTGCACGCTGTTCAGTGCTGCACCTTTGCGAATATTATCCGCCACCACCCAGAAATTGAGCCCTCTCTCGTGGCTGCAATCCTCCCGAATTCGCCCTACCCAGGTGGCATCCTTGCCTGCCGAATCCAATGCTGTTGGCCATCCCCCTGTCTCGCGCTCGTCCCAGATCTGCACGCCTGGGGCGTTACACAATAAGGCACGCATTTCTTCCGCACTCAGCTTTTTGCGCGTGACCACGTTGACCGCTTCGGAATGACCGTAAAAAACCGGCACGCGCACACAGGTAGCACTCAGAGGCAGATCGGGAATTTCAAGAATCTTGCGACTTTCCCAGAGCATTTTCATTTCTTCTTTGGTATAGCCGTTATCCTGAAATACATCGATCTGCGGCAGACAGTTGAACGCGATCTGCTTGGGGAATACCGCCGGGGCGACCTCTTCCTGTTTGAAAATTCCCAAGGTCTGCCGTCCCAATTCCTGAATGGCGCGGCTGCCCGCACCACTGACCGCCTGATAGGTCGATACCACGACCCGCTCCAAGCCGACGCTATCGGCTATGGGCTTGAGCGCCAACAGCATCTGAATGGTCGAACAATTGGGATTGGCGATGATATTGCGCGTCTGGTAATCGGCAATGCGCTGGGGATTGACCTCGGGTACCACCAGCGGGATATCTTCCTCGTAGCGGTAACGAGAGGTGTTGTCGATGACCACCGCGCCAGCGGCAGCTGCCTTGGGCGCGTAGATTTCACTGGCCGCAGCACCCGCCGAGAAAAGGCCGATGTCCACTCCCGTCCAATCGAAGGTCGCGGCATCGCGCACGCGCACGGCCTTGCCGGCGAAATCCAGGGTATCCCCCGCCGAGCGCTCACTCGCCAACAGAAACAACTCACTGACCGGGAAATTTCGTTCGGCGAGGATCTCGCGCATGACCTCCCCCACGGCACCGGTCGCACCGAGGATGGCCACTTTGTAGGCATTTTTCTTCATGCGGCAGCCCCTGCCCGCAACGCCGCCACCACCGCTTCGCCCATGGAGCGCGTGCCGATCACCGCTTCGCCAGGACTGGCGATATCCGCGGTGCGGTATCCCTGATCGAGAACTTGGTTGACAGCCGTCTCGATCCGATCTGCCCATTCCTCCTGCTGCAAGGAATGGCGCAGCATCATCGCTACCGAGAGGATCGTCGCCAGGGGATTGGCCTTGTCCTGCCCGGCGATGTCGGGGGCCGAGCCGTGGATGGGTTCATACATACCGCGTCCCTCTCCCAGAGATGCAGACGCCAGCATGCCGATGGAACCGGTGAGCTGACTCGCTTCGTCCGAAAGGATGTCACCAAACATGTTACCGGTCAGCAACACGTCGAACTGCGCGGGATAGCGAATGAGCTGCATCGCGGCGTTGTCGACGTACATATGCTCGAGGGCCACGTCGGGATATTCCCGCGCCACTTCCGTAACCACCTCCCGCCACAGGCGGGTAGTCTCGAGGACATTCGCTTTGTCGACAGAACAGACCTTGCGCCGCCTTCCCTGCGCCGCCCGGAAGGCGATGTGGGCGATACGGCGAATTTCGCCTTCATCATAGACCATGGTGTTGAAGCCACGCCGTTTGCCATCGACCACATCGATACCCCGCGGCTGACCGAAGTAGATGTCGCCCGTCAATTCACGTACCACGAGGATATCCACGTCCTGTACCAGCTCCGGGCGCAAGGGCGAGGCCGCCAGCAGCTGCGGGAAGATCTGTGCCGGACGCAGATTAGCGTAAAGATCGAGCCCCTTGCGCAGACGCAGCAAGCCCTGTTCTGGTCGCTGTGCCGGCGGACGGGCATCCCATTGTGGGCCGCCTACGGCCCCGAGCAGCACCGCATCTGCCGTTTTGGCAAGTTGCAGGGAGGCCTCGGGAAGCGGATCGTCATGCGCATCCAGGGCGGCCCCTCCGACCAATCCTTCTTCAATTTGCATGGGCATGGCGGCCAGCTCGGCAACGGTCTCCAGTACTGCGCGCGCTGCGGCACTGATCTCAGGGCCAATGCCGTCGCCTGGAAAAAAGGCAATTTTCTTCATTTTTCTAGGTCCTTACGGTAGAGAATACGAATAACGAAAGGGTTTTCCGTGCCCAGATCGGGATTTTCCGGGACATGGGTAAAAGGATACACCCCCGCCCCCAGGCCATGGGCGTCCGTGCTTACAATCGTCTGCGCCACAGGCGAAGCGTTCTCTGCCTTGGCCAAGGTAAAGCGTAGACCAACGGCCTCCGGTCGCTGGCGAGCGGCATCGACATACATACGACGGGTGATTTCGCTGAACAAGACCTGGAAAAATGCAGTCAAGGTGTTTTCATCGATTTGCGGCTGCGGATGCTCGGCCAGAAAGCTGCGGGCGCTCTGGCGCGGCAGCAGGCGCAGGAACTCCGCCTGGGTGGCAAACTGCAGCAGGGCTTGGTGCAATGCGGGATCATCGGGCAGCCTACCAAAGCCCTGGAGATGGAGATAAAACAACGGCTCCGGCAGGGGCAATTCGTCCACCCGCGCCTGCGGCGGCACGCCGGCATCCACTACCGCTCCACGCGGTTCCGAACCCTGCCCCTTCCCCGTAAACCAATCCCAGATCGCCACTGCCTGCCAACCGCTCCAAAAAACGTGCGCGAAAATTGCGCAAGGATAGCACAATAGCGGAGAATCACGGTATGGCAACAACGAGCGAAGGCGGGACGCTTCCTATCACTGGACTGCTGTTGGCGGGGGGAGCGGGACGGCGCATGCAGCAACAGGACAAAGGCTGGGTGGAGTACCATGGTCGCCCCTTGCTGCACCATTCCCTGCGTCCCTTGAAGAGGCATGCGCGCGAAATCCTGATCAGCGCCAATCGCAATCAGGAACGCTATGGCGCGCTGGGCTATCCGGTACTGGCGGATGCAGAAAGCGGTTTTCCCGGACCGTTGCACGGCCTGCTGGCGGGATTGGCGGCTGCCCAGCAGGATTGGCTTGCCTTCCTGCCCGTCGACGCGCCAGCATTACCGGATGACCTGATCTGGCAACTTTGGGTGCAGCGCAAGGGTGTGCCCCTGGTGCTCGCCGAAGACGAACATGGCCCCATTCCCGTCATTGGGCTGATGCATCGCCGTCTTATACGGTTGTTACAACACTACCTCGACAGCGGCGAGCGTCGCGCTGGCGCATTCTTTGACAAGATTCCCCAGCATCGTTTACCCCTCTCCCTGGCAGAGTCTCTGAACTGCAATCATCCCGAAGATCTCCAGGGGACGATTGCTTGAAGACGTTAGCAATTATAGGATATAGCGGTTCGGGAAAGACCACCCTGCTCTGCGCCCTCCTCCCGCTACTGCGCGAGGCCGGCCTGCGCGTGGCGGCGATCAAAGCGACGCACCACGACGTCCGTTGGGATGAGCCCGGCAAGGACAGTTGGCGCCTGCAGCAGGCGGGGGGCGAACCCACGCTGCTGGTCGGGCCCAATCGCTGGTATCTCAGCCGCGCTGCAGCTCCCGGGGATTGGCAGGCCATGCTGGAGACCCTGCAACCGGTGCCGGATCTCGTGTTGAGCGAGGGTAATCAGGACTGGCCGATTCCCCGCTTGCTGGTCCACCGCGCCGCAGTGGGTCGAGAGCTGCGCTGGCGGACAGGAGAAGACGTGCTAGCGGTGGCCAGTGATATACCCCTGGAGATTGGCGTCCCCTGCCTGGATTTGAATGACCCGCGGGCGATCGCCAGATTTTTGTTGCATTGGTATGGAGAGTAGGAATATGGCTGTCTGCTGTGAGGACAATGAGCATGACCCCAGGGCAAAGAGCGTCGAAGAGGCGCTGGAAATCATCCTGGGGGCTTCCGTACCCCTTTCAGAAAGCGAGTGGCTGGCCCTGGACACCGCTCTGGACCGGGTTCTCGCCCGCGATCAGGTAGCCGCCAGCCCTATTCCTGCCTGGCCCAATTCCGCCATGGACGGCTATGCATTGCGTTCCAGCGATGGCGACACACCGCGGCAGGTCGTTGGCAGTTCCTTTGCCGGCCACCCCTATGTCGGCAGCGTCGCCCCAGGACAAGCCATTCGCATCATGACCGGCGCCATTGTGCCGGAGGACTGCGACACCGTGGTTCCGCAAGAACAAACGCAACGGGATGGCGAAACCGTCCACTTCACCAGCTCCATTCGAGCGGGCGCCAACATTCGGGGAATTGGCGATGATCTGGCGCAAAGGGAAGTCGCCCTACCCGCCGGCACCCAGCTTCGTCCCAGTCAGATCGGCGTTCTAGCCAGTCTCGGTGTTGCAGAAGTGGAAGTTCTGCGGCGTTTGCGAGTGGCCTTCTTTTCTACCGGCGATGAATTACGGGCGGTCGGCGGCACCTTACGGGCTGGGGAAATCTACGACAGCAATCGTCACAGCCTGCTCGCCCTGCTCCGCCGCCTGGGTTGTGAAGCCATCGATCTGGGCCGTTTGCCAGACGATCCCGAACGTATAGGCAATACCCTGCGCCACGCTGGCGCTACGGCAGATGTGCTGATTACCAGTGGTGGGGTCTCGGTCGGCGAAGCCGATTACATTGCCGAGCTGCTGCAGAGTCTGGGCAGTGTGCAGTTCTGGAAGATGAACATGAAGCCCGGTCGGCCGCTGGCCTTTGGCCGCATCGGCCAAGCGGACTTTTTCGGCCTGCCCGGCAACCCGGTGTCGACCATCGTTACCTTCTATCAGTTCGTGGCGCCGGCTTTGCGCAAACGCATGGGCTGCCGTGCTCCCTGGACGGCGCCGCGACTGCGTTTACCTTGTGCCACGCCCATCAAAAAGAAGCCGGGACGTACCGATTATCAGCGGGGTCGACTGCTGCCGGGGCCCGACGGATTGCAGGTGGCGCCGGTCAAGACGCAATCCTCGCACATTCTCACCGGCATGGCGCAGGCGGAGTGCTTTCTGGTCATCCCGGCAGAGAGCGGCGATCTGCCTGCCGGTACCATGGTCGATGTGCAGCTACTCGAGGGCATGGTCTAAGCTAGTCTGCTCCATGCCGCGGCGCGTACGGCGTCGAGTGCGACCAGTGGTGCAGAAAGTTTTGCGCATACAGGGCATTGAGCGCTGCGTTTCCGCGCAGCACCAGGAGATTCTCGGCATTGGCCTGCTCCGCCGCCTTCGTAAAGTTGAAGCTGCCAGTGATCACCGTGGCGTCATCGATGACCATGACCTTGTTGTGTGCGATGGCATGCTGATCGTCGATGCGGGTATTGATCCCCTGATTGGCAAAGAAATCGGCCTCGGAATATTTCTGCGTACGTTGACTCTTGTCCAGTAGCACCCGCACTTCGACGCCCCGCTTTTGCGCCGCCAGCGCTGCCTTGGCAATCGCTGCGCTGGTAAAGCTATACGCCTGGATCCACAGACGCTGCCGCGCCTGGTTCATGGCGCCGACGACCACATCCGTCGTTCCCGGTGGCGGAGAAAAAGACACTTCGATCGTGCCTTGGGCAGCGATCGTTGTCGCGGATGGCGGCAGGGTCGCGCCGGCCTCCCGCAGTTGTTCGCCAGCAGAATGCAGCAGCGATTGCGAGTCTGCAGGAGCCAGTACCGCATACGCGCCAGAGGCCATTCCCAACAAGATCACAAAAAACGCGACCCTGCGCAGAGTGTTCATGATTTCGCTCCCCACCGAATTTGCAGCATTGTCCCGGCCTGGCGCAGAATTGACAAGACCTTGTTTGCACCGATTTTTAGGATAGCGGCCTGCCATCGCCACTGAGGGATCCCCGTGACCAGTATCGTGCTGTTTCGCAATGACCTGCGCCTCGATGACCATCCGGCCTTTGCCCATGCGGTAGCGCGCGGCCCGGTGCTGCCGGTATTTTTGAGCGATCCTCGCGAAGAGCGCGGAGCAGCCTACCAGTGGTGGCAGCGGCAGAGCCTGCGCACGTTGGAAACCCGCCTCGCTGCCCTGTCGTTACCTCTGGTCTGCCGGCGTGGCAACAGCCTGGAAACCGTGCAGGAAATTGTCGAGCACAGTGGCGCCGACGCGGTGCTCTGGAATCGACGTTACGCCAAAGAGCAACGCGACGATGACGCTCGCCTCAAGGACGTTCTCCGGGAACGCGGCGTACAGGCGGAATCTTTTGCCGGTGACACCCTGTGCGAACCCTGGAAACTCCTGCGGGATGGCGCTCCCTACAAGGTCTTCAGCCCTTTCTGGAAGCGTTTTTTGCGCGACATCAGCGTCGACGCGCCCTTTACGCAGCCGCAGCAGGCACGGGCGGCTTCGCGCCTTCCCGCGTCAGAAGAGCCCGATAGCTGGGGCTGGGAACCTAAGGCCCCGGATTGGGCCAGTCGCTTTCTCGAGCACTGGCAACCCGGCGAGGACGGTGCCAGCGCGCGTCTCGAGGGATTTATCCGGGATAACTTGGCCGAGTATGCCAAGGGCCGCGATTATCCCGCCGCAGAAAAGGTATCCCGTCTGTCGCCGCACCTCGCGCATGGAGAGATCAGCCCGCGGCGCATCTGGCAGCGCCTGCAGGAAGTTGCTGCAGCCCAGCCCGAACTGCGTAAGGCGACGGACAAATTTCTCGCGGAACTGGGCTGGCGCGAGTTTTCCTGGCACCTGCTCTATCACTTTCCCGAATTACCCCATACCCCCCTGCGCGCGGAATTTGCGCAGTTCTCCTGGGCGCAAGACGATGATTTGCTGCGCGCCTGGCAACACGGTCGAACCGGTTATCCGATTGTCGACGCGGGTATGCGCGAGCTTTGGCAAACCGGCTACCTGCACAATCGCGTGCGCATGATCGTGGGCAGTTTTCTGGTGAAGGATCTTCTCTTGCCTTGGCAGCAGGGCGCAGCCTGGTTTTGGGATACCCTGGTCGACGCCTGTCCAGCCAGCAACAACGCCTCCTGGCAATGGGTTGCGGGTTGCGGCACCGATGCCGCCCCGTATTTTCGCGTCTTCAACCCGGTACTGCAGGCGCAAAAATTCGATGACGACGGGCACTATCAGCGGCGCTGGCTGCCCGAACTCGCCGCATTGCCAAACAAGCTGTTGCCGGAACCTTGGAGCGATCCGGGCCAAGTGCAGGCCAAGGGCATCAAGCTAGGGCAAGACTATCCGTTACCTCTAGTGGACCATCACCAGGCCCGGGAGCGCGCCCTCGCGGCCTTCGCCACCATCAAGACGGAGCCCGTAAACAACACGTAACAATTTCCGTTGGGGACTCAGGAACTTTTCCAGGACCCCTGGTTCTAAATCGTTGCAAGCAGCTGTGATGGTTGCGAGCGCATGTTTCTTCCTCCTTTGGTGGTTTTGGGCGGCCCCTTCCGGTGCCGCCCTCTTTTTTTTCCGACCGGTCGGGATGTTTCTTGCAAGAAGATCGAGCAAATGCTAATATTGACTCTCGTGGTCAACTTTGACCGCGAGCGCATGTTTCTTTCCTCCTTTGTGGTTTTGGGGCTTTCTGTAGCCCCTTTTTTTGTGCCATGCTTGCCACATGCAGCTTGCCACGGAAAACCCCTTCGAGACTCCAGTTCGCAATGGCGAGGTCCTGCGCGGTTACTTTCAGGATTCCGGGCGGGGAGTCACCGGCGTCTTTCTCCCGGGCTTTGCCTCCGACTTGAACGGCAGCAAATCGCAGCTTCTCGCCCGCCATGCGCAGCAAAATCAAAGGTCATGGCTGCGCTTCGACTATCGCGGCATGGGTATCTCCGACGGCAGTTTTGCCGAACTGAGCATCTCCCGCTATCTGGAAGACGTGGAAGCCATACTAAACGCCTTGCCGTCCCGGCCGATTTTCCTCGTTGCTTCGAGCATGGGCGGCTGGGTAGCGACCCGTGCCGCCCAACTCTGGCCTGAGCGCATCCGCGCCCTGCTGCTCATCGCCCCCGCCTACAACTTCATCCGGGACTACTTTGCTGCCCTCCCTCCAGAGGCGCAACAGGCATGGCAACATTCTGGGCTGCACGATTGGTCGCTCGGCAGCAACGGCCCGGTGTATCAGCTCGGCTTCGACGCCGTGCGTGATGCGGCGCGTCACGATGTGCTGCAGGATCCTCCGCGCCTGGAGATTCCGGTCACCATTCTGCATGGCTCCGCGGATGAAGCCGTTCCCCTACAACGGAGCTTTCAGTTTGCCGACCGGGCACGAGCCCAGCCGCTGGCCATCCAAACCCTGCCCGGCGTAAACCATCGCCTGCAAGGTGCAGATCAACAGCTCCTTGCTGCAGTAGAGAGCAGTTTTGCCCACATCAAAAACGACAGAACTCTTGTAAACTCAGTTGCTTAGCACAGAACGCAATGCCGCCCTCTCGCCGCAGGCTCGACGAGTCCGGCGACGCAACGCTCTATTCCGCCTGTTGCCGCAAGGCGTTAGCGAACTCCTCCTCCCCCAGGATCGGAATGCCATACTTTTCGGCCTGCGCCAGCTTGCTGCCCGGACTTTTGCCAACAACCAGGTAGTCGGTCTTTTGGGAAACCGCTGATACGATCTTTCCTCCGCGTTTCTCGATCTCCGCCTTGGCCTCGTCGCGCGTCCAGCGCTCCAGCGTTCCCGTCAGAACGAATTGCTTGCCACTCCAGATACCGCCCTGTGGGGCTGCCGGTGCTGGCCAGTGGATGCCGGCGGCTAGCAGAGCACGAATGACTTCCTGATTGTGACTCTGCGCGAAAAAGTGGGCGACGGCCTGAGCGACCACCGGGCCAACATCTGGTACAGTCTGTAACGTCTCTTCACCTGCGGCCATCAGCTCGGACAAATCACCAAACTGCTCGGCCAGGGCTCGTGCTGTGGTCTCGCCCACCTGGGGAATACCCAGAGCATAGAGAAAACGCGGCAGGGTCGTGTCTTTGCTGTTGGTCAGCTCCGCCAGGAGCTTTTCCGCCGAGCGCCGACCCATGCGCTCCATTTTCATCAGCGTATCGATATCGAGACGGTAGAGGTCAGCGACAGTGCGCACGACTCCGGAATCCACCAAATGCTGCGTCAGTTTTTCCCCCAGCCCGCGAATGTCCATCGCCTTGCGCGAGGCAAAATGCAGCAGCGCACCGACTCGCTGCGCCGGACAAAACAGCCCCCCTGTACAGCGATAGGCGACCTCGTCACCGAGCCGCAGGACTTCTGAGCCGCAGACGGGGCAGTGTCTGGGCATCTGCCATTCGGCTGCAGCCTCGGGACGACGATCGAGCAGGACCTGCACCAGTTCGGGGATCACGTCACCGGCGCGGCGGATCAGCACCGTATCACCAATATGCACGTCTTTGCGACGCACTTCATCCAGATTGTGCAGTGAGGCGCGACTGACGATCACTCCCGCAACCTCTACCGGCGCTAAAACCGCCACGGGGGTGATTACGCCGGTGCGCCCAACCGAAGCGACAATATCCTGCACCACCGTGGTCTCTTCGTGGGCGGGAAACTTGTAGGCAATCGCCCAGCGTGGCGCCCGGGCAGTAAAGCCGAGGCGCTCGCGCGCGTTGAGATCGTCCAGCTTGAAGACGAGACCGTCGATTTCAAAAGCCAGATGATCCCGTCGCCCGGCCATCTCTCGCTGGTAGTCTTCGGCAGCCTGCAGGCTGTCTATCGGTCGGAGCAGATCATGCAGCAGCGCAAAGCCCCAATCCTGTAGACGCTGCAAAATGGCGAGATGGCTGTTCCCAAGCGAGGCAGAGCTTTCGCCCCAGCCCCAAGGAAAAAAGGCCAGAGGACGGCGCGCAGTAATGCGCGGATCGAGCTGTCGGAGACTGCCGGCCGCCGCATTGCGTGGGTTGGCGAAGGGAGCGTCACCATTTTCCTCGCGTTCCTGATTCAGGCGCACAAAGGCGGCGCTGGGAATGACGACCTCGCCGCGTACCTCCAGCAGATCCGGCCAGCCCTCCCCCGCCAGACGCAAGGGGAGATTGCGAATGGTGCGGGCGTTGTGGGTTACGTCTTCACCATGCACGCCATCGCCACGGGTACCCGCAGCCACCAACTCCCCTCCCTCGTAGCGCAGGTTAAGGGAGAGGCCATCGAATTTGGGCTCGGCACTGAGGCGGATCGCTTGGCCATCCCCCAGCCCGCGCTCCAGCCTGTTCCACCAGGCGGCAAAGCCCTCGGCATCGAAGACATTGTCCAATGACAGCATCGGTATGCGATATGCGACGCTGGCAAAGGCGCTGACCGGGGCCGCACCCACCCGTTGCGTGGGCGAATCTGGGCGGCGCCACTGCGGATAGCGTTCCTCTAGCTGCCCCAGCTCGCGCAAGAGACGATCGTACTCTGCATCACTCAGTATGGGGGCATCGTTCTGGTAATAGGCCTGATTGGCCTGCTGCAGCAAGGAGCGCAGTTCTTCGATCCGCAAACGGGAAGCTTCGTCATCCACAAGAGAGTCTCTTTCGGCGAGTTACTGTCCGTAGTATAGGGATTGTGTCCCTGGCCGAAAATCGGGATATCTGCATGCCATGGCTGCGACTGTACGGAACCTTCCGCCGGACGTTATAATCCAAGCAATTGAAAAGCTGGGCCCTTGTGTTTTCTACCAGATGCCCACAACATGGAGAGAGCGGTATTTTTCAGGAGTCACGCGATGAACTATGATCAAAAGCCCTATCAGTTTCCTGACGGCATGAATCCCTACGGGAATCAAGCGCCGGCCCTGAGCCGTGGTAGCCTCATGGCCAAGACCTACGGCTTGCTCGCCGCCACCCTCGGGGTTTCGGCCATTGCCTCGATCTATGGGATGAGCTCGCCCTTTGCGTATCAGCATCCCATTTTGCTGATGATCGGCTCCTTCATCCTGCTCTTTGCGGTCCAGTATACCGGCGCGCATCGCAGCCCCTTTGCCGTGCCTCTGGTATTTGCCTTTGCCGCGGGTATGGGCATGATGATGGGACCGGGCATTGCCATGTATTTGCGTATGCCCGACGGACCGCAGATCATCGCGACGGCATTGGGGACCACTGCGGTCATGTTTGTCGGTCTTTCCGCCTATGCCATGACCACGCGCAGGAACTTCAGCAATATGGCCGGATTCCTGATGACGGGTCTGATCCTGGCCATCCTGGTCTCCCTGCTGAATATGTTCCTGCTGCACATGCCCGCACTGCAGCTCGCGATTGCCGGGGTGCTGGTCATTGTCTTCAGCGGTCTGATCATCTTTGATACCCAGCGCATGGTGCAGGGCGGCATTCAGGAACCGGTGTTGCTGGTCGTCGGTCTGTATCTCGACATCATCAACCTCTTCATGGCGCTGCTGGAGATCTTCGGCGGCACGAGCCGAAATTGACGGCATAGCGTTGCAACTCGCCCCGATGCTTCGCCATCGGGGCTTTTGTTTTCTATTCATGTACTACGACAAGGTCGCACGCCGTTCCCGATGAGCGCCAATCACGAGCATACCCCGGTCATGCGCCAGTATCTCGCGCTCAAGGCCGAGAATCCCGACGCCCTGCTCTTCTTTCGTATGGGCGACTTTTACGAACTGTTTTACGAGGATGCCAGCCGCGTTGCGGAGTTGCTGGGCATTGCCCTGACCACCCGCGGGCAAAGCGCCGGCGCGCCCATTCCCATGGCGGGAGTACCGATCCACAGCGCCGAGGCCTACCTCGCCCGCCTGGTACGCGCCGGGCTCAAAGTGGCGATTGCCGAACAGATCGGCGATCCGGCGCTGGCCAAGGGGCCGGTGGAGCGTTCCATCAGCCGTGTTCTGACTCCTGGGACGCTGGTCGACGCCAGCCTGCTGGAACCCGAGCAGGAATCGCTATTGGCCGCCCTCTGTCCAGGATCCGAGAATACTTGGGGCTTGGCGCTGCTCTCCGTCGCCAGCGGCGAATTGCGGGTGCAAGATTTTGCTTCCCAAGCGACGCTGGCCGACCGTCTGCGGCAACTGCAGCCGGCGGAGATTCTGCTACCGGAGGGTCAAGAGATATTCTCCGGCTTGGCGCCAGAGCGCTGCCAGCAGATCAGCCAGAAATCTTTTCAGCAGAATATCAGTGAGCGGGTTCTGCAGCGCTACTTCGGCAACCGTCTGGGCAGTTTTGGGGTTGCCGATCATCCTCTCGCGTTGCGCGCCGCTGCCGCCGTCCTCGACTATGCCGAATCGCGGCTCAAAATCTCCCTTGCCCAGGTGCAGCGCATCACCCCGGAGCGCCCCGCGGAAATCCTGGGAATCGACGCCAACGCGCTGCGCTCCCTGGAAATTCTGGCCGGGCGGGACAACGACGGTCCCAGCCTCTGGCGCTTGCTGCAACATTGCCAAACCCCCATGGCCGCGCGCCTTTTGCGTCGCTGGCTCTTGCGACCCCTACGCCAAGGCGAGGAGCTTCTAATACGTCAACAGCGGGTTGCGCAGCTGGTAGAAGGATCTCGGTATCGAAATCTTCAGCAATCCCTGCATGGGCTTGCCGATATCGAGCGCGTACTGACTCGCGTTGCCCTGGAGCGTGCCAGCCCGCGCGATCTGGGCCAGTTGCGGCATTTTCTGCAGCGCCTGCCGGAGATCCTTGCTGCCATCGCAGCCGCCCAGGAATCTGCCAGCCCCACGGTCGCCAGTGCAGATCTGGAAAGATTCGCGCAGTTGCAAGGTCTTTTGGAACGTGCCCTCGTCGACGAGTTACCCCTGAGCCAGCGCGATGGCGGCTATCTGCGCGATGACTACGATCCCGAGTTGGGGGCCCTGCGTCACGCCGAGCAAAATGTGGGGCAGGAGCTGGCAGACCTCGAAGCGGCCGAACGGGAGCGCAGCGGCATCGCCCAGCTGCGCGTCCAGTTCAATCGCGTGCACGGCTATTTCATCGAGATTCCACGCAGCTACGAGGGGCCGGTACCCGCCGACTATCGACGCCGACAAAGCACCAAAAATGCCGAGCGCTTCAGTAACGTCACCCTGAAGGAAATCGAAGATAGGGTCTTGTCTGCGGAAAGCCGCGCCCTCTCGCGTGAAAAAGCGCTCTACACGGAGCTTTTGCATACGGTAGCAGAACAGCTTCCCGCCCTGCAGGAAGTGCTCGCAGAAATCGCGCAGTGGGACCTGCTCGCCAATTTTGCCGAACGGGCCCATAGCTTGCGCTGGATAGCGCCAGAATTTTGCGACGAGGCGGTGCTGGAGATTGCAGCGGGGAGACACCCGTTGGTGGAAGTCGAGCTGGGCGCGCACTTTGTCCCCAACGATCTGCACTTGCATGACGAGCGGCGTATGCTGCTGATCACCGGCCCCAACATGGGCGGCAAATCCACCTACATGCGCCAGGTGGCGCTGATCGTCTTTCTGGCCCACATTGGCTGCTGGGTTCCGGCGCAAGCGGCGCGGCTGGGTCCGGTGGATCAGATTTTTACCCGCATTGGTGCCGCCGACGACCTCGCCGGCGGACGCTCGACCTTTATGGTAGAGATGCAGGAAAGCGCGCAGATCCTCCATCTGGCAACAGCAGAGAGCTTGATCATTCTGGATGAGATTGGACGCGGTACCGCTACCTACGATGGCCTCGCGATTGCCTGGGCCACTGCCGAGGAGCTGCTACGCAAAGGGAGTTACACCCTCTTCGCCACCCACTACTTCGAGCTGACCGATATGCAGCATCCCCTGCTGGCAAACGTCCATGTCGATGCCTTGGCGGCCAACGATCGCGTCACCTTCCTGCATCAGATCGAGGATGGACCGGCAACGCAAAGCTTTGGACTGGCAGTTGCTCGCCTGGCCGGCTTGCCGGATACCGTTCTGCAGAGCGCGCGAGCGCGTCTGGCGAGCCTGGAAGATCCAGCGCGTGCCCCCATCGCAGAGCCCCAAAGCGCCACACAGCAATTATCCCTCTTTATCGATGCACCGCATCCAGCGATTCAGGCCTTACGGGAAATCGATCCGGAGGACTTCAGTCCCCGTGCTGCCCTAGAGGCGTTGTTCCGACTGCGTCGCCTCGTCGAGGAGAGCGACTGAGACGCCAAGCTTGGCGTCTCTTTCGGAACTTGCCCAGCAGGGGTATAGTCTAACGCGTAACAAGGGGGCGACCGGCTTCGACGCAGGTCGCGAAGCCTTCGGTGCATGCAGAGCTGCGGTTCGCTCTTAAAACTGATCGCAGATTCATAATTGCCAACGACAGCAATTACGCCCTCGCTGCGTAAGCAGTGAGCCCTCCGCCCGGGTTTGTCCATGGGTCCGGTGGCCGCAAGGCCTGCGGGGGGTCGACGAAACATGGAATCGTGCCGGATCTGGTCGGTGGGTCCCGCATTAAAGTAAAGCCGAATCGCTGGGTGCGCATCCTGTTTGTCGGAGTCGCGCCGGGTTAAAACCCAATAGACAAACTACGCATGTAGATCCGGTGGTCTAGGTCTTGCGGACGCGGGTTCAATTCCCGCCGCCTCCACCAAATTGAAGGGCTGGGATAATCTCCGGGCCCTTTTTCTTGCCTGAAATCCCCGCGCCACGCGGGGTTCCGGCCATCCGTGCTACGGGTGGGCATCTGTCAAAACGCCCCGAATCGACCACTTTCTCGGCCAGAGCCGTCTCTATTCTCTGTTTGGCCTGCGGTCGAGGGCGGTGGACTGGGTGGTCATGGCAGGCTCCGGGTTGATTGATCGCGCCACTATTCACGCGCTGAACGATCAAAAAGCCAAGCGCTGCCGAATAGGATAATCATTTATTTATCGGGGTAATGGAATGGTTATTTACCCCAATTTAGGGTACGATTACCCCATTGGCGGCTCCCGAGGTCCTTCATGCACTCACTCTTGCCCGATTACCTCGCCAAGCTGCGCTTTGATGCCCAGCAACTGGCGACGCTGCGCGCTCTGGGCGAGTACCGGGGCAAGCAGCAGCTATACGTGGCGCAGTCGCCGGAGGTGTTGAGCGACTTGCGGCAGGTGGCCGTGGTGGAGTCCACCGAGTCATCCAACCGCCTGGAGGGCGTAGTGGTCGCGGCGCACCGCCTAAAGTCACTGGTGCTCAAAAACGCCACGCCGCAAAGCCTCTCCGAGCAAGAGGTGGCAGGCTACCGTGACGCGCTGGGTCTGATCCACGAAAGCGGCGAGCAAATGCCCTTCTCAGAGGGCACCGTCCTGCAACTTCACGGCATTCTGTATCGCTACATGCCACAGCCGGGCGGGTACTGGAAAGCCACGAATAACGACATCGTCGAACGTCACCCCGATGGCAGCTCACGCATCCGTTTCCGGCCCGTGGCGGCGCATCTCACGCCCATGGCGATGACAGACATGATCGCGCGCTATCGCACGGCTCTGGATCAGCACCTCGCCGATCCCCTCGTGCTGGTTCCGCTGGCCATCCTCGATTTCCTCTGCATCCACCCCTTCCCGGATGGTAACGGCCGCATGGCGCGGCTGCTGACCCTGCAGTTGCTCTACCACTTTGACTATGCCGTGGGCCGCTTCATCAGTCTGGAGCGCATCTTCGAAGAGTCGAAAGAGAGCTATTACGAAACGCTGGAAGCCAGTTCGCAGGGCTGGCATGACGGTGCCCACGATATCGCGCCGTGGCTGGACTATTTCTGGGGGGCACTGCTGCGGGCGTACAAGGAATTCGAGGAACGCGTCGGTACCATCGAACGCGGGCGCGGTGCCAAGGGCGATCGTGTGCGCGCCGAAATTCTCAAGCGCAACCTGCCGTTCTCAATCTCCGAAATCGAAGAAGCCTGCCCCGGCATCAGCCGCGACATGGTCCGCGTCGTCTTGCGCGCCATGAAAGCCGAAGGGCTGATCACGCCAACGGGCAAAGGCCGTGCGGCCAAATGGGAACAAACGGGGCCGAGGCCATGAAGATGCTATCGGACAACTTTTGTCATATCTGCGGTAATTGGGCGATATCAGCCCAACCAAACCTCTCGCATTTCAGGACGCATCCATGAGCGCCAATTTCCAACAACTCGCCAACTTCATTTGGTCTGTCGCCGATCTGCTGCGCGGACCGTATCGCCCGCCGCATGAGCGCTAACCAGCCGCCCTATACCATCACCCCAGAGATCCTGAACCGGGTCGCCGCGATTAGCGAAGCTATCGGGCGGTTAACCGTGCTCACTGACCAGGCGAGAGCATTGCGGCTGCGGCGCATCAATCGCATCCGCACCATCCATGGCTCGCTGACCATCGAGGGCAACGCCCTGAGCGAGGCGCAGATCACCGCGATTCTGGAGGGCAAGCGGGTCATCGCCCCGCCACGCCCCGCGAGGTGCAGGAAGTGAAAAACGCCTTGGCCGCTTACGACCGTTTCGACACCTGGAAGCCTAGTGTGGAAAAAGACTTGCTGGAAGCGCACCGGATTTTGATGTCCGGCCTGATCGATGAGGCAGGGCTGTATCGGCATGGCGGCGTAAGGATAATGGCAGGCCAGCAGGTGATTCACATGGCCCCGCCCGCAGATCGGGTTCCTCATCTGATGGTGGACCTCTTCGGCTGGCTGGCAGCCACAGACGTCCATCCGCTCATTGCCAGCTCGGTTTTTCACTACGAATTTGAGTTCATCCACCCCTTTGCCGACGGCAATGGCCGCATGGGGCGGCTGTGGCAGAGCCTGATTCTGGCACACTGGAATCCTTTGTTCGCCAACATCCCAGTGGAAAGCCTGATCTTCGAGCACCAGGCCGAGTATTACCAAGCCTTGCAGGAAAACACCCAAAAGACCGACTCCGCACCCTTCATCGCCTTCATGCTGCGGATGATTTTGGATACCGTGACCACCTCTACCCCCAAGTCGGCGAGCTGCTGGCGGCGATCCGGAGCGAGATGGGCCGCGAGGCGCTGCAATCCGCCCTGGGGCTCTCGGACCGCAAATCCTTCCGCGAGCGCTACCTCAAACCGGCTCTAGACGACGGCTTGATTGCGATGACCATTCCCGACAAGCCCAACAGCCGCTTGCAGAAATACCGCTTGACCGACAAGGGCCGCCAGTGGCTAACGCAGCATGGCGATGGATAAGGCTAGGGGGAAGAGATGGCACTGGACTACGCCACATTAGAGCTGCTCCGCCAGAACCACCCAGCGTGGCGTTTGCTGTGCACACATCACGCGCCGCTGGTGGCCGGTTTTCTGCACTGGGTGTTCATCGTGCCCAGTGTCCGCAATCTGTCTCAGGCCGTCCTGGACGAGGTCCACCACGGCGCCGTCGCTCTCGCATCGCGTATCTCCAAGCGCCTGCGTTGCATCTGGTTATTATCAAAACATCTCCGGTGAAGGTTGCGGCCTTTCGGGATCTATCCTAAAGGCATGGCGATAGAACCCAATCCGCCTGCATCTCCCGGATCACTTCAGGATGCTTTGCGGCGATCCGCAGCAATGTGCAGGCCGCGCCGGAAGGGTTACGCCGTCCCTGCTCCCAATCCTGAAGGGTACGGACAGACACCCCCATGAGTGCTGCAAATTGGGATTGGGATAGCCCGGCATGGATACGCGCCTGTACTACCTGGGGCACGTCAACCGCATGAACAGCGCCGCGCTTGCCTGCCTTCATCTGGCGAACGGACTCCAGCAGTTCCGCCCCAATGTCTCGCCCGGCGCCGCGCTCCAGCAACTCCTTTTCAGTCAGCATCGTAAGGGTCTCAACCAGCGTCATCATGAGAAGGAATTATACGGAGGATTCGATCATGGCTCACTCCACGATGCTGCACGTCCGGGTGAACGACGAAATCAACCAGATCCCATTAGCGCAGACAGTTGTTCGGGTCGGGTATGGAGGCCTTCTTTCGGTAGGGTGGAATACGGGTGGAATACGGGTCTTGCCAAATTTTGCCAAAGAACCCACACTTGCGCCATGAGTACGATGAACATCTCTCTCCCCGACACTCTGAAGTCCTTCGTGGATGAACAGGTCAGCCAGCGCGGCTATGGCACGAGCAGCGAGTACTTGCGCGAACTGATCCGCAAGGACCAGGACCGTCTGCAACTGCGGGGCTTGCTGTTGGCCGGAGTAGCATCTGCCCCGGCGGGGCCCGCCGATGCCAGTTACTTCGACGGGATGCGAGATCAGATACGCAAGGCTGCCAAACCCGCTGCCAAGGCGTGAAGGCCAAGCCAGTCATCCCGCGTGAGCAGGCCAACAGGGATGTGGACGAGGCGGTCGCCTACCATTTGAATGCGGCGGGTGAAGCCGTGGCGCTCGGTTTCATCGATGCACTGGAGAAGGCCTACGGCCACATCGCTCGTTACCCCGCCACTGAATCACCCCGCTACGCCCACGAACTGAACCTGCCGGGCCTGCGCACTTGGCCGCTGACACGCTACCCGCACCTCGTGTTTTATGTTGAGCACCCGAACCACATCGATGTCTGGCGTGTGCTGCATGGCCATCGGGATATTCCGGCGTGGATGCAGGAGCCTGATGACGTGTGACAGGGATGGGCAATGAGCGCCTTCGTACCAAAAATCGACCAACAGCAGGTGCTCGATAGCGTGGAAGCCTATTTCCAGGCCTGCCACGCTCTGCGATGAGTCAGTGCCCGCCATCAGTCTGCACTTGAAGCGCAGTTACTCCGACAAGGAGTTGACGCACGAGGCAACTGTTAAGCAGTACTTAATAGTTCAAACCGATGCGAAGAAGTATTCGACTTTCTGGCCGGTTGCGGCATGGACGAGGAATGCTTTTACGATGCACTGCTGCGGATGTTCGAGCAGGCGCTGAAATATGTACTCGCCTTACACTGCAGTCGGCATTCCTCGCCCGGCCGGACCTTGTTACGTGCTTGGGTAGTAGCCAAGATAAGAAACGACTGCTCGCATTGCCTCAAACTATGCAGTATTTTGGTGGGTATGCCCTCCTTTGACTGTAACAGTTGCCCTAACCCGCCTGCGAGTGCAGATCACGGAATCTTTCGCGAAGCCTCGAGCGAGGCCAAATGATGCTGACTGCGCGTATCGCCATCGTCGGTGGCGGGCTGGCGGGACTCTATGCAGCCTATCTACTGGAGCAAAAGGGCATACACGATTATGTGCTCCTGGAAGCGCGCGAGGGTTGGGGCGGACGGATCGCCACGACGCCCAGCATTACCGAAAGTTCAGCACTGGATCGCTTCGACCTCGGCCCAACATGGTTCTGGCCCGACTACCAGGCACAACTCGACCGCCTGATCCAGAGTCTGGGTCTGGAACGTTTCGCGCAATATGAAAAGGGAAGCATGCTTGTCGAGCGCACGCCCCACGGCGCAGCGGAGTGGATGCCTGGCTACACCTACACGCCGCCGTCGATGCGGCTGGTCGGAGGCATGGGCGCATTGATCGACGCTGTGCGGCGGACATTGCCAGCGCACAAGCTTTTGCTGAATCATCGCGTACAGCGCATACGCAGCGAGGGTCAGCATGTCGAACTGGACGTCGAGGCGGCGCAACAGGCCCTCACTTTCCGCGTGGAATCACTACTTCTGGCCGTACCACCGCGCCTGGCGGCGACCACCATCGACTTCCTCCCCGAGTTGCCGGGGCCGCTGCTGCAGGCCTGGAGAGCCACCCCCACCTGGATGGCGCCCCATGCCAAGTATCTTGCCGTCTACGACGAGCCATTCTGGCGCGCGCAGGGTTTGTCCGGAGAGGCGCGTAGCGCTTGTGGACCCCTCGGTGAAATGCACGATGCGTCCATGCCGGGTGGCAGTGCGGCCTTGTTCGGGTTTTTCGCCTTGCCCGCCGCGCTTCGCAAGGGAATCCCCGAGGAAACTCTCCGGTTGCACTGCCGCGCGCAGTTTGCGCGACTGTTCGGAGAGCGGGCGGCAACGCCGCGGGCGGACTTTCTCAAGGACTGGGCCGCCGATTCCTGGACGGCGACTGAGGCGGACCAGAGTGAGGTCGCTCAGCATGGTTCGGCCCCACCTTCCTCGGCGGCAGAAGGTCCTTGGCGGGGACGACTCACTGGCATTGCCAGCGAATGGTCACCCCAGTTTCCGGGCTATGTTGCCGGCGCTGTCGAAGCGGCCGCGCTCGGCGTTGGCCAGCTATTACGACAAAAGACCTGAACTGGCTTACGAGCCCTATGCGCCAGCCAGGGAATCCAGCAGCGTCGCAAGTTCTGCCGGTAATGGCGCCTCGACGCGAATCATGCGTTCATCCCGTGGATGAGGGAACGCCAACAGGCTTGCATGTAGAAAAAGCCGCCGCAGCCCGCGCTCGCGAAAGCGGGCGTTGGCGTTCGCATCGCCATATTTTTCGTCCCCCAGCAGGGGGTGACCCAGGGCTTGCAAATGCACGCGGATCTGGTGCGTGCGGCCGGTCTCGAGCTCGGCCTCCACCAGAGTACAGTCGGACAACCTTTGCAGAGGGGTGAAGCGCGTGGCGGCGGCCTTACCTTCCTGCTGATCTACCCGCACCATCCGTTCGCCCGAGCGCAGGGTATTTTTGCGCAGAGGCAGATCGACGCGACGCTCTCCCCCCACCCATTTCCCCCATGCCAGACCCAGATAGCGTTTCTGAAAGGCAGACTCGCGCAGATCAGCATGCAGTTGGCGCAGCGCCGAGCGGCGCTTGGCCAGCAGCAGGCAACCGGAGGTCTCCCGATCCAGACGATGCACCAGTTCCAACTCGCGCAGTTCCGGACGCAGACTGCGCAGTGCCTCGATGACTCCCCAGGCGATCCCCGAACCGCCATGTACGGCCAGGCCACTGGGTTTGTCCAGGACGAGCAGCCGGTCATCCTCATAGAGAATGCGCTGGCGTAGATCATCGGCGAGCCAGGACGAAACCTGGGGCGCAGGACTGGGGTCGGCCTGGCGCAGCGGTGGGACGCGCACCTGGTCACCCGGCGCCAGATGATATTGCGCCTTGGCCCGCCCCTTGTTCACCCGCACCTCGCCACTGCGCAGGATTTTGTAGACATGGGAGCGCGGCACCCCTTTCATCACGCGCAACAAAAAATTGTCCAGCCGCTGCCCCGCCTCTGCTTCTCCGATCTCCAGGTAGCGGACCCCGCTTTCTGCCATCTGCCAACTCCATCGCCAAGGTTTGCGATTCTATTCTCATCTGTCATATATTGCGACGTAGGCCGCGCTGCAGTGAGAGTGCACCGGTCGAAGATACAGGTACAATCATCGGCTGCGACCGTATGTGCCGCCCAGTTCATGCAATACGTTGCGCTCCCCATTGTGGGTTTGAGCGCCGGAGAAGACAGTAATGAAAAGAATGTTGATCAATGCCACCCATGCAGAAGAGCTGCGGGTGGCGCTCGTAGATGGACAGAAACTGCTCGATCTGCATCTGGAACACGCCTTCCGTGAGCAGAAAAAAAGCAATGTATACAAAGGGAAAATCACCCGCATCGAGCCCAGCCTCGAGGCCGCTTTTGTCGATTATGGCGCCGAACGGCACGGCTTTCTGCCCCTCAAAGAAATCTCCCGCGAATATTTTCAAAAACAGGAATCCGGCCGCAAGCGCATCCAGGAACTGGTGCGCGAAGGTCAGGAAGTCATCGTCCAGGTCGACAAAGAGGAGCGCTCAAACAAGGGCGCGGCATTGACCACCTTCGTCAGCCTGGCGGGCCGTTACCTGGTATTGATGCCCAACAATCCCCGAGCGGGTGGTGTGTCGCGGCGCATCGAGGGGGACGACCGGGCCCAGATCCGTCAGCACCTGCAAATGCTGGACATTCCGGAAGACATGGGGGTGATTGCCCGCACGGCCGGGATTGGCCAGGATTTCGAGGCGCTGCAACGCGATCTGGAATATCTCAAGCAGATCTGGCAGGCGATTCTGGCGGCGGCTGCCGAGCAGCCTGCCCCCTTCCTCATCTACCAAGAAGGCAATGTGGTGGTGCGCGCTCTGCGCGATCACTTTTCCGAGGACATCGGCGAAGTCCTGATCGACGAGGCGTCGGCCTTTGAGGCGGCACAGCAATTCATGCGCGGAATGATGCCGCGCATGCTTTCCCGCCTCAAATTCTACGAAAACGATATACCACTTTTCAGCCGTTACCAGATCGAACAGCAGATCGAGTCGGCCTTCAGCCGCGAGGTACGCCTGGAATCGGGCGGCGCCATTGTCATCGACCACACCGAAGCGCTGGTCGCCATCGACATCAACTCCGGCAAGTCCACCAAGGGGCAGGATATCGCCGAAACCGCCTTCCAGACCAATCTGGAGGCAGCGGATGAAATCGCCCGGCAGATTCGCCTGCGCGACCTGGGAGGGCTGATCGTCGTTGATTTCATCGACATGGAATCGCCCAAACATCAGCGCGAGGTCGAAACCCGCATCCGCGAGGCCCTGAAAATCGATCGGGCGCGGGTGCAGGTGGGCCGTATCTCCCGCTTTGGACTGCTGGAGATGTCACGCCAACGGCTGGGTGCGAGTCTGGACGAAGCCACCTACGAACCTTGCCCACGTTGCCGCGGCACCGGCCAGATCCGCGGCTGCGAGGGCACCGCCATGCATGTGCTGCGCCTGCTGCACGAAGAAGCCCTCAAGCGCAATTGCAGCGAAGTGGAGTGCCAGGTACCGATCGATGTCGCTGTCTATCTGCTCAATGAAAAGCGGCAGGCGATCCTCGAACTCGAGGCACGCAGTGGGGTGCGCCTCAACATTATCCCCAATCCGGCTCTGGTGACACCGCACTACGAGATCCAGCGCATCAAGGGCGAAGCCAGCCCCGAGCGCCCCGTCGAGAGTCGCGTCAGTGCGGTGCCACAGCGTCCGAGCAAGGCGACGGCAAACAGCAGTGCGGCAATCACCCCCCTCACCGCGCCACCGCCACCGGACGAGCTGCCACCGCCACGCCTACCGACAGCCAAGGCCAAGCCGGCCGCCCCTGCACCGCGCGAAGAAGGAATTCTTGCGCGTCTCGTCCGCGCCCTGGTCTCCCGCTACGTACCGATGGATGCCGAAACTTTCGCCGCCTATACCGGCGCGGCCGAAAGTACCGACAATGGCGAAAAGGTCGCCAACGATAGCGAGAGCCCGGACGACGGCAGTCGCGCCGGGGGGCGCCGCCGGCGCCGGGGCGGTCGGCGGGCGCGAGCGCGACGCCAGCACGGCGGCGAGGCCAATGCGGTAGACGACGAACTCGAAGAAGAACCAGAGTCCAGCCCAGTGATCCTGCCCCCCGCGGAGGGTGGCATGGTCGACGAGGAGCTTCGCTACCCCGGTCTGGTACCCGCAGCCGACGACTGGCACCAGTTACTGGTCCCCGCCAGTGCCGTCGCGAGCCAAGTACATGGAGAAGCGCCCGCCGAGCGATTGGAAGTAGCCCACGAGGTCGGAGCATTCGATCCTGTACCCAGCAACAATTCGCCATCGGCAGAATCCGTTGACGCGGATTCCGAAAATGCGAGTGCCGAATGGGATGTCAATGCCAACGCCGATGATGTTGTCCCGACAGACACGCCTGCGCTAGGCAGTGGAGATAGCGCCAATAGGGATCTGCCAGAACCACTCTCGGAAGAAGAGACGTCCGCTACGCCGCAGGCAAGCAGTGAGGATGCAGCTCCGGTAACGACTGGGGATACGAACCAAATTTCCGATCTGGAGGTTGCGGAACCCGCAGCGCTGGAGGTGGTTGGCGAGGCGGCAGGCGCTACGGAGGATCGGCCAGCGGGCGACGAAAATGACCTGCTCAAGGGTCAGGGTGATCTTCTCGGAGGCGACTGACCCCCCAATGCTATTCACCGGGCAAATGCATTTCACGAAAGCGCTGCCCGGCCGAGACGGTGACAAACGGCATGGGGGTGTAGGGTCGGCAGCAGAACCTTCGCTGTTCAGCTAGGATTTTTCTGCAATCGGCCCGTCCGCGCAAAAAATTTTTCCGCGGCTTGCTCAATCTGCGCTCGGCAAGCGCGAAAATCTTCCATCTCCCCCCAGTAGGGATCAGCAACCTCTTCCGGCTCCCGGCCCTCGAGAAAGGGATCGAGGAGTAGTCCAAGCCTGGCAGAATGCCCGGCTGGGGCAAGGGACTGGAGCGCGCGCAGGTTCGCGCGGTCCAGGGCCAGTATCCAGTCGAAGCGGGTAAAGTCGGACTTCTCTACCTGGCGGCCCCGGAGATTTTCGATGGCGATACCGACCTCGGCGCTGGCCCGTTGCGCGCGTCGGTCCGGTGCCTCACCGACGTGGTAATCCGCTGTCCCCGCCGAGTCGATCTGCCAATCCAGGCCGCGCTGCTCTGCGAGCTGACGAAAGACTCCCTCCGCCATCGGCGAGCGGCAGATATTTCCCAAACATACCAACAGGATCTTCATGTCCTCAACGCCGCCGCCAGGTACTGCCACTCGCGCTGTCCTCGATGACGATCCCCGCCGCTTCCAGATCTGCACGGATGGCATCGGCATGGGCGAAATTGCGCTGTACCCGCGCAGTCTGCCGCTCCGCGAGTTTGGCCTCGATCCAGTCGGCGTCTTCGTCCTCGCCCTGAAAGAAGCGCTCGGGATCCTGCTGCAGGAGGCCGAGAATTCCGCCGAGATGACGCAGGAGCGTACCCAGGGGCGATGCCAGTTCGCTGCCCTGCTCGCGCAGCCGGTTGATTTCCCGCGCCAACTCGAAAAGTACGGCCAGGGCCCCAGGCGTATTGGCATCATCGGCCAACGCAGCGACGAATCGCGCCTCCCAATCTGCACCGAGCTCCGGCACCAGCTCGTGGGGGGGCAATCCCCGCAGCGTCGTATACAGTCGTACAAGGGAATTTTGTGCCGCGGCCAAGGCATCGTCACTATACTGCAGTGGACTACGGTAATGGCTGCTGAGAATAAAAAAGCGCAGGGCTTCGCCGCCATAGATGGGGATCAGATCGCGTACCGTCACGAAATTTCCCAATGATTTCGACATCTTTTCGTCGCGCACGCGAATATGCCCGTTGTGCAGCCAGTAGTGCGCGAAGGCACAGCCGGCACCCTGCGACTGCGCGATCTCGTTTTCGTGATGCGGAAACTGCAGATCGAGGCCACCCCCATGAATGTCGAAGGCACAGCCCAAGGCCTCGGTTGACATCGCGGAACATTCGATATGCCAGCCTGGGCGCCCTTCCCCCCACGGCGATGCCCAGGCCGGCTCGCCGGGTTTGGCTGCCTTCCACAACGCAAAGTCCAAAGGATCCCGCTTCCGTTCATCCGGCTCGATGCGGGCACCTACCTGCAGTTCGTCGAGGCTGCGCCCGGAGAGTTTGCCATACCCGGGAAAGCTGCGTACCGCGTAATAGACGTCGCCATTCTCGGCAACATAAGCGTGGCCCTTGTCGATGAGGGTGGCAATCAGGGCCTGCATGCCCGGGATATGCTGCGTGGCACGTGGTTCAAGATCCGGTGGCAGGCACCCCAGTGCCGCCTCATCTTCGTGCATCGCCACGATGAACCGCTCGGTGAGCGCCGTGATTGGCTCCTGCCGCTCTGCTGCCCGGTGGATGATCTTGTCGTCGACATCCGTAATGTTGCGCACATAGCGAGTTTCCAGGCCCCAGTAGCGGAGAATGCGTGACCAGGTATCGAAGGTGACCATGGCGCGGGCATGACCCAAGTGACAATAATCGTAGACGGTCATCCCACAGACGTAGAGGCTCGCCGTGCCAGACTGCAAGGGCGTGAAAACAACCTTTTCTCGCTGCAGACTGTCGTGGAGGTGTAGAACAGGGAGTGCTTTGGGCATGACGTTCTCGAATCCGTTTGCGTTCAGGAGAAAATAGGTGCCAGGCGACGCAGCACTTCCTCGGGGGGGATGAAGGACAATAGCTGTGCCAGCTCTGGGCCTTGCTCCCGGCCGGTGAGGGCCAGACGCAGGGGATGGAACAGGGCACGTCCCTTGCGTCCACTCTGTTGAGCGAGCTGACGGGTCCAGGCACGGAAGTCATCGGGCTGCTCCTTATAGCACGTCTGCGCCTGTTGCCAGAATTCTGCACCGTTTTCCGCCAGTTCTGCCCGCACCTTCTCGCTGCGCCCAAGCGGGTGAAAACAGGCTTCTGCCCAGGCGACGGCATCCGCAGGCAAAAGCATATTACCACGGATGGCAGCGACAAAGCCGCTGATCTGCGCATCCGGGACCAGAGTCAGGTGTGGGCGCAGCCAGGCGACGAGCTCGTCGAGCCCTAGGTGCTGCAACGCCTGTTCCTGCCAATACTGCAGTTGCTCCCGATCGAAATGGGCCGGTGCGCGGCCGATGCGCGCCAGAGAAAACTCCGCAATCAGCTCCGCATCGCTGCGCCAGTGGGTGGCGGGGTAGTGGTGACCAAGCTGACCGAGATAATTGCGCAGGGCCGCAGGCAGATAACCCGCGCTGCGCAGCTCGCGCAGGCTGGCCGCGCCATTGCGCTTCGACAGGGGTTGGCCATCACTACCCTGCAGCAGCGGCAGATGTCCATATTGTGGTACCGGCAGCCCGAGTGCCTGCAGGATCAGAATCTGCCGCGGCGTGTTACTGAGATGATCCTCGCCGCGCAACACCAGATTCACTCCCATCAGGGCATCATCGACGGCGTTGGCAAAGAAAAAGGACGGACTGCCATCACTGCGCCGTAGAACAAAATCGCCCAGGTCCGCCAAGTCATAGCTTCGCTCTCCCCAGACGAGGTCATCCACGGACAGAGTGCCCGAGCACGGCACGGCGAAACGCAGCGTAGCTTCCTCCCCCCCTTCCAGACGCCGCGCTACCTCCGCAGCGGAAAGCGCCCGACAGCGACCTGAGTAGCGCGGCGCCTTTCCTGCCGCACGCTGCGCATCCCGCTCGGCACTCAGCTCGTCCGCCGTGCAGAAACAGGGATAGGCGTGCCCAGTATCGACAAGTCTCTGCAGCAGATCGTCGTACACTGGTAAGCGCTCCATCTGCGCATACGGTCCATGCGGGCCGCCGCAGTCTGGACCCTCGTCCCAGCCCAGCCCCAACCAACGGAGATCCTCGAGCAGGACTCTGGCCAGTTCGGCCGGAGAGCGGGCCTGATCGGTATCTTCCATGCGGACAATGAAGCGGCCGCCACTCTGACGTGCCGCCCAGAAGGCAAACAACGCGGTGCGGGCATTGCCCAGGTGAATGTGACCCGTGGGACTCGGTGCGAAGCGACTCGTAAAAATCATCGTGATATCATAGAAGGCCAAAGGCCCTGTCGCAATCGACAGGGCCTGTCAGCAAGGAAAATAGGGAAGGTACATGGGCAAAGGAAATTCTTCTGGGGCGAGCAAGACTGCGCCACGCAGAAAACGTCACGTGGGTCGCTGGGTATTTCTGATCGTGCTGTTGATTTTCGCCAACCTCTTCATCGGTGCGGCTATTTTTACCTACCGGATCTGGGCAACTTTACCGCCCGTGCACGAGCTGAAGGAATGGCATCCAGATGAGCCACTGCGTATCTATGCCGCCAATGGCAGCCTGTTGCAGGTGGTCGGCCCACAGATGCGCTATGCCCTGCCCCTGAGCCAGATCCCCACAAAACTGCAGGACGCCTTCATTGCCGCCGAAAACTCCCACTTCTACAGCAGCAATCCACTCTACTACCCAGTCAGCCTACCCGGGATCCTGCGCGCCGCCTTTGTCGATCTGACACATATGGCGCCGGTGCAAGGGGCCAGCACCATTCCCGAGCAGGTCGCCCGCAATTTTTATCTGACCCCGCAAAAGACCATCACCCGCAAGGTTGCGGAGATTCTGCTTGCCTACAAGCTGGCGCAGCACTTCACCCATGCCCAGATCCTCGAACTATACCTGAATAAAATCTACCTCGGTCAGGGCGCCTATGGGGTGGAGGCAGCAGCCGAGACCTATTTTGGCAAGCGCATCGATCAGCTCACCCTGGGCGAGATGGCAACCATTGCCGGACTGCCGCCCGCACCTTCCTACCTGAACCCGGTGGTCAATCCCAAACTGGCCAGCAAGCGTCGCGATTATGTGTTGCGTCGCATGCATGCGCGCGGCTATATCACTCGCGCGGAGATGGATGCCGCCGAGCAGGAACCCATTTTATCTCGCTACCATGAGTCGGCCTCCAATACTGCGCCGTATGTGACGGACTGGATCGCCAACTGGCTCAGCCAGGAGTTCGGCACAGATTTCACCTATCGTTCGGGGCTCAAGGTCTACACCAGTATCGATCCGCAAGATCAGCAGGCAGCCAACCGGGCGTTGGAAATCGGCCTGGAAAATTACGACATGGGCCTCACCAGTCTGGATCCGAAAACCTTTCGCGGTCCCATCACTCGCCTGCACGGCGCAGACTACCAGGCGGCCTTGGCCGGCAAGCGCCCAGAGGCGCTTCCCCCGCACGATCCCGCCAATCTGAAATGGGCTGTGGTCATCGCCAGCTCGGCCAAAAGCGCGGAGCTGTCTCTAGAGGGCAAAAAAACCATTACTCTCACCCTGCGTGACGTCGCCTGGGCACGCTCCCGCCCGGGCGGGCCAAAGCCGCGAGCGGTGGATGCGGTCCTGCAGCATGGGGACCTGGTCTGGGTGAGACCCTACGTAACGGCGGTAACCGCCGGTGCCGGACAGGAATGGGGTGCGAACGTTTGGTCCTCCGCTGGCCCAGATGCGGGATGGCAATTGACCCAGATTCCCAAGGTACAGGGCGCCATCGTCAGCCTCGATAGCCATACCGGGGCGATCCTCGCCATGAGTGGCGGCTTCAGTTACGAGCTGAGTCATTTCAACCGCGCGGTGTTTGCCTATCGGCAACCGGGTTCTGGCTTCAAGCCCTTCGTCTATGCCGCTGCCATGGACGCACCGGCGCTGCTCGCCTCCGGCAACAGTAGCTACATGACGCCGCAGACCTTGATCCCGGATACCCCACTATCCATTACCCTGCCCTCCGGCCAGGTCTATAGCCCAACCAACTACAGCAATCAATTCTCCAATACCCCGATTCCGGTATGGTCAAACCTCGCATACTCGCACAATGTTCCGAGCGTGCGGATTCTGATGGACGTTGGCATCCCTTACGCGGTGCAGTACGTGCAGCGTTTTGGCTTTCCCGCAAAACAGATTCCGTCGGTACCCTCGATGGTGCTGGGATCTGGGGATTTCGCTCCGATTCAGATGGCGCGCGGCTACGCGGTGTTCTCCAATGGCGGGTACCTGGTCAAGCCCTATCTGATCCGCAAAATCGTCAAGAGTAACGGTACTCAGGTATCGTTACTCGGTTGCCCAATGGGCTACGAAGCGCCACCGAGCGAGCCAGCGATCCCGACCGGCGTTGCCTACCTGATGACCGAAATGATGCAACAGGTGATCAAGATCGGTACTGGCGTTGCCGCCCAAAGCCTGGGACGCCACGATATCGCCGGCAAAACGGGTACGACCAACAACGAAAACAATGCCTGGTTCAACGGCTTCAGCCCGCAGATTACCACCAGTGTCTGGGTGGGCTATGACGATAACCACAGCATGGGACGCTGGGCCGCCGGGGCGCGGGAGGCATTGCCGATCTGGATTCACTACATGAAGACGGCGCTCAGCAAAACTCCGGATCTGCCTTTTCCCCGGCCAAGCACGGTTTCCGGTGCAACAGAAAGCTTCGCCAGCCCCATTGGCGTATCTGACTACCTGACGGGATACCCACCGGTGGCCAGCGTCACTTCCGCGACGGCGAGCACCAACAGTAGTGAGAGCAGCAAGCTGATTGAAACGATTAAAAACCTGTTCTAAGAGACGGCCTGCCGCAGCGATTCATCAGGATACGCTGCGGTAGGCGTTGCGGAAAATCTCCAGCCAGGGGGTGTCGGCCTGCCAATCGGCGGGGTGCCAGCTCATTTGCACCGTTCGCACCACCCGTTCCGGGTGCGGCATGAGGATGCTTGCCCGTCCGGTGCTGGAACACAAGCCAGTAATTCCCTGCGGCGATCCATTGGGATTGACCGGATAGCGGGTAGCCACCTGCCCGTTGGCATCGATGTAGCGCATCGTCACCGGCGCCTGAGAGACCTGCTCTGGGTCGTGGAATATCGCTCGCCCCTCCCCGTGCGCCACGACGATTGGCGCTTGCAGACCCGCCAGTCCCGCAAAGAGGGGTGAGGGAGAAGCCAACACTTCCACCATGGCCAGACGCGCCTCGAACTGCTCCGAACGATTGCGCCGAAAGCTTGGCCAATATTCCGTTCCGGGAATCAACTCGCGCAACTCTGCCAGCATCTGGCAGCCATTGCAGACCCCTAGCGCCAAGCGGGTCGAGTCGGCAAAGTAGCCGGCAAACTGCAAGCGCAGAGCTTCGTGGTAGAGGATCGACTTGGCCCAGCCGGCACCGGCCCCCAATACGTCACCATAGGAAAAGCCGCCGCAGGCGGCAAATACCGGATAATTGCGGATATCGTCACGACCGGCCAGCAAATCGCTCATGTGGACGTCGACGGCGGTGAAGCCGCTGCGCGCAAAGGCCGCGGCCATCTCCACCTGGCCGTTGACCCCCTCCTCGCGCAGAATCGCCACGCGCGGCTTTGCCGCGCCGATCTCTGGCGTGGGAAAGCTGGGACGCTGATCCTCCCGCCAATTACTGAACAGACTGGGACGCAGGGCCGTGCCATGCGCATAGGCCTCGCCTGCGCAATCGGGATCATCACGCAAGGACTGCAGGCGATTACTGGTTTCCGCCCAGGCTGCCAGCAATTCGCTACCCGCCTCATCCAGCAAGGCTGCGCCATCCTGCAGGATACGCAACCGCCAATCCACCGTCACTGGCCCAAGGCAATGCAAGCGGGATTCCAGCCCTGCCGCAGCAACCAGACTCTGCAGCACCTTCGCGTCCGCACGACGGATCTGGAGCAAAAAGCCGGGCTCTTCGGCAAAGAGAAAGCCCATGCACTCCACATCTACAGGGATGACGATATCTACGCCACGCCGGCCAGCGAAGGACATTTCACAGACACTGGCCCAGAGGCCACCATCGGAACGGTCGTGATACGCCAGAACGACACCTTCCTGTCGCAACTTGCGCAGCAACGCAAAGGCCGCCCGCAACAGCAAGGGCGCATCGAGATCGGCAGATTCCGCACCCAGTTGTCCCAAAATCTGCGCCAGAATGGACGCCCCCAGTCGACCACGTCCGAGGTCCAGCAGCCAGAGCTCTGTGTCTGCGAGATCCTGCAACTGTGGGGTCCAGGTGGCGGCAACATTCGCCACCGGCGCAACCGCTGTAATGATCAGACTCAGTGGCCCGGTCACCGATTTCTGGACATCGCCCTCCTGCCAGACCGTCTGCATCGATAGGGAATCTTTGCCAACGGGAATGCTCAACTCCAGTGCCGAGCAGAGTTCTTCCGCCACACTGCGCACGGTTTCGAACAAACGCGCGTCTTCACCGGCGACATTGACCGCCGCCATCCAGTTGGCGGAGAGCTTGATCTGCCCCAATTCCTGCACATCAGCGGCAAAGAGATTCGTCAACGCTTCCGCCAGGGCCAGACGACCGCTTGCCGGCGCATCGAGCACCGCCACCGGCCCGCGTTCACCCAAGGCCATCGCCTCACCGTGAAATTGCCAAAAGTCGGCGGCAGAGACGGCGCAATCGGCTACCGGTACCTGCCAGGGACCGACCATCTGATCGCGGGCGATCAGGCCACCGACACTGCGATCGCCAATGGTGACGAGAAATTCCTTACTGGCAACCGAGGGGTGGCGAAGCACGGCGTAGGCAAGATCACGCAGATCCTTGTCCGGGATCTGGAGAGCTTGCGTGCGCATGGGCACGCTATGTGCGTCCCGCAGCATGCGCGGCGGGCAACCCAGCAGGGCGTCGAGGGACATCTCCACAGGCAAATCCCGGAATAGCTCATCTTCCACCCGCAGATAGTCACCCTCTTCCGCTGTACCGAGCACGGCGACCGGGCAGCGCTCCCGCTGGCAGAGGGCGAGGAACTCCGCCAAGCGATCGGCGGCCACCGCCAAAACGTAGCGCTCCTGCGCCTCGTTGCACCAGATCTCCATGGGCGACATCGCCGCGTCGTCATTGGGCACGGCGCGCAGTTGCAAGGTGCCTCCCCGCCCACCATCGTGCAGAAGTTCGGGCAAGGCATTGGACAGGCCGCCAGCGCCAACATCATGAATGGAAAGAATGGGCGATTCCTCTCCCAGGGCAATACAACGCTCGATCACCTCCTGGGCGCGCCGTTGCATCTCCGGGTTGCCACGCTGTACCGAGGCAAAATCCAGGTTCTCTTCCCCCTTGCCACTCGCCACACTGGAAGCCGCGCCGCCCCCCAGGCCAATGAGCATGGCAGGGCCGCCAAGCACCAGAACCTTGGCCCCGACGGGCAAGGGCAGTTTCTGAATCAAAGTCGGCCGAATTTGACCGATGCCACCCGCGAGCATGATGGGCTTGTGATAGCCCCAGTGGCGTCCGCCTTGCTCGCCTTCAAAAACGCGAAAATAGCCAGCCACACTGGCACGCCCGAACTCATTATTGAAGGCCGCCGCGCCGATCGGCCCTTCGAGCATGATTTCCAGGGCAGAACGGATGCGCTGGGGACGCCCGTAAAACTCTTGTTCCCAAGCCTGCTCGTAGCCGGGGATACGCAGTTGCGATACGGAAAAGCCACAGAGCCCCATCTTTGCCTTACCACCGCGGCCCGTCGCGCCCTCGTCCCGGATTTCTCCACCACTACCCGTCGCCGCACCGGGAAAGGGAGAGATGGCGGTTGGATGATTATGGGTCTCGACCTTGATCAGAATACCCAAATTTTCGTTGTGACTTTGGTAGTTCCCATCACTGCCGGCGCAAAAATAGTGGCTTGGCGCATAGGCTTCGATCACAGCGGCGTTGTCATGATACGCCGAGAGTGTGCCTTGCGGATGGGCTCGATGCGTAGAACGGATCATACCGAACAAGGTCTGACTTTGTTCCCGATCATCCAGACGGAATTGCGCATTGAAGACCTTGTGCCGGCAGTGCTCCGAATTCGCCTGGGCAAACATCATCAGTTCGGCATCACTCGGATCGCGTTGCAAGTCGCGAAAAAGCTGCGCCAAGTAATCGATTTCCGCAGCCGAGAGGGCAAGCCCCAGTTCCTCGTTGACGGCGAGAAGGGCCGGCAGGCCCTCCCGCAGGAAAGGAACGCGGCGCAGGGGACGCGGCTGCGGATGCACAAAAACGACATCGGCGGCCTGCCAGTCTTCCAGCACCGACTCGGTCAAGGGGTCGTGCAGAAGCGCCAGCAGCCTCTCCCGTTCTGGCGGCAGCAGGCTTTGATCATGGTCTACATAGTAAGCAATACCGCGTTCGATGCGTCGCAGATTGCCCAGACCACAAACCTGGGCGATTTCCGTAGCCTTGCTCGACCAGGGAGAAACCGTGCCTAGGCGGGGCACCACAGCAATCTCCATCGCGCCACCCTTGCCTATCCAGGGCTCGCCATAACCCAACAAAGCCTCGGCGCGTTCTTGCTCCTCGTTAGCGGGGGCTTGCTCCCAATCGAGCAGATGCACATAGCGCGCGGCAAGACCACAAACGGCGAGTCCCTCGGCATGAAGCCGCTGCAGGATGCGTTGGGCACGAAAAACAGACAGGGCCCGAGCCCCGCGATGGATGGCGAAGGTCACGGCAATCTCCCGGCAGACCTGAGGAATTGGATGATTCTGTAGCGCCTAGGCGAGAGGGACACCAATGCGACGTGCCACTTCGATATAGGCCTCGACCACCCCACCAAGATCGCGACGGAAGCGGTCCTTGTCCATTTTTTCGAGGCTCTGGGCATCCCAAAGGCGGCAACCATCGGGGCTGAACTCATCGCCCAGACGCAGCGCACCGTGATAACGCCCGAATTCGAGCTTGAAATCCACCAGAATCAGGCCGGCACGAGCGAAAAGCGCAAGCAGCAGGACGTTCACCCGTTCCGTCCAGCGGGTCATCGCCGCGATCTCGTCCTCGCTTGCCCAGCCAAAACTGCGAATATGCGAGTGATTGATCATGGGGTCGTGCAGGGCATCGCTCTTGAGGAAAAATTCCAGCACCGGCGGCTCCAGAATGCGTCCTTCCTCGATCCCGAGACGACGACAAAGGGAACCTGCGGCGCGATTGCGGATGACACACTCCACTGGGATCATTTCCAGGCGTTGTACCACCGACTCACGCGCGCCAGACCGACGCAGAAAATGGGTGGGTACCCCCGCCTGCTGCAGATATTCCATGATGAAGGCGTTGAAGGCGTTGTTCACCTCGCCCTTCTGCGCCAACTGCGCGAGCTTTTCCCCATCGAAGGCGGAGGTATCGTCCTTGAAATGGAGGATCAACTCGTCGGGATTTTCGCCCATGTAGACGATCTTGGCCTTGCCCTCGTACAGTTTTTCACGATCGCTCATGCGGGTCGGCCTTCCGGAAACACCCGCGCGAAGACCCTGTCGATCTCTTTGGTGTGGTAGGCAAGATCAAAAAGCTCGCCAAGTCCGGCAGCGCTGAGATAGCGCTGAATCTCCGGGTCGGCCGCCAGAAGGGCCTGAAAACCTTGGCCCTCCTGCCAGACCAGCATGGCATTGCGTTGCACCACGCGGTAGGCATCCTCCCGCAGCATCCCCTTCTCCGTCAGCGCCAGCAACACGCGCTGGGAAAAAATCAGGCCATGCATTTTTTCGAGGTTCTCGCGCATCCGCTCGGGGTAGACGACCAAGCCCTCGAGCAGTCCGCTAGCACGATGCAGCATGAAATCGAGAACGATGCAGGCATCCGGACCAATGACGCGCTCCACACTGGAGTGCGAAATGTCCCGCTCATGCCAGAGAGCAATGTCTTCCAGCGCCATCCCGGCGTAACCACGCAGCAGTCGCGCCAGTCCAGTGAGGTTTTCGGAGAGGATCGGGTTGCGCTTGTGCGGCATTGCCGAACTGCCCTTCTGCCCCGCGGTAAAGGGCTCCTCCGCCTCCAGGACCTCGGTGCGCTGGAGATGCCGAATCTCGACGGCGATCTTCTCGACAGAGCCGCCAATCAGGGCCAAGGTGTTGAAAAATTCAGCATGACGATCGCGGGAAATCACCTGCGTACTGGCCGCCTCGGGTTGCAGATCGAGCTCTTTGCAGACGGCTTCTTCGATGTCTGGGGAGATATTGGCAAAGGTACCCACCGCCCCTGACAACATCCCCACCGACACTGCGGCAATGGCGCGCTCCAGGCGCTGCAGATTGCGTTGTGCCTCCGCCCGCCACACTGCCACTTTGAGCCCAAAGGTAACCGGTTCGGCGTGAATCCCATGGGAGCGGCCAATCATCACCGTGTCTTTATACTTCCACGCCAACCGTACCAGTGCCTGATCGAGACGCTGCAGGCCAGCCAGCAAGAGCTTGCCGGCAGCGCGCAACTGCAGGGCGAAGCCGGTATCCACCACGTCAGAGGAGGTGAGTCCCTTGTGGATGAAGCGGCTGGAGGGACCAACAAACTCGGCGACCGAGGTCAGGAACGCGATCACATCGTGCTTGACCTCTTTTTCGATGACGTCGATACGCTCGACATCAAACTGTGCCTTACCCTCGATTTCAGCCAGGGCCTCTGCGGGGATCTCGCCCTTTGCCGCCAAAGCGCGACAGGCGGCCAGTTCAACCTGCAACCAAGCATCGTACTTGGCCTTCTGCGTCCAGAGAGCGCCCATTTCCAGGCGGGTGTAGCGCTCGATCATGCGGCATTTCCTTTCTCTGGACTCAGTGCCGACTGCAGCTTGTCCAGGACGCTGACGGCTGCCTTGCTCTCTTCTTCGCCCTGCACTGTGGAAGAGGTCTCCAATACGCTACCGCTGTCGTCCTTCATGGCCAGCAACTTGACCTGCACAGACAGCGGCTTGGAGGGCTTGCCACCGCCCCAGATACCCTGGATGCTGTGCCAGGCGTTGCTGAACATTCCGCCAAAAATACCCCCCGATTTCTTCTGTTCAGAACCGCCGCGAACTTGCACCGACCAGACGCCGAGAGCCTCGGCATGGACGGGATAACCCAGGCTGTTCAGTGCGGTCTGGACGGCAGGCTGCGCCTTGGCCGGCGGCTGATTCAAAACCAGATAGGGACCAAGGTCGTCGCGATATCGGGTCACCTTGATCGGGGGCAGCTCCGCCAATACGACCGATTGCGCGAGACGCTTTTGCACCGCCTCCAGCAGATGCCGGTTGGCATCCAGATTCGGATCGTGCGCCTGCCAGTCCAGGGACTCGGAAGTGGGGCTGATCCATTGGCGTTGCTGCGTAAGGGTCAAAAGCTGCGCACCATCTCCCTGCGCTTGCAGCCGGAAGGTATATTGCATCCGCCGGTTGGCACCGAGGCTGTTGCCAAAGATCGAGGTGAGGCCGCCACGTTGATACTCCCAATCGGTCATCAGTTCGTTCTTCTCCGGTGAGAAACTCTTGATGCCGATCTTGCGCTTTCCCAACTCGGCACGGACAGCTGACCAGATTTGCGCGGGCTGGGCCTGGGTGCGCAGAGCCAGATCCTTGCCCTGCCCGACCAGCGTCGCCTGCTCGCCTGGAACCGTGGGCTCGGCAACCGCGCTTTCGCCGGGCGCCAGGCGCGGTTGAAAGACTTCGTAGCCATTACTGGTGGTCGCGCTTTGCATACCGGACTGTTGCACGGCCTCCGCCGCTGTCAACGCACCGCCAGGCACGGTAACTCCCGGTTCTGGCGCCGAGGCCAGCAGATCTGGAGGCACCGCCAGCGGCTTCAATAATTTGGCATCGGTATACTGGGGACCATTATTGGTCTTCAAAAAGGGAATGTAGGAACAGCCACTCAGACCCAGGCTGAGCAAGGTGGCGGCAACGAGGCTTCGAGCAATCGGTTTACGCATGGGTGCAAGCGTACTCATGAGGCGGGAGAAAGAGGGGCGTTATTGGCATACTCCAGCGCGGCACGCAAACGGGCGTGCAAGGATTCGCTGAGCGGAGTGAGCGGCAGGCGGATGCTGGGGCCTACGCGCTGCTGGTCCGCGAGCAACCATTTTGCCGGAATCGGATTGGATTCGGCAAAGAGATCGCGATGCAGTGGTACCAGTGCGTCATTGATTCGCCGCGCCCGGGCAAAATCTCCGTCCAGGGCGGCACTCGTCATTTGCGCCATAGCCCGCGGCACGATATTGGCAGTGACAGAGATCACGCCACGCGCGCCAATCGCCATCGCTGCGAGGGCTGCGCCGTCGTCACCACTGTAGACCTCGATACTGGCATTTCGGGTAGCACAGAGATGCAGAATTTCCGCGACGCGATCGACTTTGCCACTGGCCTCTTTCACTCCGACGATGCAGGGACGTTCGGCAAGCTGCGCCACTGTCTCCGGGAGGAGATCACCAGAGGTACGGCCGGGCACGTTGTACAGAATGATGGGAAAATGACAGGCATCGGCGATAGCGCTGTAATGCTGGAAGAGGCCCTCTTGCGTCGGCTTGTTGTAGTAGGGACTGACCAGGAGTGCGGCGTCAGCTTGCGCTTCCATGGCAGCACGAGTGAGCTCGATGGCCTCAGCGGTGGCATTGGCCCCAGTACCGGCAATCACGGGAATTCGACCCCGCACCTGCTCGACCACAGCGCGAATGACGGCCACATGCTCCTTCACCGTCAGCGTTGCCGACTCGCCGGTCGTGCCGACGGCAACGATCGCGTGCGTGCCTTCGGCAATGTGCCATTCGACCAGATCCCGCAAGGCGCGGTCATCCACGGCCCCACCAGGATTCATTGGCGTGATCAACGCCACCATACTTCCGTGAAACATCACTGCTCTCCAGCCATATCAGCGCAGACCGGCAAAGGCTGAATGGTACTGGTCGGGGATGATGCTTGGCAAGACGAGGCCTGCCAAGCGGCAATCATCACACCCAGCTGTCGTCGTCTCCACCCATCCCGAAATCCCCCGCAGACGAATCGTCTCCACCCCAGGAGGTGTCAGTCATGCCAAACTGATCGTTCTGACCAGCATCGTTGCTGCCATTTTGGTCATCGTGATGGCCGAAGAGACTACCGGCGATGGCATTACCCGCAGCCATACCTGCGCCAATACCCACGCCGGTAGCAATACCCGAGGCCAAACCGGAGCCGATGCCGCCACCCTGCGGTGACCCCGCAGGACCGTAGGGCCCCTGCGGACCGTAAGCCCCCCCCTGCCCTGGAAATCCGCCCATATTGCCAAAGCCAGGCTGCATCTGGCGATAGGCCATGGCCTGCTGTTGCCGACGACGGCGCAGGAACCAGGAGATGCCGGCGATAACGGCAATCAAGCCCAGAAACCAGGCGATGGCAGCGCCCAGGCGGGAATGCGACTTCTCGCTAGCCGCCGCAGCAGGGGCTGCTTTTCCGACCTTTTGCTGCAACTGCTTTTCAAAACCGGCCAACACCTTGGGTTGCACAAAAGACAGGCTGGGATCGAGGCTCTTGGCGCGCTGTAAGGCGGTAGACGCTTCCTGCCACTTGCCCTCCTTGGCCAGTAGACGCGATTCCAGATACTGGGCCTGCGCAGATTTGGGATGCGCGGCCAGGACCTCGGAAAGCTGCTGCTGCGCCTGGGCGTACTGACCACTCTGGATGGACTGGATAACCTGCGGCGCTGTCGGCTCCGCCATCGCTACAGGGGAAAGCACCACAAAACTGGAGGCCGCAAGGCCGATGAGAAGGGTACGACGAATCATGGTAAACGCTCCGAAAAAACCATCAAGTTTGGTGTACGTGAATATGCGTTGCGCGTGCTGTAAAATCAAGGTTCTTTACATTTTGAAATCATTTGTCTTCGATTGACAAGATCATAGGTAATGCGCATTATACCGAACGGTCGGTCAAACCCCTGGAGTCCCCGCCCATGTCCTCTTCCCTGCCCTCTTACCGGTTCCTGGCACTGCTGGTGCCTTTAGCTCTGGGGCTTTCCGCCTGTAGCTTTGAGCCGAAGCTGCGCGTGCCGCATACCCCCGGCGATCACATTCCCTATGCCGCTAAGGGCAATCCCAAAAATACGGTGTCTGCCACGGGTCCGGCGGGGTCCGCGCAGGAATTCGTCTATGGTAAGGCGCTCGACGAAGAGTGGTGGAAGCTTTTTCACTCCCAGAAAATCAACGAACTGGTGCAGACGGGCCTGAAGAACAGCCCGACGGTAGCGCAGGCTCAGGCGCAGTTGCGGCAGGCGCAAGCAGTAGAACGAGTGAACGCCAGTATCTTCTATCCCCAGGTCACCGGCAGCCTGCAAGCCACACGTGCCAAAGCATCGTCGGCGGCCTTTGGTGGCGGCAAGGGCGGGTTCCGCTATTCTCTCGTCACCGGCAGTCTTGGGGTTTCGTATTATCCCGATATCTTTGGTGTAAATCGTCTGGTCTACAGAAACAGTAAGGCTTTGGTCGACTATCAGCGCTGGGAACTAGAGGCTGCGCGTTTGACCTTGAGCGGCAACATTGTCACCACCGCCATCGATGCCGCAGCCACCCGGGCACAAATTGCCGCGACTCAGGAAATCATCGCGCGCGAGAAAAAACTACTGCAGTTGACCCAGCTGCAATATCAGGCTGGCGCGATCGACGACAACACCGTCGTAACCCAGGCCAGTCAACTCGCCAGCCAGGAGGCGAAACTGCCGCCCCTGCAGCAGCAGCTCACCGTCTATGATCATCAGTTGGCGACCTTGCTCGGCGAATTTCCCGGCGAGGCGAGGATTCCTGAACTGCAACTGGATCAGCTGACCCTGCCGGAAAAGATCCCGGTAAGCCTGCCCTCCACCTTACTCAAGCAACGCCCGGACATTCAGGCGGCACTGGCACAGATGAAGGCCGCGAATGCCACCGTCGGTGAAGCGAAGGCGCAGTTCTTTCCGACCGTGCAACTTAGCGCCGCCATTGGCTCCACCGCTGCCCACCCGGGGCTCTTTTTCGATCCAGTGAGCAGTATCTGGAGCCTGGTGGGCAGTCTCTCGCAACCGATTTTTGAGGGTGGCAAATTGCGCGCACAGGAGTCCGAGGCCAAGGCCGCCTACGAAGTCACCTTTCAGGAATATCGAACGACAGTTCTCGATGCCTTTGGTCAGGTGGCCAATGCCTTGCGCGCTCTGCAGCGCGATGCCGAAACCCTGCGCGCGCAGCAGACAGCACTCGATGCTGCGCGAAAATCCTTGCACCTGAGCGAGGTGAGCTATCGCAGCGGCGCCAGTGACTACCTCACCCTGTTGACCAGCGAGATCCAGTACAACAGCGCCCGAATTGCGGTGGTGCAGGCAGAGTCGCAACGGTATCAGGACACCGCCGCTTTGCTCGTCGCCATCGGTGGCGGCTGGTGGCACGAGCCCGGCAAAGGGGCACCCGAGCTGCAGAAAGTTTCCATTCCCCCGGTAAAACCCTCCGGAGATCCACAATGAAAAAAGCATACGCTATCGTCATCATCGGACTGGTCCTTCTTTTTGGTGGCATCTTCGGCTTCAAGGCCTTTGTCAATCAGATGATTGCCAAGGCCATCGCCAACGCACCGAAGCCGGTATCTTCCGTTTCTGCGACCAAGGTGCAGGAACGGGAGTGGCATCCCGAACTGCAGGCCGTTGCCTCCCTCAATGCCATACAAGGCACAGAGTTGAGCACACAGATTGCTGGCAACGTCACTGCCATCCATTTTCATTCCGGCTCCATGGTACAGGCGGGGCAGCTTCTGGTGCAGATCGACAACAGCAACCAGCTGGCGCAACTGCGGGTGGACCGCGCCAATCTGCATCTGGCGGAGGTCAACCTCAAGCGCACGCAAACTTTGATTGCCGACAAGGCGGCAAGCCAGGCACAACTCGATCAGGCGCAGGCGACCTACGCCGTCGACCAGGCTACCCTGCAGAATGACGAAGCGACCTTACACAAGCTCGCCATCACCGCACCCTTCAGCGGTCATATCGGAATTCGCAAGGTGAATGTGGGTCAGTATGTGACGCCAGGTACCGCCATTGCCGATTTGCAGAGCTGGGATCCGCTCTACGTCGACTTTACGCTGCCGCAGAGCGATCTCCCGGAACTGCAGGTCGGGACGCCGGTACAATTTCGCTCGGACGCCACCGGCGACCAGACATTTACCGGCAAGATCACCGCGCTGGGTTCCGCTATCAACGCGCAGACGCGGCAAGTAGAGGTTCAGGCAACCCTGAACAATCCCAAGGCTGTCCTGCGTCCGGGAATGTTCGGCAACGTCACGGTGGTCCGCAATGTGACCCAGAAGGTATTGACGGTACCGGTGGCGGCCATTACGTACAATACCTACGGCAACTTTGTCTATCTCATCGAAAATAAAACGGTAGATGGAAAGAAAACGCAGGTCGCCGTGCAGCACGTGGTACAAACGGGCGAAGAGCGCGATGGTCAGGTCGCGATCAGCAAGGGCCTGAAGGCCGGCGAGCTGGTTGTCACCGCCGGACAGGTCAAATTGACGAACGGTGCGCTGGTTAGCGTCGCCGCGGCACACTGAGGCCCTCTTATGCGATTTACGGAAATTTTCGTACGCCGGCCGGTAATGGCCACGGCACTGAATCTGGTGATTTTTCTGCTGGGCCTGCACGCCTTTCTGATGATGACGGTGCGGCAATATCCGGCTTTGACCAACACCGTGGTCACTATCACCACGGCCTACCCCGGCGCCAGCCCATCCACGGTGCAGGGTTTTGTGACCACGCGTCTGGAAAAGGTGATCGCCAGCGCGCCACATATCGATTATCTCACCTCGAATAGTTCCGAGGGCACATCGACCATTACCGTCTATATGCAGCTCGGCACCGAGCCAAGCTCTGCCTTGGCCAATATTCAGGCCAAGGTACAGCAGGTGACGGACCAGTTACCGACGGGCAGCCAGTTGCCGGTCATCAATGTTACCGTCGGCAGCACCACCGATCTGATGTACGTGGCCTTTTACAGCAAGACCCTGAACCAGCAGCAGATCACCGACTATCTGCTGCGCGTGGTACAGCCCCAGCTGGCTACCGTGTCGGGAGTCGGCCAGGCGCAGATCTTGCCGCCCGGCGCCGGTAACGGCAATACCTACGCCATGCGTATCTGGCTCAACCCGCAGAAGATGGCGGCCCTGGGGATCAGCGCCGCACAGGTATCGACGGCCCTGCAGGCGAATGACTTTATCTCTGCCGTCGGGCAGACGCGGGGCAAGACGGTCCAAAATACCATCGTTGCTACCACCAATCTGCATAATGTGCAGGAATTTGAAAACCTGGTCATTACCAAGTCTGGTGACACCCTGATTCGTCTCAAGGATGTTGCCAAGGTCGAATTGGGCGCGCAGGACTACACCTCCTATGCCTTCTTCGACGGCCGCCCTGCCGCCTTCATCGGCATTCAGGAATCGCCATCGGCGAATTCTCTGGATGTAGCGAGTGGTGTCAAGGCGGCACTGAAGAATATCGACAAAGGACTACCACCGGGTCTGCATGAGGCCATCCCCTATGATGCCAGCGTCTTCATCAAGGCCTCGCTGGATGAGGTGATGCTGACCATCGGCATTACCCTGGCGGTGGTGCTGCTGGTGATCTTCTTTACCCTGGGTTCCTGGCGCGCAGCGATCATCCCTGCCGTCGCCATTCCGCTGGCGATCATCGGCGCAGGTTTGATCATGTGGGGTCTCGGCTACTCCATCAACCTCATCACCCTGCTCGCCTTCGTGCTGGCCATTGGACTGGTGGTAGATGATGCCATCATCGTGGTCGAAAATGTCCACCGGCACATCGACGAGGGGAAGTCTCCTTTCGATGCGGCAATGCTCACGGGTCGCGAGCTCGGCTCTCCCATCGTCGTCATGTCCACGACGCTGATCGCGGTTTTCGCACCCATTGCCTTCATGGGCGGCCTCACCGGGAGTCTCTTTGGCGAGTTCGCCTTTACCCTGGTCGCAGCGGTGTTCATTTCGATGATTGTCGCTCTCACCCTGTCGCCGATGCTAGCGAGTAAAGTGCTGCGGCCTACCAAGGAACACGGCTTTGAGCATTTCATCGACCAGCGCTTCAGTGGCCTTTCCCGGTTCTACGATCGCCTCCTCCGAGGCAGCCTGAATTATGTTCCGGTGACGCTGCTCTTTGCTGCGGTGGTTTTCGCCAGTATCTATTTCCTGTTCACCACATCCAAATCGGAATTGGCACCGCAGGAAGATCAGGGGATCATCTTCAGCGCCGATACCGGCGGTCCCACAATCACGCCCAAAGAACTGGTGAAATACGGGAAACAGATACTCCACGTGTTCGACCAGTATCCGGAGAAGGCGGCAACCTTCATGGTTACCGGCATATCGACGGGCAGCGGTGCCGGCAGCAACAGCATGTTCGCTGGTATGCGCTTGACGCCCTGGAGTCAACGCAGCACTACGGCGATGCAGCTACAACCCAAGGTGCAGCAGGCGTTGCAGTCCGTTACCGGTCTGCAAACGGCCTCCTTCTTGCCACCGCCGTTGCCAGGCTCTGCCGGTGGTCTGCCGGTGCAGTTTGTCCTGCAGAGTCCCGGCAGTTACACCAAGCTCGACAAGGTGGCGGATCAAGTCGTCGGCGCGGCCTACCAAAGCGGATTGTTCTTTTATGTCATGAAGGATCTGCGCATCGACAACCCGGAAGTGGTGCTGAAGATCAACCGCAACCTTGCCGGTAACCTCGGCATCAGCATGGCGGCCATCGCCCAGGACCTGCAGCCGCTGCTCGGTGGCAACTACGTCAACCGCTTCGATATGGACGGGCGCAGTTACAAGGTCATCCCCCAGGTTCCGGACCGCTTTCGCGCCGATCCGGGCATGCTGAAGCATTACTACATCAGCACCGCCAGCGGTGCCCTGGTGCCACTGTCGACGGTGGTCAGCATTGAGACACGTACCGAACCACAGTTTCTGCCACAATTCGATCAGCTCAACGCGGCGACCATCCAGGCGATTCCCAAACCCGGCGTGAGCATGGGGCAGGCGCTTGGCTTCCTGCGCCAGGCAGCGGAAAAAGTGATGCCGAGCGACTATCAGGTGAACTACGCGAGCCAGTCCCGGCAGTACGAGCAGGAGAAAAGTGGGCTACTGGTCACCTTCCTGCTAGCCATTCTGTTGATCTATCTGTTGCTTTCGGCACAGTTCGAGAGCTTCCGCGATCCACTGATCGTGCTGATCACTGTGCCGATGTCGATCAGCGGTGCACTCATTTTCATCAGCTTGGGCTTCGGCTCTATCAACATCTACACCGAGGTGGGTCTGATCACCCTGATCGGTTTGATCGCCAAACAGGGCATCCTCATCGTGCAATTTGCCAACAGCATTCAGTTGCACGAAGGTCTCGACAAACGCGCGGCGGTTGAGAAGGCCTCCAGTATCCGTCTGCGCCCCATCCTGATGACGACGGCGGCGATGGTCCTCGGCGTGCTGCCGCTGGTGTTTGCGACTGGGCCCGGCGCGGTCTCGCGTTACCAGATGGGTCTGGTGATTTGTACCGGGCTAGCCATTGGTGCGCTTTTCTCGCTCTTTGTGGTGCCTGCCATGTATATGGCCTTGGCCAAGGACATCCGCAACAAGCGCGAGCAGCTTCTGGGAGAAAGCGCCAGCGAGTCCGTCTGAAAGAATGGCCAGCGGTGCCCATGATAGCGTCGCCTCGTGCGGCGCTTTTTTTGCGCGTTTCAAAAGATAATCCACCGGGTCCACGGGAAGGCCGTCGAGATCCCGTGAATATTTCATACCAGACAGCCCCCCCAAAACTCGAGATAGCGCGTTCGGTTGGTCGCCTGCGTTGGGCTAGACGAATCCTAGCCATGGGAACCTTCAAGGAGAGGGGGACGTTACTGGTTTCCAGCCGGTTACTACTGGTTCAGTCGGGGAGTGCCACAAATGGTAACTGGCGGAGAGAGAGGGATTCGAACCCTCGATGGAGTGTTTAGCCCCATACTCCCTTAGCAGGGGAGCGCCTTCAGCCTCTCGGCCATCTCTCCGACGCGCGGAGTGTACCGCGGAGTCATACTCTACGTCAAAAAATGGGGCCTGCGGCGCGCCGCCCGCCACAACCTGCCAGGCCTGGAAAAGGTCATGCGCAGAACTGATATCGCAATCTTTTGCTATTGCCCCCCAACGTCGGGACTCTGGGCCTGATCGGTGGGGAAATGCCGGCGCTGTTTGCCAGCGTCCTCTTCCCCAACCTGCTGCCGAGAGGCATTATTTTCTGTGTGACCGGGATTCTGCAGTGCCCCAGCGCCGCTCTCCTGGCTACCCTGCCATTGCTGATTTTCTTCCAACTGGTTCTGTCCGCTGTTCGTTTTACCAATGGATTCGCCCATCTGTACCGCACTCTGTTTTCGCAATGCTCGGGCAACCGGGCCTGTAGCCGACAATCCAGCAGCACCCGGCGTAGCGTTGGCAGAGGCACTCTCCGTCACAGCAGGAATGGACGCAGCGGCACCCGGGGTCGGCGCAGTCGCAGCAGAAGGTTTCGCGCTGAGCGCTGGCTTGGCGGCTGGCACAGCGTTGGCAAAGATCGCTTTGGGCGGCGGCGGATTGCGATACCCCATTTGATAGAGGGTGCGGAGCACCGCCTGCATCAAGGCCTGCGCACCGTCCCAATCGAGATGGACCTGATCGGCCACGAAATAGCCTGGATGACCGTCACTGATGTGGTCCCAATGCAGCAAGGTGATGTTCGGATACTTGGCAACAGCGCGATCGTACATACTGCGCACTTCGTTTTCCCACGGGCGCGGTACGGACGGGACAATCAACAGGATCTTGCGATTCCCCACTGTCTGCACAAAACTTTCCAGATCAGACCACTGAACATAGCCATTGCTGCCCAGCTCTACCACAACATAGGCAACCTTGGCGTAGGCTGGGTCCTGAAACATTTTCTGTAGCACCGGCTGTGCCCGGAAAAACGAGCGGCCCACCTGACCATCCAGAATCCCGTTTGGAACCATGTGAATCACGTACCCAGACCAACCCAACAGAATAGAATCGGTAATGAACAATACCTGCTTTTCGGGATAGGCCGGATTACTGCGCAGTTCTTGCCCATTATACAGAAAGCCCAGACCGGGATGAGGCTGCCACTGCATCAGATCGGCATTGCTTTCCAGGGCCTTGTTGGCCCGAGAATCTGCGTGTGCTTTAGCCTCGGCAGCCGAGAGGGTCTTGGCGCCCGTCAGTGCTTGCAGATCCCGTCCCATACTGGCTACCCGTTTTTCCAGATATTGCCGATAGAGAGCATCGTGCTGCGCTTGCGCTTGTAGACGCACCCCCTCCTGTCCCAGTCGACTGGCCTGCCACCAGCCTACACTCGCCAGCGCCAGCAAGACGAGCACCGACACGAAAGCTCCCCGGCCCACCCCATGCCGCACCTGCTTTTGAAAGGCCGCCTGCAATGGCAGTTCCAACAGCAGGTAGGACAGCACCGACAACAACAGCAGCAGAGAAAGCGAAAACAACGCCTGACTGGCAATAGAAGTCTGTGGGAAGTAGTAGTGGACCAAGGCAACGACTGGAACATTCCACAGATAGAGAGAATAGGACATCTCCCCGAGTTTACCCAAGACCAGCAGTTGCAGTCGTGGCAACCAGGCCGCGCGCGCGGCCGCCAGCAGGAAGGCCACACCAAGGGCGGTTGTGGCAAGGGAGAAATACACAAAATTCTCGTAGGGCGCCAAAACAAAGAGCGCCACCAGCAGCAGGATGGCGAGGATGCTCAAGGTATCGAAGCTGCTCCTTCCTGTCTCCCGCGGCCGGGCCCAGCCCAGTTCGGTCAATAACGCGCCGGCAAGATAGGGAAAAGCGTGGCTGGGAAGCACATAGGCGGCATTCAGACTACCCTGGCGCATCAGCCACCAGGCAGAGCCCAAACTTATACAAAAGAGCAACGTCAGAACTGTCCGGTACCACCACTTCCCTGGCAATAAGGAACGCAATAAAAAGTGCAGCAGATATAACTGACCCAATAGAGAAATGAACCACATTCCCAAAAACGGATGAGGATAACTGTACACCTGAAAATAGGGGATATGATGGAGGACCAAATAAAAGTTGTAGCCGAGAATGGCCGAGTACCAGACAGGCGCCCATCCGGTGAGCAGATGGGTCGACCAAAGCAGTACCGCCAGGATGGCGGTCACCACCAGCATAGGAACGAGAATACGGGAAAACCGCCGCGCAAAGAAATCCTTGCTACGCTGCGCCAAGGAATCCTGGCGCCCGCGGGCAAGAGATTTTTCGATCAGAAATCCTGACAATAGAAGGAAAACATCAACGCCCAGATAACCACCAGAGAACCAGGGGTAGTCAAAACTGATGGTGTCATGAATATGGAACGCGATGACCGCAAAAATGGCCAGAAATTTGAGATAATCAATATATGGCAGCACGCTTTTTTACCAGAAGAAAAAATTCAGTTATGCTTGTTGGCGATCACTTGTTGCAGGTCGGTGGCGATGGCGTGCACCATCACCTGGATCCCTATCCAGGTTGGGTGTACCCGATCCGTCCAGAAGTAGCTGGGATGGTTGCGGCTGAGCAAGTCCCAGCGCACCAGATGGACATTGGGGTGGGTAGCCGCGGTCTGGAGGTAAAGGTCCTGCACCTCGTGCTCCCATGATCGGGGCATTTCCGGCATTACGAGCAACACCTGACGGTCGCCGACCAGCTGCAAAAAGGTCTGCATATCCTGCGGCGAAACCTCGCCGTTGGTCCCCAATTCAACCACCACATAACCCACCTTGTGAGTCATCCCATTTTCCTGCAGCGTTCGCCAGATGGGTATGGCCGAGGAAAATTGTCGGCCGACCCGGCCATCGAGAAAAGCATTGGGAAATACATGCGCAAAATAGCCGGACCACCCAGTCAGGATGCTATCCCCAATGATGATCACACCAGTGGGGCCTAGGCTGGGAAAACGGATGACCGAGTGGGCGTCGAGCACATAACCAGGATTCGGGCTTTGGCGAAAATCCTTGCGGGCATCTATGATGGCCATGCGATCCAGATAGCGATCACTGGGCGAGGCCGTCGCCTTGGGCGCTGAGGTAGCGGGAAGCGTTGGCACCACGGGCTGGGGCGCAGGTGTCTGGGGAAGCGACTGCGCGCACGAGGTCACGGAAAGAATCGCAGCGCCAAGCAGCAGGCGCGCCCAGATGTAAGGTTTCATAAGATGCAATGCTCACCCCTCTCCCGCAATTCCCGGCGCGGCTCCAGAAATAGGGCGCCTCCCTTCCGGGCGGATGGTAGCAAAGGAAGGGCGAAAGTGCCTAGCGAGATGCGCCTTGCCTAGCTTACAATGAAAGCAGGCGCCCATAGCTCAATCGGATAGAGCAACGGCCTTCTAAGCCGTAGGTTGGGGGTTCGATTCCCTCTGGGCGCGCCAATATAGACAAGGCTCTAGCGTGATCTCCGGAGCTGCTGCCTGGCGGTGGAGTGGCGCAGGCGACCATCTATCAGTGTGGAAGCACCTTTCAAAATTGGAATCGATCCCACCTCCCAGCGCGACAGCCTCTTCCACGTCCACCATTGGCGCACGCAGGCAGAGCCGACAGGGTCAGGCAGGCAGCACCGTGAACTGCCCCATCATTCCATTGTCTTCATGCTCCAGCATGTGACAGTGGTACATATAGGGGTAGGCGTCCGTTGCCGGATGATGGAAGCTCATGGCAATCTGAATCTGCTCGCCAGGTCGAATCAATAGCGTATCCTTCCAGCCGTGCTCAGAGGAGGTAGCGGGGTGACCATTACGGCCTTGAATCCAGAACGACGTCCCATGGACATGGAAGGTATGGGCCATTTCTGCCTCATTGTGCACCATCCAAACTTGGGTGCTGCCCAGAGGTATCCGCAGATTGATGCGCTGCATGTCCATGAATTGGTGGTTGATCGAGAAGACAGGCACCTTGCCGATGCCAAGCGACATGCCACCTGGGCCATCATGCGCAACATGGTGAAAAGCGGCACGGACACGACGCATATCGGCCATCATTTGTTGACCCTCGCCCATGCCCTGCAAGCTGAACTGATGTTCTGGACCATGCGTTGGCAGGTCCGGCGCCGCAAGCAGCCGGTCGGGTAATCGACCACCCTGCCCCTGCCCTCGCTCCACCCGGATTTCGACAAGGTCGAAGACACTGCGGTCGTAATGGTCGCTATCCATGGGACGGCGACTAAGACCAGGCACTACCGCAGCGGAATCGCTGCGTAACCACAATCGCTGACCTTCGTTACTGCGCAAGTCTACCAATATCTCTGCACGCTGCGCCGGTCCCAATAACAGCCGCCGCATGGTCACCGGAGATTCCAGATAACTCGCATCGGTAGCAATCTGGTAAAAATGCCGGTCATCGGAAAAGGCAAAGTTATAGATTCGACTATTGGAAGCATTGAGCAAGCGCAGACGAAGCCACTGCGCGGGGGCACGCAACACCGGCGATTCGCAGCCGTTGACGAGAAACCGGTTACCCTTCATACCCATCACGTCCATCGCCTGAGGCATATAGACCAATCGTCCTGCCGAATCAAAGAGTCGATCCTGGACGATGATCGGGATGTCGTCGACGCCCCAATGATGCGGCAGCCCCAGATTCCGATCCGTGCCGTCCTGGATCAGATACAGACCGGCAAGACCTCCGTAGACATGCGGACCGGTGCGGCCATCCGGGTGCGGATGATACCAGAGGGTGGCCTCGTCTTGCTCGATACGGTACTGATAGAATCGGGTTGCGCCCGGAGCAATCAGACTTTGCGGTCCACCATCCATGTCACCGGGCACATGGGCGCCATGCCAGTGGGTCGTCGTGCTCTGGTTGAGGGCATTGTTCACCCAGAGGCGCAAGTGCTCCCCCCTGGGGATGACGAGAGCCGGACCGAGATAGTTGCCGTTATACCCCCAAGTGGGCGTCTGGACGCCGGGCTGTAACTCGGCGCTGCCAAATCCCATCTGCAGACGATATTCGCGCACCCCATCCTTGGCCAAGGTGCCAGCATATAGCGGAGGAATCGGCAGGGGGCGAACAAACGGGGCTGCCTTCGCGGGCATGGCACCCATGTTTCCCATCCCACTCATGCCCGCCATGCCACGCATCATCGCGGATGCGGCCAACGCCCGCCCCGTCGGCACGGCAGCAAGCAAGGTCAGACCAGACCGCAAAAAATGGCGACGACTCCAGAACTCCATGATCTGTCTCCTGCAAGATAGAGCACCTTTTGTACCCCTGTAGTCCGTATAGGGTCAACGACTGTAATCTTTCTGATCAGCAAGCATCAGATCCGGAAAGCCAGGCCGCAGCCAGGTATTTTGGGCGTCCTTTCTTAGAAACCAGTGGCAGACTCCACAATCGTGCCAACGGGCACTCTGGCGTCCCTACTCTGAGAATATAAGCCGTTGATTCTCTCGCTACCCTGGTGCCATACTGAAGTCGGAAATGAGCAGGAATGTTGGGGGTCAGCCATATAGCAAATATGGCATATATCATTGTAATTTATTCACTTATTTCTGTGGGCCATTGATGCAACAAATGGAACAACTACCTGTTTTTGACTTTCTAACTCGTAGGGTGGGGGTTCGGTTCCCTCTGGGCTCGCACGGTAAAGAAACGGAGTCAATCCAAGGAGCAGATCGTGAACAGTTATACTGCGCATCCTCGACAGGGCGACAAAGCCAACTCCCCTTTCTTTGAAGAATGGCTGCCACGCCTTCTGGAAGAGCGGGACAGGCTCGGATTGACCGAGAACATCCGTCGCATCGATGCGTTGATGATGACCCTCGAGCCGGGACATTCCGCTGCATACATCCGCGAACTCTGTCTGATGACGCCCTACAACTATCTGGTCACGCTCGACACCGACCAGCATCTGACCCACATCCTGCGCATCAACATGAATTATCCCGATGTATTGGTGCGAGAGGTCAAAGACCCCGATTTGCGCGGTATCTTTCGCAGCCTGAACGAGGTGTATCCCATTGGTGCGAAGAAACCAAATTCGCGCTATATGGGAGAGATTTTTCAGGTAGAAAATCTGCATGAGGTAGTCGACATTCAGAAGAGTCGTGAAATCCGTTTTTTCAACCAGGAACAAATTCGGCAGATGGAGCTCCCGGGAAACATGGCGATTGTCAAGCCCTCGCCCTACACCCACAATATCATCGGGTATTGGGAGCGCCCGGACAACGATATTCGCGTCTACGCCCTGGGAAATTCGCGCATCGATCCGGAAATGCAGGCGGCATTTGAGCAAGCGCAAGAGCTGCGGGAACGGGTAAAAATCAGCGAACTCCTCTTGCCAATCGATCATTTGGCTACCCGCATCTATAGCCAGAATCGAGAAGTTGCCATTCTCGAGTACCTGGGATTATCCAGTTACTACTATTGGGGATCCTACGATATTCCAGATCAAAACTCATCCACCAACGTCACCAAAAGCCTGCATTATGATGACGTTCTGCATACACCAGCGAAGGTCTTCACGGCTGCCAATCATCCCTACTTTTGCAATCACCTATTGCAAACTCCCTCTCCTACGGAGTCTTTTGTGCGCAATTTTGGCCCGCGTTTGCATCATATTGCCGTGGCCGTGCGGGATGGCAAAACCCAGGGCAAGACCAACATCGATTACGTGGTATCCAGCCTGGCGGAGTGCGGGCAGGAATTCCTGCTGCAGGTGATCGGCTCCGAGCAGGAGGGCCTGAAGCAGATTTTTTCTCGTGCCTCCACGCACACCTCTCTCATCATCGAGTTTGTGCAGCGCTTTCACGGCTTCGAGGGATTTTTTACCAAGGAAAATGTCGCCGACCTCACCGCCGCAGCGGGAACGGAAGAAAGCTTGCGCAGCCTGGAATCCGAGGCCAGAAAGTAACGAGAGCTACGGCGGGGCCAATGGGCACCGCTGCGCTTATCTGCGTGCCTTCAGTCGTCAAGCCCCAAGCGGCGAGGCGCCAAAAGCCAACTGCATATCCCGCTGTCCGTCGGCAAGCACCTAAATGGTGGCTTCTGCACCATGGCACGGTAGACCACTCGGTAGACCTGGAAAACGGTCTGCCGATAATCCCGAATACCAAGAGTCACCAGTTCCTGAATAAAAACGCCCAACTGAAACCAGTCGGGCGCTGAATTTTGGTGGAGCGGAGGAGGATCGAACTCCCGACCTTCGCATTGCGAACGCGACGCTCTCCCAGCTGAGCTACCGCCCCAACGTTGAGGGCGAATGATAGCCGCTGCGCTGCGCAAATGCAACGCGATCAGTCATGTTTTCCTGCGCAACGAAGGGGACAGCGTAGGCTACCGGCTTGGCGTCACCCGGCAGACGACAGACCGTGGGATCGGGGTTCGCGGAATAAGCATGAGTCGTATACCCGTGCAGTCTCATCGGCAATGCAGCACAGGCCCGTTGCGGAGTGCGATAGACCCCTACCTGGGGCAAAGCCACATGGCCTTCTGGGGCCATTATCGTCCAACCCGGGTGAGCAGGATAACCCGGAATACGCACCTTCTCCTGCAACGCAGCCCCCAGGATGGCGCCCTCGATATCTTTATACCCATGGACCACGACATAGTCAGCCGGCGGCGCCAAAGCAATTACCCCCGCCGGTACTCCACCCCCCAGCGGTTTCCATTTCCACAGGGCCTGATAGTTGTTGGCCGCAGCCTGAACTGCGGGTTCTTGTCCCGCCCCAATGGTCGGGACAGCGATACTGCCGGTCATTGCGCGGTCAAGTGCCTCCGCGCCGTTGTAAGCGATAAGTAGATAGGCACTACTTTCTAAGGTAGAAGCGGTGTGGTAGCTCTTGACCAGCCCATTCGGGAGAATCATGAGAGCTTTTCCCCCAGGGCTGCCAATGGGTATCCAGTGCAGCCGAATGTACGGCAACACCGGTCTTAGATCGGCGTAGAGATCTCGACAAAACGGGCAGGAGACATCAATGAACACCGACGCCACCGGTTTTTCGCCGCGAGGTCCGGTGTTAACCCCGGGCAAGCGCTCCACGGCGTGCAAGAAATCCTTCGGTTGCTGTTTTACGTTGACGGATGGAAACCACCAGGTTGCACAGCCAGTCAACGACGCCAGCCAAATCGGCAAAAGCCAGCGGAAGACCCGACCTGCGGAAATGCCACGTAGCAAAAGAACCTGGCGCACAGAAACCATAGCTCTTTCCTCACGGCCCATTGGGATGGGGAAATTCCCTTTGCAGTTGTCGGGAAAGCGCCTGCAAACGCTGCAGCGCAGGTACCTCGGCCGGGCGGGTAATCTGCAACTTGGAAGGCTCAGGTACCAGCTGGGAACAATCCGCCGAAATCCATCGTCCACGCTGCGTAAAGTGCTCGTCCAACATGGGAGTCGCGGAAAAGATCAGGCTGCCAGAGCCGGTCATGGTAGCCCGATGGAGTGCACTGCGATCATCGCTGAACACCATTTCGATGTCTTGCGTTACAGCACCCTGGGGAATCCGTTGAAAACTATGGATGTGTACCGTAGTGTGGTTGCCACTATTGACGACGGAGTTATTCGTTTCCGTAATGCGTTGTTTTAGAGGAATAAAATCTGAATACTTGCCGTCATGGGCCTTCCAGCACTCTTCCTGAGTGAGCGTACTGCGCTCATTCATGGGACCATCCACCTGAGAAACAATTTCCCATAGGCCCGGAGCAATCATGCCGGAGGGATCTCTCTGCGCCAAAACAGTCTGCGACCAGAGACCTCCTGAAACCACCAGCAACAGCGCCGCCGCAATCCTCTCCACCTCACCCTCCCGGGGCTGTGCATGCGAACCCGCTCGCTAGCAAAATAAAAATAGTCTGCAGAATGATAAACGCAAATAATTCAAATTACCTAGTGCCGCCGCCCCACCACGACGACATCACTGCCCACCGGATGGATGCTGACGGCAAGACCTGCGGCAGAAAGGGCTTGCGAGATCTCGTCCGGCCGCAGGAAGTGATTCCCCTGCACGTGCTCCGTAAGATTCTGGAAGGCCATGCCGCGGTACGCCGGCTCGCGCAGGAGCAGGTTATCGTCGGGCCAAGCCGGCTCCCAGATTACCACTGCCCCCCCTGGCTGCAATTCTTCCTGCAAACGTGCGAATAGTTCCCCCCGCTCTTCCCAGACATGGTGCAGCGCCCGATTCATGGCGATGAGATCAGCGGACTCGGGAAGTCGAAACTGATGAATGTCGCCTTCCGCAAAGTGAAGGCGCTCGCCCAACCCCTCTGCAGCAGCCAGGGCAGTCGCCTGACGCACATTTTCGGCAAAGCCATCGAGCCCCAGACCGCGCAGTTGCGTACATTTACCCAGTAAGGCCCGCAGGTACCAGCCATTTCCGCAGCCCAGGTCCACCGCAAGCCCCTGACGCGCATTCATTTCCGCAAATATCGGAACGCTGGGCACGATTTTTTCTTCAAAGGTGCGGCGAAAATTGTGCTCCAACATACTTCCAAACCACGGCAGAATCGTTTCGCGCTCGGCGAGCACCTTCTCGCCAGGACGCTCTCCGGTGCGCATCAAACCCGCTGCCCGCTCCGCCATGTGGGCCCCCAGAACCGCTCCCACGGCGGCCGCCATCCGACTATCCGATCGCTCAGGGCGCATACTGTCGCCATCCTCGCTCAAACGGAAGCCGTCGCCCTCCCGCTCCAGCCAGGAAAAGGCATACGCCGCATCGCACCAGCGCTGCAAATATCCCACGTCCAGGTCCGTTGCCTGGGCCAACTCTGCCGGCGTTGCTGTCTGCAAGCGATGCAAGGCAGAAAACAATCCATTCACTACCCCAATAAAGGCAATGTGCAGAGACATCGCTCCCTGCGCGCGGTGGCGCAGCTCTTCCGCTGAAATCATGGCTCGCTCCTTTTTCGATCACACAAGATATTTGATACCGACGATGGCCAGTACAACCAGCGTCGCCCGCAAAAACAGTTTTTGATTGATTCTGAAATGCAGATGATTCCCGGCCCAGAGCCCCAGCAGACTTGCCGGCGCCAGGGCAAGAAATCCCAAGGCCAGCGGCCCGGTGAGCAGAGCCAGGAAAAAATACATGAGGCCCCGCACGATATTGTCTGTCAGGGCAATACCCTGAAAGGTCGCGCGAAAGGCGCGCTTGTCGAGGTGGCGCATTTGCAGGTAGGCAACGATGGGCGGTCCGCCGCCACCATAGAGGCTGCCGATGATCCCGCCAAAGGTGCCCAGCGGCACCCCCCAAGGTAAGGACAAACGCGGCAGTCGTTCCGGTTTGAGCAGCGTCGCATAGGCCACGTAGGCCAGAATGAAGACCCCCAGAAAGCGCGTCAGATCCTGGGCGTCGCTGTCGGCCAGAATGAAGGCACCGACGAGAAGTCCCAGCAGGCTCCCCGGTACCAGCCAGCCCAGTTCCGGCCAACGAATTTCGCGAAAGTCGTAGGCACCCAACAGCACCGAACCCAAGAGATCAAGCAGCAGCACCACCGGCACGACTTCCTTGATCGGAAAGAACAGGGTCAGCAACGCCACGGAAATCAGACCGGAACCAAAGCCGATCACCGCGCGCACGTAGAACGCGACAAAGACAATCGCACCAGCAATGGCCCAAAGGCCTGGGTGTTCCCAGAGACTGCTGGCAGCCAGACTGACGGCGGCCGCAGCGCCGACCAGAACATGCATATCCATCTCCTAAAAATCTATTGAAAAATAGAGAAAAGCGCCTAAACTCTAAACCATAACTTTAGCATGGAGTGGTACCACCATGGTCCCGGTACAGAAACAGATTCGCAACCCTTTGTATTTTTTGCTTTTTGCCATTTTCTGCTGGCTCAGTCTTGGCAATAGCGCACGGGCCGAGGGAATCTCCGCCCTGCCGCCCATCGACGCGCGTTCCTACATCCTCATGAATGCCGAAACGGGGCAGATCCTCGCCGCCAAAAACGCGTACAAGCCCTACGCCATCGCCAGCCTGAGCAAGTTGATGACCCTGTACTTACTGTTTCAGGACATCGATTCCGGACACCTGCAACTCCACGGCCAATACACTCCCGGCCCAGCGGCGTTACAAACCGGTGGCTCGTCGATGTTTCTCCGCGCCGGCCTGCCCTTCAGTCTGGCCCAGCTCATCCTCGGCATGACGGTACCCTCGGGCAACGATGCCGCGGTGGAGGCCGCCGTCCTGGTCGGCGGGAACGTGCCCACTTTTGTGCAACAGATGAACCGCAGCGCGCAGAAGCTCGGCATGCTCTCCACCACCTACAACAATCCCGACGGTCTGCCCCACCCCAACAATTTCTCCAGCGCCTACGACCAGGCCGTCCTCACCCGCAACATCCTGCAGCGCTTCCCGCAATACCTGCCCTTTTTCGGCCATAAAAACTTCACCTACGCCGGCATCACCAGCCCCAATCCCAACCTGCTGGTGGGGCGCGTACCTTTCGTTACCGGCATGAAGAGCGGCTACACCGATGCCGCCGGTCATTGCCTGGTAGTGACGGGCACCCAGGGAAACATGACCCTGATTGCCGTCGTCCTTGGCGTCCCCTCCTTTACCAACGAAAGCCGTGGCTTCTGGAAGGCCTCCTGGGCAGGGCTCAAGCTCTTGGATTGGGGTTTCGCCCGCACTCTCTGGCTGCCGCAAGCCGCCGGTCTGGAAAACACCGCCGAAGAGCAATGACTCAGTGACCTAATGCCTCGCCGCCCCCGGCCGGCTCGGCCGGCTCTGGCGGACGGCGCAACAGGAGCACCAGCGGAATCAAGACGAGGAAGCTGTAAAAGGTCAGAATAAATGCATCCAACACGCCGCGCATCCCCGCCTGCGGCAACACCACCACATTGCCCAGCACCTGCCACGCTCGCGGACTCTCGCCCATGCCCATCGTCCCAATGAAACGATGAAATGCCGGGTTGAAGGGATTGATATGCCCAGCCATCTGATTCCATCCCATCTGCTTGCCCTGGGTCATTACCGTCGACACAATGGCGATGCCGATACTGCCGCCCAGGGTGCGCATCAGGTTGAAGATACCCGAGCCCTCGGCCTGATCCTTTTTGTCGATTGTCGAAAAGGCCAGGGTAAAGAGGGGAATACTGACCAGGCCCAGGCCCAAGCCACGAACGAAAGATGGCCAGATCACCCAAGCCATGCTGATGTCGAGATTGTACTTGGTGGTATACCAACTGCCGATGGCACCGAAGAAGATGCCGACGAGAACAATGTCCCGCGGATTCACGTTGCGCGCCAGAAGGCGCCCGGCAACGACCATCGCCAGCATGGCACCAACGCCCTGTGGCGCCATAACGAGGCCGGTGGTGAAGGCCTCATAGTGCAGAAAATCCTCGAGCATGATCGGCAGGATGACCATCGCCCCAAACAAGGCCAGACCAAAAATTCCGATACCCGCGCTGCCCAGCGACAGATTGGCGTCCTTCAGCAGGCGCAGATTCACCACCGGATGCTTCACCGACAGCGAGCGCCACACGAAGAACAGCAATCCCAGGGCGGAAATCAGACTCAGGATGATGATGGTGCGCGAACTGAACCAGTCGTCTTCGTTACCCAGGCTGAGCACCCCTTGCAATGCCCCAAAACCTATGGCCATGAGCGCAAAACCCAGCCAGTCCACCGGTCGCGGATGATCGCTACGCCCGATGTTCGGCACTGCCTGGAGCAGTAAGAACGCGAGAATGCCGAAGGGGATGTTGACGTAAAAGACCCAGCGCCAGCTCAAGGTATCGGTGAGCCAGCCGCCCAGGGTCGGCCCGAGAATCGGACCCAGCATGATGCCCATGCCGAGGATGGCCATGGCCTGGCCGCGTTTTCGCGCGGGGTAGGCATGCAGCATGATCGTCTGCCCCACCGGTGCCAGGGACGCGCCAAAGACACCCTGCAACAAGCGCCACAGCACGATTTCCGGCAGGCTGTGCGCTTGCCCGCAGAGCGCCGAGGCGACCACAAAGCCGGCCACGCTCCACAGCATCACGGTGCGCTGCCCATAGCGCTCCACCAGCAAACCGGTAAGGGGCAAGAGGATGACGTTAGCGATCATGTAGCTGGTGAGCACCCAGGTAATCTGATCGCTGTTGGCCTGCAGAGAGCCGCGCATGTACGTAAGGGCTACGTTGACGATGGTCAGATCGAGCACCTGCATGACCACGGCCAACATCACCGCCACCGTAATGGCAACCACGGAAGTGTTCTCAGATTCGCTCATGGGCCCTCCCCGGATCTCGACAAGTTTACTGACCGATCGGTCGGTATGCAAGATAGGGATGATTGCTCAGAGCGCTCAATCATAGTATTTTTGCAAACAGTCGGTGATCCGCTGTTGAGCCAAGCTCCTGTGGCCGACTGGCATTATCCAACAACACTGGCCCAGAGCCGGGAAATGGTCGCAAACCCGCAGAAAGATTTCTGTAGCAACTTCTCGGTAATAGACCATGGCATCTTCACCCCTGAGTTCCTCCCCTTCTGGCGCGGTCGTCTGCCCTCTCTGGCTCTACCGGCTCCTGCCCTTTCTCCGCTGGTGGCCCCAGGTAAACAATCGCTCGCTGCGCGCGGATATCATCGCCGGGCTGACCGGCGCGCTGATTGTCCTGCCCCAAGGCGTCGCGTTTGCGGTAATCGCCGGGCTACCGCCCCACTACGGCATCTATGCGGCCATTGTCCCGGCCATCATCGCCGCCCTGTGGGGATCGAGCTGGCATCTGGTTTCCGGTCCTACCACCGCTATTTCCATTGCCGTCTACGAATCCATCGTCACCCACGCTACACCGGGCAGTCCAGCTTTCATCAGCCTTGCCCTGACGCTGACCTTCCTGGTGGGCGTCTTCCAGTTGGTGCTGGGCCTGGCGCGCATGGGTGCCCTGGTCAATTTCATCTCGCATACGGTGATCATCGGTTTTACCGCTGGCGCTGCCATTCTCATTGCGGGAAGCCAGATTCGCCATTTTTTTGGCCTGCCACTGCCGCGCGGTCTGCCGATCCATGAGACCATCCACCAGCTCTTCGTCCACTGGCACGAGATCAATCCCTACGTCACCAGTATCGCCGTCATCACCCTGCTGGCGGGCATTTTGTTCAAACGACTCCTGCCGCGCATCCCCTACATGATCGCCGCTATGATCGTCGGCTCTTTGCTGAGTCTGGCGCTGAATGCCAAGTTTGGCGCAGCAACAACGGGCATCAAGACAGTAGGCGCGCTGCCTGGCAATCTGCCTCCCTTGTCCCTCCCGGACTTCTCCCTCACCGCCCTGCGCGACATGTTCTTCCCGGCCCTGGTGGTGACCATGCTTGCACTCACCGAAGCGGTCTCCATTGCCCGCTCGGTAGCGACCAGGTCCGGCCAGCGCATCGATGGCAACCAGGAATTCATGGGCCAGGGACTATCCAACTTCATCGGCAGTTTCTTTTCCGCCTATGCCTCCAGCGGTTCTTTCAACCGCAGCGGGGTGAATTATGCGGCCGGCGCCCGCACCCCGCTGGCCACGGTATTCGCCTCGGGTTTCCTGCTGCTGATTCTGCTCCTGGTCGGCCCGTTGGCAGCCTATCTACCCACTGCGGCCATGGCGGGCATCCTATTTCTGGTGGCCTGGGGACTGATCGACTTCCACCACATCGGCGTCATCTGGCGTGCCAGCCGCATCGAATCCCTGATCCTGTGGGTGACGCTGCTTGGTACGGTCATCAATCTCGAAAAGGGTATTTTCTTCGGCATCCTCCTGTCCCTCATCTTTTACCTGTATCGCACTTCCCGACCCAACGTTCAGGCACAGGTGCCCGACCCGGACCCCGGCAGCTACCACTACATCAACGCCCAGAACCACGCCGAGTGCCCACAACTGAAGATTCTGCGCGTCAATGGCTCCCTCTTCTTTGGTGCGGTGGACCATGTCGGCCAGCAATTCTCCGCGGTCGACGAGCATAATCCCAGCCAGAAACACCTGCTGGTGATGGCAAGCGGCATAAACTTCGTCGACATCGCCGGCGGCGAGTTGCTCGCGCAGGAGGCGCGGCGCCGCCGACAAATGGGTGGCGGGCTCTATTTTTATCGTCTCAAGGATGGGGTTCAGGAAAGCCTTGCGCAGGGCGGCTATCTGGAAGAATTGGGGGAGGAGAACTTCTTTCCGGCGGGCACCCGACCCATCGAAAAAATCTACCCCAAGCTCGACTCTGAAATCTGTCGCAGCTGCACGGCGCGGATCTTTCCGCAGTGCCAAAGCCATCTCCCCAACGGCGAGACCCGCCGCAGTCCTGGCAGCTAAGCAAAGATCCGCCACGCGCAAAAGTGGTGAACGCAGACGGGCTATTGCACTGCCCGGCCTTTCCCGGTAAAGTTCGCGCTCCAGGTCCCCATCGTCTAGTGGCCTAGGACACCGCCCTTTCACGGCGGTAACGGGGGTTCGAACCCCCCTGGGGACGCCAGTTTGCGTGCAGGATGCACGCGTTGCTGAAAGCTCGGTCACCCTATGAAGTCCCCCATGCTCGTCGTCGGCGGTGCCGGCTATATCGGCTCGCACATGGTCAAGCTGCTCGCGGAAGCCGGGTATCCTGTTACCGTGCTGGACAACCTCAGCACCGGCTTTGCCGATGCCGCCCGCTATGGCGATCTGGTCACAGGTGATCTAGCGGACAGCGCCCTGCTCGACCGCCTCTTTGCCATACACGCCTTCGCTGCCGTGCTCCATTTTGCCGCCCTCAGCCAGGTTGGCGAGTCGGTACAGGTCCCCGACCGCTACTATCGTAACAACGTCGCCAACACCCTCAACCTGCTAGATGCCATGCGTCGCCATGGGGTGGACAAGTTCATTTTCTCCTCCACCGCGGCCATTTTTGGTGAACCGCAATACACCCCCATCGACGAACGGCATCCCGCCCAGCCCATCAATCCGTACGGGCGCTCCAAGCGCATGGTGGAAGAGATGTTGGCCGATCTCGGGCACAGCTACGGGCTGCGCTCGGTTTGCCTGCGCTACTTCAATGCCGCCGGTGCCGATCCCAGCGGCGAACTGGGCGAGCGCCACGACCCCGAAAGTCATCTGATTCCCCTGGTACTCCAGGCTGCCAGTGGCCGGCGACAGCAGATTTCCGTCTTCGGTAACGACTACCAGACCCGTGATGGCACCTGCATCCGCGATTACATCCACGTCTGGGACCTGTGCAGCGCCCATCTCCTGGCTGTGGAGCATCTGCTACAGGATGGCCAAAGCCTCGCCCTCAACTTGGGCAACGGCCAGGGCTTCTCGGTGCAGGAGGTCATCGACAGCGCAAGGCGGGTGACCGGCAAAGAAATCCGCGTCCAGGAACAGGCGCGCCGCCCCGGCGACCCGGCCATCCTGGTGGCCGACAGCACCCAGGCACGCCAACTCCTCGGCTGGCAACCGCAATATACCGATCTCGATACCATCATCGCCCACGCCTGGGCCTGGGAGCAGCAGAAAGGCCAGCGCTGGTAGCTGACGGTCAGTGTACGCCCCTGCCCTTGCGGAGAATCGCCGTGGTATCCGTTCTATAGGCACGTTCTATAGGCAAAATTGACCGATTCAATATCAATCTCCAAGATTCAGAATCAATCATCGATCATCAATAGATAAGCTCCACGGAGCACATTCCGAAAGGAAAATCCACATGGCGCAAACTGGAACCAAAGTACTGACCGCTCATGTACCGCTGTCGTTCCGTACCAGTCTTGATATACTTGTATATCGCTTTCAGAACAGGAGCCGAAACATGCTTGCCATCCGACTGCCCGCCGAAGTAGAAATCCGCTTGGAAGCGCTGGCGAAGGCCACCGGGCGCACCAAGACATTCTATGCCCGCGAAGCCATCCTTGAGCATCTGGATGACCTCGAAGATTTATACCTGGCGGAGCAACGCTTGATGGACATTCGCGCAGGCAAAACCCAAACCGTATCGCTCGAAGAAGTGATGAAACGCTATGGCCTGGGGGATTGAGCTCGACCGTTGCTCAATCCATAGAAAATATTCCGTGGACCCAAAGGACTGACGTCCCGCCGACCGAACGATGCTGTCGGCTACGTGCCGGAATCCCACCGGCAAGCACGAAAAGCAGACTACGCCGCTGCCACAACCGGGGCGTTTAATATCTTCCTCGCGTCCGATACCGCGTGCCCAGAAGGGTCGAATTTCCTCGCCTCGTGCTGCGCTGCAAGCGCCGCTTTGAGCTTGCGGTTCACCTGGATCAGGTATGACCATACATGCCTGGACCGCTTCCGCACGGGTGCGACCAGGGTGACATGACCATTCCTACCGTCCGGTGCAATAACCGCTCATGAGCGCTTCGCCTCGGCAATCTGCCGCAGCAGCTCGATACTCGGCGCAAAATCGGGAGAGGCCTTGAGGCTCGTGATCAAGGTCTCTTCCGCCGCCTTGGGGTCGTGCGCCAACTGCCACTGATTACGGGGGAATTCAGGCCAAGGAGCGGCAGCCAAAGGATTCGCGTGGGTGAGGAGAGCGTGGGCATTTTCATTACGCGCTGAAATTCTCCAATAACATTATGCTTCCTTCTTTTTGCGCCTTTACAAAATACCGTCGGTCGGCAGTTACCAGCATCGCTTCGGGATGCAGCAACGCCAGCGCATGGTACAGGGTATCAAAAAGATGATGCTCGTATCGTCGGGAAAGGTCGATGGCCAGTATATACAGCTCCGGTCCTTCGACCACCCGAAAATCCAGCCGCCACAGATCTTCCATGTCCTCCCTGGTCGTATCGGATTTGACTCGCGCTAGGACCGCGGCCATTTCCGCAGTAAAGTGCGGCGGTTGAATCGCTTCTCCAGCACCGGAAAGCGTTTGCTCCAACAAGGCTATAGCCTGAGAGACGTGGTCTTCCACCGCCCGAAAACGCAAAAACCACTTCAGTGCGACACTGGCATCGATGACCCAGTTCACGGACGATCACTTTCCCTCACTGCCCGGCACTCGGCCGTACTCACCAGCGGCGCGGATTCGCGACGTTCCAAAATGCGGGCAGCCGCTTGCCGCGCGCGATCCTTACGCTGCGCACGATCCACCGCCTCCCGCATCAAGGCAGCGATGATGGCGCTTTTGTTTTCCTTACGGAAAGTTGCATTGAAAGCAGCTTTTACCTCATCTGAAACGCTAAAATTTACGGTAGCCATGTAAGGACACCATTGTTGAAAAAATCAACAAATACTATAGGTCGTTTTCTGCTTGGCCGCAACGTAAACGCCGTGTCTGAAGTGGCCCCCGAAAGTTGGACAAGGGGTTAAGCTCTGGGCTTCAGGAAAGGAGTCGAGGGATGAAGGGAAAACGCAAGCAGTACAAGCCGGAATTCAAGGCGCAGGTAGCCCTGGCGGCTTTGCAGGGCGATAAGACGATGGCCGAGCTGGCGCAAGAATTTGGGGTACATCCCACCATGATCAATGCCTGGCGCCGGCAGCTGGTGGAGCATGCGGCCACGGCCTTTGAACGGGGAAAGTCCCAGACCGAGGAGCCCGTGGACGTGCAGGCTTTGTATCGGAAGATCGGACAGCTGGAGATGGAACGCGATTTTTTAGCCTCCAGGCCCGGTCTCATGCCCCGGATCGGGAAAGGCGCCAAATGATCGACCGGGCCCAAACCTCAGTTTCTGTGCAACGGCAATGCGCTCTTTTGGGCGTGCCCCGCAGTACGGTCTATTACCGCGCGCATCCTCGGCCGATGGGCGACGGGCTGTTGCGGGCGATCGATCGCCTCTACACCGCCTTTCCATTCATGGGTAGGCGGCAGATCCATCGGATGCTGAAAGCGGAGAATGTCGTGGTCAACCGCAAAACGGTACACCGGGCCATGCGTATCCTCGACATTGCCGCGGTGGCGCCCGGACCACACACCAGCAAGCCCCACCCCCAGCACCCAAAATATCCTTATCTGTTGCGTGGCGTGACGGTGGACCGTCCCCACCAGGTCTGGTCCGCGGATGTGACCTATCTGCCCATGGCACGAGGATTTCAATACCTCGTAGCCGTAGTGGACTGGTTCAGTCGTAAGGTGTTGTCCTGGCGGGTTTCCAACAGTCTTGATGCGGGTTTCTGCGTAGAGGCCCTGAAAGAGGCCATACGCCGCTATGGCACCCCCGAGATCTTCAACACGGATCAGGGCGCTCAGTTCACCGCGGAGTCCTTCCTCTCTGTACTCCGCCAGCACGGCATTCGAATCAGTATGGACGGCAAAGGCCGGGCCCTAGATAACGTCTTTGTCGAACGGCTTTGGCGCACCGTCAAATACGAGCACGTCTACCTACGGCCAGCAGAAACTGGAACCGAGCTGAAAGCTGGCCTCAGAGCCTACTTCGACTGGTATAATGCCGAAAGACCGCACTCCTCTCTGGGAGACAGAACACCCGATGTGGTCTATGCAGAAGGTTTACAAAGGCTGGTGGCCTGACCTGCCATGGAAACAGGTTCAGAGCTTAATCACCACAACAGGCTGTCCAATCCAGGGGGGCCACCTCAGTCTACTAGCGCTTCGCCTGAGCAATCTGCCGCAGCAGCTCGATACTCGGCGCAAAATCGGGCAGCGATGATGGCGCTTTTATTTTCCTTGTTTCTCCAGGAGACGAATTCCGGCATACTTGCGGCAGATTTTGACGAAGATACCGAGCGGTGCTTCCACCCGACCGGAGCTTGCCGCCGTGCCGTCCGGGAGGCCTCTTGCAACCGCATAACCAGCAACGCTGGATTCCCAGCATCCTGATTTTTGGGGACATCCTGGCGTTTTTTCTGGCGGCGTACTTTGGCCGCATCAGCCATGCCCTCTACTATCAAAAAAATGTCTGGACCGTCCTGAACAGTTGGTGGGGCAGCCTGGTTGAAATCAATCTCCTGCTTTTCCTGTTTTTGGCGTTTCTCGGTGTTGTCGCTTTTCAACTCAAGGGACATTACGCCCGGCGTCGCGTGGTCTGGGACGAGATTGGCGATATCCTCGCCGTCTTTATCATCCTGCTCGGGCTCAACGCCGCCATCGCCTTCAGTGGCAAATGGCCGCTGTCCCGCCTTTGGCTCTTTTCCACCTGGCTGCTTGCCCTCTTACTCGTGCCGGCAATTCGCTTCCTGTTGCGGTGGATCCTCTCCTACGGCTCAAGCTCTGGAAGCGCCCAGTAGCCATCATCGGCACTGGCGCCGCAGCCTGGGAGGCGATTTCTGCCGTACAGAGTGATCCCGTGTTGGGTTTTGAGGTCTGCTGGGTACTCAGCGCGGAGGACACTCAGCCGGATGCCAGGTTCATGAAAAATTCTTCACGCTTGTGCGTGCTGCCACTCGGCAGCGATCCCCTGGCCACCCTACATTCTCTGGGTAGCCCGCAGACCATTCTCGCCCTGGACAACGACCAATGGGAAACACAGGAAACCCTGTTGCGCCTGCTCGGCCTGCATTACCCCAAGCTGGCGATTGCGCCTGCTCTTCGGGGCCTGCCCCTCTACGGCATGGAGGTCATGCATTTTTTCAGTCACGAAGTCTTTATGCTGCGGGTACGCGACAATCTGGCCCGCCCCGGTCCCCGGTTGATCAAGCGAGTCTTTGATCTGTTCGCCTCGGCCTTGCTAATCGTCCTGCTCAGCCCGCTCTTTGCCCTTATCGCCTGGCGTATCAAGCGGGAAGATGGCGGACCCGTTTTTTTTCGTCAGATGCGGGTCGGCCACAGCGGGCAGTCTTTTGGCTGCCTCAAGTTCCGCAGCATGGGCCTGGATGCCGAGGCACAACTGCAACGCTACCTTGCCGAAAATCCCGCGATGGCCGAAGAATATCGGCGCAATTTCAAGCTGCGGGACGATCCGCGCATCACCAAGATCGGCAAATGGTTGCGCCGTACCAGCCTCGATGAGCTGCCGCAGCTTTTCAATGTACTGGTCGGACAGATGAGTCTGGTGGGGCCACGCCCGCTACTCGATCGGGAGATCGATCGCTACGGCGACAATATCACCCTATATCACCTGGTCAGACCGGGCATTACCGGCCTTTGGCAGGTCAGTGGCCGCTCCGAAACCACTTTTGCCGATCGCAGCGCCCTCGATGCCTGGTACGTCAAAAACTGGACCCTCTGGTACGACATCGTCATTTTGCTCCGCACTGTAGGGGTGGTCTTTCGGCGAGAAGGCGCCTATTGAGGGCGTGGGTGCTCCGCCTCGGCAATCTGCCGCAGCAGTTCGATGCTCGGCGCAAAATCGGGAGAGGCCTTGAGGCTCGCGATCAAGGTCTGTTCCGCCGCCTTGGGGTCGTGCGCTAACTGCCACTGATTACGGGCGATGACCCACTGCAGCAAGGCCCGCGGTTCAGGAAAGAGGGGCCGCTGCAGCCCCGCCTGTAAAAAGCGGATGCCCTCCTGCACCTTGCCATGGTCAAAGAAGGCCGTGGTGGCAATCTCGCTGCGCAGGTTGACGCTCTCTGGGGTCAGGGCCAAGCCCTTGCGCCAGGCCAGTACCGCCTGATCCTGCGCCTCCTGCGGCGTCATCCCCAGCAAGCTACTGCCATACTGCCGGTACACGGAACCGATGGCGTTATAGACCCCCGCCTGCCGCGGAATCCCTACCAGCGAAGCGTGGTACTGCTGCAGGGCGGCCTCCACCAAGACCCGCCGCTGGGCCGTGGGCATGGCGGTATCCTGGCTGGCGAGGTTGAGGTAGGCATTGCCCATATAGACCCAAGGCTGGGTCGCCTGCGGTCGGACCACCTCCAGAAAGCGTGCCACCTTCATCAAAAAGACCGCGCGCGCGTTGGGATTGACAATCAGCGAATCCAGCCAGGTATTGTCACTGAATAGCCCATAGACTGCCGCATCCACGGCCAGAAACCAGCTCGCGAACAGCACTACCAGCACCATCGCCCCTTGCACGATCTTGGGATGATTGATACCAAGGCGCGGTAGCACGGGCGCTGTATCCCCCTGCCGATGGTACAGACGCCATGCCTGCGCCAGAAAGATCCCCGCCAGGATGCTCAGGGGCAGATTGTAAAAAATGAAATTGCCCAAGGCATGGCCGGTAATGGCAAAGACCCCCAGGACCAGCCCCAAGGCCCAATAGCGGTTTTCCTCACTGATCCCCAAGCGCGCCGGACGCACAATCAGGCGAACCAGGACATACATCAAGGCCCCGGCAAAGGCCAGCAGAAAGCCGAGATTGATCAATCCCCCTTCCGCCAGAAACTCAATGTAATCGTTATGAGCATAGGTGCCCGCCGAAGCCAGCTCGCCGGGCAGACGGTAGGCGGGATAGAACAGGAAATAGCTGCCCAACCCAGTACCCAGATAGGGATGGGCCAGAAAAATATGCCAGGTGGCGATCCACATCAGGCTGCGGGAGACCGTCGCGACATTGGAAGAAATGTAATGAGGATTGAGTTGCCCCAGGATGTCGTAGCCCTTGGGATAATTCATCAGCAAAAAGGCAATGAGCACCAGGGCCAGAATCACCAGCCAGCGCCCCGGCATCCCCTTCCGGTTGCGAAAGCCCAGCACGGCGAAGGGTAACGTACAAAACCACGCCAGCAGGCCGCCACGGCTACTGGTACTGAAATCTGCCAACAAGACGACGGCAATGGTCACCAGGTAACCCAGGGCCGGCCAGTGAATGTTTCTGGAAAGAAAGCTCCGATCCTTGTCACTGTCGAGTACAAAGTAGCGGGCGATGAGAGGAAAGAACAGCAGATTCATCCAGGCCGCATAGCTATTGCAGTCCATCAGTGGCCCCTGCGGCCGCAGCCCCTGCCAGCCCGTGCCCAAGCCCAGCAAATGATAGTATTGCGAAAGTCCAATACCCGCCAGAATCCAGGCACTCGCCACAATTCCGCGCCAAAACCAGGGCCAGACCGCCCCGATATCCTTCTCCGACAACATCACCCAGGCCAGAAAGCCCAGCGGCACCGAACCCAGAGTCCAGAAGTAAAACCAGCTACTATAGGGCACATGGCTCCAGAACAGGGTCAGCCAGAACCACAGCAACCACAGCAGCATGAACACCGGCAGGTACCCCCTCGGCCACGGCAGGCCCTCGCGCAGCCGGGGCCAGACGGCAACCGTCGCAAAGACCAGCAGCAGGACGCTACTGATAACGAGCAGCGGGATCAGGGAACCGTTGTAGTACCAGCTAAAGAAGTAGGCCAGGAGGGGGAAAAAGATCAAAAGAAGATTTCGGGCAGAAAGGTTCTGGCTCATAGTAGGGTCGTAGACTCCGTGATGTCAGCCGGAGGCTAGCAGATTCGGGTTGAAGTCGTCGAGTTTTTTGGGTAGGCTCGGCCAGTTTCGTAGTGACTATTCGTGCCCTGAGGTGCTCTTGCTGCAAATGACCAATCCTTCACTCGGGATAACATACCGCGTGGTACCCGAGCATCCTGATCGGAAGCATGGAAAATGACCGCCTTTTTTGTAGGCATTAGCGATTTCTTGGAAAGCATGCGCGCCTGGCGCTTGTGGACCCTGATGGGTTGGGTCGAGATTCGTCAGCGTTATGCGCGTTCCAAACTCGGGCCTTTTTGGCTGACCATCAGCATGGGCGTAATGGCAACTACACTTGGCTTGCTGTACGGTGTTTTATTTGGCCAAAATCTATCGACATATTTGCCCATGATTTCCATTGGTATCGTGATGTGGGGTTTATTCTCCGGAATTGTAAACGACGGCTGCGCGGCATTTATGGCGGGCGCGGGATACATCAAGCAGATTCGATCTCCAAAATATCTTTTTATTTTGCAGGTAACTTGGCGCAATGGCGTCATCTGGGCACACAATTTCATTATCGTCCTCATCGTTCTAGTGATTTTTGGTGTCAAAAGTTGGGTTTCTATCTGGTTGTTCATTCCCGGTGTCATTCTGTTTCTGCTAAACGCCATGTGGATTGCATCCTTTGTAGGGGTGGTAGCAGCGCGCTTTCGTGACTTTCCACAGATCGTCGGTTCCATGTTGCAGGTCGCATTTTATGTCTCTCCGATTTTGTTTCATGGCGAAATGTTGAGCAAAGATCACAAGTGGGTGATCGAGTACAACCCTCTGGCGTATCTTATAGACATCGTCCGCCAGCCTCTTCTGGGACAATTTCCTACGCCACTGACTTGGGTCATCGCCGTTGTGATGGCTCTTTTAGGTTGGAGTCTGGCGCTGATATTCACGGGGAAGTATGCGAAGCGTGTACCATACTGGGTCTGATTGCCTTGGAATTGACATCATGAATTTAGGAACTAGATTTTGACATCGAGCATAATTTTACGCGATGTCTCGCTAGATTTACCGATCTACGACGTGAAAGGACAGTCTCTTAAAAAGCGCGTGATGCGCATGGGGCGGCGCAATCGCATTGCCGAGGATAATGAAGGCGTCGTCGTAGTGCGGGCGATCGACGGTTTGAATCTATCACTGAAAAGTGGGGACCGCCTGGGCCTGATTGGCCATAACGGCGCCGGCAAGAGCACCCTGCTGCGGGTCTTAGCCGGGATTTATCCGCCTACCTCTGGCACCGTGGAAGTTGTTGGCAAGGCAGTCCCACTGTTGGATATATCCCTCGGCATGGATGACCAGTCCACAGGTCGCCAGAATATCCGCTTACGGGGATTATTGCTTGGCATGACGAATGCCGAAATCAAAGCCAAGACCGAAGAGATCGCGGAGTTCACTGGGCTGGGAGACTACCTGGACCTCCCCTTGCGCACGTATTCCAGCGGCATGCGCGTGCGCTTGGCCTTCGCCATCTCTACCGCCGTGGATGCCGACATCCTGCTGCTCGATGAGGTCCTCGGGGTCGGGGATGCCAGTTTTCAGGAAAAGGCTGCCAAGCGGCTAGAAGAACTACACCAGCGAGCAGAAATCGTTGTTCTCGCTATACATTCCAGCGATACGATCCGTAAGACCTGCAACAAGGTGCTCTGGATGGAGCGAGGTAAGGTCAGAATGTTTGGGCCAGTAGAGGAAGTCGTGACTACCTACGATCGGATCATGAATCCCCCTGCAAAGCGCCAATCCTTCCGCAAACTGGTTGCAGAAAAGAGGTCCGCACGCCCAAGATGGTCTCCAAGTGATAACTCGAGGTTTGGGTCGCGATGATGAATTCTGCACTGCGGCTCCCAGCAGTATCCCTAACAGAAGCAATAGGCCCTCACTTTTGGCCCACCACCAACAGTATCACGAACTTTTTCTTAAACATCATCAAATCTATCTTAAAACTACCAGGATATATAAGAGTCTTCTCAATAGTTATGGTTTATTCGATTGTTAGTTCGAGATTCTTTTCATGACGGATAATTTTTATCGCGCATTCGAAGATCGTTACCGCGGTTCCCGCGAACTTATCAAAAGTCGTCTTGAGGTTTATCTACCATTTACAATACCCTTACTTAAGTCATACCCATCTGCTGGGACGATTGATCTTGGGTGTGGTCGAGGTGAATGGCTTGAATTACTTACGCAAGCAGGCTTCAAGCCAATTGGTATCGATCTTGATCAGGACATGCTTGAAAGCTGTCTTGAGAGAGGTTTGCACGTGGAACACGGAGATGCTGTTGCCTACCTCACCGACCTACCAGATCAAAGTCAGGTAGTCGTCTCGGCTTTTCATGTTATCGAACATATCCCATTTGAGGCATTGAGAATCATTGTAAGAGAAGCCATGAGGGTTCTTAAACCAGGCGGCTTGCTCATATTGGAAACACCAAATCCGGAGAACTTGATTGTAGGATCGTGCAATTTTTATCTGGATCCCACCCATCAAAAACCCATACCACCGTTACAACTGGAGTTTCTGGTAGAGTATGAAGGCTTCGCCAAAGTTAAGACACTTCGCCTTCAGGAATCAAAAGAACTTGTTTCTCGCAGTGAAGTAAGTCTTTATGAAGCGCTCCATGGAGCAAGTCTTGACTACGCGGTAGTTGCTCAAAAAAATGGAAATGAGGAGGTTATCGGCCTAGCCAAGGAAGCATTTGATAACGACTACGGCTTGCCTCGGGATGTCCTACTGAACCGTTGGGACGAGCGCTTTAATCTAATTCTTACCAAAATAACCAAGGCTTCCGATCTGGTAGCTCAAGCCAATGAACGCGCTGGCATCGCAGAAGCACAAGCAGCCCAAGCCAGTGAGCGCGCTGGCATCGCAGAAGCACAAGCAGCCCAAGCCAGTGAGCGCGCTGGCATCGCAGAAGCACAAGCAGCCCAAGCCAGTGAGCGCGCTGGCATCGCAGAAGCACAAGCAGCCCAAGCCAGTGAGCGCGCTGGCATCGCAGAAGCACAAGCAGCCCAAGCCAGTGAGCGCGCTGGCATCGCAGAAGCACAAGCAGCCCAAGCCAGTGAGCGCGCTGGCATCGCAGAAGCACAAGCAGCCCAAGCCAGTGAGCGCGCTGGCATCGCAGAGAGTCGGGCCGATCAAGCCAACCAAACCACCATGGAGATTAGTCAGCAGTTCAATGCCGTTATCAATAGCCGTTCATGGAGGCTCACCAAGCCTCTGAGGCTTGCGGGCAAATTTGCACGATGGTTTGTTCGTGGAAGCAAAGCGTGGCTAACCTTCGCACCTGGTAGTCGACCACGCCGCGTCTGCCGCAAGGCCTTAGTATGGCTCATGAATAAGGTGCGTGAAAATCCAAAACTAAAGACTAAATCAGTTATCTGGTTGAACAAACATCCGAGCCTCAAGCAGAGACTAAAGAGGATTGCTTTCGCGCAACCTCCTGCGGCTTCTGATTTTCTGGTCACAGATATCCGAACCGAAAATATTAGCGACCTTTCTCCACGCGCACGGCAAATCTACCTTCGCCTTAACGCTGCTTTGGAAAAAGTAAACAAGGATTCTAAGTAATGCGTATCGTCATCGATCTGCAAGGGGCACAGTCCACAGAACATCGGCATCGCGGCATTGGCCGCTATAGTCTGTATCTGGCGCAGGCGCTGGTGCGCAACCGGGGCGGGCACGAAGTATACATAGCCTTGAATGGCCTTTTTCCCGACACGATTGAGCCGCTTCGGGCGGCTTTCGACAGCTTGTTGCCCCAGGAAAACATTCGGGTATGGGCAGCGCCGAGCCCGGTGAATGCCGCTGATGCGGGAAATGATGCGCGTCGTCAGGCGGCGGAGTTGTTGCGCGAACAGTTTCTGGCAAGTCTAGCGCCCGACTTGGTGCTGATGAACTCTCTTTTTGAAGGGTTAGGTGATGATGCGGTCACCAGTATTGGTATGTTATCGAGAAAAATACCGACTGGCGTCATTCTTCACGACCTCATACCCCTGATTCATCGCGGCATTTATCTGCAAAACCCTGTCGTTGAGCGCTGGTATGAAAAAAAACTCGGATATTTACGGCGAGCCGATCTATTGTTGTCGAATTCAGCCTCGTCGGGGCAAGAAGCCATCGATCATTTGGGTTTTGCTCCCCAGCGAGTCTGCAAAATCTCCGCGGCCGCCGAAGCGCATTTCCGCCCCGGGGTCGTCTCGGATGAAGCACGCCGCCGCCTGGAGACACAGTATGGCCTGGTGAAACCATTTGTGATGTACACCGGGGGCATCGATCACCGAAAAAACATCGAAGGACTGATCGCTGCCTATGCCCGCTTACCGGCCGCGCTGCGGCGTGTTCATCAATTGGCCGTCGTATGCTCTATCCAGCCACCGGATCGCGATCGCCTGCTCAAGCTGGCTCGCGAAGAGGGGCTGGGCGAGGGCGAACTGATCTTAACCGGCTTTGTCCCGGAGGACGACTTGCTGGCTTGCTACCGGGGCAGCAAGCTGTTTGTCTTTCCATCGTGGCACGAAGGTTTTGGCCTGCCGGCGCTGGAGGCCATGCAATGCGGCAAAGCGGTGATCGCGGCCAATACGTCCAGCTTGCCGGAAGTGGTCGGCCGCGAAGACGCGCTGTTTGATCCTTTTGACACCCAGGCCATGGCCAGCAAGATGGCTCAGGTGCTCAGCGATGACACGTTCCGGGCTGAACTGGAACGCCACGGGTTGGTGCAGGCACAGCAGTTCAGTTGGGATACCAGCGCTAAAAGGGCATGGCAGGCTCTTGAAATGGCGGTCGGCAGCCGAAATCGAGTCGTGGTCGCCCCGCCTCAGCGCCCGCGTCTTGCCTATGTGTCGCCGCTACCGCCACAAGCCAGTGGCATCAGCGATTACAGTGCCGAACTGCTGCCGGAACTCGCCCGCCATTACCGCATCGAGGTTATCGTCGCGCAGGAAAAAGTGACTGATGCTTGGGTGCGCGCCAACTGTCCAATCCGTGATGTGGCTTGGTTTCGCCAGCATGCCCATCAGTTTGACCGGGTGTTGTATCACTTTGGCAACTCGAGCTTTCACGGCCATATGTTCGCGCTGCTACGCGAGCATCCCGGTGTGGTGGTGCTGCACGACTTTTTTTTATCAGGCATCTTGGCGCACCGCGATGCGACGGGCGAAACTCCCGGTGATTGGGCCAAGGCCTTGCTGGCGTCACAGGGTTGGGCAGCATTAGCAGAGCGTTTTCAGGCCCAGGATACGGCGGATGTCGTGTGGGCCTATCCCGCCAATCTTCAGGTGCTGCAGGATGCCCTTGGGGTCATCGTCCATGCTGAATATTCTCGCCAACTGGCGCGCCAATGGTATGGCGAGCGTGCAGCCGACGATTGGCAATTGATACCGCTGATGCGCAAACCGGCTGGCGCGGTGGATCGCGCCTCTGCAAGACGTGCCTTGGGGGTGCCCGAAGATGCCTTTATCGTCTGCAGTTTCGGTTTGCTCGGCCCGCATAAACTGAACCTTCGCCTGCTGGCCGCCTGGCTGGCGTCACCATTGGCGCAAGACCCCCGATGCCGATTGGTCTTTGTGGGGCAAAACCACGGTGGCGATTATGGTGCCAAGCTGGTGCAAGCCATACGCCATGCTCCGGATGACAGCCGCATTGAAATCACCGGCTGGGCAGATATGGCCGTTTTCCGCCAATGGCTGGCAGCCGCCGATGTCGGGGTACAGTTACGCACTCTGTCACGCGGTGAAACATCTGCTGCGGTACTCGATTGTATGAATTACGGTCTTGCCACCATCATCAACGCGCATGGCTCGATGGCGGAACTCGATCAGGATGCGGTGTGGATGTTACCGGATGAATTTGACGACAAGCAGCTCATCGAGGCCTTGACGACGCTATGGACTGACAAACAGCGGCGGGCCGATCTGGGTCAGAAGGCTCGCCAAGTGATTGCACAGCGCCACGCCCCCCGCCGCTGTGCCGACTTGTATGCGGAGGCGATCGAGGGCTACTACCAGCAAGCGGCCGTCGGCCTGCCGGGACTGCTGGATGCCATTACCGCAATGGATCCGGCATTGCCCTCATCAGAATGGCCTGCGCTTGCCACTTGCATGGCTGAGAACATGCCGCCGAGACCACGGCGCAGACAACTTCTCGTCGATATCTCGGAGTTGGTGCAGCGCGATGCAAAGAGCGGTATCCAACGGGTCGTGCGCGGCATCCTGACCGAATGGCTGAAGCACCCACCTGAAGATTTCCAAATCGAACCGGTTTACGCCACGATGGAAACGGAGGGCTATCAGTATGCGCGGTGCTTTATCAGTCGTTTTTTAGGCATACCGGAAGATTGGGCGATGGATGAGCCCGTCGAAGCCTATCCCGGCGACGTGTTTCTGGGGCTGGACTTACAACCTCACATTGTGCCGAGGCAGATTAAAGTATTGAAGGATTGGGATCGACGTGGTGTTGGTATCCAGTTTTTAATTTATGACATGCTCCCCATATTGAAACCCGAGGTGTTTCCTGACGAGGCAAAAGCCTTGTATCAGCGCTGGCTGGAGACAGTGGCACGGTTTGATGGCGCGGTTTGTATCTCCCGTGCCGTGGCTGACGAATTGACGGCGTGGCTACAGGACTTTGGCCCCAAACGAGAGCGCCATTTTGCCGTACGCTGGTTCCATCTGGGCGCCGACCCAGAAAACAGCGCGCCAAGCAAAGGTGTCCCGCCCGATGCAACCGGGGTGTTGGCTGCGCTCAAAGCGCGAGCAAGTTTTCTCTTGGTTGGTACCATTGAGCCACGTAAAGGTCATGCCCAAACCTTATCTGCCTTCGAGGGACTATGGGCGCAAGGCATGGATATCAACTTAACGTTCGTCGGCAAGCAGGGCTGGATGGAGGAGGGGTTGGTCGATCGCCTGCGCAACCACGCCGAACTTGGCAAGCGTCTGTTCTGGCTCGAAGGCATCAGTGACGAATATCTGGAAAAGGTCTACGCTGCCAATATCTGTTTGATCGCCGCCAGCGAGGGCGAAGGCTTCGGCTTGCCGCTGATCGAAGCAGCGCAACACAAGTTACCAATCATCGCCAGAGATATTCCGGTTTTTCGTGAAGTGGCAGGCGAGCACGCGTTCTATTTTGATGCAGCCACGCCTGATGCCTTGGCGCAATCGATCAAAACCTGGTTAGCGCTGCATGAGAGTGGCCAACATCCCAAATCGGACGACATGCCTTTCTTGACGTGGAAGGAAAGCGCCCAACAACTTCTTGAACTATTAGAAAAAAAATAATCTCAATCAACTTCTTCAATGGAGAATATATGAAAACAGCAATTATCACCGGCATCACCGGTCAAGATGGTGCCTATCTCGCGCATCTCCTGCTCGAAAAGGGCTACACGGTACACGCAACCTATCGCCGTACGAGTTCGGTCAATTTCTGGCGTCTCGCGGACCTGGGATTGGAAGAACATCCCAATCTGCATCTGGTGGAATTCGACCTGACTGATATGGGTTCGGCCATCCGCTTGCTCGAAAATAGCCAGGCCACAGAGGTCTATAACCTTGCCGCACAGAGTTTTGTCGGGGTGAGCTTTGACCAGCCACAAACAACGGGGCAGATTACTGCCATCGGCGCTCTGAATTTACTTGAAGCTGTTCGGGTCGTGAATCCCAGGACTCGCTTCTACCAGGCGAGCACCTCAGAGATGTTTGGCAAGGTCCATGCCATCCCCCAGGATGAAGAAACTTTTTTCCATCCGCGCAGCCCCTACGGGATGGCCAAGTTGTATGCACACTGGATGACCGTCAACTACCGCGAGAGCTACGGCATTTTTGGTGCCAGCGGCATTCTGTTCAATCATGAAAGCCCGTTGCGGGGTCTGGAGTTTGTCACCCGCAAAATCACTGATGGCATCGCCAAAATCAAGCTCGGCAAGCTGGAGATGCTGGAGCTGGGCAATCTGAATGCCAAACGCGACTGGGGCTACGCCAAGGAGTATGTGGAGGGCATGTGGCGCATGCTACAGGCCGATGAGCCCGATACCTTCGTGCTCGCCACCAACCGCACCGAAACCGTACGCGATTTCGTGACCATGGCCGCGAAGGCGGCGGATATGGAGATCGAGTGGCGCGGCAAGGGTGAGGAAGAAATTGGCATTGATGCGGCTTCGGGAAAGACCATCGTGCGCGTCAACCCCAAGTTCTATCGCCCCGCCGAAGTAGATTTGCTGATCGGCAACCCGGCCAAGGCCAAGGTCAAACTGGGCTGGGAGGCGAAGACCACGCTGGAAGAGCTTTGTGCGATGATGGTGCACACGGATTTGCAGCGCAATCTGAATGGAGTATCTTTTTGATCCTTAACACAAGGGATCAAGATGACTCCATGATACTTGTCACCGGCCTGAGCGGCTTTACCGGACGCCATCTGGCTGAGAGATTGCGCGCGCGGGGCGCGCGCGTTGTCGGGCTGTCGAATAGCGGGCAGGGAGAGGGTGAGATTGCCTGTGATCTCACCGATGCCGTCGCAGTCCGAAACGTCATCGCCGAACTGCGGCCCACGCATGTCGCGCATCTGGTGGCGATCTCCTTTGTTGGGCATGGCAATCCGCGTGCATTTTACGACGTCAACGTGTTCGGTACCTTGAACCTGCTCGAAGCCCTGGCGGCCTTACCCAAGCTACCACGCAAGATCCTGATTACCAGCTCGGCCAACATTTATGGTTCGCCGTCTGTCGAGGTCATCGATGAGTCGGTCTGCCCCGCACCGGTCAACCACTACGCCTGCAGCAAGCTTGCCATGGAGCACATGGTGCATACTTGGTTCGATCGATTGCCCATCGTCATGACGCGACCGTTCAATTACACCGGTGTGGGACAGGACGAAAAGTTTCTCATTCCGAAAATCGTCAGTCATTTTCGCCGACGTGCTCCCTTCATCGAGCTGGGCAATCTGGACGTGAGTCGGGATTTTTCGGATGTGCGCGATGTTGTCGCCATCTACACGGCGCTGCTGCTCGATGCACCCGAGGCAGTAGGGCAGACCTTTAATATCTGTTCGGGGCGAGCCTATTCTTTGCGCAACATCTTGCAGATGGTGGAGGACATCGGGGAGCACCCTATTGAGGTGCGGATCAATCCTTCCTTCGTGCGTGCCAACGAGCTGCCGCGCCTGTTGGGATCAAATGCGTTGTTGCGCCAGCATACCGGTCTCGCACCGCAAATTCCGTTCCGCGAAACCCTACGCTGGATGCTGCAGACCAATGCCACCTCTGGAGTTAACAATTGAAAATTCTGTTCAATGTACATCTATTATTGAGGACGCGCACTGGAATTGGTCTTTATAAGCAGCATCTTATTCAGGCATTAGTGGCCACAAAAGAACTTGATTCCATAATTGGTTTTGTCGGTGGACATATTTATCGCGATGAAGCGCTGCTCTCCCTTGTCAACAACGATCAAAATCCTCTTAGCTCCTCGACCCCGACTGCTAGGGGCAGTCTCGCCGCTTTAAAGAAAGTCATTCAGGATGTTCCCGGTGCATACACCGCAAGACAGGCCCTGCGCGAATGGCAAGATGGACGCAGGATCGGCGCCCTGGCACAGGAAGGCTTTATTTACCACGAACCCAACTATATCCCAGTAAAATATGCTGGCCCCTTGGTCATCTCTGCGTATGATTTATCTCAGGTACGACACCCTGAGTTTCACCCGCCTGAACGAGCAGCTTTCCTCAACAAACATCTTGGACCTGCGCTACAAAGAGCGGATCAGGTAATTACAATATCCGAATTTTCGGCGCAAGAGATCATGGATTTCTATCAAACTCCGCGCGATAAAATTACTGTGACCCATTTGGGCGCAGATGACATTTTTCATCCCCGGGACTCTCTTACGGTAGCCAAAACATTACAAGATATTGGCCTGCGTCATCGTGGGTTTGTATTATTCGTAGCTACGCTCGAACCACGAAAAAATATCGTCAGGCTCATTGATGCCTATAGTTCCTTGCCAGAATTCTTGCGTCAGGACTTTCCCCTTGTACTTACCGGTGCTGCGGGATGGCAGGATGCCGATATTCTACGGCGAATCAGAGCGGCGGAGCAGAAAGGCGAAGTGATACGCACCGGTTATCTTCCCCGGACGCAGCTCGCTGATCTCTTTTCCTCGGCAGCAGTTTTTGCCTACCCATCCCTCTACGAAGGATTTGGTTTACCTGTACTGGAAGGGTTTGCCAGTGGTACCCCTGTTCTTACCTCGAACATTAGTTCTATGCCAGAGGTATCTGCAGGCGCTGCAGTTGAGGTAGATCCCTATTCTTTGGAGGCCATTGCCGATGGCTTGCAGCGCCTCCTGGAGGATCGCGTTTTGGCGGAAAAGCACATACAGGCAGGGTTGATTCGGTCGAAAGATTTTAGCTGGAAGTCCTGCGCAGAAAAAACGTTAGAAGTATATCGCAAGGTCTCTTAGCCTGCTCGCAGAGGGCAGTACTCACTCAGACTTATCCATGAAACTCATTCTTTTTTGCGTCAGCGATCGGTTTTTCCTGTCTCATTTCCTCGATCGGGCAAAGCATGCACAACATGCTGGCTACCGGGTATCGATAGTGGCTCCAGAGACCGGATTGGCTGACCAGATTCGGCAGCTCGGTTTTGAGTTTTGTTCACTGGATTTATCGCGCCACAATATCAACCCTCTGCCAGAGCTACGGAGCATTCTGCAGCTCCGGACGATTTACCGTGCGCAGCGCCCGAACCTGGTCTGGCAGATTGGCATCAAGCCCATTGTGCTGGGCACGCTGGCAGTAATTTTGGGCTCGCCGGCCAGCAAGATCGTCAATGCGCCGGTGGGCCTGGGGTATGTCTTTGCCGGTGAGGATTGGAAGGCACGGCTGATTCGTCCCTTGCTGCGGCAGGCTCTCAGGCGTTTGCTGAATCCTCGGGGCAGCGTGGTCGTGTTCGAGAACCAGGAGGATCTCCACGAGCTCGAAAAAATGGGGGCGCTACGGAAGGGCAGCGGCGTCGTCATCAAAGGCGCAGGGGTGGATCTACAACAGTTTCCGCTACGGCCCGAGCCTGTGGATGCTACGCTCACCGTTCTTTTGGCCGCCCGCATGATCGAAGAAAAGGGCATCCGCGTTTACGTAGAAACCGCTCGCCTGTTGCGGGAGCGTGGGCGCCCGTATCGCTTTCTCCTCGCGGGTGGCGTGGATCACGAACACTCTGCGGCAATTCCAGAAGCGGACCTGCAGGCATGGAGCGAACAGGGTGTGGTCGAGTGGCTGGGAGACCAGCGGTATATGAGCTCCCTCTTGGGGCATTGTCACTTGTTCTGCCTGCCCACCTGGCATCGGGAAGGTATTCCCAAGGTGTTGCTCGAAGCAATGGCGACAGGGCGGGCCATCGTGACCACGGATGTGGTGGGCTGCCGGGAGCTCATCCAGCACAAAAAAAATGGCTGGCTCGTGCCGCCGAAGGATCCCGTCGCCCTAGCCGATGCGATCGAACAGCTCCTGGAGCATCCACAGCTTCGCAGGCGGCTGGCCAGTGCAGCACACAAAGATGCGGAGCGGGAGTATGCGTCAGAGATCGTTTGCCGGAAGACCTTGCAAATTTTCAAAAGTCTGGTGCCGGTACCCAAAAAAACCAGTAGCCACGAGCTAAAGCGACTCGCCCGCCACCGTTCTAGCATGCCGGATGGGAAGATTTTATGTGTAATTCCCAGTTATAACGGATGTCTCGACCTGCAGCGACTGCTCGACTCCCTGGCCATACAGGACCTGCCCCATGAGGTATTGGTCATCGACTCGAGTTCCACGGACGGAACAAGGGAAATGTTGCATGCCTGTTTTCCGGATGTTCGCGTGCAAGTGATTGCACAAAAAAACTTTGGTCACGGCAAGACGCGGCAGATGGCCTTTGCCGAAAATCCCGACTATGCCTTTTATGTATATCTCACCCAGGACGCCTATTTTTATGATGAGGACTCTTTACGAATCCTCATCAGCGGATTTCAAGATCGGCAAATCGGTGCCGTCTGTGGCCGGCAAGTGCCGCACCCCAACGCAACTGTCTTTGCCGCCTTCTCCCGGCACTTCAATTACCCTCCAGCAGAGCAAAAACGTTGTTTAGAGGATCGAGAACGCTTAGGCATCAAAACGCCTTATCTCTCGGATTCCTGCTCTGCCTATCGTGCCCAAGCTCTCGCCGAGATTGGTGGATTTCCCGAAAACGTGCGGGTAAGTGAAGACCTCTACGTGGGCGCCAAAATGCTCCTGGCTGGATGGTGCATCGGCTATCCGGCCGCACCCGTCTGCTACCATTCGCATAATTACACCTTGAAGCAAGAGTACCGGCGCTACCGCGACATTGGCGAATTCCACGGACAGCAACGATGGATCGCAGCGGCCTTCGGCGGAGCCGGCGGCGAAGGGTTACGATATGCCCGCTCGGAGCTCGCTTATCTCGGATTGCGTAGATTCTGGCTCTGGCCCACCTCTGTGGTGCGGAATATCCTCAAGTTTTTGGCGTTTCAGTATGGGTATATCCTGGGTTCGAAGGCGAGTCCTTAACGGTACTTAATAGGAATATAACAAAATAAAATCCGAACGTTCTAAAAAAGCCCGATTTCCGAAGCCCCATCCGTGCCAAAAAAATTAATCTCTGCAATCTTGGCTTATTAAGAATCATCGAGAATTCTTGCACATCTCGCCTAGTAGATTCTGGAAGCTCCTCATCATAGTGATCCAGGAAAGCCCTAGACTGCACTATGGTTTGCCTAACGCGCACCAATGCGTCTTGCGGAAATGCGATTTTTTTAAGCACATAAAACATATTATATTTCTTAGCACCAGTATCGTTGTTACCGTGCTGGCGGTATAGAAGCAGAGGCTTCTCAATCAAATGAATGTTACCAAAAGAGGCAGCTACAAGGGCAATCCACCAATCATGCATACAGGCTCCCTGCGGAATAGGTAATGACTTTTCAATCAATCCGCGGCTCACCATCATAGTGCACCCGGTAACGTTATTCTGAATCAGAAGATTGGAAACTTTTGTTTGTTTTGGATCAATCTTCTGATATTTAAAAAAAGATTCTCCCAACAAATTAAGGTTATTATCAACCACGACAAGATCACTATGGATCAGATGAAGGCCGCTTGGAAATAATTTTCTTCGTTGAACAACGGAAAGCATTTCGACAACTTTGATCGGCAGCCATACGTCATCCTGATCACAAAATAATACCCAATCTGCCGTACTGGCTGACATCAACTCGGAGAAGTTACCAATTACCCCAAGATGTTTCTTTTTTGACTCAACCAGCTGTACATTCTTCGGAAATTTATTTTGGAAGGAGGCGATGATATCAGGCGTTTCATCAGAGGAGCCGTCATCTCTGATTAGCAATTTCCAATCAGTATACGTCTGCCCCGCCAAGGATTGGAGAAGTTTATTTAGGTATTTTGCTCCATTATAGGTAGCAAGAACTATTTCAACAACTTTCATTTTAACCACAATCCTTTTTCAGATCATCGATTAGATTTCCGCCGTTATTTTACTATAAAGCCATAATAAATAGACGATAGCTTCATACCGAGAAGTACTTTCATTCGCTTGACACGAGTAAGAAAACTCACCATGTCATCACTTCGCGCATAAATCTCGCGGTAGGTTTGCGTCAAATACTGCAAACCTCGACGTGAGACACTGTCGCGAGCCTTACGTACGCGTATCTCGGCAGTGGTACGAGGCAGGTGATACGGGGTGCACTGCCGCAACACTTTCAACAAAAAATCCCAATCCTCAACCACTTGCAAGCTCTCATCGAACAATCCTACACGTTCAGCTAGTTCCAAGTGGTGAGCCCAAGTATTAATTGGAATGTAATTCTGCACGAGCAACCGATCTCGAATAAAAGATTGATGGGAGTAAGGGTTTCCTAGACTAGAAAGAACATGACGATCACCGCAACCCCCGATTTTTTCTAGGACAATCTCGGCATCAGTATAGACAAAGGATGGCCTTGGACATGATGACAATGCTTTTACTACTGTGGAAAGATGATCGCTTCGCCACAAATCATCGTCATCCAAGTAACAGATGATTTGGCCCCGAGCAAGCTTGAGCGCTGTATTACGTGCTCCACCTGGCCCGATAGAAGTTGTATGTGTTACTATTCTAAAGCGCTCTTGTTCATCGATCATCCGCACTGTTGATACGATATCTTCACCTCCATCATTTACGACAACGCACTCCCAGTTCCGATAATTTTGATCTACGATAGATTTAAGAGCATCCTTCAGTAATCTTACTCGGTTACAAGTGGGGATGATAACCGTCACCAATGGTGCGCATTTACTATCGAACGAACCTTCAGCAACTCTGCGTAGATTAGATGATGAATCTTCAGTATTCATAATTTACTATCTCATTCAACTTTTTTAATTTGATCATAGATCAACTTCTGCATATATACCCATAGTAAATTGGCGCCTAAAATCTTTTCCAACAAGAAAATAACACGGACTTACAAGCAACTGACACCCATGGCTAATGGTTTTTCTTTCATCTGTCATGAGACACCTATAAATCAGCGATCTTTTTTAACAAACCATTATTCGCAAGCGTCATAGCCATGCGCGCGAGTAGCACGATTTCGCTTATTACTACACTTATTGCCGCACCTTGTGCACCAAACCAGTAAATTAGCAAGACTAACAGAAAAATACTAAATATACTAGTTGTTAGGTAAATATGACTTAAGTTCTTCTTCATACCAAAAATGAGCATGGTCTGTATACCTAAGACGTTAGAGAGTCCTAAAATAAAAGGTAGCACAGCCATCCATTTAACAAGTATGACGCTTTCTTGGAACTGGTTTCCAAGGAGCACGCCAACAATTGGTACGGCAAATAAAAACAACGCAAGAGAAAGTGCAAACATTGCTGCCCCCTGAAGTCGCAGCAGTGTTCTGATGAACACCAGGGCGTCGCCATCGGATCTCGATTTTAACAATGTGATGTGGGGATAGACCGCCTGCGAAATAGGACCGACAAGCCCGCGAACTGCTTGGACAATCTTATCCGCTGCAGAAAAATAACCCACAGCAACAGGATTTGTTAGAATTCCTAGAAAAAATATATTCGTATTAGCGTATATTGTAGTGACAGAGTTATATACGAACAAATGCCAACTATCGACAACAACTTCGCGTAGTTGAACAACACCGGGCCACTGAAGGCGTAGCGGTGCTAAACGAGTTAGAGAGACGAGCGCTAACAAACCTGCGATGACCATGCCGGAGGCCTGCAGTGCCGCAGCAAGCAGGTAGTCGCTCTGCTTATGTACTAACGCAATGATTGCAATGACGCTCAGCATGCGAGCAAGAATGGTAAAAATTGTTATATGGCGCATGCGTTCCAAGCCCTGGAATAACCAGGTCGGGAACAATACATTACCTAGAACTATGAGGTAAACAAGGGTATATAGGGACCAGTTTTTTGCAAAGGAAGGAACGAGCAGAACAATCAGCAGCATTATCCCAAACCCTAGTGCCATTAAAGCAGTCTTGACGATCATCACCGCACTGAACAGATTCGACAGCTTCTCCGGATCGTCACGCACCAGCGCCACAGTGCGCGTCGCGCTGAGGTTAAAGCCATAGTCGGTCATAACGACGAAGTACTGAATGAATGCCTGGGCAAACGCTACCCGCCCAAAGTTTTCCGGACCTAACACGCGCACCAGATAGGGCACTATAATCAGCGGTAAGAGATAGTTTGCCCCTTGGAGGGTGAATAACGACGCCATGTTGGCAAACAGACGCTTCCTGTCCGTCGTCGCCGGACGGCTTGGTTGGCTCATCTTGGGAGCACCCTGGGTTCATTCACAGAGTTGAACATCCCATCCTCAGCTCTGAACCGTGCAAAGCGGCCGATTTGAGGTGCTTCCATACTATTACTGATACGCATCAGACGGTTCCATCATGCACCCTCAACATCTGCATAGATATCGTCGAGCGCGAACTCCAGCTCCAGGCAGCCGAGGCGAACCGTGCCCTGGGTATAGCGGTCATGCGTCCAATCGTCCGTAACACGACGATAGAGGTCGAGCCGCCGACTATCCTGCGCCACCACCAGGTATTCGCGCAGGCTGGCAATGCCGGTGTAGGCGTAGAGCTTTTCGCGGCGATCGATGCGCTCACTAGTCTCGGACAGGACCTCGATGAGCAGACAGGGCTTTTCGCGATAATAGTCCGCGCGGTCGTCGGGCTCGCAGGCGAGCATCAGATCGGGATAGTAGAAGGCATCTTCGCCGGCACGCTGGATATGAACTTTCATCTCGTTGACGAAGAGCTGGCAACCCTTCCGACGGCTTGCCGGATACAGTAGGGCGTGCAAGGCGCCGACGAGCAATGCGTGACGCGCGCTGGCTCCCGTCATGGCATAGACGCGACCGGCCACATATTCGTGGCGAATCTCCCCATCCTGCTCTCCAGCCAGATAGTCGGCGACGCTGATCTCGTTCGTCCGGGCGCTCTGCGTGGACATGGGCATTCTCCGATTCGCGTGCGATACGTGGGTATCATCGCACGGTAGCGGTCGAGGATAAACGGAGGTGCATTTCAGTCCACCCAGAGATGGGAAAGATCGAGCTCGATGGCGGCAAAGGGCTCGATGGCGACTAAGTCCTGATCAGCCCAGGTACCCAGCAGTAGCCAGCGCCCGTCTTGATTGGCGTAGGCCTCCAGGGTGCGGGTGTCGGGGTCGATGAGCCAGCAGTGTCCAACACCAGCGGCGGCGTAACGCGGTAGCTTCAGGACCCGGTCGGTGCTGGCGGTGGCGGGCGAGAGTACTTCGCAGACCCAGTCAGGGGCCTGCGCAAACCATGCCGCCTGGGGCAGAGAGGGCAGGCGCTCCCGGCGCCAGCCGGCGAGATCAGGGACGAGGACATCAGCGCCCAGGTGCAACTCGGGTCCGTCCAGAATCCACCAGCCACCGGGGCCGTCTTTGTCCCAATCGAACGGCGGCGTAATGCTGCCACCCAGCCCTGAACTCGCACGTGCGTGCTTGGGTGCCGGTCTGGGGCTGGTCAGAAGCCTACCGGCAATGATCTCCCCGACGACGTTATCGGGCAGATCGAACAGGTCTTCATAACGGGCAAGACGTTTGGCGGTGCTCATGAGGCGCGCTCTCCTACCGTGACCAATTCTTTGATTATTATGGCGCCGTTATCCGGCACGGGTCCATGTCGTGGGGATAAGGGTTGTCACAGCCCTAGCTCGCTATGCGAGCTAATACGCACGAGCTGCAACACTTCGTTATCGGGTTTCCGATAGATCAACACTAGGTCGGGCTTAACATGACAGTCCCGATGATCTTTCCAATCGCCAGTCAGGGCATGATCGTGATGGCGCGGCTCCAGCGGCTGGTCGCAGGCCAGGGCTTTGACGACGGGCAGCAGATCCGCTTCGAGCGTGGCACGGTGATGCCCCCTCGCCTCACGCTTGTAGTCGCGCTTGAATTGGCCGGTGTACTCAATCCTCCGCATGCAAGTCCGCCATGAGCGCCTCAACGCTATCGAAGCTCTTGAGGTTGCCGGCGCGGGCTTCACGTATGGCGGCGATGGTGGTTTCGTTCGGCACCAGGGGCTCAAACGGCAATGCCTTCTCTCGCGCAATGCGGGTCAGCATGATGCGAAAGGCATCGGACACAGTAAGACCCATCGCCGCCAGAACGGCTGATGCTTCTTCTTTGATATGCTCGTCAATGCGAGCACGGACAACGGCGTTTGCAGACATCGTATAGTCCTCCTGGGTAATGAGCTACATTGTAGCTCAATTATACGTTGTGCACATCAACTCTGCCGAAAAGTCGGGAAAACCGAAATCCGGGATCGGGAGCAGCAGTGTTGCGGCGCACCGGTTTCTGTGAGCAAGTGGGCAGGTGCTCCCGGCGCCAGCCAGCGAGATCGGGGACGAGGACGTCAGCAGCCAGATGCAGCTCGGGTTCGTCCAGAATCCTCTAGCCGCCGGGGCCCCCACCCCCTCCCAGATCAAAAGGATTACCAATCCTGATGCCCAGGACCGACGAGGCACGTGCGTGCTTGGGTGCCGGCCTGGGGCTGGCCAGCAGCCTGCCGGCAATGATCTCCCCGACGACGTTGTCGGGCAGATTGAGCAGGTCTTCATAACGGGCAAGACGTTTGGCGGTGCTCATGAGGCGCGCCCCCTACCGTGATCAACTCTTTACTCATTATGGCGCCGTTATCTGGCACGGGTCCATGACAGCAGGACCCGGGCTTTCCGAGGCTGGCTCTTTGGCGTCAAGACAGAGCTTACCGGCAGGGCTCAAAGCGCCTGGGCGCAGAAGGTGGCTGGTCTGACGATACACGTGCGCCCAATACTGCCGCGTTGCAGCAGCCCGGCGCGGCGGTCGCCTGTCACCAGGTAGTCGGCCTCGCCGCCCAAGGCCATCGCCAGCAGGAACGCATCGTTCGGATCCTTCGCCTCGATACCGTCTGGCAGCGACGGCAGTTGCGCCAAAACGATGGCGCGCTGCAGGTTGTTGACCATCGTGCCGACGCGGTGCGCGGGCAAGATGGTCTTGAGCTTGGGGTAGCGGCTCACCCGCCGCAGTTCGTCGAGTTGTACCGCCGATGTCACCAACTCGAAGCGCCCCGTGCGCCAGGCGCGATAGATCGCATCGGGTGGCCCGTGGGGCGAAATCAGCGCGTCGAGCAACACGTTGGTGTCGAGGATGACGCGCATCAGTGCTCACGCGCCCATTGCAACGCCTCGTCAATGAGATCGGTCAGTTCGGCTTCGCTCATGCTGGCAGCAGCCGTTTTGGCCTGATCGACGGCGCGCTCCAACAGGTAGGCGCGCACGGCTTCCTCGATGAAGCGCGACAGGTCGCCCTTGCGCCCACCGCCCTGCGCGGCGATGAACATGCGCACGGATTGATCCACTTCCGGCGACACGGCAATGTTCCAGCGGACGGTGCTCATAGTGCCCTCCAATGTGTCAATTGGGTACGTAGGTGTTTATACACCTTTCAGCCCTTTTCCGCCAGGCTGTGTATGCGTCCAGCACCATGGGCAATCTCCATAACAAACCCGCCTGGCTGGAGTGCACACAACCGCTGGTCACCGTCCCCCCTGCACTGGATCAGATCAATGAAAGCATATATGCTTTCATCAATGGTCAGGATCGTCATCGATACTAATGTCTTCGTGGTTGCCATGCGGGCAGAGGGGGGTGCGTCTCGAGAGATTTTGCGACGAGCACTGCATGGCCGTTATATCCCTTTGTTTGGCAATGCTTTGTGGCTGGAATACGAGGATGTTCTGGGTCAGCCCCTCTGGACCCAAGCCACAACCGATGGGGAGCGCCGGGCAGTGATGGCCGCGCTCGCCAGCAGGGAAGTCTGGATCTCCATCTATTATGGCTGGCGCCCGAACCTCGCGGACGAAGGAGATAATCATCTGATCGAATTGGCGATTGCGGGCAGTGCCGCAGTCATTATTACCCACAACGTGGCAGACTTGCGCGGGGGAGAAATGCGATGGCCTGGCCTGCATATCCTGAAACCATCGGAATGTTTGGAGAAATTTTCATGAGCACATTGACAATCCGCATGCCCGACGACAAGACGGAACGGCTGAAAGCGCTGGTCCGCAGACGCGGAATCAGCATGAACAAGCTGGTTGAGGAGTGGGCTACCCAAGCTCTTGCCGAATGGGACGTAGAACGCCGTTTTCAGATCATGGCGGCACAGGGAAATATCGAGACAGCCTTGCGCGTACTGGACCGACTGGACGCAATTTGACAGGGCTGCCGGGAATCAATCCTCCAAGGCAGATGGATTGATTTTGGGTGGCTCTGCCACCGGCGGCCGCTGCCAGTCATATTCGCCTTTTTCCTCTGGCGGCATACTGGCATATTTTTGCAGGGCGCGATATTTGGCCAGCTCACGGCGCAGCTCCTGCTCTGCCCGCAGAAAATCCATCTCACCCGGCTTGCTGCTGGCAACAGCGGCCTTTGCCTCCGCGACCTTCTCCTGGATCGTGGCGGGGTTCAGGTCGGGAATACGGATACTCAGATCGGCAAGGACCATCACTCCATTGGGTAGGATTTCTGCAAACCCTCCCTCTAGAAACAAGACCTCCACGCTGCCATCCGGCAGATGCATGCGCATCTCTCCCGCCTGCAAGATGGTCAGCAGGGGGGCGTGATGGGCGAGGATGCCCAGTTCCCCGAGTTCCCCTGGCAAGGCCAGAAAAACACATTGTCCAGAAAAAACCAGCCCATGGACGTCGGCCACCTGTAGCGGAAAAGCATTTCTGATATCGGTCATGGTTGCCTGTGCTGGGAGAGATGCAAACAACGTATTCAGTATAAACCATCAGCAAAAATCCAGCCTCTTGGAGGCATCTGCTCCCCCTCGGCGGAAATGTGAACAAAGGTCTCTCCGGCTTTACTCCGCGTTGCGGATGCTTCAATCTTGCAGCCTGCGCAGGTTGCAAGAGACTTTGTGGGTGGTGAGGTGAGCGTCGGCAGTCCGTTCTATTTCTTGGTGCCCGAGGGCAAGCCGCATTGGAGCGACAGCCTTCTGCCGTGGATGGTGCCCGCTGCGCTGCTGATCGCGCTGCTGCTCTTTCTGTTGCTCTATGAACATCCGCCCAAACATCTCACGCTCCAGGGCAAGCAGGAGCAGCATAAGACCTTTCAGATCATGCCCGAGCCGACCCGGCCGGTCGCTCCCAGCCGGCCAGCCAGAGCCCAGCCTGCCTTGCCGGTACCGCAGGTGCAACCGCGCCCCCGGCCCACGCCGCGGCCACAGGTGCAACCCCGACCACGGCCGCAGGTCCATCCGCTGCCGCGGTCCAGCACCCAGGCCCCTGCCGTAGAGCAACCAGCGCCGAGCCAACCGGCCGCGGCACCGAGCACAGTATCCCCAGGCAAAGTCGTCCCGCGCATCAGTCTGGGACGCCTGGAAGAACAGATGGACAACGCCGCGCGCAGTGCGACCGCAGCCCCTGCCCTGCCCAAATTCCACAATCCGGAAACCCCCGCCGCCGATTTTTACATTGCCGGCTGGATTCAGAAACTGGAGCGGATAGGCGACCTGAACTATCCTGGTGAGATGGTGGGGAACCTGAAGGTCAAGGTAGTACTCAACCCCGGGGGAGGCTTGCAGCGCATCATCATGGTCCAATCTTCCGGCAATCCCAAACTCGACGCCGCGGCCGAGCAGATCATCCGCCTGTCCTTCCCCTATACCGCGTTTTCCGAGCAGCTCAAAAAGCAGACGCGGCGCATCGAGATCCCACTGAATATGCATTTCCTTGGCGTACGCCAGGTAAATGTCTGGCAATGAGGAGAGCCCGTGAAAAAACCCAAGCGATCCACCCTGCTGATGTTCCTGTTTTTAGTGCTCTGGGCCGCAGCGATGGTAGCCCTGGTCGTCATCGGCTTCACCAATATCCAGCCCGCCGGCATCGGCAAGAGCGGGGCAACACCGCAAGCCAGCGAGGCTGCCCCGTCCCACGGCGCGTCTTAGTGCTGCGCGCCGCCTTCCTGCTGCTGCGCGGCGATCTCCGCCCGCACCTGCTCCATATCGAGGGCCTTGGCCTGCTCGATGACCTGATCGAGGGCGCTGGCCGGTAAGGAGCCCGCCTGCGAAAAAATGCCGATCTGCTGCCGGAAAATCGTCAGGGTCGGAATGGAACGGATCTGAAAGGCACCCGCCAATTCCTGTTCTTCATCGGTATTCACCTTGCCAAAGACGACATCGGGATACTTCTCGGCAGCGGCCTCAAAGATGGGCGCGAAAGCCCGGCACGGGGCACACCACGGCGCCCAGAAGTCCACCAGCACCAGTTCGTTGCCGGTAATGATCTGTTCGAAGTTGTCCTGCGTCAGTTCTACCACGGCCATACGGCCTCCTTGTCTAGCGAGTGTAGGTTGACCTTAAGTCCCGCTCCCCGTAAGGTCAAGGAAAATCCTGATAACCGAGGACGAATGAGCGAGTTCGCCACGTCGCTGCCGATTCTCCGCGTGAGCGACCTCAACAGCGCCGTGCGGGAGATTATCGAGGGAAACTTTCCACCGCTGCGGGTGGAGGGCGAGATCTCCAATTTTGCCTGCCCCAGTTCCGGGCACTGGTATTTTTCGCTCAAGGATGCCCAGGCGCAGGTGCGTTGCGCCATGTTTCGCAATCGCAATGGGCTGCAATCCTGGCGCCCGCGCGACGGGCAGCAGGTGCAGGTCATCGCCCAGCCCACCCTGTATGAGGGACGCGGCGAATTTCAGCTCATCGTCGAACAGATGGAAGAGCTGGGCGCTGGCAACCTGGCAGCAGAATTTCAGCGCATCAAAGACAAGCTCGCCGCCGAGGGGCTCTTTGCCAACGAGCACAAACGGCCGCTGCCGCAACATCCGCGCCGGGTGGCGGTGATCAGCTCGGCGACGGGGGCCGCCTGGCACGACATCCGCGTCACCCTGGCCAAGCGCTGGCCTCTGCTGGAGCTGTTACTCTACCCCGTTCAGGTGCAGGGGGAAGCAGCGGTGACGCAGATCGTTGCCGCGCTGCACAACGCCAATCGGCGCGCCCAGGAAGACCTCATCATTCTGGCCCGCGGTGGTGGTAGCGCCGAAGACCTGTGGTGCTTCAATGACGAACGCATCGCCCGTGCCATCCATGCCAGCGTCCTGCCGGTGGTAACCGGCATCGGCCATGAAATCGACTTTACCATAGCCGACTTCGTGGCGGACTGGCGCGCCGCCACACCCACCGCTGCCGCCGAACAGATCAGTCCGGATCGGGAGGAATGGGCTCAGCGCATTCGCAACCAGCGCCAGCAGCTGATCCGTAGTATGGAACGCCACTTGCGCGACGCCATCCTCGCCCTCGATTATTTACGCGTCCGCCTGCGCAATCCTCTCACGGCATTGCAGCAGCAGGAGCGTGAGGTCGCGCAGCTGCAGAGCCGCCTAGGCCGGCAGATGCGATTGCATCTCGCACGTTCAGAGCAACACCGGACCGCTCTCCAGGCCCGTCTGCTTCGTCTCGATCCCCACCAAGCTATCGACCGCCACCTGGACCATATCGCGCGGTTGCGCGATCGTCTGCGTCTGGGCATCCAGTACCAAATGCAACAGCGGGAGCAAGAACTGGACCGGCGCCGTTTGCGGCTGCTGGCCCTGAATCCGGCCGCCGTTCTGGAGCGCGGTTATGCCATTGTGCGCGACAAACAGGGTACCGTTCTGCGCAGCAGCACGGATGTGGCCGTGGGTACGCGCATCGATGTGCAACTCTGGCGCGGCCACCTGCACAGCCAGGTGCTGGAGCGGGAGGAGTAGATTGGCTTCGACCCTGCAGCCACATTCCGTGCCACCGGGCTGGTTCAGGCGCTGGATCCGGGAGTCCTGGGCGTTGCAAAGGGAGGCGCCCGTCGCTTTCATTTTCCTTTCGGGCTTGTTGATGCTGATCAACCTCAGTCACCAGCCACTGATCCTGACCATTCCCTTTGCCGGTCTGGAAACTGCCCTCATCTTCGCCACCGCCATGACCGTGGAACTGGGAGGCTGGCAGATACCGGACCTGCTGCTTGCCTTTCGCGATCTGCCCTGGCTGCCCCTGCTTCGTCTGGGGCTGGTCCTCGCGCTGCTGGTCTTTGTCATTTTGTTGGTACTTTGGTCGCTGCACCATTACCTGCAGGGAATTCTGGCCCATGACCATATTTCTTCGGCAGCCACGCTGAAGACCTTACACTCGGGCGGCTGGGCAAGGCTGCCGTTGTGGCTGAAGAATCTTCTCAGCAACAGTCTGGGGAATGCGCAAACCCTGCTCGGCAATGTATTTTTGATGCTTTCGGTGGGTGCCGTCGTACTGGGGCTGGTACGGCAGGGCTATCTCGCCCTCCTCGCCGGCTTTCTGGCGGTATTACGCAATGTACGGATCTGGCTGGTCTTTCTGCTCGCCAGCCTGCTCCTCCAAGCAGGGATCAGCTATCTCGCCCATATTCTCCAGCAGGCCGCGGCGGCGGCCCTTGTCGCTGCCTTATCGGTCATGCTTCTGCTCTGGGTAGGACTCTTTGGCTGGTGTTTTGCCAAGGAAAGCTTCGGCTTACCCAAACAGCGGCAGGCCCAGCGTCGGCGCGTTCCCAAGGCACACGCCGTCCCCAGCGTGCAGAACTGATCCCCGCCCCCCCTTTTAGGCGACCGGCCCAAGGACCCCCTGAAAAAACTCGGTCAGCTCATTCATTGCTTGCGGATTGCTAAACTGGAAGGCAAAGCCCAGCAAGACAAATTCGGCAGCGCCTGCCGCTTTTTTCCCATCTGCGGGAGGATCGAGCAGGACCCGCCGCCGCAGCTCCGCCTGCCCTTTCCATTGCTGGGAGTCATTGCGACGCAGGACGATCTGGCCGCGATCACCCTCCTTACCAGTCCTGGCATCTGGAGCGTGTTCACTCGACACATAAATGCTGGCCAGAAACCCGCCAAGGCCGATATCGACGACATCGCCGGAAACCAGTTCCTTCCCCTGCAGATCATACCAGGTCGCGAGAACGGGACTGCTGACGGTATAGCGCAGATGCTTGCGCTCCTGACGGATCTGAATGCTGCTTGGGTAGGGGAAAAGCCAAAGGCCCGGTTCCTCTTCCTTGCCTTCCTGCAGGAGAAAATGAACCGAGCGTCGCGGCTCATAGTGGGCGACAAGGAGCTTAGCATGCGCGCTACAGAAATTTTCGCAGGCAATCGTTACGCCCCGCGAAGAGAGCCGTACCACTCGACCAATCCCATGCATTCCTCGACGCAAGTCGCTCAGGGCAATCGCCCCGCCACTCTCGCGCAAATACAGCAGATATTCGACTATTGCATCATCGACCAGGACACCCCCCTGAGAATCAGGCTCACCTGTCATCGATCTTCTCCCTTGCGCTGGCTCTACCATCCGGATTTCTTCCTGACCACTGCCGATGATTTATCGGGACAGTATCACAGGAAACAAAATCGGAGAATGGAGAATCAGGAACGAGCCGCGGCGACGCTGCGCAGCGCATCGTTTGCCGAGGAAGGCGCACTCACATTCATCACCGCCTGCTGGTTTTTGATGATGCGATCGGCTGCCGTGTTGCTCAACACCACAATGGTTACGCGACGATTGAGCGGCGAGTCGGGATTCTGACGGTCAAACAGCACTGCCGATCCCATCCCCATCACCCGCAGAATTTTGGCCTCCGCCAGACCATGCTGCACCATGACTTGCCGTACCGCGTTGGCCCGCCCTGCGGATAAATTGAAATTGCTGTACCCTCTGCCCCCATTGAGATACTGCAAGGCATCCGTATGTCCGGTGATGCTGACCCGGTTCGGAAGGGTGTTGAGGGTGGGCGCGATGGCCTCAAAAATTGCACGCGCATAGGGCTCCAGATCGGTACTGCCATTGGGGAACATGGGTCTCTTGGCGCTATCCACCACCTGGATGCGTAAGCCCTCGGGCGTGATATTGATTAGCAGTTGTTTGCGAAATGCAGCCAAGGCGGGATTCTCGCGGATCTGTGCCTCCAGTTCCTGTTGCAGGTGCGCCAGATTATGCCGATCGATCGCCTGCGCCTCGGCCCCCGGCGGCTGTGGGCTGGGTAACACCTGCTGTTTCTCACCACGCTGCACCTCGCCAACCGTCTTGTTCAGATTACTGCCGCCACCATTCAGTATGGAATTGGACGACCCGGTCCCCGGCCCGCCCATGAGCGAGACTCGCTCCGGGTTCTTGAACCAGTTCGCAATCCCCTGCAGCGTCGCCTTGGTGGTGGATCCCAGCAACCACATCAACAGGAAGAAGGCCATGAGGGCGGTGATAAAGTCCGCGTAGGCAATTTTCCACGCCCCACCGTGGCTGCCCCCTCCCTTTTTGATCCGCTTGATGACGATCGGCTGGTCTTTTTTTCCCTCTGCCATCGCTTACTTGCCCTTCATCTCGCGCAGATGCGCATCGAGCTCTTGAAAGCTTGGACGCTCGGTGGAATAGAGGACTTTCCGCCCAAACTCCACGGCGACCTGCGGCGGATAGGCATTCATGGTCGCCAGCAACGAGACCTTGATGGTCTCCAGCATTTTGCTGCTTTCCGCCGCGCGATCTTCCATGCGCGCCGCAATTGGCGACACCACGGCGTAGCCCAGCAGAATGCCGAGAAAGGTGCCTACCAAGGCGGCGGCAATCAGTTCCCCCAGCACCGCGGGCGGTTTGTCGACCGAGCTCATCACATTGACCACCCCCATCACCGCCGCCACGATACCGAAGGCCGGCATGCCGTCCGCCGCTCGGGTCAGGGCATGGATAGGGACTTCCAGTTCCCGATGGTGGGTATCGATCTCCACGTCCATGAGATTTTCCATCTCGAAGGCGCCAAGGGTGCCACCCACCATCAGCCGCAGATAGTCCGTAAGGAATTCCAACACATGATGATCTGCCAAAATCGTTGGATATTTCTTGAACAATTCGCTGTTCTGCGGGTCATCGACATCTGCCTCGATGGACATCAGTCCGCCTTGGCGAATGCGCCCAAAGATTTCGTTGAGGAGGCTCAGCAATTCCATGTAGGCAGCGCGAGTGTATTTGCTGCCTTTGAGCGCCATCGGTAACGTCTTGAGAACTGCCTTGAAACTTCTGGGAAAAGTGGAGGCAAAAAAGGCACCAAACGCGCCGCCAATGATCATCAGTGCCTCAAACGGCTGGATGAGCGCTGCGAGTTTGCCGCCTTCGGCCATGAAGCCGCCAAAGATGGCGCCGAGCGCAATCACATACCCAATGATAAGAAACATGCTTTTCCCCGCCTATTGGACGACAAAACTACTGAAATAGGCAGCCACGATGGGCGGATTCTTACTGTTTACCGGAGCGGACAACGCACCACCATCGGTTTGCAGAATCTGGTTGACATCGGCTTTGATCTTGTCCAGTAGTTGACCTCTTACCGCAGGATCGCTGACCTTGTCCGCCTGTTGTGCCGCAAGCAGTTGTAATACCTGATTCCTGATCTCTGGCAGATAGGTCTGAATTTTTTTCTCCAGATCGGCGTCATAGGTCTTGAGCTCGACTTTTACCTGGATATAGTGTGTACCCCCATCCGTACTTTGCAGATTGGTTACCAGCTCCCCCAGGTCGATGAACTTGGTTTGCTGAGCACGCTGCTCCTGCAGTTGGGCCTTGCTTGGCGCCGCAGTCGAGCGCAGCAGAAACCACCAGGCGCCGCCAGCGGCAATCAGCAGCAACAGGACGGCAATGACCGCCAGCAACATGATCTTTCTCTTGCCCGATTTTTCTTTTCCTGCCATCTTCCGTATCGATCCCTGTCGTAAAAAAGCCCCAACCAGTCCCCTTCCGCTAACCCAGCGAAAGCGCCTCCGCGTCCTGGCCGCGCACAGCCATGCCCTCCCCCCACCATACCCGAGAAAGCGCCAGAAGAATTGCCGGGCACTGCTCCAACGCGGAGGTATCCGCAAAAATACGGGTATGGGCAAAACGCAATAACAGCAATCTACATAGTCGATCGGCAAGACTTTGCCGCTCTCTGGTCCAGTTTTCCGGTAATTGCAGGAGCTGATGCTGCACGATCCGCTCGGCATGGGCGAGTTCGGGCCAGGGCTCCAGGGCTACCGCACAACCGGCACGCGTGCGCACCCGTCGCAAACTCTGCTCAACGCCAAAGATGAATAGCGGTAAGGCATCATTATTTCTGCTGCCGATTTCGCCGGCACCCTCATACCTCTCACCTGCTTGCAAATGGTTCAGCACGCCTCACCTCGCGGAAGTCAGCCATTGAGTTGAATAGCGACACACCTGGAGAATTTCTTGAATTCCTTCGTGACAAAGGTGGTACGACTTGTGCTTGTGGACCCATAGCAACGGTGAAGGGAAATCTCATGGAAAAGCGCTCTTGGCAAAAACCGAAGTCCCCGCAGCTACGCGATGAGGGTCAGGACATTGTTCTTGCCGCATTGGATCGGCTCATCAACGTCTGGAATGTCTATTGGTCTGCGTGGCTCGACCAGACCGACACGCGGGCGGCGGAGCAGAAGCTCTTGCGGGCTTTGCATGATCCAGAGCCAATCCTGCGGGCGGAAGATCGGAGAACCTGGTCCTCGCTCCAACAGGCATGTCATGCCCTGTTACATGAGCTGCGCGCCGATACTTCGTCAAAAAACCGACTGGACTTCTGCGACCGGACACTCCTGCAAAGGGTGTCTCACTTTCAAAACGACTGCTGGAATGCATTACTGCAACGTCAGCGAGCGCAAAGTGAAGCGGATGCGCTGACGGGCCTGCCCAACCGCCGGCGACTGGCGCAGGATCTCCTGCGCCAGCAATCGATGGTGCACCGCGGTGCAGCCGCCTGCGTCGCGATCGTCGATCTCGATCATTTCAAGGCCTTCAACGACCAGTATGGTCACCTCGCCGGGGACCAGGCCTTGAGAGTATTGGCTGACTTTCTGCACAGCTCCCTGCGCCCGTACGACGGCGTGTACCGCTTTGGCGGCGAGGAATTCATCCTGATTCTGCCGGGGATGACAGAATCCTGCGCGCTGCGGATGGCTAATCGACTCTGCGAACGCCTGCTTGCAAGTCGCCAATATTTTGACGATGGCAGCTCCTTTGGATTGAGCATTTCTGTCGGCATTGCCGCCCTGACGGCAGACAGCTCCCACGAAACTGCCCTCGCTGCTGCCGACGCAGCACTCTACGCGGCCAAAGCAGAGGGGCGTGGCAGGGCAAGATTAGGCTTTGCAAGGGCTTCCGAAAAGCAGCAACCCGCCGTATCATCCCGCTGATTCTCTCTGCTGCGCGGCTGGTAACTCATGACCGAACTCGATCCGAAAGAGGTTGGCCTTTCCGTCCTGAAGACCCTGCTGCAAGAAAATCTTTCCGCCGATCCCGAAAACTATCGACTCGTTTACCACAAATTATTTGGCGCTGAAGAAGGGTTCACGCCCAAGAGTGCATTACCGGCTGATTGGCGGGAAACCCTTGGCAATTTTCTTCAGGAGTGGGACCGTAGCCAGGCTGGGCTCGCTCATATACAGAAGCTCCAGCAGCGCCACACGCTTCTGGCAAAAGCGCGGGACAGCGCAGAAATCTTCGCAGCCATGGCGAAACTCGTCGCGCGCTGGCGAGCCCTGCCGACGCGCGGCAGCGCCTGCGACGAGGAAAGCGGTGACAGCTCCGTCACCATGCCACAGATCTGGTTTCGTGGACTGCGTTCCGGCTTTGCCATTCCGTTGGAAAATGATGACCAAGGGCAGGCCATCATCGAGGCCGTCGACAGGCTGGTAGGCGATACAGCCACACCTGCCGAAGATCTTGTCCAATTGCTGCGAAACCTCTGGCATCTTCTGGAAGAGAAGGAGAGAGAAAAAGAACAAATTCAGGATATCTATCGCCGCGCCTTGCGCTTGCTATTTTCCTCCAGCGCCGAATCGTTTACCAAAACTCCCTGGTTTGGCGAACAACTCAGAAGCCTCGGCAAGGAATTCGACGCGCCCCCCGAAAGCGCTCGCCGCGCCCAGGAACTGCTTTCCGGCTTGAGCGAACTGCTCTACCGGCAGGAACAGCGCCGGGAACTCGTCAACGACGTGGATAAGACCCTGGAAGAGCTGTTGCAACTCGTTTTTCAGTATATCGAAAACCTGAGTGAAGGAAGCACTGAAACCTATACGGAATTTGTGCGCCTGAGCTCGGAGATAGAGCAGAGTGAAGATCCGACGCAAATTCGCCAGCTGGTGGGCCACCTGGTCGAGCGCAGTCGCGGTTTACAGGACATGCTGCGCGAATCCCGTACTGCGCTGCGCGAGGCGCGTGTACAGTTGGAGACTGCCCGCAGCCGAGTGCAGGACATGGAGGAAGAGATCTCCCAACTCAATCTCCTGGTGCATGAAGACCCCCTGACCCACCTCCTCAATCGTCGCGGACTGCATCTGGCCTTCGAGCGGGAATCAGCGCGATTGGCACGGCAGAATGGGGTCCTGAGCATTGCCCTGCTGGATCTCGATTATTTCAAAAAAATCAACGATCACTATGGTCACGAAACCGGCGACGAAGTTCTGCGCCATTTTTCCCGACTCCTGCGCCAGAGCCTGCGTGCTGAAGATGCCATTGCGCGCTATGGCGGGGAGGAATTTGTCATTCTCATGCCCGGAGCCGATCCCGATACCGCCATACAGATTTTGCAGCGCCTGCAAACTTCCCTGCACGCGCAGCCGCTACTGACCGGCAAACAGCAGGGAATCATAGTAAGTTTCAGCGCCGGGGTAGTGGGGTGGAGCCCCGCCACCAGCTTGGAGACGGCCCTTGCTGACGCCGATCAGGCCCTGTATCGGGCAAAACGGGATGGACGCCAGCGGATTTATCGCAGCCAAGGCCAGCCAGCGCCCAGTTCTGTACAGTCGGATCGAACAACATCTACTTGACGCCACCCTCCCCGCGCCCTACAAATAATGAGACAGGCGCATCCGAGGAACAGAAAATGAACAAGAAGGCAGAGAATTCCCAGCATTACAAAGAAGAACTACGGCTGCTGCAAATCGAACTCGTCAAGCTGCAACGGCATATCATCCAGCGCGGCGACAAGATCCTGATCCTTCTCGAAGGACGCGATGGCGCGGGCAAGGACGGCAGCATAAAGCGTATCACCGAGCACCTGAGTCCACGGGAAACCCGCGTCGTCGCCTTACCCAAGCCGTCGGACCGCGAGCAGACGGAATGGTATTTTCAACGCTACATCGCACACCTGCCGGCGGCAGCGGAATTCGTGCTTTTCAATCGCAGTTGGTACAACCGCGCTGGCGTCGAACGGGTCATGGGGTTCTGTACGGAAAAGCAGCTGGAAGAATTTTTTCAGGAAGTTGGCGAACTGGAGGGTATGCTGATGCGCTCCGGCATCCACCTGCGCAAGTTCTATCTGGACATCACCCGCAAAGAACAGAAGGCCCGCCTGGCAGCCCGGGAAGATGATCCACTGAAACAATGGAAAACCAGCCCCATCGATCAACAGGCGGTCAAACATTGGAAGGACTATTCCAAGGCGCGCAACGAGATGTTTGCGCGCAGCCACGGCACCCTCTGCCCCTGGACCATCGTCCGCGCCGACGATAAGAAAGTGGCGCGCCTACAGATCATAAAGGAAATCCTGTTGCGTCTGGATTACGACGGCAAGGATGTGGAACTGGTCAGCCCGGATCGCAATGTCATTTTTGACTACGACCCGAGCTATCTGGAAAAGGGCGGCATCGCCCCATAGTCTGGGGCACAACACTGCCGTGGTCGGCGTCAAGCGCGCCGACGACGGCGCCCCGCTCCTTCCTCGCCCTCAGCCAGCACACGCTCGAACTCGATCTTGCGCTCGTCCAGATTCACCTGCACCAGGCGCACGCGCAGCTCCTCCCCCAGCTGAAAGACTTCTCCGCTGCGTTCGCCGACGATGCGATAATGTTTGGCATCGAAATGGTAGTAGTCGGCACCCAGGGTACTGATGTGTACCAGCCCCTCCACGTAGGCCTCCCGCAACGCAACAAAGAGGCCAAAGCCCGTGACGCCGGTGATGATGGCCGAATATTCATTGCCAACTTTATCGAGCATGAATTCGCATTTGAGCCATTGCACGGCCTCGCGGGAGGCCTCGTCGGCACGGCGCTCGGTCATCGAGCAGTGCTGTCCCAGCTCTTTCAGCTCCGCCAGCGCAGGGGTTCGGACCGGGCGTCCAGCCGCTGCGGCATCCAGCATTTCCTGAATGCCGCGATGGATCAGCAGGTCGGGATAGCGGCGAATGGGCGAGGTAAAGTGCGTATAGGCGGGATAGGCCAGACCAAAATGCAGGCTGGTATCCACGGTATAGAACGCCTGCGACAGACTGCGCAGGATGATGGTCTGGATCAGGGTGGCATCGGCACGCTCGCGGGTGGCCTCGATGATCTGCGCCAGATCCGCACTGCGTGGACGTACCGGCAGGCGTACCGGGACGCCCAACTCGCCCAGAAAGCGGCGCAGATCTTCGATCTTGTCGGCATTTGGTTCTGGATGTACCCGATACAGCATGGGAAATTGATGAATGCGGAAATACTGCGCCGCACAGACGTTGGCGGCGAGCATACACTCTTCGATCATGCGATGCGCGACGTTACGCTGTAACGGTACGATGGCCTCGATCCGCCCCTGCTCATTGTAGAGAATCCGGCTCTCCTGACTGTCGAACTCGATGGTACCACGTTCTTCCCGTGCCTTTGCCAACGCAGTATAGAGCGCGTGCAAGGTCTGCAGATGGGGAAGCAGGGCGGCATCTGCCCCTTCGGCGGGCATCTCGCCAGCCAGGAGCTGCGCCACTTCATCGTAGGTAAAGCGCCGCTGGGAGCGCATCACCGCACGCGCAAAGCGAAAACGCTGCACCTCTCCATTGTCGGCGATTTCCATCTCACAGAGCATGCACAGGCGATCTACCTGCGGGTTTAGGGAACACAGGCCATTGGAGAGCACTTCGGGGAGCATGGGAATGACGCGGCGCGGGAAATAGACCGAATTGCCCCGCCGCCGCGCCTCCTGGTCGAGAGCCGACCCCGGTTGTACATAACTCGCCACATCGGCAATGGCCACAAAGAGGCGGAATCCGCTCTCCCCCATCCGCTCCGCGTACACGGCGTCGTCAAAATCTTTGGCGTCAGCCCCATCGATCGTCACCAGCGGCAGGTCGCGCACGTCGTAGCGCCCCTGCTTCTTTTCTTCCGGGACCTCCGGCGCAATGGTGGCGGCCTCCTGCTCGACTGCCACTGGCCACTGGAACGGTAGACCGTAGCTGCGCACCGCGATCTCGACCTCCATACCCGGGGCCATATGTTCGCCAAGGATCTCAACGATGCGTCCCTCGGGGAGATTGCGCCCGTCGGGATAGGTTTCAATCTGCAGCACAACAATCTGGCCATGCACCGGCGCCAGCTCTCCGGCGCCGGTTACCACGAATTCCTGGCTGAGCCGGCGGTCTTCCGGCAGCACGTAACGGCTTTCTCCCTCCGCATGGTAGCGTCCCACCACCTGGGTCAGGGCATGTTCGAGTACGCGCACGACGGCACCCTCGAGGCGCCCGCGCCGATCCTCACCAATCACCCGACCGAGAATAAGATCACCATGGAACACCTTGCGCATCTCCCGGGGGGAGAGAAACAGATCCTTGCCGCCATCGTCGCGCGAGAGAAACCCGAAGCCATCGGGGTGGGCGATCACGGACCCGCGGATCAGCTCCATCGCTTCCGCGAGCCCATAGGCCCCACGCCGGTTGCGCAGTACCTGGCCATCACGCTCCATGGCGCGCAGGCGCCGCCGTAGCGCCTCCTGATCCTCCTCCGCAACCTCCAGGTCTTCGATGAGATCTTCCAATCGGGCGGGATGCCCCAATCCCTCCAGGTAACTCAGAATAAACTCGCGACTGACGATGGGACGCTCATATTTTTCTTTTTCCCGCTCGTACATGGGATCCCGATCTGGCAGGGACAGGCTGGGCGACTCTTGCTCCGGCATTGACAAAAACTCCTTGTTGGTAGATGATGCGCGCTATTGCCGAGGTGGCGGAATTGGTAGACGCGCTAGGTTCAGGTCCTAGTGAGCGAAAGCTTGTGCTGGTTCGAATCCAGTCCTCGGTACCACTCTCCTAGAATTTTTTTGGTCATTTCATTCAATGTTTGCAAGCTGACTTGCCTTACTATCCCTGAAGGCGAGCCTTTTGTCCATGCGTCTGCAGGTTGCAGTCCGGGCAATCACCTACAAAGAAACCATCGATGAATCCGGAAATTTTAGTACTTTTTACGGTAGGAACCAGCGCCTCGGGCAAATCAACCTGGGCACAGGATCTTGGCAAGCGCTTTCCCCATCTGCAAATCGCAATCCTCGAACGCGACCAACTGCGCCGCGAACAATATGGCAAGAGTCATGACACGGCATTCTCCTGGACGGACTGGGATGTTGGGCAAGAAAGCGAAATTCAGAAGCAATGGGTGGAGCGGCTACATGATCTGTTGAGCGCAGATGTGCTGGTTCTGGCCGATACCCACATTGATCCCGAGCAGTTGACGCGTGAGGCAAGCCTTCTGTGCGAGATGGGAGTGCGCGAAATGGCATTGCAATATTTTCCCGCTCAGCCTTTGGTCGAACTGATTCGCAAAGACCAGAGCCGCTCTTATCCGGTGGGGGCTGCAGTCTTGCGCGAGCAGATCCAGCGGCTTCAGCCTCAAGATGCCTACTGGCAAGCGTTGGAGGCGGCAGAAACCAGCTGTGCTAAGCTGAAGGCGTAAATCATCGCCAGCGGAGTCCAGTATGAACCTCAGACCACCAGACCTCTCCACGATCATCGAGGCAGAGCAGAAACGCCTGGGAAAATTTGCCCGCCCAGTCGCCGTCCTTCTCATCGTGGTGGGCATCATTGGCCTCATTAGCCCGGTATTTCTCTCCACCCTTACCGTTGGGCTTGTCGCCGCCATCCTGATTCTGGGCGGAGTGTTCTGGTCCGTACACCTCTACGGCGATAGTCAGCGGCATTTCTCCGACTGGCTACGGCCCCTGCTCCTACTCATCACCGGTCTCATCATCGTCTGGGAACCGGCCGCGGGGATTGCCAGCCTCGGCCTGCTGTTCATTCTCTATTTTCTGTTGGATGCCTACCGGAATTTTACCGCGCATCAACGCTCCGGGGGGCTAGGCCGCCCTTGGTTCATCTTCAGTGGCATCGTCGATGTCTTGATCGCCCTGTTGTTTCTCCTCACCTGGCCCCGAGGCTCGCTGGTTTTGGTGGGCATTTTTGTGGGCATCAACCTGATCTTCGATGGCATTGCCTTGCTGCTGCTCGGTCGGCTCCTGAAAGGAAACGGCGGATAAACACGGTGCTCCTATCTGGAGCGAGCGGAATGATCCTGCTCCAAGCGATACACCCACGCCAATAATTCCGCCACCGCTTGGTATAATTTTGGTGGAATCTGTTGATCCAGATCCAATTGCATCAATAAGCTGACCAATTCCTGCGAGTGGTGCACATAGATCCCTGCAGATTCTGCGGCGGCGATGATCTGCTCGGCAATCAGTCCTTGCCCCTTGGCCACCAGGGTCGGCGCCGCATCACCGGTCTGATAGCGGAGCGCTGCGGCAGCTTTTTTGCGCTTTGGGTCGATCGTTTCAGCCATTTTCCGCTTCGAGGCGGATATTTGCCTGCAATCCCAGCAGTTCCAGCGCCGAGCGCAATTCTTCGAGTTTGGCGTGTAGACTCTTCAGAATCTGTGATGACACTTGCATCCGTAAGCTCAGCTTGTCGCCCCGCAGGCGCATGCGTGCGTCAAGGTGCCCCAAGGAGGGAAGATCCATTTCCAGCCGGCTCTCCCAAGAGCTCCGCTCTTCCACGGCAAGCGCTTTGCCATCCTGGGCATCCTCGTGGCGACGGCGTACCGTCCAAATAGCGTTTTGCCCCGGCCACACCGCCACGTTCCAGAGCAATTGCTGCTGCATCAGCACCTGCCCCTGCTGCTGCAGCACGGTATGCAGCGCCGCTGGCACGGTAAAGGCAGAAGAACCCTGGGCCGCCACTTGCGCGTAGACCCCCAGCGCCTGTTGCGCCTGCGCCAAACGAAACGGGGCAGGACTGAGCGAGGACAAGGCTTCGGCCCCACCGTTCGCCATATCGCTATGGAGCAATGGGCTCAATTTTCCCTGCGGCTCCTGGAGCAAGCGTTGCGAAGGATAATTTCCCTGCGCCCAGGCTTGCAGATGACTTTCATAAAACATTCCGCTGCTCTCCACGCCGCTCTGCAGAGAAGCGGCGAGAGACGAAGCCAGGATTTGTCCGCCAGAATTGACGCCGCCCAAGGCGAGGGTTGCTGGGGCGGATGCCGGCGCCGCCGCGAACAGCGTTCGGAGAAGAGGCGATAGACTGGTTGCCGCGGAGGAAGATGCGCCCTGGGGCTGCAGCAGGAGAAACTTGGCTTCCTCCTGTCCACCCAGGTACACCAGGGAGAGCTCCCGCAGTGCCGTTGGCCAGCGTTGCGGGAGCTGCATCAGAAAATCCTGGCCACGAATGCGAACCAGACTCAACTCACCAGATTGACCAATGATTTGCCCGGTCAACAGGGTACCGGCTGCAGTATGCGCCGAAAAGCCTCGATCCGCACTACCGCCGTCCGGCAGGGCGCGGCCCTGCACGGGACGCAGGGCATTCAGAACTCGGGGCAGATCAGCGGACATTGACACCCCTCATGGTCACCCGCTCAACCCCGCCACCAGCGACGTAGCTTGCGCCCCAGACCCGCCGGTTGCTCAGCGGTTCCGCTGGCTCTCCCACCACCGAGACCAATGCCCAGGGCCTTGAGAATTTCGCGATCGCGGCTTTGAACATATTGCGCGATGCCTTCTCGGATCGCGGCGGACATGTCTTGAAACTCCAGACCAATCACCAGGGCATCGCCACGCTGACTGTGCAGATCAGTAAAGCGGGCGATCGCTGACAGCGATAGCTCATTGCCGCCGCGCAGCTGAAAGCGGACGTCAGGAAAGTGCTCTCCTGCCTGCACGGGAAAATCTCGCGGCGCCGGTCGAAACAGGGCACGCATACCGCCCACACTGATGTCCTGCATTGTGCCCAAAAACGTTTCAGCTCCTTGGCGGGAGATCATTACCTGATCGGGATCGCCGACTGCCGGCGGCACCCGATAGAGCTGCCGCCGCTGCATCTGATAGAGGGCCTCGGGAAAATCCAGGACCAGTTCCTCCGGGCTTCGTTCGCGCAGATTTGAACGAAAGCCGGTGATCACGCCATCAATACGCGCCAGCAGCACTACCGGGGTCCCCGACTGAATTTGCGTCGGCAGGTCGAGAGGAAGATCCAATACCAGGCTGCCAGAGTCGGCATTGGGAAGCAGCATGGAGGTGTAACTACGATCACGCTCTGCAAAGAATAGGGTACAGAAAAGGTGTTCACGGGTAATGCGCTCGATTATCTGTAGCGCCTTGCTTCCCGCCCCAATCTGGTACTCTTCGCTGAACAGCTTGTGCTGCAGATTCTCGAGACTCTCCGACACCCCGCTCCCCTCCCCCTCTACGGATGAACGGCTACTTTCTGCAAATTTCCGTGACGATCATCCAATTGCCTGTTGTAGATTACTTTGATAGATCTTTACCTTTCCCTGATCGCGCAGGGCCTGCAGGTAGGCTCGACTCAGCAGTCGCAGCCGTTGCTCCGCCAGGGACTTCTGAATTTCATCACGCACCGAGGGATTGAGCAAATCGGGACTGGGCAGGACCACCCCGGCAACCGCGTACAAGGTGCTTGCAGAGGTATCTTCCAGCGATCCCACAGTGACCTTGCCGCTGGCAGGGGCCGCTGCCAGGAATATTTTCTGGAGCAACGGCGATAACAGGCCATGCGCTTCCCGGCGGGAGATTTCGGGATAATGCACGAGCTCTGCGGAATATTCCTTTTGCCAGGAAGCAATACTCTGCTCCTTGCGTGCCGTTGCCAGCAATTGCTTGGCTTCTACCAGACGCATCTTGGCCGCCTGCTGCTGGAGCACTGCACTGCGGACTTGCGTTTCCACTGCCTGCAGGCTCCGTGTCTGGGCAGGCTGGTAATGCATCAGGTGCAATGCCAGCAAATCGCCGTTGGCAAGTCGCAAGGCGCTGCTGTTCTTGCCGGCGCGCACCGCCGCACTGAAGGCCAGCTTGACGGCTGCCGGTTCAGCGAATACTCCGGTACCAGCTTTTCCCTCCTCGAGAAGGCCGCTCTGCTCTGGCGTCAGATGGTACTGCTTGGCCACGGCCTGGAGATTTGGGCTACTGAATAAGAGATTTTTAAAGTTGTCGATCTGTGCTTCGAACTGCAGCTCGTCGGCAAAGTCCTTCTTCCCCAGAACGAGGTACTGTACCTGCATTTGCGCGGGCTGCTGGAATTCTGCCTTATGGGCCTGGTAATACTGGTCGATCTCTGCGGCACTGGGATGCACCTGGGCAATGAATTGCGCATTATGCAGGGTCAATACGGAGACATCGCGGTATTCCTGGGACCACTGCCAGACTTGTTGCGCCTCCTGGGGCGAGGCACTGGCGAGGATCTGGGGCAGGGCCTGTAATTGCTCCAGCAGCATCCCCTGGCGCAATTGAGCCTCGAACTGCGCGGGAGTCAGACCATTTTCTTTGAGGAGTTGATCATAACGGGTTCGGGAAAACTTCCCGTTTTCTGCAAAAACCGGCATGGCAACGATCTTTGCGCTCAGGGCGCTATCCGGTACCTGCAGATGCAGTTTGCTCGCCTGGTGCGCCAGCAGCAGATCGTCGATCATGCTATCGAGAACCTGCTGCGCGAAAGCTGGGGTCTTGGTCACTTTGCTAGCCGTGTCACTGCCAAAAACATGGGCGTACTGCTCTTTCGCCTGTTGCAGACGGTGTTGAAAGAGGCTACTGCTGATCTTTTCGCCGTCCACTTTGGCGACCACCTCGGTGGCATCGCCTTGGTTGAATAGGTAGCCGCTTACGCCCCAAAGGATAAAAGACAAACCAATGACGAGCATCCCGATTTTTGCCACCCAGGATTGGGCCAGACTGCGAAAGACATCAAGCATAGAAAAACCTCAAAGGTGTGGACTATCCGTAAGCACCGAGACATAAAAAAAGGCGACCCCATCGGGATCGCCTGCGTTGTGGCGGGGTGGACGGGGCTCGAACCCGCGACCTCCGGCGTGACAGGCCGGCATTCTGACCAACTGAACTACCACCCCACAAGGGCTTTGGTGGGCGGTGAGGGGCTCGAACCCCCGACATTCGGCGTGTAAAGCCGACGCTCTACCAACTGAGCTAACCGCCCGACCAGAAGACCTAGTTTACTGCATCCCGAAGCGCTTTTCCAGCCTTGAACTTGGGCGAGCGGCTGGCAGGGATCATGATCTCTGCTCCCGTGGCAGGGTTACGACCCTTGCGTGCCTCACGCTCAGCAACCACAAAGGAACCAAACCCGACCAAGGTTACCTGGTCACCGGCTTGCAGTGCCTCGGTAACGACCTTGATCGCTGCATCGAGAGTGCGGCTGGCTGCAGCGCGGGATACGTCGGCTTCTTCTGCAATTTTTTCGACCAATTCGGATTTGTTCATATTTCCCTGTCTCCTGAGTGTGTACTGTAAGGCTTGACGATTAAGGCCAGAGTTTTATAGCAGGACAAAAAAAGCGCTGTCAAGAACAGCCGCAAAAATAAACCGCCCCAGATTTATTCTGGGGCGGCAATTAGTTTCAGTGCGCCGCACCACGTTTGCCAGTGCCTTCCTCGACCGGAACGGCAGCCGCCGCCACGGCGCCCTCTTCATTGGCCGGTACCGGTTCTGGCATCCGTTCCAGGGCAATGGCAAAGACCTCGTCTATCCAGCGCACCGGTTTGATGGTCAGGGCATCGCGCACGTTTTTGGGAATATCCTGCAGATCCTTTTCATTCTCTGCCGGGATCAGCACGGTGCTGATGCCACCGCGATGTGCTGCCAACAGCTTTTCTTTCAATCCACCAATCGGCAGCACTTCGCCACGCAAGGTAATTTCACCGGTCATCGCCACACTGGCGTGCACCGGGATACCGGTCAGCGCCGAAACCAGGGCTGTGACCATACCGATACCAGCACTTGGACCATCCTTGGGGGTGGCGCCTTCCGGCACGTGAATATGCACATCCCGGTTCTGATAGAAATCCGGGGCAATACCGAGAATACCGGAACGGGCGCGCACCACGCTCATCGCTGCCTGGATCGACTCCTGCATGACGTCGCCCAGCTTGCCGGTGATCAGCAACTTACCCCGTCCGGGGACCACCACCGCTTCAATGCTGAGCAGTTCGCCACCCACCTCTGTCCAGGCCAGACCAGTGACTTCGCCGATGCGATTCTCTTTCTCGGCCTTGCCAAAATCGAAGCGCTGTACGCCGAGATACTTGTCGAGATTGCGCTCGCTGATCTGTATCTTGCGGCGCTTTTTGTCGAGGAGCAGCTCCTTGACCACTTTGCGGCAAAGGCGTGCCAGTTCCCGTTCGAGATTCCGCACCCCAGCTTCGCGGGTGTAATGACGGATGATATCCCGAATCACGGCCGTCGAGATCTGGATTTCGTCCTTCTGCAAACCGGCCTTCTCAATCTGCTTGGGCAGCAGGTACTGATTGGCGATGTGGATTTTCTCGTCTTCGGTATACCCCGAGATGCGAATCACCTCCATACGATCCATCAGCGGTGCCGGGATATTGAGGGTATTGGCAGTGGTGACGAACATGACCTCGGACAGATTGAAATCCACCTCCAGGTAATGATCGTTGAAGGTGTTGTTCTGCTCCGGATCGAGGACTTCGAGCAGGGCCGAGGCCGGATCGCCGCGAAAATCCATGGCCATCTTGTCGACTTCGTCGAGCAACATCAGCGGGTTGCGGGTACCCACCTTGGACAGGCTCTGCACGATTTTGCCAGGCAAGGCGCCGATGTAGGTGCGGCGATGCCCGCGGATTTCCGCTTCATCGCGAACGCCGCCGAGAGACATGCGCACGAATTTGCGCCCCGTCGCTTGCGCGATGGAACGGCCGAGACTGGTCTTACCCACCCCTGGCGGGCCCACCAGACAGAGGATCGGACCATGGCTGTTGCCGACCCGCTGCTGCACTGCGAGATATTCCAGGATCCGCTCTTTCACGTCTTCCAGGCCGTAGTGGTCGGCATCCAGAATCTCCTTGGCATGGGCCAGGTCCTGGGTCATCTTGCTGCGCTTCTTCCACGGCACGGCAACGAGCCAGTCGATGTAGTTGCGCACCACGGTGGCTTCCGCCGACATCGGACTCATCATGCGCAGCTTTTTCAGCTCTGCGTCGGCCTTGGCACGCACGTCTTTAGGCATGCCGGCCTTCTGAATCTTGCGTGCCAGCTCGTCGGCCTCGTTGCCGCCCTCCTCCGACAGATCCCCCAGCTCCTTTTGAATGGCCTTCATCTGCTCGTTGAGATAGTACTCGCGCTGGCTCTTTTCCATCTGCCGCTTGACGCGACCGCGAATCCGCTTTTCCACCTGCAACAGATCGATCTCAGACTCCATCATGCCGAGCAGATGTTCGAGCCGCGCGCGGGTCTCGGCCTTTTCCAGGATTTCCTGTTTTTCCTCGAGCTTGAGGTTGAGATGGGCGGCCACGGTATCGGCCAGGCGCGCCGGGTCGTCGATGCTCGCGAGGGTTTGCAGGATCTCGGGCGGGATCTTCTTGTTGAGTTTGACGTAGGCCTCGAACTGCGCCTGCACCGAACGAACCAAGGCCTCCAGCTCGCGGTCATTGGCGGTACCGGAACGCACCACGGCAATCTGCGCGCGCAGGGTCTCTTCGGCCGGCAGAAAGGCCTGGATACGGGCCCGGTCGGTACCTTCCACCAGCACCTTCACCGTGCCATCCGGCAACTTCAGCAGTTGCAGGATGGTCGCGACCGTTCCCATGCGGAAGATCCGCTCCGGCTCGGGATCGTCATCGGCGGCATTGCGCTGGGCAACGAGCAGGATCTGCTTGTCGCCGGCCATGGCGTCCTCCAGGGCGCGGATGGATTTTGGCCGTCCGACAAAGAGAGGGATGACCATAAAGGGAAACACCACCACGTCGCGCAGGGGCAGGACGGGGACGATGAGGGATTCTTCGCTCATGAGAGAACTCGTTTTGGATTCAGCCACGCTTCACTCCAGGGTAGCGGGGAAGAAAAACTCTCCCCATGGAAGGAGGAAATGGGGGCCGACGCTGTCGTTTTCAACAGCGTCGGATCAGGAAGGTTCAGGCAGGGTGAGAAGCATCCACCTTGGCCGCTTCATCGTAAACCAGCAGCGGCTGGTTGCCATTTTCGACGACCCCGGCATCGATCACGACCTTTTTGATACCCGACATGGAGGGTAGCTCGTACATGGTATCGAGCAAAATATGCTCGAGAATCGAGCGCAGTCCACGCGCACCAGTCTTGCGGGTGAGGGCCTTCTTGGCAATGGCGCGCAGGGCCTCGGGGCGGATCTCGAGCTGGATGCCCTCCAGGGCAAAGAGCTTTTGATACTGCTTGACGAGGGCATTCTTGGGCTCGGTAAGGATCGTCACCAAGGCATCTTCGTCCAGTTCTTCGAGCAGGGCGAGGATGGGCAGGCGACCGACAAACTCCGGGATGAGTCCATAACGCACCAGATCCTCGGGTTCGAGATTTTCCATCATCGTCGCCGTGGCCAAGTTTTCCTTACCTTTCTTGATCTTGGCCCCAAAGCCAATACCGCCCTTCTCCAGACGGCTGGCGACGGCCTTTTCCAGGCCGGCAAAGGCACCTCCACAAATGAAGAGGATATTGCGGGTATCGACCTGCAAAAACTCCTGCTGCGGGTGCTTGCGGCCACCCTGCGGCGGCACCGAGGCGACCGTGCCTTCGATCAATTTGAGCAGGGCCTGCTGCACTCCCTCCCCCGACACATCACGGGTGATGGAGGGATTTTCGGACTTGCGGGAAATCTTGTCGATTTCATCGATATAAACGATGCCCGTCTGCGCCTTCTCAACGTCGTAGTCGCACTTCTGCAGCAGCTTCTGGATGATGTTCTCGACATCTTCACCGACATAACCGGCCTCGGTCAGGGTCGTGGCGTCGGCCATGGCGAAGGGGACATTGAGCAGGCGCGCAAGGGTCTGCGCCAGCAGCGTCTTACCCGAACCGGTGGGGCCGATGAGCAGAATATTGCTCTTGTCGAGCTCCACATCGCTACCCGACCCGCCATGTTCAAGGCGTTTGTAATGGTTGTACACTGCCACCGACAGGACCTTTTTGGCGACGTCCTGACCAATGACATAATCGTCCAGGGTCTGACGAATCTCCATCGGCTTGGGAAGCTTCTGCTCCTTGTCGCTGGCAGTTTCGTCCAAGGATTCATCCTTGACGATATCATTACAAAGCTCAATACATTCGTCGCAGATGAAGACGTTGGGTCCGGCAATCAGCTTGCGTACTTCGTGTTGCGTTTTGCCACAAAAGGAACAACAGAGGTTCTTGTCACCACTGCTCTCGTTTTTTCCAGACATCGCTACACTCCTGCCTGTCTTCAGGCACTCTCGTCATCACCGCGATGGGTGATGACGGCATCAACCAAACAATACTCTTTTGCTTCATTGGCAGACATGAAGAAATCTCGATCGAGATCTCGCTCGATCCGTTCTTTGTCCTGACCGGTGTGATGCACCAGGATCTCGTTCAGACGCTCGCGAATCCGCAAAATCTCTTTGGCGTGGATGTCAATATCGTGCGCCACCCCCTGAAAGCCGCCCGAAGGTTGGTGCAGCATGATCCGTGCATTGGGAAGGGCGTAGCGCTTGCCAGCGGCCCCTGCGGCGAGAAGCACTGCCCCCATACTGGCCGCCTGCCCCACGCAAACCGTACTGACAGCGGGTCGGATGAATTGCATGGTATCGTAAATGGCCAGCCCTGCCGTCACCGAACCCCCCGGGCTGTTGATATAGAGGGCGATATCCTTTTCCGGATTTTCCGCTTCCAGAAACAGGAGCTGGGCCACTACCAGATTGGCCATCATGTCTTCCACCGGGCCGACCAGGAAAATGACTCGCTCCTTGAGCAGGCGGGAGTAGATATCAAAGGCGCGCTCGCCACGTCCGGTCTGCTCGATAACCATGGGAACATACCCCAGAGCCCGCGTTTCCAGCATATTTTCGTCCTGCAATATCCGCTTCATCACCACTGCCCTCCAGGTTATCCTGCTTCAGCCCTCACTGCCTGTGCCAGCGCGACCACCAATCAGGTCCTGAAACCCGATCTTCTGTTCTTCCACTGTAACACGCTCCAGCAGCCAGTCCACTACCGCATCCTCCAGGACCATCGATTCCAGATTTTCCATCCGTTCTTGATCCTTGCGATACCAGGCCATGAACTCACGCGGGTCTTCGTACTGCTCGGCCATTTCCGCCAGGGCCTGCTCCATCTTTGCGCTTGCTGCACGCAGTTGCTGCTGGCGAGCCAATTCGGAGAGGATAAGACCCAAGCGCACGCGCTTTTCCACTTCGGCAACCTGCTCCGCACTGAGTTCACCCTCTCGACCCTGCTTTTGCCGCTCCGCCTCTTGCTCAAGCAACGCCTTGGGTACTTCGATTACGTTGGCGGCCAGCACTTCCTGCATCAGTCCTGCCTTGAGCTGCTGACGGCTGAGTCGCTCGGCTTCGCGCTGGAGATTGGCACGCACTTCTTCCTGCAGAGTCGTAACGTCGCCATCCTCGATACCCAGGGAGCGCGCGAACTCGCTGTCCAGCTCAGGCAGTCGTGGCTCGGCAATGTCCTTCACCCGCACCAGAAAATCCGCCATTTTGCCAGCCAGTTCGGCCACTGGATACTCTGCCGGGAAGGGGACGGCAACCTGCTTTTCCTCTCCTGCAGACATCCCAATCAAGGCATTTTCCATCTCCGGCAAAAGACGCCCCGCGCCGATGAGAACCGGATAATCATCCATGGTTCCGCCAGCAAAGGGTTCGCCATCGATCTTGCCGACAAAATCGATCAGCACGCGATCCTGGGCCTGCGCTGCCCGTTGCACCGAGACGTAGTCCTGGCGCTGCTGGCGCATGACGGTGAGCGTGCGTTCGACGTCCTCGTCGGTAATTTCCACGACATTGCGCGTCAGCGAGGCGCTAGGCGTCTGCGGGGTAAACTCTGGATAGACTTCGACCACCGCGGTAAAGATCAGGTCCTGTCCCGGCGCCCCCTGCTCGACGTTGACCTCAGGCCGCGCTACCGGGCGCAGTTCGTGGCTGCGCAGGGCATTGGCATACTGTTCGTTGATCAACTCGTCGAAGGCCTCGAGCAGGGCATCACGTCCAAACTGGCGCTCGACCACCGGCATCGGTACCTTGCCCGGGCGAAACCCCGGCAAGCGGGCATGTTTCGCCTTGTGGCGCAGGGATTCCTTGTAATGTGCTTCGACATCGGCGGCAGGCACCGTAAAACGCATATGCCGCTGCAACGGCGCATCGGCTGGGGTACTCAACTCCATGACTTGATCCTTTCTCTGCTGTGTTTCCATGGTCATAGGACCATCCTAAGACCTTGACCGAATTTGCTCAACTTCAACGCAAGCCGCGGCTCCCGGGCTTGACTGCCGGTGAACCCGCGGCACAGAGGGGACAGTTGGCCGCCTCCCAGGTCTGCACGGGCAAACGAAGCAGCGGATAATACGGCACTCCGTCGAAATCCGGAATGCCCCCACTGCTACGGTCGATGATTGCCGATACTGCCAGTACTTTTCCCCCACCGGACTGCACCACGGCGATGCATTCGCGGGTGGAGCCACCGGTAGTGGTAATGTCTTCGACCACCAGCACCCGTTCGCCGGGATCGAGGGCAAAGCCACGCCGCAGGCTCATCTGTCCGCCCTCCCGCTCGGTAAAGAAGGCGCGCACCCCCAGGGCCCGTCCGCACTCATGGGCAACGATGACCGCGCCCATGGCCGGACCGACAACCGCGGTGATCTGTGCACGCAATGCCGCGGGGATACCGGCGACCATCGCCTCGGCGACCTGGGCAGCGTGCTCGGGATGCTGCAAAACCCGAGCCGATTGCAGATAGGTATCGCTGTGCAAACCCGAGGAAAGCAAAAAGTGACCGTGCAGGAGGGCGCCGTCCTGCTCATACAGGGCGACAAGTTGATCGGGATTGAGCATTGGCTTCACCATTTATCGTTTCTCCACAATGGAACGGGCCTACCGTACACTCGCCGCGGCCATATCGGCAACGATCGCGGCGACGACGGCACCGGGATCGGGGGCGGCCGTAATCGGTCTTCCGATCACCAGGTAATCGGCGCCTTGGGCCAGGGCCGCAGCGGGGGTGAGGACACGCCGCTGGTCGTCCCGGGCAAAGCCCGCGGGACGAATTCCCGGTGTAACGCGTAGCAAAGCCGGCAGCTCCTGCCGCAATTGCCCAGCCTCCTGGGCAGAGCATACAACACCGGCGAGCCCGGTCTCCGCGCTCAGTGCGGCGAGCCGTCGCACCTGTTCGGCGGGCTTGCTGTGGCAACCAATCTCTTCCAGATCAGCAGCATCCAGACTGGTGAGGACAGTAACGGCAATCAGCAGCGGCGGCGCAGCACTGACGGACACGGCCTCCCGCGCCGCTTCGAGCATTGCCCGCCCGCCGCTGGCATGCACATTGAGCATCCATACGCCCAGCTCGGCTGCCGCCCGACAGGCGCCGGCAACAGTTGCCGGGATGTCATGAAACTTCAGATCCAAAAATACCTGAAAGCCGCGCGCCTGCAGATTTTCCACCACTGCCGGGCCGGCGCGGGTAAACAGCTCCTTGCCGACCTTTACCCGGCATTGTTGCGGGTCAAGACGATCGGCCAAAGCGAGGGCCGATGGAGCGTCCGGAAAATCGAGAGCTACGATGAGTGGGGTCATGCTGCCAGTCCTCCGCTGCGAAAGGTGTCCCAATGGCGACAGCTGGGGCAGCGCCAATAAAATTCTGCGGTCTGGTAGCCACACTGCTGGCAGTGAAAGAGCCCGTCGGCAAGGGGCAATTCCGCAATTGCCCGCTGCATTTGCGGTACGACGGCGGCAGCATCGCCGCCGGCGCGCAGATAGAGTTGCAGGACGACCCGATCATCGCCGTTACGCAGCTTATCCTGCAGTAACGCGATAACTTTTGCGTCTCCTTCCACCTGACGGACAGCCTCCACAAGCCGCGGCAGCAGGAGAGAGGCACTGTCTGCCAGAGTCAGCAATTGCGCGCGCCAGGCGCGGCAATCCAGCGACGCTTCGCAGTTGCGCAGGGTTTCCAGATACGGTACCAGAATCTGCGCCAAGACCGCGAATCGGTCAGGCTGCAACAGCGTCGACCAATGGCGCGCCGCAACTTCCCAATCACGCTGCCCATGGGCAATACGACCACGCAGCAGGACGAGCCGGGGACACTGCGCATCTGCCCGTTCCGCTTCGCTCAGATAGGTTTCAATGGCTTCCTTGCGGCGCAACCCCTCTTCCGCAAGCTCACAGTAGAGCAAGGCGATAATCCGGTTCTGTCCCGTCTGGCCACGCTCACGCAATGCTCGCCGCGTGCGTATGGCCTGCTCCCAGTCGCCGCCCAACTCATAGACCTCCGCCAGGAGTTCGCGCGCCGGCAACGAGTCACCGTCCTTGCGCAACAAATCCACCAAAATCGCCTCAGCACGATTGAGAATTCCGGCCTTGAGATAGTCGCGGGCCATTTCCAGCAGCACTTCCTGCTTGCCGACAAGGTCCAGCTCTTGCTGATCGAGCAGATGTTGATGCACGCTGAGCGCGCGTTCGAGCTCACCGCGACGTCGGAACATGCGCCCCAGGGCCAGCAGCAGCTCGGAACTCTCCGGGTAGCGGCGCAGGGCGTCGAGGAAGGTTTTGACCGCCTCGTCGTTGCGTTCGCCAAGAAGGTGCCCCAAACCCTGCACATAGGCACGCGGCAATGGAACTGGCGTCGGGCGACGGACACGACGGGCGGAAACCCACCAACCTGCCAAAAAGGCGATTGGAAGCAGCAGAAACAGGGCCAGGGTCAGCGTACCCATGGCAGCGGCGACAACTAACTTACGGACGCAGGGGCGTAGTCGACCTGCTCACGCAACTCCTTGCCGGCCTTGAAATGCGGCACCCGTTTTTCCGGCACTCGTACCGATTCGCCAGTGCGAGGATTGCGCCCCACCTTCTCCGGACGAATATGCAGGGAAAAGCTTCCGAAGCCCCGGATCTCGATCCGTTCATCCTGCTGCAAGGCGTCGCTCAGATATTCGAGAATGTGGCGAGTGGCATTTTCAATATCCCGCGGCGGCAACAGTGGGTGTTTCGCACTGATATATTTGATCAATTCTGACTTTGTCATTGGCAATCCTCCCAATCTGCAGGAAAGAAGCAGGCCATCGAACACGGCAGGTCGATGGCCACCCAGAGGGCGAACTCAGCCCTCTTCTTCCTGCTTGCGCTTGAGCTGCTCCTTGATCAGGTCGCCGAGGCTCGTGGTGCCGGTGGCGGCGCTGCGCGCATACTGCTGTACCAGGGCTGCCTGGTCTTCCGAAGATTGGCTGTGTACTGCTTCGCGCGCCTTGCTGCCCAAGGTCAAGCTGCGATTTTTCCGGTCCACCACGGCGATCGCGACGCGCACCGGGCTTCCCTCTTGCAGCTGCGTACCCTTGGCGATCTCGCGCGTGGGGAGAAATCCTTCGACCCCTTCCGCCAGACGCACCAGGACCCCCTTACCGTCGACGCTAATGACTTCGCCGTCGAGCATCTCGCCCTTGTCATTGGCCGCCACAAACTGAAGGAATGGATCGTTTTCGAGCTGCTTGATGCCCAGGCTGATACGCTCCCGCTCGGGATCGATACTGAGCACCACGGCATCCACCGAGTCGCCTTTCTTGAAGTCGCGAACGGCCTCTTCGCCGGGACGATCCCAGGACAGGTCGGAGAGATGGATGAGACCGTCAATGCCACCGTCCAGACCAATGAACACGCCGAAGTCGGTAATGCTCTTGATCTGCCCGGATACCCGGTCGCCCTTCTGGAAGTTGTCGGAAAAGTCTTCCCACGGATTGGGGAGACATTGTTTGATGCCCAGGGAGATACGGCGACGATCTTCGTCGATATCGAGTACCATGACCTCCACTTCCTGGCCCAGATGCAGCGCCTTGGCCGGATTGACGTTCTTGTTGGTCCAGTCGATCTCGGAGACGTGCACCAGGCCCTCGACGCCGTCCTCGATTTCGACAAACGCACCATAGTCGGTGATGTTGGTGACCTTGCCAAAAATACGGGTGTGTTCGGGGTAGCGACGGGCGATGTCCTGCCAGGGATCGGCACCCAACTGCTTCATGCCCAGGGAGATGCGGCCACGCTCGCGGTCGAACTTGAGGACAATGACTTTGACCTCGTCACCGGCGTTGACCACTTCGCTGGGATGCTTGACGCGACGCCAGCCCATGTCGGTGATATGCAGCAGCCCGTCGATGCCACCCAGATCGATGAAGGCACCATAGTCGGTAAGATTCTTGACCACACCTTGCAGGATCGCGCCCTCCTGAATGCTTTCCAGCAGCTGGCCGCGCTCGGCACTCTGCTCCTGCTCGACCACCGCACGCCGCGAAACGACGACGTTGTTGCGCTTGCGATCGAGCTTGATGATCTTCATCTCCAGCTCTTTGCCTTCCAGATAGGCAACATCGCGCACCGGACGCACGTCCACCAAGGAGCCGGGAAGGAAGGCGCGCACACCGTCGATGCTGACGGTAAAGCCGCCCTTCACCTTGCCGGTGAGGAAGCCCTTGACCACCGCATTGTCGGCAAAGGCCGCCTCGAGCTCTTCCCAGGTCTTGGCGCGCCGCGCCTTCTCGCGCGACAGACGGGTTTCACCCATGCCATCTTCGACGGACTCCAGACAGACCTCCACCTGGTCACCAACCTGGACTTCCAAGGCGCCTTCGGCATTGCGAAACTGCTCGGCGGGAATGGGTCCTTCGGATTTGAGCCCGACATCGACCATGACGATGTCGTTGTCGACCCGGGTCACGGTACCGACGAGCAGGTCACCGGGCTTGAGGCCCTGGGAGCTTTCACTCTCGGCAAAGAGTTCGGCAAAACTGGGTTCGGACTGCACTTCACTGTGTAGGGTGGTCATAAAATTCGCTAAACCTCGTGATGGAGCGCTGCTCTGCCCCGATACATGCTGTAACTGCCATCATTGGCAACAAAAAAACTCCCCGAGGGCGTCACGCGTCCACCCTTCGAGAACCCGAAAAGTCTGTTCAATGGTCTGACCGCTATTGTCCAGAACGCGCGCATCCGGTGCAGGCACCAGAGGCGCGACACTGCGCTCGCGATCACGGCGATCGCGCTCGGCGATCTCCCTTTCAACCTGCGCGAGAGTAGCACTAGCTCCCTGTTCTAGCAACTGTTTTAGGCGCCGCTTGGAACGTTCTTCGACACTTGCAGTAATAAATACCTTGAGGGGCGCATCAGGAAACACCACCGTTCCCATATCGCGACCGTCAGCTACAAGACCGGGCGGCTGGCGGAAATCCCGTTGCCGTTGCAGCAGTGCGCGCCGCAGATCCGCAATCACGGCCAGTTGCGAGGCACGCTGTCCCGCCTCGGCACTACGTAATTCCTCGGTAACATCCTCGCCATGGAGGAACGCATGGGTCGCAGCGTCCTGTTCTGCAAAATGCAACGGCAGATCCCGCGCCAGGGCAATCAGTGGCACCTCATCCAGCGGCTGCGCCTGGAGCAGGCCAGCACGCGCCGCCGCCAGCCCCGCGGCGCGATAGATCAAGCCACTGTCGAGTAAATGCCAACCGAGGCGCGCGGCGAGCAGTCGGCTGAGGGTACCCTTGCCGACGCCACCAGGGCCATCGATGGTGATGACCGGAACGTTGCTCATGAGACCACCTGCGCCAGATCCAGGCCCGCCTGGCGGGCAAGCACGGGGAAAGTGGGGAACGAGGTAGCGACATTTTCGCAATCCAGGATCTGGATCGCTTCCTCGGCACGCAAGGCAGCCATGGCGAAGGACATGGCGATGCGATGATCACCGTGGCTGTCCACTGTTCCCCCACGTATTTGGCCGCCATCGATGCGCGCGCCATCGGCGGTTTCCTCCACCAGAACTCCCAGATTCCGCAATCCCGCGGCCATCACCGCGATGCGATCGCTTTCCTTGACCCGCAGCTCTTCCGCCTCGCGCACCCGCGTCTGCCCCTCGGCGCAGGCGGCGGCGATAAAGATCGCTGGGAATTCGTCGATGGCCAGGGGCACCAGACGCGGCGGAATATCGATGCCGTGCAGCTGACTGGACCGCACCCGAATATCCGCCACCGCTTCGCCTCCTACCTCACGCAACTGGGTGAGGTCGATGCGCGCGCCCATACGGGTCAGGATCTCGATGACGCCGGTGCGGGTGGGATTGATACCGACATTTTCCAAGAGCAGGTCAGAGCCTGGGGCGATGGTCGCGCCGAGCAGGAAGAAGGTGGCCGAGGAGATGTCGGCAGGCACGTCGATGCATTGTCCTGCCAAGCGCCCGCCCCCTTGCAGACAGGCGCGCAAAGGTTCTTGCGACACCTCATAGCCAAAGCCGCGCAGCATGCGCTCACTGTGATCGCGAGTGAGAGCCGGTTCACGTACACAGGTCTGACCCGCGGCGTACAGACCCGCCAGCAGGATTGCCGACTTTACCTGGGCGCTCGCCATCGGCAGGGTATAGTCGATGCCGTGCAGCCGCGTACCCTCGATCTGCAGCGGCGCCTTGCCCTCCTTGGACGCGATCCGTGCCCCCATGGCCTGCAAAGGGTCGATCACCCGCCCCATGGGACGCCGATGCAGACTCTCGTCACCTACCAGAGTGCTGGGAAAGTCTTGCCCCGCTAGCACCCCCGCCAGGAGGCGCATGGCGGTACCGGAGTTCCCACAGTCGAGGGGTTTTGCCGGCGCGCGCAGTCCGTGCAGACCAACCCCCTGGATCCGCAGCTTGCCGTCGTCCGGCCCGTCGATCTGCACGCCCATGGCGCGGAACGCAGCGATGGTAGCCAGGACATCTGCGCCTTCCAGAAGGCCACTGACTTCCGTCACTCCCTCGGCCAGGGCACCGAGGATGACGGCGCGATGGGAAATCGATTTATCCCCCGGAACGCGCAGGCGCCCGCGCAAGGCGCCGCCGGGCTGGACGAGATACTGCATGGTCTGCCTCATGACGAAGGAAAGCGAAAACGGGAGCGGGTCTGTTGTCCGCGGCTCAGACTGGCAAGCAAAGGAGCCGGGTCTTCCCCAGCCAGGACTCCGTCGAGCCGCCCCAAGCCCTCTTGCAGACGCGCCAGTCGAGCTCGCACGGCAGCACGATTCTGCCAGAGGATGTCGGCCCAGAGCCGCGGGTCGCTCGCGGCAATGCGGCTGAAGTCGCGCAAGCCACCGCCCGCCAGCAGGGCCAACTCCGGCTCTGCGCCAAGGAGCTCAAGGTAGGCGAAGGCGAGGAGATGCGGCAGGTGACTGGTCGCGGCCAGGGCGGTGTCGTGGGTCGCCACATCCAGGTGCAAGACTTCGGCACCCAGTGCTGTCCAAAAACCGGTCAGACGCTCATCAACCTCTGCGTCGGTTACGGAACCCTGACACAGAATGCAACGGTAATCCCGGTAAAGATCCGCGTGCGCCGCCGCAAAACCGTGCTGCTCCGCACCGATGAGCGGGTGCGAAGATTGATAGCGCGCCCCCAGCAGCGCCTCTCCCTTGGCGACATTGTTCGCCTTGACACTCGCCAGGTCGGTGACAACGGCGGCCGCCGGCAAGTTCTCGGCGGCCAGCGCGAAATACACCGATAACGCCGCCGGCGGCACCGCCAGGATCAGGAGGTCGACCGCGCCGAGAGGCAAATCCGCGGGGTCTTCGCAAATCTCGTCAAACACCGCGCGACCGTGTCCCTGCGCGCTTCTCGCCAGCCCCAGATCCGATGCCGAGCCACCTGCTCCCTGCAGGATCCCGGTATATCCCCGCGCCCGTAACGCCAGCGCCAGGCTCCCTCCCATCAGCCCCAGGCCAATGATGGCGATGTTTTGGAAGGGAAAGGTGGACATCTCAGAGTTCGCGACCAATGGCCTCGGCCAGCTTGCGCAGATCGGCCATCAGGATTTTGAGCTGTTCGGGGCTCAGTGCCTGATCGGCATCACACCAGGCCTCTTCCGGGCAGGGATGCGACTCGATGAGCAGACCGTCGGCCCCAGCAGCGATGGCGGCCTTGGCCAGGGCAGGCACCAACCAGGCCTTGCCGCCGGCATGACTGGGATCGACGATGACCGGCAGATGGGTCTCCTTTTTGAGGAAGGGGATGGCGGTAACATCGAGGATATTGCGGTAGCTGGTCTCGAAGCTGCGGATGCCGCGTTCGGCAAAGATAATGCGGTGATTGCCGTGGGCGGCGATGTATTCAGCGGCCATCAGCCATTCTTTGACGGTGGCGCTCATGCCCCGTTTGAGAATGATGGGCACTTCCAGGCGACCCACCTCTTTGAGCAGATCGAAATTCTGCATGTTGCGGGTGCCGATCTGGATGACGTCGACCCGCTTTTCCAGGAAGAGATCGATTTTGCGCACATCCATCAGTTCGGTAACGATAGGCAGATTGAAAGCGTCGGCGGCGTCGCGGAAAAAGTCGAGCCCCTCATCCCCCACCCCCTGAAAGGTGTAGGGACTGGTACGCGGCTTGAACGCACCCCCCCGCATCAGGCGACAGCCGGCCGCCTGGACTGCCGCCGCCGCCTGGCGCATCTGCTCTGGCGTTTCCACCGAGCAGGGACCGGCGATTACCTGAATCTGCTTGCCGCCAAAGGGGATTCCGCGGACTTCGACGATACTGTCACTGGCCTTGAATTCACGGCTGACGAGTTTATACGGTTTGAGAATGGGCATGACCTGTTCCACGGCGGGCAAGGACTCCAACATTCCCTCGGCAATCAGCCGTTCGTCGCCAATGAGGCCAACCACGGTCCGCTCGGAGCCATTGCTGACCATGGGTTGCAATCCCAGTTCGCGGATCCGTCGCAGCAATTGCTCGCGTTGCTCGGCAGTTGCCTGGGGTTTGACGATGACGATCATGATTCAGAGTACCTCACCCAAAGTCTGTAAAAAACGCCGGTTTTCCTGCGGGGTGCCCACACTGACGCGCAGATGGGAGGGCATTCCGTAAGGCAAGAGCGGCCGCACGATCACCCCTCGGCGCAGCAGGGCCTCATACACAGGCTGCGCCGGGCCGGGGGTGAAAAAGGTGATAAAGTTGCCCGCAGCCGGCAATATTGTCAATCCAAATTTTTGCAGTCCATCGGCAAGCAGAGCGAGACCCACGGCATTGTTCGCCAAGGTCGCCTGCAGATGCTCGCTGTCGGCCAGGGCAGCACAGCCCGCCACCTGCGCCAGACTGTTGACATTGAAGGGCAAACGCAGCCGTTCGAGGAGGGCGATGAGTTCGGGATGGGCGACGGCGTAGCCCAGGCGCAGCCCCGCCAACCCGTAGGCCTTACTGAAGGTGCGCGTAAGCAAAAGATTGGGATGCGCTGGCAAACGTTCCAGGCCGTTGGGGTAGTCCTGCGCGGACATCAGTTGCGCATAGGCCTCATCGAGCACGACCAACACCTGCGCTGGTACCCGCGCGAGGAAAGCATCCAGCTCGGCACTGGAAAAATGCGTGCCCGTAGGATTATTGGGATTCGCCAGAAAGATCAGGCGGGTAGAAGGACCAACTCGCGCGGCCATGGCATCGAGATCATGGCCATAGTCGCGAGCGGCTACCTGCACGAGTTCCGCTCCCACCGAGCGTGCCGCAATGGCATAGGCGGCAAAGGCATATTGGGACACGATCACCTCTGTGCCCGGCCCGGCAAAGGCGCGGCAGAGCATGGTGATGATCTCGTCCGAGCCATTGCCAAAAAGGATCTGCTGTTCTGCCACTCCATGTTTGGCGGCGAGGGCGGCGCGCAACTCTGGCGCGGCACCCTCTGGATACCGTCCCAGGCTGCGGCAGGCGGCACTGATGGCTTCTTGCACGCGGGCGCTGGTGCCCAGCGGATTTTCGTTGGAAGCCAGTTTGATGGCATCGCGAATGCCGAGTTCGCGCTCCAGCGCCGCCAGGGGTTTGCCCGGTTGGTAGGATTGCAGGCCCTGGACCCAGGGCATGGGCTGAACCGAGAAAGACATCAAAACACCGCCTTGGGATAACTACCGAGAATACGCACGAATGCCGCCTGCTCCTGCAGCGCCAACAGGGTGGAGCGTACCGCCGGATCCTGCTGATGACCGAGAAAGTCGAGGTAAAAGACATACTGCCAGAGCGCGCCGCGAGCGGGTCGCGACTCGATCCGCGTCAGGCTGATGCCAGCGTCGGCAAAGGGCGCGAGCAAGGCGTGCAGGCTGCCGGCCCGATGCGCGCCACCGACCACGATGCTGGTCTTGTCGGCACCGGTGCTGCGTGTAGCAATCTTGCCGATCACCCAAAAACGGGTACTGTTTTCGGGGTTGTCCTCGATCCCTTGGGCAAGCAGCTCCAGTCCGGCATGCTGGGCGGCCGCCAGGGTGGAGATGGCCGCACCCTCCGGATCCGCTGCCGCACGCTGCGCTGCCTCCGCATTGCTCGGCGCATCGCAGAGCTCGACGGCGGGCAGATTCTGCGCCAGCCACTGGCGACACTGAGCGCGGGTCTGATAGTGCACATGCACGCGACGGATGGCCGCCCGCGGGATAGACGCTACCAAATTGTGGACAATGCGCAGTTCCACCTCGCCGCAGATTTGCAGGGGATAGTCCAACATCAAGTCGAGGGTCTGGTTGACCGCCCCCTCGGTGCTGTTTTCCACCGGCACGACACCAAATTGCGTGGACCCGCTGTCGGTCTGACGGAAGATCTCGGCAATGTTGGCAACGGGGACGAAGCTCGCCGACGTACCGAACTGCTTCTCGGCAGCCAGCTGCGAAAAAGTCCCCTCTGGTCCGAGATAGGCCACCTGCAGCGACTGCTCCAGCGCCAGCCCGGCAGAAATGATCTCCCGGAAGATCCTGCCCACCTGCTCGGCGGCAAAGGGCCCGGGGTTCTCTGCCATCACCCGACGCAGAATCTCCCCCTCGCGGTCGGGGTGGTAGAACTGGCTACTGCCGGCTGCCCGCTTGCAGACCCCCACGCGCTGCGCCAGACGTCCTCGTTCCGAAAGCAAACGCAGGATTTCGCTGTCGACACGATCAATCTCCTGCCGCAACTGCAGCAGTTCTGTCTCCCCCGCTTCAGCCATGGCGGTGGGCAAAATCGTGGAGGAAATCGACCAAAGCCCGTACCCCGGCCTCGGGCATGGCGTTGTAGATCGAGGCGCGCATGCCGCTCAACAGGCGATGGCCCTTGAGTTGTAGCAGTCCCCGCTGCCCCGCTTCCTGCAAAAATTCACCATCCAGACGACTATCGCGCAGAAAGAACGGTACATTCATGCGCGAACGATTGGCGGTGGCGACGTCATTCCGGTAGAAACCCTCGGAACCGTCGATGGCAGCATACAATGCCGTTGCCTTGCGGGCATTGATTTCGGCCATAGCCGGCAGGCCGCCCTGCTGCAATAGCCAGCGAAACACCAGCCCCGCCACGTAAATGGCAAAGGTAGGCGGCGTGTTGTACATCGAAGCGTTTTCCGCATGCACCGCATAGTTGAGCATGGTCGGTACCTGCGGCCCCGCCTTGCCCAGCAGATCCTCGCGGACGATGACCAGGGTCAGCCCTGCCGGTCCGATATTCTTCTGCGCCCCCGCATAGATCAGGCCAAAACGACTGACATCCAAAGGTTTGGAGAGGATATTGGAAGAGGCATCACTGACCAGCGGTACTTCTCCCAACTCAGGAATGAAATCAAATTCGATACCGTCGATCGTCTCATTGTCGGCAATGTGGCAGTAGCGATGCTCGGGGCGCAGTTGCCAGCTTTCCTGCCGCGGCACGGCATGGTCCGCTGCCGTCGCGTTACTGGCGATGACATCGATCTCGCCAAAGCGCCGTGCCTCGCTGCTCGCCTTGCGCGACCAGATACCGGTCTCGACATAGGCGGCACGACCGCCCGCGAGCAGGTTCATCGGTACCATGGCAAACTGCTGGCTGGCGCCGCCCTGCAGGAACAGGACCCGATAGTTTTCGGGAATCGCGAGCAGTGTACGCAGATCGGCCTCGGCCTGCGCAATGATACCCATGTACTCGCGGCCACGATGACTCATCTCCATCACCGACATGCCGCTGCCATGCCAGTCTGGGAGTTCTTCCTGCACCTGCGCCAGGACCGGCTTGGGCAATACCGCCGGACCGGCGCCGAAATTATAGATTTCTTGCGGCATCACAGATCTACGGGCAGTTCTCCCTGCCCCTCCTCGTCGTCTTCCGTATCGGCAATCAGCGCCAGGCCTGCCAAGTGTTCCCCTTCCCCCAGATTGATCAGACGCACACCCTGGGCGTTGCGGCCCGTGCGGCGGATTTCCTTTACGGCCATGCGGATCAGAGTGCCACCGTCGGAGACCAGCATCAGTTCGTCGCTGTCCTGCACCGCCAGGGCGCCAACGACCTTGCCGTTGCGGGCAGTCGTCTGAATGGCGATGACCCCTTTGCCACCGCGATTGGTGCGGCGATACTCGGCCACCGGCGTGAGCTTGCCATAACCATTGGCCGTAGCGGTGAGGATGACCTGATTTTCCTCGACCAGTTGCGCGGAGATGACGCGGTCCTCCTCCGCCAGGGAGATACCACGTACGCCCCGCGCGGTACGACCCATGGGCCGCACCTTGTCCTCTGGGAAACGCACCGCCATACCGTCGCGGGTGAAGAGCATGAATTCCCGCTGACCATCGGAAAGACAGACGGCCACCAGGCGATCCCCCGGATCGAGATTGATGGCATTGATGCCCTGGTTGCGAGGCCGCGAGTAGTCCATCAGCGGGGTCTTTTTGACCACGCCATGGGCCGTGACCATGCAAACGTAGTAGCCTTCGAGGAATTCGCGCACCGGCAGCACCGTGGTGATGCGCTCAGTGGGGGCAAGGGACAAGAGATTGACGATGGGCTTGCCGCGCGCGCCGCGTCCCGCCTGCGGAAGCTGATAGACCTTTTCCCAGAAGACCTTGCCCAGATTGCTGAAGAAGAGCACATAGGCATGCGTCGAAGCGACGAACATCCGCTCGACAAAATCCTCTTCCTTGGTGGTGGTCGCCACCTTGCCGCGCCCGCCGCGCCGCTGCGCATTGAAGGCGGTTACCGGCTGCGCCTTGATGTAGCCGGCGTGGGTAAAGGTAACGACCATGTCCTCTTCGGCAATCAGGTCCTCATTGCTGATGTCCCCGGTATTCGCCACGATCTCACTGCGCCGGGCATCGCCGTACTGGTCACGGATAGCGACCAGCTCTTCCCGCACCACCGCCATCAGCCGTGCCTCGGAGCCAAGGATGGCGAGGAGCTCGCCAATCCGTTCGAGCAGACCGAGATACTCATCGCGAATCTTGTCCTGCTCCAGACCCGTCAACCGGTGCAGCCGCAGGTCGAGAATGGCTTGTGCCTGCGCCTCGGAGAGATGATAGCCGTCCGCCTGCAGTCCCGCCGATGGCTCGCCGCGTTCGCGCAACAAAGCCTCGACCATGCCCGGTTGCCAGACCCGCGCCAGCATCTGCGCCTTGGCCTCCGCCGGGCTGGCGGCAGCGCGGATGAGGGCGATCAGAGCGTCGATATTGGCGAGGGCAACCGCGAGCCCTTCGAGAATGTGGGCGCGGTCGCGGGCCTTGCGCAGCTCGAAGATGCTGCGGCGGGTAACGACTTCGCGACGATGGCGTAGGAAGGCTTGCAACAGGTCGCGCAGCCCCAGCGTGCGCGGCGCGCCATCGAGAAGGGCGACCGTATTGATATTGAAAACGCTCTGCATGGCACTGTGCTGGTAGAGATTGTTCAGCACCACGTCGCCATTGGCATCGCGCTTGAGTTCGATGGCAATGCGCATACCCGACTTGTCGGATTCGTCGCGCAGGTCGGAGATGCCATCCAAGCGCTTTTCCTTGACCATCTCGGCAATGCGCTCGATGAGTCTAGCCTTGTTCACCTGATAGGGGAGCTCGGTGACGATGATGCTCTGGCGCCCGGATTTTTTGTCGGTTTCAAACTCCGCGCGGGCGCGCATCACCACCCGTCCCCGGCCGCTACGATAGGCCTCCAACGCTCCTTCGCGCCCCAGGATGATGCCCGCGGTCGGGAAATCTGGCGCCGGCACCAGGGCGAACAAGTTTTCATCGCTTAGCTCTGGATTATCGATCAGGGCCACACAGGCGTTCATCACCTCCGTCAGGTTGTGCGGCGGGATGTTGGTGGCCATACCCACAGCGATACCCGCCGAGCCATTGATCAGCAGGTTGGGAATGCGCGCCGGCAGGACCAGCGGCTCGACTTCCTTTTCATCGTAGTTGGGGCCGAAGTCGACGGTCTCCTTGTCGATATCCGCGAGCATCTCGTGCGCAATCCGCGCCATGCGCACCTCGGTGTAACGCATGGCCGCCGGGCTATCGCCATCCACCGAACCAAAGTTGCCTTGTCCGTCAATGAGCGGGTAGCGCATAGAAAAATCCTGCGCCATACGCACGATGGTGTCGTAGACCGCCGTGTCTCCGTGCGGGTGATATTTACCAATCACATCGCCCACTACGCGCGCCGACTTCTTGTAGGGCTTGTTCCAGTCGTTGTTCATCTCGTGCATGGCGTAGAGCACACGTCGATGCACGGGCTTGAGACCGTCGCGGACATCGGGCAGGGCACGCCCGACAATCACACTCATGGCGTAGTCCAGATAGGACTGCCGCATCTCCTGTTCGAGACTGACGGGGATGGTTTCTTTGGCGAAGTCTACCATTTATTGTGTATCCAACGATCGAGACATCAAGGGATTATGCCAGCATTCGCCGGGCCGCGCACTCGCTCAGCCGCGCAGGGCTGCCAACGCCTGGGTGTAGGGTGCCCGTGCCACCCCCCGTTCGGTAATGATGCCGGCGATGAGCTTCGCCGGGGTGACATCGAAGGCAGGATTGCGCACCGCCACCTCCGCTGGGGACATCTGGCGACCACCACAGTTGCGCACCTCGTCGGCCGCGCGTTCTTCGATGACAATCTGACTGCCCTCCGGCATGGCAAAATCCACCGTGCTCAGCGGTGCAGCAACGAAGAAGGGAATCTGATGATAGTGGGCCAGCACCGCCAGGCTGTAGGTTCCGATCTTATTCGCCGCGTCGCCGTTGGCGGCAATGCGGTCGGCACCGACGATGACTGCCTGGATCCTGCCCGTTGCCATCAAATGACCAGAGGCCGCGTCCACATTCAGAGAGAAAGGAATCCCCTCTTTCTGCAACTCCCAGGCCGTCAGCCGTGCACCCTGCAACCAGGGGCGCGTTTCATCGGCGTAAATCTGCCAGTCGCGGCCGGCAGCAAAACCGGCGCGAATCACCCCCAAAGCGGTACCATAACCACCGGTCGCCAGACTCCCGGTATTACAATGCGTGAGGATCCCACCGCGCTCCGGCAGGGCTTCGACCCCAAAGCGCCCCATGCGTTGATTGTCGGCGATGTCTTGGGCGAGGAGATCATGGGCGGCTTGCAACAGGGCTGTCCGCGCCGCCGCTGCACTGGATTGCGCACGCGCCAGCTGCAGTTGTCGGTCGATGGCCCAGGCGAGATTCACCGCCGTTGGCCTTGCCGCCCGCAATTCGTCTGCTGCTGCTGCCAGTGCCATCTGCCAATCGGCTTGCTGGGCGACGCTGTCCATCGCCAGGACCATGGCGTAGGCGGCAGTGATGCCGATTGCCGGAGCACCCCGCACCACCATATCGGTGATTGCCTGGCCGGCCGCGCGGTAGTCCGCGAGTTCCAGATAGGTCTCCTCGGCCGGTAGACGGCGCTGGTCCAGCAACAGCAACTGATGGTCCTGCCAACGAATCGGGCGGATCTCGGCACGCATGAGGCACACTCCTTGGGCGATGGATTGGCGCCAATATACGAAGCAGCGAGGAGTCTGTAAAATTCGCCACGACAACAACGACTCAGGAATTCCTTCATGTCCAGCTACCCTCCCCTCCGCCTCCGTCGCCACGAAGATCGCCGCCTGCGTGCGGGCCACGTTTGGATCTACAGCAACGAGGTCGATACCGCACAAACCCCCTTTGCGCAGCTGGAACCAGGAAGCGTAGTGCAGGTAGAAGACAGTCAGGGCCATGCCCTGGGACTCGCCCATCTCAGTCCGCATTCCTTGCTCTGTGCCCGTCTGCTGACCCGCGATGTACGCGAGGCCATCGACATCGGCTTCTACCGCGGGCGCCTTGCCGCTGCCCTGCGTCTGCGGGAGCGTCTGCTCGATTCTCCCTACTATCGTCTGGTGCATGGCGAAGGCGATGGTCTGCCCGGTCTGATCATCGACCGCCACGGGGATTTTCTGGTGCTGCAGATTGGCAGTCAGGGCATGGAACGCGACCTTTCCCAGATCGTCGCGGCACTGCAGGCGGAAATTCCGCAACAGGGCATCCTGCTCAAGGCGACTGGCGTCGCGCGCAAGATGGAAGGACTGCCCGAGCGGGTCGAAGTGCTGGCCGGCGAAGTACCCGCTACCATCGAGATCGAAGAAAATGGCTGCCGTTTCACGATCGATCCGTATGCCGGACAAAAGACCGGCTGGTTCTACGATCACCGTGCCAATCGCCGCCTGTTGCAGCGCTTTGCTGCGGGGCGCCGGGTGCTCGACCTGTTCAGCTACAGTGGTGCATTCGCCCTGCCGCTCGCCAAGGCAGGAGCCAGCGAGGTGCTGGCAATCGACGCCTCCGCCAGCGCCCTTGCGCTCTTGCAGCGCAATGTGGCAGCCAATAGCCTCGGACAGATTCGCGCCCAACAAGGCGATGCCCTGGAAAGCCTGCGTCTGCTGCGTGATCAGGGGGAGAGCTTTGATCTCATCGTCCTCGATCCGCCGGCGCTGATCAAATCGCGCAAGGACATGAAGGAAGGCGTACAGGCCTATCGACGCCTCAACGACCTCGCCCTGCGCCTGCTGCGCCCTGGCGGACTGCTTTTCACCGCTTCCTGCTCCTTCCATATGTCGCGGGAGATGCTGCTGCGGGAAATCGGCCACGCCGCCGTGCGCAGCCCCAGCGTCATCCTCGCCGAAGGCGGTCAGGATCTGGACCATCCCGTCCCTCCCGCCGTACCGGAGAGCCGTTACCTCAAGGGCTTCCTGCTGCAGCGACCCGATCCGCAGACAGAGACCGACGCCTAGTCCGCTTACATCCAAGCAGCGGCATCGGTTTTTGACAAAAGCGGCGCCATATCGCTACCATTACTGGCCCGTAGAAAGCAGTCATGCCGTTGTAGCTCAGTCGGTAGAGCAACTGATTCGTAATCAGTAGGTCAGAGGTTCGATTCCCCTCAACGGCACCAAATAAATCAACGTGTTACGAATAAACTCCAGCTTCATTTTTCCTAATTGGTGCACTAATTGGTGCAGTCAAATCAGATGCCAGTCAATCCTGGGCAATAAAAAAGCCCCGCGAGGGGGCAAGGCTGTCTATCCAGGGGGTAGGGTAATTTAGCCAGAAATCAGTTTTTCCAGAGCCGTCACAACGGCTCGGGCGTCCACAGCCGACAGGTCACAGGACATTCCTGCACAATCGAAGATGCGCTCGACCAGAGCAATGGGAATGGGCACAGACAGAGTGGAGACTCCAACAGACGGCGCCACAGAGGCGTGGCTCTGAGGGACCTCCGGAATCTCCTCGCTGGCTCCTTCCACCATTGCTGCTTCGGGTCTGATTGGGTAGCTGTCTTCCTCCTCCAGAGGAACCGGGGAAGAGCCGGGGTCCTTTTCCCCCTCTTCCTCGTAATCTTGAGACTCGATCTCCGGGTCCCTGACCACACCTGCGTTGGTCTCCAACTCGTCTGCACCACTCTCTGCACCCACATCTTCACGGACTTTAGGAGTCTTGGGTTCCTGCTGTACTACGGGTTCAGTTGCCCGTTCCGGCAACGGCCGTTCCAGGGGTTCCGGCTCTCCGTCCAGGATTCGCTGGGCCCTGTACTGTTTGACCGGATCAGAGTTCTGAATATGGTCCGCAACGAATTGTAGATCCTCGATCGGGAGCTTCCGTCCCCGAAGCTCTGGAAAACGCCCCTCCAGGATGTGGCGAGTTTCCATCTCATCCAGGAGTCCTCGCGAGAACGGAATTCCCGTCTGCAGGGCATTTGCTACCAATTCCAGCAAAGAAGATCTGGTAGGATCTTTTTTCCACAAGATCATGCGCTGCAATTCACGGCCACCGATGGTTTCCAAAGAAAGTCCTATCTGCTTAGCGATCTGCCTTGCATCCTCGCTACCTTTGGCCAATACCTGGTCCACCCAAGATGGCGACCGTCCCAATCGCCGGGCCAGTTCTGCCTTGCTCACCTTAAGGGTCTCCAGCAAGGTCTGCAGTGCCTGGGCGACATCCTCGTTACGCATGTCTGAGCGTGCCAGGTTCTCCACCAGCTGCATTTCCATGCGGTCTGTGGGGCTTTCAGACTGCAGAATCACTGCGGGAATACGCTGCAGGTCATACCCCTTGCGCGCGCAGGCCTGGCCGCTTTCCAACGCTTTTTTTGCCGCACGCCAGCGCCGCTCACCGGCAATGATCTGGTATTTCCCTTTCTCTACCGCCTCTACCGTGATGGGCTGAATTACCCCATGCTGCAGGATACTGGCCGCCAGATCCTCCAGACTCTGGTCACCTCCTTCCCCTCCCTCCACGCTGCGCCGTGGCTGGTCGGGATCCGGCATGATCGCATCCAGCGGAAGGTACAAAGCCACCAGCGAGGGCTTCCCGAGGTCCTCGGGTTTCGATTGCAAGGCGGCCTTCGCACGGTCGAGGTTCAGTCCTTTTAGTACCGAGTCTTTCATGCTTATCCTCCTTCGCTGGCTGCTGCCAGCTCCTGCGATGCCAAAGCCGCCTCGGCGTCCTTCGGTTCGTCGGTCTCCCGGAGATTGGGGTCGTCATCGTCGTCTGGAACATTGGCGAGCAGAAAGTCAAAGGCCTGATACCAGGCATCCTTTTGCCCATCGTCGCGGCACAGTTCCCAGTACGGCTTGCCCAGCCGCAGTGCCGTGCGGACATCTTCCCGATCGAAGAGCAGATGCGGAATGATCCATTCGGGAATCTTCTCCACCAGCTCCTTGGCCGTTGCATGATTCTTCGCGGAATTTGCCTTGAGCCGGTTGATCAGGACCCGAAACTCCAGCTGAGGATTGACCGGCAGAATGCTCTCGAGATTGGTCTGGATGATGGAGAGGAGTCCCTGGGTACCCAGCGCATCCGGTGTGACCGGGACGATATGCTTGTCCGCCACCATCAGCGGTGCCACCTGCCGCACTCCGGGTGCCGGTGGGCAATCAATGACCACCAGGTGATACCGCCCCTGATCCGTTTCCAGGGTCTCCAGCCGTCGCAGGGCGAGTATGGCCGCTTCCAGGTCGTCATCGACCACATCGAGCGCCGACGAGGCCTGCAGGAAGTCAAAGCCATACACAGGCGACTGCTGGATGGGTATCTGGCGGTCGGGATACCACAGGTCCAGCGCGGTATTCTCATCCGTCTGGTGGTATTCTCCGTCGCCGGTACAGAGGTAAGTGGCACTTCCTTGCTGGTCCAGATCGACCAGCAGGACGCGGTATCCCATCTGGTGGGCATGGATCGCCATGTGCGCGGCCAGGGTCGTTTTCCCTACCCCGCCCTTCTGATTGGCAAACACAAAAAATTTTGGCTTCACGATAGGTCCTCCGGTGATGGTAGCTGATCGGGTATAGCCTTCATCCGTTGCGCTTCTGGATTTTACCTGCCGGTCTGAGAAACTCCTGGACGATTGCCGAGACGCTGACGCTTGCCGGCAGCCGCGCAAGCTTGGCAGCGGCATCTGGGGTCAGTGCTACCGCAAACGGCTCGTAGGGTGGCTCCGGGGCGGGACGATTGGCCCGCCGCAGGCCCAGGGAGCGTAGTTCTTCGAGGGGGCGACGGACGATTTCTTCACAGACCCGCTTCGAGCGGGCATCCGCATCCTCGAGGTACAAGGGATCCATCAAATCCCGACGCAGGCGGGGAATGATCCGGCTCTTCATTCCGGCATCCCCCTTTTTTCGAATTGCACCAGGTAGCGACCTGCGCCGAGCGACTTGACCTGTGCGGGCCCAACGATGTTTTTGGTGTACTCCGACACCAGTTTGCCCGGAATCGTCTTTTCGTGAATCAGCGCCCGGTACCGAGTACCCACAAAGGGATGGAAAACTGGTGGCTTCGGCGGCGGAACCGGACGAGAACCCGTGCCAAAGTGCAGGAGAAAGGAGCTTCCCCCCACCAGAAAGATACCTCCGAAGATCAGGGCATAGGCCTGAATCTTCTTTGCCAGAACAGGGTCCTGGGCAGCTATCCGCCGATGCACAGTGCCTATGAGGCGAGTGATTTCTATCACCACGAGCGCCAGAAACACTAATCCACCGAACATCGCCATAACATGGTGGATATCCGGCCCACTTTGCGGGTGCAATGCAATCTGTCTCCCAATCTCACCCAGGGATTGGGCACTGCTGCAGATCAAAATCAGGACAATATCCAGGAGAATCAACCAAAAAAGCACGAAACCCAGTGCCCACTTCCCTTCGGCTCTGGCGACAGCCCGCCAGTCGATTCCTTTCCATAACAATTCCCTCATGAGCTTTCTCCCTTATCCGTAGGGGTTGGGTTCAGTGGGTAGCGCCGGACCCGCGACGGAGACCGATCCCACACCCGTACCCACGTCATTGACACCTTGGCGATAGGGACCGGGAAATACCAGGTCCCTGGTCACCACCACGTTGAAGGCATAGCCCGGGCGAATGGTCAGAGTCGGCGACACATTGATGTAGCGCTGAAAGAGCTGCGCCTCGGCCTGGCCAAAGGTCTGCGCCAGGGCCTGTTCCCCATCCTGCAAGGCCTCATTCCCCGTCACGCCCGTGGTGTTGTTCTCGGTGCTGACGGGACTCGCAACGGCCATGCCCACATCGATGAGGGAGAGCAGCAAGGCGTTCTTGAAAATCTCCCAGGTATGGTCGTCCACCAGGTCATGGAAGCCGACATAGCCGCGAGGCGACGTGCCCGGCATCCGGCTGAGCTGGAGGTAAGTGCCATTCGGGAATTCGATGCGCGTCCACTCTACGCCCAGACGGTCTTGTCCCATGGCCACCGCATTGCGATAGCTGCCGATCAGGGTCGATCCGGCAGGGATGAGTACATACGAGGCATTCAGGCTGTTGTAGACTGGATGGGCGACGACAGCTTTTACCCGGCCAGCGAGGTCTGATTTGATTCCCTGCGTCAGAATGGCCGGGATGACCGTTCCCTGGAGCAGTTCATACGGGCTCACCTCTCGTCGCACCAGATGGGTGCTGTATACGTTTTCCGCCTGTTTGTGCTCGGCTTTCTTGGCCAGCGCGGCTGCCAGCTGCACCGCGCCCGCAATCGGCCGACTCGAAGCCGCCGAAGTCTTGCTCTCCCGATCGTTTCCCCAGGTCACCGTAGAGCCCGCGCCTTTGAGCGCCTGATAGAGCGCAGTAACCTGCGGGTCCGGCTGTGCTGGGGTCGTAGTCGCCGGCGTGACGGGAGACTGAGTGGACGCCTTCGCACCCGACTGGGTTGCTGCCGTGGAAGACTGCGTCTTGCTGGTCGGGCTATGAATCGAAGCCGACTCCCGCTTTCCCGGCGCGATGTTGGGTGGCCTATGAATGACCTCCTTGGCAGGGCCCGTACCACTTCCAAACCCGTGAAACAGATCGATGGCGGCGAAACCTGCACCACCGACGATGACGAACCCGGCAACCGTGTAGGCCACGATCCGCCCGGATTTGAGATGCGCTCCCAGGCGATTCTTGTCGGGTAGCAGGGTTCCGTGGACTTTGCCTGCAGAACCCTCGCCCAGGGGAGTGTCGTTGTTTGCCATGACTTCCCTCCTTAGGGGCGCTCGTGGATGAGCTTGACCACCTTGCCACTGCTCCCCTTGCCTGCGAGAAGCAGAATCTTTTGGGGCACGCCATCGACGATGTAGTACCCGTCGCGGAACGTGGTATTGATGATGGCCGGCTGGCCTGCGACATTTTCTGCGAGGATCGAGGGAATGCCGCCATGGCTTCCCTGTCCCGGCTTGAACTGGATGAAGGTCTGCTTTCCATCATCAAAGACCCGCTCTGGCAGGATGGAACGGCAGTCGCTGCTGCTGAACCAGCCGCCACCGGCGCAACGCATCTTCCAGGAGAAGTCGAGATCGGTGGCATTGATGCTGGGGAGGGTGGCGACGGTTTCGGTCGCTACCTGCTTAGCCTTGGCCGCGGAAGCCTGCTGATCCTGCTTCCAGGAATACTCGATACTGCCGGGGTAATAAAACCCGATCATCGGCGTGTAACGGCGGGCATCGGAAGTCACCTCGACGACATAGATCATCGGCTTTCCGCTACGAGAGCTGCCGGTGATCACGAGATTGCCATGCAGGCCGGCAAAGCGCGGTGTGACCGCCAATTCCGGCTGATCCCCCGCCATGAGGGTTTTTAGCTGCCAGTACCCAGGGGTCAACCCCTGGCCTTGCGGATTCTTCATTCCGCGTTGCAGCAAGATCAGGGAGGTATGTAGTGGTGCTGTCACCAACGTCGGCAGGCTCTGCCCGAAGGCATAGAGGACTTCCCCATTCGTGCCGGCAATGGGGGGTAGATTTTGGGTCTTGCCTGCCTCATAGGCGGCGACCAGGGCCGCTTCCATGGCTTTCTTGGAGCGCGCCGAGATTTTCCCCTCGGGTGGCGCCTTGATCGCCTGCTGCCAGATCTCCGCAGACGATTCTGCAGACACCCCATTGGTAGTGACATTGGGCTGGTCAACGGTCTGGATACTCTGGTGAATGGCCGGTACCTGCCCGGAGATACCATCAGGTGCCGGGGACGTGGTGACGACATGAGCAACAGCAAGTCCACTGCAGCTCAAGAGGGATGCGGCGACGGCCGCACAAAGAATCGACTGACGCATGAGAATTCTCCTTTATGGAATGGGGTTCCAGGTGAAAGAGGTGATGAAGATGCCGAAGGGATCGGCCTGCAGGACTTTGGGGTTGTCCGAGGGAGGCTGTACGCGATACGTGACCGTACCCTGGTATTCCTTCTGCCACTGGATGGAGCCACTGGAACCATACTGCGTCTCCTGCCACTCCACCTGCATGGTTCCGCCCTTGGCGGTCACTGTCCCAACCGGCAGTACGGAAAGAATCTTGACGGTGCGCCCACCTTCGTTTTTGGTAAAGTTGGAGTAGGGATTGTGGTGCTGGTAATAGGCAGTGAGCCGCCCGCTTTCGCGATTGCCCACAACATCATAGGTCGACTTGTAGATCTGCTTTTCGGCAGCCACGACCGGAATGCGCTCGCGAACCTTGACTACCCAATTGGCGATGACGTGACGCACGACGGGGAGGTCCAGGGTACCCTCCTGTACCTCCTGAGCCAGGTGTACTGCCTGTCCCAGGTGATTGACCTGGACCACCCAGGGGATGGTATGGACCCGATCCGCCTCGTAGACCATACCCGCCCCAAACAGCGCGGCAATCCCGAGCGCCGCAAAAGCCACCTTGCGCCAGTTCCGTTCGCCGGCAATATGCGTTCCGTAGCGTTCCAGCCAGATGCGCTGTGCCACGAGATACGCCTTGACGGCAGAACTTTCCTCGCCATCCAGTCTCTCCAGAAATGTATCCAGCTCCTCCAAGGAGGAAGGGGGTTGTTTTTTTGCCATCGGGCAATCCTCTCATCAGGCCAAAACCAGTTCCTGTTCTGGTATAGCCAGCCGAAAAGGGGATAGGTAGGGAAGAAACAGCCACCCTTGGCCTACATGTGGCGAACTGCCCAACCGCATAGAATCAAGATATACTCATGTCCTAATCGTGACGATGGGCAACTAGGGGATGAAGCTTTTGGACCACATCAAGAATTGTCAAAGCCTTGAGGAGGTTCGCCAGCAAATTGACGATATCGACCGAAACATTGTTGCCCTTCTGGCTGAACGAGGGGCCTACGTCAAGCAGGCGGCACGGTTCAAGAAAAGTACTGATGCAGTCAAAGCGCCTCAGCGGGTTGAGCAGGTCATTGCCAGAGTCACTGCCCTGCCTGAAGAGCTCGGAGCAAATTCTACGGTTACGGAGCGGGTCTATCGTGCGATGATTGCCGGCTTTATTGATGCGGAATTGGCTGAACACGCAATGCTTCAACCGTAGACCAAGAACCACAATACTTCGCCTAGCTACACATCCAACCCCATAAATCCAAACCGGAGTGGGGCCTACTTTTACCACTGCTCGATGTTGAGTAGCCCTAATAAATCGTTCAGCACCGGCTCTGTGGTCCTCGCACGTTGCAATACATCATCCCCGAAGTGGGAATCATAATTGCGAGAATCTAGGGCATTATCGTTGACAAATGGAGCTAGGCGCGATTTCAACTCCCGAGACTTTCCCTCCGCTGGTTGCCCTATGGCACGCAACAGTACAGCCTCGATACAAGGCTGGGACCCCAATACGTGAATCCCTTTTTCTTTTGCGAGTCTTTGCACCTCTGACGTCCAGTCCGTATCTGTGTCCAATAACACCGCCACACGGTCAAAACTGGCCGACCCGCGTAGTCGAGCAGCATATTCAACAACATGTTTTGCGCCTTTACCATGAGCACATCGCACGGTAATTTTCAGGCCGCTTCCACGTGATACGTACATTTTTCGGAGGTGATTCACAAAAGCTTCTTCCGTCTCCCCCTCGACGACAAGGAGAAGAGTACGACATTGCTGCAGACGTAACCTCCGACGACTTGGCATTACAGATTGGGAACGGCGCCAAATGCACCGGCCATGTATTTACCATATAGGCTGACATCGGAGCGAACGCCATTGATCTGATCAAGACGGAAAGCACTGCTTTCGCACTCTTCGTTTTTCTCCACCAACATCACTTGATGTTTCCCCAATAAATCTAGGACCTCAATCGCGTGGCTCGTAAATAGCAGCTGCGCGTTATGCGGATTTGTATAGCGACTGGCGAACAGATCCAGGATTGCAGAGAGCATATGGGGATGCAAGTCACTCTCAAACTCATCGATCACCGCTAGACCACCACGGCTCAGCGTTGGTAGCAGTAACGAAAGCAACGATAACGCGGTTTTGGTGCCGTTTGATTCCAAGAAAAATGGTAATTCGTAACTTTTCCCACGGCTGTCATGATGACCGATAGGAACCCAAATTTTTTGGCCGGCATCGGGGCTGCTTAAGTCCACGGCCTGCACCATCATGTTCGACTCACGTATGCTCACGCCGGATAGCCCAAAATCCCAGCCCCGCAACAGATTCTGAATCTGCTCGAGCAACTTTGGGTTTTCGGCCAGGCTTTTTCCAGCTTGAATAACCGCCATGTCACCCGTCTGGACACGACCAATCATATTGACATTGCTGCTCACAATAGGAGTGGCCAACGTCAGTGCCAAAGGAACACCGTATTGTGCTGCCCAAGCTACCAAGGAGACGTTTGGCCTAACCTCCTGTGCCTTGTTTTGGTCTAATCCAAACTCCTGCTGCTTCACGGTGTATCCTACTTTTGTCTCATTCCAATCGCGGATAAACACATGGCGATACCTTCGACCCTGCTTGCGATGGAGCGACTCATGTAGGACACGCTGCGGTGTGCAGCGAAGTAGGTATTTCCAGAGAACGTTTCCGACCTCCGCGATGCATTCAATCTCTATTGGACTATTAGCGTTGGCGAAATGTGGAGACAGGGGTATTGGGGAACCAGGCTGTGTCTGCAAAAAGGAGGAGCTCAAGAACCAACCCAGAAAGGCTACCGGCTTCAACAGTGCCGTCTTGCCGGAGGCATTCGCACCGACGATCACCATCGCCTTGGATACCTTATGGCCACCACCATCGGTCACGAGCCAGTCGGAGTCGGAAGCCCTTTGGTTAGCCGTAAAATCAACCTCGACCCGGTCTCTAAAAGACTGAAAATTGGTCACCGCATAGCTGTGCAGCATAGTCTTCTCACCGTTTCACGCCATTTCGCACAGAATTTTGTGTCAAATGAGTTTATACCTATGGCAACGTCGCGTCCACCAATCTGGTAATCTGAACAAATAGCGCTTGGGTTGCGACTCACTTCAACCAGCCGAAGCCCAGATGTCATAGCTAAGGTTCGACCCCGATACCAAAAAGCCCCGCTGCAAGCGAGGCTTCTCATCACCAGTGCACCAAGGGGGTCACCAGCGAGCGCTACGGCGGCCTTCCTGGAAGCCCCTATGGCGAGCACGATCAATGTCAGCCTTGCTATACAGAAGGCCAACATTTCCGGTAGGTGTGCGGATGAAAAAGAACCAAAACAAAAAAGATCCGAGGGGTGCGAAAACTAACCCAGCGAATAGGTAAGGCCCGATCCCGGGCATGTCAAACAGAAAGATGGGCCCCAAAATACTGGCAACGATCAGGTAACCAATGATACCAAGCACAACCTTCATGACACCCTCCTGGGACCTCATCAATTCCCCAGCATCCTCTCCTACCGATAGCACAGTTTGTCTCGTCGAAACTACTCGCTGTGCTTCAAACCAGCGCCGGGGGCTTGTACACCCTCTTGTGAGGCCTCACCAAGGGACAAATGCTTCTCCAACTCTTGGTGTAACCCCGCCCCATCTTTGTATGTTTTTCTAAACCTCTCCGCCAGAGACATGGGACGATCGCTCTGCATGCCCGTGCGCACGGCATCTGCCATGGTAGCATGAAACTCTTGAGGCGCCATGTCCGCCATTCGCGCGGCTGCTGAAGGAAAAGGCGGAGGCTGTACACCCGCGGGCTTCGGGGGCGGAGGTGGTGGCGGAGGCTGCACTGCATGTGCCATGCCCGTATCCACGGCACTGGCACCCAGGCCGCTGCCACCGGCCATTTCCGTGGCACCGCCACCGGCAGCCCCTCTCATGGAACCCGCGGCCCCGGCATCCATTGCCGCAGCCTGCGCCCCGGTGAGCGCTCCGGCACCTCCTGCCGCACCGGCACCGGCGAGTGCTGCCCCTCCGGTTGCCACCGCTGCTGCTCCCAATGCGGCCGCAGTCGCCCCGGCCGTGACGAGTTCTCCGCCAGAGAGCGAGGAAGACCCCGCAAGCACGCTGTTTGCTATGCTAGGCAGCTTCTTGGTCAGCCAGCCGACCAGGAGGAAGAAGATCAGGATCTCTCCGTAGCCCTCGAACTGCCCAACGATATTGGTGCCGTTGTGCGAAGCAATGTTCAGGATGCGAGTAATGCTGGTCCCCAGCTGAGTTTCGACGAAGCCAATCCAGAGCGTGAGTACAAGGAGTCGGACACCCACCGAAACCGCATATTTGAAAAAACCCTCGGCGTATTGCACCGTCCAGCGGCTACCCGCAAAACCCAGCATGAGTGCGCCGACTGATCCCACGAGAAGCGCCTCGAGCTTTACGGCAAAATACTCGATGACCACGTAGACCATGATCATGAGGACGATCAGCGAACAGATTCCCGCCATCATGATGGCCAGAACGTCACTGAGTGCGGCCGTCCCGATGTGGGTAACATCATAGAGCCAGCCGTGGTGTGCCGTTTTGGGGCCCTTGAGCAGCGCATTCCAGATTTGCATGAGCGTGTTGAATATCGCACTCACTCCTACCGCATGCGCTCCACCAGCCTGCACTCCGGTCTGGTGAAAGCCCTGGAATACCCATTTGAGGAGTTGCTGGCTATTCAGCAGGATGGTGTAGAAGAAGCCAATAGAGATGAGCTTTTTCAGAAAGGACGTAAAAATCTCGTGGACGTCCTTGCCGCCGATGAGCCATTGGGCGACGAGATACACAAAGTCCACGCCGAACAGGAAGTAGAAGATTTCCTCCGATACCTTGAGAATCTCGGAGTACCAGCCGATCGCAACCGTGGTAAACGCGCTGATGAAGGGCGATACCGTGCCGGTCGCCGCGCTGGCTGGAAGGGAAACCGCGAGAAGCAAGACTCCCAGCAGTGCCGGGGTGAGGATGGAAAAGCGTGTGCGCATGGAGATCCCTCCTCAGTTCAGCCAGCCGAAGTTCGGATTGCCGTAGGTGACAGTTTTGGCAGGCTTCTTCCCGTTGTCGTAAATCTGCCATGCAGCATTGGCTGCCGCCTGACAATCCGCCTCGCGCGTACGGGAAACTTCTTTGTGCTTCTGGCAGTAGTTGATCGCCTTGTCACGGGCTTTTTTATGCTTCACGTAGTACGCCTGGGTGTACACCGGCGTGTGGCTGCAACCAGACATGGCCAGAACGGACAGGGTGAGAATTGCTAGAGATCGGAGTTTCATGGTCATGTCCTCAATTCAGCCAACCAAAGTTCGGGTTGCCGTAGGTGACGGTCTGCCCAGTACCATTGAGATCGTTGTTGAGTTCGTCTACAGCCGCAGTCTGCCCCGTCTGATCCGCCAACTGGGCCTTGCGCCAGGTCAGCTCCGCTGTCGCCTCGGTGTTGGCCGTCTGTTGCATCTGGGTGAGTGCCGATACCGTGGCCTGCCCCGCTGCAACGGCGCCTTGCAAGAGTGCATCCCGGCTATTGGGATTGCTGAGTGCCTGCCGGATCGATTCTTCCGCTTGTGCCTGGGTCGTAAAGGCATCGGGGTTGAGGTTGGCAGCCTCGAGGGCGGTGTTGAGGGCATTGTTCAGTCCGGTGGTGATGCTCTCGTAATGATCCGTGTATTCCGAGGTCAGCTGGGGATTGAAGCTCGCATTTAGGTTCTGAAACTGATTGGCGAGATTCATGGCATTGGTGCCCAGCTGCTGAGCCTGCCCAGCCATGCCGTAGAGCTGATCGATGGGCTGCATAATTTTTCCGATCATGCTTTGGGGCAGATTCACCATGTTCTGGGCCATGTTTTCGTACATCTGGATTTGCTGCACCAAGCGCTCGGCGCCTTCCACCTTCGATTGGAGTAACGTCGCTTCTTGCACGATCTGCTCGGGAAACGTCGCACCCCCGGTTACGGCACCGCCGGCAAGTGCAGGAAGTGGTATGACCAGTCCCAGGGACAGGACCAAAAGAACGGCAGAGGAAAGGGCTTTGTGTTTCATGGCATCGATACCTCACAAAAGAAAGACTCCGTGGAGGTATAGCCAGCACCAAAGGGGATCGGTAGGGGGTTGGACACACGAAGAACTACCCAGAACATAGCGCTTTTTTAGTTATAAGTGGGCCAACTAACGCTAACCAGCATCCACAGAATCTGCAGGCACTGGTGGCGAGCGCCACTGGTGCCTGCTAAGATCTGGAAGTAATGCGTTCTTACAGCATTCTTACTGGAGTGATTGAATGAGCACACTCGCCAAGATTACGAGCAAAGGACAAACGACCATACCTGCTAGCGTTCGAGAGGCGCTTCAGGTAAGTCCTGGTGACCTGATCTCTTGGGAATTGGAGCCTGGGGGCACTGCACGAGTACGGCGGGTAGTGCCTCTAGACCTGGAGTATCTTCAAGCGGTAGAAGCTCTGTTATCCGAATGGACCAGTCCAGCCGACGAGGAGGCCTATTGTGACTTATGAGCCTGGGCAGGTGTTGCGGGTTCCCTTTCCCTTTACAGATCGGGATGCCAGCAAGAATCGTCCTGCCTTGGTTCTGTCAGCAGAGGGTTTCAATCAACAAAGCGGCCACCTGGTCCTTGCCATGATTACATCCGCAAAGAACACCACTTGGCCGCTCGATTATCCCATCCAGGACCTGCGTGCGGCGGGTTTGCCTGCGCCTTCCGTTGTCCGAGGAAAATTGTTCACTCTCGATGCCCGGTTAATCCGGGGCGCCTTGGGCCACTTGTCCCCTGCCGACAAGGAGCGGCTAAGCGAAAACCTGAAACAGATCTGCGGAAATATCGTCTAACGTCCCGCCACCCCCCGATCAAAGCTCTGATACAGCGTATCCAGGTAATCTGCCCAGCTCTCCTGCAGCCCCTGCGGTAGCCGTTCCCGCAGCCAGACTGCCGGCCAGCGGGCACCGTACTGCGCCTTGAGCTTCTGGACGCGCTTGATGTCGCGGGGATCGTCTACGGCGCAAAACGCCAGAGCCACCGGTCCCAAGACAAAGGAAACCTTCCTGCTGCCCAACGGACTGCGGATGTAGTAGTCCTGTTTTTGCGTGGCCAGGGTCAGCAGCTCGATCTGTTTGTCATCCAGACCAAAGGCGTGATAGATCGGGCGCAGGTTCGTGGATCCTGCCTCCGGATTCGGCAGAAAGATTTTCGTCGGGCAACTTTCCTGCAGTACGGGCAAGAGCGGATGGTTCTGCAAATCTGCCAGTGACTGTGTTGCAAAGACCACCACGGCATTGCGCTTGCGCAGCTCCTTGAGCCACTCCCGGATCTTGGCGGCAAACATGGGGTGATCCAGCAGACTCCAGGCCTCATCCAGCAGGATCAGGGTGGGACTCCCATCCAGCAGGGTGTCGATACGATGGAACAGGTAGAGCAGGAGCGGAGCGACAATGCCCTTCCCCTCCTCTCCGGTCGGCAAATTGTCCATCTCGAAAGTGACAAAGCGACTGGAGAGATCCAGCCCGTCGCTGATGCCGTCCAGCAGGTTGCCATATTTGCCGGTACCAACATACATGCCGATGGCTTGGCGTAGCTTCTGATCCTGCAGGAGGTGCTGCACGTCGGTGATCGAGCGCCCCTGTTCCCCGGCCAGGCCATCTACCGCCTGACTGATGAGTGCGCGCTCCGCCGCCGTCACCGTCACCCCCTGGAGCGTCGCCAGACTTTCCAGCCAATCCTTGGCAAACAGGCGTTCACCGGGCTGGTCGATGCGGCTGAGCGGTGCAAATTGCAGGGGCAGACTCTCCCCGCCGAGATCGTAATGCAGCCCGCCCACGGCTTCGGTCAGGGTGAACATGGTCATCTTCTTGTCGAAGGCGATGACCCGGGACTTCGGATAGCGTAGCCACTGTGCCCCCAACAGCGCGAGCAGGGTACTCTTGCCACCACCGGTGAGGCCCATGATGAGGCTGTGCCCCACATCTGTGACATGCAGATTGAAGCGGAAAGGTGTTCCGCCACTCGATTGGGCATAGGCGAGGCAGGGTGCCTTGCGCCCGCGACGGCGGGCCGGCCCGTCCTCTTCCTCCTCATCCGTCAGAACGTAGTTCTGTTGGTCGTCGGTGCGCATCCGGTCACTGGGGCACTCGGCGCTTCCTGCCCAGACGGCAGTCTTCGGGGAGAGATCGACAAAGTTCAGGCTGTTGACCACGGGTCGACGGACATTCTCCCAGGTGTGCCCCGGGAGACTGCCCAAAAAGGCATCGACGGCATTGATCGTCTCCCGCTTCGGTACGAAGTTGGCGTTTTCCAGCAGGTCGATGACCGTCTGTACGCGGGCGGCCAAGGTCCTGGTGTCTTTGCCGCGCAGGACGATCGTCGCCGTAACATACCCAAAGACCACCGCCCCACTGGAAACGTCAGCATCGGCCAGTACGGTCTCCTGTTCCAGCGACTCTTTGAACTTGTCGGCGCGATCCTGCCGCACCTGCCCTTTGTCAAGAATCGCAGAGAGATACTCCCGCAGACTGAACTTGGAGCTCGACCATTTCTCCCGATACTGGGCAATGAGCTTTTTCGACTCGCGCGCGTCCATGAGGATGAAGCGCGTCGTATACCGAAGGGGAAACGGGAGATTGTGCAAGACTTCGAGCATCTCGGGTTGGGTGCGATCCGGATATCCGGTCACCGTGATCACCTCGATGGGCTCACCGTCCACAGCAGGCTCGAGGCCGGCAATGAAATCATGGTGCCCCAACAGGACATCGAGATAGGCCGGAATGAGAGGTGGGTTCACGCCGTGGGTGCGGCCGGTGAGACACTCGTGGTAGTGGGTCAGGAGTCCCTTGGCATCGCGCGGGCTCACGAGAAAGCTTTGGCGCAGGATGCCGCCAATGGCATTTAGCGCATTCCCGTATTGCTGCAGCAGGTCCTGGAAAGTGTCGCGTTGCTCTTGCCGCTTGGTCTCGACGAAAAACTGCCCGGCGAAGACTTCCGACTCTGCCGGCACCTGCCAGGTCAAGGCCAGATAATACCGGCTCACAAAATGTGCCCCCTCCTCCTCAAACTGCATGCGTCGTTCTGCGTCGATGAGCGTGGACACGGGATCAATGAAAAAAACCTGATCCTCGGGAATGTACCCTTCTGCACGAGAGCGAATGGCCGAGATATGCACCGACCAACCAGAGCCCAATCGAACGAGGGCCCGATTGAGTACACCGGCGACCCGGTTGAGAGCGCCGTCCGAGGTACTTTCGAGGTCCGGCCCGGCAAACTGCAGGACCGACAGAAAGGACCCATCCTTGTTGAGCAATACAGCGCAGGGGGCAGTGTCGCCTTTGGCATTGACCTGAAAGGCAAACTCCCCGGCCAGGATGGCGGGATTCAAGAGATCCGGGAAAGCCAGATCCCGGCTACGATGTGCCTTGATGTTCAGCATGTGCTTTTGCCCCGCTGCGTAGGAAGAATGAGAGTACCCGCCCAACAGGCGAGGGTTTGTGCGATTGGGGAATATCCCGGTACTCGGCATCGAGGGTGGCCCCGTCGGCATAGACGGTTTGGTATTTCCGCGAGCGACTGATGAGCGCGATCATCTGCGCATCGCGCTTGGCGAGTTGTTGCAGGATTACCTGCACCGCCGCAAAAAGTGCCACGGCAACGAGGGCACCGGGAATCGAAAGGGTGAAAAAATAGACAAAGATGGCAAAGGTGGCGTTGTAGAAGGTTGCCTGTCGCTCCGCCCCCATCAGTAGATGAGGGCGGACCAGCGACTGGTACAACCGGACCTGTCGGGTTCCGCCCATGGGAAGCTCCCGTCAGAGACCCAGGCCGTGGGCCAAGGTAGCCAGGAGCCCGGCATGGCTGCCAAGGACGGCGGCGGAGATACCAGCTTGCTGCCCAAACCAGCCGTACTGGTGGATGATGAAGCCACCACCTGCCGCCGTCGCAAGGCCTACCGTGCCTTTACCGTAGTCGTGCTTGAACAGGTGAATGGCTCCATAGCCCACACCACCGGCAATACCGATAGAACCCACCGCAGGCATGAAGACCTGATCGAAAAAGTTGCTGATGGAGCCGAAGGGACCCCCTGTGGCCGCAAGAGCGACGACGGGAAGTGCCACAGCGCTCACACCCAACACGCGCGCAGCCCAGCGATGCCAGGCAGGGCGCAGTCCCAGAGACTGCTCGTTGATGACGTCCGACATGATGCATTCCTCTTGCAAGAGAAGGATCCCCGTTTCTCAGGCACCAAGGGATGGGATCCACGCCCCCTCGGTGTCAGCAGGAATGGCTGCTAGGGTATAGCCAGCCCTTTCGGGGATCGGTAGCCCCCTCGCCTCAGCCCACGAGGGGATCGTTTTGCACGACGATCCGACCACTGCTCTCCATGACAAAATGCCCTTGGATGTAGGAGATGTTAGCGATCCGGGTGAGCAGCCTGAGGGCGGGGGTCGGTTTCCCGTAGGGCAGATGTTCTCCCAGCAGTGCATAGTTCGGTCCCGAAAAGACCAAAGACACCCGCAGTTGCTGGGCGATGTACGACAGCGCGCCCCGCTCGGACATGCGATAACGCATCGGCAGGGAAACCGGTTGATCGAATACCGAGGGTGCCGCAGGAAATTTCCGCACAGACCGGGCCGGGATCAGGTGTACCTGGATCTGCATTGCTGCTGGCTTTGGAGGATGCAGCACGACGGGGCGAGACTCCATAGGCAGTGGCTGCAGCGTCAGCCCTGCACCCACTACAGTGGCATTGGCAAGCAGGGCAGCTGTCAAGGCAGCCGCCAGGGGTTTCGATGAGGTCAGGGCATACCACATGATGGAACTCTCCTCAGTGAAAGAATCGGATGGCACTGACGCGGCGGCGCGCAGGATGGCTGGTGTCACGCTCGATCTGGACGACGACGTGCACCGCCTCTTGAATGAGTCGCATCTGGGAGGGAACACCCGCCTCCTGGCAAAGCACATCAAGCCGCTCCAATGCCAGCTCCGGGTTGTCGGCATGCAGTGTCGCGAGGCCCCCGGGGTGCCCAGTGTTCCAGGCCTTGAGCAAGGCCAACGCCGCGCGGTCACGAACCTCTCCCACGAAAATCCGGTCTGGACGAAGCCGCAGTGTCAGCTTGAGCAACCGGGTCATGTCGATACCGATGTCGTCATTGGCGAGCAATTGCACGGTGTTAGGTGCCTGGCAGACAATCTCCGGGGTGTCTTCGATGATCACGATGCGCTGATCGAGACCCGCGAGGTGGGCGACATGACCAGAGAGGGCATTGAGCAGGGTCGTTTTGCCACTGGCGGTACCCCCGCTGACCAGAATATTCTTGCGCTCCTCGATGGCCTGCATCAGCTGCAGGCGTTGCTCTATAGTCAGGATGCCCGCTTTTTCATAGTCCTCCAGTGAAAGGACCTTGGTCGTTGGTAGTCGAATGGAGAAGGTCGGCGCCGAGACCAGGGGTGGAATACAGCCGGCAAAGCGGGCACGGCGGAACTCCGTCGGCATGGCCCCCTCGACGATAGGACGATCTCCCGCTACGACCGTATCCCGATAGGCCGCCATCAGCCCCAGAAAATTGAGGGCCTTTTGCGGGTGTAGCGTGGTCAGCTCCCGGATGCCCTCGCCATGCCGCTCCACGAGGACATGCCCATCATCATTGAGCATGATCTCGACGGCGCTGGGGTCCTCGAATACCGCACAAATCCCGCCACCCAGGATCCGGCGCATCTGCTCGACCAGCCGGACGTGCGCCTCGGCCTTTGCCTTGTCGATGGAATGGATCATGGCGGGATTAGGCATCCGCGACCTCGATCCGCTGCTCCAGCAGACGGGCGATCTTGCGCAAGGCCTGGGGCCGGTCTCCGTCAAAGCCCATCTGGGCGACTTGTTGAAGGTAGCGCTCGTAGCGGGTCAGAACAGAAGACTGCAAGGCCTCGAGTTCTTCCCACAATGGTTCGGGCATGTGCAACAGGAACAGCCGCACAAAGATGTCGAACATCGCCGTATTGGTATCCTGTTGCGCCTGCAGGGCTTCGATCTCCGTGCGCATCGACAGGATCGTGGCCGATATACGCCGCTCCGAACTGCGCAGCTCCCCTTCTGGCTCGGCTAGCGTGCTTTCGATTCCCTTCAGGGCATAGTGGGTGATCAGCGCGGGCTTCGATACGTGCTTTTCGCTTGCCTCGCGCTCGATCTGTTCAGCATACGGGCCAACCAGTTTGACCTGGGCAAATACGGTAGTCATGGAGTTCTCCTAACAACAGTCCTGTTCTGGTATAGCCAGCCGAAACCGGGATCGGTAGGTACGGACAATCCAAACGAACCTCTGCCTGGTCTCTTACAGCCGGCGTGCAGAACCAGTCCATGCTCCCCCCCCCCGCATATCGACAAACATTTACTTGTTCTCTAAGCCATTTTTAGGACGAAAGCTGGTTCCTGATAGACTGTTCACATGCTAGACAGAAATCACCTCTCGACCAGTTACGGGCATACTGTCGAACCCCGCAAGATCATCCATGTGGATATGGATGCCTTCTTTGCAGCGGTGGAGCAACGGGATCATCCTGGGCTGCAAGGTCAGCCTGTTATCGTCGGCGGTGATCCTGCCGGCCGAGGCGTTGTGGCTACCTGCAGCTATGAGGCTCGTCGCTTTGGCATTCACTCCGCCATGACGGCGGCGCGAGCCAAGTCGCTATGCCCCAATGCGATTTTTATTCGCCCACGCATGGAGGCTTACCGGGAAGCCTCCCGTCAGATCATGGGAATGCTGCGCAGCTACACGTCCTTGGTAGAGCCGCTATCGCTGGACGAGGCGTTTCTGGACGTGAGTGTGATTACCGCCAATGGGACTCTGGCCATGGATATCGCCCGTGACATTCGGCAGCGCATTAAGCACGAAACAGGCTTGACCGCCTCTGCGGGAGTCTCCTACAACAAGCTGTTAGCCAAGCTCGCCTCCGATTGGCGCAAGCCCGATGGGCTTTTTGTGATTCCGCCCGAAAAAGGACAGGACTTCTTGGCATCTCTTCCTGTGGGCAAACTCCATGGGGTGGGCCCGGCCACCGTGAAAAAGTTGGCCGCGATGGGAATCAACACAGTTCTCGATCTGCGGAGCGCATCGCAAGAATCTTTGACTGCGCAGTTCGGCAAGGCCGGCCTTTGGTTTTATGAGATTGCCAGAGGCATTGATCGACGTCCTGTTCAACCGAGACGCCAGCGGAAATCCGTGGGCACCGAGCGCACCTTCTTGGAAAATCTGGAGGACACGGAGGTCATGCTGACCACCCTGCAGCAGATGGCGGAACAGGTTGCCGCACGTCTCCAGGCTCTAGAACTGGCGGGGCGAACTGTGGGCGTAAAGGTCCGTTTTCTAAATTTCGAGACCGTTACTCGGGCGCGTACCCACGCGCAAGCGATCTGGCGCGCGACAGACATCTCTGCATGTTTGCCAGGATTGCTGGAGCATGCCTTGTCGGCCAGCATGGCGGGAATTCGATCTGTCCGGCTGCTGGGAGTGGCAGTGAGTGGCCTAACAAAGATCAGAGCAGACCTGTCTGCCTCTGGCCAGTTGAGTCTACTTGAGGAGAGCGGTACGCTCCATGAAACGAGCTTCGATGATGGTCGGTAAAGCAGCGATAGCGGTCATTCGCCAACCTCTGGGTTGTCGATGCAAAGATTACTTACATCGCAGAAGAACCCACTTACGAAAAGCAATAACGCTCCAAATACTCTCGATTACGCCAAATGGCCATGTTCCGGCAAGGAATCCGTAAATCGCCGATCCAATGCATGTGAAGCCAAATGCCAGGGTGTACCACGATGATTTACTTTCCAACGCATAAAAGATCATCATCAGTGTCACCACCGATGCGCCATAAAGCGTTAAAATGTTCAATCGGCCTCCTTCTGCGTGCAATCATATGCCAGCAAGCAAAATAGCTCCCAACGTGATGAGAATGATCGGGCTCAATCGCTCTCCATGACGATCTAGCCAGGCCCAACGCCAACGTAGCCCGAGCCAAGTTGCCAGCCAAACCAGAAGGATTATCAGCAGTAACGTCGAAAGAGAGTACACGAGCAGCACCGCAGAGACAGCCAGCGGGCCGAGGGGCAACGCAGCGAGGAGCACTGGAACGAAGGCTCCATCGGGCGAAGCCGCCACACCGGCAACCATCAGTGTAAACCAAGACCCTTTTGGCGCCGAATGCTCGTGCTCGTGCTCGTGCTCGTGCTCGTGAGGGTGAGGGTGAGGGTGAGGGTGAGGGTGAGGGTGAGGGTGAGAACCGTCGCGCAGACTTTGCCAAACGAACAGACCGATACCCGTCGCAATCAATATGCCACCCAGAATTTGGCCTTGGACATGCGCAAATGCCGAAAACGACTGTTCCAAGCCAAATCCCAGAGCGATGAGTACGACACCCAAGACCAGTGAGCCTGCAATATGACCAAATCCCGCCCAAGCCGCTACGCGCAGGGCCTTTCTTAGGTTCCAGTGTTGCGTCCGCGCCAGGAGAGCGATCGGCATCCAATGGTCTGGCAAGATCGCGTGCAGGAATGCCACCAGAAATGCCGCAACCAGGACGAGTAACCATGCTGAAGACATATTGGCAGTCCTCAGGGAAGGAAGTAGCGGGCGAAGGCCGCCTTGATCTCTGCGAGTCGGGGCTCTGCATCCCCCTCGCGCACCGCATCCAGCAGACAATGATCCAGATGGTCCTCGAACACGAGCCGCGCCACTTTATCGAGCGCGGCTCGGGCCGCCGACATCTGTACCAAGATTTCCGGGCAATCGCGGTCAGATTCCAGCATCTGCCGGATGCCGCGCATTTGCCCCTCCAGCCTTGCCATACGCTGCAAGATCGCCTGCCGATCATGGGCCATACCTGTACTCCCTAGGTGTATCAATTCGGAGGCATTGAACTACCGGTTACCCAATGGCGTCAATACGCCCGGCAGCAAGTCTCAGTGCCATGGGTGCAGCCCGGCCCGACAACTCCTCAACCAGGCATTGCGACGACCATCTCCTGCCTTGCAGGCTACATCATGTTGCGCATCATGGCGGGCATACCGTCCTTGACGAAACGGTTAATCTCGCGGGCGTGCTCATGAATTACTCGCACCATTTCTGGATCATTAGACGTTTCCGTTACGGCAACACCATCTTTCAGCAGATCGAGCTTGCGCTGGTAGAGTGTTGGGTGGGCAAACATCACCGGCACGCTACGGCTGATGGGGTAGGGAAAAGGGCGATCTTCCGCAAGTCGCGCATACATCTGGGAAACGTGCGCTTGCAGCAGGGCGACGGTTTCCGGCACCGCAGAAATCGTAACGGCATGAATCCCATCGGGCAGAAAAGTTACCTTGCGATGAACTTGCGCGTGTCTCTCGAAAAGCTCCATTCCGGTCTGCATGGGTCCCCGGTTTTCTGGCGACATCATGGCCCCCATGCCCTCTTTATCGGAACCATTTCCCATCATGCCCCCCATCATCCCTGCCATGGGAGAGGCACTGGCCGGATCGATACGCACATATCCCAGCAGGGCGAGGGCCGAAAAAAACGACTTCATCCATTGTCTACGATCCATCTTGCTTCTCCTTGTTTCTAAAATTTCCAACGACGTTTTTGCCACAGCGCATAGAGCGCCGGGATGACCAACAGTGCCAATAACGCTGCACTGAACATGCCGCCGATCACCGGCGCGGCAATGCGTTTCATCATGTCAGCGCCAGTTCCGTGACTGAGCATGATCGGCAGCAGGCCGACCACGACCAAGGTAAAGGTCATGGCAAGGGGGCGCAGCCGCAGCATACTGCCTTCGACCACGGCCAATTGCAGATCATGCCAATTCTGCAGGGCATTTCGGGTTCGTCGGCGATAGACCGCCTCATCCAGATACAGCAGCATGACCACGCCAAACTCTGTCGCTACGCCAGACAATGCAATCAGTCCGACGACGACCGCAACGGATAATTTGTAGTGCAGGAGATAGACCAACCACAGCCCGCCGATCAGAGAAAACGGTAGCGTGATTAGGACGATGCCTACTTCGACGATGTTGCGAAAATTGAAGTAGAGCAACACCGCGATCAGCAGCAATACCGCGGGGACAATCAGGAGCAAACGTTGATTTGCCCGCTGCATGCTTTGGTACTCGCCTACCCAATCGAGGGTATAACCTGGGGGTAAACGGACCTGTTTCGCTAGCACCCGCTGCGCTGCGGACACATAGCCTCCAATGCTTGTGCCGGGCTTGAGGTCCAGGGTAACCCAGGTGTTCAATTGACTGTCGTCACTTGTCAGCATGGCGGGCCCCGATTCCATGCGCACTTGAGCCACTTGTGCCAGGGGAATTTGGGTTCCGTCCGGCGCAGTGACATAGGCATTTCGCAAGGCAGGCAAGGACTGCCGTAGGGTACGGGGATACCGCAAATTGACCGGAAACCGTTGCACACCCTCGACGGCCGTTGTCAGCACCTTGCCACCAATAGCCGTTTGCACCAGTTGATTCACGTCTGCCACGGAGATTCCATAGCGGGCTGCCGCTACGCGATCGGTGTGAATGACGATGTAGCGTCCTCCCAGTACACGGGCTGCATACACGGACTGGGTACCGGGCAGCGGCTGCAGGGCCTTTTGCACTTCCTGCCCAAGGCGGTTCAACACGGCAAGCCTGGGGCCCGCGATTTTGATTCCGAGTGGGGTCTGCAAACCCGTGGTCAACATATCTACCCGACCTTTGATGGGCTGCGTCCAGTCGTTACTGAGCCCCGGAATTTGGAGCGCCTGATTGAGCTTGCTGCGTAAACTGTTCAAGCTCATCCCTGCAGGCCAGTGCTGTCTGCGGCGAAGGGTTACCACCGTATCAAACATGGAAATCGGGGACTGATCAGTAGCGGTCTGCGCCCGTCCGGCCTCGCCGAAGACCGTTTTTACCTCGGGGAAGGTTTTGAGGATGCGATCCGTCAACTGCAATAATGCTCCTGCTTCTCCATAAGAGATCGCCGGATTCTGCGCAACGGGCATATACAGCAGAGTCCCCTCATCCAAAGGTGGCATGAGCTGGGTTCCCAGGCGTTGCCACGGATAGAACAGTGTCAGCGTCAGTAGCCCTGCTCCGATTAGAATTAACCAGGGCTTTCGCAGCACGCCATGAATGATGGGCCGATAACCTGCCGCCAACAGGCGATTCACGGGATTTTTTCGCTCTTCAGGAATGCGACCGCGAATCAGCCAGGCCATGAGGAGTGGAACCAGGGTGATGGACAACACAGCGGCGGCGGCAATGGCAAAGGTTTTGGTAAAGGCTAAAGGGGAAAACAATTTCCCTTCCTGGCCGCCGAGGGCGAAGATGGGCAAAAACGATACGGTGATCACAAGTAGGGAAAAAAACAGCGCCGGACCGACTTCCAAAGCGGACTCCCGGGCCGCCGCCCAGGGATCGCTCTTCTTTCCACTTTCCATACGCTTGTGCATGTTCTCGATCATCACCACGGGTGCGTCGACCATGACGCCCACGGCAATTGCAATCCCTCCCAGGGACATGATGTTGGCAGGGATGTTCAGGGCATACATGGCCACAAAAGCGGCCAGGATGCCGATCGGCAGAGCGATCAATACGACCATGGCAGAACGCACGCGGAATAAAAAGAGGAAGGTGATGAGTAGGACGGCAATACACTCCTCTACCAGCTTGCCACTGAGTGTTGCAATACTGCGCTGGATGAGGGGACGCTGACTGTAGGTCGTGACGATTTGCACCCCATGGGGTAGGGAGGACTGCAATTTGTGCAGTTTCTGCTGTATCCGTTGAATGAGGGCATTGGCATTTTCACCCTGATTCATCATCACAATGCCGCCAACGACTTGCCCCTGGCCATTCAACTCGGCAATGCCGCTGGGAAGAACCGGGCCTAACTGTACCCGTGCAACTTGCTGCAGCGTCACCGGTACCCCATCACGCACCCCCAGAGAAACCTGGCGCAGATCGGCAAGGGAGTGGATGTAGCCGGACGTTCGCACGATGTAGCGGGACTCACCCATATCAATGACCGACCCGCTGGTTTCCCCATTGGCAGCACGAATGGCTGCCTCGACCTGTGGCAGCGTGATGCCGTAGCTGAGCAAGCGATGAGGGTGGATGACTACCTGATACTCCTGCTCCATCCCTCCTACGGTTGCCACTTGGGCTACACCTGGAATCCCTTGAATGGCGAATTTCAAAAACCAATTCTGTAGGGTAGTTAATTGCGCCAAATTGAGCGTGCCGCTTGGGTCCGTTAAGGCGTATTCGTAGATCCAATCGACCCCGGAGCTGTTTGGACCCAACGCCGGGATCACGCCGGTCGGGAGTTCATTCTGTGCCTGCTCCAAGTACTGCAGAACGAGGTTCCTGGCCTGATAGATCGGGGTGCCGTCCTTGAAGAGGACATACACATAGGAGTCGCCAAACATGGAATAGCCTCGAACCGCGCGGGCGCCAGGCACCTCCTGTAAGGTGGTCTCCAAGGGATAGGTCACTTGGTCCTGGACTACCTGCGGGGCTTGTCCAGGATAACTCGTTTTGACAATGACCTGAGTAGGCGAGATATCCGGGATCGCTTCCAGGGGAATACTGCGAATTGCCAAAATTCCCGTCACCACGGTGAGAACTGTCGCGAGGATAACGATTAGTGGGTTGTCGAGGGAGGCACGAACGATACCTTTAATCATGTCCGCCTCCCATCTGCATACCGGCCATGGAGCTAGAGGGCTTCTTTACCGAATGATCGGTAGCAACCGAAGGTGCGGGGGCCGAGCCAGAATGGGGCGCGGCAGTCGCCTTGCCAGATTCATTGCCACCGAGCATTCGAGCGCGCACCGATTGAAATTGGGACTCGGAGTAGAGTAAAAACTGCGCGTTGTCGACCACGCGCTCGCCAGCGCGTAGTCCTTGTTCAATCGCCGTCCATCCATCCGCGGAGGGTCCCACCTGGACCTCCACGGGTAGGAAGTGCCCACCTTGCTGGCGAAGGATGACAAAGTCTCCCCGCTCCGTATGCAGGATGGCGCTGTCGGGAACGGCTAGGTGCGGTTGCACCCGGGTCCACACGCGCGCATTCACATACATTCCGGGGCGCAACACGCCACCGGGATTGGCAAAACTCAAGCGTGCCGTGACGGTACGGTTCTGCGTGTTTTGAGTGGGATACAGAAAGCGCAGTCGGCCACGCCAAACCTTGCCTGGGTAGTTGGGAGAGCGCAGGTCAACACGATCGCCAACACGCACTCCCGGCAACTGGTACCCGTACAGTGCCACCTGTACCCAGACACGATCCAGATTGGCAATTTCCAGGAGGCTGCTCTCTGCCGACAGATATCCCCCTTGATGGACAGCGATTTGCTCGACGACACCGGATGCGGGCGCCACGATAGGGACCTGTGCCTGCGCCACCCCGGTCTTTGCGAGTTCGCATATTGCCTTGGGGGATAGCCCCAACAGTCGTAAACGTTCTCCTGCAGCACTGCGTAATCCTTCCCCGGCCACAGGGCTAGCGTTGGCGTCTTCGTGCGCGAGCACATACTCCTGTTCGGCACTGTATACTTCCGGCGAGTAAATTTGGGCCAATACGCTTCCAGCCTGCACGGGATCGCCGACTGCACGAACGGCCAAGTACCGAATCCACCCTGAAAAACGAGGGGTAACACTGAATACACGGTTTTGATCGACGGCGACTGTCCCGACAGTAGAGAACACCTGGCCGATTTTCCGCCGCAGTACAGGAACCGTGCGTACGCCCAGCTCTTGTGCCATCCGCGCATTGACTGCCAGCCCGGGTGACGAGGCAGTCGGCGCGTGGGCATATACCGGGATGTAGGCCATTCCCATGTTGTCTTTTCTGGGATGGCTCGCATGAATGGCGGGATTCATGGGGTTTGCCCAATAGAGAATGCGCGGCTTGGCGGGAGAAGATGTGCTTTTCTCGGCGGGATGCTTCGCGACTGGTATTGAAATGCTCGCGGGGAAAAAAGCGGATCCCAGCAGAACGCTTGCTGCCCCGATCCCCACCCCAATTCCTAGGGACGCGAGGGAAAAAACGAGAATCTTCCGGTTCATGCTTGCGCTCCTTGGTATTGGGTGGCTAGGTATGCCAGTTCTGCGCTGCTGAGTGCTTGATTCTCTCTGGCGACCAGGGCCTGCAGTGCCGTCTCCAGTACCGAGTTCTGCGCATGGAGAACCGATTGCATGGACGTTCGCCCGGCGATGAAACCAGCGAGTTCGGCACGATAGGCTTGCGTTGCGAGGGGCAACAAGGTTTTTTTAGTGCGTTGGTACTGTGCATCAGCTGCCCGGAACTGGGCATAGGCCGTATGGATCTGACGTGCCAAGCGCAGTCGTTCTTCCTCGTAGGTATCCTCCGCAGCCATCTCTTTTTCCTGCTCAGCGGCTATGGTTTGGTCCTGGCGATCTCCGGGAAAGATCGGGAGACTCAGATTGACGCCAATCGAGAGCCAATTGGGACTACCCGGCATAAAATCCTGGCCATAGGCGGTGCTTACGGTTATGGATGGCAAGAGATTTGTGCGCGCTACCCGGACTGCAAGGGCCGCTGCGCGACTGCTGGCAGCGGCGGCTTGCAATGCCGGTTGCCCTGGCAACTTCATTTGCAGTGCGGCTAGCGGCGCTGGCGGCTGCAAATGGGGCCAAGACCAACGCAGTTGTAGGGCCGAAGTGGAGCCCAAAAGCTCGGCGATCCGAGCGAGGGCCGTTTGTTGTTGGGCGCGGACTTGGTCCATTCGATTTTCCAAGTTGGCGAGGGCCAGTTGGCTGCGTAATACCGCAGCTTGGTCCACTCTCCCGGCACGATAGGCGTCTACCGCTGCCTGTTCCGTCATCTGGTCGAGCCGTTTCTGACGCTGCAGGATGCTGCTTTCCTGATGCGCTACCTGCGCTTGGATCCAACTCTGTTGCAATAGCCAACGCAGCTCTGCTGCCCGTTCCGCGCGCGTGGCGGTTTCTGCGGTCGCCTCCATGCGTAATTGCTGACTCCGCAATGCGAGCTGCCCAAAGGGGGGAAAGGTCTGACTCAACCCCACACTGAGCATGCTCATCTGCTGTTGGTTCATGGAGAAATTATTGGTAGGGAGGTTGACAGCTCCCAAGCTGACATGGGGATCTGGGAGTTGTGCTGCGGCCACTGCCTGGTGACGCAATGCCTGGATCTTTTGTTGATAGGCAGCCAAGCTCGGGTTTTGTTGCTGCAGCAGGCGTTCGGCGGCGGAGAGGTCAAGCCTGGTGGCGGTCGCCTGGCCCGGGGTCAGCAGACCGGCGACGGATCCGAGCATGATCCAAGCGAGAGCATGCCTGGAGCGGAAGGATAGAGATTTCTCCTGAAAGGAAATCATAGTGTTCTCCTGAAAATGACACGGACAATCCCGCCCAACGGGCTGGGAGGCGCTCGTCTTCAGGAAAACTCAGATCAGTAGCCGGACCTGCGAAAGGGGTGGCGGGTGCGCCCAAACCAAGACGAGGTCCAGGAACGGTGCGATGTAAAAACGCAACGGCGGCAATAGAAACCACAGGAGCGCATAGAGTGAGACTGCCGGGAGAATGAGGTGGCCAAAGACTGAGCCATCAGGAGCATGGGCCAAGGCGCATAGCGCAACACAAGAATGACCCTGCATCCCGGGCATGGCCATTTTGCCGTCCATCATTGGGCAATGCATGGACATGTCCCGCATGCTTGTCATGGACATTTCTGCCATCCGGTTGCAATGGCAAAAGTCTGGAAACACCGCATCAGCCAAAGGCACCAACAACAGGATCAGGCTGAAAAGGACCATCATCCGGGCTCGCAATAAGGCACCCTGCCGTCCCCCGCCGTAGTTGCGGGGGAAAGAGGTGAGTTTGACTGGAATGCCGTAAGCAGTCACAGGATTCTGAGGGCCCCTAAATGGATAAGGAAATCCTTATGGTTAAATACTAGCATTGCATCTTGCTGTAATGTCAAGGGGAATAGCCCCCTTACCAGGCAGCATCCGACGAAGCCAGTTCTACAGCGCCTTATTTGCGCAATGGGCAGGTACGCAGTCCCAAAAGGGAGTAGAGCGGACACCAGCCCACCAAGCCCGTCAGCAGGGGCACCACGCCAACCCAACCCCAAGGGGTTTGCGGACCCACAAAGACCAGTATCAGCAAAACCACTCCAACCAAAACCCGAATACCCCGATCAACCATTCCTTCGTTCAACATGACGGTGCTCCGCATAGTGGATACAGTATCAGCATAGCGGTGGGACCCTTGGGTTGCAGTGACTTAATCACCAAACATCCCTCGCCAAACGTTCTAGTGCTTGGCGATCCAGAATTTGCACCAAACCGGTACGGCGATGTAACCATCCCCGCGTTTCAAAATCCTTTAACAAGCGGCTGATCACCTCCCGCGCCGAACCGAGCTCCAGGGCGAGTTCTTGGTGAGTAATCGTCAAATGTCCATGGTCACCGCTCAAACTGAGGAGCCGGCGTGCTAGGCGCACATCTAGGCGGGTGAATGCCACTTCTTCCATCACCAGGAGCATCTCACTGAGACGTTGTCCATAGGCCTGAAATACGAAATCACGAAACGATGCTGAGGCAGCAATGGCCTGTTGGAAAACATCCGCCGCGAGAGTGACGGCCTGTACAGGGGTTTCGGCAAGGCCCATGGCCGGGTAGCGGTGATGACTGAGCAAACAAGCGGTGGTCAAAATGCACGTTTCTCCTGGCCCCACCCGGTAGAGCACAATCTCTCTTCCCTGAGGCGAGCATTGCTGTACCCGAACCGAGCCGGACAGAACGAATAAGTAACGGCGGCAAGGACTGCCCTCCTCAAACACTACGGTACCGCGCGACAGCGACAGGCGTTCAACCTGCTGCAGTGCCTGCAAAGCCACAGGATCGGACATCTGCTGCAACGCCGGAAAATGAGAATACCAATTATTCACGAGCAACTTACTACCTTTCAAAAGGGAAAATGCCAACGATATCTGTTAGCTTACCATCCCCAGCGATGGTTTTCGCTGATACAGACAGAGCGGGCGGCGCGAGAGAACACATTAATGCAGGCTCTAATCACAATCTCGAACAGGGGGTGTTTGGACTGCCCAAGTATATTAGGAACCGATTGACAACCAGGGGCAAAGCAGTTTACAAAGTCGCCAGTGTTTTCGTTAGGAGGCAGTTGCTTGGACAGTCACCCTAGATGGCCCCTTGCGGGCAACTCAGGGTCCGTTGATCGGAGCGGGTTGGTCTAGCCTCTGCTTGCCATCGCCCGGTCCTCGGGCGATGTGATTTTTCCTTATCACAGAGATGAGCTCCGCGCTTTGCGCGGAATCGGTTGGTGTTCGTCCCAGCCTGCCTTCCCGTTTGTTACTGGGAGGCATGAATATGGCAGCTTCGTTCAATACAGATGCTCCGGCTTCGGGAGCTTGGGAAAATCTGTCAGAAGAAGATCGTCAGCGGTTAGCGGACCGTTCGCGTGTCCATCGCTTGCGGAAAGAATTAGAAACCAGACCGACACTGTGGAAACGTCTGATCCTCTTGCTAACGCTGGTGGGGCCAGGCATCTTGGTCATGGTCGCCGATAACGACGCTGGTGGCGTAATTACCTACGCCCAGACGGGGGCTGCCTATGGCATTGGCTTTTTTATCCCCTTTCTGTTGTTGATTACCCCCGTGGCCTATGTCGTGCAAGAAATGACGGTGCGCCTGGGGGCGGTGACTGGGCGTGGTCACGCAGAAATGATTTGGGGCCGCTATGGACCATTCTGGGGATCGTTTTCCCTCATCGATCTCGTCATTGCGAATGTGCTCACCCTGGTCACCGAGTTCATCGGTATCACCGTCGGCCTGAAGGTTTTTGGTGTGCCGCCGATCTGGAGCGCCATAGGTGCGTTTTTCCTCATCGCCGGAATTCTACTCTTCCTGCGGTACAGCTCCTGGGAACGCGTCTCCCTCTGGATTGCCGCTGGAAACTTGGTGTTTGTCCCCTTGGCTATTGCCGCCCATCCGCACTGGAGTCAGGTGGTGGCCGCACTCGGGACATGGCATATCCCGGCAGGAGTTGCCATCAGCGGATTTCTCTATGTGATCTTGGCCAACTTGGGTACCACGATTGCACCATGGATGCTGTTTTTCCAACAATCCAGCGTGGTGGACAAGGGGCTGACGGTTAAAGACATTCGGGCCGGACAAATCGACACGGCCTTGGGAACGTTTGCCATGGGAGTAGTGGCTATCGCCCTTGTCGTCCTGACCGGAACCTGGGTCTTTGGGACACCTGGCGCTGCAAGTTTTGGGATCCATCGGATCATGGCCGCACTCGTGCATAGCCCGATTGGCAGCATCGGAACCTCGTTATTTGCCTTGGGGCTCGTAGAGGCCGGTTTGATCGCCGCCATTGCCATCACCGCGAGTACCTCTTGGGCAGTAGGAGAGGCCCTGAAGCTGCCGCGGAGTATCAACCTGCCGCCGCAGCGGGCCCTGCCGTTCTATCTCTCCGGTCTGCTGGGAACGGCCCTTGCGGCGATCGTGGTGCTGATCCCGAACGCGCCGCTGGGATTTTTGAATCTCACGGTGCAGGTGGTGGCGTCCATTTTCATGCCGGCAGCCATGCTGTTCCTACTCATGCTACTCAATGACGCCGAAATTATGGGCGAACACGTGAATAAGCCATGGCAGAACCTCGCCTCCTTTGCCATCGTGGCGATGTTGATCTTCGCCAACGGCCTCTATGGGGTAAGCGTTGTCTTCCCTCATCTGTTGTGATCGCACGCATTCTTCGCTACAGGAGGTTGCAATGAAGAACGAATGGATTAGGCAATATGTTCCTCAGGCTCTGGCAGAGGAACGCAGTTGGATTCAAGAAGAGTTGCGAGTAAGTGTGCCGCTTCAGCGTGCTCCGATTCAAGGTTGGGTAATGTGGGCCTTTTGGGGGCTCCGAATCTACATCGTCGTCATGCTCGTCATGGTGGGGATTGGCTTTGCTCGCGGAATGCACTGATCGGAGAAAAGCGTATGACCACCATTCCCACCATGCTGACTACCACTGGGGATATTTTTCTCGCTTTTGTACTCGGCGCCTTGATCGGCATCGAACGCCAGTGGCGCCAACGGACTGCGGGATTGCGGACCAACACCTTGGTGGCGGTTGGGGCCGCGATATTCGTGGATCTGGCCATACGCATGGGTGGGATGCAGGACGCGATACGTGTGGTCGCCTATGTGGTTTCTGGCGTTGGTTTCCTTGGGGCAGGTACCATCATGAAGGAGGGAGCGAATGTTCGTGGGCTAAACACGGCAGCGACCTTGTGGGGCTCTGCCGCCGTGGGTGCTTGTTCTGGGGCAGAGCAGATCTTTCCGGCACTCGTCGCTGCCGCTTTCGTGATCAGCGCCAACACCTTGCTTCGTCCGGTTGTGAATCGCATCAATCGGGCACCGTTGAGTGAGACAGCGACAGAACTCAATTACACCTTCTCCATCATCGTTCAGCGGGGAGAGGAATCCGAGCTGATCGACATTCTCAGTGAAGAGCTGGAATCCGCAGGGTATCCCCTACGGGACTTGTATATGCACGCCTTTGGAGAGGAGGAAACGGAAATGCAGGCGATTTTGCTGCCCAACACGGTTGATGCGGAAACTCTGGACCGGCTCGTCACGAAGTTCGATGAAATGCCTCAGGTACATCAAGCATTCTGGAATCAAAGAACTGGCGATTAGCGCCGACCGATTCTTGTCACCATTGTGAACTTTCCGAAGATAGGAGGTAAGGATGACCATTTCGCAGCATCATGAGAAGCATAGAGTGGAGCGGGCTGGTTGGCTACGTGCGGCCGTCCTGGGAGCGAATGACGGCCTGGTATCTGTTGGATCTCTAGTGCTAGGCGTAGTCGCGGCAAATTTGTCGCAAACGGATATCCTCATCGCCGGAGTGTCAGCTTGGGTCGCAGGAGCGTTTTCCATGGCTGCCGGGGAGTATGTATCGGTCAGTTCCCAGGCTGATATTGAAAAATCCGATTTGGAGCTAGAGAAGAGGGAGCTGGAACGCAATCCCGAGGCTGAGCACAAGGAGCTCGTGGCAATCTATGTTGGGAGAGGCCTACGACGGAGTTTGGCGGAACAGGTAGCCGAGGAACTAATGGCCCATGATGCATTGGGCGCGCATGCGAGGGATGAGATTGGTATCTCGGCGACCCAAGGTGCAAATCCTCTCCAAGCGGCTTTGGCATCGGCTGCCAGCTTCACTGTCGGAGTAGCACCGGCACTCTTGGCAATTTGGCTCACGCCGCTAGCATTGATAGCGCCAATGGTCCTAGCTGTATGCCTTCTCTCTCTAGCTACCTTAGGGAGTTTAGGGGCGTGGCTTGGAGGAGCCAACATCCTCAAAGGCACATTGAGAGTGTTTTTTTGGGGAGCAATGGCGATGGCTGTTACTGCTGGAGTAGGCATGCTGCTAGGTAAACTCACGTAATCCTTTCTGCCGATTAGCAGGTTGCTGAAAAAGTCCGTGGTATAATTGGCGGGACAGGGCACGGAGAGATTCGATCATGCGTGGAGCCAAGGCAGAGACAGGTGCGTTGTTCAGTTATCTATCCCCGGAGGATCGTGTGCCGGCAGATCATCCCCTACGTGCTATCCGGGTGATCGTGGACCGGTCTTTGGCTGAACTCGACGGACACTTCAACCAGATTTATTCGGACCTTGGCCGGCCCTCGATTCCTCCAGAGCACCTGCTCCGCGCTTTGCTTTTGCAGGTCTTTTACAGCGTCCGCTCGGAACGCCAACTGATGGAGCAGCTCGATTACAATCTCTTGTTCCGCTGGTTCGTGGGCTTGGGAATGGATGCCCCGATTTGGGTGCCGACGGTGTTCACCAAGAACCGAGACCGCTTGCTGGACAACGGAACGGTGCAGCGCTTTTTCCAGACGGTCGTGGAGCAGGCACGCAACCAAGGACTCCTTTCCGAGGAACACTTCTCTGTGGATGGCACCTTGCTGGAAGCCTGGGCATCGCAGAAATCCTTTCAGCCCAAAGACCCCGAGGATCGGCAGGGCGATGGCTCCGATTTCCGTGGGCAGAAGCGAAGTAATGACACCCATGCCTCGGTGACCGACCCCGACTGCCGCCTCTACAAGAAGGCCTCAGGAGAGGCTTCGCGGCTGGCCTATCTGGGGCATGTGCTGATGGACAATCGGCATGGGTTGATTGCTGGAGAGCAGGTCACCAAGGCGGATGGTACGGCAGAGGTGGATGCTGCAGTGCAGCTCCTCGACGAACTGGGCGGTGCTGATCGCATTACTCTGGGAGCCGACAAGGGCTATGACCGGCACGAATTTGTGCGGAATCTACGTGACCGCAACGTCACGCCCCATGTGGCGCGCAAATGCAAAGGTTCGGCGATTGATGGACGCACCACTCGTCACGTCGGGTATACCATCAGCATCCGCGTGCGCAAGCGGATTGAATCGATCTTCGGTTGGATGAAGACCGTGGGCGGGATGCGCAAAACGCGATTCCGTGGTCTGGATCGTGTAGGTCTGCACTTCACCCTGGTTTCCACTGCCTACAATCTGGTGCGCATGGCACGACTGGGGGTGGCATGATGGGAGCGCTGCGCCCAGAATGCGGTAAATCGAGAAAAGTGACTAGGAAAATCGCAGAAAACCCGCCCAGAGGCGCATTCAGGCAGTCATTTTTGATAAAAACCGAAGAATCGTCAGTTTTATCGCTCGGTTTTTCAGCAGTCTGTTAGAAGAACTTTCTTGGAGCTGCTATCCGGGTTGGAACTTGTACTCCGGAAAACAGCTTCAAAGATAGCTAATTTTATAGACCAAAATAGATAAACATGTTCATCATCATTAAACATAGATTAACGTAGCTATCGGAAAAAAACGTTAGTCACAGATAATTATTCAGAAGCATACAAATAAGGTATTTTATGCCCACAAAATGAACGACCGCTTTTGGTCTATTTCGTTCCTAAGAAAAATTCGTTTCTCGGTTTACTCGTCACCAAATAGGAAGACGCTCTCTACAACATCCATAGCATGATCTTCAAAAATCTTCTCTCCCAGGGATTCTCTTGCCGCTCCTGTAACTACAAATAGGGGTGCGAGATGTTCTTCTCGCGGGTGCGAAAATTTGGCGCCAGGGGCCTTGTACCAATTGCTCAGTCTTTCTCTCACTTCTTCTGATGTAGAGGAAGCGATGGTTTTCGTTAGCCAATCATCAAACTCCAATCCCAGCTGCTGGGATTGCCGATTCTGTGCTGGAGACATCATCACGCGCACGTTATGAAAGCTGTTGCCGGACCCGATGATGAGCACATTGTCCTCTCGTAAAGATGTAAGAGCCTCCCCAGCCGAAAAATGCAAACCGGGATCCAAACTCGACTGCAGCGAGAGCTGGACGCAGGGTATATCTGCGGCGGGAAACAGGAGCATGAGGGGAACAAAGACTCCGTGGTCGTAGCCCCTCGCATGATCTTTTGCAGTCGGGATACCAGCTGCGCCCAGCAAGTCAACGACTGTTTCCGCGAGTTCTGGATCTCCTGGAGCGGGCCAGGAAAGATGATAGGTATGCTCCGGAAAGCCTAGATAATCGTAGAGAAGGCTTGGATGGGGATTGCTTTGCACCGTAAATACCTTCTCCTCCCAATGGGCGGAAACCACAAGAATTGCGCGCGGGCGCTGTGGTAAGCGATTTGGCAGGGTACTTAGGAAATTTCGTAATTGTGACCACGTATCGGGTGGATCCCAGTCCATGAAAAAACAAGGACCCGCTCCATGTGGGATATACAGACAAGGTTGGCGCGTCAAGAGTGCTTCTCCCAGTCATCCAGGTGCGAGGGCGTCGATAATCGTGACGGCGCTCGCCACGAGACTATTTCTCCTTGACCCCCTCGACCTCGACTTTAACGGCTATCGCGTTGGATAGTCCCTCAGGCAGGTAGGCATCCATCCCAAACTCGGAGCGATGAATGACGGTGGTGGCTACGAATCCCGAAAGGTATCCACCCCAAGGTTTGGGAAGGTAGGGAACGTTGCCTGCCCCAATCTCCTGTACCTGAAAGGTTACGGGTTTGGTCACCCCGTGCAGGGTCAAATTGCCGTAGAGTGTCCCCGTCTTCGTTCCAGTTGGCACATACTTGCTACTGACGAAGGTGATCGTCGGATAGCGTTTCACATCAAAGAACTCTTTGCTGCGCAGGTGCTGATCACGCAGTGCAAAATCCGTGTTGATGCTCGCTGCGGGGATGGTGATATCTACCTTGTCTGCGGCAGGATTTTTGGTGTTGAAGATATAGGTGCCACTGATTTTGTCAAAGCGACCCGTGAACTGGGTAATGCCGACGTGACCAATAGTGAAAAATACATTGGTGTGCTGCGGATCGATACGATACGTCCCACTCGGGTTTCCGGAGAGGGGAGTATAGGTCTTGGGAGCAGCAAGCGCTGCACTGGCGAGGCAGAGCCCGGCGACCAACAGGATACTTTGTGGGATTCTGTTACACATAAGAAGCTCCTAATTTCCGGCAATGAGTTTTTGGGTAATTTCTGCCACGTGCTTACCTTGAAAGCGAGCAATAGCAAGTTCATTTGCAGAAGGCATCCGACTGCCGTCACCGTTGGATAGTGTTGTGGCACCATAGGGTGTACCACCGCTGATCTCGCTCATGTTCATCAATTCCTGGCAGCTGTAGGGCACGCCAACTACGATCATTCCCTGATGAAACAAAAAGGTGTGGAAAGAAGTGAGGGTGGTCTCCTGGCCACCGTGCTGGGTGGCAGTGCTCACAAACACGCTGCCGACCTTGCCGACCAGGGCGCCTTTCTGCCAAAGATTACCCGTGCGGTCGAGAAAATTGCGCATTTGGCCGCTCATGTTGCCAAAGCGGGTGGGTGTGCCAAAAATGATCGCATCATAGTCCGCAAGCTCATCGGGGTGCGCCTCCGGTGCTGCTTGCTGGGTCTTGGCGTGGAGCTGTGCCAGGGTATCCGCCGGCATACTCTCTGGCACCCGCTTGATCTCCACCGTGGTGCCGGCCACGGAGCGCGCCCCTTCCGCTTCTGCCTCGGCCATCGCTTCCACATGACCCCACAGACTATGGTACAGCACCAGTATCTTGCTCATGACGGAATACTCCTCGTTGGTAGATGTCATCGACAATGGTATTAGACTGGTAGTAGAGTTCTTTTGTAAAGTAGGTACTACAGAGTAACCAATGAGCCAACGTTCTTCCGAAACCTCCTGCCCCATGGATCGACTCCTGCGACTCATTATGGGGCCATGGACTACCTATCTCTTGTGGGTTCTCGAGACCCAGGGAACTATGCGCTTTGGGGCGCTCAAAAAAGCCATCCCTGGCATCTCCTCCCGGATCTTGACGGAGCGTCTACGCAATTTGGAATCGGCCGGAGTTGTCTTTCGCGATTACCGGCCAACGATTCCACCGGAGGTGTGGTATGGTCTGACTGCGAAGGGAAAAGAGCTTGGTGCAGTGCTGTCTAGTCTTAATGAACTGGCTCAGCGTTGGCAAAAAGAGAAATGACGGTGGGATGCGGCTAAGAGAAAAGAGGATAACGCATAGTCTCGTGCTATAGATCTTTTCAGCCGCACTCGGGAATCAGCTTTTCCAATCGTGTTGCCAGCGCAACGTAGCGAGATCCTTCCTTAAGTCCTGTCAAAAATCGTTCGGGAATTCCTTCGAGACCGACCTGAGCGCCAATCAGGGCACCGGTAAGCATGGCTCGCGAAAGATTCTGCCCACCGCCATTCACGGCATGCAATACGCCATTTTCGAAGTCGTGGGAAAACTGGGCACTAAGGTAATAGACAGCGGGCATCTGATGATAGATGGCACAAGGCATGCCATACACCAAACTCACCTTCCATGCCGGTTCAATGCGGATTCCTGGATCCGCTGCGGTTCTCGCCATGTAGCTAGGAGTCAATAAAGCATCCGGCGATGGTAACTGCCCCGGGACCATCTGCTCGCTTCCTTCTGGCAGGCGCTCCAGCTGTCCGCCAGCGACGGTATGAAATGGCAATTCATTCGATCGTACGGCTGCCAAGAGCTGTGCAGAAATGTTTTCATCGAAGGGGACGCCGCGCAGCAGCAGGGCGAGAACGGCGGCATAGGCCAGGCTCATTGCAAGTACCACCCCATCCTTCTGGGTCAGGGCAATGTTGTTGAGGACTGCACTCGCCAATGCACGCAAGTCCCGGTGCAAGAATGCTGCGAGGGGAATGATACGCTCCACACCCTCGGTAGTGTCGGCCAATCCGGCGCACTGCCCCCAGGGCTTCTTTTCTAGCACTCGTTTCCGCCAGGCTTCCCGGATGGACTGGCTCGTATAGCCACCGGGTCCTTGCAGAGGGGTTCCGTCCAGCTGGGGGAATAGCTCCTCGTCAAGACGGCGCGTGAAATCGGATTCGACGTAGCCGTTGCATTCCAGGAGAGACTCCAGGAGGAGGATCAGAAGCCATCCGCTCTGGGAGACTGCGCCAGCCTCGAGACCGGCATGGTAATGGCCAGCTTTCGGCGCCAAATAATCGCTGACCCACTTCCCACAAACGCTGCGCATGGTCGTTAGGTCGTAGTACCAGTGGCAGCCGGTCGCGAGAGCGTCGCCGATCAAGGCCCCCATGATTGCTCCAGCCACTCGGTTCATTTCTGCTCTCCTGTGAAAATCCGTGCACTTGTCCTCTTTGCAGACTATTCCCGATCAACCGGCACAACAAGATAGCCGCGTAACATCCTTGGAAAAGGTTTGGGCTGCGAGCTTGAGTCCTTCCACCATAGTTAGATACGGGAAAAGCTGGTCGGCCAGCTCCTGGACCGTCATTTGCTTGTGAATGGCCAGCGCTGCTGTCTGTATTAGCTCCCCAGCTTCCGCTGCCACAGCCTGCACCCCGAGCAAGCGCCCGGATTGCGCTTCGGCAACCATTTTGATGAATCCTCGGGTATCAAAATTCACCAAGGCGCGCGGAATGTAATCAAGAGACAGGATGCGACTTTCCACAGAGTACCCACGAGCACTGGCCTCTTGTTCCGTTATGCCGACCGTGGCTACCTGCGGGTCGGTAAAGATCACGGCAGGCATGGTGCCAAGATCGAGGACGCTCTCACCCCCCGTCATATTGATGGCTGCACGAGTTCCGCTGGCCGCCGCCACATAAACAAACTGGGGTTTATCCGTGCAATCTCCGGCCGCATAAATGTGGTCGACATCGGTCTGCAGGTATTCATTTACGGGAATGGCGCCGCGGGGATTTGTCTGGAGTCCCGCGCGCTCCAAATGTAAATCTTCTACATTCGGAAGTCGGCCGGTTGCCACTAGCAACTTGTCGCCGCGAAGTTGTTCTGTGGGCAGATCGACCAAAAATTCTCTGTCGACAAACTGGATCTGTTTTGCCTCCGTATGCTCCAAAAGGCGGATCCCTTCTTCCCGGAAAATTCCAGCGAGAGATTCGCTGACAGCGGGATCCTCCTGGGAAAGGAGCCGACTACGAGCCAGGATCGTGACCTCGCTTCCCAGGCGGGCAAAAGCCTGGGCCAACTCGACAGCGACAATGGAAGCACCGATGACGATCAGTCGGGTCGGGATGGAGTCGGCCATCAAGGCCTCGGTAGAAGTCCAAAACGGCGTACCCTGCAGCCCTGGTATGGATGGAATACTTGGGCGTGCTCCGGTAGCAATTAAACAACGATCAAAGGAGATTTGGCAACGTTCGCCGTTTTGAAGCGCAACCGCCAAGGAATGGGAATCCACAAAACCTGCCGCGCCCCGAAGGAGCGTAATTTGGGGGGTACTCTCTAGGATGGATTCGTACTTTGCGTGGCGTAGTTCCTCCACGCGCTGCTGCTGCTGAGCCAATAGGCGATTACGCGAAATCTGGGGCAGCGCAGTACTGATCCCGCCGTCGAAAGGACTCTGACGCCGCAGCTGGGCAACATAGCCCTGGCGGATCAGGATTTTGGAGGGCACGCAACCAACATTTACGCAGGTACCGCCGATGGTGCCCCGCTCGACAAGCGTCACACGCGCACCACGCTCTACCGCTTTCAGCGCGCATGCCATGGCGGCACCACCACTGCCAATAATGGCGATGTGCAGATCTCTTGCATCTTGGAATGCGGCGACATCCTCGCTTTTAGGACTCGCACCATAGCCTTGCGCACGCACTGCATCGGTCAATCGTTGCAGCGGAACCTCCCAATCTAGATCCACGCTTGCACTAGCATCAGGATAAGAAACCTTCGTCGCTTGAACTCCAGGAACCTCCTCCAGAGCCTTGCGCACATGCAATGCACAGCTCTCGCAAGTCATGCCCGTGACAGTCAGCGATACCGTCTTTTTCCTCGTCATAACATCTCCCTTGGTCTGCAGAACTTAGCTCTGTTGCGTGGGTGTCTCGCATTTATCCGGTGTACAACGACGATTCCTGGGATGGAAGAGATCCCAGAGGGAAACCAGGACCATGACTACCAACCCCACATAAAAGAGCGCTCGAGTAATCTCTGGAGTGAGCAAATGCTGGGTCATCCCAAATACACCGACGAGAACCAGAACCGGTCCGACGGCACCTGACAAGGCTCTGGACCACTGGTGGTGAGAAAACCAGCCGGCGAGGTTTGCCAGAAGCACCATGCTGGCAAATAGGGGGATCAGCCAGTGCATGAATAACCCCTCCCATTGGCTGAGGAAACCCATGCCAATGGCGGCACCCAGGCTAGCGGCTGCCGGAAAACACATGGCACAGCTGAAGCTACCGAGGATTGAGCCAACAACCCCGGCTTTATCGATAATACGGGTAAGGACTGACATAGGACCCTCCTGCGAATGGAGTCAGGGACAAAACCACTTCGATGCACTATTCTTACATCCGTACTTGGGTACGGAGTCAACTGCCATGGATTCACAAGAATCAACTCTCACGATCGGTCGCCTCGCAACGGCGGTGGGTGTTAACGTCGAGACGATTCGCTTTTATCAACGCAAACAGCTATTGCGCGAGCCGCCTCGTCCCCTTGGAGGGATTCGTCGATACACCGAAGGGGACGCGGCGCGAGTAAAATTTATCAAATCAGCGCAACGATTGGGGTTTAGCTTAGAGGAAATTCATCACTTGTTATTGCTGGATGAGGGCATGCGCTGCAGCAAAGCGGCGGAGATTGCAGAAATTCATTTGACTGAAGTTCGTGCCCGCTTGCAGGATTTAGAGAGAATGGAGAGCACCTTGGCTAATCTGCTTGAGAAATGCAGTCGTGGGGATAAAAATGTGACTTGCCCACTTATCGCAGCATTGCAAACAGATGTAGAGTAAGCCTCAGCAACGAGTTCGGATAGTGCCAATTGCGAACGACCGCTTTTGGTCTTTTCCCGTCATAGATCCTGTCCCTTCCGACGCAGGTTCACCCCAACTCAACATCATCACGGCTAGGCGCAGGCTTTTGCGGCGCTTGAGCCTTTTTCTCCTGTTCCTGTTTCCTTCGATCTGCTCTGGCTTTCTCCAGATCTCTCTGCCGCTGCCGCTCCAGTAACTGCTCGTGCCAATAGCGCTGAAATCCCGTACTCGCCTGCTCTGATCCCGGCATACCCGCGTCCAGCGCATCATCCAGTGCCTTTTCGGGTATTTTTACCGGGGCAGCCTTGTCGGGAATCTCGATCCCGTAGTCTGTCACTGCCACGGTGGAGAACGTCTTGCCGGGTTGCCCACCGCCAGAGGCTTTTTCAAAGGATTGGCCTTCGAGGGCGACCAGGTGTCGCAACTGCAACCCTTGAACAGCGCGAGCCTGCTCGATCGATGCTGTCTGGTAAACGATGTGGGCGCGGTAGTCGGTTCCTTCGAGCAAAATGAAGGACCGGTCGTACTGCTCGTCCAGGCCTGTGCCGAGGACACGCCCCACCAGACGATCGCCTGGCTTGAGTCTGGTCACCTGCGGGACGCAGCGCGGTTCGGACATCAAGGCTCTCGCCTGGGCCACCATCTTGCTGCGCGTCTGCAAGACCTCGAGCTCTCGAAGGCCCTTGCTCCATCCCGCCTCCAACGCCCAGGTAGAAGACCCGACCTTTTCCGCCAAGCCTAAACGCTCCAGGGATTCCAGGCGTTGAATGCGCAGGCGCTGCTCGGCATAGCCACGGTCTTTCGGCAGCAACGGCCTCTCCGCCAGAAAGGAGCGACCCTCAGGCAAAGGGCGCGCCAGGCGCTCGATCTCCCGATCCAGCGGCGTGAGACGACGGGCATCGATCTGTTTTTCTTTGGCCTGACGGAGTTCTGCGGGGGAGCGGTATCCCAGACGCTCGGTGGCAATCTCGGAGGCAAGATTGCGCATCCCCCGCTGGATCATCTCCGGCGGAATTTGCAATCCCCGATTTCCTCGAATCAGCACGTGCACATGGGGATGCCCAGTGTTGTAGTGCTCGATGCCCGCCCACTCGACCTTCTCTGGCTCCGGCGACAGGTGCGGCGCAAGCCGCGCCATGTACTGGCGAGTGTATTCCCGCAGAGCCAGACGATCCCCCTCTTCCGGCGCTACGATTACCTTAAACAAGCGCGGGTCCCCCGCCAGTTGCCATTCCCCGAGGCGCTGTTTGAGGGAGACCTCCTCGTTCCGGGCGTCGAAGCCTTGGCCCCGTTCGTCCTCTTTCTGGGCGCCTTCGCGCTCGAGATAGCTGCCGTGCGCAGCCCACTGCCCTTGCTTGCGGTTGCCAACGTAGTTGGTCTTGACCGTAACCCGACGGGCGGCAACCCGGTCTGGGGCACCCAACGGAGCCAGCTTGTATGCCCTTCGGCTGGCAAGGCTCCGGGGGAAAGGAATGATCTTTGCCCCTCCCCCAGCGCCCTTGGGTAAGGCCCGGCGTTCAGCAACGATCTGACGGACGACCCGGGCGGCTTGGGGACGGCCATGGCGCTCCTCTTCCTCGATCGTCTTCCCGCGAACGAAGGATTTCCCGGAAACCGAGGTATCGGAGCGCCGCTCACTCACAACAGGCTCGCAAAGGTGGCCAGCAAGAACAACAGAAGGAGGCCAGTCCCGGAAACGAGCCAGGCCGGGCGCACTTCGTATTCTTCTCGGGCCATTAGCAGGCAACCCAGTCCGCCCAACAGCAGGAGCAAGGCGCCCGACGGCGCATCGAGGAAGGCACCCAGTATCCCGGAGGATACCCAGGGCGGTGGGTGTCCCACGGCCAACAGGTAGCCATAGGTTGCTCCCACGCCATAGACCAGGACCAACACCGCGAGAATGGCGAGCAGGGGAACTGCCCAGGCACTCCAGCGCTCGCGCAAATGCTGCGACGTGGGTGGCGATATGCTCACGTCCGCAACGGACTGCGGGGGTGTGGCGTTGCTCTCCTCAGCAGCAACGGTAGGTGCTTCCGGTCGGCTCGCCTTCGCTGGACCCAAGGTCGGTGGCAACGCCACTTCCCGCCCAAAAAGCCGTCCAGCCCATCGCCAGCGCGGCACCCAGACCGTTCCTCCCGGGGTATCCTGGCGCAATACCCGCGGCGGGATTCTTTTTCTGGACAACAGCTTCTTCATCTCCGCATCACTCGGCATCTTTTCCCTCCTCCAGAATTCGTCTGCGAGCGTAAGCAATCAGGTCTGGCTCCCGCGTGTGCAGGAAACCCTCGACCAACAGTTGCTTGATTCGCATCTCGGCTTCTTCCCCCAGACTCTTCGCCAACCAGTCGGCCAGCTTCTCGTCGGTGTCCATCGCGTAGGCCGTGAACAGCAACGGCAAATACAAAGAGGGGTTCTGGAGAATGCGCAGCGCCTTCGCGCGTGCCTCCGGCTTCAAAGCCAGAACACCGCGACTTTCTGCCGCTCACTGCGCCGATCCTCACGCATCCGTGGGTTAGGCGCCCGCAACTGGACCCGCCCCTGCAGCTGCTTTCCCTGGTCCAGGGCCTGCAGGACAACAGCGCGATTCGTGTCCTTCCGGTAGAGCCACCCCAGTGGTATCTTGGGAAACCCTTCGAGCCATACCCCTACGGCATCCGAATCAAAGGGATTGTGCCGATCCCGGGCCAAAACGACGGGACTCTCCGAGCGTATACCCGACAACCCGCTGGCTGCTGGAAACTCCTGGTTAAAGGCGAGATTCGAGACTCTGCGCATGGTGAAGACTCCTCGAGGCAAGAATGAATCGATCCTGGCTGATGGTGACGGTCAAAACCTGGGGCCGGGCACGCTCGATCAGCCACTGAGCACCCGGACGATCCGGGCGGTCTGGTCCCTCCTTGAGCCCCGTACCTTGCGGGAAGAGCACGATGGTCTTACCCGCCATCAAGATCTGGGCAAGGTGGCGTAACGCAAAGGGGCTGTCGGTGTCGAGCGGGACCATGCGATGGCCACCGACCAGCCACCCGTACCCACGCAACAGGGGAGCACAAAGCGGGTGTCGTGCATAGGCAGGATCTACCGGAAATAGCGCATTGCGAATCCCCCGCCTGTGCGCCAACCACCAGGCAAGGCGCGGACCGTCGAGTAAAGAGACATGGGGGCGGGCGAGAACCAGGAGCCCTGTCATGTCCGCGCTCCAAAAGGTTTTCCCGGCTTGCCTTTCTCGTCTGCAAGTAGTGGGTGTGCATCCCGGTTGGAGCACATCCAGAAATAGCTTCCCTTTTTCTTCTTCGACTCCAGGCGCTTTATCGTCGCTGAACCTTTGCAGATGGGACAGGGGAGGGTTTTTGCGCCCTTGCCGTTGCCATTGGTCTTCGCAGGAGTGGCAATGCCCGCGCCATTTGCCTTCATCTTGGTGATGGCAGTGGTCACCGTATCGGTTACCGCTCCGACAAAGCGATCGGCAGGAATGCGGCCGGCAGCCACTCCCGAGAGGAGGTCCTCCCAGCGGGCGGTGGTCACCGGGTTGGCAAATTCCCCCAGGTTGGATCGTTCGAGATAGGCGATCAGTGCCCGCCCTTTTGGGGTGGAGATCAGCTGCTTGCCCTTTTTCTGCAGATACTGCCGCCCAAAGAGCGTTTCCAGGATCGATGCTCGCGTCGCTTCGGTTCCGAGCCCCGAGGTCTCTTTGAGTTTGGCGCGCGCCTCTGGGTCCGTCACAAACTTGTGGATGTTGCTCATGGCATCAATCAGCGAGCCTTCAGTAAACCGCGCGGGAGGCTTGGTCTGCCTGGCTTGCACTTGTCCGCTCTGCCCCTGGATGGAATCACCAGTTTGCATGAGCGGCAGCGGCGCCTGCCCCTCCTCCTCGCCCTCCTCTTCCGACTGCGCCTCTTTGCCGTAGAGCCTCTTCCACCCGTGGTCCAGGTCCTGCCGCCCCGTTGCTTTCCAGGTCTCACCACCAAGCTCTACCAAGACCAACAGAGCCTTGTAGCGATACTCCGGCAGGAACAGTGCTACATAGGATTTCCAGATCAGCTCATAGAGCTTCGCCTCCTTCTCTGAGAGCCCAGAAGCCCGCTCACCCGTGGGAACGATGGCGTTGTGGGCCGTGATCTTGCCGTTGTTCCAGGTAGCATGCTTCTGCCGAGGGTTGACCAGGCTGCGTACCGCGTCGGAAATCGGAAGCGATTGCAGAATCTTTGGGGCGTCTGCCAATTGTTCCTCGGGCAGGTACCGGCAATCCGTTCGGGGATACGTGGTGATTTTCTTCTCATAAAGATGTAATGGATGCCTCCCCTTATAGGATCGGCAGCGGGGAGCTCCACGAGTAGGCAGGGAGCCCTCGCTTGAACCGAACGGCATCAAAGTGCCAAGGTGGAAGTTCATCCACAAATGGGTCAAGGAGGACTCACGATGCAGAATACAATTTATGGGCTGGATTTGGCAAAACGGGTGATGCAGTTGCACTGGGTAGATTGGGAGACGGGCGAGATTCATCGCAAGCAAGTGCGACGTGGCAAATTGCTCGAGTTCTTTGTGAACCGCGAGCCCGGCATTGTCGCCATGGAAGCTTGTGGTAGTGCCCACTACTGGGCGCGGGAACTGGGCAAGCTAGGGCACGAGGTGCGCTTGATCGCGGCGCAGTTTGTGCGCCCTTTCGTCAAGACCAACAAGACCGATGCGGCAGACGCAGCGGCGATCTGGGAAACTGTTCAGCGTCCTGGTATGCGCTTTGTCGCCGTCAAAAGCGAGGAGCAGCAGTCCGTTCTGGCCTTGCATCGCATGCGGGAACAGTTGGTCAAGATCCGGACCATGCAGGTGAATGAGATTCGGGGGCTGCTCTATGAATTTGGTATAGATCTTCCCCAAGGCCGCGAGAAAGGTCTCAAGGAGATCCCCGATGCTCTCTCGACGTTGGAGGACAGGCTATCGGCCGTGGCACTAGAGACCTTCCGGCGTCAGATCCAGCGGCTGGCAGAATTCGACAAAGACATAGCCGATATAGAGAAACGGCTGAGGCTATGGAAAAAGGACCAGGAAGCGGTGGCCCGTTTGATGGCGATCCCTGGCGTGGGGCTACTCACTGCCACAGCTATCGTGGCTACAGTAGGGGATATGAAGTCCTTTCGCTCTGGCCGGGAGTTCGCGTCGTTCTTGGGGTTGGTTCCACGGCAGACCGGTACTGGCGGGAAGATTCGCCTGTTGGGTATCAGCAAGCGCGGAGATACCTATCTCCGAACCCTATTGGCCCATGGGGCGCGAGCCGTGGTGAATTGCCAGACCAGGGATCGAAATCCCTGGATCGACAAATTACGCTGTCGGCGGCCCCACAATGTGGTCGTCGTAGCACAAGCCAATAAAATGGCTCGAACGATCTGGGCGTTGCTGGCCAAAAACCGCCAGTATGACCCGAATTACAAGCCAATAGCGGTAGCCGTCGCATGATTACAGGACGATAGTCGAATAGCATGTTTATAGTTTCACAGTTGCGCAGGTAGGCACGATTGATGGCGTAACAGGTCAGACCGGGGAAGGGAGAGCCTGGATCAATCTTGTCCCAAAAAAGGACGCAATAAAGATAAGGTCCCTTTCAGCGGATTTCATCAGGGCCAGCAGGAACCTCCTGCATAACAGGCCGGATATAAGGCAGCACTTTGACCTCACCGTCATACATCGAACGTCGACTTGCTCAAATGGAGGCATCCATATAAGGGATTGGCAGGTGTCGAGAACCTCCTGGGCGCCCATGCCAAAGCGGCTCGAGGCCACCTTTTGCAACGTCGAGAGATTGAAGGGCAAGGGTGCTGCCTGCTTCTGCTCCTTGGCCTCGAACTTGGTTACCCGGCCTGTTCCCGTAGCCTTGGTAGCAGCGGCATCCGCCAATTTCCGATCGATCAGCCGGCCCTCGGAATCAAAACCTGGTCCATCGGGGTTCTGCGGGCTCCACTTCGCAATGAAACCGCCCCGCGCATGCTGGCATTGGGCAAAGACTTCAAAATAATCCGAAGGCCGAAAATTCTCGATTTCGATATCGCGCCGAACCACCAGGGCCAGGGTTGGCGTCTGTACCCGGCCAACGGAAAACAAATCGCCAGAGCGAACCGTGACACAGCGCGTAAGATTCATGCCCACCAGCCAGTCGGACTGGCTTCGCGCCTCGGCAGCATCCTTGAGAGGGCGGTACTTCTCGTTGCTCTCCAAGGCAGCGAAGGCCTTCTGGACGTTTTCCCTGTCCAAAGCCTTGAGCCAGACCCGCAACACCCGACCCCGATACCGAAAATGCTCCAGAATCTCGTCGATCAGGAGCTGCCCCTCGCGGTCGGGGTCTCCGGCATTGACGACCGTATCGGCAGTCTTCAGCAGCTTGCCAATGTGCTGTAGCTGCTCCTTGATGCCGCGGCCGGTCTTGGGATGCTTGATCCACTGGTCAGGGATGATGGGCAGATCCTCGAGGCGCCATATCTTCGTTCCCTTGGCCGTCTTGGGGATGGAATCCGGCAGGTATTCGTCGGGCTCCGCCTGCTCCAGAATGTGTCCAATGGCATTGGTGATTTCATACTGGCTGGCCTTCGGCCCCAGCCCCTCCCGAATCGCCCGGCCCATGCTGGGCTTTTCGGCAATGATGACAGTGGCCATGGTGATGACTCCTGAAAATTCCTGACTGGGTATAGCCAGACCCGGAGGGGATCGGTAGGCTGGGCGCTTTTCGGGAAATCAATAGCATCTTCTGATGTAGTGGTCTTCCTTTGCTGCGATATTCTGCGGCAGATTTGGCGAGAGTGCTGGGCAACGCCTTTACGCTGCAACAAAGTGAACGAGAAGAGCACCACACGCCCTCCGGCGGCTTGCAGATGTTTACCTATGGCTTGTGTCAACCCAAAGTTGAAATGTCCTCTTTTCTCCCAGACTGAAATGTCCCCTTTCTCATGCCTTTTGTGGTGTCAGAGGGTAGCGGAGGGTGAAGAAGTGGCGCCTCGTCTCCACGGATGGTCGGGTGCAGGCTTATAGGTTTTGCGGTGGAGCTGGATGGTCTTGGCTTGCTCGACGGTGGCATGGATGCTCTTCTCATCGTCTACGGGGATGGGCGGCTCGCCTTCGTTGAGGATGCGATAAGGCAGAGCCTTTCCTTGGTAAAGCAAGGTCACCGTGCCGTCGAAGGCCTCGCAGACCGTGATCTGTGCCCCTCTGAGGCGATAGCCTTTGCCCTGTCCGGTGAGCTGGTACTCCCGGTTCTTGTACTGGAGGGTGAGGTTCTTCGAGAGCTTGCGGTGGCTTTGCAGGCTGAAGATCAGGTCGAGCTCCAGAGCGTCGTGCAGCACCGGACGATGCGCGTCGGTGGCATTCTGCGGAGCCACGGCGAAGCGTGCGTTGTACTCCTTTCTAAAGCTCGGCAGGAAGGCGTTGGCGGCGTCGATGTCCGAAATGCCGGCCAGACGCAGCTCCTTGACCAGGCGATCCTGGAGGGTCTGATTGGCCCGCTCGACGCGGCCCTTGGCCTGCGGTGTGTTGGCGTGGATCGGTGCGATGTCGAGGGTCTTGAGCGCGCGGGTGAACTGCGTCAGTTCCCCCTCCCGCTCCGGGTGGTTCACCCGGAAGATGCCGTGCTTGTCGGAGTAGAGCGCCACCGGCCGCCCATGCTCGCTCAGGTAGCTGCGCAGGGTCTCCAGGTAGGCTTGGGTCGTCTCGGCGGGGGCGAAGCGCAGGGCCAGCAACTCGCTGGTGGCATCGTCAATGAACACGATCAACGTGCGACGCGGTCCCCGACCCTCGAACCAATCATGGGGTGAGCCGTCGATCTGTACCAGCTCGCCCCGGCAGGGACGCCGGGGACGGCGCTGATGGATCTGGGCCGACTTGCGGGTTTTGGGCTTCCACACTCCCTCGGTCATCATCCACTGCCGCAGCGTCTCCGCCGAGAGCTGGTACCCGTGGCGCTCACGGAGCTTCTCAACGGCCAGCGTGGGGCCGAAGTCGGCATAGTGACTGCGGACTAACCCCAACACCTCTTGGCGTACCGCTCCCGATAGCGCATTGCCGGGACGCTGCCCCAAGTGGCGGGACACCAGTCCTGCCGCCCCTTCCTCTCGAAATCGGATCAGCAGACGCCTGACCTGCCGCACGCTCAGACCGAGTTGCTGTGCCGCCTCATGCTGCCGTACCGTCCGGCTGACCACCTGCTGCATCACCTCCAGCCGGTCCACCGCCTTCTGCGTCATCGTAATGGTCTCCTCTGTCACCGCTCCCCCAAAACCAAAAGGGGACATTTTACAATTGGACAAAGAGGACATTACGCCTTTGGGCTAACAGTTTACCTATGGCTTGTTTCAAAAGCTCGCATGATTGGCTACTCTCGCACCTGAATGGCAACTGGGTCAGGAGACGGTAGTGCCCATAAGCTTTGCGGTCCATGACGGTCAGGGGGTGTTTTCTTATCCCAAGGAGCCCTTCTGGGATCTGGATGAACAGTTGGATGAGCTGATTCACGCCAAAAATACCGGGCAGATGAGTCTGAATGCCTATCTCAAAGTGTTGCAGGCCCTAGTAGCGCAGGAGCCCGAATGGATTGATGGCCATGCGCACATTGGCAACACCTACTACGAAAAAGGGCAACCCAAGAAAGCGCTAGAGGCTTGTCTCAAAGGGGTAGAGATTGGCCAACGACTGGTCCCAAGCGGATACCAAGGACCCGTAGAATGGGGACACTTGGAAAATCGTCCCTTTCTGCGAGCCATGAATGGCGTGGTTCTCTCTTACGTCTACCTGCACCGTCATAAGGATGCCATTGCCGCCATCCAGCAGCTTCTCGCCTATGATCCCGATGATAATCTCGGTGTGCGCTTCTTCTTGGGATCGGAGCAACTACGTGTTGGGCAAAAGGAGCAGGCTAAAGTCACTCTGAAAGAGGAGTCGGTTTATCCCCCTTGTCGCTATGACCTCGCGTTGCTGTATCTGGAGGATGCCGATTATCTTCGCGCCGCCACGGAACTACGTAAGGCCTTTCTCTTGAATCCTTACATCGTGGAGGAGCTCTTGGGCAACCCGGAGCCCAGGCGTACCTTGCGCACAAATTCCGCGCTCTTTGCGGATCGGGAAACGGCTGACCATTACGTGCATACCTACAGCGGCCGATGGAACTATCTCTATTCCTACCTGAACTTCTTGCATTGGGTCTACAACCATTCTGTGACGCTCCGAGACCGGGCGGCCTATCAGGCCATTTTGGAGGCGATGCTGCAGGAAAGTGATGGCAACCGGCGTGTGGCGCTGCTGCACCAGAGCGAAGAAATTTTAATGAACATAACGGACAAGAGCTCTCAGCCCATTGTACAGAAGGTAACCACGGCACGAGGGCGGGAAGGTCATCCTTGGCACATCTTAGAGGATGACCGGGGGATTTTGTGAGAACCCATGCTAGCGGAAACTGCGGAGCCCCAAAATGATTCGTCCCGTTCCCGTATTGCGATCGTTACTTTTGACGGCCTGTGCTCTTCTTTGCCCCGTTACCAGCATGGCCGCATCCAGCACCGCCACAATGACTTGGCAGAAGCCCAAGGTGCTGTGGATTGGCACAGACAATGCCAATGATCACCGGGTAGGGAAGGGGCTGTTTTCTGCGAACCTGATCCAGGCTGCTCCTGGATTACCCAAAGAGTGCTGGGAAAAGACAGCCCTTGGCAGCAAATATCTCGTAGCTCCCAATGGTCCCTACTGGTGTCGCGGCAACAAGACCGGCCTGGTCATTGGGACGGACCAGTTCAGGCTCCTCTCCTGCGCTGGCGATGGCTGCCAAGCGATAGAAACCTTTGTGCCTAACCAGTTCTTTGCTGCCGGAAAGGAGTCACTTGGCTACTGGAGTGGGCAGGCGGTAACGTGGCCCAAAGTCGTGGAGTTGCAAATCGAACGCTAATCCTGGTGCTCCCCTATACACTCGCGTCCGTGCGCCGGCGCGGCAAGCGCGATCTGCATGCCGGCTCAGACCCCAAATCGAGGGAAGCCCTATCGCGTGCGTCCATATCTGATAGTCGGCACAGAGAATACGGCCTAACACTTGAGTGGACCCACCACGGCCCAAACGTCAACCCGCAGAGAGCGCTACCGCGATGCCTGGAAACGAACGGAGCACTTTGCCGTCCATGGTTACGAGCTTCGCGGCAAGTTTCTTCGCAAGCGCTACAAATTCGCAATCGTAGGCGGAGCACTCACTGTTGCACACAAGTTCCAGGACGCTGTGCGAGTCCACTTCGTATTCGGCGCCATTGAGCAAGTCTTCAGCTTCGCTTTGGAGCGCATACGCCTGCTCAAACGTTAGGTTCCCCCGCCGCATGTATCCGGCCAGAACGTTTCGAAACTCGCTACGCCAAAGTATGGGTGCGGCCCAATCAGGGTCGCGTTCCATCAGTGCCTCTGCCACCGCCGTGTACTCCCCCGGGAGGTACAAATACGCCAGCACGTTTGTGTCCACGACGATCATGGACGCCCTTCTTTCTTCAAGGCGTCAATATCATGGGCGTGAAACTCCATACTCAATCCTGTCCGTAGCTGGCGGGCTCGGGCAAGTCGCTCGCCAGGAGCTATCTTGGTCGGCGTAAGCACGGTCTCAAGGCACACTATGGCCTCGCTGTTCAGGCTACGGCGGTGCATCTCCGCTGCGGCCCGTAGTCGATCGTACACATCATCCGGAATATTCTTCAACGTCAGTGTCGTAGGCATTATTCCCTCCAACCACTATGGCACCATAATGGTTTCATTGTACAACCCCATTGCTTGCCTGCCAATCCGCCGGCCAACCGATCGCTGCAGGAGACGCTCCGCCTACCGGCGGCGCGATTACACGTCTGCATACCGATACCAGCCAGTAATCGAATCGCATTCACTGACGACCCATTAGTGTATTCCAACATGGTGCACCCCTATCGACAAGGTTTCCTGACAGTCAATGACCGACCAGAGCTCCCATACCCCCGGCTTGGCAATGACCAGCCGGTACCCCCGATACACCAGTTCCTCGACGGTTGCCCAAAAGTCCAGATGAGCGCCCTGGATATGCAGGTAGCGCCGACCTTCCTCGCTTCGCAGCCCGAGGATCGGCAGCAGTCTTCCATCATGGCGCCGGACAAGACCCAACAACCCATTGTTCACGCAGCGTGAGATGGCCTCCCCTGAATCGGATGACCACCACCCTCTCCTGTACGTAACCGCTTCCTTTCCGCTCATGGCTTCGTCTCGCATCAAAACACCTGTCGTGGTATAGCCGGGAGAAGTTGCGCCGAAAAAAAGACCGGGTGCGGGGCCGATTGGCGGCGCTAATCGGCCAAACCCGCGCCAAATCTGGCCGCCGTGAAAATGGTATAGCTTTTCCATGCACCCTTTATCTTGCATTCAGTGTTGTGCCCAAATTTTGGTAAATTGACGCAAAAGTTGCGTCAACAGCGGATGTTGACGCATATTATGCGTCAATTATGGTGAGGAGCGAGGCAATGAAACGAGCTACCACGGCAGAGCAAAAAATCCGGATGCAAGAGGCAAGGCTTGCCCAAAAACAGGTCCTGCCCGATTCCATCCTGAACTGCACGCTGGAACGATACGCACGGATGAACAAAACCCGGCAGGAGGAACAACGCGAACAGTTACTAGGCGCCATCCTCCAGCAGTCCTACCAATCAGGAGATCAATGGATATTTTCTGGGGTGGTCCGTACGTTGGCCTTGCAGATGGGGGTCTCCCGGGATTTTGCACGGCGCGCGGTTGCACACTTCGTGGCATGCGGCATTCTGACCCCTACCGGGTACTCCGATGGCAAGGGCAAGCCCAAAGAGTACATCGTCAACATTACTCCGTGAGCAATCGGCCAGGAGACCGACTTACTCGATCTCTGCGCTCTCTCTCGCGGGGCCTGGCTTGGCTATCCGCTCACGAGTGGGGCCAGGCTTCCTATCAGCATCCCGCTCCCGGATGATTGCCTCTCGATCCTGGACTTGCTTTTCACCTGGCAATTCTTCGACAACCACCTCACGATCCAGGCGCCGTAATGCTTCTCCCAATCGGTCGAGAATTTCGTGCACCGCCCGATACGCGGCACCACGACCGCTGAATCCCCCTACTTCACGCATGACCTCGGTGGCAAGGTTTACCCCCTTCTCCGCCCCCTTGCGTTTCTGAAAACGCAACTTGCCGTCCGGGTCGAGTCGCCAATCCAACAGATTGGTATTGTGGGCAAGAACCTGATAAATCGCATATTGTCGCGGCCGTAGTTCCGCAGCTGCCAACTGATCCAGCGATTGGGCAAGAGACCTAATCCCCCGCATCCGTTCGGGATCCTCCGTAGCCGCGCTCGACAAGGCGGCGGGAAGCTCGATGCCATGTCCTTCACCCAGCTCTTCCAGGGACTGGTCACGAAGATGGCCAGGCTCCGCACCAAGAGTCTTTGCAGTGATCTTCCGGTACTGCACAATCGCCGATTGGAGACCGCCAGGATCCTCCGGGCTGACATCCGCCTCGATCATGGCCTGCAGGAAGGCGAGTCGTGCCTGATGCTGGGCATCGTCGCGGTTCATGCCACCCTGGGACTCCATCCCGCGCGTGTGCCGCTGAAAGGTGCGCTCGAAAATCCGCAGGCTGGTTGGGTCCACGTTCGGTGTGGAGAGCTCGATGTTGCGGAGCTTGGCCGTCAGGCGGACCGAGAGTTCCGTAGCCAGCGCCCGGGCGCGAACGCGCTCCTCCACATCAGGGCCAGCCAGTTGAGTTACCTGCTTTTCCAGCCATCGTGCGTGATCCAGGCGCGACTGTTTCTCTGCTGACTCCGGGAGGCCTGCCGCCAGCTCTCTTTCCTCTGCCGCCCGTTGTTGGCGAAACGCTGGGAGATGTGTCCACACCTCTCGCAGTTCCGCATCCACATCATCTTATATGGATGCCTCCATTTGAGCAAGTCGACGTTCGATGTATGACGGTGAGGTCAAAGTGCTGCCTTATATCCGGCCTGTTATGCAGGAGGTTCCTGCTGGCCCTGATGAAATCCGCTGAAAGGGACCTTATCTTTATTGCGTCCTTTTTTGGGACAAGATTGATCCAGGCTCTCCCTTCCCCGGTCTGACCTGTTACGCCATCAATCGTGCCTACCTGCGCAACTGTGAAACTATAAACATGCTATTCGACTATCGTCCTGTAATCATGCGACGGCTACCGCTATTGGCTTGTAATTCGGGTCATACTGGCGGTTTTTGGCCAGCAACGCCCAGATCGTTCGAGCCATTTTATTGGCTTGTGCTACGACGACCACATTGTGGGGCCGCCGACAGCGTAATTTGTCGATCCAGGGATTTCGATCCCTGGTCTGGCAATTCACCACGGCTCGCGCCCCATGGGCCAATAGGGTTCGGAGATAGGTATCTCCGCGCTTGCTGATACCCAACAGGCGAATCTTCCCGCCAGTACCGGTCTGCCGTGGAACCAACCCCAAGAACGACGCGAACTCCCGGCCAGAGCGAAAGGACTTCATATCCCCTACTGTAGCCACGATAGCTGTGGCAGTGAGTAGCCCCACGCCAGGGATCGCCATCAAACGGGCCACCGCTTCCTGGTCCTTTTTCCATAGCCTCAGCCGTTTCTCTATATCGGCTATGTCTTTGTCGAATTCTGCCAGCCGCTGGATCTGACGCCGGAAGGTCTCTAGTGCCACGGCCGATAGCCTGTCCTCCAACGTCGAGAGAGCATCGGGGATCTCCTTGAGACCTTTCTCGCGGCCTTGGGGAAGATCTATACCAAATTCATAGAGCAGCCCCCGAATCTCATTCACCTGCATGGTCCGGATCTTGACCAACTGTTCCCGCATGCGATGCAAGGCCAGAACGGACTGCTGCTCCTCGCTTTTGACGGCGACAAAGCGCATACCAGGACGCTGAACAGTTTCCCAGATCGCCGCTGCGTCTGCCGCATCGGTCTTGTTGGTCTTGACGAAAGGGCGCACAAACTGCGCCGCGATCAAGCGCACCTCGTGCCCTAGCTTGCCCAGTTCCCGCGCCCAGTAGTGGGCACTACCACAAGCTTCCATGGCGACAATGCCGGGCTCGCGGTTCACAAAGAACTCGAGCAATTTGCCACGTCGCACTTGCTTGCGATGAATCTCGCCCGTCTCCCAATCTACCCAGTGCAACTGCATCACCCGTTTTGCCAAATCCAGCCCATAAATTGTATTCTGCATCGTGAGTCCTCCTTGACCCATTTGTGGATGAACTTCCACCTTGGCACTTTGATGCCGTTCGGTTCAAGCGAGGGCTCCCTGCCTACTCGTGGAGCTCCCCGCTGCCGATCCTATAAGGGGAGGCATCCATTACATCTTTGCCATGCGCTCGACCCGGCGTAGAAACGCAGCCTGGGAGTGGAGTTCGTCCAGTGCTTGCGCCGGATATCCGGCGGCCCGCGCCTGCTCGAGGACATCGGCCAGGGAGGGCGGGGAGCCGTTTACTTGATATCTGGTGTCATCCATAAGCATCGTGAGGCTCCCCCTATTGTTTCTCGGCTGTGCTGCCTACCGCATCGGCAAGCAGCAGGCATGCGGTCTGCTCGGCAAGCCACGCCATCGTATGCGCTTTTTGACCATGTTCGAGAATCCAGGAATGGATACCCTGAATCAGCTGCTCTACATTTTCGTCAAGGGCTTCTGCCAATTTGGGCAGAATGCCATCGACGACCAGACTGACAGGTTCATGAACGTAATTCCCAATTGCCTTGTCGCAGTAGCGCCTGGCGAGTTCACGAGCATTCCCTTGCGAAACTGGGCGACAGGTCAGGTCCAGAAGGCAGGCCTGCAGGTCATCCAACAAGTCTCTGCTCAGTGCGGCAAAAGCATCCAGTCCGTCCACGGGACGGGACTCCTGGGCAATCCGGACCATGGCAGAAAAGAGGCGCGCGGTAGCCATGCCGGCGAGTCTCTGCTCATCACCTGGGTTCAACATGCTTCCTCCGAAGTTCCCCGACTGTGTACCTTCGGGTATAGCCGGGACCAGGCGGGATCGGCAGCCTGTTTCAGGCAATGGCCTTTCCCAACACAAAATGGGTGGCCACTGCATGACCGATGGCCAGTGCCACGGGTTCAGGCAGGTACACCTGCAACGCGGGTCCCCCCATATCCACGTCGAGGAGCAGTGTCTGGTTCTCTGCAGCCCGCAGATAGGATCGGTGTGCGTTCGTCGACTGATCCGTCAAGGCGGCGAGATATCGGAACAACAACCCCCCAACCAGCAGGCCTGCCGGTTTTACAAACATCGGGCGGGATTCCCTCGGGCAAGCCGGAATCGAGGGATTTTCTGGCATCCAGGGCGCATTGCGCACGACGATTTCATGTGCGGTGGACATGCCCAGGAAGGCCAATTGCTGTAAGGCAGGACGAACCACCGTATCCCGCAAAAATCCCGCCACCATCACCGGATCATTCAGGTCCCCAGGCCGTGCCGGAGGAACATTCTGCTCGAGATATAATCGGGCCTCGAGGGTGGCGATGGTCAATGTCGATAGAGGCAAGACGCGATCGGCCCTTTCTCGTTGTGTCAGTTTTGCAGCTGGCTTTTTCATCGAATCCTCAAGGTAGGGGTCTCCTGTCGGTATAGCCCCTCCGCGTTGCGGCGTTCACTCCGCCTGCTCGGAGTTTTCTTGCCCGGCTAGCCTCTGTGCGGTGTTGCCTGGAGAATCCATCACGATTGGCAAATCCTGTAGCGGAATCCAGAAGGCCCTGGCTACCCCGAATTCCCGAAAGTGGGTAACCCGTGCTTCGACGTTCGGAAGTCTGTGCAGTGGGCCACTCCAGGAGCCGTTTTCTGACCAGCGCGTGCCCTGTAACAGTTTCGCGAGCGGAGGATGCCGAACCGGCAACGCCAGAAAGGGTACTTCCTCCCGTAGCTTCACCATCAGCCCCACGACCGCCAAGATCTTTTCATCCCGGCGATCGGGTGAGGGCATCATCGTGGCCACCCGCGCAATGGTTTGCCCCACCGTCTTGCCGTTGGGTAGCGCTGCGGCGCAGAGCGTAAAGAAAAACTCTCCCGCCAGGTTCTCGGGAGTCATGCCCACGTCGCCGCCCGGGATCGGATCACCCTCCCTGGGTATGGGCAGGACGATGTCGAGATCGATGCCATGCACATCCAGCAGGGTCTTCGCCAACGCCGCACGCAGTACTTCCCCCCGCATCTTGCTCTTGGTGAAGATGCGTAGGTATGGAGCCAGCAAGCGGCTCAATCGCTCTGCACCCTGAATTTCCTCCTCTGGAATCTCCCGCAGTATTCCAGGGATCGGGTACCCACCCGTCTTGCGGATCGTGGGCAGCACTTCCTCGGTCACCCATCTACGAAAAGGCCTCGCTTCTGCGCGGCGGGACTTCAACAGTGCGTGGTAGAGGCCAGACTCGGAAATGATCGTGGCTAGTTGATCACCGCCTGGGGTACTCACAATCTGAGTACCCTTCTCATCCTCGTCCAACCAGCGGGCAAGGCTCAGAGCATCCCTATACCCCAATGCCTGGGCAACATCGCCAGCCACAAACCACAGCTGACCGTCGCGATCGACGATACGAATCATCGCCTGATGGAAGTGAAACTGCAGGATTTCTTTGGACATAGGACTATCCTCCTCGAGAACCGAAAATGCGGATGCATCTGCACCCAAGGGGGTATAGCCAGGATCCGTTGCGCTGTGGGCAAAGAGTGCTCTTTTCCCTGTCGAGAAGGGGCCTTACATCGGCCTGTCAGAGCTAACCAACTGAATATTCGGGACAATAAAAATGCCCTTACATTCTGGTATACCAGACTGTCAGAACTATCAGTCTGATTTTATTGACCCTTACACACCCTTACACATTTTTGCCCAAAATCAATACGTATAGCAGAAAAAAATTGCAATTCGCGGCAGGGGATCCGTACCCAAGGATTCCCAGGAAAAGACCATGAGAACCCCCCTCAAAGGGAATTGCATTTTTTCTCGCGTGACGTATATCGAAATGGGCGTTTTTTTGTAAGGGTTGTAAGGGTTGATGTTTTTCAAAAACTTACCTCTGACATTCTGGTATACCACAATGTAAGGGATTTTTGAGACTTGTTGTAAGTCAACGCCTTACCTCTGACAGGCAGATGTAAGGGTGGTGGTCAGTCATGGTTGCAGGGTGGGTCCCAAAGGGTTGATCTGCTGCCCACACCCGAGGCCAGTGGGGGTGGGTGATTCTGGAAGCAGGTATGATGGGTAGGCACCACTGATGTCCTACAATGGCAAGTGCTGCCATCTGATTGCCTGTTCCGGTGGCATCGAAATTACGCCACTCGTGAACCTGATACTCAGATTGTGAGTACCCCTTTCATATCCTGATCCCCAGATTGTGGGGATCAGCTTCTTTGCCAACCGTACTCCGCACTGTATGCCGCCTTCCTGGACTGATTTCTTCGTTAGGCCATCGTCAGGAATGGCGCTGCCGAGTAGCTTGGGACCCAAGGTCTGCAGTGCGCGGGCCGATCTCGTTCCCGCCTATAAAAACGCCCGCGAATGCCCCAAATTTGCCACAGGATCGAATCTGAGCGCTCTGGTGGTGGATGTAGCACTGAGGCCAAATACCGCAAATCTGGCCATTTCTGCCTGCCTATCTCCGTGGCATCAAGAAAAGCGATAGCAGGAGGCAAACATAGGCTGGTTTTCCACAGAATCACCCACCGATTTTGGGGATAACCCGGAGCAAAAAAAGACCGCCCATAGGGACGGTCCAAGCAGGTGATTTCTGGACGCTTTCGCTTCACATGAGCAGTGTAGGTGCTCGCTGCGCAGCGGGCAAACCCTCCCCAGCGGAGTCTGTCTCCCATTGCACTGGCAGCAGCGAAAGAGGGATCAGGTATGCGCGAATAGAAATTCCCCGAATCCACACCACCTTTCTTTGTACGGAAGGAATATCCTGAAAAGCTGCTCCCCAAGCCCCATCAGCATGCCAGCGTGTCCCGCGCAGGAGTTGGGCCAGCATGGGATGACGGACGGCTATGGCAAGATGCGGAACCTCCCCCTGCAGCTTCACCGCCATGCCAACCATGGCCAAGGCCTTTTCATCGTCCCGATCGGGCGTGGGCAGTGATCTGGCAATCCTGGCAATGGTTTCTCCCACGGTATCCGTGACCCGCTGCACACGATCGTCGCCGTTGTCGGTGCTGACCATCTGCTCGATGGCGAGCGAAGAGGCACACAGGGACTGCAGGAACATCTCTGTCTCAGATCCCTGCTCGCGGGCTTCCGCAATCTGTTCCCGATGATCGTTCATGACCGCATTGGCGAGCTCCATGATGGACATATGGGGCATGCCACCTGACGCATGCGCAGCGGCAATGAGGGTGCCGAAGGTATCGGCCTCGCGCGCGTCACCCCCCGCCGAAATACCATTCCATGCGTCTTTCAGGTGATGGAAGGTATCGCGGAACAATGCCCAGCGCTGGAGGGTGCCCCAGAACAATATCCGGGCATCCCGCTCGGTGAGCACGTCTGGCTGGCGGGCATGCGGAGTGACCAGTTTGCGCAGATAGATCTTGACGATCCGGCTGGCATCGGCAGGCTCCAGTGTGGGGTCCGAAATCGATCCCAGTGCGAAGGAGGTGGAGATCCGAAAGCTGCGCCCGCGCTGGTCGGCCGTGCCTTTGCGGATGTCCCCGCGCGCACTGTAGGCCGAGCGCATGAGGGAGAGCATGCTGGCGGCGTTCTGTGCCGCCCCGCTCGTCTGGGTCGTCGCCTCACGCTCGACCTCATCGAGGATGCAGGGAGAGGCGCCGGTTTCCTGTGCCTGGCGAATGCCCGCGGGCGTCGATTCTTTCCCCATGTCGGTGAACCACGCATAGGAGCCCAGTGCATGGTGCAGGTAATCGAGCAGGGTTGATTTTCCGGACCCCTTGGGCGCCACCAGCCAGATACTCGGGCGGGCCTCCAGGGCTCCCAGGAATACCGTGGAAAGGGTCCACCCCAAGACCAGCAAGGGAGTGCTTGGGTGCTGGAAGTTCCAGGTACGGAGGTCCCGCAGCACCCGTCTCAGGACCTCTGCATAGGCCTCTGGAGAAACCTGGAGATAGGCAGGAGGCTGGTTTTTCCCCTGGGCGGTGTAAATGTACTTGCGGTCAGCGGCCAGTCGCTCGACGGGGTTTCCCTGGATATCCAGGACCCCGTCCCGGCGCACCACAACCAGCGTTTCCAGATCGGGGTCATACCAGACGCCACAGCCGCGCACGCGGCTTTCCTCGGAAAACACTCCGCGGCTGGCACACTCGTCGGCGATTTCCCGTCCTGCCCGTGCGCTGTCGTAGCGCATCTGACCACGCTCATCGACGTCTCCGTAGCGGGCCTCGAAATATCCTCTGCCCAGGATGGCACAGAGAGTGGGTTGCTTCGTCAAATCGCCCAGGGACACCGAAACGAGGTTATCCTGGAACTTCGACCACAGGATGGCGGCCCGGCTATCGCTGGTGATGCCCAACGGCAGGAATCCTCCTTCGCGGGCACTGTGGTCGGTGTCGTTTGCCTTGTCCAGCAGCGGATTCAGCAATGCCTGGTAGGCTGTGGCGGCCTCTTCTCCGGCATCGACCAAAAGATCATCGAGGCCTCGGTGGCGAATGGAGCGTTCTTTACCGCGTCCCTCAAAGAACGGGGTCACCCAGCCATACGCAACCCGCAGGCCTACGAGCGTGCTGCGAATGAGCTTGGCTGCCTGCATCGCCGAAAAATAGACATCGGGATTGAGAACATAGCGACTTCCCGCCGTGGTGTAGGTATCGAGTTTCTCTGCGGGGATCTCGTTTTTCTTGAGGGGTCTCCCGTCGGAATCGAAGAGCACGATCAGGGTACGCATCCCATATTCATCCATCAGCCGCTGCAAGAGTTCCCGCAGTTCGGGTAGCAGTTCCCGTTTGGCTTCTTCGCTCTCCCCCAGACTGTTCTTGAACATGCGGATGCCGGGCAAAGCCAATGTCGGAATTCCCGCTTTGCAGCCGGCTATGGCCTTTTTCTCTCCTTCGGTGAGCACGATCACAGAGCCGGTGGCCGTGGCGACGGCGTCGAGGATTTGCGCCGGAATGTAGACATGGGAACTGGTCCCTGCCGGCGACAGATATCGCGGGGTATCGGAATGGTGGGGCTTCAGCAGGCGCAAGCGCAGGAATGGCAGACGGTTCTCCTGGAGGGGTTTGCCATCCAGGGAATGGTAGTGAAAGGTATAGCCCCCTTCGGCATGGATGGGTTCGTCTTTTCCCCGATACAACGCCGAGCGCGCTGAAGCGTGGTCCAGGACCCGGGCGCCTTGCACGTCTTCGAGGTTCAGGCCGGACCGGGCAAGGTCTGCCAGGGCCAACTCCTGCAATTGCTTTTTCTCGAGCATCCATCACCTGCATAGAGTCGTTCTTGTGGGGTATACCCAGCCGACGTTGCACGGCACGTAGCGGGCGTCCAGAGGGGTATACCCAAAATCCGTTGCAAGTCGTTTGGGTCCCCGGCGGTCGGTTGGAGAGACAGGATTTTTAGGCCGCAACCGGTCTTGGCTATACCACCAGAGCTGGCACTGGGAGAGGGGCTACGGATCGCAACGTCGCGCGGCTATACCCAGTAGCAGATCGATCGCGCACGGGCGCATGGACAGAGGAGTACTTCGCAATGGCAGCAAGAAAACTGATGTTCAATGGACTTCCCATGCCCACTCCGGAAGAGCTTTTTGGGCTTTTCTTCGGAGAGGCAACCCGGGACATGACCACCGGCGAAATCACCTGGCTCAACCAGACTGAACAGGACGACAACTCCGCGGCAGAGCCCGTGCAGGACGCAGGGGAACGAGCCTCGGGGCTACCTGAGCCTCGGCCAGAAGAGGTTCCAGCGGGACGCCTTTCTGCCACAGCACCCTCCGATGAGCCGAAGCCTGCGGCGAAGCCTCTGCCCGTAAGCGCGGCCAACTCCGTACCAGCTGCACAGCCCAGACGAGAGAGAAAAGATCCCAAGCGGACTTATCTCAACGGCCTCCTGCAGCCTACCCCCGAGGAAGTGATGGCCCTGGCTCTCGGAGAAGCAACCCGAGACATGAGCACGGGTGAGGTCATCTGGCTTAACCGGCCTAACCGAAACGACAACCATGCACCCAAGCTCGCGCAGGAGACGGAGCAATACGCATCGGAGCCACCTCAGTCGCAGCCAGAACCAGACTCAGCACAGGAAGAGACACCGCCAGAGCCAATCCACGATGCAGCGGCGTGCTCAATTACGGAGCTGGAAGGCCAGCAGCAGGAAGAGTCCTGCCACACTTCCCTCTCTCCCGAGGCCTCTTTGGAGGACGTAGTGAACTCGGTCCACGCGGATGCAGGCTTCGCCGGTCCGGAGCAGCTGCCGGAGGCTTTGACCGCCCTCGGAGCCAGTGATGCCATTGTGCTCGACTTCGAGACGACGGGTTTGACGGCCTACGAGACTCCCCAGGCACCTTCTGCCACCCAAACCATCGGGGGCAACACCATCAAAGCGTTACGGGCTGCTGGGTGTACCCTCGATCCCCATCCCCGGGCGCGGATCCTTTCTTTGCAGGTTCCCGACACCGGCTATCGGATCGCCTTCGACCTCGACCAGCTTTCCGATGCCGAAAAGAGGACACTGGCCAAGGTAACCCATGACAAGATATGGATTGGCCACAATTTGGGCTTTGATCTGGCCTGGATGTTGTCCCTGCATCCCGGGATCCGACCAAAACGCATCCTGGACACCATGCTGCTGGCCACCACACACCGTCCCCAGGCCTTGTACGAAATGCAATCCGCCCTGGTGCGCAACCAGAAAGACCAGCCCGCGATCCGCGAGGCGCTCTGGAACTACGTGCAGGGCAAGATGGCCAAGAAAAAGGAAGACGACGAGTCGGGCGGCGCCCTCTCCCTCCAGGCGCTCTCCCTGCAATACCTCGACGAGAGTCTGGACAAGGCATACCAGAAACCGCACAACTGGATGATAGATCGCCTGAGCAAGGCGCATTGGGACTATTGCATGGGCGACGTGGATACCCCGCTGCGCATTGCACGCAAATTGCTGGATCTTCCCGACGACGCCTGCGTCCCAGCCATCCTTCAGGCCCTGGAAAAGAACCCCGGAGCAACTGCCTATCGGATCATGGAGGCGGCTCTGCCGGTCATCGCCCGCATGCACCATACCGGAGTGCCATGGTCTGCGGAACGTGCCGCTGCCCTCGATACCGAATTGGCGCAGGAAGCCCAGGAGGCCGCAGCAGAACTCCTGAAGCTGGCTCCCAAGCTGGGACAACCCATTCTCGTACCCGGCAAACCCAGTAAAAAAACCCCAGACCCAGAACCAAACAGGATCGTCGTCATCGACGAGCTGTTGTCCCCGAGCAAAGGACTGACCGCCCCCATCAAATCGGCACTGGCCGCAGCCATTGCCGAGGAAACGGGCAGACTGCTACAGCCTGATTCTCCATCGGGGGAGTCTGATTTGGACAACGCTGAAAAAGAGACGGACATCAAGCTGGATGCCAAACGTCTCGCCTTCGATTTCCCGGACTCGAAGGTGGTCCGTCTTTTGGGCACCATTCAAGGTGCGGTAAAAGAACGGGCCATGATTGCCGCTTTTGCAGCGCACGCCGAGGCCTCGCCCGATGGCCGGATTCACCCCTTGACGGGAATTTCCACTGTCACCGGCCGCACCTCCGCTACCAACCCATCCCTGCAGCAGGTGCCGCGAGACAAGCGATTTCGGGCGATCTTCGCGGCCCGTCCCGGATACCAGATTGTGGCCACCGACTTCTCCTCCATTGAACTGCGCATCGCCGCGGCTCTCGGAGTACGTGCCTGGGAGGCCCTCCTCCGGATCGAGGATATTCTCCGGAGAGGGCGAGACAGCCCCTACGCGAAACAGCGTGGAATGCTCAAAAAACGGATTGGCTGGATCCTCGGCAAGTGCCCGGAGCTCGTGGAATATCTCAAAAGCGCCGATGAGAGTCCTCCAGCGAGCCTGCTCGATGTTGAAGCACCGAACTTCGGAGAATCCTCTATCGAGGACTATGCCCGACATGCAGCGTCCGAACTGGTAAAGTGGGTATCCCGATTGCGCCGGGCGACTGGTGGTGATCCCCAGCGCCTTCCCTTCGTCTCGGCCTATCGACGAGGCATTGATCCGCATCTCCTGACCGCCGTTGCCATGAAAAGTCAGGCAGGCGAATTCAATACGGCAGGCAAGACCGCTCTGGAATTTCTGGCGGCACTCTCGCCAGAGGATGCAAGCGCACTGACGGAACGATTGCACGATGCCCGACAGGCCGCCAAAGCCGTCAACTTTGGTAGCCTCTATGGTCAGCAGCCCGTAGGACTCCACCGCTATGGCGTCACCGCGTATGGGCTGTCCTGGACACTGGCCGAAGCTGAGCAAGCGCATGCTGCCTGGTTCCAGCTATACCCGGAGATCGGCCTGTGGCACTGGCTCTTGCGGCGCTTCTACGTACACAAGAAACGCCCGATCCTGAACCCCTACAATCCGATCGAGATCGATCTGCAGGGGAAGATCTATCGCTGGTCCACCCTGTCGGGAAGGATCGTCCAGTCTTCCCGAATCACCTCCGCCGCCAACTATCAGGACCAGGGGAGCGGCGCCGAGATTGCGCTATTGGCCATTGCGAGTCTGCCGGAGGAGATTCAGACCATGTTGATCAATTTTGTGCATGACGAGCTTGTGCTGGAGGTACCGGAAAAGCAGGTCCCCGAGGTCATTCCCATCGTCGAACAGACCATGATCCAGGCTGCAGAGCGCTTTCTATTGCCCTATGGAGTTCCCGTTGAGGTCAAGACACAGGTAGGGGATTCCTGGAAGCATTGAAAACATCATTCTGGGCATAGCCGCGCACGATTTTTCAAGGAGTACAACCATGCCATCACCGGAACCAAAGGGCTACACGCTCGCCAATGCTGCTGAGAAATGGGAGGTTTCCCTATCAACCCTCTTGCGTCTCGGGGCAGAGGGCAAACTTGAGCTTGCATGGCCGGTCCCAGGCAGCATGTTCGTCTCTGTTTTCAGCGAAGAGTCTCATGCGCAGCCGGAAACCATCGAAGATCTAGAGCAGCTTCTCCCAGGTTTGTCATTTGATCAACTTTCCCTGCGGATGGCCTGCAGAGCAGACGATGCCGTCGCCTCAGGTGATTATGAGCCTGGAAAAGGGCAAGAATTGGCCTCGTACTGGAAGAAACAGAGATGGGTTGCAATCGAACTCGCTGTTGCTGGCTGGGCAACTATATCGAGGCAATCGCTGGAATATTGCGACAAGAAAAGCGGAGTTCTTGAGAGCAGTACATTTAGCAGGGTAAGTCACTTCTCGGGAGCGGAGAACACCATACTCTCAGAACCACCACTTCCTGGCCTGCCTTGGAGGTATGAAATTCGCAAATCCAATACCCGCAAGGGTGGCCCGTTGCCGCCATTGCCAGAGAGGTATTATTTCGAAGGAAGAAAACTGATCGAGTTGACAGAGTTGATTATCCCCTCGAGTGAGGTATGTCGCATTGAGGGTCGTTCTCACTAGGCAGAGTGACCATCGCTCATGTGAGCAAAAGCACAGGTAAATCCGTTCGCCAGAGCCGTTTCAGCACCCTCGCCTATCGCAACGATCGCCGGCTATACCCTTTTGAGTCCCGAATACGGGGTGGATTGGAAGTTTCGTGAAAAGCAGGAGATTCGTTATGGCAGGCGTATGCAAAGTCATCTTATTTGGGCATTTGGGGCGCGATCCCGAGATGCGGTATTTACCTGACGGCACGGCGGTGGCAACGCTCAACATTGCCACGACGGAGACCTACAAGGACCGCGACGGCAATCGCCAGGACCGGACGGAGTGGCACAGAGCGGTGCTTTGGGCACGGCAAGCAGAGATCGCCGGGGAATATCTGCGCAAGGGTAGCCAAGTGTATATCGAGGGGCGCATACAGACGCGCAAATGGACGGACAAAGAGGGTCAGGAGCGTTATACCACAGAGATCCGTGGTGACCGCCTCCAGTTGATCGGCGGTCGCCGTGATGACACGCAGGAGCCCCCAACTACGAACCAGCAGCATTCAGGAGGTGGTGGAGGTGGAGACTTCCAGCATGGGCCTGACGATGGTTTTGACCCGATGGATGACATTCCATTAGTCACCATGAGGGAGCCGATGTTCCAGCCAAGACGTGTACTGAGTAAGGTCAGGTGGTAATATCACATACGGAGAGCGGAGTGCCATCAAAGTAATGGCACTCTGTTGTTTCCGGTATAGACCAAAAGCGGTCGTTCATTTCAGATGGGAACTTGCTAGTCAAGCCAAGGTTACAAGAGCTGCGGAGAACGTAGTTGTCGCCTAGAAACTCACCTTCCATTTAACCGATTTATGTAATGGCTGCTATCAATACCCAGAGACGGCCTATCCTTTTTCGGGAGGTTGTAATAAGCCACTGTTGCCGCTCCGTTTACTGCCATCAATGCCAAGCAGCCAGACAAAGAGCTGGTCAATATCACTAACAGAAGGATGCGCAACAGTAGCGGAATAGATCGGATTGTACTCATGTTACTTGGCCCGCAGTTCAGAGAGTGTAGACGTTTGGCGACAGATGTTAATTTGGATTTTACCTCTCAACTTGGCCTGACGTCGCTGCTCCATTGCGTTCTCCGTAAAGGCACAAATATTGCTATGCATTTGCGTAGTAGCTTCTTTGGAGGGTATAGCATGTCCACAGTCAAGGAAAATGGTATGGATCTACCGATCGCGATTCGGTCCTCTAGATTGGCAACCAAAAGGCGGGTGATGTTGCTGGTCGGCCTCTGCGTGGTCAGCCTTTCGGGTTGCGCAAACATGACTCCGACTCAACAATCTGCACTCAGTGGTGGCGCCATTGGTGCCGCAGGTGGGGCAGTCTTGGGCACCGTAGTCGGGGGAAGCCCAGCGATTGGTGCGGCGGTGGGCGGCGCTGTTGGAGCCGCCGGTGGGGCGCTACTGTCGCAGAACGGCCAATGAACAGGGTGCAGCAATCCACGTTTGCGCTGACGGAGCTTGTCCCCGGGTGTTTGACAGATGTGGAGGGAGCGGTCCTGACAGAAATGAGCTGCCTCGGGGCTCGCTTAGTGACGCTCTATGTGCCTCCTGTCGATATTATGGGCGACAACCTTCCGCCTGAAGACGAGTCCAGAATCTTGTTTTGGGATTTCCCCCATCTTTCTCGTCTGTATTTTCGCTCCTTTCGGGATATGGCTGCGTTTGTCCCCATTCGTTGGCAGCTCAGTGAGGTTGCTGAAGGAACCTGGATGAGAGCATCGGTCCCCGATTTGTCTGCAGACAAGACGAGGCCGGTGTTGGTAGGCGCACTCACCAAACTGGCTGCAGACGTGGAAACTGCTTTCGCCCGGGTTTGTGGCCGAGTGACCACCACTGATGCCGCTGTTCGCGGGCAGCAAAACGGCGCTCACTAACAGTTTGTGCGTGGAAAAAACTAGCGCAAGGCGCCGGCGATGGACTTTCGGACTCCTGATCCTGCTCTGCTTGCTGTTGCCGCAAGAGTTAAAGGACACTCCTCACCGTATCCCGGTGGGATGGCAGTGGCAGTCAATGTTGGCCCAGAGAGAACAGCTTATCCGCTTTCTCGCGGGGCGCTGGACGCCTTATGTAGTAGTTGCAGCACGTAAGACTGGCTTGTCTCCCTTGCTGCTCGCGGCGGTTTTGCATACCGAAAGTCGAGGCTGTGGAACAGCAGTGAGTACAGCTGGGGCGATCGGCCCCATGCAGCTCCTACCGACGACAGCAACAGAGGTGTTACACATCAACCCCTGGAAACCTCGGCAGAACATTCTCGGTGCTGCAGTCTATTTGCGGCAGCTTTTACAAACCTTATATGGATGCCTCCATTTGAGCAAGTCGACGTTCGATGTATGACGGTGAGGTCAAAGTGCTGCCTTATATCCGGCCTGTTATGCAGGAGGTTCCTGCTGGCCCTGATGAAATCCGCTGAAAGGGACCTTATCTTTATTGCGTCCTTTTTTGGGACAAGATTGATCCAGGCTCTCCCTTCCCCGGTCTGACCTGTTACGCCATCAATCGTGCCTACCTGCGCAACTGTGAAACTATAAACATGCTATTCGACTATCGTCCTGTAATCATGCGACGGCTACCGCTATTGGCTTGTAATTCGGGTCATACTGGCGGTTTTTGGCCAGCAACGCCCAGATCGTTCGAGCCATTTTATTGGCTTGTGCTACGACGACCACATTGTGGGGCCGCCGACAGCGTAATTTGTCGATCCAGGGATTTCGATCCCTGGTCTGGCAATTCACCACGGCTCGCGCCCCATGGGCCAATAGGGTTCGGAGATAGGTATCTCCGCGCTTGCTGATACCCAACAGGCGAATCTTCCCGCCAGTACCGGTCTGCCGTGGAACCAACCCCAAGAACGACGCGAACTCCCGGCCAGAGCGAAAGGACTTCATATCCCCTACTGTAGCCACGATAGCTGTGGCAGTGAGTAGCCCCACGCCAGGGATCGCCATCAAACGGGCCACCGCTTCCTGGTCCTTTTTCCATAGCCTCAGCCGTTTCTCTATATCGGCTATGTCTTTGTCGAATTCTGCCAGCCGCTGGATCTGACGCCGGAAGGTCTCTAGTGCCACGGCCGATAGCCTGTCCTCCAACGTCGAGAGAGCATCGGGGATCTCCTTGAGACCTTTCTCGCGGCCTTGGGGAAGATCTATACCAAATTCATAGAGCAGCCCCCGAATCTCATTCACCTGCATGGTCCGGATCTTGACCAACTGTTCCCGCATGCGATGCAAGGCCAGAACGGACTGCTGCTCCTCGCTTTTGACGGCGACAAAGCGCATACCAGGACGCTGAACAGTTTCCCAGATCGCCGCTGCGTCTGCCGCATCGGTCTTGTTGGTCTTGACGAAAGGGCGCACAAACTGCGCCGCGATCAAGCGCACCTCGTGCCCTAGCTTGCCCAGTTCCCGCGCCCAGTAGTGGGCACTACCACAAGCTTCCATGGCGACAATGCCGGGCTCGCGGTTCACAAAGAACTCGAGCAATTTGCCACGTCGCACTTGCTTGCGATGAATCTCGCCCGTCTCCCAATCTACCCAGTGCAACTGCATCACCCGTTTTGCCAAATCCAGCCCATAAATTGTATTCTGCATCGTGAGTCCTCCTTGACCCATTTGTGGATGAACTTCCACCTTGGCACTTTGATGCCGTTCGGTTCAAGCGAGGGCTCCCTGCCTACTCGTGGAGCTCCCCGCTGCCGATCCTATAAGGGGAGGCATCCATTACATCTTTGATGGACGACTGACCCTGGCGCTGGAAGCCTATAACGCTGGACCAACAAGAATCGCCTTGCATGAACCCATACCGGCAGCATCGGTGCAGTATGCAAAAAATGTAGAAAAATGGCTACAGATGCCCGCACCTCCCCAGCGGGGGAGATACGGGCAGGATCACGCGAAGAAATTCACGACTCAGTTGTAATAGCCAGGAGGTGGTGGAGGTGGAGGACCCGGCGGTGGCGGCGGCGGTGCTCCCGGTCCTGGTGGTGGCGGTGGCGGCGGAGGTCCATAGACACCTCCTGGACCTGGAGGTGGTGGAGAAACTTCTGCGTAACACCCCATCAGCCCCAGACTCAGACTGGCAACAACCGCCCAGCCCAGGATCCGCAGCGGTAGGCGGCTTGCTGATTTCTCGTTCATTGCTGTTCTCCTCATTGTCCATACACGGAACGATCGTACTGACGTTCGGCTTTGTACATACGGCGATAATATTTCCGTCTTGCTTTCCAGTAGCGGCGATCCTCCTTTCGTTGCCGTTTTTGCCAATGGCGCTCCCACTTCGCCTCCCGGCGATAGGCGCGCCGGGAATTTTGCGGGCTGTAGCCATACGCATACAGCTGATCAGCAGCAGGCAGAGTCCAGTTTGTCGCCGAGGTGCCATACCAAACCCCTGCCATCGCCTCGGCATTTGCTGCGGAAGGACAGGCGATGCAACCGACGAGAGCAAGGGCAATCGAGACCAAAATGGAACGACTTGTTTTGGAATACGTACCGGTACCCATAATTGTGTCTCCTCTACTACATGATCAAAGCTGTCTAAGCAGAATCGATGCCAAGCCTCTTTACTCGCCAGAAATGCTCGATTTCGGCCGCGATCGGTAGTCCAACAAGGGCAACAGATGGTATGCATGAAGCCATTTTGTCTTCTGCAGGCGACAGAAATACTGCTGCCAATTCCGGGCAACGCTACCAAGCCCCTACAATGATGATATCTCGCTCTCTGGCACGGGGTTTGCTCAGGAATCCCCACAGTCGCAAAACAGGAGAAGTGCCATGAAAAAGAATGAGCTGATTTCCCTCAGTATCAGCGTTGCCTTGCTATTGGCTGCAGCAAGCGCCAGTGCTTCGGTCTACTCCGCCATGAATCAAGCGGACGTGTCGGGAAATGTGCAGGGGACATCGAATCACTATGGGAATACCACCGGTGGCCTCGGGCTGCGGGGTAGCCTCTTTTCCCAGGGATTCTTCGGAACCGCCAAGTTTCGTCATCAGTTTGGCCCGGCCTTTGACGGCTACACCGGCGGCGACAGCAATACCTTTGGCTTGAAAGTAGGCTATTTGTTTCCGACAAGCCCAGTTTTGGCTGTGGGTCCATACCTTGGCTATGAATACAATCATTTTGGCGAGACGGATGCCTACGCTGGCTATCATGCCTCCCAGGCGCTCGACAACCTTGGTGGCGGGGTATATGCGGCAGCTTCATTACCCTTTGCTAACGTGACGGGTTATCTGGGGTATCTGGGAGGTGTTTCAGAAACCAGCCATGTCAGTGGATTCCCTCCGCTCAGTTACAACCGCGCCTCCGATCTCCTGCAGATGGGGGTGAACGTCTACTATCCCTTGGTAGCCAACCTGGATTTTTATGTTGGTCTTCACGACGATGACTTTACCGAGTCTGGTGCGCCCAACCTTTTGCGGGGCGATGTCGGGATCGGAGCGGAGTTCTGAGCAGCGAACAGAGGAGGTCTGTGATGCCTCGACAGTTGAAGAAAGCAGTTTTTATAGCGCTCGCGACTTCCGCGATGGGTTTTGCGGCATCCGCTCAGGCGGATCCGTTGAACTTCAGCCTGGATTTGGGTGGACCCGGCTATGCTGTGGGGTTTTCTAACTACCCGCAGTATAGTTTCTGGACACCACCACCAGGATATGTGGAGTATTATCAGCAGCCGCTCTATGCGCAGTATCTGATGTGGTATTACTACCCGCAGTACTACTATGAGTACTATCCAGCGCCGCCACCACCCCCGCCACCGGGCGCGCCGCCACCGCCACCGCCGCCGCCAGGGGCACCACCACCCCCGCCTCCAGGGGCCTATTTCGCGGGCTTGGGAGTGCCTCCGCCGCCACCGGCTCCTCCGGGCGCGCCGCAGCCACCGCCGGGAGGACCGCCGCCGGGAGGACCGCCGCCGGGAGGACCGCCGCCGGGAGGACCACCGCCGGGAGGACCACCGCCGGGACGACCACCGCCGGGAGGACCGCCGCCGGGAGGACCGCCGCCGGGAGGACCGCCGCCGGGAGGACCGCCGCCGGGAGGACCGCCGCCTGGAGGACCGCCGCCTGGAGGACCGCCGCCTGGAGGACCGCCACCGGGAGGACCGCCGCCGGGAGGACCGCCCAGGTAGTTCATTCTGTCTGCCTCCACGCCATAGCAAGCCGTGGGGGCATTTTCTTTGAGAGAAAATATGGAGATCAAAACCCACCGTTTTCGTCATCAACGCTGCACTGGACTTGCTGCGACTTTGTGCCTGTGCTTGGCTCTCGGGTGTGCCAATGCCTCTGCACACGTGATCACCTCATCGCGTTTAGCTTGTCACTGGCTTGCCAAAGAGTCCCTGCAGCTCTCATCCACTGATCACCAGATTTTTGGGGAAGCGCAAAAATTATCCGGAAATAGGACCAACATCTTTCTGGCTCCTGCCAAAGCAATCAGCAAGGTCGCCCATATTCCAGATGCCCCCTACCTCACCGCTATTGCCGGCAAACAGGATCGCTGCGTAGCAGTCAGTCCTGCGTGGTTTACTCCGTTGCGCGCAAACGAGAAGCTGTGGCTCTTGCTAGTCGGAATTGGTGTCCTACAACATCACCACACCTATCAGATGATGCTTTCGGCTGCCGAGCATCCGCCGTCAGGGATATTCTCCGGACTCGCTCGCTGGTGGGGACGAAGAACAGCAGACCACGCTATCCTCTCCTCAGAAAGGCAGGCGACGCAGTGGTTACCAGCCGACCAACGAAGTTCTGCGAAAGCCGCCCTGGTTCGCTTGCAAACGTTACCAGCCTTTGCCTCTGATCATTGGCTACCCTCGGTAGCGGCACAGACGCGTGCGGCCCAACAAGGATAATGACGATGATGCAATGGCTTCAGCATGAAGGGCTAGCGTATCTCCAGGAGCTGCATGCGACAGTGCAGGCTGGAGCGGGGGTGATTCGGCAGTATGGCGTCTGGATGGTGTTTGGAAGCCTGTTCATTGAGAGTGCGGGTGTCATTTTTGCCCCGGGAGAAACCTTCTTGATTGCAGCTGGGTTCCTGGCGGCGCAAGGAACCTTGAACCTCGAGCTACTGTTTCTGTTAGCGGTAGCAGGTACCTCTCTGGGATGGTTTTTTGCGTATTTTCTTGGCGAGAAGATTGGCATTTCTTGGCTACGGAGACATGGTAAATGGATCGGGGTGACGCCTGATCGGTTGTTGAAAACGCACCGCTTCTTGAAAAAATACGGCAGCGTGGTGGTGCTCTTTGGGCGCTTTGTCGTGCCACTTCGCCAGCTCCAAGGGTACATTTCTGGATCTGCGGAATCCTCCTTCCGGGATTTCTACCTATGGAATCTTCTCGGCGCAACTGCATGGGTGGGCTTCTGGGGCGGTGCAGGCTATCTTCTTGGATTGTTGTAGTGTTGGGTGCGTGGTTGATAAACGACAACCCTATTGATCAATGATTTTCGAGCTGGTAGCGCCAGTGGACTCTCCAGATGCCTCGTGAAAGAGATCGGCTGTCGCCATTTTCCTACATGTCCCTCGGATTGCTCCAGCAAAATCGGGCGGTGAAGAGTTGGCAAGGTTTGTGCTTGGGGGTAACTGCCGAACATCAAAAAGGAGTCTCGACGATGAATCGAATACTGAAAACCGCAATGCTGGGGTTGAGTTTGTCTTTATTGGCTGGCTATGCCGATGCGGCGCTTCCTCCGCCTCCGCCACCGAGTGGGACAGCTCCTGCTCCGGAGACCCCGCCACCGCCCCCAGCGCCTGGGACGACGGCACCACAACCAACTGCCCCTGCTCCAGGAGGCGCTGCACCCCTACCGGCGCCGTCTGGCCCCGCCCCGGCACCAGTCACGCCAGCCTATCCCTATGCAGCGACTCCAGCGCAGCCCAATGGACCAGGGACTCCCGCTACGCCAGCCACACCCGGCAACCCTCAGGCGTACAACCAGGTCATGCAGCATCGTCGCGGGTATGACGACAATGCGGGAATGATGCACGGCCATCACTTCGGACCTGGGCCGATGCGTCCGAGCATGATGGCCCGTCCAATGGTTATGCGACCGAATATCGAGCGTCCGAACATCGAGCGCCCAAACATTGAAAGGCCGCATATCCAGGTTCCTCACTTCAATCACTGAGGCTAGCCCATCATCCAGGAGAGCAATCTCCTGGATACCCTACAAAGGACATCCATGAGAACAAAGAGGATAACCACCGCCTGTTTGCTGGTACTGATCCCAGGCCTGGAGGGTACAGCCAACGCTACCAGTCAATTTACCATTGGCGACTTGCCGGCTTTCTATCAGGGCTCTTTCGGGACGAACAGCACCCTGAATATTTTCTACAATTCGACGTACCTGCAGTACCAGAACTCTACCTTGCGGTTGAAGCTTACGGTTCCTGAACTTTCCGTATCGGGGCTACCCAACGGAGCCACCTTGTCGGGTGGTGGGATTGCCAGCCGTGGCAAGCAGAGTACGGGCACCCATAGTGCCAGCGGCATTGGGGACATCTGGCTGGCTGCCCATTACACCGCCATCTCCAACCAGGGTATTGTCCCGTCGGTCGTGCCTTTTGTGAAAGTGAAATTTGGCACAGCATCTGCCTCCCAGGGCTTGGGAACGGGAAGAAACGACTATGAGTTTGGCGTGGGTCTTGACGACAACATCGGGCCCCGCATCTTCCCCTTCCTGCACGTGGCCTACCGCATCGTTGGCAATCCGCCGGGTGACGATCTGCAGAATATCTGGACCTACAACATCGGTTCGAGCTTTGAGGTCAATTCTAGGAACATCCTGACGGGTATGTTCGCGGGGGCCCAATCGGAGCAGCCCGGATACAACGGGCCGGCAGATTTGATCGTCGCCTGGAACTACAACGTGACTACGTCTGGTTCTGGTTTTCAGGTGTTTGTAGACAAGGGACTCAGCAACGGGAGCCCGGACTATGGCATTGGGATCGGTGCGCAGTACGTTTTTTCCTGACTGGTTGAACAGGAGGTGCTTTGATGAAAGCAAGAACCAAGAGAAGTTTGCTCGCCGTGCTGGCCGCCAGCGTGTTTTTAGCGTGTGCTACTGGCGCCTATGCTGACGATGACGATGGGCTAGGTGTTACCCTTGGATTGGCGTTACCAGGCCTCAGCGCAGAGGTAAGCAATCAAGGCGCGTATTACGCGGCTCCTGGGTACTATGCGCCTCCACCACCGGTGGTGTACGCACCACCCCCGCCCCCACCGCCTCCAGCGGTGGTATACGAGCCAGCCGCACCAGTTTATTACGCTCCAGGTCCTAGGCGGGGACCACCGCCATGGGCCGGTGTTTGGCGGCACTGAGAGTGACGCAGCACCCATATCATAGGACTTTGAATCCAGTCTTGTGATAAGGAGGCCGCAAGGCTATGCTCTGGAAGAATATTGGAATATCAGATGCAGCGCGCGAAGTTAGCAAGTTCGTTGTACTGTTCCTGATGGCTCTTATCCCGGAGGCGTTCGCCTCCGGAAAGATACCGGTACGCGATGAGATATCGCCCACCATGCCACCAAGCATCCATCAGGCAATTCCCTCAAAATTACGATTCGGATTACGAAATCTGATAACCACTCCATTTCATTTCCAGATTAACATCTCTAGCACCTTTTTTCCCGCAAGTATTTCTGCCAAGGGCGCTGTAGACCCGCAAAATAGAGAAACTGAAGCTACAGCACAAACGTACTTTCTCGGCGGCATCTCCGCTAGCGCGAGCACCATAACAATCGGAAATCACACGTGGTATCGAACGTCTCCACCTGGAGGAGGCTATCAAGAAGGAATATTGCCTATTCATATCCCCAGATCAATTCCTTGGCACGAAATTCTTCCTTACCTTACCAATATAGAAGAAATTTCGGGAGCTGGGATAGATGGAAAAGAGGCGAGTGCTTATCGCTTCAATATTAGCCAGCCAGGATTGAATTTCATTGCGCGCGAAGATTCTTCTCTGCCAATAGGAACAATACAAAGCGCACATGGAACAATTTATCTGCAAAAATCAGAACCATATCTACCAATAGAGGCTATTTTAAAAGAGTCAGTCACAATTGATGGTCTCCAATACCCTCTACTGGAGATCGTACACTATCGAGACTGGGGAGAGCCAATATTCCTCAATCCGCCGGGCTGACAGAAACAGACATTTTCTAAAAAATCGGATACCGTCGAATGACTGCTTCCGCTGCACACCTGTCGTTGCTCTCCTTTCTCAGCGTTTCTCCGGGCGAGTAGTAGCGAATTTTTAGGATCATACAACCGCGAGAAGGGAATGCAAGATAAAGGGTGCATGGGAAAGCTATACCATTTCCATGCAGGCCAATGGCGACGGTGGTTTTGTTCCCGTGCTTGCGGCTTGTATTGTCATGGGTACCGCCTCGTTGAGGGACAGGGGGTGCAATGCGATCAGCGACTGCCGTGCCCAGCACATTCGGTCCTGGTGACATCTGGCGCAGTCCGCAGCCGGAGATTCTTGTGGTGGACTCGATGTTGGAAAGCTACGGCAACGCCTTAGGCATGCTCTGGGCTGCGCATGATGCAAGGAGTGGCAACCCCTGCCCCGCCATCCCTCACTAGCCAAAACTAACGGGATGCGAGGCCACCCCCGTCATCTCTCCGGTATTGGGGATCCCCGGAGAAAGGCATTCCAGAACCGGTCGTTGTAATCCTGCTTTGCTGGTGGCTTCGTTTTTTTTCGGGGCATCGCCTACAACACCACCATCATCGCCCAGGCGCCGTCCCGAGCGCTAAATATACTGGGCTAATCCAAAAGGTAGCATGGCCGGCGCGTATCGCGCTATGATTTGACAGTATGGTATGCCAACAATATAGTGTGGCTTATCAATGAAATCACATGGAAAGGCAACCGTTAATTCAGGAAGTGAGTAGCTTCAGATGCTTGTTTGGTAGTGGTACATGGGGTCACATGCTCAGCAACCCTACAATCATCGCCTTGCTCGTAGACATGCCGCGACAGAAAAAACGAAAGGATCGGTACATCATACCTCGCCCTTCGGTGGTCTCTCCGCAACTTTTATGTATTATGATGTTATTTTATAGCACCCCGCATGAGGTACACGTAGTTAGGTTGGGCCGTAACATTGCGTGCAATGCTGCGCTATTGGCACTTTTGAATTCATTTTAGGCTCCTCATATATGCCAACGGACTTTTCAGATACCTTGGTGGTTGGCATCTCTGCCACGGCCCTTTTCGATCTCCGCGAGGCAGATAAGATTTTCAGAGAAAGTTACGGCTCTGATCGAGCCACGGCAATCAAGCTGTATCGCGATTACATGTTGGAAAGAGAAAACGATCCTCTTGATGCTGGAACTGGCATGCCACTTATAGAAGCTCTTCTTGACTTGAACCAGCATACTCCAGCGGGGAAGAGCCCGCTCGTTGAACTTGTTGTTATGTCGAGAAATAGCCCTGAGACTGGTGTTCGCGTACTGAACAATATCCGAACTAAGGGGCTAGCCATCTCGCGCCATGCTTTTACCGGAGGAGAGTCGGTGACCGACTATCTAGATGCATTCGACGTGGATTTATTTCTTACGACGAACGTAAAGGATGCTCAGCGTGTAATTGACGGGGGACAGTGTCCTGCTGCAATAGTAAAGCCACCTCCACAGACTCCGAGTGTTATGCCAACTGGGCAGGTCAGAATCGCCTTTGATGGAGACGCTGTTCTGTTTGACGACTCCAGCGAGTTAGTGTTTAAGGCAGAAGGAATGGAAGAGTTTTATCGAACTGAAAACGACAACCAAGACATTCCAATGGGAGATGGACCGTATGCAACGCTGCTACGCAAGCTGGCTCGGCTTCAAGAGCGGCTCCCCGAAACTGTAGAGTTCTCTCCCGTCAGGATCGCGATCGTAACGGCACGAAATGCTCCAGCAGAAATGCGTGTTATAAAAACGCTTCGCCATTGGGGTGTATATGTAGATGAGCTTTTCTTCTTAGGAGGTATGGATAAAGCAAAAATCTTAAAAGCGTTCAGACCTCACATCTTCTTTGATGACCAAGATCTCCATTTAGAAGAAATTTCGAAGGCATACCCTGCAGGAAAAGTGCCATATAAGTCATCATCTCCATTAAGTAAAGGGAATAAATGAGATGAGCATATTTAATCGCCCTCTATTACCTCATCGGCATCAGCAGCAGTTCACCACCCTCGAACAGGCAGACCATAGGTGTCTCCGGCCCTGTGGGAAACAGTTTCACCCCGGGTGACTTCTTGATCAGGCGCAGATATCGGTTTGCGTAGGTAATTCCTCCGATCGCTGTCTTGCAAGCCGGATCTTCCCCATAGCCATCGCAGTAGTCACAAAGATGATCACCCACTTTGGCGGGGCGCTGGTTGATCCTTCCCCAGCCTTTGCAGCGGGTGCACTCCTCGTCACCACACTCCCCTTCCCCGTCGCAGTCTGGGCAAACCTCATACTGCAAGCGTTTCATTCCCTTGCAGACTGGGCATGGTTGAATCTTTGGTAGTTTTGGGAAGGGAAATGGGCACGAGGGATCGTAGGGGATGGAGAAATAGCGCTTGAGGTTTGCGTGGATATTTGGGGGTATCTCTGTCAATTCCTCCGCCAGTATGGCGGGATGATCGGGTACACGCACTACGATGTGGCCGTTGGAAGCATAGAGGTACCCATCCCCGCGGAGTAGCCGACGTGCCCAGGCGAATCCACAGTTCTCGCCGCCGCAGAACTGATCTAGTAGCTTTTTCAGCGCTTGCGGATCCCGTTCGCCGAGGTCGACAAATCTGACCGTCATTGCAGAACCACTTTACGCACCTGGCCAGCGCGTCGGATAGCAGCCATCAATTCCGAGACCCGAGCGCTACGCTCGAAAAGGTAGGTCAATACCAGTCCGTCCCGGTACTGGACCGAGAGCGTGGTATAGCTTGGAGGCAAATTTGCAGCCTTACGGGGTATCTTCTTGATTGCCATTTTCATTCTCCCACAAATCAAGCACGGCATAGCGCGTGTGTGAGAACACTATATCTTGGGTTATTACAAAGTCAATAACCAGGGTTATCACAGCTCTCTATATGAGTGAATGGCAACTCCAATAATATCATAGCCATCAAGAGCTTTCGTTGGGTACTGTGGGTTGTCCGGAACCAGCAAGAAGTCTCCTCCATCAACAATCAAACGCTTGAGCGTGGATTCGTTGTCGCCATTGCGTACTGCAACGATGTCTCGGTGTTGCGGCGTCCGCTCTGGATTTATAAGTACAAGGTCACCGTCACGGACGGTCGGTGACATGCTATTACCCGAAACTCGTAGGTAAAAACAGGACGCAGGAACAGCTTTTGGGCTTGGTAACCACACCGTATCCGGCGATTGCCTGGCCTTCTCAGTAATCAGAGTTGGCGACCCGCAGGGAATTGAACCTATCAATGGATGCCAAGACCTAATATCAGGACCTAGGCTCACGGTGTCCACGATTCTGGTGGCAGGAAGCATCTCTCCCTTTCCAGTAGCCAGCCATTCGGGATTCACGCCACACGCGTATGCAATCTGCGTTACAAATTTTGAGCCACTGGCTCCGCGTTCCAGTTTTTGATAGCCGGGCTGTGAAATGCCTACTCTCTCCGCAAGCACCCTTTGCGAAAGTCCTGCATGAGCCCTAGCGGCGCGTAGTCGATCAGAAAAATTCATGTTTTCACTCTATAACCAGAGTTATGCACTTGGAACCGACCTTGGTTATTGACACGCGACAACCAAGGTTATATTTTGGGCCCATGAACTGTCGCATCCACATTCTCCGTGCCTTGCAACTCTTTGGTTCTCAGAGAGCATTGGGCAAGCTTGTCGGAGTTTCACAGCCCGCGGTTTCTTGCTGGATAAAGGGCGAAAAAAGACCAAGTGCTATCAGCGCCCTCTGCATCGAGGCCGCCACTAACGGTGAGGTCAGCCGCTCTGACCTCCGCCCAGACATCTGGCCGCCGGAGACCACACCAAAACCGGTACCGAGTGTTCCTACCACCACCCCCGAGGCCTCCGCTGATGAATAGGGGAGCCATCATGCACCGATTCCGCACATTTCCACACCACCCGATCATTGGGAGGTACTTATGAGCGTTTCCACACAGTCTGTATTGTCCGAATCATCGTTCCGTCTCATGGCTCTTCGAGAGTCTCGTACTCGAATTCCGGAGATCGACGTCGAGGCCCTGGATCCGGAGACAAAAGGTGGGCCTCACCCCAGGCACTCTCGCCGGGAATGGTATACTTGGGGTGTTGCAGGAAGCGAAACCGAATTTGCAAAGGGCATTCGGTTTTGCGCGCTGTACTGCAAGACCGCCCGTTCTGCGTTGGAAGAAGCAGAACTCTCTGCCGCCTATTCTGGCGCATACCTCGTAGCGCATGAAGTAGTGGCATACATTGCCCGCCGTGTCGGCCTCGATGATGCAGAGCTCATCACCGACTGCGCCACGGCGCTGGTGGATTTCTGTGCGCGTCGGTATGACGAGCAGCGAGGCAAGTCTTTCTCTGCATATCTCAAGGCGATGGCCTATCACTACCTGCGGATCCATCGCAACTTTCAGACCTTCTCCCGCCGGATGGCTGGGGTTGGGTATGAAACCGGTGACCACCGGGATGTTCTGACGGCCATGTATGACAAGCCATCCTCTGGCCACCGCACCATCCGGGAGACGAGTGAAGAGGATGACCGACGGGATGTGCTGGACTCCTTCGACATCGCAGATTCCGACCCTCTTTTTGCGGAGGACTGGCAGCAAAGCCAATCGGTCGATCCCCTCGACTTGCTTGCGTCTGCTGAGGAGCATTCGTTCGATACGATCTCCGAGGACCTGGTCACCCCGCAGGAACACGCAACCTTGAGTGGCTGGGTAGACCGCACCATTGATCAGGTGCAGCTTGGGCACCTATCTGCGGCAGCACTGCACGAGCGCGCACCCGCGATCCTCGAGAAGCTGCGGGAAGTCAGCGGCGCCCGGATGACAGACATCGCCAAACGTCTCATCGTGCGCGCAAATCATGGCTGTGACATCGCCACCACCCTTCTCCGGGCACTGTTGGCGGGACTGCATCCCGAGAAGCAGGTGCAGACCATCCGACTCATAGAAACGGCTCTGGCTACCCCGGTGGCCGAGTCGACGCCGTTCGCGCCCGGCGACACACAGGTCGAGATCGCTACAGAGACTACAAAGGAGGACATTCCTGCCCCTTCCATTGCAGGAGAGCCCTCGCTCATTTTGGACAGCCCCATTGATACGCAGCTGCCAGAGGCTATCGCCCTGGAGGATGCAGACCTCGGTCTACTCATTGATACGGGAGATCTTCGGCATGGACGGGTACCTCCCCCCAAGCCCCGGTATGTCGTCGTGGACCAGCCGCCAGAAGAGCCGCATGGCGATCCCCCGCCGCTGGATGAATGGCCACCTCCAACACGGGAACCGGCGCTTTGCAGGAACGCCAGGAGTTCCTGGGAGAGCGAAAACCGCTCCCATGGGGCAAGCGGTAGTCCTGCCGGAACGAATAGCCGGCGGCTACATTTTCTCTCCACTCGCCTACAGCCAGGTATGGGAGCATTTCTGTAATCGATTATGGAGCAAAAACCATGGATCGCTTATTGGACATAACAGAATTGGCGGCAATTTTGGGTCTTGCCCCAAAAACGATACGGTGTCGCTCTCCTGAACGGCTGCCTGAAGCAGTGGTATTGCCTGGTGAGCGTCGTCGCCGCTGGCGGGAGAGCGACGTTCGCGCATGGCTGGCCGGTTTACCTGCCCCCGGGCAAGCAGAAATTCGCACTGCAGCTCCGCAGCGTACCAACCGTCCCGGCCCAAAGCGGAGGGGACAATGAAAAGCCCCCTGCCCTATCTGGGTGGCAAAGGCCGGCTGGCCGACAAGATTTTGCCGCTCCTTCCAGCCGCAGATCGGTTCCAGACCTACGTCGAGCCGTTTTGCGGAGGAGCCAGTCTGCTCTTTGCGCGACCGCCGCTGGGGATTGAGGTGATCAATGACCTGAACGGGGACGTGGTGGATTTTTTCACCTCATTGCGTCTGCGCGGGGAAGAGTTGCGAGAGTATCTGCAGAACACTCCCTATGCCCGGTCCATGTATGAGCAATGGTCCGACCCTCGGTATGTCTGTGCCGATGACATCGAGCGGGCAGCACGTACCTTTTTTCTGGCCCGGGCCACCTTCATGGCCAACACGCAACGAGAGGATGACCGCTCCCCGGCAGGATTTGCGGTGGCCAGGTATCTCGATAATCGCGCCAGATCCATGCGTAACAAAGTGGATGAGGAGCTACTCCTCGTCCGGGACCGTCTGCGCAACGTGATCATCGAGCAGGGGGACGCCCTGACCATCATCGATCGCTACGACAGCGAGTACGCCGTGATTTACTGCGATCCACCCTACGTCGCAGAGACGCGCAAAGGTGGTGGCTACGCGCATGAGTACAGTGACGAGGATCATCGCCACCTTCTCGAGCGCCTTCGTGAGAGTCCGGGATATGTAGCCATTTCCGGCTATGCCAATTCGATCTATGCAGAGCTCCTGGAGGAGCATGGCTGGGAGCGTAAGGAGTTTGCCTGGCACTGCAGTACGGTCCGCAATGCCACCGGTAGGGCTGACCCCAAACTGGAAGCGGAGCGAACCGAGTGTTTGTGGCTCAATCCGCGGCTCGTGCTATACCACGAGGAAATGCAATCCCGGCAATCAACTCTGGAATTACTTGCGGTGTAAATGAATATAGAGGTCACCGCCTTTGCAGGATGTAAAGCTATACCACGCAAGCCCGGCTATACCCTTGCAGGCAAGCTGCGCGGGGGATGGCCATGGCGGACCGGGGAACCAACAAAGAGAGGCGTGATCTGCGCCTGGAAGTCGCCAATCGACTGATTGAACGCATGGAACAGGGCACTGCCCCCTGGCAACGACCCTGGGTGGCCGGCGCTGTTCGTTTACCAATCAATGCAGTCACGGGCAAACCCTACTCCGGAGTGAACCGGCAGCAACTCTTGCTGGAGTCTCCAGACCCCTCGGATCCACGCTGGTGTACCTACCGCCAGGCCAAGGAGAAAGGCTGGCAGGTACGTGGCGGATCGCGGGGGGTTGCCGTCGAGAAGTGGCTCGAATATGAACATGAGCGCACCCAGCAGGAACTGGAGGAGCTACGACGCCAGGGCGTAGAAAATCCGGAGCCAACGGAAAAGCGTCTTCGGGCGAAATACTATACCGTCTTCCATGCCTCCCAGATCGACGGCATCCCGCCGCTCGAGCGAGAAGCAGATTTGCCGGGAATTGAGGGCAAACCAGACCAAAAACTGCCAAAGCTGGCAGAAGCCTTGGGTGTGACCTTGGCCTACGGTGGCAGTCGCGCCCTTTACCGTCCCTCGGAAGACCGGGTTCAAATGCCACCGGTCGAGACCTTTGTGAGCGCCACCGGACACGATACCACCCTCCTGCATGAGCTTTCCCACTCTACGGGTCATGAATCACGCCTGAATCGTGATCTTGCCAACAAGTTTGGTAGCCCGAGGTATGCGATCGAGGAGCTGCGGGCAGAAATGTCTGCTGCCATGACGGCGGCAAGCCTCGGTATTGGCTTTGATCCCGAGGCACAGAACGTAGAAGAAGGGCGGGAGACGGAAAACAGCGCAGCCTATCTTGCCAGTTGGCTTGGTGCTCTTCCGGAAAAAGATCGCAAGCAGGCCATCATGGGAGCGATCCGGGATGCCCAGAGGATCTCGGATTATCTCATCGAGCGCACGCCGGAGATCGAACTGGTGGCACCAGGGCAGGCAATGGAACCGGATCCACAGGTGGCGGTGTCCCGTGGCGATTATGTCCGGTTTCAGAAAGATGGACGCGAACTGGAAGGCGTCGTTCTGGATGACGCAAAGCCGGGGGAGCCGACACGTCTACGGTATTTTTACCAGTTCGGCAATGGGCGGTATTCCATGACAGCAGAGGATGAGATTACGCCCACTGTATTGCCTTCCGGGTTCGATGAGCATGTTCCCGGTGCTGTTCAGCCCCTGGAGCTGGTGGATGCAATCGATCCCAACACAAAGGCATACCAATTGACGATGGGCAACGAGGGGGCTCGAAACGATGCGGAAATTGCCATTTTGCGCGCAGTATCTGCGGTCCGCGGGCAGGTAATGGAGCCTGCAATTGCACAGACAATGCCTGAGAAAGCATCTCAACAGGAAAGGGAGGCGGGAATCGTCGATGAGCCTCCGTTGACCCGCGTGCCCAGTGAAGTCGTTCCCTTCCTGGGGGCCAAACAAGGGGAGGTCACGGAATATCTGTTGCGTAATAGCGAGGAGCGTGAGTTCTACTCCGACAAGATGCGGGAGCTGCGCGACATCATCCGCGCCATGCCCGAAACGTACCAGACGGATGGGCTGCCGGATGAGCAACGTCCGGTTTCTCTGCGTTACTTTGGTCCTGGTAACCAGCAGTGGTTCATCATCGAAAAAGACAGTGGTGATCCAGAAAACGCGGACTTTCGTCAGACGCAGGCCTATGGTCTTGCCGACCTTGGCATGGGGTTCCCAGAAATGGGGTACATCAATATCGAGGAGATTACCCGTACCGGGGCGGAGATCGACTATCACTTCGAGCCCACGACGCTGCTAGAGGTAAAGCGTTCTCTTTCGCTGGAACGTGAAGAACAGTCGCTGGCCTTTCAGGATCCACAGCGACCATCTCCCGTCAGTCCAGATGCCGTTCTGGCAGCAAGACTCCCAGAAGGATATCGAATCGAGCTCAATGAACGGAAAGACGGGTTTGTCAGAGGCACGTTCGTCAGTGGACCAGATGGCCGTGCGTCTCGCCTGCCTTTTGCCCTCGATGACGATACGGCTGGTCCGGGCACCCTGCGCAACTATGGCGTGCCGATGGATCAGGACCAGTTGAAATTTGCCATCGTGGAAATCAACAAGGATGCGCGAGGAAAGATTCAGGCAAGCTTGCGTATTCGCACCAGGGAGGTATCGAAAGATCCGCTTGATCCCATGTCTACGGAGCGGGTTCTTGGTCCTTCTCCCCTGCGCATGACAACCGAGCAAAAAATTTCCAGTACGATCGTCGCGCAAGTACGCATCTCGGTGGGTGGAGAGTTTGCGTTGTCTGAGGATGTTACCCTGAGCGCGAGAGCTCTCAAGCCAGCGGAAATCCGCAATGGCGAGTTTTTGCCTTCGGAAACCATGACCGGATATCTGAAAAGTATCGAGCGTGGCGGTCATGTGCTGCGGTTGACCTTGCGCGATGGTACGGAGAAAGCTGTCGTTGCCGAATCGGTGATGGATACTGATGGTCTTATAGGCACAGGATATTCAGAACAAAAATCTCGGCTGGAAGCGTTGTGGCATAGGGAAGTAACCGTCGGTGCAGTACCCAACGGTGAATTGCTGGCTGACGTGTCTCCTGATCGCTTGCAGGAAAATCTCCGTAGCCTTATCGAGGGCAAGGAATTACCTGATCTGGATGCGGGGCTGGAACCCCCGGCTGTTTCTCGCTTGCGGACGTATGCAAGAGTGCTAGACAGCAGCACCCTCGACTATGTGGACTATTCTGGTCCTGATACGGCCCAGCTGATTCAGGAATGGGCGACAGAGGAGCCAGATCGGCTTGCCCGTGATGCCGTTGAGTTGCGGGATCGTTCTTCCGACTATGCAAAGGCCGCAGGTCTTGGCGAATATCAGGTTCGCAACCTTTCCAGAGGGATAGAGTATGCCTTGCGCGATCGCGGAGAGAGCTTGCCACCGCCACTCACCGAGGTGGACCCCAAAGAACAGGCGATTGCAGAGTATGGACGCTTCTATCAGGAGTTGCCAGAAAACGTAGACAAGTTGATCGAGGACTTGGAGAAGCGTTTTTCAGCGCTTCATCCCACGGACCAGGACGGGTTTGCCAAGGCAATGCGTGATACGCAAATCCAGGCGGATGATGTCTTTGGAATCATCCGTGAAGGGCCGGATCGTGGGTCGTCCAACCCGGAACTTGCCCTTGAAAAGGCTGTCCTTGAGTTGGAAAAGCGCTCTGAACTGTTCCATCAGCACTATCCGGTAATCGAAGCGCAGAGCAACCGTTATCGGAATGCAGTAAAGCATGCCCAGGAACAAATGAAGGAACGTCTCAAAGAGCATGGCAGAGAGGTTCTCCGCGATACCAGCAAGCTAATCCGCGAGGAGATCGTTGCGGCCTGCCACTGGAAGCAGGGCAACTTGGCTTTACCAGACAGCGAACACGTCAAGGGTTTCGTTCAGGCGGTAGAGCAAAAAGACTTAAAGAGAATGCTTTCTCTGATCGGCCATAACAGTCAAAACCCAGATTCGCAGGAAGCGTTTTCTCGACTGACAGGTGTTCCGTTGGGTAATACCCATAAAGAGCGTGTTTCCCAACTGGAAGAATGGGCGGGGCCCGAGATTGTCGCGACGTTGAAGAAGAAAGAGGAAGAAAAGGCGCGGGCACGAGCCGAGGAGGCCCCGCGCAAGGCTCTTCGTGTCGCCTTTGATGGTCTGTCCACCCTGCGAGTGAATATGGGCGCGGAGACTGTGGACGGTCAGAAGTTCATCGAGGCCAAGGCGAGGGATGGGTTCACCCAAGTTTCGAGCCGCAAAAAGGGCGCGGTCATCGAACGCCGTCTACGGAACCCGGAGTCGGAACAAGTCACCTGGTTAAGTGACTCGCGTTTTCAGGGTTTTTGCAAGGCGGTGCAGGAGTTGGAGCCGTCTGGAGACCTGGTGAAGGCCATGGAAACGGCAAAGATACCGCTGGAGCTGGCTCCCAAGACGCTGGCCAATGAGCCAGAAAAAAGTCCTGCGGTCATGGATAGATCTGCCGCCGAGCGTCTGGGAGAGGCGCTGGAAACCCTTGCAAGTCACCAATTCACGATCAACAAAGCCGATGGCAGCCACAAGACGGTCAACGCCCGAGCCTATCTCGACCATGGCCTGCAATTGGGCATGACGGAGATCGAGGAGCAGGACGGCAAGCTCATCTGGACGGATCGCGGCGCGCTACGGAAGACCATTACCGATGAACGGCTGGCCAGCACCCTGCGGGCGGCTCTCGCAGTAGACACGAATATCGTGCGGGCAATTCAGTCCGTCGAGCGGCAAAAAGCCGATTTGGAATGGGAGAGATAATCGTATGAACCTTCGACGAATCTCATTTGGAGCAGGGAAGAGTAAAGCAGCCTGCAAACTCTGGATCAGCGGTGATGGCCAGCACTGGGAGGCGGTGAATGACCCGGAGGGGCTTGGCGGATATCGCCTGGCCCTCGATCGGCTGATTCGGGAGCAGTCTCCAGCGCTGGTTCATGTCTATTCCGACGATCCAGAGGACTTCTCGATGCTCCGCAAGGCGCTGTCCTACCTGTCGGAATTCGGCGGAGAGGTGGGAGTAGCCACACAGCTCCCCGAAGAGGAGGTTGCGGCGATTTTTGGCGTGGACATAGCCAGCTACCGCGAAGCTCTTCAGGATCCAGATGCCCCCCTGATCCTGATCGGGGAGGTGTGCCATGCCGCTCGTTGAGGAAGAGAAAAAGATTCTGGCGACGTCGGGCAACCTTGCACTGGTCGAGGATGCCGAGATTGTGCAGCTCGGCTATGAGAATTATGGACTGGAGCCTTTCTACTATCTCGCCAACCGCGGTGGTACCGACCAAAAATTGCAGCAGATCTCGGAGCGCTTCGACAGCCTCGAAGAGGCACAAGAGCAATTCCGCGAGCGCGCTGCGAAGCACGAGAAGGCCCCGTCCCAGGAGGAGCCTGAGCAATCTGGGCGCCTGGCGCCCAAGGTTCTCAAGAAAAAGATATTCCTGCCCATCCGCGAGCAGGAACTTCTCCCGGCTGTGGCGCAGGCGATGGAATACCACGTCGAAGTCGTACCGATCGTTCTCGACGAGGGTACACAGGTTGCCCGAGCCGAGCTCAAACCTGGCGAAAAGCCCATAGCCTATGAGGTGCTTCGGCGGGGAAACGAGCTGGAAGGATTGCATCCGCAGTTCTCGCCCACGCTGGACCGGCTACGCTTTGATGCCCGGCAGGACTCCAATGCCCTGGAAAAGGCATTGCAGAAGGCACAGGAACTGGCGGCGCAAAAACTCACCATGGACGACCTGATTGCAGGCTTCAGCAAGGCAACCCCGGAAAATCAGGAGAAGCTTCTCCACTCTGCTTTCCGCAATGCGCTCGACGGATGGAAAGAGCCTGAGAAAGGGATAGAAGCGCAGCCGCAGGAGAATCCGGAAAAAGAGCCTGCAAAGTCTCTGGATCAGGACCTCACGAAAGACTGGCCCAAGGCCCCTACCCCGCCGAATCCATCCCCGACACAGGAACCCGAGCGGCCCACGTACCAGCGGCAAAAACCGGTACCGCTCCTGGCACAGAAGAATCGGCCCTGGGTACTGGATTATGGAGATCACATCGTCGTCACGCGCCGGGCAATGTTTGGGGTAGGTCGCCGGGCACAGGAGAAGCGCGAACAAGCGGTCGGCTACGCCCTGCAGGCGGCCGTACAACGCTTTGGCCAGCCGATTCATTTCGAGGGCAATCCGGCATTCCTGCGGCAGACGGCAGAGCTTGCGGTAAAGCTCGGCATCGAGCTCGAGCCCGGGAGCAAGCTAGCCGAGCAAATTTATCGGGAGGTGCAGGAACGGGAGCAGCAACTACGAGGAAATATCCTCGGCTTCGCACGAAAAGCACCACAACAGCAGCAAATCCCCCAAGCAATGGATCTTGGTTTGGAACGGTAAAGGAGAATGGTCATGCCCGTACGTATGATGCAACGCAACAATCTGGTCAATGGATTTGTCACTATCAATGATGGCCAGACCAACGAGGCCTTGGCCGAGGCCAAGGCTGAGGTAGGCGACGCCACCTGGAAACAGGGGCACTCACCGGAGACAGAAAAAGTCGTCCGCGCCGCCATGAAGTCTCATGGTGCCCGCTATGAAACAGAACTCACCGGCAAGCTCACAGGTGTAGCGTTGGCCGAGACACATGCCAATGGCTCCACCTTCCAGAAGCTGCGCGTTACCCTGGAAAAAGAGGACGACAAGCTGATCCTGAGCGCCGACCTGGACAGTGAATTCGCCCAGCGTCTCCTTGCCAAGCTCGACCGGGCCTCGCAAGAGCATGCCGGCCAGGTCGTCACCATCGGCGGGTTTGCAGAGACCGTAGAGCGAGATGGCAAAAGCTTCACCAATCATGTCGCCACGATGAAGGATGCCGAAGGCAAGGAGATTCCTGCGGTACCGGGCCATTTCGAAAAGGCGCAGGAACAGGTTGCCGCCAAGCAGGAACCCCTGAAACAGGCCGGCATGGGGGACAACAAGAAAATTCTGAACGAGGTCGCGGCGACGACGCGGGAAGCCTATTTCGCAACCGTCGTACAGGAGATCGGAGAACGGCTGAAAGAGAAAGGGATTGCCCCCACCCAGGTCCTCCCTCGCCTCGAGGCACACCAGAAAGACCCACAAGGTACCTGGCGGAGCGTTGGGCTCTATGTAGACCAAAATGGAAAGGCTCGGGGCGTGCTGGTCGTAGAGAACAAGGAGCAGGGACTGAAAGAGCGACACAGCGTGGAATTTGCGGAACGCACGTCGAAGTCGGGCATTCCCATGCTCTCGACGTCAGTCACCCGCGAGGACGGGAGCAAGCTCTACGTCAACATCCTACCCAACGAGAACCGCACAACGGGGGAGAAATTCGTTTCTGCGGCCTTTGGGGAGCGCAACCCCGAGGGAACCTTCCGGCAGATCGAGGGGCAAGGCGGAGGCCTCAAGCCCAATGAAGCCATGCTGCAGCTGGGTGACAAGGACCGGACAGTGCAGCTGGTCCGGGACAAGCTTGGCGTAGACGTCCTGGCAAAAAGCCGCGAGCAATCCCAAGGATTGGAACGATGAAACACGGCGAGGCGCTGGAACACTGGGTCACTGCCGATCTGGAGAGAAGTCGGGAGGAGAACCGCCGGGCGAAGCTCAAAAAGCTCCTGGCGGAGATCCACCAGCACCCAGACAGCCGATCACTTCCTGCGGGCTCCTCGCAGCGGCTGCTGGTAGAGTCGCACGAGCGAAAAGTAATGCAGTCCGCCATGGATCTGGGCTATGAGCCCCCGGAGCAGGTCCTCAAAGAGCTTGGCCTACATTTGGGGGTGGAGCTGGGGTTGGGGCTCTAGGTCACCCCGCCTTGAGCAGAAAATCGACGTGCACTGCATCATACGGGAACAAGAATCCTTTTGCATTGCGCTCGACGATTCCGGCATTCAACAAGGCATGCACGTCTCCATGGACAGATTTCACGTCGCGATCTACTCTACGAGCAATTTCTCTCAAGGCGATTGGCCCTGCATTGGTCATCGCCCGCAAAATGGTCCACCGACTCGGGGTAAGGACGCTCCAGAGCAACTCTGGCGTATCAAAACTGATACGAGGTTCCGTGGGCACCAAATCTTCCATGGTTTCGGCGGCCTCCGCCAAAACACTGCGCAGGGGGCATACATCAATCGTCAATGTGCTCATCATTCCATCTCGCTATCTCTTCAAAGAAATCCGCCAGTAATTGTCGAGGGCTGGAAAACCTATAGGGTTTCTCGGTTCCCGAAACATGCAGATGATCGCCTTTGCCTGCCTCGTTATCGAAGCGCAGAACACAATTACCGTTCACTACGTATGCGAGGCGATATTTGAACAAGTGCATACTTCCTGAAACGGCCTCCGGAACATGCCAGACGACTATTTCCGCAAAGCTCGACTCAGACAAAACGACGCGCCGCACCACCAACTTTCGGGCTTTCATGAGTGGAAGCTATCATGATGCCTACCTGTTGGCAAATTAACCAACACTTGACTCGTTTCACCTTCAGGTGAAGTTACCCGAAGAGGGGGAGGCGCTACCGATCCCCACTACCCTTGGCTATACCAGAACAGCCACTCTCGCGAGGTTCTGGTATGCGACTTCCTAAACTTTCCACCTTGCTCATGATCACCCTGGCTGCGGTCATGCTGCTCATATCTTCGGTGTTTGCCATCGGCAGATTGGAGCACTGGTCGCTCAATGAAACGACCTGCATGCCCATAGGCTTCTACCAACGCGGGCCGGCACCGAAGAACCTCCGCGATGGCGACAGGATATTCCTGTGTCCTCCGGTTCACGAGAGACTTACCCTGCCCTTCATTGGGCCAACATGGCTGTTACGCAGCGCACAAACTGGAATCAATCCGGCAATGCGCGAGGCAATTACCGGGCGCTGGCTCGACTTCACCCCGCAGGGAAAATGGTCCTGTCCAGACCATCTCATGCCCTTTGCCAAGATCGTCGCAGCCACCGCTGGCCAGACGGTGGAAATTACCCGCGCAGGTGTGGTTGCCAACGGCAAGCTTCTCCCCAACAGCCGGATCGTGACCCATGTGGACGGCATCCCTGTTGTGCATTTGCCCATTGGATTCCACATGGTCATCCCGAGAGACTATTTCTGGGACTATGCTCCCGGAGACTTTGCCTTCACCAGTGCCTATTACGGCCCTGTCCCAGTCAAAAACATCCTTGGCAGCTTGCGCCCCGCCCTGGTCATCCCTGGCAGCCAGTACTGGTACACCCCGACAACCGAAAAGCAATGAGGAAACCACCCATGATACTCACGACACTTGCCCAGCAGTGCGCCCCCATGGTGGCGCCACAGACCATGGCTGCCATCGTTCGGGTGGAGTCTGGCGGTGATCCCCTCGCGATGTGGAACAACACCACACGTCAACGCATCCTGCCACGGAGCCTGACAGCCGCTCGAGCCTACCTGAAGCGGGCCATCGATCTCGGACAAAAGGTCGATGTCGGTCTTGCACAGGTGGATACCGAGAACTTTGCCGCCTTTGGGCTTACCCCACAAAATGCTTTTCAGGCCTGCACAAACCTGCATGCGGGCGGCGAGATTCTCCAGGCGGATTATCAGAAAGCGGTGTTACGCTACGGCCCGGGGCAATATGCCCTCTATCATGCCTTCGAGGCCTACAATTCGGGCCACCTCTGGGGGGATGCGCACTACGCAAACGCCGTACTGCGCTCGGCTGGGATTCCCGTTTTGGTCACTGCAGGATCCTTGGCCTATCGGCCGCGCGCCTCCGCACCGCTTGTCTTCTCGGTCAGTTGGACAAAACACAGCCTACCCCAGAAGAGATCCAATCCGACCGGATCAGCGGCTTATGATTTTCGCTGGTGATTTTACGCCGCTCCTTTGGCAAGTCCCTGCACGGACTGCTTGAACGCTTCCCGATCGATTCGTTTCTGACTTGCCCGCCATCCATCCTCGCCACCAGATGCGGCAATCATCTCTGGAGGCAAACCATTGGCGGCCAGTCGGTGCAATTGAGCCAACCGATCCAGTGCAATTTGCGCGTCCTGCGCGTCTGGGTCTGCCAGAGCGTCGCCCCCTTCTGCCTCGGCATTTTCGGCCTCCAGGGCGTCCAATGAGGATTGGGGCTGCTCAGGTGCTGTGTCTGCAGGCAACACCGGCGGTGTTGTTTCGGTGGCGTCGGTGAAATCAGCATCCTCAAGCGCACTTGGTTGATCTGGTGCCTTGGCTTTCAACACGCCGGTATGCCCCAACGTCCTGGAGTAATCCTTCTCTTTACGAAGGGGCTCAAAGCTTGCCGGCGGATCGATCTTTGCCCGCTCGAGAAACACTGGGTTCTTGAAGTACAAGATCTGTCGGCCATAGATGGGGGAAAAGCCTGTCACCATGACGATTATGTCACCGGCTTGCACGATATCCGAGCCGCGCTTGACCGGCCCGCGCAGACGCAGAACCTCATCAGGAGTGAGCAGTGGCCGTGGATGGTACGAGAGAGATCGACTCTGGCCTTTCGGGGAAGGCATGATCGATCCCTCCAGGCTCTGGGTGGTATTTTCCATGGCCACCGTCTTGTTGCCAAGATTTTTGGAAAGCCACTCTGCTGTCGTCACGTCGTTTGGCGCATAGAAGTACCGCACATGGCAGTTTTCGATGATGACCGAGCCACCGGCCTTTCCGTACCCATGTGCCTCGTCCTCGAGCTGGGACTTGCTTTGGGCGATCAGCGCGAGCTTGACGTTGTAGCCAGCAAAGAACGCGATGGCGTCCTGAAAGATATCCATCTTGCCCAGACTCGGAAACTCGTCGAGGAGGAGCAGGAGGGGATGCCTGCCTTTGCAGACCATGCGCCCGTTCTCCTGCACCAGACGATCTTCACTGGTAAACTTCGAGGCGATGAGGTTCAGCACGAGGCGGATCAGTGGCTTCAGGCGATTCTTGTCCTCGGGAGAAGTTACCAGATACAGCGAGACGGGATTCTTTGCGTCCTGCAGGTCTTTGATCCGGAAATCCGAGTAGGCCGTCCACTTGGCCACGATCGGGTCTCGATAGAGGCTCAGAAAACTCATCATGGTGGAGATCACGCCGGACTTCTCATTCGGCGCTTTGTTCAGCATCTCCTTGGCGGATTGGGCGATGACCGGATGCACCTTGGCGGTTTCTGGTGTCAGCTTGTATTGCTCGATCCACTTCTGGGTGAACTTCCCGTTCGGGTTATGCTCTGTATCGATCATTTTCTGGAAGGCCTGATCGACGTTTTGCAGGTTCGGGTCGTTCAAAAAGGCAGCAACCCCGCGCAGGGTCTTGTCTTCCTCTGCATAGAGCACATGCAAGATGACGCAGGTCAGCAGCGCGAAGCCGGTCTTTTGCCAGTGGTCATTGAGTCCCTTGCCGTCCGGATCGACGATCATGGTGGCAATGTTCATGACGTCCTTGACCTCGAAGGCCGTGCCTACGCGCACTTCGTCGAGTGGATTGAAGTGGCAGCACTGGTCTTCGGAGCCGAGGTCGCCATTGTTGGCCTCGAAATTGTCGTCTGGGTCGGCATCCATGCCAAAGCCCGGATTGAATTTCAGGATGGTTTGGCCGATGGACTGCCGCCACCCGGCGCTCAGCAGATAGTTTTCACCCTTGATATCATTGGTGACCACACTTTCCTGCCACCCTCCAAGCAGCGTAGGCAACACAAAGCCCACGCCTTTGCCGGAGCGCGTTGGCGCAAAAACGATGATGTGCTCTGCACCAGAATGCTGCAGGTAGAGGGTGTTTCCTTTCTTGTCGACGACACCCCCCACATAACAGACGCGCTTGCTGTCCTGACGCCCCTTGGGCAGCAGCCCCATGCGGCGGATTTCCTTTTCGGTGGCCCAATGGGCGGAGCCATGCAGGTCGGTCTTGTATAGGCTTCGCTGTAGCCGCCCAATGCGGGCAAACTGCCAGCCAGCCATGAGCAGGGTGGGTAGTGCCGCAATCCCCCCCGCCAGTTCTACCGTGCGTTGCATCATCGGATAGTGCCAGTAGGTCACAGCCATTTTGCCAAGCTCCCAGGGGGAATAGACCGGCAGCCCAAAGAGCGGCTTGGCAAGGTAATCGGGAAAGAAGTTTGGGGCATAGGCGCCAATCTCCCAATGCACTCCCAGACTCGCGCCCAGGTAAGCGGAAGCAACGGCCGTCATTACCGTGGCGGCCATGGCGAGCGCCGGGGCGTTACGGATCTGTTGCTGCTTGCGGTAATCGAGAATACTCTGCTCAGGCTGATGCACTCGTAGGGCCATGAAGTTTATCCTCCGAGAAAAGGGTCTCTTTCGGTATACCCGACGTCGCGCCCGATCGGCAGTAGACGGGTTCACGGCACCGGCGCTGCAACGATCTGGCGCTATACCTCGGCAAGTTCATCTTCGCCGAGAAACGCCATGTATCGTCGCGTCATCTTTTCCCTGTTGCTCTCTGCCGCCTGCGGGGCATCCTGGATGCTGCCCATCCACTGGGTCGGCCCCCTGCTCTCTCTGGTCTTTGCACTACTGATACTGTTTCAGCGCCGAGGCCTCGACCGCTACGGGGTAGCATTGGCCTACTATGCTGCCGGTTCCCAGGGTCTGCTCCGCGGGGTGGCAGTCTTTTTTGGCGCGCATGCGCCGTGGTGGGAGGGCGCTTTTCTGTGGCTGGGGTCGGCGACCTTACTGTCCCTGGGCTGGTTCTTTGCCAATCGTCCCTGGAAGGTCGCTCTGGTCCTACTATTCGACGCACTGGTCCCGCCCCTCTCCCTCTTCGACTGGCTATCTCCCCTTTCGGCTGCCGGACTGTTCTACCCCGGGTTGGGCATGGCCGGCATCCTGCTTTTCCTTCTCTTGATAGCAGGACTCTCCAGAAAACCACGGCTGGAAGCGCCCTTCTCTCTCCGGTTATTTCTGACAGATGCGGCTCTGTTTCTTGCCTTGGTAGCCAACATAGGAGCATGGATGTTCCCTTCGACGAGTAGTCCGAGGCTCCATGGTCTCCACCATTGGGTAGGAGTTTCCTTGCACGTAGGGCCGGCAGTACCCAATGTGCTGACCAATCAGGCTCGGCATAATGCGATTCTTCGCCAGACCCTGGCGCAATCCAAAGGGGCGAAGGTCGTTCTGCTCCCGGAGACCCTGGAAACTGCCTGGGCAGGGAATCTTTGGGCTATCCGGCAGGCCATCCCCAAAGGGCAGACTTGGCTCATGGGCATGTCGGTACCACGGCAGGTCGGCATCCTGACCGATTCGATCGTGGAGTTACGGCGTAACCGAAAGCCTACCGACCTTTTCAATTCCACGTTTCCGGTACCCGTATCCATGTGGCATCCCTGGTCAAGGGGGACGGGCTACGTGGATAGCCAGAACGTGGACTATGAGGCTGCTTGGTGGACACCTGCCAGGAAAATTGCAGGCATGAAGGTCTGGGCCAATATCTGCTACGACCAGCTGCTACCATTCGTCTGGATCGAGGGCGCGTTACAGAGCCCGCAAGTCGTATTGCTTACCAATAACGAATGGTGGGCGCAGGGAACAGGCATCCCGCAGATTCAACGAAACACGGCATGGGTGTGGGGAAAGCTCCTGGGGGCGCCGGAGATTGAGGCGGAGAATAATTGACAGCCATACGCAAAAGTGGTTGGAATTATGCTCCGTTCGGCTTCACATCCGGAAGTTCAAGAAGTAAGCAATGATCAAGATAGAGTAACTACCGTCTGCTGCCTGCAACTCTGGATCAGAGCAGGGTGAAGGACACGAGCCAGCATAAAGCTAAACCCGACCTGAACCAAACGGTTCTACGCTCTCCAACGGCGGTTCCAGACCAGAAGAGGCCGTTCGTCACCGATGGTCAGGTGGCAGCTTCCGACCCTCTCCGGGCATTCGTGCATCGGCAACCCGCTGTCGGCTCCTGAATCTACAGGAGAGAGGATGTCTTCAATACATAATGCGAATATTTTGCACGTCTAACGACAACTTAGTCGCTCGACCATCATCGATGTTGGCGCCCAAAGCCATAGAAATGCGCCTCAGTCAGCCGAATCCAGCCCCATGGATCATCTTAAAGTGGGTGAAGCCAGAGTTAGGCTGATGCCGGCGTTTGCAAAAAAATCCCATCGGTTATGAGCCTGTCGACATGCGATTGTGCGTTCGAGACGAACCGCGAATCTTGGATCAAAGCACCTAACTCAAGGTTTCTACTAAAAGCATCATCTGTAAGGTTTGCGCTGGACACCAACGCCACACCGTCGACGATTGCCAATTTGGCGTGCAGTCTTCCTGGCTTTCCTCTCTGGTTGCGGTCGCGCTTGCTCGTGGGCCAGTGAAATATCTCAACCGATTCGATCAGCCCGCTGGGGAATGCTTTCATTGCATCGAAAGATAGCTGCCCTTCAGATGTTCCCGTGAACTCAAGCACCAGCCTAATTTTGACACCCCTTTGAACTGCCTTAAGAAGTTCCCCTGAGAGTCGTTCAATCCTCGTCGCAGCGAAGGTCACCAACAAAATTTCTCGTCTGGCTTGAGCAATCAGGTCATAGAGCGCCTGATCAATTCGTCGAGCAGTAATTGAGCCTGCTGGTGGTGGGCCAGACCAAAGGAATTCAGTGCGATGTTCCGCTTCGGAACATCGCTGACTGGCATGGGTAGCCTGAAGCGCCCAGCTCAAAGCCTCCCAAGACAGCTGGCCGGTCGACAGCCGTATGGCTTCCCTTGCCAGAGAGGACAGCCCAGGGTTGTTCGTCTCTGGCAATTGATCAAACGCAAACTCAGCAGTCGCGGTCGCCGGGAGACTGCGAAGCGCCTCAATCGCCGATGTCAGCCACACATCCGGCCCCTTGCGTATCAGACTATCCAGCGCGGAAATCAGATCGTCGGGCATGGCGGTTAATCGAAGAATGCCGCACCACGTGCGGAGAAGGTATTCACCAATGTTGAACGATCCAGATACCGGTTGCCGCGCTCACACGAGGTTTCCGGTACGAACTGGCACGCGTGACAACAGGCACCATGAATCCCTCGCCCAAGAGGGTCCGGTTGATGCTCCGAGCAGAGTGGATCGGATGCACAAATGCGCATACTTTCCAGCGCCTGTTGCATATGACGCCCCAATGTCATCGGGTCACCAAGCTCAACAAGGCCACCAAGCGTTCCTTCGCTGTCGGGTGCCGCGGTGTAAAGCAGGATGCCCGCCATGGGGCCACCGTCCTCACCGGGCTGACGTGAGTAGAGGCGTTCTCGCACGCTTGCTGCGGTGTAACCGCAGTCCAGAACGATCTGGCGCATCAACGCATGAGCCAGCGAATGCAGGAGCACCAGCCGGATCCCGGGGAACCCTACTTCAGACGGTTCAAGATTGCGTAACTTGCGCCAGGCTTTATGTGCGCCCAGAAATTCCTGCTGGAGCTGCTGTACTTCTGGCTTGTCCTGCCAAGCCAGCAACTGCTCTTCGCGGATGCGCAGGAATATGCCTTCACCGCGGACTTCCGAGGCGGGCAGCCACGTCGGGCTTTCGCGGCTGATCTTGGTCAGCCGCCCATCTCTCAGGAGTGTAGCCTCAGTAAAGTCAGCATTTGACTCGATGCGGGTGAAACCCAGCAATGCGCGCACCTCACGAACACGCTCGACCAACACGGTATCTTCGAAGAGGGCCTCGAATCCCTTTGGCGGTTCAACTCGTTTCAGCTTGAAGTCACGGTTGGCACTGGCAGACTCCGGATTTGAGAACACCTCCCACTCCGGTAGCTTGAGGTCTTCGGCGGGCATTCTGCCCTGCTCACCACCGGCCTTTTTGGACTCGATGACGGCCCAGATTTCCTCGTTAGAAAACTCGGAAAATAGCGGGATTAGTGACTGAAATTTGTGTTGTTTTTTGCGTAGAAGGCGCAACTCATCAATGTCATCCGTATCCTTTAATTCGGCCCATTGCTCCTCGACCATCTTGCTCAACTTGTCCATTGCTCGCGGAATCGACAGTGCCGACAAGACAGTGGGGAACCAGCTATTCGATGCGCCTAACAGGATGGTTTTGGCAGGCTCTTGACAGTTGCCTTCAATAAGACGGAGATGCGGATGGTGGCCATGACACCTGAAGGCCGAATCCGGATCAAAGGCATCCGCCATACGCCGTTCGGTGCCGCAGGTATGACACTTCACCACGATGTCCGACGCATCGCCAGACGCGCCAAACTCACGAAGGGTCAATGTGGCGGATTTGCAGGAAACATTGCCTTTGTGCACGAATTCCAGCCACGGGAAGTCGGTCAAATGACCTTCTCGGCAGGCAAGAAGGAAACGCACCGAGATCGCTGAGGGTGATCTACCGCCCCGGGCTTTCAGACAGCCCTGATGGACATATTCCGTCCTGTCGGGACGGTACATGTCCTGATGCAACTTAAAGACGCCGGATTCGACTGTCGCCAAGATATCGCACAGAGAGCAACGCATCCAGCGAGGAAACGGCACCACCGGTACGCCAATTGCCGGCGCTGCCGGGTCCTTATCCATGCCGTCGAGCTTGATCGGTGGCAGGTAAAGCTTGGCTGTTTGTGTCCCAAAGCGCTTCTGCACCGCGGCGACCAGACGGTCTTCCTCAACCTCCTTGCAGTAACGGGTGTCCCAGTCATCCAGGCCCATTACCAAGACTGACATGTTGGGCAGATCAACCAGCGAGCCTATGCCGAAGGTAAAAATCAGTTGGCTGGGGCGGAGTTCGCCAAGTTCATTCATTGTTTGTCCCTCAGTTGACGCGCAGGCCAGTTGGCCTCTGATCGAGCACCAGGTCTACCGTGCCCTCCACATCGCGCAGCGAGTTCAGACAGGTGAACATCTCCCAGTCGTTTTCGCCGGCCTGTTCCAACAACCCAACCGTCGCTCCGCCCTCAGGCTTGTAGCTGAGCCGGTGATCCCTCTGGTTGTGCACACGGGCTAGCCACTCGTCACGGCGGCGATTCAGCATGTCCGTAATACGCGCAGCCACTGCCGGATCGTGGGTGGCGTTCTCCCCCCGCTTGGCGAGCAGATCAAACACCTCGCCCCATATCGGATCAATATCAGTGACTTCGCCGGCCTTCAGGTTCGCATTCAGGTGCTCATCCCAGAGCCGCATCAGGCCGACCAACACACCCGACAGGCCGCGATCGAGTGCCCGGACCGAGAACGGCGTCACCGACAGCGCTTCAACGTGTTTATAGAAGGTCTCGTGGTAGTGCTCAAAGCGTTCGTAATGGGACAAGTCCCGCGGACGCGCCCAGTTGAATACCGTCGTGACCAGACCGGGGCCGTCACTGGAGCGTCCAACGCGGCTGGTGGCCTGGATGTACTCGGAGGTGTTCTTGGGCTGGCCGGCGACCAGCATCAAACCCAGACGGTCAATATCAACGCCGACCGAGATCATGTTGGTGGCCAGGATCACGTCGTAAGGCACCGATGAGGTCTGGGGCTGGTTTGCCTTGCGCTCCGCGGCCCGCTGGGCTTCCAGCGACTTGTCGAAGGTTGCCTCTAGCCGTTCGAGGATCTTGGGGATATCCGTGCCTGACTTGCGCGAGGTCAGCTCTTCTACGGCACCCATGCGCACACGGCGCTTGGCCATGCCGCGCTGATCGGCATCGCGCAGACGGGCACGGATGTCGTCTTCCACCAGGCGTCGCGTACCCGCCAGCTCGCGGATCGAGTTGAAGTAGCCAGTCACCGTCATCCAGGGATCGGCCAGGCGGTCGTATTTCTCGTAGAGCGTCTGGGCCGCTGACATGTGGGCGACATAGCTGCGGATCATGGCAAACGGGTAGCGTCGACCGAACGCCGTAATGCCGAGATAGCGCCGCCCCGGATACTGCGGCCCGGTCTGACGCTGGATGGCGAAGAAGCTGTCGCGGATGCTCGTGCCCTGGGGCGGGAACACCCCCAGCTTGCGTACGAAGAGTTTCTGCACCTGGTCGGGGGCTCGGCGGATCGTCGCGGTGGAGGCCACCACCTTGGGCCGCACCTTCTTGCCATCGACCTCCCAAGAACACAACTCATCAACCGCAGACTCATAAAGCCCCACCATCGAACCGAGTGGCCCGCTGATAAGGTGCAGTTCATCCTGGATGATCAGGTCAGGCGGACGTAGGAACCCGTGCGGACGATTTTTCACCGAAGGCAAGCCATTGCGGGAAGGATGCGATTGCCCATCCTCCACTTCTGGTGACAGAAAACCGTGCCGATCACAAACCTCCGTCACCTTACCAAACAGCATCTGTGTTTTGCCGTTCCAGGGCATCTGCGCGAACTTGTCTACGGTGGCGATCAACAGTGACGGTGGGCGACGGTAGATTTCCTCATCCACCACCATCACCGGCAAGCCTTCGCGGTAGTCCGGCTTAGTCTTGTCCGCGGGCGCTTTCGCTTCCGAGAACTCGCAGCGGCCCAGGTCGTCGCCGCAGTAGGTAATGCAGCGCCCGATGTCGCTGGGGGCTTCATAGACCTTGAGGTGCTTTTCCTTGATCTCGCTGCCGCACCAGGGGCAGGAAGTGATCTGATGCGGCGTGCCGCTCGATGAAGGCTTGCCGCCCACATTGCGTTGGCGCAGCGCATTGGCTGCCGCGGCCAGGGTGCCGGGGGTTGTCTTGTTGCCGACCCATAAACCCAGACGGAATGGTGTCTCGCCCCACTTGGCCACATCGGCACGGCGGATGGTCTCGCAGGCGCACATCAAGGCTGCGGCACGCTGGAACTGCTGCAAGGTAAGCAGGCGCAAGGTGTAGCGCATCAGTACGGCAACGCCATGATCGCCGCGGCGGCCTTCAACCACGCCCTGGAGGCGTCGCAAGGCCACCGTATAGGCGGTCAGGCCCAGGTAGGCTTCGGTCTTGCCGCCGCCGGTGGCAAACCACAGCAAGTCGGCCACGGCATCGGTTTCGTGGCTGCGGTCGGGGTGATGCAGGTCGGTGAGGCTGGGCAGGTTGAGCAACACGAAGGCCATCTGGAACAGACGCCAGCTGCGGTTCTTCACTTCGTCCACGGTGGCCACGCCGTCCTCGATCTTCAGCTCCTTCTTGCGCACCTTGCGCGCAAAGGTGGAGTGAATCCGCTGCTGCCACATCGCCCGGTTGGCAAAGCGGAAGGCTTCCTCGGCCAACGCATCCTTCTCGATGAGGTCGATGCCCGCCTTAATGCGCTGGAGCGCCCGTGCGCAGCGATCCACCGCCCGCTTGGCGGCTTCTTCGTGCCCGGCCAGCTTTTCGGTGGGCAGGCTCAGCTTGGCCGCCTCCATCTTGATCCAGACCCGGTAGGCGGTCTCGATGTGGCGCAGGCTGGTAATCAGGCCGGACTTCGGCAGTTCGGCCAGTTCCTGCATATCCATCACCACGCCATCGAGATTCTCGTCGTCGGCAACGGAGCGTGGGGTCTGCTGCGGCACCTCGAATTGCGGCACCCATTCGGTCTCCACCTTGGAGGCATGCTCGGTCAAGGGTTCCGGCAGCGTGGCGTGTATCGAGATGCCGTGACCGACAGCGAACTCGCGATTGTGGCGATAAAGCATCTCCAGGGTTTCCGATTCCTCGCGGGTCAGCGGATCCATCTTCGAGAGGTCGGCCTTGGCATTCTTGCGCTGCACGAAGATGGGCAGATTATCGTGGCCATGCACCCGCAGCTTGGGCTGGAATATCCAGACCTCGTCCTTCGGCTCGCCGCGGCGGGTGCGTTCTGGCTGCTGATTGACCATGAACAGCGTCACTATCCAGCCATCGGGAGTCTGACGCATGCGGCCCTGCAACTGCACCAGTGGGTGATCCTTGTGCAGCTCGGTGGGGTTGATGACGCCATCTTTTAGCGCGAGGATCAGGCTTGGTGCCACCACCGGATGCCGTTGCCAGACGTTGGCCTCGTTGCCGTCCTTTTTTTTCTGCACTGCGCTCTTGGTCCGCAGGTATTGCCCCCACTCGGCCTCAACGACGATCTCCTCGGCCTCCGGACTCACGACGAAGCTCAGTCCCATCGACGATGGGAAATAGGTGCTGCCCGCGGGAACACCGGATTCCGATGCGCCTTCCTCGCCGTCGTCGCCATCGCCCGCGGCCAGTTCGTCCAGCTCGCCGCCGTCCACCTCGCTCCCTTTGGGGGCCAGCATGCCTACCAGATAACGGTTGTAGGCATGGTCCTCGTATTGGCTCAGCTCCTCATCCGGGCCACCTGCCGGGCCAAGTAGGTCACGGATGATCATATCAGTGAGTTCGTCGCGGATGTCGCTGGGCGTTTTGTTCGCCAACGCAGGCGGATTGGGAGTCGCAGTGGTTGGGGTTGTGGTCATACGTTACTCCGAGTCAGAAATCCATGGTCGCCTGGCCGCTAGCGGCCTGATTCTTTCGGCCTTGTTTGGCGGGTATTGCGGGTGCTTGGGTGGCTTCGGTAGCGACTTCCTCGGCGTGGCGCTGATGATTCAGGGCCAACAGACGGTCGAGGACTTCGCGGCGGGCGGCCTCGGAGAGGGTGAAGCGGATACCTTGCTTGGTTTCGTGGAAACCGTGGCCGAGGTCGAAGTCTTGCCAGTCATATGCATCCATTACGGCTTGATCCATTTCGACGTGTAGGCGGCGCAACTCGATGATGTCGGAAGCTGTCTCGTCGGGGTTATGGAATCGGTTGTATATTTGAGTTAAGCCCTCATTCCTCGATTCCATGATCTCCTGCCGATGTCGATAATAGCCGTTTCCTACAGTCACCAAGCGTTGACTTTGGGCTGGAAAAGGTAAAGTCTCGAATGCATTTCCTGGGGAATATTTAAGCCGGTTTTCTAACGTAGAACTTAGCTTTCTAGCCCAAGTGTCATGAATTGAAGATTGCAGCAAAGCAAAGGAAAAGTAGTCTCCCAAAGGAAACACATCAAGATTCGCTGAGAAAACAATGCCTGTTTTCGAAAAGCTAAACGCCAAATGCTTGGATACCTCCGAACAAGTCAGCACCTGCTCCATTCCTGAAATACTTGCATACAACGCAGGGCGTTTTTCACCGTAAATCCACCATTTGAGGTAAAGCGGATAGCGAAGCTGATATTCACCATCGCCGTTCTTCCTTGTCCGCTCGGGCTTCACCTTCTCATCAATGATCGCTAGTAAATCTGGGTAATCTGCTGCTACGGCATCCGCATAGTCTGAAGGAACAATGCCTGAGCGCAGCCATTCCTTACGCTGTTTATCGTCAGAACTTGTCCAATTGCCATCACCGGATCGATTCAAAGGCCAGTCAAAGAAATTGATAACCCAGCGACTGGGTGACTGGTCTGGGTTAGAGTTAAGGTCTTCACCGTTAAGATAGGGGAACAAGCAGTCGCGGTTTTTGGGGTTTTGCGCGATAAGGGTGGCGGCTTCTTCTGGCGTGAGAACGAAGCCCATGCCAAGCACGATGGAACCCTGAAATGACTTGTTGGCGTTTGCCTCAAGCTTGAGTGGCTTGCCACTGATTAGGCCCGGTTCAGTAAGTAGAGAGGTAATGCCTGCCACTAATTGCCCGTTGAGCACATAGCCACCCAGCCAATTTCCCTTGCGCAGCCACACATGGGCAACTTCGAGGGCAGCGACACCTGGCCACGGGGCTGAGGGCACGGCACGAGGCAACACCATTCCCGCGGCAACAAGGGCGTCTAAACCCACTTCGCGGGTACCTCCTTGGGCGATTGTGTTTGTGGCCAATAGGCCCGCCATGCCCTCTGGTCGCAAGAGGTCTGATACGCGCAGGAAGAAATAGGCGCAAAGGTCTGCACTACCTTTTCTGCCTTGCGCTAAGTGGCCCACAAGGTAGTCGCGATAATCTGTACCTAGAGCGCCGGTAATTTTCTGGCCACCGACGAACGGCGGGTTGCCGACGAAGGCGTGGAATCCGCCGCCTTCGATGATTTCGGGGAAGGCCAGCGACCAATGGAAGCAGTGCCTTACGCCGAGAGCTTCACGAGCAAAACCCTGTAATTCCGAGAGTCCATGTGTCCAGTTAGCCATCATCCGTTCTACTGTGGCTTCCCGTTCTGTCTCGTAGGCCTTCCCCTTTCGACCCTTTAACTCTAAGGCCAGTAGCACATCCGCCGCCGCACTGAGCTTAGCTACCGCCTCCTCCGCCTCGGCACACAACGCTGACTTCGCTGCAATCTGCTCCGGCGTATCTGAAGGCATTGCCTCCATCATCTCACGCTTCTTCTTCGCCTCCTCGATTTGCTTCACAAAGCCGGGAGCATTAAAGCCCTGCAATTTGCCTACGCCGGGACGTAGACTGAAGCTCACCAACTGTTCCAGCGAGGTGATGCCAAGCAGCGAGTCGCCGCACTTGAAGGCGTGGTCGAGGAAGGTGAAGGGCCGGTTGGCGTCGACGGTGATGAGCCACATGGAGAGCTTGGCCATCTCCACCGCCATGGGGTTGATGTCCACGCCGTAGAGGCAGCGGTCAGCCACCACGCGGCGGGCGATGGCAATGCGCTCCGCGGCCTCGGCAGGCACCAGGCGTTCGCTGGGCGAACCTTCGGAGAACTTGCCGTCCGGCGTGATCAGCACCTGGCTGGGGTGGGCCTTTTCTTCGTTCTCCCAGGCTTCGACTAAACGCTCGGCCAGGTAGCGGCAGGCTTGCACCAGGAAGGCCCCGGAACCCATGGCCATGTCGCAGACCCTGAGGTCGAGAATCTCTTTCGGCGACTTGAGCTTCCACTGCTCCCTCGGTGCGCCATCGGCAGGGCCGATATAGACCAGCGGCTCCAGCGTGTACTGGACAATGGGTTCGGTGAGCGAGGGTGGCGTGTAATGGGTGCCGGTGCTGCGACGGGCGGTGCCCGCGGTGACGAATACGCTGCCGGGCAGCACCACCCAGGGCCGGTCGAAGGAATCGTCGCGGATCAGACCGGCGAAGGGACGCAGGCGAGCCAGTAAGGCTTCATCCTGGTCACAGGCGATGAGCAACTTGTGTTCGTCGAGCAGATCGCCGTTGTTGAGTTCCTTGCGCAGCGCAGAAACGGAACGCCCGGTTTCGTCCTTGAGGTGCTCGATCAGCTTGTCTTCGCTCTGTCCCAGGAGGGATTCAAGCGTGGCGAGGGCGATTTCTGGTTCCTTGCTGCGGGTGCCGCGGATGCCGAGCACCACTTCGTCGGCGCGGAAGGCGGTGTGGTCGAGCAGGCCCTCGTAGACGTGGCCGATCTGTTCCACGCCCAGCGCCCGAAAGGACACACGACGGGTTTCCGCCGTCGTGCCAGCGCCGACTTTTGTGCGCAGGCGTTGCAGGGAGTTGAGCAGGTGCAGGACGACCCGGTTATTCACCGACAAGGGTTCGGCAGGTGTGCTGCGCCATTTGCTGCCCGCGGCACGGCCTTCGAGGAAGGGAAAACGATCAGGGTCGAACAACGAGCCACCATAGGCTTGCATGAGCAAGTCCTGATGCTGGATGCCGCCATGCACGGCACGGAAAGTGGCGAGCAGGTGCGCCCAGGCGTCGTAGCGGCGTTCCAGCACTTCCTCGCCGTAGCGGTCGGCTACTTCCTGCAACTGCTCCTGCAAGGTGGAGACGGCGTAGTTGTCGTCGTAGAGCGGCTTACCCAGATGCAGCAGGCCACGCTCTTCTGCCGAGAACAGGAAGACCAGGCGCATCATCACGGTGAGCGCCGAGTCGTAGAGGCTGGCGGGCTTGATGCCCTTCAGCAGCGTTCGGTTGCTTTCCTTGTCGAGGGCATCGAAGGACTGCACAAGCACCTCGACGGCTTCGCGTACCTGATACCCGAGCTGATCGGTGACTTCCTGCTGATCGTTGACGCTTTCCTTGAGCAGTGCCAGCAGAGTGCTGTCGGCGGCCACACCGAAGAAGCGGCGCACACCGAGCAGGGAACGGAAGGCACGCAGGGTGATCGGTTCATCGAGCCACAGCGATCCATACCAGGAGGCATAGCCAGTGGTCTCGCCGCGGGGTGCATAGACCAGCATCCAGTGCTCCCCGTTGGTGACCAGTCCAAGCGGCACGTTGGCCCCGTGCAGTAACTCCATTGTGCGGGTGGCGGGTGTGGCCTTCCAGTGCTTGCCAATGACAGGCTTGCCGAGGCTTTGCTCTGCCGGATAGCTGGCAATGAGGAGTTGGGGCTGGTCAGCGGTTTCGGTGCCAGCGGGGGCGATCAGGGCGAAATCGGGGCGCAGGGTTTCGCCCATTTCAGGCATGTTGGCTTCCAGCCCCGCGGGCAGGGCCTGGCCTTCAGCGATCTGGTTTTCCGGGTAGCCCAATACCGAGGTGAGGACGTGCATGACCCAGGCGAGCTGCTTGCCGGGGGCGGTGGGGTTGTTCTGCCATTCTTCGTAGGCAGCGCGCAGCACCTTGGCCTGGGCAGGATCACGGCCTTCCAGCCCCTGCGGGAAGACCTTTTGCAGAACCGACAGCGAAACGAAGGGGCCGGATACCTCGACGAGGGAGAGCCAGTCGGCGTGGTGGCGTGCGACGCTCATGCCTTGCCTCCCGTGACTTCAAGCACGGCTCGCCGCGGGATCAGCCAGGTGACGGCCACCGGGAACAGACGGGCACTGGGGTTGGCGAAGCGGGAGCGGATGTGCTCGGACTCGCGCTGGATTTCCTCCGGGATTTCCTTGAGGCGTCGCCGTAAGGCGGCCAGGTCGCGTTCGCGTTGCTGCTTTCCAGGTTCGTCACCACCGAGATCGAGCAGCAGCTGTGGGGCATCCTTGCGGTCGACTTCGGCCTGGATGGCGCGCTGGAGTTCAGTCATTACCGTGATGAGCTTGTTCACTTCCTTTTCAGCCAGCTCGTCGAGATTCCTTTCCAGGTTCTTGGTGCGCTCGGCCCTGCGCGCCTCAAGGGCCTTCATCAGAGACTCGCTGTGCTTGGGCCAGAGGGCCCGGAGGCGGGCCTCGATAGCCACAGGGGCCTCAGTGTCGGTAGCCGAGGCTACGGCAGCCTTGGTGTCAACCACGTTGAGGCGCTGGAAACGACCCTCAATGAGCGCGCCGCCGGCGGTGATGACTTCCTCGTGCAGACGGTGGTTGTCGCCGCCCAGTACGACGATGCGCCCATGGGCGATAACCACTGGGTGAGTCAGTACCGAGTCGTCGACCACGCAGGCCGATACGCGGGAGAGGTGCCCGGCCTGGGTTCCGAGCGACCAGATCTCGGCCCGCAACAGGCGCAGACACATCTGAACCAGACGATGGTTGAGGTGGGCGAGCACCACGTCGTCCCGCCCCGCGGCGAGGGCGCCATCGAAGACGATCGGGCGAGTCTTCTTGGTGTGAGGGTGCGCCAAGCCGTCCGCACACAGAGCCCAGCTATTGGTGAGTGCCGGGAGACGGAATACGGGACAGGATTTGCGCACCCCCGTTGGGTCTGGCCAGATACCGTCGACCTCGACGGGGATCAGAGCCGGTTGTTCGGCCAGATCAAGGCCCACGCGGACGACGTTTTCGATGTGCTCGGGCGCAAGGTTCAGTTCGTTCTGGGTTTCGTGTAGTTGGGAGGCCAGCTTCTCCAGTTGCTCGCGCAGCTTGCGCTCGAATTTGAGCATCTTGCGGACTGGTTCGGCCTCCTGCTCCGCGCGAGTGGTATCGAGGCCGGTACGTCGCCCCAACATGGCCTCTTCCACTTGGCTGGCGATGACGGGGCCAACCTTGCCGACGTCTTCACGGATGGTCTCCACCTTGAGGGCGGCCCGCATCAGGAATTCCAGATCGGCTTCTAGGTCACCGACCTTTCCAGAGGTCCTGGCGGTATCGAAGCCCTTGCCGACAAAGTGGTAGATATGCACTTCGTCCGCCTTCTGGCCGTGGCGATCCACTCGGCCATTGCGCTGCTCCATGCGGTTCGGGTTCCACGGGATCTCCAGATGGATCAGCTTGGAACAATGGTTTTGCAGGTTCACCCCTTCAGAGGCAGTATCGGTAGCCAGCAGGATGCGAACCTTGGATTCCTTCGGGTGCGCCTGGAAGGCTGCCTTGATCGGCTCCCGCTGGTCGTTGGGCATGCCGCCGTAGATCATCTCCAACCGACCTTCCTCGGCGAAGCCTTCCCGTGCCAGGAGGTCGAACATCCATTTCTGGGTCGCACGGTACTCGGTAAAGATGATGACACGCTCTTCGTTCCATTTGCCGCCGGGACGCAGCGTCTGCTTGAGCCAGTCGATCAGCGTCTGAGCCTTGCAGTCAGGGCGCTGAGTGGTCTTGACCGTAAACTCACTAAGTTGACGCAGCAGCGCCTTCTCTTCCCCGGAGATGGGCGACAAAGTCTGGCTGACCGACCCGACGACCTCGCCGACCTCGGCTTCATATTCATCGTCGTCAGCGTAGTCGTCGGAGAAGTTTTCGATCGCCCGGCGGGCTATGCTGGCTCCCTTTTTGCCGCCGACGGTGGCAATGTGCTTTTCTAGGGTGATGCCAAAGGCCGCGGGCGAGGAGAACAGGCGTTTCTTGAGCAGCTTGAGGACAAATTCTGCCGCCATGCGCTCGCCGTCCGAGGTGGCCTGCTTGAGGCGTAATTCTGAGTAGGCCTGCAGAGTGTGGTGGGCCTGCCGCTCGTCGTCGTTATAGGGCACCTCCAGGTACCGAACGATGCGCTCGGCAAAGCGTCGGCTGCCGTCCCAGCGCAACTTGAGTTCATCCTTCATGCGCCGAACCATGACGGCATTGAGCTGGTTGCGGTCTGGCGTGACCGCCCGGGCGAAGCGTTGACTATCGAGCAGCTCCAGGAGAGCGGCGAAACTTTCCCGGTAGCCGTTGTGAGGAGTGGCCGAGAGGAACAGCTTGTGCTCGAAATGCGGGGCCAGAGAGCGCATGGCCAGGGTGCGCATCGAGTCGGTGGCGTACTTGCCGCGACCTGATGGGGCGACGTTATGGGCCTCGTCGACGATCAGCAGGTCGTAAGCCCGCGGGTAGGTCGGCTGGTCGCCCGTAGGCAGCGTCTCGCGGAAGGTGCGTAGCGGACGCTCGCGCTTGAGGAAGTCGATGGAGGTGATCAACCGCGGGAAGTGGGACCACGGATTGACGTGAATGCCACGCTTGCGGCGTAACTGGCTGATGGCCTGGCTGTCCACGATGCGGAATTCCAGGCCGAACTTGTCACGCATTTCCTCCTGCCACTGCACTTGCAGGGAGGATGGGCAGACGATCAGTACCGAGCGGACACGGTGACGCAGGATCATCTCCTGCACGACCAACCCCGCCTCGATGGTCTTGCCGAGGCCCACATCATCGGCGATCAGCAGATTGACACGCGGCATCGACAGGGCTCGCACTAACGGGTCGAGCTGGTAGTCATCGACCTCTATGCTGCTACGAAAGGGGGATTGCAGAGCCTTGTCGTCGGCCTGGGAAATAGCACCCCAGCGCACGGCATCCAGGAACGCTTGCAAACGCTTGGGTTGATCGAAGTGGTCAGGATCGGGGAGCGTAGATTTTTCATGGACTTTGGTTCCGGGTTCCAGCTCCCAGATAACCTGAAGCTCCTCGCCAAGACCGTCGTCTTCGACTGAGGAAAGCTTGACCAGATGATGACCCTGAGTCGCGTTCTGGCTGATTCCTGGAGCTGGCGAAACGACCTCCGTGACAACAAGTGGACGGCGCCGAACGATTACAAGCTGGCCGATCGCTGGTATGTGTGGCACTGCATTTACCTTCTGAATTATCAGTCGACGCCGAACTCATTTTTCATGCGGCGTTAAAGCCTCCAAGGCTCAATGTAACACCGGAAATACCATGAGGTAGTGCCGTCATGAACAGAGTTGCAGCAACTCTCGCTGAATCACCACCAGCTCTCTACAAAGTTTCGAGGCGCACCAGGTTTTTCTGATAAGGCTATTTCGCATTCAGAAGCAGGCACACTATCAAACACTCTAATAGCGTAAAATAACGAAGATTCAATACCCGCTTACAACCCATAATAGCCTTTCCTAACCCACATGTGAACGACCGCTTGCACAGCACGCCTACCACTTGCTGCCACCTCCATCCAGCTAAAGTTTTCGCTAATTGAGGCCAATGCGTCAGTTAAAAAAGTGCAGCTCGAAATCCTAAGCTCGAACCGCCTCCACCAACGCCTTCGCCGAAATATGGGTATACCGCTTCAGCATCTGCGTTGACTTGTGACCAGTTATAGCCTGTACGGTCATGATCGGCAACCCCCTCTCACAGAGACGACTGGTGGCCTCATGACGGAGATCATGGAAAGTCAGCCCGACAATTCCAGCCTTTCTGACCGCCTTGAAGTAGCTTGCGCGTAACCCATCTGCCGTGTAGGTCCAGACACGGCCTGAGCCAGGATTGCGCACCCGCTGCCTTTCCAGGCACTCTTGCGCAACCATGGACAGCGGCACAATCCGGGATTCTCCATTTTTCGTATCTTCCAGGAAGGCCGTGTGCGCCCGCAGGTCGATGTTATTCCAGGTGAGATCCAGAATTTCCCCCTGCCGCATCGCGGTCTCAATGGCAAAGCGAACGATTTCCGCAAGCTCCGGGTTTGTGGCCTCACACGTGGCCAAGAGTCGCTCTTCCTCATCTCCGACCAAACGGCGCTCTCGGCCTCTGGGCAACCTGGGCTTGCGAATCAGCTCGACCGGATTCACCAGCGCTGGCATATCCCATTCTTTGCGCGCAATGTTGAATAGATGAGAAACCACAGCGAGGTGTAAGCGGATCGTGTTGGCTCCCCAGCTCTTCTGTTCCTGCCACTGTTGAACCTGTGCAGAAAGCCTGGCGCCGCCGATATCGACTAGAGCAAGCGAGGCAAACTCGCTGGCCAGCAAATTCCGAATGAATGTGGTCTCGACCTTCTGGGTCTTCGGACTTTTACTGGGCAACACTTGGCTCGCATATCGCTCCAGTGCCTGCCGGAAAGTGAACTCCCGTGCCTTGATTCGCTGCGTGATGCGCTCTGGTGCGTGCTCTGCGATTTCCTTCTCTTTCTTCGCAGCCCACAGGGCTGCATCTTCTTTGGTATCGAATGTGGCGTTGAGAGTGGGATACCCAGTTCGGCGTACCTGCGCTCGCCAGTATTTGCCCCGCTTGTAGATACTCGCCATACTGCACCACTTTTGCACCAGAAGAATGACTCACTGATAGCGTATCAGTCTGTTGGAAGTGGTGCAAAAACAGGGTGCAAAAAGAAACTTTACGCAGAGGCAGACAGAGACAAACAGAGGCATAGAGAGACAAGTAATGCATTGAATACTTTATAACTAATTGTTTTTGAAAAGCAATAATTAGATTCGTAATCAGTAGGTCAGAGGTTCGATTCCCCTCAACGGCACCAAGTTAAACAGGCACTTAGGCATATCGCCCAAGTGCCTTTTTCTTTGCTAGTAGACAAATAATAGATGCTTGGCATCAAACTAGAGCCAAGGCAAGAAAGCTTGGTGCAAGACGCCCGAGCAACGCCAGGACGTAGCGCTGTTGTGAGTGTCACGGTTACGTGGTCCCTTGAGATCCTTGGCATTCTCCTGCTTCATCTTCGCAATGCTTGGCAGATATTGGCTGCCAGGCAGATCGCCCTGGATCAAAGCACAGTCCTGCGACAGGCGCTCGATCACCAGGTATACCCTGATTTATGGCGAATCTCTCAATCACGCGGCGCTTCGGTTTTGCTGAATAATGACACACCGGCCAGCCCGTCAACCGGAAAATGCGGGCGCAAGCGCTGGCCAAGCGCAGAACCGACCAACCACTCGATCCAAGCCGAGGTATCAACCACACAGGACGTTGCCGCCATCAATAACGATCCTCGCGGTCACGCACGGCGTCGGTGTGGGCACCTTCGGCAATACCCGCCAAATCCCCCAGTTCTGGCACCGGCATCAGCAACACGCCCTTGCCCTTGGGGATGAACACAAACTCCTGCCCGGCCTGCCAGTGCTGCGCCTCACGCACCGCCTTTGGCAGAGAAATCTGAAACTTGCTCGATAAAGTCGCGCTGGCTGCCATGGATCATGCTCCTGAAATATCGATACGATTCTGGTAAGAATAACCACCGTCAGGCGACAAGGCCAGACCGCTTATGCACCCGCACTGCGGCGCTTGAGCGCCTTGCTCTTGCTTGCCACAGGAGTCGCAGCACCGGCCGTCATCTTCGTATAGAGCTCAAACAGCTTTTCCAGCCGTTCGGTGTAGTTCTTGAAGCGCCGACCGATATAGATGCGCTCCAGCACTTCGTCATTACGATCATGGGTGGCGCGCAGGTCAGCGGGCATGGTGTCCGGGGCATAAAGATCGGCGATGTGAAGTGGCCCCCGAAAGTTGGACAAGGGGTTAAGCTCTGGGCTTCAGGAAAGGAGTCGAGGGATGAAGGGAAAACGCAAGCAGTACAAGCCGGAATTCAAGGCGCAGGTAGCCCTGGTGGCCTTGCAGGGCGATAAGACGATGGCCGAGCTGGCGCAAGAATTTGGGGTACACCCCACCATGATCAATGCCTGGCGCCGGCAGCTGGTGGAGCATGCGGCCACGGCCTTTGAACGGGGAAAGTCCCAGACCGAGGAGCCCGTGGACGTGCAGGCTTTGTATCGGAAGATCGGACAGCTGGAGATGGAACGCGATTTTTTAGCCTCCAGGCCCGGTCTCATGTCCCGGATCGGGAAAGGCGCCAAATGATCGACCGGGCCCAAACCCCAGTTTCTGTGCAACGGCAATGCGCTCTTTTGGGCGTGCCCCGCAGTACGGTCTATTACCGCGCGCATCCTCGGCCGATGGGCGACGGGCTGTTGCGGGCGATCGATCGCCTCTACACCGCCTTTCCATTCATGGGTAGGCGGCAGATCCATCGGATGCTGAAAGCGGAGAATGTCGTGGTCAACCGCAAAACGGTACACCGGGCCATGCGTATCCTCGACATTGCCGCGGTGGCGCCCGGACCACACACCAGCAAGCCCCACCCCCAGCACCCAAAATATCCTTATCTGTTGCGTGGCGTGACGGTGGACCGTCCCCACCAGGTCTGGTCCGCGGATGTGACCTATCTGCCCATGGCACGAGGATTTCAATACCTCGTAGCCGTAGTGGACTGGTTCAGTCGTAAGGTGTTGTCCTGGCGGGTTTCCAACAGTCTTGACGCGGGTTTCTGCGTAGAGGCCCTGAAAGAGGCCATACGCCGCTATGGCACCCCCGAGATCTTCAACACGGATCAGGGCGCTCAGTTCACCGCGGAGTCCTTCCTCTCTGTACTCCGCCAGCACGGCATTCGAATCAGTATGGACGGCAAAGGCCGGGCCCTGGATAACGTCTTTGTCGAACGGCTTTGGCGCACCGTCAAATACGAGCACGTCTACCTACGGCCAGCAGAAACTGGAACCGAGCTGAAAGCTGGCCTCAGGACCTACTTCGACTGGTATAATGCCGAAAGACCGCACTCCTCTCTGGGAGACAGAACACCCGATGTGGTCTATGCAGAAGGTTTACAAAGGCTGGTGGCCTGACCCGCCATGGAAACAGGTTCAGAGCTTAATCACTCCAGCAGGCTGTCCAATCCAGGGGGGGCCACCTCAATGGTGGCCGGGAAGTGATGCTCACGCGCGAGTAAAATGTCTTCCGCGCAGAGCCATCCGATCCCAACGCTGCTTATCTTGGTATATCCTGATCAACCTTCGCCAGAACCATCCGACAGTGCCGCAAACTTCGCCTTCATGGTGGGGTTCCCCCGAGTCAGCTTCTTGACCGTCACGTCCTGGGCCTTGTCGTTTGCGAGACGCAGGTTTCGCTCCGAACCTAGCAGGGCTTCCTTGGTTTTTTGCAGATGGTCAATCGATTTGTCGATTTCGTCGATGGCAGTCTGGAAGCGACGAGAAGCCAGCTCGTAGTTCTTGGAGAATCCGTCCTTGAACTGCTCCAGCTTTTCTTCGAAATGCGTGACGTCGATATCCTGGGCCCTGACCAGCGCCAGCTCGGTTTTGTACTGAACAGCATTCTGCGCGGCATTGCGCAGCAGGGTAATCATGGGAATGAAGAACTGTGGGCGAATGACGTACATCTTGGGATAGCGATGGCTGACGTCAACGATGCCGCCGTTATAGAGCTCGCTATCAGCTTCCAGCAAGGAGACCAGCACGGCATATTCGCAGCCTTTCTCCCGCCGGTCCTTGTCCAGCTCTTTGAAGAAGTCCTCATTGCGCTTCTTGCTGGCCGTCTCGTCGCCCTCGTTCTTCATCTCAAACATGATGGAGAGGATTTCTATCCCGTCTGGGGTGTTCTCCCGAAAGATATAATCCCCCTTGCTGCCAGTACGGATATCGTTGTCCTTCTCGAAATAGGCGTTGGGGAATGCAGCAGGACGAAGCCGATTGAATTCGATCTCGCAATGCTGTTCCAGGGTCTCGCCAAGCATCTTGGTGGAGAGCTTGGCCTTCATGTCCCGCAGTTGCAGGATGGTCGCATCCCGTTCTTGCAGTTGCAGGCGGTATTGCTCCGCCAGACTCTTTTCCGAAAGGCTCTTTTCTACCTCGATGCGTTGCAGATCCGCACGCAGGGCGTCCCGTTCCTTCTCCACCTTGGTCACGGCCTCCAGCACCGCCTGTCGACGCAGCAATTCCTGCTGTTCCAGTTGTAATTGCAGACGCTGCTTTTCTGCCAGCGCCTCCTGCACTGCCTTGGCCAACTCGCTCTGGCGGATTGCCTCCTGCTGCTCCAGTTTCGACTGCAACTGACGCACCTCTTCCTTGGCAGATTCCACTGCCTGGGAAATTGCCAGCCGTTGTTCGGCCACGCTGGCCTCCAGTTGCGCTCGCAATTGCTGCACTTGCAGCTCTTTCCCGGCAAGCAATTGTTGTTTGGCTGCTTCGGCCTCCTGCTTTGCCAGGGACAAGGCGATCCGGCTCTCGCGCTGGGCCGCTTCCAGACGATCGTGTATCTGCCGCTCAAAGTCCTTGTCACGAACCTGCCGCAGAATCTCGGCATAGCCGGCACCATCAACGGTAAATGCCTTGTGGCAGTGAGGACAGATGATTTCTTCCATGCGTACAGACCTCCGCAATCTTTCCAGGGCATTCTACCGGTTTTACCCTGCGCTGGCAGGGCAGATCTCTCCCAAGGATGCCTCTTGGCCATTCCACCGACAAAGCACCCTAAAGAGTTAGCCAATTTGGCTCGGATTGTCATGGATGCTGGGCGAGGAGGACGGCTCCAAGCTCTCAGTCTACACCATCGCGATTTTATCCGATCCTGCTGAGCGGTATACTTGGTATAAGCAAGACTTTTGGTAGATATAAAGCCATATGTAGAGTACTGAATAGGAGTTACGCATGGCAGCGTATGGAATGGCAGCATCGCGAGCGCCTAAACCAGAGCGCAAATGGTCAAAATGCATTTTGGTAAACTTGCATATCAAGCTGTATTTTCAATGAGATTTTCTGCACCTAACAATAGCACAACTAGGGAGACGACCATGCTTCCACGCCCCAGGATACATCTTCTCGATAAAATCGGGCATGTCTGGCCTGTAGCGAACACAGATGATTTTGAGAGTGGATACTGGTGGCGCATTGGTCAGAAGAATGCGGATGCCTTGGTGGGTGGCCATCTCTACCTGCATATGGCGCAATCGGAAACGTCCCACCATGGTGGCGTCATCGTTGGCTATCGTATTCAGGCTGATGGGAAGTACGCAGGACGCTACATCTTTCGATTCCATCCGACACCAGAGCATATAGGAATTTTTGCAATGCCCGGAAGGTGGCTTTTCCGCTATAAACAGTTGGTATTGTAAGGAGACTTTGACTGATGCTCGTGCTCGTCAACTCCCACAATCTACCAATTTTCCTGAACAGCCCGAGCAGTACAGGCAAAAAATGACATTTCCGCATCAGTGGCCTGAGGCAATCTGGCAAGATTTTTCAGTTCCATATGACCAGATATACATTGGTCATTGTCCCCTGCCGTCAAAAAGTCCAATGACACGCTCATTATTTTTCTCCCAAATTGATCAAGGAGTTTAGAAATATGTCAGCAACGGAATTAGCCAGAATCGTCGTATCAGCTATTGAAAACGCTCATCAAGAATATCTCGAAATGAGTGGAGGTAGCTGGTTGTGGGAGGCACCCGAATATTTTACCACTACAGCCATTGCGCACGCATTATTTAAGCATGAAAAAGTTAGTTACATCGAACTGGAATGCAATGTCAGAGATACATTAAGGGATGCGGGCGCTACACAACGCGGCCGTATCCCAAACAGGCTGCGGCCAGCAGGGAAGTTCGACATACTTCTTTGGGGCAACCAAACGAACGACAAGGATGAACTCTTACCAGTGGCGCCCATTGAAGTAAAGGTTAGGCCATGGCAAGTAAGAGTTGTTAAACAGGACTTGGAAAGACTGGCATATTCTCTTGGAGGAAATCCTAATAACTCAATGCAATTTTCAATGTTTTCATTTTATACTTCTTTCGAAGACAGAACAACTTTGAACGCAAAGAAAAGCCTAGAAAAATTTGGCGAGGATCTTGAGGATTGCGCATCCACTATCGCTGGACAAGCTCAGTGCTCTGAGACCTTCTTGAATGGTGACATCAGTGTCATCGATGACAGCGCCTGGGCCGCTGGCGTTGTCATTTTCCAGCGAAAGAGTAGATTAAAGAATACTGTAAGCACAATGAAGAGCGCCAGTAGTGACGCTCTCAGGGCTTATTGCAACTCAATTTATTCTTTTATCTTGACCAACGATGGTAGCGCAATCATTTTTATTACAGATCAAAATGATTCTATTTTCTTCATCGCTCATCCATTCAGAAACTTTATCAAAACAGATGAAAGTATATGATCTCCGATTTATCCTGGCTAACCAGAATTATTTCATTACCATCCTTTGAATCAAATCTATTCAAAGGATATTCTTTATTCTCTTCATAGCAGTCCGCCCTAAATGTTACTCTTTCTTTTTTATCCAAGATAACAATATCAAAGTTGTCGTCATGGTCGTGAACATTTACCAGGTGAAACCGGCAAGTCTCATTTTCTTCCTTATCCTTATTAACGACAGGGTTGCCCACAGAATGATAAAAACCTTCCAATTCCATTTCGCCATCTTTACTGATCCAAGTGGCAGTAATATTTGTCTTCCCTTTAAACATAACCGTTTCTCCTTGTATGCGTGAAAAAACCAATTTGACTACGCACCGCGCAAAAACTCGCCAATCTTGGTTGCAAAGGCGTGCTTCTCGATGTTCGCCCGGGTGAGCGGCGTGGTTCGCGGTGTCCCTGTGTAGATACCGAGGAGACGATAATCCCCGCTATCTCTGTCGCGCACAAAGACTGGAGCTCCTGACATACCCTCTCGTCCCTCGCAAGAGAGGCGATATCCTCTGCTGTCTTCCTGCTCTATTAACCCTGCCATGGCATCCAACCGTTTGACCAAGTAGTCGTCTTTCGGTACGTAGGCAATACAGGCAATGAATGCGGGTGTCAACAGGTCGGCGATCGTGACTACGTCGATCGCAATTCCGGCGCTTTCTGCAAGGGGCATGAGGACCAAGTCATTCTCCTCTGATCGGCGCAGCCCGCGTCCGCCACCTTTCCAGAGCATGCGCGCAGCGCTATGAAAGCCAAAGTCTTGGGCAACCTCTGGATGAACCGCATCCCAAACCTCGCCCTCCTCGTCTTCCTCAAGCACATGACTGGCAGTGAGGACATGGGGCTTGTCTCCGGTCCTGATGATTACTCCATAGCCAGTGCGATGGGTCACTTCATCTTTTCGGCAATAAATCTCAACGATGCTGTCCACTAATTCCGAATGACTGCTTTTCCTTTCCATGGGTCTTTCTCCTCAATGACAAATAGTCGTGGCCTTTGCGGTAAATCCAACGGGGCGCTGGGTACTGCTGTGGCGCTGTGCGATCAGCACTTTCAGTTCTTGCAGCAGTTCCTGCACGGTATCGATACCGCGCTGTCGGTGGCGACGCTGGAAGACCGCCAGATCCGCGGGTACCAATCCCTCCAATTCCTCTGCTGCGCGTTGTGCATCGCGCTCTTCCAACACTACTTCGTATGCTTTCGCGAGTCTGCGCAGGAGTGCGGCTCGTTTCTCTAGCCGCAGTGATGCGAAATGCAGCTCCCAATCAAATCGCCGAAACACTGCGGGATCCAGGCGATCGCGCAGGTTGGTAGCCATGATCAGGATACCGGTGAAGCGCTCCATCTGCTGGAGTAGCTCGTTGACCATGCTCACTTCCCAGGAGTGCTGCGCGCTCTCTCGGGGGGAGAGGAAGCTGTCGGCCTCATCGAGAAAGAGGATATTCCCCTCTGCCGTCTGAAAGGCTTCCGCCAGACGCTGTTCCGTGCCACCGACATATTTGCTCAGGAGATCAGAGGCGGTCTTGTGATGCAGATCGCGATGGAGTCTTTCCGACAAGTGCCGGGCGAAGGCCGTTTTCCCTGTCCCTGGCGGACCTTGCAGCAGGATGCGGGCATCCTCGGTATCCGAGAGCTCCTGCAAGAGCTTGGGCAGATCCTGCTCGCACTCGATCAGATGCAGATCGAACGGGATCTTCGAAGGAGTCGGCACCCGGTGGCCCCGTTGTCGGAGCATCTGCGTGATGACCTTTAGCTGCTCTTCCGCCGTGGGCTGTACGAGCTGTAACGCAGTAGCCAATTGCCGGAGATCCCGGGGTTGCAGATCGGCTTCGAGAACAAATTCCGGCAGGGAATCGGCGGGGAGTGCATGGTTTTCCCAGTGGTGCCGGAGGATTTGCCGACGCACCCGTTTGGGAGGCAGGCGAAAGGCAATTTCGTAGATCATGCGCCGCCGATAGGCGGAATCGATCTCTTCCGGATTGTTGGAAATCCAGATCGTCGGTACCTGGGCCTCTTCCAGGAGTCGATTGGTCCATCCCTTGTGCCGCCCGATCCGGGGCGCCCACGGAGCCCAGTCGTAAAAGACATCCTCTACCTCATCGAATAGGATCAGTCCACGAACCTGACGCGCCAGTATCCGCTGGCACAACGCATAGGCGTGAAAGCGATCGTCACCCTCGATAGGCTCTTGCTGCATATTTTGGCTACGTACCTCGACCAGACTTGCCTGAAGGGAACTGGCCAGTGCACGGGCATATTCCGTCTTGCCGGTACCCGGGGCGCCATGAAGATGGATATGGACCCCTGGGTGCTTTCCCCGCCAGGCGCCTTGGATGAGCCGAGTCAGCAAGGCGCTGTGCTGCTCGAGATGGGGGAAGGCATCGAGACCCAGTTCCGAAGGAGCAACGGTCTGAAACAGGGGTGCAAACAGATCGCTTTCTTCTTCGTGCTTCTGCAGCAGTTGTGCACCGAGTCCCGGCAACAGGGCCAAGCCTTTGCGCTGGACATCCAGCAACAGTCCACTGCCGCGCAGCACGGAATTTGGCAGGAGTGCCCTATGTATCGCCGCCATGTCGTTGTCCAGCACGCTGGCGAGAAGAGAAGCAAAGCGGTCGAGTCCCCAGTCGATGGTATCTTCCAGTAAGTTATCCAGCAGGGAATAGGTGTCGCATAGCGCCGCCAACAAGACGATGTCTTGCTCCACCTCGCTCAACCCCAGTCGAGATGCGAGCCGTGAGAGATTTTTGAACAGCGGATGGCGCTTTTTGGAAGGTCTGCTCCGCTCGGACAGGAGTTGCCTGCCATGGCGCAGTTTGCGTTCATCCGACCAGTTCTCTTGCTTGGGGGTCTCCAACTCCAGAAGCTGACGCGCATCTTCTTTTCCAAACGTCCACCAAGTGTATCCGAGATCTCGACCGCGCAGCACAAACAGCTTCAGCCCGAAATACTGGATCCACGGCCATAGCGGATCACCTGGATAGACATCGGCGCCGGAATATTCCCGTTCACATAGATCAAAGCCCGTGGCGTTCTCCCGTTCTCTGAGCAACCCAAGATGGTGCTACGATACCACCCTACTGCGACCAAACCTGTCGCGATCAGTACACCGTGATAAGGAGAGGATATGAGCGAAAAAGGCCAGTTTTTTCGCAGGATTAGCATCCTGGAACGGCTTCCGCTGCAGGGACGCGGAAAAGTAACTGTGCAGGAATTACGCGATCATCTCCGATCGATGGGGGAAGAGACCACTGTGCGCACTGTTCAGCGGGATCTGGTCTGGCTAGCGAGTGCCTTCCCTATCACTTGTGACGAAGGGCATCCTCCCGGCTGGTACTGGCACCGGGATACTGCGGGCCTGCAAGCACCGCGGGTCGACAGCCTGATGGCCATGACGCTGTTGCTCAGCCACGAGGTCCTTCGCCCCCTCCTTCCTTCTGGTCTGTTGCGCAATTGGGAGCACTACCGGGAGGCGGCAGAACGCTCTCTGGCCCATTCGCCGCTGGCAGACTGGCCACGGCGGGTCGTCGTGGTGCCGAGCGGGATACAGGCTGCTTCAACATTGCCCGAGCCTCAGCTCCTGCAACTGTTGGAAGCCATCGAACAGAACCATCGGGTATGGCTTCGCTACCAGGCGCCCGGGCAGAAAGCCAAGGAACATACCCTGAGTGTCTGGGGACTGGTCTTGCAGGACGGTATTCTCTACTGTGTCTGCGCGACCTCGGAGGGCAATCCATTACTGTTTGCTGGTCAGAGAATTCAATCCTTGCGCTTGCTGGACGAGCCAGCCTTGCCAATGCCGGCCATCTTCTGTCTGAAGGATTTTGCCCGCGCCGCACTGCGCTTTTCCCAACCTGGGCAGGCTATCCTGCTGCGGCTACAAGTGCATTGCGGCCTGATCCATTTGTTCGAAGAAAGGCCCATCGGGACAAAGCAACAGATCCTCAAGCGGGGACGGATCTGGTGTACCCTGGAAGCCGAGGTGGAGGCATCCCCTGCGCTGGAATGGTGGATATTGAGTTTTGGCGACAAGATGAAAGTGCTGGAACCTCGCTCGTTACGGCTGCGCCTCAAAGAAACTACGGCGTCGATGGCGAGGCTATATGGGTAGCGCTAAACTGGGTAGCTCGCTGAGACCCGCAAAGGAACAGGCTACGTGGTTGTGACTGGATTGTTTCCCATCTTCCACTATTTGCCGAAGACCCAAAACGTTACTGCCCGTTGGCAACTCGAGCGTTGATAAATACAGCAGCGCCGCACGCGCCTGGCAAGATCCATTGGGAGGATAGTTAATATGAATAAGGGTACCTCAAGAACGAAAATTCTCTCGCTAAGGGAAATCGCTTGGTGGTGGCTCGGGGATCCACTATTCGATCACCTGCTTGAAAGCGAAGGTTCCGTATGGGCCGATCTTCCAGCCATTCAGCGCGGTTTTGTCTGGAATGCCAATAAGATCGAAAGACTGTGGGACTCCATTGCCACCGGGTTCCCAATCGGCTCCCTGATGTTGCAATTACAAGAAGAGAAAAACGACAAATATCAATCTTCTACAGATCGAAAGGTTGGGGCAGACGATAACCTTGGATCAAGACAGAAGAAAAAGAAAGGAGAACAGCAATATTTCTTATTGGACGGACAGCAGCGGGCAACTGCCATCGCTCTGGGTTTCAAGGATGTGTGGACAAATCCGTCAACAGAAAATCAGGAAACAGGCAAGAAAGGCTGGCGTGCCCTTTGGGTGGACATTGGACAGACACTCAACGACGACAGGCGCTTTTTATTCCGCTTGACCAGTACTGCGCACCCCTGGGGCTACAGAGATGACGCCGCCGCATCGGAGGGCCCCAGCAGACTGAGTGCTACAGCCATGCGCGAGGCGCATAGGGCGTTCAAAGCCTGTCTGGGCAACGATCGTTTGAAGCCCCACCAGGTACCGGCACATATCGCTTTCCCTTGGGATGCAAAAGCCCCAGTTCCCGTAGCGTTCATTCTGCAGGTCCTGCTGGATTCTCCCGGCGCGTCTGTGGTGGAAGTCAGAAACGCAGTATGGGAGAAAGTGAAGTCGCTACGCGCCGTAACGTGCATCAATAATCTCAGCGAAGAAGCAAGGCGTAAATTCGAGAGCGTAATAATGTTGTTGCAAGAAAGTGGAGAAGTGGACGACGTCTTCGCTGCGCTCGTCAATGGACTACGCGATGGGCTGGCCACGCTGGAACTACCTGCGCCGGTTTTGCATATCCAAAGCACTTATTGCCCGGAGCAGAGATCCGCTGTTAGAGAAGATATAAAAGACGAAAACGATTCCGCCTACAATCTGTTCGCCCGTATCAACACCGCCGGAACAACGTTGACCCGCGAGGAGATCAACTATTCCCTGCTCAAATCGATCTGGAACGGTGCCTCTGACACCATCGATAAGGTGCTCGCTGATCATCAGATAACCTACCCCGCGCGCTTGGCATCCTTGCTGACGAGACTCGTATTGACAGAGCATCCGGAAAAAGACAAGGAGCCATCGGTTCGAAACGCGCTCAGTATTGCTCAATTCAGAAAGGTAATAGCGGATAACGACTCAGAAGATAAAAAGGGAAATGAGTCAAACCCTACCGCACAAACTGAGAATAAATTTACCGAAGAAGTTAAGGAGTTGATCAATTCCGGGATCGTCGCACACCTGTGGCGACTGTTGGCTGAAGAAGCCAGCGAGTGGACCTTGCCGCCGATAATCGCCGCTGACATCACGCGACACAATGAAGAACTTGTGCTGATCGTACTGTTATGGCTGCGCAAACTAAAGTGCGCAGGGTTGGAGGAACCAGCTGGGAAATCCTGGAGAAGGACGCTTGGTTTTATCACCGCCATCCATTGGTTTGCCAACGACGCGAGTGTTTGTGCAAGCATACTTGGCAAATTGCTCTTAAACACAGATGCTGATGAGCTCAAAGATTTTTTTGATAAAAAACGCTTTTGCGAACTGCTCGACACAGAAAACGGAAAAACCGCTCCGATGGCTCGTCTACCAAGCCCTGATCAGTTCAGAGTGCTGTTGAATTCCACAGAGCGCGAGCCGACCTATCACAAACTTTGGCATTTATACTTCGAGAAGCAAGAGATGAATAAACAAATAGAAGCATTCAAATCTCACAACCCCGATACTGCTCCTAAAATATTGGAAAAGATGGTCTCGGATAGAAGGCTACTCATGTATGCGCAACGCAAGTTCATCAGCACAGCCTTTTCATGGTTCGATCCGACTCGGGTGGAGCGCGTCACCGATCACAACGTCCCATGGGACTTTGACCACATCGTCCCGAATTCTTGGTTCTGGGGTATAAATCGAGAACACACGGAGAAACCTAACACAATGAAAATCTGGAAGGAGGCCAACGGAAATTTTCGACTCTGGCCCGCTGAGGCGAACAGGTCCAAAGGCGATTCGGAACTTCTTGAGGATAAGCTTACGGATTATGAGTTAAATGGTTTTGAAGATATTCGCAATGCCAGCGCCATCCCGAAAAATTCCGTGTTCTGCGAAATCAGGGGACATGATCGCGCTGCTTTCTATAAAGACAGCCATAAGAACTTTGAAATCTTCCGGCGTACAGCAATAGACCGCACTATTTACATTTATCAGGAATGGTACGAGCAGTTACTCATCGGTGAACTGAATGGCGGCATTCCCGGGATAAGCGATTCCGAGTGACGAGAATATAACGCAATTTGATAGGGGTTTGCTTGAACGAAGACAACACTGGACGCCTACTCCAAGCTTTTCCCACCCTCTATCGGGTGGCGCTACCCTGGGGCTTCGAGTGCGATGATGGCTGGTTCGATATTCTGTGGCAACTCTCTACAGTCTTAGAGGGTGAGGCCACGGCCGCAGGCATTTCGCACGACTCAGGTCACCATCCTTATGCAACACAGATCAAGAGCAAATTCGGCATGCTGCGCTGGTATGGCGAACATCTCAGCGACGCTATGAGCGCATTGGTTGATGAAGCCAGTGGCCGATCCAGGCACACGTGTGAGGTCTGCGGTGCTGATGGTCATCTACGAGTGTATCGTCGCTGGTACATGACGTGCTGCGATAACCATGCTCCTTCTGGCAGCCAGTCAGTTTAGGGGGGCTACGAGCTTCGATTCTTCTCGGTGACGTGGTGAAAGTTGATTTAGCTGAACGAGCCGTGGAAGATTCAACACAACGTGCCCCCCACAGGCTGCCCATGATGGGCGAAAAAATCGGCGATCCTGACCATCGCCAGGGTGTCACGCTCACAGTAGTCCAATAGCGCCTGACGTAACTCTGATCGTCGCTCCTCATTCGTTTCTGGCATCATGATCTCGGCAAAAGCGTCCTGGGCCGCCCCGCCATGAGCCACGGTCATGCCTTCGTAGCTAAGTTCTGGGGCAATGGTCGGCAACACGGCCTTGATGGACCAGGAACCGAGCATGTCCGGGTGGTAGTAGTGGTCGTGGGACAAGGGCAACAGATCAAAGATACGATCGATCACGGACTCGATGCGCTCGGCCAGATCAGGAAAGGCCTCTGCACACTCTTGGAGACGACAGCTCTCAAACGAGGCGTTGTAGACAATCACGGGGCCTTCATTGCCTACGGTGTCGAGCAAAGATTCGATGAAGGACCGGCGCGGATCGTCCAGACCATCGGCCAGGAAGGCGGTATGTTTCAGGTTGTCTTTCGTCTCGATGTGGCATGACCACTGGAAAGGAACCTGCTGGTAGGGACGTGTACCCGCCCAGAGGGGAATGGCAGGGTTCAGGGTTTCGAAGTCGATGTAGTAACGCGGCCAGTCCAGTTGCCGGATGGTCTCGCCGGCCTCAGGAGCGAGTTCTGCCCTGCCCTGCTGTATAGTTCGCCAGATCCGCTGGTGACGGGAGTTGGAGAAAATGTCCTCGCTGAGTTCCCGCAAGTCTTCTTTGCCATCGCTGAGCAGCTTTTCGACGAGATTGCCGCCGTAGGGAAGGATGCGAACGGAATGCGGCGGGATCGGCTCGAAAGCCGACGGATCACAATAATGGCGAAAAGAACACTCGAAGGGATTCGTACACTGCGCGCCGGGTTGGATCGTGGGTTCGGCGTCAAGGCCGGCAGTTACACGGGCGTTTGCGATCCACATGGGCACGTCTGCCTGCAACGCCAATACCTGCTCGGTGATGTCAGCATAGTGAAACAGCCCTTGGTAATCGCCACCACCGGGATAGACGAACTGATTGTTGATGTGCGCCAACTCCACCTTGCCGAGCGGAATCTCCAGTTGTCGGAGCACCCAGGTCTGCACGGCAGCATCGTTGAGGTGATAGCCCTTCACGCTGGTGGATGATTTGACCTCGACCATACGCCATCCTGTTTCATCCGGTAGCAGTAGATCGGCTCGAACCAGAACGCCTTCATACTGAAAAGTCGCCTCGAACAATGGACGTGGCGGCTGGTTCATTGCAACTCGCGTCTGCTGCAAGGCGATCACGAGGTCGTCGTCCATCAGCACCCCGTCAAGATACTGACGACGGGCAGTGTTCCCTACCTCTTCCCCAATCCTAAAGCGCCCATCCATCCCCTCATCTACATGCTCGAGCTCTGGGCGATTCAACTTGAGCCATAACCGGCGCGGGCATTGGAGATTCAACAGAATGCGGGACTTTGACAGACCGACCATAGCAACATTCCCCCTCACTGTCTGAGCCTATTCTACCCCATCATCCAAGCCAAAAACCTGCAGACTGGACAACGACCAAAAAACGAGGATTTTCAGAACGCTCTGAATTCAGAGACCCTATCCACGAGCAAGGAGGAATCAAGAGCAGCACGACGCCATCTCTCCAGGAAAAGTTGGTGTGAGGCCAGATCTAGCCCTAACCGGTCGTGCGGCAGTGCCTGTTCCGCTACGATGGGGGCAGCAAGCCGCAGAGGGTTACCGTATGAATCTTCTCCCCCAAGCCCGGGAGCAACTTACCGACGCAGGACGAAAGCTCCATCACAAAGGGCCATACATACATAGCCTCACTTTGACGGGTCTGGTGCTGGCTGGATATCTTCTGGGCTACGGCTTGGATGAGCTGGTACCCACACACGTGACAGCAGCAGTGATTGGTGCCCTCTGGTCTGCGGTTACCGTGCTCACCGTCTTCAAGGACCATTGGGCAGACACGCGAGCGAGTTTCTGGTCGACGCTCAGTTCTACTGTGGTCGGAGCCGTTGCTGCCTTGCTGTATCTGCTGTACTTCCCGCAGAAAATGCTCGCACTGGCTCTGGTTATGGCTCTTTCTCTGCTCTTCAGCCAGCTGGTCGGATTTAACGACCGTGGCAGGCAGGTAGTTTCCACTGTTCTGCTCATCGTGATCTTTTCCCATTTGAACAGCAGTGCCCCGTGGCTCAACGCAGGGATGCGTCTGGCGGAAGTTTTGGTTGGCGCTCTGGTGGGCTTGGTGGGGGGCTATATGCTCCGCAAGGCTTCGATACTGGACGAGGAGTAACTGCTTCGGCATCGGTATGGCAGCCAGATCTGCAGAGGGACGTCTACATCACAGATGCTGCCATCCCTCACAATTATCCAGAGAAATTGTCAGGTTCAGGGCAGAGCCTCCCGCAGCATCGTGGATCTGAAGGAGGCGGCATCCACAAGCATTGGCTTCAGAATGAGAAAAACCGACATTTCGCACACCAATTTGTATGCGAATTATGCGAATTCGCATGCGATTGCAGGGATATTTGGGCAGGAATGCATGAATGTCAGGTGCGCGAGAACCCTAGCATAGGGGTAGTCTCGGATGGCGAGCCTACCGCAGACGACAGCAAGAGGCGTCCTTCGATCCAGGGAATCAACCACAGAAAGGCAGACGTAGCAGAAGCCTCTCTAGACGTCGGTACACCCCGGTTGCCCAATTTTTCGGAATCTCCCTCGTGGGAGGTTGATCATGGCGTCGGATTTCAGAATCCTTCACCCCGCTTTCAAAAAAAAATCCACATGCACGGCATCATACGGAAACCGAAAGCCTCTCGCGTCCCGGTCGATGATGCCTGCATCGAGAAGGGCATGGACATCCGTGTGGACAGATTTCACATCCCGATTTGTCCGACGGGCGATCTCCCGCAATGGCAGCGGCCCGACCCCAGTCATGACCTTCAGGATCTCCCAGCGCTTTGCGGTCAGGACTTTCCAGAGCAACTCCGGGCTGTCGAAACTCAGGCGGGGTTCCGAGGGTGTCGCGCTTTCCATAGCTTGCACCGAATCCATTAAGGCATCCCGCAAAGGTCGCACATCAATGGTCAGGGTGCTCATCATTCCACCTCACAATACTTTCATAAAAATCTGCCATCAGTTGGCCTGGATCAGAAAACAGGTAATGCTCTTCGCTATCCCCCCACATGCCGATGGTCTCCCTTGCCGGCCTCGTTGTCATAGCGCAGAACACAATGACCGCCGACGACATGGGCCAAGCGATATTGGAACGCATGGGCACTGCCGGGCATCGGCTCTGGCAGTTGCCAGATGACGATCTCAGCAAAGGCGTTCTCGGAGAGAACGACACGCCGCTTTACAAGACGCAAGGCATCCATAGGTTTATCATACCGCCGATTGTTGTAAAACACACCAACATGCTATTGAGCATAATCAGGAATCTGACTGTCGATTACAGAGGCGCTTCACTGCATCCGTTCAGCCAGGCATCTTGGACGGACGCTGGGCTCCAGGCCAAAAAACGGACATCCCTGCACCAAAGTTCACGCGAATTATGCGAATTCGCACTAAATTGCAGGGGAATTTGTCAAAGACTGACTACTACCAGCTGTGCGGGGATCCCGGTAGATCGAACGATAGTATCCATCTCTACGGTCACATCCACGGCAACACCGCACCTGCCTGGGTAGCGACGAAGTCACCGACCAGTTTGGCCTTGTGGATGGCGTGGCCGTGTACAATAAGGAACACTGGGGTGCTGCTGGAGGTTGGCAGTCGATTCAGAGCAAAAGCCGACATGCCGCATACCGAGCGCTATGTGGAGTAAAAACGAACATATTCGTGCATGAGTGAGTATTTGTAATGGTCCGATTTTATTAATAATAGTTGTCCCAGGCTTCGGTCTGCGCGACTTTTATTGGGGACTATTAGTCAAGATCTCGTACTGTAGCGACGATCGATTGACTGGAATCGACCCTGACCTGAGTTGGCCTATCGACATTAGGTGGAGCAATCTCTGCCTGCTGCTGATAAACGCTGGTGATCGACAACAGACTGAAAGCAGTCACTCAATGGGTCAAATAAAGTCCCTTGATATAGCGTCATTTCGCGTTAATTGGAAAAAATTTTACTCTCCCTATTTCCCAATGTGCAACGAGGGGCGATCCTTCTTCGGCAGATTGTAATAGGCGACAGTTCCCGCGCCATTGAGTGCAATGAGAGCCAGACATCCGGAGAGCGGTATCAGCAAGAGAAGAACAATGGTGATTTGCAGTAGCCGACGCAATGTACGACGAAAAATCATCAGTGTGATCTCGCTACTGTGGGTATCTGGCTACAGTCTGTCTTCGCATATTGGCCGCCTATTCCGCTGTTCATCGGGCAATTGTTGCATCTTTTATCTTGGCACGAAACATGCTGAGACTACAGATGTCTCAACACGCACGCAGGAGGGTACATCATGTCTTCTTTTACCAAATCGCGAGGTCTGGTGCGGCCTCAGTCTTCCATCACCTTCCGGATCAGCATCAATGGTCGCAAGGCTTGTCTTTTCGCATTGTGCCTGACCGCTCTCACGGGATGCGCGAATATGACCCCCACCCAACAATCTGCTCTGAGTGGCGGGGCGATTGGTGCGGCTGGCGGTGCAGTGATGGGTGCCGTGGTTGGAGGGAGCCCTGCCGTGGGTGCTGCCGTCGGCGGCGCAGCCGGAGCTGCCGCCGGGGCCTTGCTATCGCAAAATGAACAATGATGAATCACCCATTCGAGGGTTTACCGCTGGCGGGTCAGGTACCGCGATCCATCAAGGATGTCGAGGGCTCGTTGATTACAGAGATGAGCTGTCGGGGAGCTCATCTCCTCTATGTGTATGCCCCTCCGTCTGATGAGTCAGGGAGAGCGGCCAGACCTGCCAACGACTCTCTTGTGATGTTTTGGGATTTTCCGGGGATTTCCCGGACCTTCTTTCACCGGTCAGAGGTGCTGGCGATGTTTCTTCCAGTACGGTGGCTCCTGCGAGAGGATCCACTGGGAGTCTGGGTACACACCTCAATACCCAAGGTGTCGAGTAAAAATTCCAGAGATGGGGCTATAGACCCTATTCTTCACAAGCTGGCAGCAAATGTGCAGTCCGTTTTTGATCGCATCTGCGGGGAACCAGACCTTACGATTCCTTCTTGCGCTCGGGATTGATCACCATGCGCTTGGCCAGGCTTCGTCTGCGGAATCAATGAATCCAGGGGCTTGTCCTGCTGCCGCTTTGCTTTTTTCTCCCCCAATCCTTGCAACCCGCCCCACCCGGTATCCCTATTGCATTGCAATGGAAGGCTATGGTGTCGGAGCAGAATCAAGCGTGGCATCGCTTGGCAGGGTCATTTGCAAGGCCAATCAGACTGGCATCCCAAAAGACTGGTCTTTCCCCAATGTTGCTGGCTGCCGTGGTCTATGTGGAGAGTCGAGGACAGGCTGGAGCGGTCAAGTTTGCTGGGGCCATTGGCCCCATGCAGCTGATGCCGGCCACCGCATGGAAGGTTTTGCACGTCAACCCTTGGCAAACGCAACAGAACATTCTGGGTGGGGCGCAGTTTCTGCAAAGCCTCCTCAAGCTCTTTCACGGAAACCTGACTATGGCTTTGGAGGCGTATAACGCCGGCCCCACTCGGGTAGCCTCGGGAGAACCGCTTCCACCATCTGCAGTCACCTACGCGAAAACCGTTGAAGCGTTTCTACGGCGGGCAGAGGTTGGAACCGCCGCGTCGCCGCAGAAACACATTCTCCATCAGTTGTAGTATCCGGGAGGCGGTGGTGGTGGCCCCGGGGGGGATGACGGAGGTGCCCCTGGCCCGGGCGGAGGAGGAGGCGGTGGTGGCCCATAGACTCCTCCTGGACCCGGCGGCGGTGGTGAAACTTCTGCATAACAACCTGTGAGCCCCAGGCTCAACCCGAGGAGGGTCAACCAACCAACTAGCCTCACGCCCTTGCGTTTGCGCCAATCGATGTTCATTCGCGTTCTCCTTCAATACCCATAGATCGAGCGATCGTACTTTCGCTCTGCTTTGTACATCCTCTTGTAATATTTACGGCGCGCCTTCCAATAGCGATGTTCCGCCTTTCGTTGCCGCTTTTCCCAGCGCCTCTCCTGTTGATACGCCCGCCAGGAATAGGCCGGACTGTAGCCATCGGTATACAGATCCTCTCCTGCAGGTTGTACCCAGACACCCGCAGGGGGTACTCCCAAAGCCAAACTGAGCGTATCGGCCCGCGCGCTACTGAGACTTGTGGCGGAATAGGCCCAGAAGACCAACAGGATTCCCCAAAGAACGGTACGGCTATAATGCTTGCTATTCATCGCTGCCTCCCATCGTACTGTTCAAACCAAAGCAGGAAAGATGCCAGTCAGTAAAATCTGCCGCCAGGCTGCGAAAATCCTTACTCTTCAACGCCGAGATGCCTCTCTTTACACAGATCAATAGCCGATCTCGTCTCCTACAGGCGACACTTTTGGAGGAAATCACTAGAGGGCTTGACCATCTCCCGCAGTATCCATCGAAAATAAGATGTGTTTTTGCGATTGGCACAAGGATTGCTGCGTTTGCTCACAAGCCGTGAAACAGGAGTGATCCCATGAAAAGAAATCGGTTGTTCGCAGTATTGATTAGCACTGGCCTGCTCGCTGCTACCGCAACGGCAGAGGCATCTATTTACTCCGTCATGAATCAGATCGACGTGTCCGGCAATGTTCAGGGCACCACCAACCAGTATGGCAACACTACCGGCGGCCTCGGCTTGCGGGGAAGCCTGTTTTCGAATGGACTTTTCGGTACCGCCAAGTATCGCCATCAATTCGGTGCAGCCTACCAAGGCTATACGGGCGGTGACAGTAACACCCTTGGTCTGAAAATCGGTTACCTCTTCCCAGCAAGCCCGATTCTCGCAGTCGGACCGTATCTGGGTTACGAATACAACCGCTTTTCGGAGAACGATGCCTACCTGAATTCGCAATCGTCTCAGAGCCTCGACAACCTTGGCGGTGGTTTGTACGCCGCAGCTTCCTTGCCTTTTGCGAACGTAACCGGGTATCTGGGATATCTAGGCGGTGTCTCGGAAACCAGTCACGTTACAGGGTTTCCGCCCCTGCGGTATAACCGATCCTCGAATCTGCTGCAGATGGGGGTGACTGCCTATTATCCTCTGGTAGCCAATCTGAATTTTTTTGTTGGCCTACACGATGACGACTTCACCCAAGCCGGCGCACCCAACCTGTTGCGGGGCACGGTCGGAATTGGGGCGGCGTTTTAAGCATTCCGTAATGGAATAAGGAATCTTTCATGTTGCAGCCAGCAAAGAAAACCCTGATCTCACTGCTGCTCGCATCAGGGCTTGGTGTAGTCGCGGCGGCGCACGCTGACCCTTTGAACTTCAGTTTGGATTTAGGCGGACCGGGGTATGCCGTGGGCTTCTCCAATTACCCTCAGTACAGTTTCTGGGTGCCGCCTCCAGCATATGTGGAGTACTATCCACAGCCACTCTACGCACAGTATCTGATGTGGTACTACTATCCGCAGTATTACTATGAGTACTACACGGCGCCACCTCCGCCGCCTCCGCCGGGAGCACCACCGCCACCTCCGCCACCAGCCGGTGCTCCGCCACCGCCTGGAGCATATTTCGCGGGCTTAGGGGTTCCTCCACCACCGCCGCCCCCGCCAGGGGCACTGCCGCCTCCACCACCGGGAGGACCGCCACCGGGAGGACCGCCACCGGGAGGACCGCCACCGGGAGGGCCACCACCAGGGTAGGCTCAAAAATTGCCCCCGCTCCTTTGTCGACTCGGGGGCTTTGTCTTTAAGGAGATATGCCATGAAGAAAGTTTCGGTGAAGTGTGCTTGGAGGAAGCTTCTGGCACTGGTAGTGGTGTCCTTGGGTCTATCTGCCAGCGTCTACTGCCCGAACTCATCAGCACATGTCATCACTTCTTCTCTAAAGGCGTGCCAATGGCTGCGCAAGAATTCGCTTCAACCATCAGCTAACAACCGAAGGATCTTTGCGCAAGCACACCGCCTATCAGGAACGAATACCGATATTTACCTGGATGTTTGAAGTGGCCCCCGAAAGTTGGACAAGGGGTTAAGCTCTGGGCTTCAGGAAAGGAGTCGAGGGATGAAGGGAAAACGCAAGCAGTACAAGCCGGAATTCAAGGCGCAGGTAGCCCTGGTGGCCTTGCAGGGCGATAAGACGATGGCCGAGCTGGCGCAAGAATTTGGGGTACACCCCACCATGATCAATGCCTGGCGCCGGCAGCTGGTGGAGCATGCGGCCACGGCCTTTGAACGGGGAAAGTCCCAGACCGAGGAGCCCGTGGACGTGCAGGCTTTGTATCGGAAGATCGGACAGCTGGAGATGGAACGCGATTTTTTAGCCTCCAGGCCCGGTCTCATGTCCCGGATCGGGAAAGGCGCCAAATGATCGACCGGGCCCAAACCCCAGTTTCTGTGCAACGGCAATGCGCTCTTTTGGGCGTGCCCCGCAGTACGGTCTATTACCGCGCGCATCCTCGGCCGATGGGCGACGGGCTGTTGCGGGCGATCGATCGCCTCTACACCGCCTTTCCATTCATGGGTAGGCGGCAGATCCATCGGATGCTGAAAGCGGAGAATGTCGTGGTCAACCGCAAAACGGTACACCGGGCCATGCGTATCCTCGACATTGCCGCGGTGGCGCCCGGACCACACACCAGCAAGCCCCACCCCCAGCACCCAAAATATCCTTATCTGTTGCGTGGCGTGACGGTGGACCGTCCCCACCAGGTCTGGTCCGCGGATGTGACCTATCTGCCCATGGCACGAGGATTTCAATACCTCGTAGCCGTAGTGGACTGGTTCAGTCGTAAGGTGTTGTCCTGGCGGGTTTCCAACAGTCTTGACGCGGGTTTCTGCGTAGAGGCCCTGAAAGAGGCCATACGCCGCTATGGCACCCCCGAGATCTTCAACACGGATCAGGGCGCTCAGTTCACCGCGGAGTCCTTCCTCTCTGTACTCCGCCAGCACGGCATTCGAATCAGTATGGACGGCAAAGGCCGGGCCCTGGATAACGTCTTTGTCGAACGGCTTTGGCGCACCGTCAAATACGAGCACGTCTACCTACGGCCAGCAGAAACTGGAACCGAGCTGAAAGCTGGCCTCAGGACCTACTTCGACTGGTATAATGCCGAAAGACCGCACTCCTCTCTGGGAGACAGAACACCCGATGTGGTCTATGCAGAAGGTTTACAAAGGCTGGTGGCCTGACCCGCCATGGAAACAGGTTCAGAGCTTAATCACTCCAGCAGGCTGTCCAATCCAGGGGGGGCCACCTCAGGTTTCTCGCGTATTTTCTTGCGGAGCAAGTGGGTATCTCCTGGTTACGCAAATATGGCAAGTGGATCGGCGTCACTCCTGATCGTTTACAGAAAACTCACCGATTCCTTGAAAAATACGGCAGTATTATAGTCCTGTTCGGTCGCTTTGTGGTGCCACTGCGACAGCTGCAGGGATATATTTCAGGATCTGCAGAAGTGCCATTTCGGGACTTCTATCTCTGGAATGTGCTGGGTGCCATCGCCTGGGTCAGTTTTTGGGGTGGTGCAGGGTATCTGCTGGGTTTGCTCTAGCCGGAGCCTGGGGGTTCCTGGTTTTTCGTTGACTGTCTAAGATTTGGCTAATTGATACACCAAAGTCATCAGTAAAAAAATATGCAGTGACCGGTTTATATCACTTCACAGATAGTCAGTCCACACAAATGCAATGCTCTTTGATACGACTGGCACGTAACAATGCAGATATCTGACCATCTGTCGTTGATGGGCGACAAATACTCTAACCAATTTTTTCTCCCTTGAGCTAACCCACTGATTCTTCTTTGGCACGTATTTTGCTCAATAATCTTGTCGCACTTGTGGAGAGAAAATGACAAAATTATATATTATATGTATATCATTTTTATTCATGATCTTAGCTTTCATTCCATCCGGCTCCATGGCAGCAGAAGATCATGACTGGACGAACCCGCATTATCAGGCGAAGATAAGGTCAGATCGCATTCTCAGCGAGGCAAGGATTTTTTATCATGACATTCATGAACGAGAATATAACAGAGCAAGGAAGTATCTGCGCAAAATGATTTCAAACCTTCGCCAAATTAAGGAAATATATCAGTATGGCTTTTGATAAACGTAAAGAAATAATCTCTGAATCTATATTTGCTGTGATTGCGGTTCTGATTTCTCTCGCTGGAGCAAACCATTCTTTTGGTGACACCGACGAAGAGATCATTCCTCTATCTAAAATCTTACACTATGCCAAGTCTTCCGGGACGATTCGTCAGGCTAGTAATGCAATAAGATCTCAGAAGGAAAAGATCAAGATGCTGAGATCAGAATCTTCCGCGATTTTTCAGGGGCGAGTAAAGGCAGGTTATTATACTAGATTTGCATATGATGGTTATCCCCGGAACTATGTTGCCAAGCCAACTATCGGATTTAAATATTACATGTTTGGCGGTAACAAATACATGCGTCACGTCATCGACCAGGCGCAACCAAAATACTACATGACCATTTCCAGATATGATTCTGAGTTATTTAATAAGAAAAAGAAAGTGACAGCTCTTTATCTGAAATACTGGTACCAGAAAAAGAAAGAGAGTTTATTTCATAAACTGATAAACAGTAACGCTTTACTTAAAAGATTGGCGAATAAATTGAATACTGTTGTCAGCAGAATGCGCCTAGAGAGCTATCTCGCCAAGATGCGGGCAAAAATATATATCACTAGAATTAATGTCGCAATAGACAGGAAGTTACCGGATTTTAAGGCGATTTTACCAAAATCTGCGCTTGCCGAAGCAAATAGCTCTAGCCTTAATAAATCCGTGCTTTCCGAGCATCCTGGTATTGCTGGTTTAATCCGATATTATCATGCGCAAAAAAAGATTGGATGGTTAAAATTCGTTGACGTTAAATTTAAAGGATTTTTAAGGCCTTCTTATTATCCAAGCGCTGGAAAGACGAAGTGGTCCGTCATTGGTGGGGCATATATCAATATTCCATTCAACATCTTTGGTGCTATAAAGCATGAAGACTCCCGTTTAGCTCTTGATAAAGAGAATATTATTATCAAGCTTAATGATGATAATATCAAGCAAAGAATGTTAACACAGGAGCGTAAGATCAAGCTCCCGATTTATGAGAAAGAAATAAAGTATTGGAAGGCGAGGTCGTTATTAGATAAAAAGAATATCGCGAATGTTTCGGATAGAACTACCTATACCCTATCGCGGAAAGTTAAATTGATTGAACATTACTGTCAAGAGTATAGAATATCAATACACCGATTTCTGGAGGCAGAGCGTAAGATGTATCTCATTGTTCTTGGATTTTAGGATAATATTGACTTTATCGACACTTTCAGTTGGCACGATAAAATAATAACGAGTTTCCCAACGGTTCTTTGCTAGATGCATTGAATTCCATTCGTCTGGTCCGCATCTGTACTTCGCCGGTAGGTTTCTGGAAACAACTCGCTAGAGATGAGTTGATAGTCAATATGTGAGGGCATTTGCAGACCAGCTCCATGGAGATCTCGAATGTTACGGAACGTCATGATTTTGTCAAGTGTGCTTGCTCTATGTCATCATGCAGAAGAGTCTGCCGCTGCGCAAATTTAGGAGAGCATAAATGACAACTGCTACTACCGCAGAACCCACGATTGCCGAGTATTCCCCACAACAACGCGCCTTTGCTGCGGTGCGCATCCTTTTTGGGTTCGCCTGGCTGATCAACACCGCTCTGCAGTTGAGTCCAGCCTACCGCGCGCATTTTCTGGGTACCTTCAGTGCGGACTGGGTCAGTGGGCAACCCGCATGGGTAATGACCTATGGACACTGGATGGCATCAGTGGTCACCGGTATTGGCCCGAACTTGGTCGCCTGGATCACCATTGTGCTGGATGTGCTTCTCGCTGTCAGCCTGATCAGCGGACTCTTTTTGCCCTTCTTTGCCTACGTCGGGGTGTTTTACAACCTTTGGCTATGGAGTACCGTTGGCGGCTTCGGCGGCCCCTACACCCAAGGCGCCACGGATCCGGGAACCGCCATCATCTACGCGCTGGTCTTTGTTTTTGTCATTTCCAGTCGCTCTTGGGACTGCTGGAGTCTGGCTGGCACGCGCCACGGGCGTCTTTCCCCTGCGGCCATGCACACCGCACGCATCCTCTTCGGCCTGCTCTGGGCCTTCGATGCCTTCTGGAAGTGGCAGCCCTTTTTCCTGCACAACGCCGTCACGTATCTGCAGCAAGCCTTGCCCGGGGAGCCGGCATGGATTGCCGCCTACATCACCTTCTTCATCACCATCATCAACGCCGTGGGACCTTTTCTCTTCGGGGTTTTCGCGGCGCTGGCAGAGAGCGTGATCGCCCTTTTTCTGCTGATCGGCGGCAAGCAGCTCCGCTGGATCATTCCCGTCGGCATCGCCTATAGCTTTGGTGTCTGGACCACCGCCGAGGGTTGGGGTGCGCCCTATCTGCCGGGCAGCACTGCCAACAAGGGCGACGTCCTCGGCACTACCAATATCTACATCTTTGCCTTCCTGTTCCTGGCGGCGTGGGTCTATTTCCGGCCACACAAGGTAAAGTAAGGTTCCTGTTTGGCATTGAAGCATGGGTTTAGCCCACGCCTGACGGCTGTAAAACGGGAGCAAGCGACTTTTCATAAATCCTCACTCCCCTCAGAGTCGTGTGGCAAACGCACCCTCTTGCAAGTAGGAGAGAACATTCGTCGCTTTGCCTTTCGCCACAGCGCTCTCTCTTTCCAGAGTCCGAGACAGTAGCCGCTCCAGAGGTTGGCGGATTGGAGATCGCAAAGGCCTTATGAATCTCCCCACTTGCCACCGCTAAATGCGGCCGCTGCCAGCCTGGAGCGAAGCCGGAGCGAGTAGTCCCCAGGATGCCTCACGGTGTCCTGCATCCGTCGAAACGATTGCGTAAGCTGGGAATGCAGACGCGTGTAGTGCCGCACGGTGGCCGTCGAGCCATCGAAACAAGTGCACCGTCTGGGCCACCATCAAAGGCTGGACGGCGTGCCGATGACCAGGAAGTCCGGGCGCCTGTCATTAGCTCTGCCGCCCATAGTGAAAAGGCTTCCCCCACTATCCGTGAATGAACCGGGTTTTTTTTGGCCCAGCCATGGGCATTTCAATCTTAACCGTGTAATGACCATACTTTCCTGGAATCGGGAACTTTGACGTGAGGATTTCAACCTTATCGAGATATACCGTGCCGTTGTCGCTCTAAAACTTAACTTTCTCGCTAAAAACGAGATACGGTATCCCTTCTTCTATCTCTACAACGCCACGCATTTGTGTAATTCTTGACATGTCGGAAATTTAAACGGAGTGCGTGTCAGACGATATAGACTCCTTAACTAGCCGAATATTACGTCCTCCATGACAGTAATAGATATACTTGCCATTATTCATAGGCCAGGCATACATATTTTCCAGATGGGGCCATCGGCTGTAATCGAGGATACTCTTGCGCAGGATCCGAATTGCTTCGTGGATTCGTGCCCACTTTTGTTGAAATCGACAATATTGTACTGAAGAGGACAGCCCTCACCGTTACCACTATTCTCGATCAATACATATTCGTGACCGCCGAAAGCGTAGGAGCGGACCATTGAAGCCGGTCCATCTATGGTTACAATGGGCTTCCCATTCAGCAATAGCGTTGATGTTGCATAGCCTGGCACCAGAGTTATCGCCCCGAAGTTCGTCTCGATGGTGCTTGCCAGCGCAGGAAGGAAAGCCCCTTCCGTGAAAAGCAATATCCCAGCACTCATACAGCCCATGATGCTCAGTTTGTACCTCATAACTAAACTCCATGAAAAAGACGCTGCGGGGATCTTGGTAGATGGAACAACGATGACATCCCTCTTTACGATCACGTCTATGGCGACATGGCACGATTCCTGGGCGCATGGATGCGAGAGTGATTGCTGGCATGGGGAGAGAGTCAGCCAGCATGGGCAAAATAGTCTTTCCTAGGTAGAACTCATCACTGCTACACGTCTGACCAATTTTATACGCCTATCGCTATATTTTAGTTTATATTTCGATCGAGGCTTTATATACTTGCGAATATCATATTGTACTGGAGATCACGCTGATGAAAGTTCGTCGCAAAACCCCGCTTGCCGCCGTCCTCGCCTTGGGCCTTATCCTGCCCGTAGCTGCCAATGCCGAAACCATGCTCGCTGCCTTCGCCGGATCCATGGGAAATGTCATGAATCTGCATCTGGGCCCGGCCTTTGCCAAAAGCCATCACGTCGAATTCCGCGGCGAGGGTCAAGGGGCTTACGCACTAGCGCATCTGATCGCTGGCCATCAGATCACACCTGACGTGTTCATCTCTATTACCCCCGGCCCCATCGAAGTGCTGCAAAAGGTAGGGCTGGTCAAGACCGCCTACCCCGTCGCCAGTACCCAGATGGTTATCGCCTACAGTCCCAACAGTCCTTTCGCCAAGGACTTTGCCGCCGGCAAACCGTGGTACAAAGTACTGCAGATGCCCGGCGCGACCTTTGGGCGCACCGACCCGAAGACCGACCCCCAGGGGCAGAACATCGTCTTCACCATGCAGTTGGCTGAGCGCTATTATCACCAGCCAGATCTAATGAAGAAGATCCTCGGCCCAATCGAAAACCCGCAGCAGATCTACACCGAGATGTCCCTTTTGGCACGCCTCAAAAGCGGACAGTTGGCGGCATCCTCGGGCTATCTGAGTGCGGTGAAGTCTCTGCATTTGCCCTACGTCAACCTGCCGGTCGAAATCAATTTGAGTGACCCTGCCTACGCGAAGTCCTGGTACGATAAGGCAAATTTCAAGATCAATGTGGACGGCAAGGAAAAGACCGTCACCCCAAAGCCCTTGGTCTTCTATGCTGCCGTACTCAAGAATGCTCCGAACCCGAAATTGGGTGAGGATTTCGTCGCCTTCCTGCGCAGTCCGGAAGGACAGAAGATGTTCCGCGAAGACGGCTACAGCGCGCCCAAGGGTGAGCCTCTGAACTGATTCGCCAGCTGTCTACCAAGAGCTGGTAAAGGGCCTGCTGGAAACTGCAGGCCTTCTTTCTCCGCATCGCTATATTCAAATATATATCATATATAACAGGGAATTTGATCATGAAACGCAAAACCATCACCGCAGCGCTCCTGGCCGCCTGCGCTCTTGCGGGCAGCGCTCAAGCGGAAACCTTGAGTCAATTCTTTGCCAAGAGCGAGATCGACGGCCAGATTCGCTCCTACTACTTCAGCCGCCTCTATGGCACCCCCGACACCGTCAACGCCTATGCCTATTCCCTGGCTGGCCGGATCAATGTATTGACGGCGCCTTTTCTGTCAGGATTCCGCGTGGGCGTCAGCTTTTACACCGCGAATGCCATGGGCACGCTGGCAAGCAATCCGGCCCGGGTGGACAAGACCCTGATGGGAGATCAAAACTCCGTCAATGCCCTGGGTCAGGCTTACCTGGAATACCAGGACCACTGGCTCACCGCCAAGGTCGGTAACCAGCTCGTTGACACCCCCTGGCTCAATCGCGTGGGCGGGCGGGTCATTCCGGTCACGTATCAGGGCGTGACCCTTGCCGTGCACCCAGTATCCGGTCTGACCTTGGATGCACTGCGCATCTTCCGCTGGAAGGATCGCACCAACAATCAGTTCACCCGCGACAACCTCTACTATTACGGCCCAAGCTACGGCGATTACCTCTATGGTGGCTCCAACGTCTTGCCGCAAAGCTACGCAGAAGAGCATCCGAGCAACGGCGCCCTGGCCTTGGGCGCAAAGTATCATTGGCACAGTGCCAAAACCCAGGCCTGGTTTTACCAGTTTGATCAGTTTGCCAACATGTTCTATTGGGACTGCAGTTACCGTTTGCCGGTTTCCGCTCCAGTACAGCCATTTGTGGCCGCCCAGTTCACCCGGGAATGGGGGGCGGGCGAGGCCTTTGCGAGTACCGGAACCACGCTATTCGAACAGCCTGGCCAAGGCGTGAACAGCACCAGTTGGGGGGTCAAGGCGGGCATTCACTTTCCCCACGGTAGTCTCTGGTATGCCTACGACAGCACCGAGCTCCACGCCCATGCCCTGGGCGGCGGTGCCATCATCTCGCCTTACACCGTCGGCTATACGGCAGACCCTTTGTATGTAGACGCCATGATTCAGGGTTTGGTGGGGGTGGGACCAGGGCATGGCTGGCGGGTGCGCGCCGCATACTGGCCCATCCCGAAGCAACTGCAACTTACTGCCGGCTTCTCTGAATTCAACACCTATTTTTCCGGGGACAGCAACTGGACCCACTTCAACCTGAGTTATTTCCCGCAGGGCATGTTCCAGGGCTTCTGCCTGCGGGATCAGATCGAGGTGGGCAATGGCGGTGCGCCCGGACTATATCCGGGCTCTGGTCAGCACTCCTTTGTCTATAATCGGGTGATGTTTACCTACAAATTCTGAGTTATTTGCCGATAGAAACGTTGGTCGCTTTGATGATGGCGGCCACCGTGTCCCCTACCTGCAGACTCATCTCCCGAGCACTGCGGGTAGTAATCACTGCAGCAATCTTGCCTGCAGCGGTTTCCATGACCACCTCGGTCAGCACCTTGTCCTCGACGATCTCCAGCACCTTTCCACTGATCTGATTGCGAATACTCGTTTGCATCCTGACATGCTCCCTTATTGACAAGCTCGCAGCACGAATAGAACAACAACTCCGGCAACGACGAGGCTACAGCGATTACCAAAAATAATTTCACCAATTATAAATAAGCATTGGCGCCCAGATTGTGAACCACCTATTCTCTCTCGCAAGAACAAAGAATTTGTTTTCATGCAGAGAGACGAGAAGAGGAGTGATCAATGAAAAAAATACCATTATTCATTGCCGGCCTGATGGTCTTACCAGCAATCAGCCATGGTCAGACAATTCAGCAGTTCCTGGAGAAGTCTACGGTCACGGGCAATATTCGCTCCTACTATTACAACCAGATGTTTGCCGGTGATGCCGTAGAAAACCGTTATGCCTTTTCTCTTGGCGGTATGATCAAAGTACAGACGGCGCCTCTTTACGGCGTAAGCGCCGGAGTCGCGTTTTACACGGCCAACGATCTCGGAGCCAATGAAACGAGCGGCGATCAGAAACGTCTGGACCCCTTACTGATGGGCACCAGAACATCGTTGAATGTACTGGGGCAAGCCTATCTGCAATACCAGAATCCCTGGCTGAAAGTAGACGTTGGCAATTTGTTACTCAATACGCCGTGGATGGGACCCGCCGACGCATTCATGATCCCCAATACCTATCAGGCGGTCACCGCAACCCTCCATCCCCTACCTGATCTGAGCATTATTGCGATTCGCGAATTTCGCTATAAAAATCGTATTCAAGCCGATTATCATCGGCAAACGCTACTCAACTACAACGCGCATTACAGCTACTTGCCCGACAACAGCGACGGTACCCTTGCCTTTGGTATCAAGGGGCAGAAACTAGGGATAAAAGCAGCGGCATGGTTCTACCGTTTCTATGACCTGACGAACATGTTCTACGGAACAGTAGACTACACCACGCCAGTCCTCTTTCAACATTTCCAGCCATTTGCGGACTTTCAATACGCGCGGGAATGGGCCGACGGGGGCCAATTGGCAGGACCGGTGAATGCCACGGTGTTTGGTGGCATGCTGGGCCTCAAGGCGCAGTTTGGCGGTATGCGCGGCAGCATTTTTGCAGCTTACAACCATATCCCGCAGCGGGCCACCACTCTTCCCAACAGCCAGACACTGATGAACGGCGGCTTCATTTCGCCTTTCTCGCAACAATACAGTGCTGACCCCCTCTACACCAGCATTATGAACTATGGGCTGGTTTCAGCGTCTGCATCTGGCCATGCCTGGAAAGCCGGATTCGTGTTCTTTCCACTGCCCAATCTTCGTTTCAAATATTCCTATAGCTGGTATCACACTGCGCCTTTTTATCCCAACGTAGACGCCAACTATATTGATGTAACGTATACCCCAGGAGGATTCTGGAAAGGGCTATCTCTGCGTAATCTTCTGGCCATTGATCACAGTAATCCGTTTGCCAATTATCATGGCACCTTCGTCGATGATCGCCTGATGTTGCAATACAGTTTCTAAGAGAATATCTCCTCCTCCACATGGTGGCGTGTGGTTCTTGGCAGCAGTGTATCGCTGCCTTTTTATTTGCCATTCATGATTACATATCATTATCAGAAAAAGTATTTTTGATTATTATTTGTAAAATAAAATACGGCAACAAAAGATTCTCTTTGCTTTACCAAGCGAACAAATGAAAAATTGTTTTACCCAATATCCATGGAGGTGATCATCACGAATCGCAAAGTAGTGAAACATTCTCTTATGGCGCTGATTATCCTGGCGGCACTGACGCAAATGGCAATGGCCGATATTACCGTCACCGCGCCAGAAGACACAGCAGATCCCTTGTTCACCCAACCGGTGCCGCAAACCTGGCATTTTGGCCCGGACGAAAAGAAGTCCAGCTCATCACCGGCAGCACCGGCGCAAGAGCAAAACAGCGTCACCGTTACGGTGAAGACGCTTCCTCCCAGCAAAGCGCAATGAGGCTAACGCTCAAGCACGGGCGACGCGGATTTCTGCGGCCGCCCGTTCCGCCCGCTCACGAGCGAGCTCGATGCTGTCTGCGCTGGCCAATGCCACCCCCAGGCGGCGCAGCTTCTGCGCCTGCGGCTTACCAAACAGCCGCAGATCGCTTTCGGGGACGGCGAGAGCCGTAGCGATTCCGCTGTACACGGGCCCCCAACCAACTTCGCCGGCGCGAATGACGGCCGAGGCCGAGGGGCGGCGAAAGCCGGGGTCTAGGGGCAAACCCAGAATTGCGCGCAGGTGCAGCTCAAATTCGTTCTGGCGCTGACTGATCAGCGTCACCATTCCGGTGTCGTGGGGGCGGGGCGATAGTTCACTGAAATACACGTCCTCGCCGCGCACAAAAAATTCCACCCCGAAGATGCCGCGACCACCCAGCGCCTCCGTCACCTGCCGTGCCATCTCCTGCGCCGCAGCCAGCGCCTTATCGGACATGGGCTGCGGCTGCCAGGATTCGATATAATCGCCCGCCTCCTGACGATGGCCAATAGGCGCACAAAAGACCGTTCCCGCCGCCCCCCGCACTGTCAGCAGGGTAATTTCAAAATCGAAATCGACAAAACCCTCGACAATGACCCGCTGACCACGCACCCGCCCGGCGCTCTGCGCCTCTTCCCAAGCCGCGGGAATTTCATCGGCAGAGTGCAGTACCGACTGCCCCTTACCACTGGAAGACATCACCGGCTTGACGACGCAGGGAAAACCGATTTTCGTGCTGGCCTCCTGCAGCTCCGCCAAAGAAGCAGCGAAGGCATAGGGGGAAGTGCGCAGGGAGAGCTCTTCGGCAGCAAGGCGACGGATGCCTTCGCGATCCATGGTCAGGCGCACCGCGCGCGCCGTGGGGATGACCGTGGCCAAGCCTCTTTTTTCGATCTGTGCCAGGGCCTGGGTGGCGATGGCCTCGATTTCCGGGACCACAAAATCTGGCCGCTCCCGCGCCACCAGGGCGAGGATCGCGTCGGCATCGGTCATATCGATCACTTCGCTACGATGCGCCACCTGCATGGCAGGCGCATGGGCGTAGCGGTCGACGGCAATGGTCTCCACCCCCAGACGCTGGGCGGCGATGACGAACTCCTTCCCCAACTCCCCGGCGCCCAGCAGCAGGATCCGTGTTGCCCCCGCTGCCAGTGGCGTACCCAAAGACACTTCCATCGCCATCCGTCCTGATCCTTATGAGCTGACTATACTGAGAGCATAGCAGTGTCAGCAGGTACTCGTCAGGAGGTGGAATATGGCCGTGGGTAAGATCGGGATGGTGGGTTTGGGGCGTATGGGCGGCAATATGGCACGCCGACTGCAGCGCGATGGTGCCGAGGTGGTCGCCTACAACCGACATATTGAAAAGGCGCAGGAACTGGCGCAGGAGACGGGGATACAGGCCGCTGGCACCCTGCAAGAACTGGTCGAAAAACTTCCCGCCCCGCGCGTCGTCTGGCTGATGCTGCCTGCAGGCGCCCCGACCGCCGAGCACATCCACGAGATCCTGCCACTCCTCGCCACCGGCGACATCCTCGTCAACGGTGCCAATGCCTTTTATGGTGAGTCCATGACGCAGGCCAAGGAAGTCGAGGCCCATGGCGTAGAGTATGTGGATGCTGGCGTATCCGGCGGCGTCTGGGGCCTGCAGGAAGGCTACGCCCTGATGGTAGGCGGCAAGCCAGAAGCAGTGGCCAAGGTCGAACCCTTTCTGAAAATCCTTGCTCCGGGGCCTGATAAGGGATGGCTGCACTGCGGTCCGGTCGGTAGCGGGCATTTTATCAAGATGGTCCACAACGGTATCGAATACGGCATGATGCAGGCCCTTGCCGAGGGCTTTGCCATCCTCCAGGGCAAGACGGAGTTCGATCTGGATCTGGCCGCAGTGGCCGAGATGTGGCGCTATGGCAGCGTGGTACGCTCCTGGTTGCTGGACCTCACTGCCGCTACCCTGCACAAGGATCAGGTCTTGGCGGACATCGCCCCCATCGTTGCGGACTCCGGCGAAGGCTTGTGGACCGCGCAGGCGGCGTTGCAACAAAAGGTTCCCGCCCCGGTAATCACTCTCGCCCTGCAAATGCGCTGGGCCAGTCAGGGCAAGGATGACTATGCCGCCAAGCTACTGGCCATGATGCGCAATCAATTCGGTGGCCACGCCGTAGTGCAGGAGGCAAAATGAGCGAAGATTGCATCTGTCAGTTTGTCATCTTCGGTGCCACCGGCGATCTCGCCTCGCGTAAGCTTCTGCCCTCTCTTTATCACCTGCAATGCGCTGGCCTGCTTCCCGAAGAGCTGCAGATTCACGCCGTAGGCAGACGTCCCTGGGATGATTCCGGCTGGCTGGAATTTTTACGCGAACAACTGGAATCCTTTGCCGGCGACTTTCATCCAGAACACTTCGAGAAATTTGCCGCCCGCTTTCATTATGTGCGGGGAGAACTGCACGAAGCCGATCTGTACCAAAACCTTGCCAAACAATTGACTAAGGATGGCGCACAGCAGCCCGAACGCAGCATCTTTTATCTCGCCATCCGCCCGCAGGACTTCTTTACCGTGCTGCAAAATCTCTCGGCGGCAGGCTTTCACCGCGATGGCGACTACCGCATTGTGATCGAAAAACCCTTTGGCAATGACCTGGAAAGCGCTATCCAACTGAACGAACAAATCCATCGCCATTTTCGCGAGGAACAGATCTACCGCATCGATCACTACCTGGGCAAAGAGATCGTGCAAAATCTGTTGGTATTCCGTTTTGCCAATCTTCCCATCGAGGCCGTCTGGAATCGCAACTTCATCGATCACGTACAAATTACTGTGGCCGAGGATCTGGGGGTAGAGAACCGCGCCGGTTATTATGATCAGGCAGGTGCCTTGCGCGATATGGTACAAAACCACCTGATGCAGATCCTCACCCTGGTGGCCATGGAACCTCCGCCCTCCCTGGAGGCCGACACCCTGCGCGACGAAAAGGTCAAGGTCCTGCGCTCCATCCGCCCGATTCCCAAGACCGCCATCCATGCCCACGCAATTCGCGCCCAGTATGGACCGGGCATCATCGACCACCAGCATGTGCCCGGCTATGCCGACGAGCCGGGAGTGGCGCCCAATTCCATTACCGAGACCTTCGTGGCCGCAAAATTCTACATCGACAACTGGCGCTGGCGTGGTGTCCCTTTCTATCTGCGTACCGGTAAGCGCATGCCTACCAAGAGCTCCAGCGTCGCCATCCGTTTTCGTCATACCCCGCAACAGCTCTTCCGCGAGACCCCCATCGACCGCATTGAGCCCAACTGGATTCTGCTATCGCTGGAGCCCGAGAGCCTGAAAATTGAGCTCCACGTCAAGGAGCCGGGTCTGGAAATGCGCATCCGCCCTACCCAGCTCAATGCCAGTTATCGCCGCGACGGAGAAAAAGAACTGGATGCCTACGAGGCGCTGCTGCTCGACGTGCTGGAGGGAGACAAGGCCCTGTTTATCCGCTTTGATGAGGTCGAATGGGCATGGCGCGCTGTCGATCCCTTCATCAAGCGCTGGTCACGGGAAATGGATTACATCATCACCTACCCCGCGGGTACCTGGGGCCCGGAAGAGGCCACCCGTATCATGGATAAGGAAGATCAATTCTGGCGCAACCAATTGTGATCTGTCGCTGACCCACGACAGGGTCAGCACCTGTCCTCTGGGGGGAAAGAGTCCCCACGCGCGGAAATGTAGCCGCAGATCGACAGGTGGACCACCAGAGAATTTCTCCTATTATTACAAATCAAATGGTTACCATGGATTTTGCGGCCGGCACAGGTATTGCTGCAGCCCTTGGTACCGATCTCCACATGAGGCTATCGCCATGACCAAAACCGTTCTCGACGAAACAGAAATCTACCTCCTAGCGGGTGCCCTGCGCGCGCTCGCCCATCCTTTGCGTTACCACATGCTCTGCCTGCTCAGCCGCGGCGAGATGAACCTGCAGCACCTGGCGCGGGCCGTGCACACCAGCCACAGCAACGCCGCCCAGCATCTTGCCCTGCTCCAGGCGCAGGGTCTGGTGATGATGCGCAAAGCGGCCACCCGAGTGTATTACCGGATCGCAGATCGCCGGACCCTCGATCTTCTTGCCAGAAGCCGTCAGGTGCTCGCCTGACCCTACCATCATCGTAGCTTTGGCTCTGCGCGTAGCTCCCAGGAAAGTTCCGCGCAGAGTCCGCTCCCATCGCTGCGGTTATAGAGACGTAACTGTAAGCCCTGCGCTTCGGCAATCTGCCGCGCAATTGCCAGGCCCAAACCGCTGCCGTCGCTGTGCCCCCGCGCGCTGTCCCCACGACTGAATGGCTCCAGTAACGCTTCCAGACGATCCTCTGGTATTCCGGGTCCGTGGTCACAGAACAGCAGCACCCCGCGTCCGTCGCGCTTGCGCAGGGTCACCTCCACCCGGTCGCCGGCATAGCGACGCACATTGTCCAACAGATTATCGAAGAGACGGCGCAACGCCTCGTAATCCCCTCGAAATGGGTAACGGCGTGGCAAGCTTGCCTGCCATACGCCGCCGGCCCGAGTAAACGCCTCGCCCGTCACCTGCAGGAGTGCAACCAGGTCGAGATCGGCAATGCGGGCGGAACTCCCCCGACCAATGGCAAGGGACTGCGCCAGCAGCTCGGTCATGCGCTGGGTATCCTCAGCCAGACCCTCGCGCAGCTCCTGGGGCGTGTCTTCCGGCAAGAATTCCAGCGCCATCTGGATACGGGTCAGGGGTGAGCGTAGGTCGTGGGAAATGCCCACCAGCAGCAGGGACTGGTGGTCGATCATCGCTTGCAGGCGGGTACGCATACGCTCAAAGGCATCCAAAAGATCGTAGAATTCTTTGGCACCATTGGCCGGCAGCGGCGGCAGGGGGGCATTCCATTTGCGCCGCAGGGCATCCGCCAGAACTGCCAGGGGTCGCAATACACGGCGCACCAGAATGATCGTCAACACCAGCAGAGACAGGGTCGAGATTCCCAGAATCGCCAGCAGACCGAGAGGCAACGTGGCGGTAAGGCGTCGACGTGCGAAATGCATCCAAACGGCTTGTCCGCGAGTGGGGATAGCAACCCAGAGAGTGCCTTTTGGGTCGTGCGCCGAAAATACCGGCACCGTCTTTCCCAGACGTTTACGCAATACCTCGGATAAAATTTTTCCGTAGAGATGGCTGCGGCTGCTGCCAATGTCAAAATCGGGCGGTGGCGCACCGATATAGATGCCATTATCACGCGCAACGCGCTGCAGGAAAACGGCACGCTGCTCTACCGGCAGTTGTCGATAGGTCTGAGCAGTCATGATCAAGAGGCCAGCCAGATCTTCCGCAGACCGCTGACCCAGGGGCAGCAGGACGGTAACGATGATGGAAAGCACGGAAAAAATCTGCAACGCGACAATACCCAGGGCCAGGGTCCCGGCAGTTTGGCGGAAGAGGCTCTTGCGCTGCATCAACGGGCTCCTCTCATATCCAGGCCCACAACAGATGCCAAAGAATGACGGGCACCGCCATGGCGCCGACATAGCGCCCGATGATTTGCCCTTTGGCATTCACCAGCAAGCTCGTGGGTGTCAGCAGCACGCCCCCTACCGCCTCGCTGGCGCCCTGCCCGCTTGCTAGGTAGACCGGGTAATTGATGCCGAACTCCCGCACGCGCGCCCGCACTGCACTGGCGCTACTACCATCCACCGCAATCCCCACGATGCTGAATTTTTTGCCGCCAAGCCAGCTCTGCAACTGCACCAGAGCTGGGGTCTCGGCCAGACAGGGCGGGCAATCCGGAGACCAGAAATTGATGAGCATCATTTGCTGTGGTGACCTCGGCAGCGCCAGCACCTGCCCGGAGAGGGAGCGGACGCTGATGGGCGGCAGTTGCCGGGGGACTGTCAGCGCGGCGCTGCTGCCGCGCCATTGGGTGAAGTAATACACTCCAGCAAGCAGCGCTATCCAGATCACCAGCTCCAGCCAGAAACGTCTCTTGCGCAAAAATCGGAACACGGTCTCTCCTTGCCAGAAGCCGAGAAAATCGCACGAGTCACGCCGCCGGGCAAGCCTTGGAATGAAAATTTCCGACGGCAGATAACTATCAAAATAGTTTTTTATCTATATACAAAACTTGTGGATATGCCCCACGAGATTGGGTGATATCCACCACATCCGCTCCGATGAAGGCAAAGATCAGGAACTTACGGGACTTTTCAGATGGTACAGCATTTGCTTATATAAATACGTACATTACTGTGTACTGTATATTTAGCAAAACTGACATAGGAGTGAGTCATGGTTTTAGAAAACACTTTGCCCGTGCTCCTCAGCCGTATGGACTTCGCCTGGATCACCTCCATGCACATCCTTTGGACTCCCTTGACCATCGGAATGTCGTGGCTGCTGTTTTTTATGGAAGTCGCTTGGCTGCGCACGGGCGATGAGCGATGGTACAAGCTCAATCGCTTCTTCGAGAAGATTCTCATCATCAATTTTGGCGCCGGTGTCGCAACCGGTGTCACCATGGAAATGGCCTTCGGTATCCTCTACGGGCCCTTCTCCCAGGCCGTCGGCCCCTTCTTCGGCAATATCCTGGGCTTCGAGACCATTACTGCCTTCATGTATGAGGCCGGCTTCATCGGCCTGATGGTCTTTGGCTGGGGCAAGATCAGTAAGGGGATGCATCTCTTTGCCACCTTCAATGTCGGTCTGTCCTCCAGTCTTTCGGCCATGTGGATTTTAGTGGCCAATTCCTGGATGCAGACCCCCAACGGCATCGTACTCAAAGATGGTCTCTTTCAGGTCACCAACTGGTGGCACGCCATCTTCAATGACAACTTTGTCTGGGGCTTCCCGCACATGTGGGTGGCGACGGTCGAGCTGGCCCTCTTCGTTTTTGCCAGCGTCAGCGCCTGGTTCATTCTCAAGAACCGTAATGCCGATCTGTTCACCAAACTGCTCAAGCCCACTTTGTTGGCGCTACTGATCGTCACCCCCGTGCAGATCTGGTTGGGCGATTCCGTCGGCCGGGACGTGGCCATGACGCAACCGACCTCCCTGGCTGCCATGGAAGGGCACTACCACACCTACTTGCCGGACGGCAAAGTCAATACTGGCTGGCATCTGATTGCCTTTCCCAATGCCCAGAATGACGGCAACGTCTTTGCCATCACCATTCCGCATGTCTTGAGTCTGTTGGAAACCCACACCCTGAACGGTAAGGTCACGGGTATGGACCAGTTCCCGGCCAACGATCGTCCAGATGTCTGGGTGCCTTTCTACTCCTTCCGCGTGATGGTGGCGATCGGCTTCTTCCTATTTTTTGTGGCGCTCTGGGGTAACTGGCTACGCCTGCGCGGCAAGCTCAATGCCGAATCGCTACGCAAGAATCCCTGGTTCCTGCGCGCGGTGGTCTTCTCGGGCTTTCTTCCCTACCTCGCCATCTGGTGTGGCTGGTGGACTCGGGAAATCGGCCGTCAGCCATGGGTGGTTTTCAACCTGATGCGGACCTATCAGGGTGTCAGCCACATGACGCTCGGTCAGGAGGTCTTCTGGTTCGTTGGCTACATCATCTTCGAGCTGACCGTCTGGTCCGGGGCCTGGTACTTCTTCAGTCGCGTCATTGCCAAGGGTGTGGACAACATTCCGCACTCCGACACCCTCTTCACTCATCATGATGAAGAGAGTGGGCACGACGAGGAGAAGGCAGGTGGTGGCTTTGCCAAGCCGACCTTTGCCAGCAAGCCGATGCTCGACAAGAGCCGGTAAATCCATGAGCCGGGGTGCAACCCCGGCCTTGCCACGGAGACTTTCCACATGTTTTTTCAAGACGTAACCCGAATCGTCGGCGCACTCTCCACCTGGTGGTGGTTGATTCTGTGTCTGATGTTTCTTCTGTATATTGCCCTGGACGGGGCAGATTTGGGTGCCGGCATCTTTGCACTGTTTTCGCCGGATGAAGAGGAACGTGGTGCCATCATGGCTTCCATGGCAGGTTTTTGGGATGGGAACGAAACCTGGCTGGTCGTCGCTGGCGGTATCCTGTTCGGCGCCTTTCCATCCGTTTACGGGAGCGCCTTCAATTACCTACTGATTCCTCTCGCCTTTGCCTTGTGGGGTATCATTTCGCGCGCCATTGCGTTTGAGTTTCATGTGCACGCTATCGGTTCCAAGCGCTTCTGGGGTTGGATGTTTGCATTTGGCAGTGTCCTCGCGCCTTTTGGTGCCGGTGTGGCATTGGGCGGTGCCCTGCAAGGATTCCCCATGGCGCACCACATCGCGGCCGAAGGGGTCGCAGGTGCCCATGCCAATGCCTTCGACGCCGTTCCCCACTTCGCCGGCGGGCCATTCACCTTTCTGAGTCCCTTCAGCATCTGGACCGGCTTTGGTGCAGTCATTGCTGCGAGTCTCGCCGGAGGTTTGTATCTCTGTGCCCGATTCGTTCCTGGCGATGTCATTCACGAGCGTGCCAAGAAATGGACCAATGCCTTCTCGATGATCGCTCTGGCAGCGATCGTCATCACCTTGATCTGGTCCTATGCCATCTTCCCTTGGGCAGCCGCTAAATGGACTGGCGCCAATTGGTGGGTATGGCTGATCTGGATTCTGGTGATCCTGGGCTTTGCCTACAAGTCGATGACAGCGCACGCTGCCTCGCGTGACTTTGTGGCTCTGCTTTGGGGCGAGGGCGTGGTTGCCCTGATGTGGTTTGCCATGTGGGCGACCATGTTCCCATATATTGTCCCGCATACCTGGGGCATTCAAGAGGCATCGAATCCGGCAGACTCCCTGGCGGTGTTCACCCTCTTCATGACCGGCTTTGTGCCTATCATGATTCTGTACAACTGGTACCAGATCTGGGTATTCCGCGGTCGCTACACTAAAAAAGCGATGTACGCAGGTCACTAATGATTAGAGGCCCCGTTTTCGGGGCCCGTTTTACTCTGGAGTAACGAAATGAATATCAAACAACATCCGGCTGCCATCAGACCGGCTGCCACGCCGCCCACAGATTTACAGCAGGCCCTCGAAGCGTTAGAGGAAAAACAGGATATGGTACAGGAAAAGCTGCGAGAACTTCTCGGCAGTATCAATCACGCCCATCCCGACGAGATCATGGACCAGGTACTTATTCTCGACCGCGAACTGCGCAGATATCGACGCTTTTTTCATATTCTCAAAAGTCACTTCATCGATCAGCGACCTTCTGCAAGCTGAAGGGTGAGCACCCGTACCCCCTGCGAAGACCCATGGAGCGCCAGTAGAGGCTGAACACCCATCTGCAGGAGTATTCACTCTTTCAGCGGAAGATCCTGAGCGTCTTCGCTCGCCCGTTGAAAAGCCTTGGTAGGCGCCGATTCCAGCTCCAGCAGCTGCGCATCGACATCCGCAAGCAACTCCTCGGCACCAGCTTCATTCAGTAACCCCTCTTGCCGCGCATCCAGAATTTTCTGCTTGCGTTGCAGCAGCAGACGTCGATACAGGCGAACGTAGTCGCGCTGACGAATCCAGTCATTGTCGACCTCCTCCTGCGCAAGCGTCTCTTGTATCTGCGCACGCTCCTGAGAAAATTGCCGTTGCAATAGCTGCAGCACCTTCGGGTCGCGCAAAGCCTGCTGTTCCAGGGTCTTCAGCTCGTTGAGGTCGTGCTCGGCGAGGGCTAGACGCAAGCGGTTCCTCTCAAAGTTCTCATTATCGCTCTTGCCCGCGAGGACGCCAAAGAGGCGTCCCAACGGCGAGATGCTCAATCCCTGCACCAGAATCGTCAGCAAGACCACGCCAAAAACCAGATTGATGAGCAGGTCGCGGGAAGGGAAATCCATCGGCAGACTGAGTGCCAGGACCATCGATAGCGCCCCGCGAATTCCGCCCCAGAGCAGGATGAAGTTCCAGTTGAGAGGGATCCGCGCGCGGGTAGGCCGCAGAATGGCACCCATGCCATAGACCACCACGGCGCGTGCCACCGTGACGGCCAGGTACGCGGCGAGAACCAGCGCCCAGATCTTCAACAAATCCTGAAGATGAATGGTCAGGCCCACCAACAAAAAGATCAGGGAGTTGAGGACAAAGCCGAGATATTCCCAAAAGGTATTTACCGCCATGCGCACCGAGGCGCTCATACCTCGCTGGGCGGCATAATTGCCACAGAGCAGGCCCGCCACCACGGTGGCGATGACACCAGAAAAATCCAGTTGAGTGGCCAGCAAAAAACTGCCGTAAGCCGCCAGGATGGTGATGGTAATCTCTACCATACCGTCGTTTACCCGCTTGATGACTTCCGAACTCAGCCAACCGATGACCAGGCCCAGCAAGGCCCCACCACCGACCATGGTGACAAATTCCAGTCCCAGAGCGGGCAGGCTGACGCCTTTACCCAATGCAATGCCCAGAAAAAGCGTAAAAAAGACGATGGCGGTGCCATCGTTGAGCAGACTTTCACTTTCAATCAAAAAGGTCAGCCGCGCCGGCGCCCCGAGCTGGCGAAAAATGGAAACCACCGAGATCGGATCGGTGGCAGCGACCGCAGCGCCGAAGACCAGTGCCACGCCCAGGCTCAGATTCATGCCGGCCAAATGGGGAAGATAGGGATATACCGCCAAAAAAACATAGGCGGTAACGATCATCGACAGAAAAACGCCCGGGACGGCCAAGCCGAAAATCGCGAGGCGATCCCGCCAGAGAGTACTTGCGGACAGGTGATAGGCGGATTCGAAAATCAGCCCGGGCAGGAAGATGCTGAACACCAGATCATGGGTCAGCACCGGGGTCTGGAACAGACGCAGACTTCCCAGCAGCAGCCCACCCAATACCAGGGCAACGGTATACGGCAGGCGCAAGCGATTGGCGATCACTGCCAGCAAAGAGGCGGCCACAAAGAGCAGAAGCAGTGCACTCTCGGGTATCACAGAAGCCCCTGGGTCAGAGAGAAGTGAGACTAAGCCGCCCCCTCCAGGGCCTTGCGCAGGTACGGATCCATATCGGTGAGGTTATTCAATGCCCAACGCCGATAATCATCCGGCAGATCACAAATTTTGACGCCCTTGTGCTTGCCAAAGGGCATGGTTTCGGGAATGCGGGCGCGCTCGCTGAACTCCCACAACGCCTCCCAACTGGCTGGCCGCACCGCCAAGACGATCCGGTTGAGGATAACCCGACAAAACTTCACGTCGGCCAGCGCAGAATGCGCATTTTTGAGGTTTTCCCGGGTCTTGTTGCGGTCTTTGCTGAAGTGATATAGCAAGGCCGACTGCGAGAAGCTGTCGATTTCCGGCCACAGCCGGCGGCTCATGGCATAGGTGCAGATGCGCTTCACCTCGGGCCGGCCTGCCACCTCCCAGTCGAAATCGATACTGTGCCCCACCAGATACTCGGTATCGGCGGGCAACTGGAAGGTACTTGCCGGCGGGCAATCAGCCAGATCTTCATCGAGGATGTGATGCACCGCAATGGCGCCCAGCTCGATTTTCTTTTCCGGACGGTAGCGTTGCACGAATTGCTCTTCCACCTCCAGGGTGCGCAGGTCATTTACCCGCAACCACGCTGCCTCAATCAGTTGCGGCGCGTTGCGCCCGGTGGTTTCCGTATCAAAAATCAACGCTGCCATACTCTCACCCTATCCGAAATCAACGAGCAGGGTATCGACTCCCCGTCCCCCTCGCAAGAGGAGTTTATCGAGACGTGGCGACAAATCCCTCAGTCGCCCACTTCCGCGCCAAGACGTCGAGCCCATCCAGCACCACTCCCAATTCCCGGCCACGTTCGGTCAGGCCATAGCTGACCTCCGGTGGAACGGTGGGACGATAATCGCGGTAGATAATCCCTGCTTCTTCCAGCAAACGGAGGCGTTCGGTGAGCATGCGTGCGGATATCTTACCTACGGCACGCTGCAGGGCACCAAAACGCAGCGGTCCCTGATTGCGTAGGGTCCAAAGGATATATGTGGTCCACGGGCCCATAAGGAGCCGCAACAAGCTATCCATAGGGCAGGCACTTTCCTGAATGGTCTTTCTCATAGTTACTAATCAGTACCTACTTTACAAAAATATATATTACCATAGTATGCAAAATCGGTACTACGCGCAAAACCGTGCAGGGAGTCGATACGATGAGCATTTCCCAGTCTTCTGCCCAGAGCCGAGGCGTTGAGAGCGTCATCGCCGGCCGCGTCACCAGCGACGGCGCCGGAGTCAAACTCACCCGTCTCTTCGAGCGTTCGCTGCAACAGCGGCTCGACCCTTTCCTCATGCTCGACGCCTTTGGCAGCGATGAACCCGACGACTATATCGCGGGTTTTCCCGACCACCCGCATCGCGGCTTCGAGACCATTACCTATATGCTGGCAGGCCGCATGCTGCACCGCGACAGCGCCGGACATGAGGGCCTGCTGGAGAGGGGCGGGGTGCAGTGGATGACAGCGGGCAAAGGGGTGATTCACTCCGAAATTCCGCAGCAGGCCGAGGGACGGATGGCCGGCTTTCAGCTTTGGCTGAATCTGCCCGCCGCGGATAAACTCTGCGCGCCCTGGTATCGGGACTTTCAGGCCGCAGATCTGCCGCGCGGTGCCGATGCCCAGGGCAACCACTGGACCGTCATTGCCGGCAGTAGTCATGGCGTGCAGGGTGCCGTACAACGGGCGCAAACAGAACCCTTGATCATCGATCTCGAATTAGGCGCGGGGGCAAGCTTCTGGCAGGAGTTGCCCCCCAGCCACCACGCCTTTGTCGTGTCCTATGAGGGGGAGGTGCAGATCGGTGCGCGCAAGGTCCCGGTGCAGCATTTGGCGATTCTGGACGATGCCGGCTCTGGCGTTGCGCTGTCCGCGTCGACCGCCAGCCGGGTCCTGCTGGTCGCGGGGCGACCGTTGGGGGAACCCATTGCCCAATATGGGCCTTTCGTGATGAATACCGAGGAGCAAATTCAGCAAGCGGTCGCGGACTATCGGGCCGGACAACTGGCGTAATGGAAAAAGGAGATCGGAGATGAGCAAAATCTTGGTGCTATATCACAGCCTGTGGGGTCACGTAGAACAGTTGGCCGAAGCAGAAGCAGAGGGTGCGCGCTCGGTGCCCGGCGTGGAGGTGATCATCAAGCGTGTGCCGGAGACCCTGGATGCGGAAAAGCAGACGGCCATGCACGTCAAGGCGCAAACGGCAGAGGAAGCACACCCCCATGAATTGGGGGACTATGACGCCATCCTCTTTGGCACCCCCACCCGCTTTGGCAACATGAGTGGCCAAATGCGGAATTTTCTCGATCGCAGCGGCGGTCTCTGGCAACAAGGCGCCCTGGTGGGCAAGGTCGGCAGCGTGTTTGTCAGTACCGCTTCCCAGCATGGCGGTCAGGAAAGCACCATTCTAACTTTTCATCCTTTCCTCTTCCATCAGGGGATGATCGTCGTGGGTGTGCCCTATAGCTGCCCCGAGCTGAACAACATGGAGGAGATCAGCGGCGGTACTCCCTATGGGGCCAGCACCCTCGCCAAAAGCGATGGTAGCCGCCAACCCTCGACCAACGAGCTGGCCATTGCCCGCTTCCAGGGAAAACACGTGGCAGAGATCACCCAGAAACTCTTTCCGTCTTGAGCTGTACGTCTTTTGACTAACACATGGGCTTACAGCTGGTTGACGCAAACGCATTCCATCGCTATCCTACGCGAACTTTTCCCCGGTAGCTCAGTCGGTAGAGCGGGTGACTGTTAATCACTAGGTCGGCAGTTCGAGCCTGTCCCGGGGAGCCAATGACCGAGGCGCTTGGAAATGTTTCCAGGCGCCTTTTTTGTTTACCCTACTCCATCATCGGGAAAATGATATTACTAGTCGTTGCTCCGACATAACCGGAAAATGAGTTCGTCGAAGCGAGCAAGCTCCTCCCTGCCCTCCTGGCTACGAAGGTCTCGCCTTTCCAATTTTTGTACCATCCATGCCGGTTCATATAACGCATGAACTTCCGCTTCCCCCACAGCAAATGGCGGACCATCTCGGGCGTCTTGCGGATAATCCAGCGTAATCAGCAGGATGGGCGGACGATTTGGCAGCAGTTCGTGCAGCTTGCGGACGTAATCGCTACGGACCTCCGGTGGCAGGGCAATAAGCGCTGCCCGATCGTAAACAGCCACCGTGTCAGCCAGATCCGCTGGCGAGAGAGCAAAAAAATCTCCGCAGAGAATTTCGATACCTTCGCAATGGTAGCGCTGAAAAGCGCCTTGCTGTTCAACTTCGGGTATCAGACCGTGCTCCGCAAAAAATGCCTCGACAGCAATGGGGCTGAGTTCGACTCCCCGTATCTTATGCCCTTGTTTGGCCAGCCACAGCAGATCCAGGCTCTTGCCACAGAGGGGTACAAAGACCCAGCCATCGCCACTCGCGCCGAGCTGGCTCCAATAGCGCAATAATTGCGGGTGAAATTCGGAGCGATGAAAACCAATCCGATTTTCCTGCCAGCGCTGCAGCCAGGATTGCGCGTTCATGATCCTACTCCGTTGTTCGTTGCTTTGGCTGTCAGCCAGGCCGCCAATTCATCGCGCGGCATAGGCTTGGCAAAGAGGTAACCCTGCAGACGATCCACCCCTGCCCTGCGCAGGGCCTCGGCCTGAGCCAAGGTTTCCACGCCTTCGGCGACCACTTTCAAATGTAGAGCGCGGGCAATCGCGATGATCGCTTCGATCAAATGCCAAACTTCTGCTTGAGAAGCAAAATCGCGCACAAAACTTTGATCAATCTTGAGGGTATCGAACGGCAAGCGATGCAGGGCATTCAACGACGCATACCCGGTACCAAAATCATCCAGCGCCAAATGAAAACCGACTTTTCCCAAACGTTGCAGGCAATCTCCAGCGGTTTCCAGATTGTTCACGGCTGTAGACTCCGTCACTTCCACGCAAAGATTGTGCGGCGCGAGTCCATGCTGCTGCACATGTCCAATGAGCTGTGCCGGAAGTTGCGCATGGAGAAGTCCCGGCGGAAAGTTGATAGCGACATAGACATCGGCTGGCACCATGCCACCGTGGATCCACTCCTGAATCATCGCCAGGGATCCGTCGAGCATCTGCTCGGTCAACTTTCCAATCAATCCCGCTTCTTCCAGCAAGGGGATGAACTCGCCTGGAGAAACACGTTCGCCCTCCTCGCGCTGCCAGCGAGCGAGAGCCTCAAAACCGACAAGCTGCCCATGGCTATTGATGATAGGCTGCAACCAGGGCTGAAACGCGCGGCCTTGCAGCGCAGGCGCCAATTCCGCACGCAGTTCTCGACGACGTTTGCTCCGTTGCCGCAAGGCCTCATCGAAGTGATACAGATCCACTCCAAGCGCATCTGCCTCCTGAGCCGCCAACTGGGCAGCCGCAAAGAGCACATCTGCAGAGGGAAGCACATCGCTCAGTACCCTCGTCGCGATGCCCACCACCGCAGTACACGGTAAAAATTCGGAGGAACCTGCATTGGCAATGGCCAGGGCTTGGCGCGCCAGGCTTTCGCAGGAGGCCGCTCTGCAGTGCTCGTGCTGAGGTACAAGCAGCAGCTGTTCCAATTGCTCTCCGCTGCCAACCATGCAGCTCGGCAACTCTTGCTCAAGAGCTCTACCCAGCGCAGCGACCGTACGGCGGCGCCCTTCGAGTTTGTCCGAAAAATCGCCGAGATTGGTGAGCTGCAATAGGATTATCGCCTGCTCGCCCGCTCCCGCCGCCTTGGCGAGCATAGCCTGAGAAACCAGCTCGTCAGCAAGATGCTGGAGATTCGGCAAACCAGTCAGTCGGTTGTTGTACCGCAGGCGACTGATGTTGGTATGCGTGCCAGCGCAATACTGACACGATCCATCGTCAGCCCGTAGGGCGGCACCGCGGGTAAGTACCCAGCGATACCGATCATCAGCTCCGAGAATCCGGTACTCGCAGTGAAAGTCGATCTGCCCGGGAGCCTGCAGAAACCGCTCCCATTCAGCCTCTACACGAGGGTGATCGTCCGGGTGAATGCGCTGCAACCACACTGCGCAGGAATCCGTACGAGCCACAGATGCGCCGCCGAGCAGTTCGTTCCAGCGGGCGGAATGTTCCATACGGTCTTCCGGCACAAACCACTCCCAGATGCCATCGTTGGCCCCGGCCAAAATCAGCTCCTGGCGAGCTTGCGCTTTCTGTAGCTTGTGGTGGGAATGGCTGAGGCTCAAACAGGATCGAAGGCGGGCGCGTAAGGTAGCAAAGTCGATGGGCTTGGTAACGTAATCGTTGGCACCCAGGTCGAGCGCCTCGGCGAGACGGTCCTCTTCATCAAACGCTGTCACCATGAGAATAGGCAGGACATTGGCCGCATGCGTGCTGCGGATCCGCGCCAGAACCTCAAGCCCAGTCAGCCCCGGCAGGCCGATGTCTAGCAGGATAGCCGCCGCTTGATGCTTTTCCAGCCAAGTCAGGGCGGCCATACCGTCTGCTACCCCCTGCGCCTCCCAGCCCTCTCGAGCAAGCCGGCGCAGCAAAAGGGCACGGCTGGCGGAGTCATCCTCAACAACCAGAATGGGTGCCTGCGGCGAAATCTCTTCAAAAGTCACGAATTTATCAATTCCTTAATGGACCCCAGTAGCGGCTCAAAATCTATCGGTTTACTCAGGTAGGCCTGCGCCCCCAGAGCTAACGCCCTCTCCTGTTCACCCCCCAAGGAATGGGCACTCAGTACGATGATCGGTACTGTTGGATCATACTCGCGAATGCGCTCGATTGCCTCCCAGCCACTCATCTCGGGCATCGCCAGATCCATCAGGATGATCTGCGGGCCATGCGCCTTGGTTGCCTGCACAGCGACGAGACCATTTTCCGCCTCGATGACGGTAAAACCGCGACGCTGTAAGCGACGACCCAGCATATCGCGATTTCGCGCGTCATCCTCAGCGAGAAGCAGCTTCATTGCCCCTCTCCTTCCTCTGTCGACGAGAGCGGCAGAAAAAGATGGAAGGTAGAGCCGGCTCCCAGTCGGCTCTCCACCTCAATCCGCCCCCCGAGCAATTCGATGAGTTGGCGGGTGAGGGCAAGGCCCAGACCCGTGCCACCGAAGCGACGATCGATGTCGTCCTCGGCCTGCACAAAGGCATCGAAGATGCGGTTCAGTCCCTCGGGGCTAATACCAATACCGGTGTCCGAGACCGTCCACAGAACGGCGTCATCTACCCGCTGCACGCGTAAGGTAACCACGCCATCCTGGGTAAACTTTGCCGCATTGCCGATCAAATTGAGCAGACACTGGCGCAGTTTGCTACTGTCGGTGGCGAGTATGGGGAGTTGCGTATCCAACTCCAGCGCAAAGCGATTGCCATTACCCTCGACCAAGGGTCGAGCGACAGCCCCTACCGCCCGCGCCAGTTCGGCGGGATGGATAGGTTCTCTATGCACTCGGGTCTGGCCGGCCTCGATGCGGCTCATATCCAAAACGTCATTGATCAGCCCCAGCAGATGCCGGCCGGCGTCGCGGATTGCCTGGAGATCGCTGCGGCTGTTTTCGGCTGGTACACCATCGTCGAGTTCCTCGAGGATCAGCTCGCTATAGCCGATGATAGCATTGAGGGGAGTGCGCAGTTCGTGGCTCATGCTGGCAAGAAAACGGCTTTTGGCCAAGGATGCCGCCTCGGCGGCCTGACGACGCTCTTCCAGAGCTCGTTCTTGCGCCCGTTGCTCACGAATATCGCGCAATAAGCCGACAAAACGGCGTTGTTCGTGGACACAAATTTCAGAGACAGCAAGGCGCACAGGTATTTGTGTTCCATCGCGCCGCCGCACCTCCACCTCACGCCCGACGCCGATGATACGCTTCTCACCGGTTTGCAGATAGCGAAGCAGGTAGTCATCATGCTCGCGGGCGTAAGGCTCCGGCATGAACGCCTTGATGTTGCGACCGATGAGACTATCGTCTGCTGCCAGCAATTGCCTGGCCGCAGGATTGGCTTCCAGAATGGTACCGTGGGCGTCGATCACGATCAGACCATCAAGCAGGGTATCCCAGGTGGCCTTCAATAGGGCAGAGCGTTCAGCCACGCGCTGATCGAGATCCCGGGCATTGGCCTGTTCCCGATCGAGAAGCCGCGCTACGGAATCTAGCAGAAAATTGATCAGCAGCACTAGTTGTTCGATGTCAGGGTCGGCAGCTTGCGCGCGGATGGTAAAATCCACCCGACCGTCCACAGCCAGGCAAAGCTGATTACTGATTTCGTGTAGCGCTTGGCGCAACGGGTCCGGATTGCCTGCCGTCACAGCGAGCCGTCCTTGGCGCTAAATTGCAGCTGAAACGCACATTCGGCGTCGCCACGCTTCCGACACTGGAGAACGTCGATTTGCACCTGTTGCCCATAGTGATTGCCAACCTCCTCGGCCAAGGCGAAGTACAGGCCGCAGAAGCGGTTGGGAGAACGATAATAGACGAGTAACTTTCCTTCCGGACCGTCCTCCACGGCAAATTTATCGTTCACCGCATCGCGTTTTGCCGTATCGCGCAGGCCCGAGGCCAGCATGTTGTGGATTGCTGGCTGACGGGCCAGGAACTCGCGGGCATCCGCCGATAGCCGAAAAAAAGTTGGAAAGCGGGTGAGGGTTTCCGCAAGAAAAAACCGCGCATAGGCTCGGAATGCTGCTTCCTGATCCACGCCCAGCACCAGGCAGGCATTTTTCAGGAGCTCGCCGACTTCCTCGTTATCGTAATCGGTATCGAGGCGATACTGAAAGTCCGCTGCGAGCCCAGTGCGCCGTTTGACCTCCGTCAGCGCCTCATCACCACCCAACTGCTGGACCATATCCAACAGCACTTTCTGAATGAGGCCAATCATATGCTGCCACCTTTGTCGTGCAGAATGATGCGATTGCGTCCGTCACGCTTGGCATGCAGCAGGGCTTGGTCAGCCGCGCGCAGCAGATCGTCCGGGCTGGACATCTCCGGTACACGCTCGGCCACGCCGCCGCTGAGAGTGATGGATGGGAAGTCGCCGTTCAGCCCTTCCGCCGCACTGCGGAGCCGCTCGGCAAGCTGCTGGGCTTCTTCCGCACCACTATTGCTGCACACGATAACGAACTCTTCGCCACCCCAGCGCGCCACCCGATCACTGCTACGGACATGCTCTTTGAGGACTTTTGCCAGAGCACACAAAGCACGGTCGCCAGCGTCGTGACCATGCTCATCATTAACCCGTTTGAAGTGATCGACATCGAGCATAATGACGGCCAGACGGGAACCGTAGCGCAATGCGGTTTCCCAGGCTTCCTTGAGATACTGGTCGATACTACGCCGGTTGTGCAGACCGGTTAGATCATCGTGGGCGGCCACCTGTCGCAGCGCCTCATTCAGCAGCAGGAGTTCACGCTGACTTTCACGACTCTGGTATTGAATATCTTCGAGCGACTGGGTGAGTTCCACGGCGGCACGCGCATTTTTGAGCTTGGCCAGCAGAAACTTTCGGGAAACCGGCTTTTCCAGAAAGTCATTCGCACCCGCGTCCAATGCCTCAACCGCGTGCCCACCATCCATGATCGCCGAAAATACCAAAATATAGAGACGTCCCCCAAACTTTTGGCGCAGACACTGGCAGAGGCTGGGGCCATCCATACCCGGCAATACCCAGTCCAGAATCAATACTCGGGGCAGAAACTGTTGCATGAGCTCCATGGCCGACTCCGCGTCGGTGGCTTCCAGCACTTCATATCCGGCAGGCTCCAAGATGCGCCGAAGTAGCGCGCGGCTGTCGCCGTCGTCGTCGACGACCAACACCCGGACCGTGCGACAGGCATCGCGGGCGCTTCCGACCAAGGGCAGAGCTTCGGGATGCGTGAGCTGCTGCAATCGGCTGCGCACATCGGCTGGCGGATCCAGGTCGAAGAGATCGCTCAGATCTTGCCACTCGCCCTCGATCTCCGTGCGGATCCTGTCCATCAGGTCATCGTGCTGTCCGAGTTTGGCCAGCAGCCGCTCCGGTGGCGGGGCATTCTCCGCGCAACTGCCGTCCGCGTAGTCGCCAAACCAACGTGCAATATTGAGCATGGCCCGCAGTTCCTGACTCCGCACCACATGACTGCTGGCACCGGTGTTATCAGAACTTACCGCCTCTGCCATAAAGCCGGGCAGCCCCCAACGTACCAGCAGTGCGGCACTAAGCTGGCGGTGGTCGAAGCCAAATTCGGTCTGCTCCTTTTCCAGCCGTTCGACCAGATCGTTACTGTTCTTCAGGATACGGCCATAGGGCTCGGGGGCGGCACAGGCCAGAATCAGCGTGCCGATTTCGGCCAGCAGCCCAATAGTGAAAAGCTCCGGAGGCGACCAGGAGCCGACAGCCCGAGCGAGCGCCTGCATGGCAGTGGCACGAACCAGGGCGGCGCTCCAGTAGCGCGGCAAATCCAAGAAACGGGAGAGGACCGGTCGCTGTTGCGTCAGAGAAAGGCCAATCGCCAGTCTGGCGAGCACCGCCAGCCCGATGCGCATGACTGCATCTTCGATGGCAACCACCGGTCGTAGCCCTCGATATAACGCCGAGTTGGCGAGCTTCAGGGTCTTGGCGGCAAGGATGGGATCGCGGCGCACCCTCTCGGCAATATCGCGAACGGACACCTCCGGTCGATCGAGTAGATCGAGGAGTTCCAGCGCCAGCCGAGGCGGCGAGGGGCAGTCGCAATCATCCAGATACCGCAGAAAGTCATTCATGGTCATGGCCGGGCCGCACCCTCAGTGATGAGAAATCGCCGCATCATGCGTATTTTGGTAACGCATTTCCATCCTTAACAAATCCCAACACCTCATTCCGGGCGTTTCGACCAAGCTGACAAGCAGACATGTGAGTACATCCTGATTTATCGTCGGACCTACCGTGTAGATAGACGATGTTCGAGACACTGCCAAGCCCAACGGACAAACCGGCACGGACCGATCAACCACATGACGCAAGCGTCCGACATCTTATTGAACGAATCCGCATCATCGGAAAGGGAAACAAGAAACGTCTGGTTTGATTTTCTCCCCCTCCCAAGGACAGTATGGAATAACGGCTCCAGACCCGACGAGCAGCGATTGACGCCCGCGCGTTGCTGGATTATTTGTATATCCCTTAGCCATATACTATGGAGTCGCTCAACATGCAAAAAGCCACTATCTTTCTGAGTAACCGCAGTCAGGCGGTACGTTTACCCAAAGCCATCGCCTTTCCCGCTGATGTGAAACGCGTGGAAGTGCTCACCGTGGGCCGGACGCGGATTCTGATCCCTGAAGGGGAGTCCTGGGACAGCTGGTTCGATAACGAAGGGGTCAGTGCAGATTTCATGGAAGATCGGGAGCAACCCGCTGATCAGGCCCGCGAGTCCTTGTGATCAACTACCTGCTGGATACCAACATCTGCATTTTCACCATCAAGCGCAAGCCGCCGGAGATTCGGGAACAGTTCCGCCGGCATCACGGACAAATGGCCATCAGCGCGATCACCTTGATGGAGCTGATCTATGGTGCGGAGAAGTCACAGGCACCAGAGCGCAACCTGGCGGAGATCGAACATTTCACGGCGAGATTGGAGCTTCTCGAATTCGGGAGTGAGGCCGCGAAGCATACCGGGCAGATCCGCGCCGAGCTAACCCGGATTGGTAAGCCTATCAGTCCATATGATCAGATGATCGCGGGCCACGCCCGAAGCCGGGGATTGATCGTCGTGACCAACAACCTGCGGGAGTTCGCACGGGTTCCCGGGTTGCGCGTCGTGGATTGGGTATCCTGATTACATGCCCAGCGATGTTTATAAAAAATCGTCCCGGCAAAGAGGTCTCTGAGCCTGTGGGATAACCATTACCTCTGCCGGGGACTACTCGCCGGAGCAATGCTCTCCGGACGAGCAGCAGGGGTGACCCTACAGTCAGACACTGGAACCAGGGTATCGAGACTATATCCCTGGCACAAAAATCCGCAGGATGCGCGGGTTTTTCAGGGCGTGCAGCAAGGCCATGGCGATATGCCCGCCCCAGTAGGCCCACAAGAGATTTGCTACCAAGGAATGAATGCTCTTGGGGAATTCATAATACGTGGCCGCAGGTTTCACGCCATGCGCAGAAAGGATCAGATAGAACATCAGGATCCCGCTCAGGCCCATGGCCGTTACCACCAGAATCCCCAAGCCGTGTACGAGTCCGGGGAGCCCGCCGCGCATGCCACCCTCGGGCAATACGCCGCGGAGCGAGTGTCGGAGATCATCCCAGATGCGGCCGCGATGGACCCCGACATAGGGAAATAGATGCAGGCGCAAGTCACGGGACAGAAAAATCTGGTGCCAAAAGAGCAGTATCACCAAGAAGGTCATGGTACCAAGAAGCATATGCGCCCAATACAGAACGTGCTGATACGGCGCCACCCCCACATGCTTCCAGATCGCATGCATTTTCAACTGACTGAAGAGCTGAAACGTCACCAGAACCGCTAAGGCGGCATGCAGCCATTTCAGTTGCGATGGCCAGGCGCTTTCTTCCATATCATCCTCGCAGAGACTTGTGAAAAACCGGAATACAGAACGGGCGCCAGCCACAGCGTCATCAGGGTGGCGACGAGCAATCCACCCATGACAGCGAGCGCCAAGGCTTGCAGAAGATCGGTTCCGTGCCCAATGCCCAGCGCCAGCGGCAGAAAACCGAGGACATCTGCCAGCATGGTCATGAGAATGGGGCGCAGGCGCTGGCGCGCCGCCAGTGCGACCAGGGATGGCCGTGGATGATTACCTCCCAACTGCCGAGCCCGGGCAAAGATAAGGATGACGTTGTTCACCGCGATGGCGAAGACCAAGAGGATGCCCAAAAACGCGGTACTATCCAGATCAGTACCGGTAAGCAGCAACAGGAGCAGCGCTCCGGGGGCGGACAGTGCCACCGAGACCAGCGCCACCCACGCCGCGCGCTGGCTGCCAAACTGGAATCCCAGCAGGACCAGGAGGATGAGCAAGGCCGCGCCCAGAATGATGAGCATCTGCCGAAAGCCCTGCTGCTGTTCCTGATAATAGCCGGCGATCTGGCTGGTCACGCCCACCGGCAGGCCCATCTGCGCAATGATGGATTGCGCGCGACTGGCCGCCGTCGACAGTCCCTCACCGGCACGGGGCTGGAACTTGATTTCGGCATCCGGCACCAGGTTCTGATAGGTGGCGTAGGGCACCACTCCCCGCAGATAAGTATCGGCACTCAGCGCCAGCGGCGCCAAGGTACCGTTCGGCAAGGCAAGGAGCGTGTTGCCCAGGGTTTGCGGCGTAGTACCCGGAGCGGGGGCCACGTGGACAGCGATGGGCAGGATCTGCTCTCCGTGTAACAGAAAGCCCGCCGTTTCTCCCCAGAATCGCGTCTTCAGAGCATTGGCGATCGCTTGCGGGGGAAGTCCTTCCATCGAGGCGAGTGCAGTGGGTCGTATCTGGATCTCGGGTCCGGCGGATGGTGCCTTCAGAACAATCGACTGAAACGCATTGCTGGCTTGCAGTTTCTTGGTCAGAGCAGCGGCCACGACCTGTAACTGGCGGGAGTCACTGCCAAATAGCTGGATAACCAGTGGGGCATGGGACCCCGACAGATTTCCCAGCCGATTGATCATGATCTGCTGCGTTTCCAACGTGGTCAGATTGGGTTCTGCAGCGCGAAATTCCCGGCGCAGGGACTGCATGACCTGCTCGGTTGTTTGCCTGCGGTCATTCTTGAGCAGGATCGTCAAACCACCCTTGTTGGGCGTGGCGTAGGCATTCCCCAAGCCCCGTCCGACCACCAGGGAGACCCGCTCCACATTAACGTTGCGCTGGGCAATCGTCATCAGCTTTCGGCCAACCTGCGTGGTCTCGCGAACACTGCTACCGACGGGTGTCCGAAACGGAACGACAAAGATTCCTTCATCCCAATGGGGCAGGAAGGCCGTGGGAAGCTGCGTGCCCCCTACCCCGGCAAGCAGCAGAAGGGCGAGCACCAGCGGTACCGCCAGCCAGGGACGGCGCATGCCAGCAAGCAGCAGGTGCCCATAGTGGCGCCGCAACCAGCGCTCGCCCCATAACCGGTGCTGCCGCCGCGCACGTCCCGCCACCCACAGGGCCAGAATGGGCGTCACCGTCAACGCAATGATCTGCGAGGTAACCAGGGCAATGACAATCGCCAGCGCCATACTGCGGAACAAGAGCCCTACGGTCCCCGACAGAAAAACCAACGGCAGAAATACGACGCAGGCGGTGAGGGTGGCAAAGCTCATCAGCGGCAGAATGTCATGAATCCGTTGCAGGGCACGCGCTCGCCGGGCTTCGGCATCTTCCTCATGGAGGCCGTGAATGCCGCGCTCGATGATGACGATGGCATGGTCCACCAGCGCGCCAATGGCTGCGGTAATCCCTCCCAAGGTCATGATATCGATGCCAAAGCCGAGGGCATGCAAGGTCAGCAACGTGGCCGCCAGCGCAAGTGGCACGACCGCCAGGGTCGACAGGGCCGCGTCCAGGCGCCCGAGAAAAAGCAGTACCACCAGAAAAGCGAGGGCGGTCCCCAACGCCAGTGCAATCCAGACATCCCGCAGACTGGAATGGATCAGATGACTCAGGTCATAGATAGGAACCAGATGCATCTGTGCTGGGAGATGCTGTGCGAGCTCCCGTAGTTTTGCCTGCGCTGCGCTTGCCACTTTGACCTGATCTGCGCCCTGCTGCGCGGAAACATCCAGAATCAGTGCATGCGGCCAACCCAGCACGGCCGCATCGCGCATACGTGGCGGCGGTCCAATCTGAATCTGGCCGAGGCTACCCAAGGCGAGAGGCGCGCGGATACCCTGGGCATTGGCCGGTCCAATGGGCAAAGCAAGCGCGGCCAAAGCAGCGATACTCTCCGGCCGTGGTGCCGTCGTCAGCAGAAATTGCTCGTGATAGGCGTGCAGGACGCCGGAAAAATACGGCCCCTGATAGGCCCGCAAGGCATTTACGACCGTAGTACTGCTGAGGTGGTATTGCGCCAGACGACGCGGGCTGAGGGTCACCCGAACCTCGGGCCATCCGCGCCCCGTCGCGTCGACATGATAGACACCTGGAAGGGACAGAAGGGCAGGCCGGAGGGTGAAAGCAAAGGTCGCCATCATCGCGGAGCTGTCCAGGTGACGGGAAACCAGGGCATATTCCAGTAGGGGATAGATGTTGGGTGTCATCAAGCGCACGGACAGGGTCGCCCCCGGGGGGAGCGGGATCTGGGACAGACGCGCTTGCAGAAGGAGGTAGGCTTGTTCCGGGGATGTTCCTCGGCGGAAATAGATATGCAGCTTGCTCAAGCCATTGCCGGTCTGGGCGCGTACCAGGGTAACGCCGGGCTCCCCCTTGGCCGCCTCTTCCAGAGGTCGCGTTACCTGCAGCAGCATGACCTTCACCGGCAGGTCCTGGGTATGCACCAGCACTGCCACCTTGGGGAAGGCGACGGGAGGGAAGACACTTTCGGGCATATTGAGGAAGGCGTAAGTGCCAGAGGCAAGCAAGAGCAGTACCAGAAGGAAGAGCGTACTGCGCGTTTCCCAGAGAAACTGCAAGTAGCGGCGCATCATGGTTGTACCGCTACCGCTACGCCTGGGCTGAGCCGGGTATTGCCACGGGTGACGACCGATTGACCGCTCTGCAAGGCACCTCGGATCAGTACCCTGTTTCCCGTCCGCGCGACGATCTGTACTGGTACTGCCTGCGCCCTGCCCTGATCTACGCGCCAGACATAGGCCTCAGCACCGCGCATGACGACAGCTTGTGCCGGCACTGCGAAACGCGCAGGACGGGAAACCGCAACCGGCAAATGAAGCTCCACCCATTCTCCCGGGAGCAGATGGCTCTGCCTGGGCAGATTGATGAGCACCGCTACCAAGCCCGACTGGCGCGCGCTTTGCCCCACGCTGCGCACGCTGCCGGCAAGCTTGCGGCCCGTAACCTCGATCTGCACCGTATCGCCCACGACCAGGGTCCCTGCCACCTGGGGTGGGACCAGAGCCTGTATCCAGGGCTTGCCACGTCCCTCGATGCGGGCGATGGGTGTTCCTGCCGCCAGCAGGGTACCCATCGGGACCAGATACTGCAGCAGTCCTGCAACCGGCGCCGTGATCTGTAGTTGTGCGGACTCCTGCTGCAAAGCGCTCAGGGCGTCTCCTGCCCGGCGTGCCGCCAGGCGCGCCGCATCCACTTGCTCCCGAGCGATGACCCCATCGTCAAACAGTTTTTGCGCCCGTTGCAGCGCGTTCTTGGCGTAGTCCTGCTGCTCCTGTGCCGCCGCCACCCGCGCCGTAAACCCTGCGACCTGTATCCGCCCCAACAACGCTCCCTGACGAACCGGGCCATCTGCGCGCAATGGCCCGCATAGCCGACCCGTGACCGGAGCCACCAGCGTGACAGCCGCACGGCTGCGTACCTCCCCCAACGCCGATACGTTGGCCTGCGCCGTCCCAGCCTCTACTCTGGCCACCTGTACCGTGATCTCCGCTGCCAGCACGCCGGACGACGGTATCAGCAACAGGAGGAGCAACCAGGGCCAGAGGTGGCGGTCGAAGTTCATGGCAGTTTCCCTGTATCAAGGAGCAATTGCTGACGCGCAAGACTCACACGTAATCTCGCCTGTAAGGCCGTCAGTCGTGCCTGATTCCAGGCATTCTGCGCCTGCGCAAGATTGAGGGCGTTGAGCGCACCCGCACGGAAACCCTCCTGGGTCATGCGGTAGACCGCATTCGCTTCCCTGGCAATCTTTTTGGTGTGCTGGGCATTTTCCTGGGCGGCACGATACGCGCCCCAATCCTGGTTGAGGCGCGAATGCATCTGCAACAGCAATGCCGTCCGGTCGGCGCGCAGTGCCTGCACATTGGCATTGGCGGCCGCCACTCGATCCTGACGCTGTCCAAAAGAATACAACGGCATCGTCAGACCCAGTCCAGCCTGCCACCCGAGGTCGTGACCAGAGGGAACCCCATTGGCATCAATCCCATAGGCAAGCTGAGCATTTACTACCGGCAGATACGCGGCCTTTTGCACAGCCTTCGCGGCCCGCGCCACCCCAATCTGTTTTTGGGCGAGCTGTAACAGGGGCTGACGGGCCTGCATCTGTTGCCAAAGTTGGGCGAAGGAGCCAAAAGCGCCGGCAGCGGGGATCGGCTGATTTGCAACCGTCGCGGCAGCTTCCTCGGCAGAGAGCCCCAGCTGCAGGTTGAGCTCTCGCGCTGCGGTCTGCTGCTGCACCTCGGCCTGATCCAGTTGCGCGCGCGCCTGAGTCAGCAGTAGTTGCGTCTGCACGACGTCGATGCGCGCCGCCGCGCCCGCTCGAAAGGCTTTAGCGCTGCGGGCAACGAGCGTCTGGTCATACGCTACGGTCTGCTGCCAAAAGGCGACCTGCTCCTGCGCCAAGGCAAGTTGATACCAAACATTGGTAACACTCGCTGCCGTCTGTAATTGGGTCAGCAGGACCTGATACCGAGCAGCGGTGGCACTGGCCCGTGCCGCCTTTGCCAACGCTTGCAACTGCGCATCAAACACGGGGGCGGTGATCACAAGCTGGCCAATCGCCTCCCGACGCCCATTGGCGGCAACAAAAAGTGGCCGGCCCTGACGACTTTCCGTCCAGATGCTACCCAAGCGCAGGGATAATTGCGGCAGGCGATTGGTAGCTGCCGCGTCGGCCAGATCCCGACTACCCTCTGCCCGGTCTTTGGCTGCGGCCACTTGCGCCTGCTCGGCAATCCCGCGCTGCACCGCTGCCGATAGTGTCCACGACTCCGCCGGCACCGCTGGCGCGATGCAGAACGCGGTCATGGCGAGACCGATTGGCATGGCCCAACGGCGCCAAGCAACAGAAGGGGATGTTTTGCGGATCATAGCTCAGAGTATGACAAGTAACTCTTAGTCGACAATTAGCCGCAAGCGCAGCGTAGACACCCACTGCGCCGACATTCTGGCTCGCTTTCCCGTAGTCAACATAGAGGCTGCCCAGAAGTATTGCGCCAGGCAGCAGGTGATCTAACCAGAACGACTACGGTTTATACACGAATATCGCATGGTCCATGCCAGCGTAAGCATAGACTTCATGGCTGCGAGGATTAACTGCACCCGTATGGGTACTGAGGTAACCGGTTTTAACAAATGCGATCGGTTGTAGCGTAACGGCATTATATACATCAAATCCTCGGCCTTTACTTTCGAAGGCGTAAATCAGTTGATACCCTGGATCAATAGCGACCTCATCGATTCCACTTCTCGAGGATATACGTTTGATAAGTTTCAGATCATCCCCATGAAAGACTAACATGCCACTGTTGGTCGTTCCCACCCACAGATCTCCAGTCTTTTCATCATATACCTGACCTTTGGTATGCGACGGTTTACCATCAACTGTGGGCAGATCCATATTGACTTTATTGACGATTTTATGATTCTTCAGATCAACGATTTCTTCCCAGGAATCATCGGGCACATAGAGCCGATCCTGCGCAGCAAGCAGAGTGCCGACATCGGGACCGCTGCCAGAACTTGGATACAGAATAATTTTCCCGAGATAACGAGGTTTTTCCCCAAAATGATAAATATCTATCCAGTTACTGTCATCCATAGTGATGTACAGACGCTGATTCTTCGAGTCCGCGTAGATGGCATCAGGGGTCAATCCCACAGGTCGGAATCTGTATACAATTTTCCACGTGCGCTTGGAGATAACATAGACTTGATCATGCGGATGGCCATCAACCTTACCATTTGAGGTCCAATAAATGTATTTTTTATCCCAGGCCATACCAGATGGATTCTCAATCCCTCCACGAATGATGCGATCAATGTTATTTGTTTCTGAATTAATAACAGCACCAGCACTGTACGCCATAGAAGCATAAATTTTTTGATTACCAGGATCGTAGCGAAGGAGATCACCATGACCGTCCTTCGTTGGCAAGGTGATTATTCTTACCAGATGGAAGTGAATCGGTAACGCGAACGATGTCAATGGTAGAACGGTGATGACGATCGCCATACAACAGGAAAGTAGCGAAGGTTTCATTTTATATCCTCAATAGCGAATAACGCTTTAAGTTTGACAAGAAACTCTTGGCCGGCAGTTAGGCCAACGACGTAGCACAGCCACCTCATTGCAAAAAACGAGCGTCGGCACCCACTGCGCCGACGCCCTACTATAGTTATCCGCGATCAGAAATGTGCGGAGATACTGCCGTAAACGGTAATGGGCGCACCTGGAAGCGCCAGCACCTGACCGGCCGAATCACCACCCAACAAACCACCAGAACTGATGTACTGGAACTCGTTGTAATGGTTGTTGGTGAGGTTGAGGATATTGAGACTCAAATCCACATGGCGCAGGAAGGGCACCATGCCTACCGTGGGGATTTTTTCGTCAACACCTAGATTCAGAGTGCCGTAGGCCGGCATCTTTTCTGCACTCGGGGCGCCGGTATTGTTGTTGAACATGCCCTGCGCTCCCACATATTGATACCACAGGCGCGGTTGCAATACCGTTCCGGCTAGCGGCATACGGTAGGTCACGCCAATATTGAAGGTCTTGTTCGGCACATTCGACACCGGCAAGCCATCATAAGATACGCCACTGGTCACATAATGGGCGAAGACAGCCTTCTCGAAGTTGGCATTCATGAAGAGATCGAGGTTGTACAAAATCTCGTCATCCAGGGCCAGATTCACACCCTGATAGATCGAATCGCCATTGGCGTCGCCAATATAGTTGCCATTGGAGTCATACAGAGGGATGTACTGGTTGCTGTAATGCAAATGGTAAAAGCTCGCAGTAAAGAGAAAATGATGCAAGAACGCCGCATGATCAAAATGGATTTTCACGCCAGCGTTGTAATCTGCGCTGCGCTCCAAGTTATAGATAGGCGCTTTTTTCTGATACAGCCCACCACCACCACCCACCTGCGGTTCCTTGTAGGCCTGCGCATAATTGGCAAACACCGCCAACCAGGGCATGGGACGCCAATTGAAATCGATGGACGGCTCGACCTGGGTAAAACTGGTATTCGCCGCTGGCAATACACCCTGATCATTCTTCGGATACAAAGCATAGGCCTCGGCAAAATCGGATTGGCCGGCTGGCGTATACCGGGTCTGATAATTGATGACCCGCACCCCTGGGGTGATATCGAGGGTCGCTATAGGACTGATACGATCCTGGAAAAACGCGGCCAAATCCGTTTGGTCGAAATAGTCACTCCGATAATGTGCATTCGGAACCAGACGCGAGCCAAAATATGGAGCGTTGGTATTATAGAAGGCATTTCTCGTGTTGTAGTTACTATTCAGGAAGAAGCCGCCAAAGCTGACCTTGTTGTAGGGCAATTTGGCCGTCAGAAACAGCTTGTCGCCATAGACCGAGTCATGGGGGTTGTTGTACTCGTACAGATTGCTAGGATTGGACAATCCATAATTATTGTAGTGAAAGTGCAGACGATGGCCATAGCGGTACCAGATCATATTGTGTACTGACCAGGTCTTGTCCAGATCCACATTCAGTTTGCTGTAGAGCAGCCAAGTGCTGTTGCTGTCCTGCTTGTACCAGACATCTTTGGGCAAGGACGAGTAAAAGCCACTGCTGGCCTGGCTGTAGAGCGCAGAGCCAGCGGTGCCATCCATAGTCACCCCGGCAATGGGGTTGACTGGGACAGGCACCGGACGATAGCCAGAACCTTTCGCCAGATATGCTCCCACCGAGAAATCACCATTGCTGAACGTCTTGCGCGTTTTCAAAAACCAGGCGTAACTGTAACTGGGGTTATTGAAGCCATCCGGACTTTGGCGGTAGCTATTGGAGGAACCTGCGCCGCCGGCAAGGATGGTGGACCAGCCATCAACATTACCAGTACGAATATTGAAAACCAGGTTTTTAGAATCATAGCTGCCATAGGTCAGCTTGATGTCACCACCGGGCTTTGCCGTCGGCTGCAAGGGCACAAAATTGATCTGCCCACCGATATTGTTGTACCAACGCTCCTGCGGATTTCCCGGGCCATAGGTGATGCCGATGCCCTGCAAAATGCCGGTCTGCGGCACCTGTGGCGACTCCCACAAACCGGTGGAGGGGTCGACCATGGGCACACCATCAAAGGTGACGGAAAGGCTACCATTATCGATCTGGCCACCGGAAAAACCACCCCAACCCTGCTTGACGCCATTGATGCTGATGGAGGTTTTGGTGGCACCATTGGAACCATAACCAGAAACGCCGACACCCGGCGCGTAGCTCAGCGCCTGGGCACTACCACCCATTGGGCCCGTCGCGGCCATTTGCGCCTTATCCAATACCTTGATGGACTGCCCAGAGTAGAAATTGTGCTTTTGAGTGAGACTCTTGGCCTCTTTGCTGCCGAGGTAGGTGGATGCCTCTACCGCGGCGCTGACCTCACCAATGGAAATGGCGGACTGGGTTGGGGCAGTTACCGAGTCCGTAGCGAAAGCGGCAGGGGTGCTCAAAACACCAGCGGCTAATAAGGCCACTCGCAGAATGGAAAAATGGGGATAGGCGCATTTAGAATGGCGCGATGTGTCCTTTGGTGTCACGTTGTATCTCCTGTAGCTAGTTGCGTGTTAGGAACAATCTGGTTGTTAAACAACCTAATTAGGATCGTAGCACAGGAATATTACAGCTTGATGAACTTTTTATGACACTTTTATGACAAATCCTCCAAAAACCGAGCTAAATTTCCAAAGCAAGACGATCCGCAGAATACCTCTGCTTTCTTAGGAAAGAATTAGAAGTTCTCGGGCCAAATTTGGTTTATATTTAGGAAACCGAGCCGGCGAACTCTTGCGTTGCGCAACACCATGCTCCTCATCCCAAGCTAAGAATGCTCTGCTAAGCTTCGGTCCCAGGTGCAGGAGCGAGACTCTGGGGAGGAACGATGCGTATCTTACTAGTCGAAGATGATCGGATGCTGGCCGAGGCACTCTTGCTGGCCCTGCGCGACGGCGGTCATGCGGTCGACTGGGTCAGCAGTGGACAGGCGGCCCGCAGCACTCTTCCGCACAGCGAACATGAGGTACTGCTGCTGGATCTCGGCCTTCCCGACGACGACGGCATCCAACTCCTGCACGATTTGCGGGCAGAAGGCCATACCCTGCCCATACTCATTCTCAGCGCTCGCGATGCCCTGGAGGAGCGCCTGCGCGGTCTGGATGCCGGCGCCGATGACTATCTCATCAAGCCGTTTTCGGCGCGGGAACTACTCGCCCGCTTACGGGCAGTGCAGCGCCGCCAAGGGGGACAGGCAGGGCCGCTGCTCAGTAATGGCGTACTCAGCCTCGACCCGAGCACCCGCGAAGCCTGGCGCGAGGGCGGGCCAGCACAACGCCTGTCGGCGCGGGAATTCGCCCTGTTGAGCGCCTTACTGCAACGACCTGGCCGCATTCTCAGTCGCGAAGAACTGGAAACCCGCATCTATGGCTGGGGAGAGGAAGTGGAGAGCAACAGCATCGACTTTCTCATTCACAGCGTGCGCAAGAAATTGGGTGCGGACAGCATCAAAAACCTGCGCGGGGCGGGTTGGCTGGTAGAGAAGGACGGATGAAAAAGCGCATTCCATCGCTGCAAAGACGCCTGTTCTGGACCCTCAGCTTCTGGTTGCTCCTTGGTGGCTTTATCGCCGCTTGCGTCGATTATGGCCTGGCCTACGAAGATGCCAAACAGTTGCAGGACGCTACCTTGGCGGAAATGGCCAACTGGGTGGATCCCAGCCACCTGCCCGACCATCCGCTGGAGGTGCCCTGGTTTCATGGCAAAGGGAAGCATATCCGGCACGATGAAGAATTCGGGACGATCATCGTCGAGCGCATCGGCCCTGGCCAAACAGAAAATCCCTTGCCGATTTCCGGAGACTGGCGGCCCGGCTTTCATCATCTTGAGAAGAACGGCAAGCAGTGGCGGGTATTTCTCGCCGCCCTGCCGGATGGTGACCAACTTGTCGTTGCCCAGCCCACCTCCGTTCTGCAGGAAGCCGCCTGGGATGCTGCCCAGCGCAGTATCTGGCCCATCCTTATCTTGCTGCCCATACTCCTGCTTGCCCTGCGCTGGCAGGTCTACGCGGTCTTTCGCCCCCTCCGCCGCCTAGCCCGGGAGCTTGCAATTTTGCGGCCCGAGAGTAGCCGGATTCACCTGCCCGAAACCCATGTACCGCAGGAGCTCCTGCCCTTCTGGTTGGCCATCCAGCAATTGCTGCAGCGCGTCGCCGACTTACTGCAGCGCGAGCGTCGCTTCATTGCCGATGCCGCCCATGAGTTACGAACACCCCTGGCGGCCCTCTCCCTGCAAGTGGAAAACGCCCAACATGCAGAAAGCTGGTACGCTTGTCGCGAGCGCCTACTCGCCGTCGATACGGGCTTGGCGCGCAGTCGCCATTTGCTCGATCAACTACTCACCCTCGAACGTCAGCTTGCCGGGCCAGCAAAAAAGGAAAGCATCAATCTGGGCGATCTGCTGCGGGAGCTCCTGAGTGAGCGCCTCCCTCTGGCCGAAAGCAAGGATATCGAACTGGAATTGCAGCTCAGCCCTACCCGTCTGCCGTTGGCCGCCGATCCCTTGGCCCTGCGCGTGCTCATCAGCAATGCCCTCGATAACGCCCTGCGCTATACGCCAGCGAAGGGCTCGGTCGTGCTGCGTGCCATTGCCGATGGCGAAAAGCTGACGCTGGAAGTGGAAGACGACGGACCGGGGATTCCTCCGGCCCAACGCGAGCTGGCGTTTTCCGCCTTCCATCGTGCCGCTGATGCCCAGGGCGAAGGTACTGGTCTAGGTCTGACCATCGTTGCCGCGGCGGCAAAACGCTTGGGAGGGCGGGTGCAACTGCTGGATGGCAGCGCCGGCAGAGGCCTGTTATTCCATTATGAGCAGCCTCTGGAATCTACCCAGGAGGACGGCACATGCACTGGCTGACGCAAAGATTTTGTGGCGGGATTCTGTTGACTCTGCTCGCCGGTTGCGCGAGTTACCGGCCCCTGCCCCTCGACCAGCAGCTGTCACAGCCAAAAACTCTGCAGACAGCCCTGGCCCAGGCCGATGCCGGCGCGCCGATACGCAGCGACAAGATTGATCTGCAGGCCCCCCTTTCGGGTACCGCCCTCGCCCAAATCGCGGTCTTGCTCAATCCAGATCTGCGTGCCACCCGCGCCAAGCTCGGAGTAGCCAACGCCCAGGTCTTTGCCGCGGGATTGTTGCCCGATCCGCAGCTTTCCCTCAGTGCCGACCTGCCCACGACCCCCGGCTACTATTCCGCCTATAGTATGGGCCTACAATGGAGTCTGGCGAGCCTCTTCACCCGCTCTGCCAATCTTGCCATTGCCCGCGCCCAGGCGACCTCTGTCCGCTATGACGTGGCCTGGCAGGAATGGCTGCTGGCCAATCAGGTCCGTATTCTGGCGCGCAAACTCTATTTTCTGCAGCAGCAGGAAGGCATTGCCGCTGCCGCTACCCAAGTGAGTCTGGAGCTTTATCAAAAATCATCGGACAACCTGCGCGCCGGGGATACGACCCTGCCCAACCATGCCTTACGCCAGATCGCTTATGTGGACAGCCGGGATCGGGAACTGGCACTGCGCCGCCAGGTGGCCAAGACCCGACAAGAACTCAATGCACAGTTGGGCCTGCCCCCCGATTTTCACCTCGAACTGGCCGCACCGCGGACCCTGACAAAATTGCCCCCAGTGGCGGAACTCGTGCACGAGGCACTGAAGCATCGTCTCGATCTCGCGGCGCTGCGCGCCGGATACGACGCCCAGGAGGCGCAGGTGCGGCGCGCCATCCTCGGTCAATACCCGGGCTTCAGTATCGGCGTCAGTCACGCCGCCGACACCTCCAACATCCACACCTGGGGACCGAGCATTAGCTTCGACCTGCCGCTGTGGAACCGCAATCGTGCGGCCATCCGGCAAAGCGAGGCGACCCGCGCCGAACTGCACGCCGCCTATAGCGCCCGGCTCTTCCAAACGCGGGCGGAGATTGCCAGCCTGGTGCAGGACCTGCAGCGCTTGCATCCGGAAATCGCCCTTTTGCGCACCCAGTTGCCCGGGCTCGCGCAGGCGGAGAAGGTGCTGCGCCAAGCGGTAGCGGATCACAATGCCACCCTCGTCGAATACGAAAGCGTACGCAGTCAGTTGCTCGACAAAAAATTGCAGCTTCTGACCCTGGAAGGGGCAGCGGCAGAAGATCAGGCAGCCTTGGAGCTGGCTGTAGGAATTCCCTGGGAACGATGGAGAAAAAACCCATGAACTGGCAGCGCGCGCTGCAACGCAGCGCCCTCACCGCCGTGCTTGGTCTTGCTTCTCTGATCTGCGCCGCTGCGCCCTCGGCCCTGGTGCAGGTCAGTCCGGTGCAGAGCAGGCTATTCACCCACACCCTGCGCGCCTACGGTACGGTAGCCTTTGCCAGCCAGGCGGCAGACCTGCTTAGTGCACGCTGTGAGAGTGTCGTGCAACAGGTCCTGGTGGTCCCAGGGGAAAAGGTACAAAAAGGACAGGTGCTGCTGCGCGTCAGCGCCTCGCCTGCCGAGCAACTGCAGATCGAGCAGGCCAAAATCGACCTGCGTTTTGCGCAGAACGAATGGCAGCGTCAGGAGGATCTGCTGCAACGACAACTGGCCACCAACGCCCAGGTACAGAGCGCGGCCCAGAACCTCGCCAAGGCCAGGGCGCTACTGCAGAGCCTGCAGCAACGCCAGCAGTCCTTGCAGGGAGGGGCTATCCGCGCCCCGATCTCCGGGGTCATCACCGCCGTACCGGTACAGGCGGGCAACACCGTCGCGGCTGGGCAGTCCTTTCTCACCATCAATCCAGCGGAGGCACGCGTTGTCGCCCTCGGCGTGGAGCCGCAGGATCTCGCCCAGGTACATCCGGGAGCTGAGGTCGTCTTGCGTAGCCTGGAAGATCGCAGGCAACCCTGGTCCGCCAAGGTGCAACAGGTCTTGGCGCAGGTCGATACCAGCACCCGTCTGGCGGGGGTGATCGTGCCCCTGCCGGCGAACGCCCAGGCCCTCCCCGGTACCCTGCTCAGTGGCGAGATCACCCTTGCCCAACAGCAGTCCCTGGCCATTCCTGATTCCGCCGTCCTCAGCGAGCATGGACGGTCCTACTGCTTTGTCGATCAGCACGGAATTGCGCAAAAACGCTGGATCGAAACCGGTTGGCAGGACGGAAAATGGATCGAGGTGCGGCAGGGTCTGCAGGCAGGAGAGTCAGTCGTGAGCTTGGGCAATTACGAATTGCAGGAGGGTATGCCCCTGCGTCTGGAGGGGAATGCCTGATGGGTGACTGGCTGCTTCGACACCGCCGTTTTCTGCTTTTTCTGCTCCTGCTCCTCACCCTCGGTGGTCTGCTGGCGGCGCAGAAACTACCGGTGGCACTGTTTCCGCAAGTCTCTTTTCCGCGCATCGAGGTCTCGGTGGATGCCGGCAACATGCCCATCAGTCAGACCCAGATCGCCCTGACCCTACCCTTGGAGCAGGCCCTGCGTGCGGTTCCCGGGGTCCGCAAGATCCGTTCGACCACGGCGCGGGGCGCCGCCGATATCTCGGTGCAATTCGCCTGGGGTAGCGACATGCAACGCGCGCTCTTGCAGGTCGAGGCCGCCATCAACCAGGAGCTGCCCAAACTCCCCGCCGATACCCAATTCCGCGCTCGTCGCATGGACCCGACCGTCGATCCGATTCTGGGCCTCGCCCTGACCTCGTCTCAACTGGACCCCGTGGCCTTGCGGCGGGTTGCCTACTATCAACTGCGTCCACGCCTGCTGAGCATTCCTGGGGTAGCGCAAGTGACGGTACAGGGTGGCGCCCAAGAAGAATTCCAGGTGGTGGTCGATCCCTGGCTTCTGCAACACTACGGCCTCTCCTATGCCGATGTCGAAAAGGCCCTGGCCGGTTCCAACACCATCGAGGCGGTGGGGCGCAGTCAGCGTCATTATCGCCTGTATCAGATCCTCAGCACGAGCCATCTGGTCAATGGCGAGGAAATCGGCAAGACCATCCTCAAAAGCGGTCCCGAAGGCATTGTCGATCTGGCCGATGTGGCCAAGATCACGCAGGGCACACGTCCCGCCTGGACCACCGTCACCGCCAACGGCAAAAACGCCGTACTCCTCAACATCCTGCAGCAACCCGGCGGCAACACCGTTGCCATCGACCGGGCCCTGCGCAAACTCTTGCAAAGTAGCGTGGCATCGCTGCCCGCGGGAGTGCAGATCAGCACCTGGTACGACCAGAGCCAACTCATCACCGCCGCCGCGGGCAGTGTACGCGATGCGATCATCATCGGTGCCATCCTCGCCGCCCTGGTGCTCTTCGCCTTTCTCCGCAATCTCCGTCTTACCCTGATCGTCGCCATCACCTTGCCCAGTGTCTTGATCGCCAGCGCACTGGTCCTCTATGTGCTGCACCAGAGTTTCAACATCATGACCCTGGGCGGTATGGCTGCAGCGGTCGGGCTGGTGGTGGATGACGTGGTCGTCATGCTCGAGCATCTGATGCGCCGGATCAGTGAAGAGCGCGAAAACTGGTCCATCCTGCATCTGGCCCAGGAGCTCAGCACCCCCTTGGCCGGCTCCTCGGCGGCGACGCTGATCATTTTCCTTCCCCTGGCCTTTCTGTCCGGGGTCACCGGCGCGTTTTTTCAGGCCTTGGCCATTGCCATTGCCGCTGCTCTCCTCATTTCCTTTCTCGTTACCTTCCTGGCGGTCCCGGTATTGGCGCAATTGCTGCTGCGGCAGAAAGACGCCGACAAGGCCGAGCATCAAGGATCGCTGCAGCGCTGGACCACCGAACACTATCGACGGTTTCTTGCCCGTTTCCTGCAAAGACCTGTGTGGCTCCTGCTGTCCGTGGGCCTGTTGATCGCCCTGTCCGGTTGGTCCTATACCCAGGTCGGTAGCGGCTTTCTGCCCCCCATGGACGAGGGCGGCTTTGTACTGGACTATCGCGCACCTCCGGGCACCTCCCTGGCCGAGACCGATCGCCTATTAGCGCAGGTGCAGCAGATTCTGGCACAGACCCCGGAGGTCGCCGCCTACTCGCGACGCACCGGACTGCAGTTGGGTGGCGGGATTACCGAGGCCAACGCCGGCGACTTTTTCATCCGCCTGAAGAGCCAGCGCAAACGCGACATCTGGCAGGTCATGGACAGCGTGCGGCAGCAGATCAAGGACCAAGTGCCGGGCTTGCGCGTGGAAACGGGGCAGCTCATGGAAGATCTGATCGGCGACCTCACCGCCGTGCCGCAACCCATCGAAATCAAGATCTTTGGCAATCATCCCCAGGAATTGGAACCCATTGCGCGGCAGATCACCCGGTCGATCGAGGGCGTCCCCGGAGTTACCGAGGCCTTTGACGGCATCACCATTGCCGGGGATGCCATCGACATCCACGTCGATCCCCTGCGCGCAAAGGCCATTGCCGGCATGACTCCCGCCGAGGTCACCCAACAACTGCGCACCCTGCTGCAGGGGCAGGTGGTCACCAAAATCCCACACGGCGAGGAAATGATCGGCGTACGTCTGCGTGCCCCGCGAGACCTCGCACAACGGATCGAGCAGTTGCGCCACCTGCCGCTGATTGCAGCGAACGGGCAGACCTTTTTTCTCAATCAGGTAGCGGCGATCTCCATCCAGCCCGGCCAGGCGGAGCTGGATGCAGAAAACCTGCAGCCCATGGTTGCCGTCACCGCACGTATCGAAAACGGCCATGCAATGGGTACGGTCCTCGCGCAAATCCGGCAGCGTCTCGCCAAGCTCCAACTGCCGTCCGGAGTGTATCTGGAATACGGCGGCCTCTATCAGGAGCAGCAAAAGGCCATGCACGACCTGGCCCTGGTCCTGCTGGCGGCAATTCTTCTGGTTGCGGCGCTACTCCTCTTCCTTTATGAAAACTTTGCCGTCGTGTTCAGCATCCTGATCACCGCGCTACTGGCATTGGGGGCGGTATTCATAGGCTTGTGGCTCACCGGCACCGAGCGCAATCTCACTGCCATGATCGGTATGACCATGATTGTCGGTATCGTCACCGAAACGGCGATTTTTTACTTCGCAGAGCTGCGTAACCATAATTTGGAAGAGCTCGTGCGCGCCGGCGCCGCGCGCCTACGCCCAGTACTCATGACCGCCATTATCGCCATTCTCGCCCTGCTACCTCTGGCCCTGGGCATTGGCGCCGGTGCCGAAATGCAGGCACCGCTGGCGGTTGCCATCATTTCCGGTCTGCTGGCCGAGATTCCCCTGGTGCTGTTGGTGATGCCAGGAATCTATGTCACCCTGCAGAAGATTCTCCCGCTGCGCAAATCCAGGGGTCATGAATGACGATCGATAGATGAACACCGATTGGCTGGAGCAGTTTCCAGACCTTCGTGCTTTGCAGCAGACGAAAAGTGGTGCGGTGCTGTTGGCTGCAGCCAGACAGCTGCGATTTACCGCCGGTAGCCTTATCTTTCAGAACGGGAGTCTTTGCGAGCAATATCTTCTGGTGCAGGAGGGTCAGATTCGTGTGCAGCAGGTCTCTGTCAGTGGCCGGGAGATCGTGCTGTATCGAATTGGGCCAGGGGAGTCCTGCATACTGACTACCGCCTGCCTGTTCAATGGGCACGCCTATCCCGCAACCGGGATCAGCGAGCGCGCGGGCCGCGCCGTGGCGTTTTCACGCCAACACTTCCAGGCCGCAATCGCAGACAACCCGGATTTTCGTAGTTTCGTGTTTCGCGCCTACGGCGACCGCCTGACACAACTATTTGCCCTGGTCGAAGAAGTGCTTTTTACCCGCCTGGATATCCGTCTGGCCCGCCTGCTACTGCATCAGGGCGCAGAGGGGGATACGCTATCCATTACGCACCAGGCCATTGCCGCCGAGCTGGGTTCTGCCCGTGAGGTAATCAGCCGCAGCTTGCGGGATTTCGAGGCCCGCGGCTGGATTCTTCGGCAACATCGAGAAATTCATTTACTGAACCGTGAGGCACTGAAAGAGCTGGCAAACGGCTCCTAATTCTGTGATATTGTCACCGACGCATTGCTCCCTGGCCTGCCATCATGGAACTCCTTTCCAAGGACAATGAGGGTAAGGTCATGAACATGCAAACATTGCTCAATGAGGGCGGAGTGGATCGCGGCATGCGCATCATTATCGGGGCGGTAGTCATCAGCCTCGTATTTTGGGGGCCGCAAAGTCCCTGGGGTTGGTTGGGAGTGATCCCATTGGTCACCGGGCTGATTGGCTGGTGCCCAGCCTATTCCCTGTTTGGAATCAAGACTTGTAAGTTGCATCGCTGAAGCCAAAAAGGTGCGCCACCCTCGGCAAGTCGAGGGGGCGCCTAGCCAGGTCAAACGGACCGTTTTTCGACACTTCTCCCACCACGATCGGAGACTCCCTAATTTTCGCCTAAGCTTGCCGCGTTATTCTTTCAAGTGGTCGAACAGGCTCTGCTGCCGCTCTTCTACTGATCAGTAAGCGTTGGCGTCTTCCGCTGGCCCACATGGAATCAGAGAACATCCCATTGAAAAATGAAAAAAAGCAAGAGAATGAGCTTTATAGAATATCGGTGGTGATTCCCTGCTACAACGAATCCGCCAATATCAGTTCCCTCTTTGACCGTACCCAGGCGGTGCTGCAAAAATTAGCGCAAAGGTGGGAGATCGTCTTCGTCAACGACGGCAGTAGCGACGACACCCTATTGCAATTGCTCGCGCTCCGAGATCGGGATGATCGGGTAACGATCATCAATCTCTCCCGCAATTTTGGTAAAGAAGCGGCATTGTCCGCAGGACTGGACCATGCTACCGGCGATGTAGCCATTCCTCTGGACGCCGATCTACAGGACCCCCCCGAGTTGATCCAACCCCTCTTTGCAAAATTCTTGGAGGGCTACGACGTGGTAAATGCGGTGCGCCAGCGACGCTTGGGAGAATCCTATGCAAAACGAATGAGTTCTTTCCTGTTCTATCGTGTTCTGAACCGGATGAGTACCATTGAGATTCCCCATGACGCTGGGGACTGCCGTTTGCTGTCGCGGAAGGTGCTGGAGGCCCTGAAATGCCTACCCGAACGCCGCCGTTACATGAAGGGTCTGTTTGCGTGGACTGGCTTTAAGACAACATCAATATATTATCAAAGAGACGCACGTCAAAATGGGCGAAGCAGCTGGAATTATTGGCGATTATGGCAGCTGGCGCTGGAGGGGATCACATCGTTCAGCCATGTACCGCTGCAACTCGCTTCCTACATGGGCATAATGATTGCATTTACATCTTTTCTGTATGCCATCTACCTGATTATCGAAACCATATGTTGTGGAAACTCGGTAAAGGGATACCCCTCACTCATGGTGACCATATTGTTCTTGGGTGGGGTTCAGCTCATCGCACTGGGGATGCTTGGCGAGTACATTTCCAGAATCTACGAAGAAAGCAAGCAGCGACCACTATATTTGATTCAGGATTCCTGGATCAATGACACAGATAACGAAAGAAAGAATCAATAGCGCATGCAAAAAACAAAGACAAGTTATAAATATCTAGTGCAGTCTCTGCTTATTTTTGCGGCTTCTACACTGTATTTCTCTTGGGGAATAGGAAACACCAGCCTATGGAATATCGATGAGCCTATCTACGCGCAATCCTTGAAGGAAATGATGGCAAATCACAATCTGATTCTGCCTACCTTCAACGGCCAGATTCTTCCTGACAAGCCGATTCTGAATTACTGGATGATGTGGGTAGGGGTAAGGCTGTTCGGCCTCGATTCTTTTGGCCTACGCATCGGATCGGCGATCGTGGGAGCGCTGCTAGTATTGCTGATCGTCAGCGTCGTTCGCCGAATGTACAGCGAGAAAATCGCCTTTCTGTCTGCTCTGATAATCGCTACCATCCTCCATAGTACCGTGATTTTTCGGAGCGCTACGCCCGATCCTCTGCTGATCCTTGCCACAACTGCTGCGCTGCTATCTTTCTTGCTGGCCTATCTGGATCCCCAGGTCAGGCGCAACGCTTTATTCTTATGCTATATAGCGCTTGCTTTGGGAACGCTGGATAAAGGTCCAATCGCGTTCTTGTTACCAGGGCTGATCATCGTTATTTTTCTCATCGTACAGAAAAATCTCCACTTTCTATGGCAGCAGGGAAGGCTCGAACTGGGGCTACCGCTATTCCTGATATTGGTCATGCCTTGGTACGTCGCGGTCGGCCTGGAAACGCACTGGGGGTGGGACAAGCTCTTTCTATTGCAGCAGAATATTGGCCGCTTTGATGCAAGCATGCAAGGCCATCGGGGCCCGTGGTTTTATTATTTGCTTAGCGTCTTCCTCGGTATGTTACCCTGGTCGGTGTTCCTACCACAGGCGCTGCTTTGGTTAAAAAGGACAAGGGCACTGACTCCGGACAAGCAACAGGTCAAAAACCAGTTTATGCTGCTCTGGGCGGTAATCTGGATCGTCTTCTTCAGCCTCTCCGCGACCAAACTGCCGAGCTATGTCTGGGAGTCTTATCCACCACTGGCGATTCTCTTGGCCACGTATCTCGACTCGCGACTGCAAGCTACGCAGAAGAGCCTTACCAAGTCCGACGTTCTGTCACTGGGCGTTCTGTTTGCCATCGGTGTCATCTTGACGACGTTTGGTGGCTGGATCGTACCCATGCGGCAGCCGGAAATTCCACGCATGCTATGGCTTGGTACGCCCTACATCGTCGCCGCACTCGTAGCCGGGGTCTGGATCTGGCGACAGCGTGTCCTCTGGGCCCTGCTGAGTTTGGCTGGTGGCGCGGTGGCACTCAGCATACTTTTGGTGTTTCTATATACGCCGGAGTTCAACCGGCTGAAACCCTCTCGGGAGATGGCGGAACAAATTGTCCATATTCAGGCGGGAGCACCTTATCGCCTGGCGTCATGGCAGTGGTTTCAGCCCGACTTTCTGTTTTATGCGGCGCGTGGCGCCATGACTATCCACCATCTACAAGATACAGCAAATATCAGGAACTACATGGGAAATAGGCCGCTCTATGTCGTCTGTCCGGCAACTGACCTAAGTAAACTTATTTCTCAGGTAGAATCTCCCTACCAGGCAAAGGTGATACTGATACGCTATGAAATTTATAATCGGGAAAAAATCGCACTACTCCGAGTCGCTAAACCATGATCAAAAGAAGATTCTGTAATAACTGGTTTTCCCGAATGAAAGAGGTACAATTTCACAACGTGCCACGCACCGACCTGATGATAGAGTTTTTATCTCCAGCAAAACAAGGAGTTCATGAATGACTACCGCCACTACCGCAGAACCCACGATTGCCGAGTATTCCCCACAACAACGCGCCTTTGCTGCGGTGCGCATCCTTTTTGGGTTCGCCTGGCTGATCAACACCGCTCTGCAGTTGAGTCCAGCCTACCGCGCGCATTTTCTGGGTACCTTCAGTGCGGACTGGGTCAGTGGGCAACCCGCATGGGTAATGACCTATGGACACTGGATGGCATCAGTGGTCACCGGTATTGGCCCGAACTTGGTCGCCTGGATCACCATTGTGCTGGATGTGCTTCTCGCTGTCAGCCTGATCAGCGGACTCTTTTTGCCCTTCTTTGCCTACGTCGGGGTGTTTTACAACCTTTGGCTATGGAGCACCGTTGGCGGCTTCGGCGGGCCCTACACCCAAGGCGCCACGGATCCGGGAACCGCCATCATCTACGCGCTGGTCTTTGTTTTTGTCATTTCCAGTCGCTCTTGGGACTGCTGGAGTCTGGCTGGCACGCGCCACGGGCGTCTTTCCCCTGCGGCCATGCACACCGCACGCATCCTCTTCGGCCTGCTCTGGGCCTTCGATGCCTTCTGGAAGTGGCAGCCCTTTTTCCTGCACAACGCCGTCACGTATCTGCAGCAAGCCTTGCCCGGGGAGCCGGCATGGATTGCCGCCTACATCACCTTCTTCATCACCATCATCAACGCCGTGGGACCTTTTCTCTTCGGGGTTTTCGCGGCGCTGGCAGAGAGCGTGATCGCCCTTTTTCTGCTGATCGGCGGCAAGCAGCTCCGCTGGATCATTCCCGTCGGCATCGCCTATAGCTTTGGTGTCTGGACCACCGCCGAGGGTTGGGGTGCGCCCTATCTGCCGGGCAGCACTGCCAACAAGGGCGACGTCCTCGGCACTACCAATATCTACATCTTTGCCTTCCTGTTCCTGGCGGCGTGGGTCTATTTCCGGCCACACAAGCCACAAAACGGTTGAAAGACAGCAACGACGGGGGTTGATAACGCAGGCAGAGTTGCACACCGACTGACCGGTCGGTACCATTCTCAGCAGTCGATCCAGCTGAGGAGCCAGTATGACGGACCTATTCTCTCCCCTGACCTTGGGCGCCATTGAACTCGGCAATCGAATATTGATGGCCCCTCTCACTCGCTGCCGCGCCGAAGGCGAACACGTGCCTACGCCGCTCATGGCCGAATACTATGCCCAACGCGCAAGCGCCGGCCTGATCATCGCCGAAGCGACCATGGTTTTGCCGGGCAATTCAGCGTTCTGGCATGAACCCGGCATCTATTCCGCGGAGCAGATCGCCGGCTGGCGTAAGGTAACCGATGCCGTACATCAGGCCGGCGGAAAAATTGCCTTGCAGATCTGGCATGGTGGGCGTGCCTGCCATCCCGATCTCAACAATGGCGTGATCCCGGTGGCACCGAGTGCCATCGCCATTGCCAATGAAGAAGTCCACACGCCCAAGGGAAAACAGGCCTACACCATGCCACGCGCGCTGACTGACGACGAAATCCCTGCCATCGTTGAAGGCTTTGCGCAGGCGGCCCGCAACGCTCGCGCAGCGGGATTCGACATGGTGGAAGTCCATGCGGCCAACGGCTACCTGATCGATGAATTCCTGCGCGACGGGAGCAACCATCGTGAGGGACCCTACGGAGGGAGTCGGGAAAACCGCTCCCGCTTCCTTTTCGAAGTCCTGGATGCTGTATGCGCAGCCATCGGGGCGGATCGTGTTGGCGTGCGTTTCTCGCCACTCAACAGTTTCAATGACATGAAAGACAGCGATCCTGTAGGGCTCTATACCTGGCTAGCGAATTCCTTCAATGACAAGAACCTCGCCTACCTCCACCTCATGCGCGGCGATTTTTATGAGAAGCAGACGGCAGATGTCTTGACTCCCATGCGTAAAAACTATCGCGGCAAGCTCGTGGTCAACATGGGATATAGCCCAGAAGAGGCAAAGAATACGATAGCCGAGGGCAAAGCGGACGCCGTGGCTTTTGGCACCGCCTTTCTCGCCAATCCCGATTTACCCACGCGCGTTCGCAGCGGTGCCACGCTCAATGAGCCCAACCCTGACACCTTTTATACCTCAGGACCAGAGGGCTATACCGATTATCCCACCCTCCCCGGTTAAATCAGCAGGGATTTTCCGCGGCCAAGAGCCGCTGTAACTGCGCGATGCTGCCCCGCGGCAGGGGCTTGCCATCGCGCGCCGAGGCGGGGCTGCGGCGGTCTTCGTCCAGGGCAAAGATCACCAGGCGCAGGGGTGCCCCCTCAAACTCCAGTAAAAAGGTGGGGTAATCCACAGCATTGGCGTCGCCAAAGCGCAGGCGCTGCCAGCCTTCCTCATATTCGACCTGGGCATCAAGCAGGAAAAACAGCACGCTTTCCGGGGCATCGGCAAAGAGATGCAAGGTGATCTTGCTGTGCTCCGTTGCATCACCCTCCCACACTGGGCCAACCAGACGTGGCTGAAACTCTTGCAGCCACTCCATGGCGTGCAGGGCAATTTCCCGCAAGTGGCGCAAGGCCTGGGGTTGGGTATCCGCATGGAAAAGCTGCAGGCGCGCCTGCATCTCGCTGTGAATTTCCGTGTTGCTAGGCCAGTGCTGCTGGGCATGGACGCCCAGCCGGCGTGCAGCCTTCTCCTTGGCACTGCGAAAATCGCCCACGGCTTCATCGACCATGATGCGCGCGGCTTCCACCGCTAAAAGCTGACGTAGGCGTTGCGGAGACTTGGCCATGATTTGATTCCGTCGTTGTCCAGAAAGGCCCCAAAGGATAAGATAGCGCAGACGCGAGGATGGCGGAATTGGTAGACGCACTGGATTTAGGTTCCAGCGCCGCAAGGCGTGGGAGTTCGAGTCTCCCTCTTCGCACCATATGGATGATCGAGGAACGCAGCAAGAATGTCAGCAGAAGCGCAGGAAATCGACGACAGTCCCTATTGCTGTTGCTCGGCAGCCACTTTCCGAGAAATCCTGGAGCGTCAACGCGCCCAGCCCCTACCCTTCATGGAGCTACTGATGGTGCATGCGGGCTGTGGTTCCGGTTGCGGCAGCTGCATCGACGAGCTGGAGCAATACCTCCGAGCGCACGACGCCTACATCGAAGATTGACGCTCTCCTGCCACTTTCGCCCCCCATTCTGGCTCCCCAACGGCGATTTCGAAACCATTTGGGCGCCGTTTTTTTCCCGCCGACGGCAGGTCTCTCTGCGTCGCGAAATCTGGACGACACCAGACCAGGATCGCATTGCCGTCGACTGGGTAGATGGCCAGGGCGATAGCCCGGTGCTGGTTCTTTTTCACGGGCTGGGCAGTAGCAGTAGCGGACACTATGCCCTATCCCTCGGCGCAGCCCTGCAGCGAGTGGGCTGGACAGGCTGTTTCATCAATTTTCGCGGCTGCGGCGGCATCGACAATCTTCTACCGCGCGCCTACCACGCCGGTGACAGCGCGGAAATTGCCTGGATCATCGAGCGCTTGCATGCGTTGCAGCGACCGCTATACGCCGTCGGTGTGTCTCTCGGCGGCAATGCCCTACTGAAATATCTCGGTGAGGATCACCCAAACTATTTGACGGCAGCTGCTGCGGTCTGCGCGCCGGTCGATCTGGTGGCCACGGCCGCATATATCGCCGCTCGCCCCCTCTATGAACAGTATTTTGTCCGCACCCTGAAACGACAGATGGGGCGCTATGCCCAACGATTTCCCGACCTGGTGGATTGGCAGGCGGTGCGCCGTAGCAAGAGTCTGCGTGCCTTTGACGATACCTTCACCGCTCCGGTCCATGGCTTTCCCGATGCCCTGAGCTACTGGCAGCAGAGCTCTTCCGGGCCCGGCCTCGCGCAGGTGCGCACGCGCACGCTGTTGATCAATAGTCGCAATGATCCTATCGTACCCTTGGATGCCGTTGCGAAATGGCCCCGCGGTCGCGCCGTGCATCGCTGTTTCACCCAGCGCGGCGGCCATGTTGCCTACGTGCAAGGTAGATTCCCCGGAGATACCGACTGGCTTCCGGAGCGAATCCTGCGCTTTTTTCAGGGAGAGGACCCAGATGCAGAAGCATAGTCATGTCATCGCGCCGAGGCTGCGCATACTGCTGGCCGAGGCCATCGCCATTGGCCCTGGCAAAGCGGAACTATTGCATCGCATCGAGGAAAAGGGCTCGATCTCGGCTGCAGCACGGGCCATGAACATGAGCTACCGGCGCGCCTGGCTGCTGGTCGACACCATGAATCGCTCTTTCGTTGGCCCATTGGTGGGCACAGCGACGGGCGGTACGCGCGGTGGTGGCGCCTTTCTCACCGATCTGGGCAAAGAAGTCCTGGCCCACTATGAGGCGATGGAGGAAAAGGCCAATACTGCCCTGCAAGAAGACATCGACCAGTTTCGCCAGTGGTTGCGCCCCGACGGCCCTCTTCCCCCAAGCCACGGAAACTCCGAGTGAAAGATCTGCTCCGCGAAATCCTCTGCAGCCGGGTCTATGACGTTGCCCGCGAGACACCGCTCGAAGCCGCGCCCAAAATGAGCGCCCGCCTGGGGCGAGAGGTCCTCTTCAAACGCGAAGATCTGCAGCCGGTATTCAGCTTCAAGCTGCGCGGCGCCTACAACCGCATCGCCCAACTGAGCGATGAGGAGCGGCGCCGAGGGGTCATCGCCGCGAGTGCCGGCAATCATGCCCAAGGAGTTGCCCGTAGCGCCCAGTTTCTGGGCATCCGCGCCAGCATCGTCATGCCGCGCACCACCCCGGAAATCAAGGTCCGCGCCGTGCAGACCCTGGGTGCCGAGGTCATTCTGCACGGTGACAGCTATTCCGACGCGCAGGCCTATTGTCAGCAGATCATCGCCGAAACCGGCATGGTCTTTGTCCATCCCTTCGACGACCCCTTGGTGATTGCCGGTCAGGGTACCGTGGGGGCGGAACTGCTGCGCCAGCGCGGGAGTGCCCTCGATGCGGTATTTGTGCCCGTGGGGGGTGGCGGTCTGATCGCTGGCGTGGCCGCTTACCTGAAAAGTATCGTGCCGGAGATCCGCATCATTGGCGTCGAACCCTTCGAGGCCGATGCGATGTATCAATCCCTGCAGGCTGGGGAGCGGATCGAATTGGATCAGGTCGGCATCTTTGCCGACGGTGTCGCCGTGCGCAAGGTAGGCGAGCACACCTTCGCCCTCTGCCGCCAGTACGTCGATCAGATCGTGCGCGTCAGCAATGACGAAATCTGCGCCGCCATCAAAGATGTCTTCGACGAGACCCGCACGGTGATGGAGCCGGCCGGGGCCTTGGCGCTTGCCGGGCTGAAGCGTCTGGCGCTGGAAGAGCCCGCACAGGCCGGCCAGGGAGCGTGGGTAACCATCCTCTCCGGCGCCAACATGAACTTCGACCGCCTGCGTTTTATTGCCGAGCGCGCCGAAATTGGGGAAGCGCGCGAGGCCCTGTTTGCTGTTACCATCCCCGAACGTCCCGGGGCCTTCCAGGCCTTCTGTGCCGCCATTGGCGGGCAGCGCGTCATCACCGAATTCAATTACCGCCTGCATCGTCGTGACGAGGCGCAGATTTTTGTCGGCGTTGCCGTGCAGGATCGGGCCGACGCCGAGGGGCTACTGCAGGCGCTTCGCGATACGGGACATATCGCGCTGGACCTCAGCAATGACGAGATGGCCAAGTTGCATATCCGTCACATGGTCGGCGGCCATGCGGTGCAAGCCCGTAACGAGCGTATCTTTCGCTTTGAATTTCCCGAGCGCCCCGGCGCCCTCATGGAGTTTCTCGATAAGGTCGGCGGGCGCTGGAACATCAGCCTCTTCCATTATCGCAACAATGGTGTCGATTTCGATCGCGTACTGGCCGGATTTGAAGTGCCGCCCGAAGATTCCGCGGCCTTCCGGGATATGCTCGATCGCCTCGGCCTACCCTACGCCGAAGAGACTGACAATCCCGCCTATCGCTTCTTTCTTGGCCAGGGCGAGGAACAGACCCCGCGTCTACGCGTCGCGGGCGAACATCAGTCGTAGCGACTCGCCAATTCCACTCGCCAGACCCAACCAACGCTTGGCGAGGTCCGCATCGAGATGGTCGAGCATCGTCTCGTGAAAGAGCTGTAGCCAGTCGTCCACCAAGGCATTGCTCACCCCGACAGGAGCGTGCTTGTCGCCCAGGGCATAGCGAAAATCCTGATAGGGTAAGCCGCCCATCACCGTCCACCAATAATGGGTGAGACGTTCCTTGTGCAAGGTCCAGTCGCCAACAATGGCGAAGGGCTCTGCCAGAGTGGGATGATGTTGAATGCGATCGTAAAAATCGTCCACCACGGCACGAATGGTCGGCAGACCGATTTTTTGGCAGAGCGGTTCAAGCTTGCGTTTGGCAGGCAGAACCGGCAACTCATCAGCCATGACGGCCTCCTCTCTGTATCAGCAAAGTGCCATCATACGCCGCCAGCCCGCGGCGACCAATCGCTAGCCCTGCAGCAGCATCTGGGTGTAGCGCCGCACCCACGATTGCGCCTCCCGCAAGCGATAGGTCATGATCCAGGAAGGATGCGGCAGGTGGGAAATACGCACGCTGCCATCAGGAAAGAGCCGCTGCACCGTCGCCTCCACCTCTCGCCCCAGGGCAATGATGCGCTTTGGCTGAATCTGCGCCATCTCGGCCAGAAAACGTTCCTCGACCACTCGCTGCGCGGCCATGGGAAGCTCTGGATAATTGCAGTTTTTGCCATCGCGCAGGAAGCCCACCGCTGCAACATTGCTCACATAGAACGCGCGGTAGAACTTCTCAACGCCCACGTTCTGCACCACCCGATGAAAGAAGTTGGCCGAGGGCTCAGTGTCGTTGCGCGGCAAAGGCGTATCCGGCAGCAAATTTGCCAGACTCCGGAAGTCCAAAAAGGGGATGCCCGTCAGTCCCGCCCCCGAACGCCCGGGATTGAGGCCCAGGATCACCGTCCGGGGCAAAGGCTCGGGAAGGTACTGTTGGATAAACTGCTCGGCATAGGGTCGATACTCCAAAAAATCCTGGAGAATCGTTATGCCATGCTCCTGCAACAGGCCGGTGAATGCCTCATCCTGCAAATATTGGTCTTGGGCGAAAAAAAGAGGGTTCTGCATCGGGAACACGCCTTTGCTGATCAGCCGGCCATAATCCTACATTGCCATTCTCAGAGCAATCGTCAGCATCGAAGCATCCCGTCTAGCACCCTCGGCGCGGCGTAAGTCGGCGTTCGCGCGGAACGGGACCGACACGCCGCCCGGGCATGTACGCTATTTTTTCTGCATTTCCTTCGCCATATCCGCCACCTTCATGAGCAAGGTGGAATCGGGGGTCTGGGGCAAATGCGGGAGTGTCACCTGTGGAAACTTGCCGGTCAGACTGTTCAGGAATGCCTCGATCTGCTTGGTCTGGGTTTCCGTCAGGTTTTTGCCCAACTCACAGGCGGCCATGACTCGGACAGCTTCTTGCAGATTGGGAACCGTGCCGTAGTTGAAATAGGGTGCAGTAAGGGCAACATTACGCAGACCCGGTACTCGGAATCGTTCCTTGTCGGCGTCTTTGTGCGTCACGTCGTAGCGCCCCAAATCACCATGCAGATGATATTTCTGCACGTATTTTGCGCAGGCCGCATTCTGCGGTTGGGCCGGAAATTTTTGATAAAAGCCCTCACCCATCGGCAGCCCGGGGTTATCGAACATAGGTCCGGCGTGGCAGGTACCGCAGCCCACCGAGTTGAACAACTTCAGTCCCTCTTGCGCCGTCACGTCCAAGGCCTTTTTATCGCCTTTTACAAAGCGATCATAGGGACTATCCGGTGTCACCAGGGTACGCTCAAAGCTGGCGATCGCTTCCGCCGCATGGTCAAAAGTGATCGGTTCCTTGCCACCAAAAACCTGCGCGAATTGCGCATGATACCCCGGAATCTTGCGCAAGACGTCGACTACCGCCTCTGCGTTGGGCATACCCATCTCCACCGGATTGAGGATGGGTCCTTTCGCCTGCTCCTCCAGACTACTGGCCCGCCCGTCCCAAAACTGGACCGTATTGAAGGCGGCGTTGTAGACCGTAGGCGTGTTACGCGGGACATCGACTCGACCGAAAACGCCGAAAGACAGAGGAAGATTATCGCTACCATTACTTTGCACCATATGGCAGCTGTTACAGGACACGGTTCCAGAAAGAGAAATTCTGGGATCAAAATACAGCTGCTTGCCCAGCTCAATCTTGGCGGGAGTCATGGGGTTGTCGGCAGGGACGGGTACCTTGGCGGGAAACTCCCCGTCAGCAACCGCCAGCGGCGCAGCCAAGAGACCGGCACAAGCCAAAAGTAACGACTGCCAGCCCCGCCGCGGAGACCGGATAATGAGATGTGTATGCATAAAAACGCTCCCTTCTGACATTTTAGGACTCCAGTATAGAAATTCCTGACATCACTCACAAGCGGCAACTTTGCCCTGCACCATTGGGCATTTCTGGACCGATGATGCTACCCTTAAGAAAGTCGGCCGACTCGGAGAAAAAATGCGCAGCAATGTTCTGGGAGAGGACTTGGTGTCCTGCAGCGAAAATCCTCGTACCGGTTTCCGCCGTGATGGCTTTTGCAGCGGTGGCCCCAACGATCTCGGCTCGCATACCGTTTGTGCGGTCATGACGGGGGCCTTTCTGCAATATACTTTGGAACGCGGCAACGACCTCATCACCCCACATCCGGAGTGGGATTTTCCCGGCCTGCGCCCCGGGGATCGCTGGTGTCTCTGTGCTGCGCGTTGGGAAGAGGCGCGCGAGGCGGGCGTCGCCCCGCCGGTCATCCTCGCCGCCTGTGACAAGCTCTGTCTAGAAGTGATTCGCCGCGAAGACCTCTTCGCCCACGCCTACCAGTAAGTCGGCTCCTGGCCGGCCATTGCTGCAAACGGTATGGGTTCGACCTGGCCGGCCGTAAATACACGAGTAAGCAGACCTCTTGATTGTTCTTGCATTCCTTCTACAATGTCCATGTGCTGGTCATGAACAGAAAGGAGTAGAGCATGGCAACTGCAAGCGAACGTATCCCGGTCCTGGTTACCCCACAGGAAAAGGCTCTGATTTCCAAGATGGCCCAGGATGCCCATATGTCGATGGGAGAGCTCCTCCGCCGGGCCGCCTCGTCCTTTCGTCCAAATGAGGAGGAAGAGATTCTGGAGGGGATGATTGGTCAAATACTTAAGACGAGCGCCCAGGCCAATGCCGCCATCGATGAAGCGTTGGCCTTCGTCGAAGACTCCGAACGGCGGATCGCCGCCATGGAATCCGGACGAACCCGCTGATGGCGATTACCGACAAGATGTGGGATGCCCTGAGCACCGTGATCAAGATGAATGATCGGGTGGAGGGTTTGGCGAGCACGGTAAAACGGCAGCAGGAAAAAATAGAGAATCTCACCGAGCGGGTCATTCGCCTGGAAACTGCCTTGGAAATCGCCCTGTCAAACCCGTCGCGCATCCGTAGCGGAGTACCCCGTTTAAAACACGAGGAGTAATGCGGACATTTCGCAAGAAGTCGAAAGAATTTTCAGGGCAGATACTATGCGGATTTGGCGGAGAGGGTGGAATTCGCCCGTTTCACCAAATATCCAAAACTTATTCAATGAGTTGCGAACAACCGCCTTGACCAGATAGTTACAGTGATTAGTTACAAATACAGTATCAAGCCCCAACTATCAGAAGCGTACGATGTTATCAACATTACTGGTGCCAGTCAGTGTCAAGCAATGACCAGGTATCAGACTCCTCCCGACATCATCAATCCTTCGAAAGTCCTTCCAACCTCTGTAAATCAGCCTGGATAAACGTCTCCAAGGCAGCGTTTGCAGTCATTCACGCACCCAATAGAGACGGACAAGTAATTACAAAATTTGGAAGTAGGGATTTCGAGCAGGCTTTCTTATAGCGTGGAATGAACGCCACTTTGCCTCAAAGGCTGACGCGTCATGACACCTATCCAGAAGAAACATTAGCCACGGGATACTGACAAATAAGCTATCGAATAGCCATGGACGACCCGCATGATGAAACGTTGCCAATTGGAACTCCAGGGTGCGCAGTTTATTGAGCGCAATATTAACAGCATTAATTTTTTTAACGGCGGCAGATGTTCCTTGATCAGACATTACCCCAAAATTAGTTTGCATAAAAGCTTGCAAAAAAGACCCTGTGTTCAACGGATCTTGCAATGTTCCCCAATCTAGGAGTGAAACCGAGATTCTAACCACGCGCCGACCATGAAATTCAAGCTTCGTACCGTCACTGAAGTAGAGTACCTCGTTCTGGCGAAGATATAGCTCGTGTCGCCCGCTTTGTATTTGGGATTCAAACATTGACTTAAGATCGGTGAGTATTTCCAGAACATCTCCAGAAAAGCTTGCTCGAGTTAGTATTTTCTTTTTTACTTCCAGGAAAAAAATATATTCGTTGGTCTCTAGAACGATATCGCACTCGTACCTTTCGCCTGATACTTCGTAGAATCCAGGTGCCACGACAGGTTGCAACCCATGTTGTATATATAAATTCGAAACCAACTGCTCTGCCGCAGTTCCTACTTTCTCATCTATATGAGTGTCGTAACTTCGAATGGCATCTGTAAGTGCTATATAGAAACCCAAAGCAGATATAGAAGGCGCGATAAGCAACCTGTTTTGGTTCTGCCCTGCGACTAGTGGTCTAAAATTTAAATTGCAGTGAATGATGTCATTCGGTTTAACAGACTGCTGAAAAACCGAGCGATAAAACTGACGATTCTTCGGTTTTTATCAAAAATGACTGCCTGAATGCGCCTCTGGGCGGGTTTTCTGCGATTTTCCTAGTCACTTTTCTCGATTTACCGCATTCTGGGCGCAGCGCTCCCATCATGCCACCCCCAGTCGTGCCATGCGCACCAGATTGTAGGCAGTGGAAACCAGGGTGAAGTGCAGACCTACACGATCCAGACCACGGAATCGCGTTTTGCGCATCCCGCCCACGGTCTTCATCCAACCGAAGATCGATTCAATCCGCTTGCGCACGCGGATGCTGATGGTATACCCGACGTGACGAGTGGTGCGTCCATCAATCGCCGAACCTTTGCATTTGCGCGCCACATGGGGCGTGACGTTGCGGTCACGTAGATTCCGCACAAATTCGTGCCGGTCATAGCCCTTGTCGGCTCCCAGAGTAATGCGATCAGCACCGCCCAGTTCGTCGAGGAGCTGCACTGCAGCATCCACCTCTGCCGTACCATCCGCCTTGGTGACCTGCTCTCCAGCAATCAACCCATGCCGATTGTCCATCAGCACATGCCCCAGATAGGCCAGCCGCGAAGCCTCTCCTGAGGCCTTCTTGTAGAGGCGGCAGTCGGGGTCGGTCACCGAGGCATGGGTGTCATTACTTCGCTTCTGCCCACGGAAATCGGAGCCATCGCCCTGCCGATCCTCGGGGTCTTTGGGCTGAAAGGATTTCTGCGATGCCCAGGCTTCCAGCAAGGTGCCATCCACAGAGAAGTGTTCCTCGGAAAGGAGTCCTTGGTTGCGTGCCTGCTCCACGACCGTCTGGAAAAAGCGCTGCACCGTTCCGTTGTCCAGCAAGCGGTCTCGGTTCTTGGTGAACACCGTCGGCACCCAAATCGGGGCATCCATTCCCAAGCCCACGAACCAGCGGAACAAGAGATTGTAATCGAGCTGCTCCATCAGTTGGCGTTCCGAGCGGACGCTGTAAAAGACCTGCAAAAGCAAAGCGCGGAGCAGGTGCTCTGGAGGAATCGAGGGCCGGCCAAGGTCCGAATAAATCTGGTTGAAGTGTCCGTCGAGTTCAGCCAAAGACCGGTCCACGATCACCCGGATAGCACGTAGGGGATGATCTGCCGGCACACGATCCTCCGGGGATAGATAACTGAACAACGCACCTGTCTCTGCCTTGGCTCCACGCATGATCGAATCTCTCCGTGCCCTGTCCCGCCAATTATACCACGGACTTTTTCAGCAACCTGTTAAAGAATTCTGTATTCAACTGCGTCGGATCATGCGTGAACTGATCCAGCATAGCCTTAATAACAGCATTTGATAGATTTGTTGATTCTCTAATTTTCCGAAAGGTAAAAGAGTGACAGGGCCTCGTGTCTGGGCCAAAAATAATTTTTGCTAACACAAGAGCATCCGCCACAGTCCATCCCAATTCCCGCTTCATCTCAGCCTGGTCTACAGCCTTAAAGAGCGTCTCTAACATAACGAACAAATCAATAGGCCGGAGTTGCTCAAAACTAAAACAAGCGTCGCCTACCACGGCATCTTGCAACGCTTCTATCAACCTAGTAGGACTTACCATCGCGACTTCTACGCCGCTGTAAGGCTCGAGGTCTAGGGTAGCTACGATATCCTTGGATAACTCTAACAAAGACTCGAATCGCTCTTCGCTTTGCATTTCCGGAACTGCAGGCTTGAGGTGCTTGGCAGCAAGGTTTAACAGGTAGCCCCAGGGGATTTCCAGAGGCTTATCTTCTCTAACCGCCATTGCAAGATGCCTTATTATGACATATCGGCCTCTCTCCAGATAGGGATAAAGTCGTTCGAAAATCCGGCGAATGAGAGGCCATCCACCGTATGCGCTAACTGCTGCGTCCATGATTTGGCAGGCTCGTTCAAGTTCCCCGCTAACCCATGTGACATGACCGTCATTAGCATGGAATTGATAACCTTGGCCTTGCAGCCGTCGAATAGCACTAAGGACCGCATCTTGTCTAGCGTAAATCGGCACTTGCTCGGTAATGTTGAGGCCTGGCTGTTCCATTAATAGCAATCCTATAGCTACAGCTATTTGCCAGTCAGGGCTTTGGTCTGGTTCGTGAATGTATGGATCAGATATACCAAATAATATGGTGCGCACGACTTTATAATAAGGATAATCCCAGCCTTCAAATTCGCCTTGCAGATACAATACCCGAGCGAGATCATGTAGCCCTATACATGTAGAGGTTGGTTTTTTTAAACTAATCCGCTGCCGTACCAACTCATATAGAGTGCTCGATCTGTTAAATCTCAGACCTTCCAGTATGATGTCGTTGCGAAGAAGAAATCCGGCAATATCATTAACGCGCATCTGATCTACTATATGTAGAAAATTCTGAATAATCTTATTTGTTATCACGATATTTTTACAAAAAATAGTTAACCATCAAGATTTTGTCGGTGAACTAACTCGCCAATATAACCGGTAAGCGCACAACACAATTCAGAATATTACAAGTAGCCATCAATTTTATATACCATCAATAAAAGACGCCTCTTCTTTGCTTAAGTTGATAATTTCTTTTTTTATTTCTTCTCTAAATTTATTGAATGTACCGTAGAAGTTATTTATAACAATTTGTTGCCTTTTATCAATATCGTTTTCAGCTCTAAGCAGATTTATAATTATCATTATTTCTCCAAATATTCCCTCAAAATCTTTTCCATCCCATATTGCCATGTTATTCTCATATCTATATTTCATCAAGTTTTCAAAACATCTCTCCGCTCTATCTAATGCATTATATTTTAGCAAGTCATACGAAGTATAGGAAACAATAGATCGTTCTATATAATATCCGATCTTGCCAACAAGCTTATTTGTTTCATATATAACATTTATCTTTCTTTCGTATGATATTCTTCGTTGATAGGATAGCTCAGAAATCTTTCCTGATAATATTTCTACTTGTACCTTTGTTTTATTAGCATTATCACTGGATTCTCTCACTGACTTGTAGCTAACGTAAGCAGCAATTACTGTGACTGTAGGGGAAATAATCAAGCCTAATGTTTCTAATAACTGCATGACAAAAAACCTTTGTTGAGACGGAGAATCGCCGTGCTCAGTATGCCTTTTCGCGCGTCCTTGCGCTGGCGATTGGATGATTGTGCCCCGGACGTCCTCGTTCTGGTCATCGGCGCACCGTACAGCCCTCGTTGGGGCGCAGACGGTGCACTCGCCCCCCACTGACTCGACGGCCACCATGCGGCACAGCACGCGCCTGCACTCCCAGCCTTCGGCGGATGCAGTACACCGCGTGGCCTGCCGGGGAATACTCGCCCTCGCGTCGCTCTCCCGGCGAGTAGCGATTGTACTTATAGAATCTAGGCCAGTTAAACAATCGCTTTTATTCCTAACCATACTTGCCTAACCGATCAAGGCACGAGTATTACTGATAGAAGAAGTTTGGCGCAACCCAGCGTCCGCTTCCAGTCTGCTGCAGCCCTATCCCCTTTAGCCGTTCGGAGGCCTCTCTAGGCTTTCATCGCCTCCAGCTCAACAGTTAGGCGATTTACCCGCTATGTCAAGGACGATTCCAGGGCAGACAGTTTTTTGGTTGCCCAGGACTCCGGCAGATACAGTAGGGTGCCGACCTGTTTGAGCCCGTCCCAGCGGCTCCCGGGCGTCTGTTGGGCCCAGTATAGCTCAATACTATCCCGGAGGGTGTCGGGCCAGTCTTCCGCGTGAGCCACCTGTAATAGGCGATGCGTCAGAAGTGCGCCCAGGTGATCATCAGCGAAATACAGACCCAGGGTGCCAAGATACTCGCCCTCCGCAATCTGGTAACCGCCAGGCCGGCAGGCAATCTCCAGAGGTCCGCGAATAAACTCACAGAGTGCTTCAAAATCCCGACGCTTGCGCGCATGGGCCTCGACTTCGATCCAGTCCATACCCCCAGATAAAGAGCCAGGAAGATCAAAAACTGCCCCGTCTGGAATCTTCCCAGCAATCTCAATCTGTGGCGTTCGCCGGGTCAGAATCTCATATTCCGTCCAGACCCGCCCCCCTTCCAGCATTCGTTGAAGGATAATATTGTTGGCAAGACTGCGGTGCCGTACATTGCCTAAGCGAAAGTCGAGCCCCGACTTTGCCGGGACGGTAGGCCGGAAGCTTTTTAGGTAACCCACTCCGGCAGGACGCAGCACATAAGCCGACCCGCCGCCGTCGATGACCCAACGCAGCAACAGGCCTTTTTCCTGGGCTTTGCCAAGCAGCCGCTGGCCAAGCTTTTCTCTGGTCGCTGCGGTACTACTCCCCGGCCAAAGGATGCGGGTGATCTGGTCGCGGGTCAGCCAGCCAAAGCGGCTGACCGCTTCGAGGCCGTCGAGAAGGTTGGCTTGGTGTTGCGCATGGGTATCCATGCCCAATATAGCAACCCCTTCGTCGCTCCTGGCCGATAGATCGGCAGTGCCCCCCAACCCTGCCCTTGTGTCCGTGGGGAGGCACTGTACCGACCCTCAACTTTTGAGGGGTCGGGGCGCCGCTGCGCCCTCCCCTCAGATGCGGGCATGGTAGCCCCCTCCCCCGGCACTCGTGGTGATGCCGAAGAGGCCTTGCGGGGAGAAGATCCGGGCCAGTTCCGCTTGGGTGAACGATCGGCGCTGGGATTCAGGGGCCAAACCTTCCTTGGCCGCAAAGCGTTTGTAGTCGAATCCTGAAAATGGGTTTTTCTCCAGCAATTCGTCCTTGACGGCAATGGAGAATACGGCGCCGACGAGCGTTCCCTTCTTTTCGAGGGTCTTGGCACTGTTGCCCCGCTGATCCCGTTCGTGGCGTAGCCAGTCGGTGACCTGGGCGCGGGTCAGGGTGGCGGGGGTGGCTTTCGGGAGATAGATGGACAACGCCTGCACCAGGCGCTGCATCTCGAAGTCGGTGCGGGGCTTGCGCGGGCAATCCTGGCGCCAGTGGTCGAGCAGTTCCTGCCAGCTGAGGCCCGAATTACGAGTGGTGGCGGGGTTGGTAGGGGCGGCAGGCTCCCAGACGGCCGGCAAGGGAATATCCTCGGGGGTCAGCTTGGGTTGCACCAGCCGGCCGGCTTGCCGCTGGGCCAGGATGTCGTAGCCTTCTTGAAACGCGGGGAGCACGTCTAAAACCAGTTGGCGCTCTTCTGCCGCACTGACAGCCAGTTGATATCTCTTGCCCACCAACAGCCCGCGAATGACGGGTAGGAAAGGCTCGGGCTGCCCTCTTGCCAAGGCTTGGGCGATCTTGGCCTGCACCTCCTGGATATTCTCCTGGAGTTCCTGGTATTCCTCCTCGTCGATTCCCTCCCGGCGCCAGGCAAGGTCGGCTTCGAGGCTGGAAAGCCACAAGGCCCGCAGACCGGAGACCAGTGCCGGGGTGACTTGGGTGATGGGTTTGAGGGGATGATGGGGGGCTTGGGAAGCATAGCGCTGAAAGGCTTCGGCGTAGTCCTCTTGCTGGTCGATCTGCTGGCGCAGGCTGTGGAATTGCTGATCCACCTGCAGGGCCAGCAGGCGCCCCTGACTGACCGCCTGGCGATAGTCTTTACCGAGGGAACGCTTGATCTCGCGCTTGCCGACAGCGGCCCGTAACGGCTCGGGGACGACGATGCGAAAAACGTATCCGTGGGGGATCTTGTAACAGTTGCTGGGCAGGGCGGGCATCACCTTCTCCTCGTCCCGCTCGCTCCGCTTTGTACTAGCTTTTTGTACTAAAATCGTTCCTGAATGCCTTGATATTATTGATATTCAGAACATTAGCACAAATTGGCGGAGAGGGTGGGATTCGAACCCACGGTACCCTTTTGGAGTACACAGCATTTCCAGTGCTGCACCTTCGGCCGCTCGGTCACCTCTCCGTAGGGGCGGGAGTGTAGCCTAGTTGCGCGATGCAAGCAATCGAGGTTAGAAGGCCAGGATCTCGCGCTTCTGTCCCTTGGGCAGGCTGGCAATGATGCTTTGGATACGGGTCAGGATTCCAGAACGATCGTTGGTGAAACGAATGCCGATGGCTGGCGGATGACCTTCACGGTTTTCCTTGGGCATGATCCAGATCACCTTACCTTGCAGCGGGGTACGCTGGCCATTGTCGGGCAACGTGATCATCAATAGCACGTCGGTCCCCATGGGCAGCAGGTTCGGGGTTTCGATCAGTATTCCTCCACCTCGTACCTGCGGCAAAAAATAGCGCTGCACCGACTCGGCATCGCGCAGTACCACCGAAAGCGCACGGGCACTGGAATCCAATGTACTCATTCTTCTCTTTCTCCCCAAAACCAGCACCAGAGCAGGCGCTCCAGACGCATGGGTATCTGTAGATTCTGGCGCAGATCAACAGCGAGACGCAACCAAGCCTGGCACTCTTTCCATAACTGCGTTGGCGACCGACTCGCGGCCCGCGTCGAAAGCGCTTGCGCCCACAAAGGGGCTTCCAGACCGTGTTGTAGTCGAAAAATTTGCGTATACAAGCCCAACATCAACTCTCGCAGCAACAAGACGCGTTCTTCCTCCTTGCTCCACTGCCCCACCAGCCGCCATAACAACTCGAGTCGCGGTGTTTTGCTGAGCAATTGCGTCTGCGCCTCCTGCAGCTCTGGCCAGACGCCGCTGTTGACGAGTTCCAGAGCACGCGCTGGGCGATCGGCATAGCGCTGGGCAAGGTTGTCCACATCAGCAGCATCGACTCCCTGTGCGCGAAGATAACGGGCACAGGCGTCAACTTCATGCGGAGGTGACTCGAGGCGCTGGCAGCGCGAACGAATGGTCGGCAAAAGTCGCACAGGTGCAGCGCTCAGCAACAGTATGCGGGCACGTAGCGGGGGTTCTTCCAGACCCTTGAGCAGTGCATTGGCTGCTGCCATGCTCATCTGTTCTGCAGTGATGATCCGCAGCACCCGTAAGGGACCAGACTGCGGGGTGTAAGCCAGGACGTCCAACGCTTCGCGTATTTGCTCGATGCCCAGAGTCTTGCCATTACTTGCCTGCAGATTCAGGTAGTCTGGATGATTTCCCGCATCCAGCAACTGACAGGAAGGGCAACTACCGCAGGCCTCCTCAGCAGCCCGATGACAAAGCCAGAGGCGCACGAGTCGTTCCGACCACGCAGCCGCGAGGCTATCCGCCGCCGCCTCGAGCAGCAGCGACTGCGGAAGCGCCCGAGCACGATCCGAGCCCAGCCAGGCCGGTGCGCTAAAATAGGAGATCGCTGCGTTATCCATGATGCGATTGGCGTGGGGGTATCCGCGCCAGCAAAGCCTCCCGTAGCTGCTCCTGGACCTGTGCCAGGGGCTGACTGGCGTCGATGCGGTAAAAACGCTTTGGCATCTCCATGGCCCGCTGCGCAAAAGCGGCTTGCGCCCGGCGGAAGAAGTCGATGCTCTCTCGTTCCATGCGATCGGGCCGACGATCGCGAATGCGCTCAGCGGCAACCTGGGGATCGATATCGAGCCAGAACGTCAGATCTGGCTGACGCAAAATACCGGCCCAGCGCGAAAGCTCCTCGATACGCGCAAGGGCTACCCCACGCCCGCCACCCTGATAGGCAACAGTCGAATCCTCGTAACGATCACAGAGCAGGACCTTGCCCGCCGCCAGCGCCGGCAGGATACGACTGCGCAGGTGATCCCGCCGTCCGGCATAGAGCAGCAGCAGCTCCTCTTCCACATCCAGTTGCAGGTCAGGATTGAGAAAGATGGCGCGCAGGGCTTCACCCAGTGGCCCACCACCCGGTTCACGACTGCGCTCCACGGTGTAGCCGAGTGCCTCGATCTGCTCGGCAAGGAAAGGCAGGACGGTACTCTTGCCAGCCCCTTCTATCCCTTCGAGAGTGATGAAAAATCCCGATTCCTTAGTCATTTTTGACACCCGCCTGAAGGTAGCGTCGGATCTGCTGCTGATGTTCCGCAAACCCTGCTGAGTAGTGATATTCGTTGCCCTTGGCGATGAAGTAAAGGTCATCGCCAACCGCCGGGTGCAGAACCGCCGCCAGGGCCTGCTGCGACGGCATGGCGATCGGAGTTGGCGGCAGGCCACTATGCAGATAGGTATTATACGGACTTTGCACCTGCATCTGCGCCGGCTGGAGATGACCATCATAGGCCTTGCCCAGCGCATAGATTACCGTGGGGTCGGATTGCAGCGGCATTCCTATCCGCAAGCGGTTGAGAAAGACGGCGGCAATGCGTTGTTGCTGCGCCAACGGCGCACCTTCACGTTGCACAATGGAGGCCAGAATCAGCGCCTGATAGGGGCCGTGCAGTGGCAGATTGGGCGCACGCTCCGCCCACGACTGCCGCAGGGTCTGCTGCATGGCCTGGGCGGCCTGGCGCAGCAGAGTCAGGGCCGGTTCACCGGGCACGTAGCGATAACTCTGCGGCAGCAGGCAACCCTCGGCATTCTGTCGTGTGGCTGCCATCGGTCCCAGCAATCTGGGCAATTGTGCTGCCTTGGGGATCCCCTTGGCGTCCAGATAGGGGGCGTGCTCCAGTTGTTGCAGCACCTGCGGCAGATTCATTCCGGGTACGATGGTAAACAGCAGCGGCCGCGAGCGCCCAGCCCGCAAGGTCTCGAGCACTTCTGCCATACTCACCCGTCCGCGAAACCTATAGAGGCCGGCGTGTAGAGGCGGGCGCCCCTCCACCTGCCAGAGGAGTCGGAACAGCATGGGGTTCGGCAACAAACCCTTTCTGTGCAGCTCCCGAATACTCGCATCAACGCTGGCTCCCAAGCGGATGGGTACCTCCGTCCCCGGTGCTGGCAACGCAAAGGGGCGGTAGAGGCCCCATAGTGCCCAGCCGAGCAGCGCGAAAATCGTGAAGAGGAGAAGCAGGGCCAGGCGTGGCAACCAGGATCTCACGTTGCCTCCGGGAATAATCCCAGCTCACGGTGCCAAGCCGCCAGACGCTGCGCCAAGCTACCCGCAGCGCCGGGGAGACTGCGATCTTGCCATCTTTGCACCGGCCAGAACCCAATCAGACTGTTACAAAAGAGGATTTCTTCTGCCTCTGCCAGCGCAGTTGGCGTTTCTCTTACGGTCTGTACGGCAAGTCCCCAGCCTTCCGCCTGGCGTAGAATTGCATCCCGTTGAATTCCACGGATTCCGCCATCGTGCAGATCCGGGGTATAAAGCGTGTCCCCGCGACGCCAGAGGACGTTGCTTTGGATACCCTCGCGCAGGTATCCCTGTTGGTCGCAGAGTAGCGCCTCTTGCCAGCCCTCGGGCAAAGCGCGCCGTGCCATGATTTGATTGAGACGATTCAGAGACTTGAGCGCCAAGTAGGGCGCACCGCATTGCAGGGGGACCGTGGACAAACCCGCGCAGATGCCCTCCTGCCAATAGGTTTTGGATCGAGTGGGCCAATCCTGCAGAAGGAAAACGATCTGTCCAGTGCTCTCCCGCGGGGTGGCGTAGCCTTGGCCATCCCGGCGGAACAACAGGATCTTCAGTACCAGACGCCGAGATGTCGCAATAAGAGGGGACCCCTCCAGCAGTTCCTGCCAATGGGCCAGCAGTGTGGCAACGTCCGGGACGGCAATTCCCAAAACCGCGGCACCCTGGCTCAGCCGATGCAGGTGCTGCTGCCAAAATAAAGGTTGCGAGGAAATGACGGCGATGGTCTCGAAGAGTCCATCGCCATACTGTAGGGCACGTGCGAAGGGGAGCGAGTACGCAGGGTCCTGGAAGACGCCATCGACACTGCAGGCGAGGACCGTCACAGGTCCTCAGTCGTGGAACTTGCGGAATACGAGAGTGCTGTTGGTACCACCAAAACCGAAGGAATTACTCAACGCAACCTCGATAGACTGCTGCCGGGCCACGTTAGCGACATAATCCAGATCACAGCCCGCGCTCGGCTGTTCCAGATTGATGGTGGGCGGCAGGATACCGTTGTGGATCGCCAGCGTGGTAAAGACCGCTTCAATTCCACCGGCGGCGCCGAGAAGGTGCCCAGTCATGGACTTGGTCGAACTCATCGCGAGCCTCTTGGAGTGCTCGCCAAATACCGCTTTGACCGCTTCGGTTTCGGCCAGATCACCCAGCGGCGTCGAAGTACCATGAGCATTGATGTAGTCCACGGCATCCGCTGGCAGGCCTGCATTGCGTAGGGCTACCTGCATGCAGCGCGCAGCTCCCTCGCCCCCACTGGCGGGTTGCGTCATGTGATAGGCATCAGCACTCATCCCGTAGCCCACCACCTCGGCATAGATTTTCGCGCCACGGCGTTGTGCGAACTCGAGTTCTTCCAGAACCAGAATGCCGGCACCCTCAGCCAAGACAAAGCCGTCACGCCCCTCGTCCCAAGGGCGACTCGCCTTCTCCGGAGCATCATTTCGGGTCGACAACGCCCGGGCAGCAGAAAATCCTCCCAATCCGAGAGGACTGATGGCAGCCTCCGCACCACCAGCGATCATCACATCGGCATCACCGTACTCGATGAGCCGTGCCGCGTCACCGATGGAGTGCGTTGCAGTCGAGCAGGCAGTCGCCATGGCAATGTTCGGGCCCTTCGCCCCATACAGTATCGATACATGACCAGACACCATGTTGACGATACAGCGCGGGATGAAGAATGGGGAAATGCGCCGTGGCCCATTCTCGGTCACCACGGAATGCTCGGACTCGATGCCTGGCAGGCCACCAATACCACTGCCAATGGAAACACCGACGCGTTCGGCAATTTCCGGAGTAATCTTGAGCCCCGAGTCTTCCATTGCCTCCATGCTGGCGGCGAGGCCGTAATGGATGAACAACTCCATTTTGCGGGCTTCTTTGACGGGCAAATACTGGCCGACATCGAAGCCTTTCACTTCACCGGCGATCTGCGAGGCATAGGCCTCCGGATCGATGCGCGTGACCCGGGCAATGCCACTGCGGCCGTGGACGATGCTGTCCCAAGAGGCGGCCAGACCAATCCCGACCGGAGAAACGATCCCCAAACCGGTAACCACGACACGTCTTTTCAACGCAGGCACTCCAAACCGAACGGAGAAATGATCTCAGGCATCCTGCTTGGGCAGATGCGCGCTGACGTAGTCGATGGCCTGCTGCACCGTAGAAATCTTTTCGGCCTCTTCGTCGGGAATTTCGCAGTCGAATTCTTCCTCGAGGGCCATCACCAACTCGACGTTGTCGAGGGAATCGGCACCCAGATCGTCAGCGAAGGACGCTTCGTTGGTGACCTCATCTTCATTCACACCCAGTTGCTCGACGACCACTTTCTTTACACGTGCTGCGATATCATCCATGGGAGAAACTCCTCAGTTGGTAAAAATTATTTTCGGCGGAATTGGACCACAGCTGGCGCGGTCCTGTAAAGGAAAAAGGCATCATCCCATCCACAAACCGCCATTCACCTGCAGGGTTTCACCGGTGATATAGCTAGCTTGCGCAGAGGCCAGGAAGGCGACGGCGGCGGCCACATCCTGCCCACTACCCAGGCGACCAGCGGGAATCTGCTGTAATAAATGCTCACGCTGTGCCTCGTTCAGGGCGGCGGTCATATCGGTGGCGATGAAACCTGGGGCGACACAATTGACGGTGACTCCGCGCGCCGCGACCTCGCGCGCCAGGGCGCGGCTGAAGCCCATGACCCCCGCCTTGGCAGCGGCGTAATTGCTCTGCCCAGCGTTCCCCATCATCCCCACCACCGAGGTGATACTGATGATGCGCCCAAATTGCGCCTTGATCATGTCGCGCACACAGAGCCGACTGAGGCGGTAGACTGCGCGCAGATTGGTCTGCAGCACCCGGTCCCAGTCCTCGTCCTTCATACGCAAGAGCAACTGATCGCGGGTGATCCCGGCATTGTTCACGAGGACGCTGGGGGCCCCCAGCTCGGCCCGGATCTGCGCCAACGTGGCATCCATGGCGGCGTCATCGGTCACATCGAGAACATAGCCGCGCCCCCGCTCCCCCAGTTTTTCACAGAGGGCCTCTGCCCCTGCGGCACTGGTCGCGGTGGCGGCAACCTGGGCACCGAGGCTGCGGAATTCTTCGACCAGCGCGGCGCCAATGCCCCGGCTGCCGCCGGTAATCAGTACCACCTGCCCGTCCAGCGCATGGCTCATCAGAGATCCTCCAACGCGGTGACGAAACTCTTCTCGTCATCGAGAGACAGCATGCGCAGACTCGGTTCGATGCGCTTGCCCAACCCCGACAGGACCTTACCCGGGCCCATCTCGACAAAGGTGGTGGCCCCCTGCCGGGCCAGAAAGCGAATACTCTCGGTCCAGCGCACCGGGGAAAAGATCTGCCGACGCAGTGCTTCGCGAATGGCCGCCGGCTCGCGATGACTTTGTGCGTCCACATTATGCACCAGCAGCGCATTGGGACTGCGGAATTCTACCTTGGCGAGATCGCTGGCAAACTGCTCGGCGGCCTCGGTCATCAACGAACAGTGACTGGGGACACTGACTGGCAAGAGCACGACCTTCTTCGCCCCGGCATCCTTGGCCCGCTCGCTGAGCCGCTCGACGGCAGCGCGCTGTCCGGCCACAACGATCTGCCCCGGCGCATTGAGATTCGCAAGCTCTAGGACCTGGCCTTGCGCCTCGCGCTGACACAGCGCGCGCAGATCCTCTTCGCTGATCCCGAGAACCGCAGCCATCGCCCCTTCGCCCTCGGGCACGGCGTTTTGCATCAGTTCGCCGCGGCGTGCAACCAGCCGGAGGGCGTCGGCAAAGTCCAGACTGCCGGCGACCACCAAGGCGGTATACTCGCCCAAGGAGTGACCGGCGACGAAGTCGGGACTGGAGCCGCCCTCCTCCTCCCAGGCGCGGAACATGGCATAGCCTGCAGTGAGCATCAGCGGTTGGGTCCAGCGGGTCTGATTCAGCTCCTCGACCGGACCTTCCTGCGCCAACTGCCAGAGATCGCGATGCAAGAGGTCAGAGGCCTCGGCAAAAATCTCTCGCAGCACCGGGCGGTTGGCACTGATAGCGGCGAGCATGCCGATGGACTGCGATCCTTGACCCGGAAAAACAAAGGCAATCGAACCCTGCACTATAGTCTCCTTGATGCGAAGTTGGTGGCTGTACGCTCAGGTCCAGCGTAGCAGCGCCGAGCCCCAAGTAAAACCACCGCCAAAGGCCTCCAGCAGCAGCAGCTGACCCGGGCGGAAACAATTGCGTTGCACGGCATGATCCAGCGCCAGAGGTACCGAGGCGGCCGACACGTTGCCGTGCTTGCCCACCGTTACCACCACCCGCTCCATGGGCAAGGCGAGCTTTTCTGCGGTGGCCTGGATGATGCGGATATTGGCTTGATGCGGTACCAGCCAGTCGATATCGCTGCTCTGCAATCCATTGGCAGCGAGGGTCTCCTGCACAATGTCGCCGAGCGTGCGCACAGCCATACGAAATACCGCATTGCCCTGCATCGTCAAGTGGCTCTCCGCTTGCGGCACCTGTAACAGCTCGGCATAGCGCCCATCGGCATGCAGGTGGGTGGAAAGAATGCCGGGCTGTTGCGCTGCCCTGAGAATCACGGCACCCGCGCCGTCACCAAAGAGGATGCAGGTACTGCGATCCTGCCAATCGACGATGCGCGACATGGTTTCCACGCCAATGACCAGCGCCGTTGTCGCGGCACCGCTGCGCAGAAACTGGTCGGCGGTAGCCAATGCGTAGATGAATCCGGTACAGACCGCCTGCACATCGAATGCGGCCGCCCCTTGGTTGCCCAGGCGGGCCTGCACCAGACAGGCGGTACTCGGAAAAATCTGATCCGGCGTCGTGGTCGCCACGATGATCAGGTCTATGTCAGTCGCTTGCAACCCGGCAGCAGCAAGGGCGCGCTCGGCGGCACGGGTCGCCATGTCGACACTGCCTTGCCCTTCCGCTGCCAGATGTCGCGAATGAATCCCGGTGCGCGCGACGATCCATTCGTCACTCGTGTCCACCCAGGTGCTGAGCTCGTGGTTATCGAGCACCCTTTCCGGCAGATAAGAACCGGTGGCAATCAACTGACTGTAATTAGGCATCAGGCGCTGTTACGAATCACTTGCGCCAAATCGTCTTGTACCACTTTGGCGATCTCCAAGGTGAGGCGGTGACGGGCCTCGGCGATGGCCACTTCCACGGCACGGGCAAAGGCCAGACGATCGGCGTTGCCATGACTCTTGATGATGATGCCATTCAGGCCAAGCAAAGTTGCACCGTTGTACTGCCGCGAATCGAGCCGGCGTCGCAGTTTTTGCAGGATAGGTCGATTGATGAGATAGGCCATGCGCCCATACAGTCCCTGCGTGTAACTGGCGCGGAGTTCTTGCCGCACCATGGCTGCCAGGCCTTCAGAGGTCTTGAGGAAGACATTGCCGACGAAACCATCGCAAACCAGAACATCACAACCGTCTTGGTATATCTGAGAGCCTTCCACATTGCCAATGAAGTTCAGATGACTCTGCCGCAGCAAAGCACTGGCAGCCTTCACCAGTTCGTTACCCTTGATTTCTTCCGAGCCGATGTTGAGCAGCCCAACCCGCGGCCTTTGCGTTCCCGTCACCTGTGCAAAAAGAATGGACCCCATTACCGCAAACTGCAGCAGATGCTCCGGGTGACAGTCCACATTTGCTCCCAGATCGAGAGCCAGCACCCGGCCCTTGCGGGTAGGCAGAAAGGCGGCAATTGCCGGACGGTCGATCCCAGGGATAGTACGCAGGAAGACCTTGCCCAACGCCATGAGCGCACCGGTGTTACCCGCGCTGACAACCGCATCGACCTGCCCCTCGCGCAACAAACCGATCGCCACGTGCATGGACGAATCACGCTTGCCGCGCAATGCCTGGGAGGGCGCCTCGTCCATCCCGACGACTTGGCTGGCATGCCGGATCTGCACCTGCTCCGTATCCCTGAGGCGGCTGCGCTGCAGTTCCCGGCGGAGAGTCGCCTCATCTCCGACCAGATGAAACTGCACATCTGGATAGTCCTTCACCAGGCCAGCGAGGGCGAGCAGGACCGTGCGCGGTCCTGAGTCGCCACTCATGGCATCAACGGCAATCTGCGGCAATGGAGTTCAGACCGGAGAATTCGTTCAGGCTTCTACGGATTTGCGCACCATCTCGCGCCCTTTGTAGTGACCACACTCCGGGCAGACGTGGTGGGGCAGCTTGCTCGCTCCGCAGTGATCGCAGGTCGACCGGTTGCTTGCCGTCAAGAAATCGTGGGCGCGGCGCATGTCGCGCTTGGATTTGGAGGTTTTACTCTGGGGAACTGCCATGATCTCGCTTCTCCATCAACAAACTACTGATTCGCACCGAGGCTTGGCACCTCGATTCCAGACACCGGACAAATGCCGGATGACCATTCCATACAACGTGGCAGGAGTGGGAGCGCCAATAACGCCTCCTCCTCCAGCCAATCCTGAACTGCTAACTTTCCATCCGCAGCCATCACCAGCTCGCGCTCGGCGTCGATGGCTGCCAGGGCCCCTTCCGTGTCCGCCACACCCACTCGCACGTCCTGGCGGATGTCGCAGGGCATATCGCCCAGACAGCGCTCACAGCGTAGCAGCCCCTGCAACCGCAGCTCACCGTCGACCAACAATACCCGACCGCGCCGTTGCAAGCGCAAATCCACAGTCACCAAATCGAGCCGCTGCACCGCTTGCAGCAAGCGGGCCCAGCGGGCAAAATCGGGCTCTCCAAGCAACTGATCCCCCGCCTCGGAAACTCGGGAAATCAGCAAGGTAGAAACGTGCGCCGCAATCATGAGGGCGGCATATTACCGAGGCTCATGGCGGGAGTAAAGCAGTTTTCTACCCTCAACTCAATCACGTTGGGAGTTTTCCCGAAGTTTGACCCAGTTGGGCAGGGTTATTTAGAATGTCTGGAATACATGGGAGGCATCTGCCCTCCCATTTTTGCATCTTCAATTCTGGCAACCTGGGGTGGGATTTGGACGCAGTCCTGGCATTGGCCGATGGGCGTATCTTTCACGGCGCGGGATTCGGCGCTACTGGCTTGCGTGCGGGCGAGGTCTGCTTCAATACGGCGATGACCGGGTATCAGGAGATCCTTACCGATCCTTCTTACCGCGGGCAGCTCATCACCCTGACCTATCCTCACATTGGCAATGTCGGCATCAATTCGGAGGATGCCGAAGGTCGCGAGATCTTTTGCGCCGGCCTCCTGCTGCGCACCCTACCGCGGGCAGCGAGCAACTGGCGAGCGCAAGAAGAACTCGACACTTATCTGCGGCGTCACGGCATTCCGGGCATGGCGGAATTCGATACCCGCGCGCTGACCCGTCATTTGCGCGAACACGGCGCCCAGAACGGGGCCATTGCCGTGGGTAACGACCTGGATATCGAGCAAGTCCTGGCGGCAGCACGCGCCTTTCCCGGCCTCGAAGGGGCCGATCTGATCGGCGAGGTAACCGCCGGCGAACGGCAGGAGTGGACCCGCCGCAGCCCCAGCCCTGCAAACGATTATGTCAGCCAGGAATCGGCGTCGACGACCCATCATGTAGTAGTCGTAGATTTTGGTGCCAAGCGGAATATTCTGCGTCTCCTCGCCGACCGTGGATGCCGCGTGACCTTGTTGCCACCGCAGAGCAGCAGCGCGGAAATCCTCGGTGTCGGCGCCGATGGTGTCCTGTTCAGCAATGGTCCGGGCGATCCTGCAGTGCTGACCCAAGCGCAGAACACGATGCGGGCAGTCGTCGAGGCGGGCATCCCTACCTTCGGTCTGTGTCTCGGCCATCAGTTGCTCGGACTCGCCCTGGGCGGCAAAACGCAGAAGATGAAATTCGGGCACCATGGCGCCAATCATCCGGTCCGTGATCTGCGCAATGGTCGCGTCCTCATCACCAGCCAGAACCACGGCTTTGCGGTGGCGGCGGAGTCCTTGCCGGACAGCGTCGAGATCACCCACGTCTCCCTCTTTGATGGCAGCCTGCAGGGGATGCGTCACCGCCATCTTCCCGCCTTCTCTTTCCAGGGGCATCCGGAAGCCGGCCCCGGCCCGCATGATGCCAGCATCATTTTTGATGAATTTGTCGCCAGTTTTGCCACAAGGAAAAGCCATGCCCCGGCGTGAGGATCTGCGCAGTGTACTGATCATCGGTGCTGGCCCCATTGTCATAGGTCAGGCCTGCGAATTCGATTATTCCGGCGTGCAGGCCTGCAAGGCCCTGCGCGAAGAAGGCTGCCGGGTGATTCTGGTCAATTCCAATCCAGCCACCATTATGACCGATCCGCAGACCGCAGATGCCGTCTACATCGAGCCGGTGGAGTGGGAGACGGTGGCGCGCATCATCGAGCGCGAACGGCCCGACGCCCTGTTGCCCACTATGGGCGGGCAGACGGCGCTCAATTGTGCCCTCGATTTGCACCGCGAGGGGGTCCTCGACCGCTTTGGCGTGCAATTGATTGGTGCCAGCATTTCCGCCATCCGCGAGGCCGAGGATCGCGGTCTCTTCAAAAAGGCCATGGAGGAAATCGGCCTCGAGGTTGCCCGCTCCGCCTTCGCGCATCAGCTCGATGAGGGCCGGGAAATTGCCGATACCATTGGTTACCCGGTCATCATTCGGCCTTCCTTCACCCTTGGTGGCACCGGCGGTGGTGTGGCCTACAACCGTGAAGAATTTGAGGAAATCGCGGTGCGTGGCCTGGAAGCCAGTCCCACCCATGAAATTCTCGTCGAAGAATCGGTGATCGGTTGGAAAGAGTTCGAGATGGAGGTGGTGCGCGACCGCGCCGACAATTGCATTATCATCTGCTCCATCGAAAACATCGACCCGATGGGCGTGCATACCGGCGATTCGATCACCGTGGCCCCAGCCCAGACCCTCACCGACCGCGAATACCAGACCATGCGCGACGCCTCCATTGCCGTGCTGCGGCGCATTGGCGTCGACACCGGCGGCTCCAACGTGCAGTTTGCCGTCAATCCGCGCAATGGCCGGATGCTGGTCATCGAAATGAACCCTCGGGTTTCGCGCTCTTCCGCCCTGGCATCGAAGGCAACGGGCTTCCCGATTGCCAAGGTCGCCGCCAAACTGGCCCTGGGCTATACCCTGGACGAACTGCGCAACGACATCACCCAGGCCACCCCGGCCAGTTTCGAGCCCAGTATCGACTATGTAGTGACCAAGATCCCACGCTTTGCCTTCGAGAAATTTCCCGAGGCCGACCCGCACCTGACCACCCAGATGAAGTCGGTCGGGGAAGTCATGGCCATGGGGCGCAGTTTCCAGGAGTCGCTGCAAAAGGCCTTGCGCGGCCTGGAAACCGGGATGGACGGGCTGAATGAACTGGATACCAAAAACTGGACTACCGCGCAGATCGAGCAGGCCCTGCGCAACCCGGGTCCCGAACGCCTCTGGCAGACGGCAGACGCCTTCCGCCTCGGCTGGACGCTTCCGCGCATTCACGAACTGACGCAGATCGATCCGTGGTTCCTCGAGCAAATCGCCGAGCTGCTGAACATGGAAAATGACCTGCGTGGTCGTGCCGTGGCAAGTCTGGATAAAGCGGAGCTACGGCGTCTGAAGCGGATGGGTTTTTCTGACCGACGCCTGGCGCAGCTCCTCGGCTGTCGCGAGGCAGCATTGCGCGAACATCGTCACAAGCTGGGCATCCGTCCCGTGTATAAGCGGGTAGATACCTGTGCCGCCGAGTTCCATTCGCCTACCCCGTACCTCTACTCCACCTACGAGGACGAGTGCGAGGCGCAGCCCAGCGAGCGCAAAAAGATCATGATCCTGGGCGGCGGACCTAATCGGATCGGCCAAGGGATCGAGTTCGACTATTGCTGCGTGCATGCGGCCATGGCTATGCGCGAGGATGGCTACGAAACGATCATGGTCAACTGCAACCCTGAGACGGTCTCCACCGATTACGACACCTCCGATCGCCTCTATTTCGAGCCACTCACCCTGGAAGATGTGCTGGAAATCGTGCAGATCGAAAAGCCCGAAGGGGTCATCGTCCAGTTTGGTGGGCAGACCCCACTCAAACTCGCCAACGATCTTTCGGCGGCAGGCGTACCGATCATCGGCACCAGCCCGGACTCCATCGATCTGGCGGAAGACCGCGAACGCTTCCAACAACTGTTGCAGCGCCTGCAATTGCGCCAACCGGAAAATGCCATCGCCCGCAGCGGCACCGAGGCCCTTGCCCATGCGCGCTCCCTCGGGTACCCCTTGGTCGTGCGGCCCTCCTACGTGCTCGGCGGCCGCGCCATGCGCATCGTCTATGCCGAGGATGACCTGGAGCGCTACATGCAGGAAGCGGTACGGGTGTCCGAAGATCAGCCGGTGCTGCTTGATCGCTTCCTGAACAACGCCCTGGAAGTCGACATCGACGCCGTTGCCGATGGGGAACGCGTACTGGTGGCCGGAATCATGGAGCATATCGAGCAGGCGGGCGTGCACAGCGGGGACTCGGCCTGCTGCCTGCCGCCCTACTCGCTGCCGAGCGCCATACAGAGCCAATTGCGGCAGCAGACCGAAGCTCTGGGCAAGGCCCTAGGGGTGGTCGGATTGATGAACTGTCAGTTTGCCGTGCAAGGATCGGATATCTACGTCCTAGAGGTGAATCCCCGTGCGTCGCGCACGGTGCCCTTCGTTTCCAAGGCGGCAGGCATCCCTCTGGCCAAGATTGCGGCGCGCTGCATGGCGGGCAACACGCTGGCCCAGCAGGGGGTGGAAGAAATCACCCTCGGGCAGCACTTTAGCGTCAAGGAAGCGGTCTTTCCCTTCCTCAAATTTCCTGGGGTAGACGTGCTTCTCGGCCCAGAGATGAAGTCTACCGGCGAGGTGATGGGTATCGGGAGCAGCTTTGGCGAGGCCTTCCTCAAGGCGCAGATCGCCGCCGGCGAGCACTTTCCGCGGCAAGGCACGGTGTTTTTGAGCGTGCGCGACGCCGATAAGGAAGGCATCATCCCGGTCGCCCGCGAATTGCACGGCCTCGGCTTTTCTCTGCTCGCTACCCGGGGCACGGCCCAGCATCTCGAACGTGCGGGTCTCCGTGTCGCCGCGGTCAACAAGGTGACCGAGGGGCGTCCGCACATCGTCGATGCGATCAAGAATGGTAAGGTGCAGATCATCATCAACACCGTCGATGAGCGCCAATCGGTGCGCGACTCCTTCAGTATTCGTCGCGCCGCCCTACAGATGGGCCTCACCTACTACACCACCCTGGCTGGCGCCACAGCCGGTACTGCCGCCCTTGCTGTCCTGCTCAGTCAGGAGCGCAGCGTCGTTTGTTTGCAGGATCTGGCCAGCCAGTCCCCTTTCCAGAGGTAAGCTATCATGAGTGACAAGATTCCGATGACCGTCGTCGGCGCAGAGCGCTTGCGCGAAGAACTACAGAGACTCAAGAGCAAGGATCGCCCAGCGGTGATCGAGGCTATTGCCGAGGCGCGCGCCAAGGGAGATCTCTCCGAAAACGCCGAGTACGATGCAGCCAAAGAACAGCAGGGCTTCATCGAAGGACGCATTCGGGAGATCGAGGACTTCATCGCCCGCGCGCAAATCATCGATCCCAAATCACTCAATGCTGGCGACCGCATCGTCTTTGGTGCAACGGTTGAGCTCGAGGATCAGGATGGGCAAACCATCACTTATCAAATCGTCGGCGATGCCGAAGCCGATATCAAGGAAAACAAAATTTCCATCAGTTCCCCTGTCGCCCGCGCCCTGATCGGCAAACACGAAGGGGATAGCATCGAGGTCAACGCTCCCGGTGGTACCCGCGAGTACAGCATCCTCGCGGTCCGCTATATCTGATCCGCAGTACGATCATGCCCTACGGGGCGTCCATGGGAAACGAATCTATGCTCCATCATTTCTACCTGTTTCTACTGGCTGCCTTGCAGGGCGTGACCGAGCTCTTCCCGATCTCCAGCCTCGGCCACAGCATCCTCGTGCCAGCCCTGTTCCGCTGGCCCATCAATCGCGATGCCTCGTGGTTTCTGCCCTTCATCGTTGTCTTGCACTTGGGCACGCTGGTGGCACTGCTGAGTTTTTTCTGGCGCGATTGGGTCGAACTGATCGGCGCCTTTCTGCGCGATCGGGGGCGCCCACGCAGTGCCGAAACCCGGCTTCTGTGGCTCTTGATCCTGGCGAGCATACCCGCCGGCCTGCTCGGCCTTGCCCTTGCCCATCGGATCAAAGACCTCTTTGGCGGCTTTGGTTTTGCCGCAGTCGCTTTGATGGTGAACGGCGTCCTGTTGATCTGGGGGGATCGCCTGCGCGCCCGGGAGCCTAGCCATACCCTGGAGAAACTCAGTTGGGGGCGCGCCCTGATCATCGGCTTTGCCCAATCGCTGGCCCTGATCCCCGGTTTTTCCCGTTCGGGCGCAACCCTGGTAGCCGGCATTGGCGTGGGCCTGGACTATGCCAATTCGGCACGTTTTTCCTTTCTTTTAGCCACTCCCATCATCGGCGCAGCCGGCTTGCTCGAAGTGCCCAAACTCGCCCATCAGCATCTGAGTCATGGACTATATGGTGTAATTGTCCTGTCCGGAATTATTTCCGCGATTTTCGCCTGGTTTTCGGTATGGTTCTTGATGCGCTATTTTCACCAGCACGAGATCAAGGCGCTACGACCCTTTGGGATTTACTGCATTCTCTTCGGCGCCTTTGCTTTGCTCGTGGGAAATGGCGGCCTGTAAGTAGCTTCCCCGAGCTAGAGCGCCATCAAGGGCGCTCTTCAGCAGCCAGCAATTTGTTCATCGCCCCCGCAGCAAAAGCGCTCTGCAGAGCCAAAGCCAGACCCACGACGGTGAGGATATAAAAAACCCCCTGAACGCCAATCCAGCCCAATCCCCATCCACCGACCACACCGCCGGTGAAAATGCCCAAAAACTGCATGAGGGAATACACACCACTGGCAGCGCCACGCTGTTCCGGTGTCGTAGAGCGACTCATCATCGAAGGCAAAATCGCGGAAGCGATGTTGTAGCCGGCAAAGAAGACGATCGCCGCAATGCCTACCGCCCAGAAATACCCGGCGAATATGCCCATGAACAGTGCGCCGAGGGCAATTATGATCCCGCTAAGAGCGAGTACGCGCCGATGCTCCCGGTTTTTCTCTGCATAAATCACCGGATATAGCATGAGGACGATGCCACCGAACATGACGGGAAGATAGACCTCCCAGATTGCCCCCTGGGTCAATTGCGTGGCCCGCAATAATTCCGGTGATAGAACGACGAAACTGGCGCCCAAGACCATCTGCAAAATAAAGATACCGACACTGGCGGCCTGAACCGCAGGGTGAGAGAAAATGCGCAGGGCATCGCGAAAGGAACCCATGCGCCGCTGCTGCCCCTCGGATATGCCAGGAATTACGAAAAACAGAGGCAGAAAAGCCAATACACCGAGGACCGCAGCCCCCCAAAATACCCCCGCAAGGCCAGAAAATCCGTAAATAATGGGTCCCAACGCCATACCCAAAACATAGGCGATGGAAATGCTGCCACCGATGGCCGCCATCGCTTTGGTCCGGTGCGCATCGTCCGTGAGATCGCCGGCGGTGGCTAACAGTACGGAGGAGACCGCTCCTGCCCCCTGCAGTACACGGGCCAAGATCACCCCCCAGATATTATCCGTGAGCGCCCCGAGCACCGACCCCACAATGAAGAGCAGCAATCCAAGCACCAGAACCGGCTTGCGTCCCAGACGGTCCGAGGCGCTACCAAAAGGAAATTGCAGCAGGGCTTGGGCCAGTCCATAGATGCCGACGGCAAGCCCCAGCAGAAAGGGCGTACTGTCACGCATCGAATGGCTGTCGAGGGCAAGCACGGGCATCAACATGAAAAGCCCAAGCATGCGGGTCATGTAGATGAAACTGAGACCAAAAACCGCCTTTTTTTCTTGCCCGGTCATGGGCGGACCCGCGTGCCGCTGGCGCCGCCCCTTTCGTTCAGAAGATGCCATAACTCAACAACGCCTTGCCCACGAGGAGCGCGGTGAACAGGAGGAACAGATAGCTGATGGAAAATGCAAACATCTTGCGCGCGTAAAGGTCCATCTCTGCGCCTTCCGGCAGTCTGCGTAGGCGCAAGGCCATGCCAACAAACCAGGCACCGGCGATCCAGGCAATTCCGCCGTAGACCCAGTCATGGGCAAGGAAGGCCGGCACCAGACTCACCAGCCAGGTCGCCACCGCATAAACCAGGATTTCCTTGCGGGTGCGATCAATCCCATGGGTGACCGGCAACATCGGGATGCAAGCCTTGGCATAGTCACGCCGACAGTAAATGGCCAACGGCCAGAAATGCGCCGGCGTCCAGACGAAGATCAGCGCCACCAGCATCAGCGGCAAAAGATTTACCGAACCCATGACTGCCGTCCAGCCAATCAACGGCGGAAGCGCTCCGGCCAACCCACCCCAGACGATGTTCCACGGCGTGCTGGGCTTGAGGTACAGGGTATACACCACTCCGTAGCCCACCGTACCGAGCAGGGTCAGCGCCAGGGTCAAGGGGTTGGTCCACAGCAAGAGTACCGCAATGCTGACGCCGAGCAGGATCGCGGCATACACCGCAGCGCCCTTGCGGCCAATGCGGCCCTCTGCGAGGGGACGGCGGTGGGTACGCCGCATGTGCTGGTCAAGCTCTGGCTCGACGATCTGATTGAGCACTCCGCCAGCACCTCCCGCCAGGGCGATACCCAGCAGTCCGGCGACTGCTGCGGGCCAGTGCTGAATACCGCTGGGTGCCAGCAACTCGCCAACTGCAGCGGTGAACACGAGCAGAGAGACCACCCGGGCCTTGGCCAGGACCCAGAGATCGCGCAGCAACTGAACGCCTGCACTCGGGCTGGGCAAGAGGAAGGGTGATGAGGTACCGATAGACTTAGGCATTTGTTTTCCTTAGCGCCATACCAGGACAATGGCAAGACTCATGGAGAGCACCATGCCCTGATGAAAAGCCACCATGATTCCGGGGTCTTTGGGTTTGAGATTGACCGAATGAAAGAGGAGAAAGCCAACGGCAACCTGGATCACCGCCAGATAGAAGGCCACCGGGAAGGCCGGCATCATCCAGCCCAGGGTGGCAACCAGCAACAGGGCGGCACTCACGTGCGCCGCCACCGTCCATTGCGAGGCCTTCTGGGGTTTGACGAAGGCGCCAATCGCCTTGCCGAAGCCCCGCTGTCCGGTGGTCATTCCGCCCAGCAGCACGGCCAGCAAGAGCGCATGCAAGGCGCCCATGGAGCCGAGATACGTCCAGAAATTCATGCCGGGATAGGCCAGATTGACCAGAAAGATCAAAAAGACCCCGTAGGCAAGAAGTCCATGGATCCCATGGACCAGAGAAGGGGCCTTTCCGGCCAGGACATAGAGGGTGCCCATGCCAAAGAGCGCGGTCACCACGATGAGTCCCAGTCCGGAAAGGGTATTCACGTCTGGCGCGAGAATGGCCAGGACAAGCGCGACCAGGCCCACCAAAGTGGCCACCACGCGGTGGGCCGCTTCGGGGTCACTACGCAACATCAAGACCACAATGTTGCGGGTATAGGGCCACTTGGTGCCCAGGGATAGGCCGTAACCGAAGCCTTCGACCAAGCTGCCAAGTAAAATCAACACCATGGCAAAGCCGACTTCCGTGGTAGACAGCGCCTGCACCAAGGCATCGACGAACCCTCCGCTGCTGCGCAGTCCCTCGACCACGCCGGCCAGCACCGCGGCAATCAGCGCAAGGCCGATGAACTTGCCGATGGCACGAACGAAGGGGGTCATTTCCGGCTCAACGGCGTGCGGGATTCCTTCCCGTCCACCGACGGCTGGTCCATTCTCGAGTACGCTAGACATTTGTTACTCCTGGATGCTCAGTGCATCCCTGGCATCATCGGCATGGTGCGCAGATACAACTGCGAGAACATCCACCAGGTCAGGCCGATCGTTAAAATGAACAACGGAATGAAAAGCACAAGGGAAACGGTATTCCAGATGTTGTGCTCCGAGACATCGATATGCAGCAGGAAATAGATCTGCGCAATGATGGCGATGGCGGCACAAATCGTAATGACCATCAGCAGTCCAAAGGGCGGAAAGGCATGCGACGAAACCATTGCCGTAGCTGCCGCCATGAGCACCAACGAGATCAGAAAGCCGGTGAAATAACCCCGGGTACTCGACATCTGAACCTCGGGATGCAGAATCGGATTGTCGTGTCCATGACTCATGACATATACCCCCAGAGATAGACAAAGACGAAGACGAAGACCCAGATGATCGCCTGCAAATGCCAGAACATCCGCAGACTCAGCAAACGCCCCACGGTATCAGTGGTAAAACCCTTACCCGCCACTTGCGCCATCATCACCAGAATCCAGAGCAAGCCAAAGAAGATATGGGCGGCGTGGACCTGGGTGAGAACGATGAAGGCCGAGGCGCCGCCGCTGGTCTGCACCGTCACACCGTGGGCAGCCAGATCCATCATGTCATGGATGTCCAGACCGAGAAAAATCACGCCCAGGACAAAAGCCGCGATCAGGCCATTCATCAGACCCGCCTTGTTGCCCTTTTTCACCGCACTCATGCCCATGCCATAGGCCAACACGCTCAAAAACAGCGCTACGGTCTGGGTGAAGGTATACCAGGGATGAACGAAATCCGCCGGGGTCGGGCCATTGAAATAACTATGGGAATAGCTCAGCACGCCATAGGCCGCAAAGAGCGTGGCGAAGAGCATGCCGTCACTGAGCAGATAGAGAAAATATCCAAAACTACGTGTCGAGATCACATCATGGCCGTGGTGGTGGGTATCCCACAACACCGCCTTGCTGGGATCGGGTGAATCATGTGCACTCATCAATCTAATCCTCTTGTCAGGGGCGTGGCATCAGCCACGCCCGCAATCCTTAGTGGTGATCGCCGGAGCTTGGCGGCGTACCCAATGGGCTTACTTTCTGGCCCTCATAGGCCATCGCCCCGCTAGGAACCGCGTGCCCGCCATGATGTGGCAAGTGTCCTTCCACCTGCTGCTGACGCTGCATGGCCTCACGCTCCATCTTCTCCAGCTCGGCAGCCGTGATGATGTAGCCCGGATCACCGCGCCAGGAACGCACGATCATCAGCACGATGATGGCTACCAGACTGAGCAGACAGAGCCACCATACCCGCCAGGTCAGAGCAAAGCCCAGCACGAAGGTCAACGCACCAATGTAAATCGCCACGCCGGTATTGTTCGGCATGTGGATATCGACGTACTGGGTCGGTTGCGCCTCATTGATGCCGTTATGACGACGCCAGGCTAGTTCATCACGGGCGTTGACGTGTGGGGTCACCGCAAAGTTGTAAAACGGCACGGGCGAGTGGGTCAGCCACTCCAGGGAGCGTGACGTACCCCACGCATCCTGCCCAACGCGGTTCTTCACCCGATCGCGGATGCTGACATAGAGCAGCACGAAGAACGCGGCCACCGAGAGGCAGTACACCGCGATGCCGATTTCCTCGGTCACCAGATAGGGATGCCAGGCAGTATTGAACACATAATCCAGACGACGGGTCTGTCCCATGAAGCCGAGCATGTACATCGGCACGAAGACCAGCACCGTACCGGCACTGAAGAGCCAGAACATGGTCTTGGCCCAGAATTCATCGAGTTTGAACCCGAAGACCTTGGGGAACCAAAAGAGTACCGAGCCAAAAATGGCGTAAACGATCACCAGCAACATCGAGTGGAAGTGGGCAATCACGAAGACGCTGTTGTGCACCATGTAGTTGATTGCCGGAATGGCCAGCATCATACCAGTCAAACCGCCCACCAGGAGCAGGAACAACGCGCCGATGGCCCAGAGCATCGCGGCGGTGTAGGTAATACGTCCGCGGTACATGGTGAAGGCCCAGTTGAATACCTTCACACCGGTGGGAATACCAACCAGCATGGTTGCCACACTAAAGAAGCTGTTCACTTCCGGTCCCGCACCCATGGTGAAAAAATGGTGCAACCAGACCAGCCAGGATACCCCGGCAATAGCGAAGCTCGCTGCCACCATGGTGATGTAACCAAAAAGCGGCTTTTCGGAGAATGCCGGAAAGATCTCTGACATCATGCCAAAGGCAGGCAGAATCACGAAGTACACTTCGGGATGCCCCCAAAGCCAGAACAGGTTGGTATACAACATCAGGTTGCCGCCGAAGCCCGCCGTAAAGAAGTGCGAACCAAAATAGCGATCGCAGGCGACCAGGAAGAGGGCCACCTGCAAGGCGGGAAAGGAGGTCAACGCAATAATGTTGGCCGACAGGCTCGCCCAGGTGAAGATCGGCAGGCGGAACCAAGTCATGCCCGGCGCCCGCATCTTGACGATGGTGGCGATCAGATTGATGCCACCGAGGGTGGTACCGAGTGCCGTCAGCTCCAGGGTCCAGATCCAGTAATCCACACCCACGCCAGGGCTATACTGCAGTTCAAAAATGGGCGCATAGCCAAACCAGCCGTTGTGCGCAAAATCACCCACGAAAAGGGAAATCATGATCAAGGCAACGGCCGCCGCGGTAATCCACAGCCCAAGGGCGTTGAGATAGGGATAGGCCATATCCCGCGCCCCAACCTGGAGAGGCACGATGATGTTCATGAAGCCCACCAGCAGCGGGGTCGCGGCCAAGAGAATCATGATCAGGCCGTGGGCGCTGTATACCTGCCCAAAATGGAAGGGCGTCAGATATCCATGCACGGCACCGAAGACGCCGGAGGACTGGGGACCATTGGCCCAAACCTGCTGAGTACGAATCATCAGGCCATCGATGAAGCCGCGAAAGAGCATGACGAGACCGAGGATGATGTACATCACCCCCAGTTTCTTGTGGTCAACGGTGGTCAGCCACTCTTTCCAGAGATAGCCCCATTTCTGGTAGTACGTGATGAGGCCCAACAGGATGATTCCGCCGATAACCACGGCCACGAAGAGCGGCGCGAGAATCGGATTGGTATAGGGGATCTGGTCGATTGCCAGTCTCCCTAGTAGAGGGTTCCACCCTCCCGGTACTTGAACGAGCATTTGCGTCACCTCTCCTTTTTTCCTAGTCGCGATGCTCAGCGGCTTGCTTTTGCATGTAAGCCACCATGTTTTCGGTCATTGCCGGCGGCAACGGCCAAGTCTTGCCATGCATCACTTCCATCATCAGATGGTCAAAGATTCCACTCTCCACGTTAGAGAAATAGACCACGCGATGATTGACATTGATGTAGGGCTCGGCAAAGCGATTGAAGCTGGCGTAGGTCATAGTCTTCGGCGAAGTCTGTACTTTGCTCACCCAATTCTGGAAATCCTCCTTGCTGACCATCTTGGTCGGAAAGGTCATCCAGGAGGTACCCGCACCCGCATAGTCCGAAGCAATTCCCTGATAAACGCCGATGCGATCACTTTCCAGCGCATTCTTGGTGCGCATGCCAGGCATCACGTCGATCATGCCGACGAGCTGCGGAATGAAGAAGCCCGAGGTAACCGCCGTAGAGGTGAGGCGGAAAAAGACTGGCGTATGCACCGGCAACACCAATTCATTGGCCACCGCCATATGATATTGCGGATAGATGAATAACCACTGCCAGTCCGTGGCGATAACGTCCACATGTACCGGATCACCCTTGGGTGCCATGTGCTTAGTAATGACGGTAGGATTATAGGGATTGATTTCGAAGGTACCTTTGACGGCAAAGTATGCCAGGAAACCGACCGCAATGATCGGAATACCCCAAACCAGAACCTCAAGCGTATTAGAATGAGACCAATGGGCATCGTACTTGCCACGATTCTTGCCCTTGGAATATTTCCACATGAACCAGATCACCAGCAGCGCCGTAATACCAACAATGGCACCCATGATGACGACATCGATGATCATGTAATGCAGGTTGGTATCGGCCATCGTACCTTTCGGATCAAAGATCCAGAAAATACCGGCATTGGCAAGGCCAGCCCATACGGCTGCCAGTGTGCCACCTCCCCATAACGCCAGTCGTTTTGCTTGCTTTTTGAACATAACCACTTTCTCCCTGACGGATTCCTAGTTCCGTATCGTTTTGCCACCGCGGTATCCTGCAGCAACCCATCCGCGGGTCGAGGCACTCCCTTTAATGCCCTACCCGCTGAGCCAAACCAGAAAACACAGTACGGACCGACAGGGAGCTTGGCCCCCGCAGCAAGTCAGCACCATATTCATACAACATTATATTTTTACAGAACTCTTCTTTTCGGGCACTACGTTATTCCACTAAAAACGACGAAGCAATAGAAAAGGCCTTCAAATATTTTTGGGTACGTGCAATATCGATTAGCGCGCTGAATTTAGAAAAACCATCATATAATTATGTTAGCGTTTTCTTATATTTAATTTTCCTAAATAATCAAAAGCGATAGACCAGAAGAAAGGCACCAAGATAAACTCTGTCTTTACATCTATGTTTACAGTATTCGCGACAGTAAAGACAAAAACTACAACTTTGTTTTTTTATTGGAGAACATTTTCTGCTATTCTCTGCACATGTTGCCAAGCCAACCTTTCCTCGCTTTCCTCCTCAGCAGCGCGCAGGTTCTCCGCCTGCGGGATGGCGACACCATTGCGACAGGCGTCTGGGCGGAAGAACTGCTTCTCCCCTGGCAAGAGTTTCGCAGGGCGGGTTGGCCTATCGTGTTTCTGAGCCCGGATGGCAGGCCGGCGCAAATCGATCCGCAGAGCCTACTACTCGAAAATCTCTCTGGTGACCAGAACAAACAAAGGCATCTGGAGCGCGAATCCGCTCGGCTGCCGCTTTCCGACATACTCTCCGTTACCCACATTTTTCCGCTACTGCCGGCCCTGCGCGGCGTTTTTGTTCCGGGTGGCAATGCTCCGCTGATGGACTTTCCCGATTCGGCTGCCGTAGGACAATTGCTGAGCGAATGCCGGCAGCGGAAAATCCCCGTTGCCACTCTCTGCCACGGCAGCGCCGCCCTTCTCGCCCGCCCGGATCCTGCTCAAGATCGCCCTTTTGCCAGCTTTCAGGTAAGCTGTTTCCAGAAGCTCGAGGAAGAGCAGACCAGTCTCGCGGGGCGTTGGCCGTTTCATCTGGAAGAAGAGTTGCGCAGCTGCGGATTCCAGGTGACAGCGGGAACACCGTGGCACGCGCAGGTCGTCCGCGATCGCGATCTGTTCAGCGGCCAGAATCCCGCCTCTGCTCTCCCTCTGGCGCAGGCGTTGTTGGCACGTCTGGAGGAAAATCGTCGTCATAGGGGAAGCAAACATGGATACTGATGCATTAAAGCGTATGGCTGCTGAGGCAGCGCTGGATTACATTCAGCCAGGAATGGTCGTCGGAGTCGGCACCGGTTCCACCAGCAATCACTTTATCGACGCCCTCGGTCGGGCAAAAATTTCCGTTGAAGGCTACGTACCCTCCAGCATAGGCACTGCCGAGCGGCTCAAGTCGCTGGGTCTGCGCGTTCTGGATCTCAACGACACTGGCGACATCCCGGTCTACGTCGACGGCGCCGACGAAATCGATCCGCACTTTCGCCTCATCAAAGGGGGTGGTGGCGCTCTCACCCGCGAAAAGATCGTTGCCTCGGCGGCCCGGCGCTTCGTCTGCATCGCCGATCACTCCAAAGACCATGCAAAACTCGGTAGCTTCCCGTTGCCGGTCGAGGTCCTGCCCTTCGCTCGCAGCTTTGTTGCGCGGCAACTGGTAAAATTGGGTGGCAATCCGAGCCTGCGCAACAGCTTCACCAGCGACAACGGCAATGTCATCCTCGATGTGGTCGGCCTCGATCTCAGCGACCCAGTGGCCATGGAGAGCAAGATCAACAGCATTCCGGGTGTACTCGACAATGGCATTTTTGCCCTGCGTCGCGCCGACGTGGTCCTGCTCGGCAGCCCCGAGGGCGTCATCCGCCGCAGTAACGCGCCCCAGTAAGGATCTGACCAGCAGTGGAAGGGGAAATCGACCATCGCGCCACGCGACGGGATTTTCGCGCCGGCACGCTGGCGCGGGCGGATCTCGATGCCGATCCCTGGGTGCAGATGCAACGCTGGCTAGAGGAAGCAGAACGGGCTGGAAACTTTGACCCTACCGCCATGGCCCTGGCTACTGCCGATGGCGGTGGATTCCCTAACGTGCGCTATGTGCTTCTCAAGCATTTTGACGCTCGCGGCGTCTGCTGGTACACCGATAGCCGTAGCCAAAAAGGGCAGGAATTGGCCGCCAATGGCCGCGCGGCCCTGGCCTTCTACTGGCCAGAGCTCGACCGGCAGCTACGGCTGCAGGGGGAGGTCTCTCTGCTACCCGAGAGCGATGCAGAAAGGTATTTCCGGCAGCGGCCCGTCGGTAGTCGCCTGGCTGCCGCCGCATCGGAACAGAGTCGGGAAATTCTCGATCGCGCCCATCTGGAAGCAAGAGTGGCGGAGCTCGCGGCCCGCTATCCTGACGGCGATGTACCGCGCAATCCTGCCTGGCGCGGCTACCGTCTGGCACCACAGCGCTTCGAGTTCTGGCAAGGGCGCAGCAGCCGGCTCCATGACCGCTTTGTCTACACCCACAACGAAGAGGGTTGGCGCATCACCCGCCTGATGCCCTGAGTGAACTCTCAAAAACCTTCTATGCGCGCCTCGTAGTCGAGCACGATCAGGCGAAATAGGTCGTCTCCCAGCTGCACGTGGGCGGTCTGCGGGCCGCCAATCCGGATGGAATTCGCCCCCGCCATACTCAATCCCAGGGGCTGAAAATGATCCTGTTCGATGAGCTCATGCAAGAGCTTGCGCAGCTCCGCTTCCACTACCGTCCCTGTATTATCCACGACGCGGCAGGGCTTTCCGCGCCGCGTCTGTCCTTCGACGATGCGGGCATGCGGCGAAAGCGGTGGCAGCCCGGAATCCTGCTGCTCATCCATGTTGCACCTCCCGAAAGAGCCAGGGCATCTGGCGACTGCGCTCCGCCTCGTAGGCGCGGATGACGTCGGCGTGCGCCAGAGTCATCTGAATGTCGTCGAGACCGTTGAGCAGCTTGTGTTTCGCTCCCGGAGCGATATCGAAGGCATAGCGCCGACCATCGGCGCTGCGCAGCTCCTGTGCGGCGAGATCGATGTGCACCTGCAGGGGTGCAGCCCGCGCGGCAAGGAACAGTGTGTCGATCGTTTCTTGCGGCAGCGTGATCAGCAAGATGCCATTCTGCACGCAATTGTTAGCAAAGATATCGGCAAAACTCGGCGCAATGACCGCACGGATACCGTAGTCGGCAAGTGCCCAGGGAGCATGCTCGCGACTCGATCCACAACCAAAATTCTGCTGTGCCAGAAGGACCTGTGCCCCCTGCAAATCGACTCGGTTGAGCACGAAATCCGCATTGGGATCGGTCAAATCGCCAGCGCGATAGCGCCAGTCGAAAAACAGGAACTTGCCCAGTCCCTGGCGCTCGATGGTCTTGAGAAACTGCTTGGGGATGATGGCATCGGTATCGACATTGGCGCGATCCAGAGGGATCACCGCCGAATTGAGGGTAGTAAAGGCTTGCATCTCAGGATTTCTCCATGCGCTTGAGGACGACATATTCGACGGCAGCCAGTTGATTGGACGCAGCGCGACTGGCGGCAAGCGCGCCCAGCTCCGTCAGACCGCAACTGAATAAGAGTAGCGCCACCCGCAGAAAAAAGAGGCGAGCGCTCATCCGTGCCACCGCCGAAGATCAACAAAATGACCGGCTATGGCTGCCGCAGCGGCCATGGCCGGGCTGACCAGATGCGTGCGACCACCGGCGCCCTGTCGCCCCTCGAAATTGCGGTTGGAGGTGGCGGCACAGCGTTCGCCGGGCTCGAGGCGATCGGCATTCATCGCCAGGCACATCGAGCAACCTGGTTCCCGCCATTCAAAACCCGCATCCCGAAAGATCTGGTCAAGCCCTTCGCTCTCTGCCTGCGCTTTGACCAGGCCTGAACCGGGCACCACCAGGACGGCCTTCACCGAGTCCGCCTTGCGCTTGCCGCGCACGATCTCGGCGGCGGCGCGCAGATCCTCTATTCGGGCATTGGTACAGGAGCCGATGAAAACCTTGTCGACCGCAATCTCGCTGATTGGAGTGCCGGCCTGCAGCCCCATGTACTCCAGGGCGCGCGTCCACGCCTCCCGGCGCACGGGATCGGGTGCAGCGGCCGGGTCAGGAACCTTCGCGTCGACGGATAAGACCATCTCTGGGCTCGTCCCCCAGGTCACCTGGGGCAGCAATTGGCTAGCGTCGATGCGAATCTCCCGGTCGAACTGGGCGTCACTATCACTGTGCAGGGTCTGCCAGAACGCTACCGCCCGCTCCCAGTCGTCGCCCTGTGGGGCGTGCGGGCGTCCCTGCAGGTAGGCAAAGGTTTTGGCATCGGGTGCTACCATACCGGATCGCGCACCCGCTTCGATAGCCATATTGCAGACCGTCATCCGCCCTTCGACACTTAGCGCCTCGATCCCCGGCCCGGCAAACTCGATGGCGTGGCCGGTACCGCCGGCGGTGCCGATCTGCCCGATGATGGCAAGGACGAGATCCTTGGCTGTCACTCCCTGCGGCAAGGTGCCCTCGACCCAGACCCGCATGTTTTTGGACTTGCGTGCCCACAGGCACTGCGTCGCGAGAACATGCTCGACCTCGGTCGTGCCGATACCGAAGGCAAGCGCGCCAAGGGCGCCGTGGGTGGCAGTGTGCGAATCCCCGCACACCACGGTCATGCCGGGCAGAGTCAGCCCCTGCTCCGGCGCAATCACATGGACGATCCCCTGCCGCCGGTCGAGCATACCGTACTCTTCCACCCCAAATTCGACACAGTTGCGGTCCAGGGTCTCGACCTGCAGGCGCGAGGTAGCGTCGGCGATGCCGGCAGCACGATCCGTAGTCGGCACATTGTGATCCGCGGTGGCGATATTCGCATCCACCCGCCATAGCTTGCGTCCGGCTGCGCGCAGGCCGGAGAAGGCTTGCGGACTGGTCACCTCGTGCAACAGATGGCGGTCGATATAGAGCAACGTGCGACCATCCTCCTCGCTGAGAATGCGATGCTGCTCCCAGAGCTTGTCGTACAGGGTCTGTGCGGTCATGAGTTCTGCACCTGTGGTAAAAACGTCCTTATCCTACTCTTTTAACGATAGCTGGGAAACGTCGGCCGAGACGTCGGCCGAGACGCCCAGCCGGAGACGGTAGACCCCGAGGACAGGCAACTACCTTCCCCCTTGGGGCAGGTAGCGGGTAGTATGGTGGCTTGGCAAGTAAAGGTGGCACAGCATGAGCTCAGAAAAATCGCGCGAAGAACAGGAACTGACCCGGGTAGCCCAGCAATGCCTGGAACTTGCCAAGGCGCGGGGTGCCAGCGCGACGGAGGTCGGCGCAAGCTCCGGTAAGGGCCTGTCGCTCACCGTGCGGCTAGGAGAGGTAGAGTCGGTAGAGTACCACCGGGACAAGAGTGTAGGCGTAACCGTATATCTCGGTGAATGTAAGGGTTCTGCTTCAAGCTCTGATTTTTCCACCCAGGCATTGAAGGAGACGGTGGAAGCGGCGCTCAACATTGCCCGACACACGGCACCGGATCCTTTTTCGGGTCTCGCGGATGCCGACCTGCTCGCCAGGGAATTTCCCGATCTGGACCTGTATCACCCTTGGGACGTCGATCCCGATACCGCGGCGGAAATCGCTCGCCAGTGCGAAGAGGCCGCGCGCAGCGCCGACCCGCGCATCCAGAATTCAGAGGGCGGCAGCATCAGCACCGGCGAGGGGATGAGTGTCTCCGCTAACAGTCTCGGTTTTGTCGGCGTCAGCCGGGGGTCTCGCCACAGCCTTTCCTGCTCGGTGATTGCCGAGGATGAACAGGGCATGCAAAGGGACTATTGGTACGATGTGGCCCGGCGACACGAAGATGTCGCCCGCCCCGAGGAGATTGGTCGAATCTGTGCCGAACGCACTCTGCGCCGTCTCGGGGCACGAAAAATCAGTACCTGCACGGTGCCGGTTCTCTTCGAGAATCAGGTGGCATCCAGTCTGCTTGGGCACTTTGCGCAGGCCATCAGCGGGGGCAGTCTCTATCGCAAGGCCAGTTTTCTGCAAGACAGTCTCGGGCAGACGATCTTTCCCCCGCATATACGGATCTACGAGGAGCCCTTGCGACGGCGAGGCTTGGCCAGTGCCAGCTTTGATGGCGATGGGGTTGCGACCCACAATCGGGACCTGATCCACGACGGCGTCTTGCAGTCCTATCTGCTCGACGTATACAGCGCCCGCAAGCTGGGACTGCAAAGCACGGGCAATGCGGGCGGTGCCCACAACCTCACCCTCGCTCCCGGTAGCGAGGACTTGGCGGCACTCCTGCAGCAGATGGGACGCGGTCTGCTGGTAACGGAGCTGATCGGCTTTGGCGTCAATGGGGTGACAGGGGACTATTCCCGCGGCGCTGCCGGCTTTTGGGTGGAAAATGGAGAGATCCAGTATCCTGTCGAGGAAATCACCATTGCCGGCCATCTGCGAGAGATGTTTGCGGGCTTCGTCGCCGTCGGCAGCGATCTGCTGATTCATGGTGGCACGGGCAGCCCATCCATCCTTATCGACAAGATGACCGTCGCCGGCAACTGATCCCACGTGCTAACGCCTTCTCAGCGGGTCAGCACCCGCGAGGTCTGGGGGCATGCGGTGGCCAACATCACCCCTTCGGCCATGCCGGCGGTGACCATTGCCCTGGTCGCCGCCCATGGTGGCGCCTTCACTTGGCTTGCTTACGCCCTGGTGGGTATGGTGATGTGGCTGGTGGCGATTCAGCTTGGCATTCTGGCACGCCACTTTCCTTCGCCGGGATCGCTGTTTTTTTATCTGGCGCAGGCTCTGCATCCGGTAGCGGGCTTGGTCGCCGGGATTACCATGATTTTCGGATACGGTGGCGCCTTGCTCGGTGCACCACTACTCTGTGGCCTGTTTGCCAATACTGCTCTGCATGCCATCTGGCCGACAGCCCCCAATCTTCTCGACCTCTTCGCCCTCGCGACCTTGGCCATTGCCTTTTCCCTGGCCCGCCGCGGGGTGGAAATATCGGCGCGCTGGGGGCTCTGGGTGGAATGGTTCTCCCTCGCCGGCATCCTGCTCATCGCCATTCTCACCCTGCGCCATTTTGGCATCAGTGACCCGCAGCAATGGCACTTTTCCCACCTGCACACTCCCTCCTTGCTCAGCGCCCTGGTCCTATCCCTGCTTGCCTACGGCGGCTTCGAGACCGCCGGCAATCTGGCCGCGGAGGCCGAGCATCCACGCGCCATACCGGGCATCATGCGCTGGGCGGTGATTCTGGTCGCCATCTTTTTTGTCTTTCTGGCCTATACGGAAACCCTGGCCTTTCACGCACTGGGGCAACCCCTGGGAAATGCCTCGACCCCGTTGAACGCCATCGCCACCGCGATGGGGGAATCCTGGCTCGGAGTGCTCGTCGATCTGGCTATGGCCAGCGCTGCCTTTTCGGCAAGCATCGCCACCTTCAATAGTATCTCGCGCATCCTTCTGAGCATGGCCGAGCATCGCGTTCTGCCGCAGATGCTGGCGCAGCGACATCCTGCTTATGGCACCCCGATTCGTGCGTTGCAGGTCCTTGCCATCCTGGTCCTGGCGAGCATTTTGTTGTTCTGGCTGACCCATAGTTCGGTGCTCGACTTGATCGACATCTTCGGCACCTTTACCGCGCTCGGTTTTGTCTTGCTCTATGCGTTGAGCAATCTGGCGGCGCTGCGCTACCTTTTTCGCAGCGGCGCCGGGCTGCGCTGGATCAGCTTACTGATCACCCTGATCAGTCTGCCTTTGCTCGGAGCGGTCTTTTACGGGACGGTGGTACCCTTCCCCGGCGGCAGCATTGGCGCGACGGTTATCGTCTTTTTGCTGATGCTTGCAGCGACCAGCAGCGTGGGACTGTATTGGGCTCGCTTTCAGCCGGAGCGGCTGCAGGCCATCGTCAGCAAGCAACTATCGTGAAGTAACGACTTAACTACCGTCTTCTTCGCGAATGGAGACGACCTGCAAGACTGGCTCCAGCCAGATCTTGCCATCCCCCATTTCGCCAGTAGCGGCGTTGCTGGTCACCAAGGCCACTACGCGATCGGCATCGTCGGCCGCGACGATGGTTTCGATCTGTACCTTGGGATGACTGGCAGACTGATACCAGGCGCCACTACGCAGGGTGGAGTAGCCGCGCTGCTGCCCAACACCTTCCACCTCGCTCACCGTTACCCCACCTACCCCCAGTTCCGCGAGACCGTCGCAGATCTGATCCATGCGCTGCGGGCGAACGATTGCCGTAACTCGTATCCAGGATATTGCGTTGGCCATCAACCTAGTCTCTTGATCTGCGCTAGCCAAGGACGGTACAGCGCCGCAGCGGTGGCCGCAAGCCTCGCCGCTTTGGCGTCGAGATCAGCGAGCATCTCGGCAGCAGTTTGTAGGTACCTACCCTCCTCTGCCGGCCCAGCGGAATTGCTATCTACCCACCGACGTACCTGCGCTGCCGTCACCTCAGGATGCGCCTGTAGCGCCAGAATCCGATCACCCAGTGCAAATGCCTGTACTTGGGTCGCAGCGTTGTACGCGAGTACCTGCGCATCTGGCGGGAGCGTCGCGCAATGCTCACCATGCCAGTGAAACAGGGGGAACTCGGCAGGCAGTTCTGGCCACAGAGCATGACCGGCCTTCGACAAGCGCACCGGCCACCAGCCAAGCTCTTGCCCGGAGGGGCTGCGTTCCACACTGCCCCCCAAGGCCACGCTGATGAGCTGCGCACCCAAACAATGCCCCAGGATCGGAAACTGTTCTGCCGCAGCCGAGCGAATCAAGGCCTTCTCGGCGCGCAACCAGGGGTATTCCGCTTCATCGTGCACGCTCATGGGACCACCCATGACGATCAGGGCCACATACGACGCCAGGCTGCTAGGCACACGGTCGCCCCGCTCCAGCGCGCGCAGGTCCGTTGCATAGCCAAGGCTCGCAAGGAGCGGAGCCAGGCTACCCAACCCTTCGTCTGGGTGATGTTGCAAAACCAATATCGTCGCCATCAAAAGTCCTCCTGCCCCAAAAGCAAACGGCGACCCGAGGGCCGCCGCTGCTGAACAGCTACCGCACGACCAGATCAGTCACCCAAGACCGGGTGCCTCTCGCCTTCGCCGTAGAACGCGTAGGCTTCCTCTCCATGCACCGCATCATCACCAATCAACAATTCCTCTTCGCTCATGCGCAACGGCGTTACCAAGCTGATCAGCTTGAGCAGAATAAAGGTAACCACGATATTGAGGCCAATGATGAAGGCGGCTCCAATGATCTGCAACCAGACCTGATGCCAATTGCCAGCAATGGCACCGCCAGGATTGGAGAGACCAAACGCTGCGCAACCCTCTTTGGTAGCGAGCAAGCCAGTCATGATGCCACCCAGCACACCTGCCACCGCATGCGTGTGAAAGACGCCTAGGGTATCATCCACCTTGCGGAACAGGGCGGTCTTGCCGACGATATTCATGCTGATCCAAGGGATGATGCCAGAGGCAATACCAATGGCGATCGCGCCCCAGCCATCCACCACACCCGCCGCCGGGGTGATGGCCACCAAGCCGGTGATCATACCCTGCACAGCCCCGATCACCGATGGCTTCTTGAAGTAGAAGATGTCCATCATCGTCCAGACAATCACGCTGACTGCCGTAGTGAGATTGGTGTTCAGCACTGCCGCACCGGCATCACGACTGGCAGCATAGGGATCACCGCCGTTGAAGCCGTTCCATCCCAGCCACAAAAGGCCTGCGCCAACGAGCATCAAGAGCACATTGTTGGGCTGGAAATTCTCGCGATCACGAGCCAGACGAGGACCGATCACGGCGGCACCGACAAAGCCGGCAATACCCGCCGATAAATGGATCACGTAGCCACCGGAGTAGTCGATCACGCCCAAGGTGGAAAGAAAACCGCCGCCCCAAAGACTGAACGCGCCAACGGTGTACGAGAAGGTCAACCATAGCGGCACAAACAGCATCCACGCCTTGAAGCTCATGCGTCCCAGAAAGGCACCCGCCATAATGACCAAAGTGATGGCCGCGAAGACGAACTGGAAATATACCATCGTCGACATCGGGAAATTGGCGGTGGTATTCGATGTCGGCAGCAATGCCTGGGTCAATTCATCCTGCATGCTGATGATGGGATGGGGCAGACCGACGAAGGGGAACCATTCGTGACCAAAACCCATGTTATAGGCCCAGAGAACCCAGGCGATGAGCACCGCCGCGAAGGCGTAGAAGGCCATGAAAGCAGAGTTGATGGCCCATTTCTTTTTGACGATGCCGCCATAGAGGACAACGAGACCGGGGACGCTTTGCAAGCCAACGATAGTTGCTGCCGTTAGCTGCCACGCGTTGTCGCCGGTATTCAGCCAGGACACAGACATAAAACTTCTCCTTTGTAACGGTGTTTTGAAACGATACGTTTATCAGTACGCCGGACTAGAGGGCCTCATCGCCACTCTCGCCGGTGCGGATGCGAATAGCCTGGACTACTTCGGAGATAAAAATCTTTCCATCGCCGATTTTGCCCGTTTTCGCACCTTTGGAGATTGCTTCTATCGCGATATCGAGGAACTCGTCCTTGATTACCGTCTCGATTTTAACCTTGGGCAAAAAGTCCACCACATATTCGGCACCACGATACAGTTCCGTGTGGCCTTTTTGCCGCCCAAATCCTTTGACTTCCGTTACCGTCAGGCCCTGAATGCCGACTTCCGAGAGCGCCTCCCGTACGTCATCCAGTTTGAACGGCTTGATGATTGCCGTAACCAGTTTCATACTTCTACCCCCTTGTGATTGCCATCAGAAAAGAAAGCCGGTCTCGACCATCCCGCGCACCTGATTGGTCGCCAGACTATTCTGGCCTGCAAATCCGGTACCCGCAGGGGTTGAGGCGGTAACGTAGGAGAGTTCCGCACGGGCGAAGAAATCCCCCGATTGATAAGTGGGGGTTACCGTTAGTGACCAGGCATGGGAGTCGTCAGGAAGATCAGTCAGCGAGGAAGCAACGCTTTCCAGACCTTCTCCCGGCACGCCGCCCACATCAAGGTATTCCACCCGGCCAGCCAGGGAGATATCGGAATCTACGGCATAGTTCACCAGCAGCGATCCACCGTAGTTGTCAAAGCTCTTGTCGATTCTCAAACGCGCCGACTTAGGCGTGGTCATGTACTGAAAATATGGTTCGACAGTCCACGGTCCGGAACTGTACGTGTACATCAGACCGTAGATTTGGCTGACCGTACCGTAAGCGCTATAGGCAGCGATGTTGGGCGCTGATTCTCGCACTTTTCCGAGTGGACCGTCGGCATAAAATGCCAAGGTATTGGCGCTGTTGATGGTATAGGTCAGCAATCCACTTAGAACATTATAGCGGTTGGAATAATAACCATCGTTCCACGATAGAGAAGCACTCAGCGGGCCTGCACTGGCATTGAATTGAATGCCGCGGCTGACAATCGGCTCCATATCCCAAAGCAATCCGCGTTCGATATTGATATTCTGATAAGTAAAGCCGCCCTCGGCGCCAATCAGCGTGGGGAGCTTACCAATTTCTATCGAATAGTCACTGCTGGGCGCAATTTTCAGATAGGCAATGGGCAGGGCGCCGAAATCATTTATGGTACTAGTGGGATTAGCGCCGGTAAGGGTCGCTGCCAGGGTGGGAAAGCTGTAGACCCCCGCCTGGGCATAAAATTGCAACAGGCCCGAGCTCTTCTGCACAATTACCGAACCGTTGGTGATGGTAGCGCCCGCATACTTGGCCCCGAGGGTGCCAGCCCCTCCCTGCGGATTGTCCTGCCAGAAGGCCATTCCACTCGCTACGCCCTGCACCCCAATCTTGCCTAGGGGTCCAGCACTAACTTCGATGGGATTCGGCAGGGTCAAAGAAGCCTCAGCCATGGGAGCGGCTAGAGCGGCAACTACGGCAGCGGAGAGTATCCATGTTTTTTTCATTACGGTTGTCCTCGTAGGTGGTAAAAAAGCGAATGCCCTGTTGCAGAATCCGTGCCACCTTAGATAACTACATATACTTCATATAGTTACAAGAACACAAACGGCAGAATCGAGACAGAATTCTACCGTAATGCACTTTTATAGTGCATACGGAGCTTCCATCGCACTGCTTAGGTGCATCATTGGCGTCTACGCCCCCGGATTTACCGGCGATGTGGATGGCACATAACCTGCTTACCTATCGAGTGCGTTTCCTATAACAGGCAGGAGTGCAACAAATGGGTATGACCCCAGCAGAAGTTCTAACGCTGATCACCGAAAAAGATGTCAAGTTCATTGATTTTCGTTTTACCGACACCAAGGGCAAGGAACAGCACGTCTCGGTGCCGTCCCACACCATCGAAGAGAAGACCTTTATCGAAGGCAAGATGTTTGATGGTTCCTCCATTACCGGCTGGAAGGGCATTAACGAGTCCGACATGATCCTCATGCCCGAGGCGGGTTCGGCGGTACTCGATCCCTTCACCGACGAGGTCACCCTGATCATTCGTTGCGACGTGATCGAGCCTGCCACCGGCCAGGGCTATGAGCGCGATCCGCGCAGCCTGGCCAAGCGCGCCGAGGCGTATCTGAAGAGCACCGGCATTGCCGATACCGCCTACTTTGGGCCGGAGAACGAATTCTTCGTCTTCGATTCCGTCACCTGGCACATCGACATGAGTGGCTGCGGCTATAAGGTCGATGCCGAAGAGGCGGCCTGGAATTCCGGCAAGGAATACGAATCGGGCAACATGGGCCATCGTCCGGGCGTCAAGGGCGGCTACTTTCCGGTACCGCCGGTGGATTCGGCACAGGATCTGCGTTCGGCCATGTGTCTGGCCCTGGAGGAGATGGGCTTGACCGTCGAAGTGCACCATCACGAGGTGGCCACCGCCGGGCAGCATGAGATCGGCGTGGGCTTCAGCACCCTGACGCGCAAGGCCGATGAGGTGCAGATTCTCAAATACGTGGTGCACAACGTCGCGGCGGCCTATGGGCAGACCGCTACCTTCATGCCCAAGCCCATCGTCGGCGACAATGGCAGCGGCATGCACGTGCATCAGTCCCTGGCCAAGGATGGCAAGAACCTCTTCACCGGCGACGCCTATGGTGGTCTGTCGGAGCTGGCGCTGTACTACATCGGCGGCATCATCAAGCACGCCAAGGCCATCAACGCCCTGACCAACCCCAGCACCAACAGCTACAAGCGTCTGGTGCCCCACTTCGAGGCGCCGGTGCTGCTCGCCTACTCGGCCAAGAACCGTTCGGCCTCGATTCGTATCCCCTATGTCAGCAACCCCAAGGCGCGGCGCATCGAGGTGCGTTTCCCGGATTCCACCGCCAATCCCTATCTGGCCTTTGCGGCGATGATGATGGCGGGCCTGGATGGCATCCAGAATAAGATCCATCCCGGCGATGCCATGGACAAGAACCTCTATGATCTGCCCGCCGAAGAGCAGGAGAAGATCCCTGGCGTGGCGGCCTCGCTGGAAGAGGCCCTGCGCGCCCTGGAGGCCGATCATGAGTTCCTGATGAAAGGTGGGGTCTTTACCCCGGAATGGCTGGAAGGCTACCTGGAAGTGAAGTGGGCCGAGGTCCAGGCCCTGCGCGTCACCACCCATCCCGTCGAATACCAGATGTACTATAGTCTTTGATTTGCGTTTCAACCTCCGTCGTCATTGGCCCGGGTTCGCCCGGGCTTTTTTGTGGACGGGGTTATTCCATACCGAGAGACCGCATCTTACGGGCGATGGTGTTGCGGCCCCAACCCAAACGCTCGGCTGCTAACTGTTTGTGGCCATGGCTGGCATCCAACGCCGCCTGCAGGAGTACCCGCTCAAAATCCGGCAATAGCGCGTCGAGTACGGCGTTGTCGCCGTCCTGCAGGCGCGCCGCGGCTTCTTGGTGCAGCAAACTGCGCCAATCTCCGGAAACCGGCATTTCTCCGGCATCCGGCGTGGCGGAGTCGGACTCCCTGCTATCGCCTTGCCCACGCACGCTTTCCGCTGGCAATAATTCCGGTGGCAAATCGCTCAGTTCCACCCGCTGGCTAGGGGCCATCACGGTGATCCAGCGGCAGCTGTTTTCGAGCTGGCGCACATTGCCCGGCCAAGACCAGGCGGCCATCCGCGCCTCTGCCTCTGGGCTGAGTGTCTTGCCTTCCACCCCCAGGCTCTCCGCCGCCCGATGCAAAAAGAAACGCGCCAGACGCGGAATGTCAGAGCGACGCTCGCGCAGTGGCGGGATGTGAATGGAGATGACGTTGAGACGATGATAGAGGTCTTCGCGGAAACTGCCATCGCGCACCTTCGCCTGCAGATCCTGATGGGTTGCAGCGAGAATGCGGACATCGGCGCGAATGGGTGCATGCCCACCAACCCGATAGTAGGTACCGTCGGAAAGCACTCGCAACAAACGGGTCTGCAAGGCAGCGGGCATATCGCCAATCTCGTCCAAAAACAGGGTGCCACCCGCCGCCTGTTCAAAACGGCCTTTCCGTGCCTGCACCGCCCCGGTAAAGGCGCCTTTCTCATGGCCAAAGAGCTCGGACTCGAGCAGTTCGGCAGGGATTGCTGCCGTATTGATGGCGACGAAGGGGCCATCCACTCGGGGGCTGTGCCGGTGCAGGGCCCGGGCTACGAGTTCCTTGCCTGACCCAGATTCGCCCAGTATCAGGACGTTGATACTGGAGCGGGAGAGGCGCCCAATGGCACGGTAGACCTCTTGCATCGCCGGCGACTCGCCAATGATTTCCGTGTCCCGGCGGTCGAAGCCCGATTCCTCTTGGGCCGCCTGCTGACCTTCCACCGTGAGGGCACGTTGCACCAAAGACACGGCATCGTCGATGTCAAACGGCTTCGCCAGATACTCGAAAGCGCCCCCCTGAAAGGCGGCCACCGCGTTTTCCAGATCCGAGTGGGCAGTAATGATGATGACCGGCAGTTGCGGGTGACGCTGCTGGATTTCCCGCAAAAAACTCAATCCATCCAGGCCCGGCATGCGCAGGTCGCTGACCACCGCCCCCGGACGTTCCCGCCCCATAGCACGTAGCGCGAGATCGGCATCGGCAAAGCTGCGGACGGGAATCTCGGCCTTCTGCAGGGCCTTCTCCAGGACCCAGCGAATGGAAGGGTCATCATCGATCACCCAAACAGCAGAATTCATGAAAATCTCCCATCAGGCAGCGGCAGGCGCACAGAAAATACGGTATCTCCGGGTTGCGAACGACAATGAACCGTCCCCCCGTGGCTGCGCACGAGGTTCTGTACAATGGCCAGGCCCATCCCCATACCCTCCGCCCGACTGGTCACCAAGGGTAAAAAAATCCGCGGCAACAGGTCTTCCGGAATTCCCGGTCCGTCATCGCTGATATCCACCCGCAATACGAGACGATAGAGACGCTGTTGCAAATTCATGAAGCGCTCGACCCGCGTGCGGATCAGGATCGTCCCCTGTCCGGCCAATGCCTGGCGGGCATTGCGCAGGAGATTCAGAAACACCTGTACCAGCTGTTCGGGATCCGCCTCAAATTCGGGTATGGAGAGATCATAATCGAAACGCAAGGCGACGCCGGTTGGCAAATTGACTTGCAACAAGCGGCGTACATGCTCGAGGACTTCATGGATATTGACCATACGCCTTTGCGGCTGGGTTTTGTCCCCACGCAGCCGGTCGACCAGACGCCGTAGGCGATCCACTTCATGCAGGATGATGCGGGTATATTCTTGCAGCTCGGGGGAAGGCAGTTCACGCTCCAGGAGCTGTGCCGCACCCCGCAATCCGCCCAACGGATTTTTAATTTCATGGGCCAGACCAGCAAGCATTTCTTGCGCCGCCTCGAAGACCTTGTCCTGCATCTCCTCTTCCGCCCGGCGCAGGGACGCCTCGACCGGCCGCAGCTCCAGCACCCAAGAGCTGCCCGTGCTGAGCCCACTACACAGAAGGTCGACGACCGCCCGACTACCGTCGGCCACGCGCAGCGGCACGGCATGGCGACTTACCATCGTGCCGGCTCGCCGTGCGTCACTCAAAATGCTTTTTAGGCTTTCTCCTTCTGCGGTCGCGCAAAACGACTCCAGGGCTTTGCCGCGACTGACACTGGCGCTCACCCGCAGCAAATTCTCGGCGCTGGCATTGAGGTACTCCACCTCATCCTCTGCGGACAGCAGTAGTACAGCGGCGTCGAGTCCATCAAGAATCGCCATTGGTTCGGGGCTTGCAGTTTTTTTCTTCGAACGTTTGATCGGAATCACGAGAATGTCCCATGTCGTCTTTGCCGAGATAGTGCAAAGCCTATGCCAATAGAATTACCTTTTTTTGCACAGTTCCGTGGCAGCATCGCACCAGTATAGTGCAAAGCGGACGCACAAGGCAGGCTTTTCGAGCCGTCGGAGCAATAAAAAAGGCGGCCGGGGCCGCCGAGACATTCGAGGAGGAGTGACCATGACTATGATCATCCTGTATCTAGCACTAAGCGTGCCAAGTCTCGGCGCATTGCTTGCTTGGTCTGCAGGTGTCCTTGCATGGAGGTCCGGGCCATGAATCGCTTTGAGCAGTTCCACGAGTCACAGCGGGAGCTTCGCATGCTCATGGTTGGCGCAGTGGAAAGCGTTGCCAGTGCTCACTTGTTTCGACAGTCGGCTGCCGAACGAAGGCGAACCCTGGCGCAGGTCATGCGCAGCCATGGGTTCCTCGACCTTCTCTATCTGCTGGATGCGAAGGGCGTTCAACTCGGAGACAATGTCGTCTGTCGGCGCCTGCACAGTGCCCGGGGTGGCGACGGCATCGACCGCAGCCATCGTCCCTACTTCCGATCAGCGCGCAACGCCGGCGCGCCTATCGTTACAGAACCCTATCTTTCTTTGGCCACCAGCCGCTTCTGCGTCACGGTTGCCATCCCGATCTATCGCGATACAGGCGAGTTGTTGGGCGTGTTGGTAGGGGACAGCGAGCTCGATCGTGCGCTCTCACTATTACAGGAAGACGATACCCGACGCAGCTTCGAGCCCTTTTTTAAGGCGTTTTACGCACTCTTTTCGTGCGGCTTGCTACTCGTGAGTGCATCTTTGGGCATCCATGGCTTCGCCGCACTCCGCGGCCTATGGCACTGGCAAAATCCCTTGAGCGATTTCACTGCACCGTTTCAGGCCACCATCCTCTTCACCCTGGCGCTGGCCGTCTTTGACCTCGCCAAGACCATACTCGAAGAAGAAGTACTGTTACGCAAAGATGTACGCCGTCACAGCAGCACCCGTCGTACCCTGACGCGCTTTATAGCTGCCATTGCCATCGCAGTTTCCATCGAGGGGCTGATGCTGGTCTTCAAGTTTGCCCTGGACCATCCCCAAGAGCTCTGGCTGGCCGTTCTGCTATTGCTCGCTACCGCGATGCTGCTAGCAGCCTTGGCGGTCTATGTATATCTCGGTGCGAAGGCGGAACGAATCCTCACCGAACAACGGCGGCAAATCCTCCCTTCGAGCGACCCGGCGCCAGAGCACACAAAGTGATTACCACCTACCTGTGCGCTACCCGATCTTTTCTGACGTTTTTGCCATGCGACGTAGTTCATGTTGAAAATCGGCCACCCACCGCAGAAGCAAATTCGTCACGAAGCCTGAAAGAATCAGCGCGTAATTAGCAAGTTGCATATCTTTGTACGCACCAGAACCTCCTTTGAATATCAACGCAGCATTCTTTGTCCCATTTGCCAAAAGCTCCAAGGTAAACAAAGAGGATGAAAATATAATCAACGTAATCAAGCAAACATTTATTGCCAGATTCCAGGTATTATGCTCGATACGCTTAGCCACCAATACCGAATCTGAATAATAAATAATAGACATTAGAGACATCTCTAACGATAACTCAGAAATTTTTCCAGCATATACATTAATGATTATAAAAAACAAGTATATCAGGACAGGAATACTGAGAATTGCTATCTCAGAAAATGCTGCCACAAAAATATGAAAAATTTTTCTACGCGCAATCATAGATAGAACTCACTGTGGATTTGGAGAAGTTCACATATCTCAATGCCCTCACTTTTAGGAAAATAAGACAATGACTTCGCGACCATCGAAAAAACACACGATGCAGAGGACCGCGCACTAGGCCGTCCTCTGCATCGTAAAAACTGCAATGCAGGTTACAAGTCGTTTTTGACGCTCTGCACAGTTTTCTTGGCGTTATAGGACAGTGCCTGGCTCTCCGCTTCCTTGACATTTTTGCAGGAAGTGAGTTTGGAGCGATCTGCACTCTCTTTACACCAATGACTTTCCTTCTGCATCTGATTCTGATGATGCAAATACCAAGACACGTCATGCCCTCCCTCCGGCCCTTCACCAACACCAGAGCATCCGGCCAAACCCAGGAGTCCAGCGAGGACCAAAAGCGTTACCGTCAGATTCTTCACAATTCCTCCTTTTGCAACTGACTCGTAGTGAAACTTGAAACTACGGGCGACGCCGCCCGGTAATCAAAGAAATCACGAACACGACAAGAAAAATAACAAAAATGATCTTGGCAACGCTCGCAGCCAATCCTGCCAAACCGGCAAATCCTAAGAACCCGGCTACGATCGCGATAACTAAGAACACCAATGTCCAATATAACATATCAATTACCTCCAGTTTTTCTTTCTGTTGATATTCGATTTCGATCGGTCACCCATACTCACAGGAATCGTGAGCAGAAGACGGAGATTTCCCGATGGACAACTTTTACCTTACAAAAATCAACTGAGAAAATGCATCTAGGCAAGCATGCTTACTCAGACCAATGTAGCTTGAAAGAAACCACTAAAACTATTTTGCGAATCTTTTCATATATTCAGGAGCATTTTCTATGCCAAATCACTCAACCTATTGAACAGATTTATTTTTTATATTGCACCGAGAGATTTTCCTTCTTTTTTTGTAGCCATATCGCTACAGATTAATCTATAAAATAAATATTATTATCTAAATATTAATCAATATCTTCATATTAATCAATGGTATGATCTCGAGAGAGAATAGAAACACAGTTTCACCAAACAGCGACAGTGACTCGCCAAGCAACCAGTGATAGGAAGAGAAGAGAGAAATTATCTTCCTACCAATTATTGATGCCTAGCGTATGCGGCGCAAATCGAGGGTACAGGGATAGTCGGGATTGGGAGATTCGGCTGGCGGTTGTAGCGAACCCAGCGGATTGCCATGGGGATAAAATTCCCGCAGGCCGCCACGCTCCGGCGGTGGCTGTAAAGAACCCTGGGTGAAGCCCAGCGGCTCAAAGCGCACGATCCGGCGCCCTTCGGCCTCGTAGGCGTTGACCGGGAAGCGTTCATAGTTGCGTCCGCCGGGGTGTGAGACCCGGTAGGTGCAACCGCCAATGGAGCGACCATTCCAGGTGTCGATCAAGTCGAAAACCAGGGGCACATCGAGAGGCAGCTCGGGGTGCAATGCCGAAACCGGCTGCCAGGCACGGTAACGCACGCCGGCCACCGCCTCGCCTTGGGTACCGGTGGCGCGCAGCGGCAAGCGGCGGCCGTTGCAGACCAGCACATAGCGGTCCGTTGCCATCCCCGTCACCCGCACCTGCAGACGCTCCACCGAGGCATCGACAAAGCGCGCCGTGCCCTGCCCCGTCGCCTCTTCGCCCAGCACTGGCCAGGGCTCCAGGGCCATCCGCAGCTCGATTTCCACATCGCGAATGCGCACCCGGCCCAAAACCGGAAAACGGAATTCGAGAAAAGGTGCAAACCACTCCAGGGCCATGGGATAGGAGCATTCCTGCAACTCCGCGCAGATCTCGCGCAGGTCTTCCCACAGGTAGTGGGGGAGCATCCAGCGATCGTAGAGGCTGGTGCCCCAGCGTTGCAGGCGGCCCCGGTACGGGGTTTGCCAGAAGCGCACTACCAGCGCCCGCACCAGCAAACTCTGCACCAGCGCCATGCGAGGATGCGGTGGCATCTCAAAGGCACGAAGTTCCAACAGTCCCAGACGCCCACTGGCGGAATCCGGCGAATATAACTTATCGATGCAAAACTCGGCGCGGTGGGTATTGCCGGTGAGATCCACGAGAAAATTACGCAGCAGTCGATCCACCCGCCAGGGTGCCGAACTCACGCCCTGCGGCAGTTGCGCCAGGGCAATCTCCAGTTCGTAGAGGGCGGTGTCACGCCCTTCATCCACGCGCGGCGCCTGCGACGTAGGGCCGATGAAGAGGCCGCTGAAGAAATAGGACAGGGTCGGATGATTCTGCCAGTAACGCAGCATGGAACCGAGGAGATCGGGGCGACGGAGGAAGGGGCTATCTTCCGGCCAGGCGGCGCCCAGGGTCATGTGATTACCGCCACCGGTGCCGGTGTGCCGGCCATCGAGCATGAATTTTTCCGCTCCCAAACGGCACAGCCGGGCCTCGCCATACAGGCGCTCGGTCTTGTCCCGCAGTTCCTCCCAACTCGTGGAGGGATGGATATTGACCTCGATGACCCCCGGATCCGGGGTCACGGCAAAACTGCGCAAACGTGCGTCCTTGGGGGGCGGATATCCCTCGATACGCAGCGGCACACCGAGCTCTACCGCCGTACCCTCGATCGCGGCGATGAGATCGAGGTAATGTTCCAGCACCCCCAAGGGCGGCAAAAAGACATTCAGCGCGCCCTCGCGCCATTCGATGGCCAAGGCCGTATGCGGCACCTCCACCCAAACCTTGTTGGGTAACTGCAGATCGGCAGGTGCCGGCGGCGCTGCTTGTCGCTGCATCCAGGTGGAATAGCGGGCCTCCACCTCTCCATGAATATCGGCGGATAACGGCGGTCGCTCGGCAAAGGGATCGGGTTCCGGCTGAATTTCCTGCTCAGCAGCCCAAGGCAACCCGGACAACGGCAAGCGCAAGCCCAAGGGAGAGTTTCCCGGCAGCAGGAACAACGCACCCCGGCGGAATTTCCAGGGGGCACTGTGCCAGCAACTCCTGCGCCAATCCCAGGAAAGCGGCAGCACAAAACCTGTAGGCGTCCGCAGGCCCCGCGACAGGGCAATGGCCAATTCGCTGCGCGCGGCGGGATCGTCCAATCCTTCTACCTGTAACCAGTCGACATCGTTGGGCTGCTGCGCCTCACGCCAGAGCTGGTAGAGAGGATCTTCGTAGGCTGGACTCAGGCAGTCCGTCGCCAGTCCCAACCGCTGGACAAGGAGCCGGGCAAAGCGTTCGGCATCCGCCGGCGCGACAACGGACGCCGCTCCCGGCTGCCACTGCAACTGCCTCTGCCGCCAGATTGGCACCCCATCGCTGCGCCAATAACAGCTCAATGCCCAACGCGGCAACGGCTCACCGGGATACCACTTGCCCTGCCCGGTATGAAAGAGGGCGCCGGGGGCAAACTGGGTAGCCAGGCGCCGCAACAATTGCTCCGCCCGCTCGCGCTTGTCGCGCCCGAGAGCAGAGGTATTCCACTCCGGCGCATCCATATCATCCACCGCCACGAAGGTGGGCTCCCCGCCCTGGGTCAGGCGCACGTCCAAGCGCTGTAAATCGGCGTCTACCTTATTCCCCAAGGCATTGATATCCGCCCAAGTCGGTTCATCGTAAGGCAGGGTGACGCGCGGATCCTCATGGATACGACGCACCTCATTGCGAAACGAAAATTCCACTTCACAGGGATCGATGGCGCCACTGATGGGGGCGGCATCGCTGGGTTTGGGGGTACAAGCTAAGGGGATGTGCCCTTCTCCGGCAAAAAGGCCGGAGGTGGGATCGAGCCCAACCCAACCCGCGCCCGGCAGATAGACTTCGGCCCAGGCGTGCAGGTCGGTAAAGTCGGCGCTCGGCCCCGCCGGCCCCGCGATGGGCTTTTCGTCGGCAACCAGCTGCACCAGATACCCCGACACAAAGCGCGCGGCAAGTCCAAGATGCCGCAGAATCTGTACCAAGAGCCAAGCACTGTCGCGACAGGAGCCCGAGGCCAGACGCAGGGTCTCGTCGCAGCCCTGTACCCCGGGTTCCATGCGGATTCGGTAGCCAATGTCGCTCTGCAGGCGCTGATTCAGGTCGACCAAAAAATTGACCGTCGGCTGCGGTGCACGGGACACTTCTGCCAACCATTCCTGCAGCAAAGGTCCGGCGCTTTCGCATTCCAGATACGGACGCAGAGAGCCCAGGGTCTCGGCGTCATAGGAGAATGGGTATTGCTCTGCTGCCTCCTCCAAGAAAAAGTCGAAGGGATTGATGGCAACCATTTCGGCAATGAGTTCCACCGCTACCTGGAAGTGTCGTGCAGGCTCGGGAAAGGTCAGGCGGGCCAGATAATTGCCGAAGGGATCTTGTTGCCAATGCAGAAAATGAGGCTTGGGTTCGATCTGCAGGGAGTAGGCAAGAATGGGGGTCCGACAGTGCGGCGCCGGACGCAGACGGACAATGTGCGGGGCCATACCCACCCGACGGTCGAAACGGTACTCGGTGACGTGCGACAGAGCTACCTGTATGGCCATGATGATCCTCGCTAGGCTTGCAGTGCAAAGCGTTGCGAGGAGGGATGTGGGTACGGATCGTTTGCTTCCCGTACCCGGAAATAGGCGTTCTCGATGCTGTGGTGCAATACCCCCAAATCTCTTTGCACCTGATCGAGATACTCATGCAAGACCGCCGGCGTCAGCTCCTTGAGCTGCAGTTGATCGAGGCGCCGGCGGGTGCGGCGTAGGGCCTCGGCGGGAATACCAGCATTGGGGAGATAGGCCAGCGCCAGTTCCATATCCGTCAGGCAACTGCGCACACTGCGCGGGCATTTGCTGTCGCGCAAGAGGAACTCGACCGCACGGGCCGAACGCACCTGCACCCCAACATGCTGCCGGTACATCTCCAACGCGCTCATGGCGCGCAATACGCCCACCCAAAGACTTTGATAGACCGTCCGACGCATGCCCTGATCCTCCGGAGGGATCACCGCACTAACGACATCGACAATGCGCGATCCCATATCCGCACGCTCGATATTGCGGCCCAGCTTGATGAACTGGTACGCCGCATTCTGACTCATGCTACCAACCAGGAGGCCCACCAGGGCGTGCCGCCGGGCAATGACATTCTCGAGAAAGTCGAGGCGTGCCCGCCGATCTTCGGCAATATTTTCCTTTTCCAAACCATCCTGCACATAAAGGAAGAGCGAATTGATCCGCTCCCAGAACTCTCCGGGCAAAAGATCGCGAAAGGTACGACAATTCTCCCGCGCCTGATGCACGCAGGACAGCAGGGAGCTGGGATTGCGACTGTCGGCAATCAAAAAACGCATGATCGCCTTTTCGTTCGGCTGGCCGTAATGCTGTTGAAAGCGCTGCGCTTCGCCGGTGATCTGCAGCAGGATGTCCCAGCCAAAGCGGGTGCCGAGAGGTAAATCGAGCAGCAGCAGGGTGGCGGAGTTGATGAAGCGCCCCAAGTCCTCAGCCCGCTCCAGGTAACGGGCCATCCAGTACAGGTTTTCAGCGACACGCGAGAGCATCAGACATCCTCCTCGACAATCCAGGTATCCTTACTGCCACCTCCCTGGGAGCTGTTCACCACCAGGGAGCCGGCATTCATGGCCACACGGGTCAGTCCCCCGGTCGTCACGTAGCTGTCCTTGGCCTGCAAAATGAAGGGACGTAGGTCCAGGTGGCGTGGCTCCAGATGATCGCCAATCAGGGTCGGCGCGGTGGACAACGACAGAGTGGGTTGGGCGATATAATTGCGCGGGTCCTCGCGGATGCGTTCGGCAAAGCGCTGGCGTTCCTCCACAGAAGCCCGGGGGCCTATGAGCATACCATAGCCACCCGACTCATTGGCCGGCTTCACCACCAGTTCATCGAGATGCGCGAGCACATACTCCCGATCCGCATCCCGCAGGCACAGGTAGGTTGGAACGTTGGGCAATATCGGCTCTTCTTTCAGGTAATAGCGAATGAATTCCGGCACAAAGGCATAGACCACCTTGTCATCGGCAACCCCGGTTCCAGGGGCGTTGGCGATTGCCACGGTACCGCGCTTCCAGGCGCGCATTAGGCCGGAAACGCCGATGACGGAGTCGTCACGGAATACCTCGGGATCGAGAAAATCATCGTCCACCCGCCGGTAGATCACGTCCACCTGCAGTAGTCCCGAAATGGTGCGCAGAAATACCCGATCCTCGCTGTCGACCAGGAAATCCGTCCCTTCCGCCAGATAGGCGCCCATTTGTTGGGCAAGGTAGCTGTGCTCGAAATAGGCGGAGTTGTAGATTCCGGGCGTCAGCACCGCAATCACCGGCTTGTCGCTGGGCCGTGGGCTGAGATCGGCAAGCATGCTCGCCAACTGCGCCGGGTAATCGTCTACGGGCAGGATCGAACACATCGCGAAGATTTCCGGAAAAAGCCGCTTCATGATCGCGCGGTTTTCCAGCATATAAGAAACTCCCGAGGGCACGCGCAGGTTGTCTTCCAGCACATACACCGTGCCATCCGCATCGCGCACCAGATCCGAGCCACAGATATTGGCCCAGGCACCAAAGCGCGGATGCACGCCACGGCAGGCGGCGCGGAAATTCCTGGAGCCTTCAAGAATTTCGCGCGGGAAAACGTTGTCGTCGAGCACCCGTTGCTCGTTGTAGATGTCGTCGATGAAGTGATTGAGGGCCTTGAGCCGCTGCCGGAGTCCGGCTTCGATCTGCGTCCACTCGCGCGCCGACAGGGTGCGCGGCACAATGTCGAAGGGCCAGGAGCGATCGATGTTGCCTGCCTCGCTATAGACGGTGAAGGTGATACCCATGGCACGAATCGCCGTGTCCGCAGTCTCCTGACGCTGCCGCAGCGCCTCAGGGCCCAGTTTTTCAAAATGCTCGAGCAACGCCTTGGCGACGGCACGCGGCTTTCCTGCCGCAGTCAACAGCTCATCGTAAGAACTTCCTTCCGGGTACGCATACAGAATCTTTTGCATTGCCTGACTCCCGCAAGCCTTTCTCCGTCGTGGAGATATCGTCTTTCGATACCCCTCAGCGATGTCTAGCAAGGGGCGTGCCGATTACTTTCACAAGCTACTGACCTGCGCGACTACGCGAATGCGCAAAAATGGTGCAATTACACCGCCACGATCGACGGCATTGCACTACGATGATGCACCGCCCTCCCACGGGAAACGCGGCAATTCCTCCAGCGCGCGCGCCAGGCCGGCACTCCAGCCATCGGCAATGGCCTTATAAAAAGGATCATCGTCGTGCAAGCTCAAGCACTCTCCGCGCTGCAGACTATCCGCCCGATAGATCCCCAATTCGATCGGCGGACCAACGGTCAGATTGCTGCGAATGGTGGAATTCATGGACACCAGGGCACAACGGGCCGCCGCTTCGAGGGATAGACTGGGCTGCACCACGCGGTCGAGGATCGGCTTGCCGTACTTGCTCTCGCCAATCTGCAGGAAAGGATGGTCGGCCGATTCGTGAATATAATTGCCCTGCGGATAGATCAGATAGATGCCGGGAGATTCACCGGCAATCTGCCCCCCCAGAATAAAGCTCGCCTCGAAGACCGTATTGGCGGTGTCGCGCCCAGCCTGCACCCGCTGCACATCAGCGCTGAGCCAGCCAACGTAGTCGGCAGCAGCGGCCAAACTGGGTACCGTCCAGAGGCTCTGTGCCGAAGGGGTTTCGAGATCCTGCCGCAGCCGCTGCACCACCACTTGGGTGGTGGCCAGATTCCCGGACGAGAGCAGACTGAAGAAGCGTTGCCCTGGCAGCACAAACTCGTGCATCTTGGAGTAAGTATTGACATGATCCGTGCCAGCATTGGTCCGGGAATCGGAGCAAAATACCAACCCAGCTTCGACATGGATGGCCAAACAATAGGTCATCGAGCAGTCCTCTTTGTCATGCGGTCTATCGAGCTTGATTCTGGCGTAGTTGGCGCCGCTAGGGAAGCCCGCACAGAAAAGAGCGCGGAGTTCTCACGCTCCGCGCCCGAGGGGTGGGCCAAACCCTAGAACAGGAAACCGGTTTCCAGCATGCCACGCACCTGACTCTGGTTCAGGCCACTTTTCCCAAAGATTCCGGTATCAGCCGGCATCGTGGCCGCCACGTAGGCCAGTTCGCCGCGCGCAAAGAAACCGCCCTTCTGATAGGTGGGCGTCACGGTGAGCGACCAGGCGTGGGATCCGGGGCCGAAACCGGTGAGGTTGGCAGCGCCGTCGGTCACACTGCCCGAGTTGCTGATATACTCCACTCGACCCGCCAGAGAAACCGTATCGGTGAAGCTATAGTCCGCAAGTACGGCGGCGCCGAGGGTGCTGGTACTTTTCGAACCAGCTCCAAGCGCCTGAACGGCAGCGCCAGGCACCTGCGAGTACTGCACATAACTGGTCAGGGCCAAGTAATCACTAGTATAAGTATATCCCAGATCGTAGATCTGTTGATTATTTTGCAATGGTGCCGTCGCCAATGGTGCATACGTATAGTACGTGTGGCCCAGGTTACCATCCGCCTGCACGAAGACACTGTTTTTACCGTTGATAGCATAGCTAATGAGGCCACTCACCCAATTGAAACGATTGGAATAGAAGCCATCGTTCCAAGACAGAGCCGCAGTAATCGGTCCATTACTGTAGTTCAATTGTACACCCTTGACGATGGCATTTTCTTGTCCCCACAATAATCCCCGTTGAATATTCCAGTTCTGATAACTGAAGGTATATTCATCACCGGTCAGAGTATACAACTTGCCGATCTGTACATTGAAATGTTCCGTGGGTGCGATTTCGAGATAGGCAATGGGTAGGGCACCATAGCTGCCCTGCACATAGTTTCCGGTAGAGGCGAAGGGCGCAGCAAGGGTCAAAATGTTATAGGCCCCGGCCTGTATCATGAACTGAAACAGACCACTGGTCTTGGAAATCATCACCATCCCATTGCTGATATCCGCCGATGCAGCCTTGTTGGCCGGTGTACCGGATCCGGCAAAGGCATTGTCCTGCCACATGCCATAGGCACTCGCCACCCCTTGTGCGTTGAGCGTCCCCAGTGGCCCTGCGGAAAAATGCAGGGGAGCGGGCAGGCTCAGCGGTGCTGCCTGGACTTCCTCGCCAGCCAGGATACCACCTAGCGCCAACGCAATAGAGGAAAGGGATTTTTTTACCGAAGAATTCTTGCTGTTCATTGTATACGCTCCAAATACGAGTTTGAGATACCGCGATAAAGTCTGTGCAGAAATCGTGCCAGAACATTATGATGGAATTTGGCATTTGCCATAGACAATTTGCACTTTTTTAGGGCAGAAGGACCCAAGTGCGCACCATTTTGAGCAATGGCCTCGCGATTGATGCCGAGGCCATGCCCAAAGCTGCCTACACTTACATGTAGATTTGCTCGCCGTGCTGGGTGACGTCCAAACCTTCCCGCTCGGCCTCTTCACTCACCCGCAGACCAACGACCCAGTCGATGACCTTGAGGAGAATCCAAGTCACCAGAGCGTCGTAGCCAATGGTGATGCCCACACCGGTTGCCTGAATCCACAACTGATGCAGATTGCCCTCGAGAACGCCCGCCGTGCCGCCGATGGCAGCGACCGCGAAGACGCCCGTCAGCAAGGCGCCAATGATGCCGCCAACGGCGTGGACACCGAAGGCATCCAGAGAATCATCGTAGTTGAGCCAGTTTTTGACGTAGACCGAGGCCCAGAAGCAACCCACGCCTGCGGCAATGCCAATCCACAGTGAGCCCATGGGGCCGACAAAGCCGGAAGCCGGAGTGATGGCCACCAAGCCGGCGACCGCGCCGGAGCTCATTCCCAGCACCGTTGGCTTACCGCGTGCCCACCACTCCACAAACATCCAGGCCAGAGCAGCGGCGGCCGTTGCGATCTGCGTTACCGCCATGGCCATGCCCGCGCGATCACTGGCGGCAACTGCCGAACCGGCGTTGAAGCCAAACCAGCCGACCCAGAGCATCGCAGCGCCCATCAGGGTGAAGAGCAGATTGGCGGGATGCATGTTGTCATGCTTGTATCCCACCCGCTTGCCAATCATCAGGGCGGCAACCAACCCAGCGATACCGGCGTTGATGTGCACTACGGTGCCACCGGCATAATCCAGCACGCCATCGCCCCCCAGCCAGCCGCCAGGCCCCCAGACCATGTGGGCAATGGGCGCATAGACCAGCAACGACCAAAGGCCGGTAAACCACAGCAGCGCCGAGAATTTCATGCGCTCGGCAAAGGCACCAACAATGAGCGCGGGGGTGATAATGGCGAAGGTCATCTGAAAGGTCATGTATACCGTTTCGGGGATGGTCGGTGCCAGCGCGTTCACGCTATCCAGGCCGAGGCCGTGCAGGAAGAAGCGGCTGGCACCACCAATGAAGGCATTACCGGGCGTAAAGGCGAGAGAATACCCAAAGAACATCCATAGCACGGAAATGAGCGCGGTCACGGCAAAGCTCTGCGCCGCGGTGGCGAGAATGTTCTTGCGCCGCACCATGCCACCATAAAACAACGCCAGACCGGGAATCGTCATCAACAACACCAAAGCGGTCGATGTCAGCATCCAGGCGGTATCGCCGCCCTTGAAGGGCGTAGCCGTATCGGCCATGGCCCAGGGGCTGGCGAGAAAACTGATCGAGGCAGCAAGTGACGCTACCCCCAAGGCTCCCTTTCGAATCATAAACGCTCCTTAGACTATCTATTTGATTGTAAGGTCAAATCGTCCCCAAATTGGACGCTTTCCTTTGAGCAAAAAGCAGGCCATCTTGGCCTAGTCAAAAAAACAAAGAGTTAAAAACTCCTCGCTTTCCCTATGCACCAAAATTGTGCGCCAGCAGCGCTGTGCCCCCTGCCCTTGATTTTTTCGCGGCGCATCCCAATCTTTGCCGGCGAAGGCCGACATGGCGCAGGGTGAAATTTCAGGAGAAGACATGGCAGCAGCAAAAGAAACAATGCAGTTTCAGACCGAAGTGAATCAGCTTCTACAGTTGATGATTCACTCGCTCTATTCCAATAAGGAGATCTTCCTGCGCGAGTTGCTCTCCAACGCCTCCGACGCCTGTGACAAGCTCCGCTTCGAGGCCCTGTCCGATCCGGCGTTGCTGGAGGGCGGCAGCGAACTGCAGGTAGAGGTGGATTTCGATCCGGAAGCCCATACCCTCACCATCCGCGACAATGGCATCGGCATGAATCGCGACGAAGTCATTGCCAATATCGGTACCATTGCCAAGTCCGGCACGCGGGAATTCTTTCAGCGCCTCAGCGGCGATCAGGCAAAGGATGCGCAACTCATCGGGCAGTTTGGTGTCGGCTTCTATTCCGCTTTCATCGTCGCCGAGCGCGTTACCCTGAACACCCGCCGCGCCGGCATGGAGCCCCAGCATGGGGTCCGTTGGGAATCCGACGGTACCGGCGCCTACACCCTGGAAACCGTCGAATTACCAACCCGCGGCACGGAAATTATCCTCCACATCCGCGAAGACGAGCGCCAAGACCTGCTCAACTCCTGGCGACTGCGCTCCATCATCGGTAAATACTCCGACCACATTCCTCTGCCCATCCGCATGCGCAAGCTTGGGGAAGACGGCAAACCCAGCGAGGAATGGGAAACCGTCAACAAGGCTTCGGCCCTCTGGCAGCGCCCCAAGGCGGAGATCAGCGACGAGGAATACAAGGAGTTCTACCAGCACGTCAGCCATGACTTCGGCGAGCCCTTGGCTTGGGTGCACAATCGCGTCGAAGGCCGCCTGGAGTACACCTCCCTGCTCTATATCCCCGCCAGGGCTCCCTTCGATCTCTGGGATCAAAAGCAGACCCATGGCGTCAAACTCTACGTGCAGCGCGTCTTCATCATGGACGACGCCGAGCAGCTCCTGCCACGTTATCTACGCTTCGTACGCGGAGTGATCGATTCCAGCGACCTGCCCCTGAACGTCTCGCGTGAAATCCTGCAGGGTAACCGCACCATCGAACAGATGCGCTCCGGGGCGTCTAAACGCATTCTGGGCTTGCTGGAAGAGATTGCGGAAAAAGATCCGGAAAAATACCAGAAGTTCTGGAACGAGTTCGGACGAGCCCTGAAGGAGGGTCCGGGTGAGGACTTCAGCAACCGCGAGCAGATTGCCAAGCTCCTGCGTTTTGCCAGCACCTACAGCGATACCGAGCTGCAGAACGTCTCTCTGGCCGATTATGTGGGGCGGATGAAGGAAGGCCAGGACAAGATTTACTACATCACTGCCGACTCTTTCCTGGCGGCGAAGAACAGCCCGCAACTGGAGCTGCTGCGCAAAAAGGGCATCGAGGTATTGCTGCTCAGCGACCGGGTAGACGAATGGCTGACCAGTCACCTGCACGAATTTGACGGCAAGAGCCTGGTCTCGGCCGCCAAGGGCGACCTGGATCTGGGCCAGACGGAAACGGAAGAAGAGAAAAAGGCCCAAGAGGAAACCGAAAAGGCCGCCGAGGGCTTGGTCGAACGCATCCAAAAGGCCTTGGGCGAGCGCGTCGAAAAGGTTCGCGTATCCCACCGCCTCACCAGTTCGCCGTCCTGCATCGTCCTTGGGGAACGCGATATGGCCTTGTACATGCAGCAGTTGCTCAAGCAGGCCGGGCATGAAATGCCCAGCAGCAAGCCGACCTTGGAGATCAATCCGCAGCATCCCATGCTGGCACGCATCGAAAAAGAGACGGACGAGACCCACTTTGGCGAATGGTCCGCGCTTTTACTCGACCAGGCGATCCTGGCGGAGGGTGGACAGTTGGAGGATCCCGCCAGCTTTGTCGCCCGCCTGAACCAGCTCATGCTTGCTCTGGCGGACTGAAGCAAAACCGAGGCCCCCTGGCGGGGCTTTTATACCCACTGTTGTTGCTGCTCCCAGAGAATGTCGAGATCCCGCAGAGCAACTGGGGGGGTGCCATGGAGCAGGGACGGCATCAACCACGGGTACCAGTCGAAAAAAGCAGCTTCAGGCAAGGGTGGTGCGAGGAGATAGCCCTGCAGATAGCGCCCACCCATGGCGTGCCATAGGCGCAGCTCTTCGGGGACGGCTATACCCTCGGCCACCAAGTGCATGCCGGCCAGACGGCTGAGCAACTGGGCGGCACCAGCGACACTGAACTTGGCAAGCTCATGGCGGAATTGGCGAATGAATCTCTGGTCCAGCTTGAGTTCGTCGAAGGGAAGCTGGGCCACAGAGAGTAGAGAAGAATATCCGGTCCCGAAATCGTCCATGGACAATCGATAACCCAACTCCCGACAGCGCTCCATGACCGGACGAATCGGCCCCCGTCCCACAATGCCGCTGGTCTCGGTCAGCTCCAGGATCAGTCCCTGACCATTGGGGCAGACTTCCTGAAGATCAGCGATGAATTCCGGAGCCAGAAAGTGGCGCGCACCGATATTCAGTGAGATGGACCAGTCATCGAGGCCTCTGCGCTCGACCTCCTGGCGAAGCCGACAAGCCTCGCGGAGAGCGTAGCGACCAAGGGCACGAATCAGACGGGGATTTTCTTCGACATAGGGCATGAATTTGCCAGGCCCCAGCCAGCCCCCTTCGGGTTTTCGCCAGCGGACCAGCATTTCACAACCGTTGATGCGCTGCTGCAGCAGATCACCCTTGGGTTGCAGGAAGAAGGCCAGCTCGCTGGCCTCGATAGCGCGCGCGAAGTAGCGATGTACGTGTAGCCGACGAGCAGCACGATTACGAACAAAACCTTCGTATTCGCGCCAAGCGTTGCGCCCGTCCAGTTTGGCTTGTGCCAGGGCCTCACTGGCCTGATGGAAGAGCTCGGCAACCTGTACCGTATTTTCCGCACTCTGGGCCCAGCCGAAAGACGCGGTCAGATGGCTGCCCAGAATCCGGTGTCCTGCCCTGGCGATGGCCGCGGCGATCTCACGGCTTGCAGCGGCGGGCGTCTGGGCGACGTCAAGCACTATGGCAAATTCATCGCCTCCAATGCGGCCAAGAAGAGCATCCGCAGGCAAGGCCTGCCGAATTTCTCTGGCAATTTCCGCAAGACAGCGATCGGTCTCGCCATCCCCGTGGATGGTGTTCAGCTCGTTGAAATAATCGAGATCGAGAATTGCCAGCCAAGGATTTGTCCTCTCGCCCAAGGCCTGCTCGGCAAGCCGCAGAAAGTGCTGGCGATTGGGCAGATTGGTCAGTGGATCGAAGTGCAGGAGACGGTACTGTTCTTCTGCTTCGCGCCGAGAGCGGGCGAAGCGCTCCAGATCATCGGCAATCTGATCCCAACGCTCTATCAGTTCCTTCCCAAAGAGCCGCCGTTGCAGACGTGGTATTTCCAGGGCGAAGACCCCCAAGGGAGGATGTGCGGGGCCCTGCAGCAGAGGCCAAACGATCACCTCGCGCAGGCCGCGCAGAGCGGGGTATTGGGCGCAGGCCTGGGCCCAGACACCGGAGACGTGCGGGCTGTGGCGATCCACCCGTTGCCGCCGCAGAAAGGCCAGCACCGGAAAGAGCTGCCCCCAGGGAGAGATAGTCTCGTCAAGGGGTAAGGGGAGTCTGCGCAGAGCCTCGCGCAACTCGTCATTTGCACCACAAATGGCCAGCACACGCAGGAACTTGTCCCCACCATCGGGGATAGCCACGTAGGCGGCGTGGGCGCGGGTGGTGTGTACGCTCAGCTCGACCATGCGCTGGAAGAGCTGGGGCAGAGAGGAGTCCTCCAGCATCTGCGCGCGTAGCTGCTCCTGAACCCAGCGAAAGCGGAGATTCATGTCGCGCCGATAAAGCCAGAAGAGGAGCAGTAGCGCTAACAGAATCTCAGCCACGACGATGACCGCCGTCCCCCAACGGAGACGTGCCAGGGTCTCCTGGATGTGAGGTGGCAGCTTGGGCGGCCAGGATACCTGCAGAGTCCAGGGAGTAGCGACCACTGGGATCTCGGCACTGCGCCAATTGGGCATTGCAGACGGCGGACCCCAGCTGCCTCGCTGCCAGGTACTGAGCGCTTCCGCGCCAGCATAGAGGGTAAATTGGACGGAGTCTTGCATGGGCGGACTGCGAAATAGAAGCTCGGCACTACAGGCGTCGCCGGTTTGCGGATTCTCGGCCTGAATAGGAATGCCCAGGAAGCCATCCGCGCGAATTTTGGGTCTGCCGAGGTGACAGGCGGTGCTGTAGGAAAGATGAGAGCCCTTCTTTGCCACACAACCCCGGAGTCGGAAATGCAGTGGGGCCTGGAAAGGCGCACAGGAGAGCTTGCCCAGGTAGGGGTGGACATGCTCATGCAGGCGTAGGACGTCAGGCTGCCGCAAGGCGCTAGAGCTGGCCAGGGGGATCAAGTCGCGGGCATGGATCTGCAGCATGACCCGCAGCAGATCGCTCACCCGTCCCAGATCGTTGAGAGCACGCTGCTCGGCCCGCGTGACGGTCTTTTCCCGGAGCGTCGCCTGCCATTGCCAACCGATGAGGATTGTAGCGCCGACAAGCAACACGGATAGCAAGGTCCAGGCACCATAGACCAGCAGGCTACGCCGCAGGAAGGGATCCTCATGCACTCTTGGACTGGATGCACCGGCTGCAGGAAAAAACTCAGTCTCAACTTCGGGCGCCATACCCTGCTCCAATCAGTTGTTGCAACCGCTGCGGGATTTGTTCGAGGGATAAGATTTCGTCCACTCCACCGAGCCGAATGGCCTCCTTGGGCATGCCAAAGACCACACAGCTATTCTCATCCTGAGCGAGGGTATGCCCCCCCGCCTGGTGCATGGTGGCAAGGCCCTGGGCGCCGTCGTCTCCCATACCGGTCATGATCACGCCCCAGGCGTTGCGCCCGGCCACCTCGGCCACCGAGCGGAACAGCACATCTACCGAGGGCCGATGGTGCTTCACCAGCGGCCCGTCGAAGACCTGAACGATAAATTGCGCACCTGAACGCGCCAAACGCATATGTTTGCCACCTGGAGCAATCAGTGCCCTGCCGCTCAGTACTCGATCACCGTCCTGGGCCTCGCGTACCTCGAGGGCGCTGATCGAGTTCAGCCGCGCAGCAAAGGCAGCGGTGAATTTTTCCGGCATATGCTGGACGATCACCAGGCCCGGCAGCGTGGCAGGAAGTCGCCGCAAGACAAACTCCAGCGCCTGAGTGCCGCCGGTACTGGTGCCAATGGCAATGACCTTTTCCGTGCTGCGCTGGGCGAGTAATTGCAGACCAGAACTTGCCGCGGTTTTGACTGGAGTCGCTGCTGCGCTGGCTTGCGGCAGGGCTCGCACCCGCGCCCGCGCCGCGATCTTGACCGCCTGAATGATCGCCGGCGCATCCTTCTGCAAAAACTCCCGCACACCGCACTGCGGCTTGGTGATGATCTGTACCGCGCCGGCGGCCAGGGCATCGATGGCAAATTGGCTACCCGACTCCGCCAGACTCGAACAGATGAGTACCGGCAGGGGATACTCGGCCATAATCTTGCGCAGAAAGCTGATGCCGTCCATGCGCGGCATCTCGATATCGACGATCAGGACATCGGGCCAGTGCCCCTGAATGCGCTGCCAGGCAAAAAGGGGATCTCGCGCCGTTCCCTGCACCTGTATGCCGGGATCCTGGTCAAGGGCCGCTTGCAGTATCTGCCGGACCACCGCCGAATCGTCGACAATAAAAACGCGGATAGGATTCATTGGGGTTTCCGCCAGATCTGGGCATCATTACCGACAAAACGCAACAGCACCTCCCCCGAATGGAGATAAAAAGAGAGATTGCGATGACCCGCGCCGCCCACGTGCACGCCCTGCAGGTCGAAACCGGCATCGCGTACCAGCGTGCTGGCGGCGCGAATGTTGCGACAGGGGACATCGGTGCATTGCTCGTTACTGGCCACCGGATCCTTGTTCAAAGGACGGCCAAACATATTACCGCCGCCGAAAATTTTGCAGTGAAACTCCCTGGCCCGCCTTCCCTGCTGCTGCAACGCGCGCAGCAGGGACGCGATAGCCTCTTCCCCATAGCGGCCATCCAGGCGACCATCGGAGGCACCAAAACGGCGCGGCAACAGAAAGTGACACATGCCGCCCGTGTGTGTCTGCGGATGCCACAAGGTCACGGCGATACAGGAGCCTAACAAAGTACGAAGCACCAAGTCGGGCCCGCCAAAGTGCCAATCCCCCGGCTGCAGAAAAATTTCCCGCTGTGCATTCATCGCTTGCGATAAACGGCGGCCTGCACCATCTCCAGCCCACCGATCATGCCTTGCAGGCTTTCCGAATGCCCCACCAGAAAATAGCCCCCCGGTCGCAGTTTTTGTAACAGCTTTTGACAAATCGCTACCTTTGTCTCGGTATCAAAGTAAATAAGAACGTTCCGCAACCAAATCATATCGAAATCGTCCCCGCTCCCCAGCGCGGTAATTAGATTGATTTGCTGAAATTGCACGCGCTGCCGCAGAGCTGCATCTATTTGTAAAGTTCCCTCCCGTGCACCAATGCCCTTGAGGCAGAAACGTTGCAGATAGGAACGCGGGACTTTCTCGGCTCGCGCGAGGGGATATTGGCCAGCGCGGGCGCTCTGTAAAACGCTTTGGCTGATATCTGAACCGAGAACTTCCCAAGGTCGCGGGCCACGTCTTTCCGCCAGCACCATCGCGATACTATAGGGCTCTTCCCCCGAGGAGCAGGCAGCACTCCAGATACGTACCTTTTGTTGTGCGTGGAACTCCGGAATTGCGATCTCACTCAAAAAGGCAAAATGTTTCGGTTCCCGGAAAAAATAGGTTTCGTTGGTGGTGAGTAGATCGACGGCCAGCTGGCGCTCTGCAGCATCACTGGAGAGATGCTGCAAGTAGGCAGAAAAGCTGGGCAGATTGAGTGCCCGCAGCCGTTTTCCCAGACGCCCCGCGAGCATGGCCTGCTTTCCTGGCCCTAAGGTAATACCCGCCTGGGAAAACAGAAACTGCTGCAATTTTTGATACTCCTGGAGGGTGGGAACAACACCCGCAGAATCAGACGGTTTGCTCATCCGGTTCGATTTCCGTGCCACGCAGAGCTACCAATTGCGCCATTTCCTCCAGGGAAAGCACCTTTTTCATTTCCAGCAGCACAATGAATCGACCATCGATTTTTCCCATTCCGCGCAGAAAATCGGTGCGCAGTCCCGTGCCGAATTGGGGAGGCACCTCGATTTGCTGCGCAGAGAACTCGATGACTTCATTGACCGCATCGACAACGATGCCAATACGTTGGCGTTGCCCGTCGTCCGAAAAATCCAGAATGATGATGCAGCTGCGCTTGTAAATAGTGGTTGGCTTGCGGCCAAAGCGACGAGCCATATCGATGACAGGCACCACCTGCCCACGCAGATTGATGACGCCCAGCACAAAATTCGGCATCATCGGGACCGGTGTCGGCGCCACATAGGCAATGATTTCGCGCACCACCGTAATGTCCAGACCGAAGGCTTCTTCTTGCAGCTGCACAATCAAAAACTGTCCGGCGCTGCTCGTCGCTGGCTCGCCGGTAGTAGCAGGGACCTGTGCCATTGTGCCCTCCTCAGAAGCGTACGAATTCTTCGGACGCTGCCATGCTTGGCGTGCCCTTGGGCAGGTGCGCGACGCCGTGCTCGCTCGCCGGTGCTTTGGCCGACTTGCGCCCCTGACGCTGCGCCTCATTATCCAGGCGGAAACGGGCCATGAGCTCTTGCAGCTGTCCTGCCTGCCCGCTCATCTCTTCGGCAGTCGCCGCCAACTCCTCGGAGGCCGAGGCATTTTGCTGCGTTACCTGATTCAACTGCCCCACGGCCACATTGATCTGGTCGATGCCGGCGGCCTGCTCGTTGGACGCCGCGTTGATTTCCTGTACCAGGTCCGAGGTTTTAGCAATCGCGGGCACCAGTGCTTCCAGGGCCTGGCCGGCATTTTCGGCGACCTTGAGGCTGCCGCTGGCCAGAGAGCCGATCTCCTGTGCCGCGATCTGACTGCGTTCCGCCAGTTTGCGCACCTCAGCGGCGACCACGGCAAAGCCCTTGCCGTGTTCTCCGGCCCGCGCCGCTTCGATGGCGGCATTCAGCGCCAGCATATTGGTCTGATACGCGATATCGTCGACGATACCTATCCGCTCGGCAATGTCCTTCATCGCCTGTAGGGTCTGACTGACCGCCTCACCACCTCTTTGCGCCTCTTTTGCCGCGCTGGTGGCGATATCATCGGTGACCCGCGCATTTTCCGCATTCTGCTTGATGGAAGCAGCCGCCTGCTCCAGGGTAGCGGAGGTTTCTTCGACACTGGCCGCCTGTTCCGAGGCCGCCTGGGACAGGGATTGGGAAGTGGCGCTGACCTCTTCCGAGGCGCTGGACAGGTTGTCGGCGGCCGCACGGACATCGCCAATGATCTGGGTCAGATTTTTTACCATGGCCTGCATGGCGCTCATCAGACGTCCGGTTTCGTCCTTGCCCCGCGGCTGGACCTGCACGCTGAGATCCCCCTCGGCGACCCGCTCAGATACCCGTACCGCTTCCAGGAGCGGACGGGTGATGGAGCGCGACAATCCCCACGCGATCAGAATGCTGGCAATGATGGCAAGCACGACGATGAGCACGGTTACCGTACTGACCATCTCTGCGTCCGCTGCGCCCTGTTTCCGCTTGGCCACCAAGGTGCTCGCTGCATGGCTGCGTAGCTGATGATTGACGGCGTACAGATGCCGCTCTGCGGGAGTGACCTGGCTATTGAAGAAATCATTGGCTGCATTGATCGCCTGGGTTTCCGTCTTGGGATCCTGGTCGGCAGCGAGGAGCAATTGTAAATACCGCTGCTCGGCACGATAGAAGGTATCGTAGGTCGCCTGAGATTCGCGCAGATCCGTGCGCGCTTCCGGGCTGATCAGGGTTTTCTCAAGATACGGGTAAAATGGTCGAATCTGCTTGTCGATCTGGGCGATTTGGGCGGATGCCTGGGCCGCTTGCGCGGGCAAACCATACGCCAGATTAAAGTCGGCCTTCATCCGCCCGACATGCAGCATGATGGAGTTGATTTTATCGACATTCGTGGCAACGGTTCCGGTAACCGTTTCCAGATCACCTTTGAGCCGCTGCGCGCCCCACCAGCCGGTACCGCCAACTGCTATCAGAAAGATGATCAAGAGTGCAAAGGCGAGGCTGAGCCGCACACCGATACGCAGATTTGCAAACATCATTGGATCTCCTATGAAGAACTCGTCGGCTGGGCCGTGCGGCTAGGCCGGGTGTGGTGTTGGAGTAGGTGGGCAATATCAAGGATCGGGGCGAGCTCACCATTGCCCAGAATGGTGGCCGCCGAGATGCCGGGTAAGGATTCGAAAAGGCGTCCCAGGGGTTTGATGACCGTTTGCTGATTGCCCAGAATGGCGCCGACCAGCACCCCGATACGTTCGGAGCCCTGCCCCACGACAATGACATTGCGTCGGCTCCCGGCGTCCTGCTCTACCTGGAACATCGCCGCAAGATCGAGCAAGGGCAGGGGCTGACCGCGCAATTGCAGATATCCCGCCGCTTCGACTTGCGGGTACTCGAGACACTCCTCGACGGCGTCAGAAGGAATCACGAAGAGGCCCTTGCCAATCCGCACCACAAAGCCGTCGATGATGGAAAGGGTGAGCGGCAGGCGGATGCGAATGGTGGTACCCTGGCCGGGCTGGCTCTCGATGTCGATGCTTCCGCGGATGGACTCGATGTTCTGCTTGACTACGTCCATACCCACGCCCCGTCCGGAGATATCACTGATTTTCTCGGCAGTGGAAAACCCCGGAGCGAAGATCAGGGCAAATACCTCGGCATCACTCAGTTTCTGATCTTCCTGCACCAGGCCCTTCTCGATCGCCTTGCGCAGGATCTTGTCGCGTTGCAGACCGGCGCCGTCGTCCTGGACCTCGATAAGGATGCCACTGGCATCGTGGCGCGCCTGGAGCAGGATGCGTCCCTGCGGATCCTTGCCAGTAGCCTGCCGCGTTGCTGCAGGCTCGATGCCATGATCCATGGCATTGCGCACCAGATGCATGAGGGGATCGACAATTTTTTCCGCCATGCTTTTGTCGAGTTCCGTCTGCTCTCCACGAATCTCCAGGCGAATGTCCTTACCCAACTGCTTGGCGGTATCGCGCACCACGCGCGGAAAGCGCTGGTAGATTTCGTTCACCTCGATCATGCGCAAATGCAGGGCACGATCGCGGATCTCCTCGACCAGACGTGCGACCTGCACCGCCGCCTCCACCCTGAGTTCACGCTCTTCTTCCTGGGCACGCAGGCGATTGCCTGCGCTGGCAATGACCAGTTCGCCCACCAGATCGACCAGTTGATCGAGCTCCTCGGCATGGATGCGCAGCATCTGCCGCTGGGCCCGTTGTTGCTGTTGCTTGGCGAGGGCGCCCTGGACCAGCGGCTCCTGGACCATCTGAGAGGCAACCAGAATCTCCCCCAAGGGATGATGTTGACCACTGCGATCTTCTTCCTCCCGTTGCTGCCCGAGGGCTTGCTGCAGCTCCTCGGGAGTGAGGGAACCGACAGCAACCAGGATCTCCCCCAGTTTGTGATCGGCTTCGGGGAGGGACTCGATCATCCGCAGATATTCCGGGAGACGATCATGACTGGGCAAGATGTGGAGCGTGCAACTGTCTTTGACAAAATCGAAGACGGCAGCAAGTTCCGCTTTGCTGGCAGTACTGGCAAAGGCGATCTCGAAACCCAGATAGCAACTTTCAGGATCCAGCTCGGCAAACTTGGGCAATTGATCGGTCAGGGTGACCAGACCCAGAATCTCTCCCATCTGTCGTAGGTACTGCAGAAAGGACAGCGGGTCCATGCCGTCACGAAAGGTGTCCACGCCAAAGCGCAAAGAAATATGCCAGCTGGCAGGTTGAGAGGCCTGCGGCTGATCTGCTGGGGCAGGAGTATCTGCCGGTTGCACCACAGGTGACGCCGGGCGATTACTTACCGGTGCTGGCAGGCGACTTCCTTCTGGCTGGGGTTGCTGCACCGCCTCCAGGGCTTCGAGAAGACGCACGTCCTCGGCGAGAAAGTCGGGCTGAAAGGGCTCTGCCCCCTGTAGCATCGCAAGATACGCCCCGAGGTGATCGGCGCAGGCGAGCAACAAGGGAACCATCTGTTCGGCAGCGAAGGCCTGCTGCCCGGCACGGATGCGGTCGAGCAGGTTTTCCAGCCGATGGGTAAAACGTACCAAAGGATCCAGACCAAAGAGTCCGGCTGAGCCCTTGATGGTATGCGCGGCCCGAAACAGGGCATTGAGTTGCTCGGCCTCCAGACCATGGGTTTCGACGCCGAGCAGGATCTGCTCCATCTCCTGCAGCAGATCGCGGCTTTCCTCGAAAAAGGTTTCCATGGCGCCCTGGAGCGCGGGATCGATATCTATCATCATGCTTGCTCACGCTGCAATAGAATCGGATCACCGAAAAAGGACGACAGGCGACAGAGTTCCATGGCTTCGACGACCGCAGGAGGGTGGTTACTCAGGGACAATTGGCAACCCTGTTCGCTGGCACCCCGCTTCAGGGCCAGGAGCAATTGCAGACCAGCGCCGTCGATTTCCTCCACCTGGTGCAGATCGATATCGAGGGTGTGCGCGGACGCCAAAGCGGAAAGCAAACGTTCACGCAACTGCGCAACGGCATAGATATCCAGATTACCCTGCAACCCAAGCTGCAGCTGTTCGCCGTGACGTTCTTCGCGGATTTCCATGCTCAGGGCAATACCAGCTTGGCAACGGCCGCCAGCAACTGCTGTGGCTGAAAGGGCTTGACGACCCAGGCCTTGGCACCTGCGGCGCGGCCTTCCTGTTTCATCTCGTCGCCACTTTCCGTGGTCAGCATGATGACCGGTGTGAACTTGTAGTTGGGTAGTTGTTTGATATTTTTCAGAAACGTGATCCCATCCATGTTGGGCATGTTGACGTCGCTGATGATCAGATGAACGCGAGGGGCGGCCTGCAGCTGGGCGAGACCCTGCACACCATCACCAGCCTCCAGCACCTCGTACCCCGCCCCCTCCAGGGCAATACGTACCACCTGCCGCAAGGAGGCCGAGTCATCCACTATCAAAATCGTTTTTGCCATTGCGCTATCCCTTGGATTCAAAAAAAGGTGATGTCGTCGCCACCGCCAGCGGTCGCGACACCTTCATTGCGGTGGGCGGCCCGCTCTTCGGCCGTGCTGTAGCGATTCTCCATGGACTGCAGCCAGTCTTGGACGCTCTGCAGGCTTTCCCTGGGGTGCAGATGTCGCGGCAATTCAGCCAGACCTTCTTCGACGTGCTGCAGAATCTGATTGACGCGATCCTGAAATTGCAGAGTGACCAGAAGCTGATCCATATCCCCGGCGATTTGCGTTCCCTCCAGTTGTAGTCTGGCCTGAGAGGTGCAGAGCTCTTCGGTCATCTGCTCGACACGATCCAGGGCGTTGCGCGTCGATTCCCGCGCATTTTTCAGGAAAGTTCTTTCTTCTTCGATGGATTTACCTGCCGCCGCAACGACCTGGCGGATGACCTTGACGATTTCCTTGACATTCTCGGCCATCGCCACACTGCTTTCCTTGGAACGAGAGGAAAGCTTGCGCACCTCGTCGGCCACCACCGCGAAGCCGCGCCCCTGTTCGCCGGCACGGGCAGCTTCGATGGCCGCGTTAAGGGCCAGGAGCGTGGTTTGCGCAGCAATCTCTCCCACCTCTCGCGCCATTTGTTCCAGGACATTGACCTGCTGCATAAGGGCGGAAATGGTCGCCTGATTGGCTTCATGCTGCTGCACCGAAGCTTCGATATGGCGCAGGATCATTTGCAATTCGGTTTCCGTTTCGCGAAAACGCTGCCTCGCTTCCGCGGCGCCTTCTTCGCCGGATGTACCCTGGGAAGAAAGCACCGCTTCACTCAAGCGACGGTGCAGGCTGGTGAAGCGACCGACAATATCGGTGATGGCTTGCTCCAACTGTTCACGGCTGAGGGCGAGCTGCCGGGTCAGGATGCTGGTGACTGTCTCCAGCACTTCACCGCTGTTTTCTGTTGCCTCGTGCATAACAATCCTGCTGATCAAGTCTATCTATGGCTCAGTAACGGCACAGAACGCGAGAACTTGAATGGCCACTCTGCCAATACCATCCGCGAAAATAAATCGTAGAGTTTCATGAAATTGATCGGCGGCAGCCGCGGTGCAAATACACCAGAAAGGTTGATATAAACCAGTGCGTGCGGTTGATTTGGACCAGAAGGGAGGAGACCTTCTGATGAAATATCATATAACTATATATTTTTATTAGAACATAGTTTACCGCTTTTGTCAGGTACAGAGAGTGCTTCTACAGCCGCAAGCCAATCAGGCTTGCCGCGATTCACATCGCTTACAAGATAAGGAGTTTTTATGATTATCGAGAATACACTCCCGATAATGCTCAGCCGCCTGGACTTTGCCTTCATCACGTCCATGCATATTCTCTGGACGCCGGTCACCATCGGCATGTCCTGGCTGCTCTTCTTTCTGGAAGTGGCCTGGCTGCGCACGGGGAACGAAAAGTGGTACCGCTTGCAACGCTTCTTCGAAAAGCTTTTTATCGTCAACTTTGGCGCCGGCGTGGCAACCGGGGTCACCATGGAGATGGCTTTCGGCATTCTCTACGGGCCCTTTTCCCAGGCCGTTGGTCCCTTCTTTGGCAATATCCTCGGTTTTGAAACCATTACCGCCTTCATGTACGAGGCCGGCTTCATTGGTCTAATGATCTTTGGTTGGGGCAAGATCGGCAAGGGCATGCACCTGTTTTCCACCTTCAATGTGGCCCTGTCTTCCAGCCTCTCGGCCATGTGGATCCTGGTGGCCAATGGCTGGATGCAGTCGCCCCGGGGGATCGTGCTGAAAGATGGTCTCTTCCAGGTGACCAACTGGTGGCATGCGATCTTCAATCCCAACTTCGATATCGGCTTTCCGCATATGTGGATCGCCACCGTGGAGCTCGCGCTCTTTTTCTTTGCTGCGGTGTCGGCGTGGTTCATTCTCAAGAATCGCCACGCGGATCTCTTCACTACGCTGCTCAAGCCAACGCTCCTCGCGCTGCTGGTGATAACTCCCTTGCAGATCTTCATTGGCGATGAGCTGGGGCGCGAAGTGGCGGTCGATCAACCCACTTCGCTGGCGGCGATGGAAGGGCATTATCACACCTATCTGCCAGATGGAAGGGTGAACTCCGGCTGGCATATCATTGCCATTCCCAATGCACAAAACGATGGCAATATCTTTGCCATTACCATCCCGCATGTCTTGAGTCTGCTGGAAACCCACACCTTGAATGGCAAAGTCGCGGGAATGGATCAGTTCGCGCCCAATGACCGTCCGGATGTCTGGGTGCCCTTCTATGCCTTCCGACTCATGGTGACCATCGGCTTCTTCCTGTTTCTGATGGCTCTGTGGGGCAACTGGCTGCGCATCCGCGGGGAACTGACGGCAGAGAAGCTCCGCCGCCATCCCCGCTTCCTGCGCTTGCTGGTCTTCAGCGGGTTTCTGCCCTACCTGGCAGTATGGACGGGCTGGTGGACGCGGGAAATCGGCCGCCAACCCTGGGTGGTCTATGGCCTGATGCGGACCTGGCAGGGGGTGAGCCACATGGGGGTCTCCGCCGAAGCTCTATGGTTCATTGGCTATATTGTCTTTGAATTCATGGTCTGGGGCGGGGCGTGGTACTTCTTTAGCCGCATCATCTTGAAGGGACCGGACTTGCACAGCCCGGTGGTGGGTGCCGCGCCTTCGGAATCCTCCGGCGGTGGCATGGCCCAGGCGAGTTTTGCCAAGCCTACCCTGAACAAGCTCTGAATCCGTCTATCGGAGGCAAGGCCCTGCGCCTTGCCTCCCTGATGCAAAAGGACAACGATCATGGATCATCTAAGCGATATTCTGCGAATCCACAGTGCGCTCAGCACCTTTTGGTGGATTCTGCTGGGACTGTTTTTCATCATTTATATTGTGCTGGACGGCGCCGATCTCGGTGCTGGGTTTTTTTCCCTCCTGCTAAAGGACGAAAATGACCGCGCGGCGGTCATGTCTTCCATGGCCGGCACCTGGGATGCCAACGAAACCTGGCTGGTGGTGGCCGGTGGGGTCATCTTTGGCGCCTTCCCTCTCGTCTACGGCTCTACCTTCAACTATCTGATGATTCCGCTGATGTTTACGCTGTGGGGCATCATCTCGCGTGCGGTGGCATTTGAGTTTCATGTCCATGCCAAGGGCTCGAGGAAATTCTGGGGCACCATGTTCGGTCTCGGTAGCCTGGTAGCCGCGTTCTTTGCTGGCATTGCCCTGGGCGCTACCCTGCTGGGTTTTCGGATGACTACCGAAAATGCCCAAGGCATCCAGGTGGCCAATGACCCCTTCGTCAACACGGTACCGCACTTTGCTGGGACTGCCCTGAGTTTCCTGAGCCCCTTCAGCATCTGGACGGGCATTGGCGCGGTCATTGCCGGTGGCCTGGCAGGCACCTTGTTCCTCTGTGCCCGGTTCAAGCAGGACGATCCGATCTATAAAAAGGCCCATCACTGGGCGACGATCTTCTCGTTCCTGGCCCCAGCGGCGGTCGTCATCACCCTGATCTGGTCCTATGCCATCATGCCGGATGCCGCCAAGTGGACGGGCAGCGGCTGGTTTGGCTGGCTGATCCTGCTGTTGGCCATTCTGGTCTCGGCCTACAAGATGATGTCGGCGCATGCCGCCCATCGGGATTTTCCGGCCCTGCTCTGGTGCGGCGCCATCGTGGTCTTGATGTGGGGCGGGATGTGGGCAACCAACTTCCCATATATCATCCCTAATACTTGGACCATCACCGCAGGTGGCAACCCAGCCAACGACCTGGCCATCCTGACCCTGTTCATGACCGGCTTCGTGCCCATCATGATCATGTACAACGCCTATCAGATCTGGGTCTTCCGCCACCGAATCACCCACCTGGCGGGTTACGAGAGTCACTGATCTGCAACACAACCCCTGGGCATTCTAGACAATGCCCAGGGAAATTCCCTCTTCTTCACCATCCCACGGCAGCAGCTCGCGCTGGGAATAAGCCTAAAAAACGCTCAACCCACCGGCATAACGGTAATTGAGTACAGCTCCCCGGTTGTTTCCATTTGACGACAGCCAGACAACAGGGATTCGTCCATATCAGGCAGTCGATTTCTACAAATTGCATATCGGGTTGACAATGCGCTGTAGCCGATCAGAAACAGATCTTGGCACCGCAGCCCCAGAAATACAGGCCATCCTAGCTGGCACGCTTTGTGTATTTCCCTCTGCTACGACAGGATGCGCAATCAGCGCTATACGCGCAAAGAGGATAGAGCCATTTTTGGAGAGATTGTACAAATGACCCTGCACCGGAATCGACGCACAAATGCTCTGCTCCTAAGTACAGCGGCGCTGAGTTTGTGCGGCTCACTTTTCAGTACCCCGCTTCGGGCACAGGAGTTCCCCCCTATACAAAAGCCGGGTACGACATCATCAAGCGGGCCTTCAGTCGTGCTCCCGGAAAAGCTGCGGAGCGGAATTGCCAATTTCCTGACGACCCCTTTCCATTTTCGGATCCGCGTCACCAGCGCGCTTCTGCCTGCAGAAATCACCGGTTGGGGCGCCGTCGATCCAATCAATAAAGAAAGTGAAGCTACCGCAAAAACCGAATTTTTTGCGGGAATTTCGGCGACGGCAAGCAGCCTGACCATCGGACAGCAGGCGTGGTATCGGACCTCTCCTCCCGGCGGTGCCTACCGGAAGGGCGTTATTCCGGTGCAAATTCCGCAGTCCATTCCCTGGCAAAAAATCCAGCCCTATCTAACAGATGTCGTCGAGCTGCCAGGCGAATCCATACACGGCATTCCAACGACGCCCTTCCAATTCACCGTCAATGGAAAGGGGTTGATTGAACTCAATAAAGCCGGCGCCTCGTTGCCGATCGGTTCCGTACGCGCGGCCAGCGGCACGATCTATCTGTCCATCACCGCACCCTATTATCCACAGCAGGTCGTCTTACAGGAAACCGTCATGCAGAGCGGCTATCAGTATACCTTGACGGAGATCATCAACTACGAAAACTGGGGAGAGGAACTCCATCTCTCGCCGCCTGCCTAGGAATGCGCAGCGATGAAAGTCAGGATCATGCTATACCCGTATGGACACAAAAAACCCAGCGCGCGGCCGGGCTCTGTGTAACTCACTAATTTTATTGGCGCGCGATACAGGATTCGAACCTGTGACCTTTGGCGGTGGTCATCTTGGCATCGCTAAAGACCTAGGCCCATTCTCCGAAGAAAGGGTTGGTGGCAAAATCGAGGAAGTATGCTCGTAGAGCTCGCTGATCAGGTGGAAGGGCTAGGCACGACCGGTTTTAGAGAAGTGAATCCCCCCGGGATCAGTGGAGGGCATCTTCTGTTTCTTTTACTGCCTCTGGCGGTTGTTCGCTCACGTGAGCATAGTAGTTTTCCTCCGCTTCTGCTGGAGAGATGTATCCCAAGGGTCCGTAGAGCCGATGGGTGTTATACCAGTGTACCCATTCCAACGTTGCCCATTCCACAGAGGAGCGTGTTTTCCAAGGTCCACGGTGGTGAATGACTTCCGATTTATAGAGCCCGTTGACCGTCTCCGCTAACGCGTTGTCGTAGGAGTCTCCTTTGCTGCCCACGGAGGTCGCTATGCCAGCTTCACCCAACCGCTCTGAATATCGAATGCTGAGATACTGGGAGCCGCGATCAGAGTAGTGAATCAATCCCTGTCCAGGATGGCGCGCATGAAGGGCCTGTTCCAAGGCATCCAGGACAAAGTCTGCATGCATCGTAGTGCTGGTCTGCCAACCGACAATTTTCCGGGCAAAGGTATCGATGATGAAAGCCACATAGATCCACCCCTCCCAAGTCGACACATAGGTGAAATCTGCCACCCAGAGCTGATTGGGCCTATCCGCGCGGAAGTCACGATGGACAAGATCCTGAGAGCACGGATTCCGCTGGTCTGGAACGCTGGTCCGTTGCCGTTTGCCGCGCCGGACCCCTTGCCACCCTTGTGTACGCATCAGCCGCTCGACGGTGCAGCGGGCCACTTGAACCCCCTGTCTGCGCAGCTGGTACCATATCTTGATGGCTCCATAGACCTGCCTGCTTTCCTCCCAGGCAGACTGAATGAGCGGTAGAAGCTCTTCCTCTCTTTTGGCTCTCCGGCTCCGCAGTTCTGGATGTCGTAGACAAGCAAGGGCATGACGGTATCCCGATGGGGCCACCTGCAAAACGCGGCAGATGGGCTCGACCCCATAGTCTCTCCGGTATTGGTCTATGAAAGTCCTTACCGTTTGCATCGGCGGTCGAGCTCCGCCTGGGCAAAAAACGCGCTGGCTAGTTTGGGAGTACACCCAAACTTCGGAGCAATCGATTGCAACGCCGCCGCAAGCGAGGGGTATTCCCCTCGATGCTCATCCACCAATCGAACTGCGCGAGACCGAATCTCTTCCGAAAACTTCTGACCTGATTTCATCGTATCCATGGCTCCATTCTGTCACGTTACAGAGCCTCCATAGAAATCGGGGGGATTCAGTACCTTGGCCGCCAGACCGTCAAAGCCCAGACGCATGTCCACGGGATGGGCTGCAAGCCAGATGCGACTGCCTGGACTCAGCCACATGGCCCTTCCAGAACCTGTACCAACGCTTGCAGCCAGGCGTAAGCGTGCAGCCAACCCATCTAGTCGGCTGGAATCTGTTCAGGCTACGGTAGGGCTCGTCCAATTCCAGGGGAGAAGTTCTTGAAGTTTTTTGGCGGGCCAGGTGGGGAGTTTGTCGAGGACGTCGCTGAGATAGGCGAAGGGCTCGACGCCATTGAGTTTGCAGGTCTCGATGAGGGTGTAGAAGGCCGCTGCCCGTTCGCCACCGGCGTCGTTGCCGGCAAAGAGATAATTCTTGCGGCCGATGGCCACGCCCCGCAGGGCTCTTTCCACGGCGTTGTTGTCGATGCTGAGATGGCCAGTATCGAGGTACAGAGTCAGGGGCGACCAGCGCTTCAGTGCATAGTTGATGGCCTTGGCAATGGCACTCTTCGGGGCCACCTGCATCTGTACTTCGGTCAACCAAGTGAGGTAGTTCTTGCGGCCGATGGCCACGCCCCGCAGGGCTCTTTCCACGGCGTTGTTGTCGATGCTGAGATGGCCAGTATCGAGGTACAGAGTCAGGGCCGGCCAGCGCTTCAGTGCATAGTTGATGGCCTTGGCAATGGCACTCTTCGGGGCCACCTGCATCTGCACTTCGGTCAACCAAGTATGGAAGGACTCCAGCAAGGGGCCGGCGCGTTGTCGTCGGATCTGGGCTTTTCGCTCCGGGGGGTCATCTTGGATCTCGGCTTCGATCTCGTAGAGCTTGCGGATGCGAAGTAATGCATTCTGCGCGACGGGACTGGGGGCGCTCTGGTCGAGATCGTAGAAGTTCCGGCGGACATGGGCCCAGCAGCCCGCTTCGATGATCCCTCCCTTGCGATAGAGAGCATCGTAGCCGCTGTAGTCATCGGTCTGCAGGATACCCTGCCAGTCGCCGAGGAAGCGCTGCGGATGGATCCCCTTGCGATCCGGGGCATAGTCGAAGACGACGATAGGGTGGGAGGCATCGGCCTGACTGCGATAGACCCAGAGATAGGCTTTTTGCGTCTTGCCGCTGCCCGGATGCAGAACCGGCAAGGGTGTCTCGTCGGCGTGCAGGATCTTTCCGGCCAGCAGTGCCTCCTTGCAGGCTCCGGCCAGGAGGCTGAGCCAGTATTCTCCCTGACCCAGCCAGCTGCTGAGGGTGGAGCGGGACAGGGGCACGCCAGCTCGCTGGTACTGGGCTTCCTGGCGGTAGAGGGGAAGATGATCGAGATACTTGGCCGTCAAGACCTGCGCGACCATGCGCGCGGTGGGCAAGCCTTTGTCGATCACCTGCGCCGGTAGTGGGGGACTCTCCAGGGTGCCACAGGAGCGGCAGGTGAGCTTGGGGCGCACATGACGGATCACCTGGAAGTGGCCGGGGACATAGTCGATCTTTTCGCTGACTTCTTCGCCGATGGACTCCAGAAGAGCGCCACACTGGCCACAGGTGCAACGGCTGGGGGCGTGTTGTACCTCTACCCGAGGCAGGGTATCGGGGAGTTTCATCCGACCGGGATGGCGTCGGGGCTTGGCCTTGGGAGTGGACTCTGGGCTGGTAGCCGCGGCACTGTCAGCGAGTACGGCATCGAGTTCCGTTTCCACGGCGGCGATTTCGGTTTCGAGGGCCTCTTCCCAAAGACGGAGCTGATCGGCAGAGAGTTTTTCCGAACGCCGACCGAAGCGCCAACGCTGTAGTTTGGCAATGGTCAGTTCCAGGCGGGCGATGGTCTCGTCGCGTACGGAGATATGCTGCTCTTTTAGCGCAATGACTTGGTGTTGTTCTGCGATCTGCTGATGGTATTGGGCCATCTGCCAAGCAGATTCCCGATCTTTTTCTTCGCGCTCCTGCAGGAGCTGCAAAACCATTTTGCGCAGGGCGTCAGGATGGCGGGGAAGATCGGCGGGAGTCTTTGATTTCATGAAGAAATGCTATCAGAAACCGCCAGAAAAGGCAAGCATTTCCGCCAGTTATAGGGCAGTTGGCGTACAGATTCTGAGGGCGGGCAATGGGGTCCAGGGACGGCCCTCGACCAGCAGTGCCCATTGGGCTGCCGAGAGCTCGATCGCCCCATGCTCCATCCGGGGCCAATGCAGCCGCCCCTGGTCCAGGCGACGATACAGGAGCCAGAATCCCAGACCGTCCCAGAGCAAGAGCTTCAGCCGATCCCCGCGCCGGTTGCGAAAGACAAAGGCATGGCCGCAGAAGGGATTGGCGGATAGCACTCCCTGTACCTTGGCCGCCAGACCGTCAAAACCCAGACGCATGTCCACGGGATGGGCTGCCAGCCAGATGCGACTGCCTGGACTCAGCCACATGGCCCTTCCAGAACCTGTACCAAGGCCTGCAGCCAAGCGCTATCCAGCGGCGCCGAGAATTTCAGGCGGCGCCCGGACAGTAACTGGACTTCTACTACAGGCATCGAGGAAGACATTTCTGCCAGACGGACCGGCAAAAATTCTTCACCGGATGCGGAAAGCTCTCGCGGCGTACTGTGCTGGGTCAGGCGCTTGCGCCAATAATACCAGTTGGCTACGGCAATCCCCTGCTGCGCACAGTAGTCCTTGACCGAAAGACCACTCGCTGCAAAAGCGTCCAATTGCTGCCGCCAAAATTCCACCTTCTCCGCCCGCTCTTTCTTTGTCATCACTATTTCCTCCAGTGAAAATCCGGGGATAGCGTCAGCAAAAATTTACACAGTGAAAAGATGGGTTGGCTGCACGCTTACAGCCAGGCGCTATCCAGTGGTGCCGAGAATTTCAGGCGGCGCCCGGACAGTAACTGGACTTCTACAGGCATCGAGGAAGACATTTCTGCCAGACGGACCGGCAAAAATTCTTCAGCGCCCGAAATCATTACCCGCGGCCCTGAACTCTTCCCCAAGCGCTTGCGCCAATAATACCAATTGGCCACCGAAATCCCCTGCCGCGCGCAGTAGTCCTTGACCGAAAGGCCGCTCGCCAAAAATCCTTCCAATTGCTGCCGCCAAAATTCCACCTTCTCCGTCCGCTCTTTCTTTGTCATCACTACCCCCTCCAGTGAAAATCCGGGGATAGCGTCAGCAAAAATATACACAGTGAAAAGATGGGTTGGCTGCATGCTTACGATAGGTCGAACCAGTGTCTGAAAAACCTGATATTGTCAAAGGCCGGAGTACAGGCCGAAGAATTGATTAGGAGCAGACCTGCGGATTACCCATCAGGGCCAGGGCAAAATAGCCATCAACAGGCCGGATACATGTTTGCAGTCGAAGCAAATCTACATCTACGACATTTTGCAAAGCCGGGAACGTTCATACATGACTATATCTCCAGTAGGTCTGGGGATGACCAGCAGGATTTCATTTGGTGCGTCTATCGACTGCACCAGTTTTCAGGAAGGAAGTCCAGCCTAGTGCAAGGCACTATGCGGGTGCATATCATTGCACCATGAATATGCATTAGAGCTTCGGAAACAGCGGGTTAGATCATCGTCACTGAGAGGTGCCAGAACATCCTAACCTACTGTTATTATGAGGACTTATTCAATGTCGCGCGCGTATTCTCGTTCTCCATCAAAAAGTTGGCATAAACATTGCTGATGTTGTAACAGGTATGATTTTGGCTTTCTTTGCGTCATTACGGGTGGCTCTGGCTCCTTTGTGTTTCTGATCGCATCCCCTGCTTTGTGAGGGTCGACTATGTCTTTCGATTATCTGATTCATCTCGCCAATTATTCTGACGGTGTTCTGTACCTCTTGATACTCCTGCTGCTGATGGTGCTGACGGTGATATTTGATCGCGGTTGGTATTTGCGGAGTGCCGCCCGAAAAGGCCGGGAGATTCTCTGGAGGGTATCAGAACACGGCAAGATGAATCGAAACGATCTCCAAGAACTACTGGAGAGTTCACGCAGGCTGCCGGAAGAGGGTTTGCTCAGTGCAGCGCTTCGCCATTATGGGCTGGTACACCACTATGGCAGCGCTCGTGGAGAGGGATTTTCCAACCGGCTCGATGAAGCCATTTTTCTCGTTACCCCGAATTTGGTGCCTATGGCTCGGGAGCACGCTCCCTAGTCAAGAAGAACCTGCGGATCCCGGCCATAGTTAAGCGCTTGCACCTGCACGGGACCGTGACAGTGGCATTTCAGGTGGCACCTTCTCTGGTGGATCCGCGTTTGACGTCCACGTGGTCGGAGGAACGGATAACCCGCTCATCCGCAGAGCCGCCTTGCGCGCGATTCGCAATACCACTTTCCCGGCCTACACGACACACATGCCGCATAAGCCTTTGCGTTTTACGGTTCCCGTAGAGATTAGTAGCTAGAGTTCATTCTTGGTTTAACGCAATCGAAGAAAGAGAGGACGCAAAACATGAGATCTGGATTCCCCGTACTGAGCAGCCGTTCCTGCCGTATCGCAGTCTGCACAGCGATCGTCGTGATGGGGGGGTATGCCCTACCGGTCCTGGCAGGGACACCCAGCAGTAGCGACAAGAAGGTGGTAGAACTCAAGAAGATCGAGAAAAAATATCAAAAGCTCAAGATCGGGGAAAAGAACATCGCCTCGGCCATGTCCATTATTGGGAAGAAAGAAATCGACCACGCGAGCTCTGCTGCATCAATCTACAGCATTCTAAAACTCACCCCTTCGGTGAACGAATACCAACAGAATATCGGGCCAAGTTTCCCAGTTTTTACTGTTCGTGGCGTGCGCATGAGCCAGCTTGCCCAGACGCTAGATGGTATCCCAATGACGGATCTTTTATATGGAGGTCAAGGAGCTCTTCTGACAAACAATGTTGGGAGCATTATAAGCACTGGCCAGATTGAAGGCATTCATGTCTATCCGGGTGTAGCTCCTCCTGACCGTGGGGGCTTTGCAACGGTGGGAGGGACAATAGCATACACAACGACAACACCACCAGAAAAGAGCTACGCAGATATATTTACGAAGATCGGTTCGTTTTCCACTGACACTTATGGATTTGACGCGAGTTCTGGTAGTATTCCGGGAACCAACGGCCTGCGAATATATACCCGATTGAGCCGTACCCAGACCGATGGATATATCCAGCATACACCAGCACGCTACACCGATTTTCTTTTCTCTGCCATCAAGCCATACGACGATGGTCTCTCTCAAGTTACTGGAACTCTCATTTATAATACAGCAAGAGCAAATCTGGCAAGTTCTCCAATGGCTGTATCACAGCTAGAAAAGTATGGGATTTTTTATAATTATCCACTTTCTGAAAGCAGTACGCTTCAGAGAGGCAGATATTTGACCGCTATTCTAGGAGACAGAACCTACATTAACAACCGGGTTCTTGTATCAGCAAAAGCTTTTTATATTCATAAATATAGCTACCAGGCAGGATATTTACAACCCAGCTATATTTCACCGTCATATCCATATCAAGTAAGTCTAAGTGACGCATCTGTCTCATACGGGCCATTACCGCCAACTGTGGCATCCCCTGGTGTAGTACCACATACTTACGACCCAGCTGCAACCTTTGGCAGTTATGATGCTGGTGAGGCTGCGAAAACCCAATATTCTGGAAGTACCACACTAGGAATTGTCCCAAAGGTGAACGTATTTTTACCGCACAACGATATTACCGTAGGTGGTCTGGTAGCTCAGGAAACCTCTGGACCAGGTGGGGGCAATTATTTTTATGGTAGTCTTAATATGCCAGAACTATATGGGTATAACTCTCTTTACGATCCTTCTGGAAAAGCTCAACGAACGGTTTACAGCGGGTATCTCTCTGACAAAATTTATTTGCTTGACAATAGTCTTCACATAGAGCCTGGGGTAACGATTACCGGTGTCAGCACGAGCAATTATGTACCTGCCAATCTTTATGGATCGCCTCCTTACCCATATACTTTAGGTAACTATGACAAGGAGGTGCTTCCGTACTTTGGTTTGTCTTATGATATCACAAAAATAATTGTTGCTTATGCCAGCTATGGAAAAGGAGCGCGTTTTGCACCTGTAGGAGATTATTTGCTTGGACCTAAGGGTAGTACTACCCTCGCACCGGGGCCAGAAACCGTGAATGCGTATGAGGCTGGCGTACGTTACGTAGGAAACAAGTTATATTTAAACCTGGATGGTTTTTGGCAAAATATGCACGGAATGTTTTCATTTTATGATAATCTTATAACCGGGCTTACTGAATATGCTAACATAGGCGAAGAACAAATGAAAGGTTTAGAATTATCTGGGAAATATGAGGTGAATCCAGAATGGAGTGTGTCTGGTAATATTTCTTACACCAGCGCCAACTACATGAATAATTTTGCTGCTGCTGTAACTCCGTCAAGTGAGCAATATGGTTACGTGTTCGCAGGAGACCCATTGGCTTTTGTCCCGAATTGGATTGCAGGATTAGATGTTAGCTATCATAAACATAATTTCTACGCTAAATTAGGAGAAAGTTACACAGGCCCACAGATTACCACTGAGGTTCTTCCGTCGGACTTAACAAATCCTTTGTTGGCAAATGCAACAGTTCCAAATCCTGGCGTGAGGATGGCGCCATATTTTCTTACCAATTTAGAATTAAGCTATAGGGTTCCCATGCACAACGCTCATATATCTTCAGTAACTGTAAGTTTGAATATCGAAAACTTGCTTGATAATACGTATTACACGCATTATTATCAGTTTTATAAGCAATATAATTTTTTTGGTGTTGGACAACCATACTATGAAGCATATCCGGGTTTGCCTCGATTTATAGAATTGGGTTTATCTGCTAGATTTTCATAATAATTTTGCAATCTAAACTGGCTTCTGGCAATCGTCTTTACGCGTGGCAAGGGAATTATCATCGTACTGATAAAGTCCGTGGTATAAATGCCTATGTGGGTACGAAGGGATTCGGTCATGCGCGGAAGCAACGTAAAGGCGGGCTCGATGTTCAGCTATCTGTCCCCGAGGAGCGAGTGCCGAAGGACCATCCTCTGCGTGCTATCCAGATGATCATAGATCGATCCCTGGCAGAGCTCGACGGACATTCCAACCAGATCTATTCAGACTTGGGCCGTCCCTCGATTCCCCCAGAGCACCTGCTTCGCGCTTTTCTGTTGCAGGTGTTTTATAGCGTGTGCTCCGAGCGGCAGCTCATCGAACAGCTGGAGTACAATCTCCTATTCCGCTGGTTTGTGGGTTTGGGTATGGATGATTCGATTTGGGTGCCCACGGTGTTCACCAAGAACCGGGATCGCTTACTGGACAACGGAACGGTACAACGTTTTTTTCAGACGATCCTGGTGCAGGCAAGGCATCAGGGGTTTCTGTCCGAGGAGCACTTTTCTGTGGATGGCACCTTGCTGGAAGCTTGGGCCTCACAAAAATCCTTCCAGCCCAACGATCCCGAGGATCGGCAGGGCGGCGGCTCGGATTTCCGTGGGCAGAAGCGCAGCAATGACACCCATGCCTCGGTAACGGACACCGATTGTCGCCTCTACAAAAAGGCACCCGGGGATGCCTCGCGGCTAGCGTATCTGGGGTATGTACTCATGGATAACCGACAGGGCTTGATCGTGGGAGACCAGGTCACCACGGCGGATGGGACGGCAGAGGTAGATGCTGCGTTACAACTCATGGATGATCTGGGTGGAAGCCAACGGATCACCCTTGGTGCCGATAAGGGCTACGATCGTCATGGCTTCTTCCGGGACCGTCGTGATCGGAATGTCACCCCGCACGTGGCCCGTAAGTGCAAGGGATCCGGGGTAGATGGTCGCACGACCCGTCATGTCGGGTACAGCATCAGCACTCGTGTACGCAAGCGGATCGAGTCGATCTTTGGGTGGATGAAGACCGTGGGCGGGATGCGCAAAACGCGATTCCGTAGATTGGAGCGGGTGGGGATGCACTTCACCCTGGTGTCCACCGCTTACAATTTGGTGCGTATGGCACGACTGGGGGTGGCGTGATGGGAGTACTGCGTCCAGAGTTCGGGAAATCGAGTCGATTGACCAGAAAAAAGCCGTCCAGAACTGTCCTCAAGCCAAGTTTTTCGAGAAAAAGGCACCGAGTGGTCGTTGTCATTCAGTTTTTTAGCGGCCTGTTTTCAGCAGGTTGTTCCCGGTTCATGATTTGTTGTAAATAGGGCCATGGCAAAATCGGTACTGGTGGTGGGTGCGGGGATTGTGGGTCTCTCGATAGCGCTACAGTTGCAGTTGCGTGGTTGGCAGGTGCAACTCTGGGATCGCCAGCCAGCGGGGGAGGGGACCTCTTATGGCAATGCCGGACTCATTCAACGCGAGGCGGTGTTCCCCCAGCCCTTTCCGCGGGATCTTCATGAACTTTGGCGTTACGCCGGCAATCGCAGCAGTCGTGCACAGTACCGGTTTCGCGCCCTGCCGCCACTGGCAGCCGCCTTTCTGCGCTATTGGCGCGCATCTCGTCCTGATCGTCTGCAACGCAGTGCCAAGGACTACGGTGCCCTCATTCGCCATTGTCTGGAGGACCACCTGGCGCTGGCAGCCTTGACCGATGCCAGCGAATTATATCGGCCGGGGGGTTGGATACAAACCTTTCAGACGCCAGAACATTTGGCGGCGGAGTCGGCGGCGGCCGCCTATAAAAAGCTGCACTTTGACGTGGAATATGCCTTGTGGGACGAAAATGCGCTGAAACAGCACCTTCCCATGCTGCGCGCTGGTCTCGCTGGCGCCATTCACTGGACACAACCCTTGGCACTGATCGAACCGGTCGCGTTGTCGCAGGCCTATTTGCGGACCTTTCAACAGCAGGGCGGCGAATTTGTCTTGGAGGGCATCAAAGAACTGGAAAAGACCGCGCACGGCTGGCGTATCCGCGGCGAGAAACAATCAGGAGAAGCTCCCTGGCTGGTATTCAGCATGGGCGCCTGGACGGTAGATTGGGCTAAGCGCTTGGGGTATCAGGCTCCGGTGTTCGTTAAACGGGGCTATCATCAGCATTATACCCAAAACGCAGAGCCGGGACTGCCGCTACCGGTATTGGATAGCGAGGCGGGTTATGTACTCGCACCGATGCGCCACGGTCTGCGCCTGACCACCGGGGCCGAATTTGCCGGGCGGGATGACCCACCATCGTTGCGCCAGCTAAGCCTGGCGGAGGCGGCGGCGCGTAAGCTCTACCCGGGTCTGGGGCGTCCCCTGGACCCCGAGCCCTGGCTGGGACATCGTCCGTGTACGGGGGACATGCTACCTATCATCGGTCCGCTGCGGGAGCAACCAGGCATCTTCCTTGCCTTTGGGCACTGCCACCAGGGCCTGACCATGGGGCCGAGTACCGGCCGACTGGTGGCGCAGATGCTGGAGAATGACCCGCACCCCTTTATTGATCCCCGGCCGTATCGTCCGGAGCGTTTCCATGACTGAGGCGCTGGCCGGACTGAGCAGCGAGGAGTTTCACAAAGAATATAGCCGGATTCCGATCACTGAATGCGGGGAAGCGCTGATCGAGATCCCGGTCAGGTTTCCACGCCTTCTGCCACACCCCTACGTCGCTGCAGGCGCCCCTTATGCAGACAGTTCCCCGTGGTTTTTGCGAAGCGGCGTAGTGGCCGCACTGAAAGAGGCGCAGTCCGTCCTAGAGGAGCGGAACCCAGGCTGGAGCATCGCCATCTTTGATGCCTGGCGGCCTCTTGCGGTGCAAGCCTTCATGGTTTGGCGGCAATTCATCGACGAGGCGAGCACACTTGATGTGGGCACCCGCGAGCTGGCAGGCGCATGCAACGACCCGATGGAATTGCGTAGTCGGCATCCAGAACTGTATGCCGATTTGGCAGCGCGCGTGTATCGCTTTTGGGGAATCGCCAATCCGGATCCCAGTCATCCGCCGCCCCACAGCACTGGCGCAGCTCTGGATTGCACCTTGTTGGACGAGCAGGGTGCGCCCGTCCCCATGGGCGGACCGGTAGATGACTTCAGCGATCGGGCAAGCCCGGACTATTTTGCGAATGCGCAAATGACTTCTGCGGAAGCGCAGTTTCATCACCATCGCAAGATTTTGCAGCGCGCTCTCTGTCAACGAGGTTTTGTGCAACATCCTGGGGAGTGGTGGCATTTTTCTCTGGGCGACCAGTTCTGGGCGTGGCGTACCCGCGCCGCTTATGCCCGTTATGGCCGTGTGGATTCTCCACGAAAGAACGCCCCTCAGTGAGCGGTACCCTACGACTACCTCGCGGACGTCCTACAGCGGATGGCCACCCACCCCGCCAAGGACGTTGACCAACTCACCACCAGATTGTGGAAAGAACAATTCGCCGCCAACCCCCTGCGCTTCGATTTGTATCGCATCCACAACCATCACTGAAGAACGCCCCCAGAGAGCAGTTACTCAGGGGCGGGTTTTTGGACGAACGTGATGCTAGAAACGCTCCAAAGCTTCTCTCCATGCAGCCTCCCCAAACCATTCAATTCTCCAGCAGTATCTACGCCACGGGTTCAAGTTTAAGACGCGTTTATCTTTCCTGCCTGATCAATAGTTTTTTGATCAACTCGGGAAATTCCTAGAACTCCAATCGCTATCCATATGGCGACAATAATTGGACCAAGAACAACCGGCCAAGGAAATGGATAGATTGTAAAAAACAGCCCAAGAATGATAAGCATGCTGCTAATTATAGGGGCTAGTACGTGCGTAACAAAATTCATAGTATGGTAACGTTTGAAGTATAATGTGAGAGCTATGTTTGCAATAATATGAGCCAGAAAAGAAGCAATAGAGGAAATTGTCAATAAAACTAGAAACCCATTATATGGTCCAAGAATAAGACCAGCAGTGACACTAATGACAAAACTCAGAACGGTTGCCCAAATGATGGCAAGGTAAGGCGAGCGGTATCTTTGGTGAATATTTTTTAATGAAGTCGGCAATAAAATTCCGTCACGAGCAAAAGCAAACATCATGCGAACAAGTGAATTTAAAGGCGCTAGGATACCAGTTAACAAACTGTTCAAAATAAATAAAATCAAAATAAAAGACATCCACAAGCCGATGTCTGATCTAACTAATATGACACCAGGTATACTTGATTTGCTAAATGACGTCATGTTAAGTGGCCCCCAACCTACCGTCAACGCATAAGACATCAGCACGAAAAGTCCCGCAGAGAATAAAAACGACGAAGTGACAGCGAGGCGGATGATCTTATGCGGTTGATGCACTTCCTCTCCAAACGTCGCTGCCGCGCTATAACCAGACATTGAAAACATAGCAAGTATCAGCCCGATGCCAACTCCAGACCAGCCGTGCAATGCTAAATGCGGATTAAGAAATACTGACATCGTATTGTGAGAATGTGGCGAACATATAATCCACAACGAGATCACTATTAATATGATGATTTCTGCTGTCCCGGTCCAAAGAGAATATTTCAAAGATGGCCCGATACCACGGTATGAAAAATATAAGACGAACGCATAGATCAAACCCAAGAGAGCAATCCAGCTACCGCTAGGCAAGTGACTATGAAAGTAGGTTAGCAACCCAGGCAAAAATATACCTGCAACAAAAAGCGAAGCATTAGTTATAATCATGATATATGATAGCATAAAAAGCCACCCAGTAAGTATCCCGGCCTTCGGTCCCCAGCCTTGGCTTACGTAGTTATAAAATCCACCAGCACTCGCGATATGACGTGAAAACTGTACTGTAGTGTTAACCGTAAATGCCATTGCAACGGCCGCCAAGAAAAACGTAAGAGGTAAGGCGCCCAGTGCATATGTAGCAGTTCCAGTCATGGTGGCTGCCATAGCGCCCGCTGGTGCGATCACAGAGATGGATTGGTATGTAGTTTGCCAGAACCCTATGGCTTTCGTGTTTACGTTTTCACTATTATTAAATTTAACAACCACTTTTTTCATCTCCTTTATTAAAAGTTCTGATTTTGATAATACTAGGCATTAGTCTAAAAAAGTAAAGCCATATAGCAAATTCATTATCAACAGCGCAGAGCGCATTAACCACGGCCCCAATACCTTGCCAATGAAACTCGCGGTTAAGAGGCCATAGTTTTATTATGATTATCATGCTATTCCCTGTAAATACATAAGATTAGATCGCCATCTAGTGTAACGCTATTCCTTTAACAAAATATGTATTAATAGAATCTCTCGCTGCGCCTGGAGATACCGTCTAGGCCAAAATTATGCAACCTTGAATTCAGGGTCGAAGCGTTTTCCGAATTTGAGCACGCCGAAGGCCTGGTGTAGGAGCTTGCGCATGGCCGCTTCCCAGCCCAATGGCCCGACTGGCGGATCAAGGGATTGAGCCCAGCATAGGCCACCACCTGCTTAACCGAATGGAAGCGATCCAATGGACTGAGATAGGCCGGCAAAGTAGCGGCGGTTTTCTCTCCAATGCCAGGAATGCTGGAGAGCAGATTTTGCTGCTTTTTGAGATCTGGATGGTTATCGATGTGGCTCTCAATTTGGGCACGGATTATCTGGATTTTCGTTTCCAGGAAATCCAGTTGGTCCTTGACGGATTGCCGCGCCAGACCTTCAGCGGATTCCTGGCGGTTCCTCTCCATTCTCTGTAGTGTCAGAAGATCATCCATGCGCTGTACAAAGGCTTGAAGGTCGACGATCTCGTCGGCTGGCGGTACCCAGGCTGCGTGACGATGCATCCTGCAATAAGGGGCAATGAGCCGAGAATCGGCCTTGTCCGTCTTGACCCGGGCTAGCTCGGTTTTGCTGAAGGCATGGATCTGTGCAGGGTTGACCACGCTGATCAGGATCCGCTGCTGTACCAAGAAACGCGCCAAATTACGGCCGTAGGCGCCGGTGGCTTCCGTGCACAAGTGGGCTTCGAGAGCGCCGTACTGGCGTAACCAATCGCGGAATTTCTGAGGACCAACAGGATCATTGGGAAAGACCTTACTGCGATACTTTCCTTCCAAACTCAGAAGAGCTAAGTCAATCCTGGCCTTGGCCACATCGATGCCGACAAAAAGGTTGGGTTGTTTCATACCAAACTCCTTCCAAAAACAACGTGACGATCAGCGGACTATGCCGCTTCATTCTTAGTTGTGCAGGCTCACACCACAAGGCTGGCCTAGGATCCCGTCCGAACATACTGGCAAAGGTAAGGCAAGGGATTAATTTCCAGGGCAAGACAAGTCCTTAGAGCGACAAGAGTCTATCTTGCCTCGCGCCGGGGATCAGCCGAAGGGTACCAGTCCACACGGACCGATTCCAATACATAAGACGAGGAGTGTACCGTCCGCGCCCATCATCTAATCGCCAGCGCAAGGCTGATCGCGTAAGGACGTGCGAAATACATACTGAGCACGGCGATTCTCCTTGTCCATTAACGTCCACCATCACTTAAGCAGGTTCATTATCGGTTCTTTAGCGTGGTTAGATTCAGTAAAATCTACCAGATATACCGACTTCAATAAAACGAGGCATGCCAGGGTAGGCGGAGTTATACTGATTTCCAACAGCGGTAAATCTGTATTGCTTGTACACCTGCGCTGTATGGACGTAATAATGGTTATCAAACAGGTTATCTATCGAAAGCGTTGCCTTGATATACCGTACATGTGGTACTTCAATAGGCAACTTATAGCTCGCATTTAGATTTACTAAGAAATATGGAGAAACCTTTACCGATTCAGTAGGCACTGTGGCGTCTTGCAATACCAGTTCTGGCTCGGTAGGCGGTAGATCATATGTTGTTGGTTGTGACCCTGTGTAAGATCCATATATTTGCAAGAAAAGTCTATGTGTTTTAAAGTTGACGCCAAGATTCGCCAACCAATTAGGGACGGCTGCAAGTGGATCTCCGGCAAATACGTAGCCATATTGCCCCTCAAACGGAGTATCACTGGCTGAAAACGAGTTCATATATTTTGCATCAGTGTAGGAACCAGACGCAAATAGAGACCACCTATGAGTTAAAATATACTTTCCGGAGATCTCAATACCTTTCATTTGTTCTTCACCAATATTTGAATACAAAGAAAAATTTGTTAAATAGTCAGTGTAGAATGAAAACATTCCGTGCATATTTTGCAAAAACCCATCAACGTTAAGATAAAGCCTTTTACTCACATATCTCGCACCTGCTTCATAGGCATTAACTGTTTCCGGACCGGGCGCCACTGTTGTGCTTCCGGAGGAACCTAAAACATAATCCTGCACAGGGGCAAAACGGGCTCCCTTACCATAACTAGCGTAGGCGATTATATGTTTTGTGACATCGTATGAAAGACCAAAATAAGGGAGAATATCTTTACTATAATTGCTCAGAGTGTAAGGGTGTGGTGGGGTTCCGTAAATATTGTATGGTACGTAGTTTGTTGTATTTACTCCTGTTATTGTTACTCCAGGCTCTATATGTAGGGAATTGTTAAATAGAGATAGTTTATCCTGAATAAATCCGCTGAATACAGTCCGTCTTGCTATGTTGCCGTAAGTCAAGGCATTATATCCTGCTTCCTCAGGCATATTGAGAGTTCCATAAGCGTAGGTAGCATTATTATTACCTGTCGATTCGTTTGCAATTAACCCACCAATAGTTATCGTATTGAGTGGAAGGAATATGTTGATCTTTGGCACAAAACCTATAGTTCTGGTGTGATTGACTTGCAGCTCGGCTGCCTCTCCAGCATGGTAGCTACCAAAGCTCTGGACAGGGTTATAAGTAAAATTATTATTATTCCCATATTCCTGACCAATGGGTCCGTACGCAAAGTACGGCGAGTTGAAGTTAACCTGATACGGATACGTTTCATTGATGTATTGGGGATCTGTATATCCTTCAAATCTATTATCCTTATGTATATAAAACACCTTCCCAGAAAGTACTATATATCTATTTAAATAGGTTTGGTCTCCGAGAATCGCAGTAAGAAATCTATTGTTTTGATGGTTGCTAGCCTCCGTTAACGGATAATTATAGAAAATACCGTATTTATCAAGCTGCGGAATCGGAGTTGTCTCTGTTAGCATGTAGCCTGATCCGCGGTTGTAAATAATCGTGGCAAAAACCTTTGATAAGCCATAGTCGTATGGTTTTATCGCGCTGAATAAAAAATCTGTATACTTTGCGGGGGTATGTTGAATATATCCATCTGTAGTTGTTCTGCTAAGTCTGGCAAGTATTTTTAGCCCTCCCGTATCAGGTATCGATCCGGTATTTACCTGAAATCCATAGGTGTCTGTAGAAAATGAACCGATTTTTGAAAATAAGTCTACGTAGAATTTTTTTGTTGGCTGTTTTGTTTTGTACGATACGGTACCTCCAACCGTAGCGAACCCACCTCTGTCAGGGGGAGCTACACCCGGATAGACGTGAATCCCTTCAATCTGACCCATGCTTACTAAAGATCCTACATTATTATCCTGATTGTTGATATACGCGCCTTGACCTCCGTGTAAAAGGCTAATCATTGGAATACCATCTAATGTTTGGGCTAACTGACTCATTCTAACCCCGCGAACCGTAAGGGTTGGTGTTCCTGGCCCGATATTCTGTTGGTATTCGTTCACCGAAGGGGTGAGTTTTAGAATGCTGTAGATTGATGCAGCAGAGCTCGCGTGGTCGATTTCTTTCTTCCCAATAATGGACATGGCCGAGGCGATGTTCTTTTCCCCGATCTTGAGCTTTTGATATTTTTTCTCGATCTTCTTGAGTTCTACCACCTTCTTGTCGCTACTGCTGGGTGTCCCTGCCAGGACCGGTAGGGCATACCCCCCCATCACGACGATCGCTGTGCAGACTGCGATACGGCAGGAACGGCTGCTCAGTACGGGGAATCCAGATCTCATGTTTTGCGTCCTCTCTTTCTTCGATTGCGTTAAACCAAGAATGAACTCTAGCTACTAATCTCTACGGGAACCGTAAAACGCAAAGGCTTATGCGGCATGTGTGTCGTGTAGGCCGGGAAAGTGGTATTGCGAATCGCGCGCAAGGCGGCTCTGCGGATGAGCGGGTTATCCGTTCCTCCGACCACGTGGACGTCAAACGCGGATCCACCAGAGAAGGTGCCACCTGAAATGCCACTGTCACGGTCCCGTGCAGGTGCAAGCGCTTAACTATGGCCGGGATCCGCAGGTTCTTCTTGACTAGGGAGCGTGCTCCCGAGCCATAGGCACCAAATTCGGGGTAACGAGAAAAATGGCTTCATCGAGCCGGTTGGAAAATCCCTCTCCACGAGCGCTGCCATAGTGGTGTACCAGCCCATAATGGCGAAGCGCTGCACTGAGCAAACCCTCTTCCGGCAGCCTGCGTGAACTCTCCAGTAGTTCTTGGAGATCGTTTCGATTCATCTTGCCGTGTTCTGATACCCTCCAGAGAATCTCCCGGCCTTTTCGGGCGGCACTCCGCAAATACCAACCGCGATCAAATATCACCGTCAGCACCATCAGCAGCAGGAGTATCAAGAGGTACAGAACACCGTCAGAATAATTGGCGAGATGAATCAGATAATCGAAAGACATAGTCGACCCTCACAAAGCAGGGGATGCGATCAGAAACACAAAGGAGCCAGAGCCACCCGTAATGACGCAAAGAAAGCCAAAATCATACCTGTTACAACATCAGCAATGTTTATGCCAACTTTTTGATGGAGAACGAGAATACGCGCGCGACATTGAATAAGTCCTCATAATAACAGTAGGTTAGGATGTTCTGGCACCTCTCAGTGACGATGATCTAACCCGCTGTTTCCGAAGCTCTAATGCATATTCATGGTGCAATGATATGCACCCGCATAGTGCCTTGCACTAGGCTGGACTTCCTTCCTGAAAACTGGTGCAGTCGATAGACGCACCAAATGAAATCCTGCTGGTCGTCCCCAGACCTACTGGAGTAGGCACCTCGAAAAGCCCAGTTCCGGTGCATAAATTCAGAAACCTTTGGCACTCCTTGAGGCAGGAGGAGTAGCATGCAAATGCAGCACATCGGATACGCCGCGCGTTTCAGCTTTTGTTGCAGCCTGAATCCTCCCGATTTCTATGGAGGCTCTGTAACGTGACTGAACCACCCCGGCATTGGCGGAGGCTGTTGTGTTGAAGTTAGGCGGCAACGGAGGTTGATTGCCCAAGTTGCCGGTAGTAGTTTGCCTCAGCTTCTGCTGGGGGTACATAACCCAAGGGTGCCATCAGCCGCTGCTGGTTGAACCAGGACACCCACTCCAGAGTGGCCCACTCCACAGCATCGGCGGATTTCCAGGGACCGCGTCGGTGGATGGGTTCGGCCTTGTACAACCCGTTGATGGTCTCGGCCAAGGCGTTGTCGTAGCTGTCGCCAGTACTGCCGACCGAAGGGTCGATACCTGCCTCCTGAAGCCTTTCCGTATACCGGATGCTGACATACTGAGATCCTTTATCTGAGTGGTGAATCAGGGTCTGATCGCGCTCGAGCTGACGCGCGCACAAAGCCTGCTCCAGAGCATCGAGGACGAAGTCGGTAGTCATGCTGCGACTGACCCGCCAGCCGACGATGGAGCGGGCGAACACGTCGATGATAAAGGCGACATAGACCCATCCCTGCCAGGTGGAGACGTAGGTGAAATCAGACACCCAGAGCTGGTTGGGCCTCTCGGCAGTGAACTGACGCTTGACCCGATCCAATGGATACGGGGTCAGCGGATTGCTCACAGTGGTCCGCACGGGTTTCCCGCGGACCACGCCCTGCAGGCCCAGACGGCGCATCAGCCGCTCGACCGTGCAGCGAGCCACCTGAATACTTCGCGCTGGAGTTGCTTCCAGACCTTGACGACACCATAGACCTGCTGGTTGGCATTCCAGACGCGCGTGATCTCTGGCAGTAGCAGCGTATCGCGCTGTTCCCGGCGACTGCGCAGCTCCGGGTTGCGACGTCGGGCTGTGCGGCGTCGATAGGCCGACGGGGCGACCTGCAATACCTCGCAGATCGGCTCGACCCCGTAGGCTTCTCGGTACTGGTCGATGTAAGCCGTTACGACTTGAGCTTGCGGTCGAGCTCCGCTTGCGCGAAAAAAGCGCTGGCGGTTCGCAGAATCTCATTGGCTCGCCGCAGCTCCTTGGCCTCCCGCTCCAGTTCTTTGATACGCTGGGCTTCGGCAGTGGTCACACCCGGCCGCCGACCTGTATCTATCTCTACACGCTTGACCCACTCGTGCAGGGTGGCGGCAGAACAGCCAATCTTGGGCGCAATCGACTCGACTGCCGCCCACAGGGACGGATATTCGCTACGATGCTCCTGCACCAGACGTACCGCACGTTCACGCACTTCGGGGGAATACTTCTTGGCTCTGTTCATGGCTTCATTCTCTCTCGAATCGAAGCCTCCTCAAAACCCGGGGTGGTTCAGTTTCGATGGCAAAGCGCACGACGGGCAGGAGACAGGGATTCCGTGCTCTTGCGCATTCCCGAAACAGGCGTTCTTCTTCGTCGCCTTGCGAGCGGCGGTCGCGGCCTCTTCCAACCTTTGGCAGCTGGACTTTGGCAGTGGGTAAGCCCATGGGAAACGCCAACCCCCATTCGCGCTCGGCCTTTTTCAATACGCGGCTCAGCAACCCAAGCTCATGTTTCACCGTCTGGCCGGATACTGATTTTCCGCCGCGCCCTGTCTCCTTCAATCGCTGGTCCCTGTATATTGCGATAGCACTTGGGGTCAGCCTGGCGACACTCGTCTTGCCAAAATGTTCTCTGAGCGATTTGGCACGAGAAAGCTCAGGATAACAGTGTTTTTTCTCTGTCAAGACTTCCCGCTCATATCGGTCTAGTAGTTCAGCGATAGTAGTGCGCTCGGCTTCTGTACGATCCTGCCAGACGCCACGCTCCATTTCTGCCTCGACTTGCTTCGCCCAGGCTTGCGCCTCGCTCTTGGTGCGAAAGGTCCTGACCTGCTGCGGGTAGCCTTTTTCTTGCGTATCCTTACCTGCCAGCCGATGCGTACGTTCTGGTCATCATAGCGAGGGGAAATGGTTGCCATGCGACACCTCCACGACGGTGCTTTTTTCGGCTCAGTGTCGCGCCAGTGGAGCGGAAAATCAACAAACTGGAGGAGGAGGCGTTGCAATCTTTACAACTTATTGATTTTATTGGCGCGCGGTAGAGGATTCGAACCTCTGGCCTTTGGCTTCGGAGGCCAACGCTCTATCCAGCTGAGCTAACCGCGCATGAGGACTGCAGTTTATTTTGTCGGACCGCGGAAGTCCAGCGCGAGCCAGTATTGCTCTGCCGAACGGGCGCGGGAGGCGTCGGGTTTGCGCACGACGATTTTCGCAAAATTGGCGCGCAGTTCCCGCCGTAATTCCTCGGCCCCAGCACCCATGAAAACCTTCATCAACAGAGTGCCGCCGGGTACCAGCCACTCCCGGGCCAGATCGAGGGCCAACTCGCACAAGCCTATGGCGCGGGCCTGATCACTACTGGCGATTCCAGACATATTGGGCGCCATATCGCTCATGACCAGATCCACCCCCTCGGGAAAGGCTTCGCGGCATTGCGCAATCACGTCCTCATCGTAGATGTCGCCCTCGATCACCAGGGCATCGGCAATGGGATCCATGGCCAGCCGATCTACCGCAACAATACGCCCTTGCGGGCCGATGATTGGCGCCGCGACCTGCGTCCAGCCGCCGGGCGCCGCTCCCAGATCGAGAACCCGCATACCCCGTCGCAAGATGCGGTCTTTTTCTTGTATTTCCAGCAACTTGTAGCTAGCCCGGGAGCGATAGCCCTCCTTCGCCGCCCGTTGCACGTATGCGTCCTGAAAATGTTCCTTGAGCCAGCGTCCACTCGATTTACTGCGCGCCACGCCTCTCTCCTTTTGACCCCACCAGCGGCGAACCGTACACTTCTGGTCTTTCCGACCGGACACCAGAGCATAGCATGCTGGACAGCAAAGCCCGACAAGAACTGCGCGCCCGTGCGCATCACCTCAAGCCCATCATCATGGTCGGCGCCCAGGGCGTCACCCCATCCCTGCTAGCAGAACTGGACCGTGCGCTCTTTGATCACGAATTGCTCAAAGTGCGCCTGCCCGCTCTCGACAAGGAGGAGCGTGACGACTATATCGCAAAACTGGTCGATGGATCCCGTGCAGAGGCTATTGGCCGAGTCGGGCGGATCCTGATGCTCTACCGTCCGCGCCCCAAAAACGAAATTTTCATTCCCTTGCAAGTCAACTCATGAGCGAAAATTCTTATCAACCGCAAAGTCTGGAAAGCACCATTCAACAGCGCTGGGAGCGCGAGAACGCCTTCCGCGCCCCGAACCATCCCGAGGGCGAGAAATACTACGCCCTCGCCATGTTTCCCTACCCCTCCGGGCAGTTGCACATGGGGCATGTGCGCAACTACAGCATTGTTGATGCCATCGCTCGCTACCAGCGCATGCGCGGCAAAACGGTCTTGCACCCCATGGGTTGGGATGCCTTCGGGCTGCCCGCGGAAAACGCGGCACTCAAGAACGGCTCTGCACCAGCAGACTGGACCTTTTCCAACATCGAGCACATGCGCGGGCAACTCAAGCGTCTGGGGCTTTCCTATGACTGGTCGCGGGAAATTGCCACCTGCACTCCCGATTACTATCGCTGGGAGCAGTGGCTATTTTTGCAATTGTGGAAAAAAGGCCTGGTCTACCAAAAGCTGAGTACCGTAAATTGGGACCCCGTGGATCAGACCGTGCTCGCCAACGAGCAGGTGGTTGATGGCCGCGGCTGGCGTTCTGGCGCATTAGTAGAGCGCCGCGAGATTCGCCAGTGGTTCCTGCGCATCAGTGCGTACGCCGACGAGTTGCTGGACGGGCTGGATACCCTACAGGGGCAGTGGCCCGACCAAGTACTCACTATGCAGCGCAATTGGATCGGTCGCTCGGAGGGGGCGGAAATCCATTTCCCCCTCGCCGACGGTAGCGGGGTGATCAAGGTTTTCAGTACCCGTCCGGATACCTTGTTTGGCGCCACCTATCTGGCGGTGGCCGCTGAACACCCATTGGCACTGCAGGCCGCGGAAAGCAGTGGCGAGATCGCCCACTTCATCGAGCGCTGCAAGCATGTGGCGGTATCAGAAGCGACCATGGAATCGCAGGAGAAGGAAGGCGTGCCCCTGGGAATCCAGGTGCGTCACCCCCTCACCGACGAGCTGCTGCCGGTTTGGGCCGCCAATTTCGTCCTCTTGGGCTACGGCGAGGGTGCGGTGATGAGCGTCCCCGCCCACGACCAGCGCGACTTTGAATTTGCCCGCAAGTATGAGCTGCCGATTCGCATCGTCATTCGCGCAGAGCAGGAGGAACGCGAGAGTGCTGCGGATCCGCAAGCCGCGCTCACCACGCCCGGCTGCCTTGTCCATTCGGCAAACTTTGATGGCCTCGACAGCCAGACGGCGAAGACGGCCATCACCGAGGCCCTGGCGGCCAAAGATCTGGGCAAGAAAACTATCAATTATCGCCTGCGCGATTGGGGTATCTCGCGGCAGCGCTACTGGGGCAATCCCATTCCCATGATCCATTGCCCACACTGTGGCGTCGTACCGGTGCCGGAAGCCGATCTGCCCGTCGTGCTACCCACCCATTATCAACTGCACGATCCGCGTTCGCCGTTACTGGACGATCCGGAATTTCTGCAGGTCGATTGCCCGCAGTGTGGAGCGGCGGCACAGCGCGAAACGGATACCATGGATACCTTCGTCGAGAGTTCCTGGTACTACGCCCGCTTTGCCTGTCCCGATGCCACGCAGATGCTCGATAGCCGCGCCACCGATTGGCTCCCGGTGGACCAGTACGTGGGCGGCGTAGAGCATGCGGTACTCCATCTACTCTATGCCCGTTTCTTCAATCGTCTGCTGCGGGATGTCGGACTCCTGCCTAACGATGGCAAACACGACGAGCCCTTCCGTCGCCTTCTCACCCAAGGCATGGTCTTGAAAGACGGCAGCAAGATGAGCAAGTCCAAGGGCAATACCGTCGATCCCCAGGCAATTCTGGATCGCTATGGTGCGGATACCGCGCGTCTCTTCATCCTCTTTGCCGCCCCGCCCGAGCAGTCGCTGGAGTGGTCGGACAGTGCCGTCGAAGGGGCTTACCGCTTTCTGCAACGGATCTGGCGTCTGGTGCAGGACTATCACGGACCCGTGCCACCCCTGCCGCAAGCACTGCGTGATACTGCCCGCGACCTGCGCCGCGCCGTGCACCAGTGCATCGAGCGCGTCACCCTCAACATGGAAGATCGCCAGCATTTCAATGTGGCGATCGCTGCTTGCATGGAGCTCAGCAACCAGCTCGCCAAGGCCGAGGCAACGCCGGGCAGCGACGAGCACGCCGTGCTGGGAGAAGGGCTACGTGCCCTGTTGCTCCTGCTCAGTCCCTTTGCACCGCATCTCAGCGAGGCACTCTGGGACAAGATCGGCGATAGCAAGGCCATTCTCAACCATCCGTGGCCCGAGGCGGATCCCGAAGCCCTGCACAGCGACACCGTCACCCTCGTCATCCAGGTCAATGGTAAGCTGCGGGAGCGTCTCGATTTTCCTGCCGCGAGTCCCCCCCAAGAGCTGGAGTCCGCCGTCCTCGTCCATCCAGAGATGGCGCGACATCTGGAAGGAAAGACCGTGCGCAAGGTCATTGTCGTACCGGGTCGCCTGATCAATATCGTGGTGGCCTGATGCAGCGCCGACAATTTCTGATCGCTCTCGGCAGCCTTTCCCTGCTTGGCGGCTGTGGATTCCATCTGCCCGGCGGCAGCACGATCCCCGTCAGACTCCGGGGCCTGCGCGTCGAAGCCAGCGGCCCGGCTGGCGGGCAGCTCGCCCAGGCAGTCGAGAGGGCCCTGGAACGCGATGGCAACGTTGCCCGTGCAGATGGTCCCGTGCTGCGGCTCGACAATATCTCCCTCAACCAACGGGCCATCAGCATCAGCCCCAGCACGGGTGCCGCCTTGGAGTTCCTCAATACCCTGCGCGGCAGCGTCTGGGTGCAGCGCGGCAAGAAGATCCTGCTGCCGGCGGAACCGCTCTTGGTCGAGCAGAGCTTTACCTACAACAGCGGCAGTCCCCTCGCCACCAACGAGCAACAGATCGAGAGTCAGCAGCAGCTCTTCGCCGAGGCTGCAAGGGTCGTACTGCGCCGCGTATTGCTCGCGCCAGCGCTACGCTGATGCGCATCAAGGCGCGCGACTGGCCCACGGCGCTGGCACGCGGCAAGGTCCTCGCCTACGCCTTGTTTTCCGATGAACCTTTCCTATTGGCCGAAGCCGAAACGCAGGTACGCAAGCGTTGGCAGCAGGAAGGGTTTCTGCGCCTGCAGCGCTTGCCACAAGATAACCCGTGGCCAATCCTGCGCGAAGAACGCGATGCCCTGTCCCTCTTTCCCGAGCCGCGCATCCTTTTGCTGCGGCTCTCTGATCTACGCCTGGGCAAAGATCCCCTCGCCGCCCTCGAATTCTGGTTGGCGCGCCCGCCGCAGGATACCCGTTTGCTCCTCACCGGTACCCGGCCTGACGCTGCCATTCAGAAACTCAAATGGTTTCAAACCCTCGACCAGAGTGAAACCCTGGGCCTGTTGATCCTCTACCCGCCGGAAGCAAGCGACTGGCCGCGTTGGGTCGAAGAACGGCTGCGGCGGGCACAGGTCGATGCCAGCCGGGAGGCTATAGCCCTGCTCGCAGAACGCAGCCTGGGGAACGTGAGTGCTGCCGATCAGGCCATTCGTCGCTGGGCAGAGCTGTACCCAGGCCAGCGCCTGGAGGCGGTGGATCTGCCCGATCTGCTGGGCGACAACAGCCAGTTTTCCGTTTTCGATCTCAGTGATGCCGTCCTGCAGGGCAATCCGCATGCGGTGTTGCATAGTCTCGGGCGGCTGCGGGATGCAGAAGCCGAGCCGGTCCTGATCCTGTGGACCCTGCACCGCGACCTCATCCTCCTCCTGCAACTACAGGAAGGCAATACTGCCGAGATTCTGCGCCGCGAACGACTCTTTCCGCCGCGCAGCGAACGCTTGCAGCGGGCCGCCCGCCGCCTGCCACGGCAACGCCTGCGTCAGGCCCTCTTTCAATGTCAGGAAATCGATGCCCGCATCAAGGGGCAAGACGCCCGCCCGCTCTGGCCCGCACTGGCGGATCTCGCTCTGCAGTTTTGCCAGAACAGCAAAGTCCCGGCACAATAAAGTATCCATTCACCCGCGACATCATCGCCGCGCCCATCCAGTGGGCACCGCCATGATCTCGCCCCAAACCAGGAGCGAAAATGTCCGAAGACCTACAAAGCTTGATGCAGAACACCGGCCAGCGTGCCCGCCAGGCGCAACGGCGCGCACTGGCCCTGGAGCCTGGGCGGAAGAATGACGCCCTGCGGCAAATGGCAGCGTTTTTGCGCCGTGATGCCGATGACCTGCAGCGCGCCAACCGCAAGGATCTGCGTAACGCCGAACAGGCCGGTCGCGACGAAGCCTTCATTGATCGCCTGCGTCTCGATGAGAAGCGGATCGAAGCCATGGCTCAGGGTTTGGAGGAGATCGCCGCCCTGCCCGATCCAGTGGGCGAAATCACCGATCTGAAGATGCGGCCCAGCGGCATTCAGGTGGGGCACATGCGCATGCCGCTCGGGGTCATCGCCATGATCTACGAATCCCGTCCCAACGTCACCGCCGATGCCGCCGGACTCTGTGTCAAATCGGGTAACGCCGTCATTCTGCGCGGGGGCTCTGAGTCCCTGAACAGCAACATGGCCATTGCCGAGCGACTGCGCGCGGCCCTCGGCAAGTCCGGCCTGCCCCTGGACCTCGTTCAATACGTACACACGGCCGATCGGGAGGCCGTCGGTGCCCTGATTCGCATGGATACCTTCGTGGATGTGGTGATTCCCCGCGGCGGCAAGGGGCTGCTCGCCCGTATCCGCGACGAAGCGACGGTGCCGGTGATCATGCACCTCGATGGCAATTGTCATGTCTACGTCGACCAGGACGCCGACCGCCAGAAGGCTCTGCAGGTGGTCGTCAATGCCAAGACCCAGCGTCTGGGTACCTGTAATACCGCGGAAAGCCTGCTCATTCACCGGGATCGGGTTGGCGATCTCCTGCTACCCATTGCCAGTGCACTACAGGAGAGAGGGATCGAAATCCGTGCCTGTCCGGAGGCTTTGCCCCTCATTCCCGGGGCCGTTGCCGCCACGGACGAGGACTACAGCACCGAGTATCTGGCGGCCATCCTTTCCCTGAAAATTGTCGATAGCCTGGATGCTGCCATCGAGCATATCAACACCTACAGCTCGCAGCATACCGAAAGCATCATCACCGAAAATTACAGCCATGCGCGGCGTTTTTTGCGCGAAGTCGATTCCAGTTCGGTCATGGTGAATGCCTCCACTCGCTTCGCTGATGGCTTTGAATATGGCCTGGGAGCAGAGATCGGCATTTCCACCAATCGCCTGCATGTGCGCGGCCCGGTGGGTTTGGAGGGACTGACCCTGCAGAAATGGATTGTCCTGGGGGACGGTCATATCCGCTCCTGAAGCCCCGAGCGGAGAATTTCTCGCGCTCCTGCGGCAGAGCTACATGGGACACCGCGTCGCCCGTCAGCCTGGCGACGAGCAGCGAGAGCAAGAAGCGCGACGCTGGGGCATTCCCCTCATCGCCGGCAATAGCTCCTGGCAACTCGAGCATCCGGAGCGGGCTTGGGATCTCCCGGCCTTAGCCAGTGCCCTGCAGCTGGGGGAAGAGGAAATTGGCATCTGGCCACTTTGCGACTCCAGCAATACCCGCCTGCTGGCAGAGAGCCACCTGCGCCTCGGACTCGCCGAAGCGCAGTGGTCCGGTCATGGCCAGCGCGGGCGCCACTGGCATTCCAGCTTCGGCAAACATCTCTATTGCAGCCTGGTTGTGGAAATTTCTGCCGCCTATGCGCAGGTATTGCCTGTGGTTGCCGGCCTCGGGGTCTATCAGGTTTTGCGGGAGCAGATACCCGCACTATGGCTCAAATGGCCCAACGATCTGTGGATTGGACAGCGCAAGGTCGCCGGTCTGCTCCTTGAAGGGCGGCACGGCGCGGAAGGCCAGCGCTGGGTGCTCGGCCTCGGTCTCAACGTCCTTGCTGATCCTGACTTGCCCGCCACGGCAATCAGTCTGTGCGAGGCTGGCTGCAGAATGACCCGACTGGAATTGCTGTTGGCGATCACCCAGCAGTGGCGCGTCGATTTCGCGCAGCTGGAACGCAGCGCTTTCGCGCCCTTTCGCCAGCGCTGGCGGGAGGCGGATCGCCTACGCGGCAAGCAGGTAGAGTTTACGCTGGGCGGCGAGCGGAAAACCTGCCAGGTGCTCGATATCCAGGACGACGGTCGTCTGTGTATCGACGATGGCACCCAGCAACGCATCGTCCATGCCGGCGAAATCCGCCTCCACCCATGATCCTCATCAGTATCGGCAACACTCGCACCCTCCTCGCCCATACCGATGATGGCGGCAGGAGCTTTACTATCGGACGCTTTGCCAGCACGCACAGTCCTGCTCAGATTCGTTCCGAACTGCCCCCGCCATGGGCAGACTGGTGGGCAAGCGAAGAAATTTTCTTGGGCGGCGTCGTGCCTGAGGTACAGGAAGCATGGCAGAGGGAACTCCAGGATTGTCATCTGCCAGTCTGGAACCCGGAAATCTTTCACCAGCTCCTGCCCAACGCCTACCAGCCGCCCCAGTCTCTCGGCTTCGATCGCCGCTGTTGCCTCATCGGCGCCTGGCAGCAAGTGGCGGGGGGTGCAGCACTGGTCATCGATGCCGGTACTGCCATCACCATGGATATCCTGGCGCACGGTCGCTTTCTCGGTGGGCAGATCCTCCCCGGCCTGCAAAGCCAACTGGATTGCCTACAGCGGAGCACTGCCCGGCTGCCGCGAACGAGTCCGTTGGCACACCCGGAACTCCTGGCAAACGATACTATTGGCGGCATGCAGTCAGGGGTCTGGTATGGCACCCTCGCGGCCATTCGCCAAGCCATCGCTGGCTTTCAGCAGGAATGGCCCGACGGCAGGATCTTTCTGACCGGTGGCGATGCGGTTCTCCTGCAGCCACAACTTTCGCAGTCACTGCACGATCCCCTGTTGTTGTTGCAAGGATTTGTCCGTCTCGTGCAAGAAAATCGCAATTACAGCAAGAAGATACGATAACTAACTGTTTTTTATAATATTTTATATTTCGTTGATTTTTATTGATAATTTTGCGATAGTCTCCTCCCCGAAAACCATTATCTGGAGAGAAGGTACCAACAGGTACCCGAGCCATGCAAAGGGCCTCGAGGTAAAAGGAGACGAACGTTTTGTTGGAAAAAGTTAGTGCAGGCATTGCCGTAGCCCTGTTGGCAGCGGTGATCCCGAATGCGCTTTCCTTGGCTCAGCCAGGTTTGCCGGTATCCTTGCTGCATCAGGCCATGGACAAGCAAAGCGCAGAGTTGGCAGCCACGCAGGCACAGTTACAGGCGCAAGACGCCGCCAAGATTGCTCTCAATGGTACCATGATGCTCGGTCACAAGCTGATCTACCTGCATCGGGTATCGGCTTACAACGCCGTATCCTGGCAAACCAACAGTAACCCGGCTATGTCGGCCTGTGGTCCGACCCGCCCCAATCAGGTAGCGCTTTCGCCGGACCTGTTCTTCCGCAGTAATGGCAGTACCCGCTGCGGCGAACACGTCGAGATCCTGCTCGGTTCCGGGCAGGTCGTTCAAGGTGTGGTATGGGATGTGATGAATCCGCGCTACCACATGGCTGCCGACATTCTCATGAGCACTGTGCAACAAGCTCTGAATTTTGGTGTCCAGCGCGCCGAGCTGCGCATTCTGCCCAAGCAGCAACCCCAGACGGTCGACTCCTGATCCAGTACGGGCTGGTTTTAACCCAGCCCCCCGGCCATCAGATCCTCGATCTCGTCGATCTCCTTGGGCACGCCGGCGCTCAATATCTCCGGGCCTTCCGCATCCAGGAAGAGATCGTCCTCGATGCGGATACCGATACCTTGATAAGCTGCAGGTATCCCCTTCTGACCAGGGGCAAAGTACAGTCCTGGCTCGACCGTCAAGACCATCCCCGCCGCGAGTGGGCGCCAGCTCGGCTCCGTACCCTGACGGTACGCCCCCACATCATGCACATCCATACCCAGCCAATGGCCGGTGCGGTGCATATAAAACGGTCGATATAGCTGTTTTTCGAGGATTTCCTCGCGACTCTCCCGCAAAATTTTCAAGTCGTGCAGGCCGTCCACCAATACCTCGACCGCGGCATCATGGTAATCACTGACCGGCCGACCCACCTGCACCGCAGCAATGGCGGCCTTCTGACTCGCCAGCACCAGGGTGTAAATGTCCCGTTGCGGCCCGGAAAAACGCCCATTCACCGGCCAGGTACGCGTGATATCGCCGGCGTAGCCCGCAATTTCCGCGCCCGCATCGACCAGTACCAGATCCCCGTCGCGCAGTTCATCGCGATTTTCTACATAATGCAGAATGCAGCCATTGGCTCCACCACCAACAATGCTAGAGTAAGCTAGGCGCGCGGCTCCCTGGCGTTGAAACACATATTCGATTTCGGCCTGCAACTGATACTCCATCATCCCCGGCCGCGTCTGTCGCATGCCATGCCGGTGCCCCGCCGCACTCACCCCCGCCGCCGCCCGCATTAGCTCGCGCTCGACGGCATCCTTGTGCAAACGCATCTCCTCCAGAAAGTGAGCCGCATCGACCAGTTCCAGGGGATAGCCGATCCCCTGCCGACTGCGTGAGCGCGCCTGATTCCGCCAACGCAATACTCGAGCGTCAAAGTCGCTCTCCCGCCCCATGGGATAGAGCAGCACATCACGATTCTCCAGCAGCTTAGGCAGGATTTCGTCCAACTCTTGAATGGGATGGCACTGATCGACCTGACAAAGCTCCTTTGCGCCCTCGATGCCGGCGCGGCGTCCATCCCAGGTTTCCCGCTCGGGGTCTCGGCTGCGACAGAACAGGATCTGCTCGCCATCCGCATGGCCCGGTATCAGCACCAGCACTGCCTCCGGCTCGGCAAAACCGGTCAAATAATAAAAATCTGAATCCGGACGAAAAGGATAAGCGACGTCCCGATTGCGCAACTGCTCCCGCGCCGTGGGGAGAACCAGGACACCCCGCTCACCGATCTGTGCGAGCAAGCGTGCCCGGCGGGCGAGGGTATCGGGGCGCGGAAGATCAAGAGCAAACATAAGCACCTGCCTGGAATTGCGGAAACCAAGAGTATGCCACAAAACCGCCGGGGCGGGCTTCCCGCTCGCGGCCATGCTAAACTCGAAGCCGATGATCGTAACGGGGAGGCGGGCCGTGCACTATTTGGGACACCTGCAGCGGAACGATCCCCTCTACGATTATCTGTATCACCAGATTTTTGTTGCCGAGCTGGGCATCGAGCCAAGCAAGGGCTTTCGCGTCTTTGCCCTCAACGGCTCCAACGCCGTATATCTATACGAAGATCGGCGCTATCGGCGGCGCGTGCTCGGAAAATTTTTTGAGCGTCATCACGGTCATGACAATGCCGCCGCGGCGCAGCACGAATTCCAGGTCTTATCCCTGTTGCATGGTAATGGCCTTGGTCACGGCCAACATCGCGTGGTCCAGCCGCTCGGCGTCAATCCCGCTTTTGCCGATGTCCTCTTTGAGTGTTACGTGCTGGGCGAACCCCTGCATCGCATCTGGGCGCGCACTCACCCCGGCCAAGACGATCAGGAGATGTACCATAGCCTTTCCGACCTCGCGTATTTCCTCGCGCGGCTGCACAACCATAACGTACGCGGCGATGCGGTACGCTTTCGCGAGGTGTTTCCCTACTTCGACAAGATCGTCGCCCGCCTCTGGCGCCGCGGCCGCGCCAAACAGTCAGAGGTCGATCGCCTCTATGTCCTGCGTCAACGGTGGGCGGACGATCCGGCCATGTACGCGGACCACTGCGTGCGCCTGCATGGCGATGCTACCCCGGCGAACTTCCTGGTGACGGGTCATCACCAGCTGACCGCCATCGATTTCGAGCGCTCCCACTTCGGCGATCGCGCCTATGATCTGGGGATGATTGCTGGCGAGCTGAAACACTGGGCACTGCGGCAGCACAATGATGGCGGCGTGGCGGAAAATTACATCGGTCATTTTCTCTGGGAATACAGCCGTCATTTTCCGGAGCAGCCCGCAGCCTTTCGTGCCATTACCCAACGGCTGCCTTTTTATATGAGTCTTACCTTGTTGCGCATTGCGCGCAACAGCTATCTCGGCGATCACACCGCCCACATCCTTGTCCATGAGGCCATTGCTTGCCTGGGGAGATAAATCATGAGTATACGCGCCGTTCTTTTCGATCTGTATGGCACCCTCATCCATATCGAAACCGATGAAACCCAGGGAGAAATCTACTGGGCACTGTCCCGCTATCTGAGCTACCACCGCATACATACCCGCCCCGATAGCCTGCGCGAACGCTATTTCGATCTCGCCAAGCAACAGAAACGCAATTCCGCCGAGACCTACCCCGAGATGGATGCCCGCGCCGTCTGGCGGGAAATTCTGCGTTCCGGCTCCAAGCATTTTCGCCCGGAGTCCGTGGCCAGCGAAGGGGACCATCGGGTACAGGAAATCGAAAAACGCCGCGAGCGGCTCGCCAAGGAACTGGTACGCTTACATCGGGCCCTGTCGCGGCGCATGATCGAACGCTATCCCGGAGCGAAGGAGCTGTTACAAGCCATTATTGGTGAATTTCAATTGGGGATTGTCTCCGACGCCCAGGTGGAATTTGCCAAACCAGAAATGCGCATCACCAAAATCCGTAAATATTTCCCGGTAAAGACCATCTCTTCCGCCTATGGCTACCGCAAGCCCGATCCCCGTCTATTCAAAGAAACTTGCCATGCCCTACAGGTACATCCTGCCGAGGCCATTTATGTCGGCAATGACATGTACCGGGATGTTTTTGGCGCCCGCGAGGCGGGGCTGAAAACCATCCTCGTCTGGTCCGATCAGGGGCGCAAGGACTACCGCGACGTCCGCGCCGACTACGACGCGCGCGATCTGTACGAGGTGCTAGAAGGGATCCGCTTCCTCGCAGAACGACACTGAATCTGCCGTGGCATTGCCGAGGCAAGGAAAGGCAGGTAATTTAGCCTCCCATGAAACGGAAGATCCTGGTCACCAGCGCCCTACCCTATGCCAACGGCCCTCTGCATCTGGGCCATCTGGTGGAATACACCCAAACCGACATCTGGGCGCGCTACCAGCGCCTACGCGGCCATGAATGCCTCTATTTCTGTGCCGATGATGCCCATGGCACGCCCATCATGCTGCGTGCCCAGTCGGAGGGCATCACCCCGGAAGCGCTGATCGAGCGCATGCATGCGGAGCACCTACGCGACTTTACCGATTTCGGCATCGGCTTCGACCTCTATCACAGCACTCACGCCGCGGAAAATTTTGAGATTTCTCAGGATCTTTACCGTGCCCTGCGCGCCAACGAGCATATCATCGTGCGGGAGATCGAGCAGGCCTATGATCCGGTTGCCGAGATGTTTCTACCCGACCGTTTCATTCGTGGCACCTGCCCGCGCTGCAAGGCGCCAGATCAGTATGGCGATAATTGCGAAGTCTGCGGTGCCACCTACAGCCCCACGGATCTGCTGGATGCGCGCTCGGCGGTCTCTGGCGCCACCCCGGTGCGGCGCAGTTCCGAACATTATTTCTTCGAGTTGGGGGACTTTACGGAGTTTCTACAGCAGTGGATTCACAGCGGCACGCTGCAGGAGGAAATGGCCAACAAGCTCGACGAATGGTTCACCGCCGGCCTAAGCGACTGGGACATCAGCCGCGACGCGCCCTACTTCGGCATCCCCATCCCCGATGCACCGGGCAAGTTTTTTTACGTCTGGCTCGACGCCCTGCCCGGTTACATGGCCGCCACGCAGCATTGGTGCAACAGGCATGGCCGCAACTTCGACGAATTCTGGGGCCAAGGCGCGGATGCCGAGCTCTATCACTTCATCGGCAAGGATATCATCTACTTCCACGCCCTCTTCTGGCCGGCCATGTTGCAGGGTTCCGGACACCGCCTACCGACCGGCGTCTTCGCCCACGGGCACCTCACCGTCAATGGCGCAAAGATGAGCAAATCGCGCGGCACCTCCATCACCGCACGCCAGTACCTCGACCAGCTCGATCCGGAGTTCCTGCGTTATTACTTCGCCTGCAAGCTCAACAGCCATGTCGAAGACATCGATCTGAATCTCGAAGATTTCCTGCTGAAGGGGAATGGCGATCTGGTAGGGAAGGTCGTCAATCTCGCCTCCCGCGCCGCAGGCTTCATCCACAAGCACTTTGCCGGCCACCTGGCAGACAGTCTTGGAGAAGATCAGCCCTTTTATGCGCAATTGGCTGCCAAACAAGAAGAGATTGCCGCCAGCTATGAGGCGCGCGAATACGCCCGCGCCATGCGCGAGATCATGACCATCGCCGACCAGCTCAATGCCTACGTCGATCAGCACGCTCCCTGGCTGCTCGCCAAGGATGATACCCAGCGCGACACCTTACAGCGCGTCTGCACGGTCATCCTCAATGGCTTCCGGCTATTGATCACCCTGCTCAGTCCGGTGCTGCCGCGGCTGGCGCAGCGCTCCTGCGCCTTCCTGCGCTGCGAGCTGTCCTGGGACGGCGTCCAGCAGCCGCTCCTGGCGCACGGTATCGAACCCTATTCCCACTTGTTGCAACGCATGGAAAAAACCCACGTGGACTCTTTGATTCAAGAACCCAGCCAGCCTATCCCGCCAGCGCCTAGCACCACCAGCAAAGCCGAGCAGGCGCCCAAGAGCGAAACGATCGGCATCGAGGATTTCGGCAAGGTCGATCTGCGGATTGCGCGCATCGTCGCAGCGGAAGCCGTCGAGGGAGCAGACAAGCTCCTACATCTCACCCTGGATATCGGCGAAGCGCAAACCCGTTCGGTCTTTGCCGGCATCAAGAGCGCCTACGATCCGGCTACGCTGGTGGGGCGCCTGACCGTCATGGTCGCCAACCTCGCCCCGCGCAAGATGCGCTTTGGCCTGTCAGAGGGGATGGTACTGGCGGCCAGCGGCGACGCCGGCGGCCCCTTCCTCCTCAGCCCCGACAGCGGCGCCCAGCCAGGCATGCGGGTCAAGTAGGAATTTACATTCTCCAGAAAGGGTCCAGTAAATCCAACGGGTAGCAAAAAATGCTACCCGACTTGCAGAACTGGCAGGCCGCTCAGGCTGCGAGAACCTCTTGCGCCTGATCCATGGCTTCCAGAGCGGCGCGATGATCGCCGACAGCGCTGTGCGTTTTCCCCAGAAAAAGGAGCGCAGAGCCGAGAAGATTGCGCATTTCGAGAGGAAACGCCTGACCCAGTCGATCTTCCAGAGAGCGCAGCATCGAGATGGCTAGTTGCGCACGATTCATCGCCTGCGGCGCGTCGCCCAGATTCAGCGCCGTCTCCCCATCCTGTAGGTGGAGCGCGGCAATCCGCTGCTGCATGGCCGGCTGCAGAGAGCTTCCCATCTCGTCACTCAATCGCTTGAAGATGTCCTGAGCCCGATCGAGGGCTTGGCGTGCCTGCGTCAAACGACCCAATTCCGCCAGTTGTTCGGCCGCCTGCAGATGACCACTGGCAAGTTGGCTCCACTGGCTGGCCGTGAATTGCTCACCCAACCTTTGCTGAATCGCCGACCAAATGGCAAGCCCCTCCTCGGTGAGGGTTTCGGCTTCCGCCTCGCGACCCAACTGAAACAACACGTGGGCCCTTTGCAATACCGCATTGGCATCGGTGGCCTCGGGTGACCAGCGTACTGCCTCGGGCAGCTTTTGAACTGCCGCACGACTGAGCTCTTGCGCAAGGTCGAGAGCACGCAGAGAATCTTCATATTGCCCTTCCAACTCATAGACTCTGCCCAAACAGAGCGCGAGCCGAGCGCGTAGATGTGAGACATCCGGGGTTTCCGACTGCTGGCCCAGACGTTCACGCAGATCATCGAGAATTTCTTGGGCACGCTGGTAATCCGCCACGGCCTCTGCTGTGCTCCAGCCATTTTGGGCGGTACCACGAATCATGTAGGCCTGCGCAAGCTCTCGGCCCAACTGGGGCCGCTGTGATTTGCCATCGCGCCACACGGGATCCAACAGAGTAATGGCCTGACCAGCGGCATTTGGCGCGGAAGCATCGCCCGTAGCATGGAGGGAGATGGCCCTACCCAACTGGCACCGCGCGCGCAGATCCAGAAGACGCGGCAAATTGCCGTCGCTGGACGGGAGTTGATCCAAAATCTGCAGGGCTTCCTGGAATTGCTCGATAGCCTGGGCATGACGATCCATTTCCGCAAGAACTGTCGCTTGACTACAACGCAATTCCGCCAGGTCCAGACGGGTACTCCAGCGCTGCTGATCGCTGCGCAGCGCGGCAATTTTCAGACTCCGGGGCTCGGCTTCGGATTTCGCAGGCAAACTTTCTTCAGTCATTGGGGTCTCCGGGGGTGAGGTTGTATCAATCGGGGCACGCCAGTCGGACGTTTCTTGGGTCAATGCAGTAGGTGTAGAGGCAAGCAGCAGATCCGCTTCTGAGGACTTGTCTTCCGGAGACCGGACCTCCTGGGGGGGAACGGGGTCAAGACTAGGAAGGACTTCAGTACTTACCACTGCCGATTCCATGTCGCTGACGCATCCCATTTCCACCGCTTCGGGTTCTTTTTCCGCCACTAGCTCTGAAACATACGGATCAGGCCGGTTACTTTCTAACGGCGCGGCTGGAACGTGTTCCTCTGCAACACCCTCCTCGACCGAGCCAGTTCGCGGAAAGTTGGGTTGATAAGGCAGAGCCAAACTCAGGATGGCGGTAACCGGTTGGAGTTTGGGCACTGGTGCAGCGGGGGAAGGCTCCGCAGGGGGGGACGGTTCCGCAGCATCGGATTTTTCCGTGGGATCCGACATTCTTGGTTCCTCTACAGTCGAAGGTGGGCTGCTGGCCAGTTCGGAAATCGTCTTGCCCGTACCGGAAAAAAATTCCGGATCGCCAGCTAGCGTCTGCAGCGTATTCAGCAATTGCTGACGTTGGGGACGCGTCAGCAAAAAATGAGCAGCAACAAAGAAATCAAAGTGTTGATTGAGTTGAATTTCTTTGCGCACTACCAACGCAGTGCTGGAAAACAGCGGATACATGGAAATCCGCAGTTCCAAGAGGACCATTTCGCCAATTGTCAGATCATTGTCGGCAAGCAGAAACCCCGCGCCACTAGTACTCAGGTCATGGAGCCGTGCCTGTAGAGGCTTCCCCGAACGGCGCAAGACGACAACTTCGCCATCGACCCGAACCCGATTGCGAGAGCGCTTTTTGCGCCAATTGACGAGCTTTGGTTGCTCGAAGAGAAGGCCTCTGGACTCCTGCTGAATTCCAGAAAATTCCGAAAAAAAACTAGAAAGAAATCCTTTGCTATCGATACATATCAGGCTCTGATCAAAGATTTTCTGAAGAATATTTTCCTGCGCCAGGAAGAGAAGTTTCTCCGAGTCGCAACCTGCAAAAAGAAAAAGACTGCCATCATCCCCTTCATCAGCAGAGAATATGATGCTGCTACTACCCTTATCAGCACAGAGGTCGCCTGGATTCCGGAAGCTACCTGCTGGGAAATCGTTAATGAGAAGCTGATGATAAATCCCTAGTTCGAGCCCCGATCGGGCCGGAAGGATGCTACGAAGGTCGAGGAAATCACGATGGCTCATGGTTGATTCAGGGCTTCCGGCATTCCCGCCACGGCCTTACCTTCTGTCAGATTGTTCGGGACTCATCTCCAAATTACTCTAGCATGCCGCCTGATGCGATGCCAGCAATGCGAATGCCCTGCTACCTGCTTGAAGCGGTAAACTCCTTCCGCTTTACCAGGCTGTCGGCGCAAAACGGTGGTTACTTTGAAAGACACACGCAAAAAAGCTCCCCGGCCGAACGACCGGGGAGCTGTTCAGAGGCCTTGGCCGCGCGTTATTTCTTCGGCGCCTTGGCAAAACGCAGGTAGGGGAGCTTGATATCGATTTCGCCAAACTTCTCCTTGGCCTGCTCGTTATTCAAAGACAGGGCGACGATAACGTCCTGGCCGGGCACCCAGTTGGCCGGAGTGGCCAGCGGAACGCCGTCAGTGGCTTGGATGGCGTCGAGGGCACGAAGGATTTCCGCAAAATTCCGGCCCACCGACATGGGGTAAGACATGGTCAGGCGCACCTTCTTGTCCGGACCGATGATGAACACCGTACGCACCGTGGCGGTATTCTTGGCGTCACGATTTTCGGGGAGATACGCCTCGGCGGGGAGCATGTCGTAGAGCTTGGAGACGTGCAGGGACGTATCATCAATGATCGGAAAATCCGCCGGAGCTCCCGCCGTTGCCTCAATGTCACGCTTCCACTTCTTGTGCTCCTCGACGGTATCCACCGACACCCCCATCACCTTGGTATTGCGCTTGGCAAATTCGGGCGCCAGCTGGGCGACGGCACCGAATTCGGTAGTGCAGACCGGCGTGAAGTCACGCGGGTGAGAAAACAGGATGGCATAGCTATCGCCAATCCACTTATGCAGATTCAACTCACCGGCAGTGGAGTCGACCGTAAAATCTGGAGCTACGTCGTTGATACGAATAGACATAAAGCACTCTCCTCAAGTTGTACCCAGGAAAACCGTTCCGTGCGTTTCCAGCACAGAGCAACGATAGCATATAAAATCCAGATTTGTAAACAGTCTAAATCATTCACCAGTAGAGCAATCTGTCAGCAGCGGATCCGGCAAACCGACAGGCGCAGAATCGCCTGATCTTCCTGCGGAACAGCAACCGAAGTTGCCGTGCCGCACGCTCCCAAAGAACTTCGCCATCTGCCACTTCTTTATCCATTGCTTTCCGGCTGCGCTCCGGCCAGCAGACGACGCTCCTCGTAGGCCTCCCGCGCCAGGCGGACGTCCTCTAAAAACCAGGGAAGTTCCTTCAGCAGCAACGCCTGCGGCCCGTCGACCAGGGCCGTGGCGGGATCGGGATGAAAGTCGACCAACACCATGTTGGCACCAGCAATCACGCCCTGCGCGGTGACATGGAACACCTCAGGTATGCCATCGGGGCCGGCATCGCGGCTGCCTACCGAGTGCGAAGGATCGATGCAGACAGGCATCCGCGTGAGACGCTTGACCACCGGTACTTGTGCAAAATCGACAAAGTTGCGGTGCGGATCTCCCAGGTTGGTCTTCATGCCACGCAAGCCAAAGACTACCTGGCTGTTTCCTTCCGAGGCCAAGTACTCTGCTGCATTCAGGGATTCTTCCAGGGTAATTCCGAAGCCTCGTTTGAGCAGGACGGGAAATTCCTGCTGCCTACCTACCGCCTTCAGCAGTTCGAAATTTTGCGTGTTGCGGGTGCCAATCTGCAGCATGACACCGGTCGGATTGCCCGTTTGCCGCAGCGCCTCACGGATCTCATCCATGTGCTGCTCGTGCAGGATCTCCATAGCGATCACCTTGATGCCATATTTTCCTGCCAGCTCAAAAACATAAGGCAAACAGTCCTTGCCATGCCCCTGAAAAGCGTAAGGACTGGTGCGCGGCTTGTAGGCCCCCATGCGCGTGCAGACCTGGCCATTTTCCTGCAGGGCGCGCAGCATCTGCTCGACGTGCTCGCGGGTATCGACGGCACAGAGGCCAGCAAAAACGTGCAGGGTATCCTGACTGAATTCCACCCCGTTGTAGGTAAAGCCGTTGGCACGGGCGTCATCCTGATGCCGCCCCAGCACCCGGTATTCACGCGACACGCGAATGGCCTTGGTCACGCCGGGCAGGGATTCCATCTGCTCCAAATCCAAGGCCTTGGTGTTGCCAATCAGATAGACTTCACTGAGCAGCTGTTCGGCACCCTGCACCCGATGCACGCGGTATTCGATACCATCTAGACCATCCAGATAGCGCAGCAGGGCCTGATATTCTGGTGCACTCTCCTGCAGATCCTCTCGAAGAATCAAAATCATCGTCTATCCTTTTCGTCGCCCACACTAGTTTCTGTCCGGCGCTAGCATCCGCTCCGGTCGTAAAATTTCATCCAATTGTGCCGCATCGATCCAGCCACTCGCCAGCGCCGCAGCGCGCAGTGTGCTGCCCTCCTGGTGGGCACGCTGGGCGATCTTGGCCGCGCGCTCGTAGCCCAGACTGGGTACCAAGGCCGTGACCAGCATCAGGGAGCTGTCGAGATGGACCTGCAGCCGGTCTGCGCGCGCCTGCAGACCCTGCACACAATGCAGCGTGAAAGAACGCATCGCATCTGCCAGCAGCGTGATGCTCTGTAACACATTGTAGCCTATGACGGGTTTATAGACATTGAGTTCAAAATTTCCTTGCGACGCAGCGAAAGCAACTGTCGCATCGTTGCCAAAGACCTGGGCACAGACCATGCTCAACGCCTCTGCCTGGGTAGGATTGACCTTGCCCGGCATGATCGAGGAACCCGGCTCGTTCTCGGGTAACGCCAATTCTCCCAGACCCGCCCGCGGCCCGGAACCCATCCAGCGGATGTCATTGGCGATCTTGAGCAGCGACATCGCCAGACTGCGCAACTGGCCACTGAGCTGGCAGAGCGCCTCCTGGCCGGCCAGAGCCGCAAAAGCGTTCTCTGCGGGGCGCAGCGGCAGGGACAGTCGCTCTGTGAGCATCCTGCATACCTGCAGCGCAAAGTCTGGATGGGTGTTGAGCCCGGTGCCCACCGCCGTCCCTCCCAAGGCCAGGGCATAGAGCCCGGGTAGCACGCTACGGATTCCCGCCTCACCCTGGCGAAGCTGATCGACATAACCGGAGAATTCCTGGCCCAATCGCATCGGCACCGCATCCATCAGATGCGTCCGGCCGATTTTCAGTATATCGGCGAAGTCCTGACTGCGCTGCTGCAACAGATCACGCAGGCATTGCAGGGCCGGAAGCAGTTGCGCATGAACGGCGCTGGCAACGCTGAGATGCAGGGCGCTGGGGAAGACATCGTTGGAGGATTGCCCAAGGTTCACGTGGTCATTGGGATGTACGGGATTTTTGCTGCCACGGGCAGCACCAAGGCATTCGTTGGCAAGATTGGCGATCACTTCATTGACGTTCATGTTGCTCTGGGTGCCACTGCCCGTTTGCCAGACCCGCAGCGGAAACTGGGCATCCCACTGGCCAGCTGCAACCTCATCGGCAGCTTGGGCGATAGGCTCGACAAGATTGGCCGCAAGCAGGCCGAGTTTGCCGTTTACCCGCGCCGCTGCCGCTTTGATCTGCGCCAGGGCATGGATGATGGGCAGCGGCATGCGCTCCTCGCCAATTGCAAAAAAGTGCAACGAGCGCTGGGTCTGCGCCCCCCAAAAGGCATCGTCCGCAACCTCCACCTCGCCCAGACTGTCGCGCTCGCGCCGCATCAGCGATTCTCCGCCAGGCGTTCGGCCTCGTTCACCATTCCTTCCAGATAGTCCAGGGCGCTGTCCCAGATCTGCGGGTCATCCAGCCGCACCCCAGAAGCGGCGACCACTTCCACCGGTGGTAGACTACCGCCCAGGGCTAACATTTTCCGGTAGCACGGCACAAAGTCTGTCCCCTCGGCGCGATAGCGCTGGATCAGCGCCAGGGTCAGCAGTTCGCCGAAGGCGTAGGCATAGACATAGCCTGGCGAGCCGATGAGGTGGGGGATGTAACTCCACCACCAGCGATACCCTTCGCTGAACTGGATGGCTCCGGCAAACTGCTCTTCCTGCGTCTGCATCCAGAATTCTGCCAGACGCTCCTTGCTGAGTTCTCCATCGCTGCGCCGGGCCGCGTGCATGAGGGCCTCGAAACGGTGCATGGCCATCTGCCGAAATACCGTCGCGAAGGTATCCTCGATCTTGCCACAGAGCAGGGCCAGCCGTTTGTCCGCATCGGGCTCGTTGCGCATCAAGCGTTCAAAGATCAGCATCTCGCTGAAGACCGACGCGGTTTCGGCGGTGGTCAGCGGTGTGTCGGCATTGAGAAAGCCCTGTTCGCGCGCCAGATACTGGTGTATGCCGTGCCCCAGTTCGTGCGCCACGGTCATGACGTCGCGCACCGTTCCAGTGTAGTTGACCAGGAGATACGGATGCACGTCGGGGGTTACGGGGTGGGCAAAGGCACCACCGCGCTTGCCGGCAGCCAGGGCGGCGTCTATCCATCCCTCAGCAAAGAAACGCTGGCCGATGGTGGCGAGCTCCGGGGAAAAGTCCTGAAAAGCGCCAAGGACGATAGACTGGCATTCCGCCCAGGAATAGGGCCGTGAAGAGCCAGGCAAGGGCGCGTAGCGGTCGTAGTCGTAGAGGGGGCTGATGCCCAGCAGCCGCGCCTTCAAGCGGTAGTAGCGGCCCACCAGGGGATAACGGGCAACGACTGCGCGTTCCAGGGCCTCGACCATCCTGTCGTCGATCTCGTTGGCGAGATTGCGGTCGGCCAGCCAGTGCGGATAACGGCGCAGGCGATCATCGAGGGCCTTGTCCGCCAGGACGGCGTTGAAGCAGAAGGTGAGCGTATGCAGACGCGTGCCCAGCCCCTGACTCAAGGCCTCAGCCGCATCCTTGCGCAAACTGCGGTCCGGGTGAGAGAGCTTGCTGAGCACCTCCTGCTCACTCAGCTCCTTACCGCGCAGGGAAAAACGCATTTCGGTGAGAGTTTCGTCAAAGAGCCGCTCCCACAAGCTGCGGCCGGTTACCGCCTTTTCTGCCAGGATCTGCTCTTCTGCCTCGTTGCGCAGATGGGCAGCATAGTTGCGCCAATTACGCAGGAGATGGGCCCAGTGTGCCAGTTCTGGAGCGCGCAGCAGCGCCTCAGCGCGCTCCGCGGCCAGACCATTCCAAGCGATATCAAAAAAGACCAGCTGATTGCCGATCTGCGTCGCTTGCTCTTGATAGTGCTGCAGCGATGCGCCGTAGAGGGGATCATCGGCATGGGTGACGTAACTGAGATAGCGGTACGCGCCAACCCGCGCCAGGCGGCTACGCAGCGCCTCCAGGTCCTGCATGGCCTGGGCCAGCTCGGCCGCGCTCAGGGTCGTAAAATCGACCCGATAGCGGCGCGCGAATTCACTGGCCGCAGCGGCTGCCCAGTCCATATCTTGCCGCAGCTGCGGATCTTCCCGCCCAGAATAGAGATCCTGTAAACGCCAATGGATCGATTCCGCTCCTGTCTTCGCTTCCGCCATCTACTTCTCTCCTTCCAATGTCTCGCGCTCCTCATCTGCCTGCAGACAAGGCAACAAGGCGCTCAGATCCGGTTCCCGGCCGGCGCGCTGCGCCTGCCAGAGCAATTCTCCGAGACAGTCCACCACCCGATGCTCGGCGACTGCCTCCCCATAACGCGTCCGCAGACGCCCATACGCCTGCACGATACCCGGCGGCTGGCCGGTCGCCAAGAGCTCCAGCAATGCCACGTGCAGCGACATGTGGGCAAAGGGATTGCTCTGGCCGAGCTCCGGCGGGAAATCTGCCTCCAGAGCCATTTCCGGATTTTCCAACAGGGCATGATACTCAGGGTGCGCGCGAATCACCTCTACCACCCGCTGTGCCATGGCATCCAGGGGTTGACCAGCGCGAAAGCGCTGCCAGTAGTCAATGAACAGCTGACGATAGGTTTCTCTCCTGCTTCCATAAAGCATATTCATTACCCAACTGCATCAGATTCTTCCATCATACGGTCCCGTAAAACTGGGGCAAGGACTATGCGAATTCCGGGTTATCAAGATCTGGTAACTGGAAAAATCGTAGTTCTTTGTGTTAAATAAGCGTGGCTCGGCCAATTGGGGCTTGGATCAGCATCATTCAGCGGGAGATGAATACGTCATGGCCAACGGAAATGCAGCAGCGGAAACAGTAGTAGCTCTCACCCCCAAACAGTGGGAAGGACTAGGCAAGGTCGGCGACGCCGCCCTGCAATTGCAGAATCTCCTGCAGATGTTCCGCGATGTCCTCAACGAGCTCCCGAATGCCATCGACACGGACAAACTCCTCGCAAAATACCAGCCGCAACTTGATGCCTTGCGCGAGGCCACCGAATCCCTGCAGGGGATGCTCACCGTCGACGGCGGGGTCGACCGCTTGAAGCAGCTCCTGAGCGAAGTCAAGGACGCGCAACTCGACAAGACCATTGGTGAATTGCTGAGTATTCTCAACAACCTGCAGAAATCCGGCTTTTTTTCCTCTCTGGCGACCCTCAGCGGCGAGCTCAAATGTCCGCTTATCGGCGAAAATCCCGAAGACATGGTCAACAAGTTGCGCAGCGCCATGAAAAACCTGCAGTACTACTGGACCAGCGCCAAACAAGGCATCGGCGTCATCGGCAACGTTGCTGGCGAGCTGCAACTTCCGGAACGTCTCGATGAACTGCAGGAAATGGCCGACCAGTGGCTGCAGATGGCCAAGCGGGCGCAGAAGCTGGTGCAGGGCGATGCACCGAGCGTGCAGGCGCGTCTGGAGGGACTTCTCGACATGGCGGAGATCCTTGGCGGCCAGATGAGCGTGGCCCTGGGGACCATCAAGGATACCGCCCCAGAGTTGCTCCATAACGCCGATCTGAACAGCACCATTGGCACTGTCGGAATTGCCGGCAAGCGTTGGCTGCAGGTGGCCATCCGCGTCAAGAATCTTGCTGCGGGCGACAATGGCGATCTGGTCAGTCGGGTAGAGATGCTCCTCGACCAGGTCGAGAAGGTTGCCGGCTTTGCTGGCAACGCCGGTTTCTTCCTGCAGGCCGGTAAGGATGGCCTGGCAGCGGTGCAGGGAATCGTTACGGATCTCGATCTCCCGGAAAAGCTCGACATTCTTGCGGAAGAGGCGGAAAAGTGGGGCAAGATCGCCCTTCGCGCCAAGCGGATCGCCATAGGTGACGCCAAGGCGGGAGACGTGGCGGATTCCATCAATAACTTGCTGGATCATGCCGAAACCATTTCCGAAACGATGCGCAATCTCGCCTGCAACCTCGAACGGCAAGGAATCCACCTGGGTGACATCCTGTCGCCGCGCGGCGATCTGAGCATCGCAGCGTGCACGGCTACTGATTTCCTCGGCGAAATGTGGCGCGACGGCACGATCAAGAACATCGGTGCCGACATCAGTCAGGGTGCCTTAGCCTGGATGGAAATCGCCCACATCGGCGGTACCATGCTCAAAGGCGATGCCGCAGATATCACCACCCGGGTGAAGGGACTGGTAAAAGAACTGCATGACGCCAAGCTGATGGACATGGTACCCGAGGCGCTCGCCCTGGTTGGCAAGCTGCAGAAGGCAGGACTACTGCACAAGGTCAACTTGGTTCTCGACAAGGCCTTGCCTCTGCTTCCCTCGGATGCAGCATTTGCCAGCGGCGTCGACAAGGCGGTCAAGGCGCTGGAGCAGACGCAGGTAGAGATGAAGGACGAAGCCAATAAGGGCGGCGGCATCTTCGGTCTGATGAAAATTGTCTTCGCGAAAGACACCCAGTTTGTGCTCAAATTTGCGGTGCGCTTCGCCAGCATTTTCCTCAAGGCGTGGAAGCAGGCCTGAGCAAGCAGCAGTAGGCGGCCGTAGTCTTCAGGTTCGGTCGCGCCCCACAGAAAAGGGCCGGGAGCATCAGCTCTCGGCCCTTTCTGTCTACCAGATGCCTTACTCGGCGGCAGGAGCCTCGGCGGCGGCAGGTGCTTCCGCCTTCTTCGGCTCAGCCTTCTTCATTTCATGATGCTTCTTGGCATGATGATGCTTCTTCCAGTGGTGCTCTGCCTTCTTCACCGGAGCCTTCTCGGCAATGGCCGGCTTCTCGGCGGCAGCGGCAGCAGGGGCTTCTTCCGCAGCGAAACTGGCGCTAGCGGTCAGAAAAGACAGGGCAGCCGTGAGAGCAACAATCTTCTTCATAAAACACTCCTTCCATAAGAATAGAATTCCGCTTGCGCGGGCTGATCCATTTCAGCGATTCTTCCTAAGCATATCTCATGCCAGATAACTTATACCTTTACATTCATAATGTTGTGATTTTTATTGCGATTCGCGTAGACAAAATCTGTCGGGAAGCAGCGAACGAGAAGCAACATAAGGCCAACACATCATGCCAATTTTTCTGCAATCCTGTAGAGCCAGCCAATCTATCTGCTTGATCGATTGGGGTCTCAACCAGATCTCAGACCAAAGCAGGGGCGTGCGGGAAGTTCCACCACCTGTCGCTTGCCCACGACGACAACACCAACCACTTTAGCATGCGCCATTTGCTGGCAATGAATTGCGGGAGTCCGACTGGATATTGACGCAAAGAAAAGCCGGGATCAGCAGTCCCGGCCAGAAGAAAACAACGATTGTCCCTGGGGTGATCAATCACCCCAGGTGTGGTCACTTAACGATTGGAGCCACCACGCCCCATACCTGCACCACCCATCATGCCGGAACCACCCTGCATGCCTCGACCCTGATGCATGCCAGTAGATGGAGCATTCTCCGGGATGCTCATTCCTTTCTCCTCGGCCCGCTTGCGCATGGTCTCATGATTCTCCGAACGGATCTGCTGGCGCTCCTGCTCCGTTTTGGCAGACTGCATCTTGTTGCGATGCTCTGCGCGCTCCTGCTGCGTCATAAGCTGGCTTCCCTGGGTAGTCGTTCCAGTCGATGCGGCGGCCACAGGGACTTCTTCTGCCGCAAAGCTGGTACCCGCCATCAAAACACCAAGGACGGCCGTAATGGCAACAATCTTCTTCATAACTCACTCCTTCCATTAGATTAAAATCCGCTTGCGCGGGCTGACGTAGTTTCAGCAACCAGACATATGCACACTATGTGCCAGATCCATTATTGATCGAAAAAACAACGTGGATCAGGATCTGCAGGATCTATCCTCAGCAGGAAAGTGTCGGGGAAAGAAAAAGCACGATCAGGAACAAGGCAGAGGAAGGCACGCAGACATTAGCCAATAATAAACTTTTTCATATTTTTATAGCTGATTATTCAGTCAACTGGCGACCGATAGTCGGAGAAGGGAAGCAGAAGCTGCCTCCCCTCTCGCCGTCGTGGAGAAACGACAGATTATGCGTGCTGCTGCGGCACGAATCCTTCTGGCGTCTGCGCCCCTTCGCCGAAGAAAAAGGCCTCCATCTGCTTTTCCAGGAAGGAGCGTGACTTGGGGTCGATCGGCGACAGACGATATTCGTTGATCAGCATCGTCTGATGCTTGAGCCAATCCTGCCATGCCTCTTTGGAGACCTCCTGATAGATCCGGGCACCGAGGGGACCAGGATAGGGCGGGCGATCCAGACCCTCGGCTTCCTTGCCCAACTTCACGCATTGCACCGTTCTCGCCATATTCACACCTCCGAAAAATTTGCCAACCCATAGTGATAGTTAGAACAGCCCGCAGGGTAGCGAGAGCCATAGGGGATGTCCAGAATCCCGACCTCAGGAGAACAAGCGCCGTAAAGGGCTGGGCAAAGCAAGCTGCGCGAGCTGCTCTGGAGCAAATGGGAACAATGCCCGTCGCCCTTCCCCCACGCCATAGACCGATATGTCAGCCTCTATCACCCGATATTCTAGATGAAAATGAGTAAACGTATGACGTTGCCACGAATGCCATTCCCCTAGCTGCGGCCGCAGGCCATATTCCTCTCGTGCCCAATTGCGCAGTGTTTCCGCCAGTTCCGGCACTTCGTTCGCGCCCGCCAGGGCATACCAGGGCAATGCCCACAACCCTCCCCAGATTCCCCGGTTTGGCCGCTTCTCCAGCAGGACACAGCCATCCTCCGTACGCAGCAGTAAAAAACAGGCGTAACGGACGGGTTTCTCTGGCTGCGGTATCTGGGTAGGTTCACACGGCCCCGCACAGGGACCCAACAAAGGGCACTCGTCACACCGAGCTTTGCGTGACAGACAAAGCAAGGCGCCAAGATCCTGGATTGCTTGGTTATAATCGTGTGCCATAGCTGGCGTTTCCTGCTCCGCAAGCTGCCAGAGCAGGCGCTCGTTCTGGGGACTCCGCATGCTACCCGTGAGCCCGTGATAGCGGAAGAGTACCCGTCGCGCATTGGCATCGAGGATGGCCTGCCTTTGCCCATAAGCACTGGCAAGCACGGCGGCGGCAGTACTGCGGCCAACGCCGGGGAGCTCAAGCGCCTGAACGAGATCCGTCGGGAACTCTCCCTGAAATCTATCGACCACCATGCGTGCTGCGGCGTGGGCGTTGCGCGCCCGGGCGTAGTAGCCCAGCCCGCTCCAGAGCGCCAGCACTTCATCGAGGGAGGCGTCGGCCAGAGCTTGCCAACTGGGAAAGCGCGCCAGAAAACGGCGAAAATAGGGCTTCACCGTCTCCACCCGGGTCTGCTGCAGCATGATCTCGGCGAGATACAAAAGATAGGGATCGCGACTCTGCCGCCAAGGCAAATCATGGCGACCAGACTGCTGATACCAAGGCAAGAGACGACTGGCGATGCTCGGCGGCGTCATTTTGATTTTGCCCGGAGGCGAATCTGGAGATCCCGTGCCTGCCATTGTCCCCAGCGCAGCTGCCCGATCTGCAGCTCGCCCCGTACGGGAGGCCAGGACTTTGGCAAGGTCGGGAGAACCGTTGGGGATGGCGCACTGGACGATGATGTCGTGGGCAGCCAAGGATCGAGATCCAGCTGGGGAATGACGGCAGTAATCTGCCACGGGGCTTGCGTGCTTTCTCGTTGCAGGGAGCCATGGAACTGGGTCTTGCCCAAAATCCCACGCAGGGGGTCCAGCCGGATTGGGCCATCCTGCGTCCAAGAGAGATCCCCCGACAAGGCCGCTGGCCGCAGCGCCCGCTCCTCCTGCACCTTGGGCACTGACAATCCCAGCAGATGCAGCCAGTCCGGCAGATTCTCCGATTGTAGTTGGAACTGGCTGCTCAGAGTGAGGGCCCGCTGCCAGTGTAGCAGCAGATTTCCCTCCCCGCTCAGCTGTGGCTGTGCGGCAATCCTCCAAGTCCGAATCGCTAGACCCTGTGCATTTGCGGTATAGCGCAGGCCTTGCCAATGGAGCTCGCCATGCATCGGCTTCCAGACCAAGCGTAGCGTGCCCTGGTCGATTACCAGCACACCGGAAGACGACAAAGAAAGATCCTTCGCCTGCAGCTGTAGCCGGTTTCCCTGCCCTTGCGCTAGCAGAGAGATTGCCCCAGCTTGCTGCGGCTGCGGGGCTAGATATCTCGCTTGCACGGCCAGCAAACGTCCAGCGTAGGAAAGCTTCCCGCTCATCGTAGCTCCTTGGTCGGCCCGGTAGTGGGCTTGCAGTCTAGAGACCCGCAAGCTGTGTCCGCCCAGCGGCCAGTCCACGGAACTGTCCTGCAAGGTCATTACCCGCGGCAGAGCCATTCCCTGACTGCTGTGGGAGCCACTACCTGGCCAGGGCCCATGCAAATTCAGTCCCTTAATATGCAAATCCATATCCAGCCAGCGCCCAGCGCGCAGAGCCTTCCAGCGCCAACTTGCCTGCATCTGCCGTAGCACGAGCAAGTGCCTGCCAACCTGCAGACCCTGAAGTACAATGCCAACATGCTGGGCGTTGAAGCTAATCTGCGGATTTTTTGCCAAGGTCACTGGCTGCTGCAGCTCCAGGCTCAACACACGCGCGAAGAACCAGGCTGGCAGTCCAGCAAGAATGCACAGATAGAGGAGCAGAGCCACACCGAGCAGGCTGAGAGCCAGCCAGCGCAGGTATCTACGTTTCAATGTCGTCGACGTGGGCGAAGAGTTCGGAGGTGCCGGCCAAGGCGGCGAGGGCCATAACCTTTGCATCTTCCACAGAGGTCGCACGGATTGCCGCCTTTACCTCGGGAATGGCACCGGGGAACATGCTGAAGTGGCGCAGACCCAAGCCAACCAGTAGTGCTGTCCACTGCGGATTGGACGCCATTTCTCCGCACATGGCCACAGGAATCCCAGCGGCATCGCCCGCGGCAATGGTGTGCTGAATCATCGACAACACCCCCACATGCAGGGGGTCGAAGAGTGCGTTGACATCATCATCACTACGGTCTACCGCCAGGGCGTACTGCGTGAGGTCGTTGGTGCCGATAGAGAAAAAATCGGCCACGCCAGCGAAAGCGTGGGCGGCCATCGCCACCGCCGGAACCTCGACCATGATGCCAATGGGCAGATGCTCCGCCACCTTTTGCCCCTCGGCACGCAGCTCGCTGCGCAGTTGTTCGATCAATTGCCGGGTCTGCTGTACTTCATAGACCGTACTCACCATCGGTAACATCAGACGAATGGGCGCCAGGGCGGAGGCGCGTAAGATCGCCCGCAAATGACGGCGAAACCATTCCGGCCGCCGCAGACAGAGGCGCAAGCCACGCAATCCTAACGCGGGATTCAGACCGCTGGGATACAATTGCAGGTCACTGTCGGCAAGGAGCTTATCGGCCCCTACGTCCACCGAACGAATCGTAATCTCCGCACCCGGAAGAGCGCGCAGCACCTGCGCGAAGGCCGCATACTGCTCTTCCTCGCTGGGGCTGTCCGCCCGGTTCATGAAGAGAAATTCGCTGCGAAACAGACCGATTCCTTCGGCATTGCTGCGCTGCACCCACTCGATATCCTCGGGCAGTTCGATGTTGGCGAAGAGACGAATGGCAGTGCCATCGATGGTCAGCGCGGGCAGATGCCGTTCTTCTTCCAAGAGTTGGCGCCGCCGCTCGCGCCGCGCCTGCATCTCGCGATACTCGGCGAGAAGCTCTGGACCGGGATTGACCAGTACCGTGCCCTGTTCGCCATCCACGACCAGCTGATCGCCACTGCGCAGCAGCCGCGTGGCGTGGTGGGTACCCACTACCGCCGGCAGCCCCAGGCTACGCGCCAGGATGGCCGAATGGGAAGTTGCCGCGCCAAAGTCGGTCACCCAACCCAGCACCGAGCCATTTTTGAGCAGGACGGTGTCGGCAGGGCTCAGTTCCGAGGCGACGATGATGCGCTCTGCGGCTGTCTTCAGGCTGGGCACTTGGGCACCGAGCAAGTGCCGCAGCACGCGGTCGGTCACCTGCAGGATGTCCTCCCGTTTGGCGCGCAGATAGGGGTCCTGCATGCGCTCGAAGACTTCGACCAGGCGCTCGCGTTCGTGGTGCAGGGCCCAGGCGGCATTGCGGTGCTGTTCGCGGATCAGGGCAATGGGGCGATCCCGCAGCGCAGGATCGTCGAGCATGAGCAAATGGGCATCGATGAACAGGCGGGTATCCTGGGGGGCGTCCTTGGGAATGGCCTCGCGCACGCGCAAGAGCTCATCGCGAGCCAAGGCCAGGGCGGCGCGCAAACGCTGTTCTTCGCTTTCAAGCTCGTCCCGGGCAACGCTGTAATCCGGAATCTCCATGCTGGCAGGTTCCAGGACGACGGCCGTGCCAATAGCAATGCCGGCCGCCGCGCCAATTCCTGCCAGTTCAAAGGTCACTCACCTTCTCCAAAATAATCTGCAGCCAGGGCGCGCAGCGCGGCGCTGCACTCTTCCTCCTGCTCGCCTTCGGTCTCCAGGGTAAGCACCGTACCCTGGGAAGCGGCCAGGGTCATCAGCCCCATGATGCTTTTACCGTTCACCCGCTGCCCGTCGCGCTCGAGCCAGACCTGACAAGGAAAGCGCGCCGCGATACTGACGAATTTGGCCGAGGCCCGGGCATGCAAGCCCAGACGATTGATGATGGGAAATTCCACTCGCATTGACCGCATTCCTTTTCCTCCAGGCAAGTGGAGAGGATAGCGCCAGCCGCGCGATGGGCCAAGTCGCTGGATCTCGCTGCTTGTGAAATAATCCAGCCTGCATCTTGCAGGACGGGGGTCGAGGTCTTGGACAATACGGCAATGCTGATGGATTACTCCTCTTTTGGGCCGGTGATGGTCGCGGTCATGATTTTCGCGTTCGCTCTCGCCGTCGTCGTCTATTTCATCCCGAGTATTGTCGCCTACGCGCGGCGCACTCAGAATTTTCTGGCTATTTTCCTGCTCAACTTGTTCCTTGGCTGGAGTCTCCTGGGTTGGATAGGATCCTTGATATGGGCCCTGCTCGACGAAAAGAAAGGCTACGCCTATGTGCAGATTCCGGTTGCCGCACCTAGCAACAACGCCTCGATCAGCCCGCAGCCAAGAGCCATCATGACGGCGCCGCCAACGCCGAGCAGCACTGCCGTCTTTTGTCCGCATTGTGGTCATGCCGTCGGACCGGAAGATCTCTTCTGTGCCCACTGCGGTCACGCCCTGCGTCAGCCACCAGAGAAATAGAGCGCTATATGTCAGTCTTCTCGCAGATCTTTGTGCTGGGTAAATACCGCGACAGCGGGGCCCTCCCTGCTCTCCTCCAGCTCACTTCGGCTCTCCAGGCCTGGGGCTGCGATCTGCGCATCGATGCCCGCTATCGGGACCAGTTTCCCGGCCTGCTGCCTTTTTCCTCCCTGCACGAGGCGGAGCCCGGCGATCTGGTCGTCGCGCTGGGAGGCGATGGCACCCTCCTCGGCAGCGCCCGCGAGCTGGCCGGTCGCAATGTTCCCGTCTTGGGCATCAATACCGGGCGCCTGGGATTTCTTGCCGACATTTCCCTTGCCGACATCGATGAGACCCTACCGCCGATCCTCGCCGGTAACTATGTCGAGGATCGGCGCAGCGTTCTGCACGCCGAGCTCTGGCGCGAAGGGACCCCGATCTCTTCCGGGCTTGCCCTGAACGAGGTCTTTGTCCACAAAGGCTGCGGCGAAAGCATGATCGAGCTTGGTGTACAATTGGACAGTCGGCAGCTCTATACCGAACGCGCCGATGGCCTGATTCTCTCCACCCCCACCGGCTCCACTGCCTATGCCCTTTCGGCTGGTGGCCCCATTCTCACCCCGGAGCTGCGCGCCCTACTACTCGTGCCGATCTGCCCACACACCCTGAGTACCCGTCCCATCGTTTTGCCCGATCATTTGCCCCTGCGCTTCAAACTGACGGCAGCGCGCTTCCCGGCCGCCCTCAGCCTCGACAGCCACAGTTCTTTTCCCATGGTCATCGGTGACGAAGTCCATGTGCGTCGCGCCGACTGCGAGGCCCTGTTCATTCATCCACAGGAGCAGGACTTTTTTGCTATCCTGCGCCGCAAGCTTCATTGGGCCGAACCCCCTGGCGAGGACTGATGCTACTTGATCTACAGATCCGCGATTTTGCCCTGATTCGCAACCTCGACATCGAATTTCAGCGGGGCCTGACGGTACTGACCGGCGAGACGGGTGCCGGAAAATCGATCCTGATCGACGCCATCGCCCTGCTACTGGGCGACAAGGGCAGCCCGCAAATGGTGCGGCACGGCGCCGAGCAAGCAGAAATCATCGGCAGTTTTTCCGCCAATCTCGCCAGCGCGGCCTGGCTGGACGAGCAAGAACTTGCAGCAGAAGATGATACCCTCATCCTCCGGCGGGTCCTGCCCGTTCAGGGGCGCAGCCGCCTGTTTCTCAATGGCCGCGCGATCAGCAGCCAACAAGCCCGTGATCTCGGGGCGTTTCTGCTTGATATCCTGGGGCAGCATGCGCATCTCCAGCTGCTCAAACCCGAGCGTCAACTGACCTTGCTCGATCGCTTTGCCAATGGTGACGCCTTGCGTGCCGCGGTTGCCGTGTCCTGGCAGCAGTGGCGCGCGGCGCAACGGGAATGGGACCGGCTCACCCAGAATCAGGCGCAGGATGCCGCCCAGCGCGAGTGGCGACAGTTCTTGTCCCAGGAGCTACAGCAGGCGCGGCTCCGGCCTGGCGAATGGGAAGAGCTGCAGGAGGAAGAGCAACGCCTCATGGCGGTCGAGCAGATTCGTGCCGGCGTCGATCTCGCGCTGCGTGCTCTGGACGAAGACGACGGTGCCCTGTTGCGTCTGGCAGAAGCGCAGCGCGGGCTGAATCAGTCTGCACAAAAGGATCCACGCCTGGAAGATTCGCTACAGCTGCTCGACGCGGCGACGATTCAGGCGAGCGAAGTCGTTGAAGGACTGCGCGGCTATCTGCATCACCTGGAGGCGGAACCCGAGCGACTGGATGAGATTGCGCGCCGCCTGCAGGAGCTGCAGGATCTGCAGCGCAAGCATCGCTGCGATATGACGGGTCTTTTTGCCCTACGGGAACAATTGGCGGCGGAGTTTGCCGCCGAGGACAGCGGCAAAGACCCGCTTGCCCACGCGGCAGAGATCCTGGAGAAATCTCGCCGAAGCTACCTGCAGCAGGCGGAAGCCCTCAGTGCCAACCGGCAGGAGGCAGCACCCCGGCTTGCCTTGGCCTTGCAAGAGCAAGTCCGCTCTCTGGGTATGCAACATGCCGTGGTCGAACTTCGCCTGGACACCCAAACAGCGGAAAAGTCCTGGACAAACGCCGGCATGGATCGGGTGGAATTCTGGATATCCGTAAACCCTGGTCACCCGGCTCAGCCGCTCGCCCAGGTCGCCTCTGGAGGCGAGCTGGCCCGCATCAGTCTTGCCCTGCAGGTGCTACTCAAGCTCGAAGAGGTGGAGACCCTGATCTTTGATGAAGTCGACGTGGGCGTTGGTGGGGCAGTCGCTGAGCGCATCGGCAGGTTATTGCGCCAATTGGGTGCAACCCATCAGGTCCTCTGCGTCACCCACCTGCCCCAGGTAGCGGCGCACGGGCACCAGCACCTCCATGTGGAAAAGTCCGTTGCCGACGGGCAGACCGAAAGTCGTTTGCGTCTGCTGCAAAGCGCCGAGCGGGGCGACGAAATCGCCCGCATGTTGGGCGGTAGCGAGATCGATGCCAGCCTGCAGAACGCAGCGCAGAAGCTCCTGCAGGATGCCGCGCGCAGCTCAGGCAGCCCGCAAGGCACGCAGCGCGGCTAGATCAACCACCTTCTCTGCCGTTGCTGGAAACGCCCACAGGCGACGCCGCAGTGCGCCTTGTCGCGTAAGGATCTTGCGTCCCAGATCATCTCCGCACCAGCGTCCTCGCGCATCGCGTACGGCTCCCAAAAACAACCAGTCAGCCAGCGCAAAGGCCCAATGCTCATTACCCATGGGCAAAATATTGAGCAGATGACCGGAGAAGCGCCACGGCGTCAGCGCCGTAAGGTCATACCCCGGATCCAAACTTTCTGCATCGGGCAGCAGGCACTGCAGACGCTCCCGCGCCGCACTCAGGGCGGCGTCCGGCCGCGTTTGCAACAGCCACACACGGCGCGGCTCCGGCAGATATTCCAGGATCCGATCGAGATCCTCTTCTAGAGTGTCGCTCTGAAAGTCAAGCAGCAATAGGTCTTCTTCGCTAACGACGGCGTAACGGTTGGCAAAACCGGTTTTCTCCAAACAGAAAAGGTGCATGGCAGATCTCCTGGGGCGAATTAGAATATGTAGTTATACTTATGCAATGCCCATGCCAATATCATGAAAAAGGAAAATCAACAGATTGGCGATGTGCTGAGGACGCCTGCCGTAGTCGAAAGACTACAGTGGCAAAAAGCCCGCGAATGGGTAGACTGGCAAACATGCAAAAATTACGAGCCTCCAGGATTGCCGGTCCGTCTCATCTGCGTTTGTCGTCCACCGACACCGGGTCTGGCCCGCCGCGCGCGTCCCTGCTGCGACGGGTGCTGGGCTTTGCCCTGGCTACCGTCATCGCCGTGACTGCCATCAGCGCCCTCGCCCTGCGCGCCGTGCAGACCCTCCAGGATAGCAGCGACACCCTGCTTCGGGTTGCCATTCCGCTACAGCGTGACGCATTGCGTATCAGCGCCCTGCAGGAACAGGCAGAATTCTACGAACGCTTGGCAGCGGTTTTACCGCAGCAAGGCTACCGCGAGACCAGCGCCAAACTGCTGCAACAGGAGCAGGAACAGCTGGCAGAGCTGTTGCCAAAATTGGCAGCCTACCCGCAAATCGCAGCAGATTTGCATGGCTTGCAAACGCAATTACAGGCATTCAGCCAGGCTGATGCCAATCAGCTATATGCCGCGCAGGTACTGCTCGATGCGCGGATGAAAAAACTGAGTAGCGACCTGCAAGAACTTTTTCAGCAGGAAGCGGATCGGGCAGCCAAAGCTCGTCAACATGCGACCTGGCTCATTCTGGCGTTGGTCCTTCTGAGTGCATTGCTGGCCATTTTGGTGAGCTGGCGGGTACAGGTCAGTCTCTCCCGTCCATTACACGGGATTCTGGCCGCCCTGGAAGACATGGCGGCGGGCAGAAGCGCGTTGGTAGCCGAGGCTGGCCCACCGGAATTGCGCGCCGTCGCGAAGAGCATTTCCCTGATGCAGGAGCGTCTGGCAGAAGAAGAAAAATTGCGCCATCTCTTTCTCAGCCAGATTTCTCACGAGCTAAAGACCCCTCTGGCATCGGCTCGCTCGGGAGCAGAGCTGCTCTTGAGCGAACGTTTTGGTGCACTGGATGCACGGCAACGGGAAATTCTTGAGATCATCAACCGGCAGGTGCACGAGCTCTTCCTCGCCATTCAGGAAATGCTGGATTTACATGCCCTGCGCGCCCGCAGTCTCGATTACCATCTGGAGCCTGTCGAACCGGCCTCGTTGCTGCGGGAACTGGAACTGCGTTTTCGTAGCCTGCTTGAACAAAAGGGGCAAAAGCTGCAATGCGGGGTCCAGACATCCAGAAGGGTGCGCGCTGACCCACAGCGTCTGCTACAGATTCTGAGCAATCTGGTGACCAACGCCCACAAATATGCCCCAGCAGAGAGTCGTATCGAGATTGCGGTTGCGGAAGGCCCGCAGGGCGTAGACTTTCGCGTACGCGATTACGGCAAGGGAATCCCCGAAGCATTGCTGGAGAAGGTATTCGAGGAATTTTTTCAGGTACGGGAAAAAGGGGTATTGAGCAAAGGGACGGGTCTGGGTCTGGCTATCACCCGAGAGCTGGTCGAGGCGCAGGGGGGCAGGATATCCTTACGCAACGCGCGTCCCGGACTCCTCGCGGAATTCTGGTTGCCTTATGGAGATGCCCATGCCTAAGTCCCGTCTAGTCCTGTTGTCTCTGGGTCTGCCTCTCCTGTTGAGCGCCTGTGCCGAGCGTCTGCCGCCACCGGCCTTCCCGAGCCCTTCCCCGACGAGCAACAGCGAACGCGGTCTCCTCAGCGCCCTCGCTCATTGTGGTGCCGCCGATTCCCTCGCTTGTGCCCAGATTCACTTGGCGTTGGCGCAGCATTACCTGCGCCAGCAACCACTCAGCCGCACGAGCGTAGCGGCGGCCCATTCGGAGCTGCATATGGCCGCACAAAATCCGGAGTTGGAACAGCAGGTCGACGGTTGGCGTAAATTGACTGCCTCCTGGTTGCAGCTTGCCGCGCGCCCGGAAAGCTCGGGCAAATGCGCGGCCGGGGACAGCTCTACGCTAAGCGCCCAAATTGCGCGACTGAGCGCCGAAAACGCTGCGCAAAAGGCCAAACTCGCCCAACTCAACTCGTTGTTACAGGCAGAGGCCCAGAAGAGTCTGGAGAAGAGAGCAAAATGAGGAATGAGCCCGAACCAGCAACCATTTACGTAGTCGATGACGATCCCGATTTCCTGCGCGTTCTGGGTTTGTGGCTGGAAAGTGAGGGACATCAGGTCGTCACTTTTGACCATCCGGCGGATCTGCAGAAGCAACTGGATAAAAGGCTGCCAGATTTATTGATCAGCGACCTGCGCATGCCGGAAATCGACGGCATGGAACTCCTCGAGTGGGTGCAGGAACGCGAGCCGGACCTGCCCGTCCTCCTTCTCACCGCCCATGGCAGCATTCCCAATGCCGTCGCTGCCATGCGCGGCAATGCCTTTGCCTATCTGGCCAAACCGTTTCGCTACGAAGAATTGCAAGAACAGATGCAGGCAGCCCTGGAGCAATGGCAAGGCAAACAGGAAAGCCGTCGTTTGCGTGCTGCCATCCGCCAGCAGGCCAACCAGTCCCTGCTGTACCGCAGTCGGGCCATGCAGGAGCTGATGGACGACGTGACCCGGGTCGCCGGCACCCAGGCGAGCGTGTTTTTGTCGGGCGAAAGCGGCGCCGGCAAGGAACGGGTTGCCCGCGCCATCCATAGCGCCAGCCCGCGGCAGACTGGGCCATTTTTGGCGATCAACTGCGGTGCCATTCCGGCCGATGTCGCCGAGAGCGAGCTGTTTGGCCATGTAAAGGGCTCCTTTACCGGGGCCACGGCTGACCATCCCGGTCTGATTCGCAGCGCACATGGCGGCACCCTCTTCCTCGATGAGGTGGCCGATCTTCCTCTTCCCCTGCAGGTCAAGCTGCTGCGGGTATTGCAGGAGGGTCGGGTGCGGCCCGTCGGTGGACGCGAGGAGTTCCCGGTAGATATCCGCGTCATCAGTGCCACGCACCAGGATATTCACGCACTTCTGAGTGCCGGTCGCTTTCGTGAGGACCTCTATTATCGACTGCATGTAATTCCCCTGCGGGTTCCGAGCCTTGCCGAGCGCCCCGAGGACATCCTGCTGCTGGCGCAGCACTTTCTCGACCGCGAAGCCTCTCGTCTGCAGCGGGAAATACAGGGTTTTGCTTCCGAGGCGGTCGATAAACTTCTACAACGGGCCTGGCCGGGCAATGTGCGCGAACTGGAAAATGTCGTGACTCAAGCCGTCGCCTTGAGCAACGAGAACTGGATTCCGGCCAGCGCCATATCCGACTCAGGACGGGGGACGAGTACCCCCGCATTTGCCCAGTTGCAGGAAGCCAAGGCAGAGTTCGAGCGCGACTATCTGCAACGGCTGCTGCGCAGTACGGATGGCAACATCTCGCGCGCCGCCCGCATTGCCGGGCGGCATCGCACGGATCTGTACAAATTGATGCGCAAACATCAGTTGCGGACAGAAGACTTCAAAGACGATGGGGAAACGGAGTCCTGACCCAGGTCGCGCAGATGATCTTCCCCTGCAGTAGCGGGTATACTTTACCCGTATCGACTTACGGGACCTGCGAAACGCCATGTTGCCAATGCCAAACCCCAAGGTAACCATCCAGCGGCGCTGGCATCCACGCCGCTGGTTTATCCAAGGCCTGCTGATCTCCCTGCCCATTGGCCTGACCATCTATCTCGTTCTGATGGTTGGAAGCTGGATCGACAGCATCTTTGCCGCCCCGATCCATGCCATCTTTGGTACCGATATCCCGGGCCTGGGCATTGTTCTGACGCTGCTCTGCATTTTTGCGGTGGGCTTTCTGGCATCGCACGTCCTCACCGCCTGGATTTTCGAGCGCCTTAACGCCCTGCTCGAGAGAATCCCGGTACTGCACAGCATCTACAGCACCATCCAGGAAACCGTGGAATTGCTCTTTGGCGGCAAAGAGAAAGGCTTTCGCAGCGCCGTTTTGCTACGCCAAGGTGGCGATCTGGGCTATGTCGTAGGACTGATTACCCGCGATCATCTCGCCGAGTTACCGACTATTGCAGACGAGGACTGTGTGGCAGTATTCATTCCCATGAGCTACGGTGTGGGCGGCTTTACCTGTGTGGTGCCACGTAGCAAGATCATCCCGTTACCCGATCTCAGCCCGCAGCAAGCGCTGCGCTTTGCCATGGCGGGTGGCCTCGGTAGTGGCCGAACAGCGCGAGACAAATCGCTGCAAGCCGACCATCCGGAACCGCGCTAGTATCTTAGTTCACCACCAATGGAGGAAATATGGATCGTGTCCGCAAAGCAGTCTTTCCCGTAGCCGGCCTCGGCACCCGATTCTTGCCGGCGACCAAGGCCAGCCCGAAAGAGATGCTGCCGGTAGTCGACAAGCCCCTCATTCAATACGCCGTCGAGGAGGCGATCGCGGCCGGTTGTGACCAGATGATTTTCATCACCGGACGCGGCAAGCGGGCGATCGCCGACCACTTTGACGTATCCTACGAACTCGAGGCCGAACTCGAAAAAAAGGGAAAGAACGCCTTGCTGGAGCAGGTTCGCGCCATTGTTCCCAGCAACGTCAGCGTCATTCACCTGCGCCAACCCTACCCCCTGGGGCTGGGTCATGCGGTTTCCATGGCGCGCCCGGTGGTGGGCGACGAGCCCTTTGCCGTCCTTCTGGCCGATGACCTGATGCTGGCCGACGAGCCAGTACTGGCGCAAATGGTGGACCAATATCATCGCTATCAGGCGGGGATTCTGGGCGTCGAGGAGATTCCCTACGAGCACAGCGTCCGTTATGGTGTCGTCGAGGCGCGCGCCTGGGACGAGCAGATCTACCAGGTCAGCCGTATCGTGGAAAAGCCCAAGCCCGAGGAAGCGCCATCCAATCTGGGGGTAGTGGGGCGCTACATCCTCCCGGCGCGAATCTTCCATTTTCTGGAGAATGTCAGTACCGGCGCTGGCGGCGAGATCCAACTCACCGATGCCATCGCCAAACTGCTGAGCGAGCGTCAAGTTCTGGCTTATCGCTTTCACGGACAGCGCTTCGACTGTGGCGATAAATTGGGTTATCTGCAGGCCACCATCAATTTTGCGCTACGCCATCCCGAGGTCGGCTCTGCCTTCAATCGCTATCTGCAGGAACAATGCCAAAGCATGAGCACAGCGGATTGACCCACGCTGCACCGGTCACGCTGACCGCCTTTTCCGCTCTGGCGCCTCTTGGGTTATGCTATGGCGCGCTGAAGAGAAAGGGGGCGTCATGATCATCATTGAGGGTGTCACTGACAAAGGCGGCAAGTTCCGCCCCTCGGCCTGGGCAGAGATGCTCATCGAGGGGGTAGGACTAGCCCACTTTGGCAGCGACCACAAGATCCACTACCTGCCGATGATCGAACCGGCCACCATCAACGGCAACGCGGCGATCATCATGGATGAGGCGTTGGAGCAGTTACGCCCCGAAGCGTATAAGGAAATTCTGCATTTCGCCAAGGAAAATCACCTGATGATCCATTATGAGATCGGCACCCTGGCCGAGCGGCGCGCCGCCCAGAAAACGGCTACGCAGGCTGATTCCCGGCGCTCTTCCTGATGACACCAAGCCCGGCTTCGCGGCGCCGTTTTGCTATCCTCCTGTTTTCCGTCATTGGGCTGTATGGGCTCTTTGCGGCAGTCCTCAGCTGGCAGGTCATCCAAGCGCAAGGCAGTGTCCGCAACAACCTCAGCATCGCCTTGAACTCCATGGATTTTCTGCATCAGCGTCAAATGGATCTGGAAAACGATCCCGCCGTCCGCAACGAGCTCCAGTCGGCATGGGCAGAGCACCGGGCGCTCTGGGTAGGGAGCGACGCGCAGCGCTGGGCTCTGGCCTTTCTTGGCGAGTGGAACAAGGCGGCAGTGGCCCCCGCCTGCGGCGCCAAGGCACCAGCCTTTGTGCTGGGTAAGGCACCCGAAAACCGGCAGGAGCGAGCCTGCCATGTCTACGTGGCCGTTGTCGATGGTCGTATTCAGGTGACGGGCTACGACACCCAAGGTGCGGCTATGGATAATTTTTACGAATCACTCTATCCGTTTCACGTAGACGGTAACCCGACTCGCTAACAGCTATAGACTGCGTCCCTGCGCCTGCCACCAGGCCTTTGCCTTGTCGGCAGCCTCTTTCGCGCTGGCCGGGTCTTTGAGCCAGTCCCGCGCCTGCTCGGCAATCTCTTCGCTACTGGCTGCATAGCGTGCGCCGCCGGCCTGCAGCAGGCCCCGCCGCTCGGCGGTATCCGCCATCTTCGGTCCGAAGAGGATGGGGCAGCCGGCGCGGATCGGGCTTTCCAGGTCCACAGGCCCGTCACTCAGCGTACCGCCCGGCACACAAAAATCGGCACAGGCATAGAAAGCATCACGCACGGCAATCGTCTCCACGAAGTAGACGCGCGTCTTGATCGGCACATAGCTGGTGAACAGGCGGCTATGGCGAATGGTTTGCAAGTGGTACTTGAGGGCATCGCGGTAGACGGGTTCGAAGCGCTCTTCGCGATCCGGAGCAAGGATCATAATTCCCATCTGCACCCGCATCATCGCCAGAAAGCTACTGTACGCCTCTGGCTCCTCGTCGTTGTGGGTGTTGGGGAAATAGACCACGCAACGATTTCGGTCGCGAAATTCCTTGAAGCGCTCACAGACTTCCATTTCCTTCTTCTCCGCTTTCGAGTATCAGCCTTCGGCATACTACGGCAGGCCGGGAGAACTTTCAAAATTGGCGCAGGTATCGGGTAGTGGTATTTTCATCCCAGATTTTGCCGGTTGAGGAGTGCAGTGTGCGCGTTCTTTTTCTCGCCTCGGAAATGGCCCCTTATGCAAAAACCGGGGGGCTCGGCGACGTCATCGGTGCCCTTCCCGGACAACTGCGGGCGGAAGGAATCGAGACATGGGTCTTGCAGCCGTACTATGGCAAACCGGAATTGCAGTATCTCCGCTATCTGGGCAGCTTCACTCCTCCGTATACCGAACGCCAGGGAGAGCTCTGGTGCTTGCCCGCCGAGCCGCACACCCTCTTCCTGCGCGAACCCGGTTTCTACGAGCGTGGCGGCATCTACCAGGATCCCTTTGGACAGGACTGGCCGGACAACGCCCAGCGCTACGCCTATCTCAACCGGATGGGGGTGGAACTAGCCCAAGGGCGGATTCCCTTTCTGCCCGGGCGGATGGATCTACTGCATGCCCACGACTGGCAGGCAGGACTGGCGCCCTATCTCCTCGACCTGGAAGGTCGTATCGGCGCGCCACGCCCCGCCACCCTGCTCAGCATTCACAACCTGGCCTATCAGGGGCGCTTTTCACCGGAGTTACTCGCGTCCCTGCATCTGCCCCTTGCAGATTTTCATCCCGGCGGTATCGAGCTGTATGGCAGTTTTTCCTTCCTGAAGGCCGGGCTCGTCTATGCCGACGCCCTCAGCACCGTCAGCCCGCGCTATGCCCAGGAAATCCAGACCGAGGCCTTCGGCATGGGGCTGGACGGTCTCTTGCGGACACGTCACGCCGATCTGACCGGTATCCTCAATGGGATCGACGACACGCGCTGGAACCCGCGCGGCGACCCCTATCTGGTCGCCCACTACGACGAGCATGATCTCGCGGGCAAGGCGCGCTGTAAAAGTGCTCTGCAAAGCTTGCTCGGACTGTATCCCGATCCTGAAGTGTTGGTATTAGGGTTGATCAGCCGACTCGTCGAACAAAAGGGGATCGACCTCGTTCTGCAATTGGCTCCGGAATTACTGCGCGAACGCATCCAGCTGATCCTTCTGGGCAGTGGGGAGGCGCAGTACCAGGACCAGGCGCGGCAGCTAGCGCATCTGCATCCGGGGCAAATGGCAGTGCATATTGGTTTTGATGAGAGTCTTGCCCACCGCATCGAGGCAGGCATCGATGCCTTTCTCATGCCCTCGCGTTTCGAGCCCTGTGGCCTGAACCAGATGTTCAGCCTGCGCTATGGCAGCCCACCCATCGTCCATGCAACGGGGGGACTCGCCGATACCGTGGTCGATGTCGATCAGGATGTACGCGCTGGGAACGGCTTTGCCTTCGCGCCCGCCGGAATTGACGGCCTGCGCGATGCCATCCACCGGGCCCTGCGCCACTTTCAGCACCGCGAACACTGGCAGGAACTGCAACGCCGCGGCATGCAGGGCGACTATGGCTGGCAACGGGCGGCGCGGGAATATGTAGCGCTTTACAGAAAACTGCTGTCCGGCGCATGATCAAAGCACACGAGAACAACAAGGAGAACTGATCATGGAAATTTCCTTTCATGGTGCCGCGGGCGGTGTCACCGGCTCCTGTCACCATCTGCAGATTGGTGAGCGCCAGATCCTGGTGGATTGCGGCATTTTTCAGGGAGAAGGAGACATCGCCAAGGAAAATGCCGCCGATTTCGGTTTCTCGCCCAAGGACATCGATTATCTGTTGCTGACCCATGCGCACTTGGACCACTGCGGACGCATTCCTCTGCTCGTCAAACGTGGCTTTCGTGGCGAAATTCTCTGTACGGCGGCCACCCGGGACTTGGCGCGTCTGGTGATGCTCGACTCCGCTGGGCTTGCCGCCGAGGAGGCGAAACGGGCCAATCGACGTGCCTCGCGGCATGGTGACGAGCTGCAGGAGCCCCTCTATGAAGTGCAGGACGTACTGGACGCCATGGATCACTTCGGTCGTCTGGCCAAATACGACGAGCCCATCGACTTGTGTCCGGACATTACCGTACGGTTTGGCGATGCCGGCCACATCCTCGGCTCGGCGTGGGTGCATATCGAGGCCGTGGAAAGCGGCAAACGCCAAAGTTTTGTCTTTTCCGGTGACCTGGGCAATGCCGGCAAACCCATCATCCGCAGCCCGAGCCCGGCGCCCGAGGCAGATGTCCTGGTGATGGAATGCACCTATGGCGATCGCTTACACAAGGCTATGCAGCCCTCCATCGGCGAGCTTCGTGACGCCATCCTCGACACTCTAGAGCGCGGCGGTAACGCCATCATTCCCACATTCGCCCTCGAACGTGCCCAAGACCTGCTCTATTTTCTCCGCGAGATGATCGAGGCTGGCGAACTGCCCAAACAACTACCCGTATTTCTTGACTCGCCGATGGCCATTTCCGCTACCGAAATCTTTCGCCGCCATTCCGAATGTTTCAATGCCACGACCGGGAAGATCTTTCAGAGCGGTGTCGATCCCTTCGCACTGCCCAATCTGCACTTTACCCGGGAGACGGCGGAATCGATGCAGATCAATTTGATCAAGGGTGGAGCGGTAATCATGGCGGGCTCCGGCATGGCCAGTGGTGGCCGCGTTACCCATCACCTCAAACACAATCTCTGGCGCGCCGACAGCAGCGTTATCTTTGTTGGTTATGCGGCACAGGGGACCTTGGCCCGACGGATCATCGATGGCGCCAAGACCGTGCGGATCTTTGGCGAGGAGATCCAGGTACGCGCCAAAGTGCATACGATCGGCGGCTTCTCTGCCCATGCGGACCACGACGAACTCCTGCACTGGTATGGGGCCGAGCAACGCCCGGCAACTACCTTTCTGGTGCATGGCGAAGACAACGGCCGCGAGGGGATCGCCAAGGTATTGCGCGAGCGCAATCTGCGCTACCACTGTCCGGTCATTGGAGATCATTATTCCCTCTAAAAAATCCTTGACTACCCGCAAAAGCGGTAACCAGTCTATAATCACGTAGTTTTTCCGCACATAGGAGCAGTCCATGGCAGGTCACTTTCCGTTCTCTGGCAAAGCCAACCGCGTTTCTGTCTATGCCTTTTTTGAAGCACACGATTGGAGTCTGGAAGCGCAGGAGAAATATTTTGAGGATTGGTACGAGTGGACCAAGAACTATGTCCTCAACGACGCCGATCTGAAAGCCAGCAAAGGCGTTCTTTTCACCGGCGAACATTTCCACTTCGGGACGCATGCCGACCATGACTTTCATCTGCATGGCTACGCTATTGCGACCCGTTTGCTCGACCTTGGCGAGTTCATCAAGGGTGCCATCTTCCCCAAAATGGACCACGACGCCCTGCACGCGCTGGAGCACGAGCACCACGAGTGGGTCAAGGCAGCGGACGCCGTCAGTGCCGAGCATCCTCGTCCAGAAGCACCGGAAATCGGTCGTTACCGCCACGTCTGACACTCTGCATCCCGCGCCAGCGGGATCCGCGATGGACCCGAAAACCATAGCAACCTGTTTTGCCGCCCTGCGGGCGGCAATCCCCGAGCCGCGTACGGAGCTGCACTACGCCTCCCCGTTTCAACTCCTGGTGGCTGTGGTTTTGTCGGCGCAGAGTACCGACAAGGCGGTCAATCTCTGCACCGCCAGGCTCTTCGCCGCCGCGCCCGATGCGCAAGGGTTATGGGATCTGGGAGAAGAAAACATCCGGGAGCACATACGACACCTCGGACTCTTCAACACCAAGGCACGGAATGTTCACGCCCTGGCTGGAATCATCCTACACCAGTATCAAGGGGAAGTTCCGCGAGACCGTCAGGCGTTGGAATCTTTGCCCGGCGTTGGACGAAAAACCGCCAATGTCGTTCTCAACACGGTCTTTGCGGAACCGACCATTGCCGTCGACACGCATATTTTTCGGGTGGCCAATCGCACCGGCATTGCCCCAGGCAAAACCCCGCGTGCCGTTGAAGACCGCTTGATGCAGGTAGTGCCCAGAGAATTTCTGCTCGATGCCCATCACCTGCTGATCCTGCACGGCCGCTACACCTGTACTGCACGCAAGCCGCGCTGCAACGTCTGCGCCTTGCACGACTGCTGCATCTGGCCCAATAAACAACTTGGCTGAGAAGGCCGTCTCTTCCGGGTTTGCCACGGGTAGCAAAGGGCCAGAGGCCCTGCTCGATGATGCCGTAGCCATGGCTCTCGCGAAGCTTGCGGGGCCGGTCAGCGGGGCCCTCATTGTCTTCAGCCCGAGCCATCTGCCGCAACCACGCGCGGCCTTGCAGCGTCTTGCAAGACGTCTCGCCTGTCTGCAAATTCGCGCCGCTTCCTTCCCCGGAGTCATCAGCGATCATGGCAGCGCACTGGGACAGGCGGCCTGCGCGGTATTGCTGTTCTCTTCCCCCCTTGGACTCGGTGAACATGGTGCCAACACGCTGTTCTGGGCTAGCCCACAAGACTTGGATGCGGGAGAATTGCCCGCAGAAGAAAACGCGTCGATGGGAGTGGTCACCAGCAAACTTTCCTGGTTCTGGCAATATCCCCAGCGCCGGCACCTGCTGCGCACAGCATTGTTGGGTCCATTGCAACATCAGCAGGAAAGCTCTTCCGGTATCAGCCCGCTGACGAATCTCTTCCCATATTTTCGCCAAGAGGGTGCGTTACTCTTGCAGCTGGAACGCTATTCCGCTTTGCCTCTCCTTGCCCGCAACATCCCCTTTGCCTTGCGGGAAGCACGTCGGCTGCCCCTGGACCAACTGCTGGTAGCAGAGCGCGATGCGCAATCACGCATTCGCTACCTGCACATTGTCGCAACCGATGGCAATCGCAGCGGCCTATGGTTGGAGCGACCGCTGCGGGCGAACAGTCAGGTCTTTCTTGCCTGGCGTAATCCAGACGCGGCTCTACGGGACACCCGGGTAATTCTGGAGGCAGTCAGGCCGCGCGGGATGCCGGACTTCGCCTGGCTCAGCTACTCCTCTTCCCGCGCGATGGATTGTTCCTCACAAGCGAAAAACGAGCTGCGCTTATGGCATGAGCATTTCCCCAACTGTCCGATGCTGGGTGCTTTTGCCCACGCTGAGCTCATGACCGGCAGGAGGAGTGGACCAGAGCTCCAGCGCTTCAGTCTGGTCATGGATCTCTTTTATCGGCAGGGTACCTGAGATACTTGACCACCCCAGGCAATCTGGCAGACTCAGGCGGTTTCCATTGCTTCAGGTTTTCCCCGTGCGTTTGACCGCTGTTCTCCTATACTCGTTTTTCTGTGGCATCGGCGCCGCCTCTGCGACTACCTATCCCTTGCCGCAGGGCAATATGGTAGGAGAAATCCGCTATCTCAACGCACGTCATGAAGATACCTTGGTCGATATCGCCCGACAACAGGACATTGGTTACGATGCCCTGCGTGCCGCCAACCCAGGCGTCGATCCTTGGCTGCCTAAGGCCGGAACGCAGATCCTGCTTCCCAGCGAATACATCCTGCCTGCAACGCCGCGCCGGGGCATCGTCATCAACCTGCCAGCCATGCGCCTGTTCTACTACCCGCCGCACGGCAATACCGTAGAAACCTTTCCGATTGGCATTGGCCGGGAGGGTTGGAACACTCCCACTGGCACGACAACGATTACCGCCAAAATCCGCGATCCAAGCTGGACGCCTCCGGCCAGCATTCGCGCCGAACATGCAAAAAACGGCGATCCTTTACCCGCCGTTGTCGGCCCGGGCCCTGACAATCCGTTGGGACAATTTGCGTTGCGTCTTGGCTGGAGTGGATACCTGCTCCACGGTACCAACAAGCCCTATGGGGTGGGGATGCGGGTCAGTCATGGTTGTATCCGCCTGATGCCAAACGACATCGAGGCGTTGTTTGCGCAGGTCGCGCCGGGCACGGTCGTGCAGGTCGTTGACCAGCCTTGGCTTTGGGGGGAGCGCGACGGTTCTTATTTTTTGCAGGTGTTCCCACCCTTACACGAAAAACCGGATACGCGCGGGCAAGAACAGGCTTTCCGGCGCTGGCTACAGGAACAAATTCCGGCGGGAATGCAGATATCCTGGGTGCAGGCGCTCCAGGTTTTTCGCGAAGCAGATGGGGTGCCAACACTCATAGCGGTTCGTGACCCGATACCCGATGCAGACTGAAACAAAAAGCCCCGCCGAAGCGGGGCCTCTCAGTTTACCGAACCGGTAAAACTTACTTCATCATCGCCTTCTTGAACATCCGCTCAACCTTCTCGTTGGCCTCTTCAGCCTTCTGGTTGGCAGCATTGGCAGTGCTCATCGCCTGGTCAGCAGTGCTCTGCGCAGCATTGGCCTTGCTCAGAGCATCATTGGCGGTGTTCTGCGCCGCATTGGCCTTGGCGAGTGCCTCGTTGGCGGTAGACTGCGCAGCGTCAGCCTTGGAAGCAACCTTGGCGAGGTCGGAATTGGTGGCACAGCCAGCCAGACCCAAAGGCAGGATCAGGGCTGCAACTTTCAACGTGGTGGTCAGCTTGCTCATAACGGTCTCCTCATTTCGGGTGGAATAACGAGCAAAAAAATCAAGCAAAAACACCGGCATCCGAGCTATCACCGCGCGCATCTTCATGCAGACCGCAGCGCCTACTTGTCATACCGTGCCGACATTCTATTGCAGATACACCACAAGACTCAATAGATTGTGACCAAGTATGACCACGCTAGGCAAATCGTCTGACAAACTTACTCTTTCTGTTCCTAGACTCGTCCCAATCTTCGTGCGCCAGGAATGCAGTTCATCAGCCGTGGCAGCGGCAAGCTCTCCAGAAGAAAACATCACGACTATCATGCTGGTCTTGAGGGGATATTTGAAAAACGTCTCGCGAAGAAGACCCAAAAAGTCACAACTCTCTGGTCTTGATATGGAGCCCGAAGAACTTTGTCCCTTGCGACAAAATCTGCGCTACCGCCGCAAGTAGTGACGCAGCCGAATCATTGCATCCCGCTGAGGAAAGGCCTACAGTAAAGACCTTGGCATCCGATTTGGAGGAATCGCCATGAGAATCCGACCGAACATGCTGCCCGTAGAGCGTTGGCTGCGCCTGTATTTTGGCGCCATCCTGGTTGCCATCTACTTCATGAATCCCTTTCCCTACAAGGAATGGACCTTCTCCGGCCTGCTTCTGATTGCTACTGCGGCGATCGGTTACTGCCCGGTCTATGGATTTCTCCGACGCCGAAAAAAGGCGGACGCGGCCTCAGTGATAGTGCCAGTTGAAGGTCAAAGCGAGGGTACGCGCTGAGAGGGGGTAAAAGTTTGCCCCGCTATCTACTGTCAAACCACCGGTGTTGATGAAGCCGATGGCTCGGCGGTCAAAGAGATTGTAGAGCCAGATATCCAGGTCCAGTTCCTGCCGGTTCCAACGCCAGCGATGGCCGGCGTTGAGATCCGCCAGAAAGTAGGCGGAAACGGGTTCTGTGTGCAGGCTGTCGGCCCAGCGTTGTCCTAGATAGCGTCCGGCCACACTGGCGCGCCAGGCATCATCTTCATGTCGCAGCAGAAGGTTGCCGGTCCACAGAGGCGTATCCGGGGTCTGCAAGCCGGAAACCACGAGGGTCTGGCCGCCCAGCGACTGGAAATCGCGACTGAACGCGCTGCGGGTATAGTTGCCGTTGCCAGCGATCTGCCAGTGCGGTGCCATGCGCCACTCGGCGCTGATGCTGGCACCGAAGCTGCGGCCATCGCCCACGTTTTGCGGGTAGACCAATTGCGACAGCGGATCGAATACGGCTACCGACTTGTTGCGAAAGGTACCGTAATACCCCAGTAGTTCGACAAAGCCCGAGTCGTTGGCCCAGCGCAGTGCCAGATCCCCCTGGTCCGCGCGTTGCAGGCGCTGGGCATCCCATAACGACTGAATTGCCAGGCCCGCCTTTTGCAACGCGGCCACATTGGCCTGATAGGCAGGCCAGAGGTCATAGCCGGGGGAGGCCACATTGCTACCGGCGCTGGCGCGCAAGAGCCAATGCTCATTGAGCAGCCAACGGAAACCCAAGTAGGGCAGAAAAGCGCCCAGGGTGCGGCCGGTCACGGAGAGCGCAGTAACGGGCTGTGCCTGCGCCAATGCTTGGTTAAGAGAGTCGGTACTGATCCCGGCTGTGGCATAGGCCTGCAAACTCGGCAGTCGATCCCAGAGATATCGCCCGCCCAGCGTCAGCGCCAAGGCACCGGACTGCCAGGATTGTTCGGCAAAGAGGCTGTCGTAGCGCTCCGCGCGAGTGGGGCCACTGAGCAGGGACCAGCGCAAAAACTGCAGGCCGCCGCCAACGGTCGGTAGATACAGGGCGCTGTTGGTGGCCGGATGTGGCGCGATCTTTTCGTCATGCCAATACCCCGCCTGCCAGCGCCAAGGCCCGAGACGTTTCTCCCATTGTAGGCGCAGCCCCCAGCGCCAGGAATCGATGTCGGTGCGCTGGACGAGCGGTTGTGTCCCCTGCAGCAAGCCGCGCTGGTACCAGCCCGTTTCTTTCATGCCGTAGGGCTCCAATTGCACCGCGCCAAGGCGCCCGAGACTCTGCTGCCAAAGCAACAGCAGGGCATCGTTGCGAAAATCTTGGCGGTTGTAGCCCTGATACCAAGCGGCCTCAGGGGATCGGGGGTCAGACGCTGGCGTGGCGTTGTAACCTAAGTCGCCGAATCGGGCCAAGTCCTGAGACTGGGCAAAGGTCAGGGGGCGGTAATTGTCGCTGCGGTAGTCGTTGTGCGTATAAAAAAGGCGCAGGCGGCCACTGGCGTAAGGCTGCTGCCAGGCGAGCGCCACGTTGCTGCGCCCGGCGGGAGCGAAGCCGCTGCCACGCCAGATATCGGCACGGGTGAAGGAGTCAGAAACAAAGAGACTGGAGCCCCCCGGCAGAAGGCCGCTATCCCAGCGCAGAAAACTTCGGGAAAACCAGTTGCTGCCAATGCTTTGCCGCAGGAGCCACGAGCTCTGCGCCTGCGGCCAGAGCAGCTCGCTGTCCACCACCCCGGCGATCGTACCGGGTGCCGTGAGAAAGGGCGGCACCGCACCGGCATAGAGGGTCACGCTGCGCACATCCTCCTGGTCTACCAGCCATTGTCCGGGCCCGGAAAAACCGGCAATGAAAGGTACGCCGGCGAGCAGATCGCCAGCGCCATGTTGGGCGGTCTCACCACGCACGCGCAAGCCCTTGTTGGCACTTTGCACGTTGGCAAGGTTGAGGGCATCCGGCGCGTTATAGGACACGCCCGGCAGAAAGCCCAGCGCTGCATCGGCATTCGCGCCACCGGGGCCAGCCAGCGCCTCGATCTGCCGTTGCTGCAGACGAAAGGCGCTGGCGCTGTGGCCTGGCAGATTTTCCCCCAGGGCCGGTGCCAACGCCGCCGCCATCCCGCTGCTTTGTACCGTACCGAGATCCTCTGCCAGCACGCTGTCACTGAGCGCAGAGGATACTGCCCATAGCGCCGCAAAGCCTGCCTGAGCGCGCAGACGCCGCGAAGTCTTCTTCATTTTGCTCCCACCATATTTGCAACTTTGTTGCAAATACTAATGAAGAGTCAGAATTCGGGCAAGAGGCTCGACAAGCGGCGGCAAGGCCCCTACTCTGGGCAAAATTTTCTCACAGATAGGAGTCCGTCATGGAACAAGTGGTACTGCATACCAATCACGGCGACATTCAGATCGAACTGGATGACGCCAAGGCCCCAAAGACCGTCGCCAACTTCTTGCAATATGTCGACGAAGGTTTTTTTGATGGGACCATCTTCCATCGCGTGATCCCGGGTTTCATGATTCAGGGCGGCGGTTTCACCGAGAAAATGCAGCAGAAAAATACCCACGATACGATCAAAAACGAGGCGGAAAATGGCCTGAAAAATGAGCGCGGCACTTTGGCCATGGCGCGTACCAACGATCCGCACTCGGCCACGGCGCAGTTCTTCATCAATCTCGTGGACAACGATTTTCTCAACTTCCGTTCCGCTTCCGGCAGCGGCTGGGGCTATGCCGTCTTCGGCAAGGTCACTTCCGGGATGGAAGTGGTGGACGCCATTGCCAAGGTAGCCACCGGCAACCACGGCATGCACCAGGATGTGCCCAAGGAAGCCGTGGTGATCGAAAAGGCCGAACGTATCGCCTGATCTGTGCACCCGGCACCAGCCGCCCTCGCGCAGCGGCAGGGAGACCTCCTCTGCCTCTCCGACCTGCATCTCGGCCCACAGCGACCGGAGCTGACCGAGCTCTTTCTGCGCTTTTGCCGGGAGATTCCGGCAGGGGTCAGCGATCTCTGCATTCTGGGCGATCTCTTCGATTTCTGGGTGCACCGCGCACAAGCGCTGGAAGAATCGCAGAACCGCGTGCTGCGGGCCCTACATATGGTGCAGGAGGGCGGCATCCGCGTCTGGGTGATGACCGGCAATCGGGACTTCGCCCTGGCACCCTCTCTTCTGGCGGAGTTCGGGATTGCGGCGTTACCCGATCCGACCCTGCTTCCCGGCGGGATCGTCCTGACCCATGGAGATCTGCTCTGTACCCAGGACCATCGCTATCTGCGCTTTCGCCGGATCATCCGCAATCCCCTCCTGCTCGGCCTCTTGCGCATCCTGCCCTATGCCGTCCTGCTGGGAATCGGCCGTCGATTACGACGCAGCAGCCAAAAGGAGCTACAAAAAAAGACCATCACCATGATGCAGGCAACGGATCGTGGCATCGCCATGGCAATCCAGGGCGAGGGCATCTTTGCCAGTCCTTCGGCACCCTATCGCATCCTCATCCACGGTCATACACATCAAGCCATCGACGAGGATCTTCCAGCTCTCCACGCGCATCGCTTTGTGCTCAGCGACTGGAACACTACGGGGGCCACCCTGCTGCGCTGCGCGCCGACGGGCGAGTGTTCGCTTTGGTGCTACCCTCCGCGCTGAATGCGAACTTCGACACTCAGCTCCGCTCCTGCCAGGCTCCGCCACCGAGTGCCTGATACAGGGCAATGCTATCAGTCAAGCGTTGTCCTTGGGCCGCAAGCAGTCCAAGGCGAGTCTGTTGAACCTGCTGCCGGGCAATGAGCAACTGCACATAACTGGCCACGCCAAGGCGGTATTGCTGCTCGACAGAGTCGAGAGTACCCTGCGCTGCATGCTCCGCCGCAGCCTCGGCAGCCAGTGTCTGGGCGTCGTTTTCCACGGCACGCAGTACATCGGCGACGTTCCGCAAGGCCTCCAGCACCACCTCCTGATAATGGCCAGCGGCCGCGTCGAGGGCGGCGCGTGCTGCCCGTTTTTCCGCCGGCAGACCAGGATGGAATAGGGGCTGAGTCAGTTGTCCGACCAAGCTCCAGACTGCGGAGCCGGGACCGAACAGAGCGCCAGCAGTAAGGGCCTGACTGCCGAGGGTGGCACTCAGATTGAGCTGGGGATACAGCTTGGCCAGGGCGACGCCATACTCGGCATTGGCCGCATGTAGCAGCGCCTCGGCGGCGAGAATGTCCGGGCGCTGCCGCGCCAGCTCAGAGGGCAAGCTGAGCGGCAGTTCGGCGGGTAGAGTAAAGTCCGCCAACGTAAATTCCGGAATGCCACCGGCACCCGGGGCGCGGCCAGCCAGCACGGCGAGCTGGTGCTCAGCCTGCTGCATCTGTTTGCGCAAGGCAGGCACTTGCGCCCGCGTCTGCTCCGCCTGGGTCTGCAAGGCTAGCACTTCATCTGGCGCCGCCTGACCTAGCCGCAGACGCTCGCGGGCAATCCGTATCTGTTCCTCCTGACTCTGCAGCATCGCCGTAGTCGCCTGAAGCTGGCCAGCAAGCTTCGCTCGGGTGATGGCAGCGGTAGCGATATTCCCTGCTAGGGTCAGACGCGCAGCCTCCAATTCATAGCGCTGGTAGTCCGCGCGTGCGGAGAGGGCTTCCAGGGCGCGACGGTTGCCACCGGCAAGGTCCAGGTTGTAGTGCATTCCAAGATTGGCACTGTAGATGCTGAATGTACGGGCATTGCCTACCTGCCCCAAGGTACCGGGATTGAAGCGTTGACGCTGGGCAGCAGCGCCAGCATCTACCTGGGGATAGAGTGTCGATCCTGCCTGCGCCGCATGGAGCTCCTCCGCCTGCCGCAAAGTGGCCTGCGCAGAGGCCAGCGTTGGGCTGTTCTGCAAGGCCTGCTCGATCAGGGCGTCTAGCTTGGACGAGCCCAGATTCCGCCACCACTGCGCAGCCACACGGGCGTTCGTACGGAAGTGTTGTGCCTCGCCCAGGGCGGTGGGGGAAGACAGCGTTTGCGCCGACAACGGCGTGGCCGTATAGCTCGCCATCGTGGGCGGAGCGGGCCGCTGGAAATTCGGACCAGCGGCGCAGGCGGCCAGCGAGCCGGCAAGGGCCATTGCCATGACTGCGCGAAATGGAGCATTGTTGCCAGCGCCGCGGCAAACGCCAAAAATGCGCGTCAAGCCATTGTTATACATATAAATGCTCCACGAATGACGAGAAAAACTCTGATGATGGACAACTGTCTTCAGCAATACGGACCATGCTAACCTCCCTTTCAGCCGTGCGGATCGCCGACGTCCGGCGCGACGGCGTGGAACTCGACATAGAAGCGCACCGGCCCAAGCGGTGCGACTTCATGCGGCACCGTCGGCTCGACCACCCCCGGGTGGCCAGGGGTGAGCAGGTGGCGTTCCTCGACCGGCTCCAGGATGCGGTACTCGAGCGTCCCTTCGAGCACGTGGATCATCGCCCACACCCCCGGCTTGGTGCTGTGGTGCCGCAGCAGCCCAGCGGGGATGGTGGCCTCGGTGAACTCGGGCGTGCGGCGGTAGGGGCGGACATCGGCGGGAAGCTGGGTTTTCATGTCGTCTCCAGGGTTTCAGTCGAAGCCGCGGCCTTCACCGGCCTCTTCATGGGTCACGCCGTCGCGGATGTGGTAGATGCGCTTGAAGGTGGGGATGATCTTCTCGTCGTGGGTGACGACGATGATGGCGGTTTGATACTTCTTCGCCATGTCGTTGAGGATGCGGATCACCGCCATGGCGCGCTGCGAATCGAGCGGCGCGGTGGGCTCGTCGGCCAGAATCACCGGCGGGTGGTTGACCAGGCCGCGGGCGATGGCTACGCGCTGCTGCTCGCCGCCGGAGAGCTGCGAGGGCATGGCCTTGGCGCGATGCTGCACATCCAGCGCAGTGAGCAGTTCCAGCGCGCGCGCGCGCGCCTCGGCGTTGGGCATGCCGGCCAGCATGGGCAGCAGGGCGACGTTGTCGGTGACGTCGAGGAAGGGAATGAGGTAGGGCGCCTGGAACACGAAGCCGATCCTGTCGCGGCGCAGGGCGCGCAGGTCGCGCACCTTCCAGCCGTCGTCGTAGATCACTTCGTCGCCCAGAACCATGCGACCGGCCGTGGGGTCGATCACCGCGCCCAGACACTTGAGCAGGGTGCTCTTGCCCGAGCCCGACGGCCCGACCAGACCGACCACCTCGCCGGGATCGACCTGCATGGTCACGCCCTTGAGCGCGTCCACCGCGGTGTCGCCGCTGCCGTAGCGCTTTTTCAAGCCTTCGATGCGGATGCCTTTGTTCGTGCTCATCTCAGCCCCCGATCGCCTCGGCCGGATCGACCTTGAGCGCCATGCGGATGGCAATCAGGCTCGCCAGCGCGCAGATGACGATGACGGCGGCCAAGCCCTTGAGCGAGTCACCCGGCAGCAGCAGCACATACTTCGGAAAGATCGGCGCCGCAAAGGTGGCGGTGATCTTGCCCACGGCAAAGCCGATCAGGCCGAGCGCGAGCGCCTGCTGCATGATCATCGCGGCGATGGTGCGGTTGCGCGTGCCGATGAGCTTGAGCACCGCGATCTCGCGGATCTTGTCCATGGTCAGGGTGTAGATGATGAAGGCGACGATGGCCGCGCTGACCATGGCCAGGATGACCATGAACATGCCGATCTGCTTGGCCGCGGTGGCGATGAGCTTGTTGACCAGAATGTCTTCCATCTGCGCGCGGGTGAACACCGTGAGCCGCTTCCAGCGCCGGATGGGTTCAGCTACTTCGTTGGCGGTAGTGCCGGGCTTGATGCGCACCAGCACGGCGTTGACATAGTTGTTGCTGCTTTGCGAGGCGATCACCGCGTCGAGCAGACCGGGCACGCCGGGGCGGTTGAAGGCCGGATTTTCGGCGGTGCGGCGGCGCTGCTGCAGGATGGCCTCGTTGTCCTTGAGGAACTGCGCCTGCTGCGCGTCCTTGAGCGGGATGAACACCATCGGGTCGCCGTTGGACGACACCATGCGCCGGGTCAGGCCGACCACGGTGTAGCGGTTGCGCCGGATCTGCAGGGTGTCGCCCAGGCGAAAGCCGCTGGCGATGTCGGCCACCGCCTCGTAGTGGCTGCGCGTGATCTGGCGCCCGGCGACGAGATACGGCGGCCAGCCGGCCGTGCCGGGGCCGTCGGCGGAAACGCCCACCACCATGGCACGCACGTCGCGCTGCTGGCTGCGGTTGACCGCGCGCACCTGCATGGTCAGGTAGGTGACATTGGCGGCGCTGGCCACGCCCGGCATCGCGGCGATGCCGCGCCAGGTATCGTCATACAGGCTGGACGACTCGGCGTACGGCCCTTGCGTGTCCTTCTGCACCACCCACAGGTCGGCGCCGCTGTTGTCCAGCAGCACCATGGCATCGTCGATCATGCCGCGATAGACCCCGGCCATGGTCAGGGTCACGCCGATCAGCAGGCCCAGACCGATGCCGGTGAAGACGAACTTGCCCCAGGCATGCAGGATGTCGCGGCCGGCCAGGCTGATCACGGCGTCACTCCGGGAATGCGATCGACGATGCTGAAGCGGCTGCCCGCGCGCAGGCTGCGCTGGCTGTAGACCACCACGCGCTCACCCGCCTTCACGCCATCGACCTGGACATGGCCTTCGAGGTCGCTGCCCAGCACTTTGACGGGCACGAACTCCAGCTTGTCCGCGTGGATGCGCCACACGCCGAGCTTGCCGTCCACATGCTGCAGGCTGGCGTTGGGCAGGGTCGGGCGCGCAGGCAGGGCCGGCAGGCTCACCGTCACCTCGGCCAGTTCGCCCAGCGGCGGTAGGGGCTTCGGCACTTGCGCGAAGCGGACCTTCGCCAGGGTTTCCTCGGTGACGGCGTCGGCCAGCGGCTCCACGCGCAGCACGCTGCCGGGCAGGGTCTGACCCGAGCGCGAGCGCAGCACGATGCGCGCCGCCTCGCCCGCGGCCAGGCTGCTGGCGCTGAGCTGGTCGAAGCGGGTGTCGATCCACAGGCTGTTCGGGTCGATCATCTCGATCACCGGCGCCCCGGCGACCACGGTGGTGCCGGGGTCGGCGTCGCGGGCGGTGATCAGGCCGTCCGCCGGGGCGATGAGCTTGAGATTGCCGCGCTGCGCGCCCACGCCCTGGGCATCGGCCTGGGCGCGTTTGAGGGCGTCGCGGGCGGCGGCCAACGCGGTATCGGCCACGCGCAGCTCCTGGCGCTTCACATCGGCCACCTCCTTGCTGGTGCCATGCACGGCGAGCAATTGGTCGTAGCGCTCGGCCTGGCTGGCGGCGAAGTCGCGCTGCGCCTGCGCCTGCTGCAACTGCGCCTGCGCGCTGCGCATCGCCGCATCGAGCCCGCTCTGGCGCTGGCCGAGATCGACCGGATCCATCTCACCCAGCAGCTGGCCGGCCTTGACCTGGTCGCCCACATGCACGTTCAGCCGCAACACCCGCCCGGCCACGGTCGGGCCGATGCTGTAGGTGTAGCGCGCCTGCACGGTGCCGATGCCGAACAGAGCCGGTTGCAGGGCGCGGCTTTCCACCTTGGTTGTCGTGACCGGCACCGGCGCCAGCGGCCCGGAGCGCAGCGCCACATAGCCGAGCAAGATCAGAATGGGCACCAGTACGGCAAGCAGCAGCAGGGTGCGGCGGTTCATTGCGGAAAACGTCATGGCTGGCTCCGAATGCAGCGACGGTACAGCGCGAACACCCCTGGTGCCGCGCTGCGAATGTGTTGGGGTTTGCCGTTCAGCAGGGTCTGCATCACCAGGCCCTGGATGGCGCCGATGAACATCGCGGCGGCGGCGTCTGCGGTGATGTCTGAGCTCAGTTCCCCGCGCTGCTGGCCCGTGGTAATGAGCTGGCGCACGCGCTTGCCGTAGGCCGAAAGCAGGCTGCGGGCGACGCGCTTGGCGGCGGTGTCCTCGGCGCGCTGAAGTTCACCGAACAGCATGCGCGGCACCCCCGGATGCTCGGCAACGAAGTCGCAGTGCGTGAGAAACACGGCCTCCAGGGCGTCGAGGGCATCGCTGTGCGTGCCCATGGCGGCGTCCACCCGCGCCATCAGCCGGGCCGCCACCCAGTCCATCACCGCCTCCCACAGCGCTTCCTTGCTGGGAAAGTGGCGGAACAAGGCGCCTTGCGTCAGCCCCATGTGGCGCGCAATCGCGCTGGTGGTGATGTCGCCGGGATTGTGCTCGGCAGCCAGCGCGATCACAGCTTCGACCGTGACCTCGCGGCGCACGTCGGCGGGTAGATGTTCGGGGTGGGAATCCATGACGTCTTCCAATAGAAAGTAATTAATTACTATCTTATCCGTTGGAACCTGTATGTCAAGATGCCGTATGCGGGCATCGGGACATCTGCAACAGCAGCGATTCAGAGGAACGTAGTACCTACGCTCACGCCAGACTGATCGCCAACAACTTCTTGCGATCCAGAATCACGATATGCTGCCCCTGCATGTCGATGGCATGGGCATCTTGCAGGCGGCGGAGGACGCGCGAAAAGGTTTCTGCCGTCAATCCCAGACGCGCCGCGATGCTGACCTTCTTCGCAGGAAGGGAAAAATCGCCATGCGAAGCCGCAGACTCCGACAGCTCCAGGAGATAATTACAAACTCTTCGGTTCGCCGACTCGATGCTACGCATGCGCACTTCCTTGACCAGAAAGTGCAGGCGCATGCTCAGCTGCGCAAGTATCCGCCGCATCAGACGGGGATCCCGGTCGAGGATGGCAACAAAGGGAACGAAGGGGATTTGCAAAATTTTGCAGCGACCCTGACAGCGCGCGGTCACCGGATATTTCCCTTCCATGAAGGCCACGGCTTCGGCAAAGAGATCACCTGCCTGCATGATCTCCAGAATCTTTTCCTTGCCATCGACACTGGTGCTGAACAATTCCACGATGCCGACATCGAGAAAAAAGAACTGGCTCGCCGGATCCCTTTCGACGAAGAGGACCTCTCCGTCCGTATGCGACTGGAGCTGACAGACGCGCAATAACTCCACCAATTGCGCTGACGACCAAACGGCAAAGATCGGCTGCTGCCGCAGGCGATCGGCATAGAGCGCGGGATCGACGCTCATGGCAGGCTCGTCGATTGGAGAATGCTGGCCGCGATCGATTGGCAGATTCCACAAGCAAAACCTTGACCCAGATCAAGGACGCGAATCTTTCGCGAAGCCAGACTGTAGCTCGCCAATTGGGCACTATTCATTACGGGAGACTCCAAGATGAGCATCAACATCGATCTGATCAAGCAAAGCGGTAAGGCCGTAGAGGACTTGGGCGTACAGGTTGCTCAACATTTTTACGATACCATGTTCAGCCATTACCCCGAAGTACGAAAGATGTTTCCGGGGGACATGACCCAGCAGCGCGTGCGTCTTTTCAACTCGGTGATCCAGATTGCCAGCAACATCGACAATACCGAGATGCTGGTCCCCTATCTCAAGGAGCTTGGCGTTGGCCACATCAAATATGATACCCGCCCGGAACACTATCCGATCGTCGGCAAGAGCCTTTTGCTGACGCTGAAGCATTTCCTGGGGCCCGCCTGGACCGCAGAGATGGCGGAGTCTTGGATCGAGGCCTACAACCTGGCGGCAACGGTCTGTATCCAAGCTGCGGCCGAAGCCATGGCGCCAGGTCGCTATGTGCCGCTGATCCTGGACGACGTGCCCCCGGCCACGGCCTGAGCGCTGGCAACGCCGCCGTCTAAGCGGCGGTGTGTCTTCCACCTTCTACGAAGGAGAGCACATGCAAACCCATGAGGTAAGACTCGAACCTTCGGGGATCTGCCTGCAGGTGCGCGAGGATCAGGCCATTGTCGAGGCCGCCCTGGAACAGGGCATAGCGATCCATCACGGCTGTGGCAATGGCTCTTGCGGTGACTGCAAGGGTACCATTCTCGCGGGCGACGGCGAACAGCTACCGTTCATGCCCCTGTTGCTGACCCCGGAAGAGCGGGCATCCAACAAGGCGATCCTGTGCAAGCTGCAACCGCGTACTGCCATGCGCATCGCCGCAACGGTCGACGAGAGTCCAGCGTACTGGCAGGGCCGGGTGAGCGGTCTGCACCTGCTGGGCGAGACGGTCATGGAGCTCAGGGTCGATTGTGACCGTCCCTATCCCTACCGGGCAGGACAATATGCACGGCTCGCGGTTCCCGGTGCGCCTTCCCTCTGGCGCTCCTATTCCATGGCCAGCGCCCCCAGGGAAGATCATCGCCTGCACTTTCATATCCGCAAGGTGCCCGGGGGCAAATTCTCGGAATGGCTCTTCGACCAGGCTCAGATAGGCGAGGAGATCATGCTGTCGGCTGCCCAGGGGGAGTTTACGCGGCAGGAAAACGATCGCCCCCTGCTGTGCATTGCTGCCGGCACAGGACTGGCGCCCATCGAAGCAATTTTGGAGGATCATTTCCGGCGTGGCGAGCGGCGGCCCATTGCCCTCTATTTTGGGGTGCGCCAGCAGCGGGATCTCTATCATCTTGAGTTCCTTGAAGATCTCGCCAGCAAGCATCCGGAACTGCGGCTGTCGGTGTCCTGCTCCGATCCGGCGCTGTCCGAATGGTCGGGGCCCCGGCGCCTTTTACCTGCGGTAGCCGCCGCTGGCCCCTGGCCGGGGCACGAAGCCTACCTCTGCGGCAGCCCCGGCATGATCGAGGCAGCCATCGATCTCCTGCTCTCCCATGGGATGCCGCATGAGCAGATCCATTTCGACAGTTTCAGCCCCAGCGCATGACGGAGTCTCACGGAGCCAACGCCTGCAGGGATACGATCCCGGAGTGCCGCTGAATGCACAGTTCGAGCTCGGCGTATTCGAGGGGTTCGATCTCCGGATCTGGATCGCCGGCGCAGGCGCAGCCCGAAATGGCGCTGCGGTACTGCACGCCCAGGCGCAGAAGATAGTGATCTGCCTCCTCCCAGCGACGTAGCTCCAACAAAGAGAGATCGTCCAGCAGGGCATAACTGCCCTGGGTCAGGGCCTGCTGCAGTGGCGCAAAGAGGGCGTCCTGCGCCAGTAACTCCGTTTTCAGTCGCGAGAGAAACTGTGGCTCTCCCCAAGTCTGCAAGGTCGCTGCCGTAAGCAGGATCGGCTCTCCTTCTCTCTTCACGACTCACCCCCCAGGCGGCGCCGTTCTGCCATCTGCATGCCGATGCGCTGCGCTGTCTCGGCGTCCAGGAGCGCCTCGGCCACGGGAAAGATGTGCTCGTTTTCAACAACGATGTGCCGACGATGGATGGTCACAAAGGGAGCGATGTGGAGCCATCGAATCTGCCCACCGGCTTCCAGGACGCGCAGATCTGGAGCCAGTTCCGCCCATGCCGCATCCAGTTGGCGATGTTCCTGTATGAGATTGCGGAGCATTTTCCGAAGATCCTCGGGGAAGGTGGGTTGGGCCAAAAGCCAGGGGAAGAGCTGTTCTTCCTCGTCCTCATGATGAGCGAGCCCCGCCTGGGAGAAATAACGCAGTATCTTGCCCGCCGCTTGGCGCACCTGCTCATCTGCCCCATGCTCGGCGATATAAGAGGGCAACCGCTCGAGGGTGTCACACTGCTGTAGAATCCGCTGGTGGCAGGCACGCAGCATGGCCACTGGCGCGGTAAAGGATGGTGCCGCTGCTTCCCCGATTTGATGCATATCCCCGCTCCCTACTCAGACGGCGCCGATCTGCCGCAAAAAGTCCCGCAGCACCAGGGCGCCGTTGTGCTCCTGATCATGGGCGGCATAGAGGAGAAGGATCGGTTGCGACTTGGCATCTTCGAGTAGTTGACGCGCAATATCCCGATGACTCTGCAATTCTTCCCAGTACCGCTGGCGAAATTCTTCCCAGCGTTCGGGGTCATGGCCAAACCACTGGCGCAATTCGGTACTCGGCGCCAGGTCCTTGGGCCAGGCGGCCAAATCCAGATCACTTTTGCGCAGGCCGCGCGGCCACAAGCGCTCGGCCAGAACCCGGTAGCCGCTTGGCAATGGGCACTCATACACGCGCCGGGTCTCGATCTTTGTCGTCTCCACTCCCGTCTCCTTGCTCAGGAATTCTGAGCGATGATTTGCGCAGCCAGGGCCTTGGCCTTGGCGAGTTCGCCGTCATATAAGTTGGTCTGGTATCCCTCTGAGGGCGTTTGCGTCAGGGGCTGCAAAACGCTATGAGAGTGCTGCTTTGCCGTGTCAATGTACACCTGCATCGACAGTCCGGGACGCAAGGGATGTCGCGCGAGCTCTCGCGCCGACAAGGAGATTCGCACCGGCACCCGTTCTACGATGTGAATATAGTTACCGGTGGCATTCTCCGGCGGCAGGATGGCAAAGGCACTACCCGCGCCGGGCAGCAGTCCTTGCACGACCCCATGGAAAACGACGCGACTGCCATAGTAGTAGCTGGTGAGTCGCACCGCTTGCCCAGGATATAGATGGGCCATCTCTGTTTCCTTGATGTTGGCCACCACCCAGAGATCCTGCAAGGGGACGATGGTAAACAGTCGTTCTCCTGGATGGATCATCAAGGCGGGATAGGCAGCACGCTGTGCGACATAGCCGCTGACCGGGGCCCGGAGATCGCGTCGCGCCCAAGCCACGTAGGCCTGCTCCAGCGCCACAACGGCGGCGCGCACTTTCGGGTTGTTCTGCAGGGTCGTACCGCCAACCAGGGCCGTGGCGGCGGCCAGTTGCGCGCGAGTGGCACCGATCTGCGCCTCGGCCGCGCGGATATCCGCCTCGGTGTTGCTGATCTGAATGCCGGGTACCGCGTCGCCCTTTCGTGCCATCTGGTACCGGGCCAGATCGCCCTGCAGTTTTGCCAACTGTGCTTCCTCAGCCTGCAGGGTTTGCTGACTTTTGCGCACTCCGGAAAATTCCTGGCGCAAGGTGCGCACTGTTCGTCCCAGCACCGCTTCTGCCCGGTGCAAGGCCAAAGTGCTGTGATCTCCCTGTACCGTTGCCAGAATCTGTCCGGCATGGACATATTCGGTGTTTTCTGCGAAGACCCGACGAATGGTCCCGGCAGTCTGGGCCGGAACGGGAATGAGGTTTCCCGTCACATAGGCATCGTTACTACTGATGCGGCGACTACCGACAAAAAACCACCATGCGCCCCAAGCTCCCAGAGCCAAGACCAGGAACAGAAAAAAAATCAGGAAATTCTGCCGACTGCGCGCCAACGCAGGCGAATAATCACTTTTTTCTTTCGTCATGAGAACTCTTTTTGTCCGTCGAATAGCCACCCCCCAGGGCAGACTCCAGTAGCGCCCAGTTCTGCCAGGCGGCCATGCGCAGGGAAATCCGTTGCTCCTGCAGTCGCAGAATTTTTACCCGTGCGGCAATTCTTGGCGCGCCATCGCTCAGGCCAGCTTGCCAGGATGCCTCCTGCAAACGCCATTGCGCCTGCTGCTCCTGCAATGCCTGTTTTAGCGCCCTTTCCTGTGTCCCCAGGCGTTTGCGGACGCTCAGGAGATCGGCGATCTGACGCAGGGCGGTGAGAATCTGCTCCTGATATTGGTCCTGGGCAGCCAGGAATCGGGCATTCTCGGCACGCAGATTGCCTCGCAAGGCGCCCCCCTCAAAAATGGGCAGGGTGATGACTGGTCCGAAGGCATGGGCAAAATTCCCGGGGGCGAAGAGGTCTGCCAGATGAATGCTGTTCCAGCCCGCCAGCAGATTCAGGTTGATATCGGGATAGAAGGCCGCGCGCGCCGCCCGCACCTGCGCCGCCGCAGCTTCCACCGCCCAGCGTCGGGCGACGATATCCGGGCGATGACCCAGCAGAGTCATGGGTAAATCGGCGGGCAGCGTCGGTACTGGGGTCGAATCCCGCAGTTGGCCGGTCGCTGCGGTGTTACGGCTATCCGGCCCAAGGCCACAAAGGGCGGCCAGGGCATGCCGTTCGGCAGCGATGACCGACTGGATTTCTGCGATCCGCTCCGCGGACTGCTGCACGCTGATACGGCTCTCCTGGACCACAGTTGCCGACTGCAAGCCACTGGCGAAGGCCACTTGTGCAACCGCCACGCCCCGCTGCTGCCATTTCTGCAAAGAGACCTCCCTTTGCAGCAGGGCTTCCTCTCCCTGTAAGGCGAAGTAGTGGACGGCCACCGCGCTACTCAGCATCAAGCGGGCATCGGCTTCCTGAGCCTGGGTCATGGCCAGTTCGCCGCGGGCGGCTTCCACCAGATCGCGATCCCGTCCCCAGAGATCCACATGATAATGGACCAGCAGGGGATCGATTTCGCCATAGAGGTTACTCGTGCCGTTGGCCTGCAGATGCAGACCGTTGGCAGAAAAATATTGTTGGGTAAGGAAGAGCCCCGCGGCAAAATGCGGTAGCAATCCGGCGTGGATGCGCTGGACTTGGGCCTGGGCATACAGCACACGCGCTGCCGTTGCGCGCAAGTCGGGATTGCGCTGCAAGGCCATGGTCTCGAGACGATCGAGCTGCCGAGCATGGGCCGCCTGCCACCAATCCTGCTGCGGCCAGGGCGACGGCTGCCGGGCAGCGGCAAAGGCCAGTTTTTGCGGCTGGAATGTAGGATTCTGCGGCAAATGCTCCGGCAGCCGGGCACAGGCCGCAAGAAGCGCCGCCGAAAGGCCCAAAGCCAAGATCGATACACCGTGCCTCATGGCTCCACCAACTCCACAGCGGCCAACTTTTCGATGCGACTTTCGCCACTGGGACGAGGTCTCTTCGCCAGGAGGCTCCAGCAAGCGAGCCCGGCAAAGATCCAGCCCGCCCAATAAAAAACTTCGTTGAAGGCGAGCATGGCGGCATGCAGATGTACCTGTTCCGCCAGATCCTTCTGGGCCGCAGACTCTCCCAGAACGATGCGAAACTGCGCCAGATTTGCGTGCCAAGCTGCCAGATTGCTCCCCTGATCCTCCACCAGAAAATGGCGAAACAAATCCATGCGCCGCTCCCAGAGGGCGGCCACCAGAGGGATTCCCAGGGCCTGGCCACTGCTACGCAGTAAATTGAGCAGCATGGCCGCTTCCTGTTCATTCGTGCCCGCAAGCCCCCAGACACCGATGCGCGCCCACGACCCGAAAACACCACCAAGCCCCAGTCCGACCAGGGCCGGGGGGCCCGCGAGGGCCGATGGGGAAACGGGAAGATCGTAGGAGGAGAGCCAAAAAGCACCGACCGCGAGCAGCAGCATACTCAATACCGCCCAGGGGCGCGGATCGAAGCGTCCAAGAATCCAGTGGCTCAACCAGGCACTGAGTGGCGCAAACAGAGCCAAGCTCAGGAGAATCTGACCAATGGCACGAGCACTGTACGCAAAACTCAACTGATACTGCACAATGAGCAAGGCCAGGCTTCCCTGAAAGGCCAGAGCCGTCAGAAAAATGCCCAGACTTGCCAGCAGGACGTTGCGCTGGCGAAACAATCGGTAATCGACAACAGGTTTCTCCGCCAGCGGCAGCCAAAGGAAGAAACTGCAAAGCAGCACAACCCCCGCCACAAACAAGAAACGGAATTCTCCTGAACGCCACCAGTCGTCCTTGCTGCCCAGGTTACAGGCCATCAGCAACGCCAAAAGACCAAGGCAAAGGAGTCCGTATCCCGGCCAATCCATGCGGGCGGCGCCCCGCTGCGAGGGGGCTTCCCAGAAGAGAATTCCCAAAAAACTGGCCCAAAGCACCGGAAGGTTGAGATAAAAAAGCCAACGCCATCCCCATGCATCGGCAATCCAGCCACCGATGAATGGACCCAAGGCAAAGGGCGTGATCGCCGCAAACCCCCAGAGAAAGAGCCCGCTACTGCGATGATTTTCATGGTAATGACGAAGCAGCAGCTGCAGCGATAGCGGAATACTGAGCCCGCCGGCCAGACCCGAAAAGATGCGCGCCAACAGAAAAAGATTGTAATTCGAGGTACTGGCATTGATCGCAGAGCTGATCAGCAGAACGGCCAGACAGGCCAGCAGGCCATCCCGCGCCCCCCAGCGACCGCTGACCCAACGTGCCAAAGGCAATCCCAGCCCCAGGAAGAGAAAATACAGATCCTGGGTCCAGTCACCATACATCGGCGCACGCCCCAGACTCCCGGCAATATAGGGAATCATCGGCAAATAGGCACCAGCGTTGAAGAGCACCAAAAAATGCGCAAGACCAATCGCCAGATTCACCGCAAGAAACGGCGCCGCTTGACCTTGACTGCTACGGGCACGCAGGACGTGGAGCATCGTACTCCCGGTTTCGTGAAAAACCGGGCAATCCTAGCAACGCCAGAGTTATCGAACAAATCGATTAGATTGATAGAATATATCTAATGTAACGATAGCAGATGACTATCGGCAATTTTGGCCCCGGATGACAGGTTCTCGTCACAGATCCTCGATTTCGATGATCTGTAGGGCAATTTCAATGAGTTTTTTCCCCTGGTTCATTGCCAGACGACGCATTCGCTGGTAGGCCTCAGCCTCCGTGATTTGCAGGTCCCGCATGACGATGCCCTTGGCCTGTTCGATGATCTTGCGTTCATTCAAAGCGGTACGGGTGTTGCTCAATTCCTGGCGCAGTTGGCGGTATTCCGCATAGCGTAGTGCCGCAACTTTGAGGATGGGGGCTATGTCGCGCGCAGCGATTCCGTGCGCCACATAGGCGGCCACCCCGGCGCGAATGGCGCGACGCATAGTATCTTCATCCTCCGGGGCGCCAAGCACCACCACCGGAAGCTCCAGGGTTTCACTCAGGAAAACGATGTGTTCGAGGACGTCGCGCGCGGGGGAGCTGGCATCGGCGATGATGACTTCTGCTTGGCATTCCTCTACGCGCTGCCAGGACAAGGTCTGCCACGAAAGCACGGCAGGGACACTGTGGCCTTCTGCGATCAGTGCATCGCGCAGAATGGCCACGCGCGCGTCATCGTCATCGATGAGAACGATTCGGTACATGGGGGCGGTCAGGCCAGGAGACGTAACACCGCCGAGCGCACGATTTCGGATTCCCCGACGGGCGGGTCGAGAGTGATCTTACAATCGGGCAGGTCCGTCGCCAGCTCCTGCAGGATTCGTGGTACATCGTCACGCAGGTGGCGTCCACGACTCCAGAACAGGGGGGTAATCTGGAAATTGCGGCTACCCCGAGCGAATTCCGCTTGGATGGCTTCTGGCAAGCTCGGCGACCATAGTTCCAGGTAGCAAAGAACGATGCGGCGCTGGGAATGGGCGGCTTGCAAGTCGGCGGCAATCCATTCGAAGGGCTGGCGCCATTCGGGGTCGCGCGAGCCATGGGCGAGGAGTAGTTGCACCGGATGGGTCATAGGCATTGGATGGGAAGAGCAGGGACGGCTGGCGGGGGTGTTGGCAGCCAAGCCAGTATATCCCCCAACTCCACCACCGCGCCAATGATGAGTATCGCCGGGCTGCCAATGCCCGCGCGGGCGATTGCCGTGGGCAATTCCTGCACCGTGCTGCGCAGTTGGCGCTGTTCCAGGGTCGCCCATTGGATGGCTATCGCCGGGGTCAGCGCTGGCATCCCGCCGGCCAGTAGACCGGCACAGATCTGGGCGATCTGCGCGATCCCCATGTAGATGACCAGGGTGTCGGCGGCCCCAGCATAGCGTCTCCAGTCGATGGGCTCGGAATTGCGCGCCTGTTGCCCAGTGCAGAACAGTACCGACCGGCTCATCTGTCGGTGGGTGAGAGGAATGCCGGCATAGGCGGCGGCACCCATGGCACTGGTAATTCCGGGAATGATTTCGTACTCGATGCCGGCGGCGCGCAGAGCGAGGCATTCCTCACTACCGCGCCCAAAGAGAAATGGGTCCCCACCCTTTAGACGCAGCACTCGTAGCCCCTGGCGCGCGGCACGGATCATCTGCTCGTGGATGCGCATTTGCTCGGTGGAAGCTTGCCCGCCCCGCTTGCCGACATCCACCCGCCGGCAACGGGGTGGAGCCAAAGACAGGATGGCGGGATTGGCGAGCGCGTCATAAAAGATCACTTCTGCCCTCTCCAGACGTCGCACTGCGCGCAGAGTCAGAAGATCAGGATCGCCGGGACCGGCGCCTACCAGAGAAACCGGATGGAGGGGGGAAGAGGTCGTCATGAGAGTTTTCCTTTAGGCCGCGATACGGGTGAAGGACTGCCGCAGCAGGGCGCGTGCGTTGGCCAGATCCGCGCAACGACCGCTCAGCAGCAGCAGCGCCGCAGCCTGCTCGGCAATGGCGAGGGGTAAAGCCCGCCGGCCGTCGAGCACGGCGGAAATGAATTCACTGGTACTTGCCGCGAGATTATCTGGCAGCTCCGGTAGTTGCGCGAGGGAGGCATGGTCTTTGGCCAGCAACAACCGGCTCTCCCCTTGATGACAGAGAAAGAGATCGGGACGACGCTGAGGATTGGCGAAGGGCTCCCCCTCCGTCGCGCGAAAACAGAGGGCGGGAATCTCCGTAGCCAGAAAAAATTCCTGCAAGCGCTGTAGATACGGGGGATGGGTGACGGCCGCACAGACGAGCGCCTCCTGCGGTGCGAAAGGATGCAACCCTTTGAGCAACGTGTGCACACTGGAACGGATTCCCAGACTTTCGCGCAAGGCAAAGATGCGCGCCAATCCTGGCTGCCAGGCCGAAAGCGGCAGATAGACCAACCCTTGCAACTGAAGTAGGGTTTCCGCTTGCGCGAGGTTTGCCGCTGCCGCCAGACCCAAGTGCTCCAGGATCTGCCCTGTGTGGACTCGCCCTTGCGGCGAATGGTCTGCGGATGCCGATCCAGGCAGGTCATCGAGATCAGCACCGTGGATTAAAACCGAGACACCGCAACGGGTGAGGGTGAGCGCCAGGAGGGGCAGGAGATTGGCGCGCCGTCGCGTGCCATTGTAGCTGGCAAACACGACGGGGCGCAGGCGACCGGGTCGGGAAATGGTGCTCATGCGGGCGCGAACGGCATCGTGAAAGCCCAGCAGTTCGCCAAGACTCTCGCCCTTGATGCGGTAGGCCACCCAGAAGGCTCCCGCATACAGCTCTGGCAATTCGCCATGCAGCCAGGCGCCCATGAGCTCCTCAGCCTCTTCCCGCCGCAAGTCTTCGGCATGTTCACGGCCACGGGCGACGCGACTGAGATATTGCTTCCACGTACTCATGAGGCCTCCGCCAAACGACTCTGAAGTAACTGTTGAATCTCTGGCTTGCAGGAACCGCATTCCGTCCCTGCGCCACAGCACTGCATGACGCCCTCCAGGGTATCGGCGCCATTGGCAATGACTTGCCGAATGGTCTTTTCGTCGACGCCCTTGCAGGCACAAATGCCCCGCGAACGCTCCCACGCCCCTAGATTGTCTGGTACCCGAGGCGCCAACAACGCTAGGCGGAAGGCGTCGATGGCCGTCCCCTCCAGGAGGAGCTGGCGCAACCAATCCAGGGTTTGTAGCCCGCCCCACAGGCGCAAGCCGGTCAAGCGTCCGCCGCGGATACGCAAACGCTTGCTCAGGCCTTGGCGAGGATCTTCGTAGAGCAGGGTATTCGGGCCAAACAAAGCGAGCGCTGCGTCCCAGCGTTGGGCCAGTTCCGCTTCTGGTGCCTGCGCGGCGGCCACCCGCAAAAGGACTGCTGCACCATGTTTGGATACCAGGGGGGTGATGCTGGCGTAGGGAAAGCCCTGGGCCAGTTGGCGTAGGATTGCGGATAGGTCTCTCGTGTCGTCTTCCACCAGGACTGCCGCCTCCCAGGGGAGTTCGGCAGCACTGATGCGCACCGCCGTATGCTTGAATTCCGGCTCGCCGGAGTATGGATCGATGGCAGCCTGGGTTACGCTGTTGCACAGGGCCGCCGGGGAATATCGTGAGCCAAAATGCATGGGCACAAATAGCAGACCACGCTGCAGGCTGTCATCGTACTGCAGGCGGTACAACGCCGCGCCACGGCGGCTTTCGACGTGCACTAATTGCCCTTCCTGCAGCCCGTATTGCCGCGCATCCTGCGGATGGATGGCGAGCAAGGCCTCTTCGGCACTGGCAAAGAGGCTCGCCGCCCTGCCGGTACGCGCCATGCTGTGCCACTGATCACGCAGGCGCCCGGTCGTCAGGCGCAGGGGGTATCGGGCGTCGATTTCCTCGGCCACTCCGAGATGCGCCGGGGCATGAAAACGGGCACGACCGCTGGGGGTGGGGAAGATACCATTGGCATAGAGCCGCACTTGGCCACTCTTTGCCCCGGCAGGGAAAGGCCACTGTTGCGGACCTTGCCTATCGAGAATGGCAATTTCCAGGCCGCCGATATCGAGATCCCGTCCAATCGTGCAGCGACGGTATTCGGCAAAGATGCTGGCCGTATCGTGAAAGGAAAACATGCGCAAGGCCCGCTGCTGCCAGGAGTCGTCTTTACGATCCGGCAGGGGTACGCTCAGGCGGTCCAGGGCCAAAGCCAGAGCGTGGGCAAAGTCGCAGAATATCTGCCAGTCCGGTCGGGCAGAACCCGGCGGGGGAACGGCCGCCTGCAGGTGGGAAATACGCCGCTCGGAGTTGGTGACCAGGGCCTCGCGCTCGCCCCAACTCGCTGCTGGCAGGAGCCAATGGGCAAAGGGCATGGTTTCGCCATCCAAGTAGCTCTCTTGCAAAACGACCTGTTCGGCAGTGCGCAAGGCTCGTTCCACCTGTTGGCGATCCGGTAGGGAAAGCACGGGATTGGTGCAGGTGATCCAGATGGCTGCCAGATCCCCCCGCTCCAGCGCCTGGAACATGGGCACGGCGGTGTATCCCGGCTCCGGGTGCAGGGTTTCGACACCCCAAAGCTCGGCAATGGCGGCGCGATCTTCGCCATTGGCAATCTCCCGATGCCCCGGTAACAGGGCCGGCATTCCCCCGGTCTCGCGCCCGCCCATGGCATTGGGCTGACCGGTGAGACTGAATGGGCCAGCGCCTGGACGCCCGATCTGTCCGGTGGCAAGGTGCAGGTTGATCAGGGCAACATTGTTGTCGGTACCGTGGGCCGACTGGTTCAGACCCTGGCACCACAAGGAGAGAACCGCGGGCGACGTGGCGAAGAGCTCGGTCGCCCGCTGCAGATCGGCCTCGGCAATCTGACAGAGCTCGGCCACGCGCTGCGGGGTATATTCTTGCACCCGCTGTTTGAGTTCCTGCCAGCCCTCCGTATGCTGTTGAATGAAATCGGTGTCCAGCCTGTCATTCCAGATCAAGAGGTGCAAGATGCCGTGGAACAGCGCCACGTCAGTACCCGGCAGGATGGGGAGAAACAGATCGGCAATGCTGGCCGCTGCCGTGCGCCTTGGGTCGACGACGATGATGCGCAACTCGGGACGCTGGGCCTTGGCCGCTTCGATGCGACGAAAAATGATCGGGTGGGCATATGCGACATTCGCTCCCACGATGAACAGACAGTCGGTTCGTTCCAGATCCTCGTAGCTGCAGGGCACCGAATCCATACCCAGGCTCCGTTTATAGCCCGACACCGCCGATGCCATGCATAGGCGGGAGTTGGTATCGATATGATTGGTGCCGAGAAACCCTTTGGCCAGTTTGTTGACCACGTAATAGTCTTCCGTCGGCAACTGGCCAGAGACATAAAAGGCGAGGGCCTGGGGTCCGCGATCCCGATAGATCTCGGCCCAACGGGTGGCGATCTGGCGCATACTCTGCTCCCAGCTGGCCTGCTGCCACGTTTCGTCGGCCACCCGTTGCAGCGGAACAGTGGCACGGCCGGGACCGTGCACTGTCTGCGCCAGCGTCATACCCTTGCTGCAGAGCTGGCCAAAATTGGCCGGATGTTCAGGATCTCCGCGCACGCCCAGGATCCGCTCGCCATCATGTTCGATGAGAACCCCGCAACCCGTGCCACAGTACGGACATACGGACCGGCTTTCGCGTAGGGCTGGGGGGTTCACGACTGCGTCTCCGGCAGACCCAGCCAGATTTCCTCGCCTTCCGTTTTGAGAGGAAAGGTCTTTACACAGCCTTGATCGGGAGGCAAGGCTTGGCCGCTCTCCAGGTCGATCTGCCAGTTGTGTAACGGGCAGAATACCGTCTTGCCCGACACGAAGCCCTCCGAGAGGGGACCACCGCGATGGGGACAGCGGTTATGCACTGCGAACAATTCGCCCGCTTCGTTACAGAGCACGGCAATCTGCCCTGCTGGCGTCTCCACATAGCGACCCCCACCCAGGGGCACTTCGTCTATCCTGCCCAAAGGAAACCATTCCATATTCTGCCCTCCTCAGGCCGATACCCGCCGCAGCGGCGCGGCGTGAATGTCCAGGCGGCCGGAAACCGCTTCCGCCCAGGGGTCCTTCTCCTGGGCAATCGCAAAATCCAGGCGCTCTGCCAGTTCCACTCGTTGGGCCAGATCGTCGATGACCCGCGACTTGATCTGCTCCAGGCCGACCCGTTCCACCCAGGGCGCCGTGCGTTCCAGATATTGCGCATCTTCGCGGTACATCTGCAGAAAGGCCTTGCTGATCTGGATGACCTCGGCCTCCGTCTTTACCTTGGCCAGGAGATCAGCCGCTCGCACCTTCATGCCGCCGTTGCCACCCACATAAATCTCCCAGCCGGAATCGACGCCGATTACCCCGACGTCCTTGATCGTGCTTTCTGCACAGTTGCGTGGGCAGCCGGAGGCGGCCAGTTTGACCTTGTGCGGTGCCCACATCCGTTCCAGATTCTTTTCGAGATCGATGGCGAGTTGGGTACTGTCCTGTACCCCGAAGCGACAAAACTCCTTGCCTACACAGGACTTTACCGTGCGCAGGGCCTTGCCGTAGGCATGCCCGGAGGGCATATCCAGTTCCGCCCAGATCAGTGGCAATTTTTCCTTGGGTACCCCGAGCAGATCGAGGCGTTGTCCGCCGGTGAATTTGACCATGGGCACGGCGTGACGCTCGGCGACCTCGGCAATGCGCTTGAGTTCTGCCGGTGTGGTTACCCCACCGTAGATGCGGGGAATGACGGAGTACGTGCCGTCCTTCTGGATGTTGGCATGGGCGCGCTCGTTGATGAAGCGTGCCGATGGGTCATCCTTACCCTCGGCGGGCCAGGCGGTGCGCACGTAATAGTTGACGGCGGGGCGGCAAGTGGCGCAACCGCCGGGATGTCGCCAGTCGAGAAAGCGAAAGACATCGCGCACTGACAGCAGCTTCTCTTTGCGAATGGCATCACGCACCTCCTGATGGCTGTAATCGGTGCAGCCACAAAGGGCCTTCTTGCGCGCGCTGCTGTCATAGACTCCCCCCAGGGTGCTGACCAGGAGCTGTTCGACGAGACCGGTGCAGGAACCACAGGAGGCACTGGCCTTGGTACACTTGCGAACCTCTTCCAGGGTGAAGAGTCCATCACGAATAGCGCGCACGATCTGTCCCTTGCTGACCCCGTTACAGCCGCAGATTTCGGCACTGTCCGCCAGGCGTGCGGCTTGATTGACGCCGGCATGTCCGGCATCGCCCAGATGGGTTTCGCCAAAGAGAAGATGGTCACGCAGCGACGCGACGTTATTTTTGTCGCGCAGATGTTCGAAGAGCCAAGGCCCAATGCTGGTATCGCCATAGAGCAGGATCCCTTTGATGGTGTCGTCCTGCAGGACCACTTTTTTATAGATTCCCTGATGGGCATCGAGCAGTGTGAGTTCTTCCGTGCCCTCGCCACCGAGAAAATCCCCGGCCGAAAACAGCTCGATCCCAGTTACCTTCAATTTGGTGCTGGTAACCGACCCCTGGTAGCGCATTCTCCCATATTCGGCCAGATGGTTGGCCGCCACCTTCGCCTGTTCGAAGAGGGGCGCCACCAGCCCATAGGTCATACCGCGATGCTGCACACATTCGCCCACGGCATAGATCCGTGGGTCGTAGGTTTGCAGGGTGTCGCTCACCAATATCCCCTGCTCGCAGGCGAGACCTGCGGCCTGGGCGAGGTCGATACGGGGGCGGATGCCCACGGTCATCACTACGATGCGCGCAGGGATATGACTCCCATCCTGGAATTGCAAGCCTTCCACGCGGTCCGTGCCTAAAACGGCAGCACTTTCCCGCTCCATCAGAAAGCGGATACCGCGGGCCTCCATGGCCTGCTGCAAGAGCGCACCACCGCGGGCATCCAATTGCTTGTCCAGCGGCCAGGCCCGCCGGTGCACGACGGTCACTTGCATGCCGCGGGCGTTCAGGCCATGCGCCACTTCCAGACCCAGCAGGCCGGCACCGATGATGACTGCCTCGCCACCGTCGGCACTCACCTGCGTCAGCGCCTCTACGTCGCGCATGTCGCGATAGGAATAGACGCCGGGAAGGTCGTTGCCCGGGATCGGCGCCAGGGCTGCCGCCGCACCGGTAGCGATCAGGACGCGATCATACGGTACCTTCTCCCCCTGCGCGGTGATGACTTGACGCCGCACGCGATCGATCTGTGTAACCGGGCAACCGGTACGCAGAGTAATACCGTGTTCCTGGTACCAGTCATGATCATTGAGAATGGTCTCCTCCAGGCGCATCTCGCCAGCCAGCACCGGAGTCAAAAGGATACGGTTGTAATTGGGGTGCGGCTCATCGCCGAAAACCGTGATCTCGTAGAGGTCAGGAGCCATCTTCAGCAACTCTTCGACGGTGCGGATGCCGGCCATGCCGTTGCCAATCACCACCAAGCGTGCCTTTCGTGCCTTGTTGCCCATCGTGACGTTTCTCCAAAGAAAAAAGGCGCAGTCAGCCGAAAATGCTGACGACGCCTTTGCCGTTTCACATACCAACAATCAGATAGATTGCTTCAAGCCCTGTTTAGCAAGTTTCATGCCAGAACTTTGATCATTTACAATCAAGCAGTTATCGATTTTCGCAAATTGATTCTGCGATCTGATGGTGCATCCCATGGTGCAAGATGCACTGCCATGGTGCGTTAGAAGCTTGCCGTCACGAATACCCAGGCGCCTTCGGTATTCACTCCGTACTGGTTTTTCCGGTAATCGGCATACTGCACCCCGGCCGTCCAGTGCGGCGAGAAGCGATGAATGGCCGATAGATCGATCTCATGGCCATAGGCTTCGCTGTGGTAGGCGCTACGGAAGTCATAATAGGTCGCCTGCAGTGCCGTGCCCAAAAGCTTGCCCTCCACGGTGAAATAGAGGCTGCGCAAACCCTGCGGCGGGGTAGTAAGAAAGACCTCCGCCCAGCCATTGAAGGCGTGCTTGGTGGCGAGCGGTGTCTGAAATCCATAGCTGCCCTTGTCATTGCTTCCCATCACCATGTAATCGGCGAGTACGCCAAGCCCGGACCAGCGCACCCCACTGCCCAGGTGGTAATACTGGGCATCGACGAGGGGACTGCCGCCGTCATAGGGTAGCTGCTTGGCATAGCTGGCGTCGTAGGGGATCTGCAGGGAAGCAGAAATCGGTATGCTGCCCTGCATGCGTACGCCGAGGGTCTGGCTGTTGCAAACCTGGGCGTTGCCCACCAGAAAGCAGGCAGCGGCTCCAGGAATCGCACTGTTCGCCTGATTTCCATACCAATAACCGAAGGCTTGCGCATGAAACAAGGGCGATGGCTGCCAATGGACCTCGCCCAGAAAGGTCTTGCTCGGCACATTTTCATTGAGAATGTTTTTGATACGCCAGATATAGGCGGCATAGACACCCAGGCTGCTGCTGGGATTTTCCTGGAGGGAAACAGCATCAAAGGTCTGAGGAGTTTGCCGAAAACCGACCGCCCCGACAAAACGTTGGTCGTCGAGATTGATTTCCTGGCGCCCGGCACGGACCAGTAGCCCGCCCAAGCCCTGGTACTGCAGATAGGCCTGATTGATGTTCGCTTCTTCGGGGTCGGGGATGACGGCATACGCAGTTTTGCCATTGCGCAGACTGTTGTAATCATTGACGATACCCGCCACATCGATGAACTGCAGGTTAGCGCTGAAACCGCCAATGGGGGCGCTCCTCAACCCTAACAAGGTTTGCACGGTAAAGGCGTTGGCATCGCGTTTGCCAGCTTGCGACATAAATTCATAGCGCGGACGAAAATCCAGACTGACCTTGCCAGCGCTGATGGCCTGCACAATGGGATCAGCCCAAGCATCGCTCTGTGGCAAGACGACTGCAGACAGTACCGCGACGGCAACGAGGTGGCGGCGAAAAGAGAATTGGATCATGGCTTACTCCAGACAAGGGGGCTGGCAGCGGCGCGAACGCCGCTGGAGGGTGACAGCAGGAGGATTCAGTCCGCGATGGCGGATGCCTGGGGAGCTTGCCCTTGCGAAGGCATGCACTGACCATGGGCGGAGGCAATCTTGGCCCAGGTCTGCCACTGGCGGCGCAAGCCCACGATCAGCAGCAACGCCGTTGCGCTGAGTCCAGCAAAAATCCCGAAACCCCAGTGATAGCTCCCGGTGTCTTCCTTGGCGATTCCCAGAATTACCGGCAAGTAGAAACCACCGATACCACCGGCAGCACCAATGATGCCGGTCATCAGCCCGGTCTTTTCCGGCCAGCGCAGGGGTACGAGTTGAAAGGTGGCGCCGTTACCGAGACCAAAGGCTGCATAGAGAAGGAGAAAGAGGACGATACTGACCGCCAGGGTGGGCGTCCACAGGGAAAAGGTGGCATCGATGAGGCAGATCCCTGCGAGGAAAAACTGCAATGCGCGCGCTCCCGAAATGCGGTCAGCGATCAGCCCGCCAAACGGACGGAGAATGGCACCAGTAAAGGCAAAGAGGCCCATCAGCATACCGGCGTCTACCTTGGGCAGATGGTAGAGCGTCACCAGCAGCAGGCTGACAAAGGCCGACATGCCCACAAAGCCGCCAAAGGTAATGGCGTAGACCAAAATCAACGCCCAAGTGTCCCGCTCGCGCAGAACCGGAAAGTAGCGGCGCGGCAGAAAGAGCAACGACAGGAGGACGCCATAGACCGGCAACATCAGCAGCGCCGCTTTGCCATGCAGCCCCAGCCAGCCGCGCGGGCTGGCGACGGCCAAAAGCGCCAAGCCGGCGAGAGTCAGGCCCCAACCCCAGGCCGCCGGCGCCACCTTCCCAGTTTTGGGAGCGCAATCCTTGCCCCAAAACCACAGGGTCACTGCGGCCAAGCCCAGCAAAGGGAGCACGGCTGCTGCCGCATGGGTCCAGCCAAATTGTCCGGCCAAGGGCGGAAAAAGAAAGCCATCGAGGACGGCGCCGATATTGCCCGCCGCCGCAATGCCCAACACCGTTCCCTGGATTTTGGGAGGATAATTGCTGCCAGCCATGGGTAGGGCGACGGCAAAGCTGGCACCGCCAACGCCCAGCAAAACACCCAGGAAAATCAGGGCATCGTAACTAAGCGTATACGGGTAGATGGAAAGGACCAAGGGGGGAATCGCCGAAAGTGCCACCCCGATCAAGGCCAGCCAGCGCCCATCCATGGCTTGGTAGAGATTGCCGAAGCCAATGCGCAAAATTGCAGCGGACAGCACGGGAATGGCGACCAGATAACCCTGCTGCATGGGGGTGATATGCAGACTTTGGATCATATATGGCGCCAGCGGCCCAAACAAAAGCCATACGGTAAAACCCGTATCGAAATAGAGAAAACTGGCGACCAAGGCGCGCCAATTTCCCGCACGTAGTTGCGAAAGCAAGGATTGCATTTGCTTGATCCTCCGATTATGTGCACAACAAAAAAGGCGTTCCTGACCGTTACCGGTCAGGAACGCCATCGTCCCGTGTCATCATTCAGCGTTGAATGATGCTCTACCTTAGTTAAGCAGAAATCATGCCATAATGGAGATCAACAAGAGATGTTCTGTAAAGTCAGGCAAAAATAATGAGTTGCACTGAAGATTCGGAGGGTGACTGCGCCGGCGCTCGCCTTTGTATAATGCACAAGTGTAGTGCATGCGCTCGATTTTGGGGCCTCATTCTGGGTCAAGACAACGATTCAACTAGGTCTTTGCAATAGACTGCCATCAAAAATTCGCGTCGTACCCATGGCAATGTCGCGCGCCACCCCCGGCAATTTCCAGGGGTTTGCATGGATGCCGAAACCCGACTGTTCATCGACCGGAATGGGTGCATCCATGGCCGTTGCTGCCAATCGATACAGATCGCCTCGATAGACCCGCTCCACCACGGCGCTGGGACTGGCCGCCGTCGGCCATTGGTCAGAAAGACGCATCTGCTCCGCCAACCAGAGACCGTGTTCCTGCCAGGGATATTGCGCCGCGTAGCGGTGGAATACATGGCCATCGGGTTGCTCAGTCATGCCGGGTATGGTTCCCTGCAAGGCCGCAGCAAGCGCGGCCTCAGGAACGGCGATGGCCTGTGCTATCCACCGCGCGGCCTGCTGTCGATGTGCTGCGTCATCCAGCCAACGGCCCGCGGCAATCAGGGCGCGGAGCAGGGATTGATGGAGGTCTGGTTCACGTTTCGCCCAATCCTCGCGCACCGCCAGAACCTTCTCCATCACATTGTTCCATAGAGAATAACTACTAACGATGGGTTGTCCGACCCCCTCCATGGCGGCCAGACTTCCCCAAGGCTCACCCACACAAAAAGCATCGATCTCGTCGTTGCGCAGGGCATCGACCATATAGCGCGGCGGAACCACACCAATCTCGACTTCACTGTGCAATTCGAGACCGGCTGCGCGTAGCCAGTGGCGCAATTGATAATGGTGATTGGAGACGGTTGATACCACGGCAAAACGTAGCGGCAGGAGACTGGGGTGGCTGCGCGTAAGTTCTCGTAGCGCCTGTCCCGTGCGAACAGGATCATCCGTCGCTGCAGCACCCCGCTGTACCAGCTCGTGGTATAGTCGCTGGCTGACGGTAATGGTGTTGCCATTGAGCGAGAGGACCAGTCCGGTGATTACCGGAATTTTGGGAGAGGCAACGCCGAGGGTGGCCGCCATCGGCAATGGTGCTAGAGCGTGTGCCGCTACCAGCTCGCCAAAGAGGAGATGATCGCGCAGGCTGGCCCAGGAGGGTTCGCATTGCAGACGCACGCGCAGTCCTTCGCGGGCAAACAAGCCTAATTCCTGTGCAACCAGCAAGGGCGCGCTATCAGCGAGGGCAACATAGCCCAGCGAGAGTTCAGCATCGGTTTTCATTCCATAATCCTCAATAGCTCACAAAAGAAAGCCTCGCTTCCGCAGAGCCGAAGCGAGGACGCCATTGTCATGGGGAAGCAAGCAAGATTCATGCAGCCCAGGACCTTCTCAGGAGCGCAAAACCTCCGCGACTCGCTCGCGCAGTGCCGGGAGGACCTCTTCCGCAAACCAGGGGTTGCGCCGTAGCCAAAGGATATTGCGTGGGCTGGGATGCGGCAGCGGGAAGACAGAGGGAGCATAGTGCCGCCAATTACGCACCAGTTGCTGCAAGGATCCTGGACTGTCTGGCAGATGATAGCGACGAGCGTACTGACCGATGACCAAGGTGAGTTGCACCTGCCGCAACTGTGCCAGAAGGGAAGCACGCCAACGGGAAGCGCATTCCGGTCGCGGCGGTAGATCACCCGAACGGCCTTTACCGGGATAACAAAATCCCATGGGCAGCAGGGCAAAGAGGTGGGAATCATAGAACTCCTCCCGGCTGACCCCCAGCCAATCCCGCAGACGGTCGCCGCTTTGGTCGGCAAAAGGCAGAGCATGGGCGTGGGCGTGGCGACCAGGGGCCTGGGCGGCAATCAGAACTTTGGCCTGGGGATGAACTTGCAGTACTGGGCGAGGTGCGTTGGGCAAACTAGTAGCGCAGAGGGAACAGGATTCCAGTTCCTGCAATAGCCGCGCCAGATCGCGATCAGACATCTGCGCGCTGCCCTACACCGATCTGCCACAAAAAAGCCGCCAGGGTACGGGACTGATAAGCGGGTTCTGGCACGGCCAGATAGAGCGTCCAGTGGATGCCTTGGGGCATTGGCAGACGCCGGGAAACGACCTGCCAATCGGGTCGATGACGCAGAGCAGTGCGGGTGATGAAGCCGATCCCAAGGCCTGCGGCGACGGCGTTACCCATCGCTTCGACGCCGTTCACTTCCAGCCGGATCGGGACTTGCAGACCCAGCCGCGCAAACTCCTGCAGCACCCTGGCGCGCACCCCGGATTGCAGCTCGCGCCAGACGATGGGAAATGCCAGGAGATCTGCCAACGTCAGCTCTGGCCGGCCCGCCAGCGGATGATCGGACGGGAAGATGGTCAGAATCTCATCCTGCAGCCAGGGGTGTAGCTGGTAGGTCCGGGGTAGAGGAACTTCTTCGCTGCCCTCCTCGATGAAAAGCAGATCCCAATCGAGTAGAGCGTTTTGCGACCAGTCACTAATCCCGCCCTTCATGATGATTTCCACTTCCGGGTGGTCACGGCGGAAGGCCACCAGATGCTGGGGTAAAAAATAGTTGGCGATGGTGTTGGTCGCCGCGATCCGCAAGGCCCCCTCCTGCAAGTGGGATCGTCGGTAGGCGATTTCCGCGACTTCCGCTTTCAGTTCCATCAGGCGTTGCGCGGATGCCAGATAGGCCTTGCCAGCAGCGGTCAGGCGCACGCCGCGACCATTGGGCAGATAGAGGGCCTCGCCAAGAATCTCATTCAGCCGCTGCAGGCGCTCACTGATCGCCGGCTGACTGCGATGCAACAACTTTGCGGCGGCACTGACACTGCCGGTTTCGGCCACAGCCCAGAAGGTTTCCAGGAGTTCGAGGGAGGGCGTCGGGATTGGCATGGTAGGATTACCTTAGCACAGAAATCCGCGGTCCGGATCGCTACCAGTCAAACGCATCACCCTATACAGCCCGGAAATCTGCCTTTATCATTCGCCCTTTGACGGCATTCCTCAGATTATGGCGCTCATCGTACAGAAATTCGGCGGCACTTCCGTCGGCAACATCGAACGGATTCAGGCTGTAGCAGATCGGGTATTGGCGACACGGGCCGCTGGGCACGATGTGGTAGTGGTCGTGTCGGCGATGTCGGGCGAGACCGACCGCCTGCTCAAGCTCGCGCGCGAGATCGATTCGCAGCCGCATCCCCGCGAGCTCGATACCCTGCTCAGTACCGGCGAGCAGGTCACCATCGCGCTGCTGGCGATGGCCTTGCACCGCAAGGGACAAGCGGCGGTTTCGCTCACCGGCAGCCAGGTACCCATCGAGACCGACAGCGCGCACAACAAGGCGCGCATCGAACGCATCGACGGCACCCGTCTGCGCTCCGCCCTGGCCGCCGGGCAGGTGGTCATCGTCGCCGGGTTTCAGGGCATCAATCCGCACGGTGACATCACCACCCTCGGGCGGGGCGGTTCGGATACCACCGCCGTCGCACTGGCCGCTGCTCTACAGGCCGATGAATGCGCCATCTACACCGACGTCGACGGCATCTACACCACCGATCCGCGGGTGGAAAGCAAGGCCCGCCGCCTGGACCGCATCACCTACGAGGAGATGCTGGAAATGGCGAGTCTCGGCGCCAAGGTCCTGCAGACCCGTTCGGTAGAATTTGCCATGAATTACCGGGTGCCGGTGCGCGTGCTTTCTTCGTTTGCCAATGGCCCCGGCACCCTTGTTACCAGTGAGGAAAACTGTATGGAAGCCCCCCGCGTATCGGGTATCGCCTTCTCCCGCAATGAGGCCAAGATCACCGTCGTCGCCGTTCCCGATCGTCCGGGCATCGCCTCTGCCATCCTCGGTCCGATCTCGGCGGCCAACATCAACGTTGATGTGATTCTGCAAAACATCTCTGAGGACGGAAAAACCGACTTCACCTTTACCGTCGAGCGCAACGACTTCGAGCGCGCCATGGGCATTCTGCGCGACGTTGCCCACGAACTGGGCGCCGAAGATGTGCGCGGCGACACCGGCATCGTCAAGGTGTCGGCGGTGGGAGTAGGCATGCGCTCCCACGCCGGCATCGCCGCCAGCATGTTTGCTGCCCTGGCCCAGGAAAACATCAACATTCAGATGATTTCCACCTCGGAAATCAAGATCTCGGTGGTCATCGCCGAAAAATATCTGGAGCTCGCCGTGCGCGCCTTGCATGGCGCATTTGGTCTGGAAAAGGCGGCATCCTGATGGCATTGATGAATAACTACGCGCGCCTGCCCGTCGCCTTCGTACGCGGTGAGGGGGTGTGGCTCTACGATGAATCCGGGCGCAAGTACCTCGATGCCCTGGCGGGGATTGCAGTCTGCGGCCTGGGCCATAGCCACCCGGCGGTGACCACCGCCTTGCAGGAACAGGCCGGCAAGCTCCTGCATACCTCCAATCTGTATCAGATCCCCGAACAGGCGGCCCTGAGCGATGACCTGTGTCGCCTGAGTGGCCTCGATGCCGTCCTCTTCTGCAACAGTGGCGCCGAGGCCAACGAAGCCGCCATCAAGCTCGCCCGCCTGCATGGCCATGCGCGCGGTATTGCCGAACCCAAGATCCTGGTCTTTACCCAGTCTTTCCATGGTCGCACCCTGGCGGCGCTCACCGCTACCGGCAATCGCAAGATTCAGGAAGGCTTCACTCCGTTGGTGGCGGGGTTCGTGCGCGCCCCGTACGGCGATCTGGTAACGGTGCGGGGCATGCTCAGCGCCGATCCCGATATCGTCGCCGTACTCGTCGAACCGGTACAGGGCGAAGGCGGGGTACGCCCTGCCCCTGCCAGTTTTTTGCGCGGGCTGCGCGCCCTCTGCGACGAACACCAAGCCCTCCTGCTCTGCGACGAAGTGCAGACCGGCATCGGCCGCAGCGGACGTTATTTCGCCTTTCAGCATGAGGAAGGCCTGCTGCCCGATGTACTCTGCCTGGCCAAGGGCTTGGGCAATGGCGTTCCCATTGGCGCTATCGTCGCCCGCCAGGCGGCCGCCGATCTCTTCGGCCCGGGCAAGCACGGCAGTACCTTTGGTGGCGGCCCCCTGGTCTGCGCCGCCGCCCGCGCGGTGTTACGGACCATGGAAGCGGAAGACCTCCCCGCGCATGCCGCGGCCATGGGGGAGCTCCTACAAGGTCGGTTGCGCGAGCGTTTCCATGGACACCCAGGGGTGGAGGAAGTACGCGGCCTGGGTCTGATGGTCGGCATCGTCCTGCGCCAGGAACCCAAGGATTTCGTGCGCCGCGCCCTGGACGCCGGTGTCCTGCTCAATGTGACGGCCGGACGGGTAATCCGTCTGCTGCCGCCCCTCATCTTCGGACCTGCCGAGATCGATCTGCTCATCGATACCCTGGCCAAGCTTCTGCAGGAGGAAGTATGAAATCAGTGCGCCACTTCCTGCGCCTGCAGGATCTCTCCCCTACCGAACTCCAGGGCCTGCTCGCGCGCGCTATCGAGCTGAAGCGCATGCTGCGCGCTGGCGAGCAGTACACCCCTTTCGCCCAGCGCACCCTGGCGATGATTTTTGAAAAATCCTCCACCCGCACCCGGGTTTCCTTTGAAACCGGCATGGCGCAATTGGGGGGGCATGCCCTGTTCCTCTCCCCCCGCGACACGCAACTGGGGCGCGGCGAAAGCATTGAAGACACCGCTCGGGTGCTGTCGCGCATGGTCGATCTGATCATGATCCGCACCTTCTCCCATGCTGGCCTCGAGACCTTCGCCAGCGCCAGCCGGGTACCAGTCATCAACGGCTTGTCGGACGACCATCATCCCTGCCAGCTCCTCGCCGACCTGATGACGGCGCAGGAGCTCTGGGGCGGATTGTCCGGCCGGAAGATCGCTTTCATCGGTGATGGTGCCAACAACATGGCGCGCTCGTGGATGGAGGCAGCACAGCTTCTCGACTTCGAATTACGGATTGCCGCGCCCGAGGGTTTCCAGCCCAGTGCCGATGCAGAACGGGAAAATGGCAGTCATACGCAAATTTTCGGCGACGCCCGCGCCGCCGTCGCCGGGGTCGATCTGGTCGTCACCGACGTCTGGACCAGCATGGGACAGGAGGCCGAAAATGCCGAGCGCCGCGCCCTCTTTGCGCCCTTCCAGGTCAATGCCGCGCTCTTTTCTCAGGCGCGGAGCGGGGCCGTGTTCATGCACTGCCTGCCCGCCCACCGCGGCGAGGAAGTAACGGCGGAGGTCATCGATGGACCGCACTCTCTGGTCTGGGAGGAGGCGGAGAATCGCTTGCACGCGCAAAAGGCACTGATGGAATTTTTGGCGGGCTTTGGGCCCCTGGCCGAACAAGGAGTCTGATTATGGTAAAGAAAGTCGTACTCGCCTATTCCGGTGGACTGGATACTTCCGTCATCCTCAAGTGGTTGCAGGATCACTACCAGTGCGATGTCGTTACCTTCACTGCCGATATCGGTCAGGGCGAGGAGCTGGAGCCGGCGCGTGCCAAAGCAACCCGGCTCGGTGCGAAGGAGATATTCATCGACGATCTGCGGCAGGAGTTCGTGCGTGACTATGTCTTTCCCATGTTTCGCGCCAACACGATCTACGAAGGAGAGTACCTGCTTGGCACCTCCATTGCGCGCCCGCTGATCGCCAAGCGGATGGTAGAGATCGCCGCCGAGGTGGGCGCCGATGCCGTCGCCCACGGCGCCACTGGCAAGGGCAACGATCAGGTGCGTTTCGAGCTCGGCGCCTACGCCCTCGACCCCAAAATCCGCGTGATTGCCCCGTGGCGGGAGTGGGACCTGACCTCGCGGGAAAAGCTTCTGGCCTATGCCGAGCAACATGGCATTCCCATCGAACGGCATGGCAAGAAATCACCCTATTCCATGGACGCCAATCTACTGCACATCTCTTACGAGGGCGGGATTCTGGAAGACCCCTGGGCCGAGGCCGAGGAATCCATGTGGCGCTGGACCACGGCACCGGAGAAGGCCCCGGACCAGCCGCGCTATATCGAAATTCAGTTTGCCCATGGCGATCCGATCGCCATCGATGGCGAGGCCCTGCCCCCTGCCGCCCTCCTCGCCCACCTCAACACCATTGGTGGTGAACATGGCATCGGTCGTCTCGACATCGTCGAGAACCGCTATGTGGGCATGAAATCTCGCGGCTGCTACGAAACCCCCGGCGGCACCATTCTGCTCCGTGCGCACCGTGCCATCGAATCCATTACCCTGGATCGCGAAGCCGCACATCTCAAGGATGAGCTCATGCCACGCTATGCCAGCATCATCTATAATGGCTACTGGTGGAGCCCGGAGCGCCGCGCCCTGCAATCCCTCATCGACCAGACCCAGCGCCTGGTCTCCGGTGTAGTGCGCCTTAAGCTTTACAAGGGTGCCTGCACCGTTGTCGGCCGCAAATCCGAGCAAAGTCTCTTCGATCCGCGTATCGCCACCTTCGAGGACGATGCCGGTGCCTATCACCAGCAGGATGCCGAGGGCTTCATCAAGCTCAACGCCCTGCGCCTGCGCATTGAAAAACGCCTGCAAGGCTAGGAGGATCCCATGCGCATTTTGCATACCATGTTACGAGTTGGCGATCTCGACCGCTCTCTGGCCTTCTACACCGAAGTGTTGGGGATGCGCGTTCTGCGTCGCAAGGATTACCCCGAGGGCAAGTTCACCCTCGCCTTTGTCGGTTACGAAGAAGAAGACCAGGGTGCCGTTATCGAACTCACCTACAACTGGGGCGTCGACAGCTACGAGCTTGGCGATGCCTTTGGGCATATCGCCATCGCGGTGGACGATGCTACCGCTGCCTGCGCGCAAATTCGGACACGCGGTGGCAAGGTGCTGCGCGAGGCTGGCCCGATGAAACACGGCACGACGGTCATCGCCTTTGTCGAGGACCCCGACGGCTACCGCATCGAACTCATCGAGCGCAAGTGAGAGAGCACTAGACCTTCTCCCACAGGGCGTTGCCCATCCCTGCCAGATAGGCAGCGTGCGCCGCTTTTTCCTCGGGCGAGGCGGAGATGACTCGCAGCCGCCCTTGCGGCCGCACTGCGGGGAGACTGCGGCCCTTGCCCGTCGCGTCGGTTGGCGCAGCATCCATCAGGCCCATATCCACCTGACCACCGCTCATGGCCAGATACACCTCTGCCAACAATTCACAGTCCAGCAGAGCACCATGCAGGCTGCGCTGGCTGTTGTCGACAGCGTAGCGTCGGCAAAGGGTATCGAGATCATTTTTCTGCCCTGGGAAGCGGCGTCGGGCCTCTACGAGGGTGTCGATGACCGGATTCTGCAATTTGCTACGCTGCACGAGTCCAAGCTCGGCGGACAAAAAGCCGATATCGAAAGGTGCGTTGTGGATGATCAGCTCATCGCTCCCCAGATAGGCCAGAAAGTCCTCCGCCAGATCGGCAAAGAGCGGCTTGTCCTGCAAAAACTCATCGGTCAAACCGTGAATGCGTACCGCATCGGGATCGCATGGACGCTCGGGATTGAGATAGACATGAAAGTTGTTGCCAGTGAGACGACGGTCGATGATCTCCACAGCACCAATCTCGATGACACGATGCCCTTTGCTGGGGTCCAGACCCGTGGTTTCCGTATCCAGGACGATCTGTCTCATAGCCACCCCTCTCCACTCGCTTCTTGTACAGCTCCGGCGAAGCGATCCAATACCCGATTGATCAGGGCATCGACCGCCTCATTTTCCACGTCACCCGCATGCCCCCGCACCCATTCCCAGCGTATCTGGTGAGTCTGCGCCAAACTCGCGAGTGCCTGCCAGAGTTCCTGATTCTTCACTGCTGCGCCCCCTGCGGAACGCCAGCCCCGCTTTTGCCAGCCCGCCAGCCACTCGGTCATACCCTTGATCAGGTACTGCGAATCCGAGCGCACCAATATCTGGCTCGGTCGTTTCAGTGCCTGCAGACCCTGCACTGCCGCGTCCAGCTCCATGCGATTATTGGTGGTCTGCGGCGCATAGCCCCACAACACGCGCTCATGCTCGCTTTGGCGCAGCCAGGCACCCCAGGCACCGGGGCCCGGGTTCCCCCGGCAGGCGCCATCGGTAATCAGGCGCAGGGTGGATTCAGTCTCCATTAGACTCCCCAGAACATTGCAGATTGGCCGTTGCCGTTGCCAACTTCGGCCGCCGCTTCTTTTGACGCGCGGGCAGCAGGCCCACCAGGGTGGGGCTATTCTCGCGCTTCTGCGCCAGCAGGATATAAGCATTGGCCCCCGCCGGCCACCAGCGATCGCCAACCAACTCCAGCCATTGGGCGCTATGCCCAAATCCTGGAACGGTATACTGGAAATAGCGTCCTTGGCGCAGACCAAAACCGATTTCCTCCAGCAAGCGACGCAGTTGCGTCAGCGGTAAAAAAGGCTCGCGCCAGGGCCAGCCGCGATCGCGACGCCAGAGGTGCCAGCGCCGCAGCATTCCAAGGCTCCCGCTCGGATTGAAATCCATGATCAGAACGTGGCCTTCCGGCCGCAACACGCGCCAGCACTCCTCCAGAATGCGTCGGGTATCGGACATGCGGGTCAGACAAAAAGGAACCAGCACCAGGTCGAAACGCAGATCAGCGAAAGGTAGTGCATCACAACGGCCATAAACCTGGAGATAGCCATCTGCAGCACAGACAAAACCGTCATTGAGCAAAACCCAAGATCTGTCTGACTCCAGGGGGTTCCAGAAGACCGGCTGCCCCAGCTGCAGCACGGTATCCGCATGCAAACGCTCGATCCAGGGCGGCAGGATTTCGCTGGCACGCTCCAGCAACAGGCGCCCACTGCGACCCGTCCACCAGCGCGCTGCCCGCCGTTGTCGCAGGGAAGAAGGAACGACCCCCCTAGGCATGAGGAACGGGCTGTGTTCTGATCATGACTGCATGTTACCTTGATCAGGAGCAGGAGCCTATATGCTGACCCTCATTCCCGCTTTCCAGGATAATTACATCTATCTGGTGCACACGCCTCACGGCCTGTGGATCGTCGATCCCGGCGATGATCAGCCGGTTCTGGAATACCTGGAATCCCGGCAGCTCCGCCCTACGGCCATCCTTTGTACCCACCACCATGCCGACCATGTCGGCGGTGTCAGGGCCCTGGTAGAACGCTATGACCTTCCCGTCTTCGGCCACGGTTCGCGGATTCCCCAGCTCAGTCACCCCGTCGCCGAGGGTTCGCTCGAGATCGATGGCGAGACGATACAGGTGCTGGAAGTACCCGGGCATACCCTGGACCACATCGCCTATCTCTGGCAGGACCATGCCTTTTGCGGCGACACCCTCTTTGCGGCAGGCTGCGGAAGAATCTTTGAGGGCGATCCACAGATGATGTACAGCAGCCTGCAGAAGCTTGCCGCCCTGCCTGACAGCACACAGATCTGCTGTGCCCACGAATATACCGAGAGCAATCTGCGCTTCGCCACAGCGGTCGAGCCGGAAAACCCAACGATCGCGGAACGGAAAAAGCAGGTAGCGCAGCTACGCGAACAAAATCACCCGAGCCTGCCCTCTACATTAAAAGAAGAACGACAAAGTAATCCCTTTCTCCGCTGCAGGGAAACTGACGTAATCCGCGCCGCACGCGCGCACGGCGCCCGCAATGACTCCGACGTCGAGGTATTTGCCGCCTTACGCCGCTGGAAAGATGGATTTCGCTAGTCAGGCAGGGAGCACGGTCCATTCGAGGCGCTGGGCCCAGGCGCGCGCCAAAACTTCCTGTACCTGCACTGCGGAAACCTGTTGAATCGAGTCGAGGATCTCTTCTTCACTTTTCAGACTTCCACCCTGGGCAAGCTGGCGCACCCGTCGCGCCATCCGCGTTTCCAGATCCTCCTGACCCAGCAGCCATTGCTTGCGCAGACCGGCGCGACTCCAATCCATTTCCTCAGTGCTAGGTCCATCCTCCATCAGAGCCTTGAGGATTCCGGCGATGGCCTTCTCGGTACCACGACGCTTATCTGCTGGCACCGCCGCATAGAGAGTCCACTCCGCGGTGTCGCTCAGGGCCTCGAGCTGGGAATAGGTCTGGTAGGCGAGTCCGCGGCGCTCGCGAAGCTCCTGAAAGAGACGCGACGCCATCCCCGCGCCGAGGATATGATTGGCGAAAAGCTCTATCAGGTGATTTCGATCTGCGAAGGCGCTCGCCTGGGCCATCCATAGCAGGTGGGCCTGACGGGCATGAGCGGAGCGTCGTTGCCGCGTCGCAAAATTCGCCGTGGGCAGCGTCAGGGCAGTGGCCTTAGGGCGCGCTGGCAGATACGCAAACCTGCTTTCCACCTGTCTTGCCAGAGAATCTGCATCCAGCGCACCCACCGCGACGATCACAATGGGTGCAGTCGCCAGATAATGCTGATGAAAGTCGCGCAAGCGCCGGGCACTGACTCTACGTACCAGGCTCGCCTTACCCAGAACCGGCCAGCCCAACGGATCCTCTTCCCAGAAAGATTGGGTCGCGAGTTCCTGCAAATGATCCTCAAGGTCCTCCTGCGCCATGGCAATTTCCTGCGCCACCACGGTCCGCTCGAGGGCGAGGTCTGCTGCCGTCAGACTGGGCTCCAGCAGCAGGTCGGCAAGCAGGTCGAGACCCGCCGCCTGATCCTCTGCCAATACGGTCAGGTGCAGGGTGACCGTTTCGCGATCGGTGAAGGCATTGAGCGTACCGCCCAGGCGTTCACCCAGACGGTTGATGGCCGAGGCGTCACGCCCCTTCGCTCCCTTGAACAGCATATGCTCGAGGAGATGGGCAAAACCATTTTCCTCTGCCTGCTGATGGCGGCTGCCGCGCAGGGCGGTGACGGAGATCGCCACTTGCCGCCGACCCGGAACCCTCTCGCTCAGAAAGCATACGCCGTTGGGCAACTGCTGCAGGGATAGGGAAGAGACATCCATCGACTCCCGACACGCCAGCGGCAGTCGCTGCGACAAGGGCTGCGGGCTCAGGATTGGGGGATATCCTTCATGCTCAGCTTGATCTTGCCCTGGCGGTCCACCTCCAGAACCTTGACGCGCACGGTTTGCCCTTCCTTGACGTAGTCGTGCACGTCATTGACGCGTTCGGCGCTGATTTGCGAGATGTGCAACAGACCATCGCGACCGGGCAGAATCGTAACGAAGGCACCGAAGTCCATGATCTTCGCCACCTTACCGTCATAGATCACGCCAACCTCGACATCAGCGGTAAGGAGCTGAATGCGCCGCTTGGCCTCTTCCCCGGAAGCCCCGTCGACGGAGGCAATGGTCACCAGACCATCGTCCTGGATGTCGACGGTAGCTCCTGTTTCTTCCGTCAGCGCGCGGATGATCTTGCCGCCCGGCCCAATCACGTCTCGGATGCGATCCGGATTGATGCGGATGCTGATGATGCGTGGTGCATGTTGGGACAGGGTTTCCCGCCCATGGTCGAGCACATCCTTCATCAAGCCGAGAATGTGCAAACGCCCAGCCAAGGCCTGCTCCAGCGCCTGCGCCATGATCTCGCGGGTAATACCCTGAATCTTGATGTCCATCTGCAGGGCCGTAACGCCGGATTCCGTGCCTGCAACCTTGAAATCCATGTCTCCCAGATGATCTTCGTCGCCGAGGATATCGGTCAAGACCGCAAAACGTTCGCCTTCCTTGATCAAGCCCATGGCCACACCGGCGACCGGCGCCCGCAGGGGAACCCCGGCATCCATCAGCGCCAGAGAGGCGCCGCAGACCGATGCCATGCTGGAAGAACCGTTGGATTCCAGGATTTCCGAAACCACCCGAAGACTATAGGGAAACTCCGATTCGGACGGCAGAACCGCAGCGATGGCACGCTTGGCAAGGCGTCCATGGCCAATTTCCCGCCGCTTGGGCGAACCCACCATGCCCGTTTCACCAGTAGAGAACGGCGGAAAGTTGTAGTGCAGCAGGAAGCGATCGCGACTTTCACCGTGCAGAGCATCGACGATCTGTTCGTCGCTCTTGGTGCCGAGGGTGGCCGTCACCAGGGCCTGGGTCTCGCCACGCGTGAAGAGTGCCGAACCATGGGTGCGGGGCAACACGCCGACTTCGATGCTGATGGGACGCACGGTGAAACGATCGCGTCCATCGATGCGCGGGGCACCGTCGAGAACCCGACCGCGGACGATCTCGGTCTCGATCGATTTCAGCGCAGCGCGCACGGCATCGACGCGGCTGGCGTCCTCCGCTGCAAGAGCAGCGACTGTGGCCGCACGGACTTCTTCCAGGCGCTTGCTGCGTGCCTGCTTTTCCATCAGCTGATAGGCCGCTTGCAGGGCATCGCGCGCCTCGGCAACCACGGCGGCGTGCAACTCCGCATCCTTGCTGGGCGCCTGCCAATCCCAGCGCTCCTTCCCGGTCGCCGCCGCCAGCTCATTGATAGTAGCGATGACGGGCTGAAAGCTGGCGTGGCCAAACATGACAGCCTCGAGCATGACCTTTTCGGACAGACCCTTGGCTTCGGACTCCACCATCAGCACCGCCGACTCCGTGCCAGCCACCACTAGATCGAGCTCCGAGCCCTGCAGTTCTGCAAAGCTCGGATTGAGCAGATACTCGCCGTCCCGATAGCCGACGCGTGCGGCGCCGATGGGACCGTCGAAGGGAATACCGGAAACAGCCAAAGCCGCCGAGCTGCCAATCATGGCCAGGATATCGGGATCCTGTTCGCCATCGACCGAGAGGACCGTAGCAATCACCTGCACTTCGTGCATGAATCCCTTGGGAAAGAGCGGACGAATCGGGCGGTCGATAAGACGGGAAGTCAGCGTTTCCTTTTCGGAGGGGCGCCCTTCCCGCTTGAAAAAGCCGCCGGGGATCTTCCCTGCAGCGTAGGTCTTTTCCTGATAATTCACCGTCAGCGGAAAGAAATCCTGGCCTGGCTTCAAGTCGCGCCGCCCTACCGCAGTGACCAGCACCACACTATCGCCGCTGCTGACCAACACCGCGCCATCGGCCTGGCGAGCCATCCGTCCCGTTTCCAGGACCAGCGTCCGGCCCCCAAATTGCACTTCTTTCCGCACGATGCTCAAGAGACTCTCCCCGAAGTTGGTGAATTACTTACGCAGACCCAGACGTTCGATCAAAGAGCGATAGCGCTCGTAGTCATTCTTCTTGAGGTAGTCCAGCAGCTTGCGACGCTGCCCGACCATCTTCAACAGGCCCTGGCGGGAATGGTGATCATGGTGGTGCGCCTTGAAGTGCTCAGAAAGACCTTCAATGCGGGTGGTCAACAAGGCGACTTGCACTTCCGGCGAACCGGTGTCGCTGGGATGCGTGGCATAGGCCTTCACCACGTCGGACTTCACTTCACGAGTCAGGGACATCTTGTACTTCTCCTACGCAATCAATCTGGAAAATATTCCTAGTTTACGCCCATCAGGCGACGCGGCGCCACCTTGCCATCCTCCATCACCTCTCCCAGACCCAAAAACTGTGCCTGCGGTCCGTAAAGGCGAATCCGGCCCGGAGCTGGGGCATGGGCAATCACCACCCCCTGGCCTTGTCGAACATAGTATGCGGTGTTTTCCGTCAAGGTCACCGCCGGCAAATCCTGCAGCGCCAGATCCATCGCCTGCAATGGGCACTGATCGGCCTCTCGTGCCGCCGCAAGGCGGTCAAGATCGTAGGCAGCATCGATGGAAAAACTGCCGGAGCTGAGCCGTCGCAACTCACGAATATGCGCACCGCAGCCAAGCAGACGCCCAAGATCCTGGGCCAGGCTGCGCACATAGGTACCCTTGGAACAATGGATGTCGAGTACGAGTTCATCACCAGCCCAAGAGAGCAAATCAAGGGAGTAGATTTCGACGCTGCGCGCCTCGCGCTCTATTTCCACCCCTTTGCGCGCCAGACGGTAGAGCGGCTGACCATCGCGCTTGATGGCAGAAAACATGGGGGGAATCTGGGAGATGCGCCCGCGGAACTGGGAAAGGGCGGCATCCAGTTGCGGCTGATCAAAATCCACGCGCCCGCTTGCCACGACCTCGCCTTCGCGATCCCCGGTGTTCGTCTCTTGCCCCAGCCGCAAAGTAGCCCGGTAGCGTTTGTCGGCATTGAGCAAATAATCGGAGACTTTGGTTGCCTGTCCAAACAGGAGGATCAGCAACCCGGTGGCGAAGGGGTCGAGAGTGCCCGTATGCCCGGCCTTGCGCACGCCCATGATCCGCTTGGCACGCTGCAGGGCGGCATTGGAGCTGATCCCTGCGGGCTTGTCGAGCAGAAGAATTCCGTCGCTGCAGGCACTCATGCCTCATCCTCCGGCGCCGGCGGCAGATGCGCAAGGAGTTCTGCCATCTCGGCATCACGATCGAAGCGCACATCATAGGCGAAATGCAGGGGCGGGATACGCCGCAGATGCAGCTTTTTACCAAGAATCTGGCGAATTTCTCCAGCCTCCTCTTGCAAGCGCTCGCGCACCAAGTCCGCACGCCCAGGGCCATCCATCAGCGAAAACATCACCGTTGCCTGGCGCAAGTCCGGCGCCAGATGTATTTCGGTAATGCTGGGCAGCAAGCCGACGCCCGCCAGTCCGTGCAGCCGGGGCAGCAGGGCGGCAATCTCCGTCTGCAGGAGTTGGGCGATGCGGTCGCTGCGCGGATAGCTGCGCTGATGCGGGGTGCTCATCCGAGGTACCTCAAAGAGTACGCGCTACTTCAATCGTCTCAAAGGCCTCGATCACGTCGCCGACCTTGATATCGTTGAAATTACGCACGCCAATGCCGCACTCGAAACCCTCACGGACCTCCCGCGCGTCGTCCTTGAAGCGTCGTAGCGAATCCATTTCCCCAGTGTGGATCACCACCGCTTGACGGATCACCCGCACCTTGGCGTTACGCCGGACAATACCATCCGTCACCATACAACCAGCGATGGTACCCACGCGCGGCACGCGGAAGGTCTCGCGCACCTCGGCATGACCGATGATCTGCTCGCGAATCTCGGGAGCCAGCATGCCGGTCATCGCCGCCTTCACCTCATCCACTGCATCGTAGATGACGCTGTGGTAGCGCACATCCACTCCGCTTTGCTCAATCAGGCGTCGTGCCTGCGCTTCGGCGCGCACATTGAAGCCGATGATGACGGCACCGGAGGCATGCGCCAGATTGACGTCGGATTCGGTGATACCGCCAACCGCGGAATGGATGATCCGCACCCGGACATCATTGGTGCTGAGCCCCTCGAGGGTGCTGCGCAGGGCCTCGGCAGAACCCTGGACATCGGTCTTGATGAGCAGGTTGAGTTGCTGCAATTCGCCCTCGCTGGCGGCCTCGAAGAGGCTCTCCAAACTGCCTTTGGCACTCTTCGCCAAGCGCACATCGCGGAACTTGCCCTGCCGGAACAGGGCAACCTCGCGTGCCTTGCGCTCGTCGGTCATCACCAGCACTTCGTCACCTGCTTGCGGCACATCACTCAGTCCGAGAATCTCCGCCGGCAGGCCAGGCCCAATCTCCTCTACCTGCGCACCTCCGTCATCGATCAGGGCGCGCACGCGACCATACTGGGCACCCGCGAGCACGATATCACCGGCATGCAGGGTTCCCTGGCGCACGAGGACCGTTGCCACCGCACCGCGCCCGCGATCCAGCCGAGATTCGATGACCAGGCCCTTGGCCGGACCATTACTCTGTACCTCTAGATCGAGAAGTTCCGCCTGCAACAGGATGGCATCGAGAAGGGCATCGATATGGAGCCCTTGCTTGGCCGATACATTGACGAACTGCGTATCTCCGCCCCACTCTTCTGGCAGCACGTCTTGCTGCGCCAGTTCCTGGCGAATCCGGTCCGGGTCCACACCTGCTTTGTCGATCTTGTTCACCGCCACCACCATCGGCACGTTTGCCGCCTTGGCGTGGTGGATCGCTTCGATGGTCTGCGGCTTGACACCATCGTCGGCCGCCACGACCAGGACCACGATATCCGTTGCCTGTGCACCGCGAGCACGCATCGCGGTGAAAGCCTCATGGCCGGGAGTGTCAAGAAAAGTAATCATGCCCTTGGCGGTCTGGACATGATAGGCGCCGATGTGTTGCGTGATCCCTCCCGCCTCGCCACTGGCCACCTGCGTCGAACGGATCCGGTCGAGCAGCGAGGTCTTGCCATGGTCGACATGACCCATGACTGTCACCACGGGCGGTCGGCGTACCATCACTGCTTCCTCGACGGCGCCATCTTCTTCCAACAGGGCCTCGGGACTGGCAATCGTCACCATCTTCACCTTATGCCCCATCTCCTCGACAACGATGGCTGCCGTATCCTGATCGATCACCTGGTTGATGGTCGCCACCACCCCCATCTTGAACATTACCTTGATCAACTCGCTGGCCTTGACCGCCATGCGGCTGGCCAGTTCGCCCACAGTAATGGTCTCGGGGATGGGTACCTCGCGCACTACCGGTGCGGCACTGAAATCGCTGGCCGCAGCCGAGCCCGTCTTCTTCTCATTGCGCCGGCGGCGCATGGCGGCGTCGGAACCGCGCTCCTCGCGTCGCCCTCCCCGCTTGCTGCGCCAGTCATCATCGTCGCGTCGACCAGGAGCCGCCTTCTTCTTGCCGGCAGGTGCGGCATTGGGCGCCGGCGCTGGCGTCACCGGACGCGTAGCACCTGCGGCGCCGCGCGGAGCAGCAGTACTTTTTTCGCTGGGCGGTCGCCGGCGCTCGGGAGCGCTATCCCTCGTTCCCTCCGAACGTCGCAGCGCTGCGCTCGGCTCCGCCTGGGCAGGGGGAACCGCAGGAGGAACCGTAGGGGGCGTTTCCGCCGCAGGCGCCTCTGGGGCCTCTGCATCTGCGCCTGCCGACACCAGCTCCGGCTCTGTGATTTCGGGCTCTACCTGCGGCTCCTGCACCCTCTCCGGCGTCGCTTCGGCCACCGGCGCTGGCTGTTCTGCTGGCGCCGTCGCCGTTCCACTGGCGGGCTCCTCAGCCGCTGCTTCCGGATGCAAGGCCTCCCGCTTCACGTAAGTGCGTTTACGCCGCACTTCCACCTGCACCGTCCTGGACTTGCCCGCTCCGACGTTTTGTTTGATTTCGCTGGTACTCGTGCGATTGAGAGTAATGCGTTGCGGGGAAGCCTTCTCCGGCGAGCCACGCAGGAAGCCGAGCAATCTCTGCTTGTCCTCCTCCGTCACCTTGTCCTGCGCAGTTTTTTTGGCAATACCTGCCGCCTGGAACTGCTCCAGAAGGCGCTCACTGGTCAATTGTAGCTCTTTCGCGAAACCCGCAACTGTAACCGTCATACTGTCTTATCCCTCCACTCGCTGTCGCGACAACCCGGCTTTGCCCTTTTCTGCGTTCAGGAAAACCAGGGCGCGCGCGCCGCCATGATCAGGGATTTGGCGCGCTCGACATCGATCGTCACCAACTCCTCGAGCTCGTCCACCGCCAGTTCCGCCAAGTCTTCCGCAGTGGCAATGCCCTTGGCGGCCAACTGATGTGCCAGGGCCTCATCCATCCCCGGCAATTGCAATAGGTCTTCCGCTGGCTCACTAAGATGTACCTG
>NZ_CP094359.1:2077500-2402500 GCF_024396695.1 Acidithiobacillus sp. YTS05
GAACAATACTACCGCACCTTCCGGTACGTAGTGCACAAGAGACTCTCCATCCCTTCTCCACTACCTACCCAACCTCTCCTACCACTGGCCCCCACCCTTGGGCAGGCTGCCTTTCCACCAGAACATCTGGTGGAGCTGACCGGGATCGAACCGGTGACCCCCTGCTTGCAAAGCAGGTGCTCTCCCAGCTGAGCTACAGCCCCATTTGGTGGGCCCAAGTGGACTCGAACCACTGACCTCACGATTATCAGTCGTGTGCTCTAGCCAGCTGAGCTATAGGCCCAAGTCTTTCTACCGAGTGGCGTGTGTGGGGTCTAGATACCCTATTCTCTATAAAGGAGGTGATCCAGCCGCAGGTTCCCCTACGGCTACCTTGTTACGACTTCACCCCAGTCATGAACCATACCGTGGTAACCGCCCCCCCGAAGGTTAGGCTAGCTGCTTCTGGTACAATCCACTCCCATGGTGTGACGGGCGGTGTGTACAAGGCCCGGGAACGTATTCACCGCGGCATGCTGATCCGCGATTACTAGCGATTCCGACTTCATGCAGTCGAGTTGCAGACTGCAATCCGAACTACGGCGCGCTTTCTGGGGTCTGCTCCACCTCGCGGTCTCGCTTCCCTCTGTACGCGCCATTGTAGCACGTGTGTAGCCCTGGACATAAAGGCCATGAGGACTTGACGTCATCCCCACCTTCCTCCGGTTTGTCACCGGCAGTCTCCCTAGAGTGCCCGGCCGAACCGCTGGCAACTAGGGACAAGGGTTGCGCTCGTTGCGGGACTTAACCCAACATCTCACGACACGAGCTGACGACAGCCATGCAGCACCTGTCTCAGAGTTCCCGAAGGCACTCCCACATCTCTGCAGGATTCTCTGGATGTCAAGCCCAGGTAAGGTTCTGCGCGTTGCATCGAATTAAACCACATGCTCCACCGCTTGTGCGGGCCCCCGTCAATTCCTTTGAGTTTTAACCTTGCGGCCGTACTTCCCAGGCGGGATACTTATCACGTTAGCTACGACACTCAGCACCTAAGGCACCAAACATCTAGTATCCATCGTTTAGGGCGTGGACTACCAGGGTATCTAATCCTGTTTGCTCCCCACGCTTTCGCGCCTCAGCGTCAGTATTGGGCCAGGTGACCGCCTTCGCCACTGATGTTCCTCCAGATCTCTACGCATTTCACCGCTACACCTGGAATTCCATCACCCTCTCCCATACTCTAGTCAGCCCGTTTCCACCGCCATTCCCAGGTTGAGCCCGGGGATTTCACGGCAGACGTAACCCACCGCCTACGCGCCCTTTACGCCCAGTGATTCCGATTAACGCTCGCACCCTCCGTATTACCGCGGCTGCTGGCACGGAGTTAGCCGGTGCTTCTTCTTGGGTTCACGTCAACAGTAACCGATATTAGCGATTACCTTTTCGTCTCCCACGAAAGAACTTTACAACCCGAAGGCCTTCTTCATTCACGCGGCATTGCTTCGTCAGGGTTGCCCCCATTGCGAAAAATTCCCCACTGCTGCCTCCCGTAGGAGTCTGGGCCGTGTCTCAGTCCCAGTGTGGCTGATCGTCCTCTCAGACCAGCTATCGATCGTCGCCTTGGTAGGCCCTTACCCTGCCAACTAGCTAATCGAACGTAGGCCCCTCCAATAGCACGAGGTCCGAAGATCCCCCGCTTTCTCCCTCAGGACGTATCCGGTATTAGCCCAAGTTTCCCTGGGTTGTCCCAAACTATTGGACAGATTCCTACGCATTACTCACCCGTCCGCCACTCGCCACCAGGTGCAAGCACCCGTGCTGCCGTTCGACTTGCATGTGTTAGGCATGCCGCCAGCGTTCAATCTGAGCCAGGATCAAACTCTCTCGTTCAATCCACAACAATTCTCAAAACTTCACGTAGCATAAATACTCAATGTACATAGCAGCAAAACCACTACACACACCCAGCACCTACACCACGCTTAGGGCCTAAACCCCACACATCTCCACTCGGTTTTGAAAGAACAAAACAACATACTGCGAATATTTGGTAGCGGGGGTAGGATTTGAACCTACGACCTTCGGGTTATGAGCCCGACGAGCTGCCTGGCTGCTCCACCCCGCACCGGGTCTTACATTCTAGCCTGAATCCGATTTCAAAAGCAATACTAACTTTCTTCCTTCGTTTCCAGCCCCACCACCTCAGCGGCGAGGAAGCGAACTATACCGAGCTCACTCCCCTATTGCAAGCCCTTTTATTGCTGTTCCGGAACGGGCGTTGCTGACGGCGGTGGAGTGGCTTGATTCGCATTGTCTCCATAGGGTGCGAAGGCATAGGGCTGGGCGGGTAAAGCACTGATAACCTGCGTAAGACTGGGCGCTGAGACATCGATGCCGGTCGGCACGGTATTCGGTTTTTGCACCAGGTCGATCACGCGCTGCCAGTTCACAACAACGGCGGTGCTCATGCCTTTTTGATACTGAACGATGGCATTTACCGCGCGCTGCTGCGGCGAGAGGTCGCTCTTGTAGGCCTCAATGGGCGTAAATGCCTGCAGGTACAGGTGGCCATCGCCATTACTTCCCACCAGATAGGGTTCGTCGATGCTCCGCACGGGTGTCCCCACCTTGACCATTTTGAACAGCTGGACCTCATTTTCCGGATAGACATGGAAGCAGCCATGACTGACCCGCATGCCTACCCCCCAGGGTTTGTTGGTGCCATGGATGTAGATCTGCGACCAGCCGGTTTCCAATGCCAACTCTCCCATGGGATTGTCCGGTCCGGGGGCAAAGTAAGCGGGGATCGGCTCACCGGCCTTGGCGTGTTCTTCCTGGATGTTTTTTGGTACGGTCCAGCTCGGATCTTTGACCTTGGCGATGATGCGCGTAGTACCCAGCGGATCTGGCCATTTGGGACGGAAGATGCCGATGGGATAGGTGTAGACCACCTTTTTCCCAACCGGGAAGTAGTAGAGGCGGCGTGCCGGAATATCGATGACAATACCCTGCCAAGGAGGCGGTGGAAGAATGTACTGGGCAGGCACGAGGACGCGGGTACCTTTTCCCGGCAGCCAGGGGTCGACGCCGGGGTTGGCCTCGCGAATCTCGTTGTAGCCCACGTCGTAATGGCGGGCGATGTCGAGCAGGGTATCCTGCTGACGGGCAAGTACGACGTGCAATTGGCCGACCATATTGCTGCCTGCCGCAGGCAGGGGAAACTCTGCCGCCAACGCAACCCTGCCCGACAACAGGGATCCTGTCGCCAGGGCGAACAGTCCGAGCCATTTCCTAGGATTGAACTGCATACGCTCCCTCTATCTGTGTTAAATCAATCAAATAATCAGATCTGGAAGATGCCGATTGCACCGCGAGCAGCAACCATTCCCGCCCATAGGCAGTCCAGACATCGGTAATTGTCCCGCGCAAACTGCGGCCATTCCTAAGCTGCAACTGCAGCGGCCGACGGCGCATGGCGGCTAGTTCCAGCTCACTATGCAGCGCACAGGATATCGGCACATAGGGCTCAGCTGGCGCGGACATCAAGAAATTCTTCGCCGCGGAGATAGGGTCGCAGGGCGGGAGGAATCCGCACGCGGCCATCGGCCTGCTGATGGTTTTCCAGTAGCGCGATCAGGGTACGTCCCACCGCCAGCGCGGACCCATTGAGGGTGTGCGCCAGTTGCGGCTTGCCATCGCTATCGCGGTAGCGCAGTTGCAGACGCCGAGCCTGAAAGCTCTCGGTATTACTGCAGGAGCTGATTTCGCGATAGCAGTTCTGGCTCGGCAGCCAGACTTCCAGGTCGTACGTCTTGGCGGCCGAGAATCCCATATCGCCCGCGCAGAGCAGCATGACCCGGTAGGGCAGCTCCAGCAGTTCCAGAACCTTCGCGGCGTGGGCGGTAAGTTCTTCGAGTGCGGCTGCGGATTCTTCCGGGTGCACGATCTGCACCAGTTCGACCTTGTCGAATTGATGCTGTCGGATCATGCCACGGGTATCGCGTCCGGCAGAGCCCGCTTCCCGACGAAAACAGGGCGTGTAGGCACAGTATTTCTGCGGCAGCGTGGTAACGATCTCCTCCCGCAGCAGGTTGGTGAGCGGGACCTCGGCGGTGGGAATCAGGTAAAAATCGTCATCCCGCAGCGCAAAGAGATCCTCCGCGAATTTGGGGAGTTGTCCGGTACCGAGCAGCGACTGAGGATTGGCCAAAAAGGGCGGGGCGATCTCTTCATATCCATGTTCCTGCGTATGCAGGTCCAACATGAATTGCGTCAGCGCCCGCTCCAGGCGTGCACCCGCGCCTCGCAATACCACAAACCGTGCTCCGGCGAGCTTGACGCCCGCAGCAAAATCGAGGACGCCCAACTCGGTACCCAGATCTACGTGGTCCTTGACCGGAAAGTCAAAGCGCGGGATCTCGCCCCAACTGCGCACGCAGACGTTGCCGCTTTCGTCGGGCCCATCGGGAACGTCCGCTTGCGGCAAATTGGGTAGGGTACGCACCCACTCCTCCCACTGCGCGAGGACGGCGGTCAACTGCCCCTCCTTGTCGCTGACGGCAGCGGCGATTTCCGCGGCACGCGCCTGCTCCGCCTGGGTGTCGCGGCCCGCACGACGCGCGACGCCAATCTCCTTGGACAGGACATTGCGTTCATTGCGCAACGCCTCCAGATCGACCTGCAGGGTTTTCCGCTGCTGGTCCAGGGACCGTAGTGCCTGCACATCCAGGACATGCCCGCGCCGGGCGAGCGCCTCGGCCACCGCGGCCGTCTGGGTGCGTAACAGGTTCGGGTCGAGCATGGTTCAGTCTCCTGATCTTTTCCGATGAGCAGCGATCCAGGCAAGACGCTCGCCCATGGTCTTCTCAAAGCCCCGCTCCGTGGGGGTATACCAGCGGCCGTCCGCCATACCTTGGGGCAGATAAGACTGCCCCGGCGCGATGGCATCGGGAAAATCGTGATCGTATTGATATTCCCGTCCATAATCCAGCTCCCGCAGGAGCCGGGTCGGCGCATTGCGCAGATGCAGGGGAACCGGCCGGCTGCGTTCGCGGCGAACCTGCGCGCGCACTGCGTTCCAGGCCAGCTCTATGCGGTTGCTCTTGGGGGCGCTGGCGAGATAGACGGCAGCCTCGGCCAGAGCGAGCTCGCCCTCGGGACTGCCGAGAAACGCATAAGCGTCACGCGCAGCGATGGCGATACTGAGGGCACGCGGATCCGCCAGGCCGACATCCTCGCTGGCCATGCGCACCATGCGCCGGGCCAGATAGAGCGGATCGGCGCCCCCATCGAGCATCCGCGCCAGCCAGTACAGAGCGGCGTTGACATCCGAACCGCGCAGGGACTTGTGAAAGGCCGAGATTTGGTCGTAGAACTGCTCTCCGTGGCGATCGAAGCGCCGCCAACTCTCGCCAATGGCCTGCTGTACCTGCTCCATGGAGATTTCGCCGTTCTCACTCCCGTTGGCGGCCAGCTCGAGAATACCAAGCAAACGCCGGGCGTCACCATCGGCGGCGTCAATGAGCAGCGCGCGGACGGCGGCGCTGACAACCAGATTCTGTTCCCCCAAACCTTTCCCTGCATCCTGCAACGCCCGCTCGAGGATCTCTCCCAAGGCGGCAGTATCCAAAGGCTGGAGAACGTACACCTGCGCCCGCGACAACAAGGCAGAGACCAGGGCAAAACTGGGGTTTTCCGTGGTTGCGCCGATCAAGGTAAAAATGCCGTCCTCGACATAAGGCAATAGCGCATCCTGTTGTGCACGGTTGAAGCGATGGATTTCGTCGACGAAAAGCAAAGTGGCCTGCCCACACTCCCGAAACTGCCGTGCCTTTTCGGCGACTGCGCGCAACTCCTTGACGCCGCTGTCCACCGCCGAAAGCGTAACGAACTCTACCTGGGACTGCGCTGCAAGCAGGCGAGCGAGGGTGGTCTTGCCCGAACCCGGCGGGCCCCACAGGACCAGGGACGGTATTGGGCCGCCCTCATCGAGAACGGCCCGGAGGCTACCCCCTGCCCCGAGTAGCTGCGGCTGACCAACGAACTCGGCAAGACTGCTGGGCCGCATGCGCGCGGCCAGAGGGCGTCGATCAGGCATTCAAGACATCAGAAATTGCGCGCCAGGGCCAGCCCGAGGGTGAAGGCACTGGCCTTGTAGGATCCGCTGGGTACCGTGCCAGCATCCGGAAGAGGGAATGGCGCGCCGCCAGCGGACCCGGACAAGGCGTAGCTGGCGCCGATGTCGTAATGCCAGGGCCCAAGGCCAATCCCCAAGCCGAAGGATGCCGAGTTGGATGCCGTTGCCGGCACCGCAAGCTGCACCGCGTTGGCTCCCGCCGGGCTGTCGGTATGGGCAATACCACCACGGATTTCCAGGTCCTGATTCAGGTGGTAACTGAGACCCACATGGTAGCCCAGGGCGGACTTCCAGCCCAGGTTGCCATAGTACGGCAGTTTTGCGTTTGCCCAGTTGGTCCAGTCAACATCGAGCTCGGTGGCAAAGGAGGGTGTCCAGCGATAGCGAAAACCGGCCTGCAGCCTGCCCGGCAGCTCAATTTTGCCCGCACCGGCAGAGAGGCTGGCGGGAGAAATATAGCTCAACCCGAAATTATAGCCCTCAGTGCTGTAGAGCAGGCCGATGCGACCCCCGACGCCACTGCCGTCTGCCGAGAGGGTACCGAATTTACCGCCAATGCTTTGGTAGTAGTCGAGCCCAACCGCCACACTGAGGTCGGGCAGCAACAGGTAAGCGATGCTCGGATTGATATCAATGATGCGCAGTTGATTCTGGAGGTATGGACTTCCCTCGTACAGGGCATTGGGCGCCCAACTGTCGCGCAGGATATAGGGAGAAGTAATCCCAATACCCAGCGCCAGCGGCATGCTGTCGAAGCGATGGGTATAATAGAGATCGGCAAGGATACTGGTATTGGTCTCCGCGCCGATATCGGTGCTGCCATTGGCGTAGTTATAGGAGGGACGCTGGGCCACTAGCTCAATGGCTGCCCGATTTCCAGAGAAAAAAGCCATGCCTGCCGGATTATAGGAATAATCACTGACTGCTTGCCCGTCGGCCACCACCGCCCCGGCCTCCGACAGGGCCGCAACACCGGTCGGTACCGCGAAGCTGTTGGCGTAGGCTAAATCGCAAGCAGCAGAAATGACCAACGTGCTTAAGGCATAAACAACCAGGGTCTTACGCATGACTACTCCAAATTTAAGGATTTTTGAGAACGTCTACCCCGGCCGGCGGAGTAAAATGGAAGATCTTGTCGGAAATGGGGACATTCACGCGGACATGTTCGAAATGCAGGACGGTTTCCTGCTGGAAGGCATCTTCCATCAGCATTTCGCGCAACTGTCCAGCGTTGTCAAAGCCCATCTGGATGGAAGTAAAGCCTTGGTTTTGCCCTTTTTCCGGTTTGAGCAAAACCCATTGCAGGCCATTTTTTGCTGGCAGCGAGCTGATCTGAAAGTCTGTCGGCAGTACATCGCGTCCGGCGATCAGCGCCGCCGGGGTGCTGCCCAGAACCTTGCCCAACGGTTGTACCGTGACCTGCTGCAGAGCGGGCTCATAGAGCCAGACCTGCTGGCCATCGGAAACGATCATTTGCCCATTTTTGCCGGCGTAATTCCAGCGAAAACGCCCAGGCCTGGCAATCCAGAGTTGTCCGCTGGCACGTTGTTCGACGACGCCACCATGGTTGAGCACTTCCTGCTGAAAATCAGCGGTCACGGTCTTGCTGGACTGGAAGAATTTTTCCAGCAGCGCGCCAGGCTCGGCAGCGAACAACGGCAGGCTCACGCCGACCATCAATAAGCATCCGAAAACGGCGGAAACACAAAGTCGCACGAGATCAGTCGCGCGGCGGGGCAGCAGCATGCACTTCTCGACTACCATTGCTTTGTAGGGGACCAACAATGCCCACCCTCTCCATTTCCTCGATCATTCGAGCCGCTCGATTATACCCGACTTTGAGCTGCCGCTGCACATAGGAGATGCTCGCCTTGCGGCTGCTGGTGACAATCGCGACGGCCTGATCGTAGAGCGGATCACTCTCCGCATCGTTGTCGCCGCCCTCCCCCATTCCCGCATCATCGCCAGAGCCCGACAGAATCTCTTCGTCATATTCTGGAGCACCCAGCTGCCGCAGGCTCTCGACTACCCGATGCACCTCATCGTCACTGACGTAGGCCCCATGCACGCGCAGGGGATAACCACTGCCAGGGGGTAGATACAGCATGTCGCCTTGCCCCAGCAGCGTTTCCGCACCCATCTGGTCGAGAATCGTGCGTGAATCGATGCGCGACGACACCTGGAAGGCAATGCGTGTGGGAATATTGGCCTTGATCAGGCCGGTAATCACATCTACCGATGGACGCTGGGTCGCCATGATCAGATGCAGGCCAGCCGCTCGCGCTTTCTGTGCCAGGCGCGTGATCAGGGTTTCCACCTGTTTGCCGACCACCATCATCAAGTCGGCAAATTCATCGATGACGACGACGATGGCCGGCAGCGGACGCAATGCAATCGGCTCGTCATTGAAGTCTTTGTCAGGTCCCGGCAGGGACTCACCACGCGCCTCGGCCTCTTTCAACTTCTGGTTGTAGCCCGCCAAGTTGCGCACACCAGCGTGCGCCATCCACTTGTAGCGCCGTTCCATTTCCGCGACGCACCAGCGCAGGGCATTGGCGGCCTCCTGCATGTCGGTGACTACCGGCGCGAGCAGGTGCGGGATCCCTTCGTACACGGACAGCTCCAGCATCTTGGGATCGACCAGAATCATGCGCACTTCCTGCGCGGTGGCCTTGTACAAAATGCTCAGGATCATGGCATTGACGCCGACGGATTTCCCAGCGCCAGTGGTGCCAGCCACCAAGAGATGGGGCATCCGCGCCAAATCCGCGACAATCGGCTGACCGCCGATATCCTGCCCCAAGGCCAGGGTCAAGAGGCTTTTGCTCTGTGCGAAGGCGGCGCTACCGAGGATTTCGGAGAGACGGACCACACGCCGCTTCGGATTTGGGACTTCAATACCCATTGTCGCCTTACCCGGAATCGCTTCCACTACCCGTACCCGGGCGGTAAGAACGCGCGCCAGATCCTTACTCAGGCCGGCGACCTGACTCACCTTGACGCCAGCCGCAGGTTCAATCTCGTAGCGGGTAATGACCGGGCCAGGGTGCGCGTCCACAACCTGGGCACTGATACCAAAATCCGCGAATTTTTCCTCCAGAAAACGGGAGCGCGCCGCCAGTTCTTCGGACGAGGGAACTAAAGCGGGGTCATCGGCTTCGGGCGCATCCAGCAAGGAGAGTTCGGGCAGGCCATCGGCGCGTGGGGGGCCTACGGGAGCCGGTAAGGGTAGCTGCTCCTTGCTGGCGGTCACTGCCTTCGACGGGGATGGGGAGGCCTTCCTGCGCGCGGGGAACGGGCGCTCTGGCTCGAGAACTTGCGACGCGGCGGACGGCTGCGCGGCGACTTCGGGAGCCGCAGCACAGTTCTTATCAGCTTTTACCGGAACCTGTCGTCGCCAGCGCGGCAAGCGCAACGAGAAGCTCGGCGCGCGGGGCAAGGAAAAACGGGGGAGCGATAGAGCGCGCAGATGGCTCGCCCAATGTGCAGGGCTTGTCCGCGTTACGAGAGCAGCGCTCAGCACACTCAAGGCGAAGAAAATCAGCCCAGTACCCACGCTGCCAATGACAGGAGAAAGTAATCCCGCAAGGCCCGCACCAATGATCCCGCCAGGACTCTGCCCCTTCACCGGCCACCACATCAGTGGCCAGAGCAAGGCCAGCAGCACGCTAAAGGCCGGGAAAAACAGGATTCCGCCGAGGATGCGTAGGCGCGGCAGCGGATGTTGCCAATGTAAGCGCCGCAGCCAGAGCCAACAGAAGGCCAGGAGCGCGAAGGGAAGCAACCAGGCAGCAATCCCAAAAATCTGCACCAGGAACGCGGCCAACTCGGCACCCAGCTCGCCTCCCCAATTACGTGCAGGCTCTCCCCGACCACTGGTGAACCAGCTGGGGTCAAGCGGATGAAAACTGATCAAGGAAAGGAGAGCGAACAGACTCAAGAGCAGCAAGACAAAGAGCAGGAGCTCCCGACGCCAGGGATACCCGCTCGGCTTCGGCCTGTTCTCCCGCACCGAACCATTCACTGCTGCTGCGCTGCGTGCTTTCGACATGCCCGCAAGCTATCCGAGACTTCCCTTTTCTGTCAAGGGATTAAGACCGAATCTTTAGTAATATTCTGAAAGCGAAAGGGATGTCTGCCAGGGCTTGACAGGTCATAGGGTAAGCTTCCACTGCGTTTCTGACTCTGCCGTGACCAGGGAAGGAGTGCTACAATTGCGAATATTTCCTTTCGACAGGAGCGGTCATGGCAGACGACAGCAAGCACGCGCGCTTACTCATTCTCGGTTCCGGTCCCGCAGGCTACACGGCAGCGATCTATGCCGCTCGGGCCAATCTACGACCGGTGCTCATTCAGGGCATGGAACCTGGGGGCCAACTGATGACGACCACCGATGTGGATAACTGGCCGGGAGCGGCCGATGGCATTCTCGGTCCGGAGCTGATGGCGGAGCTCGAAAAGCAGGCGCGCCGCTTTGATACGGAGATCATCTTTGACCATATCAGCGAGGCCAATCTCGGGGAGCGGCCCTTTCGCTTGCAGGGCGATCAGGGAAGCTATACCTGCGATTCTCTGATCATCGCCACGGGTGCCTCAGCCAAATATCTGGGCCTGGAGAGTGAGGAAAAATATCGTGGCAAAGGAGTTTCTGCCTGCGCCACCTGTGATGGGTTTTTCTACCGGAATCAGGATGTCGCCGTCGTCGGTGGTGGCAACACCGCGGTCGAGGAAGCGCTGTACCTCAGCAACATTGCCAAGACGGTGACCGTCATCCATCGGCGTGACAAATTCCGGGCGGAAAAGATTCTGCAAGACAAGCTCTTTGCCAAAGAAAACGTGAAAGTGATCTGGAATTATCAAGTGAGCGAAGTTCTGGGTGACTCCTCGGGGGTTACTGGATTGCGCTTGGCATCTGCAACAGACGACAAGACGCAAGACATTGCAGCGACCGGCGTATTTATTGCCATCGGCCATCAGCCCAATACCCAGCTTTTCAAAGGACAGCTGGAAATGGACGAGACCGGGTACCTGATCGCCAAGGGCGGTCGGGAAGGGTTTGCGACTATGACCAGCATCGCTGGCGTGTTTGCTGCAGGCGATGTGCAGGATCATGTCTATCGTCAGGCAGTAACCAGCGCCGGGACGGGCTGTATGGCCGCCCTAGACGCGGAACGCTGGCTGGAGCAGGCCAGCGCCTGATGCGTGGCGCGGCGCTCAGCACGGAAAAGGGCAAGAGCTAATCCCGGATTCTTTCTTGCCGATGACGAACGAGAGGAGTTTCGCTCCGCTCTGCGGGATGTGCGGCTGTTCTCAGCCCCGGAGCCGCCGCCACGGGCGCCGGCTCCGGAACCAGAGGCACACCAAGCCACTGCTGATGAACTGGCCGTATTGGCAGACCTGGCGCGTGGCAACAAAGAGGAAAATGATTGGTGGACAGGCGATGAGTGGGTATATCTGCGCCCCGGATTGCCCGAGCGGCTACTGCGGGACCTGCGTCGTGGAAAAATTCGCGTGCAGGCCGATCTCGATCTGCATGGACTACGAGTAGACGAGGCCCGTGCGGCCGTCGCCGAGTTTCTCGCCGAGTCTCGCCGGCAGCGCTGGACCTGTGTCCGCATCGTGCACGGCAAGGGCTATGGTTCACCAGGACAGGTGCCCGTCCTCAAACGCTTAGTCGGACACTGGCTGCAACGCCACCGCGAAGTACTGGCCTTTTTGCAGGCCGGACCAGCCGAAGGCGGCTCCGGGGCCCTGCGGGTCTTACTGGGCGAGCTTCGCCGCTGACGCCTGATGGACTTTTCAGCGCGCCTGAGCGGCCGGGGCAGGCGGCAAGTCGGTGGCGCGCTCTGCCCCAGCAAGCGAGGCCAGGATCGGGCAAGCCTCAACAGAGCCATGGCCGGGGCAACGCTCACTGACCTCGTGCAGGGCCGAGCGCATCCGCTCCAGATCTGCAATTTTTTCCTCGATGTCGGCGATCTTGCCCTGGGTAATCTGCTTCACCGCCGCCATGTCGTTTTCCGGATGGCTGTTGATGTCGAGTAGCTCCTTGACCTCCGCCAAGGAAAAACCGAGATTCTGCGCCCGGCGAATAAAACGCAAGCGCGCTTCCGCCTCGTTGTCGTACAGTCGATAATTGGACTGCGTCCGTTGCACCGGGCGAATCAGCCCGATTCGTTCATAATACCGCAGAGTTTCCGCTGCCAATCCCGCCTCGCGCGCCAAACGCCCAATGGTCACGTGGTTTTTCATATCGTTCCTTCCTGGTTTTTGCCCTGCAAACGAGTAGTTTATCGTAAAGTATGTACTTGCTACGGACAAGGGTCCGAGCTCATTTTTTCCGACTTCACCCCAAGGGCTTCCAGCAACACCGTGGCATAGGAGCCTTGCGGTAGAAAGAACTGGAGAACAATTTCCCCAGCTTGCGGCGCATGAACGGACATATCCTCCGGACGGCAGCGCAAGGCTCGTCGTGCTGCGTCCAAGCCCTGACTGGCCAGCGCCGCTGCCCAGGCCATACCGTTGCCGGGAGAATCGTCGCCGCCATGCCAAGCGGCAAGGATTTCCGCTTCCAGTTCGCCTACCAGCCCTTTGCTTTGCCCCGCAGCTTTACCCGGCAGTGGCCCGGTGGGATGGAGATCCCAGGCATCGGCGCGGGCCTGCAGCTCCGCGAGCTCTTCTGCGCCAGCCCGAAACTGGCTATGCGTCCCGGCCAACTGGATGATCTCACCGGGCAGGATGCAGTTCCAGCTTTTCTGTCGCACCCGCTCGGCAAGAACCAAGTTGAATAGCGCGGAGCGCGCCGTCGACCACAAAAGCGCGCGCAGATGATGTGGCATACGTCCACGCCGCCCACCAGTCAGCAGGCGCCCGGCAGCGGCCAGATTATCGTGCCCGAAGCGTTGCGCCCCGAAATAGTTGGGGAAACCCTGTTGCGCCAAAACCCGCAAGGCGTTTTCCCAGGCGGTGCTGTCGTTGGCGTCGCGTACATGTATGCGAAATCGATTGCCGCGATGCACACCGCGCCGTAGTTTGCGTCGATGCCGGTCGATGGCGAGAATTTGCACCCCCGCAGCGGCGAACTGGCCCCAATCGAGTTCCTCACGGCCAACGAGCGGCACGGTAAAGGCTTGTCGGGTACGGGCTTGGTAGTCCTTTAGACCGGCGTAGCCAACGTCTCGGGCGGGGACGCCCGCAAAGCGCGCGAGCAGCCGTGCGACCTCCTCGGTGTGGCGCCGCGTCTTCTCGACCCAGAGCCAAGCATGGTCGCCCTCGCCATCGGCAGCAAAAGGCAACACCTCTTCCACAAAAAAGCTTTCGGGGGAGGAACGAAAGACGCCTTCCGGGCGGGCAAGCGCCAGCTCCGGATACCACCGATCGGGGATCTCAGACATCCCGGATGAGGCAGATAGCTTGGGCGGCAATGCCTTCGCCACGGCCGGCAAAGCCCAACTGCTCTGTCGTCGTCGCCTTGACACTGACCGCAGGGAGCGGAATCTGCAGGTCACTGGCGAGATGTTCCCGCATCTGGGGAATATGCGGTGCCAATTTGGGGCGTTGACAGATGAGGGTCGAATCGACATTGACGATGCGATAGCCCTCCTGCTGCAGCAAGCTGGCGCAGTGACGGAGCAGTAGACGCGAATCGGCACCGGCAAAACGGGGATCGGTATCCGGGAAATGTTTGCCGATATCCCCCAGGGACGCCGCGCCGAGCAGTGCGTCGCAAATGGCGTGGATGAGGACATCGGCATCGGAATGACCGGCCAGGCCGAGTTCATAAGGCACCCGCACACCGCCCAGAATCAGGGGGCGATCTGCCACCAGTGCATGCACATCAAAGCCCTGTCCTACGCGAATCTCCATAGTTCTCCTTTCACGACCCACGCGCGGCCAGAATAGCCTCAGCCAAGGGCAAATCTTCGGGATAAGTGATTTTGAGGTTATCGGCGTGGCCCTGCACCAGAAGGGGGTGCCAGCCGCGCCGTTCCATAGCCGAGGCCTCATCGGTCACCGGGGCACCCTGCTGCTCGGCATCGTCAAGGGCTTCGAGCAGCGCACCCAGGGGAAAGGCCTGGGGAGTCAGGGCACGCCAGAGATGACTACGTTCGACGGTGGCCACCACATGCTCGCCCGCGGCACGCTTGAGGGTATCGGCTACCGGCAAGGCCAGCAAAGCCCCTTGTGGGGCTCTGGGCAAGGCATCCAGGAGCGCATGCAGATCGCCCCGTTGCAGGCAAGGGCGCGCCGCATCGTGGACCAGCACCCAGTCCTGCGGCAGGGCGCCATGTTCCAGAAGCGCGCGCAGGCCGAGTCGCACCGAGTCCTGGCGCTGCGCTCCACCTACCACCGGGGGCAGAAAGCTTCGGCTTTGCGAACCGAGAAGCTCACGCCAGGCGCCGGTGGCGAGATCTGCGCCGGGCAACACCAGTTGTACGCCACGAATGCGCGGCTCGATCAGAAAGGGCTGCAGGGCATGGGCAAGCACCGAGCGACCGCGCAGTTGCAGATATTGCTTGGCGACGGCACCACCAAATCGCTGCCCGCGTCCACCGGCGGGGATCAAGGCCCAGATTTGTTCCATGCACATCCTCCTGATCGCTGCGCCAGCATACCCGAATGACCGCGACTTTTGCAGTTTTTTCTTGGCCTGCATAGACTGTCGCCTTGGCTTTTTGAGGATGTGCTGTCTTGCTGATGGATTGGCTCGGGTCACTGGTCCTCCAACCCGGAAAAACCGCTACCCTGCCGCCGGCGCCGGGGGCCGCTCAGGCCCTGTTGGCGGCGGCCCTACAACGCCGCTTGCAGCGCCCGATCCTGTTGATCGTCAATGCCAGCCGCGCGATAGAAGAATGGCAACGGGAATGGCAATTTTTCGCGCCGGAATTACCTGCACCGCTGGTTTTTCCCGATCGGGAAGTGCTTCCTTACGATCGCCTGAATCCGCCGGCCGAGATCAGTACCGCGCGGCTGGCCACTCTCGCGGCCCTGCCGCACTGGCGGGGACTGATCATCGCCCCGGCCAGCGCAGTGCTGCAGTTTCTGCCGCCACCGAGCCATCTCGATCGTCATGCGCTGTGGCTCCACCTGGGGGCGCGCTTGCCCCTCGAATCCTTCCGCCAGCGTGCCATCGATGCCGGCTATCAGAGCGTAAGCGAGGTGTCGGAAGCAGGGGAAATCGCCTGGCGCGGTGGCATCATCGATATTTTCCCGAGCGGCAGCCCTCTTCCCTATCGGATCGAGCTTTTTGGCGACGAGATCGACAGCATTCGTGCCTTCGATGTGGAAACCCAGCGCAGTCTCGGCAAAGTGGAAAAGGTAGAGTTGCTGCCGGCACGCGAAGTTCCGACTGCCAGCGAGGATCTGCAACGCTTTCGCGCACAGTTTCGCGCCCGCTTCAGCGGCGACCCGCAACAGGCGGAGATCTACCGTGCCGCCAGTCGCAATAGTATACCGGCGGGTGCCGAGCAATACCTACCTCTGTTTTTTGAAGCTTGCGGCGACATCAGTAATTATCTGCCGAAGGACAGCATCGTGCTGGAGGAGTCCGGGCTTGCGGCCGCAGTTCAGCAATTGCGCCAGGAATGGCAAGAACGCTATGCCGAGCGCAGCAGCGATCGTGCCCATCCCATCCTGCGGCCTGACGAACTGTTGCTGAGCGAGGACTCTTGGCAGCAACGATTAGCGGCCTACCCCATTTTGCGGCTCAGCGAACAGGTGCAGGGCGAGGCGCAAGGCTTTCTGCCTCCGCCTTCCCTACAGGGCAACAGTGAAAATCCTTTGCTCGGCCTCGAGCGCTTTCTACAAGAGCTTCCCGGTGGTGCTCGCGTAGTGCTGGCGGCGGAATCCGCTGGACGCGCCGAAGCGGTGGGCGAGCACCTACAGCGCCTGGGCGTCCCGGTGCAACGAGTCGGCAACTGGTCCGAATTTTCCGCTGGGTCCGCCTCCCTCGCCCTCGCGGTGGCGCCGCTGGAACGGGGACTGTTGCATCAGCAGCGGGGACGTATCGATCTAGCGTTGATCTCGGAAGCGCAGATCTTTGGCGATCGGGTGTTTGCCCAGCGCCGTGGCGGCCGAGCACGCCAGCGGAGCATGGAAAATCTGCTACGCGATCTGGGAGAACTGCAGCCCGGCGATGTGGTAGTCCATGAGGATTACGGCATCGGGCGCTTTCTGGCGCTGGACACCCCCTTTGCCGGGCAAGGAGACGTCAACGAGTACATGAGTATTGCCTATGCCGGCGATGCCAAGGTCTATGTACCGGTGGAACAACTCGACCGCGTCAGCCGCTTTGTCGGCAACAGCGAGGAAATCGAGCTATCGCGTCTGGGAAATGCGCGCTGGAGCAAGGCCAAGGCCAAGGCGCGACAGAAGGCGATCGATGCCGCCAGCGAGCTGCTCGACATCTACGCGCGCCGCGCCGCGCGCCCTGGAAGGAGCTTCCCGGCGCCGGACGACGCCTATTGGGACTTTGTTTCCCGCTTTCCCTTTGAGGAAACACCGGACCAGCAGGCCGCCATCGATGCCGTTCTCGACGATCTGCAACGGCCGCATCCCATGGACCGCCTGGTCTGCGGCGACGTCGGTTTTGGCAAGACCGAGGTGGCCCTGCGTGCCACCTTCCTGGTCGCTCACAGCGGCGCCCAGGTGGCCATTCTTGTACCCACCACCCTCCTCGCCCAGCAACATTTCGAAAACTTTCGCGATCGCTTTGCCGGGCTGCCCATCCGCGTCGCCATGCTCTCCCGTTTTCAGAAGGGCAAGGAACGTAGCGCGATCCTTGCGGATACCGCCGCCGGCAACATTCAGGTCCTCATTGGCACCCATCGCCTGCTCCAGGGCGATGTGCAATTTGCCGACCTGGGACTCCTGATTCTCGATGAGGAGCATCGCTTTGGCGTGCGCCATAAGGAAAAGATCAAGGCCCTGCGCAGTGAGGTGGATGTACTCACCCTGACGGCAACCCCCATCCCCCGCACGCTGAATCTTTCCCTGGCGGGACTGCGCGACCTGTCGCTGATTGCCACGCCGCCGCAGCGCCGGCAACCGGTACGCACCTTTGTGCAGGAATTTGCCGAAGACACCATTCGCGAGGCCTGCCAACGCGAGCTGCATCGCGGTGGGCAAATCTACTATCTGCACAACGAAGTACAGGATATCGAGCGCAGCGGTAAATTGCTGCAACGCCTGCTGCCGGAGGCGCGCATCCGCATTGCCCACGGGCAGATGCCGGAGACCGAACTGGAGGCGGTGATGCTCGATTTTTATCATCAACGCTTCGATCTGTTACTCTGCACCACGATCATCGAATCGGGCATCGACAATCCGCGTGCCAACACCATGCTCATCGATCGTGCCGACCGCTTCGGCCTGGCGCAGCTGCATCAGCTGCGGGGGCGCGTCGGGCGTGGACATCAGCGGGCCTACTGCTATCTCTTCACCCCCGATCCACGCGCCATGACTGACGACGCCAAACGACGCCTCGACGCCATCCAGTCCCTGGAGGAGCTTGGTGTAGGGTTTGCTCTGGCCAGTCATGATCTGGAGATTCGTGGTGCCGGCGAGCTCCTGGGCGATGCCCAGAGCGGACACATGGATGAAGTGGGCTTTACCCTGTTCATGGAGTGGCTGAACGACGCCGTTGCCGCCATCCGCGCCGGCAAGGATCCGCAAAGTCTGGCGGAAAAACAGGCGGAGGGGCCACAGATCCATCTCAACACCCCGGCGCTCATCCCCTCCGATTACTTGCCCGACGTGCAACTGCGTCTGCAGCTCTATAAACGCCTGGCCAATCTGCGCAAGAGCGAGGGGATTGGTGCGATCATGGTAGAGATGGTGGATCGCTTTGGCACCCTGCCGGATGCCGTCAAGACCCTGCTCTGCCAGACGCAACTGCGGATTCTCGCCGAGAGCCTGGGCATTACCGCTATCGACGCCGGACCACAGGGCGCCCGCTTGACCCTGAGCGCACGGCATCGCTTGCCAGTGGACCGCCTCTTACAGAAGATCCAGAAGGAATCGCAGACCTTCCAGCTCGAGGGTCAGGACCGCCTGCGCATCCGTCGTACCCTGCCCGACGGCCAGACGCGATGCGAAGCCCTTCTTACGCTCATCGACGAACTCAATGGCCCTGACTCAAGCAAGGAGTAAAAGCATGTCTGCCACCCGCCTCGCCATTTTGAGTCCCGCCCATCAGGGACGTATGGCCCTGCCCGCCAGTATGAGCCAGATCGTTGCCGGAGAAATCGAGCAACGGGAAATTGCCGGGAGCTGGCTGCAGAGCTGGCGCCTGCCCGCCGACTTTGCCGAGCTGCAACCCTTCCTGGAGGAGCTGGCACGCCAGGGGCTGGCACAGGAGCGGGAGATCCTCTGGGGCCCCGCAAGCGACGCAGAAGAGCCTCTACGTCTGGTGTTGCGCGGGGACCTGCGTCCGACGATGTTACGCCGGGCACTGACCAGTCTACAACTACGCGCCTTTCTGCCGGGCCGGGTGCTACTCGCCCAGGGCAATGAGCTGGTGATCGAGATCTGGGGCGATGCCGCCGCCCTGCCCCTTGCCAACCACCAGCTGGTCGAGGCACTGATGGAGTTTCCCGTCGACGTCGCCCTCACACCCAACTGGAAAAGCGGCCAGTTTCGCCTTTTGATCAGCGACATGGACTCCACCCTGATCGCCATCGAATGCATCGACGAGCTCGGTGCGCATCTTGGCTTGAAAAGCAAGATCGCGGCGATCACGGAACGTTCCATGGCCGGCGAGTTGGATTTTCGCAGTTCCCTGCGCGAGCGCGTGCGCCTGCTTGCCGGCACCCCGGTCGGCGCCATCGATGCCGTGATTCGTGAGCGCCTGCAATTCAGCCCGGGGGCCCGCGACTTGGTCGCCGCCGCCAAGCGTGCGGGGATGGAAACCGCTGTCGTCTCTGGCGGCTTCACCCAGTTCACCCGGCATGTCCAGGAAGAACTGGATCTCGATTACGCCTTTGCCAATCAGCTCGACATTCGCGATGGCAAGCTCACCGGCGAGGTCATCGGCGATATCGTCGATGCCGAGGCCAAGGCCGATATCCTGGACCTCCTCGCCATTGCCGCGGGCACCAATGCCAACCAATGCGTCGCCATTGGCGACGGGGCGAATGATCTGCCCATGCTGCGCAAGGCCGGCGTGGGTATTGCCTATCGTGCCAAGCCCGCCGTCCGCGCCCAGGCGAATTATCAGATTCGCCAAGGAGGGCTGGAGTTTGTCAGCAGCATTCTCGGTCTCGTCTGAGGGAGTGAGCGGCGTTTGCAAATATTTTAGACAATGTCTAAACTAAGGCGTCATCAATTCCGATGCAGCCATCGAGGGTCGATCCATGAAACTCAGCAATATGGAAGGAAAGGCAGTACCCCAGGTCACTTTTCGCACCCGGGAAAACAATCAATGGAAGGATGTCAGCACGAAGGAACTCTTCGCCGGCAAAACGGTAGTGGTCTTTGCTTTGCCTGGCGCCTTCACTCCCACCTGTTCTTCGAGCCACTTGCCCCGCTATAACGAGCTGGCGCCGGTCTTGCGCGAAAACGGCGTCGATAGCATTCTTTGCATCTCGGTGAATGACGCCTTTGTCATGGAGGCCTGGGCCAAGGAACTCGCCGTCGAGAATGTACGTCTGATTCCCGATGGCAACGCCGAGTTCACCGCCGGCATGGGTATGCTGGTGGACAAGGCCGACCTGGGGTTTGGGCGGCGCTCCTGGCGCTACTCCATGTTGGTGAAGGATGGCGTTGTCGAGAAGATGTTCATCGAGCCTGACAAGCCCGGCGATCCCTTCGAGGTTTCCGATGCCGATACCATGCTCCGCTACATCAATCCCAATGCCCAGGATCCGGCCTTCATCACGCTCTTCACCCGCGAAGGCTGCCCCCACTGCGCCCGCGCCAAGGCGATGTTGCAGGAGCGCAACCTTCCCTATGAGGAGGTGCATACCGGCATGGGTACGGGAATTAGCTCGCGGACGGTGCGTGCAGTTTCTGGACGCTCGACGGTGCCACAGATCTTCATTGGCGGCAAACACATCGGTGGCGCCGACGATCTGGCCAAGTATCTCGCCGCCCACTAAGCGCAACCCAATCTGGAACACGGCGTCTCTATGACGCCGTAAGGAGCTTACCCGGTGAGCACGACAACAGACTTCGATTTCATCGTCATCGGCGGCGGTAGCGGCGGTATTGCCAGTGCCAACCGCGCCGCTTCCTATGGCGCCCGCGTTGCTTTGGTGGCAGAGGGACCTTTGGGGGGCACTTGTGTCAATGTCGGTTGCGTCCCCAAAAAGCTCTTCTGGAATGCTGCCCATCTGGCAACTAGTCACGAGCTGGCAGCGGGCTATGGCTTTTCGGCAACGCCCTGGGATTTCAACTGGGGCAGTTTCAAAAGCCATCGCGACGCCTACATCCAGCGACTCAACGGGCGCTATGCCGAAGGGCTGGAGAACAATCGCGTGACGCTTTTTCGCGGTCATGGTCGCTTGCGCGGTAAGAATCAGGTCAGCGTCGATGAAAAGACCCTGCTCAGTGCCGCGAAGATCCTTCTGGCAACGGGCGGAACACCGATCTGGCCAGAGATCCCTGGAGCCGAGCTTGGTATGGATTCCGATGGATTCTTCGCCCTTGGCGAGCAGCCGCAGCGGGTAGCCGTGGTGGGTGCCGGCTATATCGCCGTCGAACTGGCTGGCGTCTTGCGCGCCTTGGGCAGCGATGTCTCGCTGGTGGTGCGGCGCAATCACTTCCTCCATGGGTTTGAGCCCATGCTGCGGGAACATCTGATGGAGGCCATGCAGACGCAAGGCATCAACCTCCTCGCCCAACGTCAGGTGCGGCAGCTTCGGCGCGATGCGAATGGCCTGTGTCTCGACTTTGCGCAGGGAGACTGCCACGGGGGCCTCGATGCGGTACTCTGGGCTATCGGCCGCCGCCCGCAGACCAGCGATCTCGGTCTGGTGGCGGCAGACCTGGCTACCGATGACGATGGTTTTCTTGCCGTCGACAAATTCCAGAACACCCCTGTGGATGGCATCTACGCGGTAGGCGATATCACGCGCGCGCCAGCCCTGACCCCCGTCGCCATTGCCGCCGGACGCCGTCTGGCCGATCGTCTGTTCGGCGGGCAGAGCGAGCGACACCTCGACAGCAGCCTGACGCCCACGGTGATCTTCAGTCATCCGCCCATCGCCACGGTGGGCATGAGCGAGATTGAGGCTCGGGAGCGCTATGGCGATGAGCAGGTGAAATGCTACCAGAGCCGCTTCGTACCGTTGCTACGCGCTTTTCAGAGCGAACCGGAACGGACCGCGATGAAGCTGGTGACCGTGGGACACGAGGAGCGCATTGTCGGACTGCATGCCATTGGCGACGGGGTAGAGGAGATGCTGCAGGGCTTTGCCGTGGCCATTCGCATGGGCGCTCGCAAACGGGACTTCGATGACACCATCGCCATCCACCCCACGAGCAGCGAAGAGTTCGTGACGCTGCGCTGAATCAGGCAGCGGGCGTTGCCTTTTTTCGCGCCAGTGGCGCCTTGTGCAGCGCCTTGAGGGCATCCGGACCTACCGCCATGCCACAATCACAGGGCGGGCAGTCGGCCAGCAACGGGACCGCCGCGGCGAGTACCGCCCGCACCCGCTCCATGCCCTCATGCATGACGGCGTCGATCCCCTCCATGGTAATCGGCTCCGCCGCCTTACCCGCGGCGGGGTTCACCACCAACGACAAGGGCGCATAACAAAGGCCGATCTCTCGCGCCAGAACGGCTTCTGGACAACCGGTCATGCCCACCACATCGCCGCCATCCCGCTCGATCCGACGGATTTCTGCCGCGGTCTCGAGACGCGGCCCCTGGGTCGCAGCGTAGGTGCCTCCTGGATGCACCGAGATCCCGGCTTTTTCGGCCCCTTGCAGAAGCCGTTGCCGCACATTGGCGCAGTATGGTTCGGAAAAGTCGATATGAATCACCTGTTGCGCCTCGCCGCCTTCGAAGAAGGTGCTGGGACGGGCATGGGTGTAATCGATGAGCTGATCCGGTACCAGCAGGACGCCGGACTGCATCGCGGCAGTGATTCCACCGACGGCGGTCACCGCAATCAGATGGCTCACTCCCACATGATGCAAGGCCCAGATGTTGGCGCGATAGTTGACCCGATGGGGCGGGATGGTGTGACCATAGCCATGGCGGGCCAGAAAAACGATCTCCTGACCATTGAGAACACCAAAGGTCAGAGGACCAGAGGCCTCGCCAAAGGGCGTGCGAATGATGCGACGGTGGCGAATTTCCAGGTTTTTGAGCCTGGTCAGGCCGCTACCGCCAAGGATCCCGACGCTACTCATGATTCCTCCGCCAGCACAAAAATCCCGGGCGCATTGCGACCGAGCCCCCGGGCATCGAGGCCGAAACCAAAGATGAAACGATCCGGAACTTCCAGACCCACATAATCGATGGGCACGGCACAGGGACGCTCGCGCTCCTTGCGTACCATCACCGCCGTGCGCACCTCTGCTGCCCCCTGGGCACGACAATAGTCCTGCAGCGCCAGCAGGGTAACGCCCTCATCGAGGATATCATCGACGATGAGCACGGTGGCATCCAGCAGGTTCTCCCGTGGCGTCAGACGCCACAGCAGATCGCCGCCACGCGTCTTGTCACCATAGCGACTGACCTGCACACAATCCAGATGCAGGGGAAAATGCAGCATGGGCAGCAACTGACCGACGACGACGATGGCACCGGACAGGACTGTCAGCACAATGACCGGACGGTGCGGTACCAACGGTTCCAGGTCGGCATTAATGGCAACGGCCATCCGTTGGATGGCCGCGTGCACCGCCTCCGCGCTGAACAACTGTTCAGCCGGCCCCAAATGGGTAGGCGTCATGACGTCACTTAATAGGTAAAGGTAACGACATCGTCGTCCATGGCCTGTTCGATGACATAGGCGCCACCGACCACGTCCGACACTTCGGGAATGAGGTCTTCCTTGGTGCAATCCCACAGTTCAAGGGTGGGGGTACAGACAAAGAACTTCACGCCCGCCTCGTGGGCATCCTTGATGAAATCGTGAACGCTCTTGGGGCTGCCCGGCATGACGTGCATCTTCTCCGCCACGCCCTTCTTGGCCAGCTCGCCAGCGCGAGCGGTAAGCACCACCTCCACCTCAAAATCCATTGCCGCAGCAACCGTGGCCTGGAAGAAAGGCGCACCCAGCTCCTGGGGGTTGGAAGGATCGGTGTTGACCATGACCATCAGCAATTTATCAGCCATCTCACTACTCCTTGACAGAAAACTCGCGCTATCTTATCGGTGCCAGATGCCCCTTGCACCATGATTTGATTGATTACCGCATAAAAAACTGCGCGGTCAATCCTCTGGGCCCCCGATTTCCGCCTCGATCTGCCGCTCGCGACGGGAACGCAGCAGGATCTCGCGCTCTTCAGCCAATGCCCGCTTTGCCACCTGAATGGCTTCCAGCAGGTCTTGCCGTTTGGCATCCACCAATTCACCGCCGGAGGCCATCAACTGTTGGGTCTTTTCCTGGATTTCGTCGAGGAGCCGGGAAATGCGCTCCTCCGCGACCGTCTCCAGTTCGCGCAGTTGCTCCCTGCCGCGTTGCATTCTGCGCCGGAGATCGTCGCGGGTCTCGACGCCGCTGGCTGGGGCAAGCAAGACGCCAGCGGCGGCACCAACGAGTAAGCCCATCATGAATCCTGCTGCTGAATTTCTCATGCAAACCTCCAGTGAGTTACGAAACAGAAAGCCTCAATGACGACGGCGGGCAAAGTAACGCCAGCCAGTACGCGCAGCCTTGACCCAAAGCCCAAGTTCCTGGACCGGGAGCGTCAGGGTGTCAACGGTGTCGCGCAGTTCCCGATCGACATACCGTAATGTCGCCTCGACATGCTGGAGCTGCTTGCCCCCGCCGCGGATGATCTTTTGCAGCTCTGCCAACGACACTTTCAGGTCAAACAACAGCGGCCCAACTTCCTGCTCTGCCCGGGCCAGGACCCGTTCCAGCCGCAGAAAGGTACGAATCACCACGCCAGCTACCGCGGCCAATATGACGAGTGAAAAAATGGACACTATCGCGATGATCGTGAGGGAGGCGTTGATACCCATAGCGTGCGTTACCCTAAAATTTCCTTATTCACTATAGACGGATCAGAAAGGCGGTGCAAAACCCGCCCCACCCTGAAAGAAGGCCAACAACAAACACGCCGCCAGTAAAATGGCCGCAACGCTGAGGATGAATACTGCAGCAGCGCCAAGATCCTTGGCACGGCCGATGAACGGATCCAGCTCCGGTTCGACACGGTCGGCCAGGGTTTCGATGGCGGTATTGAGCAGCTCGGCGGCCAGGATCGCCGCCATCAGCAAGATGAACAAGGCCCACCACAGGAGCGGCGCACCCGTGCAAACCAGGAGAGCAATTCCCAAAACTGCAGCACCCAGCTCGGTCCGAAAGCTCGCCTCCCCACGCACGGCACTTTCCAGACCGGCCAGCGCGTAGCGTCCGCGGCGCCAGAGAGGTGCGTTTTTTCTCACCAACCGCCCGCTTCGCGCAGGGAGACCGGCTCGCCATCACCGACGATGAAATGATCGAGCAGACGCAGGTCCAAAAGTCGCAGGGCATCCTCCAGCCGGCGGGTGAGCTGCCGGTCCGCCGTGCTCGGCTCAGCAACCCCCGAAGGATGATTGTGCGCCACGATCAGCGCCGCCGCATTGAGTTCGAGGGCGCGCTTGGCGACCTCGCGGATGTGCACACTGGCGCTGTCGATGGTGCCCTGAAACATCTCCTCGAAGCGCAAGACACGATGACGCTGATCGAGAAAGAGCACCGCAAAGACCTCGCGTGCCCGATCGCGCAGGCTGGCACGCAGGTATTCCGTCACCCGGCGTGGCGATTCCAGGGCTTCGCCCCGCTGCCAGCTTTCTGCCAAATGGCGCCGCGCCATCTCCAGCACCGCCTGCAACTGCGCGAATTTGGCGGTACCGAGCCCATGCTCAGCACAGAAGGACTCCTGTGGGGCCGTCAAGAGTCCTCGCAACCCACCAAAGCGTTGCAAAAGATCACGCGCCAGTTCGACGGCGCTTTTGCCACGCACCCCTACCCGCAAAAAAATCGCCAACAATTCCGCATCGGACAGACTCTCCGCCCCCTTCGCCAACAAACGTTCCCGCGGCCGTTCGTCCGTGGGCCAATCCCGAATAGCCATGCGCTCCCTCTTTTTCGTATCCTAGTCAGCGATATTGTACTGGAAAGCAAGGCCGACATGGACCCACTGGCGGGCAAAAAAATCCTTTTGATGATTGGTGGTAGCGTCTCCGCCTACAAAACGCCGGAACTCGCGCGTCGCTTGCGGGACCGTGGCGTCGAGCTGCGCGTGGCGCTGAGTCGCCACGCCGCCGATTTTGTCGCGCCGCTGGCCCTGCAGGCCGTGACCGGGCAACCCGTGCGGCAATCGCTCTTCTCCCCCGTGGAAGAAGCCGCGATGGACCATATTGCGCTGGCGCGTTGGGCCGACGCACTGCTCTATGCCCCAGTTTCCGCCAACGGCCTCGCCGGTCTGGCGCAGGGACTCGCCAGCGACCTGCCGGGCACCATCGTTCTTGCCAGCCGCGCGCCACTCTTTCTGGCGCCAGCCATGAATACCGCCATGTGGGAGCATCCGGCCACCCAACGCAACGTGCGCCAGCTACAGGCAGATGGTGCAACCTTTCTGGGGCCCGCCAGCGGCGAACTCGCCTGTGGCGAGACCGGCGCGGGTCGCCTGCTGGAGGTGCCGGAAATCGTCGACCAGCTGCGTCTCGCACTAGCCAACAAGTCTTGGGCTGGCAGACAGGTCCTCGTCACCGCCGGTCCCACCTGGGAGGCCTGGGATCCGGTGCGGGGACTCAGCAATCGCGCCAGCGGCCGCCAGGGCTATGCCTTAGCCCAGGCCGCCGCCGAACGCGGCGCGCAGGTGACCCTGGTCAGTGGCCCAACGTCTCTGCCCTGCCCCAGAGGAGTACGGCGCATTGCCGTCGAATCGGCACGGGACATGCTGGCGGCCTGTGAGAACATCGTGCAGCAGCAGCGGGTCGATCTTTTTATCGCCAATGCCGCCGTCGCCGATCATCGCCCCGCAAGCAGCGTCCGTGATAAGCAGGGGAAAGGTGAGATCCCGAATCAGCTCGCCTTGCTCCCCAATCCGGATATCGTCCGCAGCCTGCACGAAAGCGCAGAGCGTCCCCGTTATCTCCTTGCCTTTGCCGCGGAAACCCATGGCGATGAGGAGCGCGCCGTGGCGAAGCTGCGCGCCAAGGGAGCCGATTTCGCGGTGCTCAACGATCTGCGCAGCGGCGCGATGGGAGGGTCGGAGAATGCTGCGGTGCTCTACTGTTCCGAGCGCCGCTGGGAGCTGCCGCGTAGTGACAAGCTCGACCTGGCCCGTGCCTTGTTGCATCATCTCGACTCCTGCCTGCACGGAAAGATCTAGATGGATACGCTCGCCCTTCGCATTCTCGACCCCCGCCTTGGCCGCGACTGGCCCCTGCCGCACTACGCCAGTGACGCTGCAGCGGGTATGGATCTGCGCGCCTGCATCGAGACACCACTGACCCTGGCGCCGGGCGAGGCCGCCTTGATCTCGGCGGGCTTTGCCATGCACATTGGCGACCCCGCCGTCACCGCCCTGCTACTGCCGCGTTCCGGGCTGGGGCACAAGGGTCTGGTGCTCGGTAATCTGGTGGGCTTGATCGATGCCGATTACCAGGGTCCGCTCAAAGTATCCCTGTGGAATCGGGGCACAGAATCCTTCACCATTGCCGTAGGCGAGCGCGTGGCGCAGATGATTCTGGTGCCGGTGCTGCGCCCCCAGGTACGCGTGGTGGAGGAATTCGTCGCCAGCGAACGCGGTGCGGGCGGATTCGGCAGCACCGGAACACATTAACAGCGAAAAACTGTGAGGATGGTAATGGGCGAGAAGATCGAGGCAGTATTCGAATGGTTGCTGTGGAACAGTCGCTTTGCCATCTTGCTAGCCGTCGTCGCCAGCTTGCTGGTGGCCTTTGCCGTCTTTTTCGTGACCTCCGTCGATGCCTGGCACCTGGTCAGCCATATCCTCAGCTATGCCAATCCCCATTTAAGCAGTGAGGCGCGCGAGACCTTCCACTTGCAGGTGGTCGCCCATGCGGTCAGTATCGTCGATGGCTATTTGCTGGCCACCATTCTGCTGATCTTTTCCCTGGGTCTCTACGAACTCTTCATCAGCAAGATCGATGTTGCGGCTGCATCCAAGGGCTCCCGGGTGCTCTTCATTCGCAGCCTGGATGACCTCAAGGATCGCCTGGCCAAGGTGATCCTGATGATTCTTATCGTCAGTTTCTTCGAACGCTCTCTGTCCATGCGTGTAAGTAATTTCCTGGACCTGCTCTACCTGGCCCTGGGCATCGCTCTGGTCGCTTTGGCTCTCTACCTCACCCATCGCGGCGGACACGCACGCGCCGAGGACGAGCCCAGCAATAGCGAGCACTAAGAGAGATAGGGGGATACTCAGGCGCGCGGCAGGGTAACGCCGTGCTGGCCTTGATACTTGCCCTTGCGGTCGGCGTAGGAGACCTCGCAGACTTCATCCGACTCGAAGAAAAGCACCTGCGCCACCCCTTCATTGGCATAGATTTTGGCCGGTAAGGGGGTGGTGTTGGAAAACTCCAGGGTCACGTAACCCTCCCATTCCGGCTCGAAAGGCGTCACATTGACGATAATACCACAGCGGGCATAGGTGGATTTGCCCAGGCAGATGGTGAGCACATTGCGCGGGATACGAAAATATTCCACCGTGCGTGCCAAGGCAAAGGAATTAGGGGGGATGACGCAGGTGTCACCAGTAAACTCCACAAAGGAATCTTCGCTGAAGTTTTTGGGGTCGACAATGGCACTGCGCACGTTGGTGAAGACCTTGAATTCGCCCGCACAGCGGATGTCGTAGCCGTAGGAAGACAGCCCGTAGGAGATGATCGGCTGCCCTTCGAGCTGACGTACCTGCTGCGCCGCGAAGGGTTCGATCATGCCTTGCTCTTCGGCCATTTGCCGGATCCAGCGGTCGGACTTGATGGCCATGCACGGCTCTCCTAGCGGTTTTCGATGACGATTTTCGGGAATTTATGGCTGTGGTCCACCGCCTGCAAGGCGATGCGGCCTGCTACATGGCGCGCCAGCTCCCGGTAGATCTTCGCCAAGGGGGAATCGGGAGCCCCTACCACCGTCGGCGCCCCGCTATCGGCTTCGTTGCGGATGCTGCGATCGAGCGGCACGGCACCGAGGAATTCCACGCCATACTGCTCTGCCATTGCGGCGCCACCGCCATGACCAAAGATGTCGTCTTCGTTGCCGCACTTCGGGCAGATGTAGAAACTCATATTCTCGATGACGCCGAGAATGGGCACGCCCACTTTCTCGAACATCTTCAGTCCCTTACGCGCATCGAGGAGAGCAATATCCTGCGGCGTGGTGACGATGACCGCACCGGATACCGGCACCTTTTGCGCCAGGGTCAGTTGAGTGTCACCGGTGCCGGGCGGCAGATCGATGACCAGATAATCCAGTTCCCCCCAGCGCGTATCCGACAGCAGCTGCTCCAGGGCCTGCATCACCATGGGACCACGCCAGACCATGGGAGTCTCCTCGTCGATGAGGAAACCGATGGACATGGCCTTGATGCCATGCCCTTCCATGGGCTCCATTTTCTTGCCGTCTTTACTGGTCGGCTTGCCCTCGATGCCGAGCATGCGCGGCTGACTGGGGCCGTAGATATCGGCATCGAGGATCCCTACCAGCGCACCTTCCTGCGCGAGCGCGAGGGCCAGATTCACAGCCGTAGTGGACTTGCCAACGCCGCCCTTGCCCGAGGCGACGGCGATGATATTCTTGATGCCGTCCAGCAATTTGACGCCGCGTTGTGCCTGATGGGTACGGATATTCTGGCTAATCTCGATCTCTGGCCGGATGCCGGTAAGCTTCTGCACCGCAGCGACGACCTCCTCGCTCAGCTTACTCGTCACACCTTGCGCCGGGTAAGGCAGTTCGAGCCGAAGCCTCTGCCCCTCCACGCTTTTCAACACACCCGCGCTGGCCAGATCCTTGCCGAGATACGGATCCTGAATGCTCGCCAGCGCCTGCTCTACCTGCTGCTTCTGTAACTCTGCCATGAGCAAAACCCTTCTCCGTCGTCCGGAATCAACCGGCAGAAATGATGACCTCGTGCTGTTCCAGTCCGCCGCCCTCACCAAAGGCCTCTTTGGGCAGGGGATTCTTGTGCGCCGCCTTGAAGTCGTCGCTGCGCAGCCAAGCCTCGAATGCAGCTTTGTCCTGCCAATGGGTGAGCACGATGTACATGCCATCTTCGGCGACCGGACGCAGGATCTCCATGCGCACAAATCCTGGCTGTTTTTCTACCTCACCGGCGCGCCGGCGGAAGCGTTCCTCAAACTCCTGATGGAATTCTGGCTTGACCGGTACCCGGTTGGCCACTACGTATTGCATGGTTGCCTCCAGAAGATGTTGCAGATATTCCTATTCTACGGCAGGCGTGCGGCGCAGACCAAGAACATCCTGCATATCGTAGAGTCCGGCTGGCCGACCCTGTAGCCACCGCACCGCGCGCAAGGCCCCTTCGGCAAAATTGCGGCGACTGCTGGCCCGATGGGTGAGCTCCAGACGCTCTCCAGCACCCGCCAGCCATACGCTGTGCTCACCGACCACATCAGCGGCACGCAGGGTAGCGAAGCCAATGCTGCCCTTGCCCCGCAACCCGTCGCTGCCGTTGCGATCCCAGCAGGCCACCGCATCGAGCTCGACCTTGCGCCCCGCCGCCGCCGCACGCCCCAAGGCCAGGGCAGTCCCCGATGGGGCATCGCGTTTCTGATTATGGTGCGCCTCGATGATCTCGATGTCATAGTCCTCACCGAGGGTCGCGACCACTTGCGGCAACAGTGCCAGCAGGACATTGATCCCAACACTCATGTTGGCGGCAGCGACAAGCGGAATACGAGTACTGAGTTCCTGCAACTCTTTTTGTTGATCGGCGCTGAACCCTGTGCTGCCCAGTACCACCGGCACCTGCGCCTGGGCGGCGGCACGCAGGTGACAAAGGGCGGCATCCGCCGGGCTGAAGTCGACGAGTATATCCGCCTGGGCGAGGGCCTCCGCGATTGGAGCGGTCAGGGGAACGCCCAGCTCGGCAACCCCCGCCAGTCGACCGATATCCTCACCAAGATTTTCCGCCCCAGGTCGCCCCAGTGCGGCAACCAGTTGCAGATCAGGCTGCTCACTCAGGGCCGCGACGATGGCTCTGCCCATCTTACCGGCCGCTGCTGCCAATGCCAGGCGAATCGTCATCTCAGATCCCCATGCGTTCAAAAAAGTCTTTGGCCTTGGCCCACCAGCTCTCCTGCTGCGGATGCTGGGCGAGCTCCCCGGTTTCTGCGGCGAACTCCTGCAAAAGTTCACGTTGCCGCTCGCTGAGTTTGACCGGCACTTCCACCTGCACACGACAATGCAGATCGCCCGCCATCCGGCTGCGTACCCCCTGGATTCCCTTGCCGCGCAGCAAAAAGACCTTGCCTGACTGGGTGCCAGCCGGGATTTGGATCTTAGCGCGACCACTCAAGGTAGGTACCTCGAGCTCACCACCCAAAGCCAAGGTAGTGAAACTGACCGGTACAGCACAGTGGAGATCATCGCCGTCGCGCTCAAAGAGACTGTGGGGCCGCACCTGGATCTCGATGTAGAGATCACCTGGGGCAGCACCCCGCTCGCCCGCTTCCCCCTCGCCGGTCAGACGAATGCGGTCGCCGGTATCGACTCCGACCGGGATTTTGACCTCCACCTGCCGGTTTTTCTTGACGCGTCCCTGACCTTTACAGGATTTGCAGGGATTTTTGACTACCTTGCCGCTACCGCCGCAGGCGGGACAGGGACGCGTGACCGAGAAGAAACCCTGCGCCATACGCACTTGTCCATGCCCACCGCAAGTCCGGCAGTCCTCGACTTCACTGCCAGGCTCCGCGCCCGAGCCATGACAGGCCTCGCACATCACCGAGCTGGGGATGTCGAGCTCCACGGTCTTTCCCGACGCAGCCTCCTCGAGAGTCAGGTCCAAGCGATAGCGCAGGTCACTGCCACGGCCCGGATCCTGCTGAAAACCAAAGCCGCCACGGGTGAACTGCTCGAAGATATCACCAAAGATATCGCCAAACCCGCCAGCGCCAGAAAAGCCTCCGAATCCCGCGCCTCCCCCGGCCCCGCCCTGCACACCAGCATGACCAAACTGATCATAGGCACGGCGTTTTTGGGGATCGGAAAGGATTTCGTAGGCCTCGCTGATCTCCTTGAATCGTTCTTCCGCCGATTGATCGTCGGGGTTGCGGTCAGGGTGATAGCGCATGGCCAGACGACGATAGGATTTTTTCAGCTCGCCATCGTCCACCGTGCGGCTGACTTCCAGCACTTCGTAGTAATCGCGTTTGCTCATCGCTTCCATTTCCAGAAACAGGCAAGGGCAGGGATAGCTCCCTGCCCTGCTACAGTGATCGCCGCCTTACTTCTTGTCGACTTCCTCGAACTCGGCCTCAACCACGTCATCGTCCTTGGCATGACTGCTGCCGCTGCCAGCCGCGTCGGCCGGACCGGCCTGTCCAGCCGGAGCAGCGTGCTGCAGGAGCTCGGACATCGCCGCCATGAGGGTCGCGACGGCGCCCTTGATGGCCTCGGGGTCTTCCCCCTTGGCCGCCTCTTCGACAGCGCTGACGGCGCCCTCGACCTTGCTGCGCACCTCCGCCGGGGCGGAGCCATGCTCAGCAAGGGCCTTGCGTGCCCCATGCACACTGCCATCCGCCTCATTCCGCGCCTCGATCAGGGCACGCGCCTTCTTGTCGTCGGCGGCATTGGCCTCGGCTTCCCGGATCATGCGCTGAATCTCTGCCTCAGACAGACCGGAGCTGGCCGTGATCTTGATCGACTGCTCCTTGTTCGTCTCCTTGTCTTTGGCCGATACATGCAGGATACCGTTGGCGTCGATATCGAAGGTGACTTCGACTTGCGGCATGCCGCGTGGCGCCGGGCGGATATCGGTAAGATCGAAGCGCGCCAGCGATTTGTTGTCTCGCGCCAGCTCACGCTCGCCCTGCAGGACATGCACCGTGACTGCCGACTGGTTGTCCTCGGCGGTCGAGAAGACCTGCGATTTCCGGGTGGGAATGGTGGTGTTCTTCTCAATGAGCTTGGTCATCACCCCACCCAGGGTCTCGATACCCAAAGAGAGGGGGGTAACGTCCATCAACAAAACGTCTTTCTTGTCGCCGGACAGCACGGCACCCTGCACGGCGGCGCCAATTGCCACGGCTTCATCGGGATTCACGTCCTTGCGCGGCTCCTTGGCGAAGAAGTCCTTGACCTTCTCCTGCACCTTGGGCATACGCGTCTGGCCACCCACCAGAATCACGTCGGAAATCTGGCTGCTGGAAAGGTCGGCGTCCTTCATCGCCACCTTGCAGGGCGTCATGCTGCGGTCGATCAGATCTTCCACCAAAGACTCCAGTTTCGCCCGGGTCAGCTTCATGTTGAGATGCTTGGGGCCAGACTGGTCGGCGGTAATGAAGGGCAGATTGACGTCTGTCTGGGCCGACGAAGACAGCTCGATCTTCGCCTTTTCGGCCGCCTCCTTCAGGCGCTGCATGGCCAAGCGGTCACTGCGCAGGTCAATCCCTGCCTCCGCCTTGAAGGAGTCCGCCAGGTAGTTGATGACGCGATTATCGAAATCACCACCGCCCAGGAAAGTGTCACCGTTGGTGGAAAGCACTTCGAACTGGTGTTCCCCGTCCATCTCGGCAATCTCGATGATGGAGATGTCGAAGGTACCACCACCCAGGTCATAGACTGCGACCTTGCTGTCGCCGGGATTTTTATCTTCGCCGAAGGCCAGCGCCGCCGCCGTGGGCTCGTTGATGATGCGTTTGACTTCGAGACCGGCGATGCGTCCGGCGTCCTTGGTGGCTTGGCGCTGGGCATCATTGAAATACGCAGGTACGGTGATGACTGCCTCGGACACCGTCTCGCCCAGATAATCCTCGGCAGTCTTTTTCATCTTCTGCAGGATATACGCCGAGATCTGCTGTGGGGAGTAGCTCTTACCCCGCGCCTCTACCCAGGCATCGCCATTGTCGGATTTGACGATCTTGTAGGGGACATGCTTCATGTCCTTCTGTACCTCGGCGTCGTCAAACTTGCGGCCAATCAGACGCTTGACTTCATAGACGGTGTTTTCCGGGTTGGTGACCGCCTGGCGCTTGGCAGACTCGCCCACCAGGACTTCGCCATCTTCACTGAAGGCCACGATGGAAGGCGTCGTGCGCTTTCCTTCACTGTTTTCAATCACCTTCACCTTGTCGCCTTCCATGACGGCAACGCAGGAATTGGTGGTTCCCAAATCGATTCCAATAACTTTTGCCATTCTGTAATCTCCTCAAAATTTCTGTGCGTTGCCCGCTACCCTTACTGCGCCGTGGCCGCCTTGGAGACCGAAACCATGCTCGGTCGCAGCAAACGGTCGTGAATCAAATATCCTTTCTGGTGTGTCGCCAAAATTCGGTTGGGCTCGCCCGGATCCTCCACCATCGCTATCGCCTGATGCAGGTTGGGGTCAAAGCGACCGTTTTCAACCTCCACCGGTCGCACGCCGGCACTGCCCAGCGCGCCGACCAGCAGTTGCAGGGTGTTTTCGATACCCTGACGAAACTGTCGCATGGCCTCGTCCTCGCCAGTAGACGCTGTCAGGGCCATTTCCAGACTGTCGACCACGGGCAGGAGCTCCTTGGCAAAGCGCTCGACGGCATAATTGCGCGCATCCTGCATCTGCTTTTCGGTACGCTTGCGCAGATTCTCCATGTCCGCCAGGGAACGAAGATACTCATTACGGAATTTATCCGCCTCTGCCTGCCAGTCGGTTTCTGGTACCGCTCCACTCTCTGTAGTTGCTGTTTCAGTGGCCTGCGGATCCTGTTCGGTTTCACTCATAGGGTACTTTCCTCCAGCGTTGTCCACCCGCTACATGGGGCGGGTACCAGCCCATTTCAAGAGGGAAATCGCTCACTATGCGACAGGGCCTGTCCAAGAAGGCGCGCGGCACCATCCACCAAGGGGATGATCTCCTGATAGGGCATGCGCATGGGACCCAATACCCCAATCACACCGACAGGATCTCCGTCGATGTGATATGGCGCAGAAATGAGGGTAAATTCACTCAGCGGTGCCAGACCCGACTCACCACCGATAAAAAGGCGAACATCGCTACCGCGCACGCTACGGTCGAGGAGCATGACCAACTCGCGCTTCTGCCGTACCACGGATAGCAGTTCGCGCAGGCGCTCACTACCAGCAAAATCAGGCAGATCGAGAAGTTGAAGCTCCCCTTCGATGAGCATCCGCTCCTGATCGGCGGCCAACATCTCCTTCCCCAGCTCCATGGCATTGCGCAGAATCTGGTCCATTTCGGCACGCGACTGGCGCAGATCGTCGTCAAGCAAGGAGATCACCTCCTGCAGCGGACGACCACCATAACTGGCGTTGAAACGATTGGCAGCCTGTGTCAGGGCTGCAGCACTCAAGGATTCATTCAAGCGAACAAGACGATTCTCGACTTCGCCCTTGTCGGTAACAAAGATAGCCAATACCTCGCGCTCACGCAGGCTGATGAAATCGACGTGACGCAGGGTCTGCGTTGCGCGCCGCGGTACGCGGATGAAGCCCACCATACGCGTCATTTCCGACAGGGCCTCGGTGGCGGCGTGCAAGACCTCTTCTGCATCCGGCACGCGCGCGCCGATGCGCTGCAGAAGCACTCGCTTCGCTGCGCCAGAAAACGGGCTCACATGGATAAGGGAATCGACAAAGAAGCGGTAACCACTGGAAGTAGGGACGCGGCCCGCCGAAGTATGCGGTGAAATGACATACCCTTCCTCTTCGAGATCGGCGATGACATTGCGCACGGTCGCTGGGCTGATCGCCAGACCCGCATCACGAGCCAGCTGGCGGCTGCCGACTGGCTGGCCACTGCTGATATGCTGCTCGATGAGCGACTTCAATAGGTGACGGGCACGCGCATCCATCTTGTAAGCTCTCCTGGACACGCCCACTCCGGGCGTCTTATTAGCACTCTACCGCAGAGAGTGCCAAGAGACCAGAGAATTACTTGATTTTGTCTTCCCGATAGGCAACGTGCTTGCGCGCCTTAGGATCATATTTTACGAACTGAAGCTTGTCCGGGGTGTTCTTCTTGTTCTTGGTGGTGGTATAGAAGTGCCCGGTACCCGCGGTGGAAACCAGTTTGATTTTATCACGCATCGCTCAGCCCTCAGATTTTCTCGCCAGCGGCACGCAGGTCCGCCAGAACGACATCAATGCCCTTCTTGTCGATGGTGCGGATGCCCTGCGTACTGACCCGCAGACGAACCCAGCGATTCTCGCTCTCGACCCAAAAGCGCTTGTACTGCAGATTCGGCAAAAAGCGCCGACGCGTTTTGTTGTTGGCATGGGAAACATTGTTCCCCGCCATGGGCTTCTTGCCCGTAACCTTGCAAACTCTGGACATGACTACCATCCCCCACAGAAAAGAGGCGCTTTATACCATAATTCCACGGGGGAATGCCAGCACGAACAGCGCCGGTGAATACCGGGGCGGCGACCAGCGTGGCGCGTGGGCCGCCTCGGCAGAGAACATCCCCGCACCGCAGAGACCCGCCCATGCTCCGCCAATCAGAGACCGATCCCCTCCTCTTTCATCGCCGCAAAATAATCGGTCACCTGACCGTCGGGCACGGTTACCTTCAGGGCCCAGACCATGGAAATCAAGGCAAGGACAGCGACCAACAGCATCGACCAGAAAAACGGGATGTCACCCGTCCCGCCCAGAACCTTTGGACCAAAATACGACAGGAGCCAGAGGCCGATGAAATAGGGAAAGATCCAGGAGATATGATAAAAACCAGACATATCGGATGATTTTCCGCGGATCAGAGCGACAATGCCGTAAATGATCAGCACCCCAAACAACACGGCAAAGATGTAGGTGAGAGCCTGAAAGCCGCCCCAATACGCCACCAAGGAAGAAAGGATGAACGCCAGGGGCGCAATAACTTGCGCTCCCCACAAACGGAAGGGTCGCTTCAGATCCGGCACTGCGCGCCGTAACTGCAACAGCACAATCGGACCGATGCCATAGGTAATGACGGAAATGGTGGTGATGAATCCCACCAGTTTCTGCCAGGATGGAAAGGGCAGAAAATACACGCAGCCAATAACATAGGCGACGATGACGCCCACCCAAGGCACGCCGGTAGGACTGATTTTCGTGAAGAAACTGGGACCCGCCTTGACCTCGCCATTCGCAACCACCGCCCGCGCCGCCGATGTGGCATACACGAGTGCGGTTCCACCGGGCGAAATCAAGGCATCAGCATAGATCAGTACCGCCAGCCAGCCGATGCCCAATAGCGTGGCAATAGCCGCAAAAGGACCAAAGAGTCCGGGGAAATTCAGCTTTTGCCAGCCCTGGGTCACCTGATCCGGCGGCATCGCCACCAGGAAGGCCCACTGCAGCCCCACATAGATGATGGCGCCGACAACAATGGCGCCAATGACTGCGGCGGGGATATGGCGCCCGGGATTTTTGGCTTCGCCGCCCAGCTCGATCGCCTGGCGAAACCCGAGATAACTGAACACAATGCCGGAAGATGCGACCGCCACAAACATCCCGTGGAAACTGCTGGTCCAGTGCAGGATATGCAGATTTTCCGGGTGATAACTCTGGCTCACAAGGACGATGATGGTCAGAACCGGAATCGCCAGTTTCCACCAACCGAGGCCAGAAAAGACCATCGCCACTCGCCGAATCCCCAAAAAATTGAGCAGAAACATCACGCCCAGCAGCAGCACCGCAGCGATCAATCCCCAACTACTCAATAACCCAGTATTACCCTGCAACAGACCAGGTATATAGTTGTTTGCATAGGTCAGCACCGCCACCACTTCCACGGGCGCAATGGCAATGTAGAACATGAACAGCAACCAGGCCCAGATCTTCCCCAGGAGGCTGCCATGCACGACATTGGCAATGTGGGCCGCTGCACCCGCACGCGGGAAGAGGGGTCCCACTTCCGCGTAGGTGAGCCCCAGAAGTAGTATGGTGACAGCACCGATAATCCAGGAGCCGATGCTGAGGGGGCCGGCGATCTGCGCCGCGTTGAGGGGCCCGAAGAGCCAGCCAGACCCGATGATGCCTCCCAAGCTGGCAAAAATGAGCCCAGAAAAACCGACTTCTCGTTTTAATTTACCGGTCATGATGTTAATCCTCTTTGGGCGCGGGACATATCGTCACAGAAAGAAACCTGTATTGATCATTGCCACAAACTGATTGGGCTGGTTTCCATTCTGCCCGAAAGCCGATCCCGGAGTAATGTGGTACGCATGAACATAACTCAGTTCTCCCTCTAGGAACCAGTGCTTTTCCTGATAAATCGGCGTGAGGGTCAACCCTACCGCACGACTGCCAGGACCATATCCCATCCCGAGTCCGGCCAGAGTTGTGGTGCCGTGATAAATCTTTGGCGTATCGCTGTAGGCCATGTAATCCAGCCGTGCGCTCAAAGAGTAGTTGGAAGTGAAGGCATAGTTGGCATCCACACTGGCACCAAACTGATCACCATCTCCGCCCAAATTACCAAATTGCGGGCCGTTGAGCAGCTTCTGGTATTGCAGATAGGCAAACATATTGAGTTTGCTGCCGCTGTAATTGTAACCCAGAAGATAGAAATCAGAGTTATCGAGGGGGCCGGCATAATCGGTCTGTCCGGCGTTGCCACCGCCCTGCACGATGATCGTGCTGCTGCTGCTTGGCGAGTAGGTGAGCTGTCCAACCACCCAGTTGAACCGCTTGGAATAGTAGCCGTCGGTCCAGGCGACGGATGCAGAGAATGGGCCGGCACTGTAGTTGGCCTGGATACCCCGGCTGATGGTCTGTTGTTGCCAGCTATCCAGGCCGAACTGGATATTGTAGGAGCTGGAAATCAGATCCGTGAGGGGGGTGATGCCCGTGATTGCCGGCAACTTGCCAATCTGCACATTGAAGTTTTTGCTGGGCGTGATTTGCAGATAGGCCAGCGGAAGAGCCCCGAAGATGCTGGTGAAATTTCCGGTAGAAATGGCTGGCTGGCCGATACCGTAGAGGTTATAGGCTCCGGCCTCGAGATAAAATTGCAACAACCCTTTGGTTTTCGCCACGGAGACCAAGCCATCAGTCACATCGGCACTGAAATATTTACCCGCAGGGCCGGATGCGTCATAGCGATTGCTCTGTGCCCGCCCGTTGACACTCAGAAGTCCGCCGACACTGAGCTCTCCGAGAGGGCCGGCATGGACATTGACGGTGGCTGGAGTGGCGGGCAGCACAGCCGCCATGACGGAACCAGAGAAGAGACTGATCAGAGCGATGCCGATTTTGCGGTATGAGTAGATAGTATTTTCTCCTAACTCATTAAAATAACTTCACGGTTTAGAGGACTCGCACACCAGCTCCCGCAAACCGGACGGCGCAGGATCTACGCATACATCAACACTTACAGAAAACTACATGCTAGCATTTGTTGCGCCAGAGAGACAAATTTCCTTACCTCCCCTCCGATTCCTGCTCTGCTCCGCCCGCAGAATACACTTTATCTGACTGATTTTATTTTCTTAATTGAAAAAATAGCTGACTCGCTAAATCAGCTACGAAGAGGCGAGCCATGAAATCCGTTATCATGAAAGTTTTTTGCACTATTTTGGCTTTCAAACTGGCCAAATTGGTGCAACAAGCCGAGGTATTCCCCCGAAGTGCGTGAACGTGCGGTACGTCTGGTGCAGGAGCATCGTAGCGAATATCCGTCCCTGTGGGCGGCAGTCGAGTCGATTGCGCCCAAGATTGGCTGTTCTGCCGCCACCCTGCACGAGTGGGTCAAGCGTGTAGAGATAGATACAGGTCGGCGGCCGGGTGTGACCACTGCCGAAGCCCAGCGCATCAAAGAACTGGAGCGGGAGGTCAAGGAGCTGCGGCGAGCCAATGAGATTCTGCGAACCGCCAGCGCTTTTTTCGCGCAAGCGGAGCTCGACCGCAAGCTCAAGTCGTAACGGCTTACATCGACCAGCACCGAGAAACCTACGGGGTCGAGCCGATCTGCGAGGTATTGCAGGTCGCCCCGTCGGCTTATCGACGCCGCGTAGCCCGACGTCGCAACCCGGAGCTGCGCAGTCGCCGGGAACAGCGCGATACGCTGCTACTGCCAGAGATCACGCGCGTCTGGAATGCCAACCAGCAGGTCTATGGTGTCGTCAAGGTCTGGAAGCAACTCCAGCGCGAAGGTATTCAGGTGGCTCGCTGCACGGTCGAGCGGCTGATGCGCCGTCTGGGCCTGCAGAACGTGGTCCGCGGGAAAGCCGTGCGGACCACCGTGAGCAATCCGCTGACCCCGTATCCATTGGATCGGGTCAAGCGTCAGTTCACTGCCGAGAGGGCCAACCAGCTCTGGGTGTCTGATTTCACCTACGTCTCCACCTGGCAGGGATGGGTCTATGTCGCCTTTATCATCGACGTGTTCGCCCGCTCCATCGTCGGCTGGCGGGTCAGTCGCAGCATGACTACCGACTTCGTCCTTGATGCTCTGGAGCAGGCTTTGTACGCGCGTCAGCCCGAGCGCGATCAGACCCTGATTCACCACTTAGATAAAGGATCTCAGTATGTCAGCATCCGGTATACGGAAAGGCTTCAGGAGGCAGGCATCGACCCTTCGGTCGGCAGTACTGGCGACAGCTACGACAACGCCTTGGCCGAGACCATCAACGGGTTGTACAAGGCCGAACTCATCCACCGGCGCGGTCCCTGGAAATCCGCCGATGCTGTGGAGTGGGCCACTCTGGAATGGGTGTCCTGGTTCAACCAGCAACGGCTGATGGCACCCTTGGGTTATGTACCCCCAGCAGAAGCTGAGGCAAACTACTACCGGCAACTTGGGCAATCAACCTCCGTTGCCGCTTAACTTCACTTCAACACAACAGCCTCCGCCAATGCCGGGGCGGTTCACTACTCTTTCTCTCCGGCCTGATAGGCGGCTATTGGGGCGTGATGCGCCTTAGCCATCTGTCCCAGGTAAGCCATTACCTGCTCATAGGAAGCGATCCCTTTACTGGCAATCCATTCCTGCTTCATCTGCTCGGGTCCGGGCACCTTGAGCAGGGTGGTTGGCGTGTACTCGCTTCCCGCCTTAGGTGGCGGCAGATGCTTCCCGAATTTGTTCTGATGCCGGTAGTACCAATCCTTCCAGTCCGCTTTGAGATAGCCTCCACTCAAACCCACCTCGCGTCGAAGCAAGGTGTAGTCTGAGCATTTCCCGGCATTGAAGGCGACCGGAATCTGGATGGGGATCGGGGTCGGTGTTGGGGTATCGTCGGGATGACGGGTCCAGATGCCAGCAAACACGCTCGCGTTCTGATCCCACTGCGACATCGGCGGGAGGTCAAAGATGGCTTCCGTGGTCTTGAGGATATTGACCTGGGAATACAAATGGGCTTCCAGATACCCCTTTTTCACCCACGGCCCCATGGCCAGCGCAAAGGTTCGGTGGGCATTGATATGATCGGCCCCGGATTGAGCGTCATCCTCGGTCAAAAAGACCACCATGTGTTTCCATTCCGGGGTGGTAGACAGGTAATGGATGAATTTCGCCGTCGCATAGTCGTTGTTGGCGACATAATAGTCCGGGGTGTAATAGCAAGGTTCCCGCCCAGCCGTATGATCATCGGGCAGCCAGATGTAGATGAAATGCGGGAATTTCTTGCCCGGATGTGCCTCCAGCCAGTGTTGTGCCATCTTCTCCCGATAGGTGTCCAGAATCATCCGGTCCCATCCGGGAAACCCGGTGGCCAGATGCTTCTTCATGGCGGGTGAGATGTTACCGGCCTCGGAACGAGAGACAAATTCCCCGAAGTCTTCAAAGGAAACGTGATGATTCAGTAGATCATTGAAGAGGAAGAGGCGCTCCGGATAACTGATCCAGGGATTGGACCATTTCCCGAGCACCGACAGATTCTCGTAAATGGCAAAGGGATTATCCGTTCCCCCCGGAACTCCACCCCACCCGTCAGAACCGCCGGGGATTAACGACTGAGTCCATCCGGGATTAGCTACCAGGCCACGACCGGAGTAATACTCGGGCCAGGTACGCTGCACAAAATCCGAATCGGAGGCAGCGGTAGTCCACTGATGCCCCTGGGCCGTTACCTCGCCGTCGGCCATGAAATTGACGAATAGGGTGTAGTGCCGTGCCAGATTGTAGAGGTTCGGTAGCTCCTTCGGGCCATACAGATCCAACTCTGGATCCGCCCAGGCACCCGCCGGTTTGTAGTCGCCGAGGTCCTCGTCAAAGGTTTTGTTTTCGCGCAGGATGAACACAACATAATGGATGTGCTTGCGCAAAAAGGCGTCCTCGCGCTGGTCTGCCACATGGCGCTCCGTGCGCTGCTTGACGGTAAAGCCATCGTTTTTGAGCGCCGCCTCAGTCCACTGGGGAAGTTTTGTTGGCAGCTCGCTCAGCGGAATCTTCTGGATCAGGCCATCCATCATGTCACCGACCCATTGATGCTGGACGTTCGGACCAGTTCCCAATCCCTTGGCAGCGACCACATAGAGATCATCGCCCGATACCGTCATTCCGGTCGGATACCAGCCGGTGGGAATCAGCCCCAGGGATTTTCCGCTGCGGAGATCGTAGACCGCGACATCGTTGTTACCCGCATTTCCCGCGAACAGCTTCCCCTGGGCAATGGTCAACGCGTCAGGATACGATCCGGGTGGAGCATCGGGATACGGACTATCTTGCAGAATGCCCGCAAGCTGCAGGGTTTGCGTGTCGACTTTGGCTACCTGATCCACGTTTGCCAACGCCACATAAACATCTGCGTTGTCAGGATCAACAACCAATGCGGTGGGATGCACTCCGGCAGCCCGGTTATCGGGTCCAGTTTGCGGTCCAACGCCCACGGTCCCCAACAGATGGAAGCTTTTGGGATCGACTACCGCCACGGCATCCGCACCCCAGAGGCTCACAACGACCCGCTTTCCGTGGTCGGCCAGCGCCAAGGCAAAGGGATAAGAGCCAACATTGAGATACTGCGTCTGTCCGGTTGCCAGATCGATCCGCGCCAGACTGTTGCTCAGCATGCCGGCAACAAAGAGATGCTTGTGCTGCGGCCCCAACAGCACGGCATCTGGATAAAAGACCCGGGCTTTGCCAGAGCGATACTCTCCCTGATAGTCGTACGGATATTGATCCTTCGGGAAAGCCTGCCAAGCCAGGGGGAATCGCCGCACGATCTGGACATGACCGTTGTCGCACCGAAACTCCGCTACGTCGTTGCTGTCACCACCCGCAACAAAAAAGCGACCATCAGGGCCGGCAGTGATACCCTGAAAAAAACTCTGATGACCAGTGGAATGGATCTTCGGATTGCTAACTTTCTGGTCAGCGTGCCAGAGCTTCTTATACGCGGCTAGCTGTGCTACTGACTTCAGACTGTGGGGATCATAGAGAGTCACCGTCTGCGCGCGCGTTGCTCCGTTCGCGAGCACGGCGATGGGCCCGTTCTGCAAGGGTATGACATTGGTCGCAAAATTGGGCGTACCGTTTACCGTGGCCACGGGAGAGACGATTCTGCCAGTGGGCAGAACGTGCATCACCCAGTCTTGATTGGCAGCGTCCACGGAGAACGGAGCCAATAGATCTCGGGTGTCGCGTTTGGAAATCATCGAGGATGCGGAGATCCCGCCAGCGTTGTCATAGGTCGCCACCACCGGCGAGGCAACAGCCAGAGGACAGAGTCCACCCAAGAAAAGTATTTTCACAAACGAAGAGGAAAGCAGATGTTTCATGAGTGATTGCAAAGCAAAGTTCCTGTTATTGTCCGGGAAATCAAGAGCCGAAGAGGACTTTCGGCGGCGTACCGATAGCACGTGCACCTTGGAGGTAGCGCAATGCGGCATGAAAGCCATTTGCGGGCGACATATATGATGTCCCATTCCCCTGACGATCAACGTTGTACGCCATTCTCCCGGGTCCAAGAACGCACGTAGTCAGGAGCTAGCATGGCCTTCTCAAAGATACCGGCTGAGAGTAAGTATCCGGACTGCTGGGCAAGATAATACCAATCATCGTCACAGGTCCCACCCCTCCCACCGGCCCCCAAGGAAAGTGAGGTGGTCCCCCTGGATTGGACAGCCTGCTGGAGTGATTAAGCTCTGAACCTGTTTCCATGGCGGGTCAGGCCACCAGCCTTTGTAAACCTTCTGCATAGACCACATCGGGTGTTCTGTCTCCCAGAGAAGAGTGCGGTCTTTCGGCATTATACCAGTCGAAGTAGGTCCTGAGGCCAGCTTTCAGCTCGGTTCCAGTTTCTGCTGGCCGCAGGTAGACGTGCTCGTATTTGACGGTGCGCCAAAGCCGTTCGACAAAGACGTTATCCAGGGCCCGGCCTTTGCCGTCCATACTGATTCGAATGCCGTGCTGGCGGAGTACAGAGAGGAAGGACTCCGCGGTGAACTGAGCGCCCTGATCCGTGTTGAAGATCTCGGGGGTGCCATAGCGGCGTATGGCCTCTTTCAGGGCCTCTACGCAGAAACCCGCATCAAGACTGTTGGAAACCCGCCAGGACAACACCTTACGACTGAACCAGTCCACTACGGCTACGAGGTATTGAAATCCTCGTGCCATGGGCAGATAGGTCACATCCGCGGACCAGACCTGGTGGGGACGGTCCACCGTCACGCCACGCAACAGATAAGGATATTTTGGGTGCTGGGGGTGGGGCTTGCTGGTGTGTGGTCCGGGCGCCACCGCGGCAATGTCGAGGATACGCATGGCCCGGTGTACCGTTTTGCGGTTGACCACGACATTCTCCGCTTTCAGCATCCGATGGATCTGCCGCCTACCCATGAATGGAAAGGCGGTGTAGAGGCGATCGATCGCCCGCAACAGCCCGTCGCCCATCGGCCGAGGATGCGCGCGGTAATAGACCGTACTGCGGGGCACGCCCAAAAGAGCGCATTGCCGTTGCACAGAAACTGGGGTTTGGGCCCGGTCGATCATTTGGCGCCTTTCCCGATCCGGGACATGAGACCGGGCCTGGAGGCTAAAAAATCGCGTTCCATCTCCAGCTGTCCGATCTTCCGATACAAAGCCTGCACGTCCACGGGCTCCTCGGTCCGGGACTTTCCCCGTTCAAAGGCCGTGGCCGCATGCTCCACCAGCTGCCGGCGCCAGGCATTGATCATGGTGGGATGTACCCCAAATTCTTGCGCCAGCTCGGCCATCGTCTTATCGCCCTGCAAGGCCGCCAGGGCTACCTGCGCCTTGAATTCCGGCTTGTACTGCTTGCGTTTTCCCTTCATCCCTCGACTCCTTTCCTGAAGCCCAGAGCTTAACCCCTTGTCCAACTTTCGGGGGCCACTTCAAAGATCTGAAACTCGCCCGGCGAAAGATGAGGTACTTAAAAGAACAAGCAAGATTCCAACCAATGCTGGAGCGACTCTGACGGATAGGTACCTTTTAACCATGCAAGCTACTCCATAGAGGGATGCGCAGGAGCTTAGCGCACCCCAGGACCACAGTAAGACAGCTGCTCAAATGTCAGTCGAAGCGCACCCGAACATTTCCACCAACAAACACTGGCGCGCCTGCTTGCCCCTGAAGATAAGAATAGGGTTTCAGCATTTGCTCGGCATACACCAAGTAGTTATTGTTGAGAATATTGTCGGCGTATAGACCAAATTTGACGGATTTGATCATATCCCAGTGCAACGGCATCTCATACGAGGCAGAGAAATCCAAGGTATCGTATGCTGGAAGCGTCAGACCGATCGTCTGACCTTTGTTCGTCGCCATATATTGCCGACCGACGAAGTGCCCCGTCAATGCCGCATAGAGTCCGCCATTTTGATAGCGCACGCCAGCCGTTGCCGTGTAGGTGGGAACGTAAGGCCGATATTCGCCAGGGTACGAGGTGCCATTGGTCCCAACCGATAAGGTGGCATATTTCGCACTGGTGTAATTGTAGGTACCAAACAAGCCAACATGGTCAGCAACCGGCACCTCAAGCCCCAACGTTGCCCCCTGATACAAAGCAGCGCCATTATTATACTCGAACGTCTGACCCGTAGCAGAATCATAATATTCGCTAAAGATATTGGTGAAGTTTCTACGGAAAAACGACAAGCTTCCAGAAATTGCCGAGCCGCTGTAGCGCACACCGAAATCGTAGCTGATATCCCCTTCAGGCTTGACACTGATAGCAGCCGGAGTGGGGGTTGCGCCAATGGCGGAATAATACGCGCTGATATTGGGAACCTTATTGGTTTTACCGACAGAGAAGAACAGGTTGACATCGTGTATCGGGGTGTAAGAAAACCCGAGAGACGGCTCCCAGAAGAAATAGGAATTTCCCACATGCCCACCGTAGGTATAATAGTATCCGGCAATATCATCGCAGCCAGTATTGACGATATTGTATTTCAGCCCAGGATACACGTGTAGCTTACCATCCAGAAGGTCAATGTTGTCCTGGAGATAAACATAATTAAAATTCCTGGTATCATGTTCATTCCAGGCATTGTTGTAACCATCGATGTTGGGCACGGGCGAACTACCATACCAATACTCAGCGCTATGGTCCTGGCTGTAATCTACTAAAGCACCGAGCTCCACCGTGTTGTGAGGGGCAAAGAAGGATACGGAAGGTAAAAATCCAACGCTCTGAATATCATCGATATAATTATGATATTGCGTACCGTTGACGCCCGATCCGAACAGAGCCGTAGGATCATAGCTGTTGTTGGTGGAAGGCGGCGAGGCCCAGGGTTCGAGGTTGGTACCCACGGGATACCCGTCATAGATGGCATAGCCATAGTGCGTTGGATCGTAATATGCAGCGCTGGTAAAGGAGGTGCGATTGGCAGACTGCTGTTGGATAAAGACCTTGGTCTTTGCCATCATGTACTCATTGAGAAGGCTCTTCCAGGAAAGGATCACATTCAACGCATGCGTGTGGGTCGCGCTATATGCGACGCCCAGTGGCGGCTGATAGGAACGACCGTATTTGTCAATCAACGCCAGGGGCACCAACGTTGGTTGTCGCGCCTGCTCGTTGTTGTAGACAGCGACCAACTTGATTTGGGACAGCCCATTGTTATAAGGCTGAACGATTGCCGCATAGTAGGAATTAATATTCGCATAGACATTATTCAGGAAGCTGGGCGCATGAGTGTAAGCATATTTGAACAACATTTCCGTGCCGGTTCCAGGAAGAGTGCCGGAATTCACTGCAAAACCGGAGGTATAGTTGCCACCTCGATAGCCATACTTTCCACCGGAGGAATCCAGGTCAATGTAGAACTTCGGCTCTGGCAGAGCCGGCTCATAGGAAATCGTTCCACCTAACGAATTGATTCCGTTTTGGGATGGCTGATTGGCACCACTAAATACTTTTACAGTCGATATCTGCCCCATTGTCAAAGGGGTGAAGGCATGATCGTCACCAGTCCCACCGACACCTCCGCGAAACACGTTAATAATTGGAACTCCATCAAAGTTAGACGCCATTTGGCTACTGGTAAAACCCTGATAGGTAAATTCATTGTCCGTTGCCGACAGGTTACCGGGACCTTGGGAAATGACATTCATCCCTGGCACATGTTTCAGCACTGATTGGAAATTTTGCGCTGGAGAGGCATGGTCTACCGTTTTCTTGCTGACAGAGGTCACTGCCTTCTCCGGTGGAGCGATTCTCTTCACACCCGCAATGTTCGTGACTGTAGCTGCGCTTTGCGCATCTGCCGTGACGGTGCCCACGGGCGCTTCGCCGCCCGCTCTGGCCTGAACCATATATAAGGCAGACACCGCAGATAACACAGCCATCCATACCACTTTTCCGCGCACTGAAGGCGCTGTCTGACCTGATTGGTGTTTCATAGCTTCTCCCTCTTTATCTGCTGCAAGCTCACAATGAAACAACCGCAAGCGACCCTTAAACCGTCATGAATCGCACAAAACGCCGCATGAACAAGGTCAGCCCCGGTTGTTGCAGACAGTCAACAAGAAATGTTGCCCCCTATAAAGCGCTATTTTTTCCTAGAAGCGGTTCATAAAACGCAACACTTCAGGAAACGCCACTTCCAGGGTTGGTAGTTTGCAGACTCGGACTAGCGTCACCTGGGCTCCCAATATCGCTCTTTGGTCCGGAACATCATGGAGAAACCCCGCGAATCGCCACGTAGTTGGGATACTCGACCCTCTGGCACGATTCTTTGGGCCGCCCAACAAGGACCGGGGAGGGATGCAGTAATTGCAATGGATTGCTGCATAAACTCTTCTTTTATGCAACGAAAAGCGTCTCTATAGTTTGGCTATCTGGTCATTTTCCCAAGAGACGCACCATGTCCAGCTTCCCAGAGGTCCTCAACAATTTGACACCCGAGCTTGCACATGCGTGGCATCCTGTCGCGCTTGTCGAGGAAGTCGGTGAGCAGCCCCTGCAGGTGCGACTACTCGGCGAATCCTGGGTTCTCGTGCGGGTCGCTGGCAAGCTGATGGCTCTTCGCGACCAATGTCCACATCGCAATGCTCCCCTTTCCGCGGGTTGCGTGATCGATGGCGCCCTGGAGTGTCCTTACCACGGTTGGCGTTTTGCCGACGATGGTCATTGCGTGCACATTCCGGCCATGGGTACGCAAGTACCACCGAAAAGTACCGCCGCTCAAGCTCCCGCCGGCCTAGAGGTACGCTACGGCCTGGTCTGGCTCGCGCCAAGGCCACCAAAGGTGCCGTTGATCGAGATCCCCGAATGGAGTGACTCCAAGTTTCGCACGGAGATCATGCCGCCCCTGCGTACCCGCGCCTCTGCCGCCCAAATCGTCGATAATTTTCTCGACGTCACCCATTTTTACTATCTGCATGGAAAGAGCTTTGGCTTGACGTCTCCCGACCCGATCCGGTCGTACCATGTCGAACGTAACGCCAACGAGGTCGTACTGCACCATCAGACCTTTTTTTCGAACGGTTCGGGGCCACTCCTGACCCGCCTCGGTCACTATCATTGCACCTTGCCCTACCAATGCCGGTTATTGGCGGAGTTTCCGGGTAGCGATCGGCAGGACATGATCGCCCTTATTGCGCAACCAGAAGATGGCCAAAGCACCCGCATCTATAAGCTATTGGCCTACAACTGGGGCGAAGCCACGCTACTGGAGGAGATGCTCGCGTTCGAAACCCGCGTCATCGAAGAAGACGTAGCCATGACCGAGCGACTGCCCAGTCACGACGTACCCTTGGCCAACACCGCGCAAGCCCACGCACGCGGCGACGAAATTGGCCTAGCCTGGCGACAAGCCATTCGCCAGGCCTTTCGAAAAGAGCCCGAAGACTGGTCCGTGGCGGACGCGCCGCAGAGGGTTGCGGCAGAGCAGAGATCGACACGCATTACTGCTGTGGGCGCGATTCCTGCGACAGTATTGGTGCTCTACGCCTCGCAGACGGGCTCTGCAGAAGCGCTGGCGATTGCCCTGACGCAGCGCTTGCGAGACAGCGGCATCACCGCAGACTGCACAGCCATGGACGGGTTGTCTCCGCAGGCGTTACATCGCTGGGGAACCGTCATTTTTGTCAGCAGTACCTTTGGTGATGGGGAAGCCCCGGACAATGGCCGCGAATTCTGGCTGGCACTCAGTCAGGCAGACATGCCCCGACTGGAGGCTCTGCGGTATGCAGTGTTGGGTATTGGCGATCGCTCTTTCGATACTTTCTGCGCCCACGGGCGTCGTTTGGACCAACGCTTACGAGATCTGGGCGCTAACACCCTGCTTCCGTGTCTGGAGTCAGAGGCAATAGACAGCGACAGCATCGTCTCCTGGCAGTCAAAACTCCTTGGCCTCTGTTCCCCGGCAACACCCACTCCGCCACCTGCGCCTTCTTTGCGTGTTTTGCCCGAGGGATCCAGTAAGGCGTCTTCCTTCGCGCACGCTCGTCTACTCACTAGTACACAACTTGGACACATGCAGCATGAGCGTTTTCTGCTTCATTGCATCGTGGATATAGCTGAAACTGGACTCCACTATCAAACTGGAGACCTACTGTTGATACTGCCGGAGAATCTGTCGCAGGAGGTAGATGCCTTTTTGGCGGTATCTGGCTTTGGCGGCACGGAGGAGGTTCGCATCGGCAATTGCTCCATGTCTCTCCACGAAGCCTTTACCAAGCATCTGGATATTCGCCGCTGGAGCGCCAAGGCGCTACGGGAAAAACTCCCCAACGAGTCTGCACAGACATTTGTAGAGCGCCTGCGCCCTCTGCAGCCGCGGCGCTATTCCATCGCTTCCAGTGCTAGCGTCAATCCTGAGCAAGTGCACTTGCTCGTCACCGCGCAACGCTCTGATGGGGGCCTGTGCACTGACTATCTAGCCCGTCTCGATCATGGTGTCGAGTTGCGCGTGAACGTCCACGCCAATCCCAAGTTCCGCCTGCCCGCAGAGGATGTGCCCATCATCATGATCGGCGCCGGCAGCGGGCTCGCACCTTTCCTTGGATTTTTGCAGGAACGAGAGGCACGTGGTGACCACGGCAAGAATTGGCTGTTCTTCGGCGAAAGGCATGCTGCCTCCGATTTCCACTTTGCTGACAAAATCCAGCGCTGGCAACACAGTGGGCACCTGCACCGTTTGGATACCGCGTTTTCGAGGGATCAGGTGGAGGCAATTTACGTTCAGCACCGTATTCAGGAGAATGCCGCCCTGTTCTGGGACTGGCTCCAGCAGGGCGCCGTTGTCTATCTGTGCGGCAGCCGGCAACGGCTGGCTAAAGGGGTGAGCGAAACCTTGCAACACATCACCGAGGAATATGGCGGTCTCAGCGCGGAGGATGCCCGCGCCTACTGGGCTGAGCTTCAGCTAGCGGGACGTTTCTGCCAGGATGTCTACTGAGCGCTACCAGGATGGTAAACGATCCTGCAGAATCTCCAATAGCGCTGCCGCTGGCAGAGAAAGTTGTCGCTCAGCACTCATGCACAGACTGAGCACCGAGGAAGGGATATGCCGGTCTGCGAGGGGTACGTAGACCAATTCCCCCGCAGAAATCTCTTTACCGGCATCCATTTTGGTCAGCAGGCCCACACCCAAGCCACGCCTTACCAGCTCCTTCATCAGCAAGATACTGTTGGAGCTGGCGATCACCTCCGGCTGAGCCGACGCCCGTGCCAGGATCTGGTTGACGATCACCCGCAAGTCGAGAGAGGTATCGGCAATCACGAGCTTATAGGGCATGCAATCAGAAAGGCGTATCGAACTCTGCGCCACCAGGGGATGATCCGGCGCCAGCACCGCGCCAATCCGAAAATCCCTTCGTTCCAAGATACGTAGGCCAGGGCTGAGACGCGGGTTGATCGTCAGGCCAAAATCCACGTCGCCGCGAAGAACAGTTTCGGTAACCTGTTGTGCACCATAGACCTGCACCTCAAAAGTTACGCCGGGGTAGCGCTGATGAAATTCCAGAATCGCACTGGCAACAAACTCCGATGCGGCTCCCTCAATGGTAGCGAGCGCCACTGTACCGCGACGGATGCCCTTCAAATCCTCGATACGCGACTGTAAGGATTGCATTTCGTTCTGCCATTTGCGCAGAGCATGGAGCACTTGTTCCCCGGCTGCGGTCAAGCGTAGCCCCTGCGATTGGCGCTCAAAGAGGGGAACCCCAATTTCTTCCTCGATATGCAGGATCTGCCGATCCACCGAGGAGGAAGAGATATGCAGTACCTCCCCCGCCTTGCGCATGGAGCCGTGCCTGGCTGCTGCGTCGAAATAGCGGACAAAACGAGAAAAAGCCCACATATTCGCCACCCCATATGATTGCATTAATTGCATCTAGTATGTGCAAAATTTTTTCTTTTTTGCAATGGATGCGTTTCTTATACTGGACTCTGATGCCGTTCGAAAAGGGAGAACCCAGATGTCCAAGTCTTCTACCATGCCCGCAGAACTCCTCTGTGACCAACGCAGTTTTTCCCACGAAGATTGGGATATTCTTGCACGGTACTGGTATCCCGTGGCGCGTTTGGCCGATCTTGCTGCCCAGCCCATTGCCATGCGTTTGCTGGATGTACCCCTGGTTCTGTGGCGCAGTGCTGAGGGGGTATCGGTAGCCCTGGATCGCTGTCCCCATCGAGGGGTCCCCCTGAGCAAAGGATCCATATGCGATGATCATCTGGTCTGTGCCTATCATGGCCTGCGCTTTGCCGGTGATGGCACTTGCACGCAAATCCCCGCACAACCTGGGCTGCCTCCCTCATCACGATTCTGTCTTCAGTCCTTTCCTGCGGTTGAGCGTTACGGGCTGATCTGGACCTGCCTGCGACCGCAGGGAGAGCCGAAGATCCCACCAATGCCAAGCTGGGAGGAAAGCGGTCACCAACAAATCGTTCCGCCTTTTGTAGACATCAAGGGATCAGCCGGACGTCAAGTGGAAGGATTCATAGACGTTGCCCACTTTGCCTTCGTCCACCACAATGCCTTTGCGGATCCTGACAACCCGGTGGTGCCCAATTACGAGGTTCACGCTGACGGCGACGCAATTTACAGCGATTATGTCAGCACCGTGAGCAATTTCCCCAAAGGGTTACAGCACTTGGCTCCCGAGGGATTTCTCTGGCGCCGGGCCTTTGCCATCTATCCACCGTTCACTGCCCGCCTTACGGTACATTTTCCCGATCATGGCCTATTGAACATTCTCAATGCGGCTTGCCCCATGACTGCGACCAGCACTCGCCTCTTCGTGCCCCTTACGCGCAATTTTGATACCACCGGCCCGTTGGATGAGGTCTACGCCTTCAATGCACAAATCTTTGCCGAAGACCAGGAGATGGTGGAGAGCCAGTGGCCCCGGATACTGCCCCTAGATCCTGCAGCAGAGGCACATTTTGCCGCCGATCGGGCATCGGTAGCCTATCGTCGACGCTTGCGGGAAATGGGCTTACGATTTCAATAGGAGGAATGCGATGAAAACCTGGATCTGTATGATTTGTGGGTTTGTGTATGACGAGGAGGCGGGTAGTCTGGAGCATGGGCTGGCACCCGGTACCGCCTGGGAGGATGTTCCAGAAGACTGGGTCTGTCCTGATTGCGGAACTGGCAAAAACGACTTTGAAATGTTGGAGATCTAACTGGTTCGTAATCAGTCGGATAGGTACACACCGATCCGATATTCACAACTCACCCGCGATGGCTTGGTGAAGGTCGATGAAGAATTGTCGATCGCGGCGTGAAAGCATCCGGGCCAGGCGGGGCTGTCGCCACCCTTTTCCAACGCAAAAGATTGGAAAACAATCATCTCGTGATCCTGCATGCGTGGGAAGTACACCCAGTCATGATTTGGCTTATGGCGCAGCCGAAGAAAGGTGCTGGCTTGACCATCGGGGCTACCGGGCAAGTCCTCCCGCCCAAGCACAATATCCTCGGGCTGTACGCTGCTTCGCCTTATGAGTCCCAGAGGCATGAAGTCGTCATAGTCGCTTTGGAGAATCCGCCAGACATTGAAGACCCGGTAGGAGCGTACGTCCGGGCGCGCAAAATCCCGTTTCCAGTCATCCGCGTTCGCCGCGCTAGTGAAGCAGGCCAGCGTGCGCCAGTATTCCTGCGCACTGAGACTGTAGTCAGAGTGCAGACACGGCACGACCTCACCTTCCCCGGACCGACGCACCGTAATGTACTGGGGATTGGCAAAGAGTTCAAAGCGCTGTTCAGGAAACAGCGAGTGCACCGCAGCGTAAGCGTCAGCAAAGGCCAGGTCACGAAAATCCGGATGTGTTTCGTTGACTCGGCTCCCCGTCAGTAACGTAAAACCTGATCGTTCCAGCATTTGCTGGGGCGATAGCGAGTCCAGATCTGGCCGAGCATCGCGCACTTCGCAATCAAAGACCGGCAGTTCACTACAGTGAAAATTATCGCTGGATGATTGGTATTCTGTGCCAGAAAAGTCTTCCGGCAGGTAACCACGAATGCGAGCACGCAATGGTCATTCCCCTAGCAAATGGAAGCCCAGGTTTTGCGGTCCAAAACTCTGCGGAAACAGATCGGTGAAGGCCAAACTCTGGACGGCACCCTCCCAGGTCGAGACATACGCCCGCAAATCAGGGTGGGCAAATTCATGGAGACGTTGTCGACAGCTCCCACAAGGCCAGGCGGGCTCTTCGCCCTGGCAGATGACATAGACGGCGACCAGAGGCTCAGCACCATGGGCAGACACGAGACGCGCAATGGCGGAAGCCTCGGCGCAGAGGCCGGAAGGATAGGCGGCATTTTCTACATTGCAGCCGCTTACGATTCGACCGGAGACGGTCAGCAAAGCGGCACCCACCGGATAGCGGGAGTAAGGCGACCAAGATCGTTGTAACGCGTCGGCTGCAGCACAGCGGAGCTCCTGCAACAGCTCGTCACTCAGGTTAGAAAACTTTCCAGCATCCATCATGCCGCTCTCCAGGTCCAACGCCTTTCAGCCCAGATCAAACCAAACCCATACAGCATCGCGGCAAACAATGCCGACGCCACCTGCCATGGGAGATACCTCGTCAGCGCGATGGGTAGCCAGGATTCCAGCTGATCCATCCCAATCGCCACCAGCAGCATCGCCACCGCCCAACTTGCCGACCATGACCAAAGGCGGGGAGAATCCGGATTGCCGGGAAAGAAACGGCTGGGTGAATCTTGATAGTAGCGTCCAAGGAACCAATCCACCAACAGAATGAAGGTGAAGGGGAAAAGCAGTTCACCCAGCAAATTCAAAAAACTCTCGACAAACTGCAATATGCCGACGATCGCCAAAAAGGTGGAAAAGCCCCCCAAACCCAATACCACGCCGGGCTGTAACCAGCGCGACGTGCGTTTATTGGCCACGTTGATAACTGCCAGGAATTTGGTTACTGCGGGATAGAGGTTCATGGCGTTGGTGTGGGCGATGGCCAGAATCACCCCGACCGCCGAGATTTCTCCCCAGACCGGCAACTGCTTGCCCAGCAGGGCGATATTCCATTCCCCGCTCATGTCCAGAGCCACCAGCCCGAGGATACCCATGAACAGGACTGCGGTCATGACCCCAAGAGTGGGCATGGACGCAAAGACAAGACTGCGGGACCAGGACTCTTGCCGGGACCAAGGGAAGCAAAAACGGGTAACTGTGGGAAAATCATAAGCCCAAGCGAGCAGACTGAAACTCAGGATGAGATCGATATCCTTGCCCCAGGGAACTGCGCTCTCGGCCATCGGCAGGTGCAAGGGGTAGCGGCTGAAAAGATACCAAGTCAGAACTGCGTAACAGAGTAAAAAAAGAATTGCGGTGTATTTATAAAATTTTTCCAACAACTCCATTCCGAAGAATACCAAAGCAATTTGCGCCGCTCCCAGTAACCAGTACCAAGTCAGTCCAAATCCGGGGAACAGACTATTCAGGATGCTGCCACCAACATCGGTGTTCAAACCAAACCATCCCGCTCCTACCACCGTGTAGAGCAGGGCCAGCACGGTGGCTCCGCCAACCCCAAAGGTACGGCGCGCCATGACCATGGAGATAATGGGCAATTGACGACCCATATGGGCGAGTAGTAGGCCGGGCAAAAACCCGATCAGGGTTGCAAGAACGACCAGCCACACGAAATTGGCCAGTCCCACATCTTTGAGCAACAAGCCAATGACCGGTGTGGTTGCCGAGGCAGAGGCGAGTGCCCAGATCAGAAACAGCATACCCGGACCCATGTTGCGGGATGATTCTGGCACTGGCGCTACCCCCAGACTCTCTACCTTGGCTGGAGATGAATTCGCGGGATCGACTACCGGGTCAGGCATATTGGCTCCGCAGTGCCTGACGACGGCGCAGCAATTGCAGGAGGAGATAGCCAACGCCGGCGACCGCAAAGGTCCAGAGCCAGCCGTAGGTATAGATTCGATCGAGAAAATCAGGATGCTTGACGATGCCCCCCGGAGACACGGCCGCCGTCAGGAATCCAGGGATCAGGGGAACGATGGCCAGGGCCATGGCGACAAAGGCCGGCCAATTCCATCGCCCGTAACGCCCCGACACGCGATACAGATCGATTAAGGACAGATCTTGTCGGCGCCAGACCCAATAGTCCGCAATCATTACTCCAGCGATCGCTCCCAATAAACTGCCATATCCAGCCAGCCAGGTGAAAATGTAAGCGCCTGCATGCTCCATCAAAAGCCAAGGGCACATCAGGATCCCCACGATACCGGTAAGTAAGCCACCAAGGCGAAAACTGATCCATCGTGGCGCAAGATTGGAAAAGTCATTGGATGGAGAGACGACATTAGCCCCCATATTGATGCTTGTCTGTGCCAGTAGGATGACTCCGAGAGCGAGAAGCAGGAGGAAGCCGTTATCGGTAAGGTACGGGATCAGCTCAATCGGATTCCACAAGGTCTTGTGAAAAACCTCCAAGGCGGCCGCCGTGACAAACAGTCCCACAAAGCTCGTGCCCATCATACCGAGGGGCAGTCCAATGGACTGACCAATCAGTTGCGCCCGCTGCGATTTGGCATACCGGGTAAAATCAGGAATATTGAGACTCAGGGTCGCCCAGTTTCCGACATTGGCTGCAAGGCCTGGCCAAAATAGCTCCCAAAACGTGTAAGAAGAAGATGCCGTCAGTTGTGTCGAGGCCCGCAGGGTTGCGAGAAATCCTGGCCCTACACTGAGCGCCCAGATCATCAGCGTCAGCAACAGCAGCAGCAGGATGGGTGCAGCAGCACTTTCAAAGCGCTTGATAGCCCCCATTCCGCGGGAAACGATAGCCATCTGTACGAGCCAGAATGCACCAAAGGCGAAAAATTCATGGCCCGCGATCCCCATCCACGCGGTCCAGAAGTGTGACAGCAAAGCCGATAGCGCCAAACCACCAAGCCAGGTCTGGATACCAAACCAGCCACAACCCACCAAGCCCCGGGCCATAGCCGCCACCTTAGCGCCCTCGGTGCCAAAGGCAGCACGCACAAAAACCGGGAAGGGGATGCCAAAGCGCACCCCCACCCAGGCATTGAGCAACATGGGTATCAGGACGATCAGATTGCCAAGGGTGATGGTCAACAGCGCCTGCCACCACAACATGCCCGCCGCCATCAGACCAGAAGCCAGGGTGTAGTTAGTCAGCGCCGCCGACATGCTGACCCATAGGGCCGTATAATTCCAGGCACCCCAACTGCGCCGTGCCCGCGGGATCGGCGCAAGATCCTCGTTGTATAAGGGAGTTTGCTCCGCCTCAGCGCATAATTGCCTCAGCTCTACACCCTCCGGAACGGCGATGCGGAAACTAGGGCTCTCTGGCGAGATGGAGCGCATGATCAAAGCCTTCCATCCGCACCGTTGCCAGCGGAACGTGGCACGGATCTCAGGGGATGCCGACCATTTTGCCGAACTTGCGCCTGGATATACGCTGGAAATGCTGGACGATTTACGTAGGCACCGGAACCGACTGCCGCCAGGATCTTCCCGTCGGCATAAGCTATTCGTCCGTTGCTAACGGTGTACGCCGGAGCACCCGTGATCTCCATCCCCTCAAATACATTAAAGTCCACCCGTTGATGTTGGGTTTCCGCACGAATGGTACGCACCAGCGCAGGATCCCAGACCACCAGGTCAGCATCGGCGCCCACCCGAATGACCCCTTTTCTGGGATAGATATTGAAGATCCGCGCGGCATTGGTAGAGGTTAGGGCGACGAACTCATTGGCCGTCAAACGGCCCATATTCACCCCGTGATGCCAGAGGACGGCCATGCGATCTTCCACTCCAGCGGTACCGTTGGGAATCTTGGCAAAGTTTTCACGTCCCATCTCTTTCTGCTCACCACAAAAGCAGCAATGATCCGTTGCTGTGGTTTGCAACACGCCTCCCGACAACGCATCCCAAAGGGCTTCCTGATGGGCCTTGGGGCGAAAGGGCGGACTCATGACGTGCGCGGCAGCGCGATTCCAGTCTTTGTCGTAATACACTGATTCATCGATGAGAAGGTGCTGGGTGAGGCATTCCCCGAAGACGCGTTGGCCCTGTCGCCGCGCTGCCGCAATAGCGTCAACCGACTCGATAGCAGAATTGTGCACGAGGTATAATGGCACGCCGAGAATTCCGGCAATCTGGATGACCCGCTGTGCAGCCTCACCCTCTACCTTTGGGGGACGTGATTGCGGATGACCCTCGGGGCCCAATATCCCCTTCTTTTGTAGCAGTTTCTGCAGATAGTCCACCAGCTCCCCGTTCTCGGCATGAACGGTAGGCAACGCTCCCAACTCCAGGGCACGCGGAAAACTTTGGGTGAGCACTCCATCGTCTGCCATGATGGCCCCTTTGTATGCCATAAAGTGCTTGAAGCTGTTCACCCCCCAGTCGCGCACCAAAGTGCCCATGTCGTCATGGACCGATTCATCCCACCAAGTCACGGCGACATGGAAGGAATAATCGCAACAGCTCTTTTCGGCCCACTGGCGCCATTTGTGATAGGCGTCCAAGAGACGCTCCCCAGGGCTGGGGATCACAAAATCGATGATCATCGTCGTGCCACCGGCAAGCGCGGCAGCGGTGCCCGAGTAGAAATCCTCACTCGCCACCGTGCCCATGAACGGTAGTTGCATGTGGGTATGCGGATCGATGCCGCCGGGCATCACCAGGCAATTGCGGGCATCGATCACGGTGTCTATCCCGCTGGCAGAAATGCCCGGTTCCAATGCGACGATCTTTCCGTCCTCACAAAGGACATCAGCCGCATAGCTTTGATCAGCATTGATGACCGTACCGTGCTTGATCAAGAGTGACATGGGCTACTCCTTCTCTCGTTCCATCGCGTGACAAAGCGCCAGAGGATTCGCTGGATGTTCTCGCCAGCTGCGGGGAATAGAATTGATGACTTGCCCCGTTCGCGGGTCCGTACCCTCGCGCATTGGCGCCATACTTATGCAATCGGGCACAGGACATACCGCTACACACAGGTTACAACCCACACAATCCGCGGCCTTCACTTGGTACAGCCCGGTCGCGGATACTTTCTCAATGGCTTGGTGCGAGGTGTCCTCACAGGCAATGAAACAGCGTCCGCAGCCAATACAACGATTCGCGTCAATCTCCGCCTTGGTCACGTAATTCAGATTCAGGCAGTTCCAGTCGCAGACGTTGGGCAGGGCCCTGCCTTGCAGATCTGCCAATGTTGCGTAGCCTTTCTCGTCCATCCACATCTCCAGACCCTCGGCAAGATCCTCGATGATGCGAAATCCATAGAGCATGGCGGCGGTGCAGACCTGCACATTGCCCGCACCCAAGGCCAGAAACTCGGCGGCATCGCGCCAACTGGTCACCCCGCCAATACCGGAAACCGGCAGTCCGGCGAGAGTCGGATGCCGACCGATTTCTGCAAGCATGTGCAACGCAATGGGTTTGACTGCGGGGCCGCAATAGCCTCCGTGCGTGCCTTTACCATCAATGCTGGGCACCGGGGCCATGGTATCCAGGTCCACACTGATCAAGGAATTGACGGTGTTGATCAGGGACACTGCGTCGGCGCCGCCGGCCTTGGCCGCGACCGCGCTCCAGGTGATATCTGTGACATTGGGAGTCAATTTTACAATCACGGGCAAACGGGTATGCGCCTTGGCCATGCGGGTGACTGCCTCCACCAGCTGTGGCGCCTGCCCCATGGCCGCGCCCATACCGCGCTCCGACATTCCATGAGGGCAACCCAGGTTCAGTTCGATGCCGTCGGCCCCGGTAGCAGCAATTTCCGGCAACCAGCGGGCCCACTGCTCTTCTTCTAGGGGAAACATCACCGAAACCACGACCGCGCGGTCGGGCCAACGCGATTTGATACGGGCAATTTCTTCCAGGTTTGTGCCGATGGGTCGGTCACTGATCAGCTCGATATTGTTGAAGCCCTGCACCCGCTGATTGTCACCACGCCAGAAGCCATACCGGGGACCATTGACGTTGACGACTGGTGGATCGATCCCCAAGGTTTTCCAGACTACCCCACCCCAGCCGGCCGCAAACGCCCGTTCGACATTCACTTCGCGATCGGTGGGCGGCGCCGAGGCAAGCCAAAAAGGATTGGGCGAGGAAATGCCAACAAAGGTATTGTGCAAAGATGCCATCAAGCGACCTCAGATTTCAGATCAGCGAGAATGGCGCTGGCGACGCGCTTGGCATCGGCAACCGCATGCACGGTAAGATCCGGGCTGCGGCCGGCACAATCCCCTGCCGCATAGACAAAGGGTAGATTGGTGCGCCCTAGCGCATCGACAGCAATCTTGCCCTGAGCATCGAGCGCCACTGACATCAACTTTGGGTCATCCACCCAAGCACTTTGATCCAGCGTCTGTCCAATCGCTGTAAAGATCTGATCGGCGAAGCAAGTCACCGACTTTCCCGAGGGGACCCACTTCCCCGCCTCTTTGTGCCAGAAATCCATCAACAGCTCCATGCCGCCACCCACGGCTTCCCGGATCTCCACTGGCCGCAATCCTGCATGAATCAGCACCCCTTGATCTCGCGCCAATTGGCGCTCGTGCTCGCTCGCCACCATGTCTTCAATGCCCCGTCGATAGCAGATGTGGACGATGCCAGCGCCCAGCAGGCGAATCTGAATAGCGATATCGATCGCGGTCATACCACCACCAATTACCACCACTTCCCGACCGACCGGCACGGTCTCGCCCCGCCGCAGTGCGGCGATGAAAGGAACGGCAGGCAGAACCCCTGGCAGCTCCTCACCAGGGATCTGCAGTCGACGTTGGGCGGCGAGGCCCAGCGCCAGAACAACCGCGTGGTACTGCTCGCGTAAGGATGCAAGTGTGACATCCCGACCCAAGACGGTCTGCAAACGAATCTCGATGCATGGATGCCGTAAGAGCCACGCCGCCTCCTTCTGCGCCGCATCATCGAGCATTTTGTAGGCAGCGATCCCCGTTTCATTGAGCCCCCCCGGCCGACTATCGCCATCCAACAGGGTGACCTGTGCCCCTTCCTCAGCCAGCAAGCGTGCGACGGTCATACCCGCCGGTCCTGCACCAATGATGGCGACGCGAAAGCTACCGGCCGATACTGGCGCCGTGGCTCCAGGACGCGCGTGCTCCATGGCTAACCGCTGCAAAAGACCGATGCGCACGGCACCCCCGGCATCAGAAACACGCACGCAGGATGCCTCACACAAGGCTTCCACCGGGCAGACACGGGCACAACTCATGCCCAAGGGATTTTCGCGAAGGATGAGGGAAGCGGCTCGTGCGGGCTGGCCAACGGCCAAGGCACGAATAAAGGCGGGGATATCGATCGCTGCCGGGCAGGCGTCGGTGCAGGGAGCGTCGTAACAGGTAAAGCAGCGTTCTGCCTCCACAACTGCATCGACATCTGCCAGCCGCGTTTCCATACCCCGAAAGCGATTGGCTACCGCCTCCTCGGTCAAGGCATGCCGCTCCATCAGAAAACCCTCATGGTTGGCATAGCGGCCCATACAAGTCCGGGCGTCGGTCCCGATAAAACTGCCAAAGATCACGTACTTCGGCAATTTGCTCCAGATCCAGGTCGGCCACCAGAACTTCCTCTTGGTCCCGACTCGCTTGGGCAATAATCTGGCCGCGGGGATTGGCAAAATAACTTTGCCCGTAAAATTCACCAATGTTCCATGGCCCTTCCGTGCCGACACGGTTTATAGCACCGACAAAATACCCATTCGCTGCTGCATGAGCTGGTTGCTCCAGCTTCCAGAGATATTCCGAGAGTCCGGCTACGGTAGCAGAGGGGTTGAAGACAATTTCGGCACCGTGCAGCCCCAAAGCCCGCGCCCCTTCCGGGAAATGACGATCGTAGCAAATATAGACACCTACTTGGGCATACGCCGTCTGGAATACCGGATATCCTAAGTTGCCAGGACGAAAAAAGAATTTTTCCCAGAATCCTTGTACTTGGGGAATATGTGTCTTACGATATTTCCCCAGATAGCGACCATCTGCATCGATAACAGCGGCAGTATTATAATAGACGCCGGCCATCTCCCCTTCATAGACGGGAACAATCAATACCATGGAATATTTTTTGGCATACTCCTGCATCAGTTTAATCGTTTCTCCCTCCGGTACCGGTTCGGTCAACCCATACCAGCGGATATCCTGACTGGGACAGAAATAAGGACCATAAAAGAGCTCCTGCATACTAAGTATCTGCACACCTTGCGCGGCAGCATTTTCGATATGCCGCAAGTGACGGCCAATCATCTCTACCTTGATGGCTTGCGGAGTCATCTCTGCTGCGCCTGCGGACTGCGGCGCCTGCACCAAAGCCACTTTAACGATTCTACTCATGAACTTTCCTTGCGCTAAAATACCGTAGGTGTTTTTGCCACTGCAAATGCAAGCTTCGTGCCATAGAGCGTAACGTCGTCCGACCGAGCAATCTTCAGAAAACTCCCATCCGAAATAGTGCAAGAGTTTTCCTTACCAGAGTTACCGTTGCGCAACACTATGGGTAGCGTGCACTTTTTTACACAGGATTTCAGCTGATAATGCACGATAATGATGCTATCGCACTATTTTGGGTCCCCACGTTGGGGCATTTTCTGGACTACTCGGAAAACAGTTTTTGGAATACTGAGGCATGAGGATTGCTTTTGTTCCTGCATTTTTCACATTAGGGAAGCACTAATGCCCAAAGAAATGCCGCTCGACGCATTCTGGATGCCATTCACCGCCAATCGCCGTTTCAAGGCCGCTCCCCGCCTTTTGGAACGCGCCGAAGGGATGTTCTATTGGGATACTGAGGGACGAAAGATTCTGGACGCGACTTCCGGGCTCTGGTGTGTAAACGCTGGTCACTGTCGAGCCGAGATTCAGCAAGCCATTAGCAAACAAAGTGCGGATCTGGATTTTGCCCCGACCTTTCAGATGGGGCACCCCCTTCCCTTCCAGTTTGCCCAACGTCTGACGCAACACAGCCCGACGGGTCTGGACCATGTCTTTTTCACTAACTCTGGGTCAGAGTCTGTTGATACTGCGCTCAAATTCGCCCTTGCCTATCATCATGCCAAGGGGGATACTGCTCGGACTCTACTGATTGGCCGGGAGAAGGGCTATCATGGCGTGGGGTTCGGTGGAATATCGGTGGGCGGGCTACCCAACAATCGCCGTGCCTTTGGCAATCTGCTTCAGGTAGACCATCTACCGCATACCCTGGATCAGAAACGGCATCGTTTCTGCCGTGGACTACCGCCTTATGCGGTGGAACCAGCCGAAGCCTTGGAAACGCTGATTGATCAGCATGGTGCGGGCCGCATCGCAGCGGTCATCGTCGAACCAGTGGCAGGCTCCGCTGGTGTCATTATCCCGCCCGAGGGCTACCTCCAACGGCTGCGAGAAATTTGCTCCGCACACGGTATTTTACTGATCTTTGATGAGGTCATTACCGGCTTTGGCCGTCTCGGAACTCCATTTGCAAGTCAATTTTTTGATGTGCTTCCTGACATCTTCACAACTGCCAAGGGCCTCACAAATGCGGCAGTCCCTATGGGGGCGGTATTTGTCAGCGATACCGTTCACGAAACTTTAATGACGGGGCCAGAGGAACAAATCGAGTTCTTTCACGGCTACACTTACTCAGGCCACCCGCTCGCGTGTGCGGCAGGTCTTGCGGCCCTGGATATTTACGAACGCGAAGCCCTTTTTTCGCGGGCCGCGGAAGTCGCGCCGGCCTTCGAGGAGATGATTCACAGTCTAGCCGGCCTTGCGCATGTAGTGGATATCCGCAATCTCGGTCTGATGGCCGCCATAGAATTGGAACCCATTCCCGGAAAACCCGGAGAACGTGGCCATGCCGCACTGACGGCTGCGTTTGCTGCGGGTTTGCTGATTCGCGTAACAGGCGACACGATTGCTCTGTCTCCGCCGTTGGTTCTGGAGCCTGAACACCTTGCGCAAATGGAAAAGACGCTGAGGAGCATCTTGGAGTCGCTGGCATAGACTAGACCGGATCTGCGTTTTTATTCCGCCTGAGCTTCTTCAAAAACATTACGGCTAGCTGCTGGGTACTGCATCATGCGGCGCGCAGGTGCAGACCATCAGGAGACTTCGATGTTCTCGTCCGCCCGAGAGGCGATCATCACCACCTGGGCGGAGTCGCGGAAGAGTCTTACTAGAAGCGCACTTGAACCGTCCCGAAAAATGAGCGCGGCATCATTGGCTCTGCCTCCAGATAGTTGCCGCTGTAACCATTGACGTAAGCGAACTGTTTTTCCATGACATAGGCATCGGAATTCAGCAGGTTCACCCCCGTCAAGCTGAGGGTGATGTCATCAATACCGTCTTCGTGTACGGGAAATTCGTGGGATAAATTGAAGCTCATGGTCGCGTAGGCTGGCATACTCAGACTGGTAGGCGCGCCAGTGCTGGCCTCGATGTATTGGGGGCCCACCAAGTTCGCGTATAAACGCCCTTTGGTACCCTCATAGTGAGCCAAAATACCCAGGCCCGCAAGATACGTTGGGGTGTTTGGACGAGGCTGACCTATACTGGTTGCCACACCATACTGACTGGAAGAATTGCTAGTGTACTCGGCATTTTGCAAGGAATAATTCCCATACAAGGAAAGATATCGATCGAGAGCAATTTGGGTGGCAAGATTGATTCCCTGATATTGCGAAGAACCAATGTTATATTCATAGGTCAGGCCGGTGGTAGTATCGTAATACGAACTAAAGGTATGCACGAAATCGGATCGGTAGAATGAAAGACTCACATCGACTGGTCCATGATGATACTGCGCACCAAACTGGTAGGTATTTACCCGCTCCGGCTTGATGGTTACCGGAGTCGATGGACTGGTGGTCGTCGCGTTGCTATCCGCCGAATAAAATGCAGTGATGTTCGGATATTTGTAACCCACCGCGTAATCCGCGAATAGCTTCACCGAGGGTATCGGTTGATATTCAATTCCCACGTAGGGACTGAGTTCGCTATAGCTTCGCCCGCTATTGGCACCAACGGAATAGTAGTATCCGGGTACGTCATTGAGATGAGTATACATCGTCTCATACTTCAGCCCGGGCGTGATCGCTACCGAGGAAACGGGTTTGATCTTGGCTTGGGCATACACTTTGCTGTACATACGCCAGCCGTGCTCGTCCCATAGGTCATTGTACCCAGAAATCTTCGGGACATCTGGACTGCCATACACAAAATCCTGAGAGTCATAGGTGGACACCATGGCCAAGCCACCCGCCTTCAAATCAACATAGTGCTGAAACCAATGCACCGATGGGTTCAAACCAAAGGTATTTGTCTGATACGTATAGCTGTGGTAGTTGTCGCCATTGATGGTTTGTGCCTGGCAAGCAGCGGAATCGTTACCCATGAAGTCATTCCCGGAATACTGGCACACCGTCATCGGCGGGTTGAGATAAAAGGTAACAAAACTGTTGTAAGGCGAATTGGAACTGGGATCGACATACTCCAGTCGATCGGAATTCGAGTAGGCATAGAATGCCTTTACGCCAAGAACGGTATCTTCGGAAAGCAAGGTCTTGTTCTGCAACACGGCCATCATGTGTTCCGTCTTGCTGTTGGAATAAGTAAAATTGCTCGGCCATTGGTAATATCGCCCATATTGGTCGAGCACCGCCGTTGGCATTCGCGCTGGAGTTGCCCCCTGATTTTTATTCAAAAGGAAGATCAGCGACCATTTTGATGTGGGTGAGATTTCCGGCAAATCATAGGCTGCATAATAGGAATACTGCCGGTCGTGGGCTCCCTGAAGATAGCCATCGGTCTGCCGCGATGAGAAACGCGCAAATAGGTTTCCATATCCTGCATTTTCTCCGGTATTTGCTTCGACTCCATAATTCAGCGTTGCGAAGGAACCATAGCCGCCGAAAACGGTAGCGTACATCTCCTTACCAGGCATACGCGGCAGATAGTCAATGTTGCCGCCGATTGCCCCCACCGAATTGATATCAGGCGCAGGAGTGCCATAGGTAACGCGAATGCCCGAGGTTTCTCCAAGAGTGATGGGAACGAGATTGGTCAGGTCTGCATAGTTGTTGTTACCGCCAGACAGACCACCATTGAACAAATCGGCAATAGGCAAATCATCGAAGGTGTAGCCCACCTGTGTTTGCGAGAATCCGCGCACGGAGATATGCGTTTTGACACCGATAGGATTGGTACTGGTGGCGTTGATTCCCGGCACAAAACTCAGAATCGTTGAGGCATTCTGAGTGGACTCTTGGCCCTTGATGAACTCTTTGGGGATCAGAGCAGTCTCTGCCCCATATACCGGTTTGACATGCGTCAGAGCGGCCTTGTCAACCATGCGCAAAAGATTCTTTTTTATTTTCTCGATCTTATAGACCTTATTCGCGGACGATTTATCTGCATCCGCTGCGTGCGTCGCCAGCGGAGCCCCGCAGGCCATTGCCGCGACGGCGGCGAAAAGAGCCGATCTGATCTGGTTGTTTCTAACTGCACTCATAGCAATCTCCTGTTGATGTAGCAGCGGCCTTCTTAACCATATTCACAGCAAGGAATATGCCAAGGCGATTTCAGCCCGGTAGCCAGTTGATGCGGCGTATGGATCACGATCTGCACTATAATGGTTCACGATGCATGGCGTGTGACTCTCTTCAAATCCTTAAACGAATGGCGTCGAGCCAAAATAGTGCAGGATTATATCGATCTATTAAATCGCTAATTTATTTACTATATGTTGAGTTTTCCGCAACGCTACCGAATCGGCTGCGAGCTCGCCAGGCGCGGCATGGTGACCGTGAGCTTGCCATCTTTCCATACAGCAGAGGACCTTTACGCCAGCTCTGCATAGCGGCTAGCCAGGTATCCAATAAGCTGGTACTTTTCATGAATTGCGTTGCAAATTAGTGGACGGAGGTTCCATGCGTCATTTGCGCCTATTCCAATATATTGATGCGATCGTCCGCGAGGGATCCGTGCGGCGGGCTGCGGAAAAGCTCTACGTGACAGCGTCTGCCTTGGATCGTCGCCTACAAGACCTGGAAGAGGAACTCGGCACAAGGATCTTTGAGCGCCACGCGCGCGGCATGCGGCTGACTTCGGCAGGAGAAATTTACGTCAACTACATCCGGCGTCACATTGCCGAGAGTCAGCGTGTCCAGTCAGAAATCGATCGCTTGCAAGGCATGCAACAGGGGCAGGTTGCAATTGCTGTCAGCCCCGCTCTGGCCAGCAATTTCACCCCTAGCCTCGTACGGAAATTTCGCGAGCAGCATCCCGGCATCTCTTTTGTCATCAAGGTCGCGCGGCACGGACTGGCGTTGCAATATCTGCTGAGTTTTGATGTCGATCTTGCCATTATCATCGCACCGCCCAAGCACCCTGACGTTTTTGATCTCGCCGTGGTAAACCAGTCGCTTCTCGCCGTCATGGACAAGGATCACCCCTTGTCCAGCTCGCCTGTGCTACGCCTAAGTGACTGCCTGCAATATCCGCTCCTGCTCCCGTCTACGGGGTTGACGACCCGGGAGATGCTGGACGCTGCTCTGCGCCCCCTGGGGCGGGACGTTAAAATCGGTGCGGAAACCAACTCCTATGAGGTGATGCGCGGCCTTCTCCAGGACAGTGATCAAATTGGCTTTATGCTGTACACCGGCGAACAACAGCCGGCAGATAAACACTCTCTTGTCTATCGACCGATCAACGCCCGCGAATTTCGCCCGGTACCCATCATCTGCGCGCAACTGCGCAACCGCGGATTATCCGTTGCAGCAGCCCAATTCTCCAATCTGGTAATTCAGGAGATGGAGAACATGCAGATCGCAAAAGAGGAATTAGCTTGAGTCAGGCCCAGCGACGCCACCATCGCTGCGTGGATCGCTGGCTCCAATCCAGTTGCCGTTGGGCAGGGCGCGCAGGATACCTGCATGTCCCATCAAATCGCTATACGCCGGTACGACCTGCAGGGTGTGTCCCCAACGCTCCAGACGCTCTCTGACCCGTTGCTCATAGCGCGATTCCAGGCGCAGAGCGGTGACTGGGTCACCCCAGGTACGGCCCAACAGCCAACGCGGCGCATCCACCGCTGTTGCTGGATCCAGACCATGACACAGATGGCGAAAGAGCAACGCCGCCTGGGTTTGTGGCTGTCCGTCCCCACCCATGCTGCCATAGGCCATCTGTATGGCTCCGTCGCGTCCAAAAAGTGCTGGGTTGAGGGTGTGGAAGGGCCGCATTCCCGGTAGCAAGCCGCGTGGATCCTTGGGTTCCAAGGTAAAGGCACATCCTCGATTGTTCCACAGTACGCCGGAGGAGCCCGCCACGACCCCACTGCCGAACTCGTGGTACAAACTCTGGATAACACTCACTACCCGTCCCGCACCGTCGGCAACGGCAAACCAAGTCGTATCGCCTAGCGCAGATTGCCAACGATTCGCCACCCCGACCATTTCGGAGCGAATCTCGTCCGCTTGCTGATCGAGAAATTCCCCAAACAGCAGATCGTTGAGGGAATGATTGGATGCGCGTCGTGGGTCGTGGACGACGCGATCCCGCCAAGGAAATACCCGCCTTGTTGCCGCAACGGCACCATGCACCAATTCTGCGCCGAGGGGATCCGCATCTGCCAACCCCAGCCGCTCCATGATGCCGGCAATCATCAGCGAAGCCATGCCCTGACTCGGTGGCGGGAGGTTGAAGACCGTCCCGCCTGCAAACGGCAACTGCAGCGGCGTTACCCACTCCGCAAGACAGCTTTCTAAATCTGCCAACTGCAGCAAACTGCCCTTGGCCTGCAGGCTGGTTACCATCTCTTCGGCCAAGTCTCCACTGTAGAAGCTACCCACCCCTTCGTCGAGCAGACGACCGAATGTGCGCGCCAAAGCCGGTTGACGAAAAGTTTCCCCGGCCACCGGTAACCTTCCCTGGGGCAGATATTGCGCACAGAATTCCACATCACCCTCGAGGGCACACAGATAGTGACGCAAGGTTCGGTCTTGATTGCCGCTCAATGGGAAACCGCCAGCAGCAAGTTCGTAGGCTGGAGTGAGCAGCTCACTCCAGCCCATCGTACCCCCCCAAGTGGCGGCGGAGAAGGAATGTGCTGCCTCCCAGCCACGCAGCATCCCAGGCACGATCATGGCCGACAGCGCCCCGCGAAAGGGGATCTGCGATAGGCCACGCGCACGAAAGATATCTGCGTGATAGGCACGCCCCGCCTGACCTGCGGCCGCCAGCCCGCGTACGGAAGACTCCCGGCCATCGGAGATCAGCCAGAAAGCATCCCCACCCAGGCCGGTCATATGCGGATAGACCACCGACAGGGCAGCGGATACGGCAATTGCCGCCTCGATGGCGTTAGCGCCGCACGCCAGAAGCCTGGCTCCGACGTCTGCCGCCAAGGCATGGGGAGCCGTAACCAGCCCGCGGCTACTTTCCGTCGCGAGAGTCATCCGCTCCACCTCCCGGCCCACGTAAACAGTATCACCTTCGCTCCAAAGTGCGACTGCGTCCGCGCTGCGGGACTGTGGGGGTGGTCGCGATGATAATCATTGCGGCTTGGGCATCAGACTCACATGTGCAGCAACGACTCGCCACCCTTCCGGGGTTCGCATCCAGGTCTGACTTTGCCGCCCATGGACAGTATCGCGCAAAAACTCGGTGTTGGCGGTAGCAAAATCCTCTCCATAAGTAGTAATGACGGTATTTACCAGACGTCGCTGCAACGATTGACCAGGACGACTGGCCCGAAACTTGGCAATTTCTGAATATCCATAGAGATTTTCTGCCACACCGTAGCGCAAGGTGTATTCCGAGTTCCAAAACAATTCATCGAGAACGTCGACGTCGTTTTCTACCAGCGCCTTTTCATAGCGTTCAAAGACCGCGCAGACCTCGGCATGTACAGCGGGCAGGTTGATTTTTGGTGTTTGCATGACTGTTCTCCTTAGCTTTGCGGAATTGCATTACGAAAACCACGCGCTTCTAGAACTCGCGCCACATGCAGGGCCTTGGCCTCCTGCCATGGTGCAGCAATGATCTGCACACCAATGGGTAACGAGTCTGGCAATTGTACCGGTACGGTCACCACCGGCAGGCCAATAAAGGAAAACGGCTGCGTGTAGAGGCCAAGATGCGGTCGTACGAGCATTTCTTCGCCATCGAGCGCCATCGTTTTTTGCCCAATGGCTGGCGCAGTCATTGGCGTAGCCGGTGCGAGAAGCACGTCGAAGCGACGAAATATTTCCGCGACTTGCCTCTGAAAACGCGCACGGACCCGTTGTGCCTGCAAATAGGCGACCGCAGGCAGCAGAGCACCAGCCAGCATCCGATCACGCACATCCGGATCATAATCCGCGGCACGTTGACGCAAGTTGGGTAAATGCAAGGCACTACTTTCAGCGTTGGTAATCACATAGGCCGCGGCACGTGCCTCAGCGACTTCCGGGAGTTCCAGTTCCTGTGTGATTTTCAAGACCTCAGCCACCCGCTGCAAGGCCTGCTGCGACGCTGCAGTACCCTGCTTCGCGAAATAACCGCCGAGTGTGGCGATGCGCAGGCTGGGATCCAGCTCCGCAGACAAGCTACCAGTGGGCTCCACCGGGCGTGGGCTTAGGCCCGGATCGACATCATCATGGCCCTGCATCACGTCGTAGGCCAGCGCCAAATCCTTCGCACTGCGGGCCAGGGGGCCCACATGGTCAAGACTGGAGCAAAACGGAAAGGTTCCAGCGCGAGACAGGCGACCGTAGGTGGGCTTGAAACCAAAGATCCCGCAAAGGGATGCGGGCACGCGGATTGAGCCATTGGTATCGGATCCCAATGCGATTGGCACCAGACCGCCAGCAACAGCGGCACCGCTACCGCCGCTGGATCCACCACTCATACGCTGCGGGTCATGGGGATTGCGCGAGGCGCCATAATGCAGATTTTCCCCCGTAAAATCATAGGCATACTCTCCCATATTCAGGGCGCCGACCAGGATCGCTCCAGCAGCAGTCAATCGCTGTATCAGAATGGCATCCTGCTGTGCGGGCGGCAGATCGCGATTGATCTTCGATCCCGCTAGCGTCACTTCCCCTTTGATATCGAATAGGTTTTTTACCGCAAAAGGCACCCCAGCAAGGCACCCGGGATCTTCGCCCTCCTCTCGCAGCCGATCAACGCGTGCCGCCTCCCGCCGCGCCCGCTCCGCTGTCACCAGGGTAAAGGCATTGAGCAGGGGATTTCGTGCGGCGATCTCAGCAATGGTCTGCTCAGTGACGTCCATTGCCCGCAAGGAACCGGAACGAACTTTTTCGGCGATTTCCACAGCGCTCATCCAGGTCATACGCACTCTCCTACTGAGCATGAAAAACGGGGGCGAAATCATCCTCTGTGTGCAACGGCACTCCCTCCAATGTTGCCGCCATCCGCAGGGAGATCTGCAAATATCTCTTGACCCCAGAGGCATACTCTGGAGCAATCGACAGTCCGACAATGGCACTTACGGCAGTGAGATACTGGGCTAGTTCCTCTGAGCTGTTTTGCGTTAAGGGCATTTCATATCTCCTTCATATTCAGTCGCTGCAGAAGCTCCATTCGCGGCAGCAGATCCCTCTGAAACATTTCTTGCGATGATCGCCACCGGCCCGCCCCCAAGGGGACCTTGGTGCTCGGCACGGGTGGAAACGTAGACCGCAGATTCCCCAAGCACCGCCGAAAGCAAACTGGAAATCACAGATCGAGAATGACGCATATCCGAGATGTCACCGTCTGTCCACATCGTGTGCCGGCGCCCACGCACATGACCCCGCGGATCAGCGTCGGACTTCGCAAATGCACCATAAATACGCCTCGACTCCTCTTGGGGCAACTGGCCATCTACCGGTCGAAGTCCCATTTTATGGAGCACCCGGTGGATCGCAGCGACATCCAGAATATCCTGCATTACGTCGTGCACGATCTGGAATTCGCCAGCCCATCCTCGGGCATTCGCAAAGACACAAATCTCTGAGCGCAGAAGTCCTGGCTTGGCCGAGACGCTGGCACGGGTGGAATATAGACTCCAATCGCGATTGATCATATCGTCGTGCAATCTGGCAGCGGAAACTTCTCCCAAGGCCAATGCCACACCAAGCGCCGAAGCACCCCGAGACCAGGCCATGTCGCAACGCCACTCACGCGCATGTGCCCGCCCTGGGTCGGCAGGTACTGGGGGGATGGCGGCCTTGACCTGCACTAGATGTACATCGCCACTGTCGACCGCAAGATGTCTTTGTAACGTTCCAACAACCCGCGCGGTTTCCAGAATCATCGGCAGACGCCCGCTCTCCTCTGGCGCAAAAGAACGGGTGTATCCCACCGCCAGGGCAAGGCCGCGATCCTCCGTATGGCCATCTGCATCATCGATCGCAAAGACCAGATAATGCGGACAGGTTACCCCCTCCGTACCGCCCGAGAAGGAGAGAACGATGCGATCCTCGACCTGCTCTGGAGCACAGCCCAACAAGGGGCCCAGCAAGCGACCGAAGGACATGATGGCCAGTCCACGACTAAAATCGTTGATCGCACCGTTGCCTTCGGTCTTACCGAGGATTGCAACGATCTGTTCGGCCTGCACCACCCCGGTAGCGATTGCCTCAGCGAGACCGCTCACGTCGCCTGGGTTTGCAGGAAAAAAACGAAAAACCCGAGTACGCATCGTTGCCCCTCAGAAAGGTACCCGCAGCACCTTTCCGGTGCGTCGCTCAATATCGATCTTGTAGACGTCCCCAGCGTCCATCTCATCGGCCGCCTTGGCTGATGCGAGGGCTGTGACCACCTCGTCGGAATTCATGGTGAGCACGGTCACCGGTTTACCGTCAAAAGCCATGGGGAAATCATGCCAAGTACCCGGGTGAATCATGACCCCATGACCTGCAGGAATGCGAAATGCCATCACATCTGCCAAATCTGGGACATATCCCCCAGCAAGATGGTTTGGTTTAGCCAGCACCATGACAAACGGTGAACTGCCCAAGCCGACGAAAATCTGGCTCATATGTAGGTGGCGCTCCAGCCACGTAACAACCGGACTGCGATGAGAAATCCGAGCAGTTCGTACCACCGCCTTCCCGGTGTAGACAAAGTCAAGGTTTTGCCCCTCTTCTACACTCCCCCGGTAAAACGGAATGGCCAAGCCTGGAGAGTAGACTTCTTCTGAGATCATGACGCCATAATCCCGCAAGGATTCTTGATCGGCATCTATCAGAGGGACATTCACGATATTCTGTTCCATACTTCCCATGATACCTCCCGCATAAAGCGCATCTTTCCTGTTCGCAATACCCCGCCCAAGATCCCTTGCAAGGCGCAAAAACGAGGACATAACTCAATCTTTCGTTGCCAGAATTTCCTGGATGACCGCTTTTGTGACGAGAACTGCGTTCTTCTCGGCCAGCTCTCCGGCGTAGAGATCGCCTTTTGCCCAAATGCTTTCCTCGGTTTCACCCGGTGGCGGAACATCAATATCAGAAATGCCACGAATGGACAAATAGTGATTCGCTAACCCAAACCGAGACAATGCCGCAATGTCGCCCAAATCCTCCATCGCAGTATTCGTATAATGTCCTGTGCCCTGGGTGTATAGCTTAACAATTTTCTGCGCTATTTCCTGATCTTGCTTACCAATCCAGAAATCATCGCCGGTAATCGTCGCGCCGACCAAGACCCGTGGTTGTTTTTGCAAGTGAAATTTATCATCCAATGAAATCGCCGCAGAATCATTCTCAAGTTTCACTGTTTGTGCTGCCTTTTCGGCGAGGGAGAGAAGCCGTGGATTGATCCGGTATGCCAAGTTCTCCATGCCATTTTGCGCGTAATTCGCGCAGTCTGTTGGATGCTCGAAATCTTTGGCATAATCGTTGCAGCCTGGCGGTGCCCACGCCAGGGCTTTCTTGTCGGAGAGATAGTGATGCCCGAAAGCCCAGGAAATCACCCAATCATTGATATAAACACTGCCAAGAGGAGAATCTGCCTGATCGACGCCTCCAGCGATACCACTGCGAACAAATATGGTCTTGCGCAAATCCAGCTGAGTGTCCTTGATTATGCTGGCCACAGATACCGCAGCGTTGATCTCTCCTTCGCCAGTTTCCGTAACACATACCCTATGGGTATCGCAAATCAGCGGCCGGATCAAACCGGTAATCATCATCTTCTTGACCTGATAAGACTTTTCCGTGCTCCAGGCGTGCCACTCCGGGGGAAAGGCAGTCAATACGATAACTTTCGGCGTGTACCGACTATCCACACTTGCGGATACCGGCGCCGAGAGCATCACGCTAGCGAGCGCACAAAACCCAACAACAACTCCTTTGATTTGCATTTATTTATCCTTTCTCATCAATGCTGATCCAAATAGGACATGAGATTCTGGAGCATATCCCGTTTTTTCTGTTCCTCTGCAAAAGAACCCTCAATCGCATTTACCTGAACCTGGACAGCTTGCTCAAAGGACAGCCCCAAAGCCTCCCAGGTGGCGATAATATTTTCGGTGAGATACCCTCCAAAATACGCCGGGTCATCAGAGTTTATGGTCACTTTCAGGCCGGCATCCAACAGCCGACCGACATTGTGTTGTTGCAGACTACCGAAACCTCCCAATGAAACATTGGAAAATGGACACACGGTCAGTGGAATTTGCTCCTCGCGCAGACGCCGTAACAACTCCGGCGATTCGATAGCGCGCACTCCATGGTCGATGCGTTCTACAAAGAGCGTATCCAATGCGTCCGTAATATATTCTGGGGGCCCCTCCTCACCCGCATGCGCCACCCGATGCAAACCCAGTGCACGGGCAACTGCAAATGTTTCCTGAAATTTTCCCGGCGGATGATCTCGTTCGGCAGAATCCAGTCCTACACCGATGATCCCCCCGATTCTTTCCGCTTCCTCCAGTAGAGCAATTGTGCCCTCTGCCGGACGATCACGCTCAAAACAGAGAATCAGACCCGATAGCACTCCCCACTCTCGCTCTGCTTCTTTCTGTGCAGCAGAGATTCCTGCCATAACGACTGTCAGTGGTACGCCATGCTCGAGATGTGTCTGTGGATCAAAAAACATTTCCGTGTACGCAATGTTTTCATCACGACAATGACGTAGGTAGGCAAGCGTCAACGAATAAAAGTCCTGCTCTTTTCGCAAGCATTGGGTAGCAAGATAATACAGGTTGAGAAAACTTTGCAGATCCGCAAAGCGATATGCCGCGCGAATAGCGTCCACATTCCTGTATGGTAGAGAGACACTGTTGTTCTCCGCCAAATTGAGCAACATCTCTGGCTCAAGCGTGCCTTCCAGATGAAGATGCAATTCCACTTTGGGCATTCCCGCCAATTTCTTCTTTTCTTGCGTATTCATGAAGCTCCCAATCAATTTACTCTCATTCCTGCCAACCATGTTTCCTGGGGCCGCGTTTCCAGTTCTTCGGCCTCACCCTGGCAAAGATCACGAAACCATCCGTCAAGATCGGTGGGTTTTGGCTTCCCCGGCATCAGAACAAAATCCGCACGTTTCCCAGGCAGTAAATTACCCGCCCGCGCGGCTCTACCCATCGCCATGGCTCCTGCGAAGGTCGCGCGATACAAGCCCTCGGCGGCGGATACTTCGACACCGGCACTGCCGTGAATGGAGAAAAACCGCTGCAACACATGCAGCATACTATGACTGGGACCGGCACCAATGTCTGACCCAAGAGCCCAGGGGATGTTGTACCTACGCAGTGTTTCCAGCGGCATCCTAGCGTTTCCTAAGGCCTCGTTACTGCTCGGACAATGTGCAACCCACGCACCGCGATCGGCAAGACAGGCCCATTCGGCGTCGGTCATCTCGATACAATGCGCAAGGACACTCCTCTCTCCGAGCAATCCCGCCTGGTCATACACATCGGTGTAACTCTCCGCCGCTGGGAATAACTCCCTAACCCACCGCACTTCTGCTCGGCTCTCGGCAAGGTGCGTTTGCACCAGAAGATTCTGTGCACGTGCGATTTTGCCAGCCACCTGTAGATCTTGCATGCGCATGTTGGGGGCAAAACGTGGCGTAACGGCATAGTGCTCAGTCACGACGCTCGCCAGCAATGCAGACATTTCCTCTGGCGCGTGTTGACTATGGCTCGTCAGGTACGCTGGGGCATTTACCGCCATCAACGCATTACCGATCACCCAGTCACCACGCATTTCTTGCAAGGCGATTTCCGTCGCGGCGCGATGCACGCTGGAAAAGCTCAGGCCCATGACCGTGCCAGCAGAAAGCATGTCAGAATAGAACGTTCGTGCCCGCTTCCGCGCCAGCTCTTCATCGGCAAACCGACCTTCCTCTGGCCAGATGTATTCTTGCAGCCACTGTAAAAGCTCGCCGCTATAGGCCCCGCGTACGGCATGCTGCACCCAGTGGCAGTGCAGATCGGTGAAACCAGGCATCAGAACACCTTCGTGCTCGACAAGATCGGCGCCCGGGAATTCGGCCAGAACCGTGGCGGCGCTGCCACAAGCCACCACCAATCCATCGCGCACAGCACAGACTCCATCCATCCAGTAGTCCCAAGAAGAGGGACCCCGCGGGTTAAGGATTGCCGCACGGTGCAACTTCACGGAGACTGCCATCATCATTGATGCTCGGCAACGGTAGCTGCCACTTTTCCAAGGCGCTCCATCTCACCGTACTTGCATAGCAGTTGGTGCACCAGTTCCAAAGTGGCCCCCAAACCGAAACCCACAAGAGGAGAAAGATCGTTGTTTGCAAAAAGATATGCGCCCCATCCTTCCCACAAAGGATTGTTCGAAAACACAATCGTCAAGAGTATCCCCAGCAACAGGATCATCACCCGCCAGCGCGTCGACGCAGCCGGATTTTGCGGTACGGCAGCGTTCTGCCGGAACAACACAACGATGCACACAATTCCCGTCCAAGGGGCGGCGACGATGATCAAAAGATCAAGAAATGTCTGAAATGCGTCGAAGAAGGAAGGGGAAACAAATAGCACATAGAATGCCAGCAGGGTTGCCAAACCGGCATCAAGTACTGTCACCATCTTGCGGTTGAGATCACGGCCCAGCGTAACCGCCAGACTGAATGCTGAACTGTAGGAGTTGAGGAAGTTGGATGCCAATAATCCGAGGATTGCAAAGCCGCAGAACGCCAAATAGAGGACCGGTGAGTCCATCCCCTTGGCGGCCAGGGTCAGGCCACCAGAGCTGAGATTCACCCCTCCGGAAAACGACAACACAATCGCTAGAGACAAGATCAATGCCCCACCCACGGCACCTCCCAGCGCGGGCCAGAAAAAGACTGCCGTACGGGCACTATTCCGTCCTAGATAGCGCGAATAATCGGAGGCAAACATTGTCCAGGATAGTGCCCCACCCATCAGCGCTAACGACAGTGCAGCGAAGGTTTGCAGCCAGGAGGTTTCAGGGCTTGCAAAGGAGCGGGACCATAGCAAGTCGAAGCCATGTAAGCGCCACAAGATATAAAACGCAAATACACCCATCACCAGCGACGCGAGACTCTGCACGCGAACAATAGCCGCGTAGCCGATCACCGGCACCGCAAAATTAGCGAGTACAGCAAACAAGATTGCCAACCCCAATGCCATTGGGCCGTGGGCAATTCGCAAATATTCGAGAACACTGCGCAAAACAAATATCACCAACACCAATACGACTGCCTGCCAGCCTACCTGCGAACACCAGTTGCTGACAGAAATCAGTCGATTGAACCTTTCTCCGAATAGTTTGGAAGATATCGCCATGGTCGGAATTCCCCAGCGAAACCCCGGCAAACTGATGATTCCGACCGTGACAAAGAATAAGGAAGCAAGGAAAAGCACCCACAAAAAATTGGCGCGTGGGAAAAGCGCAACGATGAGCGCACCCAATGGCAGCGTGGATGCCGTCATCGTGGCGGCCAACCAAATCAAGCCCACCCCGCGTGGCGAAGCTGTTCTTTCTGTATCCAGCGTGGGCGAGAGAGAGTGAACGTCTGCCATGGGTAACCTCCAAATTCCTTACGAGCTTGAGCCTGCCCCCACTTCGATGGGGATCTCGAACACCGTGTTCTGCTTGGGCATCTTCTGCAAAAATGCGGGGAAATTCCCACTCTTCACTGCCGCCACTGCCGCCCGGTTCACAGGCCCCAGCGGGCTCGGTTTGATGACTTTGGCCCAAAGCACCTGACCACTGGGCGAAACCTCAAATTCTACCGTTGCCGTGCCTGACAGTCCCATTGCACGCAACTCTGCCGGTACATGCAGCTGGTTTTGAATGATTGGACGCAACTCCGCGACGTATTGTCCCATTAGATCCGCCTTTTCCGCCGCTGACATTGGTGGTGGCGCGGGCGGCGGTGGTGGCGTCACCGGCTTGGGTACCGGAACCGGCTTGGGAGGTGGCGGCGCCACTTTCACCGGTGGAGCGGGTGGCGTCGGCACCGGTTTCGGTGGCACGACCATCTTCGGATGCGGTGTCGGTGGCGGTGGCGGTGAATGATGAATGACCGGTTTCGGAGGCATGGGCTTGGGCGGTGTTGGTTTCACTACCGGCTTCGGGACAACCTTCGGAGGCGGAGGTAGCGTCACCATCTGTACCGCAATGACATGCTTCTTGGGCGGTGGTACCACTTTTGTCTGATGCGTTTCGCCGTACCAGACGAGCGCACCGATCAGTGCCACTTCCAATATCACTCCAGCAACCAGGGCCGCCGCAAAACGTCGATTGCCCTGTTCCGGATCTGGTGGTAGGACCACAGTATTTAAGACTGCGCTAGCCATTTGTATAACTCTCCAGCCATTGGTTTGTGGTATCGGATTAAGTCGCCTTGGTGGCGATGCCGATCGCTGTGACCCCTGCCTTCTGACAGGCATCCATCACATGCACAAAGTCTTTGAACGGCACCAGCTTGTCAGCAGCGATGGTTACCTGGGTATGGGTTACATCGCCGTCAGTCGCGAGAAAACCCGTCAAGGCCTGCAAGTCCATTTTCTTACCTTTCACCTCTACCACACCATCCTTGAGAATATTCAGAACAAAATGGGGATGCGGAAGGACCTTCGCCTCGCTTGAACTCGGAAGCTGCAATTTGAGCCCCTTATCGGTGATCATCTGCAAGGTGATCATGATGAAAAACACCAGTAAGAAGAGCATCACATCAATCATCGGGATGATTTCTACCCGACCTTTTTTGCGTTGACGACGAACAGGTAGCATGGGACACCCTCCTTACGCGTTTACCGCAACCTGGGTAGATTTCACATTTGGAGAGCTCGCCTCTGATTCTTCGAGCACAACTGGCGCACCATCGAGGCGGTTCATCAAGACCACCTTGAGCGACTCCAATTGGAAAATGGTTTTATCAATGGAGTTATTGAAGGCGTTGAAGCTGATCAGACCAATCATGGCAATCGCTAGACCCGAAGCCGTAGCGATCAAGGCATCCGCCACGCCTCCCGTCACTGAGGTCGCGTCGTGACCAGGAGCGGCCAGGATACTGAATGCGTGAAACATTCCCAGAATCGTACCGAAAAGACCCAACAACGGTGCGAGGGTCACGATCGTGTCCAGTACCCATAACCGCTTGTCCAGGCTTGGCGTAGTTAGGAAGATGGCTTCATCCAGTCGGTTGGCGAAGGCCTCGCCACGAGCACTGCCATAATGGTGGACCAGATTGAAGTGGCGCAGAGCCACGCCAATCAGCGACTCCTCAGGCAACCCCTTGGCCATCGCGGAGAGTTCTTCAAGATCCGGACGCCGGAGTTTACCGCGATTGGACACCAGCCACAGAATTTTCCTACCCTTGGCCATCGCGTTTCGCAAAAACCAGAAACGATCAATAATCACTGCCAGTTCGATAGCAAGCAGAATCATCAACAGGTACAGAACCCCGTCAGAGTAGTTTGCTAAATGGACGATATATGCAAATGTCATAATGTTGCCCTTCCCTAGTATCAGCAGGCCTCAGTGCCTAGAGTTACCGACACGCAATCAGCGTGCCAGAAATTTATCTGCAAGATGGAGGAAATTCGTCTCCTGAGCGCACTAACATGGTGCATCGTTGCACCAAAAAATAGATCTCATTCAAATCTTGCTCTCATGCCCATGATACGAAATTAGCGTTGCAAGAAAAGCGCAATTTTTGTCCACCTCATTTGCATTTTACGCAACGCTGAGAATGCGGCATCGCACTGTCGGGGAGCAGTCGCTAGCGGTCTGGAAGAGGCAGGCGTCATCACCCTTCGCCTGATGACTCGTAAACAGGCTAGGCTTTGCGCGGGCGGGTGATGTCCAGCTTGAAAGTCAGGGCGCCCGCTGAGAGATCAGAACTCATAGGGAATAAGTGATGCAACCAGAATCACGCAGACCGGTATGTGCCGCAACCAAAGTGGGATGGAGACAAAATAGACTGTGGCTTGAGCTATTAGCGCAACCGCAGCCAGCCAATCCGATAGAAGATGAGGCCAGTAGTGACCTCTACCAGAATCAGGCCGCCGGTGATGAGGTAAAAGGCAGAATGGGAATCGGGGAGCGGACCGAGGTCCACGTTCATGGCGGCGGCACCGGGGATGAAGAGCGGGATGGTGGCGAGGATGATCAGGGCGGCCATGAATTTGAAGATGTTGTTGACGTTGTTGTTTACCACATAGGTATAGGCGTTGAGCAAACTATTGATGGTCTCCTGCTCGGTATCGACCTGCTCCCGCGCCTGGCGCAGTTCGATGCGACTGTCTTCGTAATACTCCAGAAACTCTGCAGAGTCCTTGGGCAGCCAGGGACGCAGTTCCTCCAGAAGGTGCTCCAGCTGCAAGAGACCCAAATCGAGGTCCAGCAAACGGTCGTTCACTTCCAAAGCACTGTAAATGACATTGACGCGCTGGGCGCGGCGCAGCTCCTTCTCGATCTGCCCCAACTCCTGCCCAACATCGCGAGACATGCGCACGTAGCGGCGGGCGATTTCATGGATGATCTGAAGCACTAACTCCCAGCGCTTGCGCGGCGCGGCGGGGTTGAGCACATCTTCGAGAAAGCGTACGGGCTCCTGACTCAAGGTCACCAGATACCCTGGCACCAGCAGAATCGTCAGCGGCAACAGGTCGAAGGTACTGGAATGCGGGGCGTGATGGTGCGGGACGGTCAACTGGAGCGCGAGGAAGCCCTTCTCCCGCACAAAAGGGCGCGCAGGCTTGTCCTCCAGGCGCCGGAGCAGAAACGGCTCCGGCACGCCAAGACCATTGGCGGCCTGTTCCAGCTCGTCCTTGCTCGGGGCAAGCAACTGCAGCCAGTCGCGGGCGCGACCATTGCCGGTAAGAAAAGCGCCTTCTACCCGTTTCAGCATGCTCTGCGGCGCCTAGATATCGAAAAAACCATGACGGCGTCCCCACCACGCCATAAGCAGCGAGGCCCCAAAACCATAGGCGATCAGAAAATACCAGGTGAAATGCCAGTGTCCCAGGGGCAGATAGGTTTCCATGTGAAAGGGCATGATCAGGGCGATCGGGATCATCAGCAGCGCCAGCCACAGGGTCATGACCTTCATGACCGAGTGCGAGTTGTTCTGCACGATACCGGTGTAGCAATTGGTGACCGAGGTATAGCGCTCCCAGATCAGGGTAACGCCATCCTCCACCCGCCGCAATTCTGCCTGCAGCTCTTCGACGATGGGCAACAGGGGATCCGTTTCCTCCAGTTCCCACAACCAGGTACGCAAGGTATGTCCAACATCGCGCAATGACACCACGAGATCACCCATGCTGCGATTGAGTTTGACGATTTCGCGCAACTCGCGGTTGGTCATCGACTTGCGCAGGTCGGCACGCAGCTCCTTCAGGCGCGCGACGATGCGTTGCGCGCCGAGATCATGGCTATGGATCACGACCAGCAGCAGGCGCAGCAATGCCTGCTCGCGGTTATCCGGGTCGCTCATCTCGATCAGCTCCCGGTAAAGGTTGTCCAGCCCTTCGCTGGGCGACACGACCCACAAGCCGCTGGGACCGATGATCACGCCCAGCACAGACTCCATCAAACGCTCTTCCCCGCGCTCGGTGTCCTGGAAATCGTAGACATAAGGCAGATGGAGATGCCAGACGCCGGTGCCCGCCTGTTCCAGACGTAGCCCCCCCAGACTCCCAGGCGTCACGACTGCGTCCGATGAGGCAAACCAGGCTGCTGGCAAACCCAGGGCTGCTGCATAACCACGCCATCCCTCCCGCTGGTCTACACCAATGACGAAAGCACCCGTTGCGGGGGCTGTCGCCGGCATGGCGGCAGGGCTGCGCCATCGGGTCCAGAGCCAGGGGTTCAGATCCAATGGCGTCTCCGGAACCAGAGCACTGCGAACAGGGAAACAAGAAACCCGCCGCCCATCAGGACCGGCCAGGCGTAGGGCCAGTTCTGTATGGGTAGTGGTACATTCATACCGTAAATCGTGGCGACGGTGGCGGGGATGGCAATGATCACCGTCCAGCCGGTAATGACTTTGAGGGTATTACTGATGTTGGTCTGCAATACGCCGCCGTAGGCATCCATCATGTTGGTGATGGTAGAGGTATAGACCTCCGTCATGTCCCGCGCTTGTTGCAGATCGATGAGGGCGTCGGCCAGATCTTCGGCGTCTTCTTCGTCCTGCGCAATGATGGGTAGACGCAGCAGTTGTTGCAAGACGGAGATATTACCGCGCAGGGCTGAGGTGAAGCGGATCAGAATCTTGCTCAGGCTCAGCATGCTGAAGAATTCGTCGTTACTCTGCGAGTGATGCAAACGCGCTTCCGTGTGCACGATCTCGCCATTGATGACCTGCAGGGCATCGAGAAAGGCCCGGGCCATGCGCTGAATCACTTCTACCGTCAGCCAGCGTGGATCGAGCTCGTCGGTTTCCTGCGGCAACTGTAGCTCGATGGCGCGCAGCAGCGGCAATTCCTCAGAACTGACGGTAAGAATCTCTTCGCGGCCAAACACGATACCCAAAGGAATCACGGCAAAACTGGGACGGCCCGAATCGGGATCGCTTCGCGCCACCGGAACCTTCAGAATCACCAGGGTGTTATTGGCCTCTTTTTCCAGACGCGGGCGCTCGTCAAGATCCTGAACATCCTGAAAATATTCCTCATAAATCTGAAAGCGCTGGGTCAATTGCGCTATCTGCTGGCTGTCCGGCGCCACCACGCTGGTCCAGTGATAGGTGCGGCGTCCCTCGCCGCGAATGGCGATGACACGAGCTGCACGCAAAGTCTTCATAACCACCCTCGTCGCTTGAAATGCAGGGTCATCAGCGTAGAAATGAGAAGGGCCGTACCAATTGCAACCCAGGCAGTCCAATGGCTCTTTTGCTCGAGAAGTGGCACGTTCACGCCAAACAGCGTGGCCACCAGACTCGGTACGTAGAGGATCAGCGCCATCACCGTGAGGATCTTCAGCCCGTGGTTGATATTGATCTGCACCATGCCGGCGTAGGCATCCATCATGTCACTGGCAGTGCTGGCACTGATCTCGGCACGATCCCGGGCATGCTGCAGATCAGCAATGGCACGATTCAGGGCCGAGCGATCCTCGTCTTGCCAGGCAAGGGCGGCACTGCGCGAGACCTTGAATATCGCAACAATGTTGCTCGCCAGGGTCACGTAGAATTGGGTCAGCGCCTTGCTCAGGGCCAGCAGGGCATAAAAGTCCTCGGTGCGCTGCGTCTCGTCGAGACGTACTTCCACCTCGAGGATCCCTTGCCGCAATCGCTCCACCGTGTGCTGGTAGCTGGAGGACAGAATCTGCAGAATCCAGATCAGGGTCTGCCGCGGGTTTTCAAACTTGCGCGCGTTCCATTGCTCGAGAAACGGCCATTCCACCTCGGCAAAAGTCCACAGGCGGTCCTCGCCCCAGAGCAGGGCAAAAGGGCGCAGCACACAGGGCGACTCGGGATCGTCGTCGCCCCGCCAGGGAAATTGCAGCACCAATAAGAGAAACGAACCAATCCGCTCCAAACGCGGACTCTGATCGCTGATCAGGAGTTCTTCAAAAAGATCATCGGGCAGATCGAGTTGCTGCAACAAGGCTTCCAGCACCGACGCGGATGGCGCATGGTGATGAAACCAGAGTTGTTCCACGCCACTCCCAGCGTCTCTCAGGATGCCACTCGCCATACGCCATTGCCCCTGCGGATTCGGCAGGTTTATAGCACAGGCGCCGGCGACAGTGGAAGCCGGGGAAAGCGCCGGCGCTCAAGCGTGGGTGTAGCGCTCCCGCAGCTCCGCCGCCCGGACGCGAATCTCGGCCAGCTCCGCCGCAGATTTTCGCTGCAGATTTCGCCATTGCAGGGCGGTGCGAGGATGCTGCGCAAACTTTGTTGCGTGGCGCTGCAAAAAATCCCAGTAGAGCGTGGAGAAGGGGCAGGCTTGCGCACCGGCGGCCTGCTGTGGCTGATAGGGGCAGCGTTGGCAATGCCCACCCATGCGCTGCAGATATTGGCCGCTGGCCACATACGGCTTGGACGCCAGCATGCCGCCATCGGCGTACTGCGACATGCCCAAAACATTGGGCAACTCCACCCACTCCACGGCATCCACATAAATGGCCAAATACCACTCGTGTAGCGCAACGGGCCGCACGCCAAGCAGCAAGGCGAACAGGCCGGTAACCATCAGGCGCTCGATATGATGGGCGTAAGCAAAGTCCAGGGTACGGCGCAACACATCGCGCAGACACGCCATTTCCGTGTCACCGGTCCAGTAGAAAGACGGCAACGGCTGTGCGGCTCGCAGGGCATTGCTCTCCAGATAGCCAGGCATCTCGCGCCAGTAGATCCCGCGCACATACTCGCGCCAACCCAGGATCTGCCGCACGAAGCCCTCTACCGCCGCCAATGGCGCCTTTCCGGCATCCAGCTCGGCTATCGCCGCAGCGATCACCCGGCGTGGATCCAGCAATCCCAGATTCATCGCTGCCGACAGACGGGAATGATAGAGCCAGACCTCACCCGGCCAGGTGGCGTCCTGAAACGCACCAAAGCTGGGTAGACGATGGCGGAGAAAATCCTGTAGCGCCTCCTCTGCCTGCGCCGCAGTCACCGGCCAGGAAAAATGCTGCAGAGCGCCGGGATGCTGCGGAAATTCCCGCTCTACGAGTGCGAAGATTTCCTCGGTGATCGTATCCGGGGGAAAGAGGACGGGCTCCGGCAACCATCCGGGCCCGGCACGCGAGAAGCTCTTGCGATTTTCGGAGTCGTAATTCCAGCGCCCGCCGCGGGGTTGGTCACCGTCCATGAGGATGCCGCTGCGACTGCGTACGTGGCGGTACCAAAGCTCCATACGGTACTGTTTGCGTCCGCCCGCCCAGTTGTCGAAGACCTCCTGCGGGAAGAGAAAACGGTGATCTTCGATTTCGCGAAATTGCACGTCGTATTTGCTGCAGAGACTGCGGATTTCCTCGCGCAATGCCCAGGTACCGGGGCGAGCACAGACCAGCTCGCGGGGACACTGCTCTGTCAGGATCTCATCGAGCTGCTGCGTCAGCGACATCCTCCGACCAGGCTCAAGCCTGCGATAGAGCAGGGGCAGTCCGCGCTCCTGCAACTCGGCGGCGAAATGCCGCATGGCGCTCAGAAACAGTGCGATACGCTGCTTGTGTGACCAGACAATCTCCGCCTCGCTGTGCGCCTCGATCATGACACAGAGATCTCGAGCCGGATCCATGTCCATCAATGCGGGATGGCGAGGGTCGAGATGGTCACCCAGGATCAGAATCAGGCGATCCACGTTCATGTTTTGTCTTCCTTGTGTTTCTGACTACGGCATGCCTGAGAACAGTATTTGACCTGCTCCCAGTCCTTGCGCCAGCGCTTCCTCCAGGAAAAAGGCCGATTACACACTGGGCATAGCTTCTGGGGAAGCTGGGCTTTTTTCATCTCGTCATCTCTTGCGCAAATTTTGTACTATACATAATATGAACATATTGGCGCAGCAGCAATGGGTGCTGCATCCAGCTACGAAATAGCCACGTAGATACCTTGAATACAGGCACCGGAGAAGGGTATGCGCATAGCAGTGATCGGGAGTGGAATTTCTGGCTTGGCGAGCGCCTGGCTGTTGAACCGGCAGCATCAGGTAACCCTTTTCGAGGCGGACAGCCGCTTCGGTGGGCACACGTATACCGTCGATATTCAGCATGAGGGAATCCGTGCCCCAGTGGACACCGGTTTTCTCGTCTGCAACGACTGGACCTACCCCAATCTGCTCGGCCTTTTCGCCGAGCTCGGCATCGAGACCGTGCCCAGTAACATGTCTTTCAGCGTTCGTCTCTCCGAACTGGGGCTGGAATGGAGCGGCACCAATCTCAACAGTCTTTTTGCACAACGCCGCAATCTGTCCCGTCCCGCCTTCTACGGTATGCTGCGCGACATCCTGCGTTTCAACCGGGATGCAAAGGCTTGGTTGCAGAAAAGTACCGAGGATGTTCGCTTGGGCCAGTTTCTGGAACGCGGGGGCTACGGAGATTGGTTGCGCGAGGCCTATCTGCTGCCCATGGCCGCCGCCATCTGGTCTTGTCCCGTGCGGCAGATGGAAGAATATCCCGCTCGCTCCTTCCTGCAGTTCTGTCATAATCATGGCCTGCTGAATGTGCTGCGCCGCCCGCAATGGCGCACCGTGCGCGGCGGTGGTCGGATCTACGTCGAGCGCATTCTGCGCGAACTTCCAGACGTCCGCCTGAATCATCCCGTGCAGCGTCTCGAGCCCATCGGCAATGGTATCCGTGTGCACAGTAGCAAAGGGACGGAAGACTTCGATCGGGTGATCAGCGCCGTACACAGCGATCAGGCAGCCGCACTCCTGAGTGATAATTGGCAGCGGCAACGGCAGGCGCTGCAGGCGATTCGCTACCAACCCAACCGGGCGATTCTGCATCGGGATCGCAGCTTTCTCCCCACCCGGCGAGCGGCCTGGTCGGCCTGGAACTTCCACCGCGAGAACACCGGCAATTCGGACGCCTCAGTAGCCGTCAGCTATCTCATCAACCGTCTGCAGCCTCTCCCCTTTCGCGATCCGGTGATCGTCACCCTGAATCCCGAGCGGGAGCCTGATCCGTCACTGGTATGGAAGGAGATTTCTTACGCGCATCCGGTTTTCGACGCTGCCGCGTTGCAGGCGCAGGGGACCTTACGCGAGTTGCAGGGAGATGCCGGACTGCTCTTTGCCGGCGCGTGGTTGGGACATGGTTTTCATGAAGATGGCATGCGCAGTGCCATGGCTGTCGCAAATGCGCTGGGTATCCGGGCGCCGTGGCAGGTGGAGAATGCACAGCGTGAGGAGGGACGTGCGCTATGTCCGCAAAACGCCATCTGACCGGTGCCCTGCTAACGGTACGGGTCATGCACCAGCGCCTGCAGCCCAAGCGCCGCCCCTTCTTTTATCGCGGCTTTCAGCTCTGTTTTGACATCCGCCAGCAGGAGCAGCTGCGAAAAACATTGCGCTATCGAACGCCTCTCAGCTTTCGCGTGGCAGATCACGGACGTCGCGACGGCAGCGATCCGGCGATCTGGATTCGCGATATCTTTGCCAGGCACGGGGTAGCGGCGGACGCTATCTATTTGGTCACCTATCCCCGTCTGTGGGGCTACAGTTTCAAGCCCGTCAGCTTCTGGCTGGGCGTGGATGCCCAGGGTGGGCTGCGTGGGGTGCTTGCCGAAGTCAACAATACCTTCGGTGAGCACCACAGTTATCTGGTGCGCCACCCCGACGGGCGGGTGATGGATCGCCATGACTGGTTCATTGCCGAGAAGGCTTTCTACGTCTCGCCATTTTTCTCCGTGGATGGCCACTACCGGTTCCGCTTTCGCTTCGAGTCAGAAAGGGTCCAGATAGACATTCATCATGTCGGAGAAAATGGTGAGGTGCGTCTGATCACCCAGCTTGCCGGCCAACGTCAGGAGCTGAGCGCTGGTACCGCTTGGCGTGCGGTACTGAGCAACCCCCTGATGAGCCTGATGGTCACCATCGGCATCCATTGGGAAGCCCTCAAGCTCTGGCGGGCCGGCATTCGCCTGCAACGCAAACCCATTCCCCCGGCACAGGAGATCAGCTCATGAGTACCTCACCCGCCGCCCCCCTGCACTGGGCAGGTAAACCACGCTCGCGTAGGGCCCGCCTGCTGTATCGGCTTCTCGATCAACATTTACAATGCGGATCCCTGGAAGTACAGACCCCGGAAGGGGAGCTTTGGCGCTTCCAAAGTGAGAAAGCGGGACCGCAGGCCCACTGGCGGATCCACGATTGGCGCAGCATCAGTCAAATTCTGCGCGACGGAGATGTGGGAATGGGGCGCAGCTATTTCCAGGGCTTATGGGATAGCAATGATCCCGTTCAATTGATCAGTCTCGCCTTGCGCAACCGAAACGCTGTAGAGGCCTGGATACAGGGCAGTTGGTGGCGACGGAGTTTCTTTGCCCTGCTCGACCGCTTGCGCGCCAACACCCTCTCGGGTAGCCAGAAGAACATTGCGGCGCACTACGATCTCGGCAATGACTTCTATCAGCTCTGGCTCGATCCCAGCATGAGCTATTCCAGTGCCTGTTTTTCTGAGGACGCAGACGAAAGCATGGAGCAGGCACAAGAAAGAAAATATGCCATAGCATTGGCCAGCCTGCGTTTGCGTCCGGGGGCGACGATCCTGGAAATTGGCTGTGGCTGGGGCGCTTTCGCCGAATATGCCGCACGTCAGGGCTACCGCGTGCACGGCATCACGCTATCGCGCGAGCAGCTGCACTACGGCCAGGAACGTCTGAAAAAAGCGGGCCTTGCCGATCTGGCCTCCCTGGAGTACCGCGATTATCGGAACGTTGCGGGCAGCTACGATGGCATCGTCTCCATCGAGATGTTCGAGGCGGTGGGCCGCGAGTGGTGGCCTACCTATTTCCAGGCCCTCACTCGCCTGCTTCGCCGGGGAGGACGAGCGGTAGTACAGAGCATCGACATTGCTGACGAACTCTATCCGCAGTATTGCCGCGGCTCGGATTTCATCCGGCGCCATGTCTTCCCGGGCGGCTTCCTGCCCTCGCCCAAGGCATTTCACGCAGAGCTGCGCTCAGCGCGACTGCAAGTTCTTGGGCGCCGCCAGTTCGGCCAGGATTATGCCCGGACCCTGCACTATTGGCGCACCCGCTTCGATGCCCAGAGCACTCGGCTCAGTCAGATGGGCTACGAGCAAAGCTTCCAGCGGCTGTGGCGATTTTATCTGGCCTACTGCGAGGCCGGCTTCCGTGAGGGCAGCATCAATGTCGGCCAGTGGACCCTCGCCCATGCGTAGGCTGCTGGTCCTCGTTACCATACTGGCGCTTGGTGCTCCACCCCTGGCATGTGCCGAAAGCGTAGACATTCCCTTACCAACGGCGTTGTATAGCGCTGTTCCCAACCTACACCTGCTCGGTGCAGGCCAACTCGACTGGTTTTTGTTTCACGTCTACGACGCAGCGCTGTATGTGAGCGGCAAGGACTATGAACCGGCTGCCGAGCCTTTCGCCTTGGCCATCCGCTATGACCGAAGTTTCAGCAGCGCTCAGCTCGCCAAAACCTCCTTACGAGAAATGGATCGATTGAGCCATCCCGACCCGGCACTGCGAGAGGAATTTGCTCGGGAGCTGCGACAAGCCTTTCCCTCTGTGCACAGCGGCGATGAACTGGTCGGCCTCTGCGTTCCACAGCAGTACACCGCCTTCTATTTTGACGGAAAGCTTTACAGCAAAATCGACGATCCCAAATTCTGTCCAGCATTTTTCGGCATCTGGCTCGATCCGCGTACCAGAGTACCCGGCCTGCGCAAAAAGCTGTTGGGTCTCCATGACTGAACCAGAGCGTCCCAAATTTGCCATCCTCCTGCGTTATGCTCCGTTCGGCCTACCTTTGGCCTTTGGTGCTCTGCCAGTATACCTGCTCCTGCCGCACCTCTATGCTACCCGCTACGGCCTGTCGTTGGGGGGGGTGGGGCTGCTGCTCCTGCTGACGCGTCTGGGCGACGCCGTCATCGACCCGCTGATTGGACGCTGGAGCGACGCCTGGGCAGCCCGGCACGGTGCGCGGGTGGGCCTGATTGCCTGGGGTCTATTGCCGCTTGCGCTCAGCTTTTATTTTCTCTTCAACCCGCTTCGCAGTCTCCCAATCTGGTGGTCTCTGGCCCCGGCACTCATCGCCTTTTACGTCGCCTACAGCGTCAGTGGGTTGAACTACCAGGCAATGGCGGCCGAGCTCTCCACCCAATATCAGGCGCGTAGCTGGTTGACCACGGCGCGGGAAGGGGCGGCATTGATTGGCGTACTCCTGGCGGCCATCCTGCCCGAGCTTCTGCAGCGGCATCTTCCCGCTCAGGCCGCCTGGCAGGCCTTTGCCCTGGTTTTTGTCGTATTACTCTTTTTTGCGGCCATTCCGCTCTGGAATCGGAGCCTGCGACGTCCGGTAGCGGTTACTTCGCAGAGAGCCTGGTGGCGCTTTTACGAGCCTCTGCGTCGGCCGGCAACGCGACGCCTCTTCGCCGTCTACACCCTCTCGCAGAGCGCCAACACCGTAGCTGCCACCCTCTTCTTCTTTTTTGTGGATCAGATCTTGCGAGCTCCGCATTGGGCGCCGGGATTTCTGCTGCTCTATTTCTTGTCCGGAGCTGCTGGCATGCCCTTCTGGCTCTGGTATTCCCATCGGCAGAGCAAGGCCCGCGCCTGGCGCTGGGCCATGTTGCTGGCAACCTTCGCCTTTCTCGGCGCGGTCTTGCTTGGGCCTGGTCTGCTTTGGGGCTACGCCCTGGTGTGCCTGTTCAGTGGCCTGGCCCTCGGCGCCGATCAGGCGTTGCCGCCCAGTATTCTTGCCGATCACACTGATGCCGATCCGGACGCTCGTGCAGGTTCTTATTTCGGTCTCTACAACTGGGTGGGCAAGGCCGCGACCGCCATTGGTGCTGGGCTCATTCTGCCCCTGTTGCAATGGCTCGGGTACAGCGTCGAAGGGCAGAATCTATGGGCCCTGCTGCTGGGATATGCCCTCGTACCCGCGCTGTTCAAACTCTGGGCCATCTACCTTTTACAACCCGAGCGAGTCGACCGGGCCGCTCTTCGTTTTACCACCCTCTCAGGAGCACATCCATGAAGATCCCCTATATCCTAACCCCCGTGGCTATCGCCGTAGCCCTGTCGGGCTGCGCAACACTGCCGTCAGACTACGCCCACACGCAGCCGCATTTTTCGCTGCGCGAATTCTTCAACGGTCCCCTGCTAGCTACAGGCATGTTTCAGAACCGCTCCGGTAAAGTGGTGAACCGCTTCACCGTGCGCATGCTCGGCCATTGGGACGGCAACAAGGGCACTCTGGATGAATATTTCACCTATATTGCCAACGACGGCAAGATTACCCACGCCAAGCGCGTGTGGTATTTGCAGGACGATGGCGACCATCATTTCTCGGGCTATGCGGTAGGCTCGGCCGGGGACGTCAAGGCAGCGAAAGGTGACGCCTATGGCTTTGCCCTGCACTGGAGTTATAACGTCAAACAGCCAGTGGGGAAAAGCTACTATAATCTCCATGCCGATGACTGGATGTACATGATTCAGCCGGATGTTGTCATCGATCGCACCGATGTCACCTGGTATGGACTGCATGCCGGGGACATTACTCTGGAAATGCATAAGCTCCCCGATACCGCAGCCAATCGAGCGGCTATGACATCCCCGGAGTAGACGTCGTACTCTACCCGCCTGTGCGGCGCCTCGCGCGGGGAAGTGATACCGGCACCCGTCAGTTGCTGGGAGGGAACGTGGTCGTACTTACCTACACCATCAGCCTGGCCTTGAGCTTTGCTACTGCCTTTACTGGGGCTCGCTACCGGCCGGGTTCGTGGTACCAGTCGCTGCGCAAGCCACCGGGATTGCCCCCGCCATGGGTTTTTCCTTTGGTCTGGACGCTGCTCTACATCCTCATGGCGCTGGCCGCGGCGATGGTCTGGCTCGCCCCCGCCGCGCCCATCCGCAGTGCGGCCCTGATTCTCTGCGCCTTGCAACTGGTCGCCAACGCCGCCTGGTCGTGGATCTTTTTTGGACGTAGGCGCATGTTGCTCGCTTGGCTGGATTTGTCTCTTCTCTTCGCCCTGGTGCTGATCGCAACCATCCTCTTTTTCCAAATCGAATCCGTTGCCGGTATGCTCATGCTCCCGTACCTGCTCTGGCTCTGCGTGGCCTTTTATTTGAACGGTACGGTCTGGTGGCTCAACCGCGCTGTCTCTCTTCGCTGACTTCCGAGGTATAGCATGAATGATGTTTTTTCCCTTCTGCAGACGCATCGCTCCATCCGTCAGTTTCGTCCCGAGCCGGTCGCGGACGCCGTGGTAGAGGAGATTGTACGCTGTGGCCAGGCGGCAGCGAGCTCCAGCAACATCCAGGCGTACTCCGTGATCCAGGTCGATGATCGTGATCTCCGGGCGCAGGTTGCCCAGCTCGCGGGAGACCAGGACCAGATCCGTACTGCCGCGGTCTTTTTGCTCTTCTGCGCCGACCTGCACCGGGCGGAACACATTTGTGAACGCCAAGGCACAGCCTTTGTCGATGGAATGACGGAGCATTTTCTGATTGCCACCATCGATGCCGCGCTCTCCGCACAAAATTGCGTGATTGCTGCGGAGTCCCTGGGATTGGGCACCTGCTATATCGGCGCCGTGCGCAATCATCCACAGGAGATCAGTGACCTTCTGCATATTCCGGCGCAGGCCTACCCGGTCTTCGGACTCTGCCTGGGCTATCCCGCGCAGGACCCTGAGGTTAAGCCGCGTCTGCCGCTGTCCGTCGTGCGCAAGAAAGACCACTACGACGCCAACAGCGAGCAGGATGGGATTGCGGCCTACGATGAAGAGATGCGTGCGTACTACGGGCAACGTAGCAGCAACAGCAAGGATAGCTCCTGGTCGCAACAGGTAGCGGGCCTGGTGGGTCGTGAAGCGCGCCCACACATGCGGGAATTTTTGCAAAAGCGCGGCCTGAACCGACGCTGAGCAAGAGATTATCTGCCAAAGACGTTCTTTCAAGTTGCTAGGGGTCTGAGCTGTGCGAATTCATCTGCCGTTGGCGTCTAAAGGCGGTGATCACCCCTTGAGGTAGTGCAATAGATGCCCTATCCTCAACTTATGATGACGTATCCTCCTGTGGATGATTGGCGTGTACGCATCAACGGTCGAGAGCCTCATCTGTTGCCTCACGTCCACGTTCAATTCCGGGATGGATCACGGGTGTCTTTGGCCATCGAAATCGGGGAATTACTCTCAGGCTTTGTGACACCGAGGAAGCGGTTGTTTCCCGTGCGCGCTTGGATAGCGGCGCGTCGAGAAATGTTGCTAGCGGAATATCGGAGGCTGAATCCATGAACCATGCACCACAAATTCGTAAAATCGAGATCACCGGGCCATTCCAGGCCACCATTGAGTGGTCGACTAGAGAAACTTTTGTGACAGATCTGGTCAGCACTATCGGTGCCAAACGGGAAGGAGACCCCTTTGCCGCTCTCCGCGATCCGGCGATTTTTGCGCAAGTCCAGAGCGATGACTGGGGAGATGGCCTGAGTTGGCCGGGCGGGCTGGATTTGGGGGCAGACCAATTGTATAGCCTGGGTCGCCAGCAGGCAGGCCTGCCGACCCGCGAGGACTTCGCTGGCTGGATGGAGCGGAACCGACTCAGCCTGAATCAGGCTGCCCAGGCTATTGGTATGACCCGCCGGATGATTGCCTACTATAAAAGTGGGGCCAGACCCATACCAAAGACGGTTTGGCTGGCCTGCATCGGCTACGAATCCCTGCAACACGAGGCTGCATGATCCAATGCGGAATAGACGATTATGCAGCGGAAGCTATCATTCAAAGATGGGTCTGTATGTTTGACAGTCGTGTTTTCTAGGCGAAAAGCGGATAGGATAACTAACAGATTTCTTCGCCGAAAAGTTTCCAGATACCCAACGTTCAGAAGACGTATCTTTTGGGAAAATGGGTGTCTCCCGGATTTCATTGTTGGTTTTTCAGCAGCATCTTAGGATATTGGAAGAATTCAATGGCTACCATTCTGGAGTATTTTGATACTGACTGGACACTAGTACTGGCAATGCATCTTCCGTGAACTCTTGCCACCAGAGACGGTGTCGTGCTTGCAAACTTAATTGCCAAGATTGCTTATGATTTCGAAGCAAACTCAAAGTATTGGTATTTCTATTTACCAGGAAATAATGGGTTGTCTCAGTGCTTAGAGCACACTCTTACACTCATCGGAACCGGAACATTGATGTCTCAGATCCAGGGGAGACACTATCCATGTGGAAACGGGACACTCTGAATACTCTGAGCGACAATCGAGCGCGACTCTTCAGCTCACGAGAAGAGCTCAATTCTATCTCCATTTTGATCTCACAATGGCGCAAAGAGCATCACTAGTTGATAAATTTTGAATGCGAGATTATTTCTGTATATCTGTGATCGAGAGCATGCCCGAAGTCGCCCCGCGAGCGAGAAACCGCTCGCCTTTATTTCACACGACTCCCGTGGCAAGGATTCTTTTGTTCGAGAGCTCGCACATAAGCTTGCAAAAAATTTCTGCACAGTGTGGTACGATGAGTTCTCATTGAAGGTAGATGATAGCCTTTGATCAAGCATAGAGCGTGGACTTCGTGAAACTAACAAATGCATTGTTATTTTGTCACATAATTTTCTATCAAATGATGGCTGAGGACACGCGGAGTTCGACTCAATTCTTGCTCGGAAGATATTCGGAAATAAGACCGTGATACTGCCCGTTTGGCTAAACGTTGATGCCAGAGAAGCGCACAATTATAGCCACATTTATCTGATAAATTTGGAATATCCGCCGCATTTGGCATACATGACTTGGCCGGCTGATTTCCCAATGCTGTTAAAAGTTCGGCTTAATGAGCCAAAGGCACAAATGACATTCGGTTAAAAAATCTTAACCCTATATGTGATGACTTTCATTGAGGAAAAGTGTATGCTGCCGACCATCAGGGCCAACGACGGTGGATGGCGGCTATTTGGATAAATAACCGAGGCATTCAACAGGATTACTTTCAGAATATTTTCATCTGATTGGACAAACGTCTACAGTTTTTTAACGAACAGCGTGCAGAAGCTAGTCGTTATATGAATTCATTACTTGAATTCTCCAAATTCTTTGTTTTTTCGGCATTTATACCAGAGTATAGTAGAATTTGTAAACCGATTGAAAGAAAAAATGTAGACAACAAAAAAAACGAACATAAAAAATATATCAGAATAAAATTCTATTGTATATTTAAAATTTAGATCAATTCGAGTTGCGACTTTCGATTTAGACATAATAAACCCAGCAAGAAAAGATCCTAAAAATAAAAATACAAAAACAAATATAGTAATTATCCCAGATTCCACTGCAGATCTCTTGGAGTTTTCTCTTATTGTTTCCCCCGGTCTTTTTGACTTAGCGCAAAATACTGCCAGAAATTGATTTCCAGTGGTTGCCATTACAAAATTGTATACTGATAGTTGATCAAGCCTGATCCTGTAACCGGTCCAGATATTGATCAGAGATTCTGTTACTATCTGATCACAAAGGGCTTTTTGTTCATCGCTAAGGTTTACATTGCTGCTACCGACGAGCTTCTCAATAATATTTAAATTTGTATCCGATTTAGATATTTTTATTCTATATATTTTTCCTGAAGATAGAAGATTAATTACATTAAAGATAACAATAAATACGGCAACTAAAACCAAATCTAGAAATGAAGTAAATGAATTAATGTTTTTTAGAAAGTCTAAAAATAACGCACCCATGAAATAATTCCTTTAAAAATTTCTTGACGCATTGATTGCCGAGAAAGTTTTTCACTTACCCGATTTTGAATATCTGGAATTTATCGAGTTAACCTAAATTACTGCATCTTAACTCCGTTTGTCAATATCAAGCTCGCAGTTAAAATTGGCACTCTGACCTGCAGGCTGCTTCGGAGCACCACCAATCATTCTCGTCGAAGAGTAATCCAACCCAGCATCCGCCTCCAGTCTCAAGCACCCCTTGCAGAGTTACACTCCGCCATGCGCCTCCCAGAACTCTGCTGGGGTGACAACAGAGTAACGATCGGCTAACGCCAGAAGATCTTTGACCCCAGTAATGAGATAGTTTACACCCGACGACTTTAATGCGGTCAGCGGAGTATGCAGCACCGGTCGACCCTTGTCGTAGCGCAAGTGCGGATCGAGCCCAGGTAGGGGGTGATCAGTTCTGCTTGGATAGGCATAATATCGACCAGATCGCTCATCTCGGTCGCAATCAACCCATGGCGGTGCGCCAGTCGAGGCAGTACCCGCCGAAGGTCTTCGAGGATATAGTCTGACAACAGCACCTCTGACAGAAGCATGTCGCCACGCAGCCAGAATCTTGCCCGACACACTGGCGGGCTAGGCAATGCCAGAAAGCAGCATGTTGGTGTCCAACATCGCCCGCAATGCCGCCAGGTGTGATTAGCGGTTCTCATAGGAGACGCAGTCAACTGTCCTCCTTGAAGGCATCGATTGTGAGAAAGTCATATCTGTGACATGGTGTTTTCAGTCCAACCTTCCTGAGATCCGTCACATGCATATTTGGGTGGATGCCGACGCTTGTCCCAACGTCATTAAAGAAATCCTGTATCGCGCCAGCGAGCGCTTGAAGCTACCCTTGACCCTGGTAGCCAATCAGCCTCTGCGCGTACCTCGCTCTGCCTTTATCCGTACTCTGGTCGTGCCAAGGGGCTTTGATGTGGCCGATGAGGAAATTGTCCGGCAAATCGCGGCAGGCGATCTGGTAATCACTGGCGACATTCCGCTAGCCGCCGCCGTGCTGGAGAAAAGTGGCTATGCTCTGAGCCCGCGTGGGGAGCGATATTCCCCCGAAACCATCCGCGAGCGCTTGCGGATCCGTGACATGATGGAGCAACTGCGCGACTCTGGAGTGCACACAGGGGGCCCCACTGCACTCAGCCACGCCGATCGGCAGGCATTTGCAAATGCACTAGATCAGCTACTACCCCGCGCTTGATTCTTTGGTGGCACTGATCCACCCAGCTTGCCGGAACTCTTTTTACTTGATTACATACCGTTCGGTTGGTATGTTGTCTTCTCCAATCTAACGGAGGATCATCTCATGGCAACACTTCATCTTACCGATCCCAAAGACGCACAGGGCGAGTTGGCGGAGCTCTATGCGGCCATCACCCAATCCTTCGGAGGCGTGCCTGAGGGGCTGCAGCTCTTCGGTGTCAGCCCCAAACTCTTGCAGATTCAGATGCAGACCCTTGGCTATTTCGGCCAGCACCCGCGGCTTTCCGCCAATTTTCTGGCGATGCTGCGCTACATCCTGTCAGAGGACGGAAATTGCCAATTCTGTATTGGCTTCAATAAATCGCTTCTGTTGAATGCGGGACTTTCAGCGGAAGCTATCGCCAAGGCCCGCGAGCATCCGTTGGAAGGACCTCTGGAGAAGCGGGAGAATCACTTGTTGGACTATGTGCTTCGTGCGGTGCGTAACCCGCATAGCGTGAAGAACGAAGAAATTGCTGCACTGCGCGCGCTGGACTGGAGCGATCAGGACATCTTCGACGCCGTCGCGCACGGGGCGCAACACACCGCCATCGACATCATCTTCGAGACCTTCCGCGTCGCGCCCATGCCCGCTGCGTAATCAGCCTGCCCCGGACCCGCACTGCGGGCCCTGGGCTGCTATTGCGTCACCAAGGGCCGGATGGCGCCAAACCCGCCATCCACCGCCAGAATCTGTCCGGTAATCTGCTCTGCCGACAGTAAGTACAGAATGGCCTGAGCGACTTCCTCAGGCGAAATCAGCGAAGCCAATGGATACTGCTGGCGGGCGAGATCCCGCGCGCGCTCATTGCGCAGGATGTGCGCTGCGGCCGGGCTATCCATCAGACCGGAACGCACGGCATTGATGCGAATCTGGTCGCGTGCATGGGTGGCAGCGGCGGCTAGCACCAGGGATTCCAAGCCGCCCTTCGCCGCCGCTACCGCTTCGTGAAAGGCAACACCAATGTCCGCCACTACGGACGAGACAAAGACAGCGGCTCCGCCACCACCGGCTTTTCGTCGGATATTCACGAAATTCCGCAGGAGGAAAAAGGCGGAATCGAGGTTGGCGGCCAGACACTGGCGATACGCTGCTTCCGAAGTCTGGGCCAGCCCCGCCAGCAGGAATGAGCCTGCCAAATGCGCCAGGGCATCCGGGACCAGATCCTGCCGCGCGAGCTCCGCGAAAACGGCCTCCGCGCCGGCCGCAGTGGATACGTCCGCCTGCAGCCAGAGATCCTCTTTATCCCAGTCTTCTGGTCTCAATTTGCGGGATACGGCAATCACCCGCCAGTTGTCATCGCGCGCCTGGCGGATCAGTTCCGTGGCCAGCGAACCCGAAGCTCCAGTAACCAGTAGTGATCGTTCCATGTTGTGCCTCCTTACACGCGCCTTGCCTGCACCAAAATATGTCGCCAATGGGCGTACAAGTCGCCTCGTCGAATCTTGCCAGTTGCGCCCTGCCAGACGCTCCATTGTTCCGGGGGCAAGAGAAAGAGCGGATAGCGTTCGTGCCAGCGCAGCCTGCGCCAGAGCGCGGGGGGCGCCGACGCCAGAGCCGTAAGACGCCGGGATCCCGGCGCACCCAGGATCAGCGCCTCCAGATCGGGATACTGCGCCTGCAGGCGCAACTCTTCGTTCTCTGGCTGCACGCCGCGACCATCCGCCAACTTGAACGCGGCATCGATGCGCCCCTGCCATTGGAAACCATGCCCATCGGACAAGGCGACGACACGATCACCGCTATCAACCCAGCCCTGCGCATCCTCTAGATCCTCCCAGCCCTGACCATTCCAGCGCCCCATTGCCCGGCCCGGCGAGCGATAGCGCAGGCTTTCTCGCAGCTCCAGCTCAGTCTGCGGCAGCCGCGAACCGACATAGGCGACCGAGAACACGCCCGGCTCGCCCAATAAGATTCCGGGTCCCGCCTCGCTTTGCCCATACCCCACCCGCACGGCGCTGCCGAGCAGACGTTGGGCCAGACTGGCATCCACCGCCGCCCCGCCGATGATTCCACCCTGCAGCGCAGAGATGCTTGGATTTGGGAGGAGCTGGGCAATGCGAGGTACCGTAAACAGATGCGTGAAAGACTCATGACGGATCTCGCTGAGCGCAGCGACGCGCAGCTCCGTACCCGCCGCCACTGCCGGCAGGAGCTCGAGAACGCCGGCAAAAATATGTGCCCAAGACAAGGTGTTGCGGACCAGGCTGCTGCGGTCGAGATCCAGCGCTGGGGCGTGCTGCTGCAGTTGCCACAGCAGCGCGTCATACCCCAGACCATAAGCGCTACCCGGCCCCACACTCGCAGAGGTCCAGAAAATGCTGGCCAGGTCTTCCGGATCGGCAACGGGCTGCGCCGCAGGATGCCAGTGCTCGCGCAGCGCGCCATCCTGCCAGAGCACCATGAGCTGTGGCGCGAGCAGCCGCAAGCGCCGCTCCAGCTCCATCTCTGGTAACGGTGGCAGCGGACAGAACACCCAGTTTCCCTGCCAGGCGGCGAGCCAATACGCCAGAAAGGCCGGACTATTGGGCAGCATGACGGCGATCCGCGAACGCGGGGCCAGGCGCTGGCGCCAACGCTGTCGCAAACGCAAGGCCCACGCAAGAAGCGCAGGACCCGGCCAACCATGGCTCGCGCCAGCCACCCGCCAATCCAGAATGAAACCCGACTCAAGACCGGCACGCAGGAGCTGCAGTAGCTCCCGGCGCGCATTCACGCCGACCCCTCCACATTGTCGGACTGCGCTTCATCCACGGCAGCCAGATAGCGGCGCAGACAGTGCTGCACACCCAGCACCAATGCCTGAGGGAGCTTGGCTTCCAGTTGGGCGATGCGTCCATCGACAAGTTGCAGCAGCCGAGTCTGCTCCGAGCTCAGAAACGCCCTGCCGTCCCCCTGATAAGCATTGTTGAGGAGCTGCCACAGGCTTTGCAGACAGAAATACAGCAGAAGATCCTGTTCGTCGCGCAGTCCCGACGTTTGAAATTTCTGTTGTCGCAGCGCGTCGAGAGCCAGCAGCAAGGCTTCCTCGGACTGTGGCTGCAGTTGCGCGCTCATGCCAGATCCTCGAAGAGCGGAACGACACGATCGAGAAAAAGGAAGACCAGGGGCGATTGATTTCGGTCGTGTAGCATGTGTACATGCGCCGAGATTGGGCGAATGCGGTAGGTAAAGGTATAGAAGAAGTGCTCATCGAGCTGGCCCTGCGCACGGGCTTGCAGATAACGACCACGGAACAACCGGCTCGCGGTGCAAGGTGCGACCTCGACAAAAAAATCCTTGCCAATCACCTCCGCGCGCGGCAAGCCACTGAGCCGCTCTTCTGCACTGTTGAACAGCACCACTCGTGCCGCATCATCCAGGGCAATAACGCCAAAACCCCAATCTTCGATCTGGCGCTTGTCGATACGCGCGAGTTGATTGCGCCATGCCTGCGGAAAAAAATCTTTCACTGACTCCCCTATGTTGAAGGTGTGCAAACTTTTGTACTATACGGCATAGTGACCTTGGAAACAGTGTAATCCAGCCTCAACCCAGTCTCAAGTACGTCCTATACAAATAGAGAACGAAAATCCCATGCAAAGCGAAGAAAGCCTATACCCGATCAGCGTCGTCGAACAGGAAACCGGTATTTCCAAGGAATTGCTACGGATGTGGGAGCGCCGCTATGAGTTTCCGGTACCCGAACGCGACGGCAGCGGTAATCGCTTGTACAGTCGATCGCAGATTGAACGTTTGCAGAACATCAACAAACTGCTGGCTGCCGGCTATCGTCCCGGTTTCGTGGTCGGTGCTGACGAAGAAAAGCTCGATCGCCTACTCGAAGAGCTTCCCGACAGCAGCACCAGCAATATCACGCCGGGCGAGTCTCCGTTGCTGGACGATCTCTGGGAGTCTCTGCGCCTGCGGGATTTTCGCACGCATCGAAGGTTGCTGCGCCAGCAGCTGACTGCCGAGGGGGTGAGACAGTTCATTACACAGATCGCCGCCCCCCTGCAACAACGACTGAGTCGTGCAGAACTGGATGACTCGCTGCCGGGCTTCAGCCTGCAGATCGCCACGGAGCAGATCCTGGAGACCTTGGCTCTAGCCATAGCTATGCTCCCCCCTCCGGATGCAAAGGCACTGCAGATCGTTCTCGCCGACCTACCCGGGGAAAACCGCTCGCTCGAACTGCAGATGACCCGCACCCTCTTGCTGAGCAGCGGCGCTGATGTGCTGTTTTTGGGCAGTGAACCGAATATGGAGGAGGTGCTCGCCTGCCTACGCCACTGTGCCGTTCCGGTGCTGTTGATCGCGATTTCTGCGGCATCGGTTTCTGCCACTACGCAACAGGCCATTGCTCATCTGCGTCGCGAGATGCCGGCGCAGAGTACGCTCTGGTTGAGCGGCAGTGGCGCGGAAGAGATCGACGAAGAGGGTGGCGAACCACGCTTTCGGCGCTTGCGTGAGCTCCTTGAGGCGGTGCAGAGCTGGCAGAACCCGCCGCGATCATCTTGATCATATTTTGTCTAGTACAAACTGTTGACAGATAGAAATGCCAGTACTATGCTCCTCTCATAGGGTCAGCAAAGGAGCAGTGTCATGGCATCTCAAGATACAGTTCTCATCGTTGGTGCGGGTCCGGCAGGGCTATCGGCCGCTGCCACCGTCGCCGGAATGGGCAAGAAAGCAGTCATCGTCGAGAAAGAAGATGTGCTGGGCGGCGCACCGATAATCTCTGGTTACTCCAAACTTGTGCCCTCGGGCGAGTGGGCGAAAGACGCCATCGGGCGCATGGTGAGCCGAGTGGACGGCGACGGTAACGTCAGCATCCGCAAATCGACAAAAGTGACGCAATTGGAGGGCGAAGCGGGCAGCTTTATCGCCACCCTAAGCAACGGTGACAAGGTCGAAGCTGGCAGCATCGTTCTGGCCACAGGCTTCACTCACTTCGATTCCATCAACAAACCCGAGTGGGGCTTTGGTACCTACGAGGACGTGTTGACCACCACACAGATGGAGCAGATGGTCGGTATCGGTCAGATTCGGTGTCCCTCTGATGGTCGTGTACCAGAACGTGTTGCCATTCTGCTTTGTGTCGGATCCCGTGACCGTCAGATCGGCCGCGAGTGGTGTTCCAAGATCTGTTGTACGGTCTCTGCTAACCTGGCGATGGAAATCAAAGAATTATCGCCAACGACCGATGTTTTCATCTACTACATGGACATCCGCACCTTCGGTCTCTACGAAGACAAGTTCTACTGGAAGAGTCAGGAAGAGTACAAAACCAAGTTCGTCAAGGCACGTATCGCCGAGGTAACCAAGTCCCCCGACGGCCGTTTGCTGGTGAAGGGCGAGGATACCCTGGTCAAGCGCCCCATTGTCATCCCCATGGATATGGTGGTGCACGCCATTGGTATGGATCCCAACGCCCTCAATCCGGAAATCGCCAAGGTGTTCGGTATTGGTCTGGAGAAGCATGGATTCATCGACCGCGCGGAGCAGTACACGAATAGTCAAGGAACCACGCGCAAGGGCATTTATGTTTGTGGCGCCGCAACGGGCCCGGAAACCATCGATGACTCCATCGCGCAGGGGCAGTCGGCGGGCTCCCGAGCGGTGATGGATCTACATCAGCTCACCAAGCTGAGCGCGTAGGAGGTGGACGGGATGAACGTACACAACTTTTCGTGGATGAAGGCAGGATTTTTCCTGCTCCTCGCCGGACTCTTCGCGAGCCAAGGCTCCGCTAGCCTTCCCTTCTGGAATTTGAGTGCTGGAATCTTGGGCTTGATTGCCGTTGCCTACGCGTTGAGTGGCTTGGTGCCAAAAGAACATTCCCATGGGGAACTAATCCCCCAGCGAATACCTGTTCGCAAAGATTGACTTCTGGTGGCCTATTGGGGAGCGTTCGCGCTCCCTTTTTTTGCATCTCTCCGCCCGTTTTCGTCGTATCCACTACAAGCCAGGAGGACGCCAGCATGACGGTTGACAGCACGAGAGCGTACGCCAAAGGCGTACCCGAATTTCCCCTCGATCAGTTTTTCTCCGGTCCGTTGGCGGCCAGTGGCATCTTTTGTGATCGCCGCGGCCGGGTACGTAACCGCTTCTTTATGCATCTGTTTGGCGAATGGCAGGGTGAAACAGGGACGCTGGAGGAGCGTTTCACTTTCCTTGACGACCAGGGCGCGAACAGCCACGCTGAACGCATCTGGAATCTACAGATCACCGACCGCAAAAATTTTCGCGCCACTGCCAAGGGATCCGCTGGGGACCTGGTGGGCATCGCCGAGGGCGCCTCGGAGGGCTATGCCATGCACTGGCGCTACACCGTTCGCCAACCCGTGGGCGGGAAGTTCTACAACCTGCGCACCGATGACCGTATGTATCGCCTGGATGCGGATCATGTCACCAATCATAGTCGAATGCGCTTCTGGGGGATCTTTGTCGGAGAGGCAATCATCGAAATTCACCGTCTGCCGGCATCCATGGCGGAACTGGCGAGGACCTACCCACAGCCGGGAGAGTACCGATGAACAAAGGCTACTGGCACGGCAAACGCTGCTGGTTGATTGGTGCCAGCAGCGGCATCGGCGCTGCCACCGCCCAGGCCCTGCACGCGGCCGGGGCACGGGTGGCAATCACTGCGCGCAGCGCCGACAAACTTCAGCAGGTCTTGCCGAACGGAGAAAACGCATTGTTGCTCCCCGCGGATGTTCGGGAAGCCGCGAGTCTTGAGGAGGCACACGCGCAGATCCTACGTCACTGGCAGGGGCTTGATTTGCTGCTCTATCTGGCCGGGGCCTATGCACCAGCGCGCAGCTGGGAACTCGATCTGCAGCAGGCAGAAAGCATCCTCGACGTCAATTATCGCGGTGCCCTGCGTACCCTGGCGGCGGCGTTACCCGGTTGGGAAGCGCGCGGTCCCGGAAAAATCGTTCTGGTCTCCAGCATTGCTGCCCTGCGCGGGCTGCCACAGTCGCTCTATTATGGCCCGAGCAAGGCAGCACTCACTCATCTGGCCGAGGTTCTGCGCCTGGATCTCGAACCCCGTGGCTTTGGCGTGCAGGTGGCGCATCCTGGCTTCGTCGCCACTCCGCTGACCGCGCAGAATGATTTTGCCATGCCCCATCTACTGCAACCAGAAGAGGCAGCCCAAACCCTACTGAAAGGTATGCAAAGTCAGCGCTTCGCCATCGAATTCCCTCCCGCCTTTACCCGCCGCTTTCACGTGCTGCGCTGTCTTCCCTATCGCTGGTATTTTCCCCTTATCCGCCGTGCCACTGGCCTCTGAGGCAAAACGCGCTGTCATTGCCTAGACTGAAAAGGCAAGAGAAGAGGAGGCGACGATGACTGCAGAAATGAAAGTATTCAGCACCGGTATTGATCCTGAAGACTGGATTCCACAACGCTTTGCCCAACCCGGAGAAGGGAAGATCCCGCCCATCAGCTGGCTCCATGTTCCCGCCACGGCCAAGAGCCTTATCCTGCTGATGGAACATCGCGGCGCAACAGCCGGAGAGCGGATCCACTGGCTGGTCTACGACATCCCGGTGAGTGCTGCGGGTATTCCCGAGGGTGGACCGATTCCGGAGGGGGCCAAGGTCGGAAAAAATGACTTCGGGTCCACCGGCTATCACCCACCGGTAGGCGACCCTGGCCATAAGTTGCAGCACTATGATTTCCATCTTCTGGCTTGTGATTTGCCCAATCTGGGACTAGCGGAAGGAGCCAGTTGGGAGGCGGTCAAAGAAGAACTCCGCAAGCAACGTGATCCTGGCGATATCGCGCCGCCCCCGGCCGACGATCCACAGGCCGTCGAATTCCATCCCCTGGGACATGTGATCGACCGAGCGGAATTCAGTGGACACTTTGCCCTCGATACGGACAAACCGGCTCAGTAATCTGGCATTGTAGATCAACTCGCTATGCATCTGGGTCACTTGACCCCGATGCATGAGGCCTTATGCTGGCTCTTCCCTAGTTGGCGGAGAGCGCGATGGACGTGATGTTGCTTCTGGCGGCCCTGGTAATCCTTGCCGCCGCGAGTCAATGGTTGGCCTGGCGCCTGCGCCTTCCAGCAATTTTATTGCTACTTCTCATCGGCATCCTCATCGGTCCAGTCTTCGGGCTATTAAAGCCCGACGAGCTTTTTGGGCCTTTGCTCTTTCCCGGCATTTCCCTCGCTGTCGCCGTCATTCTCTTCGAGGGCTCTTTGAGTCTGGAATTTCGGGAGCTCGGCAAACTCGGCCGCGTCGTACGGCGCATGGTGGGTCTTGGGGCCATCAGTAGCTGGTTGATCCTTGCGGTTGCGACGCGTTGGATCACCGGTTTTCCCTGGTCAATGTCGATTCTCTTTGGCGCCGTGATCGTGGTATCCGGCCCTACCGTTATCGGCCCAGTGTTACGTGCCGCACGACCCAACGACAAGATTCGCAATGTGCTGATGTGGGAAAGTATTCTCATCGATCCAATCGGCGCGGTGCTGGCCGTCTTGGTATTTTCGGGGGTCATCGCCCATCAGGGGAATAGTGGCCTGTGGACTGCAGTCGAGCTCTTTTTCAGCACCGTCGCTCTGGGCTTCGGACTCGGCTGCGGCGCTGGCTATGGCTTGGGAAGACTGCTGCGCAACCGGGCCATTCCCGACTATCTGCACGGCATTGTCGCCCTGGGCACGGTATTCATCGTCTTTGCCATCGCCAATTCCCTGGTGCATGAATCTGGACTGCTGGCAGTGACCATCATGGGTATCTGGCTTGCGAATATGCGCAATGTGCCGCGCGAACATATTCTCAATTTCAAAGAGAGTCTGTCCATCCTTCTGATTTCCCTATTATTTCTGTTGCTCGCCGCGCGTCTGGAATTGGCCGCATTGGCCGAGGTTCTGCTCTGGGGATTTGCTCTGTACTTGGTCATTCAACTTCTCGCCCAGCCCTTCAAGATACTCCTGGCCTATGATCGTCGCGAAACTCTCTCCTGGCGCGAGCGGGCGCTGACCGCCTGGATCGCCCCACGCGGCATTGTCGCTGCGGCGGGCGCCCCGGTCTACGCCGAGCAACTACAGACGCAGCACTATCCCGATGCCCAACTCTTCGTTCCTCTCACTTTCGCGGTCATCATCATCACGGTGTTGAGTGCAAGTTTCAGCAGCCGCCCACTGGCACGCCTGCTGCGCGTAGCCGAAACGGAACCACGCGGCGTCCTGATCATCGGCGCCAACCCACTGGCCATGGCCATAGCAGAGCAGCTTCGCCAATGGAAATTTCGTCCCCTCTTGGTAGATGATGACTTTGCACAGATCCGCAATGCACGCATGCAGGGAGTCCCCACCTTTTATGGCTCACCGGTCTCGGAAGCTGCCGACCGCGAGCTCGATCTGGTAGGCGTCGGTTATCTGCTCGCCCTCTCTACCGATCGGGCACGGAATCTGGTGGCCAGTCTGCGCTATACCCCAGAATTTGGTGCCCACGGGGTCTTCAGCCTTCCGGATGGTAGCCAGAAGCGGAACAGTGCTCGCTGGCGCATGGCGCGTCGTCACCGCCAGCAATATCTCTTTGCTCCCACAGCCACGGCAGAGGAGTTATTGCAGCGTCTGGAAAACGGGTGGACGGTGAAAGTTACCAAACTCTCCGAACAATTCGCTTGGGAGGCCTATCGCCGGCAATTTGCCGAGGCGGGGTTCCTGCCGCTATTTTTGCTGCGCGGGGAGCGCTTGCTGCCTTTTGTTGCCGGAGTGCCCGACGAAGCGATCCTGCCCAAACCCGGTGATCAGGTAATGGCCTTGGTGGCTCTGCAACGCAAAGAGCGTGAAGGCGAGCGCAGCGCCAGCGAGTCATCATCTGCAATAGAACCGTGAAACGCGAAGGAGCTCAGCCAGCGTATTGTTTTTGTACCCACTGGGCATAGGCGTCCCCCAGCAGGGGCTGCCACCAGTCGGAATGCTGCAGGTACCAATCCACCGTCTTGCGAATACCCTCGGCAAAACTGTGTTGCGGCGTGTAGCCGAGTTCTCTGCCGATTTTGCTGGCATCTATGGCATAGCGACGGTCGTGACCGGGGCGGTCTTTGACGTAGCTGATCAGACGTTCCGCCGCTTTGCCCTGGGCCGGTGCGGCATGGGGAAAGCGCTGAGCGAGGGAGCTGTCGGCAGCAAAGGCCGTATCCAGAAGTTCGCAAATCAAGCGCACGATATCGAGGTTGGTCCACTCATTATGCCCCCCAATGTTGTAGCTTTCCCCTTCCTCACCGCGCTCCAGAATCAGGCCGATGCCTTGGCAATGATCTTCAACGAAGAGCCAGTCGCGGACCTGCTGCCCGTCACCATAAATGGGCAGAGGGCGGCCATGGAGAATATTGAGTATCACTAGGGGGATGAGTTTTTCCGGAAAGTGATACGGCCCGTAATTGTTGGAACAATTACTGGTCGTCGTGCGCAGGCCATAGGTGTGCTGATAGGCCCGCACTAGGTGGTCCGAGGCCGCCTTGCTGGCGGCATAGGGCGAATTGGGCGCGTAGGGCGTGTCCTCGCGGAAGGGCGGGTCCTGCGGCCCGAGGGTGCCATAGACTTCGTCGGTAGAGATGTGATGAAAACGATGCGGGATGACTCCACCTGGCGCGTCCAGCCACACCTTGCGCGCCGCCCGCAGGAGGCTGTGGGTACCGAGAATGTTGGTATGCAGGAAGGCATCCGGGTCGTGGATGGAACGGTCGACGTGACTCTCGGCGGCAAAGTGGACGATGGTGTTGAGCTTGTGTTCGTGCAAGAGCTTTTCCACCAGCGGCGTATCGTTGATGTCCCCTTCGGCAAAGTGGAATCCTGCCTGATTCATCAACCCGGCGAGGCTCGCCTGGTTACCGGCATAGGTCAGGGCATCAAGTACCACCAAGTGGCCCTGCGGAAAGCGCTGCCGCCAATAATGGCAAAAATTGGCGCCGATAAAACCCGCCCCCCCCGTCACCAAGAGCCGCATCTCTGCCGGCATCAACTTTTCAGCCATCGATCTTTCCTTCTTGCCAAACCCGGATCATTCGTCGCAACTGTACCCGCCAATGCGGTGCCGCCCCCAAAATGCTATAGCTGCCGGCCTTGTCCAGCACCACACAACTGGGTCGTTTAGCCGGAGTGGGATAGGCCGTGGTCGGAATCATCTGTATAGGAATCTCTCGCGTCAGCAAGCCCTGTTGCCGGCCCTCCTCCTGGATCGCCACCGCAAAATCGTACCAGGATGCCACGCCGGCATCGGTCCAGTGCTGCGTGCCAGTGAACTCCGGTAGCTCGGTGGCGCGCCAAAGCGCGTCCGCCAAGCCCCCGGCCCAAGTTGGGGTGCCGATCTGATCGCCAACCACAGAGAGCGTCTCCCGCTCAGCCATCAGGCGCAGCATGGTCTTGACGAAGTTGTTGCTAAACTCGCTATAGACCCACGCGGTACGCAGAATCAGGGCGTCTGCGCCGAGAATGTCGCGGATCTTCTCCTCACCCGCCGCCTTGCTGGCGCCATAGACGCCCAGGGGGGCCACGGGATCATTGGGCATATAGGGCCTGCCCTGCCGACCATCGAAGACAAAATCCGTAGAGACATGCAGCAGGCGTGCCCCCGCTGCCTGCGCCCACTGGGCCATGCGTGCAGGCGCCTCGGCATTCACGCTGTAAGCCAGCTCCGCCTCAGATTCCGCGCGATCCACCGCCGTGTAGGCAGCGGCATTGATGATGGTCTGCGGCTGCAAGCGCTGCAGTAGCGCGGAGATTTCCGCAGGTCGGGCGAGGTCGAGCAGCGAACGATCAATAGCCTGCACCGTCACATCCGCAGGACAACGGCGAAGCAACTCCCGCCCCAACTGCCCTCCAGCCCCCAAAATACAGATCTGGCGCATCTACATACCCTCAGGCAAAAACTTCGCACTGGGCGAGGGGCAGGCCCGCTGCATCCTTGGCCGCTAGCAGAGGCGTTTCGCCAGCGGGAATGGGCCAAGAGATGTTCAGGGTCGGATCGTTCCACAGCAGGCAACGCTCCGCACTGGGCAAATAATAATCGGTGGCCTTGTACAGAAACTGGGCAAACTCACTCAGCACGTAAAAACCATGGGCAAAGCCTGGAGGTATCCAGAGCATCTGCTGATTGGTGGCAGACAAGCGCGCCCCCACCCACTGTCCAAAAGTGACAGAACGCTTGCGCAGGTCCACAGCCACGTCAAAAACCTCGCCCTCCACCACCCGCACGAGTTTGCCCTGCGCCTGCTCGATCTGATAATGCAAACCGCGTAATACGCCGCGGGCGGAGCGGGAGTGATTGTCCTGCACGAAGTCGAGATCCAGACCGAGATCAGCAAAGGTCTTGCGGTTCCAGCTCTCCAGAAAGAAGCCGCGTTGGTCACCAAACACCCGCGGCGTGAGCAGACAGACCTCCGGGATTGCGAGACGCTGAACTTCCATCAGCGTTCCTCCTGTTCCAGACAACGCAACAGATATTCACCATAGCCGCTTTTGCGCAAGGGCTCTGCCAGGCGCAAGACCTGCTCCGCGTCGATATACCCCATGCGCCAGGCGATCTCCTCTGGGCAGGCAATTTTCAGCCCTTGGCGCTCTTCCAGGGTACGCACGAATTCGCCGGCATTGAGCAGGTCCTGATGCGTGCCGGTATCCAACCAGGCAGTGCCCCGCCCGAGAATCTCCACCCGCAACTGCCCCGCCTCCAGATAGCGAGCGTTGAGCTCGGTAATCTCCAGCTCGCCACGCGCCGAGGGTCGAATCGTGCGCGCGATCTGGCTGGCCTGCGCGTCATAAAAATACAGACCGGTGACGGCATAACTGGAACGCGGCTTGGCGGGCTTTTCCTCGAGCGACACCGCCCGCCCCTGGGCATCAAACTCCACCACTCCATAGGCCCGCGGGTTGGCGACATGGTAGGCAAAGACCGTAGCACCGGACTCTTGCTGACTGACCGTTTGCAGGCCTTCGCTCAGGTCGTGTCCATAAAAGAGGTTATCCCCTAAAATCAGGGCGGCCGGTGCTCCTGCCAGGAAGTCTTCAGCAATCAGCAGGGCCTGCGCCAGTCCCTCAGGCCGTGGCTGCTCGGCATACTGAAAATCGAGCCCCCAGGCCGAACCGTCACCCAAAAGCCGCTGAAAGTGCGGCAAATCGGCAGGGGTAGAAATCACCAAAAACTCGCGGATGCCCGCCAGCATGAGGGTCGACAAGGGATAATAGATGAGCGGTTTGTCGTAGATAGGCATGAGCTGCTTGCTCAGTACCTGAGTCAACGGATAGAGACGGGTACCGGATCCCCCCGCCAGAATGATGCCCTTGCGCATGCTGGTATGGCCTTCCTCATCTTGGCTGCTTTGTGCAAGGGTAACCAGTCGCAGCAGCAGCGTCCAGACTGCGGCGATGCTGGCTCAGGTTGTCGGTCGCAGCGACAAACCTCGCTCATCTTCTGAATGCATTTATGCATCCATAAAAAGAAAATCCAAAATATCATGATTTTGTCATGAATTGTTCACAATACTGTAACACTCCTCTGGTACCTTTTGAGCCTTCATAAAAATTTTCACGCAACCGCTACGAAAGGAGTACCTCGATGTCCGCCTGTACACCACGTTGGCACGTTCTTGCCATTGCCTTAGCCGCCGCCCTGTCCTATAGCGCTGTTGCCAGCGCCCAGGACAATACTGCCCATCACCATAAAAAGCATCACAAGCACCACAAACACCAGGCGGTCAATGTGGGAGAGGTCTCCAGCAACGCAGTGACGCAATCGGCCTACGCTGGGCATACCCCCCTGTTGCCCTCACAGAAAAAGATCTTTCGCTCGGGAATCTCCAGCAAAGTGCTGGGGCGCGCCGAAATCGAGGCTGCAGGGCCCGCCGCTGGGGGCGCGCAGATGCTTAGTTACGCCCCCGGCGTGAACGTGCTGGCCAGCTACGGGACCGGTGCCGCCAAGGCCCAGATCAGTATCGATGGCATCAAGCAAGGCTGGGGCAACCCCAAAGGTTCCGAAGCCGCGCACAGCATTGCCGTCGAATTCGACGGCATTCCCATGAACAACCCGGCTACTGGACTTTGGCAGTCACCGCAGGTGAACCAATCCTCCCTGATTCAGGGGATCCATGTCACCTACGGGCCAGGCAATCCGGAAAACCGCTGGTACAACAATATTGGCGGCAGTATCGATTTCGTCCCCTTGCAGCCTACCGCCAAACCGGGTGCCAGTGTCGGTATACGCTATGGCAGTTATGACTTCAAAAACATCCACTTTGATCTGCGTACCGGCAATGTGGATGGCTTTTCGGCGATTTTGGCAGGCGGCGTGAGCAGCGGCAACAGCTTCCTCGGAGTACCCGCCGGAACGACCCTGTACAGCCCCTCCGGCGTGGTCCTACCCAGCCACAGTTATGCCTGGTTCCTCAAGATCAGGAAGACCTTCCATACCGGTGACGATAGCTTTGGCGCCTATCTTGCTTCGGGCTCAGCATACAAGCCCTATGACATCCCGCTGAGCCCAGCCTCGGGCACGACTATCAATGGCTACGATTACAAAACCGGCAAGCCGATTCCGGGGCCGCTCTACAGCGAACAGACTTCCGGCTTCTACAATGCCGCCCCGTACAAAATCGATTCCAACAGTACCTGGATGTTCTATAACAAATTGAATGTGGATATCGGTACCAAGACCTGGCTCCATAATGATATCTGGTATCGCTATGGACATCGTCTGCACAATCGCTATGCCTCATTTGCCGTGGGCGCGCCCAATACCAACGAGTACAATGACCCGCACAGCGAAACCTATGGCGACAAACTGTGGTTCGATACCCGCCTGCCCTATAACAAGTTGGCCTTTGGTGGCTACTTCATCAAGGCGCGGGACAACTCCAAAAATGCGTTCTTCAGCAGTTACCCTCCCTATAATGCCAACCGCTTCGTGCCCAACGACAAATATCGCAGTGACTTTTTGGATGTGACCAATCTGTCGGCATTCTTCCAGGATAAAATCCATATTGCCCATACCTTCGATATCACTCCGGGGGTGCGGGTGGAACAGTGGCAACTCAATTACACCCCCTACACCACGGAAACCTTCCCGGAATCCACTGTTCTCTATCCCAAGGGGAATGAATCTAAGCTCCCGGCAGACTCCCGCAGCCTGAACGCGGTGGAGCCATCGGTGAACATCAGTTGGCGCCCCATTCAGCATCTGGCGCTCTTCGCCAGCTATTCCGAAGCGAACCAGATCCCGGCCTTCGGCGGTGGTGGTGGTCCGTTCCAGAAACTTCCCGGCAACTCCATCAGCCTCGAAAAAGGGCAGAATTATCAGGCGGGCTTCAAGGTGCATGTGCAGCATGACGGCTTCCTGCATCATTTCCTATTCAGCGCCAACTGGTATTTTACCCGCTTTTCTGATCAGTACCTACCGATCACCGAGGCCGACGGCACGGTCATCAACGCCTTCGGTACCTCAGACTATCAGGGCGTCAATCTCTATGCCGTTGATAACCCCATCTATTGGCTGCACCTCTTCGGGAACCTCTCCCTGCAGCAGGCGCATTTCAGCAACTATTACAACGGCAAGGAAAACTACTCTGGACTACCGGTGGCCAATGTCCCGGACAGCACCTTCAATATCGGCGCCTATGCCAAGAGTTTTGTCTATGGTTTTCTACTTGAGCCACGTATCTGGGTCCAATACACCGGACCGCAGGCGCTTTACGACAGCATCACCAAATCGCCATCGCCAACTGCCAAACTTCCGGCCTACACCTTGCTGAACCTGGCGCTACACAGCAAGATCCCGATGCACCTGCAATACTTCCGAAATATTGCGGTGGATGTTGATCTGCTCAACGTAGCGGGCAATCGTTACAACAGCTACGAATACATCAGTAGCGGTGGCACCTATGGCCCCAACACCAAGGGAGATTTGATCGGTTTACCTGGCGAACCTCGGACCTTTTACGTCAGCTTGACCGCAAACTTCTAAACGCGGATTCCAGCTCTTTTATCAGTAGAAAATTCGGCCCCGGTAATACGGGGCCATTTTTATGATGCATTTATTAGGCAGCGAAAATGGAATCCCTTCTGACGCGGCACCCTGAAGCCAAATCCCTCCTGACCTCGCAGCGGTAAGTACGCGGACAGGTGGGATATGGCATCAACAGAGGCCAAAGCAAATCTCTGCATATCAGAGCAATTACTCCGGCTTTCCCCAGTCGTTTTGCGGTAGATTGGCATATTTTCCGGTATAGGTCTGCTTGATCATCTGAAACGATACCGGATCAGGATTGTTGCCCTGATACTTCACGATCCAGAAATAATCGAAGGTGTGCTTGGGCCAGGTTTTTGGCACGCCGGGGAGCTTGGCCAGATGCAAAAGCTGACGAAAAGTGACTTGTTGATCGGGGAAATGCTCCTCCAGTTTTTGGCTGGCAATACGGGCGTGCTCCCACATGACGATCACTACCTTACCATCATACTTGGGGTCATGGAGAAGAGTGTAGGCAGCTTCCTGGGTGCGCTGGGTTTCTTGCGCCTTTTTCTGCTTCTCCGTCTGGAAGTATTCCGGTACCGCCGTGTAGGCCGTCTCCGGCATCCTCCAGCTCAACGCCGTGGGGGTCATGGTTTCGATGGTATGGAGGGTGACCGTCATCAGGGCTGCCGGCTCCTCGCCCTTGGGCAGGATACTGTGACTGGCGTTCTTGCCCAGATAGACCTGCGCCAGGGCATGCGCCCGCTCTTCGCCAATTTTCGATAGCTGAAAGGGATTGATCTTCTCGCCATGGCGCACGAGGATGATTTCCGCCGGGACGGCCTGGGCTGCCAAGGGTAGAGCAGTCAGTAGCGTCAAGGCGAAAAAAGAAAGTACCGGGCGGCGGCAGGGCATGATGCTTCTCCTGATGGTTTTAGCGACGAAGTAGCGCTCCTCGGGCCAGACCGAGAATGAGCGCCGAACTGAAAATACCGATGACCGACAGAGCCATACCATTGCCAATGGTTCCCTGCCGAAAATTTCCGTAGATGTAGGTAGAGATCACCTGCACGCCCGCCGGCTGCAGCATGAGTGAGGCCACCAGCTCCCGCATGGACAGGGCGAATACCACCGTCGCCCCACCTACCAGCATGGGCCAAAGCAAGGGTATCTGAATCCGCAAGACCGAGTGCAAGGGTGAGCCACCGTGGACCCTGCCCGCCTGCTCCAGGCGCGGGGGAATTTGCGCAAGACCGGTGCGGGCATAACGAATGGCAAAGGGAAAAGTTCCCGTGGCGTAGGCCACGGCCAGGATGATTGGATGTCCAAAGACCGGAAGCTGGTTCCAGGGGGCATTCCAGAACAGGATCATGCCCACCGCCAGCACCACGCCAGGGATGGCCATGGGCAGCGTGGCCAGCAGATCGACGAAGGCAGCGATGCGCCCACCCTTGCGGACCAGATTAGCGGCCAGCAGCGCCGATGCCATGCCAAACACCGCGACCAGGGCGGAAAGTCTGAGGCTGGTCTCCAGGGCCGAGAGGCCAGAAGAGCTGTGGGAGAGCACATGGTGATAATGGTGCCAGGTGAAATTGCCCGCCTGTAGTCCCACGCTCAAGGCCTTTTCCAGGGAAACTGCAAGCACTGCAGCCAGCGGCAGAATCACCCCGATCAGCGCAAAGATCGAAATCGGCAAGATACTCCACCATACCCGGCGCGCTGGCGCACGGCGCTGGATGCGTCCCTCGTTGTTCCGCACCAGTGGCCGGTAGAGAAACCAGACCAATACCCCCAGGGCACAGAGGATCAGGCCAATGGCCGAGGCCTTGGGTAGATCCACCGGCCAGACGTTGGTGGCCGCCTCGATGCTGGTGCTGAGCACCTGCACTCCGGCATAGCCGGCCAGCAGGGCCGGCACGCCAAACTCTGCTGAGGTATCGAGAAAGACCAACAGTCCTGCTGCGGCCAGCGCGGGCAGCAGTAGCGGCAGAATGCCCAAACGAAAGGCACCCAGGGCCGAGGATCCATGTACCCGCGCTGCCTGTAGCAAGCGCGGATTACCATTCTCGAGGGCGGCTCGCAGCAGGATATAGACCAAGGGAGTGAGATGCAGGGCCATCACCATGCCCATGCCGGCCAGCGAGAACAAAAACTCTTCGAGCGTTGTGCCCAACGCTTGCCAGGCAGTCAGCTGCTCGATCATTCCTACGGGTCCGGTCAAGAGGCTCCAGGCCTCGGCGGTCAGATACGGAGGAATGAGGAACGGAATCAGGATCAGCGCCTCCCAGAGGGGGCTGAGACGCGGTGGCACGAAATACAAGAGCAGGGCCAGACCCAGCCCCATAGGCAGGGAAAAGAGGACGGCCAGAGCGGCCATCCCCAGAGTTCCGGACAAGGACTTCAGAAACTGCTGGTCGACCCCGAGTTGCAGCAGGGCGATCCCGTGCGTCTGACCACCACTCGGCTGTAGCGCCTCGTAGATGATGGCCCCCAGGGGGGCTAAGACCAGCACCCCCAGGATGACATAGACCAACAGATGGTTGAAGAGGCGGCTCACTGATCCAGAATGTCCTTCTTGAAGCGCGCCAACACGGCAGGCTGCGTCGCCGCCAGTTTCGCCCAGTCGACGGGGGTCACCTTGAAACTGCCCATCTTGGCCATGATGGGCTTGGCGGGAACGCCTTGCAGGGCAGGATAGAGGTTGTTCTTGGCGACCAGATTTTGCCCCGCCGGAGACATCGCAAAGTCGACAAACTGCTCTGCCAACTTCTTATCCGGGGCAGATTTGAGAATCATGATCGGCCGAGGGATGACGATCGTGCCTTCTTTGGGATAGACCAGAGAGACCGAATTGCCTTGCGCCTTGGCGGCGACGGCGGCATGCCCCACACACTCCAGCATACCGCTGCGCTCGCCCGAGAGTACTGGCAATAACGCCGCATGATTGGTACCCGGCCAGACCGTGCCGTTGGCCTTCAGATCCTGCAAAAACTGCCAGGCCTTGTTGCCATACCGATCCACAAACGCCACCAACCAGCTCGAAGCAGTGCCGGAGAGCAACGGATTCGGTGCCGTAATCCGGTCTTTCCACTCGGGCTGGGTCAGGGCAAACCAGCTATCGGGCAGCTTGGCACCTGCAGGCAGGGCCTTGGTGTTGAAGACCATCGACACCGTATCCAGGCCATAGGGCAGGAAAGGTGCGGACACCTGTGCAGGCTTGACCAGGGTCTTCTCAATGGCCGCTGGGTGGTAGGGGTAGACCATTCCCTGCTTCGCCAGATCCAGTCCTGCCGACCAGCCGGCGACCATCACGACATCGGCATGGGGATGATTGGCTTCGGCGGCCAGACGCGCCATGACCTTGCCGGTGCTAGAGGTCCAGACCTCGACATGATCCCCAGTCTTCTTTTCGAAGGCGGCGGCAAGGGATTTGGCCAGGGTAGCCGGGGCGGCACTGTAGAGGGTGAGGGTAGCGGCATGGGCGGCACTGGCCAGACCCAGACCCAGCAGGGCAATCACTAGACGTTTCATCGAAGCACTCCTATCGGTCGTTTGCGGAAGACTGCACGGGAATACACCAACCGTGATCGGGGCGCAGATGCCACCGGCGCGGCCCCAGATCCCCCCGGCGGGACTGGGCGAGAAACTCCTGACCATCGGCGGCCTGCAACGTCAGCAGATAACGGCCTTCGTGCCAGTGCGAATGGCGCACCGTTGCCTCGGGGGCATCGCTAGGTGCTGCATCGATTTCCAGATCGTTTGGCCGCAACAGCAGGGTGGCGCGCGTCGCGCCATTCAGCCCCGCAGATGCCGGTACCGGCCAGCGGCGGTCTTCCCACTGGATCAGGGCCTGCGTTCCCGCATGCTGCAAAACCGGCACATGCAGGGCGCGCACCGAACCACCCAGGCGCGCCACCACCAGGCTCGTCGGCTGCTGGTATAAGCTCTCCGGACTGTCCCACTGTTCCAGATGGCCGGCATGCAAAACGCCGACCCGGTGTCCCAGATAAAAGGCCTCGCTCGGATCATGGGTGACGTGCAGGGCCGTGATGCCTTCCTCGGCAAAGAGCTCGTGGAGAAATTCGCGCAAATTCTCGCGCACGCCGTGATCCAGCGCCGAGAGCGGCTCGTCCAACAACACGATGCGGGGCTTGGCGATGATGGCCCGGGCAATGGCGATACGCTGCTGTTGCCCCCCCGAAAGCTCGTGGGGTCGCCGGCGAGCGGCGGCAACAGGTATGGCCATGCGCTCCAGCAGGGTCATGGCGCGGGTTTTATCTACCGATTGCCGGCGCGCGCGCAGCGGGTAGAGTACATTCTCGAGCACGGTTAGGTGCGGCCAGAGGGCAGCATCCTGAAACACCATGCCAATCTGCCGTCGCTCTGGAGCGATGAAGATGCTATCCCCGTTCACCTGCTGACCATGGACTGAAACCGTTCCGCGTTGCGGACGCAACAGACCCGCAATGACCGCCAGCAAAGTACTTTTGCCCGACCCGGACTCCCCCAGCAGACAGGCGTAGCTCCCCGCCGCCTGCTGCAAATGGACGTCTGCGAGTACGGGCCGCCCACCCAATTCGACTTGCAAGCCCTCGATCTGCAGCCCCGCCGGCGCGTCAGAAGGCATACTGCAGCATCAGGCGGTTATAGATGTAAGAATGTCCGTCGTAGGCTGCCAGACCATTGTCGATGGCCACCCGGTCGCGGATGCTCAGGCCCTTGACCTGTATGGGGAAATAGGTCAAATCCAGATACACACCATCGGTTTTGCGCTCGTAATTGGTATTGAAATGGGCAAAGCCGGCCAGGAAACGGATCTGTTTTTGCCACGCGTCGAGGGCTGCACCCAGGCGCCAGGCATGCCCGGGACCAAAGGCCAGAAGATTGTTCGTCATGAAGGAGGCATACATGGCGGTATAATTGCCGTAGGGGGAAACGATGGCACCCCCGCCGAAACTGTCGGCGTGCGGGTTGAGCTGGTTGTAGGCAAAGAAAAGATTGGCATGAGAAATCTTCACGCCCGCCTTCAGGCCCCAGAGAGTGGTGTTCACCGTCCCTTCTTGATCAAAGAGCTTCGCGTGGTAATTTTGCAGAATCCCGCTACTTTCCCACTCCCGCAAAAACTGTCCTGCGAGGTAGGGAGTAACACCGCCCATCTTCAGACCGTATTGAGCGCTGCCGTAGAACAGGTTGGCGAACTGATAGAAGTTGTAATACCAGGCCGCCAATTTGGCGCCCATGACAGAATATTGGGCACCGAACGCCAACGTACCGTTGCTGGCCGGCGTATCCGCTTTGAGACCTACTTTTTTTACCCCGTACAGAGGGTCTTCGTCGTAATTTGTCGGGTAGTAGTGAAGTGGCCCCCGAAAGTTGGACAAGGGGTTAAGCTCTGGGCTTCAGGAAAGGAGTCGAGGGATGAAGGGAAAACGCAAGCAGTACAAGCCGGAATTCAAGGCGCAGGTAGCCCTGGCGGCTTTGCAGGGCGATAAGACGATGGCCGAGCTGGCTCAAGAATTTAGGGTACATCCCACCATGATCAATGCCTGGCGCCGGCAGCTGGTGGAGCATGCGGCCACGGCCTTTGAACGGGGAAAGTCCCAGACCGAGGAGCCCATGGACGTGCAGGCTTTGTATCGGAAGATCGGACAGCTGGAGATGGAACGCGATTTTTTAGCCTCCAGGCCCGGTCTCATGCCCCGGATCGGGAAAGGCGCCAAATGATCGACCGGGCCCAAACCTCAGTTTCTGTGCAACGGCAATGCGCTCTTTTGGGCGTGCCCCGCAGTACGGTCTATTACCGCGCGCATCCTCGGCCGATGGGCGACGGGCTGTTGCGGGCGATCGATCGCCTCTACACCGCCTTTCCATTCATGGGTAGGCGGCAGATCCATCGGATGCTGAAAGCGGAGAATGTCGTGGTCAACCGCAAAACGGTACACCGGGCCATGCGTATCCTCGACATTGCCGCGGTGGCGCCCGGACCACACACCAGCAAGCCCCACCCCCAGCACCCAAAATATCCTTATCTGTTGCGTGGCGTGACGGTGGACCGTCCCCACCAGGTCTGGTCCGCGGATGTGACCTATCTGCCCATGGCACGAGGATTTCAATACCTCGTAGCCGTAGTGGACTGGTTCAGTCGTAAGGTGTTGTCCTGGCGGGTTTCCAACAGTCTTGATGCGGGTTTCTGCGTAGAGGCCCTGAAAGAGGCCATACGCCGCTATGGCACCCCCGAGATCTTCAACACGGATCAGGGCGCTCAGTTCACCGCGGAGTCCTTCCTCTCTGTACTCCGCCAGCACGGCATTCGAATCAGTATGGACGGCAAAGGCCGGGCCCTAGATAACGTCTTTGTCGAACGGCTTTGGCGCACCGTCAAATACGAGCACGTCTACCTACGGCCAGCAGAAACTGGAACCGAGCTGAAAGCTGGCCTCAGGACCTACTTCGACTGGTATAATGCCGAAAGACCGCACTCCTCTCTGGGAGACAGAACACCCGATGTGGTCTATGCAGAAGGTTTACAAAGGCTGGTGGCCTGACCCGCCATGGAAACAGGTTCAGAGCTTAATCACTCCAGCAGGCTGTCCAATCCAGGGGGACCACCTCATAGAGATTATCGCGATAGTAATTATCGGAGGTCCGGCTCTTCCAGCGGAAGATGCGCATGCCCTCGATCTTCAAGCCCGGCAAAGGCTGTAGCTCGGCAAAAACACCCTGGAAGGTCTGGGGCAGCATGCGGGAGTCTCGCGGTCCCATCCACGGGGTATTGATGACCTGATTGCCGACCCGGATGAGCAGACGCTTGGGCATCTGATACTGCAAATAGGCCTGCCCCAAGGCATTGATGGATGGCGCAATACCCATCAGGGTGGTATCCACGTTTTTGCCGTCGCTGCCGTGGGTCCCCAGGCTATTGGCGGTAAAAAAACTCGCCCCAGCGCTGAAACCGTCGAGACTCCCGGTCCGGGCATTGAGAATACCGCCCAGACTGTAGGCATCCTCGTTTGCCTTTGTCGGCGCACCGTACAGTTTGCTGAAGTAATAGGAGCGAATGTCCCCACTCACCGAACCATTCCGGATGATCTGCGCCAGGGTATCGGCGTGACCATACAGCGGTAGCAGGGCTAGGGCGGAACATAGAAGATGGCGATTGCGCATGGTCGGCGGTCCACAAATATTTTCTTGGGACCTGCATCATAGCGCAGCAATGTGACAGTTTTATGAACTTTTCATGACACTATTGTGACGTCTTTCCTGATTGAAGCATCTATCGAAGAATTTCACCCCAGGATTTTCCGAGCGCCAAAGGGGAATGGGGGTGGGTGTTACTACCGGTGGATAGCGGAAGAGGGATAGTGCAACCAATACAGACAGGAAGGCGTTTCCGTGCGCAAAGCTTTGCGGCTTTAGAACCGATGCCTCGCCTGGACAATTAGCAGAACGGGCAAAAAAAAGAGCCCGACATGCAGAGATGCAGGGCCCGGTCCACAGTGGTGTAGCTACTTGACGGTGGTTTTCACCATGATGCTGGAATTGATCTCCACTCGCTGGTTCGCAAAGCGCCCCGCTGGCGTTGCGTTGGACGCGATGGGGTCTTCGTAGGAGTGGCCGGTTACCGACATTTTGCTGGGCGACACCCCATGTTTCGCCAAATAGGCGGCCACACTTGCGGCGCGGGCCTTCGATAACTTGTAATTGTAGGCATAACTGCCGGTCTTGCTGCAGTATCCGTTCACATGAAGCACCGCCTCAGGATGCTTCTTCGAAAAATCCGCCACCTCATCCAGGGTACGGATGTCCCGGGACATCAATTTTGCTGAGTTGGTCTGGAAATTGATGCCGGTGATGGTAATCGGTTTACTTTCCAGCACAGTGCGTTCCACAGGAGCGATCGGTGCCGGTGGCGGCGGCGGAGGTGGCATAACAGACGCTACTGGCGCGACAGGGGCTGGTCCGGCTGGACAAGGCGTAACTTCATACAAGCCGCAACCGGAAAGCGCTACCGCTCCTCCCAGCAGCATCAGCTTGGTAAACTGTGTGGAATATTTCATAGAGGTCTCCTGCATTCAGAATGAGATTTGGGACCGCACGAATGAAACCGCGAGTGTGATATACCTGCTCAAAACATGAAGCCCGTCTCGACCATGCCGCGCAATTGGTTGGTATTGGGAAGCTGCGGATATGCTCCCGAAAATCCCAATCCTGCGGGAGTAGATGCGGTCACATACGACAATTCCGCACGCGCGAAGAAAGCTCCATCCTGATAGGTTGGGGTCAGGGTAATCGACCAGGCGTGAGAATCGGCAGGCAAATCGGTCAGCGTTGACGCAATACTGCCGGTGTTCAAACCGACGCCCAGTGGTCCACCGACGTGGAGGTATTCGACCCGAGCACCCAAAGATACCGTATTGGTAAAGCTGTAATCTGCCAGCACGGCGCCACCGTAGTTGTCAAAGGAGTGCGGAATACCCAGGCGCTGCGACTCGGGTGTATGCATGTACTGGAAGTAGGGCTCGATCATCCAAGGACCCGAGCTGAACTCATATTCTACACCGTAAATCTGGCTCTCGTTACCGATAGGGCTGTAGGCAGTGTCGTTAGCAATCGTTCGTGACTTGCCCAGCGTCCCTTGAGCATAGACACTCAGCGTGTTGGCGCTATTGATCGCGTAACTCAGCAGTCCACTGACGACGTTATATCGATTGGAGAAGTAGCCATCATTCCAGGAAATCGAGGCGCTCAGAGGGCCTGCACTGCCATTGAACTGCACGCCACGACTGATGATCGGCTCCATATCCCAGAGCAATCCCCGTTCAATGTTGATGTTTTGGTAGGTGAATCCACTCTCCGCACCGATCAGGGTCGGCAATTGCCCAATTTCGACGGAATAATCAGACGAAGGCGCAACCTTCAAATAGGCCACCGGAAGGGCCCCAAATTCCTGGATATTGCTGGAGGCGGAAGGAATGGCTGCGGCCAGTGTGGGGAAGCTATAGGCGCCCGCTTGCAGGTAAAACTGGATCGGACCATTTTCTTTCTGAATGATCACCATACCATTGGTGACACCCGCGCCAACCCGTTTAGCACCCAAAGTTCCTGGAGCGCCCTGGGGATTGTCCTGGTAGAAGGCCATGCCACTGGCAATCCCTTGCGCGTCCAATTGCCCCAGAGGGCCGGCGCAAAAGGTCAGGGGACTGGGCAGTGACAAAGGGCTGGCGAGTGCCAAGCCGCTTGCCATAGGCAAAGCCAAGAATAGGGCGGAGATAGCCGCCAACTGTGGAGTACGGAGATGGCTTGAGCGATCGTGCGACATAGGGATTCCTTTGGTTGGCATTGAATACATCTGTTGCGACAAAGCAAAGTTCGTACCCAAACAACCCATACGCCAGATCTTGCAGTAAGATAAGGCGAAAACAATGCATTGATAGAAATTATCGAGAGCATACGTTTCCAGATTTGCGCATAGATGTAATGCGTATAGCTGTAATTCGGTGCAGATGATGCACTATAACAGTGCATGCACGAATATGGTCCCTGGACGTTGGCTCAGATCTGGCAGGCTCCTACCTCAGGGTTCCCTGGCCCTGGCCGCAGTAATCCGTTGTCTCCAACCCGGAGCATTTCCAAGCCGAGCTATAGCCCGCCAGCGAAGTCCGCTTCCAAAGTACTATTGGACCATCTTGAGGCTGATTTACGAGACACATTCCGGAGAATGCTTGCGCCACCGGCAAGAATAGCTGTATGAGTTGACGTTGATCAGTCGACTTACGCTTCGCTTTTCCGATGCATGTATGGACAGCTGGCCCACCAGAATGGTGGCCGAAAGGGAAAATGTTACTATCGTTGACCATTATAGGCAAATTGGTCGGGGCGAGAGGATTTGAACCTCCGACCACCTGAACCCCATTCAGGTGCGCTACCAGGCTGCGCTACGCCCCGCGAGTTGCACAGAGTACGCAGATTCTTCGCAGCGGTCAATCGCTGCGCACGCAGAGGTTCCGTAGCAGCTCCAGCTCCCGCCGCAAAGTCTGGAGGCGCTGCCGCCAATGCTGCGGAGAGCACTCGCGGGCATCGTCTTCCACCTCGATATCCAAGACGAGCTGCGGAGAATGACCATCGTTGCGCACTGCTTGGCCAATCCTCTCGCGCGCGCCGTGGATGGTAAAACCCTCTCCGTATAGGAGGGAGCGAATCTGCCGCACCAGGAGTAGATCATGTTTTTGGTAGTAGCGGCGATTGCCCCGTCGCTTCAGGGGACGGAGCTGAGGAAATTCCTGCTCCCAATAGCGCAGCACATGCGCTTTGACCCCGCAGAGCGTCGCTGCCTCACTGATGGAAAAATACTGTTTTTCCGGGATTTCAGGCAGCGCCGGCAGGGTCTTAGCTAGTTTGGACCTACTCCCTGGCTCCATCGCCATTTACATACGCCTTGAGCTTCTGGCTGGGATGAAAGGTCACCACGCGCCGTGCGGTAATGGTGATTTCGATGCCCGTCTTCGGATTGCGGCCCGGACGCGGATTCTTTTCACGCAGGGAAAAATTACCAAAACCTGAGAGTTTAACCTCTTCCCCTTTCGCCAAGGTCTCGCGGATACCCTCAAAAAAGGACTCCGTGACACTTTTGGCCTCGCGCTTGTTGAGACCCATGGTCGAAAAGAGCATGTCGACGATTTCTGCTTTTGTTACTGCCATTTTTCACCTCTAGTTGCGCAACGCAATGGGAGCGACCTGTTGCAGCGCACGCAAAAGCCGATCCACTTCTTCCTGTACCTGTGCTTCTGTCAGAGTGCTCGTTTGCCCCTGAAACTGCAAACGTATCCCCAAACCAACCTGCCCTTCCGGGAGGTTTTTGCCAATATACCTGTCAAACACGGACACTTCCTGCAATATAGACGATTCCGCCGCAGCCAAAACTGCCAGAACATCGCCCGCAGTCAAGTTCTCGGGCACCAACAAGGCGAGGTCGCGGCGCACTGAAGGAAATGGAGACAACGGCTGAAAACGCGGCAACTCTGATGCTTCCAACAATATTTCGAGATCCAGGGCAAAGAGCCAAACGGACTCCGCAAAATCATAGCGCTCTGCAAGCTGGGGATGCAGGGCGCCAAGGCGTCCTACCGCACGCTCGCCCCAGAAAATCTCGGCACTTTGCCCGGGGTGCAAGGCTGGGTCGGCAACCTTGGCAAAACGGAAGCGGCGCTGCGGCCAGAGTCCGAGCACGGCCTCGACGTCACCCTTGAGATCGAAGAAATCACTGGCTCGGGCTTTCTCCAGCCAGGACTCTGCCTTGGCTGCACCCAACAACGCACCGGCTATTTGCAGGCGCTGCGTCTGATCCGTAAAGACTCGCCCGATCTCAAAGAAGCGCTGGCGATCCTGCTGCCGGTTGCGATTGAAGTGTAAGGTCTGCAAAAGTCCCGGCCAGATTCCCGCACGCATGACGGCCATATCGGCGGAAATGGGGTTCTGCAGCACCGGAGACCCTATTCCAGGGTAGAACTGCGCCTGCAGTTCTGGAGCAATGAAGCTATAGCTGATGATCTCGCTGTATCCACGGGCACTGAGCAAAGCCATCAAGGCACGCCGATGCCTACCTGTGCTCCGCAAAGGACGAAGGATGGCTTGCGGTCGCCGGGTTGGCAGATGTTCATAGCCTGTCAGGCGACCGAGCTCTTCGATGAGATCCGCCTCGATGCGCAGGTCGTAGCGATGGCTGGGGGGCAGTACCAGATGATCCTCGCCCTCGCTGCGGAGCCCGCAGCCCAAAGCCTGGAGCTGCTGGACCACCGTCTCTGCGGCGATCACCGTACCCAAGACCCGAGCAATGCGCTGTGGCCGCAGGCGAATTTCCGACAACCTGGGTTCTGTGCCCAGCGCCGTCGCCCCCGCCGCACAGCGCACGTCGCACTGCTCGACCAGCGCAAGGGCCGCCGGCAGCGCCAGGCGAAAGTCCACACCCCGCTCATAGCGTTGCGCCGCTTCGGTCTGCAATCCCAAGCGACGGGCACGCCCCTGCACGGCGCGCGCCGCAAAATACGCCGCCTCCAACAATACCGAGCGAGTGCTGGCGGATACAGCTGTACGACGCCCGCCGATGATCCCCGCCAGGGCCACGGGGCCAGCCGCATCGGCGATCACCAGCATGTCATCGTCGAGAGGAAGATCACGGCCGTCGAGGGCATCGAGTATTTCTCCCGAGCGCGCCCAACGCACCTCGATCCCCCCCTGAATTTTTTCGGCATCAAAGGCATGCATGGGCTGTCCTAGCGCCAGCATCCACACATTCAGCCAATCTACCATAGGCGCAATACTTTTTTGCCCGCCACGCCGCAGGCGTTCACGCCAACGGTCTGGCAGGCGCTGCGGCAGCGTGTCTAGCTGCAATGCAGAATAGCTGCCACAGGCGTCCCGAGCCGCATCGCTGATGCGTATCGGCAAGGAATTCGCCAACTGCGCGCTGCCCGCGTGGGGCGTCCAGGAAGCGACCGGCAAGGTCGGTGCTAGGAAACGACCGGCACACCGCGCCGCCAGATCCCGCGCTACCCCAAGAATTGAGAAGGCATCGCCCCGATTCGGGGTGATGCCCAGGGTAAAGACCGGATCATCGAGACGCAGGTAAGCGCGCAGGTCCATACCAACCGGGGCATCAGCATCCAGTTCAAGAATGCCACTGCTGCCATCGTCAATGCCCAACTCTACAGCCGAGCAGAGCATCCCTGACGAGCGCACACCGCGTAGTTCGGCCTCAGCAATCTCCATGTGCGGGAGCGTTGCACCGGGTAGCGCCGCGGCAACCCGCATTCCCTGCCGCAGATTGGCTGCGCCACAGACAATCTGGCTGCTGCTCCCAGCACCAACATCGACTTCCGCTACTCGCAGCTTGTCAGCGGCAGGATGCGCCCAGACGCGCTGCACGTGACCCACCAGCACTCCGGAAAAGTCCGGGGCCGCGTCCTCCACCGCCTCGACCTCAAGGCCAATCATGCTGAGGATATCGGCCAGCTCTGCCGCCGAGCGCTCGGTGTCGAGATAGTCCCGCATCCACTCCAATGCAACGCGCATGACGTACCCTAGACAAACTCGCGCAAAAAGCGCAAGTCGTTTTCGAAGAAGAGGCGCAGGTCGTTAATGCCATAGCGCAGCATGGTTAATCGTTCCACTCCCAGACCAAAGGCAAAGCCCGTGAAGCGTTCCTGATCCACATCTACCGCCGTCAGCACCGCTGGATGCACCATGCCGCAGCCAAGAACCTCCAGCCAGCCCGTATCCTTGCAGACCCGGCATCCTTTCCCGTGACAGATGACACAACCCACATCCACCTCGGCCGAGGGTTCGGTAAAGGGAAAATAAGAGGGGCGAAATCGTACCGGCAAAGCGCCGTTGTCAAAGAATTCCTGCAGGAAGTCGGCCAACAGACCGCGCAGGTCAGCAAAACTCGCGCCCTCATCCAGATAGAGGCCCTCCACCTGATGGAACATCGGTGTATGGGTAATGTCCGAGTCACGTCGATAAACCCGTCCCGTCGCAATCATCCGCAAAGGCGGCTGATGCGTCTCCAGATAACGAATTTGTACCGGCGAGGTATGGGTTCGCAGTACCCGTCCGTCCTGGAGATAAAAGGTATCATGCATCGCCCGCGCCGGGTGGTCTTCGGGAATGTTGAGGGCGGTGAAATTGTGAAAGTCGTCTTCGAGTTCCGGCCCATCGGCAACCTCAAAACCGAGACGAGAAAAATAGTCTTCAATCCAGTTCAGGGTCTGGCGTACCGGATGCAGAGAGCCCCGCCCGGCATCACGACCGGGCAGGCTGACATCCACGGATTCGCTTGCCAAACGTTGCTGCAGCAGCTCATTTTCCAGTTGCGCTCGCCGCTGCTCCAGCAGCTGTTGGATCGCCTCTTTCTGCGCGTTGAGCTCCGCTCCACGCGCTCGCCGCTGCTCCGGATCCAGGGCTCCCAAGCCCTGCATTGCCCGGGTCAGGTAACCCTTTTTCCCGAGCCACTGTACGCGTAGCTGCTCCAGCTCGGCGAGCTGCTGAACCTTGGCGATGGCTTCCGCCACCTCCGCGCCAGAGGCCGGGGACACTGCATTTTCCACCATAGCCTCCTTGCGCAGACTCAAGCAGCGTCTTGCTGACCCTTCGCGACAGCAACGAGGCGAGAGAACGCTGCCTTGTCCCGCACAGCGAGATCGGCCAGGACCTTACGATCCAGACTCACACCAGCCCGCTGCAACCCGTTGATGAAGCGGCTGTAGCTCAAACCCTCGGAACGCGCCGCAGCATTGATACGCACGATCCACAGACTACGGAAATCGCGCTTCTTGGTGCGGCGATCGCGATAGGCGTAGACCAAAGCCTTCATCACCGCCTGATTGGCGATACGGAAATTGCTCTTGCGCTGGCCACGGAAGCCCTTGGCGCGCGCCAGAACCTTCTTGTGGCGGGCGTGGGCGGTAACGCCCCGTTTTACTCTTGGCATCTGGGTACTCCTTTTGACTCAGACGTAGGGCAGCATACGCCGCAATGCGGCCTGCTCACTGCCAGACGTTACCAGGGTGTGGCGCAGATGACGCTTGCGCTTGGTACTTTTTTTGGTGAGGATGTGATTCAAGAACGCCTGCCGGTGCTTGAATTTCCCCGAGCCGGTGCGCTTGAAACGCTTGGCGGCCCCGCGATTGGTCTTCATCTTCGGCATCTTGCCTCTCCTATTTCTTCTTGGGGGCGATGACCATGACCATCTGCCGCCCTTCCATACGTGGCCGCTGCTCGACCACACCCATTTCCTGCAAATCTGCTTCCACCCGGTTGAGCAATTCCATACCCAATTCCGGGTGACTCATTTCTCGCCCGCGAAACCGCAGGGTAACCTTTGCTCGATCACCATCCTCAAGAAAGCGGATGATGTTGCGGAGCTTGATCTGGTAATCGGCATCGTCCGTGCGCGGTCGAAACTTGATCTCCTTGACCTGGCTCTGTTTCTGCTTCTTGCGCGCCTCGTGCTGCCGCTTGCTTTCCTGAAAGCGAAACTTTCCGTAATCCATGACCCGACAGACCGGGGGGACGGCCTGCGGGGCGATCTCTACAAGATCAAGATCCGCCTCTTCGGCAGCGGCAAGAGCCTCATGCAAGGGAACGATACCCAACTGCTCTCCCTCGTCCCCAATCAACCGAACCTTTGCCGCAAGAATTTCCCGATTGATGCGGATCTCTTTTTCCGTCGCGATTGCCCTACCCTCCCCCTAGGCCAGTTCCAAGGCCTGCTGCCGTCGTGTATCCAAGCGTTGCAAAGTCTTCCCCAACATTTCCAGCGGGATGGCGCCAAGATCCTTGCCATTCCGATCCCGCAGGCTGACCGTACCCTCGCTCTTTTCCCGCTCGCCGACGATAGCCATGAATGGCACCCGCCGCAAAGTGTGGGCGCGTATTTTATAGCCGATCTTCTCGCTTCTCAAGTCCGATTCTACGCGCAGGCCTTGCGCGTGCAATTGACTGGTCACATGCTCGGCATAGTCGCTGTGCTGCTCGCTGATCGGCGCCACCACTACCTGCGTTGGCGCCAGCCAGAAGGGAAATTTGCCCTCGTAATGCTCGATGAGCACACCAAAAAACCGTTCGACCGAACCCAAGATGGCGCGGTGGATCATGATCGGCACCTGCCGGCTACTGTCCTCCGCGACATATTCCATACCAAAGCGCTCGGGCAGATTGAAGTCGAGCTGAATGGTACTGCATTGCCACTTGCGGCCGATCGCGTCTTCGATCTTGAGGTCGATCTTGGGGCCATAGAAGGCGCCGCCACCGGCGTCGATCTGGTAATCGAGACCGGCCCGCTGCAACGCAGCTTCCAGCGCCTTGGTAGCGCTTTCCCAAATCTCGTCGCTACCGACGGAACCCTCTGGCCGCGTCGAGAGATTGATCTCGTAGCGATCGAAGCCAAAAGTGCCAAGAATGCGCTGAGTCAATGCCAGCACCCCGGCGATCTCCGCCTCGATCTGATCCGGCCGACAAAAGATATGCGCGTCATCCTGGGTAAAACCGCGTACCCGCATCAGGCCGTGCAGGGCTCCCGACATTTCGTGGCGATATACGGTCCCGAGCTCCGCCCAACGGATTGGTAATTCGCGATAGGAGCGTAGCTTGCTCTTGTATACCAGGATATGGAAAGGACAGTTCATCGGTTTGAGCTGATACGGCTGACCCTCGTCCTCCATGGGCTGGAACATGGACTCGGCGTAAAAGTCCTTGTGCCCAGAGGTATACCAGAGATCCTCATGCGCAATGTGGGGGGTAAAGAGAAGTTCGTAGCCAGCATCGATATGCGCGGCACGCCAGAAATCCTCGATCACCCGCCGCACCCGCGATCCCTGTGGGTGCCAGAAGACCAGGCCACCGCCGGCATCTTCCTGAATCGAGAAGAGCTCGAGTTCGGTTCCAATCTTGCGATGATCGCGACGTTCGGCCTCAGCTTGCTGCAACAAAAAGGCATCGAGATCTTTCTGCGTTGCCCAGGCGGTCCCGTAAATCCGCTGCAGCATCGGATTACGCGAGTCGCCGCGCCAGTAGGCACCCGCCACACTGCGCAGCGCAAACGCGCCGAGCATTCCGGTGCGCGGCACATGCGGACCGCGGCAGAGATCAACGAAATCCCCTTGATGATAGAGACTCAGCTCCTCTCCCGCGGGAATGTCCTGGATGATCTGGACCTTGTATTCCTCACCCATGGCGTGGAAGCGCTCGATTGCCGCGTCACGACCGACGACTTCCCGTCGCACCGGCAGATCGGCCTGCACCAGCTCCCGCATTTTGGCACTGATGGCCTCCAGATCTTCCGGCGTAAACGGTTTGGGTGCGGCAAAATCGTAATAGAAGCCGTTGTCAATCACCGGACCGATGGTTACCTGCACATCGGGAGACAGTTCCTTGACCGCCTGTGCCAGGAGATGCGCGGTGGAGTGCCGGAGAATCTCCAGCCCCTCCGGGCTGTCTTTGGTGACGATACTCACCTCGGCATCGTGGTCGATAGGAGTACCGAGATCACAGAGGCGCCCATCAACACGCAACGCCAGCGCTGCCTTGGCCAGACCAGCGCCAATGTCGCGCGCCAGTTCCGCGCCCGTCAGCGGCGCTGCAAAGGAACGTATAGAACCATCCGGCAGACGGATCTCGGGCATATCCTCTCCAAAGAAAAAGCACCAGTGAGCCAGGCCCCTCTGGTGCGGGTGTTGGTAGGCACGGGCGGTTTCGAACCGCCGACCTCTACCGTGTCAAGGTAGCGCTCTCCCCCTGAGCTACGCGCCTAAGTCGGGCAAAAGTATCAGTGTTTGCCGGGACTCGTCAAGATCGGCGCAGCATCGGCACGATATTGAAGCGCCAGATAAAACCGGGAATGGCGAAAACCGCAAACATGCACAGGGCAATCACATAAAATTCCCAGCCCTGCCCATGATTATGACCATCGAGCAGGCGCTCTACGCCCATACCGATGAGTCCCATGATCAGGCACATGACAAACCACTCGCCAAGGTACCAGGGCAAGGTCTTCACCGGATTGCGACTGCCAAAGACAAAACGCTTTCCACTCAGCCAGGGCAGATTCGCGGCGATAAACGCTACCAGGATGTAGATCATCGCCCATTGTTGCAAGGCCATTAGAGCACTCCCTGTAAGGCATGATAACAGAACGCCACCAAGGCGCCTGGAACAATGCCGAGAATCAGCAGGGCAAGACTGTTGACAGTAAGCACAGAAGCCGCCAACGGATCATCGGCACCATACGCCAGATCTTCCGCCGGTGCATCGAACAATGCAACCTTGAGCACCCGCAGATAGTAGAACGCGCCCACCACCGCCATCAGCACACCAAACACCGCCAGCCAGATGAAATGGGCCTCGATGAGCGCCTGGAAGACCGCAAGCTTGGCGTAAAAACCAATGGTCGGCGGTACGCCGGCAAGAGAGAACATGATGATCAGCAACAGGAAGGCTGCCCAGGGACGGGTACGGACCAGACCCCGGAGATCACTGATCTCTTCGGCTTCGAAGCCTTCGCGGCTGAGATAGACGATCAGACCGAAGGCCGCGGTTGCCATAAAGGCATAGACGACCGCATAGAAGAAGGCGCTGGCCAAGCCATTCTGCGTACCGGCGACGATACCCAAGGCGAGAAAGCCCATGTTGCCCACCGTCGAATACGCCAGCATGCGCTTGAGGTTGGTCTGGGCAATGGCAACCACATTGCCGATCACCAGCGAGACGACCACCAACGCAACGAAAAGCTGCCGCCAGATCTCGATGCTGCCATAGCCGCCGTCCACCAGGATACGCAGAAACAGGGCAAAGATTGCAATCTTGGGAACGGAAGACATAAACAGGGTGACTGGCGTTGGCGCGCCCTGATAGGCATCCGGTAACCACATGTGGAAGGGTGCCGCACCGAATTTGAAGGCGATTCCCGCCACCAGAAAGACCACCGCGAGCATCAACAGATAGTTGGCACTGCCCACATTGACCAGGGCAATGGCAATCTGGTGCAAATCCAGGGTTCCCGTGAGGCCATAGAGCAACGACATGCCGTAGAGCAACAGGGCCGAGGCCAACGCGCCAAGAATGAAATATTTCAGTCCCGCCTCCGTTGCGCGCAGATTGCCGCGTTGAAAAGCGACCAGGGCATATTGACTGAGGGCAAGCAGCTCCAGCCCCAGATACAGGATCAGCAGGTTGGCCCCAGAGATGAGGATCAACGCCCCTAGCAAGGCAAAGAGCAATAGTACGAAGACCTCCCCGCGATACAAGGACCGACGCAGGAGATACTTGCGCGAATACGAAAGCACCAGCAGACTCAGCAGCTCGACGAAGAAACTGGCGATGCTGGTAAAGGGATCGAGATGGAATTGCCCGAAGAAGGCAAATCCTGTCTGGCCCATCTGCGACCAGGTCAGGGCCATAGCCGCGAGCAAGGTGAAAATACTGAGCACATAGGCGACATCACGTTGGCGCTCGCCAACAAACACGTCAACCAGCAGCACCACACAGGCCATTGCCAGAACCCAAATTTCAGGAATGGCAAAGGACCAATGAAACAGAGCGTTCTGCATGGCGCCTCCTCAACCAGGAATTTTACTGGTGGCGACCTGCTGTAAGAGATGCGCCACGGATTGATGAACGATGTCGAGGAAAGGGGCCGGCCACACACCCTGCAGCAACACAAAAACTGCCAAAGACCCAAGGACCAGAATCTCGCGGCCATTGAGGTCACTGAGGGCGGCCACCTCGGCATGGATGATGCCGCCAAAGATCACCCGCTTGAAGAGCCAGAGGGTATAGCCGGCGCCGGTAATCAGCCCGGTGGCGGCAATGATCGCCGGCCACGGATGTACCTGGTAGGTGCCCAGCACCACCATAAACTCCCCGACAAAGCCCGAGGTCCCGGGTAGACCGACATTGGCCATGGCAAAGAGCATCATCAGGCTGGCAAAAATCGGCATCACGTTAGCCACGCCACCGTAGGCCTGAATATCGCGGGTATGCATGCGGTCATAGAGCACACCCACGCACAGGAACATCGCCGCACTCACAAAACCATGCGAGAGCATCTGGATGATCGCGCCCTCTATCGCCGTCTGCGTAAAAACGAAAAAGCCGAGAGTGACAAAACCCATATGCGCGATGGAGGAGTAGGCGATCAGCTTCTTCATATCCTGCTGCACAATGGCAATCAGGGCGATATAAACAATGGCGATCAGCGATAGCACGATCATCAACCACGCGAGTTGATGGCTGGCATCCGGGGTGATCGGCAGACTCAGGCGCAAGAAACCGTAGGCACCCATTTTCAGCATGATCGCCGCCAAAATCACCGAGCCCCCCGTCGGGGCCTCGACGTGGGCGTCGGGTAGCCAGGTATGTACCGGCCACATCGGGATTTTCACCGCAAAGGCGATCAGGAAGGCGAGAAAAATCCAGATCTGCGCGTTCGCGCCCAGGGGCGTTTTCTGAAAAGCCAGCAGACTGAAGCTGTCGCCACTGTGAAAATACAGGTACAGAAAGGCCACCAGCATCAACACCGAACCGAGGAAGGTATAGAGGAAGAACTTGATGGTGGCATAGACCCGGCGTGGCCCGCCCCAGACCCCGATGATGAGGAACATGGGAATGAGCATCGCCTCCCAAAACACATAAAAGAGGATGGCATCGAGGGCACAGAAGACCCCGATCATCAACCCGTCCATGATCAGAAAAGCGGCCAGATACTGGGCAATACGCATTGAGACGTTGCGCCAGGAGGCAATCACCACCAGCACCGTCAGGAAGCTGGTGAGCAGGATGAACCAGAGCGAAATCCCATCGATACCCAGAAAATACGCAATGTGAAATGCCGGAATCCACGGGACGCGTTCGACAAACTGCATTGCTGCCGTATGGGTATCGAAGCTCGTGAATAGCGGCAAGGTAATGGCAAAGGTCAGTAGTGAGACCAACAGCGCCAGCCAGCGCGCCGGGTTGCCGCCGGCGCGATCGCCCACGGCAAGGACCAGAAAGCCACCAAGGATCGGCGCCCAGATCGCTGCGCTCAGAAGGCCAAAGGAATGCATCGATCAGCCCCTCCAGATCATGAAATAGGTCATGAAGAGGACGAGCCCAATGATCATGACGAAGGCATAGTGATAGATATAACCGGTCTGCAGGCGCCGCCAGGAAAGGGCCGCGCGCGCCACCAGCCGGGCGCTGCCATTGACCATTCCGCCGTCGATGATTGCCTCGTCCCCCCAATGCCAGAAGCGCCGACCGAGCAACAAGGCACCCTGGACGAATACCAGCTGGTTGAAGGCATCAAAGCCATATTTCTTGCGCAGAACCCAGGTGAAGGGTGCAAGCAGGCGATTCAGTGCCGCTGGTACGCCGTCATGCAGCAGGTAGAACCATGCCGCCAAAGCGATGCCGAGAATGGCCAACCAGAAGGGCCAGGACTCCAGGCCGTGGACAAGGAAGGCGCCAGTCCCCTGCCAGTGCGCCGCAATTTCTCCGATGGTATTCCACTGCGCCCGAATCTGTAGCGAGCTATCCAGAAAAGCGCCCAGGCCCACCGGGGCAATAAAGAACCAGCCCGCCAGCAAAGAGGGAATGGCCAAAGCGATCAGAGGGGCGGTAATCACCCAAGGCGATTCATGCAAATGTTCCTGAGTGTGTTCGTCCATGCGTTTCTTGCCATGGAAGACCAAGAAAAACATGCGGAAGGTATACAGCGCCGTGACCAGCGCACCCAGCACCAACAGGACATAGGCAAAGGTCGCGCCGGTCAAACTCGATTCGCCGACCGCCTCGATGATCAGGTCCTTACTGAAAAAGCCAGCAAAGGGCGGGATTCCGGAAAGCGCCAACCCGCCCACCAAAAAGGTGAGATAGGTAATGGGCATGTGCGCGCGCAGCCCCCCCATCTTGCGGATATCCTGCTCATTCTGCATGGCATGGATGACCGATCCGGCGGCCAGGAAGAGTAATGCCTTGAAGAAGGCATGGGTCATCAGGTGGAATATGGCCGCAGAAAAAGCCGACGCACCCAAGGCCGCGGTCATATAGCCCAACTGGGAAAGGGTGGAGTAGGCGATGATGCGCTTGATGTCGTTCTGTACCAGCCCAATCAGTCCCATAAACAACGCGGTAATCGCGCCAATGATCAGAATGACGCTCAGCGCCGTTGCCGACTGCTCGTAAATCGGCGACATGCGCGAGACCATGAAGATTCCGGCGGTGACCATGGTCGCGGCATGGATCAGTGCCGAGATCGGCGTCGGACCCTCCATCGACTCCGGCAGCCAGACATGCAAGGGTACTTGCGCCGATTTTCCCATGGCCCCGATAAAGAGCAGGATGGCAATCCAGGTCAGTACCGACCAGGGATGCCCAGGGATGATGGTAACGGTCTGCCCGACCAGACTGGGGACCATGGCAAAAACGGTGCGATAATCCAGGCTGCCACAGTAGTGATAGATAGCGGCGATGCCGATCAGAAAACCGAAATCGCCGACACGATTGACGAGAAAGGCCTTCAGCGAGGCCTGATTGGCGCTTTCGCGGGTAAACCAGAAACCGATCAGAAGATAGGACACCAGCCCCACCGCTTCCCAGCCAAAAAAGAGCTGCAGAAAGTTGTTGGCCATCACCAGCATCAACATGCTGAAGGTAAACAAGGCGATATAGCTGAAGAAGCGGGCATAACCCGGATCGTCATGCATATAACCAATGGTATAGACGTGCACGCAGAGGGAAACGAAGGTGACCACCACCAGCATCACCGCGGTCAGACTGTCGATATCGAAACCGATGTGTACCGGTAGATTCCCAAACACCGCCCAAGTATAGACATTGCCATAGAAGGTCTGCCCATGCAGCACCTGCAAGAGTACAAAAATGGCCAGATACAGGGCAAAGGCAACACCGGCGATGGGTGCCCAATGCGCCCTCTCCCGCAGAAACCATCCCCCTAGGCCAGCAACTAGCGAGCCCGCCAGCGGTGCCAGGGGAATGAGCAAATAGACCCAGATGGGTGGCAGGCCATGCAGCCAGTCAAAGATCCACATATCAGCCCCGTAAGTCGTCGATGTCTTCTACATTGATGCTGCGGCGATTACGGAAATAGACCACCAGGATCGCCAAGCCAATGGCCGCCTCAGCGGCCGCTACGGTAAGGACAAAAAACACAAAGATTTGTCCCTGAAGGTTCCCCAAATAACGGGAAAATGCGACAAAATTGATATTTACCGCCAACAACAAAATCTCTATCGCCATCAGCAGAATAATGACATTTTTCCGATTCAGGAAAATTCCCACGACGCCGATGGAAAACAGCAGCGCCCCCAGGATCAACCAGTGCGACAACGGGATCATGGCTTCGGCCCCCGCAGATCGACCATGCGGAGCCGTTCGCGTACGGCGACCGCGACCTGTTTGCCGACCGCCTGCGACTTGGTGTCGGGCCGTCGGCGCAAGGTCAGGGCGATCGCGGCAATGATGGCGACGAGCAGGATCACCGCAGCGATTTCAAAGGGATAGAGATAGTGGGTGTAGAGCAACTCACCGAGGGCGCGGGTGTTGTCGGCATTCGCCGGGATCGGCCCTGGTGCCGGCACCCTACCGATCGGCGCGGTCCAGAACACCGCCACCATCTCCAGCACGCCAACGATCGCAATCGCCAAACCGAGGGGCAGGTAGCGCAGAAAGCCCTCTTTGAGACGCTCCAGGTTGATATCCAGCATCATGACCACGAAGAGAAACAGCACCATCACCGCACCCACATATACCAGAATCAAAATCAGCCCGAGAAACTCCGCGCCCAGCAAAAGAAACAAAGCTGCCGCATTGAAAAAGGCGAGTACCAGATAAAGCGCCGAATAGACCGGATTGCGCGCGGTGATGACCAACAGGGCCGATACCAGCAGAATGGCCGAGAAAACATAAAAAAGGATGGTGGTGGTGAGCATCATGCGTTTTCTCGTTCTCTCCTAACGGTAGCTACTGTCCGCCTGCCGATCGCGGGCTAACTCGCCTTCCAAACGATCACCATTACCCAGCAAACGAATCTTGTCGTAGAGCAGTTCACTACGGGTCTCGGCGTGATAACTCAGCACCCGACTTTCGACAATGGAATCCACCGGGCAAGACTCCTCGCAGAGTCCGCAAAAGATACACTTGCTCAGATCGATGTCATAGCGGCTGGTGCGGCGCGTCCCGTCGCTACGCTCCTCGCTCTCGATGGTAATGGCCAGCGCAGGACAAACGGCCTCGCAGAGTTTGCAGGCAATGCAGCGCTCTTCCCCATTCTCATAGCGGCGCAGGGCATGCAGACCGCGAAAACGCGGCGACTGCGGTGTCGTTTCCTCGGGATACTGCACGGTAAACTTGCGCGCGAAAAAATAGCGTCCAGTGAGCCGCATACCGCGCAGCATTTCGAGCAGGAAAAAAGACTGGAACCAGCGTTTGACAGGATTGGCCATGACAATCTCCTCAGCGCAGGATAGCCCGCAACGGGGTCTCGAGGGCAATACCTACTACCACGATCCAAGCGATGGTAATGGGAATGAAGACCTTCCAGCCCAAACGCATGATCTGGTCATAGCGATAGCGCGGGAAAGTGGCGCGGATCCAGAGGAAGACATAGAGCAGGAAGGCGGTCTTCAACAAGAGCCAGATGAGGCCCGGCACCCAGGTGAAAGGCGCGACATTGAAGGGCGGATACCAGCCCCCGAGGAAAAGCACGGTGGTCAGGATCGAGATAAAGATCATATTGGCATATTCGGCCAGGAAGAACAGCGCAAAGCCCATCCCCGAATATTCCACATGAAACCCGGCAACGATCTCCGACTCGCCCTCCGCCACGTCGAAGGGGGCGCGGTTGGTTTCGGCCACGCCAGAGATGAAATACACCAGAAAAAAAGGAAAGAGCGGCAACCAGTACCACGACCAGAAGCCTCCACCTGCCTGCGCCTCGACGATCTTGCTCAGATTCAGTGTCTGCGCCAGCATCAACACGCCCACCAGGGCAAAGCCCATGGCAATTTCGTAGGCCACCAACTGCGCAGCTGCGCGCATCGCCCCCAAAAATGCATATTTGGAGTTCGAGGCCCAGCCGGCAATGATGATCCCGTACACCCCCAGACCGGCTATGGCCAGGACGTAGAGTAGCCCCGCGTTCATGTTGCTGATGGCCACACCTGGACCGAAGGGGACCGCCGCCCAGACCAGCATGGCGGGAACGAAAGCCAAGACCGGCGCCGCCAGAAAGAGAAAGCGGTTGGCGGTACTGGGAATCAGAACTTCCTTGAACAGCAGCTTCAGGGCGTCGGCAATCGGCTGCAGCATACCGCGAAAACCAACGCGATTCGGCCCGAGGCGAATCTGGATGTAGCCGATCACCTTGCGTTCGGCCAGGGTCAGATAGGCGACGCCGAGCAAAAGAGGGATTAGGACGATGATGATTTTGATCAAGGCCCAAACGGGTGGCCACCAGGCCGCATTGACGAGATCGTGCATCCTTCCTCCCTACGCCCGCACCCGAATACTCGGCATCTGTACCCGCAGAGTCGTCCCGACTCCTCCCAACGCCTGCGTCTCGGGATGACCAAGATCGAGCCAGACGGCGCCGTGGGGAATTCCGGCATCGAGAACGAAGGGCAACTGCACCTGCGCGCCATTGCGCGCCAGCAATTCTACCGCGCCACCGCTGATTCCCAGTTCGGCAACCGTATCCGGGTGCAAGCGACAAACCGGCTCCTGCTCCAGGGGCTGGGCACGTCGGACGAGCAGGTCCTGCTGATAGATACGCCAGTCGCCCAGCAATTGGAGCCCCTCGGCGCCTTCTTGCTGACGTGCGGCAATCTCTGGCATTACCCCAAAACCCGGGACATCGAGGGGAAAATCCCCCAGCTGTTTCTGCCAAGTATCCTGCAGCGCTTCGAGATCATCGAAATCGAGGCCAGCCAGTTCCAGATGATCGGCCAGCACACGTAGGATTTTCCAGCCGGGGCGCGACTCTCCTGCCGGCCGCACCGCCGCACGATACTGTTGCAAGCGCCCTTCGTTATTGAAAAAGCTGCCACTACTTTCCGCCCAGCTCGCCAGAGGTAGAACGATATCGGCATAGGACTCAGCGGCGCCCAGAAAGCTGCTGATACTGATGACCGCATCGGCAGCATCGAGAGCTGCGCGGACCCCGGGCGCATCCATGGAATCCGCCTCAGGCTCGACACCATAGAGCAGGAACGCCTTTTTCTCGTCCCAGATCTGCGGCGCATCCTCGACCTGCACGCCTCCCGGTTTACGTCCGGGTACACAGCCGAGTAGCCAAGCACCAGCGCTATTGGCGGACTCCGCCAGCCAGGAGACGCGAGCGGCAGTCTGTTGCGCGATTTCAGCGATAACGGCCAGCAGCTCCGCTGCCCGGGGCTGCTGCAAGAGACCGCTACCCAACAGAAACAGCGGCTTATCGGCTGCCCGCACAGTATCTGCCAAATCCGCCAAGGCAGGATTCGATGCTGGCGTCCCATCGCGCAAAAGCGCCAAGAGCTCCTCATAGACCGCCAGATCGGCTCCCGCTGCCGCGCGGATCTGCCGCAAAGGAAAATTGAACTCCCGTTCGGTGCTATCCAGCGCCCAGATCTGCGCCCCCGCCAGGGCCGCCTTGCGCAGACGGTGGTTGGTCAGCGGTTGCCGCTCCCGCGGGTAGGCATGACAGAGAATAATGTTTCGCTCTGTCTCCAACTGTTCCAGGCTCATGTTCAGGGCCGGATATAAGGGCATGGCCGGGTCGGCACGGAAGTCCGTCTGCCGCAGGCGATGCTCGATAGCACGCACCCCGAGGCCCCGTAACAGGGCCTGGAAGAGATAGAGCTCCTCGTTGCTGGCCGCCGGCGAGATGATTCCGGCCACGACGTCGGGTCCCGCACGGCCGATGGTCTTTTGCAAGGCTGTCGCCGCCGCCTCCAGGGCATCGGCCCAGGACACTGGCTGTAAAGAACCGTTGATACGCAAGAGAGGAGTCTGCACGCGATCGGCTGCCTGCAATCCGGCATAGGCAAAGCGGCCCTTGTCGCAGAGCCATTCTTCGTTGACCGCCTCGTTGACCCGCGGCTTGACCCGCAACACTTCCTTGCCAAGGCTTTGCACATCGGTATTGCAACCCGTCGAGCAATGCGGACAGAGACTCTGGCTGTGCTTGAGCTCCCAGGAGCGGGCCTTGTAGCGGAAGGGCTTGCTGGTCAAGGCACCGACGGGACAAAGATCGATCATGTTACCGGACAGCTCGGAACGTACCGCCTTGGCAACATAGGTACCAATGGCCATCTTCTCGCCTCGTCCGGTGGCGCCCAGTTCACTGATACCGCCAATCTCGGTGCCAAAGCGAACGCAACGAGTGCATTGGATACAGCGCGTCATCTCGGTGGCAATCAGTGGTCCGATGTCCTTGTCTTCTACTACCCGCTTTTCTTCGGTGTAGAGGCTGTGCGGATTCGCATAGCCCATGGTGATGTCCTGCAACGGACATTCGCCGCCCTGGTCACAGATCGGGCAATCCAGGGGATGATTGATGAGCAGGAATTCGAGCACGCCCTGTTGCGCCATCTTCGCCCGTTTCGAGCGGGTGGAAACCTTCATTCCATCGCTCGCCGGGGTGGCGCAGGCGGGCAGGGGCTTGGCCTGCTTTTCGACATCCACCAGACACATACGGCAGTTGGCTGCCACTGACAGCTTGGGGTGGTAGCAAAAGAAGGGGATGTAGATACCGAGCTGCTCGGCGGCCTCCATCAATGTGGTGCCGGCAGCCACCTCGATCTCCTGCCCGTCAATCTCGATGCGTGGCATCAGGCAACTCTCCGTGCGGCATCGGCACCGACCAGGCAGGTCTTGTGCCGGACATGGTGCAGGTATTCATCCGGGAACAGACGCAGGGAGCTGGTCACCGGGGCCACCCCGCCGTCGGCCAGCGCACAGATCGTGCGCCCCTCGATGCGCGACCCAACATTCTGCAACAACTCCAGATCAGAGTCGCGACCCTGTCCGTTCTCGATCCGGTGCATGACCCGCCACAGCCAGCCCATGCCCTCGCGGCAGGGGGTACATTGGCCGCAGGATTCGTGCATGTAGAAGCGAGCGATGCGCTCCACTACCTTGACGATGCAAACACTGTCATCGATGATGATCACCGAGCCTGCACCCAGGGCCGAACCGGCCTTGGAGATGCTGTCGTAGTCCATGGTCACTTCCATCATCTGCGCGCCGGCCACCATGGCGGTACTGGTACCACCGGGGATCACCGCCTTGAGCTTCCGTCCCGGACGCAATCCGCCAGCCATTTCCAGCAATTCGGCAAAGGGGGTACCCATGGGTACCTCGAAGTTTCCCGGTCGTTGCACATGCCCGGTCACCGAGAAGATTTTCGTTCCCCCATTGTTGGGTTTGCCCAGATCGAGGAACCACTGTCCGCCACGTGTGATAATGTCAGGCACCGAGGCGAAGGTCTCGACATTGTTGATGGTAGTCGGCTGGCCATACAGGCCATAGCTCGCCGGGAAAGGGGGTTTGAAACGCGGTTGCCCCTTTTTCCCTTCCAGGGCCTCCATCAGGGCAGTTTCCTCACCACAGATATAGGCCCCCGCACCACGGTATACGTAAAGATCAAAAGAAAAATCGGTTCCCAGGATTTTTTCGCCGAGCAGACCAGCAGCATAGGCCTCGGCCAGGGCCGCCTCGACAATACGGATGGGTTCGATGAACTCCCCGCGAATGAAGATATACCCGGCCCGCGCACCCATGGCGTAGGCGCCGATGATCATCCCCTCGATGAGCCGGTGCGGCTCATAACGCATGATATCCCGATCCTTGCAGGTGCCAGGTTCCCCCTCATCGGCATTGCAGAGCAGATACTTCCTGCCAGTAACTCCCTTCGGCATGAAGCTCCACTTCAGTCCCGTCGGAAAACCTGCACCACCGCGACCACGCAGGGCCGAGGTCTTCATTTCGTTGATGATCTGCTCGGGCGTCATCCCCTCCAGCAAGACCTTGCGCAGGGCCTGATAGCCACCAGTGTCCTGATACACCTGCAAACGATGGGAATCCGGCAGACCGCGGTTACGCAGGGTAACACCATTCACATACGTTTCCGTCGTCATTGCTCCGCCTCCTTGCGCAATTGCGCGATCAGCTCATCGAGTTTCTGCGGCGTGAGATCTTCGATATAGCGATCTCCTAATTGCATCATCGGCGCATCTTTACAGGCCCCCAGGCACTCCACTTCTTTGATGGTGAAGAGACCATCGGCAGTCGTCTCGCCAATGCCAATGCCCAGGCGCTCCTGCAAATGGGCGAGGATCTCATCAGAGCCATTGAGAAAGCAGGACACGCTGCCGCAGACACAGAACTGGTGTCTACCGACGGGCTGCAAGTCATACATCGTATAAAAAGTAGCCACCTCGAAGGCCTGGATCGCTGGTACGCCAAGGATGGCCGCCACATGCTCGATCAGGGGCTCGGGCAGATAGCCATGCTCCTCTTGCGCAATGCGCAAGGCCGCGAGGAGCGCCGAGCGCGCCTGCTCCGGGGGATACTTGCTGCGCTCCGCCGCAATGGCATCGAGGGAGCTTTGCGACAGCCATTCGCTCATCGGTCGATCTCCCCAAACACAATATCCATGGTCGCCAGAATCGCTACCACGTCGGCAATCATGTGCCCCTTGGCCATCTCGTCCATGGCGGCAAGGTGGGAAAAGCCCGGCGCCCGGATCTTCATGCGATAGGGCTTATTGGCTCCATCGGAAAGCAGGTAAATACCAAACTCCCCCTTCGGGGCCTCGACTGCGGCGTAGATCTCGCCAGCCGGCACAATCATGCCCTCGGAAAAGAGTTTGAAGTGATGGATCAAGGCCTCCATGCTGGTCTTCATTTCTTCCCGTGGGGGCGGCGCAACTTTGTAATCGTCAACCATGACCGGGCCGGGATTTTTTCGCAACCAGTCGACGCATTGCGCAATGATCTTGTTACTTTCGCGCATTTCGGCCACGCGCACCAGGTAGCGATCATAACAGTCGCCTTCCTTGCCCAGCGGGATCTCGAAATCCAGATCGGCATAGGCCGCATAGGGCTGGGTACGGCGCAAATCCCAGGCGACCCCGGAGGCGCGCAACATCGGCCCGGTGAAACCCAGGGCAATGGCCCGCTCCGGCGCGACCACACCAATTCCCACGGTGCGCTGCTTCCAGATGCGATTGTCGGTAAGCAGGGTTTCGTATTCGTCGACATAGCCAGGGAAACGGCGGGTAAAGTCCTCGATGAAATCGAGGACAGAACCGCCACGGTTGGCATTGAGCTCCTCCAGCCGCTTCGCATCGCGGTAAGGAGACGCTTCATATTGCGGCATCTGCGCGGGAAGATCGCGGTACACGCCACCGGGCCGGTAGTACGCAGCATGCATGCGTGCCCCCGAGACCGCCTCGTAGACATCCATGAGATCTTCGCGCTCACGGAAGCAATAGAGAAATACCGACATGGCTCCGACATCGAGGGCATAGGCGCCGAGCCACAGCAGATGATTGAGTACCCGCGTGATTTCGTCGAACAGGGTACGGATATACTGGGCACGTTGGGGAATCTCGATCCCCAGCAGCCCCTCGACGGCGCGACAGTAGGCGTGCTCGTTGCACATCATCGATACATAGTCGAGCCGGTCCATGTACGGTAGGTTCTGCAGGAAGGTCTTGTGCTCGGCGAGCTTCTCCGTGGCGCGGTGCAGAAGGCCAATATGCGGATCGGCGCGCTCGATCACCTCACCATCGAGCTCCAGCACCAGCCGCAGCACGCCATGGGCAGAGGGATGCTGCGGCCCAAAGTTCATGGTGAAGTTACTAATTTCTGGCATCGTATCGCCCCTCTTCGTCACTGCGCACGATGCGCGGCACGACCACCCGCTCCTCGGTACGGGTGGGCTCGTAAATTACCCGCCGCTGATCTGGGTCGTAGCGCATCTCAACGGTTCCTACCAGAGGAAAATCCTTGCGGAAGGGATAGCCAACAAAGCCGTAATCGGTGAGAATTCGCCGCAGATCGGGATGCCCCTCAAAGAGAAAACCAAAGAGATCGAAGGTCTCCCGCTCAAACCAATTGGCCGCCGGCCAGATCGCATTCACCGAGGCGATGATCGGAAGATCTTCGTCGAGAAACACGCGCAGGCGCAGACGCTGCCGACTCTGAATACCGAGCAGATGGTAGACGGCGGCGAAACGCTCGCCCTCCCAGGTACCATCACCGTACTCGGCATAGTCCACTCCACAAATGTCGATCAACTGATCAAAACCCGCCTCATCGCGTAACCAGGTGCAGCTGGCAAGAAAGTCGTCACACGCGAGTTCCAGGGTCAGCTCGCCGCGGGCAATCTGCCGACGGCGTATCCGCTGCCCGAGCCCAGCCTCGATCTGCTGGGATACCATTTCCAGATCGTCCATTTTTGCGTTACCGGGCTATTGTGTGCGTACGGCGGATCTTCTTCTGCAGCTGGATCAGCCCAAAAAGAAGTGCTTCGGCGGTGGGTGGACAGCCTGGGACGTAGACATCCACCGGTACGATCCGGTCGCAACCGCGCACGACACTGTAAGAGTAGTGATAATACCCGCCACCATTGGCACAAGAGCCCATGGATACCACCCAGCGCGGCTCGGCCATCTGGTCGTAGACCTTGCGCAAGGCCGGGGCCATTTTATTGACCAGGGTACCGGCAACGATCATGACGTCGGATTGCCTCGGGCTGGGACGAAAAATGATGCCAAAGCGATCGAGATCGTAGCGCGCGGCACCCGCGTGCATCATCTCCACGGCACAACAGGCAAGGCCAAAGGTCATTGGCCATAAAGACCCGGTACGACTCCAGTTGACCACCGTATCGATACTGGTGGTGACGAAACCCTTTTCGAGAACCCCTTCTATTCCCATTCCAGAGCCCCCTTCTTCCATTCATAGATGAAGCCGACCACCAGAATGGCGAGAAACACCATCATGGCGAGGAACCCGGTCATGCCGACGGAGTCAAAGACGACGGCCCAGGGAAACAAAAATGCGATTTCGAGGTCGAACAGGATGAACAGAATCGCCACCAGATAGTAACGCACATCGAACTTGACGCGGGCGTCCTCGAAGGCCTCGAATCCACACTCATAGGGAGACAGCTTTTCGCTGTCGGGCCGATTAGGACCGAGCTTGCTGCCCAGAATCAAGGGCACGATGCCAACCACCAAGGCGATCAGCAGAAATATCAGCACAGGCAAATAATGTCCGAGCACCCGGCCCCTCCGTCAAAGTCATTACGCACCCATCAGGGTCGCCATAAAAAACTTTTTTTCTATATAATCAAATCTCTGCAAATCTACAGAGACAAAAAAACAGCCACGCGGGCTGTAATTTGGTGCCGAAGACCGGACTCGAACCGGTATGGCTTGCGCCGCCGCCCCCTCAAGACGGTGTGTCTACCAATTTCACCACTTCGGCAAGTGAATCAAAACTTTCTCATGCCCCGCCCAGGACGTCAAGGCTTGCCTGGAGAGGAATTCCCGGTGGCCACGCTCTTTCCGGACACAGCGGATTTTGCCGAGGCGGAAACTGGACTCCCGCTGCTCGCCACGCCTGCAGCTACAGATGCGGTCGACGCCGTTGCCGGTGCGGCAGCAGAGGGCGCTGCCGTCGAGCTTGGCAGCGCAATACCCGTCCCCATCTGGTGTGCCTCATGTTCTGACAGATAGGCCAACGCCAGGCTGTTGAGAAAGAAAATCGCGGCAAGAATTGCAGTGACGTGGCTGAGAAAGTTGCCCGCCCCCGCAGCACCAAAAACGGTCTGCGAACCACCACCGCCAAAGACTGCGCCAATATCCGCGCCCTGTCCTTTCTGAATCAGTACCAGACCTACCAGCACGACACAAATCAGTACCTGAAAAATCAATAACGCCGTATACATGCTCAAATACCTCGGGCTACCGCATGGGCGGCCTGACAGATCTGCAAAAACTCGACTGCCTGCAATGAGGCTCCACCGACCAGACCACCATCAATATCCGGCTGGGAAAACAGGACCTGGGCGTTGCCGGCCTTGACACTACCGCCATAGAGAATGAGGATTTTGCGGGCAATATCGGGATTCTTTGCAGCGACCAGGCCACGCACAAAGGCATGCACTTCCTGCGCCTGCTCTGGGCTGGCCGTCTTGCCGGTACCGATGGCCCAGACTGGCTCATATGCAAGGACCATGTTGGCCTGCTGTCCGCTACTGCCCAAGGCCGGGAGAACGGCATCTATCTGACGCCGCAACACCTGTTCCGTTTGGCCCTGCACCCTTTCCTGCTCGGTTTCACCGATACAGACCATGGGAATCAGACCAGACAGGAGGGCGGCCTTCACTTTTTTCAGGACGATTTCATCCGACTCCTGAAAAATCTGACGGCGCTCCGAGTGTCCAACCAGAACATAACGACAGCCATGATCGCGCAGCATCGGTCCCGAGATCTCACCCGTATAGGCACCGTGCGCTTCCCAAAAGAGATTTTGTCCGCCCCAACGCAAGGAACTGCCCTTGGCCAACTGATGCACCGTCGGCAATAGCGTGAAGGGCGGAAATACCACAACCTCCGGCGAGGCTGGCGCCAGACCCGCATCGAGAATGGCTTGGGTGAGGTGCTCGGCATCCGCATTCAAGCCATTCATCTTCCAATTGCCCGCTACCATGATCGACCGCACGTCGCCTTTCCTCACATTTGTCATCAATTGCTAATAGGACGGGCAGTGTAAAGAGTCCGCTGACGAGGGTCAATTTACCCTGTTCGCACGCTCTAGACCGCCACAGATTCGGTCACACCGGCGGCCACTTGCGCCCGCAACTCCTCAGCGACCTTTTGCGCCAGCCCACAGTCAACCGCCTCTACCATGATACGCAACAGTGGTTCGGTACCCGAGGCACGCACCAGAAGTCGCCCGCGTCCGGCGAGCTGTGCCTCCGCTGCCTGCAGCAATTGCTGCACATCGGGGCGGTCCAAGTGCTGGCGCGCGTCTGGCAGGCGCAAATTGAGCAAAACCTGCGGATACAGTTTCAGACCAGCGGCCAGCTCATGCAGACTCCTGCCTTTCTGCTGCAAAAAGGCAAGCACCTGCAACGCCGCAAGAATGGCATCGCCCGTGGTATTTGCGGGAGTGATGAGGTGACCGGAATTCTCCCCACCCAAGGGATAGCCCAGACGGCGCATCGTCTCCAGCACATATCGGTCTCCCACAGCGCTGCGCACGAAAGGCACTCCCTGCTCTGTCAGCGCCTTTTCCAAGGCGAGATTGCTCATCACCGTACCGACGACCCCTGGCAAGGCGCCCCGTTCCCGGAAGGCCTGCGCCAGCAGCCACAGGACGGCATCGCCATCCCAGGTATTACCTCGCGCATCCACGAGCAGGACGCGATCGCCATCGCCATCCAGGGCGATCCCCAGATCGGCCTGTCGCTCGCGCACTGCAGCAATGAGCGCCTGCGGCGCCGTCGAACCGACCCCATCATTGATATTGACACCGTTGGGTCGCGCTCCGATGCTCTCCACCTGCGCACCCAGCTCGCTGAACACCATGGGCGCGACCTTATAGCCGGCACCGTGGGCGGCATCGACAACGATCCGCACGCCGCGCAGATCGGCGGACGCCGGAAAGGTCGTCTTGCAGTATTCGACATAGCGACCGGCGGCATCCTCCACGCGGCGTGCCTTCCCCAAAGAGTCTGCAGCAGCACAGCGCATGGGTCCTTCCAGCTCGGCCTCAATGGCTTCCTCCACCGTATCCGGGAGCTTGTAGCCATCGCCAGAGAAAAACTTGATGCCGTTATCTTCGTAAGGGTTGTGCGAAGCGCTGATGACGATGCCGGCATGGGCCCGCAGGGTACGCGTCAGGTAAGCGATGGCGGGCGTCGGCAGCGGGCCAACCAACAATACATCGACGCCTGCCGCCGCCAGCCCGGATTCCAGGGCCGATTCGAGGAGGTAGCCAGAAAGGCGGGTGTCTTTACCAATCAGCACCTGCGGCCTGCCGGCTACCCCCCTGGTGAGCACCCTACCCGCAGCCCAGCCGAGCTGCAGGATCCAATCCGCACGCATGGGCATTTCTCCCACCCGACCGCGCACGCCGTCGGTTCCGAAAAATTTTCTGGCCATATTCGCTTTATCCTGTCGCTTCCATCGCTTCCCAAATGTTGAGTGCCTGCCGCGTAGCGGCAACATCGTGCACCCGATAGATCGCGCTGCGACACCGCTGTCGGGTCCAGAGGAGGGCCGCCACACTCGCTACCACACGCTCACCGGGGTTTTCCACGCCGGCAATCTCCCCCAAAAACCTTTTGCGCGACACGCCGAGCAGAATGGGGTGCCCAAGCGTCGCCAAGCGGTCGAGATGCCGCAGCAGGCGAATATTATCAGCCTGTTCCTTGGCAAAACCGATGCCCGGATCGAGCACGATGGACTCCGCGCGGATACCCGCCTGCAGGCACGCATCGCGCCGCTGGGCAAGATAGTCATGTACCTCGGTAAGCACATTTTCGTAGGCGGTGAGGGTCTGCATGGTAGCTGGAGTTCCACGCATATGCATCAGGCAAACATCAAGCCCTAATTCTGCCACCGTCGCCAGCGCATCGGGATCAAAGCTCAGGGCACTGACATCGTTGATGAGGCTAGCTCCGTACGCATGGGCGGCACGCATCACCGCTGCCTTACGGGTATCCACAGAAATGGGTAGGGGAATCTCGGCGCGGATCGCCTCCAAGGCGGGCAGGAGGCGTTCGAGTTCCTCCTCTACCGAAACTTCCATCGCTCCCGGCCGCGTCGACTCCGCACCGAGATCAAGGATGTCCGCCCCCTCCGCCCACAAACGACGTGCATGAGCCAAGGCCGCAGTCACCGAGACATAGCGACCACCATCAGAAAAAGAGTCTGGGGTCAGGTTGATGATCCCCATGATACAAGAACGCCCCTGCAGCCAGGGGCGTCTTTGCTGCAGCACAGCAGAACTCAAACGGGGTGTTCCCCGGGGTTAAGCTTGGGCAGGTTATTGGGAACCTGCTCAGAATTGCCGACGCCGCTGTTACCACTGACCGCTGGTGTGCCGGGGTTGTTGTCCTGCGGCGGACGCGGATCGCGCCCAGCCATGAGGTCGTTGACCTGGCCGGCATCCAAGGTCTCGAACTTGAGCAACGCATGGGCCATACGCTCGACAATGTCGCGGTTATCTTCGATGAGCTTGCGCGCCACCTGATAGCGTTCCTGAATGATCCCCCGTACCTCTTCGTCCACCGTCTGCGCAGTGCGCTCGGACACGCTGCTGTGTTTGGTGACTTCACGCCCGAGAAACATCTCTTCCTCTTTCTCGCCAATCACCATGGGTCCGATGGTGGACATGCCCCACTGCGTAACCATCTTGCGCGCCAGATCCGTGGCTCGCTCGATGTCATTGCCCGCGCCAGTGGTCATCTGATTGAGGAATACCTCTTCGGCAATCCGCCCACCCATAAGGATAGAGATGTTGTGCAGGATCTCCTGGCGCTCGTAGTTGAAGCGATCCTCGGTCGGCAACTGCATGGTTAGCCCCAAGGCACGGCCACGTGGGATGATGGTGACTTTGTGCACCGGATCAGTACCCGGCAGCAGTTTGGCAACCACCGCATGGCCCGACTCATGATAGGCCGTGGTCTCCCGCTGCTTGTCGCTCATCACCACCGACTTGCGCTCGGCACCCATCATCACCTTGTCCTTGGCGTCCTCGAAGTCGTGCATATCGACCAAGCGCTTGCTCTTGCGCGCCGCCATGAGGGCCGCCTCGTTGACGAGGTTGGCGAGGTCAGCACCGGAGAAGCCCGGTGTGCCGCGCGAGATGACTCTGGCGTCCACATCTGGCGCCAAAGGCACCTTGCGCATGTGTACTTGCAAAATTTGCTCGCGACCGCGAATGTCTGGAAGCGGAACCGTTACTTGCCGGTCAAAACGGCCAGGACGCAACAAGGCAGGATCGAGCACGTCCGGACGGTTGGTAGCGGCGATGACGATGATCCCTTCCGTACCCTCGAAACCGTCCATTTCCACCAACATCTGATTGAGGGTCTGCTCGCGTTCGTCGTTGCCACCGCCGAGACCGGCACCACGCTGGCGACCAACGGCGTCGATCTCGTCGATGAAGATGATGCAGGGGGCGTGCTTTTTCGCCTGCTCAAACATGTCGCGTACGCGCGAGGCTCCCACACCGACAAACATCTCAACAAAGTCCGATCCAGAGATCGAGAAGAAGGGCACCTTGGCCTCGCCGGCAATGGCGCGTGCGAGCAGGGTCTTGCCCGAACCAGGCGAACCCATGAGCAATACACCCTTGGGAATACGGCCACCAAGACGCTGGAACTTGGAGGGATCCCGCAGAAAATCTACGATTTCGGCCACCTCTTCCTTAGCCTCTTCCACACCGGCAACATCGGCAAAGGTGATCTTGTTGTTTTCCTCACTCAGCATGCGTGCCCGACTGCGACCAAAGCTCATGGCGCCCCGTCCACCAGCACCGCCGCCCCCCATCTGGCGCATGAAGAAGATCCACACACCGATAAGCAACAGCATCGGGAACCAGTTGATCAGCAAAGCCAACAGCAACGACTGGCCTTGCGGCGGCTTGACCGAGATCTTGACCCCGGCGGCCAGCAACTGCGGCACCAACTGGGTATCGTTGGGCGGGGTGTAGACACTGAATTGCTGCCCGGAACTGAGCGCACCGGTCAGATGGTTGCCGTCCATAGTCACATCGGCAACCTGCCCCTGCTTGACGCTATTGACAAAGGTCGAGAAGTTCATTGCCTGAGCTGGCGTCGAACTCGACGAATTGAGATTCTGGAAGACGAAAATGAGAATGACCCCAATCGCCACCCACAAGAGTACGTTTTTGAAAACGTTATTCATTTCCTCACCTCCCCCATCGGGAGTTTAGATCGGGTACAAAATACCCCAACATGTGCGATCTTAGACCTCTGCAGAAAAACTGACAATAGCGCACCCCGCGCATAGCGGATAACCCAGCATCATTGGGTACCGCCAACCGTGAGATCACGAATTTTCAATGTTGGCTGACCGACTCCCACCGGCACGCTCTGTCCGTCTTTCCCACAGGTCCCCACTCCTGGATCTAATTGGAGGTCGTTGCCAATCATTTCAACCCGCGTGAGCACATCCGGCCCGTTTCCAATCAGGGTCGCTCCTTTGACTGGACGCGTGATGCGGCCATTCTCGATCAGATACGCTTCCGAGGCCGAGAACACGAACTTGCCGCTGGTGATGTCGACCTGCCCACCGCCGAAGTTCACGGCATATAGCCCCTTCTTGACACTGGCGATAATTTCCTGCGGATCGTGCTGACCATTGCGCATGTAGGTATTAGTCATACGCGGTATAGGCAGATGCGCATAGGATTCACGCCGACCGTTACCGGTAGGGGCAACCCCCATAAGCCGGGCATTCAGACTGTCCTGCAGATACCCGCGCAGAATGCCGTCTTCAATCAGTACGGTACATTGGGTTGGATGCCCTTCATCATCAAGATTGAGACTTCCCCGCCGGCCGCTCAGGGTGCCATCGTCCACCACCGTGACCCCGGGCGCGGCTACCCGCTGCCCAACGCGACCAGAGAAAGCGCTAGTGCCTTTGCGGTTGAAATCCCCCTCCAGACCATGACCGATGGCCTCGTGCAGCAGAATACCCGGCCAACCAGGCCCGAGGACAACTTCCATACCGCCGGCCGGAGCGGCCTCCGCCTCGAGGTTGACCAGCGCCTGCCGCACTGCCTCACGGGCATACTCCTCGGCCACGTCGCTGGCAAGAAATGCGCGATAGTCGTGGCGTCCCCCTCCACCGGCGCTTCCCTGTTCCCGCCGACCATTCTCCTCGGCGATCACCGTGACGTTCAGTCGCACCAACGGTCGCAAATCGGCAGCCAGACTGCCATCCAGACGCGCCACCAATACCACCTCGTAGCGCGCGGCCAGACTGGCCATTACCTGCACCACACGCGGATCGGCTGCCCGTGCAGCCACTTCCAGACGCTCGAGAAGGGCGATTTTCTCGCGATTTTCGATGCTCGCCAGAGGATCGACGTTTGGATACAAATCCAGACCGCTGCGGGAGCGCCACTGCAGCGCCCGCTGCTCGCCCGGGTGATGAACGATGCTGCGCGCCGCTTCCGCTGCTCCCAGCAGTGCCTCCACCGCGATTTCATCGGAGTAGGCCAGACCCTGGCGTTCTCCCTGGATAGCACGCACCCCCACTCCTTGATGAATGCTGTGACTGCCCGATTTGACCACTCCTTCTTCCAGGCTGAAAGCCTCGCTACGGCTGTATTGAAAGTACAGATCCGCATCGTCAAGGGCGCGGCGGCGCAACTGCGTAAAGGTGCGCTCCAGTGCCGTCTCGTCGATTCCTGCGGGCTGCAGCAAATTTTCCCGGGCGAGATCGAGGGCGTTATTCGTCATGACGTGCTTCTCCGACTGAATGTTGCGAAAGAGTATGCGCCGGCCAGCGATATAGAACAAGTCTAAATTTTTTATGCAATTTCTGCACTGCCTATCCCCAGGTCATCCACAGCTTGTCAACACTATATATAGTGTTGACAATGGCACTGGGATAACTATATTTTGTGCTATCACCAAGGAGGAGCCCATGCCCAGCACTGCCACAGCCGTTGTCCCGGACCTGTCCGATTCCCGTCACCGCGTCATCCGCCGCAATGGAGCGGTGGTGCCCTTCGATGCCAGCAAAATTCAGGTCGCCATGACCAAAGCCTTCCTCGCGGTGCAAGGCACGGGCGGAGCCGCCAGTGCGCGTGTCCGGGAACAGGTAGCAAAACTCACGGAACAGGTGCTCGGCGCACTGGAGCGTCGGCAACCGGGCGGCGGCACCTTCCACATCGAAGATATCCAGGATCAGGTCGAATTGGCGCTGATGCGTGCCGGGGAGCATGAGGTGGCGCGCGCTTACGTTCTCTACCGGGAAGAGCGCGCACGGGAACGCGCTCGGCAGAAACAGCAGGAGCAGGAGCTATGCACGGAATTGCAGGTGCGTCAGGCCGATGGCAGCAGCCAGCCCCTCGATCGCGAGCGCTTGCGGGCCGTCATCGACGAAGCCTGTGCCGGTTTGGGTGCAGCGGTTTCCCCAGAACTGATCCTGCAATCCACTCTGAAAAATCTCTACGATGGAATCAGTGAGGCTGAACTCTATCAAGCTCCCATTCTTGCCAGCCGCATCCTGATCGAGCGCGACCCCGCCTATGCCTACGTGTCGGCGCGCCTGCTCCTCGACCGCATCCGTCGCGAGGTGGTCGGGCAGCCATGTACCCAGGCGCAGATGACAGAGCGTTACAGCGACTATTTTCGCGATTATCTAGCCACGGGTATCGAGCACGAACTCATCGACCCGCGTCTGGCGCAGTTCGACCTCGATCGCATCACCGCAGCGCTACGCCCAGAGCGTGACCTGAATTTTCAATATCTGGGCCTGCAGATCCTCTATGATCGCTATTTCCTGCACGTGCGCGAGCGGCGCATCGAATTGCCGCAGGCCTTCTGGATGCGCGTCGCAATGGGCCTCGCCATCGAGGAGATCGATCGCGAGGAGCAGGCCATCGCCTTCTATGAGGTACTTTCTCAATTCGATTTCGTCAGCTCCACTCCTACCCTATTCAATTCCGGTACGCTACGACCGCAGTTGTCGAGCTGCTTCCTCACCACCGTCGCCGATGATCTCGATGGCATCTACGAGTCGATCAAGGACAATGCCCTGCTCTCCAAGTATTCCGGTGGCCTTGGCAATGACTGGACGCGGGTACGCGCCCTGGGTTCTTACATCAAGGGCACCAACGGTAAGAGCCAAGGCGTGGTCCCCTTCCTCAAAGTAGTGAATGACACCGCGGTTGCCGTCAATCAGGGTGGTAAGCGCAAGGGTGCCGTCTGCGCCTATCTCGAAACCTGGCATCTGGACATCGAAGAATTTCTCGAGCTGCGCAAGAACACCGGCGATGATCGGCGCCGCACCCACGATATGAACACCGCCAACTGGATCCCTGACCTATTCATGGAACGGGTAGAGGCGGGCGCCGACTGGACGCTCTTCAGCCCCAACGACGTCCCCGAGCTCCATGATCTGACCGGCGCTGCCTTCCGCGCCCGTTACGAGGAATACGAAGAGCAGGCACTGGCGGGCAAGATCGAGCTCTACAAACGACTGCCGGCCGTGCAACTGTGGCGCAAGATGCTGACCATGCTCTTCGAGACCGGTCATCCGTGGATCACCTTCAAGGACCCCTGCAATCTGCGCAGCCCGCAGCAGCATGTAGGCGTGGTGCACAGCTCCAATCTCTGCACGGAAATCACCCTGAACACCAGCGACAAGGAAATCGCCGTCTGCAACCTGGGGTCGGTGAATCTTGTCGCGCATCTGCGTCAGCCGGCGGGGCAGGATCCGCTAGCCCTGAACCCTGACCTGAGCGCGGAGCAGATCCTCGCCGCCATCGATGGCGAAAAGTTGGCGCGCACCATCCGGGTGGCCATGCGCATGCTCGACAATGTCATAGACATCAACTACTACGCCCTCGGCAAGGCACGCAATAGTAATCTGCGTCACCGCCCCGTAGGACTGGGTTTGATGGGTTTCTCCGACGCCCTTCTCGCCCTGCGCATTCCCTATGCCTCGGATGCTGCGGTGCGCTTTGCGGATATCAGCCAGGAACTGATCAGCTACCATGCCATCGATGCCTCGGCCGACCTCGCCCGCGAGCGCGGTACCTACCAAAGTTTCGCAGGCTCCCTCTGGAGCCAGGGGGTGCTGCCCATCGACAGCATCGAGATTCTGGCGCAGAGCCGCAGTCAGGGGGTCGATCTCGACCGTAGCCAGCAGCTCGACTGGTCGGGCCTGCGCGAGAAGGTGCGCGGTGGCATGCGCAACAGCAACTGCCTGGCCATTGCTCCGACGGCGACGATCTCCAATATTGTTGGGGTCAGCCAGGGGATCGAGCCGATCTACCAGAACCTCTACGTCAAATCGAACCTTTCCGGCGAGTTCACCGTGGTCAATCAGTATTTGGTGGAGGACCTCAAGCGCCTGGATTTGTGGGATGAGGTGATGGTCAACGACCTCAAGTACTTCGATGGCTCGGTCGCGCCCATCGACCGCATCCCGGCTGCCCTGAAGCCCCTCTATGCCAATGCCTTCGAGACCGATCCCGACTGGTTGATCGAAGCAGGCGGCAGGCGGCAGAAGTGGCTGGATCAGTCGCAGAGCCTGAATCTGTATTTCGGTACGCCCTCGGGCAAGAAGATCGACGATACCTATCGCCTGGCTTGGCGGCGCGGTATCAAGACCACCTATTACCTGCGCTCTTTGGGAGCCACCGCGGCAGAAAAATCCACGGTGCAGACCGGTACCCTCAATGCGGTGCCCGGCAGCCTCAAGGCCTGCGCCATTGACGACCCCACCTGCGAGGCCTGCCAGTAAGGCAGCCGAAAACTGGAGAGACCGATGCTAGATTTTGCAGAAGAACAACCGCAGTCCATCACCCTGCCTGCTTACCACGAACAAGGTCAGGCCGGCGCCGATATTGGCATCCAGGCCAGCAGCTTTGCCCGTGTGCGCGCCGAAGACAAACGCATCATCAATGGCAAGGCCGATGTCAACCAATTGGTACCCTTCAAGTACCAGTGGGCCTGGGACAAGTATCTCGCGGCCTGCGCCAATCACTGGATGCCGCAAGAGGTCCAGATGGCCCGCGACATCGCCCTCTGGAAGGATCCCAAGGGCTTGACGGAGGACGAGCGCCGCATCGTCAAACGGAATCTCGGCTTTTTTGTGACCGCCGACAGTCTGGCAGCCAATAACATTGTGCTCGGTACCTACCGTCACATCACCGCGCCCGAGTGCCGCCAGTATCTGCTGCGCCAGGGCTTTGAAGAGGCCATTCATACCCACGCCTACCAGTACATCGTCGAATCCCTGGGGCTCGACGAAGGGGAGATCTTCAATATGTATCATGAAGTCCCCTCGGTACGCGCCAAGGATGATTTTCTCATCCCCTTCATCGAAGTCCTGGCGGACCCCAATTTCAAGACCGGTACGCCAGAAAATGACCAGCTGTTGCTGCGCTCCCTGATCGTTTTCGCCACTATCATGGAAGGCATGTTCTTCTATGTGGGGTTCAGTCAGATCCTGGCCATGGGGCGGCAGAACAAGATGGTCGGTGCCGCCGAACAGTACCAGTACATCCTGCGCGACGAATCGATGCACTGCAATTTCGGCATCGACATGATCAACCAGATCAAGATCGAAAATCCGCACCTGTGGACCGAGGAATTCCAGGAAGAGATCATCGCCCTGATTCATCAGGGTGTGGAACTCGAATGCGCCTACGCCGACGACACCATGCCGCGTGGCGTGCTCGGGCTGAATGCGCCAATGTTCAAGGACTATGTGCATTTCATTGGTAATCGCCGGCTCAGCCAGATCGGTCTCAAGCCGCAGTGGGAGGGGGTCAAAAACCCTTTCCCGTGGATGAGCGAGATGATGGATCTGAAGAAGGAAAAGAACTTCTTCGAGACCCGAGTCACCGAATATCAAACCGGTGGCGCCCTGAGCTGGGACTGATCTCTCGCCCGGAGGCCCCGCCGAAGATCTTGCAGAGGAGGGCCTGCGGGCGTTATCATTCTTATTCTTCGGTGACTGTAGCTCAGCAGGTAGAGCCCCGGATTGTGATTCCGGTTGTCGTGGGTTCGAGCCCCATCAGTCACCCCATACAAAGCAAGGGTCTGAACATAGGTTCAGGCCCTTTTCTTTGCTGAAGGAAGTCCCGATCCTCTGGTGCGATGCTGCTTCCAAAGAGTGGGCCGTGGAAGAACTCGCCATGCAGAGGCGGATCCTGTGGCTCGCGGAGTTTTTCCTTCGGACGCCTATCGAGTCCTTGTCCGCCGTGCGCCCCCTGAGTAGACTCAGCCTTTCTTACAAGCCAGGCGGGACGTTGATGCCGGAGCGCATACCCGATGATTGCGTGGGACTGGTAGAGTACCAGGACCTTCACATCACAGAAGATCTACTCTTGGAATGTGGCCGCAGTCTGCCCGGCTACACTCTGCGCTACGAGTGCTATGGTACGTTGAACAGCGCTCGCAGCAACGCCATTTTGATCTGTCACGCATTGTCTGGCGACCATCATGCTGCCGGTTACCATTCCCCAACAGACAAAAAACCAGGCTGGTGGGACAGCATGATCGGGCCCGGCAAACCTATCGACACGCGACATTTTTTTGTGGTGTGCAGTAATTTCATTGGCTCCTGCAAGGGCTCCACCGGACCGGCGAGCATCAATCCGGCAAGCAACGAGCCTTGGGGGATGGACTTTCCCATGGTTACCGTGTCGGACTGGGTTCGTACCCAGGTCACCCTCAGCGATCATCTCGGCATCGATTGCTGGGCGGCAATCGTTGGCGGAAGTCTGGGTGGCATGCAGGTCCTGCAGTGGGCCATCGATTACCCGGAGCGCTTGCGACATGCCCTGGTCATTGCTGCAGCGCCCAATCTGAGTGCGCAGAACATCGGTTTCAACGAGGTCTGTCGTCAGGCGATCATGACCGATCCCGATTTTCACGGCGGGCACTATTACCGCTACGAAAGCAAGCCACGCCACGGCCTTGCCCTGGCGCGGATGATCGGCCACATCACCTATCTCTCCGACGATGCCATGGGGCAGAAATTCGGTCGGGAAACACGGCTAGGCAAGACTCTTTCCTATGGCTTTGACATTGATTTCGAGGTCGAAAGCTACCTGCGCTATCAGGGATCCCGCTTCGTCGAGCACTTCGATGCCAACAGCTACCTCTACATCACCAAGGCACTCGACTACTTTGATCCCGCTGCCGCTTACGGAGGCAATCTCGCGGCAGCCCTCGCCAAGGTCCAAGCAAAATTTTTTGTCGCCAGCTTCAGCAGCGATTGGCGCTTTTCGCCCGAGCGATCGCGCGAGATCGTGCAGGCCCTATATACCGCCGGCGCGCATGTGAGCTATGCCGAAATTGAATCCCATCATGGGCATGACTCGTTTCTGCTACCGATTCCCCAGTACTTACGGGTCATGCGCTCTTATCTGGAGCGTATGGCAGAGGAGCTCGGCGTATGAGCCAGACATTGCGACACGACCTGCGGATCATTGCCGACTGGATTCGTCCCGGGAGTCGCGTGCTCGACCTGGGTTGCGGCGAAGGGGAATTGCTCTCTCATCTGCAGCAGCAAAAACAGGTCAAGGGTTACGGTATCGAACTGGACGATGAGCGGGTGGCGGCGGCCTTGCGGCGGGGCGTGCCGGTCCTGCAACAAGACCTGGATAGTGGCCTGCGGCAATTTGCTAGCGGTAGCGTGGATACGGTGGTTTTGTCGTTGACCCTGCAGGCGGTGCATTACCCACTCGATCTTCTGTTGGAAATGTTGCGGGTGGGCCGCGAGGGAATCGTTACCTTTCCCAACATGGGCCATTGGCGCGCGCGCTGGCAACTCGGGGTCGGCGGGCACATGCCCATGACCGACGTTTTGCCACATACGTGGTACGATACCCCTAACATCCACCTTTGTACCCTTCGCGACTTTGACGCCCTGTGCCACAAAAATCGCATCGAGGTGCGCGAGCGCGTAGTGTTGGACGATCGCCGTCGCAACACCGCGAGTAACCGCATTCTGCCCAATCTTCTCGGAGAAGTGGCACTCTATCGATGCGCCAAGGCGGACTGAGCGCACGCCGCTGGAGCCAGCCATGACCCTGGAATTGATCAGCTTTCCTCTATGCCCCTATGTGCAGCGCTCGGTCATCACCCTGCTGCATAAAGAGGTTCTCTTCACCCTGACCCATATCGACCTAGCCCACAAACCTGAGTGGTTTCTGGCCATCTCGCCTCTGGGTAAGGTTCCCTGCCTGCGTATCGATAACGATACCGTGCTCTTTGAATCACAGGTCATCAACGAGTATCTCGACGAGACTCTGCCGCCGCCATTGCATCCTGCGGACCCCCTGGAAAGGGCCCGGCACCGGGCGTGGATCGCCCTGGGGGGCGAGGCGCTGGGAGATCAGTTTCAGATGATGGTGGCGCAGGGAGAGGAACGCTTTACTGCGGCGCACCGGCAGCTCTTCGACAAACTGCAGCGACTGGAAACGGCAATGGGCGACGGACCTTTTTTCGCAGGAGAGCGCTTCAGCCTAGTCGACGCCGCCATCGCCCCGCTCTTCATGCGCATGGAAATCCTCCATGCCCTGCGACCATTGCCGAGCTGGGAAAGTCTCGGCAAACTACGGCGGTGGACCGCGCAACTCATGGAGTTGCCGGAAGTCGCCAGCTCGGTGCGGGCGGATTTTGCCAGCCTGCTGCGTAACTATTTGAGCGAGAAAGGCAGTTTACTGCTGCGTTCAATCTAATGGAGAGAGGGATGACCGATCACGACCTGCCGGAAAACGAGCAAGAGTCTACCACCACCCATTTTGGCTATCAGGAAGTTCCGGAGGCGGAAAAGGAAAAGCTGGTGCGCGGGGTGTTCAGCAGCGTTGCGAGCAGCTACGACCTGATGAACGATTTGATGTCGCTGGGGGTGCATCGGCTGTGGAAGCGCTACACGGTAGACCTGGCTCGGCCCCGCCCAGGGCAGCAGGTGCTGGATCTGGCCGGCGGCACCGGAGACCTGGCGGCGCTTCTCTATAAACGTCTACAGCCAAATGGTCGCATTGTCGTCTCCGACATCAACCCGGAGATGCTGGCGGTCGGCGAAAAGCGCCTCGCCGACAAAGGCATGCTCGCCGGCGTCGAATTCGTTGAGGCCAATGCCGAAGAGCTGCCCTTCCCCGACCAACAATTCGATCTCGTTACCCTGGCTTTCGGCATCCGCAATATGACCCATCCCGAACGCGCCCTGGCGGAGATCTACCGGGTACTCAAGGTTGGCGGCCGCGCCTTGATCCTCGAGTTTTCGCATCCGCGTTGGCCGGGCCTGCAGCAGATCTACGATCTTTACTCGTTCAATATCCTGCCAAAGATTGGCGAAATCGTCGCCAAGGACCGCGACAGTTATCAGTATCTGGTGGAATCCATACGCCGCTTTCCCGATCAGGACACCTTCCGCATGATGATGGAGGATGCCGGTTTTGCGCGGGTCGACGTGCATAATCTGTCCGGTGGCATCGTCGCCATCCACCGCGGTTTTCGTCTCGACTGATCCGGCCAGTGAAGGGGATTCATCCCCGGGCGTAAAATTTCCCACTTGAGCCGCACCCACCAGCGGGGCATGATGGCTGCAATTTTGGCAGAGGAGTGATGACATGACCCGGGTGCACAATCTTGGTTTTCCCCGCATCGGCCACAAGCGTGAGCTGAAGAAGGCCACCGAGGCCTATTGGTCTGGCGAAATCGACGGCGCCGAGCTGGAGGCACGAGGTGCGCAGCTGCGGGAGCGTCACTGGCGTATCCAGCAGACCTGCGGCGTCGATCTCGTCCCTGTGGGCGATTTCACTTTTTACGATCAAATGCTCGATATGAGCTGCACCCTGGGCGCCATCCCGCCGCGCTACGATTTTGCAGGTGGCGAAGTCGATCGTGACACCTTCTTTGCCATGGCGCGTGGGTCCAAGACGCAGCCGGCCATGGAAATGACCAAATGGTTTGATACCAATTACCATTACATCGTCCCCGAATTCCATGAGGATATGGAGTTCCGGCTGAGCAGCGAGCGGATTTTTGCCCAGGTGAAAGAGGCCCAGGCCTTGGGCGTGAAGGCCAAGCCGGTGCTGGTGGGTCCGCTGACCTACCTGTGGCTCGGGAAGGAAAAAGACTTGGACATCGCCCATGGCGAGGCTGGTCATCGCCACGATGAGGGCTGCGCTGGTCACGGCGAGGCGCCCCGCCACAGCGGCTTCGATCGCCTGAGTCTGTTGCCCAAAGTCCTGCCCGTATACGCCGAAATCCTTGCCAAGCTGGCCGCGGCTGGCGTCGAATGGGTGCAGATGGACGAGCCGGCACTGGTCCTTGATCTGCCGCAGGAGTGGCTGGACGCGCTGGACACGGCCTATGCACAGCTGACTCAGGGGAAGACACCCAAGATCCTGCTTGCCACCTACTTTGAGTCCGTCGCCGATCATGCCGCACGGCTCAAGGCCCTGCCCGTGGCGGGACTGCATCTGGATCTGCGGCGGACGCCAGCGCAACGCGACGTTTTCTTGCAGAACTACCCAGCCGACAAGATCCTCTCTCTGGGCGTTGTGGATGGACGGAACGTATGGCGAACCGATCTCGACGCCGCTCTGGAATTGTTGGCGCCAGCGCACAAAGCCCTTGGTGATCGTCTGTGGATCGCGCCTTCCTGCAGCCTGATGCACAGTCCGGTAGATCTGGCCCAGGAAACAGAACTGGATGACGAACTCAAATCCTGGCTGGCCTTCTCCGTGCAGAAGCTGGACGAGCTTTCGGTGCTCGCCCGCGCAATCGACAAGGGCGAGTCGGCGGTTGCCCAGGAACTGGAAGCGGCGCGCAAGGCCGTCGCCTCGCGCAAGAGTTCGCCACGCATCCACAACGCCGCCGTCAACGCCCGCCTGCAGGAGCTGGGCAACGATGATGGCCAACGCCACAGTCCCTTCCCGGCCCGTGCCCAGGCCCAGGCCGCGCGTTTCAAACTGCCTCCCTTCCCTACCACCACCATCGGCAGCTTTCCGCAGACACCGGAAATTCGTAAGGCACGACTGCAGAACCGCAAGGGTGAGCTGTCTGACGCCAAATACCACAAGATGATGGAGGCGGAGGTCGCCCTGGTCGTCAAGGAACAGGAGCGTCTAGGCCTGGACGTGCCGGTGCATGGTGAGCCCGAGCGCAACGACATGGTCGAATACTTTGGTGAGCAGCTCGCCGGCTTCGCCTTTACCCGTCACGGCTGGGTGCAGAGTTACGGCTCCCGCTATGTGAAGCCGCCACTCATCTTCGGGGATGTCTCGCGTCCGCACCCAATGACGGTGGAATGGGCCAAATACGCCCAGTCCCTCACCAGCAAGCCGATGAAAGGCATGCTCACCGGTCCGGTCACCATCCTGCAATGGTCCTTTGTGCGTGACGATCAACCGCGCGAGCGCACCGCGCTGCAGATCGCCCTGGCCATCCGTGATGAGGTCAAGGATCTGATCGATGCCGGTATCGGCATCATTCAGATCGACGAACCGGCCTACCGCGAAGGTCTGCCCCTCAAGCGCAAGGATTGGGACAAGTATCTGGGCTGGGCCTCGCGTGCCTTCCGCATCTCGGCGCAGATCGCCCCCGATGACGTGCAGATCCATACCCATATGTGCTACTCGGAGTTCAACGACATCCTGCCGGCCATCGCGGCGATGGACGCGGATGTGATCACCATCGAGACCTCCCGCTCACAGATGGAGCTGCTCGATGCCTTTGCCACCTTCAACTACCCCAACGAGATCGGGCCGGGCGTCTATGACATCCACTCTCCGCGGGTACCCAGTGTGGAAGAGATGGTGCAGCTCATGGAAAAGGCCGCCAAGGTGGTCCCTGCCGAGCGTCTTTGGGTCAACCCCGACTGCGGCCTGAAAACCCGCAAGTGGGCCGAGGTGACCCCAGCCCTGGAGAACATGGTCAAGGCCACCCAGGAAATTCGCCAGCGCCTGGCCTGAGCACAGAGGTTTTCCAAACCCAACAACCCCCGCCCTGCGGGGGTTTTTTATGGCTAGGGAACTAGCTTGCCCGCTGTTACTCTAATGACTCGCCATATCTGATAAAGGGAGCCAATGGATGAGTCTGCCACAGACCTCCTCCGCCGGGCAGCAGCCTGCTGTCCAGAAACTCAATCTTTCACCCCTTGCCAATTTGCGTTTCGACGTTCCTGCTGCCCTGGTCGTCGCCCTAGTGGCCATCCCCCTCTGTCTGGGCGTGGCCTTAGCATCGGGGGCGCCGCTGATGGCGGGTATTCTGGCGGGCATCGTCGGCGGCTTGATCGTACCGCTGTTCAGCAAATCGCCCCTCTCGGTCAGCGGGCCCGCTGCCGGACTCACGGCCATCATTGTTGTTGCCATCGAAGACCTGCACAGCTTTCCCATTTTCCTGCTGGCGGTCATCATCGCCGGTGGTCTGCAGATCCTGATGGGCGTTCTGCGCGCCGGTGGCATTGCCTATTTTTTCCCTTCTGCAGTCATCGAAGGCATGCTTGCAGCCATCGGCATCATTTTGATCATGAAGCAGTTTCCCTATGCAGTGGGCTTCGATCTCGGACAATTTGGCAGCCAGGAATTCAGTAGCGGTGGAACGGAAAACACTTTCTCCGGCATTTTCAGCGCGCTGGGGCACCTGCAGTGGGGTGCAGTATTGATCAGCGTGGTCTGCCTGACCATTCTTCTGCTCTGGGACTTGGTTCCGGTCCTGAAAAGACAAACCTGGTTTTCTGGCCCCCTCATGGCCGTACTTGCCGGTACACTACTCAACCTGCTTTTTGGTGCTGTACTCCCATGGCTGCAACTTGACACCGACAAGCTGGTGCAACTGCCCGTCATCCACTCTACGGCAGAACTCGGCCAGCTCGTGCAGTTTCCCGATTGGTCGGCCCTGGGTAAGCAGCAGGTGTGGATCGTTGGCGTGACCATCGCCATCGTCGCGAGCCTGGAGAGCCTACTGTCCATCGAAGCCGCCGACAAACTCGATCCTTTCAAGCGGCGTACGCCTCTGGATGGCGAGCTCTACGGCCAGGGAGTGGCCAATATCATCAGTGGACTGATTGGCGGGCTACCCGTGACGTCGGTCATCGTGCGTTCCAGCGCCAACATCAGCGCCGGCGGCAGGACCAAGGCGGCGGCATTTCTGCACGGTGTCTTTCTGCTGCTTGCCGTGCTGCTGTTGGCGTCTTTCCTCAACCAGATCCCGCTCGCGGCCCTGGCTTCGGTGTTGATCATGGTCGGCTTCAAGCTCGCCCACCCCAAAGTCTTTCGCCACATGTATTCGCTGGGCAAGACACAGCTGCTCCCCTTTGTCATTACCATTGTTGCCATACTTTTTACCGATCTGTTGATCGGCGTCGCTGTCGGGCTGGTAGTAGGTCTATTTTTCGTATTGCGCGCCAACTATCGCAGTGCATTGGAGCTCTGTCAGGAAGATCCCAATCACTATCTGTTGCGCTTCAAACGCGAATTGACCTTTGTGAACAAGGCTCGTCTGGCACATCTGCTGGACTCTCTACCAAACGGCAGCGTACTCACCCTAGACGGTGCGCAAGTGGCATTCGTCGACCATGACGTGCTGGAGGTAATCCGCAACTTCGAGGAATCCGCCCCGTTGCGCCAGATTCAGGTCCACGAACAGCACTTCGACAACCCAGTCTTGCGTGCGCGGATCTAATTTATTCCGGTAGCTTCGGCGATAAACGGAGTGAGCGCTCTGCGGCGAGTTGCCGCAGGGCTGCCGGGTTTTTGCCATCTCTGGCCAGGCGCTCCCACAGTGGGTGAGGCCCTAGATTCATGCCGGCCCGCAACATCCGCTCGCGAATGCCGCCGCCACCACTAGCGAGCGCTAGATTCATCAGGATCAGGGCGTCGATATAGCCATCGATATCTCTTTGATTGTGAGTGATGCGCAGCAGTTCTGCATACAGCGGCAAACGCAGGGGTTCTTCCTGGATGGCGGCTTGCAATATGGCAATGCCATAGTGCGGATCGGTATTGCGTGACACCAAAGCTAGTGCCTTGGCCGCCGTCATTGGCTCCTGCAGTTGTGCCTCTGGCGAGGGAATGGGCATGCCCATCTTTTCCGCGAGGACGAGCAATTCCAGATTTCCCGGATCGCGTCGCAAGCCATCGCCCACCCGTTGCTTCCACCAAAGCTCGTCGCCGGGCACGGCACTCGATTCGCCAAGGCTCTCGAGCAACTGTGTATAGGCATTCATATCCTCGAGGGCGAGGTAAGCGTCGAGGAGTTGATTGATCGCTCGGCCATCGCCAGGCTGCAGATCCACATACCAACGCAAGACCGTCGCGGCCTGTGAATAATGGCCGTACTGCATATAGATGTCCGCTTCCCGCAGCAGATCCTCCCCGCTCAGGGCTTCTTCCTGCACGACCTGCTGCGGCGCAGGCGTCGCCGAGACGGAAGGAGACACCGCGACGACGGGCTTCTCTTCGGGCGCAGGCGGGGCTAAGGGAAATTCGGTGCTATGCGCCGGTTTCTTACCCTTACGTCGCCCCGTGAAGCGGATGTACACTTCAATAGCGACCAGCACCACCACAACGATTTCCAGGATCAACATCAAACCCTGCACGGATCACGCTCCTGACTTGCCACTCTGTGCGTAGGCACTTAGTCGAAAATGGAAAATTTACCGGGAAGGAGATTGTGGCACCCCGCGTTGGATGCCGCCCAAAGAAAATTCGTCGTGCATAGCGTTCCTCTGTCCAATCTCACCAACGAGGAGTCGCAGTAATGTCAGCACTTCTTCGCGATCACGGACGTCCGTGGTAGTGAGACGCAAGCGGAGGTCTCCGTGTCGCAGATAGGGCGGAAGACGCAGCTCTTCGCGTTCCGCTCCGGAAAGCTTGTTGAGCGCAACTACGCCGGAGGGCTGGTGCAGATAGGGCAAAATCCGATCCAAGTAGAGATGGATTGCCTGCAGCGGTTTGGGTATGCGTGCATCCATCAGCAGCAGTATCCCGCTGGCATTCCGGCTCAGAATTTCCCACATGAACTGGAAACGCTCCTGTCCCGGAATAGCATAGATGTGCAAACGGTCATTGCTCACCGGGCAATCGATCACCCCGTAATCCATAGCAACCGTGGTCGTGGTTTTACTATCCGAGACCGCCTCACTATGGAGCGCATCGGTAGTCAGGGCCTGATCGCCGAAGAGAGTCTGCAATACCGTGGTCTTGCCAGCCCCAACATGACCGGCAATCAGGATCTTCCTGACGGTTTGTGTCGGCCTGACGACGTCCAAGTCGTTGCACATTTTAATTGGCAGGAGCTGAGATCGCTTCTCCCACATATTTACCGACCCAATGCTCAATGTCCTGCACGTCGCGCAGGTGACCATACAGGCCAATCCGCGCATCAAATTTTGTGACCGACGCCCCAAGTCCATGCAAGGTGATCAGGATTGCGTCCCCTCCTGCAGTGTATCCGCGCAACTCCACCGTTTGCGCATTGACGGTCTTCGTCCCGGTAAAACGCATACCGGCGGCCGGTAGGGCGCGCTCCGTGGCACTCACGACTGTCGCAAGGGAGGCAGGATAGTAGGTGTAGTACGGCACCGGATTGATCTGCGGGGCAACAGTGGAACTACAGGCACTGAGAGAACCCGCCATTCCCAGCAACAGTGCCACCATTATCATGTTCTTCTTCACGGAAACATCCTCTCTGCAGGGGATCTGGATCACCTTGGGGAAGCTCCAAGGCACCTACTTGCGCATGTCACAAAATGCTACCATATTGACTGTGGGTAAAGCCAATTGTAACGGTATAGATAGAGGGAGTTATCAATGACGACAATACGTTGGATAGTCATCGCAATGGTTCCTGCCGTCCTGGCGGGCTGTGCCAATAATCCCTACGCCAGTAACGGGACCACGGCCAATGCCACCGGCGGGGCACTTCTGGGCTCCATTGCCGGCGCGGTCATTGGCAATCAGACCGGTTCACCATTGGCGGGCGCTGCCATCGGGGCAGGGCTCGGTGGCCTGGCCGGCTACGGCATTTCCCGGTCGCAGGAACAGCAGGCCCCCCAGCCAGCGCAGCCGAGTTATTACGCCCCGCCTGCCAACAATGTGCAGTGCCCGCCAGGATATACCTGTACACCGACCGCGCCACAGTATCAGACGCCACCCAGCTGTCCCCCTGGTTATAACTGCACCCCCAATTGAGAGCAGGCGACGCTTTGGCAAGGGACAACGCGCGGCCTGACCAACAAATATGGCAGCGAGCCGTCCTTACCTGGCAGAAAGCCGTTCCGTTCTGGCAACGACAGGGGATCGTCGTTGCCGGTTCTGGGCCGCTTCGCTGGGCGCGCCTTGAGCTCAATGGACGACAGATGGTCATGCAAATTCCCTCAGCGGGGCAGAAAACCGCGCAGGAGCATTGTGAAATTCTGCTGCACAGCAATGAAGTCGTTGCGCTGAAAAACACCGATGGTGAGGTGCACCCCCTGTGCCTCGATCGTTTTGGGGCAAGTATCGAATTACTGCGGCGCGAATGGATGCTGAGCCTGTTCCTCTTCGGACCGATATTGGGGGTTTTTCTGGTAAACCTCATCTTTGGTATGCCTACCTTTTTGTGGTGGACGGCGCTCGGCGTGCTCGGCTTTTCGCTGGCAATCATGGCCAGCCTGCTGCGGCGGGATCTGCAGAACATGCAAGGCTGGTTGCAGAGCCGACAAAAATATCTGACTGTCAGCGGGTAACCCGCTCGTATCCGTGCCGATACTTGCAAGCACCTTGGCAAGTCTATTTTTTTCTTCTATCTTTCATTTTACTAAGATCCATATCTCGCGTATTACCATAGGTATCGCGGCGCGCCAGTTCGCCATGAAAAAATGGAGGTGAAAAGAAGAATGCAGGAATGGGCACCCAACCGTCTGCTGCGCTGGTCTTGCGTTGCCGCCGGGCTCGCGACCCTGGCCGGCTGTGCCAGCGTCTCCACACCACCGCCATCATCTTCCATGGCGCGTAGTTCGAGTTCCGGAGTGGCCTATTCCACCGGCACCACCTGCTACGCACCTTCTCCCAATCTGCAGGCGGCCTACAATCAGCCTTACGAGATTAATGGGCAGTGGTACCACCCGCTGCAAATTGCCCAGGGGTATAACCAGACGGGCACCGCCTCGTGGTATGACATCGCTTCCTCCAGTCACGTCACGGCTATGGGCACCACCTTTCACGACAACCGCCTGACTGCTGCAAGCCGGGTGCTGCCCCTACCCTCCTGCGTACGCGTCACCAATCTGCAAAATGGTCGCAGCATTCTCGTTCTGGTCAATGATCGCGGCCCATTCGTTGCTGGGCGAATCATGGATTTATCGATTGGCAGTGCGCGTGCCTTGGGCATCGTCAACCAGGGAACGGCGCAAGTGAACATCCAGGCGGTGCAAAGTAGCGTTCCCGCACCAGCGCCCTATCGTCCGCAGGTAATGCAGCAACTGGTTCCGGTACAGAACATTCGAGCCGTCGTACCCAGTGTGCCCTCCACCCTGCAGTCGCCTGGTTCTGGCGTACAGCATTCCCAGGCCAAACTGCGCTCGGTAGTCGCCAGCGCTTTTGCCAGTCCCCAGCAACCGCTATCGGCTCCAGCAAAGCCAGTCGCAACGCCAGTCACGACGACTGTACGGCCGGTGCTTTCCGCCCCCCAACTGGAAGATGTCATTTACCTGATCAGTACCCAACCCATGGAATTGCAGCGCGCCCGTGCGGAACAGCAAAAATTGCAGGCTTTCGGAATTACGACGGCGCATCTGGTCCCCGCCGCCCAGGGCTATGTCGTTAAGATCGGTCCGCTGGCAAGCACCGACGACACTGCGGGCTACGTGCACAGCCTGCGCCGCCTGCAGTTGGGCGATTTTCAGCTCAGTCAGAAGGGAGTTGACTGATCAGACCTTGGCGCCAGTACTGAAAATGGTATCGAGTACCGCGTCGCCGTGAAACTCCTCTCCCATGAGGCTTTCTACGAGTAGCTGTCCACCCAGAACCTCCGGGGCAATGATCAGGTCTACGCCCGTCTGACGCAGACGTTGCAAGTGCCGCTGGTTTCCCACCAGAGCCACGGTTTTGCCGGGAACTGCCATCTCCTTGGCCGTGAGAATGATGAAGGCGTTTTCACTATCATCGTTGCGCAGCGCCAGGACTCCCAGGGCCCGCATCGCACCAGCGCGGCGAAGGATCTCGGGATCGGTAGGATCACCCACGAAAAGGTCTTCTTCTGGTAGCCACAGAGGTTCCGGTCGCGCCGGCGCTACTACCAACACGCGCAGGTGGCGGCGGCGCAGGGCCCGGTAGGTATTCTGCGCGAAAAGATTGTCACCGATGAGGACATAATGGTCGCTCCAGTCGGATTTTTTCTCGCCCAGCAGCAGGCGTTGCATTCGCCCATTGATCAGCGGCACGACTACGGCGGAGATCGAGGTGGCGAAAACGGTGATCCCGAGGATGATGATGGAGATGACAAAGTAGCGCGCTTCCGGACTTTTGGGCACGATGTCGCCGTAGCCGACGGTAGACATGGTCACCACAGCAAAATACAGAGCCGAGTCCAACGATTTGATTTGCGGACTGAAACCAGCTCCCAGGACATAGGAACCAAAGACGGCATAGCTCAGCAGTAAAACGATGGAGAGAAAGGCAAAAAGGGTACCTGCGGCGACACTCGACCGGGAAAAATGGCGCCGGAAGATCAGCAATCCGAGCAGAATCAGACCGTTGAATATCAGCATGGCGATACTGAGATGCTGGTACCGGTGCAGAAGGAGGGCCAGACTGATGGCCGAAATCATCAGCGTCAGAGCCCAGGACAGTCGGGAACGGAAGACCAGACCAAAGGCCATGATCAGGAGCACCGCACCCACGACCAGTGCTGGAACAGCGCCAAGCTCCGACATGATCGGCAGATCTGTGAGACTGCTGCTGGGAGTGATCACCGATAATTCCGGGATCAACGACTTCAAGGCAGGCAGGGCATGTAGCAAAGAAAGTGCGCCCAGCGCCGCCACCGCCAAAGCCAAAGGAATTTGGGGGAACCAGCGATCGAGACGCAAAACGGCACGCATGCGCGTACCCCAACGGCGCAAGCGCTGCCAGGGGGAAAAGTGAAACAGCTCAGTAGCGCGCATCATGAACCAGAATACCCACTACCCAATGTCCCTTTAGGAGCGCTCGCTACCATCATCACTGGTGAAGGTACTCTTCATCCCCATGACCATGGCGATGACCCAGAGCAGGCTAAGAACGATGAACAACGCATAAAACATGGCTACTCTCCTACATTCTTACTATTGACTAGAGGCTATATTAGAACACAAGCGTAGACTCAAGTTCCAATCGAGCTTAACCGAAGGCCTGGGCCGGATTGACGACGATATTGGTAAACGTATGCAATTTCAGCTTGGGACGCAAATAGGAGAGGATCGCGGCCTTCGCCAGTGGCAGGGCCTGCCACGCATTGCCGCCGCCATCCTCTACCACCGCCGCTACCGCAATTTTCGGGTGATGGTAAGGCGCCCAACCGATAAAGAGGGAATCATCGTTATAGATCGTGCGTCCGTCTCTGTAGCCCACCGGTACCTCGGCGGTGCCAGTCTTGCCCGCCACGCTCAGGCCCGGATAGGCGACGGTCTTGCAGGTGCCTGAGGTAACACAGGCGCGCATCCCCGCGCGCACGGCACGTAGGGCAAATCCGGGAAGGTGTAACTCGCGTGCCGCCGGAAAATCCGGCTTGATGATCTGATCCGTTTGCGGGTTTTTCACATCCCTCAGTACATGCAGATAGGGCAAACTACCCCCATTGGCAATGGCGGCGACCCCGCGCACCAACTGGGTCGGGGTGACCAACAGATACCCCTGACCAATCCCCAGAATCACCGTATCACCAGTATACCAAGGCGCATGGAGTTGGCGGACCTTCCAGGCGGGTGTAGGGACGAATCCTGCGGCACTGCCGACGAGGTCAATAGGTGCCGGTTTGCCAAAACCAAAGCGCCACAGGGTCTGGTCCTGCAGCTGAATCCCCATCTTCAGCGCTAATTTATAAAAGAAGACATCGACCGACCAGGCCAACGCCTTGCGCAGTCCGGTCTCGCCAAAACCCGAGCGATACCAGTCCCAAAAGACATGCCCTCCTACCTTGATGTAGCCCGGGCAGTAGGTATGGAAGTTGGGAGCAATCACACCGTTCTGTAGAGCTTCCAGGGAATAAAACGGCTTGATGGTGGAGCCTGGAGGGTACAATCCAGCAAGGGTTCGGTTGAGTAAGGGGTGATCGGGATCATGCAACAGCGCCTGCCAATGCTTGCTGCTGATGCCTCCGACAAACCAGTTGGGATTGAAACTGGGATTACTGACACTGGCGAGGATCGCACCGGTATCGGGGTTGATGGCGATGAGGGCACCCCGGTAGTGCTCCTTTTTCATGACGTGGGCAACGGCTTTTTGCACCCGCAGACGCAGGGTGGTGCGCAGAACGTCGCCCGGCTTGGGCGGCACCCGGCGCAGAGGCGCCACCGGGTCCCCCAAGGCATTCACGCTGCGGATGTCATAGCCAAAATGTCCGCGCAATTGCCGTTCCAGGGTGTACTCCAGGCCACTGACGCCAATGGTGTGCCGGTACAGATACTGCTGCGGATCAAACCCTTGTAAATCTCTCTGGGTGACTGGCCCAACATAACCAATGGTATTCGCAAAGAGGCTGCCATAAGGGTAGTAACGGTGCCAGCGCACAGCAAGACGAACTCCGGGATAGCTTTCCTCCCGTACGGCAAAACGCGCCAGCAGTTCCGGCGATAGTTTGGTCAGCAGGACGCGCGGCAAATAGGCCGGTTTGTCATCGATGGTATGCAAGAGATGCTGCACCGTCTTTTGCGAGATCGGGAAGTCCCGCTGCAGCCGGCGTAAGGTCGCATGCAGGTGATGGACTTCATCCGGAAACAGTTCGAGGACATAGCGCGCCCGATTGGCCGCCAAAACCTGCCCATGGTCCGCCAGAATCAGACCGCGCGGCGGTGCCAGCGGGACAATGGCCGTGTGATTGGCACGCGCCAGCTGGCGAAAGCGCCGATAGTGAAAGATCTGCAGGTCGATTACCCGTGCGGCAAGAAGCAACAGCAGCGCCAGCAACAGCAGCGCCGCCCACCCTAGGCGCCGGCGAAATTGGCGCGATTCGTCCCGATGCGTATCCATGTGCAAGGGATAGAGGATAGAAAGGGCAAAGAGTTCCCAGAGCCTACAGGGATATTCATCGATGTTCACAGGGTACCCGGGAACTTCCCTCGTAGCCTGCCCGTCATAGCTTTCGGTAAACAGAAAAGGAACAGCCGATTATGACCGCAAAATCTCGCAAAATGCTCCTCGCTGTCAGCAGCGCCGTATTTGCTTTGGGTCTGGGAGCCGTTGGTGTCTCCTTTGCCGCCAACGAGGAAATGCCCATCCCCAAGCCAGTTCTGCATGCGCCGGGTCCAAAAATGGTACCGGTTCCAGATTTCACACCGATCGTCGACAAGTATGGCAATGCCATTGTCAAGATCGATGATTCCGATACCAAGGTAGTAGGTGGCCATCAGGGACAAAATCCGTTCCCGAAGAATTCCCCTTTCTATCAATTTTTCCGCAACTTTCCCGGCGCCCAGCCACCACAGAAAGAAAAGGAAGAGGCCCTTGGTTCGGGCTTTATCATTTCCCCCAACGGCTACATCGTCACCGCTGGTCATGTGGTGCGCGGCATGCATCACATCGTTGTCACTCTCACCAATCATCACGCGTACCCCGCCAAGGTCGTCGGTCTTTCGGTGCGTTATGACACGGCCCTGCTGAAGATCGACGCCCATGACCTGCCCACGGTAGAGTTGGGCAATTCCAAAGACCTCAAGGTCGGTCAATGGCTGCTGGCCATCGGCATGCCCTTTGGTTTTTATAACACCGTCACGCAAGGCGTAGTGAGCGCCCTGGATCGATCTTTGCCGCATGATGACGAATATATTCCCTTCATCCAGAGTGACGTGCCGATCAATCCAGGCAACTCCGGTGGTCCCATCTTCAATATGTCCGGCCAAGTGGTCGGTATCAACGATCAGATCTACACCAACGATGGTGGCTACATGGGCCTCTCGTTCAGCATCCCCATCAACACCGCCATGCGTGCAGTGGATGCCTTCCTTGCCCACAAAAAATTGCATTTTGGCTGGCTGGGCGTCGATGTACAAGAGGTCACGCCGCAAATGGCGCAGGCTCTGCATCTGAAAGAGCCGGTAGGGGCGCTGGTGGCCAACGTGGAGCCCGATGAAGCAGCAGCGAAAGCAGGACTGAAAACTGGCGATGTCATTGTCACCTATGATCACAAGCCGGTGTACAGTGTCGGTTCCCTGCCGCCGCTGGTGGGTGATACGCCGCCGGGGACAACGGTTCCCATCGGCATCCTGCGCAATGGCAAACCCGAGACCATCAATGCCTTCATTGGCACCATGCCGCAAAAAATGCGTCATGCGGAAATGGACAAGGTGGTGGATATTCATCGCCTGGGGCTGCGCGTGAGCGGCCTGGATGCGGCCGAGAAGAAGGCCCTGGGGATTCGGCATGGGGTCTTTATCGAGAGCGTCTATCCAGGACCTGCGGCAGAAATCGGCTTGCACGAGGGTATGGCAATTCAGGAGATCGATCAGCAACCCGTCGACAGCCCGGAACAGCTGGAGAGCATCGTCAAGGGTCTTCCGGCGCATCAGCCCATTTCCGTTCTGATTCGTCAGGGCCATAACAGTCTCTTTGTAGTCATCCATCTGCCCAAAAACTAAGGAAACCGACAGATGAATCCATCCCTGCGGCGCCTGCGGACGCCTCTGCTGGCGTTGTGCCTTTCTCCTCTGGGCGTCTCTCTGGCGCAAGCGGCGGACCTGCAGCCCCCACCGCCGACCATTCCCGACTGTAAAAGCTACGTGCTGATAGATTCTCGTACCGGCGCCATCATTGCCGAAAAGGATCCGGATCTGCAGTTGCCCCCCGCCAGTCTCACCAAGTTGATGACTGCCTATTTGACCTATGGCGCCCTCGCTGACGGACGTCTGCATTGGAACCAGCAGATCCCGGTCAGTACCGTAGCCTGGCACACTGGCGGTTCGAGCATGTTCATCCAGCCCAACCTGCCGGTTACCGTCAGCCAGCTCATGCACGGGCTGATCATCGATTCCGGCAATGACGCGGCCGTAGCCCTGGCCCAAGCCGTCGCCGGCAGTCGCGCCGCTTTTGTCGAGGAGATGAATGCCGAGGCCGAGAAAATGGGTCTCAAGGGGGCGCATTATACCGATGTCGATGGTCTACCCGATCCTGGCCTGCATCTTTCGGCCATGAACATTGCCATCATTTCTCGCAACCTGATCCAAAAGTATCCGCAGGTCATCGATATTTCCAGGATCAAATATTATCGCTACAACCACATCACCCAGCGCAGCTGGAATCCCGCCCTCTTTGGCCATCCGAGCATTGACGGACTGAAAACCGGTCATACCAATGCCGCTGGTCACTGCATGGACACCACCGCCATTCGCAATGGACGGCGCTTGATCGCTGTCGTCATGGGGGCGCCGAGTTGGCCCGCCGGCGTGAATGATGTCGTTGCCCTGCTCGACTATGGCTACACCTTTACCCACGACGTAGAAGCAGTGAAGGCAGGGACGGTGCTGGGCAAATACAGCGATCCACAACTGGATCCAGAGGACTTCGCAGTCAAGGCGGCAAGGGATATCTGGGTGACGGTACCGGCGGGAGAGCAAAAGGATCTGCAGCGCAGCGTCAGTTACGACAAGCTTGGCGGGCATGGGGTAGCCGCTGGTGCCATCGTGGGCCACCTACAGATCACCCTGCATGGCAAAGTGCTTGGCCAAACCCCGTTGGTGGCGGCCCAGGCTGCCAAACCTGCGGGCACCATCGGCACGCTCTGGCATCAAGCCGAGAACGCTCTATAACCTGAGGTCCTCTGCCTTGCCGATCGGGCGAAGGGTAAGCCAATCTCAGAGGGCTGTCGTCCCCAAGCGGTGCGCCTCTTCCTGAGATAGACGGCGCGCCCGCCACTTGGCATAGAGCAACGCGGGCACGATGGCTACCACCCAAAGCACCAAGGACCAGCCGAGCGGATAGGCGAGAGGAAAGAGCGATTCCCAAAGCACCCACCAGAAGAGCAGTGTTGCCACGATCGGCAAGAGAAAATGGAAGAAGATGCGACTGCCATGGGAGTCGCCGCCCGCCGGCAGACGCATCAAGGCAAGATTCATCAGGCTATGAGCGGTTACCAGGCCAATCAGGACGGCGGTTGTCATGACATTGAAGCCATTACTGGGCCCGAAAACCAGGCCGAACAGAATGGCGAGACCCAGTGCCAAAGCGGCAAGAAAGTTGATGGCCCCCTGGGGCGCACGTTGCCCATTCACCAGAGCGAAACGGGTATGCAGCAAGCGATCACGGGCAATGGCGAAGAGCACCCGTGCCGAACCATTCAGCAGGGCCAGGCCGTCGGCCATGGCGCTGTTGATGGCCAGGATTACTAAGGCTGCTGCACCCCAGAATCCAAGATATTTCTCGAAAACCACTACCCCCGGAGCGCCGTTGCTGGCAAAGCTGCGCATGTCGTGCATCCCCCAGCCCACGGTCAGGGCGTAAGCCGACAAGATCAGCGCAGCACCAACCAGGCTCAGGGAGACCAGCGCCGCCTTGCCAATCACGCGCCCATTCTGGGTGCGCACCCCCCGCGTCTCCTCGGCCAAGGGAGTGTGGCTACCAATGCCAATAAAACTGGTAATGGCAAAGATCATTCCCATTGCCACGCCTTTGAAGCCGACGTCTGCGGTGCTGAAGGGCGCCCACGGGTGGGCAGGCAGGGCGCGGCTGATGATGAACAGCGAACTGCCCACCAAAAACAGGATCTCTATCAGGCTGGTGATCGCCACCGTGCGAATGCTTGGGCGAATGCCGGCCACACTGAGCAGCCAGGGGACACCCACAAAGAACAGAATACTGGCAATCCAAAACCAGGACGGGAGCGCGAGGCCCAGGCTGCGCGCGAGGCCTGGCAGAAAGACACCACCTACATAAACCGGAATCGCTCCGACGCTCAGGGTTTGGTAGAAGATGACCATAAAACCCGTGACCAGCGCCGCCGGCGCTCCCAGTCCTGCCGAGACAAAACTGTAATAGCCGCCGGCTGAGGCCCGATGCTTGGTCAGGTGATAGATGGTGTTCACCTCGATGAACATCAGGATGAACGCTGCCAGATAAGAGAGCGGCATGGCTACCAAGGCGAAAGCGGCACCGGCAGTCATGAAAGCGACCACGTCGCAGGTCGGCGCCATGCCGGATATGCTCTGGCCCACCAGGCCCCAAAAGCTCACTACGTCCTGTTGTAACGCTCGGGATTCCGATTCAGACATGCTTTGCAGCCTGTTTTGCAACACGGTTGCATTACATGGTATCCCTTCGCGCACGATTGTCAACAGCACTATCGGCTTGAAAGTGGTGATAGTAGGTGCGTACTTTGGGTGAGTGGTTTTCCGGGGCCTACTGAGTAGCCACTTTAAGAAGAATTTCTACCCGATCATTAGCGTCTGACGCGCAAACAAACTGCGTCTGGCTTCAATGATTCTTGGGGCGACTCTGTCGCGCCCAGAGTTCGGCGTAGTGCCCGTTGGCCTGCAGCAACTGTTGATGATTGCCCATCTAAAGTCTGCTGGCAACGATTCGAATCGGACACTCGTTCCATCGTGGTGCAAAATCTGGCCACATGCCATATTCTGGTGCGCTGAGTGGGACATTTCCGTGCATGCGCAGAGGCACACAGGCGCTTGACGGAGGGAAGCTTTCTCCATATTATTCTGACCCTTTCCGGCGCCTCTCGCCGGCAGTCCCATTTGTGGAGGTTCTGATGTACGCGGTAGTCGAGAATGGCGGTAAGCAGTATCGAGTGGCAGTGGGTGACAAGCTGCGCTTGGAGAAGATGGAAGCCGAAGCTGGTAGCGAGCTGGTTCTCGACCGTGTACTGCTGCTCGGCGAAGGCGAAGAAGTGCAGGTGGGACAGCCGCTCGTCGCGGGTGCCAGTGTCAAAGTTACGGTGCTGAGCCAGGGGCGCGCCGACAAGATCCACATTTTCAAGATGCGTCGCCGTAAGCATTTCCGGAAGCGGCAGGGCCATCGTCAGTACTACACCGAAGTCCGCATCACCAGCATCGACGCGTAAATCCAGGAGCAACGAATATGGCACACAAGAAAGCAGGCGGTTCTTCGCGTAACGGACGCGACTCCGAGTCCAAGCGTCTGGGCGTCAAGCGCTACGGTGGGCAGGCGGTCATCGCCGGCAACATCATCATCCGCCAGCGGGGTACGCAGTATCATCCCGGCGCCAACGTCGGCATTGGCAAGGACCATACCCTCTTTGCTCTGAGCGATGGTGTGGTACAGTTTGAGCGCAAGGGTCCGCGTCAGGTACGCACCGTCAGCGTCATCAACGGCTAAAAACAGCCATCGGGAAAGCCCCGCCCCGGTTTAGCGGGGTGGGGTTTTTTCATGCAATTTCTCGACGAAGTCCGCATCGTGGTTGGCGCCGGCAATGGTGGCCACGGCTCTGTCAGCTTTCGTCGGGAGAAATTCATCCCCTTCGGCGGACCGGATGGCGGCGATGGTGGGCGGGGCGGTGACGTCTACCTCGTGGCCCAGGAGAACCTCAACACCCTCATCGATTTCCGTTACCAGCGGCGCTATCGTGCCGAAAACGGTCATGGTGGTGCCGGTCGACAGATGACGGGGCGGGCTGGGAAGGATCTGGAAATTGCCGTCCCCGTCGGCACGCTGGTTTATGACGAAGACACCCGTGAACTACTTGGCGATCTGCGCGAAAACCAGCAGCGCCTCCTGATCGCCAAGGGCGGACGCGGTGGGCATGGCAATCTCTGGTACAAGACCAGTGTCAACCGCGCACCCCGCCAGTTTGAAAAAGGTGGCATTGGGGAGGAGCGCAACCTGCGTCTGGAACTGCGCCTGCTTGCCGACGTCGGCCTGCTGGGCCTGCCCAATGCCGGCAAAAGTACCTTCATCCGCGCCGTCAGTGCTGCCAAACCCAAGGTTGCCAGTTACCCCTTCACCACCCTGCACCCGCAGCTTGGCGTGGTGCGCGTGGGGGAACACGAATCCTTTGTCCTCGCCGATATCCCCGGCCTGATTCCCGGTGCTGCCGAGGGTGCGGGCCTTGGCACCCGCTTTCTCCGCCATTTGCGCCGTACCCGGCTGCTACTGCACTTGGTCGACATCGCCCCCCTGGAAGAAAGTAATCCGGCACAAAGCGTCGCGGCCCTGGCGTCCGAGCTCGAGGCGTATAGCAGCGAACTAGCCAGCCGCCCGCGCTGGCTGATCGGCAATAAGGCCGATCTCCTGCCCCTCCCGGAGGCCGAACAACGCTTTCAGGCCATTTGTAAAGAGCTCGCTTGGGAGGGACCCGCATTTCTTGTCTCGGCGGCGACGGGCGCCGGCTGCAAGGAATTGACGCAAGCCATCTGGCGTGCTCTGCCGGAAATTCCTCCAGCCCCGGAACCCAGCGGTGCCATCGACTGGTACGACGAGGAAGATGCTGCCGAAGAGGGTGACTGGGACGAAGAGGATTGGGGCGACGCCGATTGGGAGGATGAGGAAGAGGAATGAGCCGCAGCGAACTCGCCGAAACCCGTCGTTGGGTCGTCAAGATTGGCAGCAGTCTGCTCACTAATGATGGTAAGGGGCTGAACCATCCCGCCATTGCTGCCTGGGTTGCGCAGCTCAGCGAATTGCACTGCCAGGGACTGGAGCTGATCCTGGTCAGTTCCGGCGCCGTGGCAGCAGGCATGGAACGCCTCGGCTGGCAGACCCGCCCACGCGCTCTGGCCGAACTGCAGGCCGCCGCCAGCATTGGGCAGGCCGCCCTGGTCCAGGTCTATCAGGGATATCTGCAGACGGGCGGCATGATCGGTGCGCAAGTTCTCCTCACCCATGAAGATCTCCGCGACCGCCAGCGCTACCTCAGTGCCCGCGCCACCCTGCGCACCCTGCTGGAAATGGGAACTCTACCCATCATCAACGAAAATGACGCGGTCGCCAGCGCGGAACTGCGTTTTGGTGACAACGACACCCTCGCTGCTATGGTGAGCAATCTGCTGGAGGCCGATCTGCTGATCATCCTCACCGACCAGGCGGGCCTATACGAGGCCGATCCGCGCCAACACCCGGAGGCCCGACTTCTTCACGAAGTCCGCGCTGGCGACCCGCAGTTGCTGGCCATGGCTGGCGGCGCTGGCAGCAAGGTCGGAACCGGTGGCATGCGCAGCAAGGTAATGGCTGCAAGCCGAGCGGCACGCTCGGGTACCGCGACGATCGTTGCCAGCGGCCACGAAGCAGACGTGCTGCTGCGCCTGTACCGAGGGGCGCTACTGGGCACCCGTTTTCAGCCACAAATCCCTCGGCTTGCTGCGCGCAAGCGCTGGTTTGTGGGGCAGTTACGGCCCATGGGCACACTCCGGCTCGATGCTGGGGCGGCACGCGTCCTGCGCGAGAAAGGCTCCAGCCTGCTACCGGTAGGGGTGACGGCTGTCGAGGGAGAGTTTCAGTGTGGCGACCTGGTCTCCTGCCTGGATCCCGAAGGACAGGAGATCGCCCGCGGCCTGATCAATTTCGCCAGCGCCGAAGTGGCGGCCCGCTTGGGGAAAAACAGCGCCGAGATTACCGAGCTGTTTGGCGAGCAGGAGGCGGTGGAACTCATCCACCGCGACAACCTCGCCCTGCTCCCCTGAGGACGTTCTAGATGTGCCCTTCGGGGGCAAGTACACAGGAATGCGCGCTATCGCCGGTTTCCACCTGCAGGGTGGGATGATGGATCTGAAAGTGCTCTGCCAGCTCTTCGGCAAGCTCGTGCAAAAAATCGTCGCCGCGCGGCCCATCTGGCATTAACAGATGGGCTGTCAGGGCATTTTCACTGGTGCTCATGGCCCAGATGTGCAGATCGTGCACCTCCTGCACCCCGGGCTGGGCAAGGAGAAAATGCCGCACAGCAAGAGGATCGATCCCTCTGGGCACGGCATTGAGGGCAAGACCGACCGACTCCTGCAGCACGCCCCAGGTAAACCAGACAATAAAGGCACTGACCAGAATACTGGTGGCGGCATCAAGCCAGAGCCAGCCGGTGAACAGAATAGTAATGCCCGTGAATACGACCCCTAGCGACAGCGCGGCATCCCCCGCCATGTGCAGAAAGGCGGCGCGCAGATTGAGATCCTCTTTTTGCCCGGCGACGAAGAGGAGAGCCGTCGCGGTGTTGATGATCACACCGACGGCCGCCACGACGATGATATCCCAGGCGGCGACTGGCGCCGGGTGCATTAGGCGTAGGATGGCTTCCCAGACGATACCGCCGGTGACCAGGAGCAGAAACACCGAATTGCCCAAGGCCGACAGGATCGAGGCTCCGCGCAGGCCGTAGGTAAAGCGCAGGGAAGGAGAACGCTGCGCCAGCTTGCTTCCCCCCCAGGCCAGGAGCAGGCCAAAAACATCCGCAAAGTTGTGTCCGGCGTCTGCCAACAAGGCGAGGGAGTCTCCCAGAATGCCAAACGCAATCTCTACCAAAACGAAGGCAACGTTCAGAGCGATGCCGATGGCGAAGGCGCGACCAAAATTTGCTGGCGCATGGTGATGGTGGGCATGGTGACCATGCCCATGCGAATGGTGTTGGTGCTCCAAACCCTCTGCCGTGTGCTGCATTTCTCCTCCCCGAGATGGTATGTGTCGTAGTGTACGCATCGCTGCAGACGCTTGCACTCTCGGCGCAGAGCTGCGTTAATATTGGCAGAGCGTCTGCGCACGGAGTCAAATCATGAAGCGCGTCTTTTTGTTTCTGGCAACCAATCTTGCCATCCTGCTGATCCTCAGCATTTCCTGGACCATTCTCTCGCATCTCTTTGGCTTTGATCAGGCCAGAGCGGGAGTCCACCTGCCGACCCTGCTGATCTTTTCCTTGGTTTTTGGCTTTGGCGGTGCATTCATTTCCCTGCTGATGTCGAAGTGGATGGCCAAGCGCAGCGTCGGTGCCGAAGTCATCCAGCAGCCACGTAACCCCACCGAACAATGGCTGGTGCAGACCGTGCAGCGCCACGCGACTGCCGCCGGCATTGGCATGCCCGAAGTCGCGATCTATCCCTCGCCCGAGATCAACGCCTTTGCCACCGGTGCCAGTCGGAATCACGCCCTGGTTGCCGTCAGTACTGGCCTATTGCAGCAGATGAATGCCGATGAGGCAGAGGCCGTGCTCGGACATGAAATTGGGCACATCGCCAACGGCGACATGGTCACCCTTACCTTGATTCAGGGCGTGGTCAATACCTTCGTCATCTTCTTCGCCCGCATCATTGGCAATCTGGTAGACCGCGTGGTGTTTCGCAATGAAGAGGGCAATGGCATCGCCTACTGGATTACCACCATCGTCGCCGAAATGGTCCTTGGCGTGCTGGCCAGCATCATTGTCTTGTGGTTTTCCCGCCAGCGGGAATTTCGCGCCGATGCCGCCGGTGCCCGCTTTGCCGGGCGCAACAAGATGATCGCCGCCCTGGAACGCCTGCGCGCGTCCCACGAAGAAAGCCATCTACCCAAGGCCATGACGGCCTTCGGCATTCTCGGACATGGCGGCCTTTCGCGCCTGTTCATGAGTCATCCGCCCCTGGAGGAGCGTATTGCGGCCCTGCGCCAGCAGCGCTAGAAACGAGCCGTTATCAGAAGCAGGGGGTTCAGCTACCCTGCCCTTCCAGGGAGCAGACGCCCTTCTCTTGCATTCCTTTGCAGGTGCCGTAGAGAGAAAGGCTGTGGTCGGTGATGTGGAAGCCACGCTCGGCAGCGATCTGCAGCTGCCGGTTTTCCAGGGTTTGATCAAAAAACTCGAGGACTTTGCCACAGGCGGTACAGACCATGTGGTCGTGATGACCACTTTCATTGAGTTCAAAGACCGCGCGATCGCCTTCAAAATGGTGGCGACGCACCAGACCCGCCATCTCGAACTGGGTCATGACGCGGTAGACGGTGGCCAGGCCCACCTCTTCTCCGGCATCGAGCAGCTGCCGGTAGACCTCCTCCGCTGTCAGATGGCGCGTATCGCTGGCCTCGAGAATCTGCAGGATCCGCAGGCGCGGCAGGGTGGCCTTCAGACCAGCCCGTTTCAGTTCTTCACTATTCATCCGTTCCAATGGCAAGTAGCGCGTTCTTTTAGTAGCATAGTGGCACCGTACGCCTAAGACAAGGATCATGCGCACATTCTCTTTTCTCGCGAGCACCCTCCTTCTCTGCACCACCCTGAGCGCCTGCAGTATTTATCGCGTCAATGTGCAGCAAGGTAACGTCGTCAGTCAGAAAGAACTGGCGCAAATCCACAAAGGCATGGACAAGGCCGAGGTCAGCGCGGTGTTGGGCGCGCCTTTACTACAGGATCCCTGGAGCTCCGATGAATGGGTCTACAGCTACAGTGACAAGCCTGCTTACGGCAGTACCACAGTGCGCAACGTCATCCTGCATTTCAGTCGGGACGGCAGCTTGCAAAGTATCAGCGGCGACGTAAAGGCACTCGCCGGCGAAAAGGGCTGACAAAGCGCTCAGCCTGGTTTTTTTGCCAGACGCGGGCTGCCATATACCTGCCGTGCCCGCTGTCCAAAGCGCTGCACCATGGTTTCGGCGGCCTGTTTGAAGATTGGCTCCAGGAATGCGCCGATGAGACGGCTGGCGAATTCAAAGCGCATGTCCAGGGTCACGCGTGTGCCACCCTCCACTGGCTCGAGTTGCCAGAGCCCTTCCAAAAAACGAAAGGGACCGTCGACCAGTCGCACCTCGGCCAGCTTGGGACGCTGGTAGCGGTTGCGCGTGGAAAAGGCTTTACCGAAAGAATTGTGGGCGATGCGGATCTCGGCCACCACTTCATCGCCACGATCCTGCAGGATACGGGTGGCGCCACACCAGGGCAGGAATTGCGGATAACTGCGAATATCTTCGACCAGGGCAAAAATCTCTTCGGCGCTGTAGGGCAACACCGCCGACTTGCGGATATGGTGCATCAAGCTCCTCGACTCAGTAGCGGCGCGAGCCCAGCGCCCGCGCCTGAATGCGACGATCGACCTGGGCCAGCAACCATTCCAGCGGACGTCGCCACCAGGACCGGCGTTGCCAGTGCTCCGCCGAAATTTCCCGAGAGCGGGCAAACTCGCGCAGAAACAGGGTACGCAGCGAGGCCAGGGGAAGCAGACCTTTTACTTCGAGATTGAGCTCGCGGTTGAACCAAAGGCTCAGAAAATCGAGATTGGCCGAACCGACCGCTCCCCACTGACCATCCACCAGAATGTACTTGGCGTGCAGAAAGCTTTCCTGATATTCATACACCCGCACGCGATGTCGCAACAGTTTTTGATAATACGCCTGAATGCCGAGGCGCAAAAGAGGATGATCGGTCACCCGGCCCGCCAGCAGCACGCGCACATCCACGCCACGACGCACGGCGCCATACAGGGCTGAGAGAACGATGGGATCGGGGTTGAAGTAGGGAGTAGCGATCCACAGACTCTCCCGCGCCGAGCGGAAGGCGGCGAGATAGCGCCGGCGGATCGTAAAGCGATCCGGTGGCGAACCCGCCAGCAAGCGTACTATAGCGTCTGCATGACGGTCTGGGGCTTCGCTGGGAGCGGCGCGCAACTCCTTGTGCGATAGTGGACGGTTTTTCAGAAACAGGCGACGGACCAGAGGCACGATCGGCCCGCGACAGGCAAAAAGCACATCGCGGTAGGGAAGCTGCCCCGGATCGCCGCGTAGCCAGGCATCGGCAAGGGCAAAACCGCCCACCGCCAACCATTGTTGGTCGATGAGCACAATGCGACGGTGACTGCGGCGCAGGCTCTTTTCCCAACCGCGCCAGCCGAGGCGGTGATACCATTCGAAAGTGCCACCGGCGGCACGCAATTTCTGAATCCAGCGCTCGGGAAATCCGCGACTACCCACCGCATCGAGACGCAGATGCACGAGCACACCATCGCGCGCCTTCGCGCAGAGGATGTCAAAAACTTCTTCCGGCCAATTGCCCGCCTGGAAGATATAGTTCTCGAAGAGAATTTCCTGTTCCGCAGAGCGCAGCTTTTCCACCAGATGGCGCGCAATGACTGGCATCTCCGTCAGCAGGGTCCAGTCCTCCGCCGGCAGCCAGGCCGGGTTACGCCGCGTCATCTCTCCCCTCCCCAATGTTCGGCATTGCTCAAACCTTCGCCGGGTCTTCCCGCTGGCAGTCTAACCCCAGGCACCCCGCAGGGGCTATGGCGCCTTGTGCGCTGCGCCGCGCTTTGCGCTAAGATCGCCCCTCTGATCCAGAGCTTGGGATGTCATGAGCAGCAGCACCATTGCCCTCAATCGTGAGGCGAGACATGAGTACTTTATCGAGGAGCGCTTCGAGGCCGGCATCGCCCTCGAAGGGTGGGAAGTAAAGTCCCTGCGCGCCGGACGCCTGCAGCTCAAGGACAGCTATGTGGTGATCAAAAACGGAGAGCTTTGGCTCCTGGGCGCGCATGTCAGCCCGCTACCCACTGCCAGCACCCACATCCAACCGGATCCGACCCGTACCCGCAAGTTGCTGATGCATCGTCTGGAAATCAATCGCCTGATTGGTGCCGTCGAGCGCAAAGGCTTTACCATCGTCCCTCTGGCGATGTACTGGAAGCAGGGGCGCGCCAAGACCGAGATCGCCCTGGTCAAGGGCAAACAGGCACACGACAAGCGCGCCACTCTGAAAGAACGCGAATGGCAGCGGGACAAGGCGCGCATTCTGAAAGGTGGCGCACGCGATGGCTAAGACGCAGAAGAACGGCGAGCACCATCTTCTCCATGCCCTGCTGCTCTTCGTCTTTGCCTTCTGGCTTTTTGCTTTCCATACCGGCGACGCGAGTCTTTGGGACATCGACGAGCCGAACAACGCCCAGTGTCTGAAGGAGATGATCGCCCACAACAACTACGTGGTGCCTACCTTCAATGGCCAGTTGCGACCGGACAAGCCTGTTCTCAATTACTGGTTGATGGACCTGGGAGTACGTGCCCTGGGCATGAATAGTTGGGGGCTGCGCATCGGTTCGGTGCTCATGGGCGCACTCCTCGTACTGTATTTGACGCTGACCCTGCGGCGTCTGCTTGGAGCACGCGCGGCTCTGCTCACTGGCCTGTTTACCGCCACCGCACTGCACAGTCAGATCATCTTTCGCGCCGCCGTCCCCGACCCCCTGGTCATCCTCTTTACTACCGTCGCTTTGCTGGCCTATCTGCGCGGCTACCTCTACCCGGAGGAACGGCGCTGGCAGTATCTCCTGTCCTATGCCGCCATGGCCCTGGGCACCCTCACGGAGGGACCGATCTTTTTCCTGCTGCCCGGCCTGATCATTGTCGTCTTTCTGCTGCTGCGCCGCGATTTGCCGCATCTGTGGCGGCAGGGGCAGCTGCGCTGGGGCCTGCCGATCTTTTTGCTGCTCACCCTGCCCTGGTACATTGCCGTGGGAATCGAGACCCACTGGCGCTGGGATCTGCTCTTCATTGCCCAGCAAAATGTAGCCCGCTACACCGGCGCCATGCAGGGACATCAAGGGCCCATCGTCTATTATCTGTTCACGACCTTCCTCGGCCTGCTACCCTGGTCAGTGTTTTTTCCCCAGATGTTCGCCACCTTGTGGTTGCAGCGGAAAGAGTATTTCCGTTCGCGCCCAGACCTGCTCTTCTTTGGGCTCTGGGCGGGGATCTGGATTGCTTTTTTCAGTCTGGGCGCGACCAAGTTGCCCAATTATGTCTGGGAGGCCTATCCGCCTCTACTCGCCCTCCTCGCCTGGCGCATGGACCTTGCCTTGAGTGGTGTCCACGCCTTTTGCGGGCGTGGCATCATCGCCTCATTGCTCGGCCTGGCGGCAATCGGCGGCATCCTGCTCGGGCTGGGCGCCACGCTGGTACCGCAAAGCTTGCCACCGCTCGGCTCGGTCGCCTATCTGGGCTTGCCCTATCTACTTGCCGCCGTCGTCGGCCTGTATTTTGTCTATCGGCAGCAATTCCTGGGCGTGATCGGCAGCCTGGGGGTAGGAGCCGTTGCCCTGGCCTTCTCTATGATTCTGCTGCTCATGCCCGGCCTCGATCACCTAAAGCCCTCGGTGACCATGGGAGAGATGGTGCACAGCATAGAGGGACAGCGGCCCTATGCCATCGCCACCTGGCAGTGGTGGGAGCCGAGCTTCCTGTTTTACGCCGGCCGCGGAGCGATGACTGCAACACAGATCCAGCAGCCCAAACAACAAATTCCGGCGATTCTGGCAGCCAGCCACGGACCTTTGTTTCTGGCCCTGCCGCAAAAAGATATCGTTGCACTGCGCCAGGAAATGACTGCTGGGGAGTCGGCAAAAATCCTCTATACTGGCTATGAGATGTACAGTCGTCAGAATATTTCTTTGGTGCGTATCGATGCGAAATAAATTCCTGCTTGCCTTCCTGCTGCTCCTCGGCAGCCTATTGCTTTTTCCCTTGCAGCCAGTACTGGCGCAAGACGCGGCGCCCCATGCAGCAGACCATGATCTGCAATTCTGGGATGCCCTCAGCCACTCCTATTACGTACAGGAGGGCTCACGAGGATCATTGGTCTACTTGTTTCTGGAGCCTGATTGTCCGTACTGTCATGTGCTCTATAACTGGCTGCAAAACCCCGTCAGTTCGGGCAAGCTCCGCCTGCGCGTCGTCATTATCGGTTTCCCGAACTCCTCCTCCAGTATGGGCAAAGCCGCGGCGATTCTCGGCGCCAAAGACCCTGTACAGGCGTTGAAGGAAAACGAGAAGGGCTTTGCTATCCACAATGGTGCGCCAGAGGGCGGCATTGCTCCTGCAAGCGCCGCCCTGATCCAGAAGCAGCTCGGCAAACTGCAGCGCAACTTCAACTTCTTGGCGGGGAAGGAGTCCCTACTCGATCCCCAGAGCGTCCAGCAATCGGGGGTAAGCACGCCCATGCTGGTCTATCGCAGTGGCAAGCAGGTGCAGTACGTCCTCGGCCTTCCCGACCATCAGCAATGGCAGCAGATCATCGACGGACCTTGAGCCTGGCATTGGCCAGCTTGGCGCTACTGCTTGGTCTGGCTGCCCTGGGTACGGTGCTGTACCTGCAATTCGCGGGTGATATTCAGCCTTGCAGTCTCTGCATTTATCAGCGCGTGGCGGATCTGGCGATGCTCTTGGCGATCAGCATCGGCTTTTTTGCCGGGCGACGCTGGCTCTGGTCTTTGGCTGCTTTGGCGGCACTCGGCGGGGCGGTACTGGCAGGATGGCAGTGGCATCTGGCAAATAGCGCGACGCGCAAGGTTCATGCCTGTGCAGCCATTCAGTTACTACCGCAAGAAAACTTTGCGTCCGGGAGCTTTGCTGGAACGTTGGCTGGCGCTCTGGCCGGGCAAGGGTCCTGCGCGATTGCCGGGCAGCAGCGCTTCTGGAACCTGCCGATCACCCACTGGAGCGTTACCGTATTTCTGCTCTGTGCGCTGTGCCTGCTGCTGGCGATTTTCTTCAGCGCCCGGCGGCGCTGAGGGCAGTCCGAGCTGCCGCCTGGGCCTGCCCCGCGTAGGAACGACCAAAAAGCAGCCAGTGGTTGAGCAGATGATAGAGTTGGTAGAGGGGACGCCGAACGGCATAGCCAGCGGCATCAAAAGCCGGCATGGCCAGGGCTTGATAACGTTGCCAGAACACTGCCGGTGGCTGGGCGAAGAGTTCCAGCATGGCAAGATCCATCTCCCGATCACAGACCGCTACAGCGGGATCGAAAAGCCAGACATCGCCATCGACCCCCGCGCCCCAATTCCCTGACCACAGGTCGCCGTGAGTGAGGGAACCTTGCGGGGCATGATTCTGCAGGATCTCGGGCAGAGCCGCCAAAAGATCCGCAAACAGCCTCGCCTCCTCGCGCTGCAGCTCCATCTGCGCGATTAGGACCTCCAAACGCTGCTCGCGCAAAAACTTCTGCCATTCTGCGGCGCTGGTTCCGTCCGTTAGGCGATTCTGCTGCCGCGTAGCGCCGAGAAAATTGTCGCGCGGCCAACCGAATTGCGGCCAGGCCGGGCTATGCAGAGCGGCCAGGACACCGCCCAGGGCGGCCCAGGCAGCATCGTCCTTGTGCGCGAAGGTCAATAACTGCAGGGCCAGGATGGTATCGCCGGACTCCTCCCAGACGCCATAGACGTGGGGCACCGGCACGCCCGCCGCCTGCAGGGCGCGTAGGCCGTCGGCTTCGGCTTCCGACTGGGTGCGCCCCTTCCCGATCTTGAGGAAAAGCGCCCGGTCGGCATTGTGTGCCCGATACATGCGAAAAAAATCACTCGCCCCACTGGCCTCTACCCGCCAGTCGCCGCACAGCTCTTGCTGCAAGCGACGCTCTACAGACATGGTCTAGTAGCCACTATCAGCGCCGCACAGCTCCGCCACCGTGCGCAGGGCAGCCGTCCGGCTCTCGGCCAGAATGTTGAGGTGACCCATCTTGCGCCCCGGCCGCGCCTCACTCTTTCCATAAAGATAGGGCTTTACTTGCGGATGGCAAAGCCAGGCGTTCCAGTCTGGCCCCGCCCCCTGCCACCATTCGCCGAGCAGGTTCAGCATCGCCACCGGCGAGAGCAGGCGGGTATCGCCCAAAGGTAAGCCGGTCAGGGCTCGTACCTGCTGATCGAACTGGCTGTGCACGCAGGCGTCGAGGGTATAATGGCCACTATTATGCGGGCGTGGCGCCATCTCGTTGACAAGCAATTCGCCATCCGCGCTGAGGAAAAATTCCACGGCGAGGACACCGACATACTCCAGTGCCTCGGCAATGCGCAGGGCCGCGCGCCGCGCCTGTTCCTGATGCGCTTCAGAAAGCTCGCAGGGCACGATGCTGAGGTCCAGAATGCCATGCCGGTGTCGGTTCTCGGCGATGGGGTAAAAGACCGCCAGGCCATCGCTGCTGCGCGCAAGAATCACCGAAAACTCCTGACGCAGGGCGACCCGCGCTTCCAGCAACGCCGGACGCTGTCCCAGTTCCTGCCACGCCGTTGCCAAATCGGCGGCAGAGGCTACGGCCACCTGCCCCTTGCCATCGTAGCCATCCTGCGCGGTCTTGAGGATTGCCGGGAAAGCAAGCTGCGCGGCAGCCGGCAGATCGGCGGCCTGCTCGAGGAGGGCAAAGGGTGCCGTTACCAATCCCAGATCCCGAAAAAACGCTTTCTCCAGACGCCGGTCCTGGGCGATGCGCAGGGCTTCTGGACCTGGCCGCAGAGGAAGCCGCTCGGCACAGTAGGCGAGGGTAGAAAGCGGGATCTGCTCGCGCTCGACCGTGACGGCGGCCACTCCAGCGCAGAACTCCGCCAACACCGCATCCTCGGTGAAAGGGGCGCAGAAATGTCGGGCCGCGACCGCCGCCGCCGGGGCTTTGGGATCCGGATCAAATACCCAGACATCGTAGTCGAGTCGCCGGGCGGCCAGGGCAAACATCAGCCCCAATTGGCCACCACCCAGAACGCCAAGGACACTGCCGGGCGCGATCATGATGCCGGTGGCGGCACTTGGCTGTGCAAGGCCTGCTCCGTTTGCGCTGCCCGAAAACGCTGCAGCCGCGCATGCAAGTCCGGGTCGTGCAGGGCCAGTTGTGCTGCGGCAAAGAGCGCCGCGTTGGCAGCCCCCGCCGCGCCAATGGCAAAGGTGGCGACCGGCACTCCCTTGGGCATTTGCACAATGGACAGCAAGGAGTCCTGCCCCTGCAGGTGCCGCGAAGGCACTGGCACCCCTAGCACCGGCACCAGGGTCTTGGCGGCTAGCATCCCCGGGAGGTGGGCGGCACCGCCGGCGCCCGCAATGATGGCCTGCAATCCGCGCGCGCTGGCCTCCTCTGCATAGGCAAAGAGGAGATCGGGGGTGCGGTGGGCGGAGACGACCCGGGTCTCATGCGGTATCTGCAAATCGGCCAGAATCTGGGCAGCCGACTGCATCACCTCCCAGTCGCTCACACTGCCCATGACCACGCCGACAATCGGCCCCTGCTGCATTGCTCTCCCCTTCGGCGTCGCACCGGAAACTGGCTATAATGCCGGGCATGAACGCGTCTCTCAAGCCCGAATTTCGTCCCATCCGCAGCTTTGTCCTGCGTCAGGGCCGCCTCACCAACGCGCAAGCGCGCATTTTGCAAGAGCGCGGCAGCTTTTACATTCTCGATGCTCAGGCAGCCTGGCACTCACCCTGGGCCGGCTCCCAAGCCCTGATGCTGGAAATCGGCTTTGGCAATGGAGAACATCTGACGCAGTTTGCCGAGAAGCATCCGGACTGGGGCTGCATCGGTGCCGAGGTCCACTCCCCCGGCGTCGGCTCCCTACTCTTGCGTGCCGAAGCGGCAGGACTCCAGAATCTGCGGGTACTGCATGACGATGTCGCGCCGTGGTTGCGTAGCTTGCCAGACAGCGTCTTTGCGCTGGTTGTCGTCCAGTTTCCCGATCCCTGGCGAAAGAAACGGCATCATAAGCGGCGCATCATTCAGCCCGATTTTCTGGAGCTGCTGCATCGGGTCATGCAATCCGGTGGTGAGTTGCAGCTGGCGACAGACTGGCAGCCCTATGCCGAGCAGATGCTGACCTTGCTGGAAAGCGCGCCCGGCTGGGAGAATTTGGCGGGATCGGGGCACTATGCAGCCCCCCCGGAAAACCGTATCCAGACCCGTTTTGAACGCCGCGGTACGGCCTTGGGCCATGCCGTTTTCGACCTGCGCTTTGCTTGTCGCAAAAAATGAGCGTGCCGCGCCTCTCCGATTGCCTGCACTGCCGGATGCGCGGGGAAAGTATCTTTGCTGGCCTCAATCCGGCGGAACTCTGCACCCTGGGCATGGAAGTGCAGGACATCGATTGCGCCGCCGGGGAGGTCCTCTATCGCTCGGGAGATCCCGCCCGCCACGCCTACACCCTGCGGGAAGGAGCGGTGAAGTTGGTAAAGACCTTGAGCAACGGCCAGCAGGTCATCCTGCGCCTGCTGCATCACGGTGATCTCTTTGGCTTTGAAGGACTGCGGGAGAAAGAGCATCGGCACGATGCCATCAGCATCGCGCCGGGCAAACTCTGTCGCCTGGATCTCGTCGAACTGCAGCGCCTATCCGAGCGCCAGCCGAAAGTCCGCGAGGCCATTTTTCAGCGCTGGCAGGACGCTCTGCGCGCCAGCGAGGAACGGGTGGTGGAGCTCGGTGCCAAGAAGGCCGAGGCACGCCTCGCTACCTTTCTGTTGCAATGGGCACAGCGCTATCCGCAGCTGCGCGTCCTGCCCTTCCCTCTGACCCGTCAGGATCTCGCCGATTTTCTTGGGCTATCGGTGGAGCATGTCAGCCGCCTCATGGCGGAATTCAAGCGTCAGAAACTGCTGCAAGAAGCTCGCAACCAACTGGAAATCCTCTCCCCGCAAAGACTGCAGGAAATCGCTGCGGCCAAATCCGACTGATTCACTCGAGATTGATCTTTGTCAATGCACGCTTGTGCTGCCCTAGGCAAGATATCTCCATTGGCGAGATGCTGCTCTGTTTCGTCGCGAAAGCAGCACTCTTTACAGCACCAAAAATTGAGACAAGGAGATTCCATCATGTACCAAAACGATTCTGCAATGTTCCGCGTTCGTGGCCAGGGTGGCGGGCGCGCCGGTGGCGATCCTGCCCGAGCCGCCCGGCACCAGCACGATCAAGCGGTGTTTCACCGTCTGCTGGCCCTGCACGAGCAGATCGAACGCGACCTGGAGTTGTTGCCCAATGGCGTGCGTGCCCGCACCCGGTCCAACAATCCCGAAATCGTCGCGCTGTTGCACGACCATGTCCCCTCGATGAAGCAGCGGCTGGAAGAAAATTTTGGCCTGCGCTTCTGGGACCCGGCCTTCGCCGAGCTCTTTGCCCAGCACGACAAGATCCATATGGAGCTTACCCTGCTGCCGGATGGTGTACTGATCGAGGAGACCAGCGACGATCCGAATGTGGTCGAGCTCATCCAGGCCCATGGCCAGATTATCAACCTCTTCGTCGCCAAAGGCAGCGCCCAGGCACAGCAGGAGAGCCCGCTACCGGATAGCTATCGGCGGGTGCTGGCCTGAGCTATCCTGATCAGAGGTATCGATAGAATCACAGGAGGATTGTATGGCCCAATTTACCATCATTGGCAGTGGCTTTGGTGGGCTGACAGCCGTGCGCGAGCTGCGCCGCCGCGCCCCCGACGCCGAGATCCGTCTCGTCGCCCCCAAACCGGAGTTCATTTACTACCCCAGTCTCATCTGGGTACCGACCGGTCTGCGCCAGGGCGAGGAACTGCGCATCGACCTGCGTGACTTCTTTCAGCGCCAGCGGGTGGAGTTCGTTGCCGACACGGTGCAATCCATCAATGCCCAAGGACAGGTCCAGCTGGAATCCGGTGCCAGTCTGGAACAGGATGCCCTCATCATTGCCGCCGGCGGACGCGGCCTGCGCAAGCTGCCCGGGATCGAACACAGTCTCGCCATCTGCGATGGCATCGAGACCGCGCAACAGATTCGCGAACGCCTGCAGAGCATGGCGGGTGGCAATATTGCCTTCGGCTTTGCCGGTAATCCCCAGGAACCGGGTGCCGTACGCGGCGGCCCCATCTTCGAGCTGCTCTTTGGGATCGACACCTACCTGCGCCGTCAGGGTACCCGCGAAAAATTCACCCTGACCTTCTTCAATCCCATGCGCGAGCCAGGCAATCGTCTCGGTGCCGATGCCGTCGCAGGATTATTGGCGGAGATGGAAAAACGCCAGATTCGCACCCACCTCGGCCATAAGATTACCGCCTTCGATGCCCAGCAGGTACACACCGAAGGGGGGGACATCGATGCCGATCTGATCCTCTTCATGCCCGGTATGACCGGCCCGGCCTTTGCGGCAAATAGTGCTCTGCCGCTGTCGGCGGGCGGTTTCCTGCAGGCCGACAATCACTGTCAGGTTCCTGGCCTGCCCGGGGTCTATGTGGTGGGGGATGCGGCATCCTACGGCGACAGTCCGGACTGGCTGCCCAAACAGGGGCACAGCGCCGATCTGCAGGCCAAGACTGCGGTGCACAATGCCCTTCGCCATGTGCAGGGACAAACGGCCGACCAGACCTTCCGCCAGGAACTCATCTGCATCGTCGACAGCCTCGACGGCGGCAACCTCGTATTTCGCAACCCCAATACGGCCCGCGTCGTCCCCGGCTCCTGGTGGCATCTGGCCAAGCGCGTCTTCGAATGGCGCTATCTGGCCCCCTATCGCCCCCGTTCTGCCGGGTAAACCCGCCCCTTCCAGGCACCACCCCGCCCGCCGTAGTGACGACGGGCGGAGTCCAAAGTCATCAGCGTATACAGCCAGGCGGCTGGTTGTAATGTCAGGGCCCAAAGCGGAGAAAGCCGATAATCGCGCAGGGTCGGCCAGAACATCCGCCAGGAGAGTAACAGGCTGACCAGGGATAGTCCCCAGACCCAGACTTGATCGTAGGCGAGTCCGACGAGCAATAACACCCAAGGCAACAGATACAGAAAGAGCATACTCAACGTGGCAATGAGTAGGCGCGAAGGGCGAAAATCGAGTTGCACATAGGCGGAGCGCGTCACCATCTGCCAGATTTCCTGCAGGCGGGTATAGCGTCGCAGGCTGACACTGTGATCGGCAAGTCCCAGCCAGATAGGCCCCTGTGCCTTGAGTTGCGCGGCTAGGGTGCAGTCGTCGATGAGCGCGCCACGCATCGCCTGCAGCCCGCCGCTTGCCGTCAACGCTGCGCCTGCCACCAGCATGCATCCCCCCGCCGCGCCGGCGAGCTTACGTCGCGGGTCATTGACCCAGGGGAAGGGATACAGCTTCTGAAAAAAGAACAGAAAAGGCGGAATGAGCCAGCGCTCCCACAAAGTCTGACAGGAAAGACGCACCATGAGTGAGACCAAAACACGCTTTTCCGTCACCGCTTTGGCGACGAGGGCGCGCAAGACCAGCGGCGCATGTACGATATCGCCATCGGTAAACCAGAGGTAGGGTACGGCGCCAGCCGCCTCCACCCCTTGCGACATCGCCCAGACCTTACCCGCCCAGCCTGCCGGGAGGTCTTTTCCGCGCAGGACCGTCAGCCGCGATGCAGCATCCAGTTCTGCCGCAGCAGACTGCGCCAGATCCGCAGTACCGTCGGCACTTTGGTCATCAATGACGATCAGTCGCAGTTCGCCGGGATAGTCCTGGCCAAGAATCCCGCGCACGCAGGCAGCAATTCCGGCCGCCTCGTTCCGTGCGGGGACCACGGCAGTGACTGCCGGCCACTGTGCAATTTCCGCGGCGGTAAGGCGTTGGTCCGCTAGCCAAAATCCTCCCCGCGCCAGATACAGGACAACCCACGCCAGAAAAACCGCGATCGCAAAGCCCAGCAGCATCAGGCATTGCCACCAATCCGCCATTGGGTCGCCGCCTCGGCTTTGGAACCCGGGTCCTCCAGACCACGCTTCATGCACTCCATTTTGATGGCCAAGCGCAAATCATTCTGGGAATCGGCGCCACGGATGGCATCCTCGTATTCGATCATGCCGTCCATATATAGCTTCACCAGCGACTGATCGAAAGTCTGCATGCCGACATCGTTGGGCCGGGCCATGGCGTCCTTCAACAGGCCGACTTCCCCGCGATAGATGAGATCGGCAATTGTCGGCGTATTGATCAGCACTTCCATTGCCGCAATTCGTCCTGATCGGCCCTTGAGGGGGAGAAGACGCTGCGATACCACCGCCTTGAGGTTGAGGGAAAGATCCATGAGCAACTGCCGTTTACGCTCTTCCGGGAAGAAATTGATGATGCGCTCCACCGCCTGATTGGCATTGTTGGCATGCAAGGTAGACATACACAGATGGCCGGTTTCGGCATAGGCCACCGCATGTTCCATGGTAGCGCGGCTGCGCACTTCGCCGATCAGGATGACGTCGGGGGCCTCACGCAGGGCGTTTTCCAGGGCGTTCTCGTAACTCAGAGTATCAATACCGACTTCGCGCTGATTGACGATCGACTTGATATTTTTGTGGAGATACTCAATGGGATCTTCAATGGTCAGTATGTGCCCTGCCGAACTGGCATTGCGATGTTGCAGCATGGACGCCAGGGAGGTGCTTTTTCCGGAGCCGGTAGCCCCCACAAAAAGCACCAAGCCGCGGGAGGTCATCGCCAATTCCTTCAGAATCGGCGGCATGTGCAGCTGATCCAAGGTCGGGATCTGCGTCTTGATGGCACGGATAACGAAGGATATTTCATTTCTCTGAAAAAATCCGTTGACGCGAAACCTACCCACACCCGGGATGGACAAGGCGAGATTGGCCTCCTTTTCGTGCTGGAAATCCTGCAGTCGTTCCAGACCGAGGATCTCCTTCGCGAGCGCCAGACTTTGGCCGGGTTTCAGGGGCTCGTCGCTGACGGGAACGGCGCGTCCATCGATCTTCATCACCGGTGGCGAGCCAACCGTAAAATACAGATCGGAACCGTTTTTCTCCATCATCAACCGTAACAGGTCATCAAGCACTGGCATGGTCTTCTCCCATCAAGCGACGTTGGCGAGGCTCTCTTTGTTCTGTGCCCGGCGCAGCGCATCGTCACGGCTGATCTTGTGCGCGCGGACCAGGGCAAGCAAACACTGATCAAGGGTCTGCATCCCCTGATTCTGACCTGTCTGGATGACGGAATACATCTGCGCCACCTTGTTTTCCCGAATCAGATTGCGGATCGCCGGGTTGGCAATCATGATCTCGTGCGCCGCCACCCGCCCACGATGGTCTGCGGTCGGGATGAGGGTTTGCGCGATCACCGCGCGCAGGGACTCCGAGAGCATGGCTCGCACCATATCCTTCTCCCCGCCAGGGAAGGAATCGATGATACGGTCGATGGTCTTTGGAGCAGAGCTGGTGTGCAGGGTACCGAATACGACATGCCCGGTCTCGGCTGCGGTCAGCGCCAAACGCATGGTTTCGAGGTCGCGCAACTCACCCACCAGAATCACATCTGGATCCTCACGCAGGGCAGAGCGCAAGGCGTTTTCAAAGGATTTTGTGTTAGGCCCGACCTCACGCTGGTTGATCAGACACTTGTTGGGGGTATGCAGAAACTCGATCGGATCTTCGATGGTAATGATATGATCCTGACGATGATTATTGATGTGGTTCACCATGGCCGCCAGGGTAGTCGACTTACCCGATCCCGTCGGGCCGGTCACCAGCACCAGTCCCCGCGGCACGTCGATGATCTCTTTGAATACCGTCGGCGCATTCAGCTCTTCCAGACTGAGGACCTTGGCGGGAATAGTACGAAACGCCGCGGCGGGGCCGCGATCCTGCTGAAAGGCGTTGATACGAAAGCGTGCCACCTGCGGGACGTCGATGGCGAAGTCGATTTCCAGATTCTCTTCATACCATTTCCGCTGCGCGTCGTTCATGATGTCGTAGATCATGGCATGCACGATCTCTTTGCTAAGAGGTGGCACGTTGACGGGTTTGATCTCGCCATTGATGCGCACCATGGGGGGCAGACCAGCGGAAACGTGGATATCGGACGCGTTGTTTTTTACCGCAAAACCGAGCAGATCGGTCACATCCATTTGGCTCATCTGCGACTTCCTTGTTTGGGCAACCAGCGATAGGCCATTACTATAGGCGATCTTCCAGATTCCGCCCAAAGAGAGTTGAATGGACCTTTCGCAACGCCTGCAGCAGATACAAGAAGAACTTCGCAGCCATGCGCCCTGCCGTCTCCTGGCGGTCAGCAAAACGGTGCCAGCTGAGCGTATGCGCGCCGCCTACGCACTGGGCCTGCGCCATTTTGGGGAGAATTATCTGCAGGAGGCCCTGGGCAAGATGGCGACCCTGGCGGATCTGGAAATCTGCTGGCACTTCATTGGCCGCATCCAGCGCAACAAAACCGGCGAGATCGCTCGCCACTTTGACTGGGTGGAGAGTGTCGATCGCAGCCTTCTCGTCGAGCGTCTGGATCGCGAGCGGGCTGGACTCCCACCTCTGCAGGTCTTGATCGAGGTTGCCATCAGCGGCGAGGAGAGTAAAGGCGGTTGTGCGATAGAAGGCATTTTTTCCTTGGCGGAACAGATTGTCGCCAGCGCCAATCTGCGGTTCCGCGGCCTGATGGCTCTGGCACATCCCGATCCTCATGTGGCTGCCCGGAATTTTGCGCAGCTAAGTGAATCTTATGAACAATTGCAGAGACATTTTCCCGCAGAGCAGATCGACACTCTTTCCATGGGCACCTCAGGCGACTATCCTGAAGCTTTGGCCCACGGGGCCACGGAAATTCGACTGGGGACCGTGCTGTTTGGCAGTCGTCCCAAGGAGCAATGATTGCAGCAGCAGATTATCTTTCTCGGAGCGGGCAACATGGCCCGCGCTCTCATCGCCGGCCTCTGCAACCATGGTTTTCCCGCGCAGCAGATCCAGGTCCACGCCCCCCATCCGCAGCGCCGCGACGCCTTGGCTGCGGAGTTCGGGGTACAGAGCTTAGCTGCCGAGCCATGCCCCCTGCCGCCAGAAGCCATAGTCGTATACGCCGCCAAGCCCAAACAGATGCGGGCAATACTTACGGCCTGGGCGCACGAACTGCGCGCTGCCAGAGTCTTGTTGATCTCGGTTGCTGCCGGCGTTCGCCTCAGTTCGTTACAGGCGCTGGTACCCGAAGTGGACGTCGTCCGGGTCATGCCCAATACCCCCACGCAGATTGGCGCTGGCGCAAGCACTCTTTATGCGCCAGCAGAGCTCGACACCGCGCGTCGCCAACAGGCGGAAAAATTGGTGCAGAGCACGGGATTGGCAGAGTGGTTGCCAGATGAAGAGAGTATGGACATGGCCACCGCCCTCGCCGGGAGTGGTCCCGCCTATGTGTTTCTCTTTCTGGAAGCGCTGGAGGATGCCGCCGTGGCTGGCGGACTGTATCGTGATCAGGCCCGCCGCCTGGCCATTGCCACCCTGCGCGGGGCGGCGGAACTCGCGCAGCAGAGCGATCTGGCACCGGCCTTGCTCCGCCACCAGGTCACCAGTCCCGGGGGGACGACGGCGGCGGGGCTCAGCGCCTGGGAGGAAGGCCTGCGGCCTCTCGCCAAACGTGCCCTGGATGCTGCCAGTCGGCGTAGTCAGGAGCTCGCCGCACTCCTGGCAGAAGAGCTCTGAAGATGCTGCTCTTCGATCTCTATCGCCTGCTGGATTTTGCCCTGACCTTGTTGCTCTTGGCCATTTTTATCCGCGCCATCCTCTCTTGGGTGCAACCCAATCCTTACAATCCAGTCGTGCGTTTTCTCGACCGCGTGACCGATCCCATCCTGCGCCCACTGCAGCAGCATCTACCGCCTCTGGGCGGCATCGATCTCAGCCCGCTGGTGGCCATGCTGCTCATCGAAGCGGCCAAGATGCTTCTGCATCGCCTGTTTTTTGGTGGTTTCTAATATCCTCTTTCCGGTTTGACCTTTTTGGACCAAGATCATGACACACCCTTCCCTGGAAGAAATTCTCGAAATCTTTTCCCTCCCCTTCAACGATCTCCTGTTTCGCGCCCAACAGGTGCATCGAGCGCACTTTGCGCCGAATGCCGTGCAATGTTCCACGCTTCTGTCGATCAAGACCGGGGCCTGCCCAGAGGACTGCGGCTACTGCGCGCAAAGCGTGCATCATGAGGCCAAACTGCCGGTCACCCCGCTGCTGCCTCTGGCAGACGTGCTCGAAGCCGCACAAGCCGCCAAGGACGCGGGGGCGCAGCGTTTCTGCATGGGCGCGGCCTGGCGCAGCCCGCATGAACGGGACCTGGAGAAAGTGGCAGAGATGGTGCGGGCAGTAAAAGAACTCGGCCTCGAAACCTGTGTCACCCTGGGGATGCTCAAACCCGGGCAGGCGGAGCGCCTGCAGGCGGCGGGTCTGGACTACTACAATCATAATCTCGATACCTCGCCCGAGTTCTATGGGGAGGTGATTCACACCCGCAGTTACGACGAGCGGCTGGAGACTCTGGCGGCGGTACGTAACGCCGGGATCAAGGTCTGCAGCGGCGGCATCCTGGGTATGGGAGAAAGTCGGCGTGACCGTGCCCGCCTGCTGCAAAGCCTGGCCGCCCTGGAGCCAGCACCGGAAAGCATTCCTATCAACGCCCTGGTGCCTATTGCCGGTACCCCCCTCGCCGAGGCGGAACCCATCGACGAGATCGAATTCGTGCGCACCATTGCCGTGGCGCGCATTCTCTTTCCCAATAGTTACGTGCGCTTGGCCGCCGGTCGGGAAAAGATGAGCGACAGCCTGCAGGCGCTAGCTTTCCTTGCCGGCGCCAACAGCATTTTCCTGGGAGATCGTCTGCTGACTACCAACAACGCCAGCAGCGATCACGACGCCAGCCTCTTCGCCAAGCTCGGACTGTGCGCCGCCGGTTAAGCAGCGGCGTCCTGTCTTAGCCGTGGTCGCCAAAGGAGAGGGGGAAGGAGTAGGTAACTAGAGCTTCGTTCTCGCCAGGATCCTGATTGACGATGTAGGCATTGGAAATGTGCGCGATCTTCACCCCGAGGCGCCCGCCATTGGCAAACTGATAGGCGAGACCCAATTCCAGGCGAAACTCGAAGATGCTGCCCAATTGCTTGCCATTGCCGGCGTCATAACCACCAAAGCCAAGAACGGGGGTCAAGACCCAACGATCCCAGGCGATGTCGGAATAAAAACCGGTATAGCCCATGAAGCCACCCCGGGTATTGGCCATCAGCCCCCATGCCGCACCGATACCGAATAGCTTGGATGCCGACTGATACTCTACGTTGATCTCCGGCACGCGCGGATTCGGCCCAGAAATGGGGTGAATCCCCACCCCGTTGAACACCCCCACGCCGGCACTCAGATACGCCGGCCCGCCCTGGATCACATGCAAGCCCTCGGCGCTGGCAAAAGGTGCAAAAGCCAGCATAGCGGCACCTGCAAATAACATCTTCGGGGAAGAAATTCGCATCCTCTACTCCTTAGTCTCTGTTCAAAAATCACTTGCCCGTAGGCGCGCCATGCGCTACCTTATCGACCGAACGGTCAGTATGTCTTGTGTTACGAATTCCGTCAAAGATTCTAGCGCTGGACAGGCACCAAGACGGACAGAAGTGCCCTACGTATTGCTGCGGGAGAAGGGAAATCGCCATGCGATGGATCAAACGGTTTGCGGTACTCATCATTGTGGTGCTGGTTGCCTTCGGCGCCTACGCCTATTTTCAGATCTCCGACTACTATCCAAGTACCGATGATGCCTACGTGCACGCCCATGTCGTCAACATCGCTCCGCGGGTAACTGGTCATATCGTCGCGCTCTACGTGCGCGACAACCAGACTGTCCAACGGGGGCAGCCGCTGCTCAAGATCGATCCACGGGCATATGAGTATAAATTAGAACAGGCCGAGGCTGAACTCGCCCAGGCAGAGCGGCAACGCGCCAGCATTGCTGCCAAAATCGATTCGGCACAGGCACAAGTCCAGGCCAACCAGATCAATTATGCCAACGCCGCACGCAATGCCGACCGCGCCAAGGCGCTGGCCGCCAAACAGTATCTGTCTGCGCAAGCAGCAGACGACGCGCAGACCAAAGCGGCTGAGTTGCAAGCGCAGTTGCAGGCCAATCACGCATCCCTTGCTGGAGCCGTGTCGGAAAAATCGCTGAACAAAGCGCGGATTGCCGCAGCCGAGGCAGCAGTGCGCATGGCCAAGCTGGATCTCTCCGAGACCACGATTTACGCACCGATTACCGGTGTGGTCAGCAAGGTAGATAAAATTCATATAGGAGATGTCGTTTCCGTCAACCAGGATCTCTTTCCCCTGATTGGCAACCAAGCCTACTGGATCGAGGCAAATTACAAAGAGACCGATCTCGACCGCGTCCATCCGGGACTCGCAGCGACCATCAATATCGACATGTACCCCAACCACACCTTCAAAGGCAAGGTAGTGAGCATCAGCGGTGGTGCCGGCAATGCCTTCTCCCTGCTGCCTCCGGAAAATGCGACCGGTAACTGGGTGAAGGTCACGCAACGCGTGCCGGTACGTATCGACGTGCTCAATCCCGATCCGAAGCTGCCCCTGCACATCGGTACGAGCGCAACCGTCACCGTAACCACCAAACATGTCCCCGGCTGGGTTACCTTTCTACAACCATACTTCTGATTTTGTTTTAGGCAGGCCCGATGCGCTTGCCTTCGATTTCTACCCCAATCGTAGGCGGCGCCTGCGTTCCTTGCGACACCTCCGTTTTGCGTGTCTCTCTACCTTGCGCCTCCCAATGACTTGCGACAAGCAGGTGGCAGCTTGGCCAGTTGCCCGGGCTGGCGGCGACGCGGGTGAATCCAGGTAGTGCGCATACCCAGAAGGCGCGCAGTGCGGAGATTGGCGCGGCTATCATCAAAAAAATGACAGCGCAGGGCAGCGACCCGGTAGCGTCGTAGCAAGCTGCGGTAGGCGTGAACATCGGGTTTGCCGCGCAAGGCCGCCGCCGAGAGGTCAAAAATTCCCAAAAAATGTCGCGTCACCTGCAAGCGCGCCAGGACCCGCTCGGCATGCGCGGTGACACTATTGGTGAAGATATACGCAGGTCCGTCGAGGCTGGCCAGCCAGCGGTCGAGATGCAGATCGGCGGGTACCGTGGCCGCCAAGGCTGGCGGATGAATGGCCTGCAAAAATTCGTGGGGATCGGTGTCGTGATGCCGCATCAATCCCGCCAGCGTGGTTCCGTAGCGGCGCCAGTATTGCTGGCGCAGCGCCTCCGCTGCCGCACGCTCGAGGCCGAACTTCTCTTGCAGATAGGCATGCATGTAGCGATGCATCTGCGGAAAGCAGTGCACATTAGCATCGTAGAGGGTGTTGTCGAGATCGAAGAGGTAGACCGGCCAGGGCCGTCGGCGCAACCCCAAAAAACGCGGCAGGATACCATCGGCTCGTGGGGCCCCACGCCGCTGCCCTCGTTTCCGTTTTCGCTTCAATCGAGATCCGAAATCAACGTGCCGACACCCAGGCGGGTGAACACCTCGAGCAGCAAGGCGTGCGGTACTCGACCATCAATGATGTGGGCGGCACGCACGCCCCCGGCCAGCGCATCGAGACAACAGCGCAACTTGGGGATCATACCGCCGGTGATCACGCCATTGCTCATCAGCTGCTGCACCTCGGCGATGCGCAGCCGCTCGTAGAGTTGATTCTCCGGATCCAGGACGCCGGCAACATTGGTCATCAGCACAAACTTTTCGGCATGCAGGGTGCTGGCCAAGGCGCCTGCCACCAGGTCGGCATTGATGTTGTAGGATTCTCCACCCACCCCAACACCAATTGGCGCAATCACCGGAATCACCCCACCGGCATCGAGAAAGCGGATCAGCTCGGCATTGACCCGCGTCACTTCTCCCACCCAGCCCAGATCGACGCCATCATCCCGCTGCAGCTTGGCTGCCTGGATCAGATTCCCGTCTTTGCCGGTCAGCCCCAGCGCTTTTCCACCGGCACGCTGAATTCCCTGGACGATCTGTTTGTTGACCAGGCCACCGAGCACCATCTCCACCACTTCCATCGTCGCGTCATCGGTCACGCGCATGCCATCGAGCATTTTGGAAGGTAAATCGAGGCGCTGCAGCAGTGCATTGATCTGCGGACCACCACCATGCACGATGACCGGGTTCATCCCCACCTGTTTGAGCAGGGTGACATCGTAGGCAAACTGTTCCTGCAAGACGGGCTCGGTCATGGCGTTGCCACCATATTTGATGACCAAGGTGCTGCCCTGGAAGCGTTGCATGTACGGCAAGGCCTCGATGAGGAATTCGGCCTGCTGACGGGGGTCGATACTCATGAAGAAATTCCTATGGCTCAGAACGGTTGCGAATTCCGCGTAATAGCATCTCGACCATCGCTCGGTCATACTCTTCGGGGCGATCGACAAAGGTCACGGTAGGATATTGTCGCAGCAATTCGCGCGATTGAAAAAAGATGACATTGGCGCCGAGCAACATGGTAGTCACCAACGCCGGATCGAAATCCTTGCGCAATTCTCCCCGCTCCTGACCGAGCTGGAGAATCTGCACCAAACTGGCGAACAGATCTGCCAGCCCGGCATCCGCCAGATCGCGGGCGCGTGGCTCGCCTTTTTCCAGCATCTCCCGCAGAAACAAACGCACCAATCGTGGACGCGCCAGCAGGTGCTGCAGATGATTCACGGCAAAATGGTGCAAGGCCTCGCTGGCTGTGCCGCTCTTGTCCACCGCTGCCTGCAGCAGGGCGCGCAGGCTGGCCGCGGCACTCTGCAGAACCGCCAGATAAAGAGCGTCTTTGTTGGGGAAATAGTGATAAATATTGGCCTTGCTAATACCCGCATCGGTAGCGATGGCATGCATGGAAACCGCATCGAAACCGTGATCGGCGAACAGCTTCTCGGCCGCCGCAATGATTTTGCGGCAACCCTCTCCTTCGCTGCTCACGCTGGTCGCGTCATTTTCCATTCTGGTAACCCACACAACCGATACTGACTCGTCGGTCAGTCTAGCACTGGAGCGCCTCCCAACACCATCCACGCGATGCAGTCGGCTTTGCCATTTGCTATTCTTAGCGCCAATCCTCTGCATGGTGCCCAATGTTCCACCAACATAACAGCCACAGCGACTTTTCTTTCACCCTGCTTTTGCAGGCATTGCATGGCGTCACCCTCTGGCGTCCCAATGTCGTCTACGGCGGATGCATCCTCGCCGGGGCTATCCTTTGGGAGGGCCTAGCCAGCTGGGGACAGGACGCAGCGGGCGCAGTGCTGGGCGCGGCTCTCTTCGTCCTGGCTGTATTGATTGGCTACCTGGCCGCCGGACGTCTGCTGGTCTACGACGCCCGCGGCGAGCGCAGCCCAGGTATCTGGCGCAGTATCGCGTTCGCATTGCGGGCCTGGCCGCGCCTTCTCTTACTGGTGGTAATGGAGGGACTGCTGCTGCTGGGAATCGGTGTCGTCGAAATGCTGGCCTTTGGTCTGACGCGCATTCCTGCGTTTGGTCCCTATCTCGTTGTACCGCTCTTTCCTTTGGCAGTCATTTTCAATGCCGCATTGCTCATCCTCGCGATTATTGTCTTCAATTTGTCGGGCCCCGCCCTCTGGCATGGCGAGGGAGTGGCAAAAGCCTTGCGACATACCATTACCATCGCTCGGAAACGGCCTGGTTCCGTGTTACTGATGATGCTTTTGCTCGGAGTATTGAGCAGCGCTGTGGCGGTAGTCATCATTCTGCTTCTTTACGGCGGCTATGCCCTGACGCTGGCGGCGGCAACGCCATTTCTGGCGAATGCGCTGTACGACCATGGTGGCGGCGAGGCGCTCTTGCTCGATTGGCTCCCCAATCTGCATGTCGCGGTGCAGCAGTGGCAGCAGAGTGTCGCCCCCATCGTCCACTGGACCCATAGCGGCCAGCGTCTGTCCTGGTTTGCCGCCGGCATTCTTACCTTTTTGTTGCCCAACGTCGTATTTCTGTTGGGCATGGCTCACCTCTACCTGGAGGCCCTGGAGCTGGAAGCTCCGGAAGACCTGTAAGGAAGGATCCTATGAAAAAATTAAAACGGCAGTGGGAATTGGAGAAACAACGTTGCCAGAGCTGCGGCATGCCTCTGTGCTTCGATCCAGAGGGCGGAGGCAGCGAAGCAGACGGCAGCCGCAGCAAGAAGTTCTGTAGCTACTGCTACGCGTCTGGGGAATTCAAGGAGCCCGATCTGGAGCTGGAGCAGATGCAGCAGCGCGCCCGCAACCTGCTGCGCAAACGCGGTCAGCCCTGGTACATCCGTGCGTACATGGCGCATCGGATTGCCACCCTGTCCCGATGGCGCAAGAAATGAAGTGGATAAAGCAAAAGGGCCGGCATGCAGCAGGCCCTTTTGCTTGGCTAGCGCGTAATCAAATACTGTTGCGCGGGCGACGTCCACGACGAGGCTTCAGCTCCTGCATCAAAGCCTCACCGCGCTGATGCAGCGCATTCATCTTGGCTTCGTCCCCATTCACTCGTTCATAAACTTCTGCCACGGCTGCAAGGATTTGCGTCGCCTCCCAGCCATTGGCCAAACGAGAAATACGATCGACCAGCATACGCCGCTGCGCATCACGCTCACGCTTGAGTTTGGGATTTTCCTGCAAGCGGCGCTTCTGCTCCTCGATCTTGTTCATCTGCTCGCGCATGCGAGCTTCCATCTGCAGTTTTTTGGCTTCCAGATCTGCCAAACGTTCTTCCGCCGTACGCCGATGTCTTTTCTGCTTTTCCATTTTCCGAGCTCCCCATTACCGAAGATTTGGCGTCATCTACGCCAACGCCAGAGATTATGTCAGCTCGTTTTACTTTTCGCAAATACGAAAGCGTCAGAAAATATATATTGCGAATCGAGACCGGATTGCTCCAGACTTTCGGCCAAGTCGAAGACCATATCCGGATGCCCGCAAAGATAGGCGACAAGGTCTTTCGGCTGGGGAAAATCCGCGCCGATTGCCGTGGTGATATAACCAGTTCTCCCATTCCAGGAGGCATCTGGACGCGAAACCACGGGATGGAAGTGAAAGTTAGGATGCCTCGCCTGCCATTCCTGTAACAGTTCCTGATAATAAAATTCTTGGGCATAGCGCACACCCCAGTAAAAATGGATATCGCGGGTATCAGGATTGGCAAAGAGTTGTTCCAGCATTCCCTTGATCGGCGCAAAGCCCGTTCCCGTTGCCGCCAGGAGTAATGGGCGCTCCGGCCAGTCATCACGGATGAAGAAAGTACCCAGCGGACCTTCAAAGCGCAGGATGTCTTTTTCCTTCATGGTGGAAAAGACATGCCCGGTGAACTGGCCACCCGGGACATGCTTGATGTGCAGCTCCAGCTGCGCGCCGGGTCCTGGCATATTGGCGATGGAAAAGCCTCGTCTACTGCCGTCCTTGAGCAGAATATCGATGTACTGGCCAGGTAAAAAGCGAAATTCCTGGGTGCTGGGCAGCTGTAAAAACAGGGCTCGTACCTCGGGCGCGAGGTCAACGATACGCGCCACCCGGGAAGGCAGAGTCTTGATTTCGATCCCAGCGGCAGCACCAACCTCGCGCGCCTCAATCGATAAATCCGTTAACGGTGTCGCCTGACAAAAGAGGGCAAAACCTGCCTCCATCTCTTCATCCGGCAACATCTTTTCATCGACGTCCCCATAATCGACAGATCCCGCCAGAATCTTGCCTTTACAGGTTGCACACGTGCCACTGCGACAGCTATAGGGCAAGGCATAGCCATGACGCAGGGCTGCCTCGAGGATCGTTTCGTTGGCCTCGATGTCCATTTCATGGCCACTGGGTTCGATGCGTAAACGATAAGTCATGTGCTACTCCTGTCGAGAAGAGATGACGACCCGGGAAGCGGAGAAAAGGGCGAAATCTCGCTCTGATCAAAACGGTTCCAGATCCAACAAAACAATGCAGCGGTCCTTTCTGCATCATATAAGGCCGAATGCGCCTGTTTTCCATCCCAATCCAAGCCGGCCTTGCGCACCGCTTTGGCGAGGACGGTTTCACCGAGCGCCAAAGCAGACAGTGTGACCGTATCCAGGGTACTGAAAGGATGAAAGGGACTGTTTTTTAGCTGCTCTCGTGCCGCAGCGGCGTGCAGAAAAGACAGATCAAAATTGGCATTGTGTCCCACCAAAACGGCACGACGACATTGCTGATCACGCACTTGGCCGCGCAGCGCCCGAAACAGCTCGCGCAGCGCCTGCGCCTCAGGAATGGCGCCGCGCAGGGGATGCTCAGGATCGATCCCGTTAAATGCCAAGGCCTGCGGATCCAGGATGGCGCCGACAAAAGGTTCTACGTGATAGTGCAGAGTTTGCACCGGCTGCAAGTTACCGCTCTCTCCGGCAATTACCACCGCAGCGATCTCCAGCAGCGCATGGCGCTGGCAATCGAAGCCGGCAGTTTCGACATCCACTACCACCGGCAGAAAACCGCGCACGCGCTCAGCAATGGGGGTCATGCTCATACGGCGTCCACTCGCGCAGGAAAGCGCAACGCCCGCGGCCCGGCAAGGACTACGGCGCTGGCGACGCTCAGACTCACCGCGGCGGTCAACATTAGCATCACCACCAACTGCATCGATACCGCCGCAAGCGGCGCCATGCCCGCCAAAATCATCCCCGCAGTGATGCCCGGTATATGGATCATGCCCACGCTTTTCAGACTGTCCAACGTGGGGATGAGGGAACTGCGCACTACCATCGCGTAGAGCTGGCGCATGGCCTGGCGCTCGGTGGCGCCTAGGGCGAGCATGGCAAGTAGCAGATCCTCGCGCTGGTCGACCTCACTACGCAAACGATTCAGGGCAAGCGAAACCGCGTTCATCGAGTTGCCGATGATCATCCCCCCGATCGGCACCAGGGACTGCCCCTTCCAGGTGACCAGACCCGACACCAACATCCACGCTAGGGTGATCGTGGTGGCCAGGAAGATGCTTGCAGTTCCCACCCAGTAGGCATGTGGGATTCCCGCCCCGCGTTTGCGATTGAAGAAACCGGCAGTGAAGATCATCAGGGCAAGAAACAGAATGAGGAGAGGTGGTGACTCCTGGCGAAACAGCCAACCCAGGATAAAGCCCATGATAGCAAGCTGGACGGTGGCACGCAGCGCCGACCACCACAACTCCCGCCCCACTCCAAGCCGCTGCCAGGCAGACAGCGCCCAGGAACTGCCGAGGAGACCAAAGACGCCAGCAATCGCCCACGGCGAAAAATGACTGAATAAACCGGTCGCAGCGTACTGCATACCTTTCTCGAAACGGAAAATAAGCGGTGACTATAGCAGGCTTGCCATGCCGTTTCACCGCAACGAATTGTCATGCGCGGGCATAGCGTGACACGCCAAGCCTCTGGTGTGTATAGTATTAACTATTGATACACATTGAGGAGACAACGATGCGGACCAACATCGTGATAGACGATAAGCTCATGGATGAGGCCCTGAAAGCCACCGGCCTCAAAACCAAGAAGGAAGCCGTGGAGCTTGGTCTGAAGACGTTAATTACGCTAAAGAAACAGGCGACCATCAAAGAGTATAGAGGCAAACTGACCTGGGAGGGCGATCTGACAGCAGTACGGACTGCCCGATGATAGTGGTCGATTCCAGCGTCTGGATCGATTATTTCAACGGTGTTGCTAGCCGCGAAACCGACACGCTCGACGCCCTGCTGGGGGTTGAAGCTCTGGCCGTGGGTGACGTGATCCTTGCCGAAGTGCTACAGGGCTTTCGGAGCGATGCGGACTACAAGATCGCCAAAAGCCTCATGAGTTCTCTTATCGTTGTAGAGATGCTTGGTGAAGCGAACGCCATCAAGTGCGCCGAGCACTACAGAGCGCTACGCAAACGTGGCGTCACAATACGAAAGACGATCGACGTTTTCATTGCCACCTACAGCATCGAGAATCAGTGCCCACTACTGTTTCAGGATCAGGATTTCCTGCCCTTCGTAGAGCATATGAGCCTCTTGCCCGTTATCAAGTGCGCATAATCGATGAACATCACATGGTGTATCTAGTTAACGGGGATGCGCTCTTCACGAAACGCCAATTCGGCTGGCGAAGGAAGGAAGTCAGGAAGCACCTGAATCTTGCCAAGAGGTTCATCGGTGTATTTGATTTTCGCGCTCATAGATAGTCTTTCCTTTGCGCCAATAGCCGAAGGTCGGGGACCGCGTCGCACGTTGATCGTGTTCATCGACGATGCCACCAGCGAGTTGCTGGCCCTGCGCTTCGCCCCCGCCGAGACGACCCAAGCCTACCTGGAGACCCTGCGCAGCTACCTGAGCGAGCATGGGCGGCCGGTGGCGCTCTACTCCGACAAGCACGGCATCTTCCGGGTGAACCACCCGGAGAGGGAGGGGGAACTGACGCAGTTCACCCGCGCGCTCAAGACCCTCGACATCGCACCGATCCACGCCAACACACCGCAGGCCAAGGGCCGCGTCGAGCGGGCCAATCAGACCCTCCAGGATCGCCTGGTCAAGGAGCTGCGTCTGGCCGGCATTTCGGACATCGACGCCGCCAACGCCTTCCTGCCGAGCTTCAGAAAGGAGTACAACGCACGCTTCGCCGTGGCTCCGCAGAATGCCACCGACGCGCATCGTCCGGTGCTGCACGACGCTCTGGAGCTCGACCTGATCTTCAGCCTCCAAAGCCACCGCAAGCTCTCGAAGAACCTCACCCTCCAGTACAAGAACCGGGAGTACCAGCTCACCGGACAGGGCAAAGGCTATCGCCTCAGAGGGGCACAGATCACGGTCTGCGAGGCCTTCGACGGCACGGTGACCTTGCTTTATCAAGGGAAGGCTCTGCCTTATCGCATCCTCAACGAAGGCGAGCCGCCCATCCCCGTAGACGACGAGAAGAGCATCCATGCCACCGTCGAGCAAGCCAAGACCATCCAGCTCCATCGCAAAACCTATAAGCCCGCACCCGACCATCCGTGGAGACGAGGCGCAACTTCTTCACCCTCCGCTACCGTCTGACACCACAAAAGGCATGAGAAAGGGGACATTTCAGTCTGGGAGAAAAGAGGACATTTCAGCTTTGGGTTGACACCGTCTGCCCGAGCGATTGACTTAGGCAGTATACGGTGGTAGGTTTAATAATCCTAATAGTAGTTGGGCCTCTAATTCGCTTACCTTCATTCACCACGCACTGATCCTGCTCTACGCCGATAACCCCTCTACAGGAACCTAAACCCATGGCGATTCAAATCTCCCTCTTTAACCACAAGGGCGGTGTAGGCAAGACCACAACCGCATTCAATCTGGGTTGGATGCTGGCCGCTAAAGGAAAGAAGGTACTTCTTGCGGACTGCGATCCACAGTGCAATCTGACTGGAATGGTTTTAGGGTTCAAGGGCCCTGAAGAATTCGCCACGATTTACGAATCTGGCGGCGTCCGAAACATCCGCGATGGGCTTGCCCCGGCATTCGAATCGCGTCCCGCACCAATCGACCCAGTAACCTGTGAGTCTATTGATGGCCAGCCAAACATGTATCTCATTCCGGGGCATATCGGACTAGCTGAATACGAAGTAACACTCGGTATTGCTCAAGAACTTTCCGGATCACTAGTAACCCTCCAGAATCTTCCTGGGGCGCTACATTACCTATTTCGCCTAACTGCGTTGAAGTACAAAATTGACTATATCTTGGTCGACATGAGTCCGAGCCTTGGTCCCATCAACCAAAACCTTTTGATGACGAGCGACCACTTCTTGGTGCCAATGGCGCCTGACTATTTTTCGGTAATGGCAACCGACTCCCTTGCTTCCGTCCTCCCAAAGTGGAGGGCATGGGCTAAGCAGGCGCAGGGCGTCGCAGTCCTTCAAAAAGCAGCCTACCCATTCCCAACAGTTAGTCCAAAATTCTTGGGTACAGTTGTGCAGAAATATCGGCTCAGGGAAGGACAAACACCCTCAGCAGCATTTCAGAATTGGATTGACGAGATTGAAAGCGGAGTCCAACAAAAGCTACTTCCTGCACTTAAGGCTGCTGACATGCTGATGGCTGATGCCGCTTACCAAAGCATCGACATCCCTCCGGGTAAGCCTCTATTGCAGATGTCGGACTTCAACAGCCTAATCGCCCTCTCTCAGAAGCATAAGGTTCCCGTATTCGCACTGAGCGACGCACAACTAGAGCAGACTGGAGTCGTCCTAGAGCGTACGAAGAAGTCAATGCACCAATTTCGCGACCTTTTCTCAGACGCGGCAGATCGCATCCTGACCCTCACGTCCTATGATCAAGGCCATTGACGCATTCCGAACAAGCATGGACCGCGCTCGCCACTTGGGCGGTCTACACGACGTCTTGTCGTCGCTGACGACAAGCGCAGTAGACTCCTCGGACTTACTCAGAGCGCAGCTTGTCCTTGGGGTAAGTGCCCTCGATTACTACGTTCACGAAATTACAGTGCTGGGAATGGTTGCCGTATTAGAAGGAAGGCGACCTCGCACGCCAGCATTTCTGAAGTACCGTGTTGCGATGGATTCGGTACTCTCTGGTAGCACGGGATACGCGTGGTTTGAATCCGACATCCGCGAGCGGCACAGTTTTCTCTCATTTCAGCAGCCTGACAAAATCGCAGATGCAATACGTCTATTCTCTGACGTGAACCTTTGGCAGCAGGTCGCACTGCAATTGTCCATGCCTGAACAGGATGTCAAAGCTCGACTCAAGCTCATTGTGGACCGACGAAACAAGATCGCGCACGAGGCAGACGTTGATCCCAGCTTTCCAAACATGCGCTGGCCAATTATTCAGTCAGACGTCGACCAATCTCTAAACTTCGTCGCTCATATCTGCGAGAGCATCTATGTCGCAGTTCAATAGGCAAATCAATCAGGTTGCGTGCAGTGTCAATTCCGAGGCCCAACCCATCATTCCACCGGACCTGCGCGAAAAGCCGCGCAGTCCGGTGAATTCAAAGGTTAGCCGTCATCCCCACGGGTAAACCAAGCGCTATGAATCCTTACTACATCTACGCACTGAAAGATCCAAGATCTTCCCCTGCGAAGCCTTTTTACATCGGGAAAGGGACAGGCAATTGCGCCTGGGATCACACCTTGCGCGTGGATGCGATTCGCAAAGGAAGGCGCATCTCTGAAATCCAAGAACAAGGTCACGAAGTCGTGACGGCAGTACTTGTTGATGACCTAACCGAAGCCCAAGCACTGAAATTGGAAGCCGAGTTAATCGCAGCGTTTGGTTCTGAGGACACGGGCGGCCTCCTCACAAATTCGGTAATGCCATCTGGCGCCGCGCCTAAAGCTCGACGCAACCTGACGGTTCCCGCTGGCGTTGTTGAGAAAGCTCAAATTGGCCTGGAACTCCTGAAGGCAGCTGTTCTTGAGCTGTAACCGCTCAAACCGCACCGTACTTTCGGGGCTGGCTGGCGAGCTCTAACCTGCTTTTGTTTTCACTGAGCAGGAGTGCGATATGAACCCGCGACGCAGCCAGAGCGACTGGCAACGACTGATCGACGAGCAGAAGGTTTCTGGCCTGAGCCAGAAGGCATTTTGTGCCCAAACTGGTATAGCGGTGGCGACCTACCAGTATTGGAAGCGCAAGCTGCGGGTCGATGCTGCGGTCCAATCGGACGCGGTGACGGGTTCCCGGAAGGACTGGCTCGAGCTGACCCCCGAGCTGTCCGAGCCGGCGCTTGGCTGGCACATCGAGCTCGATCTGGGCCACGGGGTGTGTCTGCGGCTGCGTCAGGGCTGAGCATGCTACTGCCGGAGTCCGGTATCCGGGTGTGGCTGTATGCGCCGCCTGCGGATATGCGCAAGTCCTTCGATGGGCTCAGCGCCCTGGTGCGACAGAAGCTCGCCGGGGATCCGGCCAGCGGCCAGCTCTTCGTGTTCCTCAACCGCCGGCGCACGCAGTTGAAAGTGCTGTACTTCGAGCCAGGCGGCTACTGCCTGTGGAGCAAGCGCTTGGAGGCGGGTCGCTTTCATTTCAACGAGCAAGCGGGTGACCGGCAGGCACTGAGTTGGACAGACCTGAGTCTGATGATCGAAGGCATTGATCTATCCTCGCTGCGCCGCTTCAAGCGCTTCGAAAAGGGCAAAAACCGTAGCCATGAGAGGCCCGAAATGCTATAATGCCGTGCATGCAACTCATTGATTCCAAAGCATAAAACGTCCTCGCACCCGGAATCGATCCGTCGGCCAACTTCTGTCGCACCAGGGCGCTGAGCCCATCGAAGGACTTGCGCATTGAAGTGGCCCCCGAAAGTTGGACAAGGGGTTAAGCTCTGGGCTTCAGGAAAGGAGTCGAGGGATGAAGGGAAAACGCAAGCAGTACAAGCCGGAATTCAAGGCGCAGGTAGCCCTGGCGGCCTTGCAGGGCGATAAGACGATGGCCGAGCTGGCGCAAGAATTTGGGGTACACCCCACCATGATCAATGCCTGGCGCCGGCAGCTGGTGGAGCATGCGGCCACGGCCTTTGAACGGGGAAAGTCCCGGACCGAGGAGCCCGTGGACGTGCAGGCTTTGTATCGGAAGATCGGACAGCTGGAGATGGAACGCGATTTTTTAGCCTCCAGGCCCGGTCTCATGTCTCGGATCGGGAAAGGCGCCAAATGATCGACCGGGCCCAAACCCCAGTTTCTGTGCAACGGCAATGCGCTCTTTTGGGCGTGCCCCGCAGTACGGTCTATTACCGCGCGCATCCTCGGCCGATGGGCGACGGGCTGTTGCGGGCGATCGATCGCCTCTACACCGCCTTTCCATTCATGGGTAGGCGGCAGATCCATCGGATGCTGAAAGCGGAGAATGTCGTGGTCAACCGCAAAACGGTACACCGGGCCATGCGTATCCTCGACATTGCCGCGGTGGCGCCCGGACCACACACCAGCAAGCCCCACCCCCAGCACCCAAAATATCCTTATCTGTTGCGTGGCGTGACGGTGGACCGTCCCCACCAGGTCTGGTCCGCGGATGTGACCTATCTGCCCATGGCACGAGGATTTCAATACCTCGTAGCCGTAGTGGACTGGTTCAGTCGTAAGGTGTTGTCCTGGCGGGTTTCCAACAGTCTTGATGCGGGTTTCTGCGTAGAGGCCCTGAAAGAGGCCATACGCCGCTATGGCACCCCCGAGATCTTCAACACGGATCAGGGCGCTCAGTTCACCGCGGAGTCCTTCCTCTCTGTACTCCGCCAGCACGGCATTCGAATCAGTATGGACGGCAAAGGCCGGGCCCTAGATAACGTCTTTGTCGAACGGCTTTGGCGCACCGTCAAATACGAGCACGTCTACCTGCGGCCAGCAGAAACTGGAACCGAGCTGAAAGCTGGCCTCAGAGCCTACTTCGACTGGTATAATGCCGAAAGACCGCACTCCTCTCTGGGAGACAGAACACCCGATGTGGTCTATGCAGAAGGTTTACAAAGGCTGGTGGCCTGACCCGCCATGGAAACAGGTTCAGAGCTTAATCACTCCAGCAGGCTGTCCAATCCAGGGGGGCCACCTCACATATCCGCAGGCGGCGCATACAGCCACACCCGGATACCGGACTCCGGCAGTAGCATGCTCAGCCCTGACGCAGCCGCAGACACACCCCGTGGCCCAGATCGAGCTCGATGTGCCAGCCAAGCGCCGGCTCGGACAGCTCGGGGGTCAGCTCGAGCCAGTCCTTCCGGGAACCCGTCACCGCGTCCGATTGGACCGCAGCATCGACCCGCAGCTTGCGCTTCCAATACTGGTAGGTCGCCACCGCTATACCAGTTTGGGCACAAAATGCCTTCTGGCTCAGGCCAGAAACCTTCTGCTCGTCGATCAGTCGTTGCCAGTCGCTCTGGCTGCGTCGCGGGTTCATATCGCACTCCTGCTCAGTGAAAACAAAAGCAGGTTAGAGCTCGCCAGCCAGCCCCGAAAGTACGGTGCGGTTTGAGCGGTTACGACGAACTATACCCAACGGGCCATTGAGCTCCTGCGCCCGATCTACGATGCCCAGTGGCGACACATTCTACAAAGCCGGGTCCTGGCGATGGATGAGACACCGATCAAGGCGGGACGCAAGAAGCAGGGGCAGCTACAGGCGACCTGGTACTGGCCGATCTATGGCGAGGACGACGAGCTGTGCTTCACCTGGTCGACAAGCCGTGGCAGCGTGCACATTGAACAACAGCTCGAGGGCTTTGCAGGCGTGTTGCTCAGTGACGGCTATGCGGCCTATGACCGCTATGCCAAATCCCGCCCTCAGGTGACCCAGGCCCAGTGCTGGGCGCATGCCCGGCGCTACTTCGAACGGGCGCAGGAGCAGGACCCGGCCGCTGCCGAGGCCCTCACCTGGATCGGCGAACTCTACCGTATCGAACAGCGGATTCGGGAGCAGGGACTCGAAGGCGAGCAGAAGCGCGACCATCGCAGCCGCCATGCCGGCCCGGTTGCCGAAGCCTTCTTCGGCTGGTGTCACCAGCAGCGCCAACGCATGGATCTGCTCAACACCGATCTCCTGGCCAAGGCCTTGGTTTATGCCGAGAATCACCAAGCCCAACTGCAGGTCTACCTGCGCGATCCCGAGGTACCCATCGACACCAATCATCTGGAGCGGGCCCTGCGGGTCATTCCGATGGGGCGCAAGAACTGGCTGTTCTGCTGGAGCGAAGTGGGAGCCAGGCACGTCGGCATCATCCAGAGCCTGCTGAGCACCTGCCGCCTGCACAGCGTGGATCCCTACACCTATCTGGTCGATGTCCTGCAACGGGTTGCCTTGCACCCGGCCCGGGATGTCGAAGCACTGACCCCTCGGGTCTGGAAGGAGCGCTTTGCCGCCAAGCCCCTGCGCTCGGATCTCGACCATGCCCGTTGACATCGATGGCCTGAGCTTCGAAGAACTGCTGGGGCTCAACCAGCGCGTAGTGGCGCGCCTGAAAATGCTCGAATCGATGCAGGCGCACCTGGAGATGATGCGCTTTACTCCCGGCCAGCGTGTCAGCTTTGCCTACCAGGGCGGACGCCTGCTGGGCACGGTGGTCAAATACAACCGCAAGACCGTCACCGTGGTCACCGACAACGGCCGGAGCTGGAATATCCCACCCCATCTACTCTCGCCGGTGAGGGACGCTGGACCCGTCCAGCCCCACCCGCCAGCTGCCGACAAAAAAAGACTCAGATAACCGCAATTGGGGCAATAGCGGTCTGGTTTGGACGGTTACCTTGAGCTAGCCCAGGCCAACCCTGACGGAATCACTAATTCCGACGCATCAAAATCTCTTGGCCTTCAAAGCGATTACGCCGGTGGGTCCAAGGATTATCTTGCTTGGAGTGTGCTCGGGTTACTCATGCGCGAAGGGAAAATGGTTCGCGGCGAGGAGAGGAAACATCGTGCCGTTGTTCGCTAAAACTACGGCTAACAACCGCTTCGAGAGGGACTGTCCAACAGCGGGCTTTGCCCGCCGTCGGCCGGCCCCTCAAGCTAAACGTTAGCCATTTATAGGAAACCCCAGCTATGATCAAAAAGGGGAGATGGCGGGTGCCAGTGCCGAAGTTACCAATCTGAGGCAAGCCTCAGGTGGCCCTTTTCCTGTGCGATCTGAGAAGAGGCAGTCCGGGGTACGAGTCGGCCTGGCGGGTCACGTTAAGCTCGGGATGGAATCGCCAAAATGTTGCTCGACCTCATCTCGCCATCTCCACCCCCAGATTTTCTTACATTCTCCGGGGTGGCGCGAGGCGCAATGTACGTTAGCTGGCCCGCGTCAGCGCGCTGGATCTTTGCTTTGCAGGGCGGCGATCCGTTGTTCCAGCGTCGGATGTCCGGCCAGAAGTCCTCGACTCTGACCAAAGGTGGCCAGTGCTGCCAAAGGTCCGCAGCAGTCGTCCTGCGTATTGGCAGACACCCGTCGGCGCAGCAGCGACATCATCCCGGCAACCCCATACTGCTCGGCGGCGAAACGATCCGCCGCATATTCCCGGCGCCGCGAAAACCAGGCGATGGGGAGCAGCGCAAACAGAAAAATGACGACTTGCAGCACGCTCAACAAAAGGGATCGCGATTGCTGCGGAGTATGAAAGAGCATGGTCAGAATTTGTGCCAGGGCAAAGGCCGCGACAATACTCGTGCCCAGCAAGAGTTGCATGCTGAGCATATCTCCATAGTACATATGCGCCATTTCATGGGCGATGGCGGCACGTAGTTCTGCGTCGGAAGCCGATTGCAGGAGGTCCGAAGACAAGACCAGCCAGGCATGTTGCTGACCCATGCCCAGCACAAAGGCGTTGGGGCCTGCGGCGGAAAACCGGTAAAGTTGGGGCGCTGGCATTCCCAGGCGTTGTGCAAGTTCATTGGCGACAGCAGTCGCGAAGTGCTCTCGGGGCGTCGCGCCCAAGCGCTGCAAGTGTAAGCCGCGCTGGACCACCAAAGGTGTAAGCAACCCGAAAAACAGAGCGCCGAAAAGGCTCCATCCGAAAACAAGCAGCGGCAGCCATGGGAGCAAGGTGTGCAGCGAAGAGGAGAGGTCACTGCCGGAAAACGGCAACAATGCCAGGGAGATCACCAGGACCATCCCTATCGTCATCAGGAAAGCACTGAGCAACAGCCACGCCAATGTCTTGATCCACACCATCCCACACGCTCCCTTCTCTGTACTTTTTGCGGCATGTTGACGCCTGCAATGCGCTTCTAATATTGGGAAGAGTGTAAACAGATCCTGAGCATTACGGAAGCTCGAGGCCGTCGAACTCCGTCGCAAGAAAAGGCAATCTACCAAGATAGTTGCCGAGCATCAGCTCCTGCAGGGTCTCAAGGGTGCCGGCGGCGACTTGTTCCTGGCAGTGGTTTGCGATCCATCCCGCATAGGGTATCCCGCGCTGCAGAACGACGGCCTCGCTGAGACGGGCATGATTGATGGCACCCAGGCGCAAACCAACCACCAGAATCAACGGCAATCCAAGTTCCTCGATCCAGTCCAGGGTATCCCAGCCGGGGCCCAGGGGCACGAGTAGCCCCCCTGCCCCTTCCACGAGGAGGCGATCCACCTGCTGTGCACGGGCCTGCACGAAGGCGGTCAACCGGCTGCGATCCATGTTCTGCCCCGCCAGCTGCGCCGCCCAATGCGGCGCGATGGGCGGAGCGAAACGATAGAGGTTGCACTCCTTCTGCGGCAAGGGCGGATGACTGGCAGCGCGCAACTGCTCGATGTCGGTCCAGGTGCCGTCGGCCTCCTGCCCCGAGGCGTAGGGTTTGAGCGCCGCCACCGTCAAACCGCGCGCGGCAAAGGCGCTGGCAAGAGCGGCCGTGACGTGGGTCTTGCCGACTTCCGTATCCGTACCGGTAATGAAATATCCCTGCGCCATCAGTTGCGCCTGCGCGGTATAAATTGCAGGGGTTGCAACTCTCCTGACGGCCGGTCGGCAGCCCGCCAAGCATGGGCATGGACGACCTCGTACTGCAAAGGCAGCTTACCGTCTGGCGTACGAAATTCCTCGTAGGCGCTACGCAGGCGTTGCAATTTCCGCGGCGTAAAGAGGCCTCGACGAGGCTGGGAGTTGCCTGCGCCAATACCGCGCAGATCACGCAGCAGCGTATCCAGATCGTCGTAGTGCAGTTCGTAGCGCTCGACATCGAGCACCGGGTCGGCGAAACCGGCCTGCACCATGGCATCGCCAAGATCGTGCATATCCAAAAAATCATGCACATGCGGCTCCTCGTCGACGGACCGGAAGGCCTGTCGCAGCTCGCGTAGACTATCGGGCCCCAGCGAGCTGCAGAGTATAAGCCCCTCCGGTTGGAGCACCCGCCGCAGCTCCCGCAAGGCGGGCAAGGGGTCGGGCAGCCATTGCAGGACAAAATTCGAAAACACCATTTGCAACGACTGATCGCGCAAGGGCAACCGTTCCGCATCGGCCTGCAGATACCACTGCCGTTGGCGCCAGGATTTGCGGCGGCGCGCTTCTTGCAGCATGGGTAGTGCCAGATCGACGGCGAGCACCCGAGCGCGGGGAAAGCGACGATTCAGACGCCGACTCTGCAAGCCCGTCCCGGCACCCAGGTCGAGTAGCATCTGCGGGTCGATCTTTAGCAGATCCAGACGTTCGATCATTTCCTGCCCGACCTGATTCTGCAGGGTGGCCAGTGCCTCATAGTCTGCTGCAGCGTGGGCAAAGTGGCGACGAACGAGGTGTTTGTTCAGGATCATGCGAGAAAGACTTCACGCAGGGCTTGGGAACAGGCCGCGGGCTGGCTGAGGAAGGGGGCGTGACCACAGTGTAGCAGGCGCAGCACGCTCCCGGGCAGGGCCTGCTGCAGGGCCTCCGCCGCTGCCGGCAGCACGATCCGGTCGGCATCCCCCTGCAACAGCAACACCGGGTAGGGAAGAGCATGTAGGGAAGGACGCAGATCGATATCCCGCAGAAATTCCAAACCTGCCTGCAAACAGTCGCGATCTGGCAAGGGCCAGTCGTCAATCTGCGGCATACGGGCGCGGGCGGCAGGATCCCCCAGGGTCTGCAGGGCAAAAAAACGCCGCCGCAGCCCCTGGGCATCGCGCGTGAGTTCTCGAGCGAAATCGTCGAGGGTTTGCGCTGCGATTCCCGCTGACCAGTCGGGGCGTTCGACAAAACAGGGGGAAGTGGCGACCAACACCAATCCTGTCAGACGCAGATCTCCACGCAAGGCCAGGGCCAGGGCAAGTAATCCACCCAGCGACCAGCCCAAGAGAATGGAAGCTGCGGGGACTGCCGCCAGCCGCTCGCGCAAGTCGTCGAGCTCCGTTTCCCATTGCCAGCCTGCCGCCGGGCAGGGACGCTCGCCGTGTCCCGGAAGCTCCCAGCTGTGCACGTGAAAATCCTGCTCCAGCATTGGCAGCCAGGGCGAGAAGACCCGCCGTTCCATACCCCAGCCATGCAACAGGACGAGATGCGGACGTTGGCGCATCACTCGCCACCCGCTATGAGCTGCAAGGCACAGAGTAGACGCTGGATGTCGTCTTGGTTGTGGGCAGCGCTGAGACTGATGCGTAGTCGAGCTTGCCCCACGGGCACAGTCGGCGGTCGTACCGCCGGACAGTAGATGCCCGCACTGCGCAAAGCAGCGGCCGCCCGCAAGGCTGCTGCGTTGCTACCCAGGATCAACCCCTGGATGGGCGTCTGGCTGGGCAGAAACGCCCGCCCCTGCAGACCGGCCTGCAGGGTATTGCGGAGCCCCTGTAGATGCTGACGTAACCCCTCTCCCTCGCGCAGTAGGTCGAGGGCGGCGCGACTGGCCGCGGCGACGTTCGCCGGCAAAGCGGTATGAAAGAGATAGCTGCGGGCTGCCTGCTGCAACCAGCGCGTGAGGCGGCGGGGACCGGCAACAAAGGCACCATAACTGCCAAAGGCCTTGCCGAGAGTGCCCACGCGCAGGGTCACCGCCCCGGCTGGCAAACCCCAGTACGCCAGACTACCCCGCCCCTGCGCGCCGAGCACACCAAAGGCATGCGCCTCGTCCAGCAGCAGACCGGCGTCATAACGCGCGGCGAGGGCCGACAATTCCGGTAGCGGGGCCAGGTCTCCATCCATACTGAACACCCCTTCGCTGACGATCCAGGCTCGGCCACGCCGCGGCTTTTGCAGCAGCGTTTCCAGATGCGCGAGGTCGTTGTGGCGAAAACGTTGCAGGCGGGCCCCGCTGAGTCGCGCGCCGTCGATGAGGGAGGCATGGGCAAGGCGGTCGAGGAGGAGCAGGTCACGGCCCTCGACCAGCCCACTCAGTATGCCGAGATTGGCCAGATAGCCCGAGCCAAAGAGCAGGACGTCTTCCACCTCCAGCCAATCAGCCAGGGCTTGCGCCAGGGCCTCATGCTCCGCCCGCACACCACCAAGCAGGGGCGCGGCGCCCGCACCGTACTCGCCACTGGCAAAACTCGCAGTGGCCGCCGCCCGCAAGGCGGGGTGCCGAGCAAGACCGAGATAGTCATTGCTGGCAAAGGAAAGCAGGGTCTGGCCAGCGCTGTCGCGGTAGAAGGGCCGCGGCCCCGGCAGCGGCTGCAGAACTTCCGTCTGGCGCAGAAGTCCCGCCTCGGCGCGCGCCGCGAGGGCTGCCTCCCAATCGCAGTGCAGGGTGCTGGCTATCGTCATGGGCACGGTATAGGGGAGCTGGGCGCGCCTTGTCAATGCGTCAGGCAATGGTGACAATGCTGCCTGGGCAGAGGGGATGGCAGCTTGCTAGCAATACCACTCGGGTTATCGAGGCGAGAGATTTGGCGCGAGGCACCGGGACGTTTCGTCTCTTGGCTCCTGCCGGAAAGCTGCCGTTTCTGCTCGGCACCCGGAACCGCGATCTGTGACGATTGCCACCGCGAACTGCCCCGACTGCCCGCCGACGGCTGTAGCTGGTGCGCCCTGCCCGTCAATGCCGATGGCGACTGTCCGGTCTGCAGTATCGAGGCACCCAGCTACGATTACACCTTTTGCCCCTTCGTCTATACCCATCCGTTGGCCGCAGCCATCAGCGCCTGGAAATTTCATGGCGGGCTGGACTGGACCCGCCCGCTGGCCCAGGCCTGGCTACGGACCTGGACCACGGAGAGCCTGCCGGCACGCCCCGGTGCCTTGTTGCCAGTGCCTGCCCACCCGGCCCGTCTGGCCGAACGCGGCTACAATCAGGCGGCTTTGTTGGCGCGGCACTGGGCGCGTGCATACCGGATTCCGTTGCGCGATGTCCTGCGTCGTACCCGCAACACCCCTCATCAGGTGGGAGGTAGCCGCGACCAACGCCGTGCCAACCTGCAGTCCGCCTTTACCCTGCGTGGCAAACTACCGGCACACATAGCCCTGGTCGATGACGTCATGACCACCGGGAGTACCGCAGAAGCGCTGGCGCAACTCCTCAAAGCACAGGGCGTGCAGCGGGTGGATCTGTGGATTCTGGCGCGCGCACTGTGAGCACACCCTTCATCGAATTGGTGCTCTATCAGCCCGAAATCCCTCCCAACACCGGCAACGTCATCCGTCTCTGCGCCAACACCGGGGCGCGCCTGCATCTGATCGAGCCCTTAGGCTTTGCCTGGGAGGATCGCCGTCTGCGCCGCGCCGGCCTGGATTACCATGAATTTGCCGAGGTACAGCGGCATGCCTGCTGGGCAGACTGCGCCGCCCAATTCGGTGACCGGCGGATCTTTGCCTTCAGCACCAAAGGGGCTGCAGGAAGTTTTGCCGAGGCACGCTTTGCCGCCGGGGATGTCTTTCTCTTTGGTCCGGAAACCCGGGGGCTGCCCGACGCGGTCCTCGCAGAATTTCCTCCAGACCGTCTTCTCCGTCTCCCCATGCGACCCGGACAGCGCAGCCTGAATCTTTCGAACTCCTGCGCCGTCGCTGTCTTCGAGGCATGGCGACAGCTCGACTACATCGGCGGCCAGTAAGCTGTCATAAAAGTGTCATAAAAGCTTCATCATAATGTCACATAAAAGGTATAGACTATGGTCCTGCTCAGTACATAGCCGCAAACTGCAGGAGGTCACCGCATGAGCAACGCCACTACCAGCGTCGGGGATAGCGATATTTCCAGCGCTCTCAACACCGCCACGTTCAGTCCCTTTCATCTGAAGGCCATGTGGGCATCTTCCATGGGCTTTTTCACCTCCGCCTATGATCTCTTCATCATTGGTACCGCTCTGGTGCTGATCAAAGAGCAATGGCATCTAAGTCCGGACGAAGTAGGGCTGGTGGGAGCCATTTCCCTAATCGCCACCTTCGTCGGAGCCTATGTTTTCGGCATTCTCGCCGACAAACTCGGCCGCAAAAAGATCTACGGCCTGGAAGCCCTGTTGATGGTAATCGGTGCGCTGCTATCGGCCGTGGCCCCCAGCGTCACCGTCCTGATCATCGCCCGTGTCATCCTGGGGTTGGGAATCGGCGGCGACTATCCGATGTCGGCCGTGCTGATGTCGGAATACGCCAATAGCAAGTCCCGAGGACGCATGGTCTCCCTGGTGTTCTCGGCGCAGGCCATCGGCCTGGTCACCGGTCCGGTGGTGGCCCTGACCCTGCTAGCAGCGGGGATGAACCACGACCTGGCCTGGCGCCTGATGCTCGGCCTGGGGGCCCTGCCCGCCCTGGCGGTGATCTATATCCGGCGAACCCTGCCCGAATCCCCGCGCTGGTTGGCGCGGGTCAAAGGCGATAGTGAGGCAGCGGCGCGGGAGCTGGCGTCTTTTAGCCTGGGCACCGCCACGGCGCGTAAGCCAGAGGCGAAAATCGTCAAGCAGCCCCTGTCCAAGTACCTCTTAACCCTGATCGGTACTGCCGGTAGTTGGTTTGTCTTTGACTATGCCTACTACGGTAACACCATCTCGACCCCGATGATCATGCATCGTCTGGCGCCCCATGCCGATGTCATGCAAAGCACCGCCCTGAGCCTGATCGTCTTTGCAGTGGCCGCCGTGCCCGGCTATTTTCTGGCGGCCTTCACCATCGACCGTATCGGTCACAAGAGCCTGCAGATGCTCGGCTTTTTCATGATGGGACTGATGTTTTTGCTGATTGGCGCGTTTCCCGCAGTCTCTGCCAGTATCGGCGTGTTCCTGGTGATCTATGGCTTGTCCTACTTCTTCGCCGAATATGGTCCCAACACGACCACCTTTGTCATTGCCGGCGAGGTCTTCCCGGTCAATCTGCGTACCACCGGGCATGGGCTGTCGGCGGGTACCGCCAAGGTCGGCGCCTTCATCGGTGCTTTCATCTTCCCCGTCCTGCTGCATGACTTCGGGCTGCATGGCACGCTGATGATCACCTTCTTCTTCGCTCTCGCAGGTCTCCTGCTTACCATCTTCTTCATCCCCGAGCCCAGCGGCAAAACCCTGGAGGAGGTCAGTGGTGAGGATCGGATCGTGCCCTTGAAAAAACCATCTCAGCCCGCCCACGTCTGATGTTATCCCGCTCCAACCTGGCCCCGCTCCAGCGGGGCTTTTGTTTTCCGACCGGACGGTATCTTGTGGTATTCTGATACCAGAATCGGGAGGATCTTCATGAGCGGAATGCGTATTCACCCCTTGCGGCTGGACGGTCGGCACCCGGAGGAAAAGCGGGAAGAGATCCGGCGCGTCTTTCACCAAACCTTCAGTCTGGACGAAGCGCTGTTTGCACATCTGCGCGATGCGGATGCCTGGTACCAAAAGGCAATTCCCCTACGACATCCGCTGATCTTTTATTTTGGGCATACGGCAACCTTTTTCAGCAACAAATTCCGCGTTGCCGGACTGCTGGACGGACACATCGATGCCGCTTTGGAGTCGATCTTTGCGGTCGGCGTCGATGAGATGTCCTGGGACGATCTTGACGAGACCCATTACGACTGGCCGACGGTGGATCGCGTCCGCGCCTACCGCAACCAGGTGCGCGAGATGGTTGACGGGGTAATCAGCCGTCTGCCTCTGGAACTACCGATACACTGGGACTCGCCGTGGTGGGCAGTGCTGATGAGCATCGAGCACGAAAACATCCACATCGAAACGAGCTCCGTCCTCATGCGGCAACTCCCCTTGGAACGCGTGCGCCCGGTAGCCGCCTTCACCGCCGAAGCTCTCCCTTCCGCCTCGCGGGAGATCCCGCAAAACCGTCTGCGGGATGTTCCCGCCGGACGGGTGCGCCTGGGTAAGGACGAGGATGCCCTGCGTTATGGCTGGGATAACGAATATGGCTCGCACGAACAGGAGTTACAGGCATTTGCTGCCAGCGAAATGCTGGTCAGTAACGCGGAGTTTCTCGCCTTTGTCGAAGGCGGTGGCTATCAGGAATCGCGCTGGTGGAGCGGCGAAGGGGAACAGTGGCGACAATATGTCCGTCCCCAGCACCCTAGCTTTTGGCGGCAAGATCCGGCGGGTTGGCGCTTGCGCCTCATTGCCGAAGAACGCCCCATGCCCTGGTCCTGGCCAGTGGAGGTCAACTATCATGAAGCCAGCGCCTTTTGCCGCTGGAAGTCAGAACAGACCGGCGCCAATCTGCGCCTGCCAAGCGAGGACGAATGGCGCCGTCTGCGCGATCTCTCCGGGCTTGGCGACAGCGACAGCTGGGGCGAAATGGCACCGGCCCAGATCGGGCTTGCCCATGGTGCCTCGCCCTGCCCCGTCGATCGCTTCCGACACGGCGATTTCTGCGACGTGGTCGGCAATGTCTGGCAGTGGACGGAAACTCCCATCTATCCTTTCGCGGGTTTCCGTGTGCACCCGTATTACGATGACTTCACCGTGCCGACCTTTGACCAGCGCCATAACTTGATCAAGGGCGGCTCCTTCATCAGTCTGGGCAACGAGACGCAAAGCGAGGCTCGTTACGCCTTCCGGCGTCATTTTTTCCAGCACGCAGGCTTTCGCTATGTGCACTCGGACAATCCCCTGTCCGAGGTCCCGATCTATGAGAGCGATGTTGCGGTGGCACAGTATTGCCACTTTCATTTTGGTCCCGACTATTTTGGCGTCGCCAATTATGCCCAAGCCATCGCGGATCTGGCCTTGGCCGAATGGGGCGCGGGGCGGCCACAGCGTGTTCTCGATATCGGTTGCTCCGTAGGGCGGAGCAGCTTCGCTCTGGCAACTCGCGCAGAGAGCGTTCTCGGCATCGATTTTTCCACCCGCTTCGTGCAGGTCGCGGCACGCCTGCAGGAAAAGCTGCGTTTTCCCTATGCCATCGCCGAGGAAGGAGAATTGCAGAACCACCATTGGGCAGATCTCAACGCCCTGGGTCTGGCGGCGACTGCCAGCCGGTGTCAGTTTTTGCAGGGGGATGCTCTCAACCTCAAGCCGATCCATCGCGATTTCGATCTGGTCCTCGCCGCTAACCTGATCGACCGCCTGCGCGATCCGCAAAAGTTCCTGCGCGAGATGGCCGTGCGCATCCGCCCAGGTGGATTGTTGGTGATCAGTTCTCCCTACACCTGGCTGGGGGAATTCACTCCCAAGGAAAACTGGCTTGGTGGAATACGCCGGGATGGGGAAATCCTCGACAGCCTGCAAGGCTTGCAGGAAAACCTGGAAGAAACTTTCGATCTGCTTCCCGGCTATCCCCGCGATCTGCCCTTCGTAATTCGCGAAACGGCGCGGAAATACCAGCACAGCATCGCCCAAGTCACCGTCTGGCGGCGGCGTTAGCCGGCCGCAGCCAGCTTTAGAGACGCTCTTCGATAGCCGCCAGGGCGCGCGCGACGGCACCGCCCTGCTTCGCTTGCCAGGTGGCGGCACGTTCCCCCAGGGCGCGGGCCAGGTCGGGGGCGGCGAGATACTCCGCACTGCGGCGCACAGCTTCCTCTGCACTCGCCACCTGGCAGATGGCATCTGCCGCTTGCAAAGAACGCAGGGTGTCGAAAAAATTTTCCATATGTGGGCCGACGATGATGGGCCTGCCCCAAGCTGCCGCTTCGATGGGGTTGTGACCACCCCGGGCGACGAAACTGCCGCCGATCCAGACCAGATCCGCTGCGCCGTAGAGGTCGATCAACTCGCCCAAGGTATCGACCAGATAGACGGGATCGTCGGCTCCGGGAAACTCTCCCTGGCTACGGCGCGGCGCCGATAGTCCGACGCTCCGCAGTTGTTCCGCCACGGCATCACCCCGCTCCGGGTGCCGAGGAATCAGCACCAGCAGTAGCTTTGGCTCGATCTTGCGCAAGCTCGACAACGAAGCCCACGCCAGCTCCTCTTCGCCGGGATGGGTCGAAGCAAAGACCCAAACACGTCTGCCCGCAAAGCGTTCCTGCCAGCTCGCCCCCCGCGCCCGCTGACCGGCATCGATCTGCAGGTCAAGCTTCATTTGCCCTGCTACGCTGACCCTGGTCGCGCCGAGCTCGGCAAAGCGCTGCGCGTCGTCCGGGTTTTGCGCAGCAACCCAGTCCAGACCCGCAAGGGCCGGGGCAAAGAGCGAGGCAAAGCGGCGGTAACCGGCCAGCGAGCGAGCAGACAGGCGACCGTTCAGGAGCATCATCGGAATGCCTCGCTGGCGGGCCACTTGCAGGAGATTGGGCCAGAGCTCCGTCTCCATTAGCACCCCCAGGCGCGGCTGGCTACGTTCCAGAAAGCGCCGCACCGCCCCTGGCAGGTCATAGGGAAGATAGACTTGCGTGACCATCCCCGCCAGCTCCCGTGCCAGCAGCGCCCGCCCCGTCGGCGTCGTGCTGCTGACGAGAATCGGCAGATCAGGGTGCCGCTCGCGCAACTGGCGGATCAATGGCAGGGCAGCCATCCCCTCGCCCACGCTGACCGCATGAATCCATAGGGGACGATCATTGCGCCGCGGGACAAAACCAAAGCGCTCCTGCCACTGGGCGCGATAGGCCGATCGGCGCAGCATCCGCTGCCAGGTAAAGAGCAGAAGCAGCGGTGGGAGCAGACGGGTCAGCAGGCGGTAGAGGCGCGACATCATTCTCGCCGCAGGATGCGATCCGTCAGCCAGTCGAGGCGATACCACGGACGAAAATTCGCCAGTATTTGTTCCCGGTCATAGCGCGTCGCCACCCAGTCCCGCAGCGTGAGTCCCGGCTCCTGCCGCAAATCCGCCTGGAGGCAGGCAAAAAACCAGTCGAGGATGCCGGTATTGGCATGGCGGATGTGGCCGTACGGCCAGAGCCGTAGCTCCTTGCGCGCCTCCTCCCAAGGCATCCCGTAGCGCTGGTGTTGTAACAACACACAGATAAAGCCGGCGCGATCTGCCCCCGATTTGCAATGGACCAGAAGCCTGGGGGGCAGCTCCGGAATCTGATCCAGGAAGGCCAGCAGGGAGTCTTTCTGCGGCAGGTCCCGCGAACCGAAACCATGAATCGGCAGGTGCGCGATTCCGAGGACATCGCAGGCATCCTGCTCCAGGCGGAAATGGGCCTCCTCGGGAGCCGGCGCGCGGATATTCAGCACCGCATCGAAGTGGTGCTGCGCCTGCCACTGGCTCAGTTGCCAGGGTGCTGGTTGCGCCGAGCGGAAGAGCCCCGGTGCAATCTCGTGAAAATTGGCATAGAACAGTTCGCGAAAGATGCCGTGATCGGTCCAGAACTGGTGTCGCCGATAGCGACGGGTTTCTGCTTTGTCTAACTGGCTTCCGGCAATCATGATCGCTCCAGCAATGGGGCCAAACGTTCCCAAACCATTGTCGGCTGCATTCCTTCCTGACAAGGAATGGGCTCTTCGGGCTGACGGATCCGCCGACAGCGGGTACTCCCACAAGGGGCACAGTTTTCCGTGGACTGCAGTGTCGCTTGCGCGGAGCCGGGCATATTCTCCTGCTCAGAAGCCGTGGGGCCATACAAGGTCACGCCGGCCAGACCCAATGCCGCGGCCAGGTAGGAAAGCCCCGTATCCATACCGACAAAGGCACGCGCCTGCAGCATGACCTGGCCCAAGCCCTCCAGATCCATCTGTGGCAGGGCCCGGACATTGTCGGCTGCAGCAGCAATGGTCGCTACCCGTTCCTGTTCACGCGCGCCCATGGCCGGCAAGGCGAGCTCATAGCCGGCATCGGCCAGGGAATGGGCCAGACTAATCCAGTAGCGTAGGGGCCACTCCTTGTTTTGCCAGGCACGGGAAGTGGCGTGCAAGCCCAGAACGAAGGGTGGCGCACTCTTCCCTGCGGATAATGCGACATTTTCCGCGCGCCAGGCTGCCGCCTGTTTCTGCAAGCCAAAGTCTGCCAGTCCTGACGGACGGGGGCTGGCAAAGACCTGGGCAAAGAGCTCGCGGTTACGCTGAATGGCCGTTGGACCCCAGGGGACCGCGTAGCGCTGGCCGTACAGATAGGTCGCCAAGGGTTCCCGAGCGCTCCTGGGCGAGAGCCCAGCAACGGTCGTCCCCGCCAGACGGGCGAGCAGAGCGCTCTTGAAGAGCCCCTGGCTATCGATGACGAGATCATAGCGCTGGGTGCGCAGTCGCCGACGCAGCTGGCGGAGTCGTCCGAGCAATGCGCCAATTCCTCCTTGCCTCTCCCGCAGGGAAAAAGGCAGGACCTCTCGCACTCCGGGATGCCAGCGGGCAATCGGGGCAAAGGCAGGCTCGACCAGCCAGTCGAGTTCCACGTCCTGCCCGTGGCGCTGCAAATCGGTAATGGCCGGCAAGGTGTGCAGCACATCCCCCAGGGAACTCAGGCGCACCAGCAACACTCTCATCGCCGCTTCCCAGCCTGGGCCGCCAGCAGATCACGGGCAATGGCATATTTGAAGTAAGCGCCAAGGGCAGTGGTCCAGGCGATGGCCCCGCCCTCCACTCCATCCAGAAATCCCAGGCGCAACACATAGCCACGAAAGAAGGCCCAGAGGGCATGGCTCATAGGCGCCCAGGGGCCCACCGAGCGCCCCCGCGCCACCACCTTCTGCGCGTTGAGTTCGGTGTAGCGCCCCGCCTTCGCCAGGAGCTGGGCGTAGGAAACATACGAATGGTGTTCCAGACAGGGACAGGAGATCTGCGCGGTCTTTCCTCGACTACGCCAGGCCTCGTGCACCAGCTCATCCAGATCGTATTGGCCCTGGCGACGATCAAAAAGACGGATAACCACATCGTGGCGCCAGTCGCCATGGCGGATTCTCCGACTGCGAAAGACGCTGTAACGGGGCAGCAAATAGGCGGCTGCCTCCGGTTTTTGCTGCAGTACCTGGCGAATCTCCTCTCTGCCGCAGTCCGTGAGCAGTTCGTCACTATCCAACATCAAGATCCAATCGTTGGCGGCCTGCTCCACGGCATATTGACGCTGCGCCGCAAAACCGGCCCAAGAATGCTGCAGCACCCGCGCCCCCGCCGCTCTTGCCACCTCCATGGTGTCGTCCCGGGAGCCGCCATCCACTACCAGAATCTCATCAGCCAAATCGTCGATGCTCTGGAGCGAGCGTTGGAGTGCCACGGCACAATCCTGCGTCACGTAGACCACAGACAGGGGCCGCTGGCTCATCGCCGAGGATCCGGCGACCAGCGCGCGAGCAAAGGCATGCCGGCAAAGAGGGCAATGTTCACCGCGTCGGCATAGCCCCAACTGAGGGAGTCAAACAGACCACCGATCACATAAATCGCAAAATAGGCCAGGACGAACCAACCTTGGGGCGTCTGACGCGCCTGCCAGGACTCCTTGCCGATGGCCCAGAGGACCCAAAGAAACAATATCAGGCCAATGAGTCCCAAACTGGCCGCTTCACTCAGAAAACTATTGGCAGCGGTATTCATGATAAAGCCTGGAGTGGCGGGAAGAAGATGCTGCGCCTGCAAATGCAGAACGGCCGGATAAAAGTCTCCGGTACCCACCCCAAAGATTGGATGCAGCCAGAACAGCAAGGCACCAGCCCAGATGGCAACGAGGCGAATCCCCCAGCTCGTCTGCACATCCGCTTGCGTCGGCGAGAAGGTCACCAGCTCCTGCACGCCCACCAGCAGATGCTGGCGGACTTCCGGGATGACCAGCAACAGCAGCGCCCCGAGCGCCCCCGCGAGCGGCAAGGCCCAGCGCCAACGCCCCGGATAAAGCAAGAACAGGGCAATGGGCAACAACAAGATCAGGAGCACCTGACCGGAGCGCCCCGGCGTCAGCGCCATCTGCAAAGCAAACAGAAAGATCAAAACCCAGTTGATCCAGCGCGAAAAATTCCATTGTATTTTTTGATCGTAGATCAGCCAGAGAACGGCATGGGCGATGATGAGGGACAGAAAAATGTGATCACAGAAACCGGTATAGGGAATCGCATCGGTATTGTGCCAGGGAAGAATTTTCCAGGTCATGAGGAAGGCCAATATCTCATTCACCAGAATTCCCGCCAAAAACCAACGAATCACCCACTTCACCCAACGTTCCTGCCATGGCAAGGTCGCACCGATAAACGCGAAGATCGCGTCAAAGGTGGAGACTGTCACCTTTTGACCGAAGAACATGTTGCTAGTCCAGAGCAGGCCGATGGCGGACCAGGCCATCAGCAGCAGCCAGGGCAGGTACCAGCGCCGCGCACCGATCTGGCGCCAGTTACGCCAATGACCACTTATCGCATAGGCTATGATCAGTAGCCCCATGGCAATCCCGGATCCTGCGGTGCTCAGCGGAAACAGAAAGAGCGGCAGGGCATAGAGGCTGAACATCCAGGGATCGGAAATACGTAGGCGCATAGTTCTCTCAGCAGGTTTCCAGGGATTGCAGGAGTGTTTTCAGCAATACATCAGCGGCAGGCGCCACCAGTATCTGCAACTGGCCGTTCTGATGACAGGCCTCAGGATAGGGCTGGCGAAACAGCGCGATGGTGGACTTTCCCAAAGCGACACTCATATGGTAGGGACCAGAATCACTCGAAACGAAGAGATCACAACTATCGATGATACCGCTCAACATGGAGAGAGAAGCGGTGCCTGCGAGGTTTTCCATCATCGTCGAACTGCCCCACCGAGCCTGATAGCGCTGCCGAAACTCCTCATTGATTTCGTTTTCATTCGCGGCCCCGGTAAGCAACAGACGGTACGGACGATTCTCCCAAAGGCGTCCCAAAGCCTCCACCAAAGTATCCAGATCAGGTCTTCTGGGTAAGGCATCCGGGGTACCGCAGCCAATATTGAGCCCAATGCGAAGCTCCTCTTCGTCTTTGGGATGGGCGCGTTGCCAGAGATGTCCCGGCTCGCCTACCTGAAGCACAATTGGCTGCCCCTGGCGCTCCAAACCCAAGGCAGCCAGGGCGGCAAAATCGCGCTCGGTATAGTCCATCGGCTGCGCCAGTCCACGTTCTTTGGCATAGCGCGCCAGACTGGGACCTGCATGATCGTAGAACCATCCCCGTCCCACCACCTGCGCCACCCCCACCGTCACCGCGTGCGGGGACTGAGCGCGCAGAACCCGACTGGCAACACTGCTTTCTATACCGTGCGGTTCATGATCGATGATCAGATCCGCCGAAATTTCTCTCCCCAGACGGCGCAATTCCGGCAGCAGACTGCGCCAGCCCTGCGGACCCACACCGCGCATCCCGGCAAAGCGCCCTTCCTGCAAGGGCAGAAAGTGGGCGCTCTGCAGGAGATGATGCTCTGCAATCAGTTCCTCGCTCGGGTAGCCCGGCCAACGGCTGAGAAAAATCAGATGCAGCTCGGCTTCGGGCCAACGCCTTTTCAGGACCGCCCAGGCTGCGGAGCTGCGCAGAATGTCGCCGATACCCGCGCTGTGGGACTTGATGAGGATGATGCGACGAGGATGGAGTGGTAAAGGCCTTGGCATAGTGGGAGATCAGGCCGTCGCCTTCCCTTTCGGCAGATCCACCTCGGCATAGACTTGTCCGGCTACATACTCATGGCGGATTTCCGATCGTTGCTCGCCTTCCAGGTATTCTTGCATGGGCAACGGTGTAACCAGGGCCGCTTTCATGACATTCTCTCCACGGAGAACTTCCGCAAATTTCCAGAAACTATCATAAGGTTCCGACTCTCGACTGTCATCGCCCCGGGGTGGCCAGAAATTCGCGGGCGATGGCGTCGGCAGCAAAGCGCTCGACCTGAGCCGGCCCGTTGGCGGCGAGCTGCCGGCACAGCCCTCGATCAGAGGCAAGACGCAGAATGGCATCGCGCCATGCATCACTCTGCCCGGCGGGCAGCAAAAACCCCGATACACCATCCGCAAAACTCTCCGGGATTCCTCCCATTGCCGCGCCAAGAACAGGGGTGGCGCAAGCCTGGGCCTCGACCAGGACCCGACCAAAGGTGTCCGGTTCGATGGACGGCAGAGCCAGGGTATCCATGACGCTATACCAGGGGGTGACTCGTTCCTGCCAACCGATGACGTGCTGCCAGCTTCGACCCGCCAAGCGTTCGCGCAACGCCTCTTCATGCGGGCCGCCACCAATCCACAAGCCATGCACCCGCGCATCCTGGGCATGGGCGGCATCGATTGCGTCAGCGAGCACAAAAACGCCCTTGCCGCGATGCCAGGCCCCGACAAAACCGACAAGAAAATCCTCCTCCCGCAACCCCAAAGCCTGGCGCCGCGCCGACCGCGCCTCGGGCTCACGCTGAAAGTCGGCAAGGGACAAGGGATTGCGCAGAACCTCGACGCGTTCTTCGGGCAGACCTTGAGCGATGAGGCGCTCGCGGAGGTAGGCGGAGACAGCAAAGAGGCGCAACGGCCAGTGGGAAAGGAGCCAACGGGTGCTGGGGCGAAGGCGCAGGTCCATGTGGCGAAAGAGCGCTAGCGGTACGCCATGGGCGCGGCTGAGCAGGGCCAACGGCCAATATTCCTTGCTGAAACTGCCGACCAGAACGTCCGGTCGCAACTGGCGAAGACCACGATTCAGGGCCCGAAGCCCATGCGGATCGGCGCTGTTGCGGAAGGTCCCATAATGGAGAGAAACCGCTTCGCCTTGTAGGGCGGCGGCAATTTTGCCCTGGGGGTGCACCAGCGCGTGGGCATCGACCCCTAGCTGCGCGAGAGCGCGCAGCAGGGTGATCATATGGGTTTCGGTACCGCCGCCACCGGGATTGGTCCCCACCCATAGCAAACGGACGCTCAGAATCCTTCTCCTGCACCCACCTGTGCATCAGGAACGCGGACGATCTTCATATCCTGTCCAAAGCTGCAACGGGAATACATGCGGCAAATGATGCCCCCCCACGGAAATGCGCGGCAGGGCGAACAGGTCCGCATCGCTTTGCGCTCTTCCGCGCCGCGTGGTCACCGCCGCGGCAAAGCCAGAACGCGCGACCATCTCCCGCTCGCGTGCGCCCATTTCACCATAGGGATAACAGAACGTCATGATCTCTTGGCCCAACTGCGCCTCCAGTTCTGCCTTGCTGCCGGAGATCTCCTGCTCCGCGTCGGCGTCTGCCAGAGCCGGCAGATGAACGTGATTTTGCGTGTGCGCACCAATTTCCATACCCGCATCGCGCCAGTGTTCGAGCTCCGACAGGGACATCATCGGCTTTTCCACTCGCAACTGCTCGGCATCCCAACGATTGAATGCCCCCAGCGCGGCCGATACCACAAAACAGGTGGCGGTGAATCCCCAGCGCTGCAGGATCGGCAGGGCGCTGTCCACATTGTCGCGATAGCCGTCATCAAAGGTAATTACCACCACTTTGCCACTGCTTTCCCCCCGCAGATAGGGCAGCGCATCCCGCAGGGACAGGCCCTGATAGCCGGCTCGCGCCAAAAGCCCCATCTGCCAGGCAAAGCGGCGCGGCGCAACATAGAGGCTGCGCAGCCGCGCCCCCACTGGGGCGTGCGCGATGTTGTGGTAGGTCAGAATGGGAATGCAGGCCATCTCAGACTGGATCGGATTTCCGGCTACGCAGCACGTAGGTGGTCTTCCCCTGCCCCTCGAAATAGATGCGCGACAGCATTTCGGCGACGATGCCGGTGTTGAGGAACTGCAGTCCGGCAAGGAAAAAGAGCACCCCGGCGATCAGCATGGGCCGCCCGGAGATGGCGGCTCCCTCGGCAAATTTATCGATAAAAAGGTAGATCAACATGCCCGAGCCAATGAACAGGGAAAACAGTCCGATCACCCCGAAGAAGTGCATGGGACGCTGGCTGTAACCGAGGAAAAACTTGACGAAGAGCAGGTCGACCAGCACGCGAAAGGTACGGCTGATGCCGTACTTACTCTTGCCTGCCCGGCGCGGATGGTGACGCACCGGCACCTCGACGATACGGTCGGTGTAGGTAAGGGTAGAGAGCCAGGCAGGGATGAAGCGGTGCATCTCTCCATACAGTCGCACCCCCTGCAGGACCGAGGCGCGGTAGGCCTTGAGGGTACAGCCATAGTCATGCAGGCGCACGCCGGTCAGACGGCGGATGAGGCGGTTGGCGATGCGCGAGGGAATCTTGCGCAGCAAGAGCCCGTCCTGTCGGTTCTTGCGCCAGCCGGCAACCACATCCAGGTTTTCCGCGAGGAGCCGTTGCGCCAAGGGCAGGATGTCCTGCGGATCATTCTGCAGATCGGCGTCGAGGGTGACGATGACCTCGCCGCGAGCGGCGTCGATTCCCGCCTGCATCGCCGCCGTCTGGCCAAAATTGCGCTGCAGGTGCAACACCGTAAGGACCTCTGGCCATTCCGCCTGGGCACGATCGAGGGCGGCGGCACTGCCATCGCGACTGCCATCGTCGACGATGATGACCTCGACATCGGCCGCGCCCAAAGCGGCATGTAGGGCCGCCACCAAGGGCTCGACATTGTCAATTTCGTTGTAGAGTGGGATGACGACCGACAGTTCAGGCATGGGTATTCCAGGCATCGAGAAAGGCACGGGTGGCGCTGGCGGGGTCTTCGGCTTCCAAAATTCCCGACAGGACGGCAATCCCTGAGGCGCCGGCAGCACGCGCAGCCGCGACCCGCTCCGGCGTCATCCCCCCTAGGGCAATCACCGGAACCGCCGCAGGCGCAATCATCTCGGCAAAGCGCTCGACCCCCAGGGCCGACGCGTCGGGATGGGTCTGGGTGGCGAACAGCGGAGAGAGAAAGGCATACCGCGCCTGCAACCGTGCGGCACGCGCCAGGCACCCCCCCCCGTGGCAGGAAACGCCAAAGGGTTGCGATGGCTTCCCCGTTGCCGCCTGCAGGCGGGCTTCCGTCCAGTGCTGGCCGGAAACGGGCCAGTCCGGGGCCGGTTCAGGATGATTGAGGAAAAAGCCTACGCCCCTATCGCGGGCCTGCTCCAGAAACCCGGGCATCGCCACTGCGAGTTCCGCTGGCATCGTCTCCTTGATCCGCAACACCACGGCACGCAGGCCAGCAGCGATGGCGGACTGCAGCGCCGGCAAAAAGCGGGAAGTCGGCAGCCGCGCGGGGTCCGCAATCAGCCAAAGCGGCGGCTGCGGGAGCTCTTCGGCGAGCAACTTGGCGACCACCGGCAGATTGGGCGCAAGACAATCGAGTGCTGCAATTTCCCACGGGTAGACCCAGCGAATCTGCTGCCCCTCTCGCCCGTAGGGCTCCCCCTGCCAGCTCCGCACCCGAAAGAAGTGCAAAGCCACGGTGCGCTCGGGATAGGGATGATCGCGCCGCAGAAAGGTCTCGGGGGGACCAATCTGGACGCCGATCTCCTCTTCCAGCTCCCGCCGCAGGGCCGCCTCCGCTGTCTCGCCGGGCTCGATCTTGCCCCCCGGGAACTCCCAAAATCCCGGCCAGGGTTTGCCCTCGGGACGCAAAGAAACCAGCACCCGGCCATCATCCCGCTGCAAGACCCCCGTAGCGACGGGGACTACCGCCACGACTCAGCTCCGGTAATCGGCATTGATGCGCACATAGTCATAGGAAAGATCACAGGTCCAGATCTGCTCTTGGGCCGATCCGCGTCCAAGATCGACATGGATGGGGATCTCCGCCCGCGCCATGACCGCCTGCCCCGCCTCTTCGCTGTACTCTGCAGCACGGGCACCATTGCGCACGATGCACAGATCGCCGAGATGAATCTGTACCCGCTCGACATCGAGATCTTCCACTCCCGCCGAACCGATGGCCGCGAGCAGTCGGCCCCAGTTGGGATCCGAGGCAAAAAAGGCGGTCTTGATCAGGGGACTATGGGCCATGCGATACGCCACCTGCAGACACTCGGATACACTGCGTCCGCCACTGATCCGGATGGGGATGAACTTGCTGGCACCCTCACCGTCGCGGACGATGGCCTGCGCCAGTTCGGTCGCCACCTCGGTGATGGCGTCGATCAGGGCGTCTGCCTCACCCAGCGCCAGGGGCAGATTCCCCGCCCGCCCCGTGGCGATGAGCATGCAGGCATCATTGGTGGACATGTCGCCATCCACGGTGATGCGGTTGAAGGAGCGGTTCACCGCCTGCTTCAAGATCGGCTGCAGGGCCTCCGGTGCAAGGGCGGCATCGGTAGCGATATAGGCGAGCATGGTCGCCATATCTGGCCGAATCATGCCGGAGCCTTTGGCAATACCGGTGACGGTGACCTCTTTGCCGGCAATATTGAGCTGTCGCGAGGCGCCCTTGGCCACCGTATCGGTAGTGCGGATGGCATCGGCGGCCTCCAGCCAGCGATCCTCGGCCAGCGCTGGCAGACAGCCCGGCAAGGCTGCCGCAATCTTGCCCGCCAGGTCGATCGGCTCTCCGATCACCCCGGTGGAGAACGGCAGGACCTGCTGCGCCGTACAACCCAATGCCGCAGCCACCACCCGGCAGCTATCTTCGGCAGCACGCAGTCCCGCCGCCCCGGTCCCGGCATTGGCGTTACCCGTATTGATGATCAGGGCACGAATGCCTTGACCGGTGGCGAGGTGTTCCTCGGCCACCAGGACCGGCGCCGCACGAAACCGGTTGCGGGTGAAGACACCCGCCACCTGCGTCCCGGGGGCGAGCTCCATCAAGGTTAGGTCGCGACGCGCGGCATAGCGGATCTGGGCCTCGGCTATGGCAAGGCGGACGCCGGCAACCGGCAGGAGGGAACGGGGAGGATCAAGGGCAACGGGCATGACAGTCTCTCAGCCGAGGCGACCACAACAGTGTTTATATTTTTTGCCGGAACCGCATGGGCAAGGCTGGTTACGACCCACCTTTTGCACGTGTATGGGCATCGCCGCCGCCCCACCCAGGGCCGCTACGGCGGACAGGTCGCGGTCCTCGTCTGCACTGGAGCCACCCGGCAGATCGGGGTGCTGGAAGACCAGACCCTGATTCGTCGGCGGGCTCGGGAAGAGACTGCTCCAATCCATGGCCTCGGCAGGCGTCTCGCTAACCGGGCTGACCTGCACATGCGACAGGGTGCTGACGATTTCTTCGCGCACCCGCGCCAGCATGGCATTGAACAAGGTCAACGACTCGCGCTTGTACTCCTGCTTGGGGTTTTTCTGCGCATAGCCACGCAGGTGAATACCCTCGCGCAGGTGATCCATGCTGGCGAGGTGATCTTTCCACTGGCTATCGAGCACCTGCAAGGTCACACTCTTTTCCAGATGACGAGCCATTTCCTCGCCCATCAATGCCTCGCGCTCCTGCCAGCGGGCGTGCACCGCCTCCAGGATGCGTTCCTGCAGGCCCTCATGATTCAAGGTGCGATCGGCTGCCAGCCATTCTCCTACTGGGAACTTTTCGGCAAAAATCCGTTCCAGGGCCAGTTCCAGCCCCTCAATGTCCCACTGCTCTTCCATGACGCCCGCCGGGGCATAGTCATCGAGCAGAGCATCGAGCACATCAACCCGCAGGGATTCCACTTCTCTGTGCAAATTGTCACTGTCCATGAAGGCGTTGCGCTGGGCGTAGATGATCTTGCGCTGTTCATTGGCGACGTCGTCATATTCGAGCAACTGCTTGCGGATATCGAAATTGCGCGCTTCAACCTTGCGCTGGGCGTTTTCGATGGACTTGGTCACCCAGGGATGCTCGATGGCCTCCCCCGGCTGCATGCCAAGCTTCTGCATCAGTCCGCCCAGGCGATCACTGCCAAAGATCCGCATGAGCGGATCTTCCAGAGACAGATAAAACCGACTGCTACCAACGTCGCCCTGGCGCCCGGCACGTCCCCGCAGCTGGTTGTCCACCCGCCGCGACTCATGACGTTCCGTACCAATGATGTGCAGACCGCCGGCTGCCAGGGTCTTGTCGTGCTCCGCTCCCCAGCCATCGCGCAGGTCCTGGGCTTGCGCTGCCTTGGCGGCATCGTCGAGGTCTTCGCGTGCCTCGATCATCTCAATCTGATGCTCGACATTGCCACCGAGAACGATATCCGTACCGCGGCCGGCCATGTTCGTGGCAATGGTCACGGCACCGGATTTTCCCGCCTGGGCAATGATTTCCGCCTCGCGCTCGTGCTGCTTGGCATTGAGCACGGAATGGGGGATTTTTTTCTGTTGCAGACAGCGCGACAAATACTCATTGTGTTCGATAGAAGTCGTACCCACCAAAACGGGTTGCCCGCGCTCTCGACAGGCCTCGATATCGGCGGTGATCGCATCCCATTTCTCCGCCGCCGTACGGTAGATCTGATCGGCCAGATCCTTGCGCTGAATGGGTCGGTGGGTGGGAATGACGACCACTTCCAGGCCATAGATCTGGTTGAGCTCGAAGGCCTCGGTGTCGGCAGTGCCAGTCATGCCCGACAATTTTTCGTACATACGGAAATAATTCTGGAAGGTGATGGAGGCCAGGGTCTGGCTCTCGTTCTGGATCTCCACCCCCTCCTTGGCCTCCACCGCCTGATGCAAGCCGTCGGACCAGCGCCGGCCCGTCATCATGCGGCCGGTAAATTCATCGACGATGCAGACCTCACCGTCGCGAACGATATAGTCCGTTTCGCGATGGTAGATATGATGTGCGCGCAAACCCTGATTGAGATGATGCACCAGACTGACGTTCTGGACGTCGTAGAGGTTCCCCTCGCGCAGCAAGCCATTATCGAGCATCAGTTGCTCGGCCTTTTCGACGCCCTCTTCCGTGAGCAGCACCTGCTTGGCCTTTTCATCGATGGTAAAGTCTTCGTCGGCAACGAACTGCGGGATGAGCTTGTCGACTTTTTGGTAGAGATCGGTGTTTTCCTCGGTGGGCCCGCTGATGATCAGCGGCGTGCGCGCCTCGTCGATAAGGATGGAGTCGACTTCGTCAATAATGGCGTAATGCAGGCCGCGCTGCACTCGCTCGGCGGGCGAAAAGGCCATATTGTCACGCAGATAGTCGAAGCCAAACTCGTTGTTGGTGCCATAGGTGATGTCGGCAGCGTAAGCCGCACGGCGCTCCTCGGGCGAAAGATTGGCAATGATGGTCCCAACGGACAGGCCCAGAAAGCGGTGCACGCGCCCCATCCACTCGGCATCACGACTGGCCAGATAGTCGTTGACCGTCACAACGTGAACGCCTTTGCCGGTCAGGGCATTGAGGTAGGCCGGCAGAGTGGCGACCAGGGTCTTGCCCTCGCCGGTGCGCATCTCGGCAATCTTGCCCTCGTGCAGCATGTAACCGCCGATCAGCTGCACATCGTAGTGAAACAGCCCCATAACGCGCCGCGCCGCCTCGCGTACGGTGGCAAAGGCCTCGGGCAGGATACTGTCCAGGGGCTCCCCGTTCCCGACCCGCTCGCGCAGTCGCGCCGTCTGCCCCTGTAGCTCGGCATCGCTCATGGCGTGAACCTGTTCCTGCAAGCCATTGATCCGGGCAACTACAGCGCGGGCTTTCTTGATCAGGCGGTCGTTGCGACTGCCCACCACATGACGGATGATGGTTCCCAGCATGAATGCCAAAACTCTAAGTCAAAAAAATATGCCCGAGGGTAGCACGAAGCCCGCACGGACGAAACGTCGCGCCCGTGATCAGATCGGCCCGGCGCTCGCAGCCGTGTTTCGTCACGGACAGGAGCTGCACGCCCGGCAGCAGGACTGGAATGCGCTGCTGAGCCTGGAAGCCCAAGAACGCACCTGGCTCGTGGACTGGCGCGACGGCACCTTGCAGGTCTTGGTGGAGAGCAGCGTCTGGCTGGCCTGGTTACGACGCCACCAGAAACGCATCTGTCAGCGTTGGAATGCGCGTTTTCCAGAGTATCCGGCGGAACGGATCGTGGCCACGGTGCGCCCACGGCAATCGCAAGCGTCTGCGTCGCGGCCGCCTGCCGCCACCCGCATCTCCGGACCCGCGCCGGACGCCCTGCGCGAGTTGGCAGAAAACAGCGACGGCGCCCTCGGCGCCGCCCTCCAACGACTGGTCCGGACCCTGGATCAGGCAGGGACCGCCGCCAGGGAATCCACAAAGGAAAACGGCGCCTTCTCCGGCGAGGAATAATCCACATATTCCCAGGCATCCTCGCGCTGCAGGAGCAGGCGCAGAAGCTGATTGTTGAGGGCATGCCCGGCCTTGTGACCAGAGAAATGTCCCAGCAACGGATGCCCTAGCAGGTAGAGATCGCCAATGGAGTCGAGGACCTTGTGGCGGACGAACTCATTGGCGTAGCGCAGGCCATCCTCATTGAGCACGCGGTAGTCATCGACGACGATGGCGTTATCGAGATTGCCCCCCAAGGCCAGACCCATGCGCCGCAGCGTTTCGACCTCGCGCATGAAGCCGAAGGTGCGCGCCCGCGAAACTTCCTTCAGATAGGAGGTGTGGGCAAAATCGACGCTGACTTCCTGGCCGCCATTGCGTACCACGGGATGATCGAAGTCGATGGTAAAGCTGACCTTGAAGCCATCGAAGGGCTCGAGACGTACCCAACGGTCGCCATCACGCACTTCCAGGGTCTCGGTGATGCGGATGAAACGTTTCGGAGCATTCTGCTCCTCCACCCCGGCGCACTGGATGAGGAATACGAAGGGCGCGGCACTACCGTCCATGATCGGGACTTCCGCACCGTCCAGATCCACATACACATTGTCGATGCCGAGGCCGGCCAGGGCAGACATCAGATGTTCGATGGTGCCGACGCGAATTTCCCCATCGCCGATATTGGTAGACAGTCGCGTGTCGACCACATGCAAAGGATCGGCCTTGATGTAGGCCTTGCCGGGGAGGTCACTGCGATGGAAGACGATTCCCGTGTTCACTGGCGCTGGGCGCAAACCAAGATACACCTTCTTGCCACTATGCAGGCCAATCCCGGTGCCCCAAATCATGTTTTTCAGAGTGCGCTGTTGAATCATCTACCTTTTTGCGATCGCCGGGATCGCCCTCCCACGTTTCACTAGAGCCAACGATACAACGACTGTTGCGAAGTTACAACTTAATTCTGTCGCGCCAGTGTAATGCCACCCTTCAGGGCTGCGCAATCAAATTTGACATCCGTTCACGATTCCCCACCCAATCCCCCACACGTTCTGATACACTAAATGCTCCGATATTACGGCGAAACACCCCACTAGACATTTTGAGGACCCTTGCATGGCAACACCGAGCAACAAGAAGACCCTGATGACGCTGTATTCCGCGCAGGACTGCGTCTTTGCCCATCGCGTTCGCTTCGTACTGGAAGAAAAGGCCATGGAGTATCAGGTAGTCGATATCGACTTCGCTGACAAGCCGGAAGACCTCTTCGCGCTGAATCCCTATGGCGAAGTGCCCACCCTGGTCGACCGTGACCTGGCCGTCATCGAGTCCTTCTTGATCATCGAATATCTCGACGAGCGCTTTCCGCATCCCCCCTTGATCCCTGCCGATCCCATCTCGCGCGCACGCGTCCGGGTGGGACTGATGCAGTTTGATCGCGACTGGTTCAACCCCCTGTTCCGGCCGGGTTACAGCGAGCAGGACAAAGTCGCCGCCAAGGATTCTTTGCGTCGCTCCCTGGCCCAACTCAGCACCCTATTCAGCCAGCAACGCTACCTTTTCGGTGATGAGCTGTCTATCGCCGACTGCGCCCTGGCACCACTGCTGTGGCGCTTGCCAAGCCTGGGCATCGAGATTCCCAAGGCGGCCAGGGCCACCCAAGATTATGCGGAACAGATTTTTGCGCTGGAGAGTTTCCAGCGTAGCCTGACCCCGGCAGAAAAAGCGCTGCGCTGATGGCGCTTTCGGTAACCGGTCTCGATCACCTCGCGGCCGGACTCTTCGCCCGTTGCCAGCGCGATCCCGACGGAAATATCGCCTGGCAGCGGGTGGGTGAACAGTTCCTTCCCCTGCGCGCCGCCGACTTTGCAGAAAGCGTGCGGCGCCGCGCACGGGGACTGATCCGGCTTGGAGTACGCCGGGGTGACCGGGTCCTGCTCATGGCCGCCAATTCCGTCGATTGGGCCATTCTCGATTTTGCCATTCTCAGCATTGGTGCGGTTACCGTGCCCCTCTACGCAAGCCTCGGGGCACGCGAGATTCACTATGTTCTGGGGGACTGCAGCCCCAGTGTGATCCTGTTGCAGAATCAGGAGATCTACAGCCGTCTGGAACCCGCGGCCTGGGGTGTCGCGCCCGGCCATGTCTTTCTGCAGGAGGCCGCGGCGGGGCTGGCCGATTGGCAAGACCTGGACACCCTCGGGGGCGATGAGGAGGCACCCGCGTTCCCCGCAGACCCCCTGCGACGGCAAGACCTCGCCAGCATCGTCTATACCTCGGGAACCACGGGCTGGCCCAAGGGCGTCATGCTGAGTCACGGTAACTTTCTCAGCAACATCGAGGGCTTTTTGCACCTGGTACCATTACGCGCCGGGCAACGACTGCTTTCGGTGCTCCCGCTCAGCCATGTCTTTGAACGTGCCACCGGCCATTTTGGCGGCTATCTGCTGGGTCTGGAGACCGCCTATGCCGAACGGCCCGATACTGTGCTGCGCGATCTGGCCACTACCCATCCCGATCTGTTGATTGCTGTTCCACGCATTTTTCAAGTGCTCTACGAACGCACTTTGCGGACTCTCAACGATCGCCATGACTGGCTGGGGAAATTTCTACGCCAGGGCATGGGGCTGGAAGGAAAAACGGCGGCGCACTGGCAACAGGCGACAAGCAGTTATCTGCTGCGCAAACAGCTGCGCAAGAAGCTCGGCGGGCGCCTGCAGTACTTCGTCTCCGGCGGCGCCGCTCTGGACCCTACCATCGCCCAGTTTTTTCTGCGACTCGACCTGCCCATTCTCGAGGGTTATGGCATGACCGAGGCGAGCCCGGTCATCGCTGCCAACCCCCTCAATGCCATCCACCCGGGAAGCGTGGGCAAGCCCCTGCCCAATCTCGAGCTGCGCATTGCCGACGATGGGCAAATCCTGGTGCGCGGTCCGTCCATTATGCAGGGGTACTGGAACAACGATGCCGCCACCCGCGAGACGGTGGTGGAGGGCTGGTTGCATACTGGTGACGTGGGCGAGCTGGATGTCGATGGATATTTACACATCACCGAACGCAAAAAAGAAATCATCGTCAACAGTGCCGGGGAAAACATTGCGCCGCAGAAGATCGAGCTGCGGCTGTGCAGCCAGCCGCTCATCGCTCAGGCGGTCGTCTTTGGCGACCACCTTCCGTATCTGATTGCGCTGCTCTACCCGAATCCCGAGATCGTACGCGACACTTTGGGGGAGAGTGTCGATGCGCGGCAGCTCGAACACGCGCTCCGGCAAGCCGTTCATCAGGCCCTGCAAGGCCTGCCGAGTTTTGAGCAGGTGCGGCGCTTCGCCATCCTGCGCGAGCCCTTGAGCGAAAGTGGCGGCACCCTGACCCCCACGCTGAAGGTGAAGCGGCGCCGCGTCGCGGAACAGTATGCCGCCGAACTCGCCGCCCTACAGCGCTGATTCCGTGCTTTGGGCTAGTCGCCCATGCGCCCATGTTTATTTATGGAGGCACTGTGGCCCCAGCCTTCCAGGTTCTGCACCTGTACCCCCACCCACCAATACTCCGCCACGCTGTCCTTGCCATGCCCACCCACGAGTGCCTGACCCGGTGCCAAATGGACATGCTCCAGCAATTGCCGCGCCGCGTCCCTCGTGCGAAACACCGACCACGCCACCACCCGTTCCATGGGGGTCACGGACGGTAGCTCACGCACTTCATCCAGAAATGTATCATCGATCATGACAGTCTCTCCTCAGATCACGTTGTATTGAGAGTATAGTTCCGGTCTGGCGGAGTGTGCCGAGTTGTACGGCGCCGCAAAGTGCGTATAGTGCGCTGTGGAGTGAGTCAGACGACCGCCGCGGAGCGATCCGGGGAGGAAAGTCCGGGCTCCACAGGGCAGGACGCCGGCTAACGGCCGGGAGGCGTGAGCCTACGGAAAGTGCCACAGAAAATACACCGCCAAAGCGTGTAAACGCCGGTAAGGGTGAAAAGGTGCGGTAAGAGCGCACCGCGCTCCCGGTAACGGGAGTGGCAGGGTAAACCCCGTCCGGAGCAAGACCAAATAGGCGCACCAAGCTGTGGCCCGCAGCGTGCGCGGGTAGGTTGCTGGAGCCGGCTCGTAAGGGCCGGCCTAGAGGAATGGTCGTCCACGACAGAACCCGGCTTACCGACTCACTCCACTTTTCCCCACCCGCTAGCCATTCTCGCCTTTCAGGCGAAATCTTTCTTAAATTCATACGGTTGTCGACTTTTCCTCAGAAATCGCGCGAAAATCACTTCAGGAATCGCTAAGATACAGAAATTATAAGCGTTTTTGCCTTGACACAAACAAGACCCGTCCTTACCCTTAGCAACGTGGGAAGAAGTGGGGCAAAGTGGTAAACAACGGAGAGCCACCCGGTCATGTTTCGCGGCACGCATTGTCATACTCTCGACAGCAAGGGACGTCTCAGCGTGCCGGCGCGGTTTCGCGACCAGCTCAACGCCCTCTGTGACGGGCAAATCGTGCTCACCATCAACCCCACCAACGAAGCGGCCGAACGCTGCCTCTGGGCCTATCCTCTGCCGCGCTGGGAGGAAGTCGAACGACAGGTAGCCGCCCTCCCCAGCACCCAGGCCAGCGTCCGCCGCTTCCAGCGCCTCTTCATCGGCCACTCAGAAGAACTCCGTCTCGACAACCAATCCCGCATCCTCCTATCCGCCAACCTGCGGCAATACGCACAGATCGAGCGCGATGTGGTGCTGGTAGGGCAAGTCAGCAAGTTCGAGATCTGGGATGCAGAGTTGTGGCAGCAACAGCAGACTCTATCGCCTGATGAGGACCTGCTCGCGAGCCTTGGAGATTTGCAGCTATGAGCGGCGCTCACCAGCCAGTTCTGCCCAACGAGGTGCTTGCGGCACTGCAGCCGGTTTGGCAGGCTCCAGGACCGCGGCGCCTGGTGGATGTTACCGGAGGAAGAGGTGGTCATAGCGCCCTGCTCCTCGCGCAGCTGGCCGTCGATGATCGGCTGTGTATCTTCGATCGCGATCCCGCGGCCATTCAGGCGCTGGGCGAACGCTTTGCCGACGATCCGCGGGTGGACTTGGTCCAGGCCCCCTTCGACGCCCTGGCGCAACTGCTGGAGGCCCGCGGCTGGCTTGGGCGGGTGGATGCCATCCTCGCCGATCTGGGGGTTTCGTCGCCGCAACTGGACGAGGCCGAACGTGGCTTCAGCTTTTTGCGCGATGGCCCGCTCGATATGCGCATGGACCCCAGTCAGGGGCTGTCTGCTGCCGCGTGGCTGGCGCAGGTGGAGTTTCGGGAGCTGCGGCGCGTGCTGCAGGAGTATGGCGAGGAAAAAGCGGCAACGCGGATTGCCAAAGCCATCATCGCCCGGCGTCAAGACGCGCCTCTTTTGCGTACCCGCGAGCTTGCGGAGCTGATCGCTGATCTGCTCCCTGCAGGGAAAGGAATCCATCCCGCTACCCGGAGCTTCCAGGCCATTCGCATCCAGGTGAATGACGAACTGGGCCAACTGCAGCGCTTCCTGCCCCAGGCCTTGACTGCCCTGCGCCCCGGTGGAAGGCTCGCCATCATCAGCTTTCACTCCCTCGAAGACCGCTTGGTCAAGCGCTTTTTCCGCGCGCATGAAGCGCGCCCTGATCCCCGCCTGCCTTTGCGCGCCGCGGAACTGCCCGCCCAGCCCTGGGTCGAGATCAGCCCCGCTATTCGTGCACAGGAGTCAGAAATCGCCAAAAATCCCCGCGCCCGTTCCGCCGTGTTGCGTACCGCTACCAAGAATCCGGAGTATTGTCATGCGTCGTAGCACCATCCTTCTCGTCGCGCTGATCACTCTCACCCTCTTCGGCATCGTGGCTGCACGCGAAAACAGTCGGGCGCAATTCATTCATCTGCAGGCCCTGCAAAATCACATTTTTACCCTCAACAATCGTTGGGGGCAGCTACAACTGGAGCAAGCAACGCTGGCTTCCGATACCCGTGTTGGTGACATTGCGCATCAGAAACTAGGGCTGGAGGCACCGAAAAACAGCCAAATCGTCATGGTGAAAGCCCAGTGAATGCCCTGGCGCAATCCTCCCTGCCCAGCTGGCGACCGCGCCTGATCTTCGGGGTATTGGGCGCTGGATTTTGTGCCATTCTCTACCAGTCCTGGCAGACGCAGGTGGAGCAGAGCGGCTTCCTGCGTGCCCAGGGTCAGCAACGTTACCAGCGGCAGCTGCCCATGCCGGCGCCGGCGCGCGGGGAGATCTTCGACCGCTATGGTCAGCCCTTGGCCCTATCGGTGCCCAGCAGCACCCTCTGGGTAGACCCCAAGGTTTTTGCGCAACAGCAGGCGCGCTGGCCAGAGCTGGCCAAGGTCCTGGGAATATCGACCGCAGAGATTGGCAAACGCCTGCAACACAGTGGTAGTGCCTTTGCCTACCTGCTTCGGCAGGTCGACCCGCAACTGGCTGCACGAGCACTGGCCCTGGGCATCCCCGGGCTGCATGAATTGCAGGAGTACCGACGCTTCTATCCCAGCGGGCAGATCACCGGTCCATTGCTGGGTTTTACCAATATCGAAGGGGCTGGTAGTGAAGGTCTGGAACTGGCCTATGATCACGTCCTGCGCAGCCAGGCCGGCCAGCGCGAAGTTCTGCGCGATAATCATGGGCACCTGCTGTCCAGCGCCCCGGAAAATGTCAGCCACCCAGGCCAGCCCCTGACCCTGACGATCGATCGCCGCCTGCAGTATGCCGCCTACACGGCTCTGGCGGCTGCCGTACAACGTTTCGCCGCGCACTCAGGCTCTGCGGTCCTTCTCGACGCCCACAGTGGTGCCATCCTGGCAATGGTCAACTACCCCGCGAGCAATCCCAACGATCGGGAACACTATGATCCCGCCGGTGCCACGGATCGCGCCATCACCCACACCTTCGAACCCGGCTCGGTAATGAAGCCCTTTGCCGTGGCAGCGGCCCTGGATAGCGGCAGCATCCAGGCCAGCAGCCGCTTCGATGTCGACACCAACTGCTTTCGCGTCGCTAGCTATTGCATTCAGGATGACGCCCGGCATGGCACCCTCGACATCGCGCAAATTCTGAAATATTCCAGCAACATCGGCGCGGCCAAGATTGCGCTGCGCACCCCTGCAGCAGATCTCTATGGTTTGCTCAGCCGCGCTGGCTTCGGCCAATCCGTGGGCCTGGCCCTGCCCGGCGAGAGCGCCGGCCGCTTGCCCGCCTATCAACAATGGGGGCCAGCGGCGCATGCGGCGATCGCGTACGGCTACGGCATCTCGGTGAATACCCTGCAGCTGGCCGCCGCCTATGCGGCAATCGCCAATGGTGGTGTCTACGTCCAACCACACCTGCTCAAGGGGCAACAAGGCGAGGAACGCCGAGTGATGGCGGCCAGTACCGCCGCCGAGCTGCGCAGTTGGCTGGCCGGGGTCGTCGCGCCCGGGGGTACCGGCTTTCTCGCTGCCATCCCCGGCTACACGGTAGCTGGCAAGACCGGCACGGCGGCCATGGCCAACGGCAAAGGTGGGTTTCATCGCCATCAGGTGAATACTAGCTTCGTCGGCTTTGCGCCGGCACAGAATCCGCGTTTTGTGATGGCGGTGACAGTGCGCGACCCTACCCAAGGCTGGCGCTATGGCGGTGTCGTCGCGGCACCGATCTTTCGCAGCACCATGAGCGTGGCCTTGCGCAACGCCGGTGTTCCGCCGCAGGCAGGAAGCGCCCAGGCTATCCGCCCACGGAGCATTGCCGAACAGCAGCGCTGGGCAGAAGGAGCGGGTGATGTCCAGCACTGAAACCCTCGACCGTCTCCTCCCGGAATTGCAGCCAGCACGAGCCATTCCCATAACCGGCATCGACAGTGACAGCCGCCGCTTGCCCAAAGGGGGGCTCTTTGTCGCTCTGGAGACCCGCCATGGACCCACGGCGCACTTTCTGCCCGAGGCCTGGCAGGCGGGCGCCGCCGCTGCCATCGTCGAGGCGGAACAGGAAGGGTTTCGCGACACCGAAGCCGGACCGCTCTGGTCGCGCCCCGATGCCCGCGCCCTCCTGGGGCTGGCTTTGCGGCGTCATTACTGCTGGGACGCGGACGCCGCCCCCCGGCTTATTGGCGTGACCGGGACCAATGGCAAGAGTAGTGTGACGCGGCTGATCGCCCAGCTGGCGCCAGCACCAGCGCAGATCATCGGCACCCTCGGCTATGGGCCGGTGGATGCGCTGCGGGCACTGCCCAACACCACCCCCGAAGCGGTCGAGTTATGGCGCCTGCTGGTCGCGGCGCGTGCTGCCGGGGCGCAGACGGTCAGTATGGAGGTTTCCTCCCACGCCCTTGCCCTGGGCCGGGTAGCTGCGGTCCCCTTCCACGTTGCGGTCTTCACCAACCTGACCCAGGATCACCTCGACTTTCACGGCGATATGGCGAGTTATGGGGCAGCCAAGGCGCGGCTCTTTCAGACGCCGGAACTGCAATACGCCGTCCTTAATGCCGATGATCCCTTCACTGCGCAACTGCGGCAAACCATCGCAACGCAGGTAAAGGTACTGGATTATGGATTTGGCGCGGCTGCCATCCAGGTGCGCGACTACCATCCGGGGGCCAGCGGTACACTGCTGGAGCTGGATACACCCCAGGGCAGACGCCGCCTGCGCAGTCCTCTGCTCGGGCGCAGCAACACCTACAATCTGCTGGCAGCCCTGGCCTGCGCTGCAGCTCTCGGCTGGGAGATCGAAGACGAGCAGATTGCCCGCCTCAGCCTGCCGGTAGGACGTTACCAGTGCCTGCCGGCCGTACCGGGCAAGGCGCGGGTGATGATCGATTACGCTCACACCCCGGATGCCCTGGATGCCGTCCTGCAAGACCTGCGTGCCATTGCCAAGGGGAAGATCACGCTGGTCTTTGGTTGCGGCGGCGATCGCGATCGCAGCAAGCGTCCGCAGATGGGCGCCATTGCCGCGCGTCTGGCGGATCGGGTGATCGTCACCGACGACAACCCACGCATGGAAGACCCGGAACAAATCACCAACGAGATTCTGACCGGAATTCCGAGCGGTCGGGCGACCGTAGAACATGATCGGGCACGCGCCATCCAGCTGGCGATCGCCGATGCCCAGTCTGGCGACTGGGTACTGATCGCTGGCAAGGGTCACGAGAGCTATCAGGATCGCGGCGGTCAGAAACAGCCCTTCGCTGACGCGCAGCACGCAGAGGAGGCGTTACGTCAATGATCGAGCTGAGTCTCCGGGAAGTCGCCAAGATCTGTCATGGGAAAACCCTCCCTGGTAGCCCGGCAGAACTGCGGATTCGCGGACTCAGTAGCGATAGCCGCAGCGCGCAACCCGACGCGCTCTTCGTTGCCCTCTCTGGGCCACATTTCGATGCCCATGACTTTGTTGCCCAGGCACGCAGCAACGGCGCCGCGGCCGTGCTCGTCAGCCGGGCGATGGCGGAGCCCGGGGTCTTGGTCACTGATACCCTGCAGGCGCTGCAAGACCTCGCCGCCGCCTGGCGCCAGCGTTGTCCCGCCAAGGTCATTGGCGTCACCGGTTCCTGCGGCAAGACCACGGTCAAGGAGATTCTGGCGGCAATCCTGCAGGAAACCGGTCACGGCATCGCCACCCAGGGCAACCTCAACAACCATATCGGCGTTCCCCTGACCCTGGCGCGCCTCAGTCAGACGGACCGCTACGCGGTAGTCGAAATGGGGATGAACCATGCCGGAGAGATTCGGGTGCTGAGCCGTCTGGCGGCACCGGACCTGGTGCTCATCAACAATGCCGGAACGGCGCACCTCGAAAACCTGGGGACGGTAGAGGCCATCGCGGCGGCCAAGGGGGAAATCCTCGAGGGCTTGGGCCCCCACGGTATCGCCGTGCTCAATGGAGATGATCGCTTTTGTGAGGAATGGGCAGCGCAGGCGCCTGGAGAGGTCTGGCGTTTCAGTCTGGAAGACCGGCCTGCGCGCGTTCGCGGCGCCTGGCAGGCGAGTGCGACGGGCGGAGAGATGCAGGTGCGGGCACCGCAGGGAACCTTTGATCTGCAGATTCCCCTGCCCGGCCGGCACAACGGCGCCAATGTCCTGGCGGCGGTTACTGCTGCCCTGGCCCTCGACACCCCGATCGCTGCCATTGTGCGTAGCGTCGCCCAGCTGCGCGGCGTCTCTGGGCGCCTGCAGTGGGTCGCGGGGCGGCAGGGCAGCCGTCTCCTGGACGACAGCTACAACGCCAACCCGGCGAGCCTGGAGGCAGCGATGCAGGTCCTGGCGCAGCAACCAGGTCGGCGTTTTCTGGTTTTAGGGGATATGGGCGAATTGGGCCCGGAGGCGCGCAGTTACCACGCCCAGGCGGGGAAACGCCTGCGCGAACTGGGCATTGATGGGCTCTTCGCCACGGGCCCCCTGAGCGCGGCAGCAGTGGAGGCCTTCGGCCGCGGCGCCAGCCACTTTGCCGAGATCGACGCCCTCGTTACCGCCCTGCAGCCAGTGCTGGCGGGCGATGTCACGGTGCTGGTAAAGGGTTCTCGTGCCGCTCATATGGAAAGGGTGGTTACGGCCCTGCGGCAGGAGGCTGGCTGAAATGCTCTATTATCTCCTGCTCCAGCTGCAAGGCGTCTATCACGGCTTTCACGTCTTCTCTTACCTGACCCTGCGCGGGGTCTTGAGCATCCTCACCGCCCTGGTCTTGTCCCTGGGTCTGGGTCCCATCGTCATTTCCCGACTGCGCCAGTACAAGATTGGACAGATGGTGCGCAACGACGGGCCGGAGACTCATCTCAGTAAACAAGGCACCCCGACCATGGGTGGGGCGCTGATTCTGCTGGTCGTACTGTTGACCACCTTCCTCTGGTCCGACCTCGGCAATCCCATGGTCTGGATTGCCATGCTGACGACTCTCGCCTTTGGCTTCGTGGGATTCATCGACGACTGGCGCAAGTTGCGCCGCAAAAACAGCAAGGGCCTCTCGGCGCGCGGCAAATATGGCCTGCAGTCGCTTTTCGCCATCGCTGCTGCCACGGCCCTGTATTTCTGGGGCCAGGGGAGTCTACCCCACAGCCTGATCGTGCCTTTCGTCCCACACGTACTGATTCCACTGGGCATCGGCTTCATCGTCTTCAGCTATTTCGTCATTGTCGGTACCTCCAATGCCGTCAACCTTACGGATGGTCTCGACGGACTCGCCATTGTCCCCACGGTGATGGTGGCTGGGGCTCTGGGCATCTTCAGTTATGTGGCAGGCAACGCGGTTTTCGCCAACTATCTCGAGGTTCCCTTCGTCCCAGGTGCAGGCCAGTTGATCATCTTCTGCGGCGCGCTGGTGGGAGCAGGACTGGGCTTTCTCTGGTTCAATACCTATCCTGCCGAGGTCTTCATGGGCGATACCGGCGCCCTGGCCCTGGGAGCCGCCTTGGCCATCGTTGCCATCGTCGCCCGGCAGGAGTTGGTGCTGGTGATCATGGGTGGGGTCTTCGTGGTCGAGACGCTATCGGTAATGATCCAGGTCGCATCTTTCCGCCTGACCGGCAAGCGCGTCTTCCGCATGGCGCCGCTCCATCATCACTACGAAAAGAAAGGCTGGCCGGAACCGCGCGTTGCCGTCCGTTTCTGGATCATCACCGTGATCCTGGTGCTGATTGGCCTGTCGAGCTTGAAAATCCGATGAAGAAGACCGACTGGCGAGCACGCAAGATGGCGATAGCAGGGGCGGGCAAGACTGGGGAATCCCTGCTCCGTTTTGCCTTGGCGCGAGGAGCGGATTGCTCCTTGTGGGATACCCGCGCAACATTGGACGCGCAAGCCTGGCGGGAACGGTATCCTGGAGTCCAGATCCATTTTGGTGACTGGCCGGAAGATGCCTTTTTGCCGTATGAGCACGTGCTTTGCAGTCCGGGATTATCACCCCTGACCCCAGCCCTGGCGGCAGCGCGGCGCGCGGGGATTCCGCTCTGGGGCGATATCGAGCTCTTCGCGCAAGAGGCGCAGGGGCCGGTCATCGCCATCACCGGCAGCAACGGCAAAAGCACCGTCACCACCCTGGTCGGCGAAATGGCGCGGGCAGCAGGGATGCAGGTGGCGGTGGGGGGGAACCTCGGCACCCCGGCCCTGGAGTTGCTGCTGCAGGAAGGAGGCACGGAGCCGGAACTCTACGTTCTCGAACTGTCCAGCTTCCAGCTGGAATACTGTGAGAGCCTGCGCCCGCGTGCCGCGACCATCCTCAACATCAGCGCGGATCATCTGGACTGGCATGGCGATTTTGCCCGCTATGTCGCCGCCAAGTGGCGCATCGCTCGGTGCATGGGTGCTGGCGACACTCTGGTACTGCCTGGCCAGGATGCGGAGTTGCAAAGGCTTCCCAGCGAGTTTTCGACACAAGTCACAGTACGCCGTTTTGGGCCCGGTGCCGCAGGCGAGATTGTCGACGGGCAGATCGTCATCGACGGCAAGGTGCTCCTTCCCGTCAATGAACTCCGTATTCCCGGACGCCACAATCAGGAGAACGCCCTGGCCGCGACCTTGTTGGCACGCGCGGCAGGGATTCCGCAGGCGGCCATCCGACAGGCTTTGCAGAATTTCACTGGTCTGCCGCATCGCCTGCAGTGGGTGGCGACGGCAGATGGTGTCGACTATTTCGATGATTCGAAGGGCACCAATCTTGGCGCCAGTCTGCGCGCCATCGAGGCCCTTTCCGGCCCCTTGGTCCTGATCCTCGGCGGTGACGCCAAGGGTGCTGATCTCGAGCCTCTTACGGCAGCCTGTGTCGGACAGCGTGGCGCTGTGCTGCTGGGAAATTCGGAAGAGGAACTGGCCAGAATCCTGGCTGGCAAGCTGCCCATCCGGCGTACCGGGCGCAGCGGCATGGCGGAATGCGTGCGGCAGGCCGCCGCCCTCGCCCGACCTGGAGATCAGGTACTGCTCTCGCCGGCCTGCGCCAGCCTCGATATGTTCCAGGACTATCATGACCGCGGACAGCAGTTTGCCGCTGCCGTCCATGCCCTGGCAGGAGCTTCCCATGCATAAGCCGAGTTGGTGGTTGGCGGAAAACGGCAAAGCCGACACCGTATTGTGGTGGATCCTGATCATCCTGCTCTGTTTTGGCTTGGTGATGGTCTACTCGGCCAGCGCTCCGGTGGCCCAACAGGAAACCGGCAACCCACTGTTTTTTGCGGAACGGCAGGTGCTCTATGCCATCCTCGGACTCACTGGGATGTACTACATCAGCCGCGTCGAGCTGGAATTCTGGGAGCGGATGACCTTTCCGCTCATGGGCATCTCCCTCATTGCCCTGCTGGTGGTCTTTGTGCCGGTCATCGGCGTGGGGGTGAATGGTTCACACCGCTGGATCAATTTTCTGATCGTCCGCTTGCAACCCTCAGAGCTGCTGAAGTTTGCCCTGCTCCTGTTCATGTCCCGCTATGTGGTGCGCAAGGGCGAGCTGCTCGGCAGCGTCAAGGACGGCCTATGGCCGATCTTCATCCTGCTTTTTGTCCTCGGTGTACTGCTACTTTTACAACCGGATTTTGGCTCCTTCTTCATGGTCGTGGCGATCACCGGCACGTTGCTTTTCCTGGGTGGGTTGCCGATGCGCTACGTGCTCATTGCTGGCATCGCCTCCGGTGCGGCCCTGGGGGTACTTGCCGTATCTGCTCCCTATCGTCTTGCCCGCATTACCTCTTTTTCCAACCCCTGGGCCGATCCTTATGGCAGCGGCTTCCAGTTGGTGCAATCTCTGATTGCTTTTGGTCGCGGTGGTGTGTTTGGAGTGGGACTGGGCAACGGCATCATGAAGTATTTTTACCTGCCGGAGTCCTACACTGACTTCATCCCGGCGGTGATCGGCGAAGAACTCGGGATGATCGGTATCTGGGCCCTGATCTTCCTCTATGCGGTGGCCTGCTGGCGCATCTATCGCGTTGGTCGCCGCGCCGCCGCCGCCGGTGATGCCTTTTATGCCCTGTTCTGTTACGGCACCCTGATCTGGTTTGGTGGCGAGGCGGTGATGTCCCTGGGCGTAAACCTCGGGGCCCTGCCGACCAAGGGCTTTGCCCTGCCCTTGATCAGTTATGGCGGTAGCGCCCTGGTTTTCCTCTGCGCCACCTTGGGAGTGGTGCTCGCGGTGAGCCGCCGCTATCCGCCGCTGGCGAAAAAGGCGAAGGTGCAGCAAGTAAAGGCTGAGGAGGTGGCACATGGCTAGGGGCGTCGTCATCGCTGCCGGCGGTACCGGCGGACACATTTTCCCCGCCCTTTCCGTGGCGCAGGAGTTGCGTGCGCGAGGCGTCGCCGTCGACTGGATCGGCACGGCGCAGGGTATGGAACAGCGGCTGGTATCCGCCGCCGGCTATCCTCTCCACCAACTGGACATGCAGGGCCTGCGCGGAAAGGGATGGAAGCGTTGGCTGAGCGCACCCTGGCGCCTGGGGCGAGCGGTACTACAGGCGCGCAGGATCCTCCGCCAGTGCGGCGCCGAAGCGGTATTGGGCATGGGGGGCTACGTCTCGGCCCCTGCCGGGATTGCCGCCTGGAGCCTGGGCCAGCGCCTTTGCCTGCATGAGCAAAATGCCATTCCCGGACTCGCCAATCGATTGCTCGCGCCCCTGGCTACCCAGATTTTTGCCGGCTTTCCCGATACCGGGCTCAAGAAGGCCCGCTGGGTGGGTAATCCGGTACGCGCGGAAATTGCCGCTTTACCCGCGCCAGCGCTACGCTTTGCGCAACATCAGGGCAAAGCGCGGATTCTGATCATGGGGGGCAGTCAGGGCGCCCAGGTGCTGAACGAGATCTGCGCCGCCACCCTGATCAAACTGCCGCCGGCGCAGCGGCCGGAAATCTGGCACCAATGCGGCAAGGCGCATCTGGAAAAGACCCAGGCAGCCTATGCTGCCGCAAATGTCCCGGCGCGGGTCGATGCCTTCATCGACGATATGGCCACGGCCCTCGCCTGGGCCGATCTGGCGATTTGCCGGGCCGGCGCGGCCACGGTGGCGGAGTTATGCGCCGCCGGCCTTGGCAGTCTGCTGATTCCCTTCCCCTTTGCCGTAGATGATCATCAGGCGGCCAATGCCCGCTTTCTGGAAGACGCCGGAGCCGGTCGCATGCTGCGTCAGGAGGGACTCGACGCGGCGCAATTGCACAGCATTCTGTTGCCACTGCTCGAGGATCCGTCACTGCGACTGCGCTGGGCCGAGGCGGCCCGCCGTCAGGCGCGGGTAAACGCCGCCCAAGATGTCGCCGATGCCTGCGGAGGAATTGCACATGCGTAACTGGGTGCGGCAAATCCATCTGGTGGGCATCGGCGGTGCCGGCATGCGCGGTATTGCCGAGGTCCTGCTCAATCTGGGCTACGCCGTCTCCGGCTCCGATCTGCGTCCCGGCCCAGCGACTCTGCGCCTCAGCGATCTGGGCGCGAGCATCTTCAGTGGTCACGCGGCCGCCAATGTGCGCGGTTCGGATGTGGTGGTCGTCTCCTCCGCCATCCACGATGACAACCCCGAGATCGTCGCTGCGCGGGAACAGCGTATCCCCGTCATCCGTCGCGCGGAGATGCTGGCGGAGCTAATGCGCTTCAAGCAGGGGATCGCCATCGCTGGTACCCACGGCAAGACCACCACCACCAGTCTGGTGGCCAGCATCCTCGGGGCAGCAGGGCTGGACCCCACCTTTGTCATTGGCGGACGTCTGAAAAGTGCCGGAACCCACGCTGCTCTTGGCAGCGGTGAGTATCTGGTGGCGGAGGCGGACGAGTCCGATGCCTCATTTTTGTACCTGTCTCCGGTAATGGCAGTGGTCACCAATATCGATGCTGACCACATGGAGACCTACGGCAATACCATGGGGCAATTGCGCGCCGCTTTCCTGCAGTTTCTGCAGCGTCTGCCGTTCTATGGCCTGGCGGTACTCTGTACTGATGAGCCCATGGTGCGCGGCTTGCTGCCGGAGTTGCGCACGCCGGTGCTGGGCTATGGACTGGCCGAGGATAGTGACCTGCAGGCACGCAACATTCGCTATCGCGGTCTGGGTAGCGAGGTCGAGATCTGGCGCCGCGTGGATGGTCAGGCGGTGCACTGGTTCGACCTGCAACTGAATATCCCCGGCGAGCATAATGTCCTCAATGCCCTGGCAGCCATTGGCATCGCCAGCAAGGTGGGAGTCAGCCAGGAAGTCATCGCCGAGGCCCTGGCTGGGTTCCGGGGGGTGGCCAGGCGCTTCGAGCTGCTCGGCGACTGGCAGGGGTACACCATTGTCGATGACTATGGTCATCACCCGCGGGAACTGGCCGCCACCATCGCCGCGGCGCGCCGGATCTGGCCGCAACGCCCCTTGGTACTGCTCTTTCAGCCACATCGCTTTACCCGTACTCGAGATCTCTTCGCCGATTTCGTGGAAGTTTTGGCGCAGGCCGACCGCAGTATCTTGCTCGATGTCTATGCGGCGGGAGAGGCCCCCATCAGCGGCGCCGACAGTGCCGGCCTGGTAGCCGCCCTGCAACAGCAGGGAGCCGATGCCATACATCTCCCCGGCGCCCTGCAGCAGCCAGCACAAATCCCGCTCCTGCTACCCGAGAATGCGGTGCTGCTCTGTATGGGAGCAGGGAATATCAGCCAGCTTGCCGGGGCTTGGGATGCGATTTTTGGCAAGGGGGCGCAGGCATGATCGGTGGTCGTCTGCGTCTCGGTGAGTCTCTGGCACGCCATAGCAGCTGGCGGGTAGGGGGTACAGCAGAGCGTTTCTATATCCCCGACACCATAGAAGATCTGGTCGGCTATTTGCGGAATTTTTCCCACGGGCCGATCACCTGGCTGGGCCTCGGTAGCAACGTCCTGGTGCGCGACGCCGGCCTGCGCGGGACGGTCATCTGTCTTGCCCATGGACTGGATCAAATGACGATCGGCGAGCATAGCGAACTGGTTGCCGAGGCCGGGATTTCGGCGGTCAAACTCGCCCATTTCGCCGCCCGCAATGGTCTCGCCGGTGCGGAATTTCTCGCCGGGATTCCCGGCACCCTGGGCGGTTGTCTGGCCATGAATGCCGGTGCCCATGGGGGAGAAACCTGGCCCCTGGTGGAGTGGGTCGAACTGCTCCATCGCAACGGTGAGCTGGAGCGCCGTCCTGCAGCCGCGTTTCAGGTGGGCTATCGCTCCGTACGCGGCCAGGGCGATGCCTGCTTTGTGCGCGCCGGGCTGCGTCTATCCGCCGGAGAACCCGATGCACTGCGCGCTCAGCTGCGCGCCTGGCAGAGCCAGCGGGCGGCGACCCAGCCCCTGTCCTGGCCGAGTTGCGGCTCGGTCTTCCGCAATCCCCCTGGCGACCATGCGGCGCGTTTGATCGAGGCGGCAGGACTCAAGGGACGTCGCATCGGCGATGCCGAAGTGAGCACGCAACACGCCAATTTCATTCTCAATCGCGGACAGGCGCGCGCACGGGAAATCGAGGGCTTGGTCATGGAAGTGCAGGAAACGGTGCGCCGTCGCTTCGGCGTTGTCTTGCAGCCAGAAATGCGTGTGCTGGGAGAAGATTTTGATGAATGAGGACAGGATGTCGAAAAAGCAGCGTATTGGCGTACTCTACGGCGGCCCCTCGGAGGAGCGCGAGGTCTCCCTACGCGGTGGCACGGCGGTACTCCGAGCCCTTCAGGATGCGGGCTTGAACGCCTGCGGCATCGACGTCGAGCCGCACTACATCGCCGCGCAACTGGGCGATGCGGGCGTCGACATGGCCTTCAACGTCTGCCATGGTGCCTTCGGCGAAGATGGACATCTGCAGGCGAATCTCGACAACCTGGGCATCCCGTATACCGGCAGCGGGGTACTCGCCAGCGCCTTGTCGATGGACAAGTGGCGCTGCAAACGTCTCTGGCAAAGCGCTGGCCTCCCCACCACCCGCGGCATGCTGTTGCGCGCCGATGACGCCCTGCCCAACAGTCTGTCCAGCTGGGGCTGGCCGCTTTTCGTCAAGCCCAACCGCGGCGGCTCCAGCATTGGCGTCAGCCGCGCTGGCAACACCCAGGAGCTGGAAAGCGCCCTCGGCGCGGCCTTCGCCCACGACAGCGAAGTGCTGGTGGAAGCCGCCGTCAGCGGCAAGGAAGTCACCGTCGCCATCGTCGGTGGCGAGGCTCTGCCACCGATCGTCATCGAGGCCAATGGCCCGTTTTATGATTACCACGCCAAGTACATTGCCAACGACACCCGCTACCTCTTGCCTTCGGGTCTCGGCGATGTCCTGGACCGCCAATTGCAGGATCTTGCCTTGCAGGCCTTCAGCGAAATCGGTGCCCGCGGCTGGGGCCGGGTGGATTTCCTGGTGGATGCAAACGGGGCGCCGGCCTTGCTCGAAATCAACAGCGTTCCCGGTATGACCAGTCACAGTCTGGTGCCCATGGCGGCACAGGCCATCGGCTGGGATTTTGGCCAGTTATGCAGACGTATCCTCAACGCGGGGAAGGGAGTGAAATCATGGTAAGTGCCATTCGCGATTTGCAAGGATACCGACGGGAACCGGTCGCCAAGGCGCCGCCACCACAAGAGAGTCAAAAGCCAGCTGCGGCCATCGCTCCCAGCCGGCCCTTTCCCTGGGGCAAGACCCTACGCGCAAGCCTCGGGGGTGGGCTGTTGCTCGCTCTTGGCTTCGGCGCCTTGCAGGCCTGGGACTGGGTACGTCAGCCCGCGCTGATGCCCATCGCTACCATCCACATCGAAGGACTGTCATCCAAGATCCCGGTGTATCGAATCAACCGCGCCATTGCGCCATTCCTCGGACAGGGGTTTCTCTGGGTGAATCTCACGCAAGTGCGCGACGCCCTGCAGCAGGTGCCCTGGGTAGCCAATGCCGATGTACGCCGGGTCTGGCCCGATCGCATCGCGATCGACCTGCAGGGGGTGCAGCCAGTAGCCCGCTGGCTGGGGGGCGCCGGCGAGGTCCTGGGGAAAGACGGTAAAGTCTATCCGGTACCCGCAAACGAGATCCCGCAACAGCTCCCTGCCCTCTTTGGTCCGGCGGATGCAGGACTACAAATGCTACAAGAACGGCAAAAGCTGGATCAGACCCTGGCACCTCTGCATCTGCAGGTACGCGCCCTGGAGCTCGACCCACGCGGTGGCTGGCGTTGCATCCTCAGTAATGGGGTCCGACTGGTGCTTGGTCGGGAAAAGATCATGGAAGGTGTGCAACGCTGGGTCAGCGTCGCCCCGGAAATCAAGCAGTACCTGGTGCCCGGCGCCAGCATGGATTTGCGCTACAACAACGGTTTCGCGGTCGCCTTGCCGGAGGCGGCTTCTACGAGTGTCAGTGAGGGGTCGGCAGCCCCAAGGAGTGAAAGGAAATGAAACGCGGCAATCAAGAACTCATCGTTGGTCTGGACATTGGTACCTCCAAGGTCGCCTGTATCGTGGCGCAAGCACGCTCCACGGGCGAGGCAGAAATCATCGGCGTTGGCCAGCACCCCTCCCGTGGCCTGAAAAAGGGCGTGGTCGTCGACATTGAATCTACCGTGCAGGCCATCAATCGCGCGGTACAGGAAGCCGAACTCATGGCCGGGGTACAGATCCACGGCGCGGTCGTGGGTATCGCTGGCGGACACATCCGCGGCTATAACAGCCACGGCATCGTCGCCATCAAAAACAAGGAAGTCAGCAATGATGATCTCGGTCGGGTGATGGACGCTGCGCGCGCCATCGTCATTCCGCAGGACCAGAATGTGATCCATGTGCTACCCCAGGAATTCACCATCGACAGTCAGGAAGGGGTACGCGAACCCATCGGCATGTCGGGAGTGCGCCTGGAAGCGCAGGTCCACATCGTCACCGGCTCCATCAGCGCCACGCAGAATATTGCCAAGTGCGTCGAACGCTGCGGCCTGCAGGTGCAGGGCCTGGTGCTCGAACAACTGGCTTCCGCCGATGCCGTGCTCACCGCGGATGAAAAGGAGCTGGGCGTCTGCCTGGTCGACATCGGTGGCGGCACCACCGACATCGCCATATTCCGCGATGGCGCCGTACGCCATACCGCGGTCATTCCCATTGCCGGCGACCAGATCACCAACGACATCGCTCTGGGCTTGCGTACCCCACCCGTCGAGGCCGAACAGATCAAGAAGCTCTATGGCTGTGCCCTGGGCGACCTGATCGAACAGGACGACGACATCCCGGTGCCGAGTGTCGGTGCCCGTCCCCCGCGCACCATTTCCCGTCGCGTGCTCAACGACATCATCGAGCCGCGCGTGCGCGAACTCTTCGAGCTCATTCAGGCCGAACTACGTCGCACCGGATTTGAAGACCTCGTCGCCGCCGGCGTCGTACTCACCGGTGGCTCGAGCCGCCTGCAGGGCATGGCCGAACTGGCCGAGGAAATTCTGCACCTGCCGGTGCGCACCGGCGAGCCCATGCATTTGGCCGGGATGGAAACGGTGGTGCGCGCCCCCTGGCATGCCACCGGCGTCGGTCTGGTCATGTATGGCATGCACAACGGGCTGGCCGGCCAGGCCGAGCCGGTGCAACAGCCCGCTGCCGCCACCAGTACGGTGCGCGACGAAGGACATCGCGCCGCGGCCATGGGCGGCGTCTTTGGCAAATTGCGCAACTGGGTACAGACCAGCTTCGGCTGAGTCCCCCATCCCACAGATCCAGCAAGAGGAATCGACAATGTTTGAATTGAACGAAATGCAGCAGGAAGGAGCCGTCATCAAGGTCATCGGGGTAGGCGGCGGTGGTGGCAACGCGATCAATAACATGGCCCTGACCGGGCTGGAAGGCGTGGAATTCATCAGCGCCAATACCGATGCCCAGGCCTTGCGCAACTCCCATGCCCAGCGCACTTTGCAGCTGGGCAGTGAACTGACCCGCGGCTTGGGCGCAGGTGCCAACCCCGAGATCGGGCGCAAGGCGGCGGAGGAATGCCGCGAGGAGATCCGCGGCGTGCTCGAAAATACCGACATGCTCTTCATCACGACGGGTATGGGTGGCGGGACCGGCACCGGTGCAGCGCCCGTGGTCGCTTCCATCGCCCGCGACATGGGCATCCTGACCGTCGGCGTGGTCACCAAACCCTTCAACTTTGAAGGCAAAAAGCGCCAGCAATATGCCCTGTCCGGTATCGATGAACTGGCGCAGCATGTCGATTCGCTGGTGATCATCCCCAACGAAAAACTGCTGGCGGTACTAGGCAAGCAGATCAGCCTGCGCGATGCCTATCTCGCTGCCGACAACGTCTTGATGGGGGCAGTGCAGGGCATTTCCGAGCTGATCACCCGTCCCGGCCTGATGAACCTCGATTTTGCCGACGTGCGCACGGTGATGTCCGGCATGGGACTGGCGATGATGGGTACGGCCGCCGCCCGTGGCGAAAGCCGCGCCCGCGATGCCGCCAACCGCGCCGCCAGCAGCCCGCTGCTGGATGACATCAACCTCTCCGGCGCACGTGGCATTCTCGTCAACATCACCGCCGGCAACGACCTGTCTCTTGGTGAATTCGAGGAAGTCGGTGAGCTGATCCGCAGCTACGCCTCGGACGATGCCAACGTCAAGGTGGGCACCGTGATCGACGAAAACCTGGAAGGGGAAATGCGCGTCACTGTGGTCGCCACCGGTCTGCAGCGCGAGCCGGTGCGGCTGGCGGTAGAAAACAACCGTCTGCGCCCGGAAGTGACCACGCCCGCCAACGCCGTCGATTGGCGCCAGTTGGATCGCCCTGCAGCCCTGCGCCAGCAAGCGACGCGCAGTGCCGCAACCAGTACTGACCAGCGCAGCGCCCCACGCCCGGTGGCAGATTATGCCGATCTCGACATCCCTGCCTTTCTGCGCCGGCAAGCCGACTAAAGCCCGCGGTGCTGACACTCCACCCCGCCATTGGCGGGGTTTTTTCTTTGCCATTGTGCAATTTGGGGGTATTTCTTTACCGGCACTTTGCCGTAGAATGAGAAATACTCCTGTTTGACAGGCAAGGTTTTTCGAGAGAGGTTGGTACCATGCTATACCCCGAAATGTTCAGAGCCCTGGAGGCCGCCCGCTGGAATATGGAGAAGGACATCCCGTGGGATCAGTTCGACGCCAGCAAGATCGCCCCAGAGCATCTACAAACCATCAAGATGAACGCCATTACCGAGTGGTCGGCCCTGCCTGCCACGGAGATGTTTCTGCGCGACAATCGCGACGATTCGGATTTTTCGGCCTTCATGTCGATCTGGTTTTATGAAGAACAGAAGCATGCCCTGGTGCTCATGGAATATCTGCGCCGCTTCGCGCCCGAATACCTGCCCACCGAGGAAGAGCTGCATGAGGTGCGCTTCGAGTTTGATCCAGCGCCGGCAATGGAGACCCTGATGCTGCATTTCTGCGGTGAGATTCGTCTGACGCATTGGTACAAGGCCGCTGCCGAGTGGCACCAGGAACCAGTCATCAAGTTCATCTATGAAACGCTTTCCAAGGATGAGGCACGGCACGCCGGCATCTACCTCAAGTACATGCGTCGGGCGGTGGAGCGTGTGGGCGACTCAGCCCGCCTGGCCTTTGCCAAGATTGGTGTGCTCATGGCCAATACCAAGACCGCCAAGGCCTTGCATCCCACCAACCTGCACGTCAATAAGGAGATGTATCCGCAGGACAGCGTGCAGAGTCATCTCCCCGATCCCGGCTGGCTGGAACGTTGGCTCGACAATCAGATTCACTTCGACACGATCTGGGAGGGCAAGGTGGTCAATGGCATCCTGCGCAATCTGTCGGCGCTCCTCGACGTACCGATTCGCAGCGCCAAGGATCTGAGCCAGTATCGCAAGCGGATGGCCAGTTCTGTGGGCTAATGTCGCCAAGTCCCGACAACAGATCGTTTTGACGCGAGCAAATACGTTGATTTTTCAGAGATGCATATCGGGCACGCTTCGTGCTAAGCGCCTCAACGTCAACTGGTGACAAAGAGAACGAGGAGAAAGACGATGAAAAAATGGTTGGGCATGATGCTGGCTACGTTGTTGCTGGCCGGTTGTGCGAACAATCCCTATGGCAACCCCTATGGGTACAACAGCAGCCCTTTGGGCAATAGCAAAACCACCACCGACACTGCTGCAGGCGCCGCCTTGGGTGCCGTTGCCGGTGCTGTGATTGGCAACCAATCCGGCAGCCCCCTGACGGGAGCGGCGATTGGTGCCGGACTGGGGGGGCTGGCAGGCTATGCAGTCTCCAAAAACCAACAGCAACAGCCGGCCAACTGCCCACCGGGATACAACTGTATCCAGAATACCCCACCCCCCTCCTGCCCGCCGGGCTACACCTGCAACCCGCAGTAACGGATGCAGGAATGCGACACATGGGATCTGCCACCCTGGCGTAGTCTCGATCTGGAGGCCCGGCTGCGCTGGGCCTTGGCCCCAGAAATTCCTGATCTGTACCGGCAGGCCCTGGCCCGGGAGCAGTGGGTGCAAACCCGCTGCTACTTTGCCCGGCGCCAGGATCTCCGGCCCAGCGAAGTGGCTCAGTTTGCCGCAGACGACGACTATGTGATTCGTCTGTGCATTGCCAAGCGCCCCGATCTGAGCCCCGAGCAGGTCGCGGCCTTCTGTAGCGACAGAGACCCCAATGTGCGCTACGCGATCGCCCGCAATCCTCTTCTCAACGAAACCCAACGACAGATGCTTTTGCAGGATCCGGACGAGGTCGTCCGTCAAGCAGCAGCCAAGGGTGCCCGCCCCAGCCAGACCCGGCAACGCCAGGGCCAAGCGGCACTCTACCGTTAGCCGGTAATCGGCATGGCAAACAGGCTGCTACGCAATCTGAGTCTGCGTCAGTTACAGATTTTTGCAGCGGTAGTGCGGCTTGGTGGTGTTGGCAAGGCGGCAGAGGAGCTCTTTGTCTCCCAACCCACCATATCGATCCAGCTGAAAACCCTGGCAGAAACTCTGGGGGAGCCGATTTTTGAAAAAGTCGGACGGGGCCTGCGCCCGACCCCCGTCGGCGAGGACCTATACGCCTGCTGCCGCAGCATCTTTCAAAGTCTGGACGACCTGGAGACGGCCATATCCGAACGTCACGGTCTGGCGCGTGGCCATCTGCGTCTTGCCGTCGTCAGTACGGCCAAATACATTGCCCCAGAATTGCTGGGCGCCTTCGGCGAACGCTATCCCGGAATCGATCTTTTCCTGCAGGTTACCAACCGCGACCGCATCCTCGAGCGCATGCAAGCGGGCGAGGACGACGCCTACATCATGGGCGAGCCACCGCAGGAGGATTCTTCCATCGAATCCATCGCCTTTGCCTTGAACCCGATCGTGGTCATGGCGCCGGCCAATCACCCTCTGGTAGGCAGGATTTCCATTCCCCTGGCAGATCTGGCAAACGAGCCCTTTCTCTTTCGCGAACCGGGCTCTGGTACGCGTAAAGCCACCATGCGCGTCTTCGAGCAAGAGGATTTTCACCCCCATGTGCGCATGGAACTGGGCAGTAACGAGGCGATCAAGCACGCCATCATCGGCCATCTGGGGATTGCCGTCCTGTCCTTGCACTCGCTGTCGCTGGAAGGCACGCAAGGGCCCGTTCGCGTTCTCGATGTCCAGGGCTTTCCGATTTTGCGGCAATGGTACCTGGTCTATTCCAAGGAAAGGCCACTCTCCTTGGCGACGCAGGCATTCCTGCAGTTCGCCCGGCAAAAGGAGGGGGAAATCGGGGAACGACTGGAACAGATCTGGCCGACCATAAAAAAATCCCTCGCGCCGGGCGTCGAGGGATCAGGAACGTAATCTGGCTTTTTTACATGGCGCGTGTCTGCCATCCCCCTCCCGGCAACCGCTCGTGCAATGTGCTGTCTTCATTGATCTGGAAGAGGATGATCCAGCGTTTATCGACCAGATTCGTCAGCACCGCGTGGGCAGCGATGATCTGATCCATAGCCGCTTGCGGCGCCTCGATGAACACCGACAAGCGCAGCGGCTCGTGGCGCAGCTCGTAGCCATCGAGTAGCGACTGCACGGCCAGACCCACACGCAGATCGCCACCGTTACCCTCGAGAACGCCGACCAGCCCACCGACGACATTGTGCAGCACCTTGTTACCGCTACCCTGGCGCAGGTTGTCCACCGTCGAGCCGTAGTACTGCAGATTGATCCAGCTCGCCACCACCAGTGGTGCGGTCATGATCAGGGTCAGGACGGCAAAATCGGCGTCCTTTTTCGCGTCGTAGTCGTGCAGAAAGGCGCGACCTGCCAGATTGGCGCCCGCCGTGCGCCAGCGCGGTGCGGCGATGAAGGCCGCATTACCCGCCAAGGCCCACTCCGGACGCACCTGCGACCAGTCCTTGCCCCGCCAGGTCAGCAAGCGTTCGGCCTGTTGCGAGTCACTTACCCCGGGGACGAGCTTGGTGATCCGCTCCAGGCGGGTGAGATCCCCAGCACGCTGCAGGGCCTCGCGTACCTCCTGCAACAACTCCGGTGCTGGTGCCAGCGAAGACGGATACAACTGCGTCTGGTCCAGGGTAGTGTCGTGCATACCCGCCAGGAATACGGTGTCGGAGGGGATAGCTATCCCTCGCTGCCGCAACCCGCTGCGTACCGCCGCATCGTTGAGCAGGTCGACGGTCACCCGGGCGCTGACCTCCCCGGTCTGGCCGGCACAGGCGCCACAGTCAAGACCCGCTCGGTGGGCATTGTTGGTGGTCGTGCTGCCATGTCCAAACAACAGTACCAGCTCGGCAAAGCTTTGCGTCAGCCCCAGGCCGCGCAGGATTTTTTCGGCAAGCTCCGTCTTGGCCTCCGCCTTGGCTTCCGCGTTACCGGTGAAAGCCGCATCGGCAAGCACCGGATGCACCTGGCGCATCTCGTCCGCGCTCAGCCCCGCCTGATCCGGTGCCTGGGAGGGTTGTTGCCAGCCTAGGCTTTCGCTCAACATACGGAAGCCATAGGCCACTCCAGAGGACTCCACGAAGGAAAAGCAGGACGCTGCCGCAGTCTTGAACTGTTTCCATTCCGCCCGCCGACGCAGGCGTCCGAGGCGCTTCTTCTGGAGATTGCCGGGCAGCGACTCCTGCGCCGTCATCTGGGCGGGCAGCAGGACCGGGAGATGACCACGGGCATGGCATTCTCCCGCCCGCTGGTACTGCAACGGCACCCCGAAAAATCCGGCAAAGCCGATGGTCTGCGCATCTTCCATAACCGACTCGAGGTGGCGCCGAAAGACCTCCGAGCGCACGTCGATGCAGAAGGCCGCCTGCAAGCGGGGACGCGTGGCAGACGATACCGGTGAGTCCTCCCGACGGCGATGGAACTGCCGCGCAATCCCCTGGCGAAAGTTCTTTTCCAAGGCACGCAGGCACGCCTCGCGCAGATCCATCTCCCGTTGTAATGGCTGGATCTCACCATGTTGCCAACGACATAGCCCGTTACGCCACTGCTTGCGCTTCTCTGGGCTGGCAAAGGCGTGCAGCATCGCCTCCCAGACCAGGCGGATGCTCAAGAGCTCCGGCAGATCGCTGCGACTTTTCCCCTGCAACTCCGCCTGCCAAACCTGGTAGCGGCACCAACTGGCCCAACCACCGATGGACTTCAGCAAGGCGAGAAGGTAGTCGGAGAGCAGTCCATCGGGGATCTGCAGAATTTCCAGGGCCCACTGGCGCGCCGCCGCGGATTCCCTCGGTACCTGCAGCAGGATCCGGCGGATATCGCCAATGCCGATGACACTGGCGCTGCGATTGCGCAGTGCATACTGCCGCCAAGCATCGAAGAGCCCCTGTTCGTCCGCCGCACCAGGACGCGTCCAGGCCGCCTGGCCGCGATCATAGTACGCCGCCAGAAACTGTCCGATCTGATCGAGCAGGAAGTCTTCCAGGGCCGGGGCATCCGGTCGGTGCAGGACATTGCTGAGCAGGGCCAGCGGCTGCGTCGGTGGCGTCTCCTCGCGGCGAAGATAGCGATGCACCTCACTGCTGCTCAGGGTCTGAGCGAAATCCGCGGCCGCCGCCTGCACGTCCTCGATGCGCATCTTGCCGGCTTCCCACTGCTGGCGAAACCAGGAGCGGTCGAGGAAGAGTTTTTCACCGGAGAGACGGTGCAGATATACCGCCGTCTCGGCAAAATCCTGTTCCACGAAGCCCCAATAGGGGTTGACGGCAACAAAGGAGTCCAAAGGCCAAACCGGCGCGATGCGGGCACAGGCTTGCTGTACAGCCTCTTCCCACTGCTTCTGCATGATCTCTTCTTTCATCGTCCACCTCCCGCAGTATTCGTGATCTCATCAGACTCCAGGGTCGCAAACTCCATCCTCGGTCCCTGTTTTTCGACGGCAAACTTCTCTGGCCATAGCCGATAGGCAATCCTCTCGATCCAGAGGTCTACGTAGAGGCCGTTATACAGGGCCACATAGAGACTCTGTTGCCAGGCTACCGGCAGCTGCATCCTTCCCGGCCCCTGAATCCAGGAGAGGAACAGAAAGGTCAGCATCACCCAGGCGGCAAAGACCTGGTAGTGGACGGAATTGCTGACGGTGACAGCGAAATCCGGCCCAAAGAAGCCATGAAAGAGTATGTGCAGCACGTAGTAGACCAGCATCATCAGTACCGCCAGAACGGCTGCGCCGGCACGGCTACCCCAGCTGGGAAACAGCGCCCCCTTGATGAAGATCTGCGACATGGCGATACCAATGATGACCACAATCGCGAGGGTCACCGGGTGCCCGAGAGGTTGCAGCGCAAAAGCCAGGGCCAACCCCATAGACGCCGCCAAACCCAACAGCGTACCGAGAAGCCAGGTCGCAAAGCCGCCCTTCTCTGCCTGCGGCTTCAGCTGCCGTAACTGGTCCACCCCACTACTGGAACTGAGGAAGGCGTGCGCCTTGTACAAGGAGTGTCCCAACAAGTGCAACAGGGCCAGATAAAAGAGCCCCAAACCCAATTCCAGCAACATGAAACCCAACTGTGCCACCGTCGACCAGGCCAGAGAGGACTTGATTGCCGTTTGCGTGATCATGACCAGCGAGGCAATCGCCAGGGTCAGCAAGCCAATGACTCCCAAAAAGAGCAGAGCAGACTCCTCGCGCAGGAGCAGCGGACTCATGCGCATGGCGACAATGGCACCACTATAGACCACACCGGCGTGCATCAAGGCCGAAACCGGGGTTGGCGCTTCCATGACCTGGATCAGCCAGCCATGGAAGGGGAACTGGGCACTTTTCAGGATCACCGCAAAGACCAGGAACCAGGCCGCCAGCTGCAACTGCCAGGGGAAGGCTGGAGACTGGGCAAGGACAGCGATCTTGCTGAACTCCAGCGTTCCCGCGCCAATCGCCGTCAGGCCGCTGGCGAGCAGCAGAAAAAGATCGGCAGCACGACTGAACAGTGATTTTTTGTGCGCCGCCATGATCGCCTTGCGCCGGTCGTCATAGAAATCGAGAAGACGGTGCAGGCTGAAGCCCGTGGCAATGATCGCCAGGGTGAAGAATCCCAGGTTACCGGCAATAGTCACCAGCAGAAAAAAACCGCCGGTGAGGGCAAGGAGACGAAAGAAGCGTGCCTGCGCCCGGTCGCCGTCCAGATATTCGACACTGAATCGCGCCAGGATCATCAACACAAAGGACACCAAAGGCGCCAGCAACATGGTCATGGCGTTGAGCTGCACCGACAGGTCGAGATGCGCCGCAGTGGCCGGCAAGGGCAGTGCGAACAGGACAAAGTCTCCCTGTGCGCCCAGGGCGTAGCCCACGACTGCTGCCAGCGCAAGCAAAAATCCGGCGATGGAGACAAACTGGATCCGCGCCCGATAGCGCTGCGCCGAGACCACTCCGGGAAGCGCCTTGGGCAGGGCAGCCAAGATGTACAAAAGCGGTGTGATCAACAACAGACCGCCCGTGACGGCAGTCAAGAGGTTGGTATTCATGGAGGATCTCCTGCTTGTACCCGATATTGGGCACGAGCAGAGAGTATCCAAGATACATATATAGAATATAATTTTTTATTATAAATTATTATATTTACTATAATCTATGTGTTTCGCGCTTGGCTTGCTAGCAATAGTGGTGAGACACTGCGGCTATCTGTTGCCATGGAATGTCGTGACTCGTTATGGGCAGAACCCGGTTAGAGGCCTTCAGCGACGCCGTCATCGCCATCATCATCACGATCATGGTGCTGGATTTGCGGCCACCTTCGACCCCGACCCTCGGCGCCCTGCTGCCCGTGCTACCGGTGTTCGTCAGCTACATCCTGAGCTTTGTGTACATCGGCATCTACTGGAACAACCACCACCATCTGTTGCACCTGTGCCCCAAGGTCAATGGCCGCATTCTCTGGGCCAATTTGCACCTGCTCTTCTGGTTGTCTCTCTTCCCCTTCATGACCGCGTGGCTGGGGGAAAACCACTTTGCCGCCCTGCCCGCGCTACTCTACGGTATCGTCTTGCTGGCCGCCGCCCTGGCCTACTGGCTGCTCCAGCGCCAGATCATCGCCTTTCAGGGCGCGCAATCGCAGCTGCGCGCGGTCCTTGGCCGCGACTGGAAGGGAAACGCTTCGCCGGTATTCTATACGCTAGGCATCGGCGCTGCGGCGCTGGGTCACCCCTGGCCGGCTTTGGCGATGTATGTGCTGGTAGCATTCCTCTGGTTGGTCCCCGATCGCCGCATCGAGCGGGCGTTGCAGGAAAACGCCTCGGAGTGAGGGTTCAGCAGCTTCCCCCACGGCACAGCCAGGCATCGCGCACCACCCCATCACTACCCAGAACCACATGCAACTCGCCCTGCTGACGCAGGCGTTGCCGCTCGGCGGCACCAAAACCGATTTCTTCCTCGAAATCGACCAGACAGCTGAGCAGATTCTGGTCCTGACCGCTTTCTACCAATCGACACTGGCAGTGGGCGCCATCCCGCACGGCCACCCCGCCAATACTGGTAAAGCTGGCCAGCATTTGGTGCGCATCCAGATAATCCAGGATTCTCTCCTGCACCTGCGACTCATCCCACAGCGCCATAGTCATCTCCTTGGGACGAAAGCCCCACTTCGCTTCTCCGCTGCTTTCAGCATAGTGCAGTCGTGGGCGATTTTCTTTGCCTAGATCCGTATCCCAGGCCTCGGCGCGACGGATCTGCCAGGCACGTTTTTCTTGACTATACTCTTAGCAAAGTCGCAAGGAGAGCCGAATGCCCCTGCACCATGCCGCCGCCGTTGCCGTATTTGCCCTGCTCGCACTGGGCCTGTTGCTCGGGCTGTTGATGCTGGCACGCTACCTGGGCGGCCGCCATCCGAGTAGCAACAAGGACATCCCTTTCGAAAGCGGCCTGGGCGTCAGTACGGCCACGCATCCCGCTACTCCCATTCGTTTTTATCTGCTGGCGGTTTCCTTCCTGGTCTTTGAGCTCGAAGGCGCCTTTCTGTACGCCTGGGCGGTCGCTTTTCATGGTCTGCCACCGGCGGCACTCTGGGGTGGGATCGCCTTTCTCGTCATTCTTGCCCTGGGCTGGCTCTACGAATGGGCGATGGGAGGCCTACGATGGACATGAAGCGTGGGCCACTGGCCTTCTTTGCCGGACGACTGGATGAGATCATTGCCTGGAGTCGCGCTGGTTCGCTGTGGCCGCTCAACTTTGGCACCTCGTGCTGCTTCATCGAGATGGTGGCGGCGCTTACCCCGCGACACGACCTGGCCCGCTTTGGCGCCGAGGTGATCCGCAGTTCGCCACGGCAGGCGGACGTGCTGATCTGCTCCGGTACCGTCTTTGCCAAGATGGCGCCGATGATCGTCGAACTTTATGAGCAAATGCTGGAACCCAAGTGGGTAATTTCGATGGGCTCCTGCTCCAATTCCGGGGGTATGTATGACGTCTATAGCGTGGTACAGGGGCTCGATCAGATCCTGCCGGTGGATGTCTACGTGCCGGGCTGCCCGCCGCGCCCCGAGGCCCTGATGGATGGCTTGCTGCTCTTGCAGCGGAAGATTCGCGCCCGCCCGGCCCGGGTTCTGGCGCAGGAGAACTGATGCTGCTCGCCGAGATCCTGCAGCGCCGCTTCGCCGCTCATCCTGCCGGTGACGCGCGCGACGAGCTGCCGGATTTCTGGCTACCGGAAAGTCAGATCCTCCCCGCCTTGGCCTACCTCCGGCAGGAGCGCGAGCCCGCCATGCGCCTTCTCTTCGACCTGACCGCGCGGGAAGAGGAGACTGCAAGCGGAAGTCAGCTCTGCCTGATCTACCACTTGCACAGCCTGCAGCCCGGCGACTGGCTGCGTCTGCGTGTGTCCCTGACGGGCGAAAAGGCGCCCAGTTGTTGTGCGATCTATCCCGCGGCCAACTGGTATGAGCGGGAGATCTATGACCTCTTTGGCATCGTCTTCACCAGGCATCCCGATCTGCGTCGCATCCTGCTGAGCCCAGACTGGGAGGGACACCCCCTGCGCAAGGCCGAGCCTCTCCGCGCCACCGAGCGCCCGCCCCTGCGCTTTGAGCGCGGCTGCCTGCAGGAGCAGCTCGCCGTCTACAATCCCGAAGACGCCCCCGGCGAAGGAGAAATGCTGCTCAATGTCGGGCCGCACCATCCCGGCACCCACGGCATCCTGCGCTATCGCCTGCGTCTGCGCGGCGAGCGCGTCGTGAGCGTCGATCCCGACATCGGCTATCACCATCGCGGCGTCGAAAAAATTGCCGAGGGACACAGCTACCACAATTTCATCCCCTATACCGATCGCGTCGATTACCTGGGTGGCGTACTCGGCGAGTGGCCCTACCTGCGCGCCGTCGAGACCCTGGCGGACATCCGCGTGCCCGAACGCGCCGAAGGGATCCGCACCCTGCTGGCAGAGATTTGCCGCATCGAGTCGCATCTAGTCTGGTTGGGCAGTTATGGCAATGACCTCGGCACCATGGGTCCGGCGTTTTATGCCTTTCGCGACCGCTCCCTGCTCCTCGATCTGATCGAAGACTTCACCGGCGGACGCCTGCATCCGCAGTTTTTTCGCATTGGCGGGGTAGCCGAGGATTTGCCGGAGGACTGGCAAGAAAAGCTGCGCCCAGTCCTTGATCGCGTCGAAGCCGGCCTGCGCGATACCCAAGCGCTCAGCATCGATAATGACATCTTCCGCGCCCGCACCCGCGGCATTGGCCAGGTGAGTACCGCCATGGCCGAGCGCTGGGGAGCGACCAGTATCGTCCTGCGCAGCACCGGCAGCGCCTGGGATCTGCGCAAAACCGAACCCTACGGATTCTATCCGCAATTGCAGTTTGCCGTGCCCACCGCCAGCGACGGCGACGCCTGGAGCCGCACCGCCCTGCACCTGGAAGAGATTCACGAGAGCATCACTATCCTGCGCCAGCTGCTGAGGATGATGCCCTCCGGCCCGGTGCTCGCGCGCGATGCTGCCGAGGCGCTGATGCCCAAGGACCGCACCCTGCAAGACATCGAGACCCTGATCCACCACTTCGAGCAGATGGCGGCGGAATTTGGCCCACCCGCCGGGGTGGCCCTGGGGCTGGGGGAGTCGGCGCGCGGGATGCTGGGGTATTTTGTCTGCAGCGATGGTGGCCCGCGCCCGCAGCGCCTGCGGGTGCGCACAGGCTCCTTTCCGCATGTGCAGATGATCACCGAGCTGGGGCAGGGTCTCGCCATTCCCGACTTCATCGCCAGTATTGGATCCTTGGATTATGTCCTCGCCGACCTCGACCGCTGAAAGCGTACCCACAACCCTGCTCAGCCGCTTGCAGCAGGTGGTGGAACATGCGGGCAGCCATCCGGAGGCCGCCGTCTGCGATCTGTTGCGCATCCTGCAGGCGGAACACGGCTGGATCGATGACGAGCGACTGCAGCTGGTAGCGCGTCTCTGCGGCATCAGCCCGGTGCGGGTGGAGGAACTCTGCACCTTTTATCCCCTGGTGTTGCGCGAGGATCCCGGACGCCATGTGCTGCGCATCTGTGACAGCATCGCCTGCCATCTTGCCGGCGCACCCGGATTGTTGCGGATGGCGGTGGCGCAGAGCGGCGTGCCCCTCGGCCAGAGCAACGGGCACTACAGCGTCCTGCCGCATGTCTGCCTGGGCCTCTGCGAGCGCGCGCCAGCGGCCTTTGTCGATGGCAAGAACACGGTTGCGCCCCTCAGCGCCGAGGCCCTGCGCCAGCTACTCCAGGGCTGGGAGCGCGAGTCATGAGCATTCAGCCCCTCAGTATGCTCTTTGCGAGTGACGATCCGGCCAATCTCGACGCCTATCGCGCCGTGGGGGGCTACCAAGGGCTCACGCAGGCGCTGCAGATGTCTCCGGCAGATTTGATTGCCCTGGTGGAAAAATCCGGTCTGCGCGGCTGTGGTGGCGCGGGCTTTCCGACCGGTGTGAAATGGCGCCTGCGCGGCCTCGATGCCCCCGAGCCCCGTTATCTGGTCTGTAACCTGGATGAGACCGAGCCCGGCAGTTTCAAGGATCGCGCCCTGCTCTTTGGTGCCCCCCAGCAGATTCTCGAAGGCATGCTGATCGCCGCCCATGCCTTGGGGGTGCAGGAGGCGGTCATTTTCATCCGCGGCGAATATACGGCCGGTGCCGAGGTCTTCGCCCGCGCCCTGGCCGCTGCCGAGGCGGCGAAATTGCTGGACCTGCCCGCCGGCCGGCTGCAACTGGACATCCATCTCTCCCTCGGACGCTACATCTGCGGGGAGGACTCCGCCATCCTCAACGCCATCGAGGGACGCCGCCCTAACCCCCGCAAGAAACCACCCCACATCTCCCAGAAAGGACTCTGGCAGCAACCCACCACCGTCAACAATGCCGAATCCTTTGCCCAGTTGCCTGGGATCCTGCGCGAGGGCGTCGAGACCTATCAGGGCTGGGGGGCCAATGGCGGGGTGGGGACCAAGCTCTACAGCGTCTGTGGGCCAGTGCAGAAGCCGGGGCTCTTTGAGCTACCCATGGGTACGACCCTGCGCGAGATTCTCTACGAACATGCGGGCGGGCCGCTGCCAGGACGGGAAATTCGCGGCGTACTGCCCGGGGGCGCCTCGACGCCCTTCGTCCAGCCCCAGGATTTCGACACCCCGATGCATTTCGATGCCATGGCGAGAATCGGCTCGCGCCTGGGCACCGGTGGTTGTATCGTCCTGGATGATCAACACTGCCCCCTCGATTTTCTCGTCGCCACCACCCGCTTCTACGCCCGCGAATCCTGCGGCTTTTGCACCCCCTGCCGCGAAGGCCTGCCCTATCTGCTATGGTTACTGGAGAGGATCGAAAGAGGAGAAGGCGAAATGCGCGATCTCGAAAAAATCGAAACTCTGGGCAAGGAGATCGCCCCCAACAGCTTCTGTGCCCTGGCCCCGGGTGCCCTGATGCCGCTGCTATCGGGGATGGTGATCTTCCGCGACGAGATCGCCACGCATGTGCAAGAAGGGCATTGTCCCTACGCGGTGCGCCATGGCTGAGGTCTTTTACCTGGATGGCGAGGCGATCCCCTTCCGCGCGGGGCAGAATGTCCTGGAGGCCGTCCTCGCACATCGGCAGGAAAGCAGCATCCCCTATTTCTGCTTTCATCCGGCCATGGGCAGCCTGGGAGCCTGCCGCCAGTGCGGGGTGATGGTCTATCCCCACGACGGCAAGCATCCCCCGCGCCTGACCATGGCCTGCTTGCTGCCCGCCAGCCGCGATCTGCAACTGGGGCGAGCAGAAGCCAAGGTACAGCACGAACACCAACTGATCAGCGAACTGCTGATGCGCAACCACCCCCATGATTGCCCGATCTGTGACGAAGGGGGCCAGTGCCATCTGCAGAACATGACGGTGGCGAGTGGCCATGCCTACCGCGAATACGAACCAGAAAAGCGCCGCTACCAGAGCCAGGAGCTGGGTCCCCTGATCCGTCAGGAGATGAATCGCTGCATCACCTGCTATCGCTGCGTGCGTTTCTATCAGGATCTGGCGGGCGGCGAAGACTTTGGCGTTTTCGGCTCACGCGATCGGGTCTTTTTCGGTCGTCTGGAGGATGGTCCACTGGAAAGCCCCCTCGCCGGCAATCTCGCCGAGGTCTGCCCCACCGGGGTGTTTACCGACAAGGTCTACCATCAGGACTACCTGCGCCCCTGGGATCTGGAAGAAAGCGCCGGCATCTGCCCACACTGTAGTATCGGCTGCAATACCCGACCCGGTGCCGCCCGCGGCCGCCTGCGGCGCGTCCGCCAGCGCTCCCATGGCGAAATCAATCCGCACTTTCTCTGTGACCGGGGACGCTATGGCTTTCGCTACGTCGCCGCCGAGGATCGGCCGCGGCAGGCCCAGGCCGGGGGGCGCCGCCAGGATGTCGACAGCGTCCTCGACCGACTGGCGGCACGCCTGGCGGAAGGGCGTAGCGCCTTCCTCGGCTCGCCGCGAGAGGATCTCGACAGCAATCTGGCCCTCTTTGCCCTCGCGCGTGTCCTCGATGCCCCCTTCGCCGCCTTTTTCGAGCCCTGGGAGGAAGCCAAGGCACGCGAGATCCTGGCCCTGCCACACCCGCCGGCACCGGCCAGGATTTCCGCCTATGCAGAGATTCTCGTCATCGGCGCGGTGGATCGGGTCGCGCCCACCCTGCCTCTGTTTCTGCGCGCGGCGCACGACCGCGGCGCGGCCATCAGCCTCCTGCGCTGCCTGCCCAGTCCACTGACGGCGCTGGCTGGCGAGGATCGTCTGTTACCCCCGGCGGATCTGCTCGATGCTGCCTGGGACTGGCTGGGACAACGCCATCATCGGCCTTTCCTGCTGCTCATCGACAGCGAGTCGGTGGGGCCCGAACTTCTGCACCTGTTGCGCCGGGAAATCGGCACCTGGCCGGATGGCAGTGGCATCCTGCCGGTCTATCGCCAGGGCAACCTTCCGGGCGCCTCCTTTTACGCCGTCGATGGTCACGCCAGCCGTCTGCGTACTGCCCTTGCCGGGCACGACTATGACCATCTGCTGGCCCTCGGCCAGGACCCGCAGGAAATGGATGGGCCCTGGTGGCGGAGCCACGGCGACATCGATCTCAGCCTCATCGATCACCGCCGCAGCCTATCCTGGGACGATGCCTGGCTGACCCTGCCCTGCGCGGCGTTGAGCGAGCGCCCGGGGCTGTACTACAACGGTGAGGGGCGGCTGCAAGCGGCGGCAGTGGCCTACACCCCGGCCCGGGAAGAGCGTCACTGGCGCTCGGAGCTGGGGCCGTTCCCGCTGGCGGCGGGGGGTGCCCTGCGCGAGGAGCTCCTGCCCAGTCCCGTAGAGCTCTGTCGCGCCCTTGCCGAGCGCCTCGGGCTTTCCGAACGCTGGCAGGAGCGTCTGCGCTTCCATCGTGATTTTCTGCTGCGTTCCGAACCTCGGCCGGGGGACCCTGGCGTGTTTCTGCCCGCAGAGCTGCGCGCCCGCTTCCGTCTGCACTCGGCGCCCCCACCCCGCGCCACGGACCAGGGCTGGAGCGTTTGCCGCTTCAGCCATTACAGCGAGGAAGAGCTCGCCAACGGCGCGCGGGAACTGCACAGCCTGGCCCCCGCCAGTGCTGCCTGGATCGCTCCCGGGCAGCAAGAGGCACGACAGGTGCGACTCCGCGCCGCTGATGGCACGAGCCGAACCCTGCCGCTGCGCGAACTGCCGGACATGGCGGCGAAGGTCCTCGCCATCCCGCGTGCTGAACTCGTTTTCCTGGGCCTGCGCCCGGGCGACGGCGTCGATCCAGAGTGGCTGGACTGATGCTGTTCTTTGCGCAAATCGTCGCCATGTTCGTCACCCTGCTGGTGCTGCTGGGCATTGCTGGCTTTCTCGTCTTTGCCGAACGGCGGGTGTTGGGCCTGCTGCAAAATCGCCTGGGGCCCAACCGCCTGGGTCCTCTGGGAGTTGGGCAAGCATTGGCCGACGCGCTGAAGCTGCTCTGCAAGGAGGATTTCGTCCCGCCTTTTGCCAGCGGCCTGCTCTATCGCACGGCCCCAATTCTGGTCGCCTTCAGTGCCTTGGCGGGCTTTGCCGTGCTTCCCCTGGCCCCGGGCATTTCCTGGGCGGGCGACTGGGAGATCGGTCTTCTGCTCATCCTGGCCCTCAGCTCCCTGCACGTCTACGGGGTATTTCTTGGGGGATGGTCGTCCAACAACAAGTTTGCCCTCTATGGTGCCATCCGGGCCGTGGCCCAACTGATCAGCTACGAACTGCCCATGGGCCTTGCCCTGCTCGCCCTGGTCCTGCTGGCCGGCAGTCTCGCCCTGCAGGGGCTCGGTGCGGCGGGTCAACCGGTGCCGCTGATCGTCTATCAGCCACTGGGCTTTCTGATCTTTTTCATTGCCGGCATTGCCGAGACCCAGCGTCTGCCCTTTGATCTCGCGGAGGCAGAGAGTGAGCTCGTCGCCGGTTATCACACCGAGTACGGTGGTATGCGCTTCGGCTATTTCTTCCTGGGAGAGTATCTTGGGCTGGTGCTCATCGCCGCCCTGATCAGCCTGCTCTATCTGGGTGCCTGGAGCGGTCCCTGGTTGCCGGGCTGGTTGTGGATGCTGCTCAAGACCGGCTTCGTCATTGGGATCTTTTTCTGGCTGCGCGCCAGCCTGCCCCGGCCACGCTACGATCAGTTGCTGCATTGGGGCTGGAACGCCTTGCTGCCGCTGGCCATCCTCAATCTGCTGCTGACGGCCATCGCCGCCGCCCTGTGGGGGACGCTATGAGACTGTGGCACGGCCTGCTGGCGAGCTTGTGGACGACCCTGCGACAGCTTCGCCGCCGGGACACCCTGCAATATCCGGAGCAGCAGCCCAAACTGGGCGAGCGCTGGCGCGGTCGCCCGATCCTGACCCGCGATCCCGATGGCGAGGAACGCTGCGTGGCCTGCGAACTCTGTTCGGCGGTCTGCCCAACGCACTGCATTGCCCTGGAAGGGGCAGATCGCCCGAATGGTCGCCGCTTTGCGCAGAGCTTTCGCATCAATTTTGCCCGCTGTATCTACTGCGGACTCTGTGAGGAGGCCTGTCCGACGGTAGCGATCCAGCTTTCGCCGGAATTCGCCTTTGCCAAGACCGAACGTGGTGATTTCGTCTACCACAAAGAGGCCCTGCTCATCGACGGCACCGGCAAGCATCCCGAGTACCGCTATTACGACCACGCCGGCGTACGCACCCAAGCCCTCCCAGAGCCGAGAAACTGCGATCCGCGGAGCAACCTGCCATGATCTTCCTCGGCTTTTTCTTGCTCGTCGTGCTCGCCGCCTTGCTGTTGGGGGTGCTCTTGTTGCGCGACGCCATGTACGGGGTAGTCGCCGTTGCCGCCGCCCTGGGCATCCTCGCCATCCTTTTTTATCTGCTCGGTGCGCCCTTTTTGGCGGCGATGGAGATCCTACTCTATCTGGGCGCCATCCTGGTGCTGTTTCTCTTTACCCTCATGCTCATCGGGCCCGAGGCCCGGGCCGCCGCCGCCCGCCAGAGCTGGCGTAGCGGCTGGCCCCTTGGCGCCCTGCTGCTGCTGGCCTTCGCCCTGGCGCTGGCGGCCCTGCTCTGGCAACAGCAACCCATCACCACTGCGATCCATGCCTTGGGGCCGGCCCTGCTGGGGCGTGCCCTCTTCGGTCCCAATCTATGGTGGAGCGAAGCGGTAGCGGTGCTGCTCTTTGTGGTCATTGGCGCAGTACTGGTCTTGCACGCCGGGGAGAAAGATCATGATTGAGATCGCCCTGGCTGCCGCCGCCCTGCTCTTCTTTGTGGGTCTGGCCCTGATCCTGCTGCGTCGCAGCTTGGTTTTCTGGCTACTCGGGGCAGAACTGCTGTTCAACGCCGCCCTGCTGGTGGCTCTGGCGGGGGGTGCCCGCTGGCACGCCATCAGCGGTCAGGTACTGGCGCTCTTCATCATGGCCCTGAGCGGCGCCGCCCTGGCACCAAGCCTCGCCTTGCTGCTGCGCGTCCGCCGGGAACTCGGCACCCTCAACGTCGATGGCCTGCGTCTGTTGCGCGAACGGGAGAAGCAAGATGACTGAATGGCTCTTTCTCATCCCGGGCTTTCCCCTACTCGGCGCCCTGATCAACGCCCTTTTTGGCGAACGGCTCGGGCCGCGCTGGTGTGGACGCCTGGCCGCCACCATGCCCTTACTTTCTTCTCTGGTGGTACTCGCTATCTGGCTCGGCCCGGGCGCCGAGCCCGCCCTGCTCGATCGGCTCTGGACCTGGATGGCGGTGGGCGATTTTCGTGTGGATCTGACCCTGCGGGTGGATGACGTGACCCTGGTGATGATTTCCATCGCCAGTTTCGTCGGTTTTCTGATTCACCTGTTTTCCCAGCAATATCTGCGCGGCGACTACGGCGAGCGACGCTACTATTTCTATCTCAATCTCTTCGTTGCCGGCATGCTCATCCTGACCATGGCGAACAATCTCTTGCTGCTCTATCTGGGCTGGGAGACCGTGGGTCTGTGTTCCTATGCATTGATCTCGCATTGGTACCGCGAACCGGAGAATGCCTGGGCGGGGCGCAAGGCCTTCGTCGTCACCCGCATTGGTGATACCACACTGCTGCTGGGCATCTTTTTGCTCTTTGCCCAGTACCATACCCTGAGCATCAGTACCCTTCTACCTCTGGTCACGGCGCAACCTGCGCCTGCCCTCTTACTGGCGGCGAGCATCCTGATCCTGATCGGCGCCTATGCGAAGTCGGCGCAGTTCCCTTTCCATATCTGGCTTCCGGATTCCATGGCCGGCCCGAGCACCGTATCCGCGCTGATCCACGCGGCGACCATGGTGACCGCTGGGGTCTACCTTTGTATCCGTCTGCTGGGGCTCTTTGCTGCCGTCCCCGGCATGCTCGAGGCCATTGCCGTGCTCGGCGCCTGGACGGCATTCTTTGCAGCCTCCTGCGGTCTGGCACAAGTCGACGTGAAGCGCGTCCTCGCCTATTCCACCATCAGTCAGCTGGGATATATGTTCATGGGGGTGGGCATCGGTGCCCCCAGCCTCGGGCTCTTTCACCTGCTCGTGCACGCTTGTTTCAAGGCCTTGCTGTTCATGGCCTCCGGCGCCATCATCCTGATCTACGCCGACGATCACGACATCCGCCATATGGGCGGGCTCAAATACCGCCAGCCCTTCCTGCGCTGGACCTTTCTCGCCGGGGTCTTTGCGCTCGCCGCCGTGCCTCTGATTTCTGCGGCCTTCTACAGCAAGGACGCGATCATCAACGCCAGCTTCCTGGTAGCGGGCGGTGGCGTTCCTTACGCCCTCGGCCTGAGCGGCGCGGTATTGACGGCGGGTTACGCCTTCCGTCTGTATTTTCTGGTCTTCGAGGGCAAGCCCTCGGAACTGGAAGGGCCGTATCAGATGGGCTGGGGGATGAAGATCCCCCTGGCCCTCCTGGCGGCGGCAAGCATTGGCATTGGCTGGTTGCAGTTTCCGCCCGGCTGGCCTGGACCGCACCTCTGGGTGCACTGGCTGGCCCCCGAGCTGGGACTCCCGCCGCGCCCAATCGGGCTGGAGGGAGGCTTGTTGACCCTGGTGGGGGCATTGGCCACCTTTTTGGGTATCGCACTCGGTTACTGGGCAGCACGGCGCGAGCGTGCCGGCCGCGGTCTCAGTCGCTGGCGGTTTCTGGCCAGCGGCTGGTGGATCGACGGCACGATCCTGCGCCTTTTCCCTGCCCCTTTCTACGCCCTGGGCAGACTCCTGCGAGGTGGCGTCGAGAACCTGGGCGTGCAGGGACTGGCCCAGGGAGGGCTGCGCGACGGCCTGCGCCTGTCGGCCTATGCCCTGGCTCGCGGCGAAAATGGGCTGGCAAGCCGGTATGCCGTGAGCATGATTGCCGGGCTTCTGCTCCTCCTGCTGCTGATCTGGAGCTGGCCCCTATGATCGTCTCGCTGCTGGTCTTGCTACCTTGGGGCATCGCCCTGTGGCTGAGCCTGGCGCAGCGCTCGGCCGTTGCCCTGACGATTGCGGGCGCGCTGGCGGAGATCCTGCTCTGCATTCCCCTGCTGGCGGGCGATCCTTCCGCCGTGGTGGCCATTCATCTTCCCCTCCTCGGTGCCCTGTGGCAGCTGCAGGCCAATCCCCTGGCGGATCTTTTTGCCCTGACGACTGCCCTGCTCCTGCCCGTCGCCCTAGCCGTGCAGTGGCGCCATGACGAGTATTTGCATCTGGCACGGATTCTGGCGGTACTGCAGGGCGCCCTGATGGGCACCTTTTTTGCCAACAACTTCCTCGGCTTCTACATCTTTTACGAGATCGTCGCCCTAGCGGCGGCTTGGTTGATCCTGCGCAGCGGCAAAAAAGACCGACGCGCCGCCCTGAGCTTTCTCCTGTATACGGTAACCGCCTCGCTGTTTCTGCTGCTGGCAGTCCTGCCCATTTACCTCAATCGTGGCAACAGCACCGGTATCTATGATTTTTCCTGGATCCAGTTGAGTGGGAGTGACCTCTCCGGACAGATCCAACTGCTGCTCTTTCTGGGGATGCTGGCGGGGCTCGGGGTCAAGCTCCCTCTTTTTCCTCTGCACGGCTGGGCACGCGGAGCTTATGTGCAAAGCGCTCCCGCTGCCGCCCTCTTTCTTTCCGGGGCGACGGTGCTGGCGGGCGTCTATGGGCTGGTGCACTGGGCCGTGCCCCTGCTGCCCCAGGGGGCGCTACTCTTCAGTCCCGCCGGCATCATCCTGGCAGCCATCGGCACCCTCTACGGCGCCTTCCTCGCCCTCAGCACCAGCGAGCTGCGCGAGACCGTTGCCTATAGCAGTGTCAGCCACATGAACCTCGTTGCCCTCGGGATCTTCGCCCTACAGGAGCAAGCGTGGAGCGGCGCGCTCTTTCTCAGCATCGCCCATGCCGTCCTCGCCGCCGGACTCTTTACCGTGCTGGCCGTACTCGAGGCGCGGGGCCTTGGCAGCAACTGGGAGGGTCTGGGTGGACTGTTCCGGCGCATGCCACGCTTCGGTGCCTGGACCCTGCTGTTTTTCCTGATGGCCCTGGGCCTGCCCGGGTTGGGGAACTTTCCTGGTGAGTTCCTGACCCTGCTCGGCAGTTTCCGCGTCCTGCCGCTTTGGGCGGGCATCGCCACCCTGGGCATGATCGTCAACCTGGTGGTCTTCCTACGCGCCTATGAACGCAGCATGCTCGGGCAGATCAATCCGCGACTGCCGGCGCAGATCGCCGACCTCGCCCAGCGGGAATGGTGGATTTTTTTGCTTCTGGGCGCGGCAAGCCTCTATTTGGGTCTGGGGAGCCAAACCCTGCTCAGCGATTTTGCCCAGCTCCTGCCGGTACACAGCCCATTGCTGATCGGGGGTGCGCATGGTCATTAGTTCGACGCTGTGGGCGCCGATCGCCGTTGCCATTGCCGCCCTCCTGGCCTTTTTCTTCGATCTGCATCCGCGCCTCGGCCGTCTTGCCCCGTACTGGGGCGTGCTGGGTAGCCTCGGCGCCACTGCCTTGGTATTGCATGGCCGCCTCGACTTGGGCCAGGGCTTTTATTGGGACAGTAGCGCCACGATCCTCGGCACCTATCTGGGCCTGGCCAGTGCCGTGCTCTTTCTGCTCCTGGCCCGTCATCCTTTGCTGCAACGCATGCCCGGGGCCTTTACCGGACTTTGCCTGAGTGTGCTGCTGGGAGCGCTCCTGTTGGTGGGCAGTGATGAGCTGATCGGTCTGTTCATCGGCCTGGAGTTGCAGGTCCTGCCGTTCTTTGCGCTCTTTGTCTGGCCCGGCTCTTCGTCCCGCGCCCTTGAGGCCGCGATGAAATATGCCTTGCTGGCAGCCCTCGCCTCGGCCCTCTTTGCCCTGGGTATCGCCCTGATCTACCTGGGGAATGGTGACCTCGCCCTGAATCCACCGCTGGGGCCGATCAACGGCACCTTCGCCGCGCGCCTGGGCTTTATCCTGCTGCTCGCCGCCCTCGGCTTTGAGCTGGCGGTCGCCCCCTTTCATGCCTGGGTGGCGGATATCTATGCCGGAGCGCCAACCCCGGCGGTGCTGTACCTGGGGGCGGTGGGCAAGGTCGCCATCATGGGAGTGCTGATCAATCTGGCCGGGGTCTCTGGCACCTGGCTCCTGCCCTATCTGGCCCTGGCGGTGCTCAGCATGGTCATCGGCAACCTGCTTGCCTGGCGCACCTCGTCTTTCCGTCGCCTGCTCGGCTACTCGGCGGTTGCGCACGCCGGTTATTTTTTCGCTGCCCTCGCCGCTGGCCCCTTGGGCCTGATCATCGCCACCTTCTACGCCGTGGTCTACGGTCTGATGCATATGGGAATTTTTGGCCCTTTGCTCAGCCTGCCTGAGGGAACTGACGAAATTCCCTGGCGTCACCTGCGCCAGCAGGCACCGCTGGCCGCAGGACTGCTCGCCGTGAGCCTGTTGTCCCTTGCCGGGATGCCACCGACCCTGGGCTTTTTTGTGAAACTTGGCGTCCTGGTAGCCGATATCCACGCCCAGGTCTGGGGTCTTGCCATCGTGCTCATCCTGGGCAGCGCCCTGTCCTTCGCCTACTACCTGCCCAGTCTCTGGCGTCACCCGCACGAGCAACGCAGTCTGGCGCTCTGGCAACCTGCCATCCTGCGCTTGTATGCCGCTGCGGGAATGCTGCTGCTCGGTCTCGGCTGGCTCCTGTTTCCGCTGTTCCTGGGACAATAACCCGGTTGGCAGCGCCGGGCAGATACTGCATAGTCGCATACTTTCCCATGCTGGAAGCCGAGAAAGCCTGTACACCCGGATGAAGATCCCGAAGCTCTCGACCTATCGCGACCTCCTTCCCCGTTTACGCGTCAACTTCGTCACCGCTTTGCTGATCTGGTTCGGGGTGTTCTGCGGCTATTATTTTTTCAGCCGCGGTCTCGATCCGGTGCCCGGGCCGCTGGCGGCGAGCCTCGTCAACTGGGATGCCAAGTGGTATCTGGATATTGCGCAGCATGGATACCAATACGTGCCGGGCTCGCCGGTCGGGCAGAACATCGTGTTTTTCCCCCTGTACTCCCTGATCCTGGCGCTGCTCGGCAAGATCCTGCCCTTTTTCGCGCTGGCCAATATCGGCATTTGGCTGGCGGCGGGAAGCGGAGTCCTGTCGATCTTCCTCTTCCATCGCTTCGCCCGCGAGAATCTGGCAGAGCCTGCAGCCAATGCTGCCACCTGGTTCTACGCCCTCTCTCCAGCGGCCTTTTTCTTTGCCAGCGATTATCCCACGGGCCTGATGAATGTCTTGGCACTCCTGGCACTGCTTACCTGGCACAGGGAAAGACCAGCTCTGACTGCCTTCTGGCTGGGCCTAGGCAGCGCCAGCGGCCCGCTGATGGTGTTCTTTGCCTTTGCCCTTTGGTCGATATTGGCCTGGCAGCGTTGGCAAGAACGGTCCTGGCGGAGCTTGGGGGGGTCAGTGCTCCTGGGGTTCTTTGCCAGCAGCGGGCTCATAGCCTTCATCGTATATCAGTATGTGACTTTTTCTGCGCCACTCGCCTTCATCCATGGCCACGCTTCGTACCTGGGTGAACTATCGCCGCTGCAAAAGCTCACCAACATTGTTCACCTGTACCCCTTCTCTGGCGCCGACTACACACCTCTCTGGCAGGCACTGGCAGGGGAAGTCACCGCCCTCAATCCGGCGCGTTCGGTATATTTTTTGATGAATGTGGTCGTCCTCGCCGGCAATCTGCTTGCACTGCTCTACTTCGTCTGGCGCCGCGTCTGGGCCTGGGCCTGGATTGCTCTGGTGCTGGTCGGTGCCTACCTGTGGTTCCAGGGGGCATCCCAGGGACCGGTTTCCACATACCGGCTCTTGTATCTGAATTTGCCGCTCTTTTTACTCGGTGGCCAGCTCTGGCAATGGCGTCCCCGCTGGGGCTATGTCGCCCTGACCCTCAGTGCCGCTGCGCTCTTTTTGCAGTCTGCTTTTTTCGCTTCCGGTCATTGGGCGTTTTGAGAGGGGATGAGGGCTCCGAATATGCTTCAGACTGATCTAGGAGACAGCCGCGTCCACATTCCGGTTGGCCTGCTCCTGCCATAGCCGCGCTGGCTGAGCTGTTCATCCACAAAGGGCTAAAGTGTTTCCGGGAGAGATGTTCATCATGCTCATAGCCCGTCTATGGCTTCCTTGGCAAGATTCGAATTCCAGTATGACTCCCTTCATGCGCAAGCCATACATTATTTCTATAGGATAATAGACAGGCTGACGAGCACGCAGCAGCCTTACAGTGGCATGCAAGCCACACCTTCCGCGAAATTGACAAATCTTCCGCTCTCGCCTAGCTTATAAAAAAAGGCGATGAAGTCCGCCTCGAACCGCCCCCGTGGCTAATGACTTCTACCACATCCCCGCAAAACGGGGTGGTAGATTGTCTTTTGTAGGCAGGGGGAGGTGCTCATTGAAGGATATTGTCTTGCAGGTGGCGCAGGTCTTGACGGTCCTGTTGCTCTCGCCTCTCCTGCACGGATTCATCGCCAAGATGGAAGAGAAGGTCCAGCGCGGCCAAGGTCCCTCCATCTTCCAGCCCTATCGGGATCTCTGGAAGCTTTTCCATAAAACGCAGTTGGTGCCGGAAACGGCGACCTGGGTGTTCTTCTGGGCGCCGGTGGTGGCTTTCGTGGCGATGATGATCGTGCCCATGCTCATCCCGGTGCTGACCAATTTCCCCCTGCCCCTTTCCGATATGGGAGACATCCTCGGCGGTGGTCTGATCCTGACCTTGGGGAGCTTTTTCATCTTGCTCGCCGGGCTCGACACTGGCCAGCCCTTTGGCGGCCTGGGATCGAGCCGGGCCGTGATGCTGGGCATTCTGGCGGAGCCGACGTTGATCCTGGTCTTTGTCGGCATCACCTTTCTCGATCATTCGATGCTGCCCTTTGTCGCCAATCACCTGCTGGCACAGAACCCAGTAGCGTACTGGAGTCCGGCCCACATCTTTCTGGTCCTCGCCTTCATCATCCTGCTGACGGTTGAAACCGACCGTCTACCCATCCATTCCACCATCCCCTATGAAATCTACATGATCGACGAGGCGCGGATACTGGAATACTCCGGGCCGCTACTGGCGCTACTGAAGTGGGCGAGCTGGATGAAGCAGTTCATCCTCTACACCATCTTTCTGAATGTCTTTCTCTTCCCGTGGGGCCTGTCGGTCAGCGGGGACTTTGGCTCGGTATTGCTGGCCCTGCTGGTCATCCTGGCGAAATATGGCGCCGTGGGGCTGTTCATGGTGATGGTGGATACGGTGCAGTCGCGCCTGCGTTTCTATCGCTATCAGGAGCCGCTGGCCCTGTCCTTTCTCTTTGCCGTACTCGCCATTGTGGCGGACCAACTCTAGGAGCCTGCCATGCTGATCTTCCATCTGGGCCCCCTGGCAACGTCGCTGTTCAGCCTGCTCGCCATCCTCGCCCTGGTGCTGTCTTTCGTGATGCTCGGTTCGCACTGGCTGAAAAATCATGTCTATGCCTTTGCCGCCGAGTCCTGGGTGATCGCCGCTATCTCGGCCTCCATCGGCTATTACGGGCACTACCCGGAGCTCTACATCATCGCTGTCCTGTCGGCGCTCTTTCGCGGCAGTCTCCTGCCCTATCTGGTCTTGCGCCTGGTGAAGCGCCTGAACATCAATCGCGAATTCACGCCCTTGCTCAAGCCCTCGTCGAGCATGCTCTTGGGGGCAGCTTTGGTGATTTTTTCTTATGAGGTGGCGCGGAAGCTGGGCGTTTCCCTGCATCTCACCGACAACATCGCGGTACTGGCGCTCACCTGCATGTTCAGCCTGAAATTGATCGGCTTTTTGATGATGATTCTGCGCTCCGAGGCCATCAGTCACATTCTCGGTCTACTGGTCATCGAAAATGGTATTTTCCTCGGCTCGCAGATCATTGTTCCTGGCATGCCGGCACTGCTGGAGCTGGTCATCATTTTCGATCTGGTCACTATCGTCATGGCCTTTGGCATGCTGGTCCGCTTCCTGCAAAGTCACGCCGGGACCACCAGCAGCCGCGGCCTGCAGAAACTGGTGGGCTGAGCATGGTTAACTTCAACGCCCTGATCGCCGCCTTGTGGATCGTGCCATCGCTGGCGATTGTTGCCATGCTCGCCATTCGCCGTCCTGCCTGGGGAGAGTTCCTCAATCTGGCCAGCGCCCTGGTGGTATTCGGCCTGACCCTGACAATTCTGGTCGCCGCCCCGAATCACGAGGTAGTCACCGCCAAGCAGTATATCCTCATCACGCCACTGGGGGCCTGGGTGCTCTTCTGCGTTGGCGTCGTCTATCTCCTGGCCTCGATCTACGCCATCGGCTACATGCGCCTGCTACCGGAGGAAAGGCCGCGTCTGCACAAATTTTACGCGCTGCAGGCAGGTTTCGCCCTGACCATGCTGATCGCGCCATTGATGAACAACCCGGGCATTTTCTGGATCGCCATCGATTTCACGACCATCGTCAGCGCCTTTCTGGTGGGTTTCGAACGCGAAGCGGAGTGCATCGAGGCGGCCTGGAAATATCTGATCGTGGTCTCCGCGGGTCTGGCCCTGGCCCTGCTCGGTATCATCCTCTTTTATTGGGGCGGGACCTTTACCCTCGGACCTACCTATGCCCTCACCTGGGAGAACCTGCGCCTGACGGCTCCAAAGGTGCCAGAAGCGCTGCTGTTTTTCTCGTTTCTGCTCACCCTCGTCGGTTTTGGAACGAAAGTGGGTCTCGCGCCGATGCATACCTGGCTGCCCGATGCCCACAGCGAAGGTCCGGCCCCCGGCTCGGCGATGCTTTCTGGCGCGCTGCTCAATATTGCCCTGCTCGGCATTTATCGTTTCCTTTCCATCGTCGACGCCGGGGGATACAGCCTTATGGGCCACACGGCGCTGCTGGTACTGGGGGTCATCTCTCTGGCAGTAGCAGGGCTCTTCATCGTGCGCCAGGATGGCGCCAAGCGCATGTTCGCCTATTCCTCCCTGGAGCACATGGGCGTGTTGGCCATGGGCTTTGGCTTTGGCGGGCCGATCGCCTTCGCCGGGGCCATGTACCACATGATCAACCACTCACTGACCAAATCCCTCATGTTCTTCGGTGCCGGCAACATGATGCGCGCTTACGAAACCAAGTCGATGAGCCAGATGCGCCGGGTTCTGCGTTACTATCCCTTTTCCGGCGGCGTCTGGCTGCTGGGGGCAGTGGCGATTACCGGGGCGCCGCCCTTTGGTCTCTTTTTGTCGGAGATCACCATTCTGCGTGGCGGCATCCTGAGCGCTAACCCTTGGGCCGTATGGGTGATGGCAGTGTTGCTGATCCTGATCTTTACCGCCTTCCTGAATCACTTTCGGCGCATGATCTGGGGACCAGAGCCAGAATCCGGCAAGGAACCGACCCTCAAGTTATCGTTGTGGAACATCCTGCCCATGCTGCTGGCCTTCGTGCCCATACTGGTGCTTGGCCTGTGGTGGCCCGATGGCCTCTGGAACTTCTTTCAACATGCCTTTGCGGTGGCGCCATGAGTACGTCTCCCTTCAACCCTCAACTCGAAGTCCACGAGATCACGGCTGACGCCCTCGAAAGCCGTGCGCAGGACTGTCTGCAGCAAGGCATGCGCTTCCTCATGGCCTGGCATGACTGGGAAGAGGACGATGTCTGTGTCTTGCGCTATCTGCTCAGCCGTCCGGAGAACCCACAGTTTCTACTCTTGGAGCTGCGTGCCTCACGACAGATCCCTTCCCTGGCGAAGCTGGTCCCGCTGCTCGGCTGGTACGAGCGGGAGATGCAGGAACTGGGTGGAGTGGAGTTCCTGGACCACCCCGAACCCTATCCCTTGGTGATTCACGAGGGCTACCAGCTCGCCGCAGCCCCCCTTGGCCCGCAATACAGCGGTGAAAGCATCGCCGGCGCCTATGCCCCCCCAACCATGCCCGAGGTTGCCAACGATCAGGTGCAGGACCTCTATTGGGGGCCGGTGCGGGCGGATTTCGTGGAGACGGGAGAATTTCATTTCTCGTACATCGGCGAAGCGATCCTCCATTATCACCCGCGCCTCTTTTACAAGCATCGGGGCCTGGAAAAGCGCTTTCAGGGCATGTCCGCGGAGTCGGCCGTGTTCCTCGCCGAGCGCGTATCTGGCGTGGGCAGCGCCTGCCATGCCTTGGCCTACTGCCAGGCTGTCGAGGCAGCCTGGGGCATCGAAGTGCCGTGGCGGGCACAGTTGCTGCGGGTGATCATCGTGGAGCTCGAGCGTCTTTACAACCATCTCCATTTCTTCGGGCTGCTCGCCAAAACCACGACGCTCAAAGTCGGCTCGGCCACCGGTCTGCTTCTCGAAGAGCGGGTCAAACAGCTGAACGGCAAGCTCACCGGCTCCCGTTTCCTGCGTGGGCTGCTCTGCGTAGGCGGATTGCGCCGCGATCTCGCTGCCGAGCATCTGGCCGGCAATCTGGAGAGCTTCATTTACGAAGCCGATGCCTATCTGCAAGACCTTCACGATACTGCCACTCACCTCGATCGCCTCATGGGTACGGGGGTGCTGCCCAAGCAAGCCGCCTTCGATCAGGGAGCGACCGGCCCGGTAGCGCGCGCCTCCGGTCTCGATCGAGATCTGCGCCGTGATCATCCCTATGCGGCCTACCCCAAACTGCGCTTCAACGTGCCGGTGCGCGAAAAAGGCGATGCCATGGCCCGTGCCGAGGTACGCGCCGAATCGTTGCGTGAGGCGTTGGCACTGATCGTGCAGGCATCAGGCCGCCTCAAACCGGGGCCGGTGCGCGCCGACTTCGCCATCCCCGACGGCGAGCAGGCGGGGCTTGGTTGGGCAGAAAGCCCGCGCGGTTCCCTGTTGTATGCCGTGCGTATCCGTGCGGGGAAACTACAGCGGGTGAAGATCAAGTCGCCATCGTTTTCCAACTGGCGGGTCTTTCCCCTCACCGTACACGACACCAACCTGATGGACTATGCCATCAATGAGGCCAGTTTTGGTTTGACCATTGCTGGTTGCGATCGCTAGGGGGACGAGATGCCATTCTGGACCTGGACAGGAATCAAGAACGGTGTTGCCAGCACCCAATGGCCAGCCCGTGGGCCAGACGGTCAGGAGGGAGTGCTGGGGATGCCCCGCTGGCAACCCGAGCGCTGCGCGTCGGACTGTCAGTCCTGCGCCGATGCCTGCCCAACGGCGGCCATTCACCGCGAAGGCGACGGCATGGGCGTGGATTACGGGCGCTGCATCGTCTGCCAGGCCTGTGTCGAGGCTTGCCCAGAGGAGGCGATGCTGCCCTCGGGGGACTGGGCCTTTGCCGTGCGTGAGCGCCAGGACCTGCACTGGCAGGCGGCGCTAAACAGCCCTGCCGCCAAGGACTTGCAAAAAAAAGTCGCGCGCAGCCTGCGGCGCAGCCTGCACATCAAGCACGTGGATGCCGGCTCCTGCAATGGCTGTGAGTCGGAAATCAGCGCCCTCGACAATCCTTTTTATAACCTGCATCGCCTGGGGATCTTCTTCACCCCCTCACCCCGCTTTGCCGATCTGCTGCTGGTAACCGGACCGGTGACCGCCCCCATGCGTGACCCCCTGCTGGCCACCTGGGAGGCCATGCCGGAGCCTCGCATGGTACTTGCCGTCGGCACCTGTGCGGTCTCCGGGGCACCCATGGATGCTGGCTATGCCGGCGGGCATGGTCTGGACGGCGTGCTGTCAGTGGACGTCTGGTTGCCTGGCTGCCCGCCCAATCCGGCGGCCCTCATCCATGCCCTGCTCCTGCTCCTGGAGCGGCAGCCACAGTGGGTGGAAGGAGGTCATTATGTTGACTAGTTTCGCCATCGCCGTTCTGTTCCTTCTGCTGACGATTCCCTTGGGGCTGCTGCGTCTGTCGGTTCTGGCACGGCTGACGGTGCTGGCCGGCAGCATTGCCATTGTGGTGGGCAGTGCCCTAGCCTTACCCCAGTCTCAGCAAGCGGCAGTGCTCTGGTCCTTGAGCGCAAAGCAGGTGCGCTGGATGTTGCAACCGGCGGCGGCCTGGCTGCTCTTTTTTGGGGCGCTGGCGGCCGTTGCGGCCTTTCTTTCGCCTTGCCGGGCGCGCCGCCCGCACCTGTGGTATGCCGGCGCCGCGGTTGCCTTGCTGGGCAGCCTTGGCGTGGCCGGCCTGCAGGAAGGCATCGCCTTTTTGATCGCCTGGGAATTCCTCAGCTTTGGCGGGGCCATTCTGTTGCTGGCGGATCGCGGCGAGGCCGTGGAACGTTCGGGGCTGGCCAATCTCTACATGCTGGCCTTGCTGGAAATCGGGGCGGTGGCGCTGCTGCTCTGCGTGCTACTGCTTGGCGCCAGCGATACGCAGTTTTCCACCTGGGCCGCAAGCTGGGCGCAGTACCCCAATACTGCCTTTGGCATTGCCGTGCTCTTTATCATTGGTTTTGGCGCGAAACTGGGCCTGCTGCCCTTCTACGAATGGTATCCCGGAGCCTACGGCAGCGGCACCGGCGCTTCCGGAGCCCTGCTTTCCGGTATCGTGCTGAATGTCGCTTTTTTTGCCCTGGGACGGGCCATCCTCGACTGGCTACCCGTTGCCTCGGCCACCAGCACGGGTATCCTGCTCGTCGCCGTCGGCACCGTATCGTCCATCCTCGCTATTCTCTATGCCTTTCAACAGGATGATTGGCGTCGTCTGCTCTCCTTTTCGACGGCAGAGAATGCCGGCCTGGCCGTGGTGGCGCTGGGTGCTGCCTCGCTCTTTCGTGCCGAGGGCTTTGTCGCACTGAGCACCCTGGCCTGGACCGTGGGCCTGATTCACCTGGGAGGCCATAGCCTCGCCAAGGGCAGCATGATGCTGTCGGCGGATCGTGCTGCCGACGTCAAGGGTGACTATCAGATCGCACAAAGCCGGATACTGGCCCTGGCCCCCTGGACACTGGGTCTCGGGGCGGTACTGGGGGCTATGAGTCTAGCCGCCATGCCCCCCACCGCTGGTTTTGCCGGCGAGTGGTATCTCTTTCAGACCGTCTTTCAGGACTTCCATTTACACAATACCGCCGCACGGATTGCCCTTGCCCTGGGCGGAGCCGGACTGGCGCTGACCGCCGCCATCGCCCTGGCGACCATGATCAAGGTCTTTGGTGTCGGACTCTTGGGCGGTGGGGAGGCGCGTCGGCGTCCTGGCGGCACCTGGCCCGTCCTCCTGTTGGGTCTTCTCGTTCTGCTCTATGCCGTGGTCCTGCCCTGGAGCCTGCACTGGCTGCGCTTTGCCCATTGGCCAGCTGACCCCCAGGCCGTCCAGGCCATGACCCAAGGGCCCATTCTCATTCCGCTGCGCTTCCACTTTGCCTTCATTTCGCCGCCCTTGCTCTTACTGGTGGGGCTGCTCTTTGCCTTGCTACCCGTGGGTCTCATCGTTTGGGGCCATTTGCGACAAGGCCGGCGACGGGTACCGGTCTGGGCCCACGGCCTGCGTCAAGTACCGGCGCAAAATGCCGTCACGGCGCTTGCCTTCGCCAATGCCCTGCGGGTGTTCTACAGCTTCGTGTATCGGCCTACGAACGATCTGCAGCGGCAACATCGCGGGCGGGAATATTTTGTGCGCGAGCTGCATTTTAATTACAGCGAGGCACCATTTTTTGGGCCGTGGCTCTTTCGTCCCGTGGTGAGGCTGACACAGATTTTGGCAGACCGCATCGGACTCGCCCTGCAAAATGGCTCATTGAATGCCTACTTAGCATATATCGGTCTCTTGCTTTTGGTGATTTTTGCCAGTGTTTTTTATGTTTGAGGATAAGGAGAAAAATAGATGTTCGCCACGTTTGGGTTCATAGCGCTTTTTGCCATTCTTGGCGCCTGGGCCCGCTATGGACAGTCGCTACTGGTGCAGACAGTGTTTGGCCGGAATTTTCCCTGGGCCACCCTCAGCATCAATGTGATGGGATGTTTCATCATGGGATTTCTGTTTTTCGAAACTTTGGAACGAATCTCTCTGAGCCCCGAATTGCGCACCGGTATGCTCACCGGCGGCCTGGGCGCCTACACCACGTTTTCCACCTTTTCCCTGGAGACGTTGGTGCTCTTTGAAAATGGCGAGCCGGTGAAGGGCTTACTGTATATGTTCTCTTCCCTGTTTTTGTGTGTGGCAGCGGCCTTTGCCGGTGCCTGGATTTCGCGCAGCATCTGAGAGGTGAAGCATGACGACGGTATCGGTAGTACGCGTGTATATCAAAGAGGGTGACAAACACGACGGGCACAATCTCATGGAAGAGATTTTTCGCATGCTGCATGACCAATACAAGGTCCATGGCGTAACGGCCTTCCGGGGCATTGCCGGCTTTGGCAGCAAGGGGACAGTCCATGCCGATGACGTGCTGCGACTGAATGTGCATCTCCCCTTGGTTCTGGAATTTTTCGACGAGCCGGAGACCGTGGATGCGGTCATGCCGCGCCTGCAAGAGCTGGTGCCCGGCAACCACATCCTGCGCTGGGAAGCGGAGTGTGGCTGCTAGTGAACCACCACTACTGTCCGCTCTGCTACGCGGAAATTCCCATCGGCAGCCAGATCTGCCCGGCTTGCGGGCGGGACATCGAGGCGTGGGAGCGCAACACCCCCTATTTTGATCGCCTGGTCTGGGCGCTGCGCAATCCGCACTCCGAGGTGCGCATGGGCGCCATCCTCAGCCTGCAGAATCAGGGTCGGGCAGAGGCCGCCGTCCCCCTCGCCGAGTGTGCCCTGCAGTCCGACGTGGATGTGGTACAGGGTCTGGCGGTGGTAGAGGCCATCACCCGCTTGCCCAACGGCGCGGAAAAGTTGCAGGCACTTTCACTGCTCGAAAAACATCCCGCGCACAGTGTGCGGGAAGCGGCCCAGAGCACGCAAAACAAAGGAGGCTCAGCAGGATAGTCGTTCCAACACGGCAAAAACGCGCAGCCTTCCCTATACTGATAAGGCGCATACGATGCGTCACCCGCTAGATTTTCGGAAATTTTGATACAAGGAGAAGCGAGTGGATCTACGTAAAAACTTTCTTGACCATGTCAAAAATGGCCTCAACGGCCATCCGCTACCGCTACGGATCATTTTCTGGGACGATCACAGCTACGATTTTGCCGACGAGCCCATCGTCACCATGCGGCTCAAATCCGCCAAAATCATCACCAGCCTGCTCGTGGGGAGCACCCTGGATGTGTTGGGGGAGGCCTATGTGCAAGGCGAGTTGGATCTGGAGGGACGCTATCAGGATATCCTTGCCGTGGCCGAGGGCCTGAGCAATGCCTTCCCCAAGAAAAAGTCTTCAAAAACCGGCCTCATTCGCAAGGCCCTGCACAGCAAGAGCAAGGACCAAGAGGCCATCCACTATCACTACGATGTCTCCAACGACTTCTATCAACTCTGGCTCGACCGCAACATGGTCTACTCCTGCGGCTACTTCAAAACCGGCGAAGAAGACATCGACACCGCCCAGGAGCAAAAACTCGACCACATCTGTCGCAAGCTACATTTGCAGCCGGGCGAGAGACTTCTCGACATCGGCTGCGGCTGGGGCGGGCTGCTGAGCTGGGCGGCCCGCCATTATGGCATACAGGGCGTGGGCGTGACCCTGAGCGAAGAGCAGTATGCCTTGGCCAAGGAGCGGATGGAGCGCGAGGGCCTGGCCGACAAAGTCGAGATCCGCCTGCAGGATTATCGGGACATTCCCGAACGGGAATACTTCGACAAGGTCAGTTCCATCGGCATGTTTGAACATGTGGGGCGCGCCAAGCTCCCTGAATATTTCGATGTCATCCAGCGGGTACTGAAGGAAGGCGGCTGGGTCATGAATCACGGCATCACCGCCGCCAGTCAGGATGACGAGGGTGGTCACCACTCCGGCAGTGACTTCATCGACAAATACGTCTTTCCCGATGGCGAAATTCCCCATTTATGGCGGGTGGTACGGGACATGGCCGGAGCCAATCTCGAAGTACTGGATGTCGAAAACCTGCGCCCTCATTACGCCCAGACCCTCATCCACTGGGTACGGCGCCTGGAGGCACATAAGGAAGAAGCCATTGCCATGGTCGGCGAGACCCGTTACCGCATCTGGGCCATCTACATGGCCGGCTGCGCCTACGGCTTCTGGCGCAACTGGTCGGCCCTGCACCAGGTGCTGGCGGTCAAACAGAGTGGCGAGGAACTGACCCCGCGCCCCTGGGAGCGACGCTACCAATATGTCGACAACGACCCCTTCCGTCTGGCCGAGCCGGAGTGGGGGGATCTATGAAGCACGAAAAGATCCGCTCCATCACCATGGTCCGGCATGGGGAGACGGAATGGTCGAAAAGCGGGCAACACACCTCCAGCACGGATATCGATCTCACCGAGGAAGGGCGGGAACAGGCAAAGGCTCTGTGGACCCACTTTGCCGAGGGGGAACACCATTTCGATGGAATCTACACCAGTCCGCTGCGACGGGCGCGGCACACCGCCGTGCTCGCCGGCTTCGCGCCAGAGGCCCACGAGGCCCTGTACGAGTGGCGCTACGGCCGCTACGAGGGCAAAACTACCCCGGAAATCCATCAGGAAAATCCCGACTGGACCATCTTTCGCTGCGGTGCACCCGAGGGCGAGAACGGCGAGCAGGTGCAGGAGCGCTGCCGGCAGCTGCTCCAGGATTGGGAGGATGCAGGACACGAACATGTCCTATGCTTTGCCCACGGCCACATTCTGCGCGCCCTTGCCTGTTGCTGGCTGGGGCTGGGTCTGGAATTTGGCGACCATTTACATCTGGATGCCGCCAGCATCTCCCGACTGGGCTGGGAGCATACCAGCCCGGCCATCGTCTTGTGGAACCAACGACTAGCCTGAGATAGCGTCAATCCACGAACACAGTTCCGGACACGCTGTACTACACTTATCTTGTGTCAGACAGAAAGGAGGCATTGCCCATGAAATTGGTAGAATCTCCCTCCGATACCTTGCGTATCGAATTTGCCAAGAAAGACCTCAACAAGATCGTCGAGCCGATCATCAAAAATGCCGAGCAGTTTTCCGCCGTCCCGCTGGATATGGTCTATTTGCTTGGTGAGCAGGACTACCGTATCGACGACCATTTCCAGCAACCGAAAGGCGTGTTTGATTGAGGAGGCCCGTATGAAGATCATTCGTGAAGATGCAGAGAGTACCACTCTGGAAATGAGCATGGAAGAAGCGCAGGAAATTGCGGCGCAACTGGACAAGAATGCGAAAATCGTTGGCGCCGCGGGTGCGGAACTACGGAAATTGTTGCCCGATCCCGTGCCCAGCGCAGGCGGAACACCTCGTTATGAGTATGACGAACCAGAGGACTTGCGGTAAGGATGAGAGAGTAGCGGATACACAAAGGGAAAAAATATGGGAGCCAAAACCTGGATCCTGGTGGCCAATGGCAGCAGCGCCAAACTCTACCAGCGACATACTTCGTTGCAGATGCCGGAATATTTGCGCGCCTGGAGCCACGAGGACAGCCGCAAACACGCTGCGGATCTGATCGCCGACAGCGCCGCTGGTCGCAGTCAGCAAAGCTTCGCCCACGGCGCTCGCCCGGCCATCGAACCCCAGAGCAGCGCCAAGGAGAATGAAAAGCAGGATTTTGCCGCCGAGCTGGGCAGCTTCCTCAACGAGGAACGCAAGCAGGGTGCATTCGAGGCGCTGATTCTGGTTGCCTCACCCGAGTTTCTCGGCCTGCTGCGCGAGGCGCTGGATCATCCCAGTCAGGCATCCCTGACACTCAGCGTCGCCAAAGACTACACCCATGCCAGCGCCGAGGAGCTGCTGCGGCATATCAACGAGCATCAGGAAAAACCCTAGGGACGTCGGTACGCCCCACGGTGCTGTTAGCAAAAGCGGAATCGTTGGCCAGAATGTCCACTGCGGGTAACACGGCAGTGCCGCCAGTACTGGGACGATCGCACGCATTTGACAGCGCCCTGTAGTGAGCGGTGATCGGTTCCGTCTTTCTACCGTCCGAATACCTGCATACCTGCGCTTTTACCGCTCGGTCAGAAACAGCTTGCGGATAGCCTGCCTTTAACCTTGCCTCACGAAAAAGGTGCCATTAAACTTATAACTGATAAACCTATCGGTAACCCTCCCATATGGGAACTTCTGACTGCTGACCACCACTGGAATTTTGATTGTTTTTGTTGCAGTGTCATACTTGATAAGCCTTATCGGCCTCTCACCGCTATCATCTATAGAGAAAAAGTCATATTCAAATCCGATGGAGCTTGTCAGACCTGACTCTGTCTTAATCAGTTTTTTGTCTTGAAGCGAATTTTCTGCGATTTCAACCACCCTTATGGACTCATAATCGAGACTGGAGCCCAGGATTGCTGTCGACCGAAGCAGATAGACTTTCCCCTTCTCAGTATTGACATCAAAAATTCCCGTCAAAATTCCGCCAGGATCATTTTTTCCCCTCTCCTCACTTTCCGTGTAAATTTTTCCGTTTTTTCCCATAAACTGATAAACTGTATCAAAAAAGTGCATTGTACCGCCCAGTTCCGTATCCCAAGTATAGGCGCGGACCTCTCCATCTTTCGAGGTTGAAATGTACATGAATTTTTTTAATTCGGTATATTTAGAAGAAAGTGATGAAGGCATTTTGACAAAATCAAGAAGCTTTTTTCGAAAAGCTTGGTTTTCTTTTTCTAGCAGCCCATCCTGGCGATAATCGGTAGACAACTTTTGAATTTTTTTGAGATATACGACAAGCTCTTTCTCCATTTCAGAATTGTTCCCACCATACGCCACAGGAGAGATGAAAAAGAACACAATAACGGTAGCAAAAAATAACCTGATAATACTAATCATCACATAGACCTTCCTATTATCTGGATATTGGTCGGCGCTCACATTTTCCTGACAATAACCTTACCGCAGGGTTGACATAAACTTCTCTCCCAGAGACAGAAGAAAAACGTCTTTTTCCTACATACCGTCCCCCGCTTCATTGGTGGAAGCGCCCCAGTGCTGGTACGGGGGTGTTGATTTTCGGCAAGGGCAGGCGATAGGCGGTGATGGGCATGGGATACTGACGCCAATGCTCGCATACACCGGGTTTGTTACAGGCTACATCCATGCCCAGGGCATCCGCTGCCGCCCAGGCCTGTAGCCCCGGAAGGATTCGCGCAAGCTGGCCCGGATCGCGCACAAAGAGCCGAATCCGTGCGTCCTTGGGCAGGGCAGTCTTCCCTTCTCCTTCATAATACAGTTTGTCCACCAATGCGAGGGCAAAGACTTTGCCCTGTGCACCGCTGAACAGTACCGACTGCAATTGGGCGTTGTGGGGCTCAAATCCCCAGCTGATGGTCAAATCTTCTGCCAACGGCGCGTAAGGCAGGGGGCTGATGCTCAACCCCCGGATGGCGCGCTGCTCCAGCGTCTGCCCATCATCCAGTCGCAACGAGCCTTCCTTGCCCAAAAAGGCTTCAAAGGCCTCCCGCGTCACTCCAGGTGCGGTATACCGCTTTTCAATTCCGGCAAGTTGACGTGAGCGCTCCCCCATCACCTGGACCACACAAGGCCCATTCTTGCCACAGGCAATGAGCTTGCGCTCATAGGGCCCCTGGGTATCGATAAGGGCTTTGCAGTAGGGGGTGTTCTTGCCCGCCCGCAGTAGATCCCTACGAAAATGCACTTGCACCGTGCTATCCAAAAGCGACGGGTTGTCCACCCAAGCTTTCGGTTTGTAGTTATAGTCTACCCAACAGGCGTTTTGGAAAGGCGTTTGGGGGTCCTTGTTGCAGAGCTCGACTAAACCGTCGTAATTGTATTTCGACAGCGCCAACGCAGGGCAGTCGTATTTTTCGGGTACTGCCGCCCAGGAAACACAGGCGCCAGCGGCCCAAAGCAACGCCCCCGTAGCCAGCAGCGTATTTTTTAGGCGTCCATTCGCCTGCTTCATTTTTCCACCGCTGTTTTTTTCATAACACTCCCTTCTTCATCATCCTTCCATTCCCTATTGCAGCGTCACACGGATACTCATCACGCAGAAGCGCTTTGTTACAGCCCAGACCGGCGCACCGGCCGACGGAATGCGTTCACTGCCAGAACAGTCCGGGGGACAGCATGTTCTGCAGCGCCGGCAGGTTGAGAGGGCAGCGCTGGACCTGCACCTGGCCCTGTCCATGACCATTGCAATCCAAAGCGTAGGCCTTTATGGGGAGAGGGGCCCGCAGCGCCGATGCACAACGATCGCTGTCCTTACCGGGACATTGCTGGTTGAAACCCAAGACGTCCGCGGCTGCCCAAGCCCTGACAGCTGGCAGATAACGCTCCAGCATCTTCGCGTCGCGCACAAACAGATTCAGATGCGCCTGCTGGAGCTTTCCTTCTCCCGTTCCCGCCAATAGCAGGCCATCGGCCGTACCCAGCAGTTGCAGGTGCCCTTTGGCGTCGGTAATGGCCAGGGATTGTACGGAGCCATCACCCTGTAAAAAACCCCAAAACAGCGTGCTGCCATCCGCAAAGGTTACGTGCGGCAGAGGGTACAGGTCGAAGCCTGCCATCACCCGCTGGCCCAGGGACTGAGCCTTGCCGTTCCGGCCTGGAAACACCCGACCATGGGTCCAGTGAACAATCTCTTCGTCCGGCAGATTCTTTTCCAGCGACCGGGTCAGGGCGATCAATTCCTTGTGGCGAGCCTTTTCGACGCGCATGATACAGTGCACATCCTGACCGCAGGCATCGCGCCGGTCCAGGTACTCGCCCTGCTCTTTGACGATACGCTGCTGCTCCGGGCTATTCAGCGCCGTATTCTGCAAAGCACGATAATACAGGCCGGTGACGTACATATCTTCCTGCAATAATCTTGCGCTGAAACTGTCTCCATCTACTTTTCCCGTTTTTTTTATATTTTCGTCAACTAAGTCACATGTAATTTCCTCCGCAGGACGCTTGTCTTTAGGCCCACAAGAATTAGGAGTTATATATGGTAATTGATCTATGGATTGCACCTCAGCATAAGCGCTGACAGGCCCACCCAAACCCAAGATGAACAAAATGACCTCGATGCCCAACCGGCTCTGCCACTCTATAGAACTCATAACCAGAACCTCCGAGAATTTAATAATACGATCTGCTTAGGCCTGTCTTCTCTACTGCCTGCAACAGGACCATGGAAAGAGGGCGAGAAGCCAGAATGCGAGACCTAGGCGTTTCATTCATTCCTCCCTGAGGAAAACTCACTGAACAGGGCAAAACAGCGCCGCTGCCGGGTAGGCCCTTCCCCCTGCATCAAACGTGCTTGCCGATCCTATTGCCAAAACAGGCTCATCTCCTGAAGGCTGCCTTTTGCTCCGTCTCCCGGCACAGCGCAGGCCGCCACCAGCCGCTTCTGACGGCAGCGCAGATCGTAGACCGTCGGTGGCGGCACGTCCGCCAGGGCACGCGCACATACAGACTTGTCCTTGCCCTCGCAGTCACGGGAAAACCCAAGACTGCTGGCCGCCGCCCAGCTGCGCAGGATGCCCAATACCGCAGAACTCCGCCGGGCATCTGGCAGAAACACTCGGAATTCCGGCACAGATTTCACTGTAGAGGGGAGTTGGGAGCGATAGAGATCATTGGCTGCGGCAAGGGCCTGCAGATGGCCATCGGGTCCCAGCACAGCCACCGATTGCACCATGGCGGCGTGTGGCGCAAATCCCCACTGTACCGTGCGGCCATCGGCGAGGGTGACCTGACGCAGCGGATAGATGCTGAAACCCTCTACCAGACGGTCATACAGGCTCTCGCGCCCGATCTTCCAGCCCTTCGTCAGACGTTGCATCTCGGCATCCGGCAGAGGCTTTTCGAGCTTTCTACGCAAGGCGTTCAACTCGTCCAGGCGCCTCTTTTCTGCCCGCAAAATACATTTCAGATCGTTGCCGCAGTCGTCCATGCCGTCGAGATAGGCCTTTTGCTCGGCAATCATGGCCTTCTGCTGCGGGCTGTCCATGGGCAAATCTTCCAGGACATGGGTGTAGGCCGATGCTACATATCCGAAGTATTGAAATAATTCATCTAAGAGCTTTTCCTCTAAAGCTGACCTTTTATGATGTCCCTCGGACGCCTTACATATAACGTGCCAGACGCGAGGCCCCTCCGAACAGGAGTCGTAGACCTGTGTATTGGGCAAATCCTCGACGGATTTTGCCCAGGCGGTATTTGATGTCAGACCCAAAAGCAGAACAACGAGCGCAGATGGTTTCATGACGTCCGATACCTATTGCCGGAAGCGCTCCAGCGCTGGTATGGGGGCGGTGATTTTCGGCACGGGCAGGCGACAGGCATCCCAATGACCGCCCCTACACGGCAGGCGATAGGCGGTGATGGGCATGGGATACTGATGCCAATGCTCGCATACACCCGGTTTGTTACACGCTACATCCATGCCCAGGGCATCCGCTGCCGCCCAGGCCTGTAGCCCCGGAAGGATTCGCGCAAGCTGGCCGGGATCGCGCACAAAGAGCCGAATCCGTGCGTCCTTGGGCAGGGTAGTCTTCCCTTCTCCGTCAAGGTAGAGACTGTCCACCAACGCCAGGGCAAAGACCTTGCCCTGTGCACCGCTGAACAGTACCGACTGCAATTGGGCGTTGTGGGGCTCAAATCCCCAGCTGATGGTCAAATCCTCTGCCAACGGCGCGCGAGGCAGGGGGCTGATACTCAATCCCCGGATGGCGCGCTGCTCCAGCGTCTGCTCATCATCCAGTCGCAACGAGCCTTCCTTGCCCAAAAAGGCTTCAAAGGTCTCGCGTGTTGTTGCTGGGGCGGTATACCGCTTTTCAATTCCAGCAAGCTGCCATGATCGGTCTCTCATCACCTGGACCACACAAGGCCCATTCTTACCGCAGGCAATGAGCTTGCGCTCGTAGGGCCCCTGGGTATCGATAAGGGCTTTGCAGTAGGGAGTGTTCTTGCCTGCCTGCAGTAGATCCCTACGAAAACTCATTTGCACCGTGCTATCCAAAAGCGACGGAATATCCAGCCAATCTTTCGGTTTATAGTTATAGTCTACCCAACAGACGTTTTGGAAAGGCGTTTGGGGATCCTTTTGGCAGAGCTCGGAAAAAGCGTCGTAATTGTATTTCGACAGCGCCAACGCAGGGCAGTCGTATTGGTCGACCGGGGCAGCGAGCGGCGCTGCGAGGGACACAGCAGCACCGACACCCAAAAACAACGCAACGGAAATTGTCAGCAACCCCCTAGCGCGCATGATCGCTTAGCCTCTGGATACGATTACGGTAAGCCTGCTCCAGGCAGGGCACATCGGCCTTGCAGGTATCGCGGGTCTTGAGCCAGTTACGCTGAGCCTGGATCAACTCGCGACGTTCGGGGGAATTGGGCTGGGTCCGGATAAAGGCCTGATGGTAGGCCTGGGCCAACTGTTCATCCAGGGTTTTGAGTTGGGGATTGGCGCAGACCGTCTTTTCGCTGGGGGTATGGGCCTTTTCGCAGGCAGCGTGGGCAGATTGCGCTGGCTGTTTCTCCGCAAAGTACTGGGCTGAGTCGGTACCCAGCGCATCCCGATAGGCGGCTGCCAAGTCTTTCACGCTCATCGCACTGTTATCCCGAATCCCCATATCCCAGTAATAGCCATTGGCCGCATCCTGTCGCTCCGCGGCAGGCACCTTCAAGAGTCGGTCCCGCAGCCTTGCCCCATACGCTCGATCGAGAGCAGCGAGTTCGGGGTGCTTACACACCATTTCTTCGGCCCGGTTGCTCGCCGTTTTGCAGTCGAAGGAAGGGCCCTTGGCAGGCAGGGGCTTGGTGTAGAGGTCAAAGATTCTGCACCGGGGCCCGTAATAGTGGCCTGCGCGTAATATGGCAATGGTATGATCAGCATCGGCGTGAAAATTCCACTTACCGCTTTCTTTATTTATTGTATCGGACTGTTGGAATTCATCTACAAGACCCCAGTTTTGCGGATTAAAGATCAAAAAGTCATAGAGATCTCCGCCCCACTCGGCGTTATTATGCTCGGCCCATAAAACAACCACCTGGACCGGAACTCCGCAGTACTTCGCGGGAAAGGTCTGTACCTCTGGGACATGACCGCCTTCCGTATCGTCCTTTCGGGAAACGACAGTTTTGCCGCCTTGCTTGAGAACAAGGGTATAAGTGTCTGGCCCTACACCGGGCGAACTCGATTTCCCCGCAAGAGTCTCCGCAGTCACAGGGGCAGGGGCAGCCTGCAGGACCGGGGGGAAGAGGGCGAGTAGCCAGAATACGAGACCCATGCGTTTCATTCATTCCTCCGTGAGGAAAACTCGCTGAACAAGGCAAAACAGCGCCGCTGTCGGATAGGCCCTATCCCCTGCATCAAACGTGCTTGCCGATCCTATTGCCAAAATAGACTCACCTCCTGGAGGCTGCCTTTTGCTCCGTCTCCCGGCACAGCGCAGGCCGCCACCAGCCGCTTCTGAAGGCAGCGCAAGTCGTAGACCGTTGGCGGCGGCAGGCTGACAAGGGCTTTATTGCAGGCACCCCGGTCCTTGGCCGCACAATCGACAGAAAAACCCAAACTGCTTGCCACCGCCCAGCTGCGCAGGATGCCCAATACCGCAGAACTCCGCTGGGCATCTGGCAGAAACACTCGGAATTCCGGCACAGATTTCACTGTAGAGGGGAGTTGGGAGCGATAGAGATCATTGGCTGCGGCAAGGGCCTGCAGATGGCCATCGGGTCCCAGCACAGCCACCGATTGCACCATGGCGGCGTGTGGCGCAAATCCCCACTGTACCGTGCGGCCATCGGCGAGGGTGACCTGACGCAGCGGATAGATGCTGAAACCCTCTACCAGACGGTCATACAGGCTCTCGCGCCCGATCTTCCAGCCCTTCGTCAGACGTTGCATCTCGGCATCCGGCAGAGGCTTTTCGAGCTTTCTACGCAAGGCGTTCAACTCATCCAGGCGCCTCTTTTCTGCCCGCAAAATACATTTCAGATCGTTGCCGCAGTCGTCCCTGCGATCGAGATAGGCCTTTTGCTCGGCAATCATGGCCTTCTGCTGCGGGCTGTCCATAGGCAAATCCTCCAGGACATGGGTATAGGCCGATGCTACATATCCGTCGTATTGAACTGATTCTTCTATAATTTTCTCTAACGCTGGCTTTACATGATGCTCTTCCATCGCCTTACATATGACGTGCCAAGCGCTAGGTCCTTCCGAACAACCATCATAGACCTGTGTATAGGGCAAATCCTCGACGGATTTTGCCCAAGCGGTATTTGATGCCAGCCATGAAATCACGACTGCAAGTGCCAATCTCTTCATTTCCTTTCTCCTTCTGGATCTCAATCAACAAGCCGAACTGTCTGGCCAGCCACGCTGCAGTGCCCGATCGAGCAAGCGTCCACGCGCACGATATCTCTCGTCGTAACTCTTGGTGCGCAGTGGAAAGTCGGCACTCTTAAGTTTTTCAGCCAGTCGTTTCCAGTCATTGGCATAGACCAACGTCCAGAATTGATATCGTGTCTTCTTAGCGAGCATGGCTCTCTCACCTTTTTTCTGTATTATTTCGCCCTCTTTCGTGGGGGAATAAGCATTTTTTCCGTGAACGTCATCAAATCCACCAAAATTCCAAACAACGTCCAACATAAGTGTCTGCGCTTCCGCCGGAAGTTCCTGGAATTTTTTTCCGTCCTTGTTATATAAATTATAATTTCTCTCGGCAAGTTGCACGTTGTACTCACGCATGGAGTCGCGCATAAGTTCGACATCCGCACGCGTTAACTTGGGTTCGTTACCGAGAATCATGTGGTAAGCCGCTTCTCCTTGTGGGCCAGGATGCCCTGGCCCTTTGGCTAAAAACGGTCTCACGCGCTTAAATATTCTGTCGATGGACGCACCCACAGGAACCCCATGCCCTTTCACATAACTCGTCATTATGCTGTGTAGGTGAGATTCACTCTGTTGAGCGAGATCCAGCCCAGTATCGATGGTGACGCCACTTTTTATGGCGGCTTTTCTCACCCGTGCGAGAGCCTCTGCTGTAGCCAGCGGCACAGGGCGAGCCTTCAGGGCACCAGCATCGGGGCCAGACTGTATTTTGATGTCCGCTTTATAATAACCTGGGATATATCCATTTATAACTCGATCTCCCTCACCATTTTTGGTCACACTAAAGTCTATTTTATACCTCGGAGAACAATCGTTCTTTGACTTTTGATTTACCGGTAGAGATGTTGCCACTGCTGTTGGCGCGGTCGGAAGTGCGGGCTTGTAGCAAGCTCGCCCCAAATACTTCTCAGACGCGTCGTTGATGACCACGCATACCGATGCATACGATCTAATCTGATTGGTGCGATCCGCGTATGCAAATTTGATGCAATTCACATCGGTTCCACAGGCATCCCGTTCCCGCAACCAAGATTTCTGCCTGGCCGCCTCATCTTCCAGCAAGCAATCGTGGTTTCCTTTTTTTCTGGTATTCGTCCAGAAAAGACCGGTAGTCGCGGTTTAACTACCTGTCCATTTTTTCCAACTCCGCATCGCCGCAGATGGTCTTTTCTGTGGGGGTTCGCGCCTTACTGCAATCCATCGCGCTGACGCCCGATGCCACAGTAAATGCAGAGCTGCTGGTCATAAAGAGTATCGTCCATTTCCATGCTGCAACCCGCGGCATACGCTCAGGTATCATAGTATCTCTCCCTCCTGGTTTGCTCAAGGATTTAATGGACACACGCAGAAAAATCAGGTGGCGGGGGCAGATCGCCCTCGTAGTCGGGAATCTCGGCTTCTGGCGCGGGCAAGGGCTCTAAATCGGCAGGTGGCGCTGCGTCCGGCGGATTGTATTGTTCGCTACCGCCTGCCTGCGGGTTGGCCAAATTGCCTACGGCCTGCAAATTTCCGAGATGCGTGAAGGGCGTCTGCATCCGGAAAGTGGCCTCGGCCGTGAGCGGAAAGGTATTGCGTAACCGATCCTGCAATCCTTGCGCCCCAGCAAAAGCACCCTTGCTCCCTGCATCGCTGCCCACGGCACTGCCGTGCCCGGCATTGGCGGCATCAAAACGCGCGAAAAGCCTGTCGATAAAGGGCATGATCATGGGGTGATGATAGGTGACACGAATCTTGAGCAGATTGGCGTCCTGGATGCTGAGGCCGCTTTGCCCGCCCAATGCGGTCTTGCGATACCCCAGCTGGCTTTCGGGAATCCCCCACCCCCAGTTTCCACCGGGGGTCAGGGCCTGACCGGTCTTGTCGTCCAAGGGGAGACGGCCAAATTCCTTGTGATCGGCCAGCGCCTCTTTGGTGGGGCTCAAAATCTCAATAGTCGCCGTTCGGGCCGCCACCTCGGCACGCAGACGCGCCTTGGCCAGATCCGCAACACCCTGCCCGTGGGTATAGAGAGGGGTCAGTCCCCTCGCCAGACCTTCACGAATCTCGTTCAGGTCGCCACCATGCAGGGCACCGGCGCGGGCCGCCTCTTGGGTAGCGACTTCCAGTTGCAGGCGCGCCTGGTAGAGAAGGCTGGCCTGCAAACTGCCGAGAATCAGCAGCAGGACGATGGGAATACTGATCAAAAACTCCACTGCCCCAGCGCCGGCCTGTGACGGGGACCGCGATACCTGTCGCATAGATTTCATTGGCTCCCTCCCTTGTTCCTGAAACTTCCAATTTCCTGACGGTTACAGCACCCCTGACCCAGCGCTGCGCCACTCCAGGCGCTGGCCGCTTAAAAGCTGCCAGCGTTCGATGGCGCCAGCCGCCAGTTCGATCGTGTCTCGTACCCCGCGTACCCGTGGCCAGGCATACTGCCAGGGACGAAGTCCGGCGCGCAGACCGAGAATCCTGCCTGTACCATCGAGCCAGACGATATCGATGGCGATGCGCATGCCCCACATATGTACGGCGCTACAGGGGCGCAACCAAACATCCCGCAGAGGAAACCTGGGCCAACGCAAAATCACTGCCAGAATAGCCCTGGCGAGACGTTATCCGGCACCTCCGGCAAGGGAACGGCGCAGCGCTGGTTGATGACTTTACCGTTGGTAGCCTTACAATTCAGGCTGTAAGCTTGGATGGGCAGGGAAAGCTTTATAGCCGTCTGACAGCGGGCTTGGTCCTTGCCCGGACAATCCTGATTGAAGCCCAGAACGGCCGCCGCCGCCCAGGCGCGGATAGCGGGCAAATTCTGGTTCAGGACGGACGAATCGCGAATGAATAGGGCAATCCGTGCGTCTTTCTCTGGCTGCCATTGGGTTTTTCCCGAAGGCCAGGCTAGGTAAATCCCGTCCACGACGCCAAGGAGCTGCACCGCGCCCTGGCGATTGACCACGGCAAGCGACTGCACCTGTGCATTGTGGGATTGGAAACCCCAGACCAGAACGTTACCGTTGGGTAACGCCATCTGTGGCAGAGGGTAGAGATCCATGCCTTGTTCCAGGCGTTTCAGCAGGGAGATAGCATGCTGCCCTTCCTGGAATTCGATTCCGCCGGCAAATCTTTTCAGGACAGTCTCGTTTAAAGGCGGACGCAAACGATCTTCCAAATGCGATAAAGTCCCCGCCCAATTCCTCATGACCTTGAGAACACATTCTCCGTTGCTGCCGCAGCCTTGGAGTTTCTTCTCATAAGCATTGTGGCTTTCGAGCAGATCCTTGCATTGCGGTGTGCCTATACCAGCCGCGCGTAAATCGCGGACGTAGTGGACGCCGACAGCATCATCTAACATCAGGAGGCTGTCGGTCCAAGACTTTGGTTTGTAGTGGCAAATAGCGTCTTGTAGGGGAGTCAGTGGCGGATTACAGCCGCGGGCATAGTTCTCCGGGGTTTTGGCCGCTATGGCTGGGCAGTTGAGAAGGGTATCTGCCGCGCTCGCGCTCCCACTGAAGGTGATAGCCACACAAGCTGCCGTGCCCAAAATAAGTTTTCGTATCATGCTGAATCTCCTGATCTGCAGTAGGGGTAAATACTCACGCCCAACGGGGCAGCCGCTGGGTTTCCCACTCTTTGGAACGATTGAAGGCGACAGGCATTTTTTTAGGGGCACAGGGATCGCCCTGTTTTGGCAGGGATTGATCCTGGATGGCATTGCGCAACATCTGGGCACGTGCCTGAAAACGGGCTTTATACTGGGCATATTTTCCAATGGCAAGGGTCTCAAATTCCGCCGCGGCTCCCTCCCAATCCGCACGATAGTAATGCTGGGCGACGCTCGAGATATAGGAATGGTATTTCATATCGGTGAGGGTGGTCTGCACGGCACCAGGTAAAGACCAGAAATTCATTTTTGGATGGGCATTCTTGTTGAATAATGCCGCGGCGTCTTCGGCATAACCGTGTTTTACCGCCGAGGAAATGAAACCAGCTTCTTCGCTATTCAATGTCGGATAGCTCTTATTTTTGTCGTAATAACCGTTGAGTGCATTTACAGCGTCCGATTTTTTCAATCCAATGTATGGCCATACCAGCGATAGTATATTTTCTATTGAGACGCTACCCGGCTTCCCGTATTTCTTCTCCTCTATTTCCATATAGCGCCTTAGATTGGCTATGGTTTGCTGCCCAAGATCCACACCTTCTCCCACCGTGACCCCGCTGGCCGCCATGGCCGTTTGTTTACCATTCACATATCTTGGCCCCAAATTTCTTCCCGTTTTGATATTCGCCTTAAAAGCTCCTGGCACATAAAAGTCAAGCATAGCGCCTTCACTCTTCTTTATAAAGCCGTAGTCCACACGATCTGCGGGGGAGCATTTCGGAGCCGCCAGTTTGGGTGGCTCGGTATCCGAGCCTTTGGAAGCCGTGGGCGCGGTCGAAACAGCGTCGGGGATAATGCATACTCGCGAATAACCTGCGATATCTTTTAAGCGAGAATTGTATTCTTTCGCAATACAATCCGCATTAGTCCCACAGGCATCTCGCTCAGTTAGCCACTGCTTTTGCTCATCAGCCTGAGACTGCAGAAATGACGTATAATGGCCACTCTTTTCATAGGTCGAGCGAAGCTCTTTGTAATCACGGCTCAGCTGTCTATCCAATTTCATCAACTCTGGATCATCACAGATGGCCTTTTCTGTGGGGGTTCGCGCCTTACTGCAATCCATCGCGCTGACGCCCGATGCCACAGTAAATGCAGAGCTGCTGGTCATAAAGAGTATCGTCCATTTCCATGCTGCAACCCGCGGCATACGCTCAGGTATCATAGTATCTCTCCCTCCTGGTTTGCTCAAGGATTTAATGGACACACGCAGAAAAATCAGGTGGCGGGGGCAGATCGCCCTCGTAGTCGGGAATCTCGGCTTCTGGCGCGGGCAAGGGCTCTAAATCGGCAGGTGGCGCTGCGTCCGGCGGATTGTATTGTTCGCTACCGCCTGCCTGCGGGTTGGCCAAATTGCCTACGGCCTGCAAATTTCCGAGATGCGTGAAGGGCGTCTGCATCCGGAAAGTGGCCTCGGCCGTGAGCGGAAAGGTATTGCGTAACCGATCCTGCAATCCTTGCGCCCCAGCAAAAGCACCCTTGCTCCCTGCATCGCTGCCCACGGCACTGCCGTGCCCGGCATTGGCGGCATCAAAACGCGCGAAAAGCCTGTCGATAAAGGGCATGATCATGGGGTGATGATAGGTGACACGAATCTTGAGCAGATTGGCGTCCTGGATGCTGAGGCCGCTTTGCCCGCCCAATGCGGTCTTGCGATACCCCAGCTGGCTTTCGGGAATCCCCCACCCCCAGTTTCCACCGGGGGTCAGGGCCTGACCGGTCTTGTCGTCCAAGGGGAGACGGCCAAATTCCTTGTGATCGGCCAGCGCCTCTTTGGTGGGGCTCAAAATCTCAATAGTCGCCGTTCGGGCCGCCACCTCGGCACGCAGACGCGCCTTGGCCAGATCCGCAACACCCTGCCCGTGGGTATAGAGAGGGGTCAGTCCCCTCGCCAGACCTTCACGAATCTCGTTCAGGTCGCCACCATGCAGGGCACCGGCGCGGGCCGCCTCTTGGGTAGCGACTTCCAGTTGCAGGCGCGCCTGGTAGAGAAGGCTGGCCTGCAAACTGCCGAGAATCAGCAGCAGGACGATGGGAATACTGATCAAAAACTCCACTGCCCCAGCGCCGGCCTGTGACGGGGACCGCGATACCTGTCGCATAGATTTCATTGGCTCCCTCCCTTGTTCCTGAAACTTCCAATTTCCTGACGGTTACAGCACCCCTGACCCAGCGCTGCGCCACTCCAGGCGCTGGCCGCTTAAAAGCTGCCAGCGTTCGATGGCGCCAGCCGCCAGTTCGATCGTGTCTCGTACCCCGCGTACCCGTGGCCAGGCATACTGCCAGGGACGAAGTCCGGCGCGCAGACCGAGAATCCTGCCTGTACCATCGAGCCAGACGATATCGATGGCGATGCGCATGCCCCACATATGTACGGCGCTACAGGGGCGCAGCCAGAGTGCCTCGTCGTCGGCCAGACCACGTCTTCCCAGCAATCCGACTGCCCGGGAAAGTGGATCGCGGGCCAAGCGGGCGCGCGGCCAAAGACAGTGATCCTCCCGCCAGATCCCTCCGCGCTCGCTCATGTCGCCACCTCCTGCACATATTTCATGTAGATGACAAAGGCGAGCACAATGAAGACGATGGGGAAAATGAACATGACCAAGGGTGCCAGGAGCTTTACCGGCGCTTCCAATGCGGCTTTCTCTGCGCGCAAAAAGCGCTCTTCCCGACGCTGCTCCGCCTGTGCCTTGAGTACCGGAGCCAGGCTTCCCCCGCGCTCTTCCGACTGAATGATGGCGGTGACCAGACTGCGCAACTCCTGCATCGCTACGCGCTCGCCAAAACGGCGAAAGACTTCTATGCGCGGCATACCCGAGCGCAGATCCCGCAAAATGATGCGAAATTCGTTGCGTAATGGCCCTTCCGGTCCTTTATCTACGGCAATCTGGATGGCGCCCGTCAGATTCAGCCCCCCTTCCACCATCAGGGTGATAAAGTCCAGATAGACGGGCAAATCCTTCAAAATTCTCTTCTGCCGTTTTTTGGATTGTTCCACCAGCCAGAGATCAGGGTAAAAGCTGAAAAGCAGCACCCCGAGCAGGGTGAATTCCCAACGGAAGAACCCGAGAGTGGCATAGACAAAAAGTGCGAAGGCCAGGGGCAAAAGCGCCGACAAAATCTTGAGCGCAAAGAAATCGCGGGGGGTGATGAGATAATGGAGACCAGCCTTTTGAATACGGGGGGCACTGCGGTAGACGAGCTTGTCGGGCAAAAAGCGAACGATGGTGGAATCCACAAAACGCACCAGAGGCCAAATCTTGGCCAAGCCCTTGGGTAAGGGATCCAGATACTCGCGCGGCACTTTATCCACTGCCTGATAGAGCAGGGAAAAGCCGTAGATGCCCGCCCCCACCACCAGGGCAACCAAAAGCCCGACGAGGAGAAAGGGAAGCTGTCCGGAACTGCCTGCCAGAGCAAGCAGGGTTCGTTCACCAAAATAGACCAGCAATAGCAGCGCGAACCCAGCGCCAAGCAACGCAACCAACCACGCCTGCCAGGAACGTATGGACATCGTTTTACACCTCGATACTGACAATCTTGCGGATACCCCAGTACCCGAGCAGTTCAAGTACCAGGGTAATGCCCAGCACTCCCCATCCCTTGTAGGTGTTGAAAAGAGCGCCGGTGGCAGCCGGCTCGATGTGCAGCAGTGCGAGCACAATGAGCACCGGCAGGGCGGTCATGACCAGGCCCTGCAATTTTCCCTGGGAGGTCAGTGCCTTGATTTTTTGCTCCATCATCAAACGCCGACGAACGGTTTCTCCCAGGCGCTGCAGGGTATCCGCAAGGTTGCCCCCCACCTCCCGATTGATGCGCAGGGCGGAAACCACCAGATCGAAATCCTGCGAACGGACACGCATGGCCAGATTCCCCACAGCGTCCTCGAAAGAAACGCCCAGGCGTTGTTCCCGAACGACCAAGGAAAGTTCCTGACTCATGGGGGCACTGAGATCCCGGGCCAGGCCCTCGAGAGTCTGCCCCAGATTGGCCCCACCGCGCAGAGCCGATGCCATCATGAGCAAGGTGTCGGGAAGTTGCTGGTGCAAGCGGTCGAAACGCCGCGCCTTGAGGTAACCGAGCAGCAGCCGGGGAGACACCGCCACCAGCAACGCTACGGCAATCACCAGGGGCAATGAGGGTATCAGCAGGTATATTAGCAGCGGAATCAGCAGCAAGGCACCCAGATTCAGGCGCCAGAGCAGACTGGGATCAGCAAATAGAAACATGTCCGCCAGACTGCTCTTGGTCGTCTGGGTAAAGGTCGCCCGCTGGCGGGCCAGGACCATACGTGCGCCCTGGACAAGAACAAAGAACAGTACCCCTACGGACAGGAAGACCAGAGCAGCAAAGCCCAGCTCAGGACCGTTCATGTTCTTCCTCCAGGAAAATACTCGTATCTACCGGCAAGCCACGAGCCCGCATCTCCTCGTAGAATTCCGGCATGCTCCCACTGGCGCGGAAGCTGCCCCGCACCTTGCCGTCGGCCCCGAAGCCCTGCTGCCGGTAGCTGAAAAGTTCCTGGAGCTGAATGACGCCGCTTTCCGTACCAGTGACCTCCACTATGGCCGTGAGCTTTCGGGAACCGCAGGAAAAACGGGTGATCTGTACGATAATGTCGATAGCTGAGGCAATCTGCTCGCGAATGGCCGCCAGGGGCAGCTCCATGCCTGCCATCATCACCATGACCTCCATACGGGAAAGCATGTCGCGGGGGCTATTGGCATGGGCGGTGGTCAGGGAGCCATCGTGGCCGGTGTTCATGGCCTGCAGCATGTCCAGGGCCTCACCACCACGACACTCACCAACCACGATACGGTCGGGGCGCATACGCAAGGCATTGCGCACCAGCTCGCGGATGGGAATGGCGCCTTTCCCTTCGACATTGGCCGGGCGCGCTTCCATTGATACCAGATTCGGTTGATACAGTCGCAGTTCCGCCGCGTCTTCAATAGTCACGACCCGCTCCCGCGGCGGAATGTAGTTGGAAAGGACATTGAGCAGCGTTGTCTTGCCCGAGCCGGTGCCTCCGGAAATGACGATATTCTTGCGCTGTTCGACAGCCACCCGCAGGAATTCGGCCATGCGCGGCTCTACCGAACCAAAGCCGATGAGATCCTCCATCTGCAGACGCTTTTTGCTGAATTTCCGGATGGTGATATTGGCGCCTTTCAGCGCCACGGGCGGTATGACGGCGTTGACGCGGGATCCATCGTGAAGTCGCGCATCCACCAGGGGTGAACTCTCGTCAATGCGCCGACCGATGGGAGCGACGATGCGATCGATGATGTGCCGCACGGCCTGTTCACTACTGAAAACCGTTGGCGCAGGCGCCAGACGCCCGGAGCGCTCGATAAAGACCTCGTCGAAGCGATTGACCATGATTTCCGTAACGGTTTCGTCGGCGAGCAGGTCTTCCAGAGGCCCCAGACCTACGGCCTCATCGACCACCTCTTTGATCAGACGCTCTCGGTCCAGCTCTGGCGGCAGGCGCATGCCCTGTACCACTTCACTGGCGAGCTGGGTGACCATGCGCTGCAGCTCCTCCCGGCTCATACTGCTGAGATCCAGCCGACGCAGGTCCATCTGCGTGCGCAAGCGTTCCTCGATCCCCTGACGCCACTGCATCCAGCGCGGATCGACGGGCAGCGCCCGAGGCAAATCCGGCTCTGGCGCAGACTGGGCCTGGGCCGGGACGAGAACTCGCTCGGCACCTGCCTCCTCCGTGGGGCTCGTCGGAGAGGATGGCAAGGTACTTTGCGAGGCTTCCCGTTCAACCCGAACCGTCACCCCAGCCACTTCGATAATATCCCGGTCGCTCAGAGGACCGTACCATTTAACCCTCTCCCCATTGACGACGATGGAGCCGAGTGCGCCTACGGCCTCTGCATGTACGCCATCCTCTCGCTGCACGAGCCGCGCGTGTTCTTTGCCGACGTTCCAACCCTCCAAGCGTAGATGCGCATCGGGGGAACGCCCCATGACGCAGACCCCGTCATGGGGCTGAACGGGCAGTAGTCCGTGCTTGTGATGCTGTGCGACGACACGAAACATGTCCTACTCCTTGGTCGACGGATCGGTGACAGTCGGGTTGGGGCGCGGCTGCGTTACCACCAGCGGCGGCTGAGGGTGCGGTGCCGGCAGCGCTTGCGTTTCGGGATACGGCACGCGCGAGCCAAGAGTGTTATCCACCGCGCCCAGGATTGGGGAATTTTTGGGCAAGGTGTTCTTGAACTCGTCTTTCATGCCGACCGCTCGCGAAACCTGACGAATGTTCTCAAGCGAGGCAGGCGATACCACGCGAGGAGTCACCAGGATGACCAAATCGGTGCTGCCGGCCTGGAAATCTGTCGATTTGAAGAGGTTGCCCAGAATAGGGATATCTCCGAGCCAGGGCAGCTGAGAGGCACTCTTGGCAGTCTTGGGGTTCACCAATCCCGAAATAACCATGGTCTGACCGTCCCCGACATTGATGTCGGCCTCACTGCGCCGGGTGAGAAAACCAGGCACGTTCAGGCCGTTCAGGACCACACTGGTGCTCGGATCGATGTCCGATACATCGGCCAAAACGTGCATGGTAATATTGTTGTCGTCATCCACTTGGGGCTTGAAATCAAGCTGGATACCGTAATTTTTATAGGTGACGTTTTGAAACGCCGCCGTACCCGACGCCAGCGCCTGCAGAATGGGAACCTGCCCGCCCGCCAGAAACTTGGTTTCGCCGCCGCTGCGGGTACTGAGTTGCGGGTTGGCGATTTGATACGCGTCGCCTTTACTCATGGCCAGATTAATTTTGGACAACATCCCGGTGATGATTCCAACATTCGAAACGCCAGCTATGGGGCGAGCCAGATTGGTTAAATCGATTACCCCATCCAGGCCCGGAGGCGTAGGCGTCAAGCGAATCCCGGTCCCAGCGACGGGCGGTTGAGTGAGATCCTGGCCCAGGGGAACCAGGGGCACATTGCGCGGGCCAACAAAATCTTTACCATAGCCAACGAAAGGACCAGCAATCTGCTTCGTCCAGTCGACACCCAGATTCTCCAGTGCCGTTTTTTTGATTTCTAGAACATTGACATCCAGCCAAACCATTTTTTCCATCTTGAAAGGTGCCGGGCTGGCCAGAACGATGGTTTTGGGATAGAGAGTCTGCAGCTGCGTGATCCGGGCCAATAGCGTAGCCGGCAGATTTTTTCCGTCCATCACGACGTGGTCGCCAACAATGCGGACTGTGACAGGCGTACTGCTGTTGGTGAGCAGCTCCCGCATTTCGGCGGCAGCACGACCCACGTTTTTTGGCGCTACCAACACACGATAGGCATCCTCTCCGCCATCCTTGAACCACACCCGAAGACTGGTTTCGCCTTCGCCATCGCCGAGCAACAGCAATTCCCTGCCGTCGACCACGGTAGTGCTGAGCACCTTGCCATCCCCAACCGCTACGCGCTTCACCGGCTTGGTGGGTATCACCCGCACTTGGCCGGCGTACAGGTCCAGGGTGGGATCCTCTGCGGCCAAGGCGGGAGCAGCCAGCAGAGTACTGATAAGAACAGGCAACAGTTTCTTACCCAATAACATGAGGTTTCCTTTGTGCAGAAGTTAACGGGGGAGAAAAGGCCGCGAAGCGTCCACGGGCGGCAGCAACTTGTCTATCTGAACTGGACGCGGTATTGCATCGCCAGAAGCAGAGACTTCCTGACGAGCAAGACCTTGCTGTTTCTGGCGTGATCCATCGGCCAGGCGGCGCAGCCCACTGATGTCGAGGCGCTTGTTGACCTGGCCGTTCTGACCCGTACCGCCAACAATGTACTCGATGGAATCGGCGGCATAGAGCGGTCCGCCTTTGCGATCGCGAATTCCCAAGATATCGCGCACAGTGTAGACCTTGTTGGAAGCGGCCACCTGAGAATCATGGCTACGCAGCACGAGCTGCAATTCCCCCAGTCGCTTCGCAAGAACCAGCTTCTGAATCTGCTCCGGCTTCAGCTCCACGGTCACGGTGTTAAATTGTGCCGGTTGTCCCGTCATGGCGGGATCATTGTTCATATTGGCAGCAGAATCGGAGGCTACGGTGCGTGTCCCCGTCGCAACAATTTTGAGATCCCGCTCGAGGAATCGCACCCCATCTTTGGGGAGCTTGCTCTCTTGCTCCGTGCCTCCAGCACGAAAAATGAGCGGTCCGCCGGTATTGCCAGCCAAACCGGGAAGCGCCGCGGGGCCCTCAAGTGCGTCGGAGCCAGCGGATGGCAACACATCCTGCCCCGCTTTCAAAAAGCGATCCCGAGCCCGAAGCTGCCCGCTACCCTGCTGCTCATCACCTACCGGCCCGGCATAGAACCAGAGCACATCCGCATGGTCGCCAGGCTGCAGCATGCCATCGAGGGTGCTGATGTTATCGACGGTAAAGGTCATCGCCAACTTATCCGGATCAATGATGTCTGCCAGGGTACGCCGACCGCTGAGATAGGAACTCAGTATCGGCTTTCCCTGTAGCAAAGGAACATTGACTCGATGGCCGGCATAACTGTCGAACGTTTCCGGCGTAATGACATCGGCAGGAGCGGTATCACCCGGAATGTTCCGCGCGGCTACCATACCTAGATCCAGAATCGTCCCTGCAGGAATGTCGCGGACGGGCACTACCGCGCGGATCATATTCCCTGCTCTGCTTGCCCTCAGTTGATCCAGCGCCGCTTCCTCGCGAGACCGCAAGGTGTGCACGGCGAGGAAGGCCGCTGCCAGACCAGCCACGATGGCGACGGCCAGAATCAGCCAGCCACCCAGGGCACGGGCCGGCTTTTTTTGCACGTTTCCGGATTCGAAGTCATTGGGGAGTTGCGTAGCCACTTTCCTTCCTTTTTCAGTGTCAATTAACCACAGGCTGGGATGCCGCCCAGGAGTAATCGCTGTAGAAGCCGCGCAGCGCCGCGGAAAGCTGCGTCAGCACGGAGGCGTTGTCTGGCAATTTTCCCGGAACGATTGAGGGGATGGGGGCGAGTAAAATAACAACCGCCGCAAGCAGCACCACCAGGTATTCGATCATCGATTGTCCTCTTTGCGTCTTGCAGATTGCAGTGCTGCTTCTTGCTTCTGGTTTCATAGCTGATCTTCCTCATTTCCTTTTTTGCCAAACGATTACAACCTGTGTCCCCAGCCCGGCATGGGCGGGGAAGGCAATATCCAGACGCCCGTCCGCCCTCGCCAGACTCAGGCGCGTGGAGGCTGTGCTCAACGCGTCCGCCACTTTCCACCCGTGCGCCTGCGCCTGGCGGAGAAACCAGGCACGCAGTTGCGCAACGCTCAGCCCACTTTGCAGCACGAGAACTCGGCCCTCTTTGCCACCGGGGTCCAGCGTTTCGAGATCAGACTGCAGGGCGGTCCCATCGGGCAGAGCGATCGGCAGGGGATGGGGCTCGGCGTGAGCGTCCATCCGCAAGGTAGAAAGCTCCCCCTGGATGTGATTGCCTACCTGTTGCCACTGCGCCGTCTGCGAATAAGGCTCGTGAATACACGACCACAATTGCCTCATGCCAAATGCCATCGCCTGGAAGCTTCCACGTTCTGCCTTGCAACTGCGCTCCATAGCCCGACGGAATTCATCAACGCTCATCCTGCCGCCGAAAATAGCCATATTCACGGGTACACCATTGAGGCGCATTTCTTTGGCCAAAGGCCTCTCGCCCAGACTCTCTGGCAGGGGCCAGAGGGGCAATTCCTCTGCCTGAGCGCAGGACGATAGTGCCGCAAGACCCAACGCCAACAAGGCAAGCAGGCGCATTTTGGCCATCGGATCACGGTCCCGGGTACGGTGGGATCTGCGGATAGGGCTGCAAACGATCCCCAAATTGCTGCTCCGTATCGATTTTCAGACGGTCGCGATCGGGGTCATTCCAATGTTTTTCAAATTCTTCGGCCAGTTTGCCTAGTGGCCAAGTTGCCAGATAAAAGAGTTGGCCAGCGATGCTGAAGCCCACCTTCGTCTTCGACAGTGTCTCCTGGCGCTTCATGATTCCTTCACGGAGCAGCCGCTCTTCCTCTCCTGGTCCATTGGCCGTCCAAGGGTCCGTCAAGACCGCCGCCTGTGCTTTGAACTGCAGTGGATCAGCGAGCCCCACCTCGGCAAAAATCCGCTGCGGCAGACCAGCCGCCGATACCGTCACCGCGGCTACCGTAGGGCCGGTCATCTGCAGGGGGATCCTGGCGCCCGCGGTAACAAGTTTTCCGAAGGCGTTCATAACGCCCTCTGTCCAGCCGCCATCAAAGGCCTCCTGTCGGGTCGCCACGGTGATGTTCTGCTCGCGCTGCACCAGTAGGGGCTGCCAGTCGTGCTTGCGCAGCAGAGGCTCGCGGCTGGAACCGGCAGCCAGCCCCGCAGCCCCGGCACTGCCGGTGACAGCGGTAAGCCGTTCATTCCGCCCCCCAAAGAAGCGGATGGAAACCTCTTTCTGCAGGTCAGCGTCCGACTTGAGAGAAGCCCAGTCGCGTCCGGCGGGGGGCGCTGCCGGCGATACCACCCGCTCCCAGGCGGCATAGCGGGCAGCTTCGATGCTGCGATCCTGCAAATATCCCCATTTGCCCACGTATACGCCGAGGATGAGTAGCGGCACGAGCACGAAACCCGCCACCACGACGACCTCGGTGAGGGCCTGTCCCCTTTCCCGGGATGCTCTACGAGCCAGAATTTCTGGAACCCTTGCTATACCTGACTGGGCCAAGGACGCCTCCCTCATTGTGTGTTGGCTTGGTGAATGTATTCGCGCAAATCTTTCGCGCCTTGTTTTTCGATTGTGGCTGCCTCAGCCATTTGCGACTTCATCTGTTGAATCTGCTCTTCTGGCATACCCATCTTACGCAATTCTGGATATATTTTTTCATAATATTTTGTTGCTTCTGCACCTTTATCCAGGTATTCAGCGCTTTCTAGCATTTTCTTTTGGAATGTTGACGCATTCTTCGTAACGTCTAATGCCAGACGTTTGTCTTCCGCCTTACGATAGGCCGCCAACTGCGCCGGGGCCATTTTCCTCTCCTTATCCAGGCGTTCTTTCAGATGCGCCCTGGTGAACTCTTCGGTCTTCTTTCCTAAAGGGATCACCGAGCTTTGAAGAATATACCCCAACTTGAGATCTCTAAGCTGATAGGGAAGGTTGGTTTTTGGATTAACCCTTGTTAACCAATCCTTCGCCAAGTCATTGAACACAAGGCAGCGCCAGCCGGTATTGTGCAGTTTCTGCATCAGTTTTCTATCCTCCGCCGACTCCGAATCGCCATCGTCCGTGCCGGGATCGCTGATAACGATCACTGCGTTATTCATGACCACTGGGGTAACCTGCTGAGTGAAAGTCATGAACTCATCCCCTGCCTTCCAGCCCGGAACCTTGGGTGGGGGATCAAAAACGTAGCCCTGCGCTGCTGCGGCCTGAATAAAAGCCTTGTGCAACTGCGATACGGATCCGGTAGCGACAAACGGCACCATGCGCCAAAAGGTTTGCAGCTTTGTGTATTCCGCGCTTTGCGTCCCGTCCCAATGCGGCATATCATGACCAGCAAGCTGCCAGGAGAGCTGCAAAATCATCCAGTGTTTGGTGGACTCTGGCGCAAACAGCATCCCTTGCAGGGCGAGACTCGCCTGCAACGCCTCGGGATTGATTACAAAATCGTGCAGATCATCCGACAGCGTGAAGCCCTGGGGCATATCGAACTGGCTGAGTGCACGACAACTCATCAAGGATTTGGCGTTAATTTGCTGAATCTTGGCCTGTATCGGGCGATCGACGATTTCGTCTCCACCATAGCCAGCGCTGGAATTGTCATGAGCTTGCATGCCCTTCCAGTCCAGATCTGCCCACCGTCCCACGTTGTGCCGCATGAGGGCATCTGCAGCCGGGTAGGGATCCTTTGGCCCTTGCAGCGATTTCGACTGGAGTATCTCCTTGGGTGCCGTCGGCCTCGCCAAGAACTCCTTAAACCCATCCTGTTCATGCTTGCCTGATGGATCCGCTGCCAAAGCCGAAGGACCGCCAGACAAGGCGGTGAGTACAATCAACACTCCTGGCGATCGTTTCCGAAGTAAAGTCATTTGTTACTCCATAGTATTCAAAGCAAGTACCTGCGCCTTCTCAGTGGTGTTGAGATCCACTAAACGCGCACTCCAAAAGGGACTGAAAAGATTCGCCCGCTCGTCAAGGCCATCGCTTCGCGGCCAGAGGGATTGAGGTCGACGAAAATAGATCTGGGCCGCAGCGGCAGCGCGCACGCCTTCGTTGCGTCCGGCACCTTTGCTCAGCAGATGCATGTTCAACCAACCAAGGCGCGGATTGCCAGCATCAGGATCGTGGCTGATACCGAGAGCCGTTGCCGAGTCCCGGACCTTAGCGACAGGGAGGTCAACAACCACAAGATAGCGTGGGGCGCTGTCGGTCATGTCCTCGCGCGGACGATTGCCATTCCAAACCAGATCGCGGTAGCGAGCAATACCTTTCCCTTCACGGGTGTCTGCACGCCCAATTCCCACGTCAGAAAGGGAATCTGGTCCAAAACGACCGGAATCATCCTGTACTATTTTATTCATGCCGCGCCAATCCCTCTGCCAAGCATCTTGATAGACGGCGCCTGCACGGTCCACTGCAGATTTCTGATCACCAGCACTCTGCGGGTCTACATAGGGGTCGCGCCAGATACGATTGGTATAGTCCGTTTGGTAGTATCGGAAACTGCTTTCACTAGGCAGTGACCACGCCCCACCCCAAGCCCAGGCGTTGTTGAAAATCGTTCTTTTCCCGCCAAACAGACCGTATTTTCGATACCAGAGATAACTCTGCACGGAGTCCGCACCTGACCAAACATAGTATCCTTTACTGTTAAGGCTAAGTTGGCTGCCACCACTTTTGCGGCTACCAACCCCGGCAATCCCTAATAGTTCAAAGTTGAAGAGACCCTCTCCAAATCCATGATCACGGTTTTTGGCAAATGCTTGGCTTCCCTCGTTGATCATGCCGGCCATGCGCGCACGGCCGCCCGGATCCGATCCCTTGGGGTCCGCGCTGCCGCCCCAGGTGGTGACGAAGCCTCGCCGGGCAATCCAATAGGGCGCGACAGTTGCTGCGTAGCCGGCAGCGGTATAATTCAGCACCCGGGCGTCCGGTCCAGCGTTGAGCTTGACGACCTGTTCGACAGTCTTTTGGATCGGCCCGTATTGCGCTGATTTGCTGAGCGCAGCATTGAAGATGGATGAGGCTCCTGCATAGGTGGCGTCCATAAGATTAGCTGCATATATAAAGGCTCCGGCATACGTAGTGCCAGAAGCTTTTACACCTTTTGCCGTGGTTTCAATTGCTTTCTGATAAGAGCCAATAAATTGAGATAGCATTGTTCCAATATAGGGTATGAATTTCGCTAAATCTTTGTAGGGCTGGATCAAGGTGTGAATATTTTCCCCTACTCGCCCCACATAACGCGACCAGGAGAGAATACTGACAGCCTGGCCGATGGCGATCTGGTTGGTGAGCATGGCGCGGTTGAGATAGGCGTCGAGATTCATCTGCCGAGCCTGGAGCTCCATGGCGCTGAAGGCGGCGGCATCGGCGGCGTTCTGTACCTTGAGCTTGCTGGCGGTGATCTGGCCCGTATTGAAGACCAGCAAAACGCCAGCAATAGCTGCTGGTATCAGCAGCAACGCAAAGAGCGCGGCCTGCCCGGACTCCCGATTTTTGCCAGAGTGTGTTTTCTGGCGAAGCTTGCCAGTCTTTGCGTTCCAATTCACGCCTCGCATCCAGCCCCCCCACAAAAATCCTACTAACAATTGCTCGCAACAGAGTCAAAAGTATGAAAGTGTCCTTCAGCAAGGACGCGCAGCTTCCACGCCCTTGCGGAAAAATGCGACCGCCAAAGCGGTCGCTTACAAGCAGGGGTTCTTTTACTTTGTACCGTTTAGCACGTTAGCAGAGCTATAGTCTCCCATGCTCTTCTGCACTGTGCCTTTGCTGTTCGCATCACTAGCCGTACCCTTCGCATTGCTCACGTTCGTGCCTGAATCGGTTCCAGACAACTCTGCGGCGATACCGGCAACCTGATGCCGCATGGTCTGGCCAAAGAAGGAAAACACCGCGATGGCGGAAATCGCGATCAGAGCGACGACGATGAGATACTCGGTCATGCCCTGACCAGCCTCACGCACAGACTTCTTTACTGCAATGAACTTCTGCTTCATAAAACACCTCCATCAGTTGAGTGATTTACAACAAGGGATCCTTGCTTACGCAAGAAAAATTTCTTTTACCTCTTCTGCAAATCCTTATACGAACTGTAGTCAGACATACTTTTTGTTTTTTGAGCATTATCGGCCGCATACTGAGCCTTTTGTTTCGCATATTTCACGCCATATTTGGTAGAGTCCGTGCCGACCAATTCGTGAGTCAGGCCGGCCACCTGATTGCGCATGGTCTGACCAAAGCGCGAAAAAACCACAATGGATGAAACCGCAATTAAGGCGACGACAATCAAATACTCTGTCATGCCTTGCCCAAATTGGCGCTTCGCGCCGATTCGTTTCCTTTGCACTGTTACGCCCCCCCTGACTGAGCATTACCCCGGAAGATGAGATTTCTCTAGTGATTGAACAAACCGCCGACCAGATTGCTGACACCGCGAGACACTTGATACCGAAGTTCCGACTGCGCGGCATCGGTAGCCGTATCCGTGATCTGTCGCACCGGTGCAGGTACAGGCTGATTAGCAGAATTCTGAGAGGGCCCCTGACCCGCTGCCCCCCCCATGGAAGGCGCCGAACCCACGCCCCCGGCGCCTGCAGTTGCCATCGCGGGAGCTCCACCCGCACCCGTCGTGCCCGCCGTCGGCACAAATCCAGGGGTAAGATTGACCACCTCTACGCGACGATTCTTGGCCCGCCCGGCGTCTGTGCTGTTATCGGCCACCGGCTGTGTCGCCCCCAGGCCACGCGTAGCGATCTGTTGTGCGGGCACGCCATCGGCAACCAAGGCCGCTTTCACGGCACGGGCGCGGTCTTCCGAAAGGCGCTGGTTGAATTCCGCCGATCCCACCGCGTCGGTGTGACCGTCCAGCCCAATGGTCCAGTTGGGATGCTGGCGAAGGGTCTGCGCCAACTGCTGGATCTGCGGCAGGGCGTCAGGTCGCAGGGTTGCCTTGTTGTAGTCGAAATGGATGTGCATGGAAAAGCGGCCCTGCTGTGCCAGGGCGCTACCCATCTCCGTTGCCGTCAACAGTTCCCGGTCAGCGGTGACCAGACCGGTCTGCATGGGCTTGGTCTGTACGGCGTAGATGTAGGTTTTCCCAGCATAAGGACCGTTATGGCTACCTACCCATAAATAGACCCAAGTTTGCGAGCCGTTGGGGGAGTCCAGGCGGGCCGTACTCATGCGGCCCCCGCCTGGCCCGAAATAGGTACCGAAATTATCTCCCGCGCCGCGCCAGATAGGGTCAGTATAAAAACTGACCTGGTGGCTATAGCCCTTGGCGATACAGGCATCGTTTGCGCACTGCCAAAGGATCTTGAAGCCCTCCTGCTGCAGGGTCTGCTGGTAGTTGCTCATGATCTCCAAAGGAGAACGGTCCATGGGGTTCTTGTAGTAGATGTAAACCAACTCGCCCTGGACAGGCTGAGACTGGGTCGCAGCCTTGTCGATGAAGGGTCCCAGAGGCATGTTGGCCTCATCAAAACGTATGTGGTCGTAGTGGTAAATGGAACTGCCCGGATAACGATGCAGGAAAGGCAGATCCTGTCCCTTCTCCTCCGCGAAACACGTGCCCGGCAGGAGCAGGACGAGACCAGAAATAATAACCATATAGTTAAGTGACTTATTCATAATTTTCCTCATAAAACCAGGCTTTGTTTTTCCGATAGGCCTGCCATAGGCAAACCAGTAACTCGTCGCGATCGACAGCTCCAAAAAGCCTGGTGATTCGCCTAATGGATTTGTTAATCTTTTGCGGTTCCGTAGATAGCACCTGAGCAATCTCTACACTACTCATTCCCTGCATAAACAAGCGGAGTAGCTGTTTTTCTGGAGCCAAAATGGGTGGGAAAAAGGGTACCTGCACGGGCAACGTCTCCGTCAAGTCGTTCAGTATGACGTCCAAAACGTCTGAACTGGCCGCATCCGCGAGAGTAAGATCGAAAAAAAGGAAATAAAGACCATTCGCGGATTGCCGCAAACAGAGATGGCGTCCGGAACCGATGGCTATGGGCTCCTCTTTGACGTCGTCTGCAACTAAACAGCTGCGAAGGACACTCCGGGCCTCTGGCAATCTGGGCCAGCGCGCCTTGGGATAGCGCCACCAGGGATAGAGCTCCCAGGATCGGTCGCGTCCGCGTAGATAGCGGTAGACGAGAACACGCTGGAGCCCCCATTCTTTGGGGATGGCAACTGGCTGGGGAAAATATTGCCAGCCGCGCGGGGCAACGAGATCGCGCTCGGTGTTGGGGATCGAGATTTCCCCCAGCCGCAAAGCAGACACAGGTTGAATCAGCCGAATCAGATTCGACATGCTACACGCTCCCTTCCTCCAGCCGACCGCAATCCGGTCAGCTCTTTTAGTGGGAGCAGTGTAGCAAAGAATTGTTACAGCATTATGAAACCAAGATAAATAATTTTTTCTCTACAAAACAACAAGATAACGAGACAGAAGCGTCTCTTAATGTTCAGGCAGCAGAAATGCTGGGGCCACCATCGCCGCTGCCTGCATATCTGCGTGATAATACTGCAGGCCCTGCATCTGCTCGGCATCCTTGCGGCGGAAGGCATTGCGCTCGACCCCTTTGCGTGCCAAGGTGGCACTCCACCAGCCGGAGGGATACGCAAACTGCGGGAAGAACAGGGTATCCACCGAGTCAAAACCGGCGCCCTGCATCCGCCGCTGGCACTGGCGGATGAGATCGGCATGGAGTAGCGGCGACTCGGATTGGGCAACCAGCACACCCTGCTCGCCCAGGGCACGGAAGCACGCCGCATAGAACTCCTCGCCAAAGAGTCCAGCCGCTGGCCCCACCGGATCGGTGGAGTCGACGATGATCAGATCATAGCTGCCCGGTTTGGCATTCTCTGCCCAGGCGATGCCATCCTGAAAATGGAAACGTGAGCGCGGATCGTCATTACGTTCGCAGAGCAGCGGAAAGAAGCGCTCCGCCACCCGGGTAACGCGCTCATCCAGCTCTACCTGCTCGGCCAGTTCCACTTCGGGGTGACGCAGGACCTCGCGCAGCGTGCCGCAATCCCCGCCACCAATGATCAGCACCCGTTTTGGCGCCGGATGCGCAAACAGCGCCGGGTGGGTCATCATTTCATGGTAGAGAAAGTTGTCCCGGTCGGTGAGCATCACCAGGCCGTCCAAAGTCATCAGGGTACCGAAATGCTCGGTCTCGAAAATTTCGATGGTCTGGTAGGGACTTTGCTCGCGGTGCAACACCTCGCGCACCTTCAGGCTCAGGGCCGCGCCATGCTCTTCATACCGTTCGGTGTACCAAAGTTCGGTGCTCATGAATCTTCCTTGGCTGGGGATGGGCACCCGAAGTATAGCGAAAGGCGTGGCTCACGCTCCAGCGCTATTACCATCAATCGTCAATGCCCCACGCCTCCTGGCGTTCCCGAATCCACTCGGCCAATTCCTTGGCGGGATGAAAGATCGGTAGCAAGCGGTGCGCCTCCTCGGCCGCCTGGCGCGCACGTCGTAACTGACCATGATGCAGGTAGTAACGTGCCAGATTCATATACGCCAGATGCTGGCGATCGAAATGCTTGCTGCGCAGCGCCTTGCGGATAGGGAAGAGGGCCTCTTCGATCCGGCCACTTTCCATGAGGTATTCCCCCAGATCATTCCAGGCGATCCCCCATTCCGGATCGAGGCCAATGGCCTTGCGGCAGGCGGCAATGGCGCCATGAACATCGCCGGATTCCGCCAGCGCCCAGGCATAGAAGGTCCAGAACAGGGGGGAATCCGGCTCGGCGTCCAGAGCCTTACGAAAGGATTTGACCGCTTCCGGAAAATGACCGGTCTGCTGCCAGTCAAGGCCCTCGGCAAAATCGTCATTGCGCTCGGCTTCGTCCTGAATCAGGTCATCGAGGGAAAAAGGTGCTGCCTGCGGGGTTTTCATAGCTCCTCCAAGGGCCAACGCGCACGCGCCCGTAGCGGGTGCAAAGCGGTATGGGCCTTCTCCAGATGGATCGATCCAGCCAGGGCGATCATCGCCGCATTGTCGGTACTGTGGCGAATGCTCGGGAAATGCACCTGCGCCCGCGGCGCGAGCGTCGCCTGCAGCTTGCTCCGAAGCAGACGATTGGCACTGACGCCACCGGCCACGATGAGCTGTCCAAAACCCGTTTGCTGCAGTGCCCGCCGGGACTTTTCGACGAGGGTGTCGACGATGGCCTGCTGGAAGCTGGCGGCCAGATCG
>NZ_CP094359.1:2410000-2741152 GCF_024396695.1 Acidithiobacillus sp. YTS05
ATTCTGTAGAAGACGCGCTATGCTATACGGCTGATCCATGGCAATTTCCTGCAAAGGGAGGTTATCTGGACGCTCATGCCGTTGAAATTGTGCCAGAAAACCATCATACGCCAACTGTCCGGCATCCGCGCCATGAAAACGCGCGACCAGCTCTTGTGCCAGGGCAAGTTTACAGTCGCGGGGATTGCGCGTTCCGCTCTCACATTCTCGCTGCCGGCGCTGCTGCTCTGCCGCTGGCAGACGCGACAGAAGAGTGTAGTAGCGCCACATCAGGGTATCGGAGATGGACATCACCTTACCAAAGATCTGCTCCGGAGGGTCTTGTAAGGCGATGTAGTTGCCCAGGGATTTGGACATTTTTTGTATGCCATCCAGCCCTTCGAGAATGGGCATGGTAAAAACCAGCTGCTGGGGCTGCCCCCAATTTTTCTGCAACTCGCGACCGACCAGCAGATTGAAGCGCTGATCGGTGCCACCCAGCTCGACATCAGCCTTGAGGGCAACGGAGTCGTACCCTTGCAGGAGGGGGTAGAGAAATTCGTGAATGGCGATGGCCTGGCCGGCAGCGTAGCGCTTGCTGAAGTCGTCGCGTTCCAGCATGCGGGCCACCGTGGACTGCGCCGCGAGGTGGATCATTTCACTCGGACTGAAGCGGTCGAGCCACTGGGAATTGAACACGACTTGCGTACGTTCTGGGTCGAGGACCTTGAAAATCTGCTCGCGGTAGGTCTGGGCGTTGGCCTGCACATCCTCCGCACTGAGCGGCGGGCGGGTGCTGTTCTTGCCGGTGGGATCTCCGATGCGTGCGGTAAAATCACCAATGACAAACAGCAATTCGTGCCCCAGATCCTGAAACTGGCGAGCCTTGTGGAGCAGAACCGTGTGACCAAGGTGGAGGTCCGGGGCGGTTGGATCCATACCCAGTTTGATCCGTAGGGACCGCTTTTCGTTTTCTGCCCGTTGCAGTAGCGAGACCAGACCGCCCTCGGGCAGGATATCGGCTGCGCCGAGCTGTAATTGGCCTAGAGCTGTCGCGTGATCCATGTTGCCTTCCATCTGCCAAATTTACCGGCGATGGTAGCATCGCTGCCGATCAGGGCGAAGCCGGGCGCGGGTGACCGATACAGCACTATCCGAACCCGTCGGCAATGACGATAAATTTATACGAATTTTCTGGTGTTCCCGAGAGAACAGGGAAGATGCATTTTGGCGCACAAAGCTGGCTAAACAACATCCAGTCCATCAGCAGTAATGCCCATTAACCATTGCATTTTGCGCAAGCGCCTATCATGGCACATGCCTTGCTAGTATTTTGCACATCACAATCATAGGGGTGATATATGACCAGAACGAAACCGCTACTGTTGTCTGGGGTAGTATCTGCCGCGCTCGCTGCCGGCCTTCTGTATGCACCGGGGGCGGAAGCCGCAAATTGGTTCGAACTGCAGGGCATTTCTCCAGCGAAAGCGCCGTTGTTTGGGGTATCGGGCTTTATCGAGCCGACGATCTGGGTACAGCCTGGTACGGAAGATGGGCTGCTGCATGAGGTACCGCACATCAACCTGGTCGGCCCGGATTTTAGCCAGGGTACGACCGCCGGTATTTTACGCGCTCGTATCATGTTTCGCGGAAACCTGAATCCCAATATCTCGTACTTTGTCGCTGGGGAGTTTGGCAATAATGGCTACACCCATGTACGGAGCGGATACCAGCCGGGTTTGATCGATGGTCACGTCACTTTCAGCTACATCCCCGGAGCCCGGGTGGAGGTGGGCCTGATTCGCGCTCCGAGTAGCGAAGGCGCCATGCAGGGCTTTATGACTTATAACTATGTCATCAGCTCGACGGTCATTAACCAGTTGATGAACCAGCCCATGCTGAATTCCGCCTACATCAGCAAAGATAGTCCCGCCGGCTACCTGATTCCTGGCACGGAAAAACTGGGCGTCAATGGCTATCGCTACCCCGGTGCCATGATCTTTGACTGGTTTCGCAGCGGGCCATGGGAGTTCACCTATGGAGCCATGGTCGGCATGTACGGTACCGTCGCCGCAGGCAACCAATCGAACGAGCCTATGGAAGCGGTACGCTTGCAAGAAGCGTATATCCTTGGCGGGAAAGGACCGTTTCGCAGCGATATCCAGGGCGGCATTTGGTATCAGCACGCCGTGCCACGTTTTGATGGCGCAAATTATGACATGAACCGCTACGGTGCCGACTTGCAATATCTGCAGGGATACATGCATCCCTGGGGTCGGCAGTTTCGTTTTGAATATATGCGCGGCAATGGCTGGATCGATGCACCCGCAGCCTTCAACAAGGCCGATCTGAAACAAGCGGCATTGTACCAAACTCAGCTATATCCGGGTATTGGCAACAAGGCTTGGGGGTATATGGTGGAAGGCGGACTTTTCCTGACCAAAAACATCGAAGTAAATCTGCGCTACGATTACTACAACCGCCTGCCCAACAATCCTGCCCAAAACCGGATTTTCAAGACCTATGCGCTGGGTTTGCAATACCATTTCACGCCATTGACCAAGGTGATGGCGGGATATTATTTCCGCACGCTGGATGTTCCCCATCCGAACGCCACCAGTGAGAGCGTAGCCAGCGCTGTCGATAATGTCTTTGCCCTGCAGGCAATGATTGCTTTCTAACGTCATAAGGAGCCCACAAATGCGTCACTCTTCGCTATTCCGTCGCGTTCTCTTTACGCTTGGCATTCCGCTTCTCCTCGTCCTGGGAACAAGTCCGGCCTGGGCCAATGTATCGATGCTGCACGATTTCGATTACAGCAAACCGACCTTCATACACAATCACCCCTTCGCCAAGGCCAAAGTGGTCCTGCAGGTCAGTCAGGCCGATCCCGCGCGCTGGAACCTGACCCTCAACAATGCGCAGAATTTACTCAATTATTTTGGGCAGGAGCAGGTACAAGTCATCGTCGTGGCCTTTGGTCCCGGCATCAAGATGTATCTGCCGAAAAACAAGGGAATCGCGGACCGCATTGCTGCCATCAACGCCGAGGGGGTGGAATTTGATGTCTGTCATAACAGCATGGAGGCGTTCAAGAAGAAGACGGGTCATCTGCCCCCCCTCGACCCCTCAGTAGTCATTGTTCCGGCGGGAATCGTGCGCATCATGCAACTGGAGTCGCATGGCTTTGACTATGTGAAACCATAATTTCAGGCTTTCTCAGCCCGCTTGAGGTGGTCGATGTCCGGCCACCTTTTTTGTTACGGTTTACTGTCGCGGCCGATACCGTATTTGAGACGACGCGCGGGTAGATACCAACGCAGCCCATCGATGAACATCAAGCATCCAGCGCCAATGAGAACATAGTCGGTGAAACTATAAGCGCTGGCATTCAGCAACTTGTGCATGGCAATGCCCAGACCGACAAAAGAAACACCCGTACGAATCAGGGACAATCCCGTTCTGGCTCGGGCATAGGAGGTGCGGTGGCTGGCAGCGATAGTCCGTTGCGCAGCAAGAATGTTACGTTCTCGCGCCAGGTGGGTACGTTCCTTACTCGCGGGCACCGGGCGCAACACCGAACAGTAGTTGGGAATTGCGGCAGCGAGCTTGGCAAGCGCCGATTGGTCCTCGGCCTCCATGGGCGCTTCGGGAAGATGATAACGCTCGGTAAAGCGAATATTTTGCGTGGTGATATCGATCAGCGCGCGTTGGCACGGCAAGTCCATACGCGCTCGTCGCACCTTGAGGTAATCAAGCAATCCGAAACCGGCCAGCACCGCACCCGAGAGCAAGATGGGCAAGTGATAGGGAGCCAGAAACGAGTGCGGAAAATGCGAGACTACGCTGGATATGGCCACCAGGGTCAAGCCCCAGCGCAGAAGCTTCATTGATGTCCGCGCGCGGGCATGGGCCGTACGATGTGCCGCGAGCTTGGTGCGCCAATGCGCCATGGTGTTGCGCCAGTAGGCCAGCCCCGTGCGTTCTATGCCGATGAGAAACGGTGCTTCGGCATGCAGGTAGTCCTGGATATACCAGCGGATGTCTTCGCGCAGGGCAACACGAAACTCATAGCGCGGCGCGGGGATGAGTCGCTGTACCTCTTCTTGCATCGCTTCATTGCTAGGATCGGCTGCGGCAATGATGACCGTGTTGTCGACGCGCCGCAGCGGAAACCAGACATTCATACGCAGTACCTTGGCATCGAGGCCTGCGAAGAGCTCGGTAGGAACCGGCAAGCGCTCGTCGTATTGCACGCAGGCGCAGCCGTAACGCTTTGCCAGCGCCGACAGCAAATCGCAACGCGCTACGGCAAAGTCCCTCAGCAGAACGCGCTCCAGCTCGATGCCACGCCACGCCGCCTGACGCTTTGCCTCCGTCAATTCCGCAGCGCTGAGAACGCCGTTGTCGAGCAGGGCGTCGTAGATGCGCAAGTCGTCACTCACGGTAGAGCTCTCGCTTCCAGGCGCTGCGCGGCAGACTGTAGTCTGCATCAGCAATTTCGAAGTCGTTATCGACATACCTGGAACGCCGCTTGACCCGCTCGGCGGGCAGATACCAGTGCAATCCATCAGCGATCAGGTACAGGCCGGCGATGACCAAAGCGATATCGAAAATGGACCAGAAGACATGCACATGCCCGGTAAAATGAAAATACACAAAGAGGCCGGTGCCCACGGTCATGACACTGAAGCCGGTACGGATGAAGGCCATGCCGGTGCGCGCCCGCGCCATGATCGTTCGCAGCCGCGACATGGTATTGCGTTTGTCTGCCAGGGTGGTGCGCTCCAGGGCGAGTCCGGTAGTAGCGAAGACGCCGGGCTGAGCCTGCGGCGAATTGGCCTCTGCTACCGGATCGATGCCCTGCGCATAGAGACACAGAGAAGGAAAAATCGTATCCCAAAGGCCGGCAACGTCGCGTTTCTCTGCCACCGCTGCCAGCGCCTTGTTGGCGGCACGCCGCCCCGGCCCATACCAGAGGAAGCCCTCGATCAGCATCAACACACCGATAACGACGAGGCTCCAGTCGAAGATCGACCAGGGGCCGGCAGGGAATTTCCGGATAAAGCCAATACCCACACCAGCAAAAGCGACTCCGGTACGGGCAAAGGCGAGCCCGGTGCGGGCCTTGGCCATCATCACCCGCAGATAGGCTAATATGGTTCGCTCTTCGGCGAGGTTGGTACGGTCATTCGCCAGAAAGCGCCGGCGCTCCACCGGAGAGAGGGCATCCCAGTTTTGCCGCAACGCCGTACTGCCGGGAACGATGGCACTGCGCGAAAACTCCATCGCGCCACCCGGATCTACCATATTGATAGCGGTGTATCCTTCTGGCACCGGGTATGGGGGATAGCTCTTGATTCGGCGCGATTCCTTCCGTGCTGGAAAATACCAAAGCAGGCCATCGACAATGGCAAATAGGCCAATAATGAGCAGCGGAATCTCAAAAATAAGCAGATCTCCGGTACCAAACAAACGAAAAAATGCGACCGCGATGGTGATGAAGGTGAGCCCAGTACGCGCGAGAGCGAGACCCGTACGACTGCGGGCAAACTGCGTCCTCTGCGCTGAGTAGCGGGTACGCAGGCCCGCCAGGTAGGTGCGCACCTTGGCCAGGGGTGTGCGCCCGGCATACACGGGAAAATGCTCGTTGAGGTCCGCACTGTTTTCAATCAGACGCACGAGATCCGACGGCGTCGCCACCCGGAAGCAGAGTTCCCGCACCCCCAGAGAGCTGCGGATGTGCTCTACAAGCTGCGGATCTTCCGGGTTGCAAACGATGACTTCAGCGCTGTCATCATCCCAGCGGATAGGCAACCATAATTCGTCACGCAGTGAATCGACATTCAGTCGGCGCAAAATGGCGGCGGAAGCGGTCAGCGATTCGTCGTACTCGACCGTTGGCCAGTCGTAGCGAGCAGACAGCTCCTGGAGTTGCAGATCTTTTTCTTGTACCTGTGCGTTAATCTTCGTACCTCAAATTCTTACCGAGCAACATATGCCGCGGCTTGATCCGATAGGAGAAACGGGTGGCAACTAATGTTTCCCTCATTAACCGTTTATTTTATACAAAAAAGTAGCTTTCTTACCAACAATAGCAGTTGATAGGCGATTTAGATTCCCTTATGAGATGACTGTCGCGTGCAGACCGGGGAAAAGAGTGGACAAGCCATTTGCAAGAAAGGTGACCGCAATGGCGGCCAGGATCAATCCAAAAATCCGCGTCGAGATATTGATTCCGGTTACCCCCATTCTCCGGCTCAGGGGCTCGGCAAGACGCAGAGCAGCATACGCCACCAGACTAATGATCAGAATGTCGACGACCAAGAGACCACTGGCCAGCCAAGTATTGCTCCGATTGTGCGCAATGATGACGGTGACCATGGTGCCCGGTCCGGCGAGCAGCGGGATGGCCAACGGTACTACCGCCACCGCCTCCTTCTGCATACCCTCTGCCGCCTCTTCCGGGGTATGCTTGTAACGTCCGCCGGACTTGGCCTGCAGCATGTTCAGGGCGAGCAGCATGAGAATCATGCCACCGGCGACCTGGAAGGCGGCGATGCTGATCCCGAAGAAACGCAGGATGTATTCCCCTAGAAAGGCAGAAATCAGGAGCACCACCGCCACCGCGCGCGCCGCCATCTTGGCGGTCTGCAGGCGTTGCGCCGGACTCTCATCATTGGTGAGGGCGATGAAGATGGGGACCGCTCCAATGGGGTTGAGAATTGCGAGCAGTGCGATGAGGGTGCGCAATGCGCCATGGATGTCAGCGCCAAGCAAATCTGTGTACCTCGAAAACGACAAGTAAAGAACGCGGCGGGCAGATGGTACTCTCTTGCATTGGCAAGAGCGAGTACATATTTATAATAGGCTGATTGGTACAGGAAAGGAGTAGCATCGATGCCAACTTATGAATATGTATGCAAGGAATGCGGTCATCAGCTCAGCGCTGAGCAAAAAATGTCTGACCCGCGCCTGGTAGATTGTCCGGCCTGCGGCAAGCCAGGATTGGAGCGGCAGCTCAGCGCTGGCGGTTTTGCCCTGAAGGGCAGCGGCTGGTACGAAACAGATTTCAAGGGTTCCAGTAAAACGACCAAGAGCGAGGAGGGCAGTACCAGCGCGGCACCCCCTTGTGCGGGCGGCGCCTGCGCCTGTCATTGACGTAGGACGTCGGGAGCGACACCATTAGCGGGCCCGATCGGGCCCTCATTTTTTGCCAGGATACACCTTATGCGCAGTCATTATTGTCACCAGGTTACAGAACAACAAATCGGCGAGTCGGTCACCCTCTGCGCCTGGGTACAACGGCGGCGCGACCACGGCGGAGTAATCTTTCTCGATCTGCGCGATCGTGAGGGTCTGGTGCAGGTGGTGGTCGATCCCGATCGCCCGGCGGCCTTTGCCAGTGCCGAAGACTGTCGCTCGGAGTTTGTCGTGCGGGTGGTCGGTAAGGTGCGGGCGCGCCCTGCTGGGACGGAAAATCCGCAGCTGCCCAGCGGCAAGGTGGAGATTCTGGCGGAGGAAATCGAAATTTTGAGTCGCGCTGATGCCCTGCCCTTTCCGCTGGATGAAGAGGGCATCGGCGAGAACCTGCGTCTGCAATATCGCTATCTCGATCTGCGACGACCGCAGATGCTGCACAATCTTCGCCTGCGCCATCAGATCACGCGCCACGTGCGCAATTACCTGGATGCCGCCGGCTGTATCGATGTGGAAACCCCGGTACTGACGCGCTCCACGCCCGAGGGCGCACGCGACTATCTGGTACCCTCGCGCACCTACCCGGGGGAATTCTTCGCCCTGCCGCAAAGCCCGCAACTCTTTAAACAGCTGTTGATGGTAGCGGGATTTGACCGCTACTACCAGATTACCAAGTGTTTCCGTGACGAGGATTTGCGCGCTGATCGGCAACCGGAGTTTACGCAGATCGACATCGAGCTGTCTTTTGTCGAAGAGAAAGACGTCATGGCTTTGGCGGAGCCAATGATTCGCGGCCTGTTTCGTGACGTCTTGCAGACAGAATTGCCAGACCCCTTCCCACACATGACCTATGGCGAGGCCATGCAGCGCTTTGGCGTGGATCGCCCCGACCTGCGCAACCCGCTGGAGCTCACTGAGCTGACCGATCTGATGCGCAGTGTCGAATTCAAGGTCTTTCGCGCTGCTGCCGATGCACCGCACGGCCGCGTGGCCTGCCTGCGGGTGCCCGGTGGGGCGAGTCTCAGCCGGGCACAGATCGATGGTTACACCGAGTTTGTCGCCATCTATGGCGCCAAGGGGCTGGCCTGGATCAAGGTCAATGATCTTGCTTCGGGGGCTTCCGGCCTGCAGTCGCCCATCGTCAAATTTCTGCCTGAACCCGTATTACAGGAGATTCTGCAGCGTAGTGGCGCCGAGGATGGCGACATCCTCTTCTTTGGGGCCGACCGCGCCAAGATCGTCAACGAGGCCCTGGGTAACCTGCGCAACCGCGTTGGAACGGATCTCGGGCTCGTACAGGCAGGATGGAAACCCGTCTGGATCACCGACTTTCCGATGTTCGAGTTTGACGAGAAAGAGGAGCGCTGGAGCTCCACCCATCACCCCTTTACCGCGCCCCAGTCCACCGATCTGGCAACCCTGCGGACGGATCCGGAACACGCCCTCGCCCGCGCCTATGATCTGGTACTGAACGGCAACGAGATTGGTGGCGGGAGCATCCGCATCCATCGCGAGGAGGTGCAGAAGGAGGTCTTCGCGGCTCTGGGAATCGGACCCGAGGAAGCGCAGGACAAGTTCGCCTTTCTGCTCGATGCCTTACGCTTTGGTGCGCCACCTCATGGCGGCATGGCCTTCGGGCTCGATCGTCTGGTGATGTTGATGAGTGGCAGTGATACCATTCGCGACGTCATCGCTTTCCCCAAGACGCAAAAGGCGGGTTGCCTGCTCACCGCAGCGCCCAGTCCAGTGGCCGACCGCCAGTTGCAGGAGCTTGGTATCCGGCTCCGGCCGGGAGTGGGAGATGGACTACAAAATCCCTAAGTCAGTACTCGTACTCGTGCATACCGCAACCCAAGTACTGCTGCTGGAACGGGTTCGACCTCAAGGTTTTTGGCAGTCGGTCACCGGCAGCCTCGAAGCGGGAGAACGCTGGCAACAAGCGGCAGAGCGGGAGCTGCGCGAGGAAACCGGCTTTGCCGCCACGGGCCTGATTGATACCGGCGTGCGTAACCGTTTTCCCATCGTTCCACCCTGGTCGGAGCGCTATGCGCCAGGGGTAACAGAAAACGAGGAGCGAATCTTCACTCTCTGTCTGGCAAGGACGGAAACGCCACGCCTGCGGCCCGAGGAGCATTGTGCCTTTGCTTGGCTATCCCCCACCGAAGCAGCGGAACGCTGCGGTTCTTGGACCAACCGTAACGCCATCATTCGCCTCTTCGGTAACCTTGACGCCGGGCGTGCAGCCTCTTAGCTTGGTAGTGTTAGTGCGGATGATCGGACGGAGGTGGCAATGACGGTCGACACGGTGCAATTTCGCGGACGCAACCAAGCGGCGGAAGTCGATACCCGGATTCGCGTCGCCAAGGCGGCGCTGGGCAAGCGTGCCGTCATCCTCGGCCACCACTACCAGCGCGAGGAAGTATATCGCCATGCCGACTTCCATGGCGATTCCCTGCAACTATCGCGGGCAGCCGCCGAGCTGGATGCCGAGTATATCGTGTTTTGCGGGGTCCATTTCATGGCTGAGGTGGCGGACATTCTCAGCCGTCCCGAGCAGAAAAGCATCCTTCCCGACCTGCAGGCGGGCTGCGCCATGGCCGACATGGCAAGTATCGAGCAGGTGGAGCGCGCCTGGGAAGAGCTGGGCACGGTGCTCGATCCCGAGGCGGAGATCACCCCCGTCACCTACGTCAATTCCAGCGCCGAAATCAAGGCCTTCTGTGGACGCCATGGTGGCACGGTCTGCACCTCCTCCAATGCCCGCAAGATCCTCGACTGGGGCTTTCACCAGCGTCCCAAGGCCTTTTTCTTTCCTGATCAGCACTTGGGGCGCTGGAGTGGGCATCAATTGGGCATTCCCTTGCGCGAGATGCCGGTCTGGGATCCCGCGCTGCCTCTGGGGGGGCTCTCTCCCGAGGAGATTCGCCAGGCAAAGATCCTGCTCTGGAAAGGGCACTGTTCGGTACATCAGATGTTCCAGCCCATTCATATCGAACGCTGGCGTGCCGCACACCCCCAAGGCAAGGTCATCGCCCACCCGGAGGCCGCCTTTGAGGTCTGCTCCATGGCCGATGCCGTCGGCTCCACGGATTTCATCCTGAAAACCGTGAAGGCTGCAGAATCCGGCAGTGAGTGGCTGGTGGGTACGGAAATCAACCTCGTCACCCGCCTGGCGGAGGAGGTGCGTCCCGAGGGGAAGACAGTGGAATTCATGTCGCCCATGGTCTGCATGTGCTCGACCATGTTCCGCATCGACCCGGAGCAGTTGGCGTTGACGCTGGAGGAATTGGTCGCCGGTCGCGAGCGCAATGTCATTCGCGTAGCCGAACAAACCGCTGTAGAGGCACGCGTCGCCCTGCAACGCATGCTGGAGCAGTCCTGAGCGCGATCATGCCGGCGGCTGCCGCCGATCAGAGCAGCGACTGGACATTTTCGCAACGTGCCGCACATCGGGGAATCCTCTGCTACGCACGACAGTACCAAGGGGGCCATTGGGACGCCAGCACGGTTCCGGCGTCCGGCGCCGCCATCATCGCCTGCAATCACCTTTCGGTGCTTGACCCCCTGCTTCTGATCGCCAGCAATCAGCGCCTGATTTCCTTTCTGGTGGCACAGGAATACTACGATCTCCGCTGGCTGCGCCCGTGGCTGGACCTGAGCGCGTGCATCCCGGTGCGCCGCGATGGCCGCGATCTGCGCGCGCTGCTGCAGGCGCGTCGGCAATTGCAGGCCGGGCGGGTTCTCGGCATTTTTCCCGAAGGCGGCATTGCCCGCGAAGGGATGGAAAAGGGCCTGGCCTGGCTGGTCCGTGAGAGCGCCGCGCCGGTCGTCCCCGCCCGGGTCCTGGGAGTGCATCAATATTCCTCTGACTGGCAGACCTGGCTGCGGCGCCAGCATCCCGTGCTGCGCTACGGAGTTCCCCTGCATTTTCATCCGGATGCCGATGCTGGCGAGATCCTCGGTGCGACGCGCAGCGCCATCACCACCCTGGCATGACGTTTGCGTGATATTTGGGCTATCATGCGCGCTATCAGCGCGTTGTGAAGGTTCAGGAGTTGGGTATGTCCGGTCATAGCAAATGGTCCACCATCAAATTCAAGAAGGCACTCAAAGACGCCAAACGAGGCAAGGTCTTTACCCGCCTCATTCGCGAAATTACCGTGGCGGCGCGCGCCGGTGGTGGTGACCCGGGCAGCAACTCGCGGCTGCGTCTCGCCCTCGACAAGGCCTATGCGGCCAATATGACTAAGGATACCGTGGAGCGCGCCGTCAAGCGGGGCACCGGAGAGCTGGAGGGCGTGGACTACGAGGAGGTCACCTATGAGGGCTACGGCCCCGGCGGCGTCGCCATCCTGGTGGAGACCATGACCGACAACAAGGTGCGCACGGTAGCCGAGATTCGCCATATCTTTTCCAAGCGCGGTGGCAATATGGGCACTGCGGGCTCGGTGGCCTATCAATTCAAAAAGCTGGGCTTGATCACCTTCCCTGCCGATGCCGATGAAGACCGTATTCTGGAGGCGGCCTTGGAGGCTGGGGCAGAGGATGTGGTCAATGAGGGGGAACGGATCGCCGTATACACCGCGGCTACTGACCTGCACGCAGTGACACAGGCACTGACAGATGCCGGGCTGCAACCCGAGGACAGCGAGATCACCATGATCCCCGAAAACACCATTGAAGTCAGCGGCGAGGAGGCGGAAAAGCTCCTGCGCCTGATCGAGTTTCTGGAGGAAAATGACGACGTGCAGAACGTCTACGCCAATTATGAACTGAGTGAAGAAGAGATGGCACGGTTGGAGGCAGCGGCATCCTGAGGATGCGGTGAGCGACGGACCAATCCCCAGCAACCATGCAACGTATCATCGGCATCGATCCCGGCTCCCTGCGCACTGGCTACGGCATCATCGAGGCTGATTCCGCGGGGCGTCTGCGCCATATCACCCACGGCTGCGTCAACGTGAGCGGGCGACCATTTCTGGAACGCATTGCCGCCATCCATCGAGGACTGCGGCAGGTACTACAAGATTTTGCGCCGCAAAGCGCTGCCGTAGAACAGGTCTTTCTCGCGCGCAATGCCGATTCTGCGTTAAAGCTTGGGCAGGCGCGCGGCGCGGCGCTGGTCGCCCTCTTGGAGCAGGATTTACCGGTCTGTGAATACACGGCGCTGCAAATCAAAAAGGCGACCGTTGGTGCCGGCCATGCCGACAAGACGCAGGTGGAGCACATGGTGCGCCGTCTCCTCGGTGTGCACGAAGCGATCCAGGCCGACGCTGCCGATGCCCTGGCCTGTGCCATCTGCCACGCCCATAGCGCCGGCACGCAACAGTTCTGGCAGTCCCGGGAGATCGTCGGGCGATGATCACCAGCCTGCACGGCAAGATCCTGCAGCGCCGCCCACCCTGGCTGTGGCTCGACGTCGCCGGCGTGGGCTACGAAATCGAGATGCCGCTTTCCACCTTCTATCGACTCCCCGCCGAGGGGAGTTCGTTGCAGGTCTTTACGCATTTTGTCGTGCGTGAAGATGCCCAACTACTCTATGGCTTTCTGACTCTCGACGAGCGCGAACTCTTTCGTCTGCTGATCAAGGTCAACGGCATTGGCGGCAAGGTAGCCCTCGCCTGCCTGGCGGGACTGGAAGTAGGACAGTTGCGCGAGGCATTGCTCTTGGGCGACAAAAGACGGCTCACGGCCATTCCCGGCATTGGCGCCAAAACGGCGGAGCGCATGATCATCGAGTTGCAGGACAAGATCGCTGCCGGCGGCACCCCTTTGCAGCCCGGCACGCTGGCCAGTGATCCCAAGCAGGAGGCTATCGCCGCCTTGCAGAGCCTGGGTTACAAGGCCATCGAGGCGCAACGGGTAGTCGATGGGTTATCAGGAGAGCTCCCCATCGAAGATCTGATTCGTCAATCTTTACAAATTCTTGCGCGTCGTTAACGGGAACTTTGTCGACCATGAGTACTCCCAGCGCCATGAACCGAGACCACTTGAGTGCCACCGAGCAATCGGGCGATAAGGTCGATCACGCCCTGCGTCCACGGCTGCTGCAGGAATACCTTGGGCAGGAACGCCTGCGCGAATCTCTGTCACTGTTCATCGACGCGGCGCGGCAACGACAGGAGGCACTGGATCACGTCCTGCTCTTTGGGCCCCCGGGACTCGGCAAGACGACCCTGGCGCACATCATTGCCCAGGAGATGGGCGCAGGCCTCAAGGTAACCTCCGGCCCGATCCTCGACAAGGCCGGCGATCTCGCCGCCATCCTCACCAATCTGCAACCCCATGATGTGCTCTTTGTGGACGAGATCCACCGTCTGAGCCCGGTAGTGGAAGAAATCCTCTACCCGGCCCTCGAAGATTTTGAACTGGATATCCTGATTGGCGAAGGTCCGGCGGCCCGCTCCATCAAGATCGGCTTGCCGCCTTTCACGCTGATCGGCGCCACCACCCGTGCCGGGCTCCTGTCTTCGCCGCTGCGCGATCGCTTTGGCATCAGTTTTCATCTGGAGTTTTACAGCGTCGAGGAGCTGAGTCGCATCGTCGCACGTTCGGCGGGGATTCTGCAGGTACCTGCGGCCCCGGAAGGCGTGCGTGAAATCGCCGCGCGTGCCCGCGGTACCCCACGGATCGCCAACCGCCTGCTGCGCCGGGTACGCGACTATGCCCAGGTACGCGGCAATGGCACGATCGACCATGCCACCGCCCGCGCCGCCCTGGAGCTGATGGAAGTGGATGAGCACGGCTTTGATCCCCAGGATCGTCGCCTGCTCGGCATCATCATCGAGCGCTTTGGCGGTGGACCGGTGGGGGTGGAGAGCCTGGCCGCAGCGCTGGGCGAGGATCGCGGCACCATCGAAGATGTGCTCGAGCCCTTTCTTATCCAATCCGGCTACCTTATTCGCACGCCCCGGGGCCGCTGCGCAACGGCGCAGAGCTACCTCGCCCTGGGGCTGCCACGACCGGCATCCGGGCAGTCCGGGAGTCTCTTCGATGCGGGCTAGCGCTACGCCACAAGGCCACTTCGCCGTGCGCGTATATTATGAAGATACGGATCACGGCGGCGTGGTGTATCATGCCAATTATTTGCGCTTTATGGAGCGCGCCCGCACGGAAATGTTACGCGAGAGGGGCCTCGAGTTGGACCAGTTGGAGCGAGACGATGGCGTGATTTTTGCGGTGCGTCGCGCACGCCTCGACTTCCGCGCTCCGGCCCGCTTCAACCACTTGCTGGACATCGAGACCCAAATTGACGAAGTCCGTCCCCTGCGCATGCGCTTTACCCAGCAGGTTGCGCATGCCGGGATGCTGCTTTGCCGCGGCGAGGTCGAGGTTGCCTGTCTGACGGCTGCGGATTTTCGCCCCACCCCCATACCCCGGCACGTGCTGCGTGCCTTCTTCCCCGACCATCCCTGAACACGAGACCCCATGGACACCACTGCCCCAGCCCAACATCTATCCCTCAGCCACCTGATCCTGCATGCCAGTCCGGTCGTGCAGGGTATCCTGCTCTTGCTGCTGATCGCATCCGTTGTATCGTGGTTCGTCATCTTTCAAAAAGGGATGGTGTTCTCTAGCGCACATCGGGCCCTGAAACGCTTTGAAAAACGCTTCTGGAGTGGCGGTGAAATGGCACAGATCTACCAGAATGTGAGTAACAATCCGCAGTTGGAAATGGGCGCCGGAAGCATCTTCTGCGCGGGCTATGAAGAATTTCAGCGGCAGCGCAAGGGGCACGCTGGCGATGCCCTGGATGCCGCGCGGCGCGCCATGCGCGGCGCCCAGATCCGCGAGATTGGCCAGTTGGAGAGCAATCTTCCCCTGCTCGCTTCGATTTCTTCCGTAGCCCCCTTCGTGGGCCTCCTCGGCACGGTCTGGGGCATCATGACCACCTTCATGAACATCGGTATGGCACAACAGGCAACCTTGGCAGCGGTGGCACCACCCGTCGCCGAGGCGCTGATCGCGACCCTCGCGGGTCTGTTTGCCGCCATCCCGGCCACTTTTTTCTATAACCGCTTTGTCCATCGCCTCGATGAACTCGATGCCCATTATGAAGTCTTCATGGATGAGTTCACCAACATCCTGCATCGCCAATTGCCTGAGAGCAAAGTATGAGAAGCCGGAAGCGCCGTCGTCTGCTCGCCGAGATGAACGTCGTGCCCTACATCGACGTATCGTTGGTGCTGCTGGTGATTTTCATGCTCTCCGCGCCACTCTTGACCCAGGGTGTCAACGTCAATCTGCCCAAGGGCGTGAGCAAACCCGTGCCGGACAAAATCCCGCCTATCGTCATCTCGGTAGCCAAGGATGGCAAGCTCGATCTCCAGTACAAGGATCAACACCTGAGCCCGCAACTACAGAACCTCGCGCACTCCATAGAAAAGATCGGGGCGGGTAATCCGGCGCAGCTGCAGGTGCTGGTCGGTGGCGATGCCCATGCGGACTACGGCAAGGTGATGGCAGTCATGGCGGCCCTGCAGCAGGCGGGCATTTCCCACGTGGGCCTGCTTACCCGACCGGAACGGCATTGAACGAACAACCCCGCATTCTGCCGCTACTGCTGGCCGTCATCCTCAATGTGGCGGTCCTGGTGGCCTTGTTCTGGACCTTCCACGTCAATATCCCGGCGGCTGGGCACGCCGCCATGCAGGCGACGCTGGAGAGCACTCTGCCAAGTCCGGCTCCCGCTCCAGCGGCAAAGCCTACACCCGTCCCCGCACCGGTCCCCAGGCCAGTGCCACAACCGGCACCAAAACCTGCGCCGAAGCCGATCCCGAGACCTAAGCCGGAGCCAGAGCCCAAGCCAGCGCCGCAGCCTGCGAAGCCCTCGCCCACCCAAGTCGAAAAGCAGGCACGGGAAGCTGCCGCCCAGCTCGCAGCAAAACGGGCGGCTGCGGAAAAGCACGCGGAGGAGCTAGCTGCCCGACGGGCCACCGAACAAAAAGCCGCAGCGGAGAAAGCTGCGGCGCAAAAGGCGGCCGAACGTGCGGCGGCAGCTAAAGCCGCAGCGCAAAAGGCAGCAGAAGAACGCGCCGCCAAAGAGGCAGCCGAAAAGGCCGCAGCAGAAAAGGCAGCAGCAGCCAGAGCCGCGGCGCTGAAGAAGCAAATGGCCGAGGAAGCGGCCAAGGCCGCCCAGGCAGCCCGGGCCAAGGCCCTGCAACAACAATTGGAGGCACAGGCCAAGGCGCAGGCCGAAGCCAATCTGGCGGCCGCGAAGGCACAGCAAGCCGCCGAGGATCAACGCCTGGCGGCGCTCTTTGGACAGAAAATCCAGCGTCGGGTATACCGCGCCTGGGATACCACCTTTGCCGCATCGCTGAACTGCGAGGTGGCGATCGAACTGACGCCAATGGGGGCAATCATCGGTCAGCCCCGCGTAGTCAGCGGCAGCGGCAATCCCGCCTTTGATCAGGCAGTGATTCGCGCGGTCGAAGCTGCGGCACCTTTTGTTCCTCCCATTGGTCTACCATACAGTGCCTACAAAAGCGTCGTCATCCGATTCAACGCCGAGGATCTCAACCATGCGTAAGAGCGTCATCGTATTTCTTCTGGGACTATTGGCCCTCGCTTTCGTTTTGCCCAGCGAGGCGGCCCTGACCGTCCAGGTGACCAAAAGCGTCTCCACAGCCTTGCCGATTGCCATTCCCTCGTTCGGCCCTGGCATTGCGGGACAACCGACAGTGGCCGACGTGGTGCGGGCCGATCTGAGTCACAGCGGCCTGTTCCGGGTTCTCAGCCCAGCCAGCTATCCGAGTGACCCACAGGCACCGGGTGCGGTGCAGTCCAGCGCCTGGACCGGCATCGGCGCCACGGGTCTCGCCGTCGGTGCGGTGGAAAAGAGCGCCGCAGGTTATACGGTCACCGTCTATGTCTACAATGTGGCCACCGGCCAGGAACTCGCCGCCAAACGCTTCACCTGCTCGCCGGCAGAATTGCATATGACCGCGCACCACGTAGCCGACGTGATCTATCAGGCGTTTACCGGCAAACCCGGGCCCTTTGCCAGCCGCATCGCTTACGTGCGTCAGGTGGGGGCCGAGTATTCGCTGATTGTGGCGGAATCGGACGGCTGGAATCCGCACGTAGTGGTGCAGGGGCGCATGCCTCTGCTCTCCCCGGTCTGGTCTCCAGACAGCCAACGGCTGGCCTACGTAACGTATGTGAATTCGCGGGCCACCATCTTCGTGCAGAACCTCGCCACGGGCACGCGTCAAGCCATTGCCCCAGGAGGACAGATCGTCAGTGCGCCCAGTTTTTCGCCCAACGGAGAGGAGCTTGCCTACGCACGCTCGGAAGGCGGCGAGACCAACATCTTCAGCGTCAATCTGCGTACCGGGCAGCGGCAACAATTGACTCGCGGTGGCAGCATCAACACCTCCCCCAGCTGGTCTCCCAATGGCGGGCAAATCGCCTTTGTGTCGGACCGCGACGGTGGTCCGCAGATCTTTGTCATGAACGCCCAGGGTGGCGGCCAACACCGCATTAGCTACAGCGGCAACTACAATGCCAGCCCGGCCTTTTCCCCCAATGGGCAGCGCATCGCCTTCATCCATCGTACCGATGGCGTCTATGCCCTGGCAGTGATGAATGCCGCGGGCGGCGATCTGAAGGTTCTCGATGCCCAAGGCAACTGTGACCACCCAAGTTTTGCCGACAATGGTGAAATGGTGATCTACGGTACCCACCGCGGCGGCCGCAAGGTTCTGGCCGAGGCCAGCGTCGACGGTCGTACCCTGGCGATCTTGCACGGCGCGGGAGAGGACAGCCAGCCGGCCTGGTCACACTAAAGACGGAAAGCGGTAGACACTCTCCGTCTCGATTCCGCGGCGCCGATGAGTCTGCATCTTTGGCTTCTCTATGTACTGACGGTCCTGGTCATTTCTGGAATCCCAGGACCCAACATGCTCCTGCTGATGACCCATGGTGCAATACACGGCCTGAGGCGTTCGGTCGCTACCATGTTTGGCTGTTTTTCTGCATTGCTGTTGATGATGCTGGTTTCCGTAGGCGGCCTTGGCCTGTTTCTGCAAAGCTGGCCTCGGCTCTTTACCCTCGTGCGCGTCATTGGAGCGCTGTATTTGCTCTATCTCGGCATCTCAGCCTGGCGACAGGCAGGCAGGAACGGCAGCGCATCAACAGAACCGCAAGGGACTGACGCAGAGGCAGAAATCGGTAGACACGCACCGGGCGCCCTGTATCGCACCGGATTTCTGGTAGCCATGAGTAATCCCAAGGCCATCCTTTTTACCCTTGCTCTGGTGCCACAATTCATGCGCTATCAGGATAATCTGCAGCTGCAATTTGCCGAGCTGATTCTCAGCTTTGCCGTCATTGAATTCAGTTGGTATATCGTCTACTCCGCTGCCGGCGCGCGTCTTGCCCGGTGGCTACGCGGCCCCATCGCGAAAAAACGCCTACAACAGTGGACTGGAGGGATTTTCGTGCTTCTTGGACTGGCGCTGCTAGCCCTGGCGATTGCTGAGCTGCACTTTTAGCGATACGGGGCCGGATCGGCAATGCCGAGTTCGGCAAAGGCCGCTAGGCGCAGGCGACAGGCGTCACAACGGCCACAGGAGCGTCCCGCAGAATCCAACTGGTAGCAGGAACGGGTGAGACTGTAGTCGACGCCAACATCGAGTCCAGCGCGAATGATTCCTGCCTTGCGCAACTGCTGCAAAGGAGCGTGGATCTGGGGCGCTGCGCCTTCCACGCCAAGCTTGGTCGCCACCGCCGCAAGATGATTGAAGGCATCGATAAAGGCAGGTCGGCAATCGGGATAGCCACTGTAGTCCTGACTATTGACCCCGACATAGATATCCGTAACCCCCAGCACTTCCGCCAAGGCCAAGGCATAAGAGAGGAATACGGTGTTACGCGCCGGCACGTAGGTGATCGGAATCCCTTCGCCAACGCCGGTTTCCGGCACCGCCAGGGCAGCATCGGTGAGGGCCGAACCGCCCAACCCACCCAGGTCGATCTTGAGAATCCGATGACTGGCCACCCCCATGGTCTGCGCCACGGCGCGAGCGTAATCCAGTTCGTTTTGATGACGCTGCCCGTAGTCGAAAGACAAGGCGTGGAGGACACGACCATCGCGCCGCAAAAGACCTGCCACGGTAGCCGAGTCGAGGCCCCCGGAAAGCAACAGAATCGCTTCGTTAGCCGTCATGCCCCCTCCATTAGTGACCCGGGATGTCGCCCCAAATCCATTTGTGCAGTTGCACCTGCAAACGGACTGGCAATTGATCCGCCAGTATCCACTCGGCCAGCTCGCGCAGATCCAGCTCGCCATAACTGGGAGAAAAGAGCCACTCTGCAACCGGCAAGGGATGCTCCCGCACAACGTCGCGTGCCCATTCGTAATCCTTGCGGTCACACAGAACGAACTTTACCTGATCGCGGGCACTCAGGTATTGCAGATTCTGCCAATGATTTTTTTCGCTCTCCCCGGAGCCCGGCGTCTTGATATCGAGAATTTTGACCACCCGTGGATCGACGTCGCGCACGGAAAGGGCGCCGCTGGTCTCGAGATAGACCTCACGATTAGCGTTACAGAGACTCTGGAGCAGATCATGCACCCCGGCTTGGGCCAGGGGTTCACCTCCAGTCACCACAACCAGTTGGTCTGTACGCTCCTCTACCCGGGCGAGGATCTCTTCGAGCTCCATCCATTCGCCCCCGTGAAAGGCATAGGCACTGTCACAATATTGGCAGCGCAGCGGGCAGCCCGTAAGGCGAACGAAGGTCGCCGGACGACCCATGGCACTGGTTTCTCCCTGCAGGCTATGAAAAATTTCCGTGATGCGCAGCCGCGCCATAGCTACTGGCCGCTGGCCTGTAGCTGGGTTTGTGCCTTTTGTGCCGCCGGGGTGTTGGGGAACTGCTTCAGAATCCGGTTGAAGGTGGCTCTCGCCTTGGCCGGCTGTCCGATGGCCTGGTAGATCTGTCCCATGCGCAAGAGTGCATCTGGCGCTTTGCTACTCTGCGTATGCTGGGCAGCGGCGCTGAGGCTCTTGATGGCGGCGTCATTCTGTCCGAGTACATACTGCGCCTGGCCGAGCCAGTAATAGGCATCTACAACGAGGCTGCTTTGCGGATATTTATGGATGAAGTCCTGCAGCGCAGTGGCTGCCGTTCCATATTTCCCCGAGCGCAATAGATCAAAGGCACGCTGATAATCCGCTTGCCCCAACCCCTGCACGGGTGAATTGGCCGCGCTGCTGGCCTCGGCAGCAATGGCACTGCTTGGCGCCTGATTCAGCACCGCGACACTCGAACTGCTGGCGGTGACCGCCGTAGCAGCACCGCTGCTCGCGACAGCAGCAGACAGCGCCGCCAGCTTGGTATCGGTTTCCTGTTGCGCAGCAGTGAGGGCGTGGGTTTTGCTTTCGAGCTCGCCGCGCAGCTCACGGATTTCCTGTTGCATCTGCTGCGAGCGATTGAGTAGATCACCGAGAGCAGACTGACTGCCCCGGCTAGCCTTTTGCACGGCGATTAGGCTTTGGATTTCGCCCTGCATCACCGCCACTTGCTGTTGCAGTTGCAGAATCTGCTGCCCCTGGGATTCTGCCCAGGCCGGAGAACTACCAGCCAGGAGCCCAGCAGCCATAACTGCAGTCCACTTACCCTTCATCGAAAACGACCTCCAGATCAGCCGTTGTACCCCCCGCTGTACACAAAGTCGACGCGCCGATTGCGCGCCCAGCATGCCTGATCATTCTGGCTGCAGAGAGGGTTGTCCTTGCCAAAGCTGACCGTACTGATACGGGCAGCGCTTACTCCCTGAGACTCCAGATAGCGCTTGACAGTTTCCGCACGCCGTTCGCCCAGGGCCAGATTGTATTCCTGCGTGCCCCGATCATCGGTGTTGCCTTCCAGGCGCACCTGTACGTGGGCATGATTCATCATGAACTGGGCGTTTTCGGCAGCAATGGCCTGGCCGTTGGCATCCATACTGTCGCTGTCGAAGGGAAAATGAACACGCAGATGGCTGGGCAATGCCGCCAATTCCGCCGCCGTCAGGCCGCGGTTACTACCGCCAATAGGACCGTTGGTATTGAGGTCCTGAGAGCCGACGCCCTGGCCATTATAGCCATTGGTAGCGACCGAGCTCACCGGCGCCACGGGCGTGACTGCGGTGGGCGCACCACTGCCGACATTGCGCGCGCAACCAGATAGCGCCAAGAAAGAGAGGCCGAACACGACGACGACACCGCGAAGCTGCATGGTTTCTTCTCCAAAGGAATAATTGGGATTGTATCGCAGGCACTGGAAATTCAGCAATCATTCATCCACCACTGCTTGACAGGAGTAGTGGCACTGCTATGGTGAGGAACATTCTCCGGCAATCGACGAAATTTGGCATGGACCCATTGCGTATCGGTACTCGCGCCAGCCCCCTCGCACTCTGGCAAGCAGAGCACGTGCGCGAGGCCTTGCTGACACGGGACCCTTTCCTCTCCGTGGACCTCGTACCAATGACCACGACTGGCGACCGCGAGCTGGCAGTCCCCTTGCATCAATTAGGAGGCAAGGGTCTGTTCGTCAAAGAAATCGAGAGCGCGCTGCTCGCAGGCGAAGTCGATCTCGCCGTCCATTCCATGAAAGATGTACCCGCGCTGCAGCCCGAGGGTCTGGAGCTGGCGGTGATCCTGGAGCGGGAAGATGTGCGCGACGCCTTTGTCGCCGCGCAGTACGAGAATGAAATAGCGCTTCCCAAAGGCGCGCGAGTGGGAAGCTCCAGCCTGCGGCGGCGGGCGCAGCTACTGCACCGGCGACCCGACCTGCAGATCGAGGATTTGCGTGGCAATGTCGCTACCCGCCTGGCCAAGCTCGACTGCGGCGACTATGACGCGATCATTCTTGCAGCGGCCGGACTCAAGCGCTTGGGGATGGAGGAACGGATCCGCAGCTTCTTTGCCGTGGAAGACTCCCTGCCAGCGGTGGGACAAGGGGCGATTGGCATCGAGATCCGCGCCGATGACGAAAAAACCCGATCCTTGGTACTGCCCCTTGCGCATCAGGAAACCAGTCTTTGTGTCCGCGCGGAACGGGCCATGAATCGCACCCTGGGCGGCGACTGCCGTCTACCGGTAGCCGCCCTCGCTCGTTGGAAAGAAGGCATGCTGAAACTCGAAGGTCGCGTGGCGAGCCCGGACGGCCAGACCGTATTGCGCGCAGAGGCGGCCGGCAGCGACCCCATCGCCCTGGGCGAGCAGGTTGCAGAGGACCTTCTGCAGCAAGGGGCGGGAAAGATCATCAAGGAGTTACAACCAGCATGAGCGTTATCCTGCAGAACAAAGGCATCGTCGTCACCCGGCCGAAGGAACAGTCCGCCGAACTGATTGCGGAGCTGCAACGCCTGGGTGCGCGCGCCATCGCCTTCCCCGCGTTACAGATCGATGCGCCGGAGACCTGGCACTCCCTGGATGCGGCCCTGGACCAGCTCGATTCCTTTGATTGGGCCGTATTTACCAGCCGCAATGCGGTGCATTTTGCCTTGAGTCGATGGCAGAGTCGTGGTCAACATACATGGCCGGCATCGGTCCGGGTCGCCGCCGTCGGCCGAGAGAGCGCCAAAGCCATTGCCGAGTTTGGCATCGAGGTGGCCCTGGCACCCAAGCGCGCAGGCTCGGAAGGCCTGTTGGAAAACCCGGAGTGGCAGACGGTTGCGGGGCAACGCTTTGCCCTCTTTGCCGGCGACCAGGGGCGCGAGCTCATCCAGCAGACCCTCGAAGAGCGGGGCGCCATGGTAGAGAAGATCTTCTGCTATCGCCGCGTCGTTCCCGGGGCGAACCCAACGCCACTGCTGCATGCCTGGGCGCGGGGCGAGCTCGATGCGGTCACCGTCACCAGCCCAGAAATTTTTCACAATTTTTATCAGATGGTCGGGGGACTTGGGCAGCGCTGGCTGAAAAAGACCCCCATTATCGCCATCAGCCCGCTGACCGCAGAAGCCATCACCAGCAAGGGCCTACCCGCTCCCTGGGTGGCACCGGAGGCAAGCAATGCCGGCTTGATCGCCGCCTTGGAGGATTGGGCGAGGCAGCAGGAGAAAAGTGCATGAAACCCCATTCCCTGCGCCATCAGCCCCGCCGCCTGCGTCGCCAGGCAGCCATGCGCGCCCTCTTGCGTGAGACCCATCTGCATCCCAGCGACTTTCTGTTACCGATCTTTCTCGTCGAGGGCGAGGCGATTCGCAGCGAAATCGCCAGCATGCCTGGAGTGTTTCGCCACAGTATCGACTCGGCGTTACGCCTCTGTAGCGATGCCGTAGATCGTGGCATTCCCGGGGTACTGCTGTTTGGCGTGTTGGATGCCCAGGCCAAGGACGCCGTGGGCAGCGCCTCGTGGGCGAGTGAGGGACTGGTACAGCGCGCCAGCCGCACCATCAAGGAACGCTTCCCCAATCTGCTGGTGATTGCTGATGCCTGTTTTTGCGAATACACCGATCACGGCCACTGCGGCGTGCTCGATGCCCACGGTGATCGCGACGACAATGCCACCCTGGAAAACCTGCAGCAGCAAGCCCTCTCCTACGCCGAGGCGGGGGTAGATGTCATCGCCCCTTCCGGGATGGTGGATGGCATGGTACTGGCCATTCGCGAGGCGCTGGATGCAGCACGGCACGAAAACGTCGCGGTTCTCTCCTACGCCATCAAGTATGCCAGCGCGTTTTATGGACCGTTTCGCGATGCGGCCGACAGCGCCCCCAGTTTTGGGGATCGCCGCGCCTATCAGATGGATTCGGCCAATCGTCGCGAAGCCTTTCGCGAACTGGACCTGGACCTGGGAGAAGGGGCCGACATGGTCATGGTCAAACCGGCTATGGCCTATCTAGACCTCATCCGCGATGTACGGGAACGTTGCGACTTTCCCGTCTTCGCCTACCAGGTGTCGGGGGAATACAGTATGTTGCGCGCTGCGGCCCAGGCCGGTTATCTGGATCTGCAGAATTCGGTGTTGGAGTCCCTGCTTGCCATCAAACGTGCGGGCGCCGACGGTATCATCACCTATTCGGCCGTGGAGGTTTGTGACTGGCTCCGGTAAATCCAGCCGCTTCCCGTCGCCGTCGATCCCGGACCCGAGAATCACTGGCCTTGCCATGGTTCTGGCTCCGGGTGATTTCCATTCGTACGATGCTGTACTTGACTCGACTATTCATACCCAAGGCAGACGACCTCGATCAACTCTTTCCCTGGCTTCTTGCCGCTACTGCGGTCGTCGGATCTCTATTTCTGCTGTTTTGGGCAGATCTCATGCCCGCACTACAAGCCATCCAGAATGCGCAGCGAGCGCATGATTCGCGGGTGGAAATCACCCTGGCCCCCCTGCCGCAACGCCACCAGCTCCATCCGGCCAACGATATCCCGAGTCTGGCACAAGGACGAGGGCTACCCAGCAGCCAAGAACGAGCTGAGACCCCGCCAACGGCGCTCAAACAACGGGAACTCGCCGACTATCTCCTACTCTGGCAAAAACATATCGTCGATATGGCCAAAGCCCAGCTCACTCAAGAAAAACTCCCCACCGGCAAGATCGTGGTCGCCGTGACGATCTCACCTTCCGGAGAATTACTGGGCATAGAGATAGTAGAGGGCGAGAAAAATCAGATCCTTGCCAAAGCGGTACGGGAAATCCTGATCAGCGCAGCGCCGTTCCCCTCCCTGCCGCCGGCCTGGCAACAGCCACCACAGAATCTGCGGATTATCAGGACCTGGAATTTTCGCTAACGCGGCAGCGCCGCAGTCCACGCCATGGCCTCCAGAGCCAAACGATTGACGCTCTCCACGGGAACTCCCACGCGGGTCGCCCACTGTTGCATCGCCGGATAATCTCCCCGCTCTATACTCTCGAGAAGCTGGAGCAGGACACCATCCTCACCATCACGCTCCAACAATGCCGTAGTGATTGAGGGATGCAGTTTCAGTTCTTTCAGGATGTCCATCAGCGGCTGGTCGAACAGGGCATCCACCAGCGACAGCATTCCCACCAGAAATGAGCGGTGCAGCGCCTCCGATGATTGCTCCAGATGTGTACTCTCTTGCCGCAGCAATTCCGCAAGGCGCGCACGGCTGCTGGCCATTGCCAGCAGGGAGTGCTTGCGTGGCCCCTGACTGGTGAACATCAGCAGCGTCAGCCAGCGTTGCAGGGGAACTCGACCCAAGACAAGCAAGGCTTGCCGAATACTATCTATTTCACGACCACGGCGCATGCCCGCAGAATTCAGATAGCGCAACAATTGCACCGATAAGGCCGGATCGCGACGAAAGCCCTCCTCAATCTCGTCAATCGGTCCATCCCCGGAGAGCAAATTCAATAGCTGAAAGAGATTTCTTTGATCGTTGCCAACATGACGATTGGAAACGACTTGCGGCCGCATGAAAAAATATCCCTGACTCCAGTCAAAACCCGCAGCAAAACAGTTGGCTGCCTGTTCCCGCGTCTCTACGCGGGTAGCAATGAGTAGCGGCATGCGGGTAGCGTATTTCTGTGCGCGGACCAGTTTCACTAAATTTTGCATATCCGCCGCAGCAATCGCGTTGACATCGATTTTTACATAATTCATCCATGGTAACAGCGGAACTTCCCACGCTTTACCAGAAAATCTGTCGATGGCAATCCGAAAACCAGCCTTCTTCAAATATTGTATTTTCCCCAGAAATTCACGACTGGGAGACTCGGTAATGGTAAACTCCGGAACGACGCGATCGCAGGGAAACAATTCCAACGTTTTTTCATCAAACAAACTATTGGTAAAGTTGATGAAGGCTTTTTTCCCGTCGAGAAGCTGTTCCAGTTGGTAGATCGAAAACACCTTTACCAAAACCTGTGCCGAAGCCAGAAACGGATCTTCGGTTGGACTATATTCTTCCCGCGCCAACAATTCGTAGGCCTGCACGTTGCCCTTGGCATCAAGGATGGCCTGACGGGCTACCAGGTCCAGGTTTGCGGCGATTATATCTGATTCTTCCGTCATACCGTCGTCATGCGGTCATCAAACGATCAAGGAGTGATTTTGAGATGCCGGTAACCTCCAGTAGACGGGTGGTATACGCTCGATCCGTAAGATATTGACAAAAATCGAGAAGCCGCAGGGTAGCCGCAGTCAGCGCACCGTCCGGAAACTCTCGGGCAATGGCATTTTTACCGAAGGAATGCGGCAATGCCGCGCGCAAAAAGCTCATGATAAAGGCGTTATACAAGGGCGGGATTTTGTGTTGTACATTTTGTTTGCCCAACTCCTCTTGTTGGCGCAAGAAGTCGGCATCGTGCGGACCCGAAAAAAGATTCGTCAACCACTGGCCAAGGTGTGCTGCGTAGTTGCCATACGCCTGGCCAAGCTTGGCGGCAATTTGCTCCTGCTGCAACAGATTGGCCTGCAGCAGATCCACCACCTCGGGAACGATCGGAACGATTTTGGGTGCTGCCTGCTGCAACAAGCAAAGATCCTCTGCAGTAATCCCGGCGATTGCAATGAAAGCCTGTAACTGCGAGTCTTGCTGGGCACATTCTAACAACTCCATCCAATCCTCCAGGTTGTTCACCATTCTCTTAATCGGGCGATCTGCTTCTGCTGCCTTTGCGCCCACCATACTGATGGCGGAAAGCCGAAAACAGGAAACTCTCCTCGTTCTCCTAGCTGGCAGATACACCACCCCGTGATGGGGAGATTAGAGCATATCCTGCGCTTTGCAAGGGATTCGAGTCCAGGCCGCGGAGTCGCTGCCAACCATGATCGGCTTGCGCTGGCACGAGCGGCCACGCGACAGGAGAGAGCAAAATTTGACATGGTGGGAGCGATGGGATTCGAACCCATGACCCACGGCTTAAAAGGCCGCTGCTCTACCGACTGAGCTACACCCCCGGGGCCCCGAATTATGCGTTGTCCACCCCTATAGGGTCAACCGCCGGCAATCGCGTGCAATCACGGGGCATTGGGCACGGTCTTGATGTGATCAGGCCCCCTTGAGGTGGCCCCCCTGGATTGGACAGCCTGCTGGAGTGATTAAGCTCTGAACCTGTTTCCATGGCGGGTCAGGCCACCAGCCTTTGTAAACCTTCTGCATAGACCACATCGGGTGTTCTGTCTCCCAGAGAGGAGTGCGGTCTTTCGGCATTATACCAGTCGAAGTAGGCTCTGAGGCCAGCTTTCAACTCGGTTCCAGTTTCTGCTGGCCGCAGGTAGACGTGCTCGTATTTGACGGTGCGCCAAAGCCGTTCGACAAAGACGTTATCCAGGGCCCGGCCTTTGCCGTCCATACTGATTCGAATGCCGTGCTGGCGGAGTACAGAGAGGAAGGACTCCGCGGTGAACTGAGCACCCTGATCCGTGTTGAAGATCTCGGGGGTGCCATAGCGGCGTATGGCCTCTTTCAGGGCCTCTACGCAGAAACCCGCGTCAAGACTGTTGGAAACCCGCCAGGACAACACCTTACGACTGAACCAGTCCACTACGGCTACGAGGTATTGAAATCCTCGTGCCATGGGCAGATAGGTCACATCCGCGGACCAGACCTGGTGGGGACGGTCCACCGTCACGCCACGCAACAGATAAGGATATTTTGGGTGCTGGGGGTGGGGCTTGCTGGTGTGTGGTCCGGGCGCCACCGCGGCAATGTCGAGGATACGCATGGCCCGGTGTACCGTTTTGCGGTTGACCACGACATTCTCCGCTTTCAGCATCCGATGGATCTGCCGCCTACCCATGAATGGAAAGGCGGTGTAGAGGCGATCGATCGCCCGCAACAGCCCGTCGCCCATCGGCCGAGGATGCGCGCGGTAATAGACCGTACTGCGGGGCACGCCCAAAAGAGCGCATTGCCGTTGCACAGAAACTGGGGTTTGGGCCCGGTCGATCATTTGGCGCCTTTCCCGATCCGAGACATGAGACCGGGCCTGGAGGCTAAAAAATCGCGTTCCATCTCCAGCTGTCCGATCTTCCGATACAAAGCCTGCACGTCCACGGGCTCCTCGGTCTGGGACTTTCCCCGTTCAAAGGCCGTGGCCGCATGCTCCACCAGCTGCCGGCGCCAGGCATTGATCATGGTGGGGTGTACCCCAAATTCTTGCGCCAGCTCGGCCATCGTCTTATCGCCCTGCAAGGCCGCCAGGGCTACCTGCGCCTTGAATTCCGGCTTGTACTGCTTGCGTTTTCCCTTCATCCCTCGACTCCTTTCCTGAAGCCCAGAGCTTAACCCCTTGTCCAACTTTCGGGGGCCACTTCACCTCGCCCTTGCGGCGGCCAGCCAGGAAGGTCTATCTTGCTCGCATCGACCAGCGTTTTTCAGGAGCTTGCGGATGCTGACAAATGTTCTCCCTCTTCCCGAGTGGCAGGATCCAGAAGCCGACGTGCCCGCCAGAATCGTTCTGGCTGGCGGCTGCTTTTGGTGCGTGGAGGGGGTCTATCGCGAACTGGCGGGAGTACAGGCGGTGCTTTCTGGCTACGCTGGTGGGCAGGAGAAGGACGCCAATTATCGTGCGGTCTGCAGTGGTGCCACGGATCACGCGGAAGCGGTAGAGCTGCGTTATGACCCGCAACAGCTGCGATTCGGGCAAATACTGCAGGTGTTTTTCGGGGTGGCCCACGACCCCACTCAGCGCGATCGCCAGGGCAACGACATCGGCCGCCAGTATCGCTCCGCCATTTTTTTTCTGAACGATGCCCAGGCCGACATGGTTCGCGCCTATATCGCCCAGCTGGAAAAGGGAGGATTTTTTCGACAGCCGATCGTTACCGAGCTGCAAGCCCTCGACACATTTTATCCAGCCGAGGAGTACCACCAGGACTATGCGCGCCGCAACCCCGATCAATCCTATATCTGCGCCGTTGCGCAGCCCAAAATCCAGGCCCTGGCAAGCTTGTTTCCGCAATATCGGAGGAAGGCATGAAGAGTTCTTCGGCAGGTTATGATCTTACCCCAATCAGCGCCGAAGAGCGTGCGCTGCGCGCCCGGCACCTTTCGGCCGAAGTGCGCCACGTCCTCTTTGAGCACGGCACTGAACCGCCATTTTGCGGTGGATTGTTGGACGAGAAACGCCCGGGCGTCTTTGTCTGCGCGTTGTGCCATCTACCACTCTTTCGTTCCCGGGAAAAATTTGATTCGGGAACCGGCTGGCCAAGCTTCTTTGCTCCGTTCGCTGGCGACCATATCCGTGAGCTGCGCGACACGAGTCATGGCATGATCCGCACCGAAATTCGCTGCGCCCGCTGTGACAGTCACTTGGGACACGTCTTTAGCGACGGGCCAGCACCTACCGGGCTGCGCTATTGCTTGAACTCTGCGGCATTGGAATTCCGCGATGAGGCGCCAGCAGCCGAAGGCTTGTCAGACTAATTGGCATCCCTAGGGGCAGTGGGAGGTTCCGAGAGAAGTACTGTATCGTCGATAGCATCATAGAGAGAGAAAGTTTTCGCGCGCTGGCCTTTCGTACTTTTCGCCGCGTAAAGGGCCTGATCGGCATGTCGTAGCAGGATCTCCTCCGGCGCATCGTCGAGAGGATAGAGGGTAACGCCCAAACTGCTGTCTATCTGCACTTCGCTACCGTCGGCAAGGACAATTTTTTCCCGGATCGCACCTTGGACCCGATTCAGGACGCGCTCCAGCACAGCCATGGAAGTCAGCTCCCCCAATAATAATGCAAATTCATCGCCGCCAAAGCGTGCCACTAGATCGCCCTCGCGGACGGCAGCACGCAGGCGCCGAGCCACCACCTGCAAGACCAGATCCCCCGCCGCATGCCCGTGCTGGTCATTCACTGGCTTGAAATCATCGAGATCCATCATACACACTGCCAACAGACATTCCTCGGTGCGCGCCAGGGCTTTTGGCAGCTCCGCCAGATATGCAGCACGATTTGGGAGTTCGGTCAGAGCATCGTGTCTGGCACGCCAGCTCTGCTCCTCTCGCTCCGCTTCGATCTGATTCTTCAGCGCCAATTCGTCCAGGCCAAAACCCAGGATCTTGGCTGTGCGCGCCAGGGCCGACAATAGTGTGTGGTCAAAATATGCCGGCTGGGAACTGGCTACGCAAAGAACAGCCCAGAGATCGCCCTGATGCTGGATAGGAATGATCGCCAGGCTGCTCCAGCCGAACTCGGCGATCAGGCTGGCAAGGCTTTGATATTTCGGATCCTCACGATAGTGGTTGTGGTATTGCAATCTTCTCTCTCGCCAGGCCGTGGCGAGGAGAGACGCGGGCTCGCGCTGATCGACATGCACCCGCGCGCGAGTCAGTTTGTCGCTGTTTCTGCCCGCAGCACTGATCGGCACGAAATAGCCATGGCTGTCCGGTTGCGCGACAAAAGCGGTGCTGAACAGGCCATTTTCCACCAGACGATGACAGGTCTGACGCAAAATCGTGGCGGCGGAGCGGGAGCGCATGATGATGTCTCCCTGACTCAGAAAGGTCTGGTACAATCGATTACTGCGTTCCAGACGTTCGCGTTGGTCCTGTTTTTCGAGGGCAATGCCCAGCATGCGAGTGAGACGCATCAGGGTGCGCCGGCGGGAGGACGCGGAAAAATACCTTGGCGTGTGGCTGTACACACCAAATAACGCCTCGAGATTGCCCGCGACCTGCACCGGACAGGCAATGGTGCTGCGCCAGGCCCCCGTATTGTGCAAGGTCTCCCGCCATGGCAGAAACAGGGGGTCTGTCTCCAGATCATCGACAGCCACCGGCTGCCCGGTGTTCCAAGCCCGCCCCATGGGACCGTGGGCGGTCGGTCCAGCGTCGATACGGATGTTGACCTGCTCGAGATAGTTTGCCATCTGCGCACCAGCAATGGCGATAGGCTGCAGTTGCCCCGCATAGGGTTTGCCGATCCACGCACCGTCCACCCCGGGCAGCAGTACGATCTTGTTGATCATGCGCCGCAGCAATTGTCTCTCATCCGGCTCGCTGAGCAAAAGAATGTCGATTCTTTCGATGATCTGCTCTTCGTCCGCTTCCAACTGTCGCATGCCGCGCAATTGTACGACCAAGTCGCTGGCCAGCCGTTGACTAATGCGCTGATCCAGCTCGGGCAGCGGCTGTGCAAAGGCCGCGAGGCCGCGCCGCAGCTGTGCCGAAAACAGTCCACTGGCCACCACCAACCAATCGGCAGGCAGGCCCAAACGATGGTGAACTACGCCCACTTTCTGGCTGAGCTCCTCCCGTACCACGGGATCCTCTTCCAGTAACAAGCGCGCGAAGTGGCGGTGCTGTGCCGCCTGCATATGCTCCAGCGTAGCACTGTCCAGAGTGGCAACATACGCCGCAACCTCCGGCTCCCGACAAAGCTCCGCAAATGCCCGGCGCGAGGCCTCTTCGATCGCTGCGAAGAACTCTGCGCGCTGCAGTTCCGATTCTACAAAGATGTAATGGATGCCTCCCCTTATAGGATCGGCAGCGGGGAGCTCCACGAGTAGGCAGGGAGCCCTCGCTTGAACCGAACGGCATCAAAGTGCCAAGGTGGAAGTTCATCCACAAATGGGTCAAGGAGGACTCACGATGCAGAATACAATTTATGGGCTGGATTTGGCAAAACGGGTGATGCAGTTGCACTGGGTAGATTGGGAGACGGGCGAGATTCATCGCAAGCAAGTGCGACGTGGCAAATTGCTCGAGTTCTTTGTGAACCGCGAGCCCGGCATTGTCGCCATGGAAGCTTGTGGTAGTGCCCACTACTGGGCGCGGGAACTGGGCAAGCTAGGGCACGAGGTGCGCTTGATCGCGGCGCAGTTTGTGCGCCCTTTCGTCAAGACCAACAAGACCGATGCGGCAGACGCAGCGGCGATCTGGGAAACTGTTCAGCGTCCTGGTATGCGCTTTGTCGCCGTCAAAAGCGAGGAGCAGCAGTCCGTTCTGGCCTTGCATCGCATGCGGGAACAGTTGGTCAAGATCCGGACCATGCAGGTGAATGAGATTCGGGGGCTGCTCTATGAATTTGGTATAGATCTTCCCCAAGGCCGCGAGAAAGGTCTCAAGGAGATCCCCGATGCTCTCTCGACGTTGGAGGACAGGCTATCGGCCGTGGCACTAGAGACCTTCCGGCGTCAGATCCAGCGGCTGGCAGAATTCGACAAAGACATAGCCGATATAGAGAAACGGCTGAGGCTATGGAAAAAGGACCAGGAAGCGGTGGCCCGTTTGATGGCGATCCCTGGCGTGGGGCTACTCACTGCCACAGCTATCGTGGCTACAGTAGGGGATATGAAGTCCTTTCGCTCTGGCCGGGAGTTCGCGTCGTTCTTGGGGTTGGTTCCACGGCAGACCGGTACTGGCGGGAAGATTCGCCTGTTGGGTATCAGCAAGCGCGGAGATACCTATCTCCGAACCCTATTGGCCCATGGGGCGCGAGCCGTGGTGAATTGCCAGACCAGGGATCGAAATCCCTGGATCGACAAATTACGCTGTCGGCGGCCCCACAATGTGGTCGTCGTAGCACAAGCCAATAAAATGGCTCGAACGATCTGGGCGTTGCTGGCCAAAAACCGCCAGTATGACCCGAATTACAAGCCAATAGCGGTAGCCGTCGCATGATTACAGGACGATAGTCGAATAGCATGTTTATAGTTTCACAGTTGCGCAGGTAGGCACGATTGATGGCGTAACAGGTCAGACCGGGGAAGGGAGAGCCTGGATCAATCTTGTCCCAAAAAAGGACGCAATAAAGATAAGGTCCCTTTCAGCGGATTTCATCAGGGCCAGCAGGAACCTCCTGCATAACAGGCCGGATATAAGGCAGCACTTTGACCTCACCGTCATACATCGAACGTCGACTTGCTCAAATGGAGGCATCCATATAAGATTGGGGTGCTGGAACCCTCGGGTATCACTTCGACACGCTCGTTCTGGGAAAGTGAGAGAAGGTAGCAGTCTATGGCTTTTTTTGACCCTTGGCACCCCAGTGGCCAACAAAAAACAGCACCACTGCCATGACCAGTTCCTGGATAGCCGGAATCAGCCAGCCTTGGGGCCAGGCGCGAAAGAGAATCATCGCCAGGGTGATGACCCCGAGCACGAAGAGCAGAATGCCGAGTTGGCGGAGAACTGCAAAGACATTGCGCGCGCTCAGGGCGCCAATCCCCCGACCTACACCAACTCGACGCAAAAAGGTGTCAAGCCCCTGCGGGGCGACCAAATAAAAAAACGTGAGCAGCAAAAACACCAGAATCAGCAGAGCAATCAGCACTTCCACATAGGCAAGGACAGTTACCATCGGCATGGACTATTCTCCTAGTTCCCTATTCAAGTTTCCGGGCTCTCTTCCTCGTCCTCTTTGAAGGTCGCCGGGTCGAGATGATAACGGCGCAGCAAGCGATAGAATTCGGTACGATTGCGCTGCGCGAGCTGTGCAGCCTGACTGACGTTACCACGGGTCATGCGCATGAGCTGAATCAGATAGTTCATCTCAAAACGGCCCTTGGCATCGGCGAGGGGGACGACTTCGCCGTCACGATCGCGCAGGGCATGGCGGATCAGGGGGGCACCGATACGCGGCGTGGTGGAAAGCACGACGGCCTGTTCGATGACATTGGCCAGCTGGCGAACGTTTCCGGGCCAGGGGGCGGTAACCAACAACTCCATGGCCTCGGGCGCGATACCCCGCACATCTTTGCGGTTGCGCGTGGCCGCCTCGCGCAGGAAATGCTCTGCCAGCAGCGGGATGTCCTCGGCGCGCTCGGCCAGCGCCGGCAGCTCCAGGGTGACGACACAGAGCCGGTAATACAGATCGTCGCGGAAACGGCGCTCGGCCATTTCCCGCTCCAGGTCGCGGTGGCTGGCGGAAATCACCCGGACGTCCACCGGAATGGTCTCTGTGGCGCCAACTGGACGGATCTGCCGCTCCTGCAAAGCGCGCAGGAGCTTGACCTGCAAGGCCAGAGGCATGTCGCCGATTTCATCGAGAAAGAGGGTGCCACCATCCGCCGCCTGAAACAGTCCCACGTGATTGCTGGCAGCCCCGGTGAATGCGCCCTTTTTGTGGCCAAAGAGTTCGGATTCGAGGAGCTGCTCGGGAAATGCCCCGCAATTGACGGCCACAAAAGGACGATCACGACGCGGACTCGCCTGATGAATGGCTTGCGCCAGAAGCTCCTTACCGGTGCCGCTGGCACCGTGAATGAAAACGCTGGCATCTGCAGCCGCCACCAGGCGCGCCTGATCGAGCAGCGCCTGCATCTTGGCGCTGCGGGTCAGGATACGCTCCCAGCCTGCGGCTTCCTTGCCGCGCTTTCCCTGGGGGGCGGCAGCGGTCAACTGAAAAGCGCGTTCGACCTCGGCCATGAGCTCTTTGCCATCAAACGGTTTGGTCAAGAAAGCAAAAACTCCTTGGTTGGCGGCCAGCAAGGCATCCGGGATCGAGCCGTGGGCCGTTAGAATGATGACCGGCAGGGTGGGATAGTCGCGGCGGATCGCATCGAGCAACGCCATCCCATCCATTTCATCCATTTTCAGATCGGTAACGACCAGGGCCGGATGTTCGACGGCCAACTGCGAAAGGGCCTCCCGCCCATTGGCCGCGGTACTGATCTGGTAACCCGCGCTTTTCATCCGCAATGACAGAAGTCGCAATAAATCGGCGTCGTCATCTACCAGTAAGACCTTCGCTTGCTTAGCCAATTTATCGCCCTCCCACTATGCGGGAATTTTTTTCGATTTGTATCAATTCGCTGAGCTTTTTTCGCAACTCCCCTTCCCGTTGTTGGGATTGGTTGAGGCGGCCCTGCAAGTCGTTGATCTTGTTTTGTAGATTTTGGTAACTTGGATCTCCGGCGCGTAAGTCTGCGAGTTCTTTTTGCAGACCGGCGATCCGGCTTTGCGCGGAAACACAGGCAGCCGTGGCTGCCGCCTGACTCTGCGCCTGGGCTGCCCTTTCCTGCAGCTGCTGGTAGGCGGCGCGCGAGACGATGATCTGGTCCGCTTGGAGAACGACGCTATGGGGCTCGGGTTTGCTCACCGGCATCTCGGCGCAACCGCTCAGACTCAGGGCTAAAAGAGTCATGCTGAATACTGGGGAGACGAACTTGAAAATGTGCCCCTTGCCCCTCACTGTCGAGAATTTCAAGACTTCCCCCATAACTCAAAACATATTCCCTGGTAATGGCCAAACCCAGTCCGCTGCCCTCGATCTTTCCCGATTCGCTGGCGCTACCCCGATACAGAATATCAAAAATTTTGTCGCGCTCTTTAGGCGCCACTCCAGGGCCGGAATCGATGACATCGAGCACCGCCTCTTCGCCATCCTGCCACAAGCGCACCCGTATAGTAGACCCTTGCGGTGAGAACTTCACGGCATTAGACAAAAGATTATCGCAGATGGTGCGGATCCGGTCGCGGTGTGCCGCCGTCCAGAGTTCGGCAATCTGCTGGTCTACGCGCATACCCTTGCTGCGCAGCAACGGCTTATAGCTTTGCAGCAGCTCTTCGATGACGTCGTGCAGCGGGATCGGATGGCGCATGCCGGCGCTCACCGCTGGCCCCTCGGCAACACTGAAACGCAGGAGATCTTCGATGAGACGCTGGAGACGCAGGCTGTTGTCGCGGACGATATCGACGATTTCGCGTTGCTCGGCGGCGAGGCCCTGACCAAGATCTTCCTGCAACAGCTCCGAGCCCTCGCGGATCGCGGTAAGTGGCGTTTTCAGCTCATGCGAAAGCTGCCGCAGGAAGTGAATTTTTGTCGCCTCCAGCTCCTGCAGGTGTTGTCGCAGCCACTCCAGGCGATCGCCGAGCGCGGCAATGTCCTTGGGACCGTTCACTTGGATAGGACTGGCGAGGTCGCCATCTCCGAGACTGGAAATCGCGCGATCGAGCCGCTTGATGGGGCGGGTAATGAGGATGATGAAGAAGATAGCCACGACGATGGTCAACGGTAGCGCCAGCAACACCTCGTAGAGCGTCAGGCGCTTGATCTTCAGGGCACGGTCGCCCAGGTGCTTGACCTGCGCGCTGATGCCATCATTGACGTCTTCCTGGAGCTGCTGCATTTCGCGGCTGGCCGTGCTGAAACTCTGATCCAGGCTGCCCCGCCCACCCTCAAGGGCGGCGAGAGGCAAGGCGCGGCGGGCCTTGGCCAGGTTCTCATCCAGACGATGCAAACGCTTTTGATCGACCACACTTGGACCCGCGGCGGCAAAACGCTTGCTGACCTGTTGATATTCTTCAAAACTCTGCTGAAAGAGCACAAGCAGCGCGGAATCCTGCAGCACCGTATATTGCAGGCCGTAACGCTCCATGGAGCGGACCGCATTGGCCATACGGTTGGCGCTATCACTCAGGGCTACGGCGCGCAGGATGCTGCTCTGCCCCTCCTCGGCAAAACGGGAGATGGTCAGGGTGATGCTCACGATCACCAGGACCAACGGCACAATGGCCAGACCGAAGCCAAAAACCGTCAGCCAGGAAAGGGAATTAGGTCGCTTCATCCGGCGGCACTGCAGTAACGAAGCCGTCCGCCGACAAAGAGGTAGCGTACCTGCCCGCGCAGTGGCCAGCCCGGGTAGGGATGATTGCGGGCACGGCTGAAGCCCGTCGCACTAGGCTGCAGCTCAGCGTCAGGGTCAAAGAGACAAAGATCGGCGTTTGCCCCCGGCGCCAGGGACGGTGGCGGCAGGCCAAGGACGGCAGCGGGGCCGGTGGTCAACAGACGAATCATTTGCAGCAGGTCCAAGCTGCCTTCTTCGACCAGGCGCAGGGCAAGAGGCAGGGTCCACTGCACCGCAGCGATGCCAAAAGGCGCTTGCGCAAAGGTCTGCCCTTCCGTTTCGCGGCCCCACGGCACATGCTGGCTACTGAGACACTGAATGGCCCCATCCGCCAACGCGCGCAGCAGATCGTCACGGTTTTTCTGATTGCGCAATGGCGGCAGGATCTTGGTGTGGGTATTGAAATAACCGATATCTTCGGCACTCAGCAGCAGGTGGTGCAGGCTGACCCCGCAGCTTACCGCCTGCCCCCCGCGCCGTGCCTCGGCAACCCGGGCAATGGCCGCTGCTGAGCTGAGACTGGGGAAATGCACCGCCGCACCCGCTAGGCGCGCAACGCGCAGATCGCGCTCCACGCCAATCTCCTCAGCTGCCTGCGGACGCCCAGCGAGTCCCAGGCGCAGGCTCAACGGACCTTCATCCATGACGCCGTTGGCGGCAAGGCAGCGATCCTCCGGCCAGAGAAAGACCGTGCGTCCAAGATCCGCGGCATAGCTCAGGGCCAGGCGCAGACGTTGGCTATCGGCCACGGATTGTCGTCCCTGGCTGAAGATTTGCGCCCCGGCCTCGGCGAGGGCCACCATCTCGCTGAGGTCATCTCCCCGCAGCTCCCTCGTTAAAGCGCCGCTCAGGTACACGCGCAGAGAATCGACGGCCTCCGCTGCCGCTCGTTGTTGGTAGAGGACGCCAGGCGTATCGGCAACCGGAGCGGTATCCGGATCCAATACGACGCTGCCAAAACCGCCGGCCGCCGCCGCGTGTAGTTCACTACACAGGTCACCATGCAGCCCCGACCCCGGGGTATGCGCCTGGAACTGCGTTTCGAGGAAGGCCGGGCAGGCGATGAGGTCACTGCCATCGATCTCTTCGTCCGCCTGGAAGTCGTCGGAGATCTCGCCCAGCGCAAGGATTTTTCCTGCCGCCAGGGCGAGATCTCCTGGGTAATCCTTGCCGCTGACCGGATCAATCAAGCGCAGATTACGAATCCGTCGACGCAGGCTCATGGATTGCCTCCGGCGAGGCGGGCAAGGACGGCCATGCGCAGGGCCAGGCCGTGGGTCACCTGCTCCAGGATAATGGCTTGCGGACCATCGGCCACCTCAGCACTGAGCTCGACGCCGCGATTCATGGGACCCGGATGCAACACCACGGCATTGTCCTCCGCTAGACGCAGGCGCGCTGCAGTGAGGCCGAAGCGGCGGTGATATTCCTCCAAGCTGGGCAGGCGCTGACTGTCCATACGCTCGCGCTGCATACGCAGGGCATATACGACATTGGCACCGGTAAGGGCCGGCTCCAGCTCATGAAAGACGTGGACGCCCAGGCCCTGGAGTTCGGGCGGGACGAGGGTGCGTGGACCGACCACACGAATCTGCGGGCAACCGAGAATGGAGAGGGCATGGATCAGGGCGCGGGCCACACGGGAATGCAGAATATCTCCCAAGATCACCACCACCCGCTCCGAGATGGGTCCCAGCAGATGGCGAATAGTGAAGACATCGAGCAGAGCCTGGGTGGGATGGGCATGTTGTCCGTCGCCGGCATTCACTACCCAGGCGCGCTCGCCGAGATGACGTGCGAGGAGGTGCGCGGCCCCAGCCTCCGGATGGCGCAGAATGAAACCATCCACCTGCATGGCGAGCAGGTTATCGACGGTGTCGAGCAAGGATTCGCCCTTGCTGGCACTGCTGCTCGCCACGGCAATATTCAGCACGTCTGCCGACAGGCGTTTGGCCGCCAGCTCAAAAGTGCTGCGGGTACGCGTGCTGTTCTCGTAAAACAGATTCACCAGGGTCCGCCCCCGGAGGATGGGGATTTTTTTGACCGTGCGCTCGCCGATCCCCAAAAAGGACTCCGCACTATCGAGAATTTCGAGAATCTCCCCTTCGCGCAAGCCTTCGATCGCCAGCAGGTTGCGCAGACGTCCCTCGGCATCCCGCTGTGGATCGCCTTCCCCCATGCGCCAGGGCATCATGCCGGTGCCAACTCCCCACCCGGGAGAAACTCCAGGGACAGCGGGTTCGGCCCGCGCAATTTGATGTAATCAGAGGGGTTGCTGCGCAAACGCAGGGCGGCGACATCGGCACAGATGGGCAACTCCCGCAGACCCCGGTCGACGAGGACTGCCAGGGTGATTCGGTCCGGACGGCCATAATCGAAGATCTCGTTCAGCGCGGCGCGAATCGTCCGGCCGGTGTAGAGAACATCGTCGACCAGGATCAGATGGCTGCCATCAACGGAGAACGGGATACGCGAGGCCTTGACCTCGGGATGCAGCCCGACACGACTGAAGTCGTCCCGATAAAAGGAAATATCGAGCTCTCCCAGAGGGGCAGCAACCCCCAGGCGCCGGTGCAGCTCCCGCGCAATCCAGACGCCACCGGTGTAGATCCCCACCATCACGCAGCTCTGCGGATCGATCCGAGCCTGCAGATCACGCTGCAAGGAGTCGATCAGGATACTCAGGTCCCAGGTCGATGCCATCGTTGCTCCTCGTAAAAGCTCTCCAGGATCGCACAGGCAGCTAGCTGGTCACGCAGACGATCGCGCTCGACGCGGGAGAGATCGCGCGCGCACATTTGCGCCTCGGCCGCATGACTGCTGAGTCGCTCGTCGATCCAGTGCTGCGGCAAGGGATGACGCTGCGCGAGCGTCTGCGCAAAACGCCTTGCCGCAGCAGCGGTCTGCCCCTCGCTGCCATCCGCCTGCAATGGCAGGCCAATGACCACGGCGCGCGGTTGCCAGTCGGCGATCAAGCGCCCCAGCGCACTCCAGTCTGGCCCGCCGGCTCCGTTGCGAACGGTGGTCAGAGGTTGCGCGCCGAGACCGGCTTCCCCGAGAAAGGCGACACCAATCCGCTTGCTGCCGTAGTCGATCCCGAGCCAGGGCCCAAGCTCAGGCATGACCCACCGCGCCACTGAGCAGACGCATATCGATACCAAGCACCCGCGCTGCCTCCTGCCAGCGCTCGCCAGCCGGGAGCTGGAATAGCACGCGCGGATCGACCGGGCCGTGCAGCCAGGAATTTTCGCTGATTTCTTTCTCCAGCTGCCCTTCGCCCCAACCGGCATAGCCCAGGGTCAGCAGGTACTGCTCCGGCCCGCGGTGCTCGGCGATCGCCGCGAGAATATCTGGCGAACTGGTCAAGGCCAGGGTATCACTTACCAGCAAAGAGGACTCCCAGTCACCCGGGGGCTGATGGAGAATGAAACCGTGCTGCGGGCTGACCGGTCCACCCCAGTAGACTGGACGGTGGATCATCTCTTCCGATGGCCTAATGTCGATGGCCTTGAGGGCGTCGGCCATATTGATGTCGAGGATGCGATTGATGACTACCCCCATCGCTCCTTCGGCATTGTGCTCGCAGACAACGATGACGCTACGGTCAAAGAGGCCATCATGCAGACTGGGCATGGCAATCAAGAGGTGATTTTTAAGCGATGAAAATTCCATGCCGCTATGATACCGCGCTTTGCCCAGCAAAGGGCAGTCTCAGCGACCCTGTTCGATCCGTGCCCATAGCAAATCCGTCGCGTCGATACCGAAAAAGCGGCGAATTTCACGGGCGCCGGTCGGGCTCGTCACGTTGATTTCGGTGAGACGCTCGCCGATCACGTCGATGCCGACAAAGAGCAGCCCCATCTCACGCAGGACGGGTCCGATCTCTGTGCACAGCTCCTGCTCGGCGGGACTGAGCTCCGCAGCTACGGCCTGCGCGCCCGCCACGAGGTTGCCACGGAAATCATCCGCCGCGGGGATCCGCAACATCGCGCCGGGTACTGCCACTCCATCCACCAGCAGGATACGCTTGTCGCCCTGACGGATCGCCGGCAGATACCGCTGCGCCATGACGAAATGCGTGCCGCGCGCCGTGATCGTTTCGAGGATGGAACCCAGGTTACGATCTTCAGCGTGCAGGTAAAAGATTCCTTCGCCGCCCCGCGCGGCCAGCGGTTTGACGACAATTTCCCCGTGCTGCTGCAGAAAATCCCGCAACTCCGCCATATCGCGGCTGACCAGATAGGGGGGGAGCCAACGCGAAAACTGTAGCGGGAAAAGCTTTTCGTTGGCCAGCCGGATCGAGGCCGGATCATTGACCACCCAGGTGCCGGCATGTTCAAGAATCTGGCAGGCATGGAGAAAATCCATGTCCACCGGCGGATCCTTGCGCATCAGCACGCAATCAAAATCCCGCAAGGGTCGCGCAAGCGCTTCACCCAGTGCAAAAAAACGTTCACTATTGTCCCAGACCTGCACCGGCTGGAGCCGGCCCCAAGCCTGCCCATCTCGCAAAGACAATCCATCCAGGGTACAGAGCCAGCATTCATGACCGCGCGCCTGGGCGGAGAGCAACATGGCAAAGGTACTGTCTTTGGCGGGCTTGATCCCGGCGATGGGATCCATGACTACGGCAACGCGCATGGTCATCGCCCCGCCTTGGCCCAGTCTTCGGCCTCGCGTGCCGCCGCCAGCAACGCCAGCCGGGCGATGACGCCATAGGCGTAATGGCGGTTGATGGGGGCATCCGGCGCGGATTTACGACAGGGGTTGATCCCCGGTTCGGCAAAGGCCATCGGCTCGAAATGGGCACCCGGGGCGTTGAGGCTCTCATCCTCACCCTTCTCCCGATGTACGCGATAGAATCCCCCGAGGACCTGTTGTCCGAGCAGATAGACGACGGGCTCGGCAACGAAGTCTTCCGGTGTCCGCTCGAAGGTATACACGCCCTCCTGGATGAAAACATCGCTCACCGGTAGTCCTTCCTTGCTCTTGGCCATGCGCGTGCGCGCTTTGCGGTTGAGCTCACGCAGCTCAGTACCCGAGTAGGCGGTCATCACTCCCATGCCATAGGTTCCGGCATCGGCCTTGACGATGACGAAGGGGCGCGCGTCGATGCCATAGTGGCGGTAGCGCTCGGCAATTTCGGCGATGACCGCGTCGACATTGGTGACTAGGCAATCCAGTCCCTCGGCCTGCAGAAAGTTGATTTCCGTGCAGCGGCGAAAGAACGGGTCGATCAGCCAGGGATCGATATCGACGACTTCGGCAAAGTCCACAGCCAAGCGCCGGTAATGGGCAAAATGCTGGCTCTTGCGCCGCGTCTGCCAACCGGCGGCCAGTGGCGGTAGCAGCGTTTGCTCCAGCCCCTGCAAGATCTCAGGGACGCCACCGGAGAGATCGTTGTTGAGCAGGATCATCTGCGGATCGAAATCATCGACCTGCAGGCGGGCTCCTACGCGGCGCAGTGGCTCGATCAGCAGGCGCTCGCCCGAGGGCAGCTCATGAGTATGTGCCTCTTCCAGCATCCAGGACGCAATACGCAACTCGAGTCCCGCCTCCCGCAGCAACTCCGCGAGTCGCGCCACATTTTCCAGATAGTACAAGTTACGCGTGTGGTTTTCGGGAAGGAGCAGCAGGCGCTGCAAGCTCGGGTGATACTGATCCAGGTAATGCTGGATCGCGGTGATGTGCAGCGCTTCATGCTCGGGGTTGAGATTGTTGAAGCCCGCGGGGAACAGGTTGGTGTCGATTGGCGCCAGCTTGAAACCGGCGTTGCGTAGATCCACCGAGCCATAAAAGGGCGGCGGGGTGGTTTGCCACTGACAGCGGAACCAGCGCTCGATGGCACACTGGTTACGAATCAGGTGCTCTTCCAGTTCGTGCAGCGGATCGACCTGGTTGGTCACCAGGCGCGTTGGGGTAGAAAGAACGGAAATCAAGCGTGACGCTCCGACAGAGGTTGATAGGCGCGGGTGGAGGCCCCCGTATAATTTTGTGTGGGGCGGAAGATACGGTTGTTGCTGAGTTGCTCGCGCCAGTGCGCCAGCCAGCCGACGCTACGCGCCATGGCAAAGATAGGGGTAAAGAGATCGCTGCGAATTCCCATCTCGTGGTACAGCACACCCGAGTAGAAGTCGACATTGGCATGGATCCCTTTCGACCCCAGGCGTTCGGCAGCGGCCTCCTCCAGGGCGCGGGCGATGGCAAACTGCCTGCTTTGCCGCAGATGTCCCGCCTGCGCCAGGTCCTCCATCATCTCTTTGAGGATGGCCGCACGCGGGTCGGTGGTCTTGTAGACCCGATGGCCGAAGCCCCAGATCTTTTCCTTGGCCGCGAGGCGCGCCTCCAGGAAAGGCACGACATTATCCACGCTGCCAATCTCCTCGAGCATCTCCACCACGCGCTGATTGGCACCGCCATGCAGAGGGCCCGCCAGGGTGCCCACCGCCCCGGCAATCACATGATAGGGATTAGTAAGGGTAGAGGTGCTGACCAGGACCGAGAAGGTACTGGCGTTGATGGTGTGCTCCGCATGTAGGATGAAGCAGGCATCGAGAATACGCGCGTGCAGCGGATCCGGCTCACGCCCGTGCAGCATGTAGAGAAAGTTGGCGGCATGCGACAGGTCGCTGCGCGGCGGGATGGGATCATTGCCAAAGCGCATCTGATCCCACATTGCGACGATGGTGGGTATCCGCGCAATGATGCGCATCGCCATGGCATCGAGATGCGAGGCATTGTCCCGTTCGGCATCAGATAGCTCCTGTTGCGGATAGAACATCCCCAGGCTGGCAATGGCGCAATGCAGCATGTCCATGGGATGCCCGGTCACCGGCAGAAACTTCATGATTTCCCGCACGTTGTACTTGATCTGGCGATGCGCCCGCAGTCCCGCATCAAAACGTTCGAGATCTTTGGCCTTGGGCAGCTCCCCGTCGAGGAGCAGTAGAGCAACCTCCTCATAGTGACTCTGCGCAACCAGCTCGGCGATGGGATAGCCGCGATACGAGAGCAAGCCCGCCGTCCCATCGATATGAGAGATAGCGGAATGGGTGGCGGGCACCCCCTCCAGTCCGGGGACGACAGTGGCATCAGTCATGGCGTTTCTCCTTAGGACAGGGGCAGGGAACTACTGCATCATACCCCGCGCAAAAAAAGAAAGGGAGACGGACGCCTCCCTTTCGGCCTTGCTCTGCCGGGGTCTTTCAGGCAGAGAAGGACGAACCGCAACCGCAGGTGGTCGTAGCGTTGGGGTTCTTGATAACGAACTGCGCGCCTTCCAGACCCTCACTATAGTCGATTTCCGCACCGACCAGATACTGATAGCTCATCGGATCGACCAAGAGGCGGACGCCAAACTGCTCCACCTCGGTGTCGCCATCATTGACGTTTTCGTCAAAGGTGAAGCCATACTGAAAGCCCGAACAGCCCCCCCCGGTCACGAAGACCCGCAGCTTGAGATCCGGGCTGCCCTCCTCTTCGATCAGGGATTTGATCTTGTCCGCGGCGCTGTCGGTCAGGGTCATCACCGGCGGCAGGGTGTCCAGATCCGTCATGGTTTCCGTAGCTGTGCTCATTCCCACATTCTCCTCACGCGCGTGCGCGTACCATCAGAAATATCCGACAATTTTGCTCGCCTTTACCGGCGGGCGTCAAGAACCATCCTGACCGCGCTTGGGCACGAACTGAATGGCGGCAACGCGGGCTGCCACCAGCACTGCCAGGAGCGCCGCCGTGGCCAGCAGGTCCAAAGGGCCCAGCCGATGGGCATAGAGACCAATGAAGAGCTCCCGCAGGATGAAGACAATGGCGACTTCTGCCAGGACCCGCAGGCGAATGCGGTGGAACTCGAGGTAATCGGTAAAGGTGCGGAAAAGCTCGATGAGCACGAAAACCGAGAGCACATCCGAGACCAGACTAGAGATGACCTCTTCTTGATGCAGACTGAAAAATGCCGCGTAGACATCGCCAATCAGGCTCCAGACCGCATAGAGCAAGGTGACCAGCATGAGGAAGATGAGGATTGTGATGACAAAATCCAGCATCCTTCCATAAAAACGGATCACTGAACCGCGCAGGCCGGCGATCTCGCTGTAGCTGGCGGCGGATTTTTGCGCGCGCTCGTTCAAGGGGTTTAGTGCTTGTTGCGCGCTGAGCGCCGCAGCCGAGATTGCAGACGCCGCGCCATTTCACCAAAGAGCTCCGTCTGCGTCGGGTGCGGATGAATGGCGCTGCCCACCTGTTCCAGCGTCAGTTCGCCATGGACCATCAACACGGCCTCGCCGACCAGGGTATCGGCGTGATCCGCCAGGAAATGCACCCCGACGATACGCTGGCTCTGCTTGTCCGCGACCAACTTGATCAAGCCGTCGGTCTCGCCGGTCATCATCGCCTTGGCGTCGATGGACAAGGGTACCTTGACCTCTGCTACATCCATCCCAGCGGCCTTGGCCTGCTCACCGGAAAGACCGACGAAGGCCACCTGCGGGCGGGTGAAGGTCACGCCACTGTCCTTGCGTTGATCATAGCGCGCCGACTCACCCAGCAGATTGGCCGCCGCTACTCGCCCTTGTTGGCCGGCCGTATGGGCAAGCATGTAGCCGCCGATGACGTCCCCGACGGCAAAGATATGCGGCACATTGGTCTGACAGCGATCATTGGTGGCAATGGCGCCGCGTTCGCCCAGCTGTACGCCGGCCTTGTCCAGTTGCAGGGCTTCGGTATTCGGGCGTTTTCCGGTCGCAATCAGCAGTAGCTCGGCGACATAGTCGTGTTCCTGACCTTCTCCGTCACGATAGCATACCGTCACATCTCCCTTGCCACCGCTGATCTTCTGCACCGCCACACCGGTCCGCACCGTAAGACGCGGGCTGTTCTTGGCCAGCACCGCCATCAGTTGCTCAGCAACCTCTTTCTCCATTTCGGCGACCGGACGTGGCAGGGCCTCCAGCACCAGCACCTCGGCACCGAAATCGTGGAACATCTGCGCCATTTCCATACCAATGGCTCCGGCGCCGATGACACAGAGTTTCTTCGGGGGCACAGCAAGGTCCCAGACCGTATCCGAGGTCACCGCAGCACCAGCGGCCAGCGTTTCCTGCGCGCCAGGAATGGGTGGCACGAAGGCCGGCGCACCAGTGGCAATAACGCAGGCGCCGAAGCTCAGGCTGCGGGCGTCCTTGCCGGTGATTTCGACGCTATGCGGCCCAGTGAACCGAGCGAAGCCTTCCAGTACCTGAATCTTCATACCTTGGTCAGTCTTCAGCGCCATCTCACCGCGTGTCTGCAGGATGCTGCGGCGATGTTTTTCCAGTTGCGCCCAATCCAGCTTGGCTTCGCCCAGGGCGATACCCATGGCGGCATCGTGGGCGCGATCGCGAATGCGGTCGGCCGCCGCGCGCCAGGCCTTGGAGGGAATACAACCGCGCCAGAGACACTCGCCTCCGGGATAGGGGGCATTGTTCACCAACGTCACCCGGATGCCATGCTCGGCCAGCTCCCGCGCACAATCCTCACCACCGGGGCCACCGCCGATGACCAGTACCTGGGTATCGTAATCGCCCTCGGGGATGACGGGACCGCTGCTTCCGGCCCAAGCCTCGGGCTGCTCGATGGCCGTTTTCAGATCCTTGAGGAATGCCGCCGCCTCCGCCCCGTTGACCACCCGGTGGTCGGCGGTGATGGTGATCGGCATGCCCTGCGGACCCGTCGCCGCCACCGCGAGGATCGCCGCCGTACCCGGAGTGACGATGGCATCGAATTGACTGATGCCATACATACCCATGTTGGAAATGGTGAAGGTGGGATTCTGATACTCCGGCGGGCTCATGCGCCGCTTGCGCGCCTTCTCCAGCAAAGGCTTCCACGCCGCCTGCAGTTCACGCAGGGAATGGCTGGCCACGTCGCGCAAGACGGGTACCACCAGACCGCCATCTTCCGTGGTGGCAGCAATACCAATATCGTGTGGCCGATTGTCGACGATGCGATCCCCCGGCTGATAGGCGGCGTTGATCAGGGGATGCTTTGCGAGGGCCGCGGAGGCAGCCTTGGCCAGGGCCACGGTGACCGAAACCCCGCTGGCCTTGGCCAGGCGCAGCAGCGCCTCCGGCTGCACGTGGATGGTCACATGAAATACCGGGATACTGAGGGAAGCCGTCATGGCCTGACTGATGGCCTTTTCGATGGCAGTCATCGCACGGCCATTGCCAGGCACCGGCGTTGCTACCGGGACGGTAACGGCAGCCGGCGCGGAACTCTGGGCGAAGACATCGGCAGCCACAATGACGCCGGCGGGACCCGACCCACGAACCCCTTCCAGAGACACACCGCGCTCCCCGGCCAGCAGGCGGGCATAGGGGCTGGCCGCAGCGCTCGTCGGCCGGGCGGCCGGCTGGACGGCGCCACTCGTCCGCAGCGGAGCTTGCGCGCTGGCAGCGGGAGTGGGCGCAGGGGGCATGGGCGCAGGGGCCGCCGTTTCTGCAGTGGGCTTGGTGGGCATCGCAGCCCCCGAGGCGGTATCGCGCCGCACCTGCGTGGGCTCATCCACCAGATAGGCAATGGGTTCGCCCACCGGGACTACGGCATCTGCCGCCACCAAGGGGCCGGACAGAAAACCAGAGCGGAAGACTTCGACATCCATAATGGCCTTGTCGGTTTCCACCGTCGCCACGACGTCACCGCGCTCGACACGCTCACCGGGCTGTTTTTCCCAGGAGACCAGCACGCCTTCCGTCATGGTGTCCGACAGTTGCGGCATCTTGATGGCATACCCCAGGTCAGCGCCAGGCGTGGCTGGCCCAGACGTCGCGCTGCTCGATGTCGGTGCCGGACTGGCCTCCACGCTCACGTCAGGGCTATCGACCAGATAGGCAATGGCTTCACCTACCGGCACTACGGCGTCGACGGCTGCCAGCGGGCCAACCAGGTAGCCGGAGCGGAAGACCTCGACGTCCATGATGGCCTTGTCGGTTTCCACCGTCGCAACCACGTCCCCGCGTTCGACGCGCTCGCCGGGTTGCTTTTCCCAGGAGACCAGCACGCCTTCCGTCATGGTATCCGACAATTGGGGCATTTTGATGACGTATGCTTCAGCCATATCTCACCATTTCAAAATAGGTGGGCGGCGCCCCTCGCGGGGCGCCGGAAATTACTTACCCAGCAGTTTTTTGGCTGCTGCGACTACGTCGTCGGCATTGGGAATGGCCGCCTTTTCCAGGCGGCGATTGTAGGGGATGGGCACGTCCTTCGCGTGTACGCGCACGGGTGCGGCGTCGAGCTCGAAGAAGGCATCTTCGTTGATCAATGCCATCACCTCGGCACCCACTCCCACCGGGGCCTCATCTTCCTCGACGATCAGGGCACGGTGGGTCTTGCGCACACTGGCAGCAATGCCTGCACGATCCAGAGGTTTCAGGGCACGCAGGTCGATGACTTCGGCCTCGATCCCCTCCTTGGCCAGACGCTCCGCCGCCTGCAGTGCCCAGTGGACACTGATGTTATAGGCAAAGATGCTCAGATCCCGCCCCGGACGCATCACTTCCACGCCTTCCAGCGGGGTAAAGAACTCCTCGTCCGGCACCTCGCCTTTCAGGTTATACATGCTTTCATGTTCGATAAGCACGACTGGATCGTCGGAGCGCACGGCACTCTTGAGCAGGCCATAGGCGTCGCGGGGGGTGGCGGGGGTCACGACGCGCAGGCCGGAAATCCCCATGAATACCTTTTCCATCCGTGCCGAGTGCTGTGCCCCCAACTGATGCGCGGTGCCGCCGGGCACCCGCATGACGAAGGGGCAGCGAATCTTGCCGCCAGACATATAGTGGATCTTGGCAGCGTTGTTCATGAGCTGATCCATCGCCAGCCAGGCGAAGTTGACACTCATGATTTCGACGATGGGGCGACAACCAAGCATGGCTGCACCAACCCCGATACCGGTATAGCTATTCTCCGAAATCGGGGTATCAATTACCCGCTCCGGACCATATTTCGCGTAGAGACCCGATGTCGCCTTGTAGGTCCCCCCGGCCACACCAATATCCTCGCCCATCGCAAACACCAACGGATCCCGTGCCAGCTCCTCGTCGTGGGCACGCAAAATGGCCTGCCAATACATCATCTCTGCCATGCTTACGCCCCCTCTGCCACATACACATACCGCTCCAGATCCTCGACCCGGGGCTCCGGACTTGCGAGAGCAAAGCGGACGATCTCGTTCTCAATCTGCTCCAGGATTTCCTCGTCCATCGCCTGGAAAGCAGCGGCATCGATGATGCCCGCTTCTTCCAGTCGTTTCTTGAAGATGCCGATGGGATCACGCTGCGCCCACTGCTCCACTTCCTCCTTGCTGCGATAGGCGCCGGAGTCGGACATGGAGTGCCCACGCAGACGGTAGGTCATCAACTCGAGAAAATAGGGCTCTTTCTTTTCGCGGACATGGGTGATGGCCTTCTCTGCCTCCGCCATGACCACATCGATGTCCTGACCATCCACCTGGGAAGCCGCGATCTTATAGGGGGCGACGCGCAGGTACTGATTGATCTCGGAGGAGGCGCGCTCGATGGCCGTACCGATACCGTAGAGATTGTTTTCGCAGACGAAGAGCACCGGTAGCTTCCATAGGCTGGCCATATTCATGGTTTCATGAAAAGTACCCTGATTGTTAGCGCCATCGCCAAGAAAACAGATGGCGATTTCGTCCCCACCGCGCAGCTTGATGGCCTTGGCAAAGCCGGCGGCAAGAGGGAAAGGGCCACCGACCAGGGCATAGCCACCCATGAAATGATGATCGACGTCATAGATGTGCATGGAACCACCGCGACCGCGGGAAGAACCGGTTTCCTTGCCGTAGAGCTCGGCCATAACCTCTTTGGGATCGGCACCGCACTGGATTGCGTGAATGTGGTCACGATACCCGGTAACCACATAGTCCTGTCCCTTGCGTGCCTTTTCCAGGACCCCAATGGCACAGGCCTCCTGGCCGGGATAGAGGTGGAGAAAGCCACCGATCTCCCGTTCCTGATAAGCCTGGGCGCATCGCTCTTCAAAACGACGCGCAAAAAGCATTTCACGCAGCAGGCGCTTTCGGTCGCTGGCTTCCATATTCCCCCAAAGATCATAACCGATAGATCGTGCCATGATCGCAAAGGGGTTGGACAAGCGTCAAGCGGAGCGCTGCCGCCCCGCAACCACTTCAATTCCCGTTCAGGGAACGCTCGATATTCGGTAGTGCCGCCCCAACGCCGGCGCCGACCGCGCCACCAACAGCCGCTCCCACCGCAGGATTACCAGCGACGACAGTACCTAGAACGGCGCCTCCGGCGGCGCCGATAGCGCCACCACTCAGGGCACGCTGGCCGGTAGGGCTCATATTGGCGCAACCCGCCAAGCCGGCGACCAGTAATAGCAGAACCGCCGATTTTACGATACGGCCTGTCATGATGTTCATACGATCTCCTCTTCTCTGAATTTTAGTGATGCCAATCGCGATGCCAGCCATCATCCCCGTCACGATCGCGTCCGTGCTGCCAACGACCGGCCCATGGCGGTGGGCCCGGACGCCAGCGCGGTGCTGGCTGATATACCACCACCCGAGGTGGCGGAGAAGCGTAATAGACCCGACGGGGCGGCGGCGCATAAATCACCGGTGGAGCGACATAGTAACGGGGCGCATCCCCCAGATACAGACTCAGGCCCGGGACCGCAACCCCAAGATTCAAATCGTCGGCACTTGCACCCACGCTGTAGCCTAGGGAGGCAAGGCCCAACAACGCCCCCACCATTGCAGCAACAACTTTTTTGTCAAAGAATTTCATGGCGACACCTCTGTGTTCAGATCCTTCGGATAGACTGCTAAGCAAAGTACATGCCGGAAATTAAGGTGTTGGAATATCAACGCTCTACCATCGTGCTGGTTTCGGCAACTGTCGCCAAATGTCGACAGTTTCGCCTAGGGCGCGGGCTCGTCTCCATTGCCAGGAATCTCTCGCTGACGCTCGGCAAGGATTTGGCTCTGGAGGTCGCGCAGCGCCTCCTCCACGTCCTGCCAGTAGCGATTGTGCGGAGAATCGGCTCCGCCCGCCAAAGCGCGGGAGAGCATCGACTGATACCGGCGATAGGCGATGTGCAGAGGTTCTCCTGGCGTGTAGCCTAAGCGAGACAAGGCGGCATCATAGGGACCATCGCGGCGTAAGGCGCTCTCCAGAACGAACAATTGTCGCCCCAGCGGCTGCAGGGTCTTTTTGATCACTGCGTGAATACTTAGAATCCCCGCAAATAATCCGAACAATGTGGCCGGTCTTACACCGTCCAGGCGCAGAGGGGCTTCCAGAAAACGGCGCAGATCCTTGAAGGGAAGAGGCCGACTGATGCCATAGCCCTGCAACTTAGCGACCCCGAGCGTCAGAAGCACATCGAGGATTTCAGCAGTTTCGACACCTTCGACCACCAGCTCCACGCCGATTTCCTCCGCGAGATCCTGCAGGACCCGGATGAAGTGCAGATCCTCCGGGTGATCTGGCAAAGCGCGCACAAAATGTTGATCTACCTTGATTTTGTCAATTGGTAGATCGCGCAGGCGCTGCAGTGAGGCATAAGCGGTACCCACATCATCGAGAGCCAGATGGATGCCCATGCCACGAATCTCAGCCATCACCTCTGCCGCCACGGGCTGATCGAGGAAATCTCCACCTTCCAGAATCTCCATGGTGATGCGTTCCGGCGACACAGGGCTTGCCGCCAGGACACCGCGCAGGCAAGGCAGGCAGTAACGCGTGAATGATTGTGCCGGGATATTGAAGGAAAGCCCCAGGAGCCAGCCCTCCTTCTCCAGGGCGCTGATGTCCTGCAGAGCGGCTGTGAGCAGTTGCCAGCTCAGGTTTTGGATCTCCTCTAGTTTGAGATGGGGAAGAAATTCTGCCGGGGTCAGGACACGGCCATCCACATCCCGCAGACGGGCAAGAGCCTCCACTCCCCGGACACCACCATCAAAACCGTCGATGATCGGCTGATACCAGACCTCCAGGGCGTTTTCGGCCAGTAGACGTTGCGCGAGGGTGCGTGCCTTGGTTTCCAGTTCCTGCCCAGCAATGGCCCAACTGTGCAAACGATCGGCCTTGTGTGCCTTGGCCAAGCTCAATGCCTGCCGCGCCTGGCGCAGGAGACTATCGAGGTAATGTTCCTCATCACCGGCGAGCATTGCCACACCTATGCTGGCTGCCAACTGCAGCTTGCCGTCAGGCAGCGCAAAATCGATGCCGAGCGCCGCTTCCACATCGTCGAGCTTCTGCCGCAGACCCCGCACACCACCCACGACAGAAAACAGCAGGATGAATTCATCACCCCCAAGACGCGCCACCAGATCGCCCAGCCCCAAAACACTCTCCAGACGTTCCCGTACGAGCGCCAGGATTTGGTCTCCAGTCTGGCGTTGGAAGCGCTCGTTGATTTGATGGAAATCATCGATGTCCAGCACCGCCAGGGCCGCCCCCTCCCCACTCTCTACGACCTGAAAGTGAAACCTGGTATAGGCTTGTTCCAGCCGCGAGCGATTCGCGGCACCGGTAAGGGGATCGAAGTCCGCCAGAAGATCCAGCATTCCCTGGGCTTGTTCCAGCGCATCCCGGCGCTGCCAGAGGCTCAAAATCAGGCCGAAGCTTTCCGCAACCTGCTGCAAGAATGGTTCGACAGCATTCGTCGTCTGGTTTTGCTCTCGCAGTAAACAGAGCAACACGCCCCAGGCTTGGGAACGACCCTCCAGGAATATGGGCTGGGCGATTGCGCAACACAGATCTTCTCTCGCCAACGACTCTTTCAACGAGGCGAGCAGTACACAGTCCTGTATGCGGTCGATGCGCTGTACATTGCCACGATGCAGCGCCCGGCCCACCAACGTCTGGGGTACTTCTCCAGCCGTCCCCACGGGCAGGGAGAGATCTTTCAAGGCAACAAACTGGCGATCGGTACTCGCCATGGCCAGCAAGTTCACGATGGATTCTTTGCTATCGGCCTGCAGGAGAAAACAACTGTGAATGCTAGTTTCCTGGACTACCGCATCGCAGATCGCAGGGTAGAGATCGAGTAGATTCTTCACCCGCAATAAACGATGATGAATGACGAGCGCCGCCGATTGGAATTGCCGCAAGCCAAGCAAGGAATCCGCATTTTTGATCGCTGTGCGATAAAAAATCCAAAGGAGGATCATCAGCGCAACAAACGGCAGACTAAGCTGCAACCATTGCGCAAAAGAAAGGGTATCCAGCCAACCGCTGCCGCGCCAGCGCATCTCCAGATCCCAGGGTAGGTCCAGTATGGGAGCCCGTACCCGCTGCAGATCGGAGATATTCTGCCGGTCGGGCGGCCCCCAGTGACCATCGGCATCGAGTTCCGCGATGGGTTGACCAAAGTGCTCTACCAAGACCACCACTCCCGGTTGAGGCACCTCACTTAGCAAATCCCGCATGGCAATCGGTTGGCCCAGAAAACCTGCCGGTTTTCCCCGTGCATCGTAGAGAGGGATACGTGTGGGAACGATCCACAACCCATACCTCGGCGCATAGAGGGGTTCGGCAACGAGCCAGTCGGGTTCGTCACTGGCAGTAAAAAACGCGCTCTCCGGGACCATGGCATGTGGACTTTGTGCGCGATTGGTCGACCAAACAATGGTATTTCCACTGCCATCCTGGATATTGATCGCCAGAGAATTACGGTGGTTCTTCTGGTAACTCTCCAGAGCCTTTCGGCTCTCGAGATCCGGATAGGGCGACTGCCCCGCATCAAAATGCAAGGTTTCCCGCAAAAACAGCAGATCATGAAAATGGCCATCCAGACGTCGCCGTATCTGCTGTACCATGGTATTGAGCTGATGCGCTTTGAGATGGAAGAAGTTTTCCTGCTGACGCTCTATTTCTGTGCGGGCCTGCCAAACATACAGCAGGAAAAATATGATGGCGATACCCCCAAAAAACCCACGGATACTGCGCCGTAGTCGCCGGCGTCGTCGATTAAAGTCGTGCTGACCTTGCGCGGCGAGCATGGCGAAGTCAGACTTGGGCATAGCGATTGCGTTGCGGCAAACGCGGGCTGTGGATAATTCGTTCTATGCTACGCAATACTTGGTCACCGGCACTCTGGAGGGTAGAGATATCGCCAGCCGAACCCCTTGCCAGGGCCGTGGTAATGCGTTCGAGTTGTCGATGATATTCCACGTGGGCCTGCAGTACCTCTTCCCTGCCGACAAACGGAAAAGCAGACAGGCGAGCGTGGATGGGACATTGGCTTCCGGACCAGGGCGCCAAGCGTAAAAACCAGGCCGGATTCAAGCTCACCAGGGCGAAGATGGTCTTCTGATAGTCGATAATCTCGGCGTAGAGCTGCAACAAATCATAATCCGTTGTCGCAGACCGCGGGCGCACGCCTGAACGCTCTCGCAACCAAGCAGGAATAGCCTCGGCAAACATGGGGCGAGCAATGGCAAAGCCCTGCAGCAGAGGCACCTGCATCAGGCGCAAGACGTTGCGAATGGTCTGGTTTTCCACCCCTTCCACGATGACTTCCAGCCCCTGCGATTGCCCCAGGTCGAGCAGGGCGCGCAGAAAGTGCAGATCGTTTGGATTCTCGCTCAGGTGCAGCACAAAGGCCTGGTCGATCTTGATCTTGTCTACCGGTAGCTCTTTCAGATAGAGAAGGGAGGCATAGCCTGTTCCGACATCATCCAGGCCAACACGGTATCCAAGCGACTGCAGACTGCGAATCGACTGCGCGGTGAAGTCGAGCAACAACAACTCTTCACTCTCGAGTATTTCCAGCACCAGATGTCTGGCCGGGACGGCGCAATCCGCGAGCAGTTCCTGCAGCCTTTGCAGGCCGCGCTCACTTGCCAGAAAACCCGGGGGGATATTCAGTGCGATCCACAGATGGATTCCTTGGCCTTGCCACTCTTCCCAGTCCTTGCTGAGCTGAGCAAGGACCAATTTGGTGAGAGTCCATTGATCCTCTGGAGACAGGAAGGGCAGGAAATCTCCCGGCGATATCGCCCTCTCTGCGCCGGCAAGTCGTGCCAGGGCCTCAACACCGACAATCCGATCTTGCAGCTGATCCAGAATTGGCTGGTACTGCAGAAGTAGCTGGCCATCCCGCAACAACGCCTGAATCTGGCGCCGCTCGTTCGCTTTGTCATCGGCGAAGAAAGACCAGAAGAAATCCCGTATCTTTTTGTTTTCTTTGGCTTCGTACAGGGCGTGATCGGCCTGGCGCAGGAGTAGGTCGGCATCTCCGGGGGTCACATCCGGCTGCGGGTAAAACGTGATCCCAGCGCTCAGACGAACATAGATCGTCGGCAGATCGGAGAGAAAATAGGGCTGTGCCAAGGTTTCGCCAATCTTCTCTAAAATGGAATGGATTTGCTCGCGGCTTTGCAAGCTGTCCCAAACCAGAACGAACTCATCCCCCCCGAGTCGGGCCAGATGATCGCTCTGCCGTAAGGAAGAATGAAGGCGATTGGCGACCTCTTGCAACAAGAGATCCCCGGCTGCGTGACCGTACTGATCGTTCACCGGTTTGAAGTCGTCGAGGTCCAGTACCGCCAAGGCGAGCAAACCGTCATTACGCCGTGCACGGGCCATGGCCGGCTGTAGAAATTCGGTAAGCCCGCGTCGATTCGCCAGACCCGTGAGGGCATCATGACGCGCGAGATGGCTCTGCCGTTGCCGTTCTTCCGACAACTGTCCCTTCAGATGAATTTCATCCAAAGCATGTCCAACCAGCAATGCCACGCGCTGCAACACCTCGATGATCTCCTCGTTGAACAAGTGCGCTCGATCGCTGATGACGTTCAGCATCGCCCAGCGTTCTTCGCGATGATAGATAGGCAAAGTAGCGACGGAATGCCAATGATTCTCTCGGGCTTGAGCAAACCAGGCAGCATTTTCCCCCAACGCGCCCAAATAATCCTGGACCGCCAGGAATCTGTCCTCACGCCAGGCACGCGAGGTAAAAGATTGCCCGTCCGGCACATCGTCCGGGTGGATCGTCCAACGCCGCTGCAGAATCCACTCGACATTGTGTCCAGCCAAGGCCAGCGCCTGAAACACGCCTGCGGCATCTGGACGTATGATGAAGGCCGCATTGAACAAGGTACTCCGGATCAGCTCATCGCAGATGGCACGAAGCATCTGCGGTGCCTCGCGAGCACGCAGGGCAATGTCACCGCTCACCAGCATAGTCTTCTGGAGCGTTCGAATATCCTCCAGCTCCCGCGCCACCTGACGCTGGCGGAGAAAAGCCGCAAGGTCGGCGCTCAAGCGTTCCAACAGCTCATTGATTTCCGCCGGGAAGGCGGTATCGACGTAGCGATAGAGGGCCAGCACGCCGGCGCTACCATCGGGCCAGGTGAAAGGCGAATAGATACCACCCCCCATGCGGTATTGCTGAATCAGGTCTGCCCACGGCGCAAAGAGCGGATCGTCGCTGGAAAACAGCATGGTGCGCTGGCTTTCGATAGCCCGTCCGGCAGGGGATTGCGGCACTCCCGCACGGGCATGGCAAGGCAGCACCACCCGTGCCAAGGGTGCGGCGAGAGGCCCGGCCGCTGCCGTCAACTCGATGCGGTTCTCGTCTTCCTGAACATGCCCGATCCATACGGCAGCAAGTGGCATTCGGGAGGCCAGGATAGCGCAGAACTGTTCCAGTATCTGCGGTAACCCCGGCACTGCCGGAGCGGAGAACAAGCGGTTGATCTCGGTAACCGATTGCAGAAAGGCATCGCGCACCTGTAGCTCGCGATTGCGCTGCCGCAAGTCCTGGGAGTTCACGAAGACCCGCCGCTCCAGATCGCGATTCAAGCGCTCCAAGGCCACACGGGCCGCGCTCCGTTCTGCAATCATAGCCCCGGCGAGCAATCCTATCACCTCAAGAACCAGGCCAATGATCAGGGCCAACCCTTCTGGCAGAATCAGTTGGTTATGTTCATACGGACCAAATCCTCGGCTGGTCCCCAGCAAGGCCAGCAGAAAACTCAGAAACGCCAACGGGTAAACCAACTGCACCGGGTATTGGGATAACATCCAGATGAACGGCAGGACCAGGAACACCACGCCTGCCTCCGGCAGACTATTGGCGGAAAAATGCTGAAAAAAGAGCGCAACCGCAATGGCCAGCGTCGGCAGGGCAAGCAACAGAAAACTACGCGGAAAGCGCCATGGCACCTGGCTGTGCCCGTGCAATACCACCAACGCTACCCCAACGATATTCAGAAAGGTTGCCGTTTGGGCGAGGGTCCAGTAAATAAGCATGTGCCACGAGGACAACCCAGCCACAAGGGTCAGAAGTTTGCTGCCGGCAAGCAACCAGGCGGCGCCGAGGAAAGCAGGGACCAGGCAGAAGAGCAGTAGAAAGCTGAGCGCCTGGCGAACATTGCCGAAACCCCGCCAATCGGGGCTGGCGCGATATAGCAGCCAGCGCCCCAGCCACGGGGCCAGGATACCGCCCAGGTCGGCCCATAGGGCAATGGGCATGGGATAATGCAAAGAGATCAAATTGAGGCAAATGCGCGCCAGCAGCAGCCCGGGAATCACCCGCGGTCCCCAGGCCAGAATGCCGTAGGCGATCACCCCCTCGGCGGGCCATATGGGCCAGTATTGGCTTGACAAGACGTCGTGAAAAAGCAAGCCGGCAAACGCTCCCGCCAGAACGGTTGCCAAAAACAGCCAGACGTTTATCCACCACAGTCGCCGCGCGGAGATCGAAGAATCCGCGACCGGTAGGCGAATTTCCGTGAGCAAAGCTGCATCGGAGTCCGCCTTCAAGGCGAGAGTTCCTGCAGTCCGCTGGATAGAAGCCTCAACCTCCGGGGGCATCGCGGCGCTCTGCCCGAATGGCATCATAGAGTATTGCCTGTAGTCGCCCCTCGGTTTCCGATATCTGTTGATGGACCGACATACTGTGCTGACGATTCCGGACCCCGTTCAGCAATGCCGCATAGGCATCCAGCACCGGGGCGCTGGCCTGGCACGGATGGGCACGGAGGTAATCCAATAGGGGGCACTCGTCCAGATACTTGATCAGGGATGAGACATCGTGGTTGTTTTGCAGGCTGTACATCAGGGGACGGCGGAGTACATGGGCCGCGTAGGCCCCCAAAAGTGAGCCGGGGGTGGCGCTGTGAGAGGGCCGCGCGTGGTCTCGGGCGAAGGCCACAAACGCCTCGGCCGGCATGGGACGGGAAATGGCATAGCCCTGCACAAGATCCTGCTGCAGTTGCGCTACCGCATCAAGGATCGTGGCGGTCTCTACTCCCTCGACAATCAGGGTGGCGCCCAACCCGTCGGCCAGAAACTTCATACTTTGCAAAAAGGCCATGATTTTCGGCTCCCGCTCAAGGTCGCGAACCAGTTCCTGGTCGAGCTTGATTTTCTGGATGGGCAGGTTTTTCAGGCGCAGCAAAGAAGAATAGGCACTACCAATATCATCCAGGGCAATGTTTGCCCCCGTATCGCGCAGCGCCTGTAAACGACGTACTGCGATATCACCCTGCAAAAAGTCGCCGCTCTCCAGGAGTTCCAGCGTAATCCGCTGCGGAGTGATCGAGGTGCCGCCAAGCACCCCCAGAAAACAGGGCACGCAGTCCTGATCCTCCATGAAGTCGGGATCTACATTGAAGGACAAGTCGAGAGAGATACCCTTGGCATCCAGCGTTTCCAGCAGGGTGATGCCAGCCAGGAGCATCTGCCGGCTGAGCTCCCGCCGTTGCGCCAGAGAAAGAGAAGGGAGAAATTGCATGGGCGACAAGATTTCTCCGCTGCTCGCTCGCACGCGCGCCAGCGCCTCGACGCCAACGATACGTTCCTGATACACGGAGTAGATCGGCTGAAAATAGGCCAGCACGTCTTCGGGAAATCGCCAGTTGCAGCTCCCCCCCGGAAGCAAAAATACGGCCTCCAGAATCTGATTACTGCAGGCCTGATTGGATCCCTTGCAAACCGGAGTAACGCCTGAAAAAACACTACAGTCATTAAACATTTAGAAGCGCCACTCTTCCCAGTATGATATCAGTCGCCAGACCCCAGAACGCAGAGCCAGCTCCCCCATACCAATTACTATAGTCGAAAAACGTGATTCAGCAAGCTTACATCACGCTTTTAAAATAGATGGTACATGGCGTAACTTTTTTGATAATTTACGGCTATGGTAAGAGCGGGATTTGCGCTAATCCCAGGTTTTCTGGCCAGGCAAAGAGTACATTCAGGTTTTGCACCGCCTGCCCGGCGGCACCCTTCACCAAATTATCGATAGCCGAGAGGACCACCACTTGCCCCGGGCGTGGCTGGTGCAGGGCAATGCGGCAAACATTGGCGCCGCGCACCGTCCGGGTACTGGGATGCTCGCCGAAGGGCAGCACGTCGACAAAGGGTTCTTGCGCATAACGCTGCGCAAAGAGGTCCTGCAATGCTTCGTTGCTCATCGGCTTGTGCAACCGGCCATAGAGGGTCGCGTGAATACCGCGGATCATCGGCATCAGATGCGGCGTGAACTGGACTTGGATATCTGCGCCCGCGATCCGGCTCAGAGTCTCCTCGATTTCGGGACGGTGGCGGTGCCCACTCACGCCATAAGCAGTTACGCTATCGGCGCTTTCCGGCAAGATCAGGCCCAGACGGGCCGTGCGGCCAGCGCCACTCACCCCGGACTTGCAATCGGCAATCAAGCCGCCTGCTTCCAGCAGGCCCGCCTCCAGCAGCGGGGCAAAGCCCAAGGTAACCGCCGTCGGGTAGCAGCCAGGATTGGCGACCAGGCGACTACCGCGGATTTCGTCGCGAAAGAGCTCTGGCAAGCCGTAACTGGCCTGCGGCAGAAGCGCGGGACTGGAGTGCTCCTGATGGTACCACTCCGCAAAGAGTGCAGCATCGGAAAGACGGAAATCGGCGCTAAGGTCGATCAGTCTGACCCCCGCTGCCAGAAGCTCAGGCGCCATTTCCATGGCCACACCATGGGGAGTGGCAAAGAATATCACATCCAGACCCTGGAGATCCTTGCCGGAAACCGCGGAAAATTTTAGATCGGTATGCCCACGCAAACTGGGGAACAGACCATCGACCCGCTGCCCTGCTTCGCCTCGGGAGGTAATAACAGCGACTTCGACTTCCGGATGCGGCAACAGTAAGCGCAGGAGCTCGACGCCCGTGTACCCGGTACCACCTACTATACCGACGCGAATCATGATGTCGTCCCCCGAACAAATAGAAAAGCCGCCCGAAGGCGGCTGGACCGAGCGCGATATCCCTCAGCGCTTGGAGAACTGGTGGCTGCGCCGCGCCTTGTGCTTGCCAACCTTCTTACGCTCCACCTCGCGTGCGTCACGGGTCACGAAACCCGCACTACGCAGAGGACGCCGCAGGGTCTCATCGTAAGCCATCAGGGCACGGGTGATGCCATGACGAATCGCACCCGCCTGACCACTGGCGCCACCGCCGCTGACGTTGACAAGGATATCGAACTGGCTGCCGTTACCGGTCAACTCCAGGGGCTGCAGCACGATCATGCGCGAGGTTTCGCGACCAAAATACTCTTCCAGACTGCGCTTGTTGATGCTGATCTTACCACTGCCGCGCCGCAGGTAGACACGCGCGGTAGCACTCTTGCGACGACCGGTACCGTAATACTGTTCCATACGAAATCCGCCTTAGAATTGCAGGGGTTGGGGCTGCTGCGCCGCGTGCGGGTGCTGCGCGCCGGTGTAGACCTTGAGTTTACGATACATCGCTCGCCCCAAGGGATTCTTGGGAAGCATGCCCTTGACGGCGATCTCGATGACTCGCTCTGGGTGCGTCTCCATCATTTTCTCAAAAGACGCGCTCTTCAGGTTGCCGACGTAACCGGTGTGTCGATAATACATCTTATCCTTGGCCTTGTTGCCAGTCACCGCGATTTTGTCGGCATTGATGACGACAATGTAATCGCCGATGTCGGCATGTGGAGTGTACTCCGGCTTGTGCTTGCCGCGCAGGCGCTTGGCAATTTCCGCGGAAAGACGGCCAAGGACCTTGTCCGTGGCATCGACAACAAACCAATCCCCTTGTACTTCATGAGATTTGGCAGAATAGGTTTTCATGCAGCACTCCGCTCTACCTGTACGTCAAGGCGCGAGAGGATAAAGTGAAGCACCGCCCCTGTCAATAAAAATCTGCCCACAGCGAGGAAGCGCCCTCAGCGCATAGCGGCTTCGACTTCCTTGGCAAAGGCAGGATTTTTCTGTGTCTCCTGCAACATGCTGGAATATTGTTCCGCCGTCAGGTGATGACTCGCCAAAATGCCATTCACCTTGTCCATGTAGGATTTCTTCATCGCCTGCTTCTGCGCGTCTGTGACCCCAGGCTTGTTGATCGCGGCATGGACCTGTTCGTTCAATGGCTTGATCTGCTCTGCGGCCCGGGCAAAGTCCTGAACCTGCCCGGCTGTAGCGGCTAACGCGGGAACACTGACAAGGCCAGCAAGGCCCAGGAATACGACGCCAAGGATGCCCGCGCGTAGCGACGAAATGGATACATTCTGCATCTGCTTTCTCCTCCCAAACAGTAACAATAATAAACCGGTATATCAGCAAGTTACGTTAGTTTTCCGATACTCTTGACAACACCCTACCCCCTCAGCAGGGGGATTGCAAGCACGCGGGTGAGATCGCTTGACCCCAGCTCCGCTGGCAGTCAACTGACAGTCTGTAGCGTTCCCCGCTCGATGCGTACGCCCACGTCGCGGGTACCGCGTACCGCCGCCGGTTTGTGCACACTTACCCGCACCCAGGACGCGCCGAAGTCCTCGCGCACCATACGCGCAAGGGTTTCCGCCACGGTCTCCACCAACTGTGTTTCCGTTGCTTCCAGATATTCGACAATACGGTCACAAACAGTTTGGTAGTTGATGGTGGCGTTCACCCTGTCACTCGCGGCAGCCCGCGCTGCGTCTGCGGCAATTTCCAGGTCGATCAGGACCGTCTGCGGCACCTCACGCTCCCAGTCGTAGATACCAATTCGGGTCTGGACCTTGAGTTCGCGCACGAAAAGGATATCCATGGACTCTCCATTCTGTTGCCGGGCAAAGCCTGTTCTTCGCCAGCGAATGCTTTATGATACCGCTTTCTCCGGCGGCTGCCATGCACTGAGAGACCCAGTTTTGCTATTTTTCTCTTCCTGGCTAGTCCTGTTGTGGTGTCTGGCCGCGTATCTTGTCGGTTCCCTCGCCACGGCCATCTTTGTCAGCCGTGCCTTGGGACTGCCTGATCCGCGACAGGCTGGTTCGCACAATCCTGGGGCGACTAATGTACTGCGCCTGGGCGGGAGGAAGGCGGCGGCATTGACCTTGCTCGGGGATCTGTGCAAAGGCTTGCTGCCGGTCCTGGCGGCTCGTCTGGCAGGATTGCCGGCATGGGCCGTGGCCCTGGTGGCCTTGGCGACCTTCCTCGGCCACCTCTATCCCCTCTATTTCGGTTTTCGCGGCGGCAAGGGTGTAGCCACGACCCTGGGCATTCTGTTGGCCATCGCTCCGCTGTTGGGCCTCGCCACCCTAGCCACCTGGTTACTGGTATTTGCCGTCAGCCGGGTGTCCTCGCTTGCCGCACTCAGCGCCACAGTTGCGGCACCGGCCTATGCCTGGTTCCTGCTGCCACAGCCCAGCCTACGCGGGCTCGTTTTGGTGCTGGCGCTTTGGGTACTCTGGCGTCATCGCAGCAACATTCAGCGTCTGCGCAGTGGAGAGGAACGAGCGTTCCGACGGCGCCAATAAAAAAAGGCACCTCGACGAGGTGCCTGCGTTTGCGTTGCGAATCCCTAGGCGCAGAGTGCGGGCTTAACGCGCAGCTCATGGCTGGGCACGCCCATCATTTCTACCTGCCCGCGCTTCATCTCCATGGTGGAGACCTGCGCCGCGCCAAAAGCCTCCCGCAGGAAACTCAGGGCATCTTCCGGCTGGATGACGTCGCCGCAAGTGAAGACATCCACCGCAGCGTAGCCATATTCCGGCCAAGTATGAATGGCCAGATGGGATTCAGCGACAATGACCGCCCCACTGACTCCATACGGAGAAAAGTGATGGAAGGTCTGGGTGACGATGGTGCAGTTGGCACGACGAGCGGCCTCGAGCATAGCATCGGTAACAAAATCTACATCCGACAAGGTACTGCTGTCGCATCCGTAAAAGTCTGCGACGATTTGATGTCCCAATGAGCGCATAGGTGCCCCCCCTAACTAGCATAAAGGTTAAGAAGTAGCTCCCGTGCACCCCCAGACAGTACTTGGTTTTATGCCCTACCTTGCTGGAACCGGCAGTGCCGCGCTCCGAGTCTCTTAAGGACTGACCCCTCCGTAACTGCTTTCGGTGCCGTGGAAACAGGTTCGCAACTATACAGGTTTTGCGCGGCGATGCAAGGGCTCCCAAAAATATCGCAACCTCCTCAAGAAAAAGAAGGTTTATCAGCAACTGCTACGAATTTCCATGACGAAAAATCCTGTAACATCCGCGATTGGCCTAGAAGTGCCTCGACCCCGTATAATTGGCGGATGAGTGGCGGAGTGGAAGAGGAATTTTGGCAGAGGAAAACCTGGTAGAGATACGCGGCCTGCACTTTGCGCGGGGAGAGCATGTCGTCCTCGATGGGATCGATCTGCATGTTCCGCGCGGGGCCGTCGTTGCCGTCATGGGTGCCAGCGGGGGGGGCAAGACCACGCTGCTCAATCTCGTCGCCGGCAGCCTGCAGGGTCAACGCGGCCAGGTGCTCGTGGCCGGCAAGGACACCACCAGCCTTACCCGCGCCGAACTGTACCGCCTGCGGCAACAGATGGGGATGCTGTTTCAGCACAGCGCCCTGTTTACCGATCTCAGCGCCTTCGAGAACGTCGCCTTCCCGCTGCGTCGCCATTTTCGCCTGCCCGAGTCCCTGCTGCAAAAGCTCGTGCTGATGAAACTCGAGGCGGTGGGCCTGCGCGGCGCCGCGCAGCTGATGCCAGCGGAGCTTTCCGGCGGCATGGCGCGCCGCGTTGCCCTCGCTCGCGCGGTGATCATGGATCCTCTGCTCATCCTCTATGATGAGCCTTTCACCGGTCTCGATCCGATCAGCGTCGGAATCATCGCGAGTCTGATTCGCCGACTCAATGACGCCCTCGGGGCCAGCAGCATCTTGGTCAGCCACGATGTCAAGGAGACTTTCGCAATTGCCGATTATGGCTACATCCTGGGGGGCGGCAAGGTGATTGCCGAAGGCAGCCCCGATGCCTTGCGCAGCAGCAAATCTCCCATGGCACAGCAGTTTCTGCAGGGGAGTCCGGAAGGACCGGTGCCCTTTCATTATCCAGCGGCGACGACCTTTGCCCAGGATCTGGGATTGCAGGTGAACAAATGAACGAGTTTTTCATCCCTCGTCTCGGCCACGTGGTCTGGGAGAGCGTACCGCGTCTTGGTGCCGCCACCCGTCTCTTGCTGGGTGGCCTGGGCGCAGTTGGCAACCGTCATTTCAGCTTCCGTCAATGGCTCCGGGAAGTATACGGGCTTGGTGTCCTGTCCTTGGCGCTGATGATCGTCGCGGCATTGTTCACGGGAATGGTGCTGGGCTTTCAGGGCTATTACGCCTTGGTCCGCTTTGGTGCCACTTCGGCCTTGGGAACCTTGATCGCTCTTTCCCTGCTGCGCGAGTTGGGGCCGGTACTCACTGCCCTGCTCTTCGCCGGCCGCGCCGGCTCGGCCCTGACCGCCGAGATCGGCTCGATGAAGGCGACCGAGCAGCTCGCGGCAATGGAGATGATGGCAGTGAATCCGCTTGCCTGGGTGGTAGCACCGCGGCTTTGGGGGGGGATTTTCGCCGTACCGATTTTGTGTGTCATTTTCGATCTGGTGGGAATATTCGGCGGCTATCTGGTTTCGGTGCCGGTGCTGGGCGTCGACGGGGGCACCTTTTGGGCACAGATGCAGTCCAATGTCACCCTCAGCGGAGATATTCTCAACGGCTTGCTCAAGGCCCTCTGTTTTGGTCTGATCGTGACCTGGATCGCGGTTTGGCAGGGCTTTTCCGCTAAGCCAACGGCGGAGGGAGTCGGTGCCGCCACTACGCGCAGTGTGGTCATGGCATCACTGGCCGTTCTGGGCCTGGATTTCATTTTGACCGCGCTACTGTTTTGAGGAAGAAATTATGAGTCAACGGGCAATCGACTGGTGGGTGGGCATCTTCGTTCTTTTGGGGATCGCGGCTCTGGCAGTACTGGCCCTGCGCGTCGGCAATCTCTCGGGTTTTGCCTACGGTAACGGCTATGTGCTGCACGCCGATTTCAACAATGTTGGCAGCCTCAAGGATCGTAGCCCGGTCAAGCTCGGGGGTGTGACCATTGGCGAGGTCACCCACATCGGCATGAATCCGCAGACCTTTCGCGCCGAGGTAACGATGCGCATCGAGCCCAGCATCAAGCTCCCCATCGACACCGGCGCATCGATCTACACGCAGGGACTGCTCGGTGAGCAGTACGTCGCCATTCAGCCTGGCGGCATGCCGCAAAACCTCAAGCCAGGCGCCACCATCACCTTGACCCAGGGAGCCGTCAATATCGATCAGCTCATTGGACAGATGGTTTTTGACAAGGCCAGTGGCAGCTCCTCTGGCTCCAGCACACATTGATTCCGGAGATTACCATGCACAAGATTCAGCGGGCGCAACCATTCTGGTTTCTGGCGGTGTTTCTGTTCTCGTTCCTGCTGGGACAGACCTCCTTTGCCGCGACAAGCGACGCACAGGCGGCTGCAGGCGTCGTCCAGAACATGACCCATAGCGTTCTGCAGATTCTGCAGAAGAATGAAGGAAAACCCGTCACTCCCGCACTCAAGAAAGAGGTAGCCGCGGCGATCATTCCGCATATCGATTTCAACACCATGTCGGCCTACGTGATGGCGAGCTACTGGCGCCAGATGGACGCTGCCCAGAAAAAGGAATTCACTGAGCTCTTCCAGGAATTGTTGGTCAAGACCTACAGCAATGCGCTGAACCAGTACCACGGGCAGGAGGTCCGGGTGGAGGGCAGCCAGCAAATTTCGCAGAATCCTCCGGTCGCGCAGGTCAACATGGACATCGAGCAGAGCCAGGGCAAAACCATCCCGGTCATCTACGCCCTGATCGAGAACCAGAACCAATGGAAGATCTACAATATTTACGTGGATGGGGTGAGCTTGGTCCTCAACTATCGTCAGGCCTTCGGCAATATCGCCGGACAACGGGGCATTCCCGCCCTTCTGCAGGAACTGAAACACAAGGTAGCGGATGCGGGAAGCAGCAACGCCCATGCCAGCTGAGGCAACCTGGGAGCGGGACAGTGGCGGCGGGTTGCTGCTATGCGGAGACTGGCGCCTGCGCCCCCTCGATCAGGTGCTGAGACGCGGTGCCGGGAGCCTTCTTCGGCAACGCTGGGAGTATCTGTCCTTCACCAAGGTCACGGCGCTGGATAGTGCCACGCTGGCCTTTGTTCTGGATTGGCAAAGTGCCCAGCGCGCCCTGGGCAGCCCGGCGGAACTCCGCGACCCGCCGCAGACGCTTCTCGATCTGGCAAAGTTGTATGGCCTGACGCAACTCTGGCAGGAAAATATCCATGCCTGAGGCGACGGCCGTCCACATTCGCAGTCTACGCAAGACCTATGGCACTGGTTTCCTTGCCCTTGCCGGCATCGACCTGGACGTCGCGCCAGGAGAGTTTTTTGGCCTTCTCGGTCCCAACGGAGCGGGCAAGTCCACCCTCATCAATATCCTCTCCGGCGTCGTGCACCGTTCCAGCGGCGTCGCGGAAGTATTCGGCTATGATGTCGAACGCCAGTATCGCCAGAGTCGGCAACTGCTGGGGGTGGTACCCCAGGAGCTGGCCTACGATCCCTTCTTTACCGTTCGCGAGTTTCTGCGCTGGCAATCGGGATACTTTGGCCTGCGCCGCAATGACGACTGGATCGATGAACTGATGGCCGAGCTGGACCTGACGGACAAGGCCGATACCAACCTGCGCGCACTCTCCGGCGGTATGAAACGCCGCGTGCTCATCGCCCAGGCGCTGGTACACCAGCCGCCAGTCGTCGTTCTCGATGAGCCGACGGCAGGGGTCGACGTGGAGCTGCGCCAGAGTCTTTGGCGTTTCGTGCGACGGTACAACAGTCTTGGCCATACCGTCATTCTGACAACCCATTATCTGGAGGAGGCGGAAGAGCTCTGTGAACGTATCGCCATCCTGCAACATGGGCAGATCATTGCCCTCGACCGAAAGGAGCGTCTGCTCGCCAAAAATCGACGCAAACGCACGCTGACCCTCGAATTTGATCGCGACCCCGGGGAGTTGCCCAGTGGCCTCAATGAGGTGCTGTTGGGAGCCAATGGCAATACTCGGGTCCTGCAGGTCGACGAAGTATTGCACCCGATGAGCGAAGTGCTGCACATCCTGCAGGGACTGCCCGCCCAGATCATCGATCTGCACCTGCAGGAGCCCCGTCTGGAGGAGGTCTTTACCGACCTCTTGCAAGAGGCCCGTAGCCATGGCTGAGGGCCAGCGCCTCGACCTGTTTTTGAAGATGTCGCGTCTGATCAAACGACGCAGCGTCGCCAAAGCCCTCTGCGATGCCGGACGGGTGCAGATCAACGGGCGCACTGCCAAGGCGGGATCATTGGTGCAAGCGGGCAATCGCCTGCGCCTGGACCTACCGCAAGGTATGGTTCAGGTGGAGGTAGTGCGCCTGCCCATGCGGGTGGAAGGGCCGGATGGGGTGGTCAGCATCCTGAGCACAGCGGAATCCACATGAGTCAACCGCGACTCCTGCTCAACGTCGGCGAACCCGCGGGTATCGGACCGGATCTTTGCGTTGCCCTCGCGCAGCATGCGTTGCCGCCTCTGGTGTTGATTGGCGACATCGATTGCCTGCGCCACCGCGCCCTGCAACTCGGGATTCCAGTGGCACTGGAGCCCTGGGATCCCGACATGCCCTGGCCCGCGGACCGGCATGTACTGGCCGTTTGGCCGGTCCCACTCGCACGCCCCTGTCGCGCCGGACAGCTTGATCCGGCCAATGCGCCTGCCGTTCTGGAGGGACTGGAACGCGCCGTATCCCTGCTGCAAGCCGGACTGGCCGACGCGCTGGTTACTGGCCCGGTGCATAAGGGCGTGATCAATGACGCGGGCATCCCCTTCAGCGGCCACACCGAATATCTGGCCGCCCGCTGTGGGCAAAGCGAGGTATTGATGCTGTTGGCGGGGCGCGGACTGCGCGTCGCCCTGGCGACCACTCACCTCCCTCTGCGGGACGTTGCCGCCGCCATCAATGCCGACGCTCTGGAACGCAGCCTGCGCCTTTTGCAGCAGGGTTTGCAGCAGGATTTTGGCCTGGCAGAGCCACGCATCCGTGTTACGGGACTCAACCCCCATGCGGGCGAGAGTGGTCACCTGGGACGCGAGGAGATCGAGGTCATCGCACCGGTGATCAACAAACTGCAGAGCGAAGGTTGGGCCATCACTGGACCCTGGCCCGCCGATACGCTTTTCACACCGCGCTTTCTGGAGGACACCGACGCCGTACTGGCGATGTACCATGACCAGGGCCTGCCAGTGCTGAAATATCATGCCTTCGGCGAGGCCGTAAACATCACCCTTGGCTTGCCGATCGTGCGTACCAGCGTCGATCATGGTACTGCCTTGGAATTGGCGGGCACGGGCCGGGCCGAGATCCACAGCCTGCTGCATGCCATTCAGGTAGCCGCGGAAATCGTGCGCCAGCGCCGCCTGAACAGGACGCCGGAGGCCTAGAAGACGTGCTGCCGCGAGACCGGTACCTGCGCCAGCAGGAATTCCATCTGGTCGGCGAGAATCCGGCGATTACTGAGCAGCAGGTACTCCGCCCAGGTAGGAGTGAAAGGTACGGCCAGCAGAGGCATGTTGGCCTCCTCCGGCGTGCGGTTGTCCTTGCGACTGTTGCACCAGCGGCAGGCGGTGACGACGTTGGTCCAGACATCCCGCCCCTTGCGCGACAGAGGTACGACATGATCACGGGTGAGATCTCGTTGCGGAAAGCTGCCGCCACAGTAGAGGCAAAGATGGCGGTCGCGATGAAACAGGGTAGGGTTATTGAGGGCCGGGGGACGAATCTTACCCTGATGCCGCCCACGCACTGCGATCAGCGGGTGGATATCGAGCAGGGAGATTTCCCCACTGTGCCGCGACGTGCCACCATGTGCGGTGAAAAAAGGATCTCCCAATGTCCAGGCAACATTGCCGCGGGCATAATGGGCAGCAGCTTCTTCCCAGGTTTCCCAAGCCATGGGGCGGCCGCTGACGTCGAGACGAAGCACGAGATGCATTGGCTTTCCGTTGCTTAGCGCCCACTGGGGGCGTCAAGCCAATATACCATGAAGGACGGCAAGAATTGCAAGTAGCAAAACTGCCCCAGGCAAAAAAGCGTTTTGGTCAGAATTTTCTGGTGCAGCCGGCGATCGTCACCCGCATCGTGGCGGTTATCGCGCCGCGCCCAGGCGACGCTCTCGTCGAGATCGGACCCGGACCGGGCGCTCTGACCCAAGCACTGCTGGCAGCACAAGCGGCTGCTACGCGCCCTTTGCGGGTCATCGAGCTCGACCGCGATCTTCTGCCCAATCTGCACGCCTTGGCCCCTGCCGAGCGCCTGCAGGTGATTGCCGGCGATGCCCTGCAGGTCGATTTTGCCCGTCTTGCCGCGGAGGCAGGCGAGCCCCTGCGGGTGGTCGGCAATCTGCCCTATAATGTCTCTACACCTCTGCTGTTTCATTTGCTGGCGCAGAAGGACGCGATTGTCGACATGCATTTCATGCTGCAAAAAGAGGTAGCCGATCGTCTGGCCGCCGGCCCCGGTAGTTCCGCCTATGGCCGCCTGTCGCTGATGGTCCAGGCGCAAGCCCGAGTAGAGCTGCTGTTTCCCGTAGCCCCCGGCAATTTCCGTCCGGTGCCCAAAGTAGACTCCGCCTTTGTCCGCCTCAGCCCCTACCGCCCCTCTCGTTTGTTGCCAGAGCTCTTGCCGCATTTCAGCCGGGTCGTCAGCCTTGCCTTTGCGCAACGACGCAAGACGCTAGCCAATAACTTCAAGGGCGTTCTCGATGGCGCTATGCTGGAGGCCTTGGCCATTGCCCCCTCGGCCCGCGCCGAGACCCTGGATTTTGCAACTTTTGTTCGCCTCGCCGAGGCACTCGCGCAGAAAGGAGCGACATCGTGAAGCATCTGGAGGCCGCTGAGGCCTTGTTTCGTCATCTTGGCTGGAACGCCAAGACCCTACAGGACTATCCGGTCATCACCTGTGCCGTGGCGGTACCCAACGGTACCCTGGACGTATTCTGTCATGTCCATGCCGAGCTGGAGCGAATCCTGTTCTATGTGCGACCGCAGGGTCTGGAGCTTCCCGCGGCACGCCTACCAGCCGTCGCCGAATTTTTGACCCGGGCCAACTATGGACTCCCGCTGGGGAATTTCGAGCTCGACTGGGAAGATCTGGAACTGAACTGCAAGAGCAGCGTGCAGGTCCCGGAGTCCTGCGTCAACGCCGGATTACTGCAGGGGTACCTTCTGTCGGCGGTGGAGACCTGCAATCACTACCTTCCCGGCCTGCGGGCAGTGGCCGAAGGCAAGCAGAGCGCCGCGGCGGCGATCAAGGCGCTGGAGGTGCCGACGGCACACTGAGGGCAGGGCTGACGGGCTGCAACAGGGGGGTTACCCCCATGCCGCGAATCTTTGTCAGAGCCGCCTGTGCATCGGCGGGAGAGGCGTAGCGGCGGGTGAATACCAGGTAGTAGCTGGCACCGTCATTGCCGCGCAGCTTTTGCAGATAGCTGGGGATGCCGAGCAGTTCCAGACGTTCCCGGATCACTTGTGCGCCAGCCAGATTATTCAGCGCCCCCACCTGTATGCGCACTGGCACTCCGGCAGCTGCGCTGCTGGTCGGCGCGCTGGGGATGCCCGGCCCACTGCCGAGAATATCCGCGGGAATATCCACCTTCATTTGTGGCAGTATGCGGTAAAAGTTGAAGTGCACGGTACTCTGCGTGGAAGCGGTCGCACTGCTGACGGGGGCGGCGACGGCGTTGTTCTGCGCAGCCGCTGTGTTGTTCGAAGATTTCGCTGCCGCAATGGTGCTACTCACGGAGAATGCCGGCCGTGTCGCAGGGGAGTTGGCAGAGCTCGTCGGGCGCTTGGCAACGCTGGGGAGCAGGCCCAGTTGGCCACTGGCCATGGGCAGGCTGGCCACCCACCACCAGACCGCACCACTAAGCAGCAGGAAGGCGATCAGCAGCAACCAGATCCAGCCATGACCAGATCGGCGCGGGACGGGGGCGATGTCGACATCGTCATCCGTTTCTGCCGCTAGCGGAGCGGGCTGCGCGCGCGGAATGGGAGGGCGATGCTCTTCTGCTGGCGGCTGGCGGCTGCTATGGCCCTTGTAGTCACGCATTGTCGATTACATCTTCTCCGGCGCCGAAACCCCGAGCAGGGCCAGACCATTTGCGAGGGTCTGTGCGACCGCGTCGGCAAGACTCAGGCGCGCGAACCGCAGCGCATCCTCTTCCACCAGGACGCGGGTAGCGTTGTAGTAGGTATGAAAACTTGCCGCTAACTCTTTGAGATAGAAAGCGATCTGATGCGGCTCGCGAGCCCGGGCCGCAGCGGCCACCTGCTCGGGAAAACGCCAGAGCCGATCCGCAAGCTCCAGTTCGCGTGGGTCCGCAAGACAGGCCAGATCGGGACACTGGGTGGGCAAAGACAGCCCTCGTTCCAGCGCCTGGCGCCGCAAGGAATGTACCCGCGCATGGGCATACTGAATGTAAAAAACCGGATTTTCCTCGGAGTGCTTGGTCGCCAGCTCCAGATCGAAATCCAGGTGCTGATCGGCGCGCCGCAGTACGTAGAAAAACCGTGCCGCATCATTTCCCACTTCTTCGCGCAACTGGCGCAGGGTGACGAACTCGCCAGCGCGGGTGGACATCGATACCTTTTCCGTACCGCGATAGAGAATGGCGAACTGTACCAACAATACTTCGAGGGCGTTCGCATCCGCGCCGAGGGCCTGCAAACTCGCTCGCACACGCGGGATATAGCCGTGGTGGTCGGCACCCCACATATCGATGAGCTGGGAGAAACCGCGCGTGCCCTTTTCAAAGTGATAGGCAACATCGGAGGCAAAATAAGTATAAGCGCCATTTTCCCGTTGCAGTACCCGGTCCTTGTCATCACCGAAATCGGTAGAACGAAACCACAGGGCGCCCTCGGCACGGTAGCAGTGTCCACCCTCTTCCAGCCGCGCAATCGCGCGCTCCACCGCGCCCTGCTCCATGAGGGAACGCTCGGAATACCAATTCTGGTAGACGACACCGAACTCGGCGAGATCGTCGCGAATGTCCGCGAGGATTTCCTGCAGGCCTGCAGCATGCAATCTTCCATAGGCTGCAGCCCCCAAAACATCCTTCAAATGGGCAATCAGCTGGTCGATGGCCGCGTCGCCATCGGTAATGGCGGACAGATCGGGCATGTTCTTGGACGCAAATGCCAAGGCACCGCCCTCCCTCGCCAAAAGATGCGCGGCGATCTCGCGGACATAGTCGCCCCGGTAGGCACTCTGCGGGAAATCCCAGGGCAGGCCATGACCTGCAGCCTCGAGGTAACGCAGATAGACACTGGCGGCAAGGATATCCATCTGCCGTCCGGCGTCGTTGACGTAGTACTCGCAAAAGACGTCATAACCGCAAAAACGCAGGATCTCTGCCAAACTGGCTCCGTAGGCGGCGCCCCGACCGTGCCCGACGTGCAAAGGGCCGGTAGGATTGGCGGAGACGAATTCCAGATGTAAGCGCTGGCCGCTACCCAGATTCTGTCGCCCGAAATCCCGCCCCTGCTCCAGTACCTCAGCAATTACGGCGTGGAAAGCAGCTGGCCGCAGAAAAAAATTGAGGAAGCCCGGGCCCGCAATCTCCACCCGCTCGATCCAGGGCGACTCGGGTAGGGCGCCGAGAATACTAGTGGCGAGATCGCGGGGCTTTTTGCCCACGCCCTTGGCAAGGAGCAGCGCGACATTGCTGGCTAGGTGACCATGCTCCGCCTGGCGCGGACGGTCGAAGTCCAATTGGGTAGGGACATCCTGTAGCAAGCCTTGCTGCTGCAGGGCCTGCAAGGCCAGCAAAAGGGGTTCGGCAACGAAGTTTTTCACAAAACAAACCTTGAGCAAAAGGAATTTTTGCTGCAGTGTACTCCAAGCTGCCCCTTTCGTCAGGGGCTACGGGCTATTTGGGGAATGCTGTGAGAACGTACCTGTGAAACAACTGGAAGGCATCTGGACCTGGTTCCTCTCGCCAATCCATTTCCCGGGCGGCATTGCCATCGAACCGGTGCGGATTGTTGAACTCATCATCGTTCTGATCTTCCTGTGGTGGGGTGCGCGTTGGTTGCGCAAAGCGACCCGTATTCTGCTCAGTCGGCGTCTCGATCCCTCTTTGGCCTATGCCATCTCCCGCATCGGCTACTACTTCGTTCTCGCCTTCGGCGTCCTGATTGCCCTGCAGAGCATGGGTGTCAACCTGAGCAGCCTATCGATCCTGGGCGGCGTGGTCGGCGTCGGGCTGGGTTTCGGTCTGCAAAATATCTTCAGCAATTTCGCCTCCGGCCTCATTATCCTCATCGAGCAGAGCATCAAGGTCGGCGATTACATCCAGCTCAAGGAAAATGGCCTACACGGCGCGGTGGTCCATCTGGGGGTGCGCTACACCCAGGTGCGTACCAATGACAACGTCGATATTCTGGTACCCAATTCCCAGTTCATCAACGGCGAGGTCATCAATTGGAGCCTCAGCGACAATACCATGCGCCTGCACATCCCCTTCCGCGTCCCCTATGGCACCAACCGCGAGGCGCTGCGCGAACTGGTCATTGCTGCCGCGCACCAGTCGGAGCATACCCTGGATGTGGACGGTAAAAAGCCGAATCTATGGATCAGCGCCTTTGGTGAGGCAGGCTATGATTGCGAGATGATCGTTTGGGTCGCGCGCAATGCCCTGATGCGCCCCGGCGGCACCCGCGCCGAATACCATTGGTTACTGGCCGAGGCACTGGAGAAGGCAGGCATCGAGATTCCACGTCCGCGTCAGGAGATCAGCTTTGCTCGATCTGATACTGCCAAGGTCTACGCCGAAGAGCTTTCCCGCTCCACTTCTTCGACATAGCTGTTTGCGGCGGTAGCTGCCAGCCGCCGTGGGGAGATGAGGAAGAGGTAGGCCACTGCCGCAGCGGCCAGGGCGATCCACATCGACAGGCGCAGCAGATTGTCGAGACTCAAGGTGGCAGTCAGGCTCTGTAAATGCTGAACGAGCACTGGCAAGGGCAGGCCCGGCAAGGGCTGCACGTCGGCGCGCATATTGGACTGTGCCAGGGCCGTGCCACGGGTCCAAAAGACCTCCAGCAGGGTCACGCCGATATTGGCACTGAAGACGCGAATGAAGTTGCTAGTGGTGCTGGCGGCGGGAATTTCTTCTTTTTCCACTCCAGAGAGAATGAGGAGAGTGAGGGGCACGAAAAGCGCGCCAACGCCCAGGCCGAGCAGAAAGACGGGCCAGAAGAGATCACCCAGACTCATCATCGGACTGAGATAGGCGGTGCCGTAGGCAAGGGCAAAAAGCAGAAAACAGGCGCTGGCCAGACGCCGCAGCCCCAACAGCCCATGCAAGCGATCCATCAGGATCGAGAGGGGTACCGCGGCGAGACCGATGGGAATGAGGATACTACTGCCCCACCAGCCATTGAAGCCGAGGTTTTCCTCCGCCCAGAGCGGCAGCAAGGATGCCCAGCCCATGAACAGTGCCCAACCGAGGCAGAGCAAAAGCAGGCCAAGCCAATAATTACGCTGGCGCAGATAGTGAAAACGCAGGAGGGGATGGCGAGCAGTCGCTTCGCGCCAGGCGAAGAGAGAAAGGAAGGCAATAGCCATCAGACTGGTGCGCAAGATGAAACGCGAATGCCACCAGCCGTATTGCTCGCCATTGTCGAGAACGATCTGCAAGGCCATCAGACCGGCATAGAGAAGGAGAAAGCCGGGAAGATCGAAGCCTGGCGGTCGTGGTCCGCGCTCTTCGCGAATCTGTCCACTGCCGATCCAGGCGGCGAGGAGCCAAAAGGGGACCGACAGAGCAAAGATCCAACGATAACCCGAGGTGACCGCGAAATAACCGCCAAGGGCCGGCCCGATAAAAAAGGGCACCAGCATGGCGTTACTCCACAACACCATAACCAGCCCGTGCTGCGTTGCCGGGCTGGCCCGCAGAAACAAGCTTTGGCTGAGGGGCACCAGCAAACCCGCCGCCATCCCTTCCATCGCGCGGCTGAGGAGCAAAATCCAGAGGTTGCCGGTACTGGCGCTGATCACGCTGCCCAGGGTGGCCAGAGAACAAGCGCCCAGAAATACCTGCCGCGCGCCAAAACGGGCATGGGTCCACGGCATCAGGGTAATGCCCACCGACCAGTTGACAATGAAATACGTCAGCGCCCACAGCGCGTGGTCGCTGCTGGTAGCAACACCGCCGGCAATATAGGGAAAGATGCCTTGCACCGCAGCGCCGTCGAAAGACCCCATTGCAAGCCCCAGGCCCACACCGAGAAACAACATCCACGGCATTGTCTCGCTGCGCTGCGTCATCGCTCTCCCCAAAACTGGTCTAGGCAACGGTAGCGCTGCGTCTTATATTGGTCCAATGGAATTGTTTTGCGTTATTGATCGGGATTTTCAATGAAAATATCCCCAGAAGATCTGCTGAGTTTTCTCGAGGTAGCAGAACAAGGCGGTGTTGCGCAAGCCAGCGAGCGACTACATCGCAGTCAACCGACCATCTCCGGCCGCCTGCAACGGCTCCAGCACATTGTCGGTGAGCCCCTGTATCTGCGTGAGGGACGGGGCATTCGCCTCAGCCCCGCGGGTGAGGCGCTGGTTCCCCTCCTGCGCAGTCTGCGCGGCGACCTGCAGCGTATCGAGGACTGGGTCAGCCGCCGCCAACAACAGCAGGAAGGCCAGCTCCGCATTGCTGCCAGCAGTACCGTCGCCAACTATTTTTTGATGGAACACCTGGCGCGCTTTCGCAGTCTCTACCCCGGTGTCGAGCTCCGTCTGCAGACCGGATCCCTGGCCTGGGAAGACTGGAACTGGAAGGATTGGGATCTGCTCTTTACCGAAGAGGCCATAGCACCAGAGCAGCTACCCGAAGACTTCTGCCAGAGTCCCTGGCGCGAGGACGAACTGGTGGCGATCCTACCCTTGCAACACCCTTGGGTGCTGGCGGGAAAACAAAGTGCCACCTGGACCGAGATCTTGCAGGAACCCATTGTCTGGCGCGAGCCACATTCCGGCATTCGCCGGCGCGTTGCGGCGGCGTTGCGCGCCGCTGGGCTCAAACCCACGTACACGGTCGAGGTCACGGGGGTGGAGGCGCTGCGCGAGGCCGTAGCCGCCGGTCTCGGCATTGGTTTTGCCTCGGTCGAGGCCCTGGATAAGGTACGTTGGCCCTTGGCCTCCCTGCGTCTGGAACCTCCGCGCGGGTTATTCTGGACCTTGTATCTGGTACATCCGCAGCTGGTCTTTGCCTCGCATGCCCTGCGCGCCTTTCTCCAGCTGCTTGCGCCGGCGGGCGTCGCTCACTGCGACGCTTCGTCGACGAGGAGCAGGCAGGCGCCGTAGCCGCCCGCCGGATGTTCCAGCCAAATCAGGGGAAGATCCGGATATTGGCTCAGCAAAGCCTCCTCCGCATCGCCGGTCTCCAGGGCCAGAATCCCGCCGGGGCGCAGATGGGCTGGCGCTTCTCGCAGTATGGGCAACAGGCAATCCAGACCGTCGTCGCCAGCGGCCAGGGCCAGCCGGGGCTCATGGCGATATTCCGGCGGCAGTTCTGCCATGGCCGCGGCATCGACATAGGGTGGATTGCTGACGATCAGGTCGTAGCGCCGCTCCGCCAGCGCGCTAAAAAGATCGGACTGCTGCAGCTGTACCCGCGCGGACAGACCATGCAACGCGACATTGTGCCTGGCCACCTCCAGGGCAGCGGGGGAAATATCGACGGCATCGACTTGTGCCTCGGGAAAGCGCTGCGCCAGGGCAACGGCCATGCAGCCGGAGCCGGTGCCGATCTCCAGAATCCGCCCTACCCGCTCCGCCTGCAGCCAGGGAGCAAAGCCTTCCTCGATAAACGGTTCGAGCAGGCTGCGCGGGATCAGGACCCGTTCATCGACAAAAAAGCGCAGACCGGCAAACCAGGCCTCCTGCAGGATGTACGCCGTGGGCCGGCGCAGGATCTCCCGCTGATAGAGGGCATCGAGTACCGCGTCGCGCTCGCTGGCGGTGAGCCTGGCTGCCCGCATCTCCGGGAGCTCCTCCGGCTCCAGGGCCAGGCGCCGGGCGACCAGGGCAGCGGCCTCGGCCTGCGGGGTCTGGTACCCCTGACTGCAATCGATGCCCGCCCGCGAGAAGCGGCTCTGCCCATAGCGCCAGAAATCCTCGATACTCTCCAACCCTGCTGCGAGTTCCCGATATTGCTGCCAACGCATGGCGTTCTCCTAGTCGATTTCCAGCCAGACCGGGCAGTGGTCCGAACCCAGGACCTCCGCAGCGATTCCAGCGCCGCGCATGCGCGGCAACAGGCTGCGATGTACCCAAAAGTAGTCCAGGCGCCAGCCGACATTCCGCTCCCGCGCCGCGGTACGCTGACTCCACCAGGAGTAGCACTGCGTTTCCGGATGCAGGTAGCGAAAACTGTCCACCCACCCGGCGGCCTCCCAGCGATCGAGCCAGGCCCGCTCCTGCGGCAAGAAACCGGAAATTTTGGCATTCTCGGCGGGCCGGGCGAGATCGATGGGGTTATGGGCAGTGTTCACATCACCGCAAAATACCACCGGACGCCCAGCTGCCACCCGTGCCTCTATCTGGGCGAGGAAGTCGGCGTAAAAATCGAGCTTGTAGGCCAACCGTTCGGCGTCTTTTTTGCCATTGGGGAAATATATGTTGTAGAGATCGAAGTCGCCGCAGTCATGGACCAAAACGCGCCCTTCCCGGTCATAGCGGGGATTCCCCAAGCCGCGCTGCAGCAAGGGGAAGTCGGCGCGGGCGAAGGTGGCAACACCGCTGTAGCCGGCACGCTCGGCGACAGCCCAGTCACCCCGATACCCCGGCAACTCACGCTCGTTTTCCGTGAGTCGTTCTGGATCTGCCTTGGTCTCCTGCACACAGAGAAGATCGGGTTGGCTTTCCGCGACCCAGTCCCGCAAGCCTTTACGCAAGGCCGCCCGCCAGCCGTTGACGTTCCAGCTATACAGGCGCATTCAGCGCTGTACCCGCACGGCGAGAAATTCTCCGCGCTCCAGCACGCCCTGTAGCAACGCCCGGGCGTCTGTGGCCTCTGCCACCGCCGGCAATTCTGCCAACGTTTCGCGTGCGCCGCTGGGACTGATGACACCATGACGGAGGGCGAGCTGATAGAGCACCTGGATGGACAAGCGGTTACCGGGCCGCTGCGGCAGAGACAATTGTAACTCTGCCTTGGGTCCGCCATAAAAATGCAGGGTGTGGATCTGATCGACTGGGGGCAACGGATTCATGTCCTTTTCTTTCCTGTGCTTTCACCTGGGGCGTGCAGACGACGGGCGACCTGCGGCAAGCCACGCAGCTGTACCGACCACTCCCCCTGCAGGGCAAGCAAGGGCCCCATACGACTCAAGGCCGCAGCCAGGGGCTCAACGAAACCCCACACCGGCCGCAGGATCAGGAGCCCGGAACCGCGCAGGCGCTCCTGCCCGGCGTCCGCTTCCCAGAGCAGCTCTACGCTCTGTAGTGCCGTCTGTGCCTGCAACTGCAACAGCAAACGCGAAATCTTACCGCGGATCTTGATAGGGTACCACACCAGAAAACTCGCCAGCGGCCAGTGCTGCAGCGCCGCAATCAAGGCTTCCGCCAATAACTCCCATTCCTTTGCCGCCTCGAAGGCGGGATCGACGAGGACCAGACCCCGCCCCGCCGCCGGCGGCGCCGGCCGACGCAGGAACTGATAGGCGTCCTCCTGGAGAATGCTCGTCTGTCCCCGACCGACCAGCGCCTCGCGCAGCTCCTGCGCGATTTCCGGCACCTTTTCGAGCAGGAAGAGAGGGTCCTGGGGACGCAGCAGGCGGGCGGCGAGGAGCGGCGAGCCGAGATAGTGCTGCAACTCCTTGCCGGGATTGTCTGGCAGCAGGAGATCGAGCCAGGGACGCAACTCCGCCAGCTCCCGCCGCTGCGGCCAAAGCCGGTGGATGCCGTCCTTGGCCTCGCCCTCCGCAGACACGGCATAGCGACCAGCACCAGCATGGGTATCGACAAAATACAGGGGCCGATCTTTCCGCAGCAGCTGCGTCAAGGCCAGCACCAGGGCCAGATGCTTCATACAATCGGCAGCATTGCCCGCATGAAATTGATGTCTATAGTTCATACTGACGGATGGTGCGACATTCCTGTACGCGTGGGAAGGGCCGCGCACTTGGCTTGCTGGCGGGCATTGGTCATCATAGGGTCAAGCCCATTGCGCAAAGGAACCCTGCCATGCGACTCCTCAGCACGCCCACCAGCCCCTACGCCCGCAAGGTCCACATCGCCCTGCGGGAAAAGAATCTCCCATGCGAGATCGAAATTGTCGATCTGCGCGATCCGGAACATGCCGGCAAGGAACAAAATCCGCTGGGCAAGATCCCCATCCTGCTCTGCAACGACGGCGAGGCGATCTATGATTCCGCGGTCATTCTGCAGTACTTGGAGCTATTGCATCCGCAACCGCCCCTGCTCCCCAGCGATCCCATGGAGAAGATCCGCTGCCTGCGCCTGGAGGCCCTGGCCGACGGTATCATGGACGCGACCATTGCCTGGGTGCAGGAGCATCGTCGCAGCAAGGATTGTCAGGATCCGGGTCTACTGAAGAAGCAGCGCGGCAAGGTACAGGATGGTCTCGCCTTTCTGCAGACGCAAAGCCGGGATTGGAGCCCGGACAGCCCTCTCGATCTGGGCCGAATCGCGGCGATTGCTGCCATTGGCTACGTCGATCTGCGCGCCCCCGAGCTGCTCGTCCCCTATGCCGACCTGCACCGCTGGTATCAATCCCTGCGCGACCGCCCCAGTGTCGCCGAAACCACCCCACAATGAGCCTGTCCGCGTGAAAATTGCCAGCTGGAACGTCAACTCCCTGAAGGTACGCCTGCCGCAGGTGCTCGACTGGCTACAGGCGGAAGAAGCAGACGTACTTTGCCTGCAGGAAACCAAACTCACCGATGAACGGTTTCCCGTGCTAGCGCTGCAGGAGATCGGCTATCAGAGCCTGTACCACGGACAAAGCACCTACAATGGCGTCGCCATCCTCAGTCGTTTGCCGCTGCAGGATCCGCGTTGCGATTGGCCGGATGGCAGTGACGGCCAGGCACGCATCTGTGCTGCCAGCATCGGCGATTTGCGCATCATCGATGTCTACGTGCCCAATGGCCAGGCCGTCGACAGCGACAAATATCGCTACAAACTCGCCTGGCTCGCGCGCCTGGAAGGGCTGCTGCGCGAGGAGTTGCAGCAATCGCCCAATCTGCTGCTGCTCGGTGACTTCAACATCGCCCCCACTGACCTGGACGTCCACGATCCCGTTGCCTGGGGCGAGGACATCCTCTGCTCGCCGGCCGAACGCACCGCCCTGCAGCGACTTTTCGATCTGGGACTCATCGACCTCTTTCGCCACCAGCATCCAGAAACGCGCGCCTGGAGCTGGTGGGATTATCGCGCTGCCGGCTTTCGCCGTGACATTGGTCTACGCATCGATCTGCTCCTGGGCAGCAAAACCCTCTTACCCCGTCTGCAGGAAGTGCACATCGACCGCGCCGCGCGGGCGGCAGAACGCCCCTCGGACCATGCCCCGGTCTGCCTCACTCTGAAGGAATCCGTATGATTGGTATTCTCTTGGTCAATCTGGGTACCCCTGAGGCGCCCACTACCCCGGCCGTACGACGCTACCTCCGCGAGTTTCTCAGCGACCCCCGGGTGGTGGAGATCCCGCGCATCCTCTGGTGGCCCATCCTCAACGGCCCCATCCTGTTGACGCGACCGGCCCGCTCGGCGCGCGCCTACCGCAGTATCTGGCTGGATGAAGGTTCGCCACTGCTCGTGCATAGCCAGAATCTGGCCGCGGGCTTGCAGCAACAATATGATTCCCGCCAGCCGGGCACTGTCCTGGTGCGTCTGGCCATGCGCTATGGGCAACCTTCCGTGGCCACGGGACTGCGTGCCCTGCGCGATGCCGGCTGCGAAAAGATCGTCGTGGTGCCGCTGTACCCACAGTATTCCGCCACCACCACGGCAGCGATCTTCGATGCCGTAAGCGCCGAACTGCGCAACTGGCGCAATCTTCCCGAACTGGTCTTTCTGCGCGACTGGCACCAGCATCCCCGCTATATCGATGCCCTTGCCCGCTCAGTGCGCGCGCACTGGGAACAGAACGGCCGTCCAGATCGTCTGCTGCTGTCCTTCCATGGCCTGCCGGCGCGTAATGTCGCCCTCGGCGACCCCTATCGCGCGGAATGCGAAAGGACCACGGAACTGCTGATTAACGCCTTGGGACTGCAACCAGAGCAATGGATACAGACCTTTCAAAGCCGTTTTGGTCCGGCGCGCTGGCTCGAACCCTACACCTCGGTCACGCTGCAGGAACTGGGCAAGGCCGGCGTCGGCCGGGTGGACTGCCTCTGCCCCGGATTTGTGACCGACTGCCTGGAAACGCTGGAAGAGATCGCCATCGGCGGCAAGGAGATCTTTCTCCATGCGGGGGGCGAACAACTGCATTATATCTCCTGTCTCAATGCCGATACTGCGTGGATCGCGGATTTTCGCGCCATCCTCGATGAACGTATTCCCTGGGATGACAAGCTTTTGCGCAGCCCAGCGGCAACGGCTACACTGCCGTTGGAAAATCCACCCACGAAGGAAGCTGCGCCATGAAGATCGCCAAGGACTGCGTTGTCACCCTGGACTACACCCTGACCGACGAGGACGGTGAAATCCTCGATAGCTCCGAAGGCGACGAGCCTTTGGTCTACCTGCATGGCCATGGCGACATCGTGCCGGGGCTGGAACGCGCCCTCAATGGTCATCAGGTTGGCGATCAGGTCGAGGCGGACGTGAGCCCGGAAGATGGCTACGGCGATTGGGACGAAGACCTGGTCGACGTCGTGGGCAAGGAAGATTTTGACGATCCCGAAGAACTCGAGGTCGGCGCGCAGTTCGAGGTCGACACCGACGAGGGCGTACGGATCGCCACAGTGATCGAGATGGAGGGGGAAGACATCACCGTAGACCTCAATCATCCCCTGGCCGGCATGAACCTGCATTTTGCCGTCAAGGTGCTCGATGTACGCGCCGCCAGCGCCGAGGAGCTCGCGCACGGCCACGTGCATGGTCCGCACGGACACGAGCACGACTGATCAGGGAGCGCTCTTGCGGATCCTGGGGATGATGTCCGGCACCAGTGCCGATGGCATCGACGCCGCTCTCCTGGAATTTTCGGCCCTGAGTGCGGGGGAGTTCCGCGGTCATTGGCACTCCCCCTATCCGCCAGCATTGCAGGAGCGCCTGTTTCGCCTGCAGGAGGGTGACGCCGCGCGCCCGCTCCTAGCCATTGATCGGGAGATTGGGCGATTGCATGGCGAATTTGCGCAGCAAATTCTTGCCTCTGGGGTGCAATTCGATCTGCTTGCCCTGCATGGGCAAACCGTCGCCCACCAGCCCGATGGACCCGACGGCTACACCTGGCAGATCGGCTCTGCCTATGAGCTCGCACAGGCAACCGGCTGCAGCGTGGCCCATGACTTTCGCCGTGCCGACCTCGCAGCCGGTGGACAGGGCGCGCCCCTGGTACCCCCCTTTCATGGCGCGCTGCTCGCCACGGAGCGGCCCCTGCTGGTCCTGAATCTCGGAGGCATGGCCAACCTGACCTGGATTCCTGCACGGGGCAGTGAAGGGAGGATCCGCGCCTTCGATACTGGTCCCGGCAATGTCCTGATCGATGCCGCAGTGCAACTCCTGAGCGACGGAAAACTGCGCTATGACGCCGACGGCGCCTGGGCGGCACAGGGTCGAGTGCAGGAGAACATGCTACGGGAGTGGCTTGCCCTCGACTACTTTCAACGGCCACCACCCAAGAGCACCGGACGGGAGCTCTTCAATGCCCGCTGGATAGAGGCACAATGGTCGGTTTGGCAAAGCGGGAAAGCGGACTTTCTCGCGAGCCTCTGCGCCTTGACCGCCCGCAGCATCGCCCAGGCGGCGCAGCGCTGGCTGCCGTCGGCGGCACGGATGCTGGTTTTTGGCGGTGGCGCCTGCAACCGTACCCTGCTTGCGAACTTGCAGACCGCGCTGCCGGATGTGGCGGTGGAAATGGGTGAACAGGCGAGTGGAATCCCCAGTGCTGCCATGGAAGCCCTGGCCTTCGCCTGGCTGGGCGGACAGTGTCTGCTCGGCCGTCCGATTGATCTGCACGGGGTTACCGGGCAACGGGAGGCGGTCGTTCTCGGTAGCTTGTATCCAGGGAGAAACTGGTCCCAGGTTCTGCACTTGCGGGAGCAACTATGCTGACGCCCAGTGGTGGAGCCATGGTCTGCGGCATTATTGGCGATCCCGTGCAGCACAGTCTGTCCCCCTGGATGCAGCGGCAGTTTGCCGAACAACTGGGATTGGATTTTCTGTACGCGCCTTTTCCCGTCGCTACAGAGCATCTGCCCACTGCCCTTCGCGGGCTACAGGCGCTCGGAGTGCGCGGCATCAATGTCACTATTCCGCACAAAGAGGCGCTGCTGCCATTCGTCGATGAGCTCTCGCCGCGGGCTGCTGCCATCGGTGCCGTCAACACCCTGCTCTTCGAGCACGGGCGCATTCTCGGCGAAAACACCGATGTCACCGGTTTTGCCCGCTCCCTGCGCCGCCATGCCGGCACGATCAGCGGCCCCAGCCTGGTGATTGGGGCGGGCGGGGCGGCGCGGGCCATTCTCCACGCCCTGGCGGGGGAAGGCGCCACTCCCATCTACCTGGCCAACCGCACTCTGGCCCGCGCCGAGGCCCTGGCAACCGAGTTTCCGACCCTACCCATCCGTCCGCTGGCTCTTTCCCGCACGGCCATCCAACCACACTTGCGCAGCATCCAACTACTGGTGAATACCAGTAGTCGGGGTCTGCGTGGCGAAGGTCACCCGGAAATCGATCTGCAGCAGATGCCTGCATCCGGCATTGTTTGTGATATCGTCTATAAACCCTTGCAGACCCCCTTGCTGGTGGCGGCCAAGGTTCATGGGCTGCGTTGTGTGGACGGCCTGGGCATGCTGGTGGAGCAGGGGGCGGAAAGTTTTCGTATCTGGACCGGTCAGTTGCCAAACGCCGGAGCTGTGGAGGAAATCCTGCGGACATGGCTGCAAACCCCGAAGCGATAACCTTGACCCCCCTTTTGCGTGGACTGGTGGGGGCAGGCCTGGCGGATGAGAGCGCTCTCCGTGCCCTGCTGAACGATCCCGCGCGCGGCAAGCAGCCGTTGCTTCCTTTTCTGGTCGAAAAGAAAGCTATCTCGGCAAGCGCCTTGGTGGAATATCTCGCCGAACGCTACAAGATGCCGATGCTCGATCTGGCGGCCATACAACTGGACGAAACCGTCATTCATCGCATCGACCGCGCGCTTCTGGAGCGCCATCAGGTCCTTCCCATTTCTCTGCATCGCGATACGCTGTATCTGGCGATGGCCGACCCCACCGATGTCAAGGCGACCGAAGACATCCGCTTCAACGCTGGCGGCCTGCAGATCAATCCCATCCTGGTCGAGGCCGACAAGCTGGCCAAGGCGGTTGCGGAATTCTCCGGCGGATTCAAGAATCAGCTGGAAGAATTCTTCGCCCCCGATGACGCTCAGCAAGAGCAGGATGAATTTGATCTGGCCGGCGATGCCCGCGGAGAGGATGCCCCCGTTGTGCGCTTTGTCCAGCAGCTCCTCCTCGATGCAATCCAAAAGGGCGTATCGGATATTCACATCGAGCCCTACGAACGGGATATTCGTGTGCGCTATCGCCTCGATGGCGTGCTGCAGGACATGCTCCACCCCCCGATCGGCCTGCGCGATGGCATCACCTCTCGCTTGAAGATCCTTTGTCGTCTCGACATTTCCGAGCGGCGCCTGCCCCAGGACGGACGCCTGCGGGTTCGCGTTCCCCCGGCAAGAATCATCGATTTCCGCGTCTCTTTCCTGCCGACCAATTTCGGCGAGACCATTGTCCTGCGTCTGCTCGATCCGGCCAGCTCCAAGGTGCCCATCGAAGCGCTGGGTTTCCTGCCGCAACAATTGCGTGCCTTCGACGATGCCATCCACCGGCCCTACGGGATGATCCTCGTTACCGGTCCGACCGGATCCGGCAAAACCACGACCCTGTACACTGCGCTCAACATTCTCAACACCGGCGATGTCAACATCAGCACGGCGGAGGACCCGGTAGAAATCCCCGTCTACGGCATCAACCAGGTGAACATCAACGAACGCATCGGGCTCAACTTTGCCGCGGCGCTGCGCTCGTTTCTGCGTCAGGACCCCGATGTGATCATGGTCGGTGAAGTCCGCGATCTGGAAACCGCCGAGACTGCGGTAAAGGCGGCCCAGACCGGACACCTGGTGCTCGCCACCCTGCACACCAATGACGCGCCGCAAAGCCTCACCCGACTGGAAAACATGGGGATTCCGACCTACAACATCGCTGGCAGCGTGCATCTGGTCATGGCACAGCGCCTGGTGCGGAAGCTTTGTGTCGCCTGTAAAAAGCCCGAAAAAGTCCCGGAGGCCGCGCTGTTGGAAGCCGGCTTCACCGCCGAGGATCTCCCCGGTCTGCAACCCATGGGGCCGGTCGGCTGCGAGCAGTGCAACGGCGGCTATCGCGGCCGTATGGGCCTGTATCAGGTCATGCCTATCAGCGAGGCCATGCGCGAGGTCATTCTGCGAGGGGGATCGGCAATGGACCTGTCCCGCCAGGCCGCGGCGGAAGGCATTCTCAGCATGCGCCAATCCGGACTATTGCGGGTCAAAGAAGGCATAACCAGTCTTGAAGAAGTCCTTCGCGTCACCAACCTCTGACGGTACCATGCAAGCTGACAACCAGCATCGCCTCACGATGGGGGTTTGGGGCCTCGCCCTTTCGCGCCTTCTGGTAAGTACCGCTCTCGTCCTGATCAGTACGCTATCCAGCAAGACCCTGATCCTCGAGCCTGCCGGGCCAAGCGCTGCGGTTCGCGATACCAGCGTCATCGCCCTCCTCTGGAGTCTGGGTATTCTCTTCACATTGCAGTTGTGGCCAGGTTTCTGGCAGGAAAGAAAGAAGCTTTTTATCAGCAGCATCGATATGGCGTTGGTTCTGACCCTTTTTGCCCTCACTGGCGGGTTATCCGGAACCCTCGTTATACTTCCTCTGTTGCTGCTCATTGCCAATGCCTATCAGTTGCGCGGCAAAGCGGCCCTCGCCTTTGTCTGGATCCTGATCCTGTTCATTTTTTTGCTCAGCGGCTGGCAGGAGATTGAATGGTTTTCTAGCCGCACGCTGATGTATCTGGTTGCTCTGCTCACCGTTGCCTTTCTTGCCGACAACCTCGTGCGTAATCGCGAGCGTGCGGCCATCTGGAATGCCGCCAGAGAACAGGAAATTCTCGATTTAAACGCTCTGAATCAAGAAATCATTCAACAAAGTGATGTCGGGATTCTGGTCCTCGACCGGCAGCATCGCACGTTATTCAGCAATCCCGTTGCCCGCGCCATGATCAACCTGCCGCAGGATTCTGGATTCCCGGAAGCGCTCGATCTGTTGCGCCCGGAGCTGGCAGACTTCCTCTACGCCAAAGCGCCGCAGAGCGAGAAGGAACTGGTTCTTTCCGCAGCGGATGGCGGCAAACGGAGTTTTTGGGTGCAGAGTATTCCACTTCCGAATACCCCATATACGATCCTAACATTACGCGATGCAACGATTCTTTGGGAACGACAACGGGAAATACAGATGGCGGCACTGGGGCGGCTCGCGGCGAACATTGCGCATGAGATTCGCAATCCGCTCAGCGCCATTCGCCATGCCGCACAACTGTTGGGGGAACGGGCACTGAAGGAGAGTGAAAGCCGCCTGCTGAGCATCATCGATCGTGAGTCGCAGCGTCTGAACCGCATCGTCGACTCCGTGCTGGAAATGGCGCGCCCGCGGGCGGCCCACCCGGAACCCATTGCTCTCAGCGCCTGGTTGCCGGTAGTCCTGAATCAACTACGCGAGGATCCGTTGCTAAGAGATCTTCAGGTGAAACTCGATATCCCCAATAGTCTTCCCCTGGCCAGCTGTGATTCAGAGCAACTTCAGCAAATTTTCGCCAATTTGCTGGTGAATGCGGCGCGCTACGGGCAAGGCGAAAACCATATCCGGCAAGTGGATATTTCGGTTGCGGCTTTCCGTGACCCGGAAGAACTGGAAATCCGCGTGCGCGATCACGGCCCGGGTATTCCCGAAGAAAACCTGGAGCGTATTTTTGAACCCTTTTTCACGACGGAATCCCAAGGCACAGGACTGGGCCTGCCTTTGGTGCGCGAATTGCTCCGTGCCAACCACGGGGATATTGGCGTCCAGAATCATCGTAACGGTGGTGCGGAATTCTGGTTCCGGCTGCGGGAGTGGAATCTGGGTACACCGTTATGAATGAGAAGGCCGCTTCCTGGGCGCTAGTCCTGGATGATGAACAGACGATTACAGAACTACTCGATATCACCCTCGCGGAGATGGGCTTTTCCGTGCAGGTTGCGCACGATCTGCGCGGCGCACGCGAGGCCCTCGAACTGCATAGCTACGCGTTGTGCCTGACTGACCTGCGTTTACCGGACGGCAGTGGGCTGGACTTCGTCCGGCATATTCACCGCCATGCACCGCAAGTTCCCGTTGCCGTCATCACCGCCTATTCCTCCACGGAGGGTGCGGTGGAAGCCATGCAGGCCGGCGCCTTCGACTTCATGACCAAGCCTATCGACCTCAAACGTCTGCGCCGCCTGGTCGAACAGGCACGGGCGCTGGCCGTGCTGACGCCCGACGGAGCCAACAACGGGATCGAACGCCTGGTAGGCGACAGCGAAGCGATGCGCGCCTTGCGCCAGCAGATCCAACTCTTGGCCCGCAGTAATGCACCGGTCTTCCTGACGGGCGAATCAGGTACTGGCAAAGAGCTCAGTGCGCGCGCCATACACGACGCGGGGCCACGCCGCGACAAACCCTTTATTGCGGTGAACTGCGCGGCCATTCCGGAAGGACTGCTGGAAAGCGAGTTGTTCGGCAGCGAGAAGGGGGCATTCACCGGCGCCAACCAGAAGCGCGAAGGCCTCTTTCTTGCCGCCGATAGCGGCACCCTGTTTCTCGACGAAATCGGTGACGTCCCTATGGCGATGCAGGTGAAGCTGTTACGCGCCCTGCAGGAGCGCAGTATTCGACCGATCGGTGCGAGCAGCGAAGTTCCTGTCGATATCCGTCTGATCACCGCCACCCATCGGAATCTGCAAGAGATGGTCCATGCTGGCACCTTCCGCGCGGACCTCTACTACCGCATTCATGTGGTACCCCTGCAGATTCCCCCTCTACGGCAGCGCCAGGGAGATATTCCTCTGCTTGTCGCTGCCCTCTTGCGCAAAATCGCCCAACGCCAGGGGAAGGCCCCACCGAGTATGGAAGCAGGTGCTCTCCACTGGCTTGCGCAACAACCCTTTCCCGGGAATGTACGGGAGCTGGAAAACCTCCTGGAACGCGCCTTCGCCCTCCATGCAGGGGCGGAGATTACGCTGCAGGATCTGAGCGCGGAGGGCACGATCCGTCCCGCGCAGATGCCCAGCATGGCGCGTCTTTCCCCCCTGGCAGAGCGACTGCAGAGCGCCGAGCAGGAATTTCTGCGCGCGCAGCTCGCGGCTGCCCGGAACGATGTGACGATCTGCGCCCAAAACCTGGGCATCGGCCAACGCTCGCTGGCCCTGCGTCTGCAACTCTGCGAAAAGAGAGGCCCACATGCCGACAATACTTGAGCCTCTGGCCTGGACACTCGTCGCCATCATCGGCCTTCTGGTCGGCAGTTTTCTGAACGTGGTCATCCATCGCCTGCCGCGGCAGGAGTCGATCGCATTCCCCGGCTCCCATTGCCCGAGCTGTGGGCATGCGTTGCGTCCCTGGGACAATATCCCCCTGCTCAGCTGGCTGCTCCTGCGTGGTCATTGTCGCTACTGTCAGGCCCGCATCTCCTGGCGCTATCCCCTGGTCGAGCTTGCTGCCGCGTTGCTGGCGCTCCTCGCCGCAGCGGTCCTCGGCTGGCGTGGACAACTCCTGCCCGCACTGATTCTGCTCTGGGCCTTGCTCGCCCTGACGCTCATCGACCTCGAGACCCACCTTCTCCCTGATCGCATCACCAAACCGGGCATGCTCCTCGGCCTGCTCGTCAACGCCACGGCCTTTTTCAGTCCGGATTTCGCACTGACCCGCCCCCTCGACGCCCTCCTCGGCCTACTGCTTGGCTACGGACTGCTGCGCGGTCTGGCAGAAATCTATCTGCGTCTGAGCGGACGGGAGGGCATGGGGCATGGCGATTTCAAGCTGCTGGGCATGATTGGCGCCTGGCTGGGCTGGCAGGATATGTTTCTGGCGCTGTTCATCGCCGCCCTGAGCGGGGGACTGGTGGCGATCGTCTTCCTTGGCATCGGCAAGGGCCGCGATTACGCCATTCCCTTTGGTCCCTACCTCGCTCTGGGTGGAGCGATCCTGCTGCTCTGGCCGCAAGCCGTGATCGAGCAATTCCTGCATCTGGCCGCTCCGGGATGAGCCGTCGTATCGGCGTGACGGGCGGTATTGCCTGCGGTAAGAGCCTCGCTGCGGATTTTCTCCAGTTGCTGGGGGCGAAAATTCTGGATGCTGATTTGTTTGCGCGCGAGCTGGTGGCTCCTGGTCATCCCAATCTCGAACGGATTGCCAAGCATTTTGGTGCGCGCATCCTGCATGCGGATGGCAGTCTGGATCGCGCGCAGCTGCGTCAAATCATTTTCTCCGACATCCAAGCCAAACAGTGGCTCGAAGAACTATTACACCCGAAAATCCGGGAACGCTTTCTGGCGGAAAGCACCGCGATTGGCAACCAGGACCCCGCGGCGACCATTCTCTGGGTCGTACCCCTCTTGGTGGAGAACCGTTACGCAGAGCTTCTAGACGGAGTGTTGCTGATCGATTGCCCCGTCTCGCTGCAGATCGAACGCTTGGCGCAGCGGGGTTGGGATCTGAAGACGGCGCAGGCCGCGATCGCGCAACAGATCCATCCCGAAGAACGCCGTCTGGTTGCTACCTGGATCCTTCCCAACGGGAAATCACCAGCCGATTTACAACTCGATTTGCAACGCTGGTGGCAAGCCCTGCACCCATAAGGCTTTTTGCTTCGGGACGAGGCTTGTGGCACTCTCGAACAAGAAATTTGGAAAGAAAATTGTGATGGCACGATACGAGACTGCTCTACAAGAGAGGACAAGGTCTTTGCTACGCCTGGAAACTCTGTTCCACTGTCTGGATCAGGATTTTTCAGCGCCAGAGAGCCTGCGCGCCCTGCTACGGACCTTTCTGGAACTCCTCGATTTTTGCCAGCGACCCGAGTTGCGCGTGGATCTGCTTCTCGAGCTGGACCGCATGATCCAGGCCTTGCATGCATGGAAGGAGTCGCAGCTGGTCGATCAAGGCGCGCTGAGCGCCTGGGAAGATCGGCTGCACGCACAGCAGCAGGCCTTGCGTAGTGGCCCGCAAAACTTCGCCGAGGGCTTGCGACACCAAGAACTGTTGCAACTGGCGCGGGGACGCCAGGCCGTGGCTGGCGGCCTCAGCGGCGCCGATCTACCCTTGCTGGCTTTTTGGGAGCAACAGGAGCCGGCCTTTCGCGTCGCACAGATGCAACGCTGGCGTGCCCACTTCGACCTGCTAGAAGACAGTGCCGCAGTCATCCTGCTTTTTCTGCGGGAATCCCTCGATTGGAGTTTCCAAAGCGCGGAACATGGACGCTTTGGAACACCACTCAACCCGAGACAACCCGTTTCCCTCCTGCAGATCGAAGTGCAGACACCCGAAATCTATCCCAAAATCAGCGGTGGCATGCATCGCTTGCACATTCAATTTCTGCAATGGATGGACCCCGGACCAAGCCGCGCGCTAGAATCCACCATCCCATTTCGTCTGGCGCTCAGCGCCTGTTGAACCCTGCCAAAGGATCTCCCAACATGCAGATCGGTACCACCCTCAGCCAATTCATCATCGAAGAAACCCGTTTGTATCCGGAGGCCTCCGGAGATTTTGCGGCATTGCTCAACGATCTGATGGTCGCCTGTAAATTCATCGGCTCCCAGGTCTACCGTGGTGCGCTGGTCGGCGCCCTCGGCAGTGCCGATACCGGTAATGTGCAGGGCGAAGTGCAAAAGAAGCTGGACGTCATTGCCAATAACGCCATTCTCAAGTCCATGGATTGGACCGGACATCTAGCGGGCATGGTCTCCGAGGAAGAGGATGGCCCCTACGAGATCCCGGCAGGGATACCACGTGGCAAGTACCTTCTGCTCTTCGATCCCCTCGATGGCTCCAGCAACATCGATGTCGGTATCAGCGTTGGCACCATTTTCAGCATCCTCAAGGCCCCGACCGCCGGCGAAAACGCCAAGTTGGAGGACTTTTTGCAGCCCGGTGCGCAGCAGGTCTGCGCCGGTTATGCCCTCTACGGCTCCAGCAATATGCTGGTGTACAGCACGGGTTTCGGGGTCAATGGCTTCACCCTCTTGCCCGAGGTGGGCGAGTACGTGCTCACCCATCCGCAGATGCGGATTCCGGAAGATACCAGCGAATATGCCATCAACATGAGCAACCATCGGCACTGGGAGGCACCCGTCCGGCGCTATATCGATGAGCTGAATGCCGGCAAGGAAGGTCCCCGCGAACGGGATTTCAATATGCGCTGGGTAGGCTCCATGGTAGCCGACGTGCACCGTATCCTGTGCCGCGGTGGCATCTTCCTCTACCCCTTCGACACCAAGGATCCCAAAAAGCCGGGCAAACTACGCCTGCTCTATGAGGCCAATCCCATGGGCTTTCTGATCGAGCAGGCGGGCGGCGCGGCAAGCACCGGCAGGGAGCGCATCCTCGACATCCAGCCCGAGGGCCTGCATCAGCGCGTGCCAGTGATTCTCGGTGCCAAAAATGAGGTCGAGCGGGTGACGCAGTATCACCAGTCCTGAAACAAATAGAGCAGCTGACGAAAAAGGCCGCCCGACGGGCGGCCTTTTCTGTTGCATCCAGCGTCCTTATAGAATGCCGGAGATACTGTGCACGAGTTGTCCCTGCAACGGCGGCACGGCGTCCTTGAAATCCAGATTGACCCGATTGGCTGTAGAGACGATACGGGTACGGTAATAAATCCAGTGGCCCTCCCCGGAAACCTGCTGGGTGGTGGTGGTGCTGGTTCCCTGCTGCAGGTTGGCATTGGTTTGCTGCTGCACTGCTTCCTTGCTGCGCTCGGCCACCTGCACGTCGGTGATCATGGCGTAGGTCACATCTTTCACCAAAGAGTCGGCAACCAAGCCGATGGCACCACCAACCAGTCCTCCAGCGCCCGCTCCCGTCCAACTCTGACCAATTACACCGCCAGCCAGAGCACCAAAAGCGGCGCCACCATACCCGTTGGTCAGTGATTTCTGGGCCGCCGCTTCCGACATCTTGCCCACCGACAGCACATTGATCTGCAGCATGTAATGCGCTTGATTATAGGGTACGATACGATAACCCTGATTAGTCAGGTTGGCGTCGATCTCCTGTTCCAACGCTGCCACATTCAGAGTTTTGTCCGAGGTGTTCTTGAACTGCACATAGACCGTCTGCTCTGAAGGTGGCACCGGATTCAGAAAGATGGTATTGGACATCTTGGTCTGCACATCGAGATTCTTGTGCTCCAAGGCTACTTGGGTAGCAGCGCAGCCCGAAAGCGCAACGACAGTTCCCGCGAGCAGGCTATAGCCGAGTACACGGAATGACGACTTCTGCAAAACAGACATGTTTCCTCCAGGTTAAGAGGACCTTGCGGTCGATGCGGTGGTATGAATACAACTGTAACATTCAGGTATTTTAGAAGATAATTATAAGTGTGCAAGGCTCTCAGGAAACCGGCCTGCCACATTCTCCACAGAATTGATCTCCCTCCTGCAACTTCGCCCCACAGCCCTTGCAGAAAGAGGCACCAGGCTGAGCCGCAGCCGTATCAACGGCATGTGTCGGCGACTCTGTCTCCTCCCCAGACGGCTTGGGCTTGCGTACGCTCGCCGCCGCTTGTTGAGTTTTTTCGCGCATTTCCGATACCTTGCTTACTACACCGCCGATAATTCTGTCACCTGCCGAGCGATCTACCTCCTGCACGCTTCGCTGGTACACGTAGGCAAGGCCCAGCATCATCACATTGTTGGGGATCGCAGCTACCAATATTCCAAAGGTGGCCGCCGTTAGCAGGCCACTCAACACATAAACATGGTCATTGAAGGATGGCTGCAACACGTATGCCCCCCCGCCGGATGACCACCCACTCATTGCATCGAGCGAACTCCCAGGGAACCAAGGAAACACGCCCAGCAGGTCAGACAGCAATACCGAAGAGGTATTCAAGATACCTCCAGCAAAGGTGGCGGTTAGCGACAGCGCGTAGCCGCCGATTGCCAGCAGCAGCGCCCCGAGCAGCACCCCGAGGATTCCCAGCAACAGCAGCAAAAAAAGGGTTGCCCCCGGCCGTCCGCGGGCAACCGCCAGGAGATGACTCAGCGCACCGGACACGGTTTCGCCAAACCATAATGCCGGCCCCGTCAAACCGAACATCACCATGACGCCCACCACCAGCCCCACGTTCACGAGAAAAAGCGCTGGCAAAATACCGAGGGACAAGAGTCCACCCAGCGCTGGAATTCGGCAAATTTCCAGCAAAATAATTTCGATGATCAACACTGCCAAGATCAACAGGAACTCGATGATCACCAAACCAATAAATCTCGGCAGGGTAAAAATCCCGAAGAGCAGACTCTCCAGGATCGCCGGAGGGGAGCGCTCTTCGACTACAGCCACCATGCTGTGTCCGGCACCCAGATAACCGGCCCCGGACAACACCAGCCAGACCAGGCCGCCCAAGAGTGTCAGTGGGACAGATTTCGCCGCCGATAACAGCACCAGACAGGCGAGACCAACGAAATTGGCCAGAGCGAAAATCGCCAGTGGCCGCCAATAGGTCAAGCCAGCTAACGCCTTTGTCAGGATAGACAGGTCCAAACCACCAGCAATTTGCTTTTGTTGCATTTCCTGTGAGTTAGACATGGCCCTATTTCCCGTCCTTCAAGTGATAGCCGCAGACACCACAAAATAAATCGTCAGACGCGATCGGCGCGTGACACTGGGGACATTCATCGCGCTTGGCCGTCACACTCGCGGCAGCGCTTGCCTGCGGTGAAACTGCGGCTCCCGTGCGGGCCGTGGCCGGCGCCGCAAGCTGTCCCATGGCAAGCAGTCGAGTGTTCTTTTCCACCTGCACGAGAATCGGAACGATGACTGCTACAATAAAAATCACCAATGCCGAAATCGCCATGCCAATTTTCGCAAGATCAGCCACTTTGTTTTGGGTTTTCTTCTCTTCAGCTGCCGAAATGGCACGATCATATTCATGAAAGTAAGATACGGTCAGCTGGTCTGCTGTCGATAGCTGAGAGTTGCCAAACAATCCCTGTGCTGGCGCAGTAGTGGCCCGATATACGCCTTTTTCTTTAGCGTAGGCGATGCCACTTTCCAGATAAGCCCGCCAGCCCGGCACAAAACTGTCACGATATTCTCTCGGCAGTTGATCGATGGTTGTAATCACCTGCTGATCCTTCACTGCGGTAATATTGTACTTGGCGATCACGGAAATGATGCTGGATCCGTATCTATTCGTTGTCCGCAGCTCGAGCTTCTGTTGCGCAATGCTTGCCTGCTCACTAGGCAGATTACCGACGAACGCGGCCTTGGCGACTGCGTCAAAACTGGGAACATGAAAGGACGAAGACGGGAAGGCCGAACTCGCCCCAAGGAAAACTGCAAAAACCAGAGCAATGACTGCAATAATCAGAGACAGCCATTTAGCCAAGCCATAAATCGCGGCAGACACTGAGGTCCGGGCAGCAATATTCATTTCAGTTACTCTCCAAAGCGAGTGATCTCGACCGCTAACCGCCAATCCTCAATTGCCGCTACTATCAATTTGCGGTTGATTGGCCGCTGGAGGAACCATGTCTGGAGTCCGCATACTCTCCAGGCTGCCATCTACGGCCTGGTTCTCATATTGCAGACCACTCTGGTTGCCCGTAGTGGCATGCATGAGGTAGTTGTCCACCGCTTTTCGCTCGCTATTCATCTGCATGCGCAAGTCCTGGTTATGCAAGCACCTTTCGGCACTGATGCTGCATTCCTGCGCATACTGTCCGCTCAGGTGGAAGAAGTTGACCGCTGCCTGCTTGGCCAGACCAAAACTCTGCATTTGTGCCACGGTCAGTCCCGAAACCGTCAGCCCGGCAAACTCTCCTGCATAATTGGCCGCCTGATTCTGCATCTGGTCCCAACAATGGCTCTGCGTCCCGTAACCCGATCCAGCGGCCAGAGAACACTGCTCCAAAGAATTTTTCATATCACTTTTGGCCGCTTCCCACTGGGTAACGAACTGTCGTGACACGTTGACCCCTGCCTGCTTGATATTGGCTTGGGCCTGGGCCTGATTCATCGAGATTGGCATGGCTGGCGCCTGGGTACCGTATTTGGCAGCACAGCCAGACAGCAGCGTCGCGCCAAGGGAGAGGGCAAAGGCACCATACCAAGTTTTCTGCAACAGACTCATTGTCAAATCCTCCATAATTCCCACATCAGTCGTTACCCCCAAACGGGGAGAGCAATTTTTGCATCTGTTCGGGAGACATACCTTGCCGCTTCGGCTCCACCGGGGGCTGCGGAGCATAGCTCGGAGCCATCGCGGGGTGATGCTCCGCAGGCCGAACCGGCGCCGCAGAGGCTGTTTTGGGCTTTAGCACCGGCGTCGTCGACTGCGGCACGGCCTCCGCCGGCACGGGCTGGCGTTTCGTCGTCACGACAGAGGCAGCTTCATGACTGGACTTTGGCGCAACGGCAACCGGGACGGACACCGTTGGAGACGTCACCCCCGAAGAAATGGAAGGTGATTTCGTCGTAGCCGCAGGAAGTTCAGCACTTCGCGCACTGGCCGTCGGTGCAACGGACGCCGTACTGCTGGTCGTCATGCCAGGGAGACTTGTTTTCGGACTGGATTTACCGGCAAACAGGAAAAAATACGCACCAGCAGCAATGGCTGCCAGAACGACTAGCGCCAACACAATCCACAGAGACTTCTGGGACTTCCGCTCGCTACCGGTCGCAACTTCCTCGTCTGGCTCGATCTTTGCCGTCCCGGGAACGATGGATTTACCACAAGACGTGCAAAATGCGCCGGCACCATAGGTCGCTCCGCAAATTTTGCAAAACTCCGATGGACTCTGTGCTGCCGCTGCTGCCAGAGGCATCCCCGACGCCGGCAAGGATGTCGCGGGTGCGACGGGTGCGACGGGTGCGACGGGTGCGACGGGTGCGACGGGTGCGACGGGTGCGACGGGTTCAGCATCATTGCTTTTCCCGCAGCGGGTGCAAAATGTCTTACCCTGCAAATCTGCCCCACAATAGCGACAAAATTTTCGTCTGGGCGTCTCTACCGCCGGCTCTGCAGTCAACAGCGGGTGACCACATTGGATACAGAACTTCTTCCCTTCAGCGTTTTCCGCACCACATTCGGGGCAGCGCATGGAATCTCCCAGATTTTGCGGCAATTAAAATTATTGATTGGAGTCTATCCTGAGTTTACATTTTCTGGCAAGACACCTTGTGTGCCTCCAATATCCTTGTAATGAAGCCATCGCTGAACTGGACAGGCGGTTACGCCGTGACCATCTACCGGCTGCAAGTTGGTAGCAAGCTTGTCATACTTGGCATCTGTTCTAATTTATCCAGGGAGCCAATCGTGAACCGAGGGATGCAGTTGCTACCAGAATCCGCCAAGCCCTTTTTACTGAACGCCATTCATACCTGGTGTGTGGAGCAGGGCTTCTCCCCTTTCATCGTCGTGAAGATCGATTATCCCGGCGTCGAAGTGCCCGCAGGTTACGATCGTGACGGTCGCATCGTTCTCGATATCTCCCCTGCGGCGGTAGTGGGCCTGCAGATGGCCGATTCCTGGATTCAGTTTCAGGCGCGCTTTGGTGGCGTTGCCCGTCGCATTGCTGTGCCGATGGCCGCAGTGGTAGCCATTTACGCCGCAGAAACCCAGGAGGGGATGGGTTTTCCCGAGCCAGTCACGCCCCCTTCCGCGCCAGAACCGGCACAGAAAAGCGACAAGCCGGTGGCACAACGACCGGGTTTGCGAGTCATCAAATGACCCGACGGCGGATACTGGCGGTCGTCTGGCTTGCACTGCTGAGCACTTCGGCGCAAGCGGATATTTATGCCTATACCGGAAGCGATGGTGTCATCCATCTCACCAACCTGCCCCAACACAAAGAACCATATCGCTTAGTCATGCGTACGCCGAAGATGGCGACGCATATCGCCCGGCAAAACGTCAATTCCATCGCTCGCAGCGAAGTGCAACCCCTCGTCAAGGCGGCAGCGAAACAATATGGACTGAGCGCCGCGCTGCTCAATGCGGTGATTCGCGTCGAGTCCGGATTCAACCCCGGCGCGGTCTCCAGCAAGGGGGCGATGGGTTTGATGCAGTTGATGCCGTCCACGGCGAGTCGTTTTGGGGTGCAAAACCCCTTTGATGCCGCGGAAAATATCCGCGGCGGCGCCGCCTATCTGGCCGATCTGATGCGCAAATTTGGCGGCGATCTACGTCTGGTTCTCGCAGCGTACAACGCCGGCAGTCAGGCGGTGATCCAGGCGGGCTACCACATCCCACCCTTCCAGGAGACACAAAACTACGTGCCCAAGGTGATGGATTATTACCAACAGTTTGCCGACGGTACGCCGCCTCAGGAGACTGGCACGCGCTGGATAAAACCGGTGATTCAGATCTCCAGCCCGTAGTACTGAATCTTTTTGCTCAAGGTATTGCGGTTGATTCCCAGGCACTGCGCGGCGATGCCGCGCTGCCCGGCATGCTGTTGCAACACTTTCTCCAGAAGGGCGCGCTCGACCTCTTCCATGACTTTTTGGTGCAGGTTTTGCGGCGCTTCCGATCCCAAATCGGCAAAATAGCGCCCAACCTGGTGCAAAACGCAGTCGTGTAGGCTCGGCATCTCCTTGCCAGGGGCCGGAACATCCGTCACGGCAGACTCAGGATCGTGACCTGATAGCCAGGCGCCGCTTCGAGTTGGGGTCCCTGCAAGGTGAAGGGCACCTTCTGCCCGGGGGAGAATCCATCACGTGGCAGTACATTTCCTGGAAGGTACGTACTGGGGGCGAAGGTCAGGGTACGAATCGTCGAGCCGTAGGCATTACTGAGCACCACCTGAAGTTGCGGATACGCTTGTACCATCCTCGAGGTATTTTCCAGCTGACCACGAATCAACGCGAGCTGATTGGGCAACGGCGTCACAGTACTCTGGACGATGTGGATCTCCCGGTTGGGACCGGGCCACGGCATCTCTACTCCCAGGGCATTCGCGGACTGTAAAACCACTGTGCGGATGGCGGGAGAACTCGCCAGATAGGCATAACTACGGGTCCACCAGAGAATCTGCACGACCAATACCAAAAGCAGAAAGACAATGATCGCCAGCAAAAACCAGCTACCGATGCCGCGGCGACGGGCAGATTCGGCTTCCATAGCCTTGGCTACCGCAGGTGCGGCGATCGGCACGCGAAATACCTCACCACAGACACTGCACTGCAGCAATCCCTGATGCTGTCGTAGAGAAAGGGGCTCTACCGCAAAAGTCGATTCACAACGCGGGCACTGGACTTCCATCTTGCCCTCCTGGCAAACGTGTTCCAATCAGCAGCGACCAATCCTCGCGCCGCTTGCCCAGAGCAAAGGCAAAATACGGGGCGTAGGCTGCCCGCACCGAGTCCTCCTGTGCATGGAGCAGCCCGGAAAGCGCAATTCGCCCCCCAGGCAACACTCGCTGCGCTAGAAGGGGGGCGAGCTCGATGAGCGGCGCGGCAAGGATATTGGCGACGACAAGCGCATATTGCCGCGCTTTCTCCTCCTTCGGCAAGCACAGCGACAGCCGCTCGGCCACACCATTTTCCATGGCATTTTCCCGCGCTACCTCCAGGGCAACCGGATCGGTATCTACCCCCAGCGCAGATTCCGCACCCAACAACAGAGCGCCAATGGCCAGAATTCCCGACCCACAGCCATAGTCGAGTACCGTCTCGCCCCCCACAATGGTCTCGCTCAGAAACTCTAGACACAGTGCCGTCGTCGCGTGCGAGCCGGTGCCAAAGGCACGTCCGGGGTCCAGGCGCAACAGCAGGGCATCGGCGGGAACCTCTGCCCAATGGGGCGCCACCCAGAGTCGTCCAAATGCTTGAGCAGGAAATGCTGCCTGGGTTTGCGCCACCCAGTCCTGTTCGGCTAGCGCCTCGACGCGTGGCTGATAGCGCTGCCAGTCTGGCTGCGCCAGCAGTCCAGCGATGGCCTCGCGCCCCTCCTGGGTACCGGCAAAGAGTGCCTCGCCCTGATTGACCGGCCAGGTTTCGCCATCGACGAAGACGGGGGCCGCCGCATCATCCTCCAGCCAGCTCACCGCCTCGGCACCCGCCGCCAGCAGCTGCTCCTCGACTTCCGCTAAATCCTGCCCCGGCACGCGCAGATGGAGCTGCCACCATGCGGGACTCATAGGTCGAGCAATGCCTCCAGGTAGTGGATATGCACCCCGCCGGCAGCAAACTGGGCATCGTCAACAATCCGCCGATGCAAGGCGATATTGCTGTGGATACCTTCGATGTTGATCTCGCGCAGGGCACTGCGCATTCTCGCCAAGGCCTCGTCCCGGTCGCTACCAAAGGCGATCAGCTTGCCGATCATCGAATCGTAGTACGGCGGCACCCGGTAACCGGCATAGATATGGCTGTCGACCCGAATCCCAGGTCCTCCGGGAGGATGCCAAGCGGTGATCTGCCCCGGAGAGGGAACAAAGCGCTCGGGGTCTTCGGCATTGAGGCGGCACTCGATGGCATGCCCACGGAGTTGCACGTCGTCCTGGCTGAGCCAGAGCCTTTCTCCGGCGGCGACACGAATCTGCGCCTTGACGATGTCGATGCCGGTAATGAGTTCCGTTACCGGATGTTCGACCTGTATGCGGGTGTTCATCTCGATGAAGAAGAAGGTCTGGGCGACCGCATCATAGAGAAATTCTATGGTCCCTACGCCGCGATAGCCAATATCCTGACACGCCTGCGCGACTCTAGCGCCCATGGTTCGCCGTTGCTCGGCGCTGATTCCCGGTGCTGGGGCCTCTTCGATGACCTTTTGATGGCGGCGTTGCACCGAACAATCGCGCTCGCCCAGGTGAACACAGTTGCCATGGCCGTCACAAAGCACCTGAAACTCGATGTGACGCGGCGTTTCGAGGAATTTCTCCATGTACAGGGCGGGGTTGCCAAAGGCCCGCGCTGCCTCGGCAGTGGTCAGACTGACGGCATTGAGCAAGTGCGCCTCGGTATGCACCACGCGCATACCCCGCCCACCGCCACCACCGGCCGCCTTGAGAATCACCGGATAGCCAATCTCTCGGGCCAGTCGATGAATCTCAGCGGGATCCTCGGGCAGAGGACCATCGGAACCCGGCACACAGGGAACACCCGCCTTACGCATGGCAACCTTGGCGGCAATCTTGTCCCCCATCATGCGAATGCTTTCGGGACGCGGGCCAATAAAGGCAAAGCCGCTGCGTTCGACGCGCTCGGCAAAATCGGCGTTCTCGGAGAGGAAACCAAAGCCGGGATGGATCGCCTCGGCATCGGTCACCTCCGCCGCGGCAATCACCGCCGGAATATTGAGGTAACTTTTGTCCGAAGCCGCCGGGCCGATACAGACCGACTCATCGGCCAGCTTGACGTGCATCAGGTCACGATCGGGCTCCGAATGCACCGCCACCGTGCGAATTCCCATCTCGCGGCAGGCACGTTGCACCCGCAGGGCAATTTCACCACGGTTGGCAATCAGGATCTTGCCGAACATTTCAGGACTCGGGCGCAATGATGAAGAGGGGTTCGCCGTATTCCACCGGCTGCCCATTGGCGACGAGGATCTTGAGGATCTTGCCACTCACATCCGCCTCGATCTCGTTCAAGAGCTTCATCGCCTCGATGATGCAGAGGGTCTGACCGGCCTTCACGACACTTCCCTCGTCCACAAAAGGCTTCGCCTCTGGTGACGGGGCACGGTAAAAGGTTCCGACCATGGGCGATTTGATCATGTAACCTTCCGGCTGCGGCGGCTCCGCCTTCACCGCACTGGGCGGGGTCTCTGCCACCGGCATGGTTGCGGGGCCAGCGCTGGGCGCGGCAGGGGGCACAGCGTAGGACACGGCGGCGACGGGGACCTCCCGATGCCGGGAGAGGCGTACCTTGCTCTCTCCCTCGACCACCTCGATTTCATCGATGGAGCTCTTTTCGAGAAGGTCGGCCAGGCGGCGAATGAATTGTATGTCCATATGCTTTCCTTTTGATGTCGTTCAGGCGGACAGACGACGGCGAATCGCCTCGAGGGCCAGGGTATAGCCATCCGGCCCGAGGCCGACGATGCTTCCCTGGGCTAGATCGGAGAAATAGGAATGGCGGCGGAAGGGCTCTCGCGCGTGAATATTGGAGAGGTGTACTTCGATGAAGGGGATGGCGACGGCACTCAGGGCGTCGCGTAAGGCGACACTGGTATGGGTAAAGGCTGCGGGGTTGATGATGAGGTAATCGACCCCCTGTTCCGCCGCGGCTTGCACCGCATCGACCAGTTCATGCTCGGCGTTGCTTTGTAGACAGCGTAGTTTCCAGCCCCAGGTTTGGGCCTGCGCCTGCAGGGCAGCATCGATCTGCGCCAGCGTGCTTTGACCGTAGTGCTGCGGCTCGCGTCGGCCGAGGAGATTGAGGTTGGGTCCGTGTAGGGTCAGTATGTGGGGCACTCGGGCAACCTTGCGTCTGGGGTCGTTCGATACATGGCCCAGAGTCTGCCGCAAAGTGTCCCACAAATCCAGATAATGGAACGTTTTCCCTCAGAAATGATCTTTGATCAACCAATCGCTGCTCGGCAGGCGATTGCGCTCCCAAGCATTGTCCATGCCCTTGCCAACGGCCACCATATACCCAATCACATAGTTCTTGGGCAGATGGATGAGACGCGCCACGGCATCGAAGTCAAAGCCATCCATCGGGCAGCTGTCGTAGCCCAGATCCTGCGCCAGCAACATCACGGTCATACCAAAGATCCCCAGGCTGCGCATGGCCTCATCGCGCGCCACTTGTGGCTTTCCCCGGTAATATTCGTCGAGCTTGGGCAGCAAAAAGTCCTGCACCGGTTGCGGCGAGGTCGCCCAGTAGCGCTGCGGCTCTTCCTGCCACGCATCCAGATCGGCACAGAGAACGAGAAGCAGCGAAGCGTCGGTGACCTGCGCCTGTCCCCAGGCCACTTCCCGTATAGCCTGGCGCAACTGCGAATCCTGCACATCGACCACCCGCCAATGCTGGATGTTATAGGCACTGGGCGCGAGGGCGGCATTTTCGAGCAGCACACGGCGCGTCTCCGCGGACATTTGATGCTGCGGATCAAAACTCTTGGCAGCGCGGCGCTTTTGAACGGCGGTAGTGACATCTATACGATTTTCTCCCCTATAGGCAATGTGGAAGAATCATACCAACCAGTCTGTATAATGGCAAAGGCTAGCGGCTGATCGGCTTGAAGCGAAGCCGGTGCGGGCGTGCAGCCTCTTCTCCGAGACGACGGCGCTTGTCTTCCTCGTATTCGCGGTAGTTGCCAGTAAAGAACTCCACATGGGCATCGCCCTCGAAGGCGATGATGTGGGTGGCGATGCGATCGAGAAACCAACGGTCGTGCGAGATCACCATCACCGTACCGGCGAATTCGAGTAGGGCATCCTCCAGGGCGCGCAGGGTTTCCACATCGAGGTCGTTGGAAGGCTCGTCCAGCAACAGCACATTCCCACCGGTCAACAGGGTCTTGGAGAGATGCAGTCGGCCACGCTCACCGCCAGAGAGCTGTCCCACCAGCTTTTGCTGATCCGCGCCCTTGAAATTGAAACGCCCGCAATAGGCGCGCGAGGGAATCTCGAACTTGCCGATCTGCAGGATATCCAGACCGCCGGAGATCTCCTCCCAGACGTTGTTTTTGGCGGCAAGGGCATCGCGCGACTGATCGACGTAGGCGAGCTGCACGGTGGGGCCGATCTTTACCGTGCCGCTATCGGGCTGCTCCTGGCCGGTGATGAGCTTGAAAAAGGTCGACTTGCCGGCGCCGTTGGGGCCGATAATGCCAACGATGGCACCTGGCGGGACCTTGAAGCTCAAGTTTTCGAACAGGAGACGATCACCAAAGCCCTTGGTCACATTCTCGAATTCGATCACCTCATTGCCCAGGCGTTCGGCCACCGGAATGAAGATTTCCTGGGTTTCGTTGCGCGCCTGATACTCGTAGGAGCTCAGTTCTTCGAAACGTGCCAGACGTGCCTTGCTCTTACTTTGCCGTCCGCGAGCACTCTGCCGTACCCATTCCAGCTCCTGTTTCATCGCCTTGATACGCGAGGCCTCGGTACGCGCCTCCTGCTCCAAGCGCTTCTCTTTCTGCTCCAGCCAGGTGGAGTAATTTCCCTTCCAAGGAATCCCTTGGCCACGATCGAGCTCCAGGATCCACTCGGCGGCGTTGTCGAGAAAATAGCGATCGTGGGTGACCGCCACCACGGTACCCGGAAAGCGCGCCAGATATTGCTCCAGCCACTCCACCGATTCGGCATCGAGGTGGTTGGTAGGTTCATCCAGAAGGAGCATGTCGGGGCGACTGATGAGCAGGCGACACAGCGCAATCCGTCGCTTCTCGCCACCCGAGAGACTACCCACCTTGGCGTCCCAGGGGGCAAGGCGCAGGGCATCGGCGGCAACCTCCATCTGTTGCTCGGCCTGATGTCCGTCACCTGCCGCCAGAATCGCCTCCAGGCGCGCCTGCTCGCTGGCCAGGTGGTCAAAATCGGCATCCGGCTCGGCGTAGGCGGCATAAATGGCGTCGAGCTCGGCACGCGCCGTGAGGATCTCGCCCAAACCTTCTTCTACGGCCTCGCGCACGGTCTTTTCCGGATCGACGTGCGGTTCCTGCGGCAGATAGCCAATCTTCAGATCGGGCATCGGTGTGGCTTCGCCCTCATACTGCTTGTCGACCCCCGCCATGATCTTGAGCAGAGTCGATTTTCCGGCCCCATTGAGGCCCAACACGCCAATTTTTGCGCCGGGGAAGAAGGACAGGGAGATGTCTTTGAGCAAAGCGCGTTTGGGCGGCACTACCTTGCTCAGACGATTCATGGTGAAGACGTATTGGGCCATCGGAAATCCTTGCTGCGATCTGGTCGGGCGCCAGTGTAGCAAAAACGCGGGCGCGATTCCCCGCCCTCGGGCAAGCAGTTACAATACCCACGGTTTGCTTAGTGGAGGGGCAAAGAGATGCTCAGCATGTGGGGTGAAATCGTGATCCTGGTGGGGACGCCCGTCCTGCTCTTGCTCGTCGCCCTGGGCGTCAATCGCCTCGCTCGCCGTCATTCCGACGAGCACAAGGAACACTGATGCTGATCACGATGCTGAAAAGCAAGCTGCACCGGGTGCGGGTCACGGCGGTAGAGCTCGATTATGAGGGTTCTTGCGCCATCGATGCCGAGCTGTTGGCGGCGGCGGGCATCCTTCCCTTCGAGCAGATTCAGATCTATGACGTGCACAACGGCGAGCGCTTCACCACCTACGCCATCAGTGCCGCGCCCGGCAGTGGCTGCATTTCGGTGAATGGTGCCGCTGCCCGACGCGTGGCCCTGGGCGACCTGCTCATTATCGCGAGCTATCTCCAAATCAGTCCCCAGGAGGCGCAAGGCTGGCGACCCAAAGTGGTCCACGTCGATACACAAAATCGGGAAATTCGTCCCACCCTCGCTGTCTGAAGCGTTTTGCTGCTCACCAACGTACCTGCAAGCGCGCGCCGACTGCTGGCGGCGCGCGCGGCGCGCAGTGTGGGGCAGGGTGCCCTGGTGGTCGATTTTGCGCTGTATCTGCACGCCCTGCACTGGACGGCGGTGGCGATCGGCGCTCTTTACTCCGCCAGTCTTCTGCTGGGCGGACTTGCGACTCTGCTGGTGGGGCCCGCCAGTGACCGCTATGGCGCACGACGTTTTTTGTTGGGCTACGAAGGCACCCAGGTCCTTGCCGCCGTTCTGGCGTTGCTCAGCAGTAATCCCGCCATCCTCAGCATTGCCGCCCTGCTCGGTGCCTTTGGACGTGGCGCCAATGGCGGCGCCGGCCCCTTTGCGCCCGCAGAACAGGCGTGGCTGTCGCGCAGCCTGGCGCAGGAAATCTGGGGCCGGGTTTTACCGATCAATACCGCCATTGGACTAGCGGGAATGGGTCTGGGGGCAGCGCTTGCCGCTCTGCCAGGCCAGTTTGCCCCCGCTTTTCCCGAACTCCTGGGGTACCGCAGTCTCTTTGCTCTGGTCCTCCTCGGCGCATTGGCCAGTCTGTGGCTACTGTACCGTGCCCGCGAACCCGGACCCCGGGCGGCATCCGCAGCGGTCGCGGAGGAGACGGCCTCGGCACCGACCAGCTTTCGCTGGCGTCCGCTGCTCAGCTTTGGCGCCATCAACAGCCTCAACGGCCTCGGCATCGGCTTGATCGGCCCGCTGATGGCCTACTGGATGCACCTGCGTTTTCATGCGGGCCCGGCGCTGATCGGCCCCGGTATGGCCATTGCCTTTCTGGTGGCGGCGGCCAGCTCACTGTTCAGCATTCGCCTGAACCGACGCTTTGGCATGGTAGGTACAGTGGTGCGCCTGCGCTTGGTCGGTTTGTTAATGTTACTGATGATCCCTCTGGCGCCGAACTTCTGGCTGGCGATGCTCGCCTACATCCTGCGCTCGGCCATGAATCAGGGCAGCATCGGTTCCCGGCAGGCCCTCTTTCTCGGCATTGTCGACCAGCGCCACCGGGGTCTCGCGGCCACCATCAATAGCCTGAGCATCCAGGCACCGCGCGCCATCGGCCCGGTCATCGCCGGGCTCTTCTTCGCCGCTGGCCTGCTCAGCTGGCCCTTCTACCTCGGCGCCGGGCTACAGGCGCTGTATCTGCTTTTCTTCCATCGCTTTTTCGGCAATGCCGAAGCGGCGAGGAAGAAACCCGATGCCTGAGCTCAGAGCTTGCCGTAGGAATGCAGGCCCGACAGGAACATGTTGACACCCAGGAAGCAGAAGCTGACTACCCAGAGGCTCAGGAAAGACCACCAGGCCATGCTGCGACCGCGCCAGCCCTTGACCACCCGGGCGTGCAGGAAGCCTGCGTAATTGAGCCAGACGATCAGGGCCCAGGTTTCCTTGGGGTCCCAGGACCAGAAGCCACCCCAGGCCCGCGCCGCCCAGACCGCACCAAGGATGGTAGCCACGGTAAAAAACAGGAAGCCCAGGGCAATGGCGCGGTACATGACCTCGTCCATCAGGTCGGCGTCGGGCAGGCGGGCGGCCAAGATCCCGCGGCGTCGGACAGATCCCTCACGCAGCAGATATGCCGCCCCAATCAGGCTGGCGATGGTGAAATTGGCGTAGCCGACAAACATCATCGGCACATGCAGCTTCATCCAGAAACTCTGCAAGGCGGGGATCAAGGGCTCGACGCGATCCATGTGTTGCGCCAGAGTCAACCACAACAAAAAGCCTACCGCCGCCGCCACTAAGGGCATGATGAAGGCGCCCAGGCTGCGATTTTGCGCCTTTTTCTCGTAATACAGGTAAAACAGCGGAGTCGTCGCGCAAAAAAGCACAAAGACTTCCCACAGATTACTGACGGGGATGTGTCCCCAGCTCGGGTGTCCGAGGTAGGTCTCGCGCCAACGCACGCCCAGACCAATGAAGCCGAAGATCACGCCCCCCCAGGTCAGGCGCGTCGCCCAGCGCCCCACCGCCTCACGCCCCGAGAAAAAATGCAGCAGGTAGGCCGCAGTAGCGAGGAGGAGGAGTACCGACATCCACATTGCAGCAGCGACACCCTGTAACACGTAGTGCAAGAGGAAATTGTTTTCTGCCGTCTGACCGTGGGCATAGAGCCAGACCGCGCCCAATGCCGGCAGGACACTGGCTACCGTCGCCCACTGCAGCGGGCGCCAGGCAACGCCAGCCAGCAAGAGACCCACATACCAGGACGCCAGTACCACATATTGCCAATAGTCGAACTGCGCGCCCCAGCGGGCGAGAATGAATGCCGCCACCGCCGTCAGGCCCAGGATCCAGGCGGCCTCCTGACGCAGGATCTCCGCCAGGGTCCGGTGCCGAAACTCCGCGGGCAGTTCTTCTGCCCAGGATTCCATGCTCTTTGCCATGTGTTCCGCTCCTCTCTCTAAATAAGTCAACAATTCAAAGTAGTATCTTCTTTTCTAGGCGACGTCCGCAAGGCACGCTCCCAGGCAGCGAACTCGCGGGCGAACTCCCGCTTGTTCCGATCAGCGCTGGCGCCCAGTTCCAGATGACTGCCGCCTTCCCGATCCTCTACCCGCGCCCAAATCCGCCGTTGCGGCAGGTAAAAGAGAATGAAAATTCCCAGTACCAGGGCCACACAACCCCAGTAGATGGGCACCGTACCGGGCCACTTGGTAACCTGCAGACCGGCCGCCCAGCGATGGTCGAAGGACTGCAGGCGGAGAATGAAGGGGGCGGGATAATCCCGCATCTGCGCCAAGGCATTCAGGCTCGCCTGCACGAAACGACCCTGCTCGGCAGTAGACATATTGGGTGCCACACGCGCGGCAAGCATCGCAAAAATCTGCTGAAAGACCGCCGGAGATGCCTGTGCACCGCCGCGCGCCGCCACCTGCAGGGCAGCCAGATAATTCAGAAACAGGGAGATGCCGCCGTTGGGCCCGACGGGCAGATAGACGTAGTGATAAGGATCACCGAGCGCCTGCCGATATCCCTGCACGAAATAGCCTTGTCCATTGCGGCTGATGGGGCTGAAGTAGGTTTTGAATTCCGCCGCGCCACCGTGCGGGTCATGCACCACGTAGGTGTAACTCGGGCCCAGGTTGATCATGGGGTTTTTCGGGTCGGGCTTGTCGCCTACCGCCGTGCGCGGCATGACATTGTAGAGGGAGAAGTTCTTCAATTGCACTGAATAACCGGAACCCCCCGCCTGCAGGGTCTGCCCGACCCGTCCCGTGAGCTGCCCCGGCTGCAACGCTGGCATTCCCAATACGTAACTTTGCAGGTGCAGGAGGGAGCCACCGTCACTGAAGCTCGACTGATAAATTTCCACGCCATCGTAGGACATCGGATGATTGACGCGAATAATGCCACTTTTCAGTACCTTGCCCGACGGACTGTAGAGCACGACATCGGAAACGAAATCGCTGGGCATACCGGTAGAGTAATAACTGACGTGAAACGAGCGCAGATGAATGCGGAACGGCAGGGGCTGCACGAGGTAACCATCGCCGGCCAGCTCGAAGACGGCATCCGCCGTCTGTCCCTCCGGCAGGGTGATGATGCCGCGGTACGCAGGATTGTGCAGCGGCATCCAGGCCGAACGGGGGATTTCGCTGAGGGGCAGATCGAAGTTCTTGGCGGGCTGGAGAGTACCCGTCCACTCTGCCCATTTCACCGGAATATCGGCATTGTAGAGGGCCGCCGCGCAGATGAGGATGATGGCCAGATGGGTAAGGAAATATCCCAGCCGGTGAAAGCGCCCCTTGCGCGCGGCTACATAGAACTCACTACCCTCACGCTCCAGGCGCGGGCGGAAACCGGCCTGGCGTAGCAATGCCGCAAGGCGGTTGGCCATGCCTTCGGCCGACAGCTCCGCATCGGTCGAGAAAAAATGTTCCTGTGCGCGGATTGCCGCGTGGCGCTGCCGGACGGGCAGGGCGCGCATGTCGCGCAGCATGCGCGGGCCATTACGCGTGACACAGGTAGCAGTAGAGAGGACCAGAAAGGCGACGATCCCGGTGTACCACAGGGTTCGGTAGACGTTGTAGAGCCCCAGCTCGCGATAAACCTGAAACCAGAAGCTACCGAACTGGAGCTGGTAGTTGTCGTAGGGCTGTTGCTGGCTCAGTACCGTACCGATGACGGAAGCGATGGCGAGCAGGACAAGCAGGCTCACCGCCAAGCGCATCGAGCCCAAAAATTGCAGCAGTAGACGCAATCGCGAAGACTGCGCAGAGTGAACACGACTCATGGTCTGCAAGACCACCTCCCCATTCTGTTGTCTGCCCGCAGTCTAGCGCTTCAGGAAAGAATTGCCAGTAGCCGCGTGGCACGGCTATGCTCCTAGCATGGAACATACCAAGGAAACTCCGAGGCCGGAGAAAGCGCGCACTATTGGTCTGCAGCAGGCCGAGTACCTGCTGAGCGTGACCCGCCTAGGCCAACTCCCCGCCGATAGCGGTGCCGAAGTGGCCATGGCCGGACGCTCCAACGTGGGCAAATCCTCGGTCCTCAACCGCGTCTGCCAACAACGCGCCTTGGCCCGCGTCAGCCGCACTCCGGGTCGTACCCAGGCACTGAATTTCTTCATCCTGGGCAGCCCGGAGCAGCGACTCGTCGATCTGCCGGGCTATGGCTACGCCAAGGTTCCGGAGGCCATGCGCGCCCAATGGGGGGAGCTTCTCAGCCAGTATCTGCGCAGTCGCCAGAGTCTGAAGGGGCTGATTCTGGTGATGGACATTCGCCATCCGCTGATGCCTTTCGACTGCGATCTGCTACGCTTTGCCGCGCATTGCCAGCGACCCGTGCACGTCCTCCTCAACAAGGCCGACAAACTGTCGCGTGGGGCAGCAAGGCAGACCCTGCAGCGGGTGCTGCGTGCGGGAGAAATGGCAGGGAGTACGGCACAGCTGTTTTCCGCGAAAGAGGGCGAAGGGCTCCCAGAGTTACAGAGCAGGCTGAGCGCTTGGCTGGAAAAAAGTCCCCCGCCGCCGGCGGGGAACAAACATGAGTCCTCAAAGGGAGGAGAGGACTCCCATCCCGGACAGGGAGGTGAAGTCCGGGAAAAACCACTCCCCTTAGAATCTAAAGACTGAAGTAAAGTTCAATTTTTTTTGCGAAGCGGCCCAAGGAATCTCTCATGCCATTGAAAGATCATTACATTATCGTTGGTGACACGCCGCTGGCACGCAACAGCTATCGTCAGTTGAAAGACCGCGGACAGGTCGTGCGGGTCATTCTGCTGCGCCAGCCCGACGACACCTATTTTCAAGCCGAGGATGTGATCATCGGCGACGCCAGCGACACCGACGTCCTCAACCAAGTGCAGGCCAATGTCGCTGCCGCGGTCCTCGCCCTGCGTGCCGATGACTCGGAAAACGCCTTCATCATCCTTGCTACGCGCGAACTACAAGGCTCTGCGAAGACCGTGGCCGCGGTCAACGACAGTAAAAATCTCAAGCGCGTGCAACGGGTGCAGCCGGATATGATCATCGCCCCCCAGGTCATTGGCGGCGAGGTCCTCGCCATGGCACTGAACGGTGAAGAGCTCAGCAGCGACGCCATCCTGAAGATGTTTCAAGGCAACAATCAACGCTAAACATCAGGAGTGCGCTTCCGCCCAGGAAGCGCCCCAGCCCATACTCACCTCCAGGGGGACGGCGAGCTGCGCCACCCCTTCCATACGTGCCCGCAGGGCCTGACTGGCCTCCTGCAGACGCTCCTCCGCGACCTCCAGAATCAATTCGTCGTGTACCTGCAGGATCATTCGCCCCCGCGACCGGTCTTCCTGTAACCAGGAGTCGACGGCGATCATCGCCAATTTGATTAGATCGGCGGCGCTGCCCTGCAACGGGGCATTGATGGCGGCACGCTCGGCGTACGCCCGGCGCGCCGGATTGCGCGATTGAATCTCAGGCACATAGAGACGGCGGCCATAGAGGGTTTCGACAAAACCTTGCTCTCGCGCCCGTTTGCGGCTTTCCTCCATATACGCCCGGACCCCGGGATAGCGCTCGAAATAGCGCTGCATGTACGCCCGTGCACTGGCCTGATCGACCCCCAGCTGCTGCGCCAGGCCAAAGGCAGTCTGGCCGTAGATCAGACCAAAATTGATCGCCTTGGCGGCCCGTCGTTGCTCCGCATCGACGTCCTCCAGCGGAATCTGGAAGACCTCAGCGGCGGTTGCCCGGTGGACGTCTTCCCCCGCCGCAAAGGCAGCGAGCAGACCCTCATCGTGGGAAAAATGCGCCATGAGACGAAGTTCGATCTGTGAGTAATCGGCGCTCAGCAGCAGGTGCCCCGGCTCGGCGATGAAGGCGGCACGGATCCGTCGCCCCTGCTCCGTGCGCACCGGGATGTTCTGGAGATTCGGATCGCTGGAGGAAAGTCGTCCCGTAGCCGCCACTGCCTGGCGATAGTGGGTGTGCACACGCCCGGTACGCGGATGGATCATCTGCGGCAAGGCATCGGCGTAGGTGTTCCGCAGCTTGGCGAGGCTGCGATATTCGAGAATCAGGCCCGGTAGGGGTGAATGGCTGGCCAGTTGCGCGAGACTATCCTCGTCGGTCGAGGCCTGCCCGCCCTTGGTCTTCTTCTGGCTTGGCAACTGCATCTTGTCGAAGAGGATTTCCTGAATCTGCTTGGGGGAAGATAAATTGAAGGGCTGCCCAGCCAATTCCTGCGCCTCCCGCTCGACCTGCTGCATGGCCGCAGCCAGCTCACTACTGAGGGCCTCCAACTGCTGCCGGTCGATCTTCACTCCTGCCCATTCCATACGCGCCAATACCAGCGCAAGGGGCATTTCGATCTCTACAAACACCCGCCGCAGCCCCGCTTCCGTGTCGATCCGCGGCCACAGCAGAGCATCTAGGCGCAGGCAGACATCAGCGTCTTCCGCCGCGTAGGGCAGGGCCTCGCGGATCGGAACCTCGGCGAAACTGCGTTGCTTTTTGCCTTTGCCAGCGACGTCCTCATAGGCGATGTTCTGGTGCTGCAGAAAGCGCTCCGCCAGATGATCCAGGTCGTGCGGCCCGTTGGAGTCCAGCACATAACTTTCGAGCAGGGTATCGCGCAGCAGGCCCTGCGGCTCTATGCCCTGACCCCAAAAGATCTGCCAGTCGAACTTGGCATTCTGGGCAATCTTCGCCGCGTCCGATTCCAGCCAAGATCGTAGTTCTGCAAGGACTTGCTCGCGCGGCAACTGCCGCCCCTCGCGGTGTCCGAGGGGCAGGTAGGCTGCCTCTATCTCGTCGCCCTCCCGCCAAGCAAAGGAAATCCCCACCAGCTCGGCATCATGGGGATTGAGAGAGGTGGTTTCGGTATCGATGGCCACCCGCTCTGCCGCCGTTATCCGCGCCAGGAGATCTTGCAGGGCGTCTTCCGTATCGATCAGTAGGTAGCGACTGCGGTCGATGGGATCTCCTGAGAGAGGGGAAAATCCCGCAGGATCCCCTGTCGCTGCCAACTCGGTCTGCAACTCGCGGCGCCAGCTATTGAAGCCCAGACGTTCCGCCAGGGCAAGAAGCGCCGCCGTATTGGCCGGCTGTTGCACGAGCGCGGCGGCGGGGAGCTCCAGATCACAGCGAATCCTGGCCAAGTCCCGGCTGCGTGGTAGAAAGTCACGACTGGCACGCAGGGCATCACCAATCTTGCCGCCAATTTCATCGGCATGCGCAAGAAGATTGTCCAGGGTGCCGTATTGTCCCAGCCATTTGGCCACCGTCTTGGGTCCGGCGCCCGGCACGCCCGGAATGTTGTCCACCTTGTCGCCCACCAAGGCAAGGTAGTCCACCATCTGTTCCGGCGGGACGCCAAACTTGTCGCGCACTCCCTGCCCATCGAGCACGGTGTTTTTCATGGTATCGACGATTTGCGTACGCGCATCGATGAGCTGCGCAAGATCCTTATCGCCGCTAATGATCAGGAGGGGGCGATCGGCAGGCGTGGCGCAGGCGAGGGTGCCGATGACATCATCGGCCTCGACGCCCGCCTCACGCAGCAGGGGCAGGCCCATGGCCGCTATCCACTGCAGCAGAGGCTCGATCTGCACGCGCAGTTCCTGTGGCATGGGCGGACGTTGTGCCTTGTATTCGGGGTAGATCGCATCCCGAAAGGTCGGCCCGGCGGCGTCGAAAACGACGAAGATCTCGCCCTGCGGATACTCGCGCCGCAACCGTCGCAACATGTTGACCACCCCATAGATGGCGCCGGTTGGCAGGCCATCGGGGGCGCGCAGGTCCGGGAGGGCATGAAAGGCGCGGTAGAGAAAACTGGAGGCATCAACCAGGATACGAGAATTTTCGGTCATGAGCAGGACTTTTCGGCAGCTTTCCCCCATAATACGGAAAATTTGAGCAGCTACGGTAGGCCTGCAATGCGCGCACCCCTGGACACGGAACGTCTTCTTGACGGCGGCGAGAGTCGCCTCACCCGCGAAGCCTGGAAAATCTTTCAGATCATGGCGGAGTTTGTGCGCGGCTATGAAAAGCTGGCCGCCGTTGAGCCCTGTGTCAGTATCTTCGGCTCGGCGCGGCTGCCCGAGGAGCACCGCTGGTATCAGCAGACCTTGAGCATTGCCGAGAAACTCTCCAACGCCGGTTTTTCGGTGATCAGTGGCGGTGGTCCGGGCGTCATGGAGGCGGCCAATCGCGGTGCCTATCGCGGCACCGGCTACAGCATCGGTCTCAACATCGAACTGCCGCATGAGCAACACAGCAATCCCTATCAGGACATCTCCCTGTCCTTCGAACATTTTTATTCGCGCAAGGTGATGTTCATGAAGTACGCTGCCGCCTATGTGGTCATGCCCGGCGGCTTTGGTACCCTCGATGAACTCGCGGAATGCCTCACCCTGGTGCAGACCGGCAAGACCCGCCGCATGCCCATCATTCTTTTCGACTCCGGCTTTTGGAATGGATTGATCGACTGGTGGAAAAGCACCATGCTGGCGCACGGCACCATCAACGAGGCCGACCTGGATCTGGTCACCGTACTCGACGATCCCGATGCCGTTGTTGCTGCTATCTTTGATCATTACGAAAAACGCGGTTTTGCCCCCTCGTCGGCAGAAACCGAAGCCCTGCTCAACCTGTAACAAGGGAGGAACCTCGTCATGCCGCGTACTCTTGCAATCTTTCTGGGTCTGGGGGCATTTCTCTGCGCTGGCGTTGTGCTGGCCGAGAGCGGCCCCGAGAAATACCCCTATCATCTGCCACGCCTGGCACCGCCCAAAAACAGTGTGCCCGAGGCCCAACTCCATGTGCCCAAGGGCTCCCGGATCGAAGAATACAAGGCCGATGGCGAGGTCTACATGGTCAAGGTCATCCCGCCCAAGCCCTTCCCTCCGTACTATCTCGTCAACCGCAGCGGCCATGGCTTCACCCGTGTACCCAATTCCGATGCGGAAAAAATGGATGTCCCGCAGTGGACTCTCTTCCGCTGGTAAACGCATGGCTGTCTACACCGAACTCCCCGATGCCGAGTTGGCAAGCTTTCTGGCCGCCTATGACCTTGGCAGCCTGGAACAGATTACCGGCATCTGCGCGGGTACCGAGAACAGCAACTTTTTTCTCGATACCCAAGGCGGCCGCTTCGTTCTGACCATTTTTGAACGTCTGCCGCGAGAGAGCATCCCTTATTACCTGCACGTTACGGAGTGGCTGAGTCAGCACGGCATTCCCTGCCCGGCGCCAGTGCATTCGCGCGCTGGCGAGATCCTCGGTACTCTCTGCGGTAAACCGGCCGCCATCGTGCAACGCCTGGCCGGGCAGTCCATCGAGGGCCGCGTGCCCAACGAGGCCGAGATCAGCGCCCTCGGGCAGCTGCTCGCACGCATGCATCTCGCTGGTCGCGGCTTTCCCGAGGAGCATCCGAACCCCGCCGGGCTCGGCTGGTGCCAGGAAACCGGCAGACGGCTGTTCCCCAAGTTGAGCCCGGCCGAAAGAGAGCTGCTTGCCGATGAACGGGAAACGCAGAAGCAATGGCCCCGCGATAAGCTGCCCGGCGGGGTGATTCACGCCGATCTCTTCCCCGATAACGTCCTCTTTCAGGGCAACACCATCACCGGTACCATCGACTACTACTACGCGGGTGACGATGCCTGGCTCTATGATCTGGCCATCGTCGCCAATGCCTGGTGCTCCTTCCCCGATGGCAGTCTCGACAAAAACCTTGCCGCCATTCTCTGGCAAGCCTACGAAAGCGTCCGCCCTTTCGAACGGCGCGAGCATGGCCTGTGGTTTCCCTACATGCGTGCCGCCGCCTTGCGCTTCTGGCTCCTGCGTCTGGAGGCCAAGCATTTCCCCCGCGGCGGCCAGCTCACCGAGCTACGTGATCCGGAGGAATATCAGCGCATTTTGGAGCGGCGCCGCGAGTTTTGTTGATCGCTGCATGCTTCAAGACTTAGGTCGCGACCAAAAGCCCGCCAGCCAAAGGGCGACACCAAAGAAAAGCCCCTCTCCCGCAGGCAAGATCCAGTCCCAAGGATGCCCACCCATGGCAATGGAAGCGAAGAGCGCCAGCGCGGCAATCATCAAAAAGATGCCCGCCCGCTCCACCCAGCGACTGAAGACCTCGCGATCGATCCCCTGTATCCAGTCCCACAGGCCCAGGCGCGTCAGAATCCGCCGCGTTTCTGCGGGAAACCACAACGCCAACACAATACCCAGCACAAACAGGGTGTTCAACAGATAGAGTATGATCATCAGACGCCCCCCTCTTTGCTATCATCATACTTTTTCGTCCCTTTATGGGAAAGCCTGAAAATCACGATATACTGGGCGTAATCCATCTGGGAGGAAAGATGTCCGACGATTCCCGCGACAATCCCTGGCCACGCGAGGCACGCTGGCTGCATGCCGGTATCGCCTTTGGTGTCACCTGGCAGCTCTTCAGCTCCTTATGGATGACGCCGGATTTTCAGCATGCCGACTACGGCAGTATTACCCAGCTACTTTTCAGTACCCATGCCTGGATCGGCCTGACGACGGCGCTCTTTCTGCTCTGGGAATGGTTGTGGATCTTCACCACCCCTGCTATTCGCGCCCAGCTATTCCCCCTGCGCGGACCCTGGCGACCCATCTGGGACGATCTGCGTGCCCTGCTACGCGGCCGCTTACGGCCCAGTGGACCGGCACCAGGACTCGCTGCGATCGTACATGGTCTCGGGCTCCTACTGGTCAGTTGGATGGCGCTCACCGGTACCGCCATCTTCTTCTTTCTACCCCAGGGCGGTACCCCGCCCGGCGCCATCCTGCAGGCCCTCATCCCCCTGCATAAGGCACTGGCCAATCTCGTCTGGGCCTACTGGATCGGTCATGTCGCCTTTACCCTGCTGCACGCGCTGCGCCGCGATGGCATCTGGAACATCTTCCGTCTGTTCGAGCTCTGAGCTGTGGTCATGGCAAGGACCAAGGCGCAGATCTCAGGGACGGATATTCGCTACGATGCTCCTGCACCAGACGTACCGCCCGTTCACGCACTTCGGGGGAGTACTTCTTGGCTCTGTTCATGGCTTCATTCTCTCTCGAATCGAAGCCTCCTCAAAACCCGGGGTGGTTCACTTTGCCTCTACGAGAATCGTCATTTGGAATGATTGATTGAGCCTCGGTGGACCTCATGAATGAATCAGCGGCGTCGCAGAAAGCTTGACACCCAGGGCATGAAGCAACTTTAGCATAGTGTCATAACGTGGTTTGGCGCCCGGTGTGAGGGCTTTGTAGAGACTCTCGCGGCCAAGGCCAGCGTCCTTGGCGAGTTGTGCCATGCCGCGGGCTCGGGCAACGTCACGAACGGCGGAAAGAAACACGTCGGGGTTTTGATCTTCCAGTGCCGCGGTCAAGAACTCCGCGATGGTTTCTTCGTCGTCGAGGTAGTCAGCAGCGTCAAAAGGGGCAAGTTTGGCCATGGTTCACTCCTTGTCCAAAGAGCGCGCCATCTCAATGGCGCGTTTGATGTCGCGCTTCTGGGAAGACTTATCGCCAGCCAGCAGAAGCAAATAGACCACCACTCCTCGGCGTGTGTAATAGACACGATAGCCGGGGCCGACATGTACGCGCATTTCGGAGACGCCCTCACCGACCGGCTCGCAGTCGCCGAAATTGCCATGTTCGGCAGAGCGAATACGATGAGCGATGCGCGCACGATCAACCTTGTCCTTCAAGGCTGAGAGTCAAGCATCGAATTCGTCCGTCCGAAGAAAGGTGTTCATGAGCTTAGTGTATCCGTACGGATACTACTGCGCAACTACTCATGCTCCATGTGTAGCCTGAGAGGCCCAACGTGAAGATAACCGGCTTGCGCGGCTTTTCGTGCAGGTCCGGTTGACCGCAGCGTTATGCCTCGGTGGTGTAGTAACAAAAATTCTTGACTTCTCGAATTACCGTTATCAAAATAAAATCAATAAACAGGCACATTCTCTGGGATGAAGCCAAGCGGGAAGCCAACCTCAACAAGCATGGGCTAGATTTCCTCGATGCCGTGATGGTGCTGGAGAGCCCTTACCACTTGGACGTCGAGAGCGTGCGAGGCGGCGAACAGCGCACACAGTCGTTCGCTTACGTGTTTGATGTGCTGGCGGTGCTGACGGTGGTGCATGTGGCGCGGGAAGAGGCGCTGCGGATTGTTAGCTTTCGGCCGGCGAGTGAAGAGGAAAGGAGCGGTTACCATGGCTGGCTCGAAGATGACTTCAAATGAACCTAATAAGATGCGCGCCGCCCTCAAGCGCGGTGAAAGCAAGACCGACGCGGCGAAAGTGCGCGGAAAGGCACCGTATGTATGGGACGGCAAGAACGAGGACGAGCGACCGATGTCGCGCGAGGAGATGCAGGCCGGGATTGAAGCATACCGGAGACAGCGCGGGCGCCCAGCAGGAAGCGACAAAGAATCGACCACCATTCGCTTTGACCGCGACGTTCTCGCGGCCTTCCGTGCAGGCGGTCCGGGTTGGCAGACGCGCATGAATGCGGCTCTGCGCGACTGGCTCAAAACTCACTCCCCAGTTTAATGTCCGAGGCATAAGGTGGAGGTCACCGGCGCTGGGCGGCTTTATGCGCCGGTCCGCTCGACTGCCGGGTTATAGCTCTCAGATTACCAATTGTCATGGCGCTCTTGGCGGTAGTTTGTGACTTCAATTCGCCAGCGTGACCATCGATTTCCTTGAGGTTTTCCCAACCGCGCTTGTAACGATCCGATTCCACTTGTGACTCCCAACGTCTGACATAACCGGCTGGCGCGGCCTTATCGCGCCAGTCCGTGTTGATGGATTGGTTGGGCCTCTGCTCACTCATAGTGTGTCCACATACGCAGGACACGAACCGTTTTCTCTTTGGTAAAGACTTCATAAACTATGCGGTGCTGAATATTGATGCGGCGAGAGTATGCGCCGGCAAGATCACCGACCAACTTCTCGAAGGGTGGTGGATTTTGAAATGGGTCGTTGGCAAGAACCTCGAGCAGTTCTTGTGCCTTTGCTTTAAGGCCACTTGCAGCAAGCTTCTTTGCGTCCTTCATTGCTTGCTTGGCATAAACAACTTCCCAACTCACCACTTAAGCGCCTTCGAGCTTTTTGCAAGGGGTTCGGCCATACCAGCCTTGATGGACTCGCGCATGCCGGGTACGGCCAGTAGATACAAGGTTTCTTGAATTGCGCTCCAGTCTTCCGCAGAAAGCAACACGGCACTGCTGCGTTTTCCAGAAATGATGATTGGCTCATGAGACTCTACTGTTTGATCAATGAGTCGGTACAGATTTGCGCGAGCTTCGCTGGCGGTAAGTGTATTCATTTCACGCTCCTTCAAAGAAGTCTTGATGGTACGCCATTACGTACGTTTGTCAAGTGGCTATGCGAGCGTCACAGGAAGGCCAATCAGGATAGGAGGAAGCCTCACGGCTCCCCCCTCCCACACCACCGGACGTACGGATCACGTATCCGGCGGTTCGATGAATTGCATTCTTACCGGGCCGCAAGGCTCGGCACTCCCAGGTTCTTGAAGAAGGCCAATGGTCAGCGCCGGTGTCTTCGACTGCCGCCACGGCCCATGCGCCGACTTACTGGTGTTCCACGCTTCGCGCACAGACACGCCACGCTTGCGCAGTTGCCGGTAACCGGCCGATCCCCATTGTTTCCAGACGTAGCAGCGTAGCTTGCGTCGTACCCACTTGTCGATATCGCGCAGAGGGCTCAGCACCTCGGCGATGCCGAAGTACGCTTTCCAACCAAGCAGGGCTTTCCTCAGCTCTGCCACGATAACGCCAATGTTGTTGCCTCGCGGACGACGGGTCAGTTCCCGCACCCGGTCCTTCAGCTTTGTGATAGCCTTGTCGGCTACCTTCAGCCTAGCTCCGTTGCGGCTGACCGTGAAGCCCAGAAACTTGCGGTTCTTGGGCCTGTCCACCGCGCTTTTCAGCGGATTCACTGTGAGCCTCAGTGTGTCGCTGACGTAGCGTGTCACGCTGCCCATCACCCGCTCTCCCGCACGTTTGCTTCGGACCAGAATATTGCAGTCGTCGGCATAACGGGCGAAGCGGTGGCCACGCCGGTCCAGTTCCCAATCCAGTTCATCCAACACCACATTGGCCAGTACTGGCGAGAGTGGGCCGCCTTGCGGCGCGCCCATCGTCGTCGGCTCGATGTGTCCACCGACGCTCACGCCCGCCTTCAGGAAGCGATTGACCAGGCGCAGCAGGCCGGTATCAAGGCAACGGCTATTCAGTCGCGCCATCAGCCGGTCATGGTTGACCCGCTCAAAGAAGGCTTGCAAGTCCATGTCCACCACCCAGCCGTAACCTGCGCGGATTGTCCCCTGTACTTCGCGCACGGCCTGATGGGCCGAACGTTCAGGGCGGAATCCGTAGCTGTGGCAATGAAAATGCGGTTCCCATTGGGCCGATATAACTTGCGCAATGGCTTGCTGGATGAAGCGGTCCAACACCGTAGGGATGCCCAGCGACCGGGTCTTGCCGTCCGCTTTCGGGATGTCCACGCGCTTGACCGGTTGCGGGCGGTACTGCCCCGCCTCCAATTGCGCGCGAATTCCCGGCCAGTGGTGGCGAAGGTAGCCCGGCAATTCATCGACGCTCATGCCGTCAATGCCGGGCGCGCCTTTGTTCTGGCGCATTTGCTTCAATGCGCGTTGCAGATTGGCCCGTTCCAACACCTGGGCCAGCAACGCTTGGGGGTGAATCGACCCCGGTTGTCCTGACGGTCCAGCGACGAGTTCATCCTGCGGTATGCCCGCAGCCTGCCTTGGCAGGTGGTCAGATGCGTTCCCGTCTCTCTCCATCATGGTCCTTCGTCTTTCATCGTTCGGGCCTTCGGCGGGGGCGCCGCTTACTATGCCCTCTGCTGACTTCTCCACAGTATTCAGCGTTCGTTTCCAAACGCCCAGCTTCGAGCTTCCGAAGCACTGGGGAGATCTCCCGGGATAAGACACGTTACCTTCACTGCATAGACGCCGGATTTACAAAATGCACCCCATTCGCAGATGGAGGGCTTCGCGGTCACGTGCCCGCTCGCCCCGGATGCATCACGCCTCATATCCGGTTTTTGTTCATCGCCCCGCAGCTTCGGATTGGGCTTCCTCCAGACCCCGCCTCGCGACGACACCCTTGCCCTTCTCCTTGCCTTCGGCTCTGCGTATACTTGGCCACAGGACTCTCACCTGCAAGGAGAGCGAAAACGGCTGAACACGTCCTGTGTCTCGCGATCATGTTTCAGGAAATCCGTGGCGAGCACGAAATTCGGGCAGTAGTTTGCTTGTGCCGGTGCTTGTATGGCGATACGCCCGGAGGGCCGCAGAGCATTGTGGCAATTTAGGACGGCGCGAGATGGGTCGCGAAACCACTGAAATGCGGAATTGCAAAAGATTACGTCAAAGCGCGAAGGCATATCGAGCGTTTCTGCGAATCCGACATAAAACTCGATATTCTTGCCGTAATGGTGTGTCGCCTCGGCAATCATTTCATCGGTCGGATTAGTGCCGACAACGATTCCATCGGTTTTCGAACGGATAGTTTGTGTGAGGTGGCCTGTTCCACAGCCGAGATCCAGAACATCATCGGTTCGTGAAATTTGCAACATCTCGAACAGACGCTCGCTCGCGGATTTCTGAAGCGTGGCTGTCTGCTAATACTTCGGAGCGATAGTGGTGAAGTTACTCATCGCGACTGTTCCTGTGATGCCCAACGCCTGAATTAAGCCGTGCCGCGAAGCGGCTTCGGCTTGAATGAATTGTTAGGCCCCTACCGAGGCAACATCGCGAGCATGCTTTGCACGAGCCCGGACTGGGCGACGCTTACCAAAGCGCCAACCAACGTGGATGCATCCGCTCCGGCCGAAAGCCACCGGAACAAGCCAGAAGATTCCGCTTTGCCATGAATGGCCTGCAGGTCAGAACCGCTTTGAGACAAGAACTCAAAGACCTCTCGCAGGACCGCAGGTGGAGTGTCAGCGGACAACCCCAGTGCGCTCAGAAACGAAGGTTGGTCGCGGAGTTCGATCGCTTTGCGGCAATCAATAATGGTTGTGCCGCTCACTTCAAGCGGCGCATCCTTCGGTGCACTGATGCCAGTGCCGCAGCCTTGGATGTGGCAGTCAATGATCTTTATGGTCATGCGAATGCATCCAGTTGGGGCCTAACGTAGAGCTAACCGGCGCTGCGCGGCTTTATCGCGCAGCGTCCAGAGAGCGAAGCGAACGGGGTTGAGCGCCGGGTTAGAACTCTTTGGTGACAAGACGCCCGCCTTTCTCAAGTGAAAGTCCGAGGTTGCTCAGTACGGCGGCGAGCATTTGGTTGAAAACTTCTGTAGAAACGTCTATTCCGTGCTGTGCTTGCTCAAGGGTAATTGCTTGGCCTTGATGAATTACAGCGTTTCTGAGCTCCTGAATATCAGCTGCCTCTCGAAGTAATGGCTTTGCTTCTGGTTGTCGACGTAGCGTGGTCAGTTCAACGCCTGCCAGTTCTACAAACAATTTCGCAAGAAGTTTTTCATATCGCATAAATCCAGTTTGCGAGAGCGCGGCCGCAACCACAAGTTCAGCTAGAGATTCGTTATGGACGAGCCCGTAGACGACCGGTCTGAGCAAGGATGACTTGAGAAACAACTCGGTAGCCGATGCGGCGAATACCAATGCGGCACTGTGTTGTCCATTCGCGTGAAGCATCTTCGCTTCTTTGAACGCTCGGGCAGCTGGCACGAGAACTTCCGGATGTGCAACATAGTAAGAGCGCAGGCGTTCGCTGGTGAATTCGGAGATCGCTTGTTCTTTGTGTTCGGGATACAGCTCACGAGACATGCTCTCGTAAGCTTCGTCCCATGCTGCATCTTCTGGGCTGTAGCTCATGGCTGAGTTCTAACGTGGAGGTAAGGGGCTGCGCTTTAGCGCAGTCCCAGCCCGAAGGGCGAACTTGACCGTAGGGTTAGGCATTCGTAAGTGTGAGAAAAAATTGATGCATTTTAATTCCTTGAGGAGTAAGCCCGTAAATTTGTGGACTGGGGGCCGTCAAGTCATCAGAAATTATCATTCCATCGCTCCTGAGCTGCTCAAGCATCATTCGCGAAATTTTTGATAGAAAGATGTCAGCAGTTGGGTCGCCTGTAAGTTCAAGGCGAATGAAATCTTCAACCGACACGGGTGTAGATATAGCGCTTAACAACTGAAGTGCTCGCGCTGTTATTTCGACGCTGCTAGCTTGTTGCATAAATTGTCCCCTTCCTTACTTTGTGTGCTGATGCCTAACGTCTGAATTCACCGGCCTGTGCGGCTTTTCGCACAGGTCCGGTGGATAGCCTACTGCGCCTTGTAGTTCTTAAATGAGTTACGGAATGCATGCACCAACCTCTCAACTTCAGAGTTCTTGCACGTGGGGGAGATATCCCTTTCCCATCCATTTTTAACTCTGTGGCTGAGCAACTTATCCACGCTTGTTGATGATGTGTTCGATACAAAAAATGGGCTTTTTGTCGATATATCCGCGACCAAGCCAACAAAGCCGCGAGCAAGATGCAACTGCAACGCAGACGTGTAGAACTTACATTCGATACCGACCAAGATGCGTGAAGAGCGCGGAGAAACCGAATTGAGTCTGCAGTTCTCTGCTTCGGCGCGATCAAGAAGGGCTACATCGAATTCGTGGAGGACACCGGATTTCCCTGCGACTTTAATACCTGTGTGAGCCTCAAGAGCGGGTCTGCCATTGAATTCGATTAGGCCGTGAGTGTAATTCTTCGCTGTGGAGTATATGTATCCCGGAGTCGTTCGAAGTGTGAGTGAAGTTGCAGGATTGCCAGCGCGATCCTTGAAACTCACCGAGGCCCCTTCGTCTCGGGCTGCGCGGATTAGAAGGGTTAGAACATAGGCTTCGAATACGTCTGGCAAAGCTGAAGCAGCAACAGGGGCTGAGGAAATGGCAGCGCCCAGAACAGAAGAAATTGCGCTTATCATTATTGGTTCCGTATTTGACGTATTAGTTCTTCAATTTCTGATACTCGCCTATTGGCCTCAGCCAAGTTTGGGATGTTATCCATCGGCAGCTCATAACTGTCTTTTTCATCTTCTTCTGAGGCAAAAGTAAGGCCTTGAATCTGCAAGTTTTCAAGAGCACCTTTGATTTGCGAAGCCATCGCCGTGCCGTCAATGATGGCGCGCTTTGATGCTTCAAGAAGCAGCACCACGGATTCGGCGTCAGAGTAGTCTTGCCGTCGAACAAAGTCGGCGGATTGACTTCTCTTGAACTCGGTTTCACTTAAGAGGCCAATCGAACGTCCTTCCACTTCCTTTAGGGTTTGAATCTTCTCTTCTGACAATCGTCCCGTTGCGAGTTCATCGCGCACCTGTTCTACCAATATCCCGTAGCCCTTTTCCGTAAGGAATTCGGATACTTCTTGGAACAGTTTTTTGTAGTCACTCAAGTGAAGATTCCTTTCTGTGGGCTAACGTCTGAATTCACCAGCCTGCGCGGCTTTTCGCGCAGGTCCGGTGGGATGATTGGTTGGGCACCTGCATTTCATGCGACCTCTGTGAGTTGCCGGGAGAAGAGGACGTGATGATGGCCAGGACCATCACCATCTAAGCATATCGGGTAACCATTGACATTGCCATTACCGGCCAAGAGCTGGAACCCAAGCCGGCTATGAATGCGAATGGAGAACTCGTTGACTATAGGTGACATAACGGCCCGGACTTCAGTACAGCCAGGTCGTGCTGCGGCATCGGAGAACTGGCTATGAGCAGAGGTTATAAGTTGCATCCACGGTGCCGATGGCCTAATTAGTGGGGGAGCTTCTGCGGAAAAGGACGCGCTAACATGCTTACTACATGCCCAGAGTGCCGGGGAAACGTTTCCAGCGCCGCCGAGGCGTGCCCGCACTGCGGCCTGAAGAGGCCGGAGGGAGGGTGGGCAGAAGAGCCCAAGGTGCAGCCAGCGCAAAACAAAAAGCAGCCCGATGGCTGCTTAGTAAAGACTCTCAAACTGGGGGTATTTGTAATTCTTGCCACGATCGGGATTACCTGGCTGGCGGTCCAAGGCAACTCAGCTTCTCACCATCATACCCCGTCTCAGAGCGCGGCCGCACCAAGCCAGGAAGCCGCCCACGCATCTCCCGCCAAAGGGACCACGCTTATGGTCGATGGGACATCCTGGCCAGCCTTGGAGGTGAGCCGCGTAAAGTTCGCGGTGCTAGGAATGAGCGTGCTTCACTCTGTGTACATGAACAATGTTGATCAGACGTTCACCGCGCCGACGGGTGCGCATTTTTTGATCATTGAGATTGCAGTGAAGAATCTCCAAAGGAGTCCCATAAGCCTTGAGACTTCGGAGGTCACGGTATTCGGCCCAGATGGCTCGAAGTACGAGGCGTCATCCAACACCATTTATCTGAGGCACGCTTTCCCGCTACTGGCTGACCTCAACCCAGGCATCACAAAAAAGATGCTGATCATGTTCGAAGTGCCTAACTCGTTAACGAAGAAGAACTTCTCGCTCCGGTTCCAAGGTGGCGCAACGGGGCACTCGGTGACGGTGCCGATGTAGACCAAGCTATGGGGCAGGGATGTCGTCGACCTGGTCCGTCACGAGCGCTTTGGGTATAGTCGCGGCAAGCGAGGAGGTCTGTGATGAGTGAAAAAATGTGGGGCGGGCGCTTTACCGCCGGTACCGATTCTCTGGTCGAGCGTTTTACCTCGTCCATTGCCGTGGATCGACGCCTCTATGCCGAGGATATTCGCGGCTCGATGGCGCACGCGCGCATGCTGGGGCGGGTGGGCGTGCTGACAGCGGCCGAGGTGGAGACGATCTGCAGCGGGCTGCAGAGAATCGGCCAAGAGATTGCCGACGGTCAATTCGCCTATTCGGACAGCCTCGAAGACATCCACATGCACATCGAGAGCCGTCTGATTGCGCTCATTGGCGATACCGGCAAAAAACTGCACACCGGCCGCTCGCGCAACGACCAGGTGGCTACCGACATGCGTCTGTACACCCGCGGCGCCATCGACCACCTGCTCGCTCTTCTGCGCGCGCTGCAGGGGGTCTTCGTGGATCTTGCCGAGCGCGAAGTCGACACCATCCTGCCTGGCCTCACCCATTTACAGGTGGCCCAGCCCGTCACCTTCGGCCACCACTGTATGGCCTATGTCGAGATGTTCCGCCGCGATGCCGAGCGTTTGCGCGATGCCCGCAAGCGGGTCAACGTCTTGCCCCTCGGCGCTGCGGCCCTGGCCGGGACCACCTTCCCCATTGACCGCTGGGATGTGGCGCGCGAACTCGGCTTCGATCATGTCGCGGAAAACAGTCTCGACGCCGTTTCCGATCGCGATTTTCTGCTCGAGACCCTGGCGGCCCTCTCCCTCATCGCGATGCATCTGTCGCGTCTGGCAGAAGAGCTGATCTATTGGATGTCGGCGGCCCTCGCCTTCATCGACCTGCCGGACGCCTTCTGTACCGGCTCAAGCATCATGCCGCAAAAGAAAAACCCCGATGTGGCTGAACTCATCCGCGGCAAGAGTGGCAAGGTCATGGGGCAACTCACGGCGTTGCTCGTCCTCATGAAAGGGCAGGCCCTCGCCTACAACCGCGACAATCAAGAAGACAAGAGTATTTTCTTCACCGCGCTGGACGAAATCGAGGCCAGCCTCCAGCTCCTGACCCGCATGCTGCCCGGCCTGCAGACCCGTCCGGCGCGGATGCGGGCAGAAGCGGAAAAGGGCTTTGCCACCGCCACCGATCTCGCCGACTACCTGGTACGCAAAGGGGTGCCCTTCCGCGATGCCCATGCGGTGGTCGGTCGCGCCGTCCGCCTGGCGCAGGAGCGCGGTATCGGCCTGGAAGCCTTGCCACTGGCCGAACTGCAGGCCCTGTCACCAGCAATCGCCGATGACGTCTTCCAGGTGCTCACCCTGGAAGGATCGGTCGCAGCGCGCAAGCACCTCGGCGGCACCGCGCCCGAACAGGTGCGCGCCGCCATTGCCCGCGCTCGGCAGCGATTGGCGGGAGAAGGTGCATGACGCCATTACGCCCCTGGGTCCTGCTGCTCTTGCTTGGCAGTCTGGCCTTGGCCGGTTGCGGACGCAAAACGCCGCTCACCCTTCCCAAGGCCCCCACCCCCGTCAGCGCCCCAACGAGTAGCCACTGATGCACCCCTTTCATTATCAAAACGGGCAGCTGTACGTGGATGACTGCCCGCTGCACGAAATCGTGGCGCGCTATGGCACGCCCTGCTATGTCTACTCCGAACTGCATCTGCGCGAGCGTTACCACGCCTTCGCGCATGCGCTGGGCGCGCAGACCCTGACCTGCTACGCGGTAAAAGCCAACAGTAACCTGCATCTATTGCGCCTTCTGGCACAATGGGGTGCGGGCTTCGATATCGTCTCCGGCGGGGAACTGGCGCGGGTGCTGCGGGCCGGCGGCGATCCAAAAAAGATCGTCTTTTCCGGGGTAGGAAAAAGTCGCGAGGAGATTCGCGCCGCCCTGGATGCAGGGATTTTCTGCCTGAATGTGGAATCTGCCGCCGAGCTCGAGCGCATTGCCGAAGTGGCGACCGAGATGGGCGGACGGGCACCGGTTGCCCTGCGCGTTAATCCGGATGTCGACGCCGGCACCCACCAGTACATCGCCACCGGCCTGAAGGAGAGCAAGTTCGGCATTCCCATCGCCGCTGCCGAAGATCTCTACCGGCGCGCGGCAGAGTGGCCAAGTATCGAGTTCATTGGTGTAGCGGCTCACATCGGCTCCCAGCTCATCGATCTGCAACCCCTGGGTGCCGCTGCCCGGCGTCTGCGGGATCTGTACGAACGCCTGCGCCGCCACGGCATAGAGCTGGCGCATATCGATTTGGGCGGCGGAGTCGGTATCCGCTACCACGACGAAGTACCCCCGAGCCCAGCCGACTATGCCGCCATTCTCGATGATGCCCTTGCCGGTCTGGAGGTCCATCGAGTGGTGGAGTTAGGGCGCGCCTTGGTCGGCAATGCCGGGACCCTGCTCACCCGTGTCGAATACTGGAAAGAGAACGAGGGCAAGCATTTCTGCGTGGTCGATGCGGCCATGAACGACCTGTTGCGCCCCAGCCTCTACGGTGCCTGGCACGAGATCCTGCCGCTGCGACAAAGCGCAGCGCCGCTGCAGGAATGCGATGTGGTGGGGCCGGTCTGCGAGAGTGGTGATTTCTTCGCCAAGAACCGTTCTCTCCCTGCCGTCCCCGTCGGGGAGAACCTCGCCATCCTCGGTGCCGGCGCCTACGGCTTTGCCATGAGCAGCCAGTACAATACGCGCCCACGCGCTCCGGAAGTCTTGGTACAGGGAGCGGAAAGTCGCTGTATTCGACGCCGCGAAACCCTTGCCGATCTGCTCAGCCCGGAAGAGGACTGCCCCCTCGACTAAGCGCTGCCGCCTTTGGGCATCTCGGTACTGGCCTGCGCCCAGTCTGCAACAAACTGGGCGCGTAGCACGGATAATGCCTCATCGCGCAGCACTACCCCCATCTCACGGTTCTTCTGCAGGCTGGTTTCCGAGACATTTTCCGAACCAACGAAGGCCAATCGTGCGCCGACCATCATCTTTGCATGAAGATATACGGGTTTTTCGGGCAAGAAACGCACCTGGCAAGCATGTGCACGGAGAAAAGCGACATTTTCCCGATCCTCAGCGCTGAGCGTGGCGGGCAAAATCAGACGCAGATCCGCACCCTTCGCCGCCAGGGCATCAAGAACGGGAGAATATTTACCCAGCTCCTCACTCTCGACATCCAGAGGCCCGGGCTGCTGGATAATCTCCAGCAACTGCTGCACCGACGTTCCCGGCGATAGGACGAGATCGCGATGGGTGAAGGCTGGCGCGCGCCGTTGCTCCCAATCCGCCGCAAAGACCGCATGCACGGCGCGGACCAGCACCGGATCGTGCGTCACCCAGAGATACTCCCGGTTGTGGTGAAATGCGGACCAGCTGAAATTGGCCGTGCCGATCTCACACTCGGTATCATTACAGAGATATTTCGCGTGATAAAAGGCGTATTGGTCGCCGTGGCTGGTAAAACGATAGGGAGCCCAGTGCAGTTCGGCACCCGTAGCGCGAATCTCCCGCTCTTCCTTATGTACCTGCCAGGGCCGCATATGGTAGGGCTTGCTATCGATGATCACCCGCACCTGCACGCCACGAAGCGCGGCAGCCGTCAGAGCGTCCAGCAACTTGCGATCGCTAAGGTAATAGACACCCACATCCACTTGGTGTTTGGCCTGATCAACGATCTGCACTAAAGGAGCCGGTCCGGCTTGGGGTTCGATATAGAGCATGCAAAAACCTCAGAATGGCAGCAGACGCCAGAAAACCTGCTCACCCGCCCGCAGCGGTACGACCGTCTCGTCTCCGCAACCCAAACGCTCTGGCACCGGCCATGTTTCCCGACGCAACGTTACCTGCTCAGGATTACAGGGCAGTCCGTAGAAGGCCGGGCCATGGCGACTGGCAAAATCCTCCAGCCGGTCCAGGGCATTGGCCTGGGCGAAGGCCTCGGCATAGAGCTCGATGGCCGCATGTGCGGTGTAGATACCGGCGCAACCGCAGCTCGACTCCTTGGCTGAGCGCGGATGCGGGGCGCTGTCGGTACCGAGAAAAAACTGAGGACTCCCACTGGTGGCGGCGGCTATCAGTGCCTGCCGGTGCTGCTCCCGCTTGAGGACAGGCAGACAGTAATGATGGGGGCGAATCCCGCCCTGGAACAGGGCATTGCGATTGAGCAGCAAATGGTGCGCGGTGATGGTGGCGGCGGTGCGCGGCCCCGCAGCTTGCACAAAATCCACCGCAGTGCTGGTAGTGACGTGCTCCAGCACCATGCGCAGTTCCGGGAAATCGCGACGCAGGGGCGCCAGATGGCGATCAATGAATACCGCCTCCCGATCGAACACATCCACCGCCGGGTCCGTCACTTCGCCATGCATTAGCAAGGGCAAATCCAGCTCCTCCATCGCGGCAAGGACGGGAAGCACCTGGCGCAGATCGCGCACGCCATTTTCCGAATTGGTGGTCGCTCCCGCCGGATAGTATTTGACCGCGTGCACCAAGCCGCTTTCCTTCGCTGCCCGTATCTCTGCAACCGGTGTCGCCTCGGTCAGGTACAGGGTCATCAGCGGCGTGAAGCGCATCCCCTCTGGCAAGGCCGCCAGAATCCGCTGGCGATAGGCTGCGGCAGCCGCAACCGTGGTGATCGGGGGGTTTAGATTGGGCATGACGATGGCGCGACCAAAACGCGCGGCAGTGTCGGGTAATACGCTGCGCAACATGGCCCCATCCCGTAGATGCAGATGCCAGTCGTCTGGCCGCAGGATGCGGATTTCTTCTACCTCTGTCGATTTCACCCCGGAAGCCCCCAATCTTTCGCACGTTGCCAAGGGTACCATTGCGCGCTACCCTCGCCTATGCTCCCGCGGAGGATCCGAAACCGTCGCCACCGTTGCCCACAGCAAGTACCTTTCCGTTGCTCCGCGAAGCATTCGCTCAGCCGCCGCCTTCGCTCCAGATTTCGGCCTGGGCACGACTGACCGCCGGCGTTTGTACCCGACAAAAGTCTTTCTCCCCCAGTGGCATGGGCACCTGGAAAAAGGCCCCGGCCTGCAAGGCCTGCGGGCTCGGCAGATGGTTGATCTGCTCCAGATAACGACTGGTGCTGTGATACTTGAGCGCTAGCTCGTGCAGGTCGGAACCGGCAGGCACACGAATGTCGAGGAACTTGCCGCCGATGTTGCAGCGCGGCGCAACATCGAGGGTGCGCAGGGCGCGCCGCATGGTGTAACGGAACACCGGCGCCGCTTCGATCCCACCAAAATTCCAGGAATAGTGACTGCCGCGCAGGTTCACCGCCATCACCAGGTCCGGACGCGGGCCCGGCGCAAAACCGACGAAGGTGGCATTGGTGCGGTGATGGTAGAAACCATCCTTGCCATTGGCCATATTCGAGGTCCCGGTCTTCCCCGCCACCGCGTAGCCGGGAATCGCCGCCAGAATGCCCGTACCGCCGGGGCGCGCCACCGACTGCAGCCAGCGCCGCAGATCATTGGCCACCCAGGCAGGCATCACCCGATGGCGCTGGCTTTTTTCCCCGGCAAACAGATGCGGGCGCACATACCAGCCGCCATTGGCAATGCTGGCATAGGCCGCTGCCAACTGCAGCGTCGTCACCGAGACGCCATAGCCAATGGAAATCGTCGCATGCCGGGCAACGCCCCACGACTGCCAGGGGGGCAAAACACCCGCCGTCTCTCCCGGCAGGCCCAGAGGCGGCTCCCGACCAAAGCCGACGGCCTGGTACATATTGTATAGCGTACGTTTGGGGGTCAGCAGGGCAATCTTGGCAGTGCCGATACAGCTGGAATACTTGAGAATATGCTCGATGTTGAGGATATGATGGCGCACATCATCGGTGATGGGGTAGCCTCCTACCCAAAGCGGGTGATACACATTGAACTTCTGGCTAGGAGAAACACTGTGACTCGCCAAGGCCGCGGCAATGGCAAAGGGCTTCATCACCGAGCCGGGCTCAAAGGCCTGATGTACGGCATTGTTGACGTAATCTGCAGGCGCCGTACAGGAACCCTTCTGATTGGGGTTGCAGCTCGGCGCGCTGACCATCGCAAGGATGGCGCCGGTGTGCACATTCATCAGCACTGCCGAGCCGACCCTCGCATGAAATTGATGCAGGGAGCGCAACAGGGCCATATAGGCCCAATACTGCATCTGTGGGTTGATGGTCAGGTGAATGGCGTGCCCCGGATGCGAAAGTCGCGCTACCTTGAGCACCTGCACGATCTGCCCATGACCATCGTACAGAGCTTCCTCGGAGCCGGGATGCGCGTCCAACCACTGGTTATAGCTCAGTTCCATGCCCGTCGCCCCCTGATGGGCCTGATCTACCAATCCAATCAGCGGGGTCGTCGCCGCACCCAGAGGAAAATAGCTGCGCGAACTCGGCAGTACCCCAACCCCCGGGATTCCCAAAGCGCGCACCGCTTTGCCCACGCTCGGTGGTCGTTGCCGTGCCAAGTAGGCAAAATCGGCACCACCGCTGGCCAGACGCTGGCCGAGTTCGATTACGGAGAGGTGCAATGCCTGGGCCAGTTGCGGCCATTGATCCTGGTGTTTGCCGAGGACCTTGGGATCGCCCCAGATGGTGCTGGCCGCGGTGTTGACCGCCAGCGGCAAGCCGTTGTCCCCAAAAATCACCCCGCGTTGCGCGGGCAGACGCTGATTGTGCAGATACCGCATCTGTCCCTGCGCGCGCAGTTGGCCGGTCTGCAGATACTGCACCTGGATATCGCGGCCAAGCACCGCCAGAAAGCCAAGCACAAAGACGCCCGCAAGCCAAAGGGGCCGCGAGCGAGGCAATTGACGAAAGGGTCGGCCGGGCGGCTTCATTCTCCGCCAGTCACGGCGTGATAGACGAAATCGACCCGCTGGTTTTTCTGCCAGCAGGCAGCAGTGTTCTGATTACAAAGGAGATTATCCTTGCCGAAGGAAACCGTGCTGATGCGACTGGCGGGGACACCATCCGCCTCCAGCAACTCCTTGATGGCATGGGCACGCCATTCCCCAAGGGCGAGATTGTATTCCTGCGTGCCTGGTTGTGAGCAGTTCCCCTCCAGGCGCACATGCAGGTTCGGGAAGCGCAGCAGAAAACGCGCATTCTCGGCGGTGATATGGCGGGCACGGGCACTCACATGGAAGCTGTTCTGAGCAAAATGCACGCGCAGGTGCCGGGGCAGGGCCGCAAGCTCGGCATTGGAAAGGTTTTCGTTCTGGCCACCGAGGGGACCGTAATTCAGGTTTTTCTCCCGTTCCTCGGCCTGGTTCAGCGCCTGGGTATTGGCACTCGAACTGGGGACCGCACTACTGGGCTCCAGCTGCGCATGACTGGTAGGAGAAACCTGTTGCGCACAGGCGCCAAGAAGCAGGGAAGCAGACAATACGGCGACAAAACCCAAGACACCCTTGGGCGAAGCAGAAGACAGACATTGCGGCATGAGAATATTCCTTCACTTGTCGGTATACCTCTATGACCGCAATTGTTCTTTTCAGTTCTCAGGCAAGGGTGATCCACAACCGCTATAGCTACCGCTCCCACCAGGTGGATACGAGGCTCATCTTCAGCCTCCCTGCCTTAGGCGAATGACGGCCCCCAGTAGCCCCATGCCAAACAGGACGAGCACCCACAACCATCCCCAAGGCCAAACACTCGCACGCAAAGCGATCTTCAGTTGCCCCCTTTTCATGAGCAGACTTACCACAAACACTACCAGCCAGGAGACCAGCAAGCGCCCCAGAAGATTTCCCAGTAAATAGCCAGACATCGCATCCTCCCTCTCTTCAGTTTACAGAAGATTTTAAAAATAAATAATAAAATCATGTTATTGAAATTTTTCTATAGAGAATTATACTCGCAGAAAAGAGTGGGAGGGAGCCTCGTGTCCAGTTTCTCGGTGCCGGGAAACGTTCTCGATCTTATTGCGCGCCAAATGCTGCGCGCACTATAAGGAGAACAATCAGTTGGTACTTCGCATCCTGAATCGTCCCGGAGAGCAAATGCGGGACTCCGAGGCAATTGCCAGGAAAATGGCCCTGGAGCTGGCGGGAGCCAAGGAACTGCCAAAAGCCGAGCCGGCAAAGGTGGATCCCAAAACAAGTACCGGAATTCCAGAGGAGAAAAAATTGTTTACAAGATCCCAACAGAGGACGGGTATGTCATTGAGCTTCGGAACTTTGGAAGCTCCATCAACAGATCCGGCCCGGCCTGGACAATTGACATCCCAGAGGAGATGAGACCCTATGCAAATTCAAAGAAATCAAAATTGAGAGAGTGCCACAGGAGCAGAACTAGCCATGGAGATTGAAGAGTTTCTTTTCCGTTCACCCTATTATGAAAGCTGGGAAGAATTTTGTGATGCAAGTTGGGGAGTGCAAACGCATCATATATGGGATTCTCTCACCAACGTCGAAATGAGCAATATAGAGCACTTTGAGCTCTATATCACCATCATCGAGCGCCTGCTGCGCGAAAAGCGCCTGGTCTTCGGCACCCCAGAGGATCAATCAGGCTGGTTTGAGGGGGAGGATGGCCTGTCTCGGGTATGGTGTGCCGAAATCCCCACCATACTCCAGTACCTGCGCGAGTACTTACCCGATCCCCACGCCCCCTCCTACAATCGCAGCGACGCTGGTTCGTATGAATACTTTCCGGTAACCGCCTGGCTGGGGCGGGGAGCCACCAAGAATCTGGAACTTGGGTATGATCAGTACGAACATCCCATGAGCATCTGGACAGACGGATTCTGCATTGCTCGAGCCTCAGAATGGAAATGGGTCCATCTGGATCCCGTCCCCAAACCCAGATATGTCCGTATCTAGACGGAGTCGCCACAATCCCGCGAACGGTCTCACTCGCGCAGCAGGAGATCGTTGCCTCCACAACCGCAACTGTTCTTTTCAGTTCTCAGGCGGCGGTTGCTCTGGCGCGCCACCGATAGCGTGTACCCACCGAGGCTGGCAGCTGCGGTCGCACACAAGCGGCGCAGGCGCCGGCGCAAGCACTCTGACAGCTGCTGCCTGAGACTTGGGCTTGCACCAAGGTCTGCACCCGAGTGATCATTCCACGCCTCTGCCAATGCTGCAGGCCGGCATCCACCAGATCCTGCGGCAAGTCCAGGCGCTGGGCGATCTCTGCGGCGCTCAGGCTTTCCCCGTCGCGCAACAGATCGCGAATCCGAAAAAGGGGGCTCTGCATCATCCCTGTTCCTGAAAACGCAACTGGTTTTGCTGGTGCCGCCCTTGTCGGCGCAAAGCCAAGAGCAAGATGCCAAGGGCCACGGCAATACCGGCGGTCCACAGCCAGGTTGCCTGCGGATGGGCGGCATAGGTCCCCCACTGATAGACCAGCGTTGCCACCGCCCAGGCCATGCCAATACCATAGCCGACGGAGAAGAGCATCCAACCCCAGCCAACCTCGCGCCGCAGGGCCCCCATGGTGCTGGCACAGGGCACATAGAGCAGCACAAAGAGGAGATATGCCAGGGCCGTTAGCGGTGTAAAACTTTGTGCCAGGGAGCCAAGGGTCTCAGAACTCGCTCCCGAGGCGGCGATACTCGCGTCCCGGTTGGCCAGATCGCCCAGTCCCAAAGGATCTCCCAGGCTGCTGAACAGCTTGCCGGCATTCTCCGGGATGGTGGCCAGGGCGTCGCGAAGCTCCTGCAGCAGATCCACCTGCCGATACTGTGCCATCAGATCCCCACCCGCCTGCCGCTGATAGATGCCGTTGAGGGTACCGATGACAACCTCCTTGGCGGCCGCACCCGCCACCAGTCCAGCAACGGCGGGCCAGTTGTCCCGCTCGATGCCCATGGGCGCAAAAACGGGAACCAGCGCCTCGCTGCCCTGCGCCAGCAGGGAGTGGTCGATGTCGGTGGCGCGCAGGCCCTGACTGGTCCAGCCAATTCCGGGCAAGAGGAAGAGGATGAAGCCGATGGCGGCAATCACCTTACCGACGCGCAGGATAAAGATGCGCAGGCGCTGCCAGGCCTGCAGCACTACGCTGCGCAGGCTGGGCAAACGATAGGGCGGCAGTTCCATGACGAAGGGTCGGGCCTCTCCCCGTAGCGCGGTTTTTCCCAGCAGCCAGGCGGTGAACAGGGCCATGACAATGCCCGTCAGATACAACAGAAAAACCACCTGCCCACCGTTGCCGCGGAAAAAGACCACGGCAAAGGCCATGTAAATGGTCAGCCGGGCCGAGCAGGACATGAAAGGTTGCATCAACACCGTGAGCACCCGACCACGAGGATCGTCGATGATTCGTGCTCCCATGATCGCCGGCACATTGCAACCAAAGCCGATGACCATCGGCACCAAGGCATTGCCGGGCAACCCCACCCGGCGCATCAGCCGATCCATCACATAGGCCGCCCGCGCCATGTAGCCGGAATCTTCGAGAAAGGCGAGGAAGAGAAAGGTGAGTCCGATGGGAGGGATGAAGCTGATCACCAGATTCAGTCCACCGCCAATACCGCCGGCCAGGGAGCTCACGATCCAGTCCGGGGCGCCGGAGAGAAGCAGCAGGTGACCGAAACCATGCATCAGCAGGGCAGCAGAAGCCTGATCGAAGAAGTCCAGGAAGACATTGCCACCGCTGAAGCTGACCACAAAAACCAGATACAGTACCGCAAGAAAAATCGGCACGCCGAGCCAGTCATGCAGGATCCAGCGATCGAGATGACGGGTCAGGTGCTGACGCCAGCCCGCCTTGCCACCGGACGCGATCACCTGCGCAGCAAGCTGCGCAGCCCAGGTGAAACGCGCGGCAGGCAACAGATCGGCAAGATCCTCGGCACTGTCTGCCTGCAGATGCTGCGCCGCTGCGGCGCGCGCGGCAAGCAGCGCCTGCGGTGTGTTCTCGGGCAGTTCCAGGTACTGCCAGGCGAGAAAGCGGCCGCGCGCTCCGTCAATCTGGGCGGCAAAGTCGTGCAGGGCAGCTTCCAGATCGGCAGGCCAGGCCGGCCGCTGCGGCAGAGACGGGCTACGCAACGCGCTGCGCAAGGCCATGCGCAGCTCGCGCAGGCCCTTGCCCTTGCGCGCCACCATGGGGACCACCGGCACCCCAAGCTGCAGCGACAGGGCCTGGGGGTCCACCCGCTGACCACGATCCTCGGCCTCGTCCACCATGTTCAGAATGAGGAGCAAAGGCCGCTGCAGCTCCACCAGCTCGGCGGTGAGCAGGAGTTGTCGCTCCAGGGTACTGGCATCGAGGACCTGGACAATGAGCTCGACCTCCTCGTCGCGCAGAAAGTGGCGCGCAACCGCCTGATCCTCGCCACCTCCACCCAGCAGGCTGTAAATACCCGGCAGATCGATCACTTCGATCTTCTCGTCCCCCAGGCGCGCGCTGCCAGAGCGGCGCTCGACGGTGACCCCGGGCCAGTTGCCCACCGTCTGATGGGTGCCCGTGAGCAGATTGTAAATGGTCGTCTTGCCACAATTGGGATTGCCAACCAGAGCAATGCGCGGCAGGCCCTCTGCGCGCCTGGTGCCGGCGCTTGCTTGACAGTGCCTGGCCATGGATCAGCCCTCCCCGGAGGACGACAGGGGGCGGACCTGGACCTGCTCCAGCCACTCACGGCCCAGGGCAATGCGGGTGCCGGCGCTATCAAGTACCACGCCGCGACGGTCTGGTCCCAACAGCAGGGTAAAAGCCGTGCCGGGACGCAGACCCATCACCAGCAAGCGCTTGCCCTCGTTGCTGGTACCACGAACGGCGTGGATGATGCCGCGCGCCCCCCGCGACAGTTGTCCCAAGGTTCGCAGTTCCTGCGTATACTCCCTTTGCTCCATGATCGCTCCCAGTCAAATCCCTCTGCGTGCGATTGTATTAAATGAGAATCGTTCTTGCAACGCCTCTCAACTCGAGCTCAATCGATGACGGCAAACAGGTCATATTCATCGGCAGCGCAGATGCGCACCTGCAGGCGCTCCCCCACCCGTCGCCCCTGGGCGTTCTGTAGATGCACCACGCCGTCGATTTCCGGGGCGTCGGCATGACTGCGGGCCACGGCGCTGCCGTCGGGTCGGGTCGCGTCGATGAGCACTTCGCGCAGCTGGCCCACCTGCTGGCGCAGACGGGCAGCGCTGATCTCCTGTTGTACCGCCATGAAGCGGGCGCGACGTTCCTCACGCACGGACTCGGGAACGGAATCCGGCAAGGCATTCGCAGCAGCGCCCTCCACCGGGGAATAGGCAAAGCAGCCAACCCGGTCGAGTTGCGCAGCGCGCAGAAAATCGAGCAGTTCCGCAAACTCTGTTTCCGTCTCGCCGGGAAATCCGACAATGAAGGTACTGCGGATAGTCAAGTCCGGCACAGCGGCGCGCCAGCCCTGAATCCGCTCCAGGGTACGCTCGGCCGCCGCCGGCCGCCGCATGGCCTTGAGGATGCGCGGGCTACCATGCTGCAGGGGCACATCCAGGTAAGGAAGGATCTTGCCCGATGCCATGAGGGGGAGCAGCTCGTCGATGTGCGGATAGGGATAGACGTAGTGCAGCCGTACCCAGGCCCCCAGTTCACCGAGAGCGGCACAGAGCTCCGTGATCCGGGTCTTGAGCGGGCGCCCCTGGTGAAAGGCCGTGCGGTATTTGCGGTCCACGCCATAGGCGCCGGTGTCCTGGGAGATCACCAGCAACTCCTGCACTCCACCCGCCACCAGGGCCTCCGCCTCCCGCAGGATGGCATCGGGATCACGACTGACGAGTTTGCCGCGCATGCTGGGAATGATGCAGAAGCTGCAGGACTGATTGCAGCCCTCGGAGATCTTCAGATAAGCATAATGGGGCGGGGTGAGGCGCAGCCCCTGGGGTGGCACCAAGTCATCGAAAGGATCGTGGGCCGGCGGCAGCGCTTCGTGGATCGCCTCCAGCACTGCGCTGTTCTCCTGCGGCCCGGTGACCGCCAGCACCCTGGGATGGACCTTGCGCACGAATTCGCCCTGGTCCTTTGCCCCCAGACAGCCGGTGACGACCACCCGGCCATTCTCCTGCAGGGCCTCAGCAATCGCCTCCAGGGACTCCTCCACCGCCGCGTCGATAAAGCCGCAGGTGTTGACCACCACGAGATCGGCGCCGGCATAGTCGCCGACCATCTGATAGCCCTCGGCACGCAATTGGGTAAGGATGCGCTCGCTGTCCACCGTTGCTTTCGGACAACCAAGGCTGACAAAGCCGATTTTAGGGACCGCCTTCGCTGTCAAAAGGTGTTACTCACGCTGGCGACCCCGGGGACCGCCCCGACAATCTTCTCCACCACCTGTTGCAGGTCGATGACGGCGTTGGGGCAACCGGCACAGGCTCCTTTCATGCGCACCCGCACGTCACGCCCGGCAATTTCCACCAGCTCGATATCGCCGCCATCGCGGTTGAGAATGCGCCGCACCGCAGCGACCGCTTCTTCCACTGCTTGCGGGTCCGGCAGGGGATCGTTGGGAGCAAATTCGCGCTTGCGGCCGATCAGGCGCTGTGCCATCGCCTGGGCGTGGGCGATCTTGGCCGCGGCGACGGGATCGCTTTCCTCGAGGATGTCCAGTTCCTCTTCGGTGTAAAAGCGAACGGGGGTTCTTTCCATAGGGCTCATCGTCTCAATATAACATACGCCCGCCGTCCACGACGATGTTCTGCCCCGTTACATAGGGCGCATCGAAGAGCAGCCAGGCGACTGCCCGGGCAATGTCGGCAGGTTCTCCCTCACGCTTCAGGGCGGTACGGGCGAGAAGTCCGGCGCGGTCACCATCCGGCGGATCTTTGCCCTCCGCCCAAAGAACCACTCCCGGGGAGACACTGTTGACGCGTACCTCTGGCCCCAGCTCCTTGGCCAGGGCGCGCGTCAGCGCCAAGAGACCGGCCTTGCTGACGCTGTAGGGAAGATAGCCACGCAGGGGAATCTCGCCATGCACATCGCCAATATTGACGATGGCGCCGGCTTGCGCACGCAGCAGGGGCCAAGCGGCCCGAGTCAAGAACAGCGGCGCACGAATGTGGATCGCCTCCATCTCCTGCCAGTCCTCCAGGCGCAATCCGGAGAAGGGCGCCGGACGATACAGAGAGGCGTTGTTGACCAATCCGTCGAGGCGGCCGAAGCGGTCGTGCACCTGCTGCAGCAGACAGTCAGGGGCATTCTCTGCGCTGAGATCAGCGCAGAACAGTTCCACAGTTGTCGCGAATTCCTGCCGCAAGGCGCTCGCCAAGGCTTCGGCCTCCGGCCGCGATCGTCTATAGTGAAGGGCCAACTGGCAGCCTTGCACGGCGAGTTCGCGGGCAATGGCCGCCCCCACGCGACGTGCGCCACCCGTGAGGAGAACCACCTTTCCCGAAGCCTGCACCAGGAGTTCCATGCAACCAAAACGAAATGGGGTTGTAACCCAATCGCCTGCAGCGCGCAAGGCATCTACCTTGCCGGCACCGGATCCCGCCGCCCAGGCCCACAGCCTGACCCTGCAAAAGGAAATTCGCGCTCGCATCGCCGCTGCTGGGGGATGGATTTCCTTCGCCGAGTATATGGAAATGGCCCTCTATGCCCCGGGGAAAGGCTATTACATGGCCGGTCAACGGCGCTTTGGCCCGGCCGGAGACTTCGTCACCGCGCCCGAGCTGGGTGCGGTGCTGGGACGCGTCCTCGCCCGCACCCTTGCGCCCCATGCCGGGCGCGACGGCATCCTCGAACTGGGTGGCGGGAGTGGCGCCCTCGCGGCACAGATCCATGAGGTTCTGCCGCAAGTCCCGTACCATATCCTGGAACTCAGTCCCGACCTGCAGGCGCAGCAGCGCGCCCGCTGTCCGGCGGTGCAGCATCTGCAGCGGCTCCCAGCCGAGTGGCATGGCGTCTTCCTCGCCAACGAGGTGCTCGACGCCATGCCCGTCGCCGTCGTCGAAAAGATGGCCGATGGTACCCTGCGCGAGATGGGAGTGGCAGCAGATGCCAACGGCTTTGCCTGGGCTCCCGCGTCTCAGCCTCTCCCCAGGCCCTTGCTGGAGCCCATTCGCCCGTATGTCGCCCATTGGCCCGTCGGCTACCGCAGCGAAGTCTGTCCGGCAGCAACGGCGTGGCTGCACAGTCTGGCCGCGCGCCTACAGCAGGGCCGCATTCTCCTCATCGACTACGGCCAGGAGGCGGCGGCCTGTTACCAGCCGCAGCGCTACCTGGGCAGCCTGCGCGCCTACCATCGTCATCACCTGCTGGAGGATCCCTTCTACTGGCCGGGGCTTTGCGATCTGACCGCCGACGTCAATTTTTCCGCCCTCATGGCAGCGGCCGTGGCAGCAGGTCTGCAAATTGCTTGGTATGGCCCCCTGGCACGCTTTCTCGTCACCCACGGCCTGCCGGAGGTCTATTCCGGGCTCGAGGCCCAGGCCAGCCCGGAGCAGCGCCTTGCGTTGAACAACGAAGTCAAGATCCTCACCCTGCCGCAGGAGATGGGAGAGCGTTTTCAGGTATTGATTCTCGAGAAAGGAGCGCCAGCATGAGCATTACCGTCTATGGCATTGCCAACTGCAGCACCATGAAAAAGGCCTTCGCCTGGTTGCATGAGCACGGGGTGGCCTATGTATTCCACGACTATAAGAAGGCTGGGGTACCAGAAACGGCCCTGCGGCATTGGGCGGCGGAACGCGGCTGGGAGGCGTTGATCAATCGCCGCGGCACTACCTGGCGTCGCCTGAGCGAAGCACAGCGCGCGGTCGCCGATGCGGATGCCGCGATCGCCCTGATGCTCGCCAACCCCAGTCTGATTCGTCGCCCCATCGTACAGAGGGATGACGATCTCTTGCTCGGCTTCGACCCCGAAGAGTGGGCGGCACGCCTACAAGGCCGCTAAATCACCCGCGAGAACTGCGTCTGGCTGCGCCCCAGGTAGGCATCGAAGGCCATGCACACGTGGCGCACCAGCAGACGTCCTGCCGGAAGTACAGTGACGCCACCTTCGTTCAGGGTAATCAGCCCATCCCGTGCCAGAGCCTCCAGGGTCCCGCGACTCTCGGCAAAATAGCGCCAGAAATCGATACCATGCCGCGCCTCGACAACCGCGACATCAAGGCGAAAATCACAGATCAGGCGGGTGATCACCTCCCGGCGCAGCAGGTCGTCAGCCGTCAGGCGTAGCCCCCGCTCCACCGGCAGCCGTCCGGCATCCACTGCCGCTCCCCAGGCCTCCAGATCCTTGCGGTTTTGGCTGTAACTCGGGCCAACCATGGCAATGGCGCTCATGCCAAAGGCCAGCAGGTCGGCATTGGAGTGGGTAGAATACCCCTGAAAATTCCGGTAGAGATGGCCTTGTAGTTGCGCCCGGGTGAGCTCGTCCTCGGGCAGAGCAAAATGATCCATACCGATATAGACGTACCCGGCAGCCTCCAGAGCGCCGATGCTCTGCTGCAGAATCTCCAGTTTCTGCGCCGGGCTGGGCAGCTCCTCGGCACGAATGCGCCGCTGCGGCGGGAAGCGCTCGGGCAGATGGGCATAATTGAACAGAGACAGACGATCCGGGCGCAAGGAGATGATTTGCGCCAGGGTTTCGGCAAAACTCTGCGGGCTTTGCAAGGGCAGTCCGTAGATCAGATCGAGACTGATAGAGCGATAGCCCAGGCTGCGCGCCTCCTGTATCAGCTCTGCCAGCAGATCCAGGCTTTGCTCACGATGTACCGCCTTCTGCACCGCCGGATCGAGATCCTGCACCCCCATGCTCAGACGATTCCAGCCGCGGTTACGCAACAGGGCCAGTACTCCCGGTTCGATGGCGCGCGGGTCGACCTCGATCCCATACTCGCCGGTATCATCATCGAGCAGACGGAACTGCGCCTGGATGCCGTTCACCAGACGCTCCAGGTCCGCACGCAAGAGAAAGGTGGGGGTACCACCACCAAAATGCAGTTGGGTGACCGGGCGCTGCGCATCGATATCGCGCCGGATCAGCGCCATTTCCCGCAGCAGGCGCTCCACGTAAGGCTGACCCCATTCCCGATGCCGCGTCACCACCTTGGTACAGGCGCAGTAAAAACACAGATGCTCGCAAAAGGGAATGTGAAAATACAATGACAAGGGTTTGCCGCTGGCATTACTCGCGCGCAGCTCCGCCCGCAAGGCGCTTTCATCGAACTCCGCGGCGAATTGCGGTGCCGTAGGATAGGAGGTATAGCGCGGCCCTGGCCGGTCATAGCGTTGGATCAGATCGATATCGAAAAGTACCGTTTCCGTGCCCATCCCTTTTTCTCCTCTACTGGCGCCCCTGTCCTACAAGCGGCGAATGCCGCGCAGTTCGCTGCTCGCACTGGCGCGAATCTCGCTCAGAAAGGCCTGTAGATGGGGCTGTTCACTTTGCCCCTGCAAAGTGGCTGCTTCCAGATTCTGCCAGAGTCCCCGCGGACCCAGGGGCAGGGCTCGTACATAACCGCGATCACCGTAGCTGCTCACCGCCCAGGCAGGCAAGGCGGCAATCCCCTGCCCGGAGGCCACCAGCTGCAGGATGATGACCGTCAATTCCGCCTGCCGCCGTCGCCACGGCTGTACACCGGCGGGGTGCAAAAATTCCCGAAACAAGTCCAGGCGCCGGTCTTCCACCGGGTAGGTGATGACAGTCTCCTCGAGGAAATCCTCGGGCAGCAGAAAGGGGCGTTCGGCCAGGGGATGACGCGGGCTCAGCAGCGCCACCACCTCGTAACTGAACAGGGCATGGCGCTCGATTTCGCCAGGCAGGGCCTCGGGGGCACTGAGAATGGCCAGGTCGGCCTGATAAGCGCGCAGCAGTTGCACCGGATCCTGCTGGAATCCGGAGGCGATATCCATCTCCACGTCGGGCCAACTGGCACGAAACTGGTCCATCGCGGGGGTCAGCCAGTCGAAACAGGTATGGCACTCCACGGCGATACGCAATCGTCCCCCCCGCCCCGAGGCGAGCCGGCGCAGCTCCTCCTGGGTCCGCCGCAGGGCTGGCAGGACCTCCCGCGCCAGGGCATAAAGCCGTTCCCCTGCCGGGCTGAGACGCAGGTTGTTGCCACTGTCGCGGTCAAAGATCTTGATCTCGAATTCATTTTCCAGGCCCCGGAGCTGGTGCGAGAGGGCCGACTGGGTCAGGTGCAGGCGCTGCGCCGCCGCGGCAATGCTGCCGTGTTGCAGAACGGCTTCGATGGTACGCAGCTGGCGAATCTCGATGGGCATGGACGACCTTTTGGTCAAGCTATTTGCAGATCATACGCCAGCTTGTCGCAGGAGGGCAGCCACCGACCGCTGTCACAAAAGTGTCATCAAAGGTTCATAAAAGTGTCACAATTCCCTGCTATGATTCGATGCACAAGTCGATAGTGTAAAGAGCGTATGCAACTATCAAGAATACCTTCTCCTGTCGGAGAGGGGATTCGATGGACCTCTTTGCAGTATCCACCAACTGTAGAGGGAGTTAACCATGAAGAAGCGCTTCATTCTGGTGGCAATCGCCACCATTTCTGCCATTCCCGTCCTGGCCCAGGCCGATGAATCCACGGTTCTGCACGCCAAAAACGACGATTACAGCCTGATGTTGGGCGGGCGTATCCAGGCCGATTACGCCACCTACTTCAACAAGTCCTTCCTTGCCCCAAATGGTTCGGTCACCGACATGGGCGCCGCCGGCGCCATTCTGCGCCGGGCGCGCATCTTTACCGCCGGCAAGATCGGCGAAGACTGGAAATTCAAGTTCCAGTACGAATTCACCCAGACGGGGGGCGGTGCGGCAGGTTTCCGGGATGCCTACTTTGCCTACACCGGCCTGATGCCCGGCAACACCATCACCCTAGGCCAGGCCAAGACCTTCTTCACCATGGACCAGTTGAACAGCTCCAACGACAACGTCTTCATGGAGCGGCCGCTGCTGGAAGGCCTCGATACCTACGGCGACCGGCGCATGGGCCTCAAGATCACTCAGAGTGGCGAGAACTGGATGTTGGGTCTGGGCGGCTTCATGAACGCCCTGGATGAAAAGGTCTACACCAAATACAGTGGTGTCGCCCGAACTGCCTATACCAAAACGGAGACCGTCGCCAGCATCAGCAACAGCACCAGCAACCAGAGTGGCATCTACACCATCTCCGGGCGTGCCACCTATGCCCCGTTGCACAGCTACGGCAACGACCTCTATTTTGGCGCCAACCTGAACTATACCGGCTTTGGTGACAAAAACGCCGCCGCCTTCTACGGCACCCGCCCGGAAACCAGCGTGGCCGGCACCAAGCTCCTGGAAGCCTACGTCAGCAATCCCAGCAGCCAGTTCAACTATACCCTGGAAACTGCGGCCGTGGCCGGTCCCTTCTCGCTCGAAGGCGCCTATGTCGGCATGAATGTCTCCCGCAGCCTCGGGCTGCCCACCGCCAGCTTCAATGGCTACTACGTGCAGGCGAGCTACACCCTCACCGGCCAGCCGCGCAATTTCAAGCCGAAGCTCGGCGAGTTCCATTATCTGAAGGACATCGGCCCTGGTGGTGCCTGGGAAGTCGCTCTGCGCTATGACCGCCTCAACCTCAATGATGCCAATGCCGGCATCTATGGTGGCCGAGGGGATGCCATCACCGCCGGCATCAACTGGTATGCCAACGAGCACGTCCGGCTGATGCTCGACTACAGCCACGGTCATGTGGACGGTATCCCCAGCACCCAGCCGGTTGGCGCCACCTGGTGGAACGATCCGCGCTATAACAGCGACCTGAACATTCTGCAGTTCCGCGGGCAGTTCCTGTTCTGATGCCGTGCATGGGGAGGGGGATCCCTCCCCGAAGGAGAATTCATGCGTAAATCTTCCCTGTTTGCGGCCTGCCTCGCCCTGTATGGCATGCACGCCAGCGCCCAGGAGCTCGCGGGCGAAGCCCTGCGCGCGCCCCTCGATACCGTCACCGTGGCTGGTCGGGAGCTGCATCTGAGCATCGGTCCAGGCAGTGGACTGACCCATGCCCACGGCTCAGCGTGGACTGACTTCTATGCCGTCAGCGATCGGGGTCCGAACATCCCCTGTGACGAGAGTGGCAAGGTGCTCGGCAAAGAAGTCTGTAGCAAATCTGAGGTGATCTTCCCCATTCCCGGTTATACTCCCAGCATCTATCCCCTGCTGGTGCAAGCAGGTCAGGTAACCCTGCGCGGCGAGCCGATTCCGCTGCACGCGGCTAATGGCCAGAACTTCAGCGGCCTGCCGCCGGAGCTCCCTAAGGGCGAGAAGCCGCTGAATGGGCAACTCCAGCCCCTGCCATTCTCCCCCAACGGGGTCGATACCGAATGTATTTCCGCGCTGGCCCAGGGCGGTTTCTGGATCGGCGAGGAATATGGGCCCAGCCTGCTGCGGGTAGCAGCCAATGGCGTCGTACTGGAACGTTTGGTACCCAAGGGCACGGCAGCCTACTATCAGGGGAGCAGTGTCCCGGTGCGCGCTGTCCTGCCGCCGTTACTGGCCCGGCGCAAGCTCAACCGCGGTTTTGAAGGGATGGCCCTGGCGCCGGACCAGAAGCTGCTCTTCGTGGCCCTGCAAAGTCCCCTGGCTAATCCCGATGACGATACGGCGAAAAACTCCCGGATCGATCGGCTGATTACCCTGCATCTCGATGCCGAGGGCAACTTTGCCGGAATGGCCGGTGGCTATGCCGTGGAATTTCCCAGGATTGAAGATTTTGCTCCAGGGGAAAAGCAGAAAGATCTCAAACTCTCGGCCATGAGTGCGGTGGATGATCATCGCGTGCTGCTGATGCTGCGCGCTGGCAACAAGGTCGCGGTCTACCTAGCCAACCTTGACGGTGCCACTCGGCTGATCGGCACCGCTTGGGCCCGGCCGGATACCCACCCCAGCCTGGAAGAGCAAAATGATCTGGCCAAAGTCGGTATCCAGCCGCTTGCCCTGCAGCTGCTCTGGGAAAGCGACGATGCCTTTGGCAAGGGTCTGGGCAAGGTCGAAGGCATGAGCCTAGTGGACGGCAAGAGTCTGCTCTTCATCAGCGATAATGACTTTGGCATCACGGGCGAAAAAAGCACGGTCTGGGAATATCCCCTGAGCGACGAGGCCCAGCGTCTATTGCACTGAGACCGCGGGGCGAAGCTCTCCTCTGGCATCGAAATGTCTTTTCGGATACAACGTCACAAAAGATTCACGGAACTGTCATCATGCTGTCACATTCCGTTGTTATCATGCCGTTGTAGTAAACACACCGAAGAGGAGAATGCCCATGTTGTTCAAGCACCGCGCCAACACCCTGGCAGTGCTGATGGCCCTGACCGGCTTCAGCGCTGTCGCCCACGCTGCCAGCAGCCATGACTCTCTGAAAAGCTTCATCATGGATAGCAAGGTCGATGGCCAGGTCCGCGCCTACTACTTCGATCGCTTCTTTGGCAAGAACGCCACCAATCTCAGCGCCTTCTCGCTGGGCGGCTATATCAATGCCCACACCGCCTCCCTCGCCGGTTTCAGTGCCGATGTGGGTTTCTACACCGCCAACAGCCTCGGCGCCAACCGGGTGAACCCCGATGTCACCCTGATGGGTAAGGGTACGTCCATCAATGCCCTGGGCCAGGCCTACCTGCAATACGAAATTCCGCACGCCCTGCTGATTCGCGCCGGGAACCAAATCGTTAACACCCCTTGGGTGAACGGCTCCGACTCGCGCGTCATTCCCGCCACTTACCAAGGCGTCTTTGCCCAGGTCTCTCCCTACTGCGGATGGAATCTCTATGGCATGCGCATCTTCCGCTGGAAGAGCCGTACCTCCGCCGACTACTACCGGGATAACCTCTACTACAACACGGGCTTTGACGGTGATCCCATTTACGGTGGATCAGCTGTCGTTCCCAATACCGATACTGCCGCCAATGGCATTCTCGCCTTCGGCACCAGCTACAAGCGCTATGGCATCGATGCCCAGGCTTGGTACTACAACTTCTATCAGTTCACCCAGACGGTTTATGGTGATGCCCAATATACGCTGAAGACCGGCAGCGGCGTGGATCCCTTCCTGGGCGCACAGATCAACCGCGAGTGGGAAAGTAATAGTCTGCTGAACAACAGCTATGCCCCCGGAACCAAGCCCATCGACGGCTTCAAGGGCAATGGGGTCAACAGCACCGCCTGGGGTGTGATCGGCGGTATCGACTACGACGGTGGCAGTGCGCTGCTCGGCAAGGGTCAGCTCTCCGCTGCCTATAATGAAATCCTCTACCATCAGGGAGCCGTGGGTGGTGGCGCTATCGTCTCGCCTTACACCGTCGGTTACGCCACCGATCCGCTCTACACCACTTCCATGATCCGCGGTCTGGTGGAAATGGGGCCCGGGCACGGCTTCAAGATCAAGTGGACGCAGCACTTCCTGAGCAACCAGTTTCTCTTCATGACCGCCTATGCCCAATATCACCTGCAGACGGCAGGCTACGCCAACGACATCTACGGCGACCTCACCTACTTCCCGCAGGGCTGGATCAAGGGTCTGTCCATCCGCGATCGCGTGGAAGTGGCGCACGGAGATCTGTCGACGGGTTATTTCATCTATAACCGCGTCATGCTGACCTACGACTTCTAAGACTTTATGCCCTGCGACCGTGGTCGCAGGGCTTACCGGGAGAAAAGAACCATGCGCATTACCCATACCCTGCTACTCGCTGCCGTCCTCGTTTCTGCCGCCGGCTGTGCCGAGGCCCCCTTCTCTGGCTGTCCGGCGAAGACGGCGCCGGTCGCCACCCCCGCACCGGCGCCCGCACCCACTCCTGCTCCGATGCCGGCCCCCATTGCGCCGGTGCAGAAAACAATTCTGGAGAGCAAGCCGATCACCATCACCGGCATCAACTTCAAACTCAACTCCTACAAATTGCTCAGCCATGACATCCAGGTTCTGGATGAAGTGGCCGCCTTTGCCGAAAAGCATCCGGATGCGGTTCTGAACGTCAATGGCTACTGCAGCAAGGTTGGCTCCTACGCCTACAACCTGAAACTCTCGCAGCAGCGTGCCGAGAGTGTGGCACAGTACCTGGAGCAGCATGGCGTGGCCCGCGATCGCATGGTGCTCAAGGGACACTCCTACGAGGACCCCATCGCCAGCAATACCACGCCGCAGGGTCGCTTCCAGAACCAACGCGTGGAGATCAATTCCACGATCAAGGTGGAAAAGACCGTTACCGAGTAATTCGCGCACCAGCGCAAACGATTTCAACCCTGCAGTGCTTCGGCATTGCTCCTCCTCTGCCTCGCCCCGCTTCGTCGGGGCTTTTTTATGCCACCTTGCGGAGCAGGCGCTTTTCCAGCTCCACCAGGAAAAACACCGCTACGGCAATGAGCAGGGCCAGGCCCCAGTGACGAGGTTGCAGTGGCACGGTCTGAAACACCCGCTGCAGGGGGGGCAAGTAGAGAAGGGCGAGCTGCAGCAGCAACAGCACTCCCAAGGCAATCCACGCGATGGGGTTGCTGAACAGTGTCGATCTCCGCCACGCCGAGCCCTGCAGGTGACGCACATTGAAAAGATATAGCGCTTGACTCAGCACCAGGGTGGTCACCGCCATGCTGCGTGCCAACTCTGCAGGCATTCCCGCGGACAGTTCCGCGTAAAAGGTGGCCATGGTAGCGCCGCCGATACTTACGGATACGAGGGCGACCCGGAGCAGAAAACGCCAATCGAGGAAACTCTCCGCCGGGTTACGCGGCGGACGCTCCATGATTGCGGGCTCCGCCGGCTCGAAGGCCAGCGCGAGGGCCAGGGTGACGGCGATGACCAGATTGACCCACAGGATTTGCAGCGGCGTGAGCGGCAGTTGCAGGCCGGCGATGATCGCTGCGAGCAGCACCAGACCCTGCGCACCATTGGTGGGCAGGATGAAGAGGATGGCCTTGCGCAGATTGTCATAAATCGCCCTACCCTCAGCGACCGCTCGGGCAATACTGGCAAAGTTGTCATCCACGAGCACGAGGTCGGCAGCCTCCTTGGCGGCTTCACTGCCGCGCGCCCCCATGGCGATACCAACATCAGCACGTTTCAGAGCCGGGGCGTCGTTGACCCCATCTCCAGTCATCGCCACCACCTGACCGCGCGTCTGCAATGCCTCGACCAGACGCAATTTATGTTCCGGGCTGGTGCGGGCGAAGACCTGCGTCCGCAGGGCTACCGCCGGGAGATCGTCGGGGGCGATGCGATCGAGCTCCGTGCCGGTAAGTACCTGTGACTCTCCACCTGCAACAAGGCCCATTTCCCGGGCAATGGCCAACGCGGTACCGGCATGATCGCCGGTGATCATCTTTACCTGGATGCCGGCGCGACGACAGTCGCTGATGGCAGTGATGGCCTCCGGACGAGGCGGATCAACAATGCCGACCAAGGCCAGCAGCGTGAAGTTCTGCCCCAGACTATCGAGATCCAGGCTTTCCTGTTGCTGTCCATCGACATCACGTCGCGCCAAGGCCAAAACCCGCAAGCCCTGACTGGCCAAGTATTGATTTTCCCGTTCCCAGAAAGGGATGTCGATGGGCAGCGAGCTGCCATCGGCATCCAGCATGCTCCCACAACGCGCCAGAACCCGGTCAGGGGCACCTTTCAGCAAGATCCGCCGCTGCCCATCGGGCCGCTCTGTCAGCACCGCCATGAGCTTGTGCGCCGATTCAAAGGGAATACTGGCCAGACGCCGATACCCCTCGCCGGGAAAACCGGCCTTGGCGCTCAGGGCACGCAGGGCACCCTCTGTTGGCTCACCAATGATCTGCCAATTTCCACCTTCTTGCCGTAGCTGCGTATCGTTGGCGACGCTGGCGACTTCCAGGGCAGCGAAACGCGCCTTGTCGCCCGCCTCTGCGCCGGCAAGCTCGCCCTGCGGCGCATATCCCGTACCGCTAGCCTCATACCAGGATGCGTGGGTGCGCAGCCCACGGGCAAACATCTCATTGCGGGTCAGCGTGCCCGTTTTATCGGTGCAGATGACAGTTACCGCACCCAAGGTCTCAATAGCGTGGAGATGGCGGGCGATGACCTGCCGGCGCGCCATGCGCTCCACGCCAATCGCCAGGGTGATGCTGAGGATGGCAGGCAAGCCCTCGGGGATGGCCGCCACGGCAAAACTGATGACCGCCAAAAAAACCTCAAAGGGGGGCAGCAGTTGTCGTGCCAGGCCGATACCCGCCATCACCGTACTGAGTACCAGCACCAGCAGCGCCAGGGTTTTGCTGAAGCGTTGCATCTGGCGGATCAACGGCGTCTGCAGGGTATTCGTCTCCTGCAACAGGCCCTGAATCTTGCCAAGCTCCGTCTGCGCGGCGATGGCCGTGACCACCGCCACGGCGCGTCCCGCCTGCACAAAGGTACCGGCGTACAGCATGCTGTGGCGATCACCAAGGGCAGCGTCGGCTTCTACCGGCACCGGCGATTTGTCGCTGGGCAACGATTCGCCGGTGAGCAGCGATTCATCGACGCGCAGCCCCTGGGCCGAGAGGATGCGCAGATCGGCGGGCACCCGGTCGCCGGAGCGCAGCTGCACGATATCGCCGGGGACGAGCTTCTCGGCGTCGACGTTCTGCCATTCCCCCGCCCGCCGCACCTTGGCCTGCAGGCGCAGGATCTTGCGGATCGCCGCCAGGGCGTTCTCGGCCTTACCCTCTTGCAGGGTACCGATCAGGGCGTTGATCAACAGCACCGCCAGGATCACGGCACTATCGAGCAGGTGCCCGAGGAGCAAAGTGACCACGAAGGCGGCAAGCAGGACATAGATGAGGGGATCGCGAAACTGTCGCAGAAAGCGCTGGGCCCAGTTTGGGGGAGCCTGGGTGGGGAGACGATTGGCACCATACTGTTGTCGCCGCGCCGCGATTTCCTCGTGGCCCAGTCCTTCGGAGCGGCTGGCCAGTTGTCTCAGTACGCTATCGGCAGCGACAGCATGCGGGGTTGCGGACAGGATCTCCGGCTCGTTCATCGCTCTTCAGGCTCCCTCTATGCGTTTTCCAATACCTTTGCCAGTACCTGACTGACCTCGATCTCCTCCATACAACGGTGATGCTTGAGCGGACAGACCCGCTTGCCGCAGGGACTGCAGGGTAGATCCCGACGCAATACCTGGGCATTTTCCGACAGTGGCGGCGTCATTGCCAGCGAAGTCGGGCCGTAGATGGCAATGACGCGACTGCCCACGGCACCAGCGACATGCATCAGGCCGGAGTCATTGCTGACGGTGATCGGCGCCAGAGAAAGCAGATCGATGGCCTGCAGCAGGGTGGTACGACCGCCCAGATCGATAGCCCCGGGTGCCTGGGCAGCGATTTCTTGGGTAATGGCGGCATCCTTGGGACTACCAAAGAGCCAGACCGCGTGACCACTTTGCAGGAGGGCCTGGGCCAGACGCGTCCAGTGACCGACCGGCCAGCGTTTGGCCGGCCCAAATTCGGCGCCCGGGGCCAGGGCAACCACGCGCGTCCCGGGATCAAGACCAAATTCCTGCCAGGCCAGGGATCGGGCCGCTGCGTCGATCTGCAAGCGCGGCGCGGGCAAGCTGTGCGGCTGCGGCAGACGTGGGGGCAGGCCGAGAGCGACGTACTGATCCACGGTACGTGGGAGTTTGCGGCGATTCAATCGATGGGGATCAGAAAGTAGCCACGCACGCATCTCGCGACGAAAACCACTGCGCACCGGAACCTTCATCCAATACGGAATCAACGCCGATTTGAAACTGTTGGGCAGGCAGATGGCCCAGTCGTAGTCGGTGGGCTGGAGCTCCCGGGCGAGGCCACGCCGCGCCTTGATTGCTAGCCTCCCATGCGGAATTTCCAGCGAGATCACCCGCCGCAGCTCGGCCATGCGCAACCCCACGGGCGCACTGGCCGGCGGTGCCAGAAGATCGATCTGCACCTGCGGCCAACGCCGGCGCATTACTTGAAACAGGACCTGTGCCATCACCATGTCCCCCACCCAGGATGGACCGATGACCAACACCTGCGCCGGATCGTTACTGCGCGCCAGGCGTGTCATGCGCTGTACCCGCGGCAAAAGCTCCGCGCCCTGCGCGTCGGCTACCACAGGTTTCCCAGCAGCATGACCACCAGTTCCACGGCAATCAGTACGATGATGATCCATTCCAGAATGGTCTCGCGCTCGTGGCGGCTGGCGACGACGATGACCTCCAGACCCTCGCGGATGGCGTCGAGTTTTTCGTCGAGGGCGCGAAAGCGGCTGGTGAGTTCGAGATCGGCAGACAGCTCCCGGGACAGGAGCTCAAGGCCCGGGGTTTCCCAGACGATATCCGGGTTGTCGAGTACCGCCAGCCGCGAGAGGATCTCGGTGCGGGTAGCCGAGGTCGACGCCAGAAAACGCAGGTATCCACCTCTACGCCCTGGCAAACGTCCGCTTCTGGTGACCTCGGAAAGCAGATTCAGGGTAGTTTCGAGGAGGCTTTCGACCGCCTCCTCATGGAGTTCCAAAGCCAGACTCTGGGCCAGACGCAGGGCCACCAGAAAGAGGCGCTCATCATCCATCTGGCGAAGCTGTACCGCTTCTTTGCCGACACCATCGCGATCACTCAGACGGAGCTGGAGTTCTTCCACGTTCACCTTACTGACCGCCGGAAACGCCGCCTGTACACCCGCCATGATCCGCGCTTGCAAGGCCGGCCCCGCTTCATAGAAGCAGATCACCCCCGAGCGAAACAAGACCACCCGGGTCTCGCCATCGCGCAGCATGCGGTGCGCTGGTCCCTCGAAGACGCGCTCCATGTCAAAGCATTCGCTCCAGGTCTTGAGCTGGATCTGGCGCACCGGTTGAATGGCATGGAGAAGGGGCTGCATGGGGGCTTAGTCGTCGGGAAACAGCTTGCCAGGGTTGAGGACGCCCAGGGGATCGAAGAGCCCTTTGATTTGCCGCTGCAGGTGCAGGCTGACGGGGTCCAGTTCGCGGCCCACGAAGGCGCGCTTGACGCTGCCGATGCCATGTTCTCCGGAAAGCGTACCGCCCAGCGCCAGCACGCTGCTGAACAGACGATCCAGACCCCGCTCGGCGCGTCGCATCTCGTCCGGGTTGGCGGGGTCGACGAGGAAATTGACGTGGAGATTGCCATTGCCGGCATGACCAAAGCTGACGATCCGCAAGCGTTCGGCGCTGGCGATGTCTTCGATCTCGGCCAGAAGATCACAAAGGCGCGGCACCGGCACCACCACATCTTCATTGATCTTGCGCGGGGCCATGGCCTTGGTCGCCGGAGACAGCGACTTGCGCGCCGCCCACAGGGCAGCAATGGCCGCCTCGTCCTGACCGTGTTCGATCTGCAGCAGCCCCGCCCCGGAGAGCGCGACAGCCATCAACTCCAACTGACGCGGGAGATCCGCCGCTTCACCATCCACCTCGACCATAAGCAGAGCGCGACTGCTGTCGGGCAGGCTGTTCGCGGCGCCCATGCCGCGCACCGCCGCCAGGGCGTGGGCGTCCATGAACTCCACCGCGCTGGGCAGAAAACCCTGCTGCATGACCCGATTCACCGCGGCACAGGCATCTTTGCTCTGCGCATAGGCGGCGCGCAACAAGGCTCGCGCGGCAGGACGCGGTGCCAGCCGCAGCGTCGCCTCGGTAATCAGGGCCAGGGTACCTTCACTGCCCACCAACAGCCGGGTGAGATCATAGCCCACCACGCCCTTGCTGGTGCGCACGCCGGTTTCCAGGGTTTCGCCACGCCCGGTCACGGCCCGCAGGCCCAGAACATAGTCTCGGGTCACACCGTATTTGACGGCATGCGGCCCCCCGGCATTCATCGCCAGATTGCCGCCGATGCGGCAGTAGGGACTGCTACCGGGATCCGGGAGATACGCCAGTCCATCGCGGCTGGCGATGCGATCGATCTCGCCGGTGATGCAGCCGCTTTGCACGCGGATGAGGCGTTCCTGCGGGGCATATTCCAGCACCTGCGTCATGCACTCGAATGAGAGCACCGCCCCGCCCTCCACCGGCAAGGCGCCGCCGACGTTGCCGGAGCCCGCCCCGCGCGCCGTTAGAGGAATGCGATGACGCCCTGCCAGACGGACGATGGCCTGTACCTCTTCATGGCTGTGGGGGAAGAGCACGATGGCGGGCAGCCGTGCCTCGGGGGTATCATCACGGCTATACAGCTCGCGCGTGTACTGATCATCGCGGGCACGCTCGGCACCCAGGCTGGCCTTGAATCCGGCAATGGCCCCCTGGCTCATGACCGGGTGTCCCGAATTTTCTGCAACAGGCCGGTGGTACTGCGCTGATGACGAAAGGAAATGCTCAACACCCGGCCGCCCCAGCCCTGTACCTCGGTCGCGCCAACAATTTTTTCGACGGGCCAGTCGCCCCCCTTGACCAGGATTTCGGGCCGCAGCCTTTGAATCAGTCGCAGAGGGGTGTCATCATCGAAAGCCGTGACATAGTCCACCGCGGCCAGGCCGGCAAGGACCCCTTGGCGATCGGCGAGGGGATTGATCGGGCGATCGGCACCCTTGCCCAGGCGCCGCACTGAAGCATCACTGTTCACCGCCAGCACCAGAGTAGCGCCTTCGGCTTTCGCCTCCGCGAGGTACTGCACATGGCCACGGTGGAGAATGTCGAAAACGCCGTTGGTGAACACCAGCGGACGCTGGCCCTGTATCCGCACCGCCAGCTCGCCCCAATCGTTGATGATTTTATCGTCCAGGGTTTGCGGCTGTTCCAACTCCGCCGCGTGGGCATCGACGGCAGCACAGAGGCTATGAATCAGCAGCAGGTGGACTTCCTGAATACGGGCCGTGCGTTCATGGGGTACGCGCAACTCGATATCTCCGGGACGCAGCTCCCGCGCCAGGGCGCCGCCGTCCCGGCCGGTAAAGGCAAGCACCCACAGACCCCGAGCCTGCGCCGCACGCACCGCAGCGAGAATGTTGGCGGAATTGCCGGAGGTGCTGAATACGAGCAGGCCATCTCCGGCGTTGCCCAAGGCCGCCACCTGGCGAGCGAAAACCTGCTCGTAGTCGAGATCATTGGCAATGGAGGTCAACACCGCCCCGTCGGTACTGAGGGCGATAGCCGGCAAGGGTCGGCGCCAACCCTCGAAGCGATTGACCAGTTCCGAGGCAATATGGGCGGCATCTCCGGCGGAGCCGCCATTGCCACAGCTCAAGAGCTTGCCGCCGCGCCGCAGGCTGCGCAGGATGCTCTCCTCTGCGTGCCGACAGGGCCCTGCCAGCTCCTCCAGCGCACGCAAAAGGGTGCGATGCTCAGCCAGTTGCACTGGCCAAAATAGCGAATCATTCATGGGCTGGGCACCTGAAAGGCATCACGAATCCACTCGCCCTCTTCCTCGCCATCAAAGCTCACGACATCGAAGCGACAGGGCCAGGACTGATATTGGACATGGCGCAACAGAAAAAATTGGGCGGCGCGGATGATCCGTTGTTGTTTGCGCGGTCCGATGCTGGCGGCAGCGTTCCCCTGGCGGTCGTGGCTGCGGCTGCGGACCTCGATAAAGACGAGACTGTCCCGGTCCTGGGCAATGAGGTCGATCTCGCCAAGGCGGCAGCGAAAGTTGCGCTCCAGCACGCGCATTCCTCGTTCACGCAACAGCCCCTGCGCGCGATCTTCATGCCACTGGCCAATGCGCTGCGTGGGAGAAGGCATCGTCAGGGCCTCGGCAACTGCGGCAAGACCTGCAGGGTACCATTCTGCCAGGTTACCCATTGCAGATGGCGTTGGCCGTGTCGCACCGGATCTGCGGCAATCCCCATCAACTGCCTGTTCTCCTGCTGGGCCGATGCCGTCGAGCCAAGGATCTTCGCCAGCAAGCCATAGGCCTCCACCCCGAGCCCCGCCATACGCCACTGTTGCGCCGTTGCCTGCGGCAGACTCTGCTTGACTGCTTCGGCGGCAGGACCATTGGCCATCTGCGGGTCGAACACCCAGGGCATGCCCAGGGCATAGATCTTGGCGCCACTCAGTCCGCCAGAATTCTCACTGGTAAAAGTGGGAATGCCCGCCAAAAGGATCGGACCGGAACTCTGCGCGCGGATATCGCCAACGATCGTCGCTAGATTTTGCTCTGGCGCGACTAGGAAAAAGAAAGCCCTTTGTCCACTGACAGAGCCCAACGCCTCCCGCACAGCGCCTGCAGTATCGCCATTTCCCACTCGGTAGTGGGCGACGCCCGCAACGTCGCCACCAAGCCGCTTCCAGTTTTCCAGAAAGGCCGCCTGCATGGCGGCCCCCTGGGCATCCAAAGGATACAGTACCGCGGCCTGGCGATAGCCGGCCTGAAACGCATCTTCCGCGACGCGTCGGGCAACCACCTGCAAACTGATGTCAAAGTCGTAGATGCCTTTGCCAGGATCGCTGGCGACGTCGCCAAGCAGCAGGATGGGCGGATCCTGCGGGTGGCGCGCACCGAGCACGGCATTGATATCCTGTGGCAAAGCGGGACCGACAAAAGCCGCGCAGCCGGCCTGAACCCCCGCAGCATACTGGGTAGCATTCAGTGCCGGGTCGCTGCTGTCACTTAGTTCGTGAATGGCTGACCCCGAGGCCTGCCGCGCCGCCACTTGCAGACCCGCCGTGAAGGCCAGGGTATCGTCGGCAAAGCGGCCCGTGGTGGGAAGCAGGGTGCAAATCGCACCCTTGGCTCCACTCGCTGGGGTTGCCGCTGCATGTTCGTAATGAATGTTGGGATGACCCGGGTGCGCCTGCAGCCAAGCGGCAAACGCTGCCGCACGGCTCGCGGGGTCGACATGTTCCCGAGCGATCAAGGCAAAGGCCAGCCATTCCTGTACGATCGGATCGCCGCTGCGCCCCTGCCAGTTTTTCAGTTTTGCCGAGCTTTGCGCATCCAATAGCGAATGAATATGCTGCCGGTTTTCCGCCTTGGCGGCACCAGAGAGAAGTGCATCCCGCTTCACCAGAAAATCGAGGGCCGTGAGATCGTGGTTTTCGCGCTGATAGATATCCGCCAGCTCTTTCATCGCGATGGCCCGTTGCTCGGGAGAGACAGCACTGATGCTGAGGAGCTCGGCAAGGGCGCCGCGCGCCAGCTTGTCCTGCCCATCGCGCTGATAAGCCTGTGCCTGAATCCACAGTGCCTTGGCACGTTGGGACGGATCCTGACTCAGGCGCAGCACCTCGGCACTGAGCAGACTCGCCACCTGCGCGCGATTGCCATCCAAAGAAGCCTGCGCTGCCTTGAGCAGGTACTCGAGTTGTTTATCGGCCCCGCTCGCGGCAGCGGCCTGGATGTACTCCTTGGCAGCCGCAAGGTCCTTTCCTTCCGCCAGCAGGCGGTCAGCCTCTTGTGCCTGACTGATTTCCGTTGCCGCCGGCGTCACCGCCACCGGCGCGGGAGTGGGGGTTGGCGACGGTGAATGTGGCATACTGGCGCAAGCGCTCAACAACACGGTGAGAAGCGCCGTGCTTCCGAGGCGCCACGATGCGGGCGCGAAGAGTCTGGAGAGCTGCTGCATGGGGCAAAGTGTAGGGAGAAGACCGCAGGTGCGCAATGAGAGGATGGAGATGTCAATTGGACGAGAAAACTATCCCGGCCGCTTGGCAATCGTCGGTACGCCCATCGGCAATCTGGAGGATCTCTCACCCCGGGCACGGCGAGTGCTCAGCGAGGCCGACCGGATCCTCGTCGAGGACCGCCGCCATGCCCAGCGCCTTTTTCAAAGCATCGGTATCCAGCCGCGCACCGAACCGCTCCACGAGCACAACGAGCGCAGCCAGATCCCCCGCATCCTCGGCTACCTGCAGGCCGGCGAGCGCCTTGCCTTGATTTCGGATGCCGGCATGCCGCTGATCTCCGACCCCGGCTACCCGCTGGTCCGCGAACTGCGCCGTGCCGGAGTTGCGATCACCGTCGTCCCCGGCCCCTCTGCGGCCCTGGCCGCCCTGGCCCTGGCCGGCCTGCCTACGGACCGCTTCTGCTTTGAGGGCTTTTTGCCAGCCAAAAGCGCGGCACGGCAGCAGCGCCTGCGCGAACTCGAGGCGGAAACTCGCAGCATGATCTTCTACGAAGCACCACACCGCATTTTGGCGACCCTGGAGGACATGATTGCGCTGCTGTCTGGCGCTCGCGGCGCCATTTTGGCCCGTGAAATCACCAAGTTGCACGAAGAAGCCATAGGCGAGAGCCTGGCAGCAATCCATGCCTCCCTGACTGCCTCCCCGGAGCGCCAACGCGGCGAGATGTGCCTGGTGCTCGCTGGCGCGCCAGAACGCGAAAGCGGCGAGGCAGACCTCGATCGCCTGCTCCGCCCATTGTTGCAGGAACTCCCCCTGGCGCAAGCCGTGCGACTTGCCGAGGCCCAAAGCGGCGCCCCCCACCGGCGCCTCTATCAGCGCGCCCTTGCCTTGACTTCCGCAGCGGAGTCGGATTAAATCGCGACTCTCACAGCCCAGGTAGCTCAGTCGGTAGAGCAGAGGACTGAAAATCCTCGTGTCGGTGGTTCGATTCCGCCCCTGGGCACCATATAAAACAATATGTTGCTCAATATATTTGGGCAAGAAAACCACCAATTGGCACAGAGTTGGCACAGTAACTGCTCGCCCGACAGGCGGATAAAAAATCCTCTGCTCCTGCCGAAAGCCCAATAGATACAGTCTTCACAGCCTATTGATTTTGGCACGCTAGCCGAATACCTTGTCTGACATAAACGGGACAGGGCGGGAGGCGAGTGAGCATGGCAAGCATCAATCGTCGCGGCAAGTATTGGCGGGTGCAGATCCGCAGGCAGGGTTATCCTTACCTCTCGGCTACCTTCGACACCAAAGCCGAGGCCACGGCCTGGGCGTTCAAAAAGGAAGCGGAACTCGACCGGCAGACCCCCGCAGAGGTTTGTCAGCGCCTGGAGGCTCGGCAATACCGCCTTGCCGACGCGCTGTTGCGCTATGAGATGGACGTTCTCCCGGACAAGAAACCCACCACCCAGAAACGGGAATTGGGCATCATGGCCGATCTCAAGGGCACGTTCGGGGATCTGGCTTTGGCGGAGATCAGCGGCCAGCGGCTGGCCCTGATGGTGAAGCACTGGGAGCGGCCCAGCGAAGCGCACCCCAAGGGATTGGGTCCGCACTCCATCCGGCTATACCTGGCTCTGATCTCGCATCTCTACACCATTGCCCGGTCGGAATGGGGTATGGCCGATCTCATCAATCCGGTGCCCCTGGTGCGCAAGCCCAAACTCCCCCGGGGACGGGACCGAAGGCTTGTCGGCGATGAAGAAGAGCGGTTGTTGGCGGTGTGTGAAGGAACGAATCCTGAACTCGCGGATATCGTGCGCTTTGCCATCGAGACTGCCATGCGCCAGTCCGAAATCATGGGCCTGACCTGGGATCGGTTGGATTTCCGCAATCACACAGTTTTTCTGCAAGATACGAAGAACGGGGAGACCCGTCTGGTACCGCTGTCCATCGCTGCGGAAGAGTGTCTCAAGCGGCAGCGGGAGCGGCGCGGTACGGATCCCAAGGGCAGGGTCTGGAGCTATACCACCGACGGCATGCGGGCCAGCTACTTCAAGGTGCTCAAGAAAGCTGGCGTCGAGGGTCTGACCTTTCACGACCTGCGCCATGAGGCCACCAGCCGCCTCTGCGAGCGCGGCTTGCCGATCATGACGGTACAGGCTATAACCGGTCATAAGTCCACGCAGATGCTGAAGCGGTACACGCATATCTCGCCAAGGGCTCTGGTAGCGGCGGTGCGGGGCGTGTAGCTACGCTTGGCCGGACAATTAATGGCGCGGTTCCATCAGCACCTTGTATTGTTCTACGGCGGCACTCTTACCGCTCGCCGACCTGGAAGCTATTCTAGGTTATTGTACGAGCTTCTCGCTATTAGAAGCCATACTTTTGGCGGCGCATCTCAAAAGCGGCTTTACCGCCCTCAAGAATTTCCTCGACCATTTCGCGCACGGGCTCCATATCAATCGAGCCCATATGCTGTTTGTTGATGCGCCCTTGAACAGTCTCATTCTGAACGCCCGTCGAAAGGCCGATAATCAGCTCAGCGTCACCAAGGACTGGGATATTGGCATTGTGTGTCGAGAAGACAAACTGTCGTTTACGCTTTTCACCCTTCATCGTCGGCACGACGCCTTCCGTGATGAAGCGATTGTCGAGATCGTCCTCAGGCTGATCTACGACGAGAGGGGCTTTCGACTCCAGCAGCAGCAGCAAGAGAACCGCCGTTGCCTTTTGGCCGGTCGAGAGGGCTTCGATCGTTTGCCACGCTTCTTGCTCGTCTTCTGCCGATGTATTCAGTTCGATCTTGGTGGTCGCGGGCAACTCCAACTCTTCCAGCCTCATGAAGATATCAGGCCCAGCCTGGGCCAGCCGCTCGGCGGCTGCGGGCGGGAGACTGTAATTACTGACGAGCGAATCTTTACCCTCACGGCAGCGTTGAGCGAAGTCCAGCAGCGACAGGGTGTCGCGGCTTTTCAAACGCTCCAGCAGCGCCGCAAGGTTGCCGCCAATTTCATCACGCAAGAGCTTTTCCAATGGCTCACGATTGCCCCCCATCGTGACCATGGCCCGCACCCGACCAGCCAGTTTTTTGGAGACGCGCTTGGCTGCCTTCTCTAAGGCACGGTACTCGGCGGATTGAAGATTGAACCACTCATCAAGCAAGTTGCGCCGATTCTGCAGGTATGCAGCCAAGTCACGAGTGAGGATTTCTTTTTTCTCCCGAAGTGGCCTCAATTCCTCGATCTGTCGGCGCAGGCGGATGAACTCCTCGCCGTCAATCTTGGATTTCTGAAGTTCGCGCAAGAGGGCCTGATAGGTGGTTTCTACTGCTTGCCTGCGTTCGTCCCAACGGCCGCGCAAGGCCGACAGGCCAGCATCGGACACGGAAAGTGTCTGCTCAATCTGGCCGGCGATTGCTTGAAGTTGCGCAGTTACTTGATCGAGAATGGCTGCACCCTCGATCAGCATCGCGCTGTTCGGGAGACCTTCCAACGCCTTGGCGGATAGGAAAGCAGTATCGATCGGCAGGAGCCCGGCCAGCTCCTGGCGCAACGTCGAAACTGGAGCCAGCCTTTCCTTGATGGTCGCCAAAATTTGTTCTTCCCGCACCAGGAGGCTCTTCTCTTTCAGGCGTTCCTCCAGACCTGCATCCTGAAATCGCTTCTGCGTTTCTTCCAGGCTCGGCAAAAGGCTAAGGCGCTCCTCGATCAGCTTGATTTCTCGTTGCACATCAGCGATCCGGCCGCGCGAGCGCTCCAACTCAAGGCGCAATTTTGCCTTCTGGGCACCGGCATTCGGATCACGTTCGACGAACCGCTCCAGCAGGAGCGTCAACTTCTCGCGACTCTTGGTTAGTTCAGAGATTTCGTGTTGGCCAAATATCTCGACGCCCGGCGCTACGTCAAGGGGCGCCAGAGTTAGAACGTTACCGAGCTCGTCCTTGACAACAGGCGGGTTGGGTATCGTCCGCTCGATCGTGTAATCATGCTTGGCGGGATGGTGTGACCGCACGAGCAGCGAAATCTTGGTGCCACTCTTTAGGACGCATTTCAGAACGCCCTGGTGGGCCTTGTTTGCCTCTTCTCCAATGGGATCGATCGCAAGGGAGTAGCGAAGGCTCTCGATGATGGTCGATTTCCCGGTCCCCCGGCCCCCCACCAGCACATTCAGGTTGCCGTTGAAGTGCAATCGCGTTCCGTCAAGGAAGCCGCCTTCCCAGGCCATGGCGATGAACTCGGCATGGGGCTCTGGATGCGGATCGCTATGCAGGCGTATCCGAGACTCTGGATCGAGAAACGCTTGGCGTAGGCCTTCTACCGACAGTGCCGACATTTTGATGCAGCAGCTTGACCGTGGCTCAGCTAAATCCTCTGGACTGTTCACATCGGACGCATTGATGACGGCAACACGCCGTTCCCGCTTATGCGCAGCGTCTTTATTCTCCAGGATTGCGCGCACATTTTGTGGAGCGTCGCCAATCGGCCCCGGCAGTGCGCAAGCGTACAGATCACTGGACCTCCACGCATTCATGCGCGGCTGCCCCTCAAGTGTCGTCAATAAGCCGTTATCGGCGGCAACGTGAGCAGCGATCGGGATGCCGCCCTGGTCGTGAACACATTTCAGCAGCTCAAGACAATTCTTGTCGCCGAGTGGGGAGAGCGCTGCGTGATCGCGCACCCCAAATTCGCCGATGAAACGTTCCAGGCTGTTGTCTTTGTCAGGATCATAGAGGCACAGGAAATGGACACCGTCACTGGACGCCGCCTCGAAGCCACCGAAGACGAAAATATCCGCAGCACGAGCAGCCTTTATCAAACCCCATGAGTCACTGACCCGATAGTGATCGGTAACCGCGATGGCCTCGATGCTGTTGGCATGACAAGCCGCGATGATCGCGGCGTTGTAATCCGCCTCGTTTTGAAAAGCGGACTGCTTTGCATGGCGGCCGTGATAAGCGAACGGATTAACCTGAAGAGCGCACCGGTAGAACCGCGCGCCATTCGGCTGTTTCAACGCCTCGTTGAGCGCCTGGGATCGTGTCATGTTGTTTTGCGTCATCCCTGTCTCCTGTCCGTCATTCATCTATTTTCACTCCGGGGTCGCGTTAACCAACATTCACCGGCACGAGCGTCATCGTGTCGTTGCCGAAGATATCTATCACCTTGACCGCCACGGTGTAGCGGCCTGGCCGGTCGTAGGTGTGCACGGCAGTCGCCAGCTCCAGGTCACGATTCTGGCGGGTGCGGAAGCTCTGCCATTCGTTCTCGAAGATGTAGCCGCCGGTCCAGCGCTCCTCGAACTGCGGCAAGGCCATTTCACCCTGTGGCGCCTCAAGGCCCGGCAGTGAAGCGACCCCGCTCAAGCCGGTGCCGACAGGCACCTTGATGATCTCGCGGCGCGACATGTAGTCGAAATCCACGGCCCAGTAGTCCACCCAGTCCGTCCAGTGCCTAGTCAGGCGATCCTTCGTGACGATCCCGTCCTTGTTTTTGATCACCTTGTAGAGTTGCCCCTGTTCGCACATGACTTCGCTCTTGCCCTCCTTCATGGCGGCAATCGCAGCCTCGGCGGCCCCCTGGGTGTAATAGACAGAGAAGTCCGTCAACTCGATCGTAACCGCGAGCTTGTTCTTCTTGTCGTAGCGGGGCGTCGCTTCGACGAAGCTGATGTCGTGGAACACGACCTGCCCCTTGTCCACCGCCCGCTTGTCGAACACCTCGGCGGGGATGTATTTCGGGGCAAGGTCGATGCCCTTGCTGCGTGCTTCTTCCAGCACGGCCGGGAACAGCCCCATCTCGAATTCAAAGGCCAGCACATCCACACGGGACGCGCCGCGCTTGCGGCACTCCGTGATGACCTCCTCGACGAATAGTCGGCCCACGGGCAGGTTGATCGGGCCAATGACCACAAGCCGCCCGTTGCGCGCCCCGTGAAAGAAACCGTCCTGCGGCTGTGCGCCTTCGTTGCCGCCAAGACCGGTGGCCTTGTAAGCGCGCAAAATCAGGTCGCGGAACTCGTTTTCCCTCTGGGCCAGCGCCTGTTCCTTCTGCTTGCCGGTCAGGCGTCCGCCGACGTTTAGATAAGCTTGGCGCTCGTAACGGCCCAGGTTCAGCACCTCGAAGGCGCGGAAGTCTTTCTCTGCAGCCTTCAGCTCGCGCTGCACGCCGATCAGTCGCTTGCGGGTGGTGTGGATGCCGAACTTGCCCAGGTCGGAGGCGATCCACTTGCGGCCGAGCTTTTCCGCGACCGCCGCTGTGGTGCCGGAACCGCAGAAGAAGTCGGCGACCAGATCACCGGGGTTGCTGCTGGCGTTGATGATGCGCTCAAGTAGAGACTCAGGCTTTTGAGTAGGGAAAAATAGGTTCTGGGTCTTGTCTGCGGGTTGAAGCATCGAGAGCCGCCAAACATTGTCAACGACCCGCTCAGTACGATCTGTGTAGAGCACATTCCCATCGCTGTCTCGCGCGTTGATCATACGGCCACCAACCTTGACACGTTGTAGCTGCTTGACTGCCTTTTCTCTGGGTTCCTCAAGCGGGTGAAAGCAATATCCTTTGTTTCTATCCTTTACGTACCAGAGAATGGTGTCAGTCGAGCGGGGAAAAACACCTTTTCGCGTGTCTGGCATCTTGTTGTAGTAATACCAATAAAGCTCGTTGCGGAAATTTTCTCTGCCGAATGTCTCATCTAAGGCCAATCGCAAATATGGAGAAACACGCCAGTCACAATGGAGAAAAAAGCTCCCATCATCTGCGAGTAAGTCACGCATCAGGAATAGCCGCTCGTACATCATCGCAATGAAGCTGTCCGCCCCCCGCCCCCAGGTGTCGCGGTAGGCAATCTGCTCCAACAGGTTCGCTTCCTTGTGGAAGGTCTCGCCACCGATCTCGACATCCATGCTGAAATCGGCACCCACATCGAAGGGCGGGTCGATGTAGATCAGCTTGAGGCCGCCGGCGTCCTCGATTTGCTGACGCAGGGCACCGGCTTTGAGTGACGACAGGATCAGCTTGTTGTCACCCCAGATCAGCTTATTGGTCCACCCCCGGACCTGCCGCCCACGCGGATCAAACAGCTCCCCCTGGGTCTTGGTCTCGGCGCGCGGTTCGTCCACGTGCTCCAGAGTCTGGAAAGGAAGCACCGTGGTGCACACGTCCCGCGTCTTGCCGTTCCAGATCAGCTCGACCTCGCGCTTGTCCTCGAACAGGATGAAGCGGTATTTCTCCGGTAAGGCCTTGCCTTGCTGGATCAAGGTGACCAGGTCACGTTGTTCCGCCTCGCTTAACTCGTAGGATTTTTTCTCTTGGCGTGCCATGATCAGCCCTCTTGGTATTCGCGGAATGCACTGACAAGGCCCGCGAACGACGATGGCTTGTGCTGCTCGAATCCCTCCTGATCGACATAGACGAAGTGGTAACTCGGCCCCCCATCGTCCTTGGTTGCCTCGGTGGCGTCCTCGCACCATTGGCGCAGCCGGGCCATTTTCTGCGGCAAGTCGATCTCCTCGCGGCCCTTGGTCTCGACAATCCAGACCTTGCCGTCCGTGGTGCGCACGATGAAATCCGGCGTGTAGGTGGACAGATCGCCGTTGGCTTTGACGTATTCGATCTTGAAGCCCACGGCCATGTAGTTCTTGCCGAAAGCCTGCACGTCGGGCGCGGCCTCCAGGAAGGCAGCAAAAGCCAGTTCCAGGCTGTCGGCATTGGCCTCGCCGACGATGCGGTTGAACACCGATTTTTTCGCTTGGACAAAGCCGCGTGGCTCGGTTCGGAATGGCCGGGTGTCGCGCAGCCTGATGTGCCCATCGATCCGCGAGCTGCCGCCTTCGTAGATCGTCAGCGCGTTGATCGCGGCACGGAAGTGGTCAAACACCACCTTGCCGACTTCCGGCTCGGACAGGTTGCGCAGGATTACCGGGTCTTCCAGATCGACGGGGCTGGTGAAGAGATGGTCGCGGAGAAAGGTCTTGACCTTTGGGTAGAGCTGGTCGTAGCCACCGACGAGCCGCAAATCCTTGAGCAACTGACGCGCAAAAAACGCCACCACGGAGCGGTAATCGCCCAGCCCCACACCATCAAGTTGCATGGTGTGATCGACCTCTCCTTCGAGCATGGTCTTGAAGACAATCTCGCGGGTCTCTTCCGGGGAAAAGGCCTTGATCGGCAGCTTCTTGTTGCCGAAGTGTTCGGGCTCCAGCTCGGTCAGGTCTTTGAATTCCCGGTTGTAGCGCCGGGTCAGACGCGGCACCGCGATGTCGAGTTCGTCGATGTTTTTGTCTGGGGATTCGGTTTCGACTTCGACGACCAGAGAATCCTGGCGCTCGCGCCCACCGATGCCGCCCATCGGTACACGGTCGAACGTGACGCCTTCGTTCTGGATGGATTCCACGAAATCCATGAAGGCTGGCGTGCCCATGACCGAGACGGTTTCGCGCTGGTCACTGCCAAAATACATGCGGCGCAGGCCGCGCCCGAGGGTTTGCTCCGGCAGGATGTTGCTCTTGGCGGCATAGGCGCGCAGGCCGACGATGGTGGTGACGTTGCGCACGTCCCAGCCCTCCTTGAGCATCAGTACCGAGACAATCGCCTTGTAGGGCGATTTCCAGGTGTCGATTTCATTCGACTGCTTGCGCAACAGCTCCAGTTCCTCCTTGCTCTTGCCGGAGGCTGCCTCGGAAATCTCGCCGTTGTTCTTGGTGTGGATCACCAGCACCGCCCCTTGCAGTTCGGGGCAAATCCTTGCCAGGTGGCTGCCCACCTCGTCGCAGTTTTTGGTGTCGTCCACCATGACGAACAACACCGCCTTCTTGCCCAGCTTCTCGTGTTCGGCGTAGCTCTTGCGCCATTCCTCGACGCCCAGATTGAGGTAATCGGCGTATTTCTCGGAGATGATCGGGCTTTGGTGCTCGGCAAGCTTGGCGCGGCTGGCGGCATCCGGTAATACCGGATGTTTGACCACGTTCTGGGCGATGGCCTCGACCAGCGGATAGTCGCTGACGGTCTGCACGAAGATCGCACCGTTGTCGTGACGGGGCGTGGCCGTCACGTCCACCTGAATGGATAGCTGCAGGTCCTTTTGCAACAGCTTGTGGTGGATGTCCTGGATGCACTGGAACCACGCCAGGCGGCTGTCGTGGATGTGGTGCGCCTCGTCATTGAACACGGCGAGTTCATCGATCTCGCGCACCATCTCGCCCAGGTCGGTGTTGCTGTCAGTGGTCTTGCCCACCGGCTTGGCCCCGAACGGTGCGAGGAAATAGTCGCGCAGATCATCATCCTCCAGCGAAGGCTCGGTCACCTCGGCGAGATAGACGCGATGAATGTTTGTCAGAAACAGGTTGCCGGTCGGGCGGACGATGCGCACGTCGTCCTGGATGTGCAGCGCCATCTGGAAATCGTCGCGCCAGTTGTGGCCAGCATGGCCATTGTCGGGTAGCACAGGATCATTGAAGAAGATGCGCAGCCCGTCGAAGTCGGCGCGCAGACGATCAAGCACGATGATGTTGGGCGCAATCAGCAGGAAGTTGCGCGCCAGGGTGGAGCCCGGCTCGTATAGCTTGTGAAAGTAGCTCCAGGCGATAAGGAGCGAGAGCACCTTGGTCTTGCCCGCGCCAGTGGCCATCTTGACCACGAAACGTGGCCAGGCCTCATCGAACATATTGGCCGACACGGCGCCGGATGCGTCGAAGCGCAATAGATCGAACTTGTCTCGCGCACCGCGCACGTCATAGAGCCAGATGACCGTTTCAACCGCTTCACGCTGTGCGAAGTAGTAGCGGAACTCGCTTTGTGCTCCTTCCGCCGTCTCCACCAGGTGTTCTGTTTCGAACCACCATGTCAGCAAGTCGCGTGACGTAGCCGACGCGCCTGCGTAGCCAGCATCACGCCATGTCTTGACTTCCTCGCGCACCTTGGCCACGAGGGGCGGCAGTAGTTTTTCGTAGGCGGTGCTGCGCAGTTCTTCCGCAGCCGGAAACCAGCGCAGTTCGGGGGGCAATACCTCATAGGGTGAGCGTGGAAAATTCGGGTGTAATGCCATGCGGTTGGAGTTCCTCCCTTTGAAACTATATTTCCGGCTTTCCGACAGGGCTCTACCGCTTCTACTTGCGTTTCGTGCTACGCGCACGGACACCTCGCAATAGCCGGTAGCCTGACCGACCCCACTTGTCCGTCTTGTGTAGCGTAACCTGCACCGAGTTTATTTGTCGATGTTGTACGAAGGAACCATCTAGAGATCAATAAACTCGATTAGGGCCGTAGTCGGCCGAAAGGGAGTAACCCTGGATTTCTGATGAGTCAAGTGTTCTCCGCCTCAATCCCTGTCACTCCCAGCAGTCTGCCCCAGGCCCAGGCAGTATTTCGCTGAACGGTGGGTATGCCCGTCCCCTGGGCCCACCACTCGTTGTTGGTGAGCAGGATCACCTGCGGGTGCTGGATGAGGGCCTCCATCCAGACCCAGGGCAAGAGCTGATCATAACAGATGCTGGCCCAGGCCCGGATCCCGTCGATTTTCCGGGCGGGTTCCCACCAGGACGCTTCGTAGCCCACGTTCTGGCTGTCCACATAGCCTGTGCCCCGGGACCAGGGATGCCACATGGAGACTGGCACCGGAAAGGCCGAATTGAACAAGATCTTCTGCGGCTTGTTATGCTGTAACGCAATAATGGAGTCCGTCAGCAGTCCAGGTCGCCTCGGCACCGACATCCCCACGAGCCAGGTCTGCCCACGGGGCACCACCTGCTGGATGGCCCAGGCATTGCCTGCCCAGTCGGTCTCCAGGGTTTCCGGTAGCAGCAGGACCTTAGCATTCCGGGACCGGGCCATGGTCTCCCGCAGGATCGCGGCATGACGCTCCTGGTTGGCCAGGATGTTGGTGGTGGCAGGACCAACGTGGAGATCCACGCCGCGCCATCCGGCTGGAGGCTGGGCGGGGTACAGCATGGGCCACGCATTGGCAATCATGACGGCGCCGAAGAGTAGCGCCGCGGTCCAGGCCTGATCCCGATCTTCCAGAGGCCACAACAGGTACCAGACACCTATCGCCCAGACAAGTGTGAGTATCAGTCCCACCCATCCGAAGCCGGGGAATAACACGCCGGCGGACGCCAGGGGCGAGAGCCAGTCAAAAAAGGACAGGGGCGGCACCAGGGCATCGAAGAGCAGGACGGCGATAGCCCTCCAGGGACGATCCGCAAGACTCCATCCCGCCGCGAGCAAGGCGGACGATTCCAGCCAGAGGAAAGCTCCTTCCCAGAACGGCGCGTGCGGGCCGAAGAAGACGGCCACCCCGCGCAACAATCCCACGCTGCCCGCGCCGTAGTAGGCCAAGGCTACGAGATAGCGACGCAGGGCCTTTTTCTGGGCCAGTACGAGGCCCACGAAGGCCAGGGAGAGCAGCGGGCCTACCCAGGGCATGGGCAGCATCCACGAGGCCCCGCAGAAGGCCGAGAGGGGAATGGCAAAGCCGGGACGGCGGAACATGACGATCCTGAATAGCAACGGGTTTGTTCTGGTATAGCGTCGCTCGTTACCGATAAGCCCCGCTTTTCGTCATCGGGTGTCCACCACCGGCCAGTTCCTGCCGTCAGTAAGGCCTGCCGTCTGCAGGACCTGCCGATCCGCCGCCACGCTGGCTATACCGGCATAGCCAGATTTCTTTTGCAAAAGGATCCCTGTATGGCCGTGCGTGTCCACCAGCCCGATCAAAACATTCTCGACTACCGGAAGCAGCGGCAGATCCGCAACGCCCCGGCGCTGGGCATGATCGCCACCATCATGACCGGCATTGCATCGGCCTATCTGGGCGCGTCTTTGGGCGTCCATTACGTCATCGGTGCGTACGCGCCCAATTTCTTCCCCGGCTACGTTGCCAAACCCTTCTTGGGGCTGCCCATATATTCTCCCCTGGAGTTGAGCAAAATGGCGGTCCAGTTCTGGCAATACCCCAGGATGCAAAAGACGGTCGAGGTGGCGGGGGGCATAGCTGCCGTGCCCACTTTGGCGATGGCGGCCTGGCAGTTCATCCGCGCCGGACGTCTGCAAAAACAGCTCTATGAGACCGGCCTGCACGGTTCGGCCCACTGGGCGAGCCGCAAGGAAGTGGAGCAGATGGCCTTGCTGCCCGTGGCCAAGCCCAGCCTGTCCCTCAGGCTCAAACAGGCCGTCCGCCGCGCCCTTTGGGGTGCTCCTGGCCCCGACAGTGAGGGTCGGCCCCGCGTCTGTTACGTGGGGGGCTTCGTGGACGAAAAAGGGCAGACCGTCTATCTCCAGCATGCGGGCGCGGAGCACATCATCTGCTTTGCGCCCACCCGCTCCGGCAAGGGGGTGGGTTTGGTCCTGCCGACCCTTCTGGGCGGTTGGCAGGAAAGTGTGGTGGTCCACGACATCAAGGGCGAAAACTACCTGCTGACCGCTGGCTGGCGAAAATCCATCGGGCATCGGATCTTGAAATTCAATCCTGGTTTCGGTCTGGACGCAGACCCGGAAAATGGCGTGGAGGCCAACAACGGCGACCGGGGCACCGAAACCCAGTGCTGCCATTTCAACCCCCTGGAAGAGGTCCGCATCGGTACGCCCTTTGAGGTCAAGGATGTCATGAACATCGCCACCATGATCGTGGATCCCGATGGCAAGGGTCTGAACGATCACTGGCAGAAAACGGGCTTTGCCCTGCTGACCTCCGTCATCCTGCACGTGCTCTACGCCGGGCAGGATAAGACCATGCGGGGTGTTGCTGCCTTCCTGAACGATCCGAAGCTGGCCTCCGTGGACGATGCCTTCGACGAGATGATGCGGACAAAGCACCGCCCGGAGAGCTCTCGGCTGGCAGGGGTATGGGTCAGCCAGTACGGGGACGCGGAAGTCCACCCCGTCATCGCCCAGTCGGCCAAGGAAATGAAGAACAAGGCTCCCAACGAGAAGTCGGGCGTGATCTCCACCATGATGAGCTTCCTCTCCCTCTATCGGGATCCCATCGTCGCCCAGTGGACGGCATACTCGGACTTCCACATCACCGATCTCCAGGACGCCGACCAGCCGGTGTCCCTTTATCTGGTGACCAGCCCCGAAGACAAAAACCGCCTGAAGCCCCTCATCCGTCTGGTCCTGAACCTCATCGCCTCGAAATTCACCGGCGAGGACCGGCTGATCCCTAAAGCAGGGCGTATGGTCTGCAAGGGCAAGCACCCCTTGCTGCTGCTTCTGGACGAGTTCCCGAGCCTCGGGAAGATGGACATCTTCCAGGACGCCATCGCCTTCTTCGCCGGTTACAACGTCAAGCTCTTCCTGATCACCCAGAGCAAGTCGCAGCTGGAGGACGAAGGCCACGGCTATGGCAAGGCGGGCGGCTCGGTCATCGTCGAGAACTGCCACGTGCGCATCTTCTACGCGCCCAACGACGTGACGACGGCGGAATGGCTCTCCAAGACCCTGGGCAAGAAGACCATCGCCATGGAGAACACTACCCAAAGCCTGGAGGGGTCCTTTTTGCCGTCCCCCAAAGGACAGAGCCGGTCCATCACCTACCAGGCCCGGGATCTCCTGACCCCGGACGAGGTCCTGCGCCTGCGTGGCCCGGTCAAGAAGGGATCGGACATCGTGCAGGCCGGCGACATGATCGTCATGGTGGCCGGATTCGCGCCGGTGTACGGCAGGCAAATCCTGTACTTCAAAAACGCGACCTTCCTGGAAAGGGCGCAGATGAACCCGCCGGACCATCGGGACGAGATCAGCAAGCGTCCGGACAACTACTACGAGACGCTTTTGGGGCATGGCAAGGCGGAGCGGGTGGCCGCCCCGCCGGAGGCCTCCGCTCTGGTGGACGAGGATTTTGCCGATCCCGTCAAGCAGGAGGGAGACGCCGTCCCCGCTCAGGATCCCGAATCTCCCTCCGGCCTGAAATCCGTAGAAGCCCGGGCAGACGCCTCTGGCGCGGCCCAGGAGCCGGATGGGGACGACCCGCAGGACGGCCTGCTCGACGGCGACCCGGATATCCGCGACGCGCAGGACCAGATCACGAAGATCGCCTGGCTCGCCCGAACAGCGGGCGACACACTCCCGCCGGAGCTGGTTCAGGCCAGCGGTGGAGTAGCTGCGTGGCGACCGGATCGAAAGCGTCTGGACCGCTATGCGGAGAACGTCTCGTTCAAGGGGCTGCAGGGGAAGGTGTCCGCGTGATGGGCCCCCAGGTCAGCACATAGGCCAGTCGTGATGGCTCTGGCCTCGCATGGGCACGTCCCGGATTCCATCGCACCGTTTCCACCCGGTACGCCCGGCCATGACTTGGGCTAGAGAGGGGACACACACCCCCTGCGCCCAAGGGAAATGGATGGCTGGAGGCGGCCAGGATACGCCTGGCATAGACGCCATCGCCCCACAATCGCCCGGAGTTGTAGGCCTCGAAGGCGTGATACAACGCGCTTTGCCCGGGACCGAAGGTGGCCACCGCCTGGCGATAAGCCGCCGTGAGGATCTGCGCACCCGCCCGGAGATTGGAGCAGGCATCGAAGGCTGTGGCCGGTGTCAATCCGAAGGCCGCGAAGTTCTCCGTGTCCACCTGGGCGAGGCCCACATCCACCCGCTGCCCGCTGGCCATGGCCTGCCGCAGATAGGCAATGGCCTGCTGCCGGTTGCCTGGAATCACCTGGCTTCGGGTGGTGTTGTTCCACATAGCGAGTGGGTTACCCCCGGACTCGACGCGGACGATGGCCGTCATGGTGGCCGGGGCGATTTGCGGGGCGCATTGCTGGACCAGGGCGGGCAGGATCATGGTTTCTCCTTCTGGATCTTGTCGGTGTACCAATACTGGCTTCCCGGGATCACCAGGGCCGGTTGCAGGCTGCCCAGGATGTTTTTCGCCGGCACGGGACCGTAGTAGGCGCTGGTGTAGGCAAAGTTGCCGGGGGCGTAGTCCCAGAAATACCCCTTGGGGATGGTGAGCTTCGTGCCGATGGGCAGATGGATGACCGGGATACCGTCCACCCGGGACACGATCCGGCTGTTGGGAAGCAGACGGCCATTGGCGATGACGCCTTGGCGGGTGATCTCCACGGTCTGATCTGCCGTTGCGGCGACGATCTTGGCGAAGGGCATGAGCTGACCGGCGCAGGCCCATTGGCCATGGGGCGCGTGCTCCAGCCAGAGTCCGGTGATGGCCTCGTACAGGGCCGGGTTGTCCCCTTTGGGGGCGGCATCCACCAGGGCGGATGGGCCGGTAAAGGAGATCGGCAGATGCTCATGGACGGGCGGGCAGAAATACACCCGGTCGCCGTCTTTCAGGCGCAAGGGCTTTGGGCCGCGCTGGTAGAAACCGAGCGGCATGCAGGTCGTGATGTTGAGCGACCAGTGTTCTGCAAGCCCAATGGCGAAAAGGGTGGCCAAGGGCAAGGTGACCATGGCCGTCGCGCCGATGAATAGGGTGGAAAGGGCGGGCTTGTGCATGCCAGAGCAAATCCTTTTGCAAGTTCCTGCTCGGGTATAGCCAGCCCAAAAGGGGATGGGCGGTGCGGCCTGCCTGGGGCCATCCGCCTTCTTCTGTCAGACAGCGTCTTTCGCTCCCACGAATGCAAGCAAGGGATCAGGCATGTTTTCGACCTGTTGCGCGGCGATATCAGTCTGCTTAGAATGACTGCATTGATAGCACAAATGCACAGGTGGTCAACATGGCGACAGTCACCGTTAGAAATCTGCCGGACGAGGTGCATCGCGCGCTTCGTGTACGTGCGGCAACGCACGGCCGCAGCACCGAGGCAGAAATCCGTGACATCCTCGAATCGACCGTGCGCCCATCGGAGCGGCTTCGCCTGGGCACGGCCTTGGCCGAACTGGGCCGCCGTGTCGGGCTGACCGATGACGAAGCGGAGCATCTCAACCAGCTCCGCGACAAGACCCCGGCCGAGCCGATGAGCTTTGAATGATCGTCCTGGATACCAACGTCATTTCCGAGGCGATGAAAGCGGAACCGAATTCCGCCGTGCGGGCGTGGCTGGATGAGCAGGTTGCCGAAACGCTTTACCTGTCCAGCGTCACGCTTGCCGAGCTGCTGTTCGGCATCGGTGCCCTGCCGTCTGGCCGGCGCAAGGATACGCTGTCGCAAACGCTGGATGGCCTGCTGGAACTATTCGGGGATCGCGTGCTTGCCTTCGACACCGACGCAGCCCGGCACTACGCCGATCTGGCCGTTACCGCCCGTGCTGCCGGCAAGGGCTTCCCTACGCCAGACGGCTACATCGCCGCCATTGCGAAAGCGCGCGGCTTCACGGTCGCCACGCGCGACGTTGCGCCGTTCCAGGCGGCCGGCCTCAACGTCATCAACCCGTGGGAGGCCATGCGGTGACGGCGCAGGAGTGTTCCCCCGCGGTGCTGCCAGCGTCGTGACAACGTGGCGACACCGGCCATTTGGCCAGGTCGCCGAGCTATGGGCAATACAGGCCATCCTGTATATCAACGGATTACCACTCTGAGAAATTTGCCCATCGGATGATTGGCGGACTGTCGATGGAAAGCGGCGGGCCGTCGATGAACCCGGTTCGACGATTCATTGGGAAACGGCCATGTTGCGTACCCAGGGAGGACTCAGAGTCCCAGACCCAACTCCAGGCCCAGGTGCATGCCCAGCTCCTGTACCACCTTCTCCGGCGGTACATAGCCCAGGTGCATGGCGTGCTCCAGGACCCGGCGCTCGTGGGACTCGACCAGCTGCCTCTGCACCGACCCCACGGGCAGGGTATGGCTGTCCGGGTGCCGGTGCAGTTCCGCCAGGAGCTTTTTCAGACGCTCCCGCCGGGGCTCGTCCTTGACCCTGCCGAGATCGGCCAGGGCCCATTGTTCCAGCGCCTGTCCGTGCTTCATCGCTCGACTCCCTGGACCAGTTCCTGCCCTTTTTCGCGGTGCTTCGCCAGCACGTCCACGCCCAGTTTGTCGTGGACCAGTTGCACCGTGCGGTCCTTGTCCCCTGCCTGTATCATGGCCTCGTTGGGCTTCAGGCCGCCGCCTTGGCCCTCGATCTGCCGGAAGGTGCCCGCCGGGTCCCGTTCCCCGAAAGAAGTGGACAGGAATTTCTCCCCCGTGCTGCGGTTCTCATGGGGCAGGACGTTGACGTAGAGCTTGCTTCCATCCTCCCGCGCCACGGATGCGGCCAGCATGGGGATACCCGATTTCGAGGTGCGCTCCTGAAACTCGACGCTGTGGCGCTCCTTCAAGCCCTGCTCTTTGTTCTCGACTACCAGGACGCCGCGGGGCTTGCCCTGTTGGTCCGCGTAGAGCCCTACGCTGCGCCAGGTCCCCTGTTCGTCCTTCTGGTGGCCTTCCAGGCGAGGGAGCCTCTGCGTCTGGGTGACGCCCTGCTCCTTGAGACGGCCGGCCAGATCCGTAACTACGCTCGCAAAATACTGCTCCCGCGCGGCCCGAGCGACCTGGTTCAGGATCTCCCGGTTTTCTCCCATGCCGGATTGCCGCAGAGGCTCCTGCGCCTTGTCGATGGCTTCCTTCGCCCGCTCGAAGTGCCCGGGAGCGGCCTGGATTTCCTGCTTCTGGGCGTCTTTCAGGGTGGCCACGTGATTGGTGAAGGATCGCCCGTTTTTCTCCACCGGTTCCGCGAAACCGCCGATAGTCACCATCTGGCCTGCGTGCTCCTGGGTCGCGCGATCCAGCTTGGCGATGAGGCGCTGGGCGTACTCGCTTCCCAGGTCGGCCGACAGGATGGTCTTGTCCTCGCCGTTTTCCAGGGTAACGCGCAGTTTCTGGAACTTCGCGCCGTTGGCCTGGGTTTCAGCCAGGGAAACCCCTGTGAGCTGCCCGCTCAGTTCCGTTTCGTAGCGGGCCCCCTGCGCTTTCAGGGCGGCCCGGATAACCTGCTCGGTCTCCGGGCTATGCCCCTGTTTCCAGGCGGCGTCGCCGATTTCGGCCTTGGCCTGGGCCAGGGCCTTTTCCGTGACCTCGTCGTTGACCTCGATGAAGCCGTTGACCAGGTTGTTGCGCTGCATCATTCGTACTGGCATGACTGCTCTCCTTTTTTACCGTTCCAATCCACGATCCTGCTGCAGGTTTTTTTGCGGCTCCGGTGCCTTTCTGGCCGGACCCAGCGCGTTTCCCTGCTCCCGGGCGGCCTGCTCCTGAGCCTCCCGATACACCTCTTCGGCCAGCTTGCTGCCGGGTTCCAAAGAGATCCCCAGCTTCACGGCCATTGCTGCGGTCTCTCGCAAAAACTGGGGATTGCCCTCGAAGTGAACGGGTTCCCCGAACCGCTGTACGGCGGCCTGCAGGGCGGTGCTGACGGCCTGCTCGCGCCTTTGTCTCGCCGATGTGCCGATACCCATCATGGCCCGTCGGGTGACCGTAATATGGTCCCCGTAGTCCAAAACCAAAGGCCGGTTCTTGTGCGCCAGAAGGGGCTCCGGAGCGTGGCGCTCGAAGACCTGGCGCGCTTTGGCCGGCGGGGTACGCTGCGTGTTGGGCCAGTTCTGGACCATCTCCGCGTTGTCCGGTTCCGGGCTTTTGGGTCCAGGCTTGGTCGGGCCGGATTCCTGGCTTTGTTCAGGAATCTTGGCGCGTGCCTTCCCGTCGTCCAGGGCGTCACGGAAGGCGGATTTCAGGAGCTTGCCCTGGTTTTCCGGAGTCGCTCTGCTGTATCCAGGGATCAGATCGTTCATGTCCAGCTTCTGCGCGGCGAGTTCCCGTGCCTTCTGGATCGCTTTTTCCGCCGCCTGGGGATCCTGGCGGGTGTCGAAGCGCATCCGATCCAACGTGACGGAAAACTGGGGGTCCAATCCTTCCAGATCATTCCCCCTCCGGAGCACCTCGTAGGCAATGGGTTGCTCGCCGGGCTTCAGTTCGGAGCGTGCGAGGACCGAGCCCTCATCGAGGACCAGAGGGACCATCTCCACCCGATAATTCATGGCCTCCCGCACCGCCTGGGGAAGGTCCACCTCCCCCGAGATGGGCAGGGTCAGCTTTTTCTTGATGATCTTCGGGACCGCGCGGGATTTTTCCGTTGGCCCCATGCGGCCTGCCGAGTCCGCTGGCTCCAACACCTCTTGGGATTCCTCAATCGCTGCCTGCGTTGCCATGATGTCTTTCTCCTGTGCGTTTTCCTCGTGGGCGGGCGTTCTGCCGTTGGGTCATCCGGCATACTCCCCCGCATTACCGTCGGGATTCGCCACCGCCGCCCGATAGAGGGGCACATCCACACCAAAAATCGCAGCCACCTCGTCGTCGGGCATCTGCTCGACGACGGCAATCTCGCCGCCGATATAGGACAGGTACTCCAGGGCCTTCCGGACCATGCTCAGGTCCTCTGGATCGCCGGACCGGAGATATATCCGCTTCGGGGCCGTCTCGCGGATCAGCTTATCGAGGGCAAGCTGGTAGCCGCCCAAGCCCTCCGGGTCGTCTACGGGCTGCAGATGCTCTGGATCGGCTCCGATCCAGAGATTGCCGCCGGTCGCATGTGCCCGGTTGGTGCCGAATATCCCGCTGAACCATCCCATGCCCGTCTCCTATTCGAAGTCCAACTCGTTGACCTTGCTGCGCTGGGCGGCGTGTATGGCGTTGCCCACATTCCTATCCACGGCGGCGGCCTGCTTGAGCGCGGCCGCCAGCTTTTCATCGGTGATGGTCCGGGAGAACCGCGTTCCGTGTTCCGGGTTGTACCAGCGCACGGCGCTCCCCAGGTCCTCGGTGGCGGTCATGCCCCGGCCAAGGCCCGCTTCCAGATAGTCCCGGGCCGCCACCGTCTTTTGCGTGCCGTCCTTTTGGGTGACGGGCAAGGTATGCCCGTTCAGGGCGTCCAGGGCGCGGGAGAGTTCATGGAGAGCGGAAGCCGGGTCGCGGGACGGTTCGGGCTTTCCCGGGATGCTTTTTGTCCCGCCATCCACCACCGCCGTCACTCCCAGGTGCTCGAACGCTTTGGCGATCTGCGCCTTGGTCTGGGCGTCGATGCGTTCGGCCACCGCTTCCGGGGCAGGCGCTGTGCGGCCCACAGTAATGGCCGTGGGATCCGTCACGAAGTACGGGTTATCCCCGAACTCCACCCGGACACCGTTGGTGCGCACGTGGGCGTCGGCCTGCGTTTCAAACCCGGCCTTTCCCCGGAAATACTCTCCGCCCTTGGCGGGGTCCTTGCGCACCAGAAAGGCTTTGTTGAGCAGGTCGCCACCCTCGGGCTCTCCATGTCGCTTCTCCCATCCCAAGGATTCCAATGCCTGCACCACGGCGCGGCGCTTGGCCTCGAAGGGGTCCGTCGTTTCCCTTTCGCTGGCGGGAGCTGGTACCCCAGACGGCTCCACTGGAGGCTTTTCCACGGTAGGCAGGTGCTGAGATAGCCCCGCCCGCTCCATGGCCTTGCGCACGTCACCCTCGGGATCCATAGCCAATACCGCTTTGGCATAATGGGTGAATATCGGCTTGCGCACCCCGCTGAGATCACGGGTTTCCGGGTTCAACAGGTAGTACGCGGTTACCGCGCCCTCCTTCCGGGAGACCACGTGGTCCTGGCCTTGAGCCACCTTCTCTGCAACATAGGATTGACCATCGATGATCCGGTCATCCCCCATATGGACCCGGATCGACTGCAAGTTTACCCAGGCATGGGTTACGCCCCGAACCTTGCGCTCCTCCTCCCGTTTTTCTCTACGCTCCGCATGCGCTTGTTCCATGGCCGCCACACGATCAGGGCCCGCCCACTCCTGCAATTGCGCCACCCGTTCTTTTTGCGTCTTCCCGAGTTTCACTCCGGTCAGGCGGGAAAAGGCTTCCTCAGAGCCGGGGTTCTGACTGTTGGTGCCGATCCAGCGCATCACGTGCTCGAGGTTCCTGTCCTCGACCGCCTGCACAAACTTGTCCGCCATCTCGCTGCCCGGCCGGACCACGGCGCCGCTTTTCCATAGGCAAGCGAGGTAGATTTCCTTTGGGTCCTGCCGTGACCCAGACTCCAGCAGCGCCTTTCCGTGTTCCTTGAGGCGATTCTTGAAGTCATTTTCCAGGGCACGACGGGTTTCCCCTATCCGGTCCTGAATCGGCAAGGATTGCGCGAAGCGCGCTTTCACCTCCGGAATGTTGTAAATCGATTCCCCGGGGAGAGCCTGCATCAACTCCACCTCCGGGCGCGACGATCCGCGGTATTCCCCTTCACGGATGATGCCGAAGGTCTCATCAACGCCCGCCTGGTATTCGCGCACCATTTTTTCGTAACCGGCAAAGTCTGCCGGGGCCAAGGACATGGAGACTTCCATGGTCCGCTGGATCAAGGCTTCGGCGCGCTCCGGCAGAGCGTCGTAAAAGGCCTGGTATGCTGCCAGCGCCTGCTCCCTGGGGCCCGCCATCGCAGCGGTCGGCTGCTCCGGCTCCTGTTCCTTGGGAAGCAGATCCGGATAATGCTCCCGCTTGATCTCCAACAGTGTGGTCGGCGTGAAGTGGTAATCCAGCTCCGCCCCGGCACGGGTGATCTCCGGGATGCTGATATACCCCATTTCTGGGTACCCCATACCTAGATCCGCAAGACCAAAGGCCTGTGTTTGATCCGGGAACCCCGGTCCCTCATTCTCGGGATCGCCGCGGTCCTTCTCGATGATGAACCACTGGGCGCCGTTAGGGCCGAAGTAGCGCAGCGAGACCATGCGCTCGCCGTCTGGCAGGCCGTCGCTCTCGTAGGTCGCCGGCATCTGCCGGAGGATCTCCTGCAGCTCCCGCATCTTGTCCGAGAAAAAGGCTTTTTCCTCGCCTCCCAGGAGTTCGTCCGTGACGGCGGCCTGCCGGACGCCTAGGAAGGGACGCACATCGTCGGGGACCTGAGTCAGCATGGATTTGGTGGCCGGAATTTCCGGGGACGGATCTGCCTCTGGAGCAGGCTCCGGGGCGCGACCCGGCTCCACCTGTAACGCTGGCGTGCGCTCGATGAGGAAATCGCTGATGGCCTGGGCGTCCTTGATGGCCTGGATGAGGATCTGCTTACGCTCCTTCTCGGGCAGGGTACCCAGCCAGGAAGCAAGATACGCCGCGGAGTTGCCGGTCTCGCGGCCTTCCTCCACGGTTTGCGCGGCAGGGTCGAAACCGATACCCAAAGCGGCGGCGGTCATGGCCGCCGACATCTCGGCCCGCAGTTCCTCGATGGCGTACTTTTGATCCCCGAATGTTTTTCCGAACTCCCGGTTCAGGCGCTGGGGATGTCCGGTCGCATGGGATAGCTCATGCAGAAGCGTAGTGTCGTGACCGGTGGCGGTATGGAAATCCTCGATCCTGGGCATCTGCACGAAATCTTCACCGGGACGATAGAAGGCTTTGCTGCCGCCCCGGCGCACGGCTATTCCCATGGCTTCGGACAGGCCATCCAGCCGGGGGTCGGGCCGCCCTTCCAATCCATGGCCGCGCTCCGGGCGCGCCAGGGGCGGGATGCCGTCGATCTGAGAGGTGTGAAAGACGCTGTAGTAGCGCACACCCAGGCGTTTTTCGGTCTTTTCGATGTCCTGGATCGACTTTCCGGATTCCTGGTGGATTGCCTCGATTTCTTCCGGGGTGCGCTTATGCTCGTATTCCTTCCAGACCTCGATGGGGATACCCGAAGATCCTTCGCGTACCTGCCAGCCCTGTTCCCGGGCTTGCTTGTAGGTGCACCAGCGCGGATCCGAAGGATCCGGGGAGAGGGTCATCAGATTCTGGTAGTTCACGCCCCGATAGGGCTTGCCGGTCACCGCGTTGATCGGGGGCAGAATCTGCCCGGCTTCCCAGGGCTTTTGCCATGGTGCCGTGCCCTGCTCGATCTGCTCCAGGAGCCGGTTGGCGACCTCCATCCGCAGATCGCGGCGTTCCTTTGGTTCTTTCGCTGGTTTTGCCACAGATCACCCCCAAAGTGCTCTTTCCGTCTGGGTATAGCCAGCCGTGGCGGGTATAGCTTTTGGTCGGGTTCAGGCCAGTTCCAGATGCCCAAAAATCGATTGCTGCCGGGCGGCATTCTGCGCGTGATACTCCACCAGGCGCGGATTCAGCCAGAGGGATTCCGTGCGCTGCGCTTCCAGGGCCGGGTTCTCCTTGCCTGTCGAGTTCCGCACCGTGTTGCAGTGCCAGGCGAAATCCCGGCGCTCCCAGCCGTCGGCCTCCAGAAGAGCGGCGTAGAGGGGGTGCGCGTAACCCGAGATGGCGACATGACCCGGGCTCCGCTTCAGACGCTCCAGGAGCGCCCGGTGATCCTCGTCGCTGTACTCGTGGGCGTAGCCTCCCCCCTTCCGGGTCTCCGCCATGTAGGGCGGGTCGCAGTAGAGGACGGCATGCTCGCTGTCGTAGCGTTCGACGATCTCCAGCGCATCGGCTTGCTCGATGATGACGTTCCGCAGCCGGTCGCGGGCCAGCAATAATTCCTCGTCCACCTTGTTCCGCATCGACCGGGCGCGGTTGTCCAGGTACTTCGCCACCGCGAAGCCCGCGGGAGCCCGATCCTCTGGCCGTTGCGTCTCGGCCATGAAGGTTGCCCGGGCGAGGAAAAAAGTTCGGGCCGCGCGCTCGATGTCGTCAGAGCAGATGTAACGCGGGTCGGACCACTGGTCATAGACCGCCCGCGCATAAGGCGTGTTTTGCAGATATTCCCGTAGCTCTTCTCCACGGTGACGCAGCACGCGGAAAAAGTGGATCAGGTCTCCGTTGAGGTCGCTGATCACCTCGATACCCATGGGACGGCGGGCAAACAGCAGGCTGGCCCCACCGCAAAAGGGTTCGACGTAGGTCTGGAACCGGTTGGGCGCGGGTAACAGGGGCAGGATTTTGTCCGCCATGCGGCCCTTGCCGCCCAGATAGGGAATGGGGCTCCTCATGACACTTCATTTCTTGGCCGCCCACGAGGGCGCGGCGCGGTGGGGGTCGCCGGCAGGGCTTGCGGCAGTCCGGAAAGCCAGGCTTGCACGTCGCTTTCCCGCCAGCGGCGTCCCCGCGAACCCGGCAGAAGCACCGCCTGCGGGAGCGTCCGGGGGTCACGTCTGACGATGGTCTTGCGAGACAGTCCCAGAACCTGGGCCAGTTCGGCTGCGGTCAACAGGCGATCCACGGTTCACCTCCAGATCTGCCATTCCGGGGAGCGCCGGATCCACACCGTGGGTGGCGGATCTGGAAGGTGCAGAACCTCCCCCACGAAGGAGGTGAACTCCCACCGGCTGTCCCAGGGCGTCGGTTTGCAAGCACGGGCATTGAATACGATGGCGGGCGGCCCGCCAGGGGGTGCGTGCTCGTCCAGCAACGGCGGTACACCGGGGGGATCCACGGGGGCGTAATCGACCGGGACGTAGCGAGGCTTTGGCGGCGGTACGCGTCCTTGCCGGAGATCTTCGGTGTCGATGAGCCATCCGAGATCCCGGTCTTCCGTGGGAATGGCTGCCGCCAGATCCAGGCATGGGCCGGGTACGGCCGGGTGTTCCGGAGCGTCCGGGATCGGGAGGGCAGCCACAGTCTCCAGGAGGGCGGGCGGGTCCCGCAATTCCGGTCCGGATGGTTCTGGCTCCGGAATCTCCTGGGCCTCCAGGGGCAATAGAACCTCGTCGATCAGATCCCTGGCCCGGCGGTTCCGCTCCGGATGCAGCCTCTCACGCAGCGCCTGCAGCAGGGTGAGGGCGATCCGGCATCCGGCCTTGACGCGGGTGATCAGGCGCTTGGCGAGGTCGGTGAGGCGGGCTCCTGTGATCGTCGCCAGTTGGTCAATGATTTGGGGGGCACGGACCAGAATGTCCGTCAGGGACGGATGGGACTCCGCAATGTGGGCAATGGTAAAGTCCAGCCAACCGGAGACTGAGCGGATAGCCGATGCTTCCTCGACTGCCTGGAACTGAGCGTCCACCCCATCTCGCCTCTCTCGCCGTTCCAGGGAGAGGGCCGGATCCTCGCCAAAGGAGGATTCGTACTCGGACGCATAGAGGGGTTCCAGAAAGCTCAACTCCGGGCTGTCAAACAGGTCTACCGTCCGGTCATCATGCTCGTGGGCTACCACGGCCTCTGGCCGGTCTTCATCGTCGGGGCGACCGAACACGGCCTGGGTAAGCATATCTGCGGTGGCGTACCCGCAGCCCGTGAGCCGGCGGGAGAACGTCAGGAAATCCTTGTGCTTGTGCAGGTATGCCCGGGCAATTCCCTGGAAATATCCGAACAGCGTGGCGTTGGGGTAGTCGCGCCAGTCGAAGCGCCGGGCGCCAAAATCCAGCAACGTGGTCCCGCAGTCCGCAAGAATATCCGGGTCGGAAAACCCGACGTGCCGGGCCAGGCAGGCGACGGCATGGTGCGCCTTGTCGTAAGCCCGTGCATACTGGGCGGACAGTTCCGCCTCTTCCCGCCGGGTCCGGGTTTCTTTTCGGTATAGCTCGCAGAAGCGGATGCTGAACGCGCGTTCCTCCTGTTCCTCTTCGTGGCCGCGCCTCCAGCGGAATCGGTCGATGCGCGGGTGGACTCCCGCGTCCTGGTCTCGATCCAGGACCTGTAGGTTACTCATGGTCATGGTTCCTCCTGTGAAGAGGGAGTTGGGAAGGTTTTATGGGCCCAGTGCCCGGTGTGGTGTCGGGGGGGCCAAAGATGTCGGGGCGGAGGTCTGAGCACCGGACGGCGCCGTTGGTGGCACGTTCGATCTGAACGGAAGCTTTTAGCCCCGGACTGGACAGCCCCTTCACCCACTTGTGGACAGCGGGCTGGGATACCCCGGCCAGTTTGGCCAGGGCTCTCTGCGAACCTGCAATTTGCAGTGCCAGCAACAAGGAGGGTGTTGGTTCCATAACCGCAGTATAACTGGGGTTATGGAACTGTCAATAACCCTGGTGTGTTTTCAACTGATAACTTTGGTTATAGCGTGGTGAGCATGAAGACCTTTGCCGAAAGAGTAAGGATGGCTAGAGAGCATGCCGGGCTGACACAGGCCCAGCTTGCAGAGGCGGTTGGGATGTCTCAGCCAGGCATCCAAAAATTGGAACGGTCCGGGGGATCGTCGAAGTTCACCACACAGATTGCCTCAGCGTGTGGCGTAAGCAGCGAATGGCTGGCTACTGGCAAGGGGGAGATGGTAAGCGGGAGTACGCCGCGCAAGCCTGGCTTTGATGTCAATATCGAGCCAGTAGATGAACCCATTCGGACGGTGCCGCTGATCAGCTGCGTTGCTGCCGGCAAGATGACCAGTGTCACCGATCCATACGCTCTCGGAGCCTATGAGAAGAAAGTGCCCGTCTTGGTCGATACATCCAAGTTTGCTTTTGCACTACGGATCCATGGGGACTCCATGGTGCCGGAGTTTGTTCCAGGGGATATTGTGATCATTGACCCTGACATAACCCCGCAACCCGGGGATTATGTCATCGCCAAAAACGACGACCAGGAGGCCACCTTTAAAAAATACAGGCCTCGGGGGAGAAACGAAAAAGGGCAAGAATACTTTGAGCTGGTGCCTTTGAACCCCGACTATCCCACCCTGCGTTCCGATCTGGATCAGATCGCCATTATCGGCACAGTCGTTCAGCACAACAGGATAATGCGCCGAACCAATAAGTTGTGACGCCAGCGCGAGGTCGCACCTTTTGGTGTCAGGAAACAACCGTAGTTATTGACATATTGATAACTATGGTTATTATAACTCCACATAAGCCGCCCTCACCGGTGCGGCATCGTGGAGGCTGTCATGCAAAACGCTATTCGCAAGGGTATACCTTTCCACCAGGGACCTCGGGAAGCACAGGGGAAGTCCGGCCAGCCGCGGCCGGCTGAACCCATTCCGGTTGCGGTGTCCTATCGGGACGGTGCCGTCCTCACCTTTCTGTTCGACCGTGCTACCCCGATCCGCGATCTCTCGGCCCTGATCCGCCGGGCTGGTCAGGTGCGGAAGGTGGTGCTCTGATGATCACCGTGAATATGGCCGGCGTCGTCGTCCGGCGCGACGGCAAGCTGCTTACTGTACTGGGGACGGCCGATAGGGACGGCGAGACGGTGCTGCATATCCAAGGGGCTGCCACAGACTTTTGGGGGTCACCCCGCGAGCTACACCTGAACGGCTATCGACTGATTATCGCCAAACTGCCTATTTGGGATTTGTGGCGGAGGGCGGTGTGTGCGTCGGATCTGGGGGAGAGGTCAAGCCTAGTGCAATGAGAGAAGCCGCGCGTTATGCGGCTTCTCACGCATTGTGAGCTAAAATAAAACGCGCCCGCTCGTGACGCAGCATCTCAAAGGGGGTCATCACCTTGATATTAAGACCCACGCATACGTTAGGAATTTTAACCTTGTTTGGCGTATCGGCAAGCCGCTCGTGAGTCACCACTACATAGCCGCTAGTCAGGGCATGAGCGATCAGCCAGTAGTCTGCCGCCTGGAAAAAGGTGTTTTTTGCAGCCGGGGTGTAGCCGTTGTTGTTCACCCAGTTAGTTACCGCACCCAAAGCGGAAAAAATTCCGGCACTCGGCTTCAGAAAGAAACGCTCATCTCCAACCTTCGCCCATTCCGCCAGTTCATCGTCTCCCGCCTCGATCTCGTCTTTCACCTTGTCAATGCTGAACACCTGTCCCACCCGATTTCGAGCGATCAGCCAATCCCAAAAGGCCGGGCAGAAGTCCAGCCCGTAGTGCAGGTTGTTTGCTGATATGAAGACATTGGCATCCAATAAATAGTTCATCCATAAATTCCTAGCCGCTGAGCCTCCTTATAGAAGGTCTGCGTTTTACGCACGCCTAGCAAGTGGAAGGCATCGGTAAAAGACGTCTGTCCCTCTAAGGTGCTTGTAATCACCGCCCGCGCCAATCGCTTGCCGACATGTGCGCCAAGGGTGTTGTAGAAGTCGCCACCCGAGTCCGTTGGCGCCATTCTGGCCATCCTATCGAGTTCATCCTGCCAAGCGATGTCTAGGGTGTCTCGATCGATCCGTCCGGCATCGAAGAGGCGCCGGAGAAGGACCAAGGTGCTGACCCTAAAACGACGGGACAGTTTTTGCAGTGTTTCCGACAAAGCCCCCGGTCCAATCGGCACGTCGTGCACATCCTCTAACGCTTCTAAAGGCACCAAAATTTCCGCGGCCACCGCGTTGCACCAGCGCTCAGTTTTCACATCGGGTTGACTGCGCGCTTCATTGTTCGAGACGCCGGAAGAGCCCAACCACAGATGGGCCAGTTCGTGCGCCAAGGTGAACATCTGTGCTGCTTTGCTATCTTTGCCGTTGATAAATACCAGTGGCGCTAATTCGTCGGCTAAGGCGAAGCCACGAAATTCCGCTACATCCAGCGGGCGGTGGGTATTACTACCCACAATGCCACTGATCATCACCAAAATTCCGGACTCCTCGACCACGCGGATAAACTCACGCAGCGCTTCGCTCCAGTTTCCCATACGACTGCGGGCCCCTATATCGAAGCCGAGTCGTTCTCGGATCCTAGCAGCGACCTCGACGGGTGTATCCTTTAGTGTGGCGGTACCGACAAAAGAAACCCCGGGATCACCTTGAAGGCGAACATAGTCGCGGTACCAGCTTTGACTCTGCTGGCAGAGATAGATCGTCTCAAGCAAGTCGACGCTCGGCGATCGGACTTGCGTCTGCGGCAATGTTCGGAAATCGGGAATCGGTAGTTCGTCTTCCGGCGGTTCCGTCAGGAAAAAGTATCCTATAGGGGTATGGGTGCGGCGGGCGAACTCTTCTAACTGGTTTAACGTGGGTTGCTCCTGCCCCGTCAGCCAACCGCTCAGCTTTTTGAAATGGGCAGACAACCCCTCCGGGGTGCGGCCGGATCGGCGCATCGCCCAGTGCAGCAATCCGGGATCGACGGGTACGCGCAGGGTCACCTGATTTTCTCCAAGAACTTCTCCACATCTCTACGGGCCACCCAGGGTTACGTGCTCCATAGTTGATGGAACACGGTAGGTACGCCTGTATCGGTTGCTGGTCCGTACTCACCCGCTCATGGGTTCATGAGCAGTGCATTGTTCTCACAAGATAGCGCAACTACGCCCACACAGAGTCTGCATTATGGACCAGGAAGGGCTGCGACGCGAGGTTAGCCGCGCTCCCCTTGTCCGAAAGCCCGGCGCAGGACTCAAAGGCACGATCTATCGGTGAATGCGCCCGCGCGATTCACTGCCCGACTGGTGATGCACACGCTACTCGGGTCTCCAGCATCTCGGCTAGGGTTAGGGGTGGCTGTGTACGTAGGACAGCAGGCGCCCACGGATGGCTAGATCCCACAACAAACCGGGAACCTGTCTCACCGCATGCCTATCAAAAGGAACCGCTAATTTGCGGGCTTGCAGGATTCGTCGGTATATTCCGGCGTGGTGCCGTGATTACTGGAGAGGAATGTCTCATGCTGACAAAGAAAGAGCTTGTGCGTCTCATGGCCGAGCGCAGCGATCTGCCGCAAACCGTCGTGGAAAAATCCCTGAATGTCCTTCTCGATATTTACCGGGAGCAGCTCGCTGCTGGCGAAGCGGTGGTCTTGGGCGATCTGGGCCGATTCCAGATCAAAGAGCGGGCGGCGCGCGCCGGACGTAATCCGGCCACGGGTGCCGCCATCGAGATTCCGGCCCGCAAAACCGTGCGCTTTCAGCCCGGAAAACACCTGGTCGAGCAGTTGAATCCCGCGTAAGCACGTCCGGCCGAAGAGGAGCATGCCATGTTTGGATTCGGAGAACATCAAGAGGCCATGACGGCCACCTGCCCTAGCTGTCAGTCGCCCATGGAAGACAAAGGGGCGCACGGAATCCGCATGGGCGGATTGACGGGGCTGGCCGGAGCTGCGGCAGGAGCCGTGCTTGGCCAGCTGGCGGACGAGGGCGAAGAGGCCTTCGAGAAGAAACTTGCCGTCCAGGTCTTTGTCTGTCCCCAATGTCGGGAAGTCTCGTTCAAATACCACGGAGGGTTATGAAATGGATCTGCAGACCGTAGAGCAGCAATACAACCAGCTGCAGCAGGAAAGCTCAAGGGGTAATGCAAAGCCTGCAGGCGCTGGCCGGGAAGCTCAAGACTGCCGCCGATGGTGGCAACCAGGACGCACGGGAGTGGTTGCTGGACCTCAAGGAACTGGCCCTCAACGTCCAGCAGGAGCAGCAGCAGGTGATGATGGTCATGCAGGCCATGCACCAGGCCGCGCAGAGCGATCTGGCGGCGATGCAGGGGCAGGGCCAGCAATGGCAGCCCGGGTATCCGCAGACACCCCAAGCTATGCCCCAGGGCTATCCGCAGCAGCAGTCGGGTGGATTCCTGAGCTCGCTGGAGCACTCGGGTTTCGGTCAGGCCCTGATGATGGGGGCCGGGTTTGGGATCGGAGACGACCTCATCAATAGCATTTTCTAATCGCGTGCTGCGGCGCTGGAGCCGTGGGTTTGCTCGGCGACCATTGCCATATCTGGCGCCAGGGCAGACGCGGTAATGGATGTCGAGCACCACCGTGTGCGCCCACATTGGGAAGCACAGGATGTAAAACATGATCTGGTTGTTCGCCGGTAGTGCTGTCACCAAATTGGCACTGGCGGCGGGCGGAGCCGCACTACTCTCTGGCCCGTTGAACAGTCCGCAAACCTGGATTTCTGGTGGGAGTCCAGACGCGCCACCATTGGCCACTCGCCTGGCATCCACCGCTAATGTAAACCGCCTTTCGCGACTTCCATCGGGCGCGGTGGTCGTTGATCTTGAAAACTGGCCGCAAACACCAGTATCGCAACGCGAAAATCCCGTGGGCGCCTATCGTCGGGCGGCAGAAATCGCCGAATATCGTCACCAATGGCTTGTGGCCACTCCAGCAACAGACCTCGTCCGCAGTGTAGTCCCCTCATATCGTGGAAGAATTTACCCCGAGTTTGTTCGATTGCGCTTGGCTGCGCGTATCGCAGCTTATGTCCCTGTCTACGAAATCCAGGCCCAAGGTGCTGAAAACAAACCCACTCTGTATCGCTCCTTCGTGGCCGACATCAGCCGACAAGTCCAGCAAGCGCACCCTGGAATCACGATTTTGGCAGGATTGAGCACCAATCCAGGTGGGCACGTTGTTGCCGCCTCGGTATTGGAAAGAGACATTGCCCTGACCAAGGGGCTGGTATCCGGCTACTGGATGAACATTCCCCAGGCCGGCAAGGCATGTCCCCGCTGCGGTCAGGCTCATCCGGAAATTGCGGTACAGGTGCTTGATGCAGAACTCAGGGATTCACAGAGATGAAGCATCATTACCGCATCAGGCGCCATCCGAGCGAGCCTGGCATCTCAAAAATAGGTGTAAATGGGTGTAGTATTGGTCCATGGTGCGAATCGACACTATCCAGATCACGCCGGAGATCCTGGGCCTCATCGCCCGGATCGATGAGTTCAAAGGCGCTTGGCGCGCCTTGGGCACGCTCGCCCCCGACCGGCTGTCGGCCCTGCGTCGTGTGGCCACCATCGAGAGCATCGGCTCATCGACCCGCATCGAGGGCAGCAAGCTGTCCGACCGGGAGGTGGAGCATCTGCTGTCGAATCTGGAGATCAAGTCTTTCGCGACCCGTGACGAGCAGGAAGTGGCTGGCTACGCCGAGCTGATGGACCTGGTGTTCGCGTCCTGGCAGGGCATCCCGATCACCGAGAACCACATCAAGCAGTTGCACCAGATCCTCCTGCGCTACAGCGAGAAGGACACTTGGCATCGCGGTAACTACAAGACCACGTCGAACAGTGTCGCCGCCTTTGACGAAGCTGGCGCACAGATCGGTATCGTGTTTCAGACCGCATCACCCTTCGACACACCCCGCCTGATGTCGGAACTCGTGGCGTGGGTGAACCGGGAACGTGAGACGGCCCGGCTGCATCCACTGTTGATCGTTGCACTGTGCGTCGTCGTGTTCCTGGAGATCCACCCTTTTCAGGATGGCAACGGCCGGCTCTCTCGGGTGCTGACCACGCTCCTGCTGCTGCAGGCCGGGTACGCCTATGTGCCTTACAGCTCTCTGGAGAGCGTGATTGAGCAGAGCAAGGAAGCCTACTACCTGGCCTTGCGCCAGACCCAAGGCACGATCCGCACAGAGGTGCCAAATTGGCAGCCGTGGCTGATGTTCTTCCTGAGATCCTTGGCCGAGCAGGTTCGGCGCCTGGAAAAGAAGGTCGATCGCGAAAAGATCGTGCTGGCGGCCATGCCGGAACTGCAGCTACAGATCGTTGAGTTCGCCCGAGAGCACGGCCGCGTCACCATCGGTGAGGTCATGAAACTGACCGGGGCTAGCCGCAACACGCTCAAGCAACATTTTCGGGCGCTGGTCGATCACGGCACGCTAAGCCTGCACGGCAGTGGCCGAGGGGTCTGGTACAACCTACGCTGACAGGTATGGCGAAAGACGCATGGCCGCCATGAACGGTCGGGTATTTCTCGAATAAAGCAGTCAGGCGGATTCCTGAGCGCGCGGGGGCACTCGGGCTTCGGCCAGTCCCTCATGATGGGGGCTGGCTTCGGCATTGCCGACGATTTGATTAACAGCATTTTCTGGCGGGTCTCGTGCGCGTGCCCTGGCTGGTTCGCCAGAGCAGGTACCGGGGAGGCCCCGCCGTTGCCGGCCTGCATGGGAAAGCTATACCTTTTCCATGCAGGCTTTATCTTGCGTTCCGTTCTGTTCTGTTTAACACTGTTCCGGCCTTACCTTGTTTCACGCACAGAGGGTTAAGATCCTGCCGCTGGTGTGGGTTTGGACATGGACATTGCTCGACGACAAATACCTTGACCGGTCGGACAAGATGGATGACGTCAAGCAGACAATTAAGGACCACGAGCGACCCGTGTCATGATCCACGGTTCGCCAAGCAGGATGGTTGGTCACTTAGCCTCCGCAGGCGCCGCCAGATTCTGATCGTTGCCAAGCACGTTCCTGCGGAATATCCTCCCGCTGAGGCATGGCCGCTTGAGACTGTAAGCGGACATTCGGATGGGTTAACCGGGCTATGCATTCCCAAGCTGAGGAAGGAAATGTCATTGTTTTGACCCATTCTGCACATATATGAAAAACCACTAAAAAAATAATGCAAGTGGGTTGGAGGACTCGCTATGGGGCAGAATGAAGCAAATTGTTTTTGAGTCCAGTTGGATGACGCGCATTAAGAATGAGAGTGCTGGGTTTGATGATTCTTTTACACCTGGGTGAATTCAAACGTTGGGTGCTATGAATCTCCACCAAATATCATTCAGCGGCGCACTACTCGAACGTGGCTTTTGGCTGTATGTCTGGCGTGTTAAACAAAACGAGCAGACAGTTCTTTACGTCGGACGCACGGGTGATAGTTCATCGCAGCATGCGTCGTCACCATTCTCTCGGCTTGGTCAGCACCTTGATGTCCGTCCTACAGCAAAGGCAAACACCCTGCTGCGAAATATTCGGGCTGCAGGTCTTGATCCAACTGCCGGCGCATACGAACTCCTTGCCATTGGGCCTCTGTTCCCTGAGCAAACGACAATGGAGGCGCACCGCATGTATAGAGACATTGTCGCTGCACTGGAAAGCGCTTTGGCATCACACCTACGAAAATCCGGACACACAGTCATCGGGAAACACCCAAAATCGCGCCCATATGACAAAGTGCTTTTTCAGCAGGTCACTGCTTTCTTGGAAGGTAAGTTGTGAGAGAGCGAGCACCCAATCATTCCAGCCGACCCACTATAGCAGTCTTCGGCCGCTTCCGTGGTTAGCTGAACTAAAATGTTACGTTAACAAACTTTCGATAGGGGTAGAATGCTCATAATTTATTTTCAAAGAATCGTATGGTTACGATTCTCGTAATCCCCCCTCAAAATACTGTCGCGACTGCCTGAAAACTGGTTCCTCGACGTTTCATGTGGGTAACCTGAGATCCAGCTTGCCGAGGATCAGGTAGGCCATGTTGATGAAGTTCTTGTGGGTACGGTAGCCCCGCGCTTTGGCCTTGGCGGACTGCAGAAGGCTGTTGAAGCCTTCCAGGATACCGTTGGTGATCTGGCTCTCGAACCAGCGCAGTACCCCATCCCAATGGTTTATCAGGGTGTAGGCAACCTTGACCAGAGGGGGTAATCCGCTGGCCTTGGCGTTCTCTATCCATGCCTTGAGCAGCACAGCGCCATGGTGGCGATTCTGGATCGTGAAGATCTCTTGGAAGGTCAGGCGGAACTGGTAGGCCTGAGCCGTCTTGAGATTCTGGAGCTTGAGGAGTTCCTGGAGCTTGGCGTTCTGTTTGGCAGAGAGCTTTCCCGGGTTCTTGAGCCACAGCCAGCGGCTCTTTTTCAGGTCGGGTTGGGAGTAGACCTCTCCTTTACGCACGGCATCCACCGCCTCATTGATGAGCTTCATCAGGTGAAAGCGATCGAAGGTGATCTGGGCGTTGGGCGGGTGTTCTGCGGCGCCTTTTTGGAAGGCCGGCGAGAGGTCCATGCTCAACTCCGTGATGGTATCGGCGCTACCACCATGGGCCTGCAGATCTTTGGCGAATTGCTCGAAGGTTTTGGCATCCTTGCCTGGAGTAGCGAAGACCAAACGCTTGGCCTCCAGGTCCACAAATAGGGAGATATAGTCGTGGCCACGTCGGCTGCTGGTTTCATCGACACCGATGGCGTGGACCTCCGACAGGACCGCGGCCTCGCGGGCCCTGGCGACGTAATGCTCGATCACCCGCCAAAGTCGCTGGTCTGTCTCCCTAATCAACCGGGCGACCGTCAACACGGGCATCTCCCGGACTATGGCCATGACCAGTGCCTCGAAGAGCAGCGTGAATCCTGAGCCTTCCCGCGCCCAAGGGACAGGTACCAAATGCACCCAGTGTTCCGGGCACTGGACCCGCGGTACGCGGGCGTGGAGGTAGGCCGCATGCTGGAAGAAATCCAGGTGGCGCCAGACCTTCTCCTGGGTGTCATAGACTGGGCAATCCTGGTCACAGACCCGACAAGGAAACTGGCTACCCCTTGGGAAGTTCACATGCAGGTCCAGGCGCTTTTCCTCCGCCGTGAACTGGACCTCGTCCACCGCCCACGGTGGAATCAGGCCCAGTGCCAGAGTGAATAGTTGGTTCCCTTGGTCCATCGTTGCCCTCAGCTTGCCGCCCCTTCTGTTGGAGAATCATAACCCCTTATCCATTCGAGATGTCGAGGAGCCTGAAAACTTGACGAGCTATGAGATCGCCATGGACGGTCCCCTGGACGTCTGGTTAAGCTGCTTCGGCTGCGTTTTTCCCTCCCACTCACATGACTACAAAGATCGTTGATTGACGCGTGCCGACAAGGCATCTGCCGACTCGCGACGCTCGGAGTAGCGATCCGTCAGATAGGCACTGCAGCCGCGAGTGAGCCAGGTGAATTTCATGAGTTCTTCCATGACGTCTACCACCCGGTCGTAGTAGGCCGAGGGTTTCATGCGTCCCCCCTCATCGAACTCCAGAAAGGCCTTGGGTACCGACGACTGATTGGGGATGGTGATCATGCGCATCCATCGCCCCAGGATACGTAACTGATTGACAGTATTAAACGATTGAGAACCCCCACAGACCTGCATCAGTGCCAGGGTCTTGCCTTGGGTAGGTCGAACGGCACCACTATTGAGGGGAATCCAGTCGATCTGCGATTTGAAAACGCCCGTCATGGCGCCATGCCGCTCAGGGGAGCACCAGACCTGTCCTTCCGACCACTCCACCGCGCTGCGCAGGGCTTGGACCTCGGGATGGGTATCGAGGACGCTGTCCGGCAGAGGCAGGTTACGGGGGTGAAAGATCCGTGTCTCCGCGCCGAGCTTGCGCAAGATACGTTCTGCCTCGAAGGTAAGGAGGCGGCTGTAGGAACGCTCCCGGATAGAGCCATAGAGCAACAGGATGCGCGGTGGATGGCTGGGCCTTTCGGTGGACAGCAGGCGCTGCTGGTCCACCTCTAGGAAGTGGTTTGCGTCGAGCTGCGGGAGGGTGTCTTGCATATGTTTTCCTTACAGCAACGGCAACCAAGCCGCCAAGGCCAGCAGCGTCAGGAACAGTACCGGCGGGGTGATGAGGAGTCCGGTGCGCATGTATTGGCCCCAGGTCACGGTCATACCTTTGCGGCCCAGCACATGCAGCCAGAGCAGGGTGGCCAGACTGCCGATGGGCGTGAACTTGGGGCCAAGATCGCAACCGATGATGTTGGCGTAGACGAAGGTTTCCCGTATCAACGGATCCGTGGCCACCGGCAGTTGGTGGATGGCCAAGGCGCCCACCAAAACCGCCGGCATGTTGTTCATCACCGAGGACAGCGCCGCGGCCAAAAAGCCCGCCCCCACCGCGGCCAGGGCCGTGCCTTGTGTTGCCAGAGCCTGCAGGGCCACGGCCACATAGTTGGTCAGACCAGCATTCCTGAGCCCATAGACCACTAGATACATCCCGAGGCTGAAAATCACGATCTGCCAGGGGGCCTCGTGCAAGACCTTGCGTACGGGAATGCGGGCGCCGCGCCCGCCCTGCAACCAACGTCCGGCCAAAGCGAGGAGGATCAGCGCCCCAGCCCCCGTCACCACCGATACCGGTACCTGCCACTGCGCGGTAACGAAGTAGGCGATTAGTAGCAAAACCAGCACCGGAAAGGCGGCACGGAAGACCACAGGATCCTGGATGGCCGTGCGCGGAGCGTCGAGGTGGGCGGTAGGATAGGACGCGGGCACGGAGCGACGAAAGTAAAGCCAGAGCACCCCCAGGGTGGCCGCCAGCGCCACCAGATCCACCGGTACCATCACCAGGGCATAGCGATCAAACGTGATATTGAAATAATTGGCGCTGACGATGTTGACGAGGTTAGAGATCATCAGCGGCAGACTGGTGGTATCGGCCACAAAACCGGTGGCGATGACAAAGGCGAAGGTGGCCTTGGGTGAGAAGTCGAGCCGCAACAGGATGGCCATGACGATGGGGGTGAGCAGCAGCGCCGCCCCGTCGTTGGCGAATACGGCAGAAATCATCGCCCCCAGCAGGACGATGAGGGGGAAGAGCCGACGCCCACGCCCACCGCCCCAGCGCGCCACGTGCAGAGCCGCCCAATGGAAGAAACCGGCTTCGTCCAGAATCAGGGAGATGATGATGAGGGCGACGAAGGTAAAGGTAGCATCCCAGACGATATGCCAGACCACAGGAATATCGCTCCAGGTGATGACCCCGGTGGCCAGGGCGACGACCGCACCGCCCATGGCACTCCAACCGATCTGGAGTCCCTTGGGCTGCCAGATGACGAGGATCAGGGTCACAACGAAGATGGCCAGGGCAAGCATCCTGTACTCCTTGGGTGAAATTGCCGGTAGTCTTGACGAGCCAAAAACATTTGTCAATAATTCAATCTAACTTGAACCATTGGAATCCCATGACCGAAGAGCACAGCGATCGCATTGTCGCCCGCCTCGAGGCCCTGGCCTCGCCGGTGCGGCTCGCCATTTTTCGCCTACTGGTGGAGCACGAGCCGGAAGGCCTTTTCTCCGGCCAGATTGCCGAACGGATCGGGCAACTGCACAACGGCGTATCCTTTCACCTCAAGGTTCTGCAGCACGCCGATCTCGTCATCGTCCACCGCGAGGGACGTTTCCAGCGCTACCGGGCGCAGATGCCCGTGGTGCGCTCCCTGGTCGCCTACCTTACCGAAAACTGCTGTCGCGGCACCCAATCCTGCACTATCCCCGACGAGTCCGAATCCAGCGCAGCAGCCACCGCTTCCGCCGCCCCACCGAGGTGACACCGATGAAAGTTCCCGAGATCCTCTTTCTGTGCACCGGCAACTCCTGCCGTTCCATCCTGGCCGAAGCCACCCTCAATGGCCTTGCCCAGGGCAGGCTCCACGCCAGCAGCGCCGGCAGCCATCCGGTGGGTTCTGTGCACCCACGCAGCATCGCCCTTTTGGAGCGGGAAGGCTTTTCCACCGCCGGTCTCACCAGCAAATCCTGGGACGATCTGACCACTACCCCGGATATCGTCATCACCGTCTGCGCCAGTGCCGCGGGTGAGACCTGCCCGGCCTATCTCGGTCCCGCCCTGCGCGCCCACTGGGGGGTCGACGATCCCGCCAAAGCGACGGGCAGCGAGGCGGAAATCGAGACCGCTTTTACGAAGGCCTATCGTATCCTGCGTCATCGCATCGAAGCGCTACTGCAACTGCCCGTTGCCGAATGGCTAGCCGAAGATCCCAAGCGCCTGCGCACGGAACTGGAACGCATTGGTCACAGTGAACCCTGAGGATTACTGCATGTCCACCGAGTTGTCTGCCCTGGTGCCCGCTCGCCAGGAATTTCATCTGAGCTTCCGGGTAACCGATCTTGCCCGCAGCACGGCCTTCTATCGGGACTTTTTCGGGGTTGAGCCCAGACAACAGACGGCGCGCTTCAGCACCTTCATCGTCCCCGATCTCTGCCTGAATCTGGTGATTCTCGTCAACGACCGGGACGAGCCCCTCGACACCTACAGCCTCTACCACGTGGGCCTGGGAGTGCGGAGCAAGGAGGCGGTGATTGCCGCCTACCATCGCGCCGTGGCCGCCGGTGCCGAGGTGGTCAAGCCACCGCGCAGCACCTGGCGCGGCACCCCTCTACACGAACTCTGGCTGCGCGACCCCACCGGCTATCTTCTGGAGATCTACGCCCGCATGACCCCAACGGAACTCGCCACCATGCCCGCCGACCAGGAGCCGGTATTTCTGGTTCCAGGCACGGAACCACAGTAGACGCAGCGCTTCCGTTACATCTGCCTCGTTGCCAAGAGTATACTCTGCAGACTATTGGAGTAGTGCGAGGAGTGTAGATGATCCAAGATAACGCAGCCGCCATGGACAGCCTTGCAGATGCGCGCCCCATGCCCTGCGCGCTGCGAGCTTGGGAAGCCTCCGAGGCAGAATTGCGGCGATTTCTGCGCCGGCAATTGCAGGGCATGGCCGACCCCGGAGACTGCGACGATCTGCTCCACGATCTATTCCTCCGTTTGCTCCGTCAGGGCGGGGCGTTCTGCCAGGTGGACAATGCCCGCGCCTGGCTCTTTCAGGTGGCGCGCAACCTCGCCATCGATTACCAGCGGCGCTTGCGGCCGGATAGCGAACTTCCCGAAGATCTGCCCGAAGATGTGATGGAAGTAGCTCCCATCGATGCTCTGGCACGCTGCCTGCCAGCGGCCCTCGCTCAATTATCGGAAGAGGATCGCGATATCCTGCTGCGCTGTGATCTGGAAGGCGTGCCCCAAGCGGAGTACGCGGAACAACAGAGTTTGTCCTTGCCCGCTGCTAAATCCCGTATTCAGCGCGCCCGCCTGCGCCTGCGGCAAGTCTTGCTGCTGCGTTTTGGCGTGCGTTTCAGCCCCGACACCGGGCAGGTCTGTTGCCACGTTCCCCGCGTTCCCTGACTGGCCCAGACAGGGTTAGGCCCGCCCCCTCCGAAAATGTCTGCAGAGCCACCCTCGTTGTATGCATCTTTTGTACGCCTCATACGTCTTAGACTTAGCAACGGAATTGGGAGGAGTAGACGATGAATAGAAGGGGCTTTTTGCTGACGAGTACTGGCGCGGGAGCTGCCGCCCTCCTGTCACCAGTGCTGGGCCACGGCGCCACCGCGGAAGCCGTGGATGCGAGTTACGCCGCCTTTCCCCAGAGCTATGTGGTGGAGTTTCGCGTACCACCGCCGCAACAGCAGGCCGTACTACAGGCCGTAACTGTACTAAGCAAAGAGTTGCAAGGACGGACAGGCTTTCTGGGTGCTACCCTCAAGCAGATGCAGGGAGAGTCCACCATGGTCAAGAACTACCCTCCGGTATTCAAGGGAATATTGGCCGCGGCGAGTGTCGAATCGGCATCAGAAGGGCGTTTACCCTATGCCAATGTATTACTCCTGCGCTTTGCCAATGCCGCCGCAATGCCCCGCGCCGACCTGGATGCTTGGGTGCAAAATCGTCTCGCCCCGCATGTCCAATTCACGCCTCCCGGCGCGTCAGAGTCTCTGGAATTCACGCCGCTGACGGGGGTCTACGCAACGCTCATCGCTGGTGATCGTCATGCAATTTACGATGCGCTAACCTCGATTACCCAGTTCCTTACGCGGCAGGACGATACGCCACAGCGGAAACTCGTCACCGTCATCAATCACGTGATGGTTCCCGACACACTGCACACCGAGCTGGAGGCCAAGGTCGGACCGCTCCTGAAAGTCGCCCAAAACACCTTTGAGCCCAAGGATGATCCCAATGGCGTAGGGCAAGCCGGCAGCCGCGACAATCGCGATTATCGCAAGGCGGTGAGCACCGAGATTCTGGTCAATACTGAGCCCTATGGGTCCTTGCGCAACTACCTGATGCACGGGGTATGGGAATCGGTTTGGGATCATGAAAATTCCCACCTCGACCCGCGCTTCCAACACGCCTTTATGGCGGTGGCACCCTACGTGGTTTCGGGTCCGGTGGAGCCCTTCTACCACACCCTGTTTTTGGAAAATCGCGCGTAAGCTGTCTATCTGAAGGAGAATACCCGCATGTCCGATACATCCCGTCCCAGCCCCGAGCAGATCCTTGCCGGTATGCGACAAGCCATGGGCCGTGCACCCAGTGCCATCGAAAAGTCGGTGGCGGCCGATGCCGATCTGATTCACGAACACATGCGTTCTCGCGCCTTCGCCATGCCCGCTGAGGGAGCGCTGGACGATGAAACGCGCACGCTGATTTACCTCGCGGCGGCCTTGGCTGGGTCGAGTCATGCCTGCATCCAGGCCATGGCCGACAAAGTTGCGCAACAGAAGATACCGGCTGCCAAGGTCGTAGAAACGGTGCGTATTGCGCGCTATGCCATGGCTACCAAGGTCATTGGCGATGCCGAGCCGGTCTTTGCCGTGTTGGGAGCTAGCGACTGAGGGCCTTCCAGAAAGTGCGGGCGTTTTCCGCCGCTCTCGACGCCGCGTGAACTGAGGCATAGACACAGTAAGGGGTGAGGACTGGTGAGCCGTTTGGGACCTTTGGGAGAAAAAGCCCGGCAAGCGGCGGCGGCACGCATGCGGCTCATCCCGATTTTGCCCTTTGCCATTCCTTTGGTACTGCTCCCCCTCCTGCCGCTTGCCTTGTGGAAGGCCGATGATCCCCAAGGTTTTTTAGCACAACGTGGGGATCTGCTGTTTGGGCTCTTGATCTTCATTGTGGCGGTGCGCTTCTTGCTGCTGGACCTCATGTTGTTCTATGTCTCGCGGGCGCGCCGCTCCCTACATCTGGATCTATTGCAGATCGTTTTCTTATATCTCGAAGTCACGGTGGTAACGCTACTGTACTTTGCACTGCTCTATGACCTGTATGGGGTCTTTCATCTGTTTCAGTACAGTGGCCCAAATGCCGCGCAGCAGGCCCTGTGCCTGAACGGTCACGACCTGCTGCTCTCGTTGTACATATCCACCGAATTTTTTACCACCTTGGGCAACGGTGACTGGATACCGCGCACCCTCAATGCCATGTTGTCGGCGGGGATCGAGGCCCTACTGGGCTTTGTGCAGGGAGGGGTGTTTTTTGCCGTCTTGATTTACGCCCACCAGGATCGGACGGAGAAGTGAGATGACCACACTTCGTGCCGCACTCGCCCAATCTCCTGCTATACTTCGGACGTCCACATCCAATGTGACGACCAAAAGAGCCTTGTGCCACCGGGGAACACCATGCCAAAACGACCGCGCGCCGTACTCCTTGCCGCGTTGCTTATCTTCAGCGCCACTGGGGCGCAGGCCGAAAACCTGCTTTCGGCCTATGAGCAGGCCTACCGCAGCGATCCGGCCCTGGCTGAGGCGCGCGCGCAGTTGCAGGCCACGCTTCAGGACAAGCCGGCAGCGCGGGCGGCGCTGTTGCCGCACCTCCGGCTAGGGGCGAGCGTGGGCTACAACACGGGCACCTTTTCCGGCTTTGCCGGGCTCGACCTGAGCAAGGCCTATCTGTCGGACAGTTACAGTGTCACCCTCACCCAGTCGGTTTTCGACGGGCAGAGCTACGTGGCGCTGCGTCAAGCCGACAGTCGCATCCAGGCGCAGACGGCGGCACTGCTGTACACGCAGCAGCAGTTGGCCCTGCGCGTGGCCACGGCCTATTTCAAGGTGCTGGAAGCGCAGTCCCAGGAGCGTATTGCCGAGCGTCAGCGACGCCTGCTGGAGAGCATCTACCGGCAGACGGAGGCGGCCCTGAAGGTGGGCACCGGCGATATCGTTGCCGTGCGTGAGGCCCGAGCGCGCCTCGATGCAGCGCGGTCGGACCGGATCCGTGCCCGCAATGCGGTGTCCGTCGCCGAGCGCGGCCTGGAGCGCCTCACCCACGCGCCCGTTGGTCATCTGGAGGATCTCCGGCCCTTTACCGCCGAAGGTCCGAAGCCGGACGACATGGACGCTTGGGTTCAGGCGGCCATCCGGGATCAGCCGCTGATGCACGAGGCCGAGGCGCAGCTGCGTACGGCCCAGGAAGCGGTGCAGTACCAGCAGCGGGCGCGCTGGCCCAAGGTGGACCTGCAGGGCATCGCGCAGCATGTGCATGGCAATCCCTTTCCGGGATTCAATGAGAATCAGGCGGGGGTGAGCCTCAATCTATCCATGCCCATTTATCAAGGTGGAAGCATCTCCAGTGGGGTGCAGAAGGCCCAAGCCCTCAGCGTGGCGCAGGTGGATCACGTCGGCAGCGTGCGCGATCGGGTACGGCTGGATACGCAGACGGCTTTCCTCAACCTCAAGGACAGCGTGGCTCAGTTGGCCTCGGCCAAGGCGGCCGTGGAGTCGGCAAAGATTTCCCTGGAGGGTACCCGCAAGGGTTATGAGGTGGGCACGCGCTCCATCATCGACCTGCTGCAGACGGCCACGGACTACATCCGCGCCGAGCAGGACTACAACGTCGCCCTCTACAATCAGGTGCTCGCGCGCGTCCAGTTGAAAGCAGCCGCCGGACAACTGGATCTGCAGGATCTGCAGGCCGTGAACGGTCTGCTGCAAACGGATTGAAGACACCATCAGAAAGGAAGCTTGTCATGGCCAGCAAAAAGAAACGCCTCCTCCTGCTGCTTCTGCTTTTGGTCACTGGCGCTGGGGTGGCCTACTGGTGGACCCACCGTCCGGTAGCCAATCCCCATATCCTGACGATCTACGGCGACATCGACATTCGCCAGGTACAGGCAGCTTTCAACGACAGCGGACGCGTGCAACGCTTGCTCGTCCAGGAAGGCGACCGCGTCCGAAGGGGACAGTTGTTGGCGGAGTTGGACCCCGTGCGTTTCCAGGATGCCGTCGCTCGGGATCGGGCCGCGGTAGCGGCCCAGGAGCAGGTTTTGGCGCGCCTATTGGCGGGTTCCCGCCCGGAGGAGATCGCCGAAGCCCGGGCTCAAGTAGCGGCCGCCCGGGCGACCCTGGAGAATGCCGAGGTCACCTGGCGGCGCCAAAAGGCTCTGGCGGCCGAACAGTACGTTCCCAAACAGAGCCTCGATAATGCCGCCGCTGCGTTGAAGACGGCGCGCGCCGATCTGGAACGAAGCCAACAAGCCCTGGCTCTCGCTGTCAAAGGACCGCGTAAGGAAGACATCGCCGCAGCCCGGGCTCAACTCCAGGCCGACCGCGCGGCTCTGGCCCTGGCGGAGCGGGAATTGCGGGACACCAAGCTCTATGCACCGGAAGATGGGGTCGTCCAGGACCGCATTGTCGAACCCGGCGACATGGTTTCGCCAGCCACCCCGGTCTTTACCCTGGCCCTCGACAACCCGGTCTGGGTGCGCGCCTATCTGCCGGAGACGGCCTTGGGCAAAGTGCGGCTGGGCATGCGGGCGCAGATCATAAGCGACTCCTTCCCCGGTAAGCGGTTTGCGGGATGGGTGGGCTTCATCTCGCCAACGGCGGAGTTCACCCCCAAGACGGTGCAAACCGCGGAACTACGCACGGAGCTCGTTTACCGAGTGCGGGTCTATGCCTGCAATCCGCAACACGAGTTGCGCCTGGGTATGCCGGTAACGGTGCAGATCCCCCTGCAGAACAACCAGCCCCAGGCCCGCTCCGAGCACCCCTGTGGCCACTGAGACGCCCACTACCAGCCCCCTACGCTTTGCGGGGGTGCGCAAGCGCTTCCAGCGCGGCAAGGATGCGGTCCTCGCCCTCGATGGCCTGAACCTGGAACTCACCCCTGGCCAAGTGACGGGTCTGCTGGGACCCGACGGGGCCGGCAAGACCACCCTCATCCGCCTCGCTGCGGGCCTCCTGCGCCCCAGCGAAGGCAAGGTATTTCTTTTTGGCCAGGAGCTCAGCACCGGCACGACGGATCTGCAGGAGAAGATTGGGTACATGCCCCAGCGCTTCGGCCTCTACGAAGACCTCACGGTGCAGGAGAATCTCGATCTCTACAGCGACTTACAGGGACTTGCACCGGAGCAGGCGCGCAACCGCCAACAGGATCTCCTGAAGCTGACGGCGCTGGGGCCCTTTGGCAAGCGGCGCGCCGGAGCCCTCTCTGGTGGTATGAAGCAGAAGCTGGGCTTGGCCTGCGCCTTGCTGCGGGCACCTCAGCTCTTGCTTCTCGACGAGCCCACCGTGGGAGTAGATCCCATCGCCCGTCGCGAGCTCTGGGAGATCATCCAGAGCCTGCGCGGCGCTGGAACGACGGTCTTGATGAGCACCGCCTATTTTGACGAGGCCGAGCGTTGCGATGCCATTGTCCTGCTCCACGAGGGCAAGTTGCTCCGGCAGGGGAACCCGCAGAGCTTCACCGATCCTCTGCGCGGGAGGTGCTTTTTGGTACGCCACCACGAAATGCGGCGCCGCGCCCTACGCGAGTCTTTGCAGCAGCGCCCGGGGGTACGGGATGCGCGGATCGTTGCCGACGGCATCCGCGTGCTTACCGGGCCGGAGCCGGTGACACCTGCCGCCGACGAGCAGTGGGAGCCCATATCACCAGCCTTCGAGGATGCCTTTGTAGAACTCTTGGGCTCGGGAACGACGGCGACGGTCAACACGGCTCCGACAACTACGACCATCACCGATGGTAAGGCTGCTGAGGCGGTGGTGGAAGTGGAGGGCTTACGCAAGTTCTTTGGGCACTTCGAGGCGGTCAAAAGCAGCACGTTTAGCGTGCGCCGCGGAGAAATCTTTGGTCTATTGGGGGCCAACGGCGCCGGCAAAACCACGACCTTTCGCATGCTCTGCGGTCTTTTGTCACCCTCTGCCGGTACCCTGCGCGTGGCCGGAGTCGACATGCGCCGGGCAAGCAGCGCTGCCCGCGCTCGCATCGGTTATGTGGCGCAAAAATTCGCCCTCTACGGCAACCTCAGCGTCGATCAGAATCTCGCCTTTTTTGCTGCCGCCTATGGCCTGCGCGGCAAGCAACGGGCTGCGGCCATTGCCCGCGTGCGCGAGGAGTTTCAGCTTGCTCCCTACGGCCCCGTCAATGCCGACAACCTGCCCCTGGGCATCAAACAGCGCCTGGCTTTGGCCTGTGCCCTCCTCCACGAACCGCCCATCCTGTTTTTGGACTAGCCGACTTCGGGGGTGGACCCCTTGGCGCGCCGGGAGTTCTGGCAGCGCATCAATGCGCTGGCGGCACAGGGAGTGACGGTGCTCATCACCACCCACTTCATGGACGAAGCGGAATACTGCGATCGACTGGTCTTGATGTCTTTGGGGGAAATCCTCGCGCAGGGCAGCCCCGCCGAGCTACGGGCGCAGGCCAAAAGCCCAGAACACCCGGACCCGAGTATGGAAGATGCCTTCATCAAGCTCATCGAAGCCTATGAGAGCCAGATCCGGAGGGCCTCGTGAACTCCCGGCGCCTGCGCGGACTCATCCGCAAAGAGTTCCTGCAGATCCTGCGCGATCCCTCGGCCATCGCCATCGCCTTTTTTCTACCGGTGTTCCTGCTCTTTCTCTTCGGTTATGGGGTGTCCCTCGATGCCCGCCACATTCCCCTGGCGGTGGTGGTGGACCAGCCAACGGCAGAAACCAGCGCCTTTGTTGGCGGCCTGCAGCAGTCCTTCTATTTTGCGCCGAAACTGTTCCCCAGCATGCAACAGGCGCAGGCCGCCCTCATGGAACGACGGGTGGATGGTATCGTCTGGCTGCGTTCCAATTTCAGCCGCCAAATTCTGCAGGGGAATACCGCCTCCATCGGGGTCTTTGTCAACGGCGTGGATGCCAACAATGCCCGTATCGCTGAAGGCTACCTGCAAGGGGTCTGGCAGAATTGGTTACAACAACGCGCACTGGCGGCCGGACATCCCTTGATCGTCCCGGTCGATGGCAAGGATCGGATCTGGTTCAACCCCGCCCTGCGCAGTCGAGACTATCTGGTGCCGGGACTGATTGCGGTCATCATGACTCTGATTGGCGCCCTACTCACCGCCCTGGTGGTAGCCCGCGAGTGGGAGCGGGGGACCATGGAGGCACTCATGGCAACCCCGGCGCAAATGGCCGAGATTCTGCTCGGCAAGCTGATTCCTTACTACTTTATGGGTATGGGCGGCATGCTGCTCTCGGTGGCTTTGGCGGTTTGGCTCTTTGCTGTTCCCCTGCGCGGCAGTTTTGCCATCCTGCTGCTCGCCTCGACCCTCTTCTTGCTGGTCGCCCTGGGCATGGGGCTACTCATCTCCAGCGTGGCACGCAACCAGTTCGTAGCGGGGCAGATTGCCATCATCGTCACCTTCCTGCCGGCCTTCATCCTCTCGGGTTTCATCTTTTACATCCCGTCCATGCCGACGGCCATCCAGGTGATTACCCATATCGTCGCTGCGCGCTATTTCGTGAGCATTCTCCAGACCCTGTTCCTTGCCGGTAACGTCTGGTCCATCATCCTCTGGAATAGCCTTGCCCTGTTGCTGATGGCCATCTTTTTTCTGGGCGTGACCCTGCGCCGCTCGCACAAGAGGCTGGACTGATGCTGGCGCGCATCTGGGCCTTGGTGATCAAGGAATTTCTCGCCATTTTGCGGGACAAGAAAAGTCGTTTCGTCCTTATTGGGCCACCCGTTATTCAGCTCTTGGTCTTTGGCTACGCCGCCACCTTCGATCTCGACCACATTCCCTACGCCGTTTATAACCAGGACAGCGGCTTTGCCTCTCGCGAACTGCTCGGCTATTTTCAGGGTTCGCGCGCTTTTCAGCAGGTGGCGACCATCACCCACGAAAGCCAGATCGCCCCCCTCATCGATCGCGAAAAGGCCCTGCTCGTGCTGCAGATCGGCCCCGATTTCACCGAGGATCTCTTGCAACATCGGCCGGCGCCGGTGCAGGTGATCATCGACGGCCGCAATTCCAACACCGCTACCATTGCCCTCAACTATGTCAACAGCATCCTGCTCTCCTTTGACGAGCGCTGGGCACGGGACCACCACTGGGGCAGCCCACCGGCGCAGTTGGTCGCCCGCGCCTGGTTCAACCCCAACCTGCTGTCGCGCTGGTTTATCGTCCCCGGTATCGTCGCTCTACTCACCCTGGTGGTGACATTGCTGGTGACGGGGCTCTCGGTAGCCCGGGAACGGGAGCAAGGGACCTTCGATCAGCTACTCGTTACTCCCATGACGCCCCTGGAGATCTTGGCGGGCAAGGCCCTGCCGGGCATTCTCGTGGGCGCCGTGGAGGGCACCTTCATTTCTTTGGTGGCGGTGTTCTGGTTTGGCGTTCCGTTCATCGGGAGCGTCTTTGCCCTTGCCCTGGGGATGCTGCTCTTTCTCTTTGCCGCCGTCGGCATCGGTTTGATGATTTCGTCACTGTCCATGACCCAGCAACAGGGGCTGCTCGGCGCCTTTCTCTTTTTGGTGCCGGCCATCATCCTCTCGGGCTTCGCCACCCCCATCGCCAACATGCCGGAACTGGTCCAAGACCTCACCTATGCCAATCCCATGCGCTACTTTTTGGTGATCGTACGCGGGGTGTTTTTAGAGGGAGATGGGCTGCGGGACCTGTGGAGCCAGTATTGGCCCTTGGCCATCATCGCGGTACTGAGTATGAGCGCCGCTGCGTGGCTCTTCCGTCATCGCATGCAATAGGGGGGAGAGGTATGTTGCGGGTCTGGATCATAGAGACAGCCATCAGTTTGCTCCTGGTTGCCCTTGTCTATCGCCTGATTTATAGCGTCCTACGCAACTATTGTGGTGCCTGGGTGGTGGTCCTGCTAACGGCCGTCCTACTTGGGGCAGGGATCTCGGGCCCCCTTGATCCAGCCTTAATGCACGATTTGCACGCCGCCAGCGAAACCCTGCCGCCTACCTGGTTTCTGCCCCTCATCCGCGCCTTGGCCTATATCTTCGGCGGCTGGATAGTCGAACGTATCCTGCGCAAACGCGAGCGCCTCAGCTTTGGGCCGAATGCCAATCGCGGAGACTGACCGTTGGAAGGACAGCGTGGGAGAAAACTGAAGGGAGGGAGAGACCATATGAAAACGGAACATTTTGCAAGCTGGTTGTTTCCAGCCTTATCCCAAAAGATCCCGAGAACCCCCATTGCCGTCTCGCGGTCAGAGTCTAGCACCATGGAGATCCCCGATTATTTTTTCTTTATAGACACCAACGCATCATTCCAACGACAGGAGACAGATTCAATGACTAGAATCAGCGTTTCACTTCTTTTCAAGATAAGAATAATATCGGCAATAATTAGCGCTGTTTTTCTTATGGTTTCGGTCGCTACTGTTTTTGCCGACGAGCTTGAAACCCCAAAATCCATCATGCAAAGCATCACCGAACAGGTAATACATACGTTACAGACTCATCAAGGGCAACGACTCTCTGAGTCCGAGCAAAAACAAATCGAAGATATGATAGTTCCATACGTTGATTTTACTCTCATGTCCAAAATGGTTCTGGCCCAGTATTGGGATCAAATGACGCCAAATCAACAGAGAGAGTTTATAGATTTGTACCGGAGACAATTGGTTCAAGTTTACATGACGGCATTTAGCAAATACTCCGGACAAACGGTCCGTATTTTGAACAGTATAGAGGTATCTCATAATCCACCTATAGCAGAGGTCGATACCGAAATCGTGCAAACCGAGGGGCGTGGAAATATTCCTGTCAGTTACGGTTTCATCAAGGAAAGATCCGGTTGGAGGGTTTACGATGTCTTTATCGATGGTGTTTGCATGAACCTCACCTACCGGGACTCCTACGGACGGCTCATTGCGAAAGAGGGGATCCCCCGATTTCTGGACTCACTGAGAAAAAAGGAAGAGTCCTGGACCCTTCCAAAATAATGCAAGCCACGAGAGAGTTTTTACCGTAAAGGCACAGAATAGGTGACCAAGATCTCATTTTCTCCAGGATTGCGAGCGTAATTCCACCGATTGCGGCGACGGCCTTCCTGCGGTTAGCCCGATGGCGGATAAGGAAAAGAAGCAAAGCAGCCACGCCGGCAGTTGCCAGGCCCACACCGTATTGGCCCAGGAGCGGAGCCCATCCCCCCAGGAGACTCCAGGTCTGACTGTATCCGGTGGCAAGCCAGGGAAACCCGGTGAAGAGATGGGCTTGAAGCCACTCCGCTCCTATCCACAGAAAGGGAAGCGCGAAGAGTCTGCTATGCGCCCACCACTTCGCGGCTACCCACAGGGAAAGGGATGGATAAATAGCGCAGTAGAGTGCCAGCAGAGCAACGGCGGCCGCAGACAACAACCAACTCATGTGCGCATAATTATGAAGCGGTATAGCTAACCAATAGATCCCGGCTGCAAAGGCCCCGAAGCCAAACGCGAATCCTATCGTTGCGGCAGCGCTTGGTGTGACCGCATCACTGAGCCAAAATAGGGCCAGCAGGAGGACAATGGTCAGGAAGGAGAGATCAAAGGGTGCGAAGGCTAATGGCCAACAAGCACCCAATGCCACAGCAAGTCCCCAACGCCATCGCAGGCGGAGGCGCTTCTTCATGCGATCGTTGCCAGAATGTTATGCAGTCCGAGCAGCCCGAGCCCATGTTGGAGGTGCCATCGTTTCGCCTTGGTATAATAGAGCAGCGTTGGGGTCGCCTCCTCGCCGGTTTCGGCAAGCAGCTGTGTGTTGTCCGACACCGCTCGACGGATCGCCAAGGGTGCTTGGTAGTCAGGACGAATGCCCCCTTCCTCGGTAATAACGTTGAAATGCGATTCATCGAAAGCTAGCGCCTGCGCTGGGTTTTTGGCAGCTAAAATAGCTGCCGCTTTGGCAGCGCTGGTGGGCTTCAGAAAGCCAACGAGAGCCACCCGCAGATGGAGTTTCCCAGCGCGTACCAGGGGCATGGCCTTTTCGTAGAACCGGTGACACCAGATGCAGTTCGGATCCATGAAAGCGGTCAGCTCTGGACCACGGTTGCCCACGAGAAAGGTATCCGCATGGCGCAATTTTTGGACGATAGTCTGAATGGGCAGGGCTTTCGGCGGGAGATCGAAGGAGTGTTCGATGTGGTCAAAAGCGCTTTGAGGCGTAGCTGCAATTGCTGATGACGACAGAAAGAACGTCAGACCAAGAGAAACAATTGATATCCACCCGGAAATGTTAAAAAACCAGGCCTTGTTCATTTGTCCTCCAAGATTACGGATCGTGGCAGAGCGTTTCGGTATCAACCGACTCGAATGAGTCCAGCACGTTGGCAAGACTCGAGAATTTGTTGGTACTGTCCACCGGGATCAGCATAGAGTCCCCACTGCAGAGCGTCTTCGAGTGATTTCCCGGTACAAAGCTGGTTTAGAAAAACATAGGACCCGGCAGGCAAAATCCAATAGATTGGTCCCTGATCTGTGGGAATCATGCCGATACCCAACCAAGCATGTCTGTGTAAATCTCCTTGAGTCCAATCCGGGAGATCATGATAACGAGTCACCTCTTCGTAGGTTACCCAGTGGGAGCGAAACAGGCGTGGGAGGCGATCCAGGTAAATGGCTTGACCAGATGCACGTCCCAGGAACAGCGCGGGTTCTCGTTCTCGCGGAACCAATGGGTGGCAACATTCCAGATTGCATCGATGAAGAAACCATTCCAGACGCGCAATCTCCCCAAGATGTTGCAGACTCTTCCCACGAGAAATCAGAAAAGGACCCAAGTGCTCCCCGTAGAGCATCAGGTCCGGATCACTGGGTAAATAGAGTCCTCGATAGCTGTCTGCTAACTGGTTGAATGGGCCGACGCCGGCCATGTCGGCAACCGCTGGGTAAATGTTGGCCAAGGAATCCGCCAATCGGTTCTGCATACTTTGTCGGTAGAAAGACAACGCCGGAGCAGAGGGTTCATCGTCTACCGACTGCAGAATTCGGTTAGCCCAATCTCGCTGCCAGCGAAGTAATGCTTCCCTATTACCATTCATACTGCGGATTCCAGAGATTGTGCTGTCCTTACCAACTCGGACAACGAGGGCAGGTCGGCATCCCATTCCAGAATGCGAATGGCATCGGGAAAGCGCGCGCATGCGAATGCAAAGAGAGTCCGGGCCTGTTTTCCGGGGACACGACTGTGGGTGTCGACGGAGAGAACCGTTCCATCCACCTGCACCTGCTCACCGCCGGCAACATGAATTTCGGTAACTGCTGGTATGGGCAAACCACCCAGCAAAGCCCATGGATCCCCTCCATGGTTGTCACAATTGATTCGCAGGTTCTCGACGTCCAGCAGTAGTTGGCAGCCGGACTGCGATACCAACTCCCGCAAAAAATCCGCCTCTGAGTAGTCGTCTCGTCCATTCGGCGGGAGATAATAAGCAATATTCTCCAGGAGCAAAGGACATTGCAGAAAATCCTGTACCATTCCTATGCGAGACACCAGGTGCCGCAACACAACGGATTGTCGAGGAAGGGGATACTGATCACTGAAATACTGGCCATCCAGTGAAGACCAAGCAAGATGGTCCGAGACCCGAAGAGGATCTATCTGATGGATTAGAGTACGTAGTCTCTTTAGATAGCTCGTATTCAATGGGTCGCTGGAGCCGATGGAAAGTCCTACTCCGTGCAGGGTGATCGGATAACGCGCGCGCACCGCCTCCAGCTCTGCCAGCCAGGTTCGATCGGCCCCCAGATAATCCTCGCTGTAGACCTCCAGGACACTAACGTCGGGCTGCGTGAGCAGAATCCCCTCGACGTGAGGAGCCCGAAGCCCGATTCCTGTGGAAGCGTGCATGGTACTCTAAACCAGTTCGTCGCCGGATTCCTGCGAGAACCGGAATCCGGCAAAGTACCTTACATGGTGGATTTCTTTTTTACGCCACTACAACCATGACGCATCATTCCCCCTTTGTTCTCATAGGCTTTGCGTTTACCGCTGCAGCCATGGCGCATCATACCTCCCTGGGATTTTGCTGCGGACTGCGTTTTGCCCATGGGCGGGGCCATGGTGTCGGCGTTAGCCAATGTGGTTATGGTGCCACCGGCCAAGCAACTGGCGAGAAACGCACTGGCGATTGTCTTGGCTACTTTGCTGTGTTCCATGGTATTACTCCTTCTTGCGTGTTGTCGATATAACGGGGTACATTGGGTCAATCGTGCCCGTGCCATAAATGTGGTAACAGTTTTTTCAAGCTGGCTTCAGAAATGGCCCCTGGGATGCGTCCGATAGCTCCATCTTTGGCACGAAACAAGATCGCGGGAGTACCTTCGAAGCCCGCCTCGCCCATAATATCCAGATTCTGCCGCAGGTTTTTCCGGGTTGCAGCGGTTGGGGTTACCTTCGGCAAGGAACGATAACTCCCGCTGCGTAACGCTGGACCAACAATGGTTTCAAAGTGCTTGAGGGCCTGCAACGGGTGCGGTGACTGCAGCCAGGCCGCCGCTTCGGCCGGACTTTGGGGGGTGAGGAAGGCGACCGGTACATATCGCACCGTCAATTTTCCAGCCCGAATCAAGGGTGCCTCGTGTTCATACATCACATGGCAATAAGGACAATTGGGATCCTGAAAATCGTAAATTATCGGACCTGCATGGCCGTCCTGAATATAGGTGACGTGGTGCGGCAAAAATTGATTCCAAAAAGAACTGGCTGTCATTTTGGGAGCAGTGCCCGAAGTCTTCGCAAAGGCGAGGTTTGGGGTAAGGAGGAAGAAGCCGAAGGTGAGCACTCCTCCCAGGATCCATTGCGCCCGCTGATTGTTCATCCATCGATTCATTCGCATTCACGTCTCCCGGAAGTTCTATTTGAGATTAGGAAGTAGGGTCAGCAGTTCCCCGCGGGAAACCATGCCGGGCAGTAAGCCCGTGGCACCGCTCTTGCGCTGATAGAGAATGGCTGGGACCCCCATGGAATGGGTGCTTTGCAGCACGGCCATGTTGACTTGCAGCGCGTGAATGGTCTGAGGAGTCGGTTTGGCTGTGGGAAGACCAACTGGCCCGCTCGCTGCCAAGGGAGCCGCAAAACTTTTACCCGCCAGCACTTCGAAATGCCGGAGCGCAGACAATCGATGCGAAGACTGCAGAATCGCGGCCGCCTCCGGTGTACTGCTGGGCATCAAATAGGCCACCGGAACATAGCGTACCGTGAGCTTCCCGGAGCGAATCAGGGGCTGCTCCTCGTTGTACATGCCATGGCAATAAGGGCAGTTCGGGTCAAAGAAATCGTAAATGATGGGCCCTCTGTGCCCTTCCTGAATGTAGGTGAGACGCTGTCCGATCGTTGCCCAATAGCTGGCTTGGGCCATGGGTGGCAGGGAGCTGGAAACGGTCGCTGCCAGTGCCACCGGAGAAGAAAAAGCTGCCGCCAGCATCGTGCCTACGACGGCTGTTATCACTGAGTGTTTGCGCATGGTTGTGCTCCTTGTGCATACATAAAAATCAACGGTCATTCCCCGTTGTCCCCAACTTTTCCTGCAAATGGCGTAGCAACGTGTTAGGACCCTCATAGCCCTCATATTGCCCGACGAGATGACCGTCTGGGTTTACCAGCAAAACCGCTGGTGGGCCGAAGAGTTGGAAATGGTGCAGGAGTGCGGATGACTGGCTGTCATTCGCCGTTACATCCACACGAATCAGGGACAAAGGCCGCAACGCGCTCTCCACTCGGGGATTGTCATAGGTTTCCACATCCATCCGCTGACACTCCACGCACCATTTTGCCCAGAAGTCCACCAGGACGGGATGGCCCTTGTCTGCGGCCAGCGCCGATCGCAATTGCGACAAGCTGCGAACCAAAGTGAAGTGCGGCGTACTGGTTTGTTGCTCCCCCGGGAGTGGCAAGTCATGCTGTACGAACGGTGCGAGCGGCTGGAGCACCTGAGAACCTCCCCCCAAAGCACCTATGAACAGGGCAACCCCGAACACCAAGGCCAGCAATCCGAGTCCTCGGCGGAACTGTTGCCATCCGGTAGGTGCGTAGTGAGAACCAAATACACCCAGATAGACGCTGGAAACGATCGCCAGTGCTGCCCACAGGGCAAGAGCGACATTACCGGGAACAATGCGCGTGAGAAACCAGATCGCCACCCCGAGCAAAACGACCCCAAAAATGGCCTTGACTCCATTCATCCAGGCACCGGCCTTGGGTAGGAAATGCCCGGCCGAAGTCCCGATGACCAGCAAGGGAACCCCCATCCCCAAGGCAAGAAGAAACAGTGCCAAGCCTCCCAGTAACACATTGCCAGTATGGGCAATAAACAGGAGGGCGCCGGCCAACGGTGCGGCAACGCAGGGGCCGACGATCAGCGCGGAGAGGACCCCCATTAGCCAAGCGCCGGTAAAATGCCCACCCTTTCCATAGCGGGAGAGACGAGATTGGATGGCAGTCGGCATCTGCAGTTCGTAAAAGCCGAACATGGACAATGCCAGCAAGACGAATAGGGCGCTGAAGCTCCCGAGTACCCATGGGCTTTCAAAGAATGCCTGCAGATAGGATCCCGTAACCGCAGCCAGTACCCCGGCAATGGCGTACGTTAGGGACATCCCCAGCACGTATGCCAAGGAAATCCAGAAGGCATGCAGTCTGGCCTGTCTTGCCGTCATCTGGTCCTCTACGTGCCCGACCACCAGGGAGGACAAAATCGGGATCATGGGGAAAATGCAGGGGGTAAAAGCCAACCCCAGGCCAGCGACAAAGAAGAGCAGTAATGTCCAAAAAGCATGGCTACCGAGTAGCCCTGCAGTGAACTGGCGATACCTACCGGAAGCCGCATGCGACTGCTGGGGCGCTACGGGTTTGACCAGTGGTGGCTTCTCCGGAGGTGACACCGTGGCCACGGCCGCTGTACTGGGTGTTGCTATGCTAGGCGCAAGCGTATAGGTCTTGGTTTCTACCGGATAACAGACGCCAGCATTGGCACAACCCTGAAAGCTGCTGGTCACCTGAATCTGTTTCGGGGGCTGACCCTGGAAATGGAGCGGCACGCGAACGCTGGTGGTGTCTCCCTCGTAGACGGCCAAGGTGCCCACCCCAGGAATGTGCATGGGTTTTCCTGGTGGCAGGGTGTAGGGTCCCAGCCGTACGGTGCCAGGTGTCACGTGCACCTGAATCCGGTTGCGATATAGGTGATAGTGTTTGGCTGCCACCCACTGCAGCACCAGTTCGTTCTGTGGTGCCATGTGCGCGCGGAATTGAAAGGCTTTGGCTGGAGCCAGAAACGAAGAGGAACTCCCCATCAGGGGGGAGAAGACTTCGCCCGCCAGAGCAACGGGGGGCAGACACAGCAAAGTGATCAGGAGGATCAAAACTCCCCTAGTAAATTGTTTAACTGCGCACTTTGCCACCCTCTCCACTCCCAATCTTTCAAGAAACAGGGAAACTATGTCCGGTCAGGAAATCTGGGTAATCAGAAAGAACCACCTCCTGAAGAGGCTGGATCCTTCTCTGGTTACCACGGACCCTCTTTCCTGCGTTTTACTATCCATTGGGTGCGAGGCCCTCAGGTCACCCATCTTCCAGAACGCGTCGCGACCATTACGGTCCCAACCAGGGCTACGATTCCGTCTGGATCGTCAGGAATCCCGAATAAATCGCACCTGCACCGGAGTGGGATAGCGCAGCATATCGGTGACGGGGGATGTCTGTTGCACGTGATCCAGGAGATCGGCGATTTCCTGGTCCGATGCAGGGCTTTTGATCCGGCAGGCAATATGGATCTCCTGACACCCAGGTCGCACCGATTCCGAGATTCCCAAAAACCCCTGCAGATCGATATCCCCCGTGACGTCCAGGGTCATTGTCTCAATGGTGATTCCACGCGCGGCGGCGTTGTAGGAAATCCCCACCGAAAGGCAAGCCGTCAGTCCCGCAAGCAACAATTCCACAGCGTTGGGCCCCCGATTGCTTCCCAGCAGCACCGGCGGCTCATCTCCTTCGAGGACAAAGGGTTGTGTGCGCGACGAATCTTCCTGTTTGACCCCGCGGAATCCTTGAATCTGCGTCCGCACGTGGGCCCCGGTTTGCCATTCGGTGTGGGCCCGGAAGACAAACTTCGCAAGTTCGGGGTCTCCTTTCACGGCATCAATGGTTGCCATCAGTTGCAGAACGTCCACACCGTTCACTGGGGTTGAGTCCATGCGTTTTCCTCCGGCTAATCAGTAGATTCAGAAATTGCTAAACCGTGAGACAAAGAGAGCGCACCATTTGTTCCCATCAAAAGCAGACCACCTCATCCACGGCACTGATCCAAGCCGAGAGGCCTTTCATGGAGCTCTTAGCAGACTGCTGAAAAACCGAGCGATAAAACTGACGATTCTTCGGTTTTTATCAAAAATGACTGCCTGAATGCGCCTCTGGGCGGGTTTTCTGCGATTTTCCTAGTCACTTTTCTCGATTTACCGCATTCTGGGCGCAGCGCTCCCATCATGCCACCCCCAGTCGTGCCATGCGCACCAGATTGTAGGCAGTGGAAACCAGGGTGAAGTGCAGACCTACACGATCCAGACCACGGAATCGCGTTTTGCGCATCCCGCCCACGGTCTTCATCCAACCGAAGATCGATTCAATCCGCTTGCGCACGCGGATGCTGATGGTATACCCGACGTGACGAGTGGTGCGTCCATCAATCGCCGAACCTTTGCATTTGCGCGCCACATGGGGCGTGACGTTGCGGTCACGTAGATTCCGCACAAATTCGTGCCGGTCATAGCCCTTGTCGGCTCCCAGAGTAATGCGATCAGCACCGCCCAGTTCGTCGAGGAGCTGCACTGCAGCATCCACCTCTGCCGTACCATCCGCCTTGGTGACCTGCTCTCCAGCAATCAACCCATGCCGATTGTCCATCAGCACATGCCCCAGATAGGCCAGCCGCGAAGCCTCTCCTGAGGCCTTCTTGTAGAGGCGGCAGTCGGGGTCGGTCACCGAGGCATGGGTGTCATTACTTCGCTTCTGCCCACGGAAATCGGAGCCATCGCCCTGCCGATCCTCGGGGTCTTTGGGCTGAAAGGATTTCTGCGATGCCCAGGCTTCCAGCAAGGTGCCATCCACAGAGAAGTGTTCCTCGGAAAGGAGTCCTTGGTTGCGTGCCTGCTCCACGACCGTCTGGAAAAAGCGCTGCACCGTTCCGTTGTCCAGCAAGCGGTCTCGGTTCTTGGTGAACACCGTCGGCACCCAAATCGGGGCATCCATTCCCAAGCCCACGAACCAGCGGAACAAGAGATTGTAATCGAGCTGCTCCATCAGTTGGCGTTCCGAGCGGACGCTGTAAAAGACCTGCAAAAGCAAAGCGCGGAGCAGGTGCTCTGGAGGAATCGAGGGCCGGCCAAGGTCCGAATAAATCTGGTTGAAGTGTCCGTCGAGTTCAGCCAAAGACCGGTCCACGATCACCCGGATAGCACGTAGGGGATGATCTGCCGGCACACGATCCTCCGGGGATAGATAACTGAACAACGCACCTGTCTCTGCCTTGGCTCCACGCATGATCGAATCTCTCCGTGCCCTGTCCCGCCAATTATACCACGGACTTTTTCAGCAACCTGTTAGCGACACCCTTTGGGAGGGCGTCGATCCCCTGGGCTTGCAAGGAGCTTCCGCAACACTGGACCTCCAGTCCCAACTCCAGCAGTTCGTTCAGCAAGGCATGCGTGCTATCCCCTGCAGTCTCGGTACCTTTCAGCAAGAGAACTCCCTCTCCCGCAAGAAACAGGCGCACGTCCTTTCCGTCAGCCAGCATGGCCCCAGCGAGTCGGACAGCGGTGTCGGCCCTGGGGTTTGCCCGTTCCGGAGCGGCATGCAAAATTATGAGAGCAGTAGTCATCCAGATACTCCTGTAGAAGCGGCGTGGGTTCGCGGGTGGGTTTCTTGTACGGAAAGCGCGATCCACAAGCCAGAAAACGCGACGATGCCGGCGGTGAACCAGATGGCGGGAAGAATCTTGTCGCTCCATTGTGCGACCACGCCGAGCACCAGGCCACCAATGGCATAACCCGTATCTCGCCAGTATCGATAGGTGCCCAGGATGCGTCCACGCTCCAGTGGGGGCGCCACATCGGACATGGCGGCGATCAGGTTGGGATAGAGAAGGGCCATGCCCAGGCCCATGACCGCGGCCGTAGCAATCCACGCGGTGAAGTGGCCGACCAGCGCAGTGCCTGCAAGCCCCGCAGCCAGCAGGGCGAAGCCTGCCAGGATGGGCGGTCTGCGACCGATGCGATCGGCGAGATGTCCGGTCCCAAATTGACCGAGCCCCCAGACCATCGCATAGACACCGGTGATCCAGCCGATTTGCACGACGCTCAAGCCGTGAAACCGGAAAAAGACCGGGAAGAGGACCCAAACCAGGGTATCGGCAATCTTGTTGGCGACCCCCCCCTGGCAGAGGGCCCGATAGGTGGCGTCCCGAAAAGAAACGTGCAGGAAAGTCGCCCAGGTGCTGACCTGAGAAGCCGTCTTTCTGGTTTCTGCCGATGGCTGACGCTGTGCATGCTCTGCGCGAACCCAATGGATAGTATCCTGGATCCTCAATAGCAGGAGTAGTGCAAGCGCAATGACCACGAGTCCGAAAGCCAACAGTGTCCAACGGGGACCGTAGACGACGGCAAGATAGCCCGTTGCGAGGCCCGCCAAACCCACCGCGATGTAGCCCACTGCCTCATTGATGCCAACAGCCAGGCCGCGCTGGTGGTTATCGGCCAGATCGATTTGGCTCGTGACGGTCATGGTCCAGGTGAAGGCCTGATTTACCCCCAAAAAAACATTGGCGCCGATGATCCACCACCAGTTGGGAGCAAAAAAGATCATTAGCGGAATAGGAATCCCCGCCAACCAGCCCAGGAATAACACCCGCCTGCGACCGATTCGATCGGATAGCCCGCCGGCGACAAAGTTGAGAGCCCCTTTAACTAGACCAAAGGAAATCACAAAGGAGGCGAGAAAAAGGAAGGCGTGGCTATCTACGCCAAAACGGTGGCTCATGGCAGGAAGGACATTTCTCTCCATGCCGATGATCAAGCCTACGAAAAAGACCTGAACCGTTTGCAGGAGGAACTGACCTCGATTGACGCCAATTCCTCGAGTATAGGTCGTGGTCTCCTCGGAGCTCATCCCTGATGGCCCTTGCGTAGAGGCACCACCGTCGCTAATGCCTCTTGAAGCTGGGTAGTGGTCTGCATTTGGTCCAGGATGAGATCGCGGACGATCTCGCACGTTTCCAGAACCTTGGGGCTGGTCAGACGATAGTGACAGAAGGTCCCGCACTTTTCGCAATGCACCAAGCCCCGAGCTTTCAGCACGCTCAGGTGCTGGGAAAGGTTGGCTTTGGAGAGGCTGATGAGTTCTGCCAATTCACCGGCATTTTTCTGTCCCTCGCCCAGATAATGGATGATCTCCAGGCGTTTGGGGTGCGCAAGGGCGGCAAATACCTCAGAAAAAAGCGCATATCGAACCGTATCATTATTCATGCTGCTTTCCCCAGATTGATGGCAACTATGCGCGCCATATCGGCGGGCTTTTCGGGAATGTCCGCGGTAAGCGAACGAACGAAAGCCTCGCGCTCCATGGTGAGGTAAGGGTCCCAACGTTTTTCAAAACCTAGAGTCGAAGAAGGCTTCCCGGACAAGCCTGCACCGCAGACGCTCCCGGCCGCGTGCCCTGGGAAAATCTCCAAGTCATCGGGCAGGGTGAGCAGTTTTTGGTGGAGGCTGTCGAAGAGTTTTCCCGCCATTTCCTCCGGCGTTCCACCCAGATCTGGGCGTCCCACTCCGCCAACAAAGAGCGTGTCACCGGTTAGGGCAAACCAGGGATCGGCACTTCTTCGCCGATCGCTGACCAGAAGACAGAGGCTGTCCAGGGTATGACCGGGGGTGTAGAGCACTTGCGTTAAGACATTTCCGGTTTCCAGGACTTCGCCGTCGTGAAGGCCGCGAATCGCAAACTGCACCAAGTCTACATCGCTTTCGTGCATGCAGTACGGTGCGCCAACCCGTTCCGCCAGGGCCCGCCCGCCAGATAGGTGATCGGCGTGAATGTGGGTGTCGATGACGAAGCTAATGGCAACTGCAGCCTTCTGTGCCTCTTCGAGGAACCAGCCCTCGTCGCCCGCTACCACATCCACGGCTACCGCGAAGCCCTTGCCTCCGCACCCGTAGAAGTAGGACAAGGTACCGTCGGCGCTTGCGCGTTGTTTGAAGAACATGGTTCACCTCCAGCATTCCGAAGTTAAGAAATAATGCAAATAAAAGGTAGGCAAAATCTTCTGCCCTGTCAAGCTCGCGCCCTATGCTGCCAGTGGTGCTATAGGTGGCCGCCGATATCCAAACAGAGATGGAGCGCTGTCCCGGTGAGGACTGCAGGGCAGCGAACGGTAGGGTGCAATCGACAACGCCGTGGCGCCAGACATCCCTATCAGGAATATGCGCACGTTGCTCGATGGATACTTCCTAAACCCATGTCCACAACAACTTCCAAACAATCACGGGTAGCGCTATGGCCCCGACATAGCGTCCAACAATTCGCCCCTTCCCATTGACGAGTATACTGGTCGGAGTCAGGATAACGCCGCCTAGCGCCTGGCTGACACCCTGGCCGGCGGCCAGATACTCCGGATAGTTGATGCCCAACTCGCGCATCCTCGCACGTACGGCTTTCGCTGTACTTCCATTTACGCCAATTCCAATAATGCTAAAGGACTTCCCGCCGAACCACTGCTGCAGTTGCACCAACGCTGGGGTCTCGGCCAAGCAAGCCGGACAGTCTGGGGCCCAGAAGTTGATAAGGATCATCCTCTTCGGTACCGCTGGCAGGTCAATAAGCCGACCACTCAGGCTTCGGACGACTAAACTCGGTAGTTGATGGGGGATATTTGCCGCCATAGGGCTGCCTCGCCATTGCGTAAACGCATAGACTCCAATCAGCAACCCGATCCAGATAACAAACTCTATCCAAAACCGTCTTTTTTTCAGAAAAGAAAGCATGATGGTGGATATCCTCGCCAAGAGGCGCTTGGGCAAATATCAAGAGTCAGCACCCATTTCCCCGGGATATCCACCAAGTGGTTGAACCGACACACTACGTCCACTTGGGAAATCAAGATGCCTTGATACTCTCCGCTTTGAGATGGATCTTTCCCTGATTTTGTAGGCGAGCTAGCAATACCATCACACTTGCCGAACTCAGGGAAAGCATCTCCGCCAGGGCGTCTGGATCCTGGCTGCCGGCTTGTTCAATCCGATGGAAAACTTCATCCTCTCGGGCCGCGAGCCATTCTTCAAAAAGTTGGTACAGCTCCGGCTGGGCATAGGCCGCGAGCGCGGTGGTGCGCTGCATGGTTTCCAACATTTCCGAACACATCGCCATGCACGATCCCATCATTTTTTGCATGGGATTGCCCCCTTCCGCGCCTTCCCCGTGCTGGTTCATCATCTTCTGCATCATCGCCATAGGACCCCCACCGCCTTGCCCCATCATTTTTTTCATCATTCCCATGCCCATCTCCATGGGTTTTCCACTCCCGGACTTTGCAGAATTGCCTTTTTCGTTGCCACTTTTTTCCGGTTCATCGGGTTTTGCTGATTCCATGACCACTCTCCTAAATTACTAAGATTTGTCACTGCCAACAGAATTCCTGGGCAGTTCCGGATTCTCCGTTATCCACGAAGTCGAAAAATGCTACCGTAGTGATAGGGGAGCAACGTAATCACGTCTACCTGTTGGAAGCCAGCGGGTTCTACCACAGTTCTCACCTGCTCCGGCGTCATGCGCAGTTCCGTGCGCGGTCCGCGTGCCTGTCCCAGGACCGGAGTTTCTTCCCGCGGGCAGGCATGCCAGTTGACGACGGCGAAAAGACCGCCTGGCTTCAGGACACGGGCGATCTCCCGGGCCAGCGCTGTCTGCTCGGGCACGCCGTGAAAGGTATTGGCCATGAGGCAATAATCTACCGGCTTCGGGAGCAGTTGATGCAGATCCATGGCGTCGCCTTGCAAAAAAGAACAGTTCCTCAACCCGGCGCACGCCGATTCAGCGACAGCAAGCATTTGCTCGTCGAGATCAAGACCGAAGACTTCACCGTTTTCCACCTGTTTGGCGAGGGCAGCAGTGAAATAACCATCGCCGCAGCATAGGTCCAAGACCGACATTCCTGTTGTCACGCCAAGATCCTGAACGACCCTCAAGGGATCGGGCCACAGCGCTTGCCACCAGTCTGGGTCAGGCATGATTGTCGCTGGGAATAAAGCCTCTTGCTTATCAACGTTCATGTAATCTTCCTTCTTACCCTTCCAGATCCTTGCGCATTTGCTGGTACTCTTCTCGAGTGATCTCCCCCCGGGCATAGCGCCGGTCCAGGGTTTCTCGCGGCGTTTCTGCGGATCCGGACGTTTTGTGGGAACCCCCGCACATGCCACCGCGCATCATGAAAACCATAAAAACCACCATCAGCACCAAAAAAATCAGCGGGAAGATCCACCCCCATGGCATCCAGCCCCACCCTCCATTCATCCACATGACCTTGTCCTCCGGTCTAATGAGGAAGTGCTGCCGTCAACATCCTCATCGGGGCTGAGCAACGGAGTATGAGCCCCTACCCAAGCCTGCAACGACTCCAGAATCCCTAACAAGTCTGGGTCGGGAAGGCAGTAGTACACGAAGCTCCCGCGCCGTTCGGCGCGCACCAGTCCAGCTTCCCGCAGAATGCGCAAGTGGAAGGAGACATTGGTTTGGGGTAGCTCGGTGGCACGGATGATGTCGGTGACTGGTCGGCATTCCGTCCCCAACGCACAAAGGATGGACAGCCGGTTCGGTTCGGCCAGGACTTTGAAAATCGGGCTGAGCAATCGAGCGGGGCAGGACGCTTCCGGCATAACATTCTCCTTGATATGAGCACGTTCATACATGTATATTCGCTCATATTGATGATAGCGCATGCAGTTGTCAATAGGTTCCACTTCCGTGCTGCCATCTGGGAGGATTTTCATGCTGACGCTCATTCATTTTGACTTCTGCCCTTTTTGCCAGCGGGTGCGTTTGGCACTGGGTTACAAGGGAATCGTTTTTAACGAGCAGCCAGCGCGCTTTTATGGTCCAGAATACTTCCAATCGATTAGCGGCTTTGGTCGACTACCTGTTGTCGAGTACCCCGATGGAAGTCGCCAGGGCGAATCTCTGGAGATCATCGCAGAACTGGATCGCCGTTTTCCTGAGACACCGCCGCTCTGTCGCGGAGCCATTAGCGACTCGGAGTGGGAAGGTGTGCAGGCGTGGCGTGCACGCATCAGTGACATGCTATTTCGCCTGATCGCACCCACATTGCCGCAATATGCGAGTCTCGGACCGGATCCCCGCGCAATGACCTATTACCGGAACCGTATGGAGAGTTGGCTGGGAGATACGCTGGAGGGGCTGCAGAAGCGTCGTAAGGAGTGGTATGCCGGAATGGAGGTCGATCTCCAGGACGTTGCCGCGCGCGTCGCCGTCCACGGCTTCTATACTCCCATGTTTTCTGTGGCCGACACGCTTATTACCGGCGACTTGACCGGCTTACGCCTACTGGAGGACATCCAGTTGCCACCCGAACTGACCACATACTTCGCACGCGTGGAAGCGGCTGCCCAGACCACGCTTCTGCCCACCCGGGGATAGCAAAGACGGCCTGGCTTTGTTCGTGAATCATCGGTAGTCGTCAAAGTGGCCCGCGGACGGCCGGTAAGTAAGGGAGAAACTGCGCGTGCGCTCCTGTTGACAGGTGACCCGATCATTACTATATTTGTTCAAATGAGCATAGAAGATACTGATCCGCGTTGTCTCGTCAACTGCTTTGAACCCGGCAAAGTCGCTGCCGCGCGCATGCGTCTGGAACAAGATGAATCCGATATCAAATCGGTTGTGCGCATATTTGATGTGCTGGGAAATCGAACGCGTCTGCGCATCCTGCTTGCTTTGGCGTCCGAAGAGCTTTGCGTCTGTGACATTGCGCACGCGCTCAACCTCAGTATCAGTGCAGCTTCTCATCAATTACGTGCATTACACGACCGGGACTGGTTGCGTATGCGTAATGATGGAAAGATGGTCTACTACCGCACCGATCCTCAGAAAGTAAAACAACTTCTCAGCATGACAAACGCCTTCCTGGAAGCCCGGATTGCGCAGCAGAAAGCAGGATAGGGGGCTGCATGGATTGGTTGGGTACAGTACTCGATTATTCCAAAGAGTTCGGAGAAGTCGCGGTTTTTGGATTCTTGTTTGCAGGTTTTTTGCAGGCTGTGGCAAGACCTACGGTGGTGGCCAGGTATTTATCGGGATACTCTTTGTGGCGCGCCAACGCGATCGGCGCTACGGTTGGATTTTTTACCCCCTTGTGTTGTTGCACTGCGATTCCTACCGCGCTGGCACTTTGGCGTGGAGGTAGTCGCCCCGGGCCTGCCTGCGCCTTTTTAATTGCGACTCCCTGGTTCAACTGGTATGGGCTGGTAGCCTTGTGGATATTTCTGGGCTGGCAAATGGCATTGGTTGTCGCCGGCTCGGGAGTATTAATCGCCTTTCTAACGGGGATGATCATCGATTGGCAGTCTACCGACAGATGCACCGCTCGATCGCTGGCAACAGAGGTGCCAGAAACGGTCTGTACGACAACGTCCTGTTCCGTCAAAAGTGGTTCTGCCTGTTGTTCTACGGTGGATGTTGTTGGGAGTGGAAAATTCTTCGACTTCTCTCACCCGTGGAAAAAACTACAGATGGCCGGGACTAACGCCTGGGCTTTGGCACGGGAGCTTTTACCCTGGATTGTTGCCGGAATATTGATTGGCGCTACGGTCAAGACCTGGCTACCCACTGCGTGGATCAGTGCCCTGGAGGCCCGTGACTGGCTGACTCCTGTACTGGCTCTGATCTTCGCGACGCTACTTTATGCAGATAGCCTGGGGTCGTTACCGCTGGTCAACGCGCTGTTGCAAAAAGGATTGGGGCCTGGGAATGGCATGATTTTGCTCATTGCCGGTGTGGGCTCAAATATCGCCACGCTCGGCCCAATTTATCGCGAAATGGGAGCCCGCGTTGCCATTCTGTACGCCTGCTGTGTCATGACCCTGGCGCTTCTATTGGGGATATTGTGGAATCTCTTTCTGTAGTTTAAAAGCGAATAAATAAAGGACGCTCTGATTTATCTTCCTGATATAATGTGAGCACTCCTGGGTCGATAATATGGATCTCGCGAACGACCGCTAACGCTGCATCACCGCCCATTCCCTTGCGATATTCTTACCGCGGGTTGATGATTTCGTCCAGCAAGCACAACTGGTGTGCTACCTGGCTCGCTTCCAGGACATCGACCAAGCCGCTCACGGTGATCCCCAGCAGGCGGACGGACGTGCTCTTGGGAACGGCTCGGTCGAGTAACTCTGGTAGCCATGCCGCGATAGCATCCGCGCTTCCGATGCCCTCGGTCGCCGTATATGCTCGGGTGACCGTGGTAAAATCGGGAAAGCGCGCTTTGATATGCACGGTATGGCCCGCTAGGTGCAAGACCTGGAGACGGGCCGCAACTTGCGCTGCCATTTCCTGTAGCGTAGTAAGCATGACGCTTCGATCCGCCAAGTTTTTGGAAAAGGTGCGTTCGGTCCCCACCGACTTCCGCTGGCGGGACGGTTGGACTGGTCGCTCGTCGATCGCCCGCGCCACTTCGTAAAACCAGGCTCCCGACTTGCCGAAATGGGCCACAAGAAACTCCAGCGAGAGTTTCCGTAGATCCAATACGGTTTCCACGTCCATCGTCGAGAGCTTTTTGACGGTGGCTGGACCCACGCCATGCAACTTGCCTACGGGCAGCGGCCCCAGGAAGGAGAGGCCACGCTCTGGGGGGATGACAAAAAGCCCATGGGGCTTACGCCAGTCGGAGGCCAGCTTGGCCAGCAGCTTGTTGTAGGAGACCCCTGCTGAAGCTGTGAGCCCCGTTTCTCGATGGATGCGAACCAGGATCTCCCGAGCGATCTCTACTGCCAGGGTGCCGTCAGCCGTGGCGGTAGTCACGTCCAGAAAGGCCTCATCCAGAGACAGGGGTTCCACCAGCGGTGTGTAACTGCGCAGGATGGCCATAACCTGACGGGAGGCCTCTCGATAGGCATCCATGCGGGGACGGACAAAGATGGCTTGGGGGCAAAGCGAACGAGCCCTGGCTGCGGACATGGCCGAGTGGATACCAAATCGTCGCGCCTCATAGCTGCACGTCGCGACGACGCCCCGGCCATTGGGGTCGCCACCGACAATCACCGGCAGACCACGAAGCTCTGGCCTATCGCGTTGCTCCACGCCCGCAAAGAACGCGTCCATGTCCACGTGGATGATCTTGCGGAGCTCCGGGCTGCGCTCTTCCGGTGATTGGCTGGGCAATCGATAACCTCCTCGCCTGATCTGGAGAGTCTATCAGATGGCGTGAGACACGGGCGGCCATAGACCAACGATCCACGACTGACGGGCGTAGGACGATTATGCTTGCCGACCGTCAGTGGAAAGCGGTAATTTAGCCAAGGTGCTGCTCCATGGCCGTGGGCGGTAAGAGACTGATAGCGGTCATTCATTTTTTGTGGTCAACATGATCTTCGATAGCGCCACGATTTGCTCGCCACGGTCCTAACATATGTCTCTGGCTATTTACTACGATACGCAAAGCAAGATTGGTAGCAAACCCAAGCAAAATTAAACTGTTATTCGCCGTTTGCATATCCAGGTATGCGCCAGAACTTTTTTTAAAGATCAAGGCCGCGGTCTTTGTGCCGCTTGCGAGTAGTTCCAAGGTGAATAAGGACGATGAGAAAATAATCGCAACTATCAGTATTACATTAATGGCAGTATTCCAAGTATTATGATCGATGCGCTTAGCTATCAGCACGCAATCTGAAAAATGTATAATCGACATCAATGACATTTCGAGAGATATCTCGGTAAATTTTCCCGCATATATTTTTATTATAATAAAACATGCCTCTGAATCATTCTCAGCAATCGAGCTCTAACTCTCTGTGAGGCATAGAGAAAGGAGGTCTGAGATGAAAGCTGAAGCGACGAACCTCTTGCAGTGGCAAGCGCGGTTTGGCACGGAAGAGGCCTGCTTGGAGGCGCTGAAACAAAAGCGCTGGCCCGAGGGGTTTCGATGCCCGAAATGCGGCCATGACCACGGATACTGGATCGCCGGACGAAAACTCTTTCAGTGCGGGCACTGTCGCCATCAGACCTCGGTGACGGCCGGCACAATTTTTCATTCGTCCAATGTGCCCCTGGTGCAATGGTTCCTCGCCATCTATTTGATGGCGAGCGACAAGGGCGGACTGTCGGCCCTGCGGCTGTCGAAGCAGATTGGGGTCTCCTGGATCACGGCTCACCGGATGTTGCGCCGCATGCGCCGTGCCATGGGCGATCGCGACAGTCTGTATCGCTTGGAAGGGCTGGTGGAGTTGGACGATGCCTTTGTCGGTGGACGCCGGTCTGGGGGGAAGAGCGGTCGAGGGGCCGAAGGCAAGACACCGATCCTGGTCGCCGTGGAAAACCGGGGCAAGAAGGCGGGCTTTATCGCCATAGAGACGACGCCTTCGGTCTCTGCCGACCGGATTCGCGAATTCGCGCGGCGACGCTTGCGCCCCAAGCAACCTACCCGCACCGACGGCTTAATAGCGCTGCGAGTTCTCGGAGAGAGCCAAGAGCATGAGGGGCGCGTGACCAAACCGCATCAGGTGGACGAGTGGTTGCCGTGGGTACACATCGCCATTGGTAACCTCAAGGCCTTTCTTTTGGGCACATTCCATGGGGTATCCGGCAAATATCTGCAGGAATATCTGAACGAGTTTGTCTATCGCTTCAATCGCCGTTTCTGGGAGCCAGAACTGCCCCTGAGGTTGCTCAATGCCTGTATGGAACATATCCCGGTCCGGCTTGTTGCTGAGAAAGGTTAACAGGCATGTAATAAAAAATAGATAGATAAGAACTGGTATGCTAAGTATAGCAATTTCTGAAAACGAATCGACCAAGATATGGGTGAGGATTCCAGTCTTAAACATTTGGGACCTTTATTTCTCGGATACCACGTGTATCCTGTAACGATTGATGTTTACGAAACACGACTTAAACCGCCATAAGAAAAAGCTTTGCCCCTGCCATGCAGCGCTCCGTTTTCATTGTATGGTAGACCCTTGGCAGAAGCTGGTCGCGCATTTTCTGCACGAGATCAGGCTGCCATGCCCTGCGCTGTTCCTGCACCGCGCCACTTCTGTTGACATTGGTTCCTATAGATTGGTTCCAAGACATAAGACTTTCCTTGGCGCATTGACTTTTGCTCTGAATGCTTTTACATTTCACACTCATCAAACGGTATTTTGTAGGGGAGGATGGCTATGCCGCAGAATGCTTCTGCAGAGTATGCTACTAATGATTATCAATCTCTACTGAAGGTTCCCAAGATTACGTTGTATTTCTGGATTGCAAAATTGGTATCGACCGCTTTGGGTGAGGCGACGTCGGATTATCTCGTGTTTCATACGAATCCTTATGCTGCGGTTCTGGGATGTGGTCTGTTGTTTTCTGTTGCTCTGGTTCTACAAGTTTTGTCGGATAGATACGTAGCGCAATATTACTGGTTTGCGGTAATTATGGTCTCGATATTCGGCACACAAATAGCCGATGTTACCCATGTCGTCTTGGGGGTTCCGTATCTGCTTTCGACCGCTCTATTTTTTGTTTCCCTCATCGGCATACTAATCCTGTGGAAGCGCTCCGAGGGAACTTTGTCGATCCACTCCGTCCATACACGTAGGCGTGAAATATTCTATTGGTCAACCATAGTCGCGACATTTGCACTGGGCACGGCAGCTGGCGATATGACGGCGTCAAGTTTGCAACTTGGTTATCTCCAATCGGGAGTACTTTTCACCATCTTATTTTCGGTTCCCGTGATCGCCTATCTCATGTTCGATCTGAACGAGATCGCAGCATTCTGGATCGCCTACATTCTGACACGGCCTATCGGAGCGTCCTTTGCAGATTGGACGGATAAACCCATACAGGTGGGCGGGCTTGGGCTCGGTACTGGGCCGGTGAGTGCATTCCTGGGGTGTGTGATGCTGCTCCTCTTGGCTCTGATTGTGAAGACTAGGATAGATGACCCGAATCGCGAGCTGACCAACTGACGACCGTGTAATTGGGTCGTCGTTGTATTCTGCATCGTAGTGACAAGTTTCGATGGCTGTTCTGGTTTGGTTCTCTGCGCGCTCGTGGTGGCGGGCGATGCGCTAGGAATCACAGCCACAAGGCCCTGCCAGTGGTCCCTCCTTAGAGAAATCTTGGCGGGCGCGGTCTAACATCGACACCGCCCCGAGGCCGACGAGTAGGCGGGCCCCGCAGTGAGGCACTCTTGGGGTAAGGCACTCAAGGTCCGGCTCCCTGGACTCCGGAAAAAGGACGCGCGCTTCATGCGGATTATCGGCCAGTGCCAAGTTCAGATAGGCTATCGGGCTTGAACCTCGAAAAAATGGACAGGGCTCTGCTATGCAGCTACTCACCGCTATTCATCAGGATTTACAGAATTCCGTGCGCACTCTGGCGCCTGTGGTGAGGCAGTATGGGGTTTGGATTGTATTTGGTGGATTGCTCGCGGAAAGTGCAGGGGTAGTATTCGCACCGGGTGAGACCCTGCTGATTGCGGCAGGTTTTCTTGCCAGCGAAGGTGCTCTGAATCCCCTATGGGTTCTCATGCTAGGCATACTAGCGACGTCGCTGGGGTGGTTCGGTGCCTACTACCTCGGCAGCTGGATGGGGATATCCTGGTTGCGGCGTCATGGTCGTTGGATCGGCGTGACGCCAAATCGGTTGCAGAAAACCCACGCCTTTCTGGAAAAATATGGCCCCATCGTCGTCCTGTTCGGGCGCTTCGTAGTTCCGCTGCGGCAACTACAAGGATACATCTCCGGATCCGCAGAATCGTCCTTCAAGCAGTTCTATCTATGGAATATTCTTGGGGCCGCGTTATGGGTTGGATTCTGGGGAGGGGCAGGGTATATCTTCGGTCTGTTGTAGATATATCAGAAACAATGTGTTCAATTCGATGAATACTAATAGAATCACCAGAATTTGACAGGGCTAATAACGACGCGTTACGGTGATCGGGCGGTGCAGATAATTGCGCCGATTGGCAAATCGCAGTGATTACTGTAAGGAGAGTGGATTGTGAAATACCGTTCGTTACTACGCTATCCGATCGTTGCCCTGGGAGTTACTGCCCTGGGAATCGGCGGAGCCTTTGCAGCAACGACCTACGCACCACCATCCCAGCAGAGCGGCAGTCCTAATCCGCCCCCACAAGCGACCGCGGGGCATTCGAACTCCGGGTATGGAACCATGACCCATCACCGCAAGCAAAGTGGTATGGCGACGGGTGGTTCCGATCATACTGCGGGCGGCATGACGCAGTCGCCCTCCGCTCAGCAGAGCGTCAATGGCGGTGGTACGTCGACAGACTGAGTCGTGTCCCCCGGGCTCCGGGGCGTGATGGTCCGTCCGAGATCGTGGCGTCCGGGAGCATCCCTAATCCGATGTAGATTCCAGAGGAGTAAACGATGGCAAAAACACCGATGGTCTTATCCGGACTCGCGCTGGTTGCGCTGGTCACCGGAGGTACGGCTTGGGCGGGCACGGCCCAAGACAGCAGCCAAGGGGCTCCGACACCGAGTCCCGCCATGACGGGAAAGGGTCCCCACGTAGGGCATCACGAACTCGTGCGTTTCGCCAGTGCCGTTCGGGCTATTCAGCCTGTCGATGAGCAGGCACACAAAGTGTTGATGAATCCGCACCTCGCGGCATCGCAGAAGCGTGCAGATCTGGCCCACTACGATCACAAAATCACCACCACGCTACAGCATTATCATTTATCTCCCGTGACCTATGAGACGCTCTTGCACAAGGCACAGGTAGATCCCAGTTTTGCCAAAAGGACAGAACGAATCTTGAAGAAGGGTTAGTTTCAGCGGTGGTTGTTCGATAGGGCTTGCCTCCGACCCCCAAGTCGGAGGTTTTTTTGAGTAAGCTGATCCTCTTTCTAGTAACCGCTGGCATGGATTCCAGACTCGACAGTTGTCTCGCAGATAAATCTATTCTGGATCTCGCGAACGTCCGCTAACGCTGCGTACCTGTCGTTGACGCACCATCGGCGAGCCCGCTGTAAACCGTCTTGTCTGGCGTAACTATACCCGTTCTGGACTTTATTACCCGCGAGCGGGTCGGCCCGAGCGCGCCGTTTTGAACGAAAGCCGCAGGCCAAGCACCTGAAGCATGTGTCAACTGTAGTTGACAGGAGTCGCGGTGATGGTGGGCCCCTAAAACGGGATATTGTCGAACTCGTCCCCAGGGACCGGATCCATTCCCTTACCTCTGTCCGACTCACCTTGGCCGTCGCGGTCGTCAGCGTCGCCATCCCGTCGTCCACCAACCATCTGGAGACGGTCGCCGACGATCTCTGTGGTGTAGCGGTCCTGACCCTCTTTGTCCGTCCATTTGCGGGTGCGCAGGCGACCCTCAATGTAGACCATGCTGCCTTTGCGAAGGTATTCCCCCGCGACCTCGGCCGTCCGGCCCCAGAAAACTGCCCGATGCCACTCCGTACGCTCTTGCTTGTTGCCGTCGCGGTCTTTGTAGGTCTCGGACGTTGCCACGTTCAGGGTAGCGTTGGCGGTCCCGTCGGGCATGTACCGCATTTCCGGGTCCCGGCCCAGGTGACCGAGTAAAATGGCTTTGTTGACTCCAGACATGGCGTTCTCCTTGCGTTTCAGAGGCTGGGAAATCCGGCCTTGGGTGGGTATAGCATCGGGTTGTTGCGATGGGCGGATAGTGGGGATGGTAGCCAGATCAATGCACCCACGCGTCCCCCACCTGCGTCTCGACGGCGGCGGGCACTCCATAGGGCATCAGGAATCGGTTGGCGGCCTCCACCATAGTCTTTTCGACGATCTGCACTACCTCATCTACCCGACTTTCCGGGACCTCCAGAACCAGTTCATCGTGCACGAAATTGATGAGCATGGCCTGGATGTCCTGGGGCAGGGTGCCAATGGCCAGCAGTGCGATTTCCGCTCCCGTACCCTGATCCTGATAGTTGGCTGCGGACGTCAGCTTGGAAGAGAGGACTATCCTGCCGGACAGCGTGGACCAGCGATAAATCTTGCCGGTCAGGTCCGCCTCTACCGGATTGTACGGATTCAGGATCGGCTGCTTTTTTTGCACGAAAAACCGACGGATCAGCCAGTGCCACAGGCCAATCTCCGGGTACAGGTGGAACCAGGCTTCGTGGGCCTGGGCGGCCTCCTGCCCGGTCCATCTGAGCCCGTACCCCACCACCCCGAAGCGGTGCAGACCAGCCGGCTGCTGGCCGTATAGCGCACCAAAGTTGACGACCTTCGCCGCCTGCCGGGCGTCTTTCATCCGCTTCTTGAGGATGTCGGTTTCCTCTGCCGGGAGACTTTGCAGGTACTGCAATGGCGACATCCCCCGCAGGTCAAATTCTCCGGACTGAGCCCGCATGGCGATGGCCGTCAGCAAATGCGGATCCAGGCCGTGCAGGTACACTGCGCGGAAGGGTAAGCGTTGCGGGTCCCCTCCGGTTGCCTTGCGTAGGCGGGAAACCCACTTTGCCAGATCGCAGGCCGCGGACCGGGCGTAGTCCTCGATCGCGGCTTCGCCGAAAACGGGCGGATCGGCTTCTATCAGGCTATCCGGCGGGTCCGGATCGCCGCTTTTCAGATACGCTACCAAGTCCGGGCAGTGCTCCAGTATCCAGCCAATCCGCTTGCGGATTCGGGGAAGGCTTTTGTAGTGTGGGCTGTCCCGGCCGCGGGAAAGGGCGTCCACCACCACGGACAGCACCTCCCAGGCCCGCACCCCGAGCGCCGCGGCAATTCGCAGCTCGATGGAAGCAAAATCGGTGGCCACGATCCGGTGCCCGGGACGAGCCGCAAACACCCCCCGGAATCGGGGGTCCCGGGGTACCTGCTGCAAGGACGGATTGGTGGCGGAGGTCCGTCCGGTGATCGTCGTGACGCCGGTCAGGGGGTGGATACGCCCGTCCCGCGTGTCTCGCGCACAGGCGGCGAGCGTACACAACATCGCCCGCTCTTTTACCGCGCCTTGCACGGCGGCCAGCAACTTGACCACCTGGGAATCGGGATAATCGAAGGCCAACTGCTTCGCGTCCAGCGTGATGGATTCCGCCGGGCCGTCGCCGCTCTGGTCCTCTTCGCCGCCGTCCGGCGAGTGAAACAGGGCGCAGTTGCCCGTTTCTTGCACGATGGCGTGCGCGATGGCTTTTTTTACGGGAGCGGTCAGTCCCTTGCTGGGCGATAGCAGATCTTCTATGGGGCAGATCTTCCAGGGTTCCGGGTCGGGGTGCTTCTTTGTGGGCTTGCCGGGCACTTCGATGGTCCGCCCCAGCTCGGGCGCGATCTCCAGGAGTTTCTCCGCCGCTTCCCGGGCCTCCCGCGCCAGATCCGCATCGAGGGCGGCCGCCCGCTCGGCGGACCAGGGCACCCCTTTGTGGTGCATCCGGGCTATCGTATGGAGCGCCGATTCCAGGATCCGGTAGGCCGGAGCCGCGCGGGCATCGCCATCCAGGGCCTGCAATATCTGGACGGCGTCCGCCTCTTCGGGCAGGTGCAAGAGCTTGCGGGCAATGCGCAGAGGGGTTTCCACGTCCCCCATGCAATACTCCCAGTGCGCCCGGGTGAGCCGGTCCACCATCCAGTTGTGTGGCTTCTGGTAGGATTTGTCGAGGCTTTCCTGCAGGTAGAGCAGGGACAGAGATTGCAGGGACAGCGCCCCGCCGTCGCCGTCGTCCTGCTTTTTGCGGGACAGCTTCCCTTGCACATAGTCCCAGAGGGCGTCCCGTATGTTCCACTCGTGGATCCCGTTGGTGACCAGCGCCGCCTGCATCTCGTACAGGGCCTGGGGCCGGTGCGTCGTGGCCAGCAACAGGGTGTCGATGATGCGCCGGGGCCGGACCTCTGGATGCAAGGCCAGCATCCAGGCGTAGTCGAAACCCAGGTTATGGCCGATCCATACCTTGTCGTGGAGGGCTCCGGCCAGTGCGGCCCGGTGGTCTTCCATCAAACGGTCCAGATCGAAAGCCACCCGATACCCGTCTTGTGGGACGTAGAGGGATAGCACCCGTGCCCTGGGCCGGATGTCCAGGGAGCAGCCGGCTACAAGCAGTTCTTTGATGGTTTTGTCTCCGATCTTCTGCGAGAAGGCCGGTGCCACCGGGTGATCATAGGCCGAGAGGGCCGTCGTCTCGACGTCGAGCACCACGGCATCGGCAGCGGACAGCACGGCCAGGGTCTCCGGCAGGCGCTCGGATCCTGCAAACGCTGCCTCCTCCGCGGCCGCTGGCGAAAAGCGCTCTTCCTCCAATGCGGTAAACCCGGGTTCCAATACCGGGGATCGCACCGTCGGTTCCCCCAGATCATCGAGGCCCAGGTGCGGATCCGTATCTTCTTCGTTTTCCCAGGTACCCCCGGGATCTCTGGATAGATCCAAGCCGTTTCCATCGTTCGCCGCCAGCTGGATAGGGGTACCCACGGAAGATTCAAAATCCTCCGCCTGGGTTCCTTTGACATAGGTCAGCGTCCTGGTCGCGTTGTCCCAGACGGCGTCTCCAAGCGCGATATCCATGACTTCATCCGGGGTAAAAATCCGGTTGCCCACCACCACTACGCAGTTCATCAGAATTCCTCCTGCTGTTCCCGACGCCTGGACGAACCAGGCCCACGGGTAGGTATAGCCGCGGGTTGTTGCGATGCGCAGACAGCGGGATTTTCCGGCGGGGATCCGGGGATCGAAGGGCTTGGTGACGAATCGCAACGGATCCCGGCTATACCCGGAAAGGCGGTCGGCATCGGGACGCAACGAATAGCCGCTATATGTACATAAACCTTGCGCAGGTGACAGAGATGGTCGAAAAGCAAACGCTGCAAAATCTCGCGGAGGCCGACCTTGCGCGGTCGGGCCTGACGCTGGCCGATGTTCGGGGGGCGCAGGTCCTGGATCATATCGCGGCCCGGGCCGCTCTGCGACGGGACCGGGAGCAACGCATCCACGCCGAAGGCGCGTACAGCATCCCGTACTACGCTCTGGAGGGGGCGCCGCTGACCGATCAGGACGTCCCTTTTTTGCGGCTGCGCCTGCTGGGGGCCCACGATGGGGAAACCCCCCGCTACCTGGCTCCCTCGGGGTCCGGCTCACACGTCTATGTCCCGCCCCAATTCCTGGATGCCCTGCCCCACGCCTCCGCGGGGGTCGCCGTGCTCACCGAAGGGGAGAAAAAAGCCATCGCCGGGTGCAAGGCCGGCATCCCGACCCTGGCCCTGCCCGGCATCCGCATGTTCCGGAACCCGCTTGGAAAAGACGAGGAAGCAAGACGGGGCATGTTGCCCGAGCTGGCCGATCTGCTGCACCGGCTGGTGGAAGACTACGGGCTCCACACCCTGATTGTCCTCCTCGACTCCGACGGCAGGCCCCTCAAGAAATCCGAAGTCCCGCTGGAACGGATCGACAGCTATACCGGATTGAACGGCGGGCGATACGTGCTCAACGCCGACGTGTACTTCGCCGCGCTTCAGGCGGCGAAGCTCATCCGGGGGACTATCACGGGATTGCGGGTATCCGCCGGATGGGTGACCCCGGCCCAGGAAGGCAAAGGGAAGTCCCGCACGCTCCGCCATCGGGGCCTCGACGACCTGCTGGTCGATGCGGGAGAAGACGCCGGCCAGGCGTATTCCGCCCTGATTGCTCCGCTGGTGGAGCGGGCCACCAACACGGATGCCACGGCGCGGGACGGAGGATACCTGCCCCTGGGCATGAGCAGCGACAGCCACGCGGTCGTGCTTTGGTCGCGGCCGCAAGACAACCTCATGACGGTCTCCCTCTCGGCCCTGACGCAGCAGCCCATGCTGGTGGCCATCATGGGCAGGGGGTATTTCGAGAGCCACTATGGGGACCTGGACGCGCACGGCAATCCCCGCTTCGACGCGGCCCGGGCCGGGCGGGAGATCGCCGACGCCTGCATAACCCGGGGGATTTTTTCGGAAGAAAGCCGGGTGCGTGGTTGCGGGGTCTGGCGCGATCCGGACCTGGGCGGCCTGGTCGTCGTCCGCCGGGACGGGGCGCTCGACGCCACAGGCCAGCCGGTGGAGCGGCTGGCGGAGGACCGGCGCACCATTTACACGGCCCAGGGCAAGAATCAGCCACCGGCCTACGTCCGGGCGGGCGAGGCGGAATACGGCCAGGTGCTTCGCCGAATCCTGGGGGATTTCGGCACCTGGAATTTCCGCTACCGGAGTTCCGCCCTCCTGGTTCTTGGCTGGGCCCTGTCCACGGTGTTTCTGGGAGCCCTGGAAGCCCGGCCGAGCATCTGGCTGATCTCGCCCAGAGGCTCCGGCAAATCCACTTTGCTGGATTATCTGAACCACGCTCTGGGCGGCTACGCCTGGTTCACCGACATGGGCAAGGAATCCACCCCCGCCGGCATCCGGCAGGCGCTGGAGAGCAGTTCTTCCCCGTGCATCCTCGATGAGCTGGAGCGGGAGGCAACCAGCCAATCCGCGAGTGCGGCGCAGAACGCGGCCGGGATGCTCTCCCTCATGCGCTCGGCCTACAGCGCCCGGGGAGATGTGCGCAAGGGCACGTCCGACCAGAAAGGGCGCAGCTTCCGTATCGCCACGAGCTTTGCCCTAGGGTCCATATCGGACCCCACGCTCGAACCGGCGGACGCCAGCCGCATCGTCCGGATCTACCTGAGGCCCCTCATCACCCGGTCCAGGCAACCAGCGGTTCTGTCCCTGAATGAGGCCCGGATACTCTTCTGGGGAACGATCCAGCGCTGGGACCGCTTCCGGAAGGCCCTGGACGCCTTGAAATCGGAGTGGCCCCGTCTCTCCCCCGGGGGAGATGCCCGCGAGGCGGACACCTTCGGGACGCTCATCGCCGCCGCATGGACGGCTGGAGCCATGCCGGGAGTGCCCATGCAGGACATGGCGAAGGCCGTCATGTACGACCACGCCGAACAGGTGACCGAAGCCCGGGAGCAGGCCAGCGAGGCCGAAATGTTTCTGCAGGCGCTCTGCTCGGCGATCCTGACCATCGAAGAGACCGTCAGCACCGAAAACGGTGACGACCGGGTACAGCGGGTCACCGATACGGTGGGGGAGACCATCGCCCGTGTGCTGCGAAAGCCCACCCCGGACCCCGATGACGAAAAAGCCCTTGCGATGGCGGGAATGGCCGTCAAGACGACGGGAGATAGTCCATGTTTGGCTGTGGCGGTGCGCAACCCGGGCCTGGCCAATTTGCTTCGCGGGACCCGATGGCACGCGGACGGATCCTGGGGGTCGGCGCTTCGGGAAGTGCCCGGCGTAGAGAAAAAAGTCGCGTGGCTACGAGGGACATCGGTGAAGGTGTATCTCATACCGGTAGCGGCCTTGCCGATCGTGTTGGATGCAGATTCGGGGGAGGCCCCACATCCCAGACACCCGGTGGCCAGTCTCCTGATGTAGCTGTGAGTTCCAATCACCTGCCTTGACCGCCTGATGGGCGGTCTTTTTTTGCAGCCTGGCGCCTCTCAACGACCGACCCCCTTACCGGTCTTACCAAAAGCTATACCAGATGGTAAGGGAGTTTTTCTTTATTTTTCAGATACCTTACCGCCCCTTACCGGTCTTACCGCTTTTGACACCAAAATATGGAGAAAAAAATTTTTCCGAACCTCTCCCCTATATGAGAATCAGTTCCATCTAAAAAACGAAATTTTTCCTCGCTACGAGTGTCATTTTGCGGTAAGGGTGGTAAGGATGGTAAGACCTATGAAAATTAAGACATTTTTCCCTTACCATCTGGTATAGCTTTTGGTAAGAGTGGTAAGGTTGTTGAAAAATAAAGATGTAATGGATGCCTCCCCTTATAGGATCGGCAGCGGGGAGCTCCACGAGTAGGCAGGGAGCCCTCGCTTGAACCGAACGGCATCAAAGTGCCAAGGTGGAAGTTCATCCACAAATGGGTCAAGGAGGACTCACGATGCAGAATACAATTTATGGGCTGGATTTGGCAAAACGGGTGATGCAGTTGCACTGGGTAGATTGGGAGACGGGCGAGATTCATCGCAAGCAAGTGCGACGTGGCAAATTGCTCGAGTTCTTTGTGAACCGCGAGCCCGGCATTGTCGCCATGGAAGCTTGTGGTAGTGCCCACTACTGGGCGCGGGAACTGGGCAAGCTAGGGCACGAGGTGCGCTTGATCGCGGCGCAGTTTGTGCGCCCTTTCGTCAAGACCAACAAGACCGATGCGGCAGACGCAGCGGCGATCTGGGAAACTGTTCAGCGTCCTGGTATGCGCTTTGTCGCCGTCAAAAGCGAGGAGCAGCAGTCCGTTCTGGCCTTGCATCGCATGCGGGAACAGTTGGTCAAGATCCGGACCATGCAGGTGAATGAGATTCGGGGGCTGCTCTATGAATTTGGTATAGATCTTCCCCAAGGCCGCGAGAAAGGTCTCAAGGAGATCCCCGATGCTCTCTCGACGTTGGAGGACAGGCTATCGGCCGTGGCACTAGAGACCTTCCGGCGTCAGATCCAGCGGCTGGCAGAATTCGACAAAGACATAGCCGATATAGAGAAACGGCTGAGGCTATGGAAAAAGGACCAGGAAGCGGTGGCCCGTTTGATGGCGATCCCTGGCGTGGGGCTACTCACTGCCACAGCTATCGTGGCTACAGTAGGGGATATGAAGTCCTTTCGCTCTGGCCGGGAGTTCGCGTCGTTCTTGGGGTTGGTTCCACGGCAGACCGGTACTGGCGGGAAGATTCGCCTGTTGGGTATCAGCAAGCGCGGAGATACCTATCTCCGAACCCTATTGGCCCATGGGGCGCGAGCCGTGGTGAATTGCCAGACCAGGGATCGAAATCCCTGGATCGACAAATTACGCTGTCGGCGGCCCCACAATGTGGTCGTCGTAGCACAAGCCAATAAAATGGCTCGAACGATCTGGGCGTTGCTGGCCAAAAACCGCCAGTATGACCCGAATTACAAGCCAATAGCGGTAGCCGTCGCATGATTACAGGACGATAGTCGAATAGCATGTTTATAGTTTCACAGTTGCGCAGGTAGGCACGATTGATGGCGTAACAGGTCAGACCGGGGAAGGGAGAGCCTGGATCAATCTTGTCCCAAAAAAGGACGCAATAAAGATAAGGTCCCTTTCAGCGGATTTCATCAGGGCCAGCAGGAACCTCCTGCATAACAGGCCGGATATAAGGCAGCACTTTGACCTCACCGTCATACATCGAACGTCGACTTGCTCAAATGGAGGCATCCATATAAGGATTGTTTATCGCCAGAATGCAGGCTGCCATGCCGGACGCCGCGCAGCCCCTGGCCGCAACGCCTCTTGGCTATACCACCATGGAACTCACAGCCAAGGAGATCACCATGGAAAAGCGCATTTCCCAGAACCAGGACCTGGAAATAGCCCGTTTGCTGCCCATCCAGACTGCGGATCTGGACCAGGAAGCCCTCCCGACCGCCAATGCCCGCGATCTGCACAGCTTTTTGGAGGCGGGCAAGGACTTTTCGACCTGGATCAAGGACCGTATTGCCAAGTTCGGATTCATCGAAGGGCAAGACTATGTTTGTATTGAAAGTTTGAGCTCCCCAAATTTGGGGAGCTCAAAATCCCGCGCCCAGCGCACCATCGAGTACCTGCTCACCCTCGACATGGCCAAGGAGCTGGCCATGGTCGAGAACAACCACAAGGGCCGGGAAGCCCGGAGGTACTTCATCGCCTGCGAGAAGGCGTTGCGGGAGCGGCCCCGCAAGCCCTCCTGTGGAATTCCCGACTTCGACCCCCAGGAAGTAGAGCGGGTAAGCCGGATGGCCCGGCTCGTTGAATCCTATGCCCGGAACTTCCGGGCCATGGGGATGGGCTTGCCCGACCGGCAGGAAGCCCTCCTCAACGCCATGTGGGACCATCACGGGATAGATCTGCGGGCGTTTCTGCCGAAGGAGCGCGCTGCTGAGCGGGGTTGGGAAACTGACCGATCCGGGCTCCGAGATCCGGAGGCCTTCCTGAGAGCGTTGATCTGTGCCCCGTTGCGGAGAGGTCCAGAGACGACGCTGGTAGGCCATGCCTTGTATGAATCGGCTATGTGTGAGGATCTTGCCAGTAAACACGCCCTTGCCCTTGTGGGTCTGGCCGCAAAGTGGCGAAACGGCCTCCCCTACCTTGTGGTGGCGGTACGCAGTCCTGAACTTGCTGAGGTGCTCAGCGGTACCCTCTGGCATCGCAACGGATCCTGGCGGGAACCGTTGCGAGCGTTGCCCGGTGTGGAGAAACGCGCAGCGGCTTTCCCGGATCGCATCGTCAAGACGTATTTCGTCCCTTGGGAGGCCATCCCTTTGCGTTCGCTGACCGGATAGAATGGTTTGCCATCTTGAACACCTGCCCTGGCCGCCTTGCTGGCGGCCTTTTTGCGGGCTATCGCAACACGCTCTGGCTATACCGACAGGAACTAGGAATCCTGGAGCGTTGTCATGAAGAAAACCAGCACACCGAAGCCCAGCAAAAAAGACCGGGCGGCCCGGGTCCTGCCGGCCACGGACTTGACCCTCGCCCTGCTGGAAGCCCGTCTGTTTCTGGAGCAGGGCGTCCCGCCCGCCCCGCCAGGCGTCTTGAACGCCACGATCGTGGCCGGGCTGCTGCGGGATGCGGTCATCCGTCCCGCCCTCGATAGCCTGGCCTTTCTGCACCTGTCCCAGGCCCACGATCTCACGGTGCGAAATGCGCCGTGGATAGCGGATAACCCGGAGGCTCCGCGTAAGCCCGAGGGATACCTCCCCATGTTCCAGTCTCCGGCCGGATTCCTGGTCGGATGTCTGCTCTTTCACTATCTGGTCCTGCTGACGGATCAGTCCACCCATGCGCACCGGACCTACCGGGCGGCGGCGGAAGGGCAGCGGCTGGTGATCGACGTGGACATGGCGAAGCCCTCCATCCAGATTTATCTTCCCGAGCCGGTCGCCCTGGCGATAGGGCACGCGGTAGCCTCGCACCACATCCTCGGCAAAAGCGTTGCGTAATCCCGGCTACCGATCCCCGCCGGCTCCGGCTATACCCCGGTACGTGGGCTATACGCACTGGAAACCGGAGAACCCCAATGCTGGAAGACGATTTTCACACCCTCGCGGCGGCGGCAACCGCCCGCCTCTTTGCCAACTTGGTTTTGGTCGCCCAGGAGACCAGCCCTGTGGATCGGCAGGAGGATTTCGACGGCCGTTGCCGGGATCTGCTGACCGACCTGCAGTCCGGCCTCGATGCCTGCTTGCAAGATCCCGGCGAGCGGGAGCCCTACATTTTTGCCCTGCATTACTGCGACGCAGCCAAGGGCAGGTATTGGCACGACCCGGTGGCCTTGGCCATGGAGGCCGGACTCAGCCACCTCGCGCCTGCTTTCGAGGAGTTGTCTCAAACTCCAGCCGAAGCGATCCGGGGCTGGCTCCAAGCGCACGCGGACAAGCCGCATACCCTGGCCTGGCTGTCCGAGCAGACCGCCGCTTTGATGGTGGCGGACGCCTCCACGCAAACCGTTCAGTGAAAGGGGGATCCATGTCTGAACTCGATGACCTGGAGGCGGTGGCGTCCGGAGCACCCTCACCGTGTCCGCAAGAGCCAAAACCCGCGCCCACGCTGGATGGAATCCTGTCTCAGGCCGAAGCCGCGGGACACCCGAAATCCGCTCTGGAGACCCTAAGGTCCCACGCGGATCTGATTCGCCGCATATCCAGGATAGCGAAGATCGACCTGGACGCTGAAATACAAGCCGTCTGGGATCATCTGCCCAACTTCCGGCGGGCTCGGGCAGAGCGGGAGCGTCAGGCGGCATCCCAGTCCACCTGCCCGGCCGAGCGCGCGGCGCGTTTACGCCACGCCGAGCAGCTGGCAACACAAGCGCAGAATCTGGCCAGCCCAAGCGCGGAAAATCGATTCCGGGCCCGTGCCCTAGTGACGGAGTTGTCCATCCGCCTTGCCGCCCGGCTGCGCGGTATAGAGGTGTCCCTGCCGAACGTGGAACCGTCGAGCCTCAGGACCTTCGAGAAGACCTTTCAGGATCATACGCGGGGAGTCGAGGCCTCCGGGATGTCCCGTCAGGACGCCCAGCACACGGCCCGTCTGGCTTTTCTGCAAGCCTTGGTCGAGGCGGACGCCACCCCGGACGATCCGGCAGGCTTGCGGGCGGCTATCGTGCGATACCGCAAGAACACGACCCGGGACTATGGGGTGGAGCCCGGCCATCTGCACGACCAACCGCTGTCCCAGACGCCGCAAGCGATTGAAGTCCCGGCTCAGGTTGAATCCGAGGCCCTGGATACGGATCGGGCCATCGCGGTATCCCGGCTATCCCGATCCCTGTCCCTGGCCGCCGCCGCGGAACTCAACCCCAGGCATTACGCCATCTACCGGGTCCTCTCCGAAAACACGCATCTGTTCGATTGGCGGCTGGGGCCGGACGGGAAACTCGTCTTCGTGAAGCGCGACGGAGCCGGGCGGGGCGAGAATATCGCCGTCCAGGTCATGCAGGAGGTCGGCGGGTATGCCGGCCGAGGGGCGGCCTACCGTGCCGTTCACGACACACTGGACCGTCTCGGGGAAGCTCTCCATAAGTACGGCCGTGACGTGACCACCGAGGATATTCCTGTCGAGAAGCGGACTCGCGCCACCGACCGTCTGACGGCGAGCCGGAAGCAGGTGATGGAAGCGGCCAGAACCCCGCGGACGCCGGCCGAGGCCGTTCCGGTATCCCGGAAGCAGGAAGCCGCCGAGATCGAATAGGCGTCCGCCGACCCCTTCCAGGCCCGCCCACCGTGGCGGGCCTTCTGCGGCCGCTAGCTCAGCATTTCCGCTTCGACACGGACAATGTATTCCTTCGGCTTCCCACACCCATTGGACGCTTTCGTCGGGGCGAGGATGCCCAACTCTACGAAGCGACTGACACACCGGTTCGCCTGAGCGGTGGAGCATCCGGCCTGCTGCGCCACCAGCCCGACCACTCCGTCGAAGATCCATTGATCGCTCCCCCATGTGGTCTGTTCCAGGATGGCCAGCAGCAGCGTGGCGCATCGAGGCGACAGGGTGAGGCCATCCGCGGCCAGTATCCGACCCCGGATGCTGGACGGAAGGTTTTCCTGCCCCGCTATAATCCTTCGCTCCGGCCTCGGCTCCGCCGAGGCCCCCGATCCAGCGCGAACAATGTATTCCTTCGGCTTCCCACACCCATTGGACGCTTTCGTCGGGGCGAGGATGCCCAACTCTACGAAGCGACTGACACACCGGTTCGCCTGAGCGGTGGAGCATCCGGCCTGCTGCGCCACCAGCCCGACCACTCCGTCGAAGATCCATTGATCGCTCCCCCATGTGGTCTGTTCCAGGATAGCCCGCAGTAATGTGGCGCACTGAGGCGATAGGGTGATGCCTTCCGCAGCCAGAATCCGACCCTGGATGATGGGCGGCAGCCTTTTCCGCCCCGCCATCACCCGTTCCCGATCCCAGGTTTTCTGTTCCAGCGTCTTTTTCCGCTTCATGCCTGCGCTCCCTAGTTGGTACCACAAATGATAGCGTGAACGGTTCACGCTATCATAAACGATACCGACTGTTAAATTTTAGCGGAAATCATGGAACGCAAGATAAAGATCCGCACGGGTTTGGTATAGCTTTCCCGTGCGGGTCCTATTTCCGTTTGATTCGGCGCCTGCTCGACCTTTGGCTACAGCCCATCTCCTACCGATCGCCACGGCGCCTGGCTATACCCAAACGCAGCGTATTTTGGGAGATAGCTCATGCCAACCGTCATCATTGCCGAAAAGCCGTCCATGGCTCGCGCCATCCGCGAGGGTCTTGGGGCACAGGCCCGCAACTATGAGATCACCAACGCCTTTGGTCACATCCTGGAGCAGGCGGAACCCGACGCCTATCTGCCCGATTCTGTCCCCAAGACGGCCAAGGGCAAGAAGGTCTGGCGAATGGAGGACCTGCCGATCATGCCTGCCGAATGGAAGAAGTTTCCCAAGCGGGACGCGAAAGACCAGCTCCAGAAAATCGGGAGTCTCTTGAAGACGGCGGATACCGTCATCAACGCGGGAGACCCGGACCGGGAAGGGCAACTGCTGATCGACGAGATTCTGGAGCATTTCCGCTATCGCGGCCGCGTCCAGCGGGTGTGGCTCAAGGCCCTGGATACCGAGAATGTCCGCAAGGCCTTCGCCGCCCTGGAGTCCAACGAGAAATACCGGCCCCTGAGGGATGCCGCCGAGGCCCGCAGTCAATCCGACTGGGTGGTGGGCATGAACCTCTCCCGCGCGGTGACCGTCAAGTCCGGGGACCTTTTCCCTTTGGGCCGGGTGCAGACGCCCACCCTCGCTTTGGTGGTCCGGCGGGATCTGGCCATCGAGCATTTCGTTCCCCGCGACTACTTCGAGGTCTTTGCCCAGTGCCAGCACGCCAATGGAGCGTTTCTGGCGAAGTGGGAGCCCAGAGGGACGGACGGCCCAGGCTTTGATGAGGAAGGCCGGCTGATCGACCGGAAACTGGCCGATGCGATAGCCGCCAAGGCCAGCGGGCCGGGCCGGGTATCGCGTTTCGAGTCCCGGGAGCAGAAGCAGGCGGCACCACTGCCTTTCAGCTTGTCGGCGCTCCAGAAGGTGGCCTCCGCCCGTTTCGGCATGTCCGCTCAGCAAGTGCTGGATACCTGTCAGGCGCTGTACGAGAAGAAGGTCACCACCTACCCGCGTACCGACTGCCACTACTTGCCGGAAGAGCAGCACTCCGACGCGCCCAGAATCCTGCGGGCCTTGCCGGTTCCTGACGCGATCAAAGGAATGTTGGATACCGGTCGCAAGCACGCCGCGTGGAACAATGCCAAGATTACGGCACACAACGCCATCATTCCGACCGGCCAGAGTGCCGCGGGACTCGGCGGGGACGAGGCGAGGCTCTTTGAGCTGATCTGGAAGTCCTATGTGGCGCTGTTCCTGCCGGAGTACCGCTACCGGAGCCTGTCGGCCCTGGTGGATCTCGGGGGCGAGACCTGGAAGGCCACCGGCCGCCAGGATATCGACCCGGGCTGGAAGCGCCTCTATGGGAATATCTCCCTCGATGAGGAAGAAGGCGACGACGAAGCCAGGGCACCGCTCCCGGTCCTGCAGACCGGAGATGCGGTGCGTGGTCAAGGCGGGCAGGCGCAGGCGAAGCAGACCAAGCCGCCAGCACGGTTCACCGACGGCTCGTTGATCGAGGCCATGTCCAACATCCACAAGTTTGTGGAGGACCCGGCGGCGAAGGCGAAGCTCAAGGAGACCTCCGGTCTCGGGACGGAAGCCACCCGTGCCAGTACCATCGAAGGGCTCATTCAGCGGCAGTATCTCCAGAAGAAAGGTAAGCAGTTGATCTCCACGGCGAAGGGCCGCGCCCTCATCGCGTATCTGGAAAGCCAGGATCTGGCCGAGTTTGCGGATCCGGCGACGACGGCTCGTTGGGAAGATTTGCTCTCAGCCGTGGCCGAAGGCCGGGTTCCCGCCGAAAAGCTGACGGCGGCGGTTGCGGACACGGTGCGGGCCGCCGTGGCCAGGCTCAAACAGGGAGCGGCCCTGGCCGCCCCAGCAGGCGGCGGCAAGCAAAACGCCGCCACCCTCCCATGCCCCCTCTGCAAGGGCGACGCGACCGTCCGGCGTCTGGAGTCCAAGACGAAAAAGGGGCTTTTCTTCTGGGCCTGCTCCAACCAGGATGCCCACCCCTTGCTGGCCGACGACCACGGCAAGCCGGGGGAACCTTTTGGCACACGGCAACCAGATAACCGGACCTACGACAAGGGACCGGACTGTGCCCATTGCCATGGTACGGCCACCCAGGCGCGGGCCACGTCCACGGGCAAGCCCTATTACCGCTGCCCTTCCTGTAGCGCCGCCTTCTGGCCGGATCGGGACGATCCGTTGAAATTGGGAACCGAGTGGCCGAAGCAAGAGCCGGCTTCTGGGTCCCGAACGGTCCGGGCCGGCAAACCGAGGAAACGCGCATGAGCGGTCTGCTGATCCTCGCCCGTCCCCATACCTCGCTGCTGGATGGACCCCGGCTGGCCTGGTGGTTGACCCATGCCGTCGGGATGCGCGGGGCGCTGTTCCCCATCGATCCCGATTACGCCCGCCACCCTGTCTGGTCCCGCTTGCTGCGGACTTACGGGCGCATGGCGGGGGGACACCGGATGATAGCCCTAGATTCGGAAAGCCCCTTCGGTTTGCGGACCCTGGCAAGGGCTTTGCGGGGCGGAAACGCCGTGGCGCTCTTTCCGCAGGGAACCGGACTTCGGGAGGGACCGGATCGCCCGGACCGCCCGGGCGCCCAATGGCTCATCCGCCAGACCTGCCCCGATGTCCTCGCAGTGCGTGCCGGGCCAAGGGGTTTTGTCGCGGAGAAAGGAGAGGAGCGCCATGCGCCGGGTATCGAATTTAGCCTTTAACCGGGAGTTCCCCGCGGCGACCGGGATGACCGGACTGCCCGCCGAGAATGCGGTCTTTCTGCGCCGGGATACCCGTAATCCCTATGACCCGGACGCGGTAGGCGTTTGGCTCGATACCCGGCCAGACGTTCCCGTGGGCTGGCTTTACCGTAAGGACAATAACCGCCGTGCCGTGCTTCAGGCGCTGGATCAGGGCAAGGTCCTGCAAGGCCGGGTGCAGATCCGTACCCCGGGCGCCAACGGGCAAAAGATCGTGGTGTTCTGGCTGTGACGCCGGAGGTGAAAGAGCGGGCAACGCGGTTATTGCAGGACCCGCGACGGTATCTACCCCTGCTGTACGCCGCCTATTCCGTGGATCCAGAGACGCAGATGGCCGACTGGCTGGCAGCAAGCCTGGGCGACGAGGCGGAGATGCTCGTCAAGCGCCTCCTGCTGGAGGGATTTTACCGGACGCGGAAGGAAGACCTGATCGGCTATGCCCGTCGTCGTATCCTGGAGGAATGGGGTGATGCAGAAGACGAAATCCGACTTTCAGAATAAGCCGTACATTCCGCCCCGCGCCCTGCGCAAGGACACGCCGGGCGGCACGGTCTGGGTGCCGCGCTGGAAATGGGCCGGGAGGCTTTTTGGAAAGGCCATGCAGCTTCCTCCGGTTCCCGGACCGGCTATGGGGGAAAGTCCCGCCGCCATTGCCGAGGCGCTTGAGCGTGGTTCCGCTTCCCGATCCAGGCCAGAGCACGGAGCCCTATCCGGGGAATCGAAGGCCCAGCCGACGCCGCCAAAGTCCGGTGCGGGCGAAGCGGAGCGCGGAGTGCCGGAGCCTTGGGGGTCCTGGGCCTATCCGCTGCTTGGGGTTTTGTTTTTGCTCGTCATCGCCTTCGCCCTGGGTGCCGGCTACGGGTACCTCCTCGCCGTCGGGCGGCCGCCCCGCTGGCTGTCGAGTGGAGCCGTGGGCGCATTGCTGATGGCCCCGTCCGGGGCGCTGCTCCTGTTGCTGTCGGGCCTCGCCTGCCTGGTGCAAGCCAGGGACGATCCGGGTACCCGGCGTATCTGGCAGGTTACCGGGTTCCTGCTGCTGATGCTGTTTCTGCTGGTGACTTTCGGGGGACTCTTGTGAGCGAGAAGCGATCCGATACGTCGGTATCGGGCAAATCCTTCGTTCGCGGCCGTAGCATCGAGGAAGAGGAACGGCGCGGACGGCCCCAGGCGGCCCGCGTCCTGCGCCGGATCACGGCGGAGCGGCGGGCGCTGCCCCGATCGATGACGGAGGCCAAGGCGGTATCGGGCATCCTGTCTGGCCGCCGGGCGCTCAAGCCCGCGCCGAGCGGTGCGCCGAATGCCGGAGCCGCCCGACGGGCGACGGTGAAGGTCAACTACGTCCCCAACCGCAAGCAGGGACAGTGGGCGGCCCATGGGAGTTATCTGGAGCGTGAGGATGCCCAGAAAGATGGCGAGAAGGGGCATGGCTTCGATGCCAAGCAGGATGAGGTTTCGCTTACATCCCGGTTGCAAGACTGGCAGATAGCTGGTGATCCCCGATTGTTCAAGGTCATTCTGGCCCCGGAAGACGGCGACCGGCTGGACTTGCGGGAGTACACCCGCGACTACATGGCCCGGCTGGCTCCGCATCTGACCGGGCACCCGGAAAAGGTCGAGTGGGCCGCCATCGATCACTACAATACCGGGCATCCGCACGTGCATCTGCTGATCCGCGGCAATAACGGCTTGCAGATCGCCCCGGACCTGATCCGGAAGGGGATGCGCGATCTGGCGTCGGAGGTGGCTACCGAGCGTCTGGGCTATCGCTCCACCGCCGAGGTCCAGCGGGCAAAAGAGCAGCAGATAGATGCCCGCAAACTGACGCCACTGGACCGGGAGATCGAACGGCAGGCCAGGCCCTTGCCCGATGGGATGTCTTTTCTTGCCGAGGTGGTCCGGAAACCCCGAGACCGGGGTTACGCCGACCAGCGACTGCGGATGCGGCGGCTGGAGTCCCTGGAGCGGCTGGGGCTGGCCCAGAAGATCGCTTCCTCCACCTGGGCGCTGGAGGCGGGCTGGACCAAGGCGTTGCGGGAACTGGAAGTCCTGCAGACCCGCACGAAGATGGTCGCCCATGCCCGCGCCCTCATGACCGAACCCCGCTGTCCGCCCCAGGTGACCAGACTCCGGCCGGGGGAACGCCTGGTAGGCCGGGTGCTGGGCACCGGCCTGGACGAGCAGTACGACCGCAGCTACATCCTCATTGAGGGCACCGACTATCGGGCGCACATCGTCTATCAGAACGCGGCCATCAAGAAAGCCCGCGCGTCCCAGGACCTGCAACTGCGGCATCTGGTCGCCATCGAGGGCAGATCCTTCGAGAAGGAGGGGAAGCGTATTTCCTACACTGCCGTCGAGGATTACGGGTTGTCCGTCCCCGACAAGTCGCAGCTGATCCGGATCCCCGAGAAAGTTCTGGACGACGCGCTGGATTCGGGCGCGGCCCCTGCGGAACAGGCTACGACGGGCTATCAGCGGTATTGGCACGAGCAGCTACGGGAAAGGCAAAGGCAGCGAGCCACGGAAAAGGAGAAAACCGACCGTGAGAAGCGGGCTCTTGATGAGGCCGCCAGAGAGCAGGAGAGGAGCGGGAAGCTGCCCGGGCAGCACGATGTGGAGTTGGAATGAATCGATAGCTATACTCGCCAATGGTAGGATCAGGACCGTTCGCATCTCGGGCAGGTTTGCGCGAGCGTAAAGGGTGGTGTCGGGAACCGTCTGGGCAGCAATTGGATGCGGACATTAGTGAGCGCGGCATTTTTGCTATTGGAAAAGATCGGCGGGTCAGAATTCTGGCTTATCCGCATAAGACTGGGAGCGGACATATGAATGGGCTAGACTTGTCTCATGCTTTACGCGTTCTGAGAGGGGGAATTTCATTGTTTTGTCTTATGTTGACCTTTCATGATAAACATTTTGATAACAATTGATTGGACTAATAATTGATGGCGCGCTATGGGACAGAATGATACCTTCTGTCCACATGCAGTAACTCAGTCTCAAGGAAACTAAGAAATACCTAAAGCCTGTATGCAGCGGTCACAACTTTCCAAGGAATAGCACCATGAATAAAAAGGACAACTTCACGAAGTGGGTATCAAGTTTCTCTGGTTTTTGATGGCGGGGACATTGGTTCTCCATCTTCTCCGAGCATCTGGATCTGCGGCATTGAGTGGGGCGGTGACGTATCCTATGAATGGCTGAGAGAAGAACTGGACCATGGCCAAGAACTATCTCCTCCACCAGGATATGAAGAGCCAGAACATAACCTTGGCTATGTATATAATAGAAATACTGCGAAACTACTAGCAGCGATCAATGGGCTAACAGCTGCTGATTACGAGCAGTTTGCTCTGCAAGAAAAACCATTCACAACTGGACAGAACGGATACTTTAAACTCAACCTCTATCCGCTTCCATTCAAAAACACTTCCCCAGACAGATGGGCGATATGGTTACACGAACTTACCGATATTTCTAGCAAATATGAATACATGGATATATGCAGGAAATATAGATTTCCCTTTTTAAGAGAACTAAAACAAAAACACAAACCAAAGCTCACCATATGCTTTGGGAAAAACTACAAAAATGATTTTGTTTCAGCTTTTGGAGATGATGGAATTCATCTAAAAGAAGAAGTAATAGGGGATCGTGATCTGTATTGGTTCTCTTCGGATGGCGGGATAGTAGCTATATGCCCATTCCCAACAAGTCAGTACGGGTTAAATAGCAACGAGCTAATCGACTCTTTCGGGAAGAGGATAAAAGAAATATCTAATAAAAATATTCGCTAATAAAAATTGGCTAACATCATGCGATGGAGGTAAAATGTCAGAAACATCTATGTCTTCAAGTCTTAAGCACTGTGCCACATGCGAATTTTGGTCTGGACCACGCAAACCAGCCGACAGTTTTATGAAATACGTGCGGTTTGATACGACAGATAAGGCTCAATGTCTAGGAAAGCACAAGGGAACCTCAAAAGCTGGCAGCAATAACTGCTCATCATGGAAAAAATGGGGCGTTCTAAGATGATGAAAAATTAAGACTAAACATCAACTTCTGAACATGATCTTATCGTGCATAGCCATATCTCTACCACCGTTTTTGAGAATTTGTGCAACATGGCCAATCCCAGCTCGACGGGTCCATGAAGGAGCAGCCCATGAATCAGACGACGCCCCAGATCGACTCCACTTTTGTGGTCTTCGACGCCAACGGTACAGCTACACCCATGCCGGTGACCCCGGATTTCTGGAACGAGCTGAATCAACGCTTCGGCGACTTCTCCGGCAGGACGCTGGTCTCTAGTTTCCACTTCGCAGAGGACTGGCCGACCTGGGAATGCCATCCCCATGGTGATGAATGGATCGGCCTGCTCGACGGCGACTTCGAACAGCACATGGACCTGCCAGACGGGCACGACGGGCCGCGCCAGGTGCGATTAAACACGCCTGGGGAGTTTGTCATCGTGCCCAGGGGCGTCTGGCATACCGCCAAGATCCGGGCGCCGAGCACCGCGCTATTCGTCACGCCCGGCGAGGGCACGCTGACGCGCACGGCAGAGCAAATCCCGGCAGCGGCTACGCAGAAGCCAGCCTGCGCGTCCATGTCTCCAGCGCTCAGTACGCTGCGCCTGAACCAGTTGAACCTGGTTTGCCGCGATATCGATGCCACCCTGGCGTTCTACCGCGCCCTGGGCCTGCCCATCCATGAAGCCCCGCGCGGGGCCGATGGCATCCGTCACGCCAGGGCCAGTCTGCCCGATGGCGTTCTGCTGGAATTCGACAACGAAACCCTGGCACGTGTTTACAACGCGGGTTGGCGGCAGCACGCCGCCGACATGCACAGCCAAAGTCGCAGCGTGATCGGCTTCATGCTGGCGACGCGCGCCGACGTGGATCGGCACTATGCCGCGCTGATCGACGCCGGCTACGCGGGGCGGCAATGCCCCTTCGATGCCTTCTGGGGCGCACGCTATGCCATCGTGGCCGACCCTGACGGGCGCGATATTGGATTGATGAGTCCACTGGAAGCACAACGCCGGAGCTGGCCACCTATGGATTCTCCCGAGCCATGAAATACGCAGGCCACGAGCCAGTGGCCTGCTTCTTTTTTCGACCGTTTTTGAGAGGCACCAAATGGTGAAAATTGTCGCAAGGTAAATCAATGGCTTGAAATTCTCGAAATGCTTTCTCGTTATGGAGCCAGAGTTTTCAGCCATGATGATGTGTTTTGAGAACACGATGGTCAGCTTGCTGAACGGCAGCTTCCGCTGCCCTTCCGCAGTTGAGCCCTGTTGGTCGGCGAGTTATTGGATGTGCTGGCCGTTGTTGGTTAATATTTTTTCTGGACTGAAATCGGGAATGTAGAGGTCTGGGATGAGGCAATCAGGCTTGGGCGTGCCTGTAGCCTCAAAGAAATGCTTTCTAAGGAGAAGTGATGCTGCATAGGCTGCGTACGCTAATCGGTTCACAATTATTGTCCCACCGCCTTCTGTAAAGTGGGCGGTTGATTTACTTGCTGTGATTAGTGCTTCTATCCAAATGTTTTTTAGAGTGTCTGGCTCTAGCTTCGGAGAAAGTATGGAAATTGCTTTGTTCAGTGGCACCAGTGGTAGATCAAAACTCTCTATAGTTAATGCATAGGATGCATTAACTAAGGTTCCATTATTTAGTTTTATGCCCAAGAAGTTAAGTACGCTCCTGATGGCCATAATTCCAGAATCAATGAGAGCTCCAAGCACCGGATCCGACTTTTGTCCTTGGATTTCTAAAATACCGATGTTGATTGAAAACGACTCAGGCCGAGGGCCTTTCATGAGCACGGAATCACACGCCAGAACACATAATTCCAATGCCGCCAAACGGTGAGGTATATATTCAAGAGCGAATTGGTTCTTGGTGAAGGAGTTGTGTCCCATATGTTTTCCCAGGTTCTAGCGTTGACGCCTAACGTTTGAGTTATATGTCACTTCGCGGGCGTGAACGATAAGAAATCCTTTATGGCTAAAACTCTAATGGCTTCTGAGTCTTTGTCGGAGAGAGGTATTTTACAAACTCTTCAAATAATGCAACTTGCTCCGCAAGATCAACGTCGGTATACACCATTACTGGGATGCCGAGTTCTTTAAAGAAAACCTTCAGCTTCTTCAATTCTTTCTCGAAGTTCGCCTTGGCTTCATCATTAATTTCCTTTTGACTCTCCCCTTTTCTGTCCGCAAATGTATCATGACTGCGGCGTCTGTCAAGGCAGCGTCGGTCGAACGGTTTCTGGTCGGCCGCCGGTGAGCCTGTCCGCTGCGAGCTACAGAGCCGGTTGCTAATGCCGCCTGATGATGGTTCGGCGCAGGCGACCCTTTTTGCTCTCCGGATACCCGCGAGATCTGCCGCCCTCAGGATCCATCCGCAAGCCCCTACCTATCCCCTTTTGGTCTGGCTATACCAGAGCAGGACGATGAACAGGAGGGGCCCATGCCCACGGTATTCGGACAAGTAAAGCTCATCGGTTGTTATGCCGACCGTATCGAGAAGGAATCCCGGGAGAAGCGTGTCTCCCGGGCCGCCTTGATCACGGATTATGCGCTTCGCGGCATCGAGGCGGCCAACGCGGCGGGAGACGGTGATCTACGTAGTTTCGAGCGGCGCATGTCCGCAACAATCCTGGCGCTCCGGGGGGATGTGGAGGCCGTGCAGGCCGAGTTGGACACCCTCACGGCCATGTTCGACATGTTCGTCAAACTCATGCTGCTGCACCTGCCGGAGCCGGTTCTCGATGAGGCGGAGGCCGTCCGGTCCTCTGCGCTGACTCGCTACGAGCGGTTCCTGACGCAGGTGGCCCAGATGGGATTCGACGGGGACCGGCCCCGGGCGTTGCGCCGGATCGCCCGGCTGCTGGAGCAGCGCATCGCGATTGAAGACGAGAACCCGACGGAGGAATGACCCGTGACGCTGCACGCCATCGACAAAGCCAAGGTCGAGGCCCATTCCCGGCTGATCGAGCAGATGCGCCGGATTCTGGGAGAGAATATCTGCGCGGTTTTCGACGACCCATCCTCCGTCGAGATCATGCTGAACGACGACGGAAGGATCCTGGTGGAGCGGCATGGGCACGGGATCACCGAACTGACCCGTATGAATCCGGCCAAGGCGCTCAACTTCCTGGCCCTCATGGCGTCCTGGCGGGAAACGGTGGTGGACCGGAACCGGCCCATCGTCGAGGGGGCGATGCCCGACGAGTTCCGCCGGGCTCGCTTCGCAGGCTGCATCCCGCCTCTGACGCCCATGCCGACGTTCTCCATCCGCCTGCCCACGACCAAGATCTTCACCCTGGAGGACTATGTGCACGCCGGCATTCTGTCCCCGGATCAACGGGATCGTCTGACCGAAGACTTGGATAGCCGCAAGAACATCCTGGTGAGCGGCGGGACCGGTTCGGGCAAGACCACCCTGCTCAATGCCATGTCCGATCACATCGCCCGCGTTTCCGGTCTGGATCAGCGCATTGTTATCATCGAAGACACACGGGAGATCGTTTGCAATGCCCCCAACACCGTGCAGATGCTGACGGACCCGGACGCCAATATCGACATGACGCGCCTCCTGAAACTGACCTTGCGCTACCGTCCGGACCGCATCTTTGTGGGTGAAGTGCGCGACGGCGCCGCTTTGGCCCTGCTCAAGGCCTGGAACACCGGCCACCCCGGGGGGCTGGCCACTCTGCACGCGAATGACCCGGAAGCCGCACTGGTCCGTCTGGACCAGCTTTGCCAGGAGGCGGGGGTACCGTCCCAGACCGCCTTGATCCGGGAAGCCGTGGACGTGGTGATTCAGATCCGGCGCGAATCTGCCCACCCGGTAGGCCGGGTGGTTTCCGATATCGTTTGTTTCGATCAGTGAGGATTAGCCCATGTGGTACGCTCTTGCTCCAGAACTCCAGATTCCGGTGGTTCCGGTAATATCGGTCCCGGTGGTGTTGCATCGGAGTCCGCCGGTAAGGCCCAAGCCAAGTGTCTCTTTCTTTTCCGATCCCCCCGCGACCTTTTTCTTTGACGTGCGGCTACCGGCCAGCTATCGCGTCAGTTGTTAACGGACAATAGAGTATCATCCTGGACAATAGAGTTTCATCCCGAACAATAAAGTATCATCCTCGACAATAGAGTGCCATCCTGACCTTGCGCTCCAGAGGTAGTGGAGTATGCTTGCCTAATGATCAGCTAGGAGAGGATGCCTTGGCACGCCAACGCTACGGTATCGACGAAGACCGGATCGCACGCCTCCAAAAGGAGGGACGTGGTCAGGGGCGTGGCGCAGGCTACCACCCCTGGCTTACCATCCAAGACGTGCCCTCCCAAGGGCGGTCCCACCGACTCAAGGGCATCAAGACCGGGCGAGTGCATCACCTGCTCTCGGATATTGAGCGCGATACCTTCCACCTGTTCGATTGGGCAGACGCAGTCACGGACATCCGCGAACAGTTTCCGCTGGATCGCGACATCACTCGCCGTATTGCGGATGATCTTGGGGTTATCCATCCCCACGACGTTGGCAGCGGCACCCCTCTAGTCATGACCACGGACTTTCTTGTGGACACGGTCCACGATGGACGTGTGGTGCAACTGGCGCGAGCGGTAAAACCTGCGGAAGAACTTGAAAAGCCGCGGGTGGTCGAAAAACTGGAGATTGAACGCCGTTATTGGGCGCAGCAAGGCGTGGATTGGGGCGTCGTCACCGAGCGGGACATCCCGAAAGCGATGGTTCGCAATATCGCCTGGGTTCACAGTTATGCCGTAATTGACCAGATGAGTCAGCCCTACGACGGCTACTACGATGAGAAAGCAAGGCTGGTGTTACGAGAACTTCCGTCGCACCCGGGGCCTACCCTCCGGCAATTCTGCGCCGACATGGACCTGCAGTTTTCCATGTCTGCTGGTGACTGTCTCCTTCTTATCCGCCACTTGCTGGCCACGAAGGCAATCGTCTGTCCTATGGATGGGCCTACGGACGACTCCAAGCTTTTGCGTCAGTTTCGAGTGGCGGAAGGTGAATCCAGGAGGGCCAGCGGATGAGGGGTCTGTCGGTCAACCAATTGCTGGAATACCCCGATGAAGGGAAGATCGAAAGGATCCTCTGGGTAGATCCCGCGATGAGCGGTCTCTACGCCATCGACATCCATGCGCCGACCGCCATGCCCGTTTTCCGCGAGGCGGAGGAAATGGAGCGGATGCGCGAGACGGGAGAGTGGCGTGTCACCGAGGCCGATCCCTGGCTGGCGTTCCTGGCCGACGAGGGCATCCCGGAAGCCTATCGGTCAAAGAGGGACCGCGCCTGGGCCATGATACGCGCGCTGATTTTTGACCAGCCCGCCATCTTCCAGTCCGTTTCCCGAAGCCGGACGGTCCAGGTAGCGATGGCGGAGACGGGAGCCACGAAGCAGACAATCTACCGCCTTCTGCGCCGCTACTGGCAGCGCGGCATGACGCCGAACACGCTGCTTCCCGATTACGACCGCTGCGGAGGTCGGGGTAACGAAAAGCCCTCTTCCGGGAAAAAGCGTGGCCGGACTGCGGACAGGGACGATTCGGGCGTCAACGTCACGCCACAAATGCGGGAAGTGTTTCGTGCGGTGGTCACCGGGAAATTCGCGAAGAATGATCAGATGGATTTTCGGGCCGCTTATGACGAATTGATCGCAAGCGCTTTTTCTGAGCGGGTCATCAATGAGCGGACCGGGCGCCAGGAACTGGTGCCCCGCAAGGACGTCCCCACCCTGAGGCAGTTCCGCTACTGGTTCGACAAGGACAACGACGTTTTTCGGGTCGACCGCATCCGCCGCACGCCGCGTGTGTACGACAAGGACCGGCGCGCCCTCCTGGGATCGTCGACGGCGGAAACGGTCGGCCCCGCCTCCCGGTACCAGATCGACGCGACCATCGCGGACGTGTACCTGGTGTCGCGATATGACCGTACAAAGATCGTCGGGCGGCCGGTGCTGTACATCGTCATCGACGTGTTCAGCCGCATGATCACCGGCGTGTATGTGGGGTTCGAGGGTCCTTCCTGGGTCGGGGCGATGATGGCCTTGTCCAACACCGCCACGGAAAAGGTGGAATATTGCCGCCAGTTCGGCGTCGAGATCGGCGAGGCGGACTGGCCGTGCCAGGCTTTGCCAGACGCTTTGCTCGGCGACCGGGGAGAGATCGCCGGCAGCGCCATTGAGACCCTCATCAACAACTTCCAGGTGCGGGTGGAAAACGCCGCGCCCTACCGTGCGGACTGGAAGGGCATCGTCGAGCAGCGATTCCGTCTGATTCCCGCCCGTTTCAAGGCTTATGTTGCCGGCTATGTTGCCCCGGATTTCCAGGAGCGCGGTGCCAGGGACTACCGTCTCGACGCGACGCTGGATATCGACCAATTCACCCGTATCGTCCTCTACTGTATTCTGTACTACAACAACCAGCACCTTCTTCGGGATTACGAGAAATCGCCCGACATGATCGCCGACGGAGTCCAGGCGATCCCATCCGACCTATGGGACTGGGGGATTGCTCATCGAAGCGGTAGCCTGCGCGCCTTCCCTCCAGAACGGGTGCGATTGAGCCTGCTGCCGAGCGGCGAGGCGACAGTCACGGCCACCGGCATCCGCTATGCCGGCTGCTTCTACAGTTGCCAGAAGGCGATCGAGGAACACTGGTTCGAGCGCGCGCGACAACGCGCGCGATGGAAGGTGCGGATCTCCTACGAACCGCGCTGCATGGACGAGATATACCTGCAGGACGAGACGGGACGGGGCCACTTCATTCCCTGCGCTCTGACCGAAAAGAGTCGGCATCACCAGGGCCGGACGCTATGGGAGATCGACCAAATCCGTCAGGAAGAAAGCCGGGCCGCGCGCAACCATGAGCGGCAGATTCTGCGCGGCCGCATCAACCTCGCCGAGAACATCAAAGGAATCGTTCAGGAAGCCCAGACCATGCGCGTGGACGCGCCCGATCCATCCGGCAGCAATCGCCAGCGAACGGGCAGCATCCGCGAAAACCGTCGCGTGGAAAAACGGGAGAACCAGGAACGGGAAGCCTTCCGCCCCGGTCGGCGCCGGGAGGATGCTTCGGTAAAAGGGGAAATCCTCCCCTTCCCCAAGGGGAATCCGGAGGACGACTACAGTCTGCCGGACATCACGGAGATTCTGCGCGCGCAGAACGAAGAGCATGGCGATGACGACGCGGGATGACGTGACCGACTTGCCAGAATATCGCGACAACCCCTTCATCGCGCAGTTGCCGCCTCTCTTGTCGGCGCGCGAAGCCTTGCGGACCATGGCCGCGCCTCCGATCTTCAACGAAAAAGAGCGTGGCTACGCCGCCCACCTCCGGGCGCATTGCGTCCTGCGCCTGAAGAATTATTTCGAGCCGCTGGAGAACCATCTACAACTGGAAGCGAAGTTCGGCATGCTCCTCCGCCAGGGGTATCTGAGCCGCAATCCCAACACTACCGATTATATCCGCCGTCTCCAGGACGGCTACGAGCGGGTTGTCGGGAAGGATCTTGCCGCTGTCCGGCGCCCGATCCGTTCGACGGCGAGCAGCTTTGCTCTGGTTGGTTGCTCCGGCATCGGCAAGAGCTACGGCATGGCCAGGGTCCTGGAGCTGTATCCGCAAGTCGTCCACCATGCCGAGCCCTTCAGTCTCGACCAAGTGGTCTGGCTGAAATTGGATAGTCCCTACAAGGGGTCTCCCAAACAGCTCTGCATCAGCTTTTTCCAGGAGATGGACAATCTATTGGGCACCCGCTACCGCGCCCGGTACGGGGCCAGCCGAAGTTCCCTGGACGAGATGATGGTCCAAATGGCGCAAATCGCCAACCTGCACGCCCTGGGCGTACTGATCGTCGACGAGATTCAGCATATCAAGGAAGCCCCGGGCACTGGGGCAGACGCCTTGCTGAATTTCCTGGTGACGTTGGTGAACACCATCGGTATCCCGGTGATCGTTATCGGCACGCTGGGCGCACTGCCGCTGCTGCAAGGGGACTTCCGCCAGGCGCGCCGCGCCAGTGGTCTGGGAAGTCTGGTCTGGGAGCGCCTGGAAGAAGGCGCGACCTGGAACCATTTTGTCGATCGCATGTGGATCTATCAGTGGACGCGGGAAGTCTCGCCCCTGACCGGCGAGATCCGCCAAGCGCTCTACGAGGAAAGTCAGGGCATTGTGGACGTGCTGGTCAACCTTTTCATGATGGCGCAGTTGCGTGCTATCCAACTCGGAGTTCTACGAGGCAGGGCTGAACGTATCGATGCGGGCTTGCTGCGCCAAGTCGCGCGCGAGCACCTCCGCCTGATCCATCCCATGATCGATGCGTTGAAGCGCAACGACCGGGAGGCGATCGCCAAGTATGATGACATCCGCCCCCTGCATGACCACATTAGGCAAGTATTCGGCGACTCCCTTGCGCGTCTATCCGATCTGCCCTCCACGGCAGCCCGCACGCCCGCCATTTCCGCGACGGAAGACGATACCCGTGTGAACGATGATGACGGCCCGATCCTGCGTGCCCTGGAGGATCTGGGGCTGGCCCGCGATATCGCCAAGGTGTTGTTGGCGGAAGTCCAAGCGGAAAACCAGGGGCTCTCGGCCCTGGACCTCGTGGCAGTCATCTCAACCAGATTGCGCGAACGAGGACCGGAGCAACCGACCGCCAAGACGCGGCGGCCGACGGCGCGCGACAAAACCGCCAAGGCGCAAGGCCCGTCTGACAAACAAGATCTGAGAATTATTATTGCCGCCGGGAAGAAGGATGGGCTGCCCGCCTACGAAGCGCTGCTGGGGGCTGGAGCGATCAAACCACCCATGGTGGATCGCGCAGGGTGACGGTCCCCAAGTGCTCGCCTATTTCCCCGAAATTTACCCCGACGAACTGCTTTACAGCGTGCTCGCGCGCTATCACCTTCACGTTTGTTCCCGAAGCCCGAAACAAACCATGCGGGATTTATTTGGTGCAAACGGTGTGCGTGCTACGGTTGATTTGCAAAGCCGCGTGGCAGCGTTGAGCCAAAGAATACCGGCCGATCGCGGACTCGGTCCGGAAAGACTGACTAAGGATTTTACCCTCTACCTTTATTACACGGCATTCGAGCCGAAGTCAGTGGGACAATCCGTACTGGCGTCTTTAGCGGACGGCCCGGCGGATGCCGTGCATGTGCGTCTGGGTATTGCGGCGAGCGCGATTTCGGCTCCGGCATACTTACGGTATTGTCCCATCTGCCTTGGCGAGATGTTGAGCCGCTATTGTAAACGGACAATAAAGTTTCATCCTGAACAATAGAGTTTCATCCCGGACAAAAAAGTATCACCCTGGATTGCGGCAAAAATGGGTAAATAAAGCGCCTCAATAACGAAGAATCAACAGGTTGCGCAAATCTCAGGATGATACTTTATTGTTCTGGGAGCGGCTTACAAGGGGTTCCTCTGACTGATTAGGATGATACATTGCCGCTGCGAGGCTGACGGCGTGAGGCGTCAATCAATGGGTTGCAGCGAATATAGGATGATACTTTATTGTCCGTTAACAGCTATGGAGAAGGATATTGGAGGCGCAGCCATCAACTCCCCGGCGTTCTGGTTTGTCCGGAACATGGCGCGGCCCTGGCGGACAGTGCGGTCTCTCAAGGTGACGGTAACCAGCACGAATTCATCGCCGCGGATCAAAAGAACTGTTCGCCGGTGGCGGCACTCCCTTCTTGGGCGAGTAGCCCGCGCCAAGTGACGCTGTTGCAAGAGATCGCCAAGCGGAGCGCGGCGTTGCTCGATCATCCGCCAGTGCGCTTTCGTGATTGGGGTGCGTATTATCGGGGCGCAGTGATTGATCGCGGCTTCGACAAAGGCAAGGAGAATGTCGCTCAGAACCTTCTCAGGGAAGCAATTTTAAGCCTGTTTGAACCAGTAATCGACCTTATCCCCGGTGGTCTCGGCGGCGATTGGCCTACGGCCATGGTACGGAAACACAGAAAGGCATTTCATCCGTTGCGGCATGTTCTATTCCCGATTTTTTTGGACAAACGGTCGTCGCAACGGCGGACGGCACCCCCCTTCGGCAAGGGACCGTGGCCCTGCTTCAATCGTCTGGCAGACCACTATGGGCAGAATGTGATCCACGAGATTGCTGTTCGCCATGATCAGGATCGGGTGATTGGTCGATTTTCCTGCGCCTGCGGATTTGTGTACAGTCGAGAGGTGGGATCAAGGAGTTCGCCGCGCATTTTGGACTTTGGCCCCCTACTGGATGATCAAATCCGGCAGAAAGTGGCGGAGGGCCTGGGACTCAGGGCGGTAGCCGGATATCTTGCCATTGATCCGGGGACGGTGAGGTTGCACGCCTCCCGACTCGGGTTGAACGTGCCCTGGAAGCCCTTAGCCGCACGACATTCCCGAACATTGGTGCCAGACTGTGATGCCATAAGAACACGGTGGTTGGACATGCAGCAGAATTACGCTGATTTGTCACGTCGGCAACTGGCGCTCCTGCTACCCAAAGAACACTCGTGGTTGTACCGCCATGACAGGGAGTGGCTGGAGCAACACTCACCGACGGCACTGCACAAGAAATGGTCTGATCAGCGTGTGGACTGGGAGACATTGGATCGTAGCATGGCGATCCAACTGCGTAAGGTCGCGCGGGAAATCACTCGGGAGGTTCCGCCGCAACGCGTTACCCAGGCGGCTTTGGAGCGCAAGTTGGGGCGGCCGCGCCGGATGTCAGAACGACAGGTAAAACTGCCTAAAAGTATCGGCGTGCTTGGCGAGGTCATGGAAACCACCGATGCGTTTCGGTTGCGTCGCATTGTCTGGGCTACCGCAGAATTGCATCGCCAGGCGTTGCCTGTGCGATCGTGGCGGGTACGCCGCTAAGCAGGGCTGCCTTCGATAGCTTCACCGAGCGTAGAAACCGCCTTGGCCGCCTTGGAAATAATGGCTGGATCCTCTGAGGTATAAATTGATCAGAATAGACGTATTGCGCAAAGTGCCTGAAGATTTGACGCTACACTGGCTGGCCGGAGTCGAACAAGACGATAAAAAAGGGTGGCAGGTCCGTATAGTCACCCGCGGCGTGTCGTCAGGCGAATTTGCCATGTGGCGCGTACCTATTGGGCTGTTCCCGGTGCTGGCACTCGGTTATCGCTTCTCCGACAGTAGATTGCTCCCAATAACCTACGGCGAATATTCGGAAGTGATTATTCCCAATCTGGCGGCAGGAGAGGAACTCAACTCGTCTGACATTCCGCCAGAATTATATTCGTTTGAAGGCAAATCACAGGGGGTACAGCGACTCTTGCGTTATCGAGTGGATCAGGTGGAGTATTTGGTCCCGACCATGGAACTCATCCGTAGCCTGTTTCTACATAATAAAACGCTTGCCAATCATATTATGCAGCCTGGAGGCATCATGACGCTCTTCAGGCCGGTCGAACCTGGGTTTCATCCTCGGCTGCAGCTCGATTATACCCAGCAAATGCCAGTGAGATCACTCAAGAGGTCATTTATCTTGGAATTTTCTTGGCTGGCGGTGGATCCTGAGGGGCAACGCGCCTGGGACAGTGTTTACGAACGGACATTCAAACAAAAGTATATGACCTTTGATCCTCCCGATCTGCATGACTGTGGAATTAAGTTTCGTGGAGTGCGGAAAGGAAATCAGTGGCTTATCTTAGAAATCTCCGAGTTCACGGGGAAAAGGGTGCCCTGTGACGTTTTATATTTCTCTCATCCGTCGTTGGGGAAAACGATTACGGTGCGGATGCCAAAAAGTCAGCCCAAAAGGCGTGGACCAGACGGCGGTCCGTCATCAGGTGACGTTCCTGTCATAGACACGGTAGGTTCGGGTAGTAGGACGGATGTTCATCAGCCAGCCCTGCCGATATTGACCAGAACCAGCATTTTTGACCGGGAAATCGAAGTGCGTCGGGTGGATAAAAAAGATCGGATACGTGTTATCAGGCGTAGAAACAAGGGTGCCGCAGGCACCAGTGAAAATGGGGGGAAGACCCGAAAATATCGGGGAAGTGGAAAAACGCCACCGCCTAAAGTGAGCGTTTCCCCTGAGTCTCTGCACGACGATCTCCTGCCCATGGAGTTTCAGGTGCTTGCGGTCGAGAAAGGTGAAGGTACGGACGATCTAAGGCGATTGATGCAGGTGGTCCGTACCATGGCGAACGGGTTAAAAGATGTCCGTGTTTTGACGGCGCTGTGCCGGCTTGAAACCGGGCAGGCCTTTTCCATGGTCGGAAGGCGCCAAAGATTATGCCTGGTTGCCGTATTTTTCCAGGACAAGACGTTCCCGGTGGTGTTGCTGGATGTGGAGCATAGTAACAAAATGGCTTTGTCTACGCTGCTGCTGCGATTCAAGCGTAGTATCGGGCTTCGAGATATCGAAAACCATATCCTGTCGATTCTCCACCGGCTGGATTGTCGGGGAGGGCGTTGGGACGTTACGGAGAATGAAGGCGACCAGCTTGCTCATTATGAGCGGCTGCGGAAGGTGATGAGACCTGATCCGGGAGGTAATGAGCAACAACAGAATGGCGTTTGGGCAGAAAAGCTGAAGAAAAAGATCTTTGAGACTCCCGGCCCATCCGCTTCCACGTAGTGATGAGTATCGCGAGGCTTTCGTGCCCCAGGCGTTGGTTACCGAAGAAGGCGGATCGTGAAAAGCTCTCCATCCTCAATTAGCTGAGGCTCGGTGCCATTGTGTTCCCTCCCCGATGCATTTGATGAGGGTTGGCAGCTATATCTTTCGGCATTCAGCACCCGGTAAAGGATGTCAAAGTCGAAAAGGGCGGTGCGGCGACTGGTGCTCATCGCCGAATCGTGGGTTGTTGAGTCTGGAGGCCTTGCAGGTGATTCGGCTGACCAACGGGCAGTCACTGGAGTTTATTCTGGCCGTGCCTGCGCGCTTTGCCCGCCGCCGAGTGGCGCCCGCCCTTCATTGTCGTCACTGATGTAGGGCGATCTCTGGATCTCTACGCGGAGTTCACTCGTTCCGGCGGCACCTACGTCCCCTATCCCGATCCCGGCCATCACCGTATCCGTTTGCAGGACCTGCGCGATCCCGTCGTAGTCCAGCGTTTACGCCAACTCTGGAACGACCCGGACAGTCTTGATCCCAGTCGCCATGCCGCCCGCGTCACCCGCGCCATTGCTGACCGCCAGCGGTGCTGCTCCCGGCGCGGATCGGGCCGCGTTCACACGGGATATGGGCGAAGCCTTGGAGCAGTACTATGCCGTGGCGGCGGCTCAGGCGCCTTCCTTCGCTGAAATCGTGAACCAGTTCAGCCGATTGGGTCAGCGTTACAAGCTCCGAATACTGCGCCAGTTCTTGTTCGCTTTCAGGGCCTTTATCATTGTGGAGTCGGTGGCGCGCGACCTGGACGCTCGTTTCAACATGCTTGCCACCTTACAGGCCTTTACGCCGCACTTGCTTGCGCGGCAATTCCTCCCCGACATGACAGAAGCCTTTCCCGGCGCCTATCGGGCGCTCTTCACTTTGCGCCGGGCCCTGACAAGGTTGCCTGTTTCACTCACCCGTGCGTTACAGCAGTTGGCTAAGGGTGAACTGACTGTAACGGTTGCCAACGCGCCTATGGAAGAGATCCCGCAACACCTTGATCGCGCCAGCAACCGCCTCAGCCTGAGCCTGATCATTGCCGCCGTCATCATCGGGTCATCCCTAGTCATGGCCGTCCACACCGGTCCCCACTATCTGGGGATTCCGCTCCTGGGCCTCCTCGGCTACTCGGTGGCCAGCGCATTCGGCCTGTGGTGGGTGACAGCGATCCTGCGTTCGGGGAAGTTCTGATCAGCGACATGCTGGCTGCTTCCCGACCCATGCGCTAGGCGGTGAGCCGAACCTTCTGAAGGAGCTTGGCGTTGATGGAAACGATCACGGTGGAAACGGACATCAGGGCCGCCCCCACGGCTGGGGACAACACTATGCCGATGCTGTAGGCCACCCCGGCCGCAAGCGGGATCGCTACGACATTGTAGCCGGCACCCCACCACAGGTTCTGAATCATCTTGCGATAGGTCGCCCGGGAAAGTTCGAGGATGGCCGCCACATCCCGAGGATCGGAACGGACCAGCACGATGTCCGCCGACTCGATGGCGATGTCCGTACCCGCCCCGATGGCGATCCCGACGTCCGCCTCCACCAGGGCGGGGGCGTCGTTGACGCCGTCACCGACCATGGCCACGCGCAATCCCCGCGCTTTTACCTCCTTGATCTTCTCCGCCTTCTGCTCAGGGAGCACTTCGGCGAAATAGTCGTCAAGCCCCATTTCCTGGGCCACCCAGCGGGCCACCGCTGCCGAGTCGCCGGTCAGCATCATCACCTGCACGCCCATTCCCTTTAGCCTCGCGAGGGCTTCCCGCGATTCTGCTCGAATGATATCGGCCAGCGCGATCGCCCCTGCCACTTTCTCGTCGACGAGCAGGTATACCACCGTTTTGCCCTGGGATGCCAAGGCCCCGATCCGCCCATCGCTGACATCGAGGCCGTGCTCCTTGAGATAGCCGGGACTTACGACTTTCACGTTGCGTCCTTCCACGATGGCTTGCGCGCCCTTCCCGGGGATGGCCCTGAATTCCTTGGGAGGCTCGAAGCTGATGCCCCTCTCTTTGGCATCTGTCACGATGCCGGCGGCGATGGGATGCTCCGACTGACTTTCGAGGGCCGCGGCGAGCCGCACCACATCGTCTTCGGCGTATCCGCCCAGCACGACCACATCCGTGACGCCGAACCGCCCCTCCGTCAAAGTCCCTGTCTTGTCGAACACCACCGCCTGCAGTTGGCGCGCCCGCTCAAAAGCAGACCGGTCCCGGATAAGCAGCCCATGCTGCGCCGCCAGGGCGGTGGACACGGCGACGACCAGCGGAATCGCCAAGCCCAGGGCATGGGGACAGGCAATCACCATGACTGTGACCATGCGGGCCAGGGCAAACTCGAAGTGCTGGCCAAGGACCAGCCAAGTGGCAAGGGTAAGCCCCCCGACACTCAACGCGGTAAGGGTCAGCACCAGGGCCGCGCGGTCGGCCAGGTCCTGGGTCCGGGAGCGGGACTCCTGTGCCCGGCGCACCATCTCGATGACCTGTGAAAGATAGGTTTCACTGCCGGTCTTGTGGACCTCGACGGTGATACTCGACTCTCCGTTGACCGAACCGCCGATCACTTCGTCGCCGCGCCCCTTCTCCACGGGCTGGCTTTCGCCGGTGAGCATGGCCTGGTTGACGGTGGTTCGCCCCTCGACGATCAGACCATCTGTAGGGATTTTTTCGCCGGGCTTCACCAGCACCCGGTCACCGCGCTGCAGATTGGCGACCGGCACGTCTTTCATACCGTCCGGGGCCACGAGATGAGCCTCGGAAGGCATCATTTGCACCAGTTTTTCCAGTGCGCCGGATGCCCCCATGACCGATTTCATCTCGATCCAGTGGCCGAGCAGCATCACATCGATCAGCGTGGCGAGTTCCCAGAAGAACACTTCGCCCTGAACCCCGAACACGACGGCACTCGAGTAAAAATAGGCCACGCTGATGGCCAGGGCGATCAGCGTCATCATGGCTGGCTTGCGGGTTTCGAGCTCGGAAAATAGTCCTTTCAGGAAGGGCCAGCCGCCGTAGAAATAAACCCCGCTCGATAGTGCGAAAAGCACATAGGACGACCCCGTAAAGGCAAGAGTAGCCTCCAGTCCCAGCAGATGCTGGATAAGCGGTGACAAAAAAAGGATAGGGATCGTCAGTGCCAGTGACACCCAAAACCGCCGCCGGAAATCGGCGATCATGGCGGCATGGTTGTGACCGCCGTGCGCACTGGAATGAGCGGTACCCATCCCTTGTTTCTGATGTCCCGAATGGTCCATAGAGTCCTCTCCTTTTACCGCCGCAGGAGCTTACAACGCCGGTTGCCGATTTCCGACCTTAGTGCGCGTTGAGCCTGATTCCATAGGTTAGCTATGGTAATGGGACAAACGTCCGATGAGCGGCGGAGCAAAAATAGAATGTCACACCCTATACACGGCTACGGCCTCGGCATCTGGAGATCCACATCCATGCCCCAGACTGGATCCTTAACCAACGAGATAAGCTTTCCACCGCTGCCCCACCTGTTGGTAGCGCATCCGGACCAGCTTCGGCGGATGGGAAAGCGCTATCGTTCCAGGTCGCGGCGCCTTTCCAGGTACTCATCCCTTCCAATTTCCCCACGAGCATAGCGCTCGTGGAGTACATCCAGCGCGGTGGTTTTCTCGCCACTCCGACTCCCGCGACCTGGGAAGGCCCGCACCAGCGACACGATCCCGGCAACGATGCCAAAAATCAGCAAGAGGCAAAGCAAACCCCAAAACAGGATCATGAATGCCGACCCGACCCAGCCGTAACCATTGAAAAAACCACCCATCATATAAGGCCACATTTCCTGTTCCTCATCGTGCTCGCTACACCATGGACGCAGAACTAACCCTCGCCGATAACCAGCTCACTTAAGGCTTCAGTGTAGTAGGCAGTGTCCACTTATTCCATCTTCTTTCAGGCTATCCAATGGATGGGGCCAGCCATCGGCGTCCTGGCGACTGAGGATATGGTCTGCGGAAGATCTTCGGCCACCCGTACCTTTGCTGCCAATGGCCTTCCCCCGGTTGACCGTTAGATATCGCCTCAGCTCACCTCTGCCTCGCGGTAACTTCGGTCCACATGTTGGTGACGGCGCCACACATAGATTGCCCAGATGCGATAGCGTTTCTCGCCGATCATGGCAACAGCCTCTTCCTTGTGTTCCTCCAAGCGCCGGACCCAGTGGGTGAGGGTTTGGGCGTAGTGGGGGACAGAAGTGTTTCACGTCCAGGATTTCAAGGTGCTGGCCGGCCATTTCGAGGACCACCCGCCAGAGATGGGGAATCTCGCCGTCGGGAAAGACTTGCAAACACCGACGGTTGGGGCGGTAAAAAAAACCGTAGATAAGGGGCACCTCAGTAAGGGCGGGAAGCGCGGCACTCAGTCGCGGCAGCATTGACATTTGATGGCCGTTGAGTTTTGATGACTAGACTAACGTCTCGAGATGGGAGTACTGTGCGCGTTTTTCGCCCGTTCGTTCGCCGGATAGCCTTTATGGTCTTGCTTCTACTGTTGCCTTGGATAGTGGCACCCGTAGACGCGGCTCCGGCGCTGTGCGCCCTGTCGATGACAGGGGTGGCCGCACACGGCACACAAATGCCGCGTTGCGAGCAGGCCCTTGGTGCTCCGGCTCAGCAGCAAGGCTCTTGCCTGACTGCTTGCTGCCACCACGATATGATGGCGCCGGTAGCGGAGAGTGCCAACAACATCACCCCCGCCATGTCGGCTCTCGCCGTTTCCGTTGCATCCTGGATTACTCTCTCTTCTCCTAAGCCCGTTCCACACTTTCTCCGCGTTGCGGCCCACACTGGTCTTCCCCCACTCTCCGCAGTTCGTTTTCTCATTTAGCCTCCCGCCTGAATCCGCAGTCCCGCGCGCATAAGCGCGCCGGACAGGAAATTCGCGTATTCGGCCCTAACTCGGGCCGTATGTGGAGGCTATATGAGCGATGTGCAAAGAAGTTCTGGAAATAAATATTTTCTAAAGTGGGTTGCGGCTATTTGCAGAGGCGCGGGGCCACTCTCCCTTCCCGCCATGCTGATGATGGTGTTCAGCCCTTATGCCAGTGCCGCCCCATTGAGCCTGCAGGGTGCTGAGGCTATTGCCCTGCGGCAAAACCCCGGTCTCGGCGCCCTAACCCAGAAGATCGCGGAATTACGGCATAAAGCCGTGGCCGTTGCCCAGTTGCCCGATCCGCATCTCGCCCTCGGCGCCGTGAACGTGCCCCTCAACAGCTTCTCCATGAACCAGCAGCAGATGAGCATGCTGAGCGTGGGCCTGAGTCAGACCTTTCCCTCCTTTGGTAAATTGGGGCTGGAAGGACAGCAGGCGGGGGTGGAGGCCCAGGCGGCCGCCGACACGCTGCGCGGCCAGTCTGCCGAGTTGGTGTTGTTGTTGCGCCGCGCCTGGCTGCAAGCCCTCTATGCCGAAGATGCCGTGGCAGCGGTCCGGCATCAGGAACAGTTGCAGGCCGAGAGTGTGCAAGCGGCGCTGGCGCTCTACCGGTCCGCTCAAGGGTCACAGGCCGAGGTACTCCGTGCCCAACTGGCGCGCGACAGTTTGGCCAATGACATCAGTCGCTTGCAGGCTGAGCGGGCGAGCGATCTGGCGCAAATCGCCCAGATCCTGAATCTGCGGGAACCGCCGTCCATAGAAAAGCAATGGCCGAACCTGCCACCCCCGCCCACCCTGGCTCAGGCGGAAGCCCGTCTTTCCGGCCAACCCCTCCTGCGGGCCGCCCAGGCGCAAACACGTTCCGCGCAAATTGGCGTGCAGGTAGCCAAGCGTGGCTATTGGCCGGAAGTCACGGTCAGTGTCGATTATGGTCAGGATTTCTATCCCGGCAGCCCCAACTGGCTGTCGGCGGGTGTTGACCTGAGCCTGCCCATATTTCCGGGAGACCGCCAGGACCAGGATGTCGCCGCAGCCCGGGCCAAGGCCCTGCAGGCGCAATACCGCTACGACGATCAACATCTTGCATTGACCCAGAAGACGCGCGCCACCTTCGCCCGTTACATAGCCCTCAAGACCCAGTTGGATCGGACCGATCAACGCCTGCTGCCCACCGCACGGAATGCCTTTTCCGCAACGCTCGCCGCCTACTCGGCGGGGCGCGCCGGACTGAACGCGGTGTTGCGCACCCAGAAAGATGTGTTGGACTACGCCCTGACCCGCCTGCAATACCGCCGCGACCTGGCCATCAGCGCCGCAGAACTGGATTTCCTCACTACCCAAGGAGAGATGCAACCATGAAGTCACGCAACTGGATTATCGGCATGGGTCTGCTCGTCCTTGGCGTAGCCCTTGGGGCGGGTGCGGCGTGGTGGCTGCGGGTCCCCGCCGCGGCACCGAGCGCCAACGTCGCCGCAACCCGGCCTCAGGAAAGCACATCCAAGGGACGGCACATCCTCTACTGGGCCGCACCCATGAACCCCAAGATCCATTCGAATCATCCGATGAAGGACAGTATGGGGATGGCCTATATCCCGGTCTATGCCTCCAGCCCGAACGCAAAAAAAGAGTCCGGTCTCAGCATCGATCCGCGCCTGGCGCAAAACCTGGGGGTACGCCTCGTGGCGGTGCAGCGCCGTCAGATGGGGCATGCCATCCATACCGTGGGCACCGTGGCGGTGGACGAGAATCGGGTCTATTCTGTCACTCCGCGTTTCTCCGGCTGGGTGACACGCTTGAATGTCCGCGCCGTGGGTGACCCCGTGCAACGCGGCCAGGTGCTCGCCGAGATATATTCTCCCGAGCTGTATAGCGCCCAACAGGAATATCTCATTGCCCGCCGCCAGGGTGGAGCGACGGAAGACCCGGCATTGCTGGCGGCAGCCAGGGCGAAATTACGGCTGCTGGGCATGCCGGAAGGCCAGATCGCGGCGCTCGCCCGGCGCGGCACGGCGGAGCGGGACGTGCCGCTCATGGCGCCCGCGTCCGGGGTGGTCGAAACCCTCAACGTGCGCCAGGGTGGTTACGTCTCGCCGCAGACGAATGTCTATGCAATCGCCAATCTCGACCGGGTATGGGTCAATGTGGCGCTCTACTCCTATCAGTTGCCCTGGGTACGGATCGGCAACCCCGTGCGCCTGCATCTGCCCGCCTATCCCGGCAAGACCTGGGAAGGACGTTTGAGCTTCCTCTATCCGACCCTCGACCCCAAAAGCCGGACGGTGACGGCCCGGCTGAGCTTTCCTAATCCCGGGGGAAACCTGCGCCCCGGCACCTATGCCGACGCCACTATTCTGGCCAGCCCCGAGGAGACCCTGGCGGTCCCCAGCAGCGCCGTACTGCGTACCGTTCAGGGGGATTATGTGATGCTGGGTGAGGATAATGGACATTTTCTGCCGGTCCAGGTTGCTCTGGGGCCGGAGGCCGACGGCTGGGTGGCCATCAACAAGGGACTTAAGACGGGGGACCGGGTAGTGGAAAGTGCCCAGTTCCTGCTCTATTCCGAATCCCAGTTCCAGTCCGTCAAGGCCCGTATGTTAGGGGGCAATACGGCGTCCACCACGAGTGCCGCGCCGGGCGTAGGGGTTTCCCAGCCGCAGAACATGACTCAGGGCCGGAAATCCTCTGCACTGGCCGCTCCCGCCGGGAATGCTGGTGCCCCGCCAACGCCAACGGCCTCATCCGGTCCGAGCGCCATGGCCGGGATGAACATGGGTCAGGGGGGCAAATCCCATGATTAGAGCGATCATGCGTTGGTGTATGGAAAACCGCTTGCTGGTCGTGATTGCCGTCCTGGTGTTGATCGTCGGCGGTACGCTGGCGGTGATCAACATCCCCCTGGAAGCGCTTCCCGACATCTCGCCCACCCAGGTCATCGTCAAGACCTCCTACCCGGGTCAGGCTCCGCAAATCATTCAGGACCAGGTCACCTATCCCCTGGAGACCACCCTGCAGGAGGTACCCGGTGCCCAGGCCGTGCGCGGCTACTCCATGTTCGGGGACTCCTATGTCTACGTCCTCTTCAAGAGTGGTACCAGCATCTATCAGGCCCGCAACCTGGTACTCCAATACCTGAGCCAGGTGCAGTCCAAGCTGCCGCCGGGGATCACACCGGCCCTGGGGCCCAACAGTTCGGGGGTGGACTGGATCTTCGAGTATGCCCTCAGCGACCCCGGCGGGACCTTGAATCTGGCCCAGCTCACCACCTTGCAGAACTGGTTCCTCAAGTACGAATTGCAGGGCATCCCCGGCGTCGCGGAGGTGGCCACGGTGGGAGGGATGGTGCAGGAGTACCAGGTGGTCGTGAATCCACAAAAACTTCTCGCCTACCACCTGACCCTGCCGGCGGTGGAGGCCGCCATCCGGGCGGCTAACGGGGAGACCAGCGGCTCGGTGGTGGACATGGGAGATGCCAGTTATATCGTCCGCACCTCGGGCTATATCCATTCCCTGAAAGACCTGCAAGATGCGTCGCTGGCCGTACGCAACGATGTGCCCATCACGCTGCGGGAGGTGGCCCGTGTGCAGTTGGGCCCGCAGTTGCCCAATGGCATCGCCGATCTCAACGGCCAGGGCCAGGTGGTGGGCGGAATCGTGATGATGAACCAGGGCGGCAACGCCTATGCCCTCATCCACCAGATCGAGCGCAAGCTGAAGGACATCAAGCCCTCCCTGCCCAAGGGCGTGCAGGTCGTCACGACCTATAGCCAGGCCCCGCTCATCCAGCGCAGCATTCATACCCTGACCGGCAAGCTGCTGGAAGAATCCCTGGCGGTGGCGCTCATTTCCCTGCTCTTCCTGCTGCGTGCGCGTTCGGCGCTGGTGGCCCTCGTCGCCCTGCCGCTGGGAATACTGGCCGCCATCCTTATCATGTGGGCCATGGGTGTCCCCGCCAACATCATGTCCCTGGGCGGCATCGCCATTGCCATCGGTGTGATGATGGATGCCCCCGTGGTCATGATCGAAAACATGCATAAGCACTTGGAACACAACCCCGGCGTCGACCCCTGGGCGGCGGCCATGGCGGCGGCGGCGGAGGTCGGTCCGGCCCTGTTCTTCTCGCTGATCATCATCGCCGTTTCCTTCCTGCCGGTCTTCGCCCTGGGCGGCGAGGAGGGCAAGCTCTTCGCGCCGCTCGCCTTCACCAAGACCTTTTCCGTGGCCGCCGCCGCCATCCTTTCCATAACCGTGGTGCCCATTCTCATGGCATGGTTCATCCGCGGTCGCATCCGCCCTGAAAACAAAAACCCCCTGAATCGGGTCCTGGCTTTCCTCTACCGTCCGGTCATCCACGGTGTCCTGCGCGCCCCCTGGATTATTTTGATCCTTGCCCTGCTGCTCACGGCCACCCTCTACTACCCCTGGAACCGCCTGGGGTCGGAATTTATGCCGCCACTGAACGAGGGGACGCTGCTCTATATGCCGGTCACTCAGGACCCGGCGGTTTCCATCGGCGAGGCCGCCACGCTCCTGCAGCAGACGGACCGCATCCTCAAGACCTTCCCCGAAGTGAAAACGATCTTCGGCGAGGCGGGACGGGCCCAGACGGCGACGGACCAATCGCCCCTGTCCATGTTCGATACGGTGGTGAATTTAAAGAATCCCGACCAGTGGCCAGCCGGGATGACGATGCAGAAGCTGCAAAGCAAGATGAACAAAGCCATGAGTATTCCCGGCCTGTCGAATATCTGGACACAGCCGCTCAAGGGACGGGTGGACATGCTGACTACCGGTCTACAGACACCACTAGGCATTAAAATCGGCGGAACGGATCTCGATACCCTGAACCGCCTGGGGCAGGAACTCCAGACCGTCCTGCGCAAGGTACCCGGCACCCAGAGCGCCTATGCGGCACAGGTCACCGGCGGCCGCTACATCGTCGTTCACACCGACCGCGCCAAGGCCGCCCGCTATGGCCTATCGGTGGCGGATGTGAACCGTCTCGTGGAGACGGCCATCGGTGGCGAGGTCCTGACCACCGCGGTACAAGGACTGGAACGCTTCCCAGTGGATCTCCGTTACCCCCGGGAACTGCGCCAGTCCCTGGCCACCCTGATGGAAAGCCGCATCGCAGCTCCCGATGGCGCCCAGATCCCTCTGGCCCAGGTAGCCGATCTCCGGATCGAGGGCGGGCCTGCCATGCTTACCAGCGACAACAGTCGCCTGAACAGTTGGATCTATATCGACCCGAAGCCTGGCACCAACATCGGTGCCTATGTACCCCGCGCCAAAGCGGCGATTGCGAAAGCCGTCCGTCTCCCAGGAGGTTATACCGTCTCCTGGGTAGGCCAGTATCAGGTCATGGAGCAGGCCGCCAAGCGCCTGGAGCTGGTCATTCCTGCCGTCATTCTGCTGATCGCCCTGCTCCTCTACTTCAACTTTAAAAACTGGGTGGAGGTAGCCATCATCCTGCTCACCCTGCCCTTATCTCTGGTGGGCGGCTTCTGGCTCGTCTATTGGCTGGACTACAAGCTCTCGGTGGCGGTGGCGGTGGGTTTCATCGCCCTGGCGGGCGTGGCGGCGGAATTCGGGGTGGTGATGCTCCTCTACCTGGATCAGGCCCTCATCCGGCGGCAGGCGCGTGACGCCTTGCAGAACTGGCACGACCTTCGGCTCGCCGTCATCGAGGGGACCATGCTGCGCCTGCGGCCCCTGGCCATGACCTTGACCCTGGTGGTGGGTGGCCTCTTACCCATCATGTTCAGCCATGGCGCCGGCGCCGATGTGATGAAGCGCATTGCCGCGCCCATGGTGGGCGGCATGTTCAGCGCCGCGTTACTGGCGCTGCTGGTGATCCCCGCCCTCTACGCCCTGTGGCAAAAGCGGCGATTGGGCCTGCGGTGATGATGGCGCGCGAAGTGCAGAAGGAGAAGTTCGTGGCAACACTAACGAAGCGTAGGCGTGGAGGATCGATGATGGAACCGAAATTATTGACATCGGCGAAGGTGGAAGGTGGGGGGCATGCTGGGATCCGCTTCCGTTTGGAAGGGGAATTAACCCCGATATTGACGTTGGACTTGGACCCTTTGAGTTTTGTGCTCTTCGAGCATCACACCCTATTGTGGAAAGACCCGAAAACCGTCATTTCGGCCACGTCGCCAAAAACCGCACGAAGTTTCTGGGACCATCCGTCGTGGCTGATGATGGCATCCGGACCCGGGTCACTGAGTCTCAGCCGGGATTGCGTCGGCAAGATATTCGGGGTGAGCCTGCATGACGGAAATACCTTGTTGGCACCCGCCCCGCACTTTCTGGCGGCGAGCGGCGCGGTCCACATCGAGAGCTTCTCCGGCGGAAGCGACGGACCTTGGGTCACAGGGGACGCTACGCCAAGCGTTGATCGCTTTTCCGTGGCGGGCGACGCGGAGGGGTTGGTTTGGCTGCATGGTCACGGTGATGTCTGGGAACTCACGCTGGCAAAAGGGGAGTCTTTGGACCTGGATCCGGGGGCATGGATCGCTCGTGATCCCTCGATCCAATGGGAACCCATCGGACTGGGATCGCTTTCTACGGATCTGGCCGCAGGAGCGAACTGGGGCATATGCCGCGCACAGGGCCCCGGGACCATCTGGATGCAAAGCGGCGGAGTCGGCCCTGCGCGATGGTGAGGGCTGTTCCACGGATATTTGTGGGCCTGGTCAATGATACGCAGATCCTGGAGGAAGTATGAAATCGACAACGGATAACCGTTATATCCTGCACCCTGTCTGGGACCCGTTGCTGCGGGCACTGCATTGGTGGATGGCGCTTGCCATGATGGCGCAATTCACCTCAGGCGCTACCCTCCTGGCCTTGGGTAACGACATGTCTGACACCCTGATGGGGAAGATCGACATCATCCATTATGTCGGCGGCTATGCTTTCGCCGCCGGGCTGGTGGTGCGCATCATCTGGCTCTTTGTCGGCCCGCCGACGGCGCGCTGGCGCGACCTCCTGCCCCTGACGTCAGCCCAGCGCCGCATCTGGCGGGAAACCCTCTCCTGTTATCTGAGCGGCTTCCGCCGCCCGATTTCTCCCTATCGGGGGCATAACGCTTTCGCCGGTCCTGCCTACCTCGCCTTTTTCCTGATTGCCGTGGCGCAGATCGCCTTGGGAATCAGCCTCTCGCTTATGCCGGATAGTGAAGCGATGCACTCCCCGTTGATGGTGATGCATGAATGGGGTTTCTTTCTGTTGCTTGCCTTCGTCATTGTCCATGTGGCGCTCGTGATGGCGCACGAGATCGCGGGCCGCCACGGTTTGATATCGGCCATGATCCACGGCCACAAGGGGTTCACCGAGTCGGAACACCAAGCCCTTCTTACCGATTGGAACGCTGGGATCAGTATCCAGGCGGACCCGAGCGGCGGGACGGAAGATCTGGACGATATTACTTCAAAAACGGGCACTTCGAAAAACTCCGCCGAACGAAAAGTCGACCAAAAATAATCAAATGGTTACAGCTCGGCATCCTGCAAAAACTAGGGTTTTTCGAAGTGCCATAACAGAGATGTCACGAAAATCAGGCATGAGTGATGGATAGGCGAGTGGTACGGACGCGCAATTTCGCCGTGGGTGGAAAAAGGCCAACTGGAAATTGTTGCCATAACCAGGTGCTTAGACTTTGATAAACGAACAGTTCACCAACAGCAAGGAGACGAACATGAAACGTTTTTATTTCACCCTCATCCTAGCGTGTTCGGCAGCGGTCACGCTTCCGGCTTATGCGGCCATGGGCAACATGCCAAGCATGGACAATATGGGCACCGTATCAGGCCAAGCGACCAAGGCCCAGACCTTCATGGGGCAGGGTAAAATCAACAGCATCAATCCTGATGCGAACACGGTCAACATTGCCATGGGTCCCGTCAAGGCCCTTGGTTGGCCCAGTATGTCAATGAATTTCCTGCTCCAGAACACGGCCATGCTCAACGGCTACAAGGCCGGAGAAATGGTGAATTTCAGTTTCGCAAAGGATACCGCCGGGGGGTACGTCATCACCAGGATCACGCCGGTCAAACAATGAAAATACGGAGTAACCCTGTAATCCAGCCAAGTCGGAACCTCTGGAAATAGCACTGATATATTATCGAGTTATATCATCCACTGGATCGTTACTAAATTCATCTGAGTCAATACAGGAAGATTCGCCATGACACCGGGAACACCCCACCAAGAGACATGCAAAGAAATACGGATCATGACAATCAGACTTCGCCATGCTGCCCTGCGGGGTTTTATGATGACGATTCTTATGACCGCACCATTATCTGCCTATGCACGCGAAGATCATGCGCCAACCAATCCGAGGTATGAGACAAAAATACTGACAGATAAAGCAGAATATTTAACGTACACCATGATTGTACAGATCAAGGATGGTCACTGGAAGGAAGTCGTTAAGGACGCCCAAAAGGTTGCCGAGATTGGCAAACGAATACAGGCAATAAACACTTATTGATGTGGCCACCAGCGCCATTAGACCTTCGTGACGAGCAGGAACGCTAGCATCTATCAGCCGGATGGCTTGGTGTAACGGGACGATGCCTTTGTGGGCGAGGGACGGTCGGACGGGAAATTGGTCGTGGCGCTGAAAGGTAAAACTCCCGTCATTTTGGCCGTCGAAAGTTCAGGAAAGAATGCATGCTTAATTCTAAAAACAGCAGTTCCCTTTCGCTGAAATCATGAGATTCACCTGATAGGATGGGTTTTTCGTTGTGAAGATGGTTACCCAACGGCTGACCACTTGGCGGTTTGCTTCTCATGGTCTTTGGGGGTGGAAACACACTTGGACGGGCACGGACTGCTTGCGGTGCTACTGCAGAACCGCAAGCCCACCGTCATCGGGTAAAGGCTGCGCGGGATACAGCCAGCAGTGCGCTGCCGCTTGTTGGCGTAAGGCAAAATCACCATAACGGATTTTAGAGTTATTTTGGTGAGGTATTCGGGTATATATTCGTCGAACAGCCGGTACAGAGGTTACGCTACCGCCAGGTACAGCAAACTCAAGGAATACCACAAATGGCTAATTGCTGTGAAGACAAAAGCTGCGAGATCGCCAATGTCGGTGTCTTACTAGCCGCCAGCAGCATTTACCTGCTTGTGCTTGCCTCGCGCTGGCCGGACATCATCGTCGGTGCCCTTATCTCCGGCGTGTTTCTCAGCTCCGCGCTTAATGTCCTGCGGCAATCCTTGCAAGCGCTACGTGCGCCCGTTTCATCCCGTTAAGGCGTGCAGCGGTTCGGCTTGCTCGGACAAGCCGTGACCGAAAGAAATCAGACAACAGCTTTGGACAAGGGGTTAACCGGGCTTTACGTTCCGGGCTCCCCCAAACCCCAATAGCGATAACTCCAAAAGCCAGCTTGAAAACCAAGGTTTTGTGACGGCATGGGCACCCGTTCCCGATGGCGCCCGGTGTCCGCCACTGGCACCCGCATCGTCACCAACCCTTAACCCACGACCACCCTCACACTCCCAATATGCACCATCTGCATGAATGAAGGCCTTAGGAGATTTCTATGACCTCCGGGCTGTTCGGGGCCGAACCGCCGTGGCACACACACCCTTCCCCTTGGGCAGCGGTCACCAACTCATGCAGGATACCGCATTCGGCGGTGGTATGCCGCCCGTGGCAGCATCCGCGCAGTTGCTCAAGCTGCCTCGCCAGCGCTTGTAGCGATTGGAGCCGTCCCTGTACATGAGCCAGATGCGTATTGATCAACCGATCCACGTCCAGGCAATCGTCCAGCGGATGATCCAGCAGATGCAAGAGTCGCTGCACGTCCGCGAGTGGCATGTCCAGCGCCCGACAGTGGCGAATAAAGGCAAGCCGTTCCAGATGCGCGGGGCCATAAGCTCGATAGCCGTTCGCCCGCCGAACTGGCGCGGGCAAGAGGCCTATCCGTTCATAATAACGGATGGTCTCTGGATCCACGCCCGTGGCCTGCCTAAGTTCGCCAATTCGCATATCATCCCCCCAAAAAGAGCAGTATAAATCCTTGACCATGTAGTGACTACAAGGTTTTTAATGGCAATTCATTCGGATTTTTGCAGAGAAGGATGATGTATGGCACACGATTCTCATGACCATGCCGGCCATACCGCTGGTCGCCATCATACCCACGCGCATAGCCATGCCCACGGTCCGGCAAACTACGGCCGCGCTTTTGCCATCGGGGTGGCGCTCAACCTGAGCTTCGTGCTGGCTGAGGTCGTGTTTGGGATGATTGGACATTCCCTGGCTTTGCTGGCGGATGCCGGACATAACATGAGTGACATCCTGGGCTTACTCATGGCTTGGGGCGCCACGGCACTGTCTCGCCGCCAGCCCTCGGCGCGCTTTACCTACGGGCTGCGCAGCTCGTCTATTCTGGTGGCTCTGGCCAATGCCGTATTCCTTTTGGTGGTGACTGGCGGGATCGCCTGGGAAGCGATTCAGCGCCTGCTGCATCCCACGCCCGTGGCAAGCGACATAGTCATTGGCGTCGCAGCCTTCGGAGTGGCGATCAATACTGGGACCGCCCTGCTGTTCATGGCGGGGCGCAAGGGCGATCTGAATATCCGGGCGGCATTTCTGCACATGGCGGGCGATGCCGCTGTATCGCTCGGGGTGGTCCTGGCGGGGATCGGGATGCTGTTTACTGGCTGGTTTTGGCTGGATCCCACGGTCAGCCTGCTCATCAGCGCGGTGATCGTGATCACCACCTGGGGCTTGCTGAGGGACTCCCTCAACCTGACCCTGCACGGCGTGCCCGAAGGAATCGAAACCCAGGCGGTACGCGCCTATCTCGCCGCCCTGCCGGATGTGGCGGCGGTACATGACCTGCACATTTGGGCCATGAGCACCACCGAAACGGCGCTGACCGTGCATCTGGTCATGCCCAACGGCTACCCCGGAGACGCGCTCCTGAACCGGATCAGCAATGAATTGCAGAGGCGCTTTCGCATCGACCACCCCACCTTGCAGGTGGAGGCTGGCGATCCGGCCCACCCGTGCGCACTGGCGCCGGATCATCGGGTTTGAGATTTTCCGGAAGGTTTATGCAAGGATCCAAGAATATGGCTTCGAGAAGATTTCTTTTCCACAATTATAGATACTCTGAAGACCAATGTCCTCAGGGGATTAGGAAAGAGACAGGATATGCCATCAACACCTTTGAGGATCGGCTTGTCATAAACTCCGGTACTTGGTATTCAAGCGATATCGCCGACCGGCTGATCATATCGCCAATGCAAGCCGATGTTCGGCCCTTCAAATCCTCATCACCTGTACCTAATCAGTACAGATCGTTGAACAAGTATTTCTTCGGTATGGGGGCTATGGCCTGAATCAAAACTATTGAGGAAAAGGTCATGAACCCGACTGGAGCCCGAGGGCCCACCCCCGAAGAAGCCCAAGACCGCCTCGCCCGCTTCGGCTCCCACCAGAAATATCGAGGAAGCAGAATATTTAACGTACGCTACCGCTAGGTACAGCAAACTCAAGGGATCCCACAAATGGCTAATTGCTGTGAAGACAAAAGCTGCGAGATAGACGCCATGCGCGACAGTCACAGGCGTGTACTGTGGATCGTGCTCGCCATCAACGCTGTCATGTATTTCGTGGAAGGCTCGGCGGGCCTAATCGCCCATTCAATTTCGCTGCTGGCGGACGCGCTGGACATGCTGGGCGATGCCTTGGTGTATGGGTTCAGCCTCTTCGCGCTGGCACGGTCGGCGCGCCGACAGACAGTTGCTGTCTTGGTAAAGGGCGGCTTCATGCTCGCCTTTGGGCTTGGTGTGCTGGGGACTGCGGCCTACAAGGCGTTTCACCCCGTCATGCCGGGTATAGAAACGATGGGAATCGTCGGCATGCTGGCACTCATCGCTAATCTTGCGTGTTTTTTTCTTCTGTACCGATCCCGTGGCCACAACCTAAACATGAGTTCCAGTTGGCTGTGCTCTCGAAATGACTTGATCGCCAATGTCGGTGTCTTACTAGCCGCCAGCAGCATTTACCTGCTTGCCTCGCGCTGGCCGGACATCATCGTCGGTGCCCTTATCTCCAGCGTGTTTCTCAGCTCCGCGCTTAATGTCCTGCGGCAATCCTTGCAAGCGCTACGTGCGCCCGTTTCATCCCGTTAAACCGTGCAGCGGTTCGGCTTGCACGGACAAGCCGTGACCGAAAGAAATCAGACAACAGCTTTGGACAAGGGGTTAACCCGGTTTTACGTTCCGTTGCTCCCTAAACCCCAATAGCAAAAACCCATGGTTGACATCTCCGTTTTCTACCGGTACAAAGGCCCCTGAATTCTTCACACAGGAGGGCCAGCGACTTGGACAGTGACCCTAGTTGCTTTCACAAAGCACCGTTGCAGTTCGTAGATCGGGTCATCCTGGCATAGTTGCTGTTGCCATCACCCGGTCCTCGGGTGATGGAATATTTCCATTCATTATCGTTGTTTTGTGCGCGCCGCCGTGAGTGCGTCCCAGTCGCATGCCCGTAAAGGAGCATACGATGGCGACAGAGGTACAAACCAAAAATATCACTAACCTGTTGGCATCACTTCCCGAGGATCAGCGCCACCGGGTGGCTGACCGCTGGCGGGTCCACCAGCAACGGGAAGCATTGATTCAGCGCTCTTCCTTTTGGAAACGGCTCTGGCTCTTTCTCACCCTCATCGGGCCAGGAATTCTCGTTATGATCGCGGATAATGATGCTGGTGGGGTGATCACCTACGCCCAAACCGGCGCCGCCTACGGGATCGGATTTTTCATTCCGTTTCTCATCCTCATGGTCCCGGTGGCCTATGTGGTGCAGGAGATGACCGTCCGTCTTGGCGCAGTGACACACCGCGGGCATGCCGAAATGATCTGGGGTCGTTATGGCCCTTTTTGGGGCGCCTTTTCCCTCTTCGATCTGGTCGTCGCCAACATCCTCACCCTCGTTACAGAATTCATCGGTATCACCATAGGGATGAAGATGTTTGGCGTGCCCGCTGTTTGGAGCGCATTGGGCGGATTTTTCATCGTTGCAGGAGTGCTTTTATTTTTGCGTTATCACACCTGGGAACGGGTGGCGCTTTGGGTTGCTGTTGGAAACTTGATTTTTGTCCCGCTGGCCATTGCTTCCCATCCACACTGGGGACAGGTGGTAAAGGCCTTGGGGAGCTGGCACATCCCTGCGGGTATCGCGGTAAGCGGCTTTGTTTATGTGATTCTCGCAAACCTGGGCACGACGATTGCGCCATGGATGCTCTTTTTCCAGCAATCGAGCGTGGTAGACAAAGGCCTGACAGAAAAGGATATCCCCATTGGCCAGGCCGACACCGCCATTGGCACCATTCTGATGGGGCTGGTCGCCATAGCCTTGGTTGCCCTGACAGGATCTTGGGTGTATGGGTTGTCCGGCGCGGGAAATTTCGGAATACACCGTATCATGGCAGCTCTTGCACATAGCCCAATCGGGTCTGTCGGTACCGCGCTCTTTGGGCTGGGACTGGTCGAGGCCGGTCTGATTGCCGCCATCGCGATTACCGCAAGCACTTCCTGGGCCGTGGGCGAGGCGCTTAAACTGCCGCGAAGCATCAATTTACGGCCTCAACATGCACTCCCGTTCTATTTGTCTGGGCTTCTAGGTACGGCTTTGGCGGCCTTGATCGTCCTGCTCCCACATGCTCCTTTGGGATTTTTGAACCTCACCGTTCAAGTGGTCGCCTCCATCTTCATGCCAGCGGCAATGATGTTCCTGCTGCTATTGCTGAACGACCCTGAAATCATGGGTCAGCATGTGAATCGTCCTTGGCAGAATATGGCGGCATTCAGCATTGTGGGTTTACTGATGGTCGCCGACGGTCTCTATGGATTTACGGTGGTTTTCCCTCACGCACTTTAGGAGATGGCACATGCAAAATAAAGACTATTATCCTGACCCCAAGGAAACATTGGATGTCTCTGATGACTTTGCAAGCTTTCTTCAGGCAGAAGGGGGCGGAGAGTTGGCGCCATTATCCCGTGCACCCGTTCAAGGTGCGGTGAAAACCGCGTTTTGGGGGCTGCGGCTCTACATCGTCGCCATGCTGATACTGGTGGCGATTGGTTTTACCCGCGGGATGCATTGATTAGGGTGCGGGCTTATTAAGGAGGTGCCACAAATTGGGCAGTAAACGTTATATTTTATATTCATATACGAAAATTGTCTGTTTCTAAGCATAACCGCTGATTCGTGGGAGTGCCCTGGCAGGCATTTTGAAAAGGAACCAACATGAATAAAATAAATTTTTTCCCTATTACCGCCTTGCTGGCAACGCTTATCATGAGCATCCAAGCCGTACGTGCAGATGATGCCGTCCAAAATCCCTGCACCGGACCATCCGCATTACTCGCTCTGCTAGATCGGCCCACGGTGTCTGACAGCGCGTGCGTGGTGCAATACGGCCAAGCCGTACTGGAAGCTGGTTACCAACACGCCAACCTTACGGGAACCGGAGGCGGCACTGCCGATAATTTCCCCGAGGCGGAATTGCGCTTTGGCCTGCCGGGCCACAACGAATTCGTCCTGCTGCCGCCCAACGACAATCTCCAGCAGGTCCCAGGCAGCCCACATCTCCAGGGGTTCTCGGCCACCACGGTCGGCATCAAGCACGAATTGGGCTATACCAAACACTGGCTGGGGGCCGTGGAAAGCTTGTTTACCCTACCCTCCGGGAGCCCGGCGTTTGGCAGCCGGGGGACAGGAGTAGCCTTTAACGGCATCGTTACCTATGCCCCAAGCGACGACACCGGGATATCCTTGCAATTGGGCGTCACATCTCAGACCAATCCCGCACTCGCAGGAGGTGGTCGCTTCACCAGCGTTAATCCGGACATCACCTTTACCTGGTTGCCCTTGTGGAATCTGCAGTTCTATGGCGAGGTCTACGGACAAAGCCGCACGGGGCCGGGCCTGTGGTCCGGTTTTGATGCGGACGGCGGTGTGCAGTACCTGCTGACCCCCTCCTGTGAGATAGACCTCGAAGAAGGTGTGCGCCTGAGCGGAAACCTAGGTGGATTTACCCATTACTTCGGGGCAGGGATGGGTTTCCTGTTCTGATCCGTTAGGGTCCTTAAACAAAAGGGTATCAGATGTCCTGACAATGCAGCCGCCCCTCGCTCGCCGTAACAAGGCATTGCAAAGCGATGGGGGTGCGACAATTTGCCGCATGTAACCGTATCCGTATTAACTGTAAGATAATTTACCTGGGACGAGGAATCTGGTGTCTGTCAGCGATAAACAGCGCGGCCTAACTTTAACACTGTCTTTGGTATCGTGCTGAGGTGAAGGTTAAATTCCAGATCCAACCTGGGAGGTGGACGGTCCTGCTACTGTGGCCAAATATGCTGAACTCCTTCAATAACCCAGGTGTGCAAAGCGAATTTTCGATCAACTGATGGGCATCATACCGATGGTCGCTGGTCTTTTACGGTCAAGTAACATCTTCCGATGCTGGATCTGTGGAGCGGGCGGGAAGGGACCCACATCCATGCTCCAAGTTGCCAGGATTCTGGATGTACAGTGTTCACAGTGTAGACAATACTGGAACCCTCCCCGTGGGGCGCTGTGCGCACGCAGTGAATATCCAAAGTGCGTTGGGGGTGGCGGTGTTCGTCGCGTCGGTTATCCTCCATCACGCCATGCCGCCATCTGACATGCGCCAGCTTGCGTCATCGCAGTCCATCTCGATAGTTAGCCCCATCGAGGTAGTTAAACTAACCATCACTGCACATGATAGCGCTTGAGCCAAGAGTGAGAGCGACTGATCGCATGATAATTGGAAAGGACGCCGTCATGAATAAGCTCCTCGTCGCGCTGTTCGTAATAACCGCCCTTGCAGGGTGTTCGCGTTCCAATAATCTGGATGATAGCCATACCGTGAAATGGTACTTGGCGCACGATGCCGCCGCCTACCCCTCTTTTCTTGTTGGTTTTTTGGGGTCGGCGAAGTCAAATAATAACCACCCGCCCTCTGCGCCCAGGAAACCTGAAGCGTAAAAGACCTCGTAAGGTGTCTAGTATCACAATGCCAACCCCATCCCCGGCGACGCAATGCATAGTGGAGCCCAGCACCTGCCTCCAACGTGTCGAGACATACCCCTCGTGCAACCCAGGTAGTGGCTCTCGACAACCCAATACGTACAGGAACGCGCCGAGCGGTCCCGTAGCAATACAAAGCCCCACTTGAGAACCTTGGACTCTGGTGTGGCGCGAATATCAACCGCAACAAACAGTACTGATAACGCGGTAAGGATAAACCACAAAAGCATCACGCCATTAAACATTTCCCCTCCTCCTGCGCCCATCCCCTTGAGCCACGCCCAAGTGATCGTTGCCGACAGATAGCACTTACATCTGGATCTGGAGCATCTCCAACCACCTTGCCCGAGTCAGAAGGCGCAATATTAAACGAGGAGAAGCATCCAGCTTGCTCTACGGTCCATCCTATGACCGTTTGTAGTCATTCATGTGCTTTTATCCCCATGTTCAGTAAAGTTTTAGGTCCCGGCCAGCAATTCATCAAGCCGTGGCTTCTGATGAGCAAATGTTCCCCATAACGCCTCGCCAGCGATCACCGTGATTGGCGCGACCCGCACTCCGTAGCGTGATTTGGCTTCCTCAGCCACGCCGGGAGCAGTCACGTCACGTTCCTCGTATGCGACATCGTGTTCCTTGAGGTAACGGCGCACGGCGGCGCAGTCGGGGCAGCCGGGGCAGCCGGGACTGGTGTAGAGCAGTACCGGATCAGACATGACGGTCGGTGTGCGGGGCTTCAGCCCCGCACCTCCGCCTCATAGCCTTCTTCCTTGACCGCAGCGATCAATGCGGCGGTGCTTGCCTGACCATGCACTACAGCTTCTCCTGGCGTGAGAGTGACGTCCGCTTTTTCAACGCCGGGCACGCCTTCCAGCGCCTTCGTCACGGCCCGCACGCAATGCCCGCAAGTCATGCCGGTGATCTTCAGATTGATATCGCTCATGGGTTTTCTCCTGTTGAAAATGAAGTGAAAGGGATTACTCGATACGCTCCTATAAGTATTATTCAACCGCGCACGGCATCAGCTACACGCTGGAGTTTGTCGCGCACCTCGATGCCGAGCGTGGTAATTTGCGGCTTGTCCACCATGCCGAGTACAGCGGCAGGATCCATGAACACCACGCTCACCTTGCCATCGTCGTCCTCACGCACCACTACGTTGCAAGGCAGCAGGGCGCCGATGTCGGGCTCGGCCACCAACGCCTGATGGGCGTAGTGCGGGTTGCAAGCGCCAAGAATGACATAGGGCCGTCCCTCAATGCCCAGTTTGGCCTTGAGCGTGGCGGCCACGTCGATCGTGGTGAGCACGCCGAAGCCTTCAACCTTGAGGGCTTCGGTGACCTGCGCCACGGTGGTATCAAAATCGCCCTTGGCGGGTACGCTGAAAACGAACTGACTCATATGGATTCTCCTCGTTTGAACGATTGCTCAGGAATGAGCGGGTTCGAGTGCGGTATTCGGTACCGCGCCCGGCGTTACCGTTGGCACATAAGCCTTGAGCCGTTTAAGGCGCAGGCTGTTGCTGAGCACGAAGACGGAGGACAGCCCCATGGCTACACCAGCCACCATCGGATTCAGATGGATGCCGATAGGCACGGCCACGCCAGCCGCAACCGGGATCAGCAGAATATTGTAGAAAAATGCCCAGAACAGATTGCCACGGATATTGCTCAGTGTGCGCCGTGCCGCCGTCAGTGCCGTGACCACCTCGCCGAGCTGCCCGCGCGTGAGGGTCACGTCTGCTGCTTCGATGGCGATGTCCGTGCCTGAGGCGAGTGCAATGCCGACATTAGCCTGTGCGAGCGCTGGAGCGTCATTGATACCATCGCCGACGAAGGCGACCTGTCGGCCCTGTTCCTGCAACTGGGTGACGACTTTCGCCTTATCCTGGGGTAGCACCTCGGCGTGCACCTGCTCGATCTGTAATTGCCTGGCAACAGACTGAGCGGTAGCTCGCGTATCACCAGTGACCATGGCTACCTGCAGCCCACGCGCGCGTAATGCCTGTACCACCATATACGCTTCCGGTTTGATGCGATCGGCAATGGCGAGCCACCCGATCAGCGTTGCGTCGACCGCGACGAATACCACCGTGCGCCCGTCGTTCTCTATTTGTGCCGCAGTCTCGGCGTTATCCCCCAGCAGTACATTTTCGCGCTCCATAAATCGTCGGGCGCCGACACGCACCATACGGCCTTCCACTTCACCTTCGATCCCATAGCCGGCAATAGAGCGGAAATTGTTGACTGTAGGCAAGTGAATGCCGCCCTCGCCGGCCGCAGTGACAATAGCCCGCCCGAGCGGATGTTCGGAAGCCGATTCCAACGCTGCAGCCAGACCCAGTGCTGTCGCGGGATCGGGGCCACCCTGATCAACGAGGGCGGGACGGCCTTCGGTCAACGTGCCAGTCTTGTCGAATAGTAGGGTGTCGACATGTGATAGCGTCTCCAGTGCCTCGCCTTTGCGAAACAGCACGCCGAGTTCCGCCGCACGTCCGGTGCCCACCATGATCGCCGCTGGCGTTGCCAATCCCATGGCACAGGGGCACGCCACCACCAGCACGGCGACTGCCGCGACCAGTGCGATGCTGACATTGCCCGTCAAGGCTATCCAGACGCCGAAGGTTGTCAACGCGATGACCAGCACGACTGGGGTAAACACCCGTACCGCACGGTCGGTCAGCCCCTGAATCGGAAGTTTGCCGGTCTGTGCGCTCTCTACCAGATGGATGATATGTGCCAGTACGGTGTCGCGCCCGACGGAGGTGGCCTCTACGACCAATCGCCCATCCTGGCAGATGGTGCCACCCACTACGGTGTCATCCATGGTCTTGGCCGAAGGCAGGGGTTCGCCGGTCAGCATAGCCTCGTCTACATGTGCGCGCCCCTCGACTACGCGTCCGTCCACTGGAATGCGTTCACCGGGACGCACCACGATGCGCTCGCCAGTGCGCAGCCGCGATACCGGCACCTCTTGCTCGATACCATTCGCATCGAGCCTATGCGCGGTTTTTGCCTGCAAGCCGGCCAACTTGCGAATGGCCGATGAGGTGCGGCCCTTGGCCAACCCCTCCAAGTACTTGCCAGCGAGTACGGCTGCGATAACGACCGCGGCTGAGTCGAAATACACATGTCGTGCATCGAGTGGAAACCATGCGGGCGCCACCAACACCAACACACTGTAAGCCCAGGCCGCGCCGGTGCCGGTGGCCACCAGGGAGTTCATGTCTGGCGACAGGTGGCGGTACGCGATCAGGCCTGGCCGGAAAAACCGCCGACCGGGTCCGAACAAAACGATACTGGCAAGCACAAACTGCACCCACTCCCAGAAATGCGCAAAGGGACTCGCGACCATCAGCGCATGATCAAAGGCTGGGACGAATGTGGCACCCATGGACAGCACCAAAATCGCCAGGGCCAGCACCGCAGCTACGATGACATCACGACCCATGGCGCGCAAACTCACACGGCGCTGGTCTGCCTCGTTGACATCCTGCTCCCCGTCTTCCTGAACAGGATGCGCGGCGTAACCCGCCTCGCTTACGGTGCTGGCCAATTCGTCCGTACTGATCATCGCCGGGATGTAGCGCACATGCGCACGCTCAGTAGCCAGGTTAACCACAGCCTCCAGTACTCCGGATTGCTGCCTGAGTGCACGTTCTACGCGGCCCACACAGGAAGCGCAGGTCATGCCCTCTACCACAAGATCTATCTCATCGGTCACCGGTACGTAGCCGGTCTCGCGGATCGTCTCGGCGATACGTGCGGCATCGAGTTGCTGTGGGTCGAAAAGTACCTCGGCGCGCTCAGTCGCCAGGTTCACATTGGCCGAGGTTACGCCGGGCAGTTTGCCCAGCGCCCGTTCCACCCGCGCGCTACAAGAGGCGCAGGTCATCCCGTCTATGCCAATCTCAAGGTGTCCACGGGTTTTGTCATCCATGAATATATCTCCTCGGGTGATGCCCGCTGTGTACAGTGTATCACGTCTTAAAGAAGGATTCCGAGAAACTATATGCAACCCACTATCCGTCCATCATAAACCTTGAAGCTTGCTACAATGTCAAGAGTATTTGATTGCGTTTAGCTCTCGCAAACGAAACTCCGACAGTCTGCTAGGGCAGGAGAGCGATGAGAGAGCAGCGATTGAAGGTGCGTCGCAGGCTGCAAAACTGATCCACGGGACCACAGGTCCGGCGGCACGACCCATGATTGTGCTGATTCCTCTGATCCGTCCGTGAATGATCGCGCGCGCCAATTCAGCCAGGAATCTGGGCTCATTTCGGGATTGTTTGAGGCTATGCCGAAGGAGTGGTTGAGTGACCAAGCCAAGATCGATCTGCAGATGACCATACTCTGTTCGCATCTGGAGAAGGGCCACGTTGTCCAGAATTTTGTGGATGTGGTGAGTAAACATACCCAGGATGGGGCATCTGGTTGCGCTGCTCATGTGTCATGGGTATAGCGCAAGCACAAGGGATTCCTGCCGACAGACGTCAGGATGAAACTTTATTGTTCTAGGAATGCGCTATTCTCTCAGAGACACATCGACTCAGGATGGAACATTGTTTTTCCCGTTAAATCCGGAGAGCAATAAATCAATAAGTTACATATTTTCTGGGATGATACTTTTTTGTCCGTTAACATCAGTGAGCGCGGAGCACTGCGGTATATTGCCCGCAAGCTGCATATCCAATTTCGTTTCACCGGGCCGAACTACGCCATGATCGGGGAGAAAATCCCCTATGGGGAGGCGGTCCCCGCCATCATCCTGCTCAAGCGGATTGCCGGCATCTCCTACATCCAAGGCAGCTTTGCCCTGTTGGGTGGTCAGGTCCTGGTGGTCCACAACGCGCCGCTGGTCGGCGGCTGAGGGCCTGCCTATCCCCTTTTGGCCCCGCTATACCGACACAGGCCGAGGGGTCTGCGGCGTGTCGGGAGTGGTCCCTACCGATGCGTCGAGGTAACGGGACAACCTGCTTGCAAGAGGAATCGCAACATGGAACAGGTAGACGCAATGCCGCAGTACAATCGCCGGCCTTTGAGCCGCAAGGCCAAGCTGGCTCTGGGCGTGGGGCTTACCCTGGCGGGAACCGCGGCCGCTTGGGCGGCCACCGGTGGCCCCTTCGGGGACATCAGCAACTTCATTCAGCAGAACTTCATGCCCTTCATCGGGTCCGTGGGCGTGGCCGGCGGCGTCGGCTACGGCGCGGTGCACGCCTTCAAGCACGACTACGGCAAGGCCGCCGTCGGTATCGGTACCGCCGCGGGCGGCGGCTTTCTCATCGCCCAGTATGGGTGGTTCGGCCAGCAGGCCGGTATCCAGGCGGCCGTGTTGGGCCAGCACGCCGGCCTGTTGGCGACCCTGGCTCACGGCCTGGGTCTGTAACGGCCCGACCAGAGGAGGAAAGATGGACGGAACACGGCAGGTGCGGCTGTACCAGTCGCTGGTCCGTCCCCATCTGCTGATGGGGGCGGAACGCACGGCGACAATGTACAACGCCGGATTTGCGATGCTGGTGTATTTCTTCACCCTCTCCATCCCCGGCGCTGTCATCGCCGTGCTGCTGTTCATGCTGATTCAGGCGGTGCTGCAACATCTGGCGAAATCCGACGCCCAAATGATCGCGGTGGTCAACCGGTCCAGAAAGTACCAGACCTTCTATGGGAGCGGCGCGACGCTGGAGGCCGGGTACCGGGAGATCCCCAACCCGCACCCCATCCCCGCCACCACCAAACTGCTGTCCTGGATAGCCCGACTGGGAGCCCGAAAAGATGCTGAACGTCAAAGAGTTTCGCAGTAAGGAGCTTGCGCTGCCCGATCTGCTCAACCCCGCCATCCTGGCGGGCGAGATCACGGTACTGGGTAAACCCTGCGCCGTCCTCTTGAACAAGGACGGTTCGTTCCTGTCCGTCATCGGATTTTCCGGGCCAGACCGGGAAAGTCTTTCCCACGCCGGGATCAACCGTATGTCGGCGGTCGTCAATGCCGCCTTGACGCGGCTCGGGTCGGGATGGACCGTGCAGATCTCGGCCACCCGTGTCCCTGCGGACGGATACATCGAAGAAAGCCGGTGCTTCTTCCCCGATCCCGTATCCGCCCTCATCGATCTGGAGCGCCGCTCCCAATTCGAGCAGGAGGGCCTGCACTTTCTCTGCCGCTACACTCTGGCGCTTACCTGGCAGACCCCGCCGGAGTCCGAAGTGTCCGCCGGGCAGATGTTTCTGGAGTCCAAAAAGGACGCGCAGCCAGACACCTTCGACGTGCTCCTGCAGAAATTCGAGGACGCCATTCGCGCCGTCACCGGGATCTTGCAGCAGACCTTTCTGCTATCCCCGCTCGATGCTCGCGGCTTGCTGACCCACTATCACGAGTGCCTGACCGGCAAGGCGCACGGCGTGAATCCCCCGACGATCCCGGGCTATCTGGACGTGCTTCTCGGGCACCACGATTTCATCGCCGGCGTGGAGCCATCCATCGACGGGGAGTTGATCGAGGTGGTCAGTGTGACGGGCTACCCGGACCGCACGAATCCCGTGCTGCTGGAAGACTTGCACGGCCTGCCGTTCCCCCTGCGCTACACCACCCGCTTCATTCTCCAGGATCAGCAGGAGTCCAAGAAGCTGATCGGGAAGTATCGGGAGAAGTGGGCCAGCTCCAAATTCAGCCTGCGGGATTACCTCTCGGCCGCCTTGGACAGGGGTCAGGTCCGGCACGACCGGGCCGATCCCTTCAAGCAGGCCATGGAACAAGAAACTGCGCTGGCCGATGGCGACGTGTCCAGCGGTGCCGTGCGCCTGGGCTATTTCACATTCACCGTCGTGCTACGCGGGAAGGACGCCAAGACGCTGGAGGATCGGGTTCGGATCGTCATGAACCTGCTCGACAACGCCAACTTCGTGGCCAAGCGGGAGACGGTCAATGTGGTGGAGGCCTTCCTGGGCAGCCTGCCGGGCCACACCTGGGAGAACGTGCGCCGCCCGGTGCTGAACAGCATGAACTTCGCGGATGTTTCGCCCAAAACGGCGATCTGGGCGGGAGACCGGGAGTGCCCCAGTCCGCTCATGCGCACGGGGAACCAACCGGCACCGTGCCTCACTTTCGCCAAGACTTCGGGGTCCACGCCTTTTCGCTTCAATCTGCATGTCTCGGATGTTGGGCACAGTCTGATTTTGGGGCCCACCGGTGCTGGTAAGTCCAGTCTGCTGGCGCTGCTCGTGGCCCAGTGGCTGCGCTATCGCAACGCGCGGGTCATCGCCTTCGACAAGGGGCGGTCCCTCTTCGCGCTCACCGAGGCCGTGGGCGCTGCCGCGCCGGGCTTGGCCCAGCACTACGACTTGGGCGGAGAGTACAGTAAGCTGTCTTTTGCCCCGCTGGAGCGGGTGGATAGCCAGGCCGAGCGGGTGTTTGCCGAAGAATGGCTGGAAAGCCTGGCCGTGCTCCAGGGGGTGACGGTGACCTCCGCCGAGCGGGCCGTCATCCACCAGGCCATCGAGGGCTTGGCATCGGAACAGGGACGGTCCATTACCGACGTGGTGTCCCTCTTGCAGGATGCCCGCCTGAAACAGGCGGTGGGCGTGTACCAGGGCACGGGCAAGTACGGGGATCTGTTGGATGCCCGGCACGACGGTCTGGATCTCTCCAGCCGGTTTCTGACCTTCGAGATGGACAGCCTGCCCCAGGGCGATACCGCCAGGGGCATCGTGGTGCCCATCCTGCTGTACCTCTTCCATCGCATCGAAACCATGCTGGATGGCAGCCCCACGCTGATCGTGCTCGACGAGGCCTGGACCCTGCTGGACAACCCGCTGTTCCTGGCCAAAATCCGGGCGTGGCTCAAGGTGCTGCGCAAGAAGAACGCGGCGGTCCTCTTCGCCACGCAGTCTCTGGCGGACCTGATCGGAAGCCCTTTGCTGCCGGTCTTGCAGGAGAGTTGCCCGACCAAGATTTTCCTGCCCAACCGGGAAGCCGGGTCGACCACCTTGCTGCCCATGTATACGGCCTTTGGCCTGCTGGACCGGCAGATCCAGCTTTTGCAGACCGCGACCCCGAAGCAGGATTACTACGTGAGCAGCCCTAATGGGCAGCGGCTGGTGTCTTTTGCCATGGGTCCGGTGACCCTGGCTTTCTGCGCCGTGTCCGATCCTCGCGACGTGAAGCGGGTAGCGGAATTGCGGGACCAGTATGGGCGGACATGGCCCGTGGCCTGGTTGCGGGAACGGCTCCCCGTTCCGGTTCAGGGGAGTTGGATCGGCCTTCTGGAACGCCTGTATCCGGCTTTCTGAGGTTGACGAGACAATCCGCGCCATTGGGTGCGGGCCGGATTTCCCGGCCCATAGAACCGAAGGAGGAAGATTTCATGAAGGCATCGCAGATCGCTGTGGTGGCCGCGTTGTCGGTCCTGGGATTGGCCGGATGTGGGCATGAGCACAAAAAGCCGGCACCAGCAGACCAGACAGCAGTATGCAAGCCGGAGCCCTACGACATGGCAAGCCAATATCACTCGACGGACTATTACCAGCACCATCCCCGCCAGCGAAAGCAGCTGATCCAGGAATGTAACCACGCACCGTGCATTGCGGATGGATCCTCTCCGAACTGTACCAATGCGGATCAGGCACAACAGGATATCGAGTACAAAGCCAGCCCGGACACCCTGAGCACCCTGTCCAAGGCCCTGAACTAGCTGTAAACGCGGCCCAGATAGACTACCTATCCCCGTTTTGCCCCGCTATACCCGGAGGGAATCGTCTTCTCTCTGGGGGTTACTCATGCGAAAAACCCGTTTTACAACCGCTCTCCTGGCCGCTCTGGCCGTGGTATCCATGCCGGCGTCCGCCTTGGCCGATCCGTTGTCCGCCATGCAGGCAGACAGCAGGGCGCTCGGTGCCATGGCGCAGATCTGGGCGCAGGTACAGTCCGCCGCGCAGTCGTATGGGCAACTCGCGCCCTACGCCGCCGCCACCTGGGCCGGTCTCGGCCCGGTGGTCACCAATCCCATGGGCTTTCGTGAGCAATGCCACAACACCCGATGGGATCAGGTCACCCAATATCTGGTGACCGGCGCGCTCAATATCGGCGGTGACGGTGAGGCGGAAGCCTACGCCATACAGGCCGTCGCCGCTGATTTCCCGGAACAGTTGTCGGATTACCTAGTGCAGCTGGTGCAGTCCGGCAACCCCCGGGAAGAGGCTCTGGCGAACCAGATCATGGCCCAGAAAGGGCCTCTGTTGGCGTCTCTGAACGATCTGTCCACGCTGTTGAATACCACGGCAACGCAACTGAGCAACGCCATCGGACCCAACAGCAGTTTGCAGCCTTTGCCCATTACGCAGTGGGAGGCTGGGATTGGAGACGCCCCGAATCTGGCCCGGGCGCAGTATGTGGCCGGGCCAAACGATGGAGCGCCCATCGGCTGGTTTGATGGCATAGCCCCGGATTCCCAGATCACCCGCCTGGTGGATATCTGCCCTACGGGCACGGGCAGTTTGCCGACCCTGCCGCTGAAAGCGCCAATCATGCAGGCGGTGCAACAAGCCATAAGCGACGAGCCGTCCCTGGCCCAGGTGGCGCAACCCATGGAAAACGGAAGCACGTGGTCTGCCCCCAGCCCGTATGGTTTCGGCGGCGGGACCGCCAACCCGGTCCGGGAAGATCTCGTGGCCGCCCTGGCGACGGACGAGACCGGTATCGCCGGCTACATGGCCCCGATCACCGCGCCCCTGGAACAGTATGACCAGGAGGTCCAGCAGATCATGCAGATCATCCGATCTGGCGGAACGGAAAACTAAGGAGGTCCATCATGAAAAAGCAGAGCATTCGCCGTGTCTTCCTCGCAATCCTGATGGCATTGCCGCCGGTCCCGGCTCTGGCAGGCGGCGCGGTCACCGGGGGAGCCACCCTGCCCGAACAGATCGTGCAGGAAGCCACACTCATCCAGTCAAAAATTTCCGGTGCGGAGCGGCTGGTAGAGCAGATCCAGCAGTACGAAAACATGGTCCAGAACATGGTCACCCTCCCGCAGAGCCTGGTGAACCGGATTCTGCAGCCCATCGATCAGATCTACGGCATGGCCGCGCAGGCCCAGCAGCTGGGCACCAACGCCATGAACATCGCCAACCAGTTCCAGAACATCAATGCGAGCTTCAACCCGCAGCTCACGGACGAATATACCCAAAAATACGAGAGCATCACGACCGGGCTCAACAACGCGCTGAATACGGCGATCCAGGCCGCGAACCTGAACCCGGACGCCTTCGCTACCCAGGCGCAGGCGGAGCAGGCCATCAGTCAGGCCTTGCAGAACCCGCAAAGCCGCAATGCCCTGCTGCAGGGGGCCGTGGAAGCCGGGCAGGCCACAGTATCGGCACTGACCCAGATGCAGCAGACCGCCAATACGGAAGCATCGGCCGAAATGGAATGGCGGAAAAACCAGCTGGCCTACCAGACCAGCCAGGTTGCCGCGAACCAGGAGGCCACTCAGGCCTTGTATGGCAATGGCACCAACCCGCAGCCCGCGGTGAGCGCTTCGGGCGGCACACTGAACACCCTGACCCAGACTCTGGGAGGGGATTGAAATGCACAGACGACCTTGGCCCCTGGCAGGGCGCAAAGCCCTCGCACCCTGGGTATTACTGGCGCTGCTCCTCATTGCCGCGCCGGACGCCTTCGCGGGCACGTCTGGGGCCAGCAGCATTACCAATACGTTTATCAGCGCCACAACGGGTTGGTACGGTTCCCTGAAAAGCGTTGCCGAAGGAATTTTCTACACGCTATTCGGCGTGGACTTCGTCTACTTGGTGGCCCAATGGCTCATCGGCGGAAAGGACGTACACGAAGTGTTCACGTCCTTCATCAAGAAGCTCATCACCATTGGGGTGTTTTTTACCATCCTGCTCAACGGGCATGAGCTGATTGGCTGGGTCATCGATGGGTTCAAGGCATCCGGTGTCGCCGCCGCCGGGCAGCCGCATACGAGCCTCGACTGGATACTCGGAACCGGCGGCAAGATTTTCACGGCTTGTGTCCAGGGGCCGGTGCAGAGCGGTACGGGCGGAGCCATCAAGTATGTCTGGGATCTGGTCTCTTCCGGCGGGAAAACCCTGATCTCCACCATCCTGGGTGCGTTTGTCGGGATGGTCGTCGGGATCATCGCTATTCTGGCCCTGATCTATCTGGCGCTGGAGTATCTGGCCATCCAGTTGGAGGCCGCCCTGGTGGCGTCCGTGGGCATCATCATGATGGGCTTTGCGGGTAGCCGCTGGACCGTGCAGCACACGGAAGGGTACCTCAAGTACGCGCTGTCCGTAGGCATCCGGTTCATGGTCCTCGTGATTTGGATTGCCTTCATCGAGAACCATTCTTCGTCCATCATTACCAATCTGCTGAACGGCGTGAAACAATCTGGCGGGACCAATATCGGGACCACGCTTTCGGCTTATGCCAATGTGCTCATTTTTGTGTTGCTGATTGCCTGGATGGCGAAGAAGCTGCCCGGCATCGCGGCCAGCGTCCTGACGGGCGGGTCCACAATGTCCGGTGGTGAGTTGATCTCCAGTGGTGTGGCGGCCGCCGCGCTCGGAGCCGCGGCCCTGGCTACGGGCGGTGCCGCTTTGGGCGCCGCCGGAGCGGGCGCGGGCACTGGGGTTTTGACGGGCGCGGAAGCCGCAGCCGCTGGGATTGGCGAAGCGGGTGCGCTGTCCGGTGCAGCCGGTGGTGCTGCGGGGGCTGGTGGAACGGCCTTGGGCGCCGGTGAGGCGGGCTCGCTATCCGGCGCGGCGGATGCCGGTATGGCGAACGCCGTACAGGCCCCGCCACCACCACCGGAACCGTCTGGGCTTCCCGAAAACACGGTGCTGCCGCCTAAGCTGGATTCCCTGCAGAACGCGGGACCTTCCGGTGTGGCGGAGACCAGGCGAGCGGCACCCGCTGCGGAGCGGAGCGGTGCCACTGGCGAAGGGCAGGACAAGCCTATGTCGCTGGCGGAGAGAATGATGAAACAGCATAAAAACCTTACCGCCATACATGGTGTTGCAGAAAAAATCCTGTCGCCCGGAGAGGAGAGCAAAGTGGGTGTACAAGCGAATGGGTTCGGCTTGAAGCACAGCGAGTAGCGGCGACGAGACAATCCGCGCTATAGGCAAGAAGCGGTGGGGTTGAGTCTGATGAATGGAGGTGGGGCCGTGAAGCTCAAGATATTCATTTTCTGGATACTGGCGATGGCGTTTTCGCCAATCACGCTGGCAATTCCCTTTATCGGGACGGATTTGGTGTACCTTACCGTGATCGGCCCGGTTGTGATGGGCGCTCTGTACTTCATGCTCGTGCCCCACAAGGCAGATTTTAGTGGTCTTGCATTCAAAGGATACAGTGCTAGCGACATGGCCCGCGCACGCAGCGAGGGCTACCATCAGGGCCGTAACAGTAACCTCTGACCGCTGAAGCGATCTCTGCAGTTTAGAAGGCCCCGCCAACGCGCGGGGCTTGTTCTTTCCGGGTATCCCATAACATGGAGCCGGACCCCCGGCGGAAACACCAGCCATCACCGAAGAATGGCCCAGGTTGCGATGGTCCCATAATGGGACTATCATGAACAACATGCGAGTGATAGCTGTCTCCACGCTGCGAGCTTTTTGGGAGAGCTGCCCCGATGCCGAGCAGCCCTTGAAAGCATGGTACGACGAGGCCAGGAACGCCACTTGGACGCAGCCGTCTGACATCAAGGCGCAGTACAGGAGTGCCAGCATTCTGAAGAATCGCCGCGTCGTCTTTAATATCAAAGGCAATGACTACCGGCTGGTTGTTTCGATTGCCTACCGGCTGCAGATCGTCTACGTGAAGTTTGTGGGCACGCATCAGGAATACGACAAAATCGACGCGGAACGCATTGAGTTGGCTTGAGGTCAGGAGGACAGAATGGACATTCACCCTATTCACACCGAGGCAGATTACCGGGCGACCCTCAAGGAGATATCGGCTTTGATGGACTCCGACCCGGAGGCGGGTACTCCGGAAGGGGATCGCCTGGATATCCTGTCCACGCTCGTGGTCGCCTATGAAGCTAGGCATTTTCCCGTGGGAATGCCGGATCCGATCGAGGCCATCAAGTTTCGGATGGAGCAAAGCGGCCTGTCTGTCAAGGATCTGGAGCCAATCATCGGCAAGCGTAACCGGATTTACGAGATCCTGAATCGCAAGCGCCCATTAACCCTGCCCATGATCCGTAGGCTGCACCGCGTCCTTGGTATTCCGGCTGAGGTCTTGATCGCGGGCGATAATACCGTGTAGAAGCAAATTGGGTGGGGTGTTCGTTATCCTTTGACGCCCTTTTCTCGTCGGCTTCTCCACAGATTGTCCTGGCCATGCCGCCAGCGCCGCAGAATTTGCGCTCGATCCTCGTATAGCGCATGGGTGCGACTCTCCACAACGTGCAGAACTGATTCAGGCGCTTGTTCTGGCTGACCCGCCTGGAATGGGGGACTAGGTGCGTACTCCAAGGCGAGTTGTATGGCTTCTGCGGCTGGTTGGCCGCGTAAGGCGGCCACCGTGGTCAACGCAAAGTCGATGCCCGCCGTTACCCCGCCACCGGTGATGAGATTCTCGTCCTGTACCACGCGCTCACGCACCGCGATAGCGTCGAAGCTGGGTAGCAGGTCGTGGTAGCGCCAGTGCGTGGTGGCCCGACGCCCCGCCAGTAGCCCTGCAGTACCTAGCAGCAGTGCTCCGGTACAAACCGAGGTGATCCATCGCGCCGCTGACGCCTGCTGCCGTACCCAATTCACGATCTCGTCGTCCAAAAGTAGTGCGTTGATACCGGCACCACCTGGAATACAGAGCACATCCACTGGTCGCACATCCCCTAGATTCGCGTTGGGGTGGAGCGTCATGCCAGTTGAGCACACAACCGGTTCTCGATTCTTCCAGCATAGTCGAACCTCACAGTTGGGCAAGGAGGCAAAGACCTCATACGGTCCCGCCAGATCCAGCAGTTGAATGCCTGGGAACACCAGGAAATCCACCGTAATCGTCATCCGGAATGGTCCTTTTTGCCATTTTTGCGGCTAGTCAGTACGTAATCCGCCATGGCCTCAGAATCAGGCCGTTTTTGTTGCTCCAGGTGCGCGACGACACTGTCACGGTTGCAAAGTGGCTGGTTCTGGCTGACTTTCCACTTGCCCATCCAGCGGGAGATGGTTATTTCTATTCCCACTACCTGTTGGATGAGCCGCTCCGTGAAATCCCGGGGCGCATCTTCAACTTCCCAGGGCCGGGAAAAGTCCTTCTCCTGCTGTGTGGTCAGGGCAGCCATCTGCTGCCTTACCCAATCGGGATCGTCTCTGACCCGCAGCGAACCGTGGGCATGGACGACGGCATAGTTCCAGGTAGGCACCACCTTGCCGGTTTCCGCCTTGGTGGCATACCAAGAGGGGCTGATGTAGTGTTGCGGCCCCTGAAAAATAACCAGCACCTCGCCGTCCGGGAGCGCCTCGTGCCACAGTGGGTTAGCGCGCGCCACATGTCCCTGCAGCACCGGTTGCGGTCCTTCGCCGGGTGCAAGGTACAAGGGAATATGATTCGCCTCCAGACCATTAGCGCCCATACTGACCAGTGTTGCGAGGGGATAACGCTGAATCAATGCCCGCAGGATCTCGGGGCGGGTTTCCGCAAACGGCTCAGGGCAGTACATGGTCGGTCTCCGCGCTATTCAATGTTCGGCGCCGTAGCCTCGCTTACGCACGAATCCGTGGCGGGTGGGCAGGCGTCAATGGGATGGCTCCGATACTGCGATATGCTTTGCAGCTTCTCCATGGCGGCGATCAAATCCGGCCAGGGTTCGGCCCAAACATCCGGGTAGGTTTGCTCGCCGTTATAAATAGTCGGATAGGCCAGGTTTTCTTGTCTGGGCATGAATTCACAGTGGATCTCGGGTCTGCTGTTGCCGCGGGCATCACAGCGATACCAGCCGTGATCATCCAGCCAGACCGCAGTAAAGCCGTGTGTGCAATAGGGCGGATTGGGGCCATCCAGCGTCAGTCGTTGATAGCAGAATCCCGCATGGATTTGGTTGGCGCGCCACAAGGCCACCAGCAAGTGGCTTTTCGCAAAACACAGACCGGTGCCACTATGCAGCACTTCCGACGCCACACAGGTCACCTCCTCTCGATGAAAATCGATACTGTGCTCGATATGATCACGTACCCAGTCGAAGCAGCGTTTCGCAGTAGTCGTTGCATCGTCAGAAGATAGCGCTAACGCCAAGCCGCGGATGTCGGCATTCGAATAATCTACGACCCGACTCTCCCCCAGGAAGTCTGCTGTCGGCCGGCTATCCCACTTCGATGACCCCATTGATCCCTCACCATTACCGTGTTGGCTTGCGCAATACCTGAATTTCTGCCCTATCGACCAGATTCCATTCCCCTGAATTCCGATAGAGCCGTTTCTGTAGTCGTGGATAATCACAAACATCCTGATCTAGTCGCTGACCGATCACCAGGCACACAAGCGCTTCAGCTCCATCGTTACGAATACTGTGGGCCGCCGTGCGACATGGAAAGCCGAAGAAATCGCTGGGACCGATAGGATAGCTATCCTCCCCGAGGAAAAGGGTGCCGGTACCAGAGAGGACATAGACGGCCTCTTCTTCGTAGTGGTGAAGATGGTGCTCGGTGCTCTCCCGGCCCGGTTCCACCTCGATGCGATGTATGCCCAGGTTTTGCAGGCCGACGGCGTCGCCGAGCGACTTGTTGATACGGGCGGCGCCCGGGTTGAGGAAATGAACCTTCCGCTCGCCCGGCATTTGCTCAATGTCCTGCGCAGTCAGGAGAAATTTCCTGGTAGTCATATCAGCGTGGGCCCTCCGAGAGGTCAGGCTTGTCCTGATCGATAGCCTCTTTGCCTCTGCGCGATTTGTCAACGCCCGGTCCATCGCATCAACCCCCGCTTTTGTCACGGCTTCCGTACGGGACAGGAACAGGCCGACGAGAACGCCAGAGAATTGCTCCACCTGGGTGAACTGCGTGTTCCCATTGCTGAGCGTGATGCGTTGATGGACGCCCCTTTGAGGCGCACGCCGGTACAGAACCAAGCAGGTCGGTCCCCAGAACCCATGCCGGCTGTAGCCCCTGCCAGGCGCAATCCCCTGCCTATCCCCTTTTTGGCTGGCTATACCAGAGCAGGAAGCGGGTTTTGGCTTTTGGAAAAGGGAGCCCTTTATGGCAGAGCAGAGAGAAGTCGCCGAACACTACCTGGTGGCGCGGCGGGAGTGGCTGGAACGGTACGGCGACTACATCGCCCAGGCGAAGAACTGGCGAATGGCTGCACTCGGATCTATCGGTATTGCCGCTCTGTTCGGGGCGGGCATGGTGTACGAGGCCAGCCGGGTGCATGTCGTGCCCTACGTCGTCGAAGTCAACCATCTGGGACAGGCCGTGCATCTCGCCCAGGAAGTGCAGGCAGGCACCTACGATCTGCCCGTCGTGCGCCACGTCATCGCCCATTGGGTGCGGGACGTGCGGGAACGGCTACCCGTGGTGGCCGCCGAGAAGCAGATTTACCAGTCCACTTACCACATCGTGGGAAATAAGGAGAGCCAGCAGCTCACCGCGTATTTCCAGCGGCACAACCCGTACTCCAACTTCACCAACAACGAGGGCGGACGGACCGTGGAGATCACGTCGGTCCTGCCCGTAGGCACGCCCAAGGCCAAGGGCGGAACGATGCAAGTGCAGTGGATCGAGACGCAGTACGGAGCCGGCGGGTCCATCACGTGGCAAAAGGACTACGAGGGGACCGTCACCTACCGCATCCAGCCGCCCTCTGACAATCCCGCTGTCCTCAAAGTGGATCCCTTCGGCATCTATCTCACGTCCTTCACCTGGAATCTGGTTCCCTGAAAGGAGATCGTCATGCGTTCATACATGCTTCGTGCGGCGGTGGCCGCGGCCACTTTTGGAATTGGCGGGGTAGCGATTGCCGGTGTCGTCACCGGCGGTCCGGCCTCTCCGGATCCAGGCGGGATTCCGGGCAAGGTGCCGCCCATGGCTTCCTATACGGTACCCGCCGTGCGGCAACCCAACGCCCAGGCCACGGGGACGGATGGATCCGCCATGCCGACCCAGGAGACCTCCACGGAAATCTGGGAAAAAGCCATCGCCACGCCGCCGCAGGGCCGCATCTCGGAGCGGTCCAGGAAAGCCGCGGAAAAGGCTTTGGTCGCCGCCTACGAGGCGGGCAAGACGCAGAACCTTCCGCCCATTGCCGGGACCAACGGCGAGGTTCTGTACGCCTACGGGCAGTCCTTGCCGACCCTGGTGACCGCACCCCTGCATACGTCGGTCATCGTCTTTCGCTCCGGTATGACGGGTCCCAAGGCGGTCGGATTGTCGCCGGCCTACTGGCAGGTGGAGGCCCTCATGGCTGGCCAGCAACCGGAACTAGCGGTCACGCCCCGGTTTGCGGGCCTGCACGCCAATCTGGTGGTGACGGGTACGTCGCCCTCCGGCAAGGCCATGAACTACGTCATCGAGGTGACCAGCGACAAGACGCGCTACACACCCATGATCGGCTTCTACTACCCGGACGCCATAGTCCGTACCTGGAAGCAGGATGCCGCAGCCAAGGCGGCCTTCGCGCAGAAGGTCTCGCGTCAGACCGTGGCGGTCCTGCCAACCATCGATGCCGCCAACCTGGACTTCCACTGGAAAATCCATTGCGCTGGTGGTGGCTGGTTCTCCGATAGCGATTGCCGGTCCATCGAGCCCTTGCGGGTCTTCGACGACGGCAAGCAGACCTTCATCCAGTTCCGGCCGGATCAGGGCAGCCACGGCGGCATACCATCCGTGCTGGCGGAAAACGCGGCTGGACAGAACGCCATCGTCAACACCACGTTCCGGGACGGTTACTACATCGTGGACGGAGTGCCGCACAAAATCCTGCTTCTGGCTGGCAAGGGCAGCAGCGGCAAGGTGGTCCGGCTCACCCACGAGCGCAACTAAGGAGGGGACCCGTGGCAGACCATCGGATACCCCTGGGCGAAGGCCCGGGAAAGGTCAAGGGATCCCTGATCCCGGACAAACGGAGCCTGGGCGCTCACCTGAGATCCAAAAAGATCGTGGCCGCAACCGTGCTGGCACTGGTGGCCGCAGGTGGAGGAGGATTGCTTGCCATAGACAAGCTCCATGGTTTTGGAGCCGGGCCTTCCGCGGCGCAGGAGAAGCCACACAAGGCCCCGGATATGCGGGCGCTACCCAAATCGAAGCCTGACGTGACTGCTCCGGTAAACAGTACAGCGACCGCCGCGACGGCGAGCGCCCGGTCGCAGGCTCCGGCGTACGTGGCGTCCCCGGCGACGGCTCCCGGAAACAGCCAACCCAGTCCGCAGGAGACTGCCTTTATGGAGGCCCTGAGTGGGCAGGGAGGGCCGGGGGGATCCGGAACGTCCTGGGGAGGGAACCCCACCGGCATGGTGGCTGCGGCCGCCGCGTCGGCAGCCGCCTCGCCCTTGCCGGATGCGAACCCGGAAGGTGCACTGACCCTGGCAAAGTCCATTGCGCTCATGACGGGCAAGAACCAGGCGCAGGGCGGGGTGTACAGCTCCCACCTGGACCGGCGTGAGGTCAGCCCCTGGGAGCTGCTCCAGGGCGCCGTGATACCCGCCATCCTGGAGACGGGCATCAAGTCCGATCTTGCCGGCGAGGTCACGGCGGTCGTGGCCCATCCCGTCTACAACAGTCTGAACGCGGCCTACGTGCTGATCCCCGCGGGCAGTCGCCTGATCGGCTATTACCGGTCCGGGGCGGTCATGGGCCAGACCCGCGTAGGCGTGGAGTGGACTCGTATCGAGTTCCCCAACGGCACCTACATTCGGCTATCCAACATGCCGGGCACGTCGCCGCGCGGCTATGCGGGCTTCAAGGACCTGGTGAACAACCACACCTGGGAGATCTTCAAGAACGCCCTGCTTCTGTCCCTGATCGACGTGGGTATGGCCGAGGCGAGCCCGACCAGCACCTCCACCAATACGACGGGCGTTACGGCGAACGAAGCCTTGCAGAATGGGGAGCAGGCCCTTGCCCAGACCTTCGGCCAGGCGGAGACCCAGTTGTTCCAGAAATACATCAATATCGCGCCGACCCTCACCATCCAGCCGGGATACGCTTTCAACGTGGTGGTGACGAAGGATCTGGTGTTCCCGGGACCGTATCGGCACGGAGTGAATCTGGTGGGGACCAGGTCGGTGGCGATGACGCCCCAGGCTCCTGACCAACCTTCCGAAGCCAATCCTTATACGCAAGGAGGTGGCGGGTGAAGTCCCGGATCATCCCCCGGTTGCGGCGAGATCTCATCGCCCCGCAATACCAAGACGATGCCAACGCCCGGGCGGTGCGGGTGAGCCAGGAACTGGTGCGGCTTTCGGTGGTGGAGTTGCGCAGCATGGGTCTGCGCCGGGCCAGTCGCCCCGTGCCGGAACCGCCTTACGAACCCTTCGCCATCGCGCTCACCCCGGAGGCTTCGGCCAAGGTCGCGCAGCTGCCGGACAGCGTGAGCGTCTCGGCCATCGTGCAGGAGATTCTGCGGCGGTAACGAGACCATCTGCGCTAGCGATACAGGGCGCAACGGGTGCTGGCTATACCGGTCTGGATCACTACAGGAGATTGTCATGGAACCGAAGTGCGTTGTCTTTGCGAACCAGAAGGGCGGCGTGGGCAAGACCACGCTTGCCGTACATATGGCCATCCATGCCCACAACATGGGCTTTCGGACCTTGCTGGTCGATCTGGACCAGCAGGGCAGCAGCACCTTCTTGTTGACCGGAGACGCGGATCGCCACCAGACCGAAGCGGGGACCGCGTTAGATCTCTGGTATCCGAATCGTAAGGTGCCCGTACAGGTGTCCCCCATCTTCGGGTTCGACTTCCTCCAGGCGTCGGCGGCTCTGGATGCCGTGGACGATGATCTGGATCCCGCCATACGGGCCTTGCGCCGGCTGCTCGTCGTGGACAGCGGTCAGGGCCCGTATCACGTGGTCGTCGTCGATTGTCCCCCCGCACCCGGGGTACGGCAGATGGCGCCGTTGATGGTGGCAGACCGGTTGGTCGTGCCGGTCACTCCGGATGCCCTGGGCACGCAAGGTCTGGCGTCCATGATCCAGCTTGGCCTGACGCAGGTGCGCCCGGTCAACCCGAAGCTGGAACTCCGGGTGCTGATCAACCGGCTCAAGGCCAACTCCCCCAAGAACCGGGCTATCGCGCAAAACCTGCACGATCAGCTCCCGGAGTTTGTCCTGCCGGACGATCTGTACGAACGCGAAGATGTGCGCACTGGCCTTCGGCTCGGGAAGCCCTATTGGGAAGTGTGCCGCGATGCCGGGCAGCAGGACGCTTGGTACCAGACCTTCGACGGTTTGTTGGAGGGCGTCGAAGGAGACGAGGCGCAAACCCAAGGGGTAGAAGTCGATGCCCCGGACAACGCGGATGAAATACTGGCGCAACAGGAAGCCCGCCGTGGCGAGGTGATGTCGTGAAAGAATCGTTATTGAAAGGTATCAATCTGGATGCCGCCCGTGCGGCTCTGCAAGCCGCTCCGGACGGGAGTAACACCAATCTGGTGGCTCTGTATCTGTCCCTGGACAACATCGAGCCCGACCCCAACCAGCCCCGCCGTGGTCTGGAGGCCGGAGAGGGCGGCCAGAGTCTGGAGGAACTGGCGGACAGCATCCTGCAACACGGGGTGCTCCAGCCCATTACGGTGGAGGCCAATGGGCAGGGAAAGTATCGGATCGTGGCCGGAGAGCGGCGCTGGCGTGCCGCGATGATCGCCCGGGACCGGGGGGAGCCCTGCGCCCGAAAGGATTACGATCTCCAGCGCATCCCCGCCGTCATCACCCACTCGGAGAATCCGGCGGATCGCCTGGAGATGCAGCTGGTGGAGAATCTGGCCCGTGCCGATATGCGGGATACGGACATAGCCGTCGCTCTGCAATCCCTCCTGGGTACCTTGCAGATCAGTAAGGCGGAATTGGCGCGGCGTATCGGACGCGACAGATCCTGGGTGTCCCGGATACTCGCCAAGGCCGATCCCGCCGCGTCCGAACTGGCAATCCAGGTAGGGGTATCCCTGGAGGACCTGGGAATACTGGAATTGCAACGCCTGCTGTCCTGGCAGGGGGACCCGGAAAAAAGCCATTGGATCGATGCCGTGGCCGAAGCCATCCAGGAGGGTGCGCCCTTCAGCCGTGCGCTTCTGAATGCGATAGAGCAAAGGGAACAGCGCCCGGGGCCCAACCCTGCCACCCTCACCGGCAATACGGCCGTCGCGGTTCCTCTACCTGCAGGCGATACAGCGGTTCCGCCGCCGGGCATGGCAGACGTTCCACCAATGGCGGATTCGCAGAGCCATACCGCACCGGGAAACGGCGAAGAAAAGATCTGGGATAAAGACGGTGACAGCACGGAGCATACCGCGATGGTGGCAGCTTCCCGGTATGGCAGTTCCGCCGCCGAAGGCGATGATGCGGGAGATCCGCAAAGCGAGGACTCTCACGACGGCCGGGTAGATGCTGATGGCACACCGGAACGGCAGGCCCCTGCGGTTCGCAACACGGTCCGGGTGTCCATTCCGCTGCTCCTGGTGGAGCGGCTGTTTGAACGGGCGGGCATGGGCGGCACGGATCCTGTTGAGGAAGATGTTCTCGCTGCCCTGGAATTGCTATTGGAGTACCCCGGGACCGACCCGGCGTGACGTTGGTTTTATGGCACAATGCATTTCGATTGACACAGGGATTGGTGGGTGCCCGAGGGCACAGAATTGTGCCAAATGGCACGGATGAATGGGTTAAAGCGGTGGCAGATTGGCGCTTAATGGGTTGATTTTGCGATTGTGGCTTTGAATTTGCGCCGTCTAAATCGCACTGAAAATCCTCGTGTCGGTGGTTCGATTCCGCCCCTGGGCACCACCTCTCTGTAACCTACAATATCCCCGCACCCCGAAAAGCCTCCCCCGCCGACCGGCAGCCATCTTCTCTGGCATGGAACCTGCTTTTGTCAAGCAGAAGACGACTTGCCGGCGCTGAAATCGGCACTTTCTTGCCACGCGCTGGCAAGACCTCACCGTAGCTGCCGAAAAATTGACGAACTTGGGGGGTATTGAGGTGACAATCGCTGGAATTGTGAACACTGACGTTTCTGCTCTACGGACAATAGACAGCCTGGGCAAGCTACGTTCAGGAACCAACACTTCTCTTGCGCAATTATCCACCGGCAAGCAGATCAATGGGCCGCAGGATAACCCAGCGGGTTACAGTATTTCTCAGCGAATGACGACGCAGATCGATGCCCTGCAGCAGAACATCGAAAATGCCAATCAGGCCAGCTCGGTCACACAAACGGCCATGGGGGCCATGACGAATCAGATCGCTATGCTACAGCAGATCCGTAGCATCGCTGTCCAGGCCGCCAATGCCAGTAACACCACCAGTGATCGAGAGGCCTTGCAAGCTAGCGTCAGCCAATTGCTATCCCAACTGAACACCATCGCCGGGCAAACCCAGTTCAACGGACAAGACCTCTTGACCGGAGCCTTTGCCGGGAAAAGTTTCCAGGTCGGTCCTAACGCCCACCAGATCATTCCTGTGAGTATCGCCGACACCCGAAGTGCGGCCATGGGGAATTATCCGGCGCAACCCTCTTCCGGTGCGGGGACCTATACCTTGAGCGGTGCCATTGCCAAGCAGGGCTTTGCCGTCGGCCAGGCCTTCACCATCAGTGTCGGGGCACACAAAAGCTACGCCACGCTGTCTGGTGGGATCCTGATCGCCTCGGGAGGTACGCTCACGACAGTTTCTCCAGAGACAGTCGTGGGCCTGAATGAGGGTAGCGGCGCTCTCCTCAGCGCTACCACCCTTCTCAATCAGACTTACCCCATCGATAACAATACCAAATATGTGGTTTCCAGCGGTGCGACTATCCACTATGTCAGCGGTACTGTTATTTATCCCCACGGCAGCAGCAATCCCGGGATTAGCGAGACGACCAGTGGGACATATATAACGAGTGGGCAAGTGCTCGTAGCTCCGCCGACGTTATACCAACCGGGCGAAGTGGTCAGTGTGGTTCCATACCCGGCATCCGGAGCGACGGTACAAATCGTCTCCGGTGCGCCCGGATACATAGAAGCTTACGCCTCAACTGCCAATGCGGTGATGACCGCTTCAGGTGGGATCGTGTCGGGACGCGGTGGTGCTTATGCCACGTCCGGTGGCATCCTCCTCAACTCCAGCGCCGGTGAGGGAGACGGAAATTTCGTGCCCGCTCCTTCCAGCATCGAGATCCGCAGTGGGATCGGGGCAGCGAAGGTGAACATTACTTCCCCGTCGGAATCTGCCGCATCCATTGCCCAATCGATCAATGCCGTCGCGGGGCAAACTGGAGTCAAGGCCCAGGCCAATACCAGCGTGATGTTTTCCGTAAGTTCTGGGTCCTACAGCTTTGTATTGAGTAATGGCAGCAAAAGTAATCCTGTTCATCAGGTCAATATTCAGGCAACGGTCAGCGGTGGGGGAGGCAATCCTCTCGACTTCAGTCAGTTGGTAGGCGCCATCAACCAAAAGACAGCAGTGACCGGCATCGCTGCGTCGACGGTGATGCGCGATGGCGTAGCGCGTTTGGTGCTGACGCAATCGCAGGGGGAGAATATCGTGATAGCCGGGGGAGCAACTACTGCCCAAGCTGGTCTGACAGCCGGCAGTACGGGTTCATTGCAGGCACTCAATGTCAGCGGCTATCCCGTGGGGAACCCGATCAACAGCAACTCGGGAGCCGCACTCATTCAGGGCGTAGTGCAGTTCGCCTCGCCGCAATCCTATACGATCACCAATGCCCACATCCTTGGCTATTCCAGTCAGGCAACCGGGGTAGAACAAGGTGCCCTGTCTACCATCGACGTAGGGACGGCGGAGAATGCGCAACGCAGCATCCTGACCATCGATCAAGCCATCCAGTACCTTACCGAGCAATCCGGTACCCTGGGCGCGGTTCAGACTCGCATACAGAAAAGCTCTTTGAATGCACAAACAGAAAATGCCAACCTCGAGTCCGCGAGGTCCGTGGTCGAGGACGCCAACCTGGCCAAGGCGACCTCCCAGCTGACCATGTATCAGATCCTGCAAAAGGCGGGTATCTCCACATTGGTACAGGAAGGAAGCCTGCAGAAAGCCTATCTCAAGCTCCTGCCATAAAGCGACACCGCACAACGCTTTGCTCAGCGCTTGAGCAGCGCCCCCAGTACGCCACGGATGATCTGCTGGCCCAACTGGCTGCCGATACTCCGTGCCGCACTTTTGAAAAATGCCTCGCCAATGGATTGGCGTCCGCTACTCCGCTCGCTCCTGGATGATCGATCATGTTCCGCCGCTGTGGGGACCCGTTCCGCGAGGCTCCGCTCGGCGCGCCGGGCCAGTTCTTCGTAGGCAGAATGACGATCCTGCGCCTGATCGTAGCGCCCGGCCAGGGGGGAACGCGCCAACAGGTCGCGCCGCTCCTCCTCGGTCAAGGGCCCGATCCGCGAGCGTGGCGGAACGATCAGGGTACGCTCCACCGGCAACGGCCGTCCTTTATGATCCAGAGCAGAAACCAGCGCCTCGCCAATACCGAGATCCTTCAGGGTCACCGCAACATCGATTTGCGGATTACTGGGGAAGTTTTCCGCAGCGGTGAGAATGGCCTTGCGATCCTTGGGGGTGAAGGCGCGCAGGGCATGTTGCAACTTGAGACCCAGTTGCCCGAGGACATCGTCGGGCACATCCGTGGGGCTCTGGGTAACGAAGAACACGCCAACGCCCTTGGAACGGATGAGACGTACCACCTGCTTGATCTTGTCCAGCAACGCACGCGGTGCATTGTCGAAGAGCAGGTGTGCCTCATCGAAGAAAAACACCAGCTTTGGCCGGTCGCTATCACCAGCCTCCGGCAATTGTTCAAACAGTTCAGCCAACAACCAGAGCAGGAAGGCACTGTAAAGCCGCGGCGCCTGACTATACAGCCGCGTCGCATCGAGCAGACTGATCACGCCACGCCCGGAAAAATCGCGCCGCAGCAGATCGCTCAGCTCCAGCGCCGGCTCACCGAAAAATCCGTCACCGCCCTGCTCTTCCAGCACCAACAAACGACGCTGGATCGCTGCGATACTGGCGGGGGCAAAGTTGCCATACGCCTGCGACAACTCAGCGCGGTTTTCGCTTATCCAGTTAAGCAGCGCACGCAGGTCCTTGAGATCCAGCAAGAGCAATCCCTGTTCATCCGCAATGCGAAACGCGGCATACAGAGCACCTTCCTGGGTATCGTTCAATTCCAACAGGCTGGCTAACAAGAGTGGCCCCATTTCCGAGACGGTCGTGCGGATCGGATGACCGCTCTTCCCAAACAGGTCCCAGAGCAATACTGGCGACGCCTCCGGACGGTAATCGGGTACCGGGATTTTCTCGACGCGCTCCTGAATCTTGGGGTTGGGCTGCGCGGCCGCGGCCAACCCGGACAGGTCCCCCTTGATGTCCGCCGCGAAGACCGGTACTCCAAGGCGAGAAAAGGCCTCCGCCAGAATCTGCAGGCTGACGGTCTTGCCGGTACCCGTCGCTCCAGCAATCAGCCCATGTCGGTTTCCCATGCGCGCAAGCTGCAGCACGGGTTTGCCATTGGCACCGCCGACGAGTATCTCATCTGACATCTTCGCCCCCTTTTTCTATCTGGATTCCGCCTGTGACGCTGAATGGCCAGCAATACTACGATTGTGCACGTGAAACGATCTGCTCCATCTCCGAACGAACCGAGGTCGTGGCAGGAAGGACAATTTCGGCACTTTGAAAGCTCATCAATCCGAGTTCCATCTCCCGCCGCATCTGCTCTGGAGCGGTAAATTCTGCGAGCGTCTTCGCCTCGATACCGTGCTGCCGCAATTCTTGCGCCACCGCTTCGGCGCGCGCCTTGGCCAGCGCAAGATTAAAGGCGCGATTACCCACGGTACTCGCCCGACCGATGACTACCACCTCCTTGCTTCCCCAGCTTTGTAGCGCCCAGATCGATGCTGACAGCCGTTCCTGTTGTGCCGGAGCAATAGTACTCAGCCCAATGGGAAAAAGGATCAGTGGCAGGCTTTGGGGCGGGGGAATTAGATGGATCTGCCAGCCCGGGTGATTGGCCTGCAACTGCAGATCCATGGCGTGCAAGGTGAGCACATTGGCGGGAACAGCAGGGGAGGGCAGTATGGTGATCCGTTTTTGCTCCGGATCCACATCCAGTACTTGCAGGGGAAGCGGAAAATCCCGCCGCAGCTGCTCGGTCATCTGACTGCGTTGCTGGCTCTGGGCGACTAAATCCGTGTTCGGCGCCACCGGAGCAGCCAGCACGGAACTTGCCGGGAGCGGTGCATGCCAGGAGGGGAGTTGCGTCAGTTGCAGAGCCACGGGATGGTGCAGCTGACGCTGCAGCTGCTCCTCTGCCGTCGCTTGCAGGTTGGACTGCGGATCCTGGGTGACCACCGTGGCCTCGATCTGTACTGGCTGTCCTTTGGGAAAAGCCACAGTGAATTGTGCCAGGCGTCCATCGCCCTTTTCTTTGGCCACTGCTGCCAAAGTGCGGAGTTCTTTACTGGAGAGGGTGCTCATGGGCTCTGATCTGGAGAGTCGGTACTGGGAAAATCCTAGCATGAGCACTCACCCGAATCACCAGAAAAAATGCGTCAATCTCTCCAACTTACGGGTGCGATCAGCAACTGCAAAACTCCCCGCGATTACCGAGCGCAGCAGCTCGTTTTCTCGCGTCGACTAGCGCACGGTATCTATGCGACTAGTTCCCGTTAAGACTGTGCTCAATTTGCGGTAGCGCCGCGCCGACACCGGCGCCCGCAGCACCACCGACCGCTGCTCCGGCAGCGGGACTGCCGGCTACCGCAGCGCCAACCACCGCGCCACCCGCAGCACCAATCGCGCCACCACTCAAGGCTCGTTGTCCCGTCGGACTCATGTTGGCACAACCACCCAGCGCCAGCACGCAGACGACGACCGTCGCCACAGCTATTTTACGTGTATACAATGCGTTCATAAGTACACCTCCTTTGTAAGTTTAGTCCAACCGGGCCTCGTCTGCCTTCGGGCATGTCGGAGGTCCAGGTTCTCGCCCTTTCGATGCTATCATCCCGGCTTTCGCTCTCCTTAACCCCTTGGAGTCTGCCTTGCTCAGCACCCATCAATTGACCATGCAATTTGCTTCCAAACCGCTCTTTGAGAATGTCAGCGTCGAGTTTGGCGATGGCAACCGCTACGGCCTGATTGGCGCCAACGGCAGCGGCAAGACAACCCTGATGAAAATCCTCGGCGGCGATCTAGAACCCAGCTCCGGCAACGTCAGCCTCAGTAGTGGCGAGCGCCTCGGTAAACTGCGTCAGGACCAGTTTGCGTTTGAAGAGTACACGGTTCTGGATACGGTGATGATGGGTCATGCGGAGTTCTGGCGGGTCAAACAGGAACGCGATCGTCTCTACGCCCTGGCGGAGCTGACGGAAGAAGAGGGCATGGCGATTGCCCAGATCGAGGGAGAGTATGCGGAACTCGACGGCTATTCTGCCGAGGCACGGGCGGGGGAACTACTGATTGGGGTGGGCATTCCCCTGGAACAACATACAGGATTGATGTCGGCCGTGGCCCCCGGCTGGAAACTGCGGGTACTCCTCGCTCAGGCACTCTTTGCCGACCCGGACATCCTGCTGCTCGACGAGCCTACCAACAATCTGGATATTCATACGATTCAGTGGCTGGAAGAGCTGCTGAGCACCATCAACAGCACCATCATCATCATTTCTCATGACCGCCATTTTCTGAACAGCGTCTGCACCCACATGGCGGATCTGGACTACGGTGAGCTGCGCATCTATCCGGGAAATTACGACGAGTACATGCGTGCCTCAACGCTGGTACGGGAACAATTACTGGCCGAAAATGATAAAAAGCGGGAAAAAATGGCGGAGTTACAGACCTTCGTCAGCCGTTTTTCGGCCAATGCCTCAAAAGCTAAACAGGCGACCTCGCGGGCGCGCCAGCTCGAAAAAATCCAGCTGGAGGAGGTGAAGCCCTCTAGCCGGCAGAATCCTTATCTCGTGTTTCAACAAGAGCGCAAGTTGTATCGCCACGCCGTAGACAGCAAGGATTTGGGCAAGAGTTTTGGCGAATTGCGCCTGTTCCACAAGTTGCGCCTGCAGATAGAGGCGGGGGAACGGGTGGCGATCATTGGCGCCAATGGTCTGGGCAAAACCACTCTGCTGCGCTGCCTGCTGGGCGAAATCGAGCTGGATACCGGGACGGTCAAATGGGCCGAGAACGCCAGGATCGGTTATTTTCCCCAGGATTATGCCGCGGAGTTTGCCGAGGAGCGGAGTCTTTTTGCATGGATGAGCCAATGGCGCAGCGAAAAGGACGATGATCAGATCATCCGTGGCATATTGGGCCGCCTCCTCTTTGGTCAGGATCAGGTGGACCGACCGGTACAGGTACTTTCCGGCGGCGAAAAGGGGCGCATGCTCTTTGGCAAACTGACCCTGCAAAGACCCAACGTCTTGATTCTCGATGAACCGACCAATCATCTGGACATGGAGTCCATCGAATCGCTGAACACGGCCCTGGAAAAATTTGACGGTACCCTGATTTTTGTCAGTCATGACCGGGAATTCGTCTCGTCGCTGGCCACCCGCATCATCGAATTTACCGCCCACGGCATCGAGGATTTCAAGGGCAGCTACGAAGACTATCTGCGCAGCCAGCAAGCTGCCAAAGTCCCTCCGAAAAAGGTTGGGAAAGGTCGGTGAACTCTGGCAGGAAATGATACTCCATAGAGATCATGCCAAAAGATCCCGCGTATGCCGAGGCGCGAGCCCTGCTCAAACTGCTCCTGATCAGCGGTGCCATCACCCTGGCGAGTGCGGCGGTTATTGTCGTACTCTGGTGGCTGTATGCTGCCGGAGGCCATGGATGAAGCAATGCTGAAAACTTGCGGAGATGCGCACTACCGGTATCTGGATATGCGCGAAGCCGAGCCAGGGGATCACTTCTTTCACCTTCGCCATCAACCCTACAGTGACGTGGTGGCAGCAATCGAAGCGGCGGAGGTCCTGAGCGTCGACGACAAAACCCTGCACTGTCGGGTGCAGGGGCAACGCAAACCCTGGAAACTGCGGCGTCAGGCCGAGCACATCCACTGTTATGTGGGTGAAGATCCTCTGTTTCAGCAATTGTATTACACCTTCACCCGGGCCCAGCGCATTCAGCAGGCCAAGGAATGGGTGCGCCACGCGCCTCCCGAGCGTTTCGATGAAGAGGTACTGCAGGCCATCGAGCGCTGGCACGGCACAGGCTGAGGACCCAGCGCGATCCTCCTCCCCACCTTGACTTTGACCTCTCTTCTCCTTATCTTCTGTGCCCTTACGAAATTTTGGGGTAGATCATCATGAAGCGCACTTTTCAGCCTAGCGTCGTGCATCGCAAGCGCACTCACGGTTTCCGCGCCCGCATGGCGACCAAGTCTGGGCGCCTGGTCCTCAAGCGGCGGCGCGCCAAGGGTCGATACAAGCTCTGTCCCTGAGGGATGAGCCAACAGTCGTTCACGCGTAACGACCGCCTGCGCAATCAAGCCGAAATCCGCCTTGCCTTGCGCGAGGGGAAGAAGCGCAGTTTCCCTGAGCTGGTATTCTATCGCCTGGACAATGACCTGGGGCATGCGCGCATTGGCTTTGCCGTCAGCCGGAAGGTCGGTAAGGCGGTGTACCGCAACCGACTGAAGCGCCGGCTGCGCGAGGCCTTTCGTCTGAGTGCTGGCCGCTACCTGCCGTACGATCTCATGGTCGTAGCGCGTCCGGCCGCACGCGATGCGGCCTATTCCGTGCTGCGTGGCCGCCTCGACAGCGTGCTGCGCTGATGACCATGCTACGTCGCGGCGCTATCGCCCTGATCCATACCTACCAGCTCGTCCTGAGCCCCTTTCTCGGGCAGAATTGCCGCTACCATCCAACCTGCTCGCATTACACCTGTGAGGCTATTGAACGCTATGGTGTCCTGCGCGGTGCCTGGATGGGTGTCAAACGTATCGCTCGCTGTCATCCTTTTCACCCGGGGGGGTACGACCCCGTCCCCTGAGTTTTCGGAGCCCCATGGATAGCAAACGTACCATCCTTGCCGTCGTCCTCTCGATCATCGTCCTGGTACTCTTCGAGTGGCTGGCACCCCATCCCAAGCCCAGCCCGAAGGCAACACCAACAGCGGCCACCCAGTCCGCAGCCGCCCAGCCAACGGCGGCGACCCAATCGGCCGCGCCCACAAGCAGCGTACCAGCGGCGCCCAGCACCGTTCCGGTAGTGACGAGCAGCAGCGCGGTGGGCGAGGGACCCAGCGTCAGCTTCCAGACGGATCTCTATACCGGAAAGATCTATCTGCAAGGCGGTGATATCCAGAATCTCGGTCTGCGCAAATATCCTATCGCCGTGGATGACAAGGCTCCCTATCCCATTCTGGACAGCAGCGCCGCGCGCTTGACGGCACAGCAAAGCGGCTTCATTGCTACCGACGGACAGACCCTGCGCGCCGACTTCAGCGCCCCGCAGACGATCACTGACGGTGGGCCCATCACCCTGAGCGGCCAGGCCGGTCCTCTGAAAATCGAAAAGACCTTTTCGTTTGATCCACATACCTATCTGATCAACGAAGACATCCGCATCACGAATACCGGCAAGGAGCCCTGGAAAGGCAGCTATTTCGACCAGATTCTGCGCAATGACCGAACCCAGAGCCATTGGTTCATGTCGATCTTTACGGGCTCGGTCCTGATGCACAACGGCAGTCTGAGTGAGAAGGCCTTTTCCGATCTCCGCGACCATCCCGAGGAGCATGGCGGTCCCGGTTGGGCTGGCATGACGGATCACTATTTCCTGCAGGCGGTACTCCCTGAACCCCATGCCAGCGTGCAACTCTATGCGCGGCCGGCGGGCAGCAACTATGTAGCGGGCGTGCAGCAGGCCCTGCCCACCCTGCAACCGGGGCAGAGCTATACTCTGCGCCAGCAACTGTTCCTGGGCCCGAAACAGCAGGACCAGCTCGCGGCGCTGGGACGTGGCCTGGAACAGACCGTTGATTACGGCTGGTTCTCCATCGTGGCCGAGCCCATGCACGGGGTGCTGACCTGGTTCCATTCCTGGGCCGGCAACTGGGGCCTCGCCATCATCCTTCTGGTCGTGGCGGTAAAGATCATCTTCTTCTACCCCTCCGCGATCAGTTATCGCTCCATGGCCAACATGCGCAAGCTGCAGCCCAAACTGGAGCAGATCAAGAAGGAGACCAATGGCGACCGGCAGCAAATGGGCGCCAAGATGATGGAGCTCTACCGCACGGAAAAGGTCAACCCGATGGCGGGTTGTCTGCCCATCGTCATCCAAATGCCCGTCTTCATTGCCCTCTACTGGGTGCTGGTGGAGAGCGTATCGTTGCGGCAGGCGCCGTTCATTCTTTGGATTCATGATCTGGCACTTCCCGACCCGTACTACATCCTGCCCCTGCTCATGGGCATCAGTATGTTCCTGCAGCAGCGCCTGAACCCGGCACCCATGGATCCGGTGCAGAAAAAGATCATGTCGATCCTGCCCGTGGCTTTCGCCATCTTTTTCTCTTTCTTCCCCGCGGGTCTGGTGCTGTACTGGCTGACCAACAACGTCTTTGGCATCATCCAGCAGTACCTGATCACCCGCCACGTCATGAAAGAGAGCTAGGGTGTCGCGCCAAGGGCGCTACCAGCTGGGCGACAGCATCGTCGCCGTCGCCACCCCCCCCGGAATCGGCGGCGTTGGTATTCTCCGCCTGTCTGGCCCCGAGGCCCTGGAGATTGCCAATACCCTGTGCGGCCTGCCCCAGCGCAAACAATGGCGTCCACGCCATGCCTACCTGCGACAGTTTTTTCTAGCGCCCGGGGAGCGCGTCGACCACGGTATCGCGCTGTATTTTCCCGCGCCGCACAGCTATACCGGCGAAGACGTGGTGGAGCTGCAGGGCCATGGCAGTCCGATCATCCTCAGCGCGCTCCTCGAATACGCCGTGCGCCTGGGGGCGCGGCCAGCGCGTGCCGGCGAGTTCAGCGAGCGCGCGTTTCTCAATGACCGTCTGGACCTGGCGCAGGCGGAGGCGGTTGCCGATCTCATCCATGCCCGTAGCCAGTCCCAAGCGCGCGCGGCTCTGGCCAGCCTGGAGGGGCAATTTTCTGCCGCCATTAGCGGCCTACGCCAGGAGATTCTCCACTCCCTGGCACTCGCCGAGGCCGGCCTCGATTTCAGCGAAGAAGACCTCGGTGACGAACACCTGCAGACGCTGGCCACGCAACTCCAGCAATTGCAAAGGCAGCTGGCCCGGATTCTGGAGCAGAGTCGCTCCAGCGCGCGGCTGGCGCGCGGGGCCCGGATCCTTCTGGTCGGCGCCCCCAATGTCGGTAAATCCAGCCTGCTCAATGCCCTGTCGGGTCGCGACAGTGCCATCGTCACCGCGATTCCCGGAACCACCCGCGATGTCCTGCGTGAAGAGCTCGAACTCGAGGGACTACCCCTCGAGCTCCTGGACACCGCCGGATTGCGCGACAGCACCGACGCGGTGGAACAGGAAGGCATCCGCCGCAGCCGCGCCCTGCTCGAAAGCGCCGAAGAAATCCTCCTCCTGCTCGATGCCAGTCGTGGCTGCTCGTCGGAAGACGCCAAGTTGCTGGCGGAGCTCGATCGCCAACGCTGTACGGTGCTGTGGAACAAGATCGATCTCTGCTCGGACTTCGTCGCTCCGGATCTGGGGGTGCCAGCCCTCTGTATCTCTGCCCATAGCGGCGCCGGTCTGGCAGAATTACGCTCCTATCTGCGCCAACGCCTGGGTGGCAACAACGAGAGCGCCTGGTCGGCGCGTCAGCGCCATGTGCTGGCGCTGGAAGAGGCTCAGGGGCATCTTGCCGAGGCAGCACAGTTTCTGGAGCTGGATGCCGGCGAAGAACTCCTCGCGCAAACGCTGCGGGAAAGTGCCAACGCCCTCGGCCAGATCACCGGGGTCGTGGATGTGGAGGAAATCCTGGGAGAGATCTTTTCGCGCTTTTGTATCGGCAAGTAGAGACTTTTTGTCAGAGATGTCCATCTCGACTATCCTGTAGTCTTACACCTACATTGCGGAGCAGAGCATGCATAAAAGGGATTTCCTGCGCCTGAGCGCCCTTGGTACCAGCCTTGCCTTGGGAGCCTCGCTGATCGGCACCCGCATCGCCAGGGCGGCAAATGCCGAGGGCTGGCCAGCGCAGTCCTTTGCTGCCAGCAGCGTCGATCAGGTACTGCAGGATCTATTTCAGATGCGTACACTGACGGAGTCCGATCGTGTACATGTGCTGGTCGGCAAAGAAGTCGATGATGCGCTCAGCGTACCCGTATCGGTGTCCGTGAATCACCCCATGACGGATGACGATTACATTGCGCGAATCTATGTGCTGGTCGATCACAACCCCACGCCGTTAGCGAGCATCTTTCACTGCAGTCCGGCCAATGGCAAGGCGGCGTGTTACCAGAGAGTCAAAGTGTTACACGACAGTCCGCTGCGGGTCATCGCCCAAAGCAACCGCGGTGATATCTTTGCAGCCAAACCCGCGTGGGTGCATGTCGTCAAAAGCAAAGGAGCTGCAGAATGAGCGCACTGAGTACTTTGGGAGGCCGGCTGTCACGGCGCCTCGAGGAGGTGCAGATTAGCCTGCCAGAAAACGCGAAACAGGGAGAGATCATCGAGATCCGGGCGCTGATCCTGCATCCATCGCAAAGCGAGGGCAAGACGCTGTTCATCGAAGAGGTGGCCTTTGCCCTGGGTGGCAAGACGTTCTGCCACTTCGATCTTTCCAGTATGAGCAGCGCGAATCCCTATCTTGCCGTTCCCCTGCGCGCCGAAAAAAGCGGAATGATCTCCGCACACTGGCGCAACAACCAGGGGCAGACGGGATCAGGGCAGAAATTCCTGTCCATCGCCGAGTAAGAAAAGGGGGGTCACGCCCCCCTTGCTCCGCAGCTGACGCAATACCGCCTATTCGACGGCAATCTTGCGCCGCTTGGCCGACTCCGCCTTGGGCAGGGTCAGCTCCAGCACCCCGTCCTTGTAGGCCGCCTTGCTTTGACTGGCGTCGACATCCACCGGTAGCTGGATGGTGCGGGCGAACTCACCGTAGCGTCGCTCTCGGTAAATGTACTTGCCCTCTTCCTTACTGCTGTCCTCTTCCTTGCTCCCACTGATATATACCTGATTGCCATGCACCTGGATGTCGAGCTTGTCCTTGTCGACACCAGCAATCTCCGCTTTGACGACGATTTCGTTGTCGCGGTCGATAACATCGAGATGTGCGACGTTTGGTCGCGCTGCTGCAGTGCTGCCCTGCAGGGGCCGGAAGAAGCCGGGAAGCACCGCATCAAAGATCTGCTCGACGGGATCGGCAACCCGTACGGATGGGTTACTGACAGCCTTTTCACTCATGATGACTCTCCTCTTGACCAATGGTCCTCGCTGACCTGTCCCAAATCTGGGGTCGGTTTTGCGCTTTTCAAGGGCTTGTCAATAGGGGTAATCCCAACCGGGAGCCGGATCCTTATACCGGCGGTGCACCCACCAGTATTGTTCTGGTGCCCGACGAATGGCGGCCTCGAGGGCAGCATTCATGGTCGCCGCATCGGCCACGTCATCACCGCTGGGGAACTCTTCCGGCAGGGGCACGATCTCGATCTCGTAACCACGCCCGGCCGGCAAGCGATAGGCGAAGAGTCCAAAGGTCGGGCTGCCTCGTCGTTGCGCCAAACGTGCCAGCAACGGCGTGGTGCAGGCCGGCCGCGCAAAGAAGGGCGCAAAGACGCCCTCGCTCGGATCCACATTTTGATCGGGGAGGACGCCCACTACCTCGCCCCGTTGCAAAGCCTGCAGCAATCCGCGGATACCACCATCCTTGGCCACCAGGCGAGCACCACTGCGTCCGCGGCCGGCGACCATCTGTGCATTGATGGCGGCGTTGCGAGTCGGCATGTAGAGCACCGTCACCGGCCAGCGCTGGCCGATATACTGCACTGCGGCCTCCCAGGCCCCCAGGTGCGCGGTGAAGAGCACGACCCCTTGCCCCTTCTCCAGGGCGACATCCACCGCTTCCGCACCGCGCACGGAACGAATCAACTCCAGGCTTCGCGGTAGAGGCCAAAACCAGAGGGGCCCCAGTTCCACGAAGGCCTGCCCGAGCTGGCGGAAATGCTGGGCGAGCAGATTCCGCCGCCGCCGATCATCCAGTTCGGGATAGGCGATCTCCAGATTCCTGCGCGCCACCCGTCGGCCACGCGCTACGAGAAGACGGGCCAGGTCGCCCAGGCGATTACCCACCCATACTCGAAGCGGGCGCGGCGCACGCGCCAGGAGCCGCAAGAGCCCTGCTATCATGGCGGCGAGCCAGGAGTTGAAACGCCCAGCCGCCATCAGGCGGCTCCAAACGCAAGACGCCGGGCAAGTTCGATGCCCTCGGCATCGAAACGAATCTTGATAGTCTCCAGAAGAGTACTGCGCGTGGCACCGTAATCCGTCGCCCGTACCCACGGGCGTAGGTAGAGCTGAACACCCAGGTCGGTGAGATCCTGCACGCCAATCGCCGGCGCAGGTTCGGATAGAATCCGCTCATCGGCCTCGCAGAGCTCTGCTAAAAGCTGCTTAGCGCGCAGCAGATCCGCGTGCGGAGCGAGAGTAATCAGCAGATCGATACGGCGTTGGCCAAGGACGGAGGTATTAATGAGCACATCACTGAGGACCTTGCTGTTGGGCACGAATATTTGGCGGTTGTCGAAACTGTTGATGACGCTCTGAAAGAGATGGATGCGCTCGACCGTACCTGAGACACCTGCCACCTCGACGCTGTCGCCCACCTGGTAGGGGCGCAAGATCAGCAACAGGACGCCGGCGGCAAAGTCCGCCAAGGACTTCTGCAACGCCAGGCCAATGGCAAGACCGGCGGCGCCAAGCATCGCCAGGAGCGAAGTGGTCTGCACCCCCAACTGTCCGAGGGCTGCGACCACTACCACGATGTACAGAGCGATTTTGATCAGGGATTCGAGAAAACGCGCCACCGTCAGGTTGTAATGGACACGCTCCAGCGTACGGGCACTGAGACGTCCTATCCAGCGCGCCAGCCACACGCCGACCAGCAACACCAGCAGCGCCGCAGCAATGTGCCCAGCCCAGGTCCACAGACGGTCGTGGAGCGCTGCCGACCAAGAGGGAAGCCACGCAATTTGAGAAATGGACATGAAAATGCCCCCGCGGAATTCGATTCGGAGAGCCTAGAGGCTGTTGGCGCCCCTGGCAAGGCGCCAGGAGCGAGATGTCAGTGCAATACCGTCGTAGAGGCTCCGTGGACGACCGCCGCGCGCAGGGCATTCAGCTCGGCCATCATCCAGCGTTGGTAGTCATAGCCCGCAGGCATGGTCTCATAGACCCCTACTACCGGAACTTGGGCCTGTTTCGCCTTGGCCAGAAATGATTGGGTCAGGCTGCTGGTGACCTGCTGATTGTAGAGAAAGACCTTCACCCGACGTTTGCCTAGCAGCTCGCTCTGCAGGCTCACATCCTGGGGCGCTGGGTCGGTGCCATTCATGATCGCCGCCTGCAAGGACCAAGGGGTCTTGATCTCGCAGCCGGCAGCCTCAAGCATGTAGTCTGCCACCGGCTCCGACACCGCGACGGGGGTATGCGGATAGTCCTTGCGGAAAGCGGCAAGGCCCTGGTACCAGGGCTGCAGGGAGGCATCGAACTTTTTCACCTGCGCGGCAAAATACCCGCGATGCTCTGGCAACATGGCGCTGAGGGCATCGGCCACCGCTGCCGCCACCTTGGGCATGGTTTCCGGCTTGTACCATAGGTGCGGGTTGGGCGTACTCTCCGGCAGACCCAGGAGATCCTGCACCACGATGACCTTCCTTGCCCGGTTCGGATTGGCCGCCAGAATTTTCTTCGCCCAAGAGTCGTAACCCAGCCCGTTGCGGACCACCAATTGCGCCTGCGCTACCTCACGCGCAATTGCGGGGCTCGCCTGAAAGGTGTGCGGATCGGTATTCGGATTGCTCTCGATCGCCTGTACCTGCACGTACGGGCCACCAATTTGGGAAATGACATTGGCATACTCATTTTCCACGCCAACGGCGCGCAGCACGTCGGCAGCCTGGGCAGTGCCAGCAAAGAGGGCACTGCAGGCTAGCGCAATACCAAGGAAACGGTGAGAGGATAAGACAGAAGGTAGAAGGGACATTGCGGCACTCTCCGTAAATGCAACTTGGTTGCATTATGCTCTCGCGTCATCCTGCTCATGTCAATCTCGTCGCACAATACAAAAAGGCGCGCCCGGGGGCGCGCAATCGGCTACGGTGCTACAGGAGAAGAGGATGGGATAAATTCAGTGCATAGATTGCGGTGAAGAGCTTCCTGTAGCCAGAAAACAGACCTGTTCCATGCGCCCGGCGCAGCGGGTCAGTTTCCAGATTTGCAAGACCCCTCGCTGCTGCAACTCGACCAGGGCCTGTCCCAGACGTTCCGGACCGGCCCGCGCAAGATGTTGCAGCAATTGTTCGAGACGACAACCCGGATGCCGGGCAACAAAGTGCAATGCATGATGAGCAATCTCTGTCATCAGAAAAACTCCAGGTGCAAACGCAGTAACCCGACCGTAGCGTTACGGTACACCCCATTGGGACGGGTAATGTATTGCAGATCGGGCTGCAGGCTCAGATAGTCATTCAATTTAGCGACATAGGTGATTTCGTAACTGGTTTCGGCGGGATAAATGGCTGCTGGTAGTTCCTCATCTTCATATCCCGCCGCCACCATGCCCGGACGCAGGGCTGCCCGCGCCATGCCAAAGGAGAGGGCGTCATCCGGCCGGGCGGCAAGAAAATGACTGAGCCGCGCCCCTACCCCCAGATACCAGGGAACCAGATTCTCCTGCCCAAAGGCCTTGCCCCACTGGATAAAGGGCGCCAGCTCCGCGTCGGCAAGCTGCGAGTGCGCCTCGACAATGCCGTAGATGCCATTCGTTGTCGGACTGAGGTCGAAGTCGGGGGCACGTGGCTGATCGTAGTGCCAGGCGCCAACTTTAAAGACATACTTGCCATATTCATCCGTATCATCATCCGGGTCTTCGCCCTCCTCCCGCCCCCAGTGCAAAGCCCCCTCCCAGATCGCCAGATAACCGCGGTCAAAGACACCGCGATACGGATGAACGGCATCTCCCTGAAACACGCCTGCCTTGCTGCTCCAGTTCGCCCCATGGGTATTGACGATGAAACCCAGCCCGGAATAGGGATAGGTCGGCAGCGCCGGTACATTGCCCGAAAGGCTGGGGTCGAGACCAAAGGAGCCATTCAAGAGTTGCAGCGCATTGCTGGCCACGTCGAAATAGAGATTGAAATCGGTGTAGCCGACCCGAGTAGCCAGCCAGTCTGTCCATTGCTGCCGGTAGTTGGCCTCGTAGAGCCGCACGGCAGAAGGTGCATAGATATTGCTCGCAGTCTGCAGATCGCCGCTGTAGGCCGTGTCTTCGGCCGAGCTGTAGATGCCGAACACGGAGGTGGTGAAGAGCCCGCCGCGCCAGGCGCCAGCCTTGCCGCTGTCCCATTGCAGCCCCAACTGGCCCGCCGTGGTGTTGGCCGTGCCCTGACGAATCCCTCCCGCTAGATTGGCGAAGAGCTCTGTATCTATATGCGCCGACCAGGAGAAACCCTGGCCGATATGCTGGAACTCGGTCAGATAACGGGGCGCCAGACCATTTTGATTCGGGATCGGCGATTCGGCCGCAGGCCCCGGCAATCCCGCCGCAACACTTGCGCCACTCCACAGAAGCATCAGAAAAGAAAGTGACTTGCACTTCATGATACGCTCAGATCAGGAAAGACGGCGCTACTATGCCCCAGCCTCTTCTCTCAGTCAATAACGATTCTCATTTGCATATATTGTCATGGCTTCGGTTTTTCCCCACAGCTCGGCACTCCGGGGACACAAGTCGCCAAGCCATGAAACTGCTTTCTTCCCGCAGATTCATCCTCTACACTGAATCCATGCAGAAAAAACGGCTGATTCTGGGTGGCACCTTCGATCCCATTCATTACGGGCATCTGCGAGCGCTGGAAGAGGTACGCGAGGCGCTGGGCATGGCGGAGGCGACACTGGTTCCTGCCGGGCATCCGCCGCACCGGCAGAGCCCCTGGGCGCCCGCGGAGCACCGTTTGGCAATGACCCGCATTGCCGCGCAGCAGGCTCCAGGCTTGGGGGTGCTGGCTTACGAGGTCGAAAAAAGCAGTCGTTCCTACACCGTCGATACCCTGCGCCACCTCCGCGCCGACGATTCCGATGGCTTTCTGGCAATGGTGATCGGAATGGATGCCTTTCTGCGCTTCGATACCTGGAAAGACTGGCAGGAAATCCTTGATCTGGCCCATCTGGTGGTCATCGGCCGGCCCGGCTGGCCGATGGCGGAACTGCCCGAGGCCCTGCGCCAGGTGCTCTATGAGCGGCGGGTAGAGGATCTGGCCGCACTGCACGGGCATTCTCGCGGCAAGATCGCCTTTCACACGGTCACCGCCCTGGAAATCTCCGCAACCCAGATCCGCAGCCTTCTTGCCGCCGGGCGCAGTGCGCGCTTTCTGTTACCCGACGCGGTCTTGGATTATATTGCCCGGCAACGGCTTTACCACGAAACGTAACCTGGAGGAACACCCACCTTGCCCATCACGCCCGAAATGCTACGCGATCTGAGTATCGCCGCCCTCGATGAACACAAGGCCATCGACATCCAAAGCATCGACGTTCGTCAACAAACCGACATTACCGATTACCTGATCGTTGCCTCTGGCAATTCCGACCGCCAGCTACGCGCCCTTGCCGACGCCGTGATCGACAAGGTGCGTGGCGAGGGGGTGCGGCCTCTCGGCAAGGAAGGGGCGTCCGGCAGCGACTGGATGCTGGTGGATCTGGGCGATGTGGTAGTCCACCTGATGCGACCGGAAACCCGCGATTTCTATCAGATCGAGCGGCTCTGGGGCGAGCTGCCCAAGGTGCGTAGCCAGGGTAACGAGGGCTAGCATGCGCCTGTTGGTCCTCGCGCTGGGGACCCGCATGCCAAACTGGGTGGAAGCAGCGGTGGAGGAATACCGCCGCAGGATCCCTGCCCCGGTGCAACTGGAATGGCGCAGCCTGCCCCTGGCCCAGCGGGGGCGGCAGAACGATCCGGCACGTTGGCGTCGGGAGGAAGGCGAACGTCTTCTCGCCAGCACCCGCAAAGACAGCGAGATCGTGGCCCTGGAGGTGACCGGGCGGAGCTTGCGCAGTGAAGAGCTGGCGCAGAAAATGGATACTTGGATCAACGATCATCAGGACGTCACCCTGTGGATTGGGGGCCCGGATGGTATCGACCCGGCGTTGCGGCCGCACTGGCGCTGGTCCCTTTCCGCATTGACTCTGGCGCACCCCGTAGTGCGCGTGGTCCTTGCCGAGCAACTGTATCGTGCCTGGAGTATCCGTGTGGGCCTGCCCTATCATCGTGGCGGAGAGGAGAATGGATGGTGAAGTGTTATCAACGAGTCTTGCCCCGACTGGGGGTGGTCGCAGCCCTGGCTTTGGGATTGAGTGCCTGCGCGCAGATGGTCGTACCCACACCGCAAGAGAGCAGTAGCAATGCCATTGCCGTACAAGCGGCGCGCATCCATATCTTTTCGCTGTCCCCGCAGGTGCAGGCGCGGCAACTGGAGCCCGCGCGCCAAGCCCTCGCCGCAGCACAGGCCGCGCAGCAGCGGGGGGACTATCTTTACGCCGATCGCGAAACCGAATTGGCCCGCCTTCGCCTCGATAACATTCAGCAGCGTCTCGATCAGAGCCCGGCGACGGACAGCAACCAGGAGATCAAAGGACAGATTCGCGAGCTGCAAGGGAGAATCGCCAGTCTGCAGGAAAAAATTGCCGCTACCCGTCAGCAGCTTCAGGAGACGAACCCATGATTCGCCGTAGCCTGCTCGCCAGCACCTTACTTCTACTGCCTGCCCTCGCCTGGGCCGATGCTACTACCACAGCCGCCCTGCAACGGGCCTATGGACAGTTCCAAAACCTGCAGAAATCCACACATCTCACCCCGCAGCAATCCGCCAGTCTGCAGCGAGATCTGCAGCAGATGACCGCCGATCAGGTCAATCCGCCTCTCTTTGCCGTCGACCGGGCCATCTTTGAGGCCCGCCTGCAGGGACTGCGGGAAGCCCAGGCGGCCGCAAACGGTGGCCAGGAGAAGGAGCGTCTGAGCCGGGAACTGGCCAGCCTCAATCAGAAATATCAGGCCTTGCAGGCAGAATACGCGCAGCTGCGCCAGCAGTTGGCGACGCAGACCATGCAGGGTGCCCGCAGCGCCCGCCTGAAGCAGGAAATCCAGCAGCAAAAGGAAATACTGCAGCAGGAAGAACAGAGTCTGGCGACGATGCAACCGAGTTCTGCGCCGAGTACGAGTAGCTCGACGAGCGTCAGCCCCACGGTTGCGGCGCCTGCCGCCGCTCCGGCCCCGTTGCAGGCCCTGGCCGCCTACGGTGACCTGCGGCAGGGAAAATATGGCACGGAGCTGAACATGCCGGTATCCGCTCTGTTCAGTTCAGACCAGGGACTATCCGCCAACGGCAAGCAGCGTCTGCGTGCTGTTGCTGGGACGCTGAAAGGAATCTCGGCAGCACAGATCCTGGTGCGGGTCTCCGGGCAACCGGGAGGCCTCAATCTGGCCACCCAACGCGCCGAGGCCATTCTACAAGGTCTGCGCCAGGCCGGGATTCCCGATTCCCGACTGGCCCTGGCCTCAGGTGCCGGAGTGGCCAGCGGCATGGCCCAGATCCTCTTGCCGAGCGGCTCCTGAGCGCATGCCGCAATTGATCCTCGCGTCGGCTTCGCCGCGCCGACGCGAACTGCTCGCGCAGTTGGGCTACACGCCGGAACTCCGGCCGACAAGCATCGACGAGTCCCGGCGTAACGGCGAGCCGCCGGCGCAGCTCGTTCGACGTCTGGCGCGGGAAAAGGCCCGCGCTGCCGTACGCAGCGATGAAAATGCCCTGGTACTCGGGGCTGACACCCTGGTCTGCCTGGGGGACCGGGTATTCGGCAAGCCCGCGGATGCTGCCGAGGCCCAACAAAACTATGCGCTCCTCGGCGGGCGCTGGCATCAGGTGCTTACCGCCGTAGCTATCACCGACGGCCAGCGCGTATGGCAGACCCTGTCACGCAATGCCGTCTTCCTGCGGCCGATCTCGCCGGCCGAGGCACACGCCTACTGGGTCAGTGGCGAGCCCCAAGACAAAGCCGGCGGCTACGCCATCCAGGGCCTGGGAGCGGTCTTCGTGCGCAGTCTGCGCGGTTCCTATTCGGGAGTGATGGGCCTCCCACTGGCGGAAACGGCGGCGCTGCTCAGCCAGCTCGGCCTCCCCCCACCCCACTTGCAGGCACGGCATGAGTGAAGAATTACTGATCAACGTCACCCCACAGGAAATTCGTGTTGCCCTGGTCGACAACGGCGTGCTGCAGGAACTGCAGGTAGAACGCAGCGGCCATCGCGGTCTGGTGGGGAACATCTACAAGGGCATCGTGCGGCGGGTGCTGCCCGGCATGCAGGCGGCGTTCATCGATGTCGGCCTGGAACGCACCGCCTTTTTACACGCTGCCGATATCCAGGGAGCAGAAAGCGAGGAGGAACTGCAACAGGAAGGGGAGACGGATATCGAAACGCGAAACATCCATGCCCATGATTTGCGCAGCGTTTCGACCCTCCTGCATGAGGGGCAGGAAATCCTCGTGCAGGTAATCAAGGATCCCCTCGGCAGCAAGGGTGCGCGTCTATCGACCCGCATAACCCTGCCTGGGCGCTATCTGGTGTACATGCCCTACTCACCGCGCATTGGTGTCTCGAGCCGCATCGAGTCACCGGAGGAGCGGAGTCGTCTGAAGGAGTTGCTGAAGTCCCTGCTGCCGGAAGAGGAGGCCGGAGGTTTTATCATCCGCACCCTCGCCGAGGGCGTGGGTGCCGAAGATTTTGAGAGCGATCTCAAATTCTTGCAGCGACTCTGGCAAAACGTCCGCGAGGATCTCGGTCAGAGTCGGGCACCGCAGCTCATCCACGCCGACCTCAACCTCGCCCTGCGCGTCATGCGCGACGTCATGTCCGACAACATCCAGCGGGTACGCATCGATAGCCGCGAGGCCTATGAAGCGGCGCGACAATTTTGCCGGGAAGTCATCCCCGAGGTTACCGATCGTATCGAGCATTACGCTGGCGAGCGGCCCATCTTTGACCTCTATAATGTCGAGGATGAGATCGAACACGCCCTGGAAAGTCGCGTGACCCTGAAGTCCGGTGCCTATCTGATCATCGATCAGACCGAGGCACTGACCACCGTCGACGTAAATACCGGCGCTTTTGTCGGTCGGCGCAATCAGGAAGAAACCATTCTCAAGACCAACCTGGAGGCCGCGGCCGCCATTGCCCGCCAACTGCGGCTGCGCAATATCGGTGGTATGGTGATCATCGATTTCATCGATATGGACAATGAGGAGCACAAGCGCCGCGTCCATCGCACCCTGGAAAAGGCCCTGCAGGCTGACCGCACGCGCTGCACCATTACCCAGATTTCTGCCTTGGGACTGGTGGAGATGACGCGCAAACGGACCCGCGAGAGCCTGCGGCAGATCCTCTGTGAGCCCTGTCCCTACTGCCAGGGACGTGGTTTCCTCAAGACTGCCGAAACGCTCTGCTACGAAATTCTGCGCGAGATCGTACGCGAGACCCGTGCCTATCCCGCCGAGCGCTTCATCGTCCTGGCCTCACCGCAGGTGGTCGATAAACTGCTAGACGAAGAGAGCACCAGCCTCGCCGCCCTGGAGGAGTTCATCGGCCGGCCGATCAAGGTCCAGGCCGAGAGCACCTACACCCAGGAACAGTACGACATCGTTTTTCTCTAGTTGCCGACTTGCAAACGGTAACGCAACCGTAGCGCCAGCTTTTCGCCCAGCACTGCCGCAACGCCCATGGGACTGACGAAAGGGCCATGCTCCGCGCGGTATTGGAGCAGGGCCTCGGCGCGCTTCTTGCCCACGCCCTTGAGGCAGCGGAAGCCATCGAAATCCGCCGTGTTGATGTTGATCTGCTCTGGGCAGTCCAGTTTTTCCCGCGCCTCGGCAGAACCGAGGAAGCACAGGCTCAAGAGCAGAAAGACGAAGGGCGAGCGCATGCCGAACTCAGAGAGCGGCGCGGATCTTGGCCCCCATGGCGGTACGCTCTTCCGCGCTGCTCTCGCGCGCGAGGGCAAAGTTGAGATCGCTGATGGCGGTCATCGGGATCAGGTGCACATGCGTATGCGGCACCTCCAGACCAGCCACCATCACCCCCACGCGCAGACAGCCGGTAGCCTGTTCCAGGGCCGGCACAATCCGCTTGGCAAACGGCAAAAGACCGGCCAGGGTGGCGTCGTCCAGAGTGAAGATATAGTCGTGCTCGATCTTGGGAATCACCAAGGTATGGCCGGGACGGATCGGACGAATATCGAGAAAGGCCAGGTACTGATCGTCTTCGAAGATTTTTTCGGCGGGAATCTCGCCACGGATGATCTTGGTAAACAAGGTGGTCATGGAGGGCTCCTATAGTTGCTGCAGCGCCTTGCGTGCGGCGCTGATGGTGGTGTCGATAATGGCGTCGTCATGCGCGGCGGAGAGAAAACCCGCCTCGTAGGCGCTGGGGGCAAGATAGACGCCTTCCGCCAGGAGGAAGTGGAAGAAACGCCCATAGCGCTCCTTGTCAGCACCCATGACATCTTGGAAAGATTGCACTGGCCCTTCCCTAAAGAACAGTCCCAGCATACCCGGTACCTGGGTAATGAAAAGAGGGACTTCCGCCTCCGCTGCCACGCGTGCCAAGCCACTGCAGAACTTTTCCGTCTGCTGCGCCAGACGCTGGTGGAAACCTGGCTCCTGCAGCAGTTGCAGGGTACGCAAGCCGGCCGCCATCGCCAGCGGATTGCCAGCCAAGGTCCCGGCCTGATAGACCGGCCCATTGGGCGCCAAGGTCTCCATGATCTTGCGACTGCCACCCACGGCGCCTACTGGCAAGCCGCCGCCGATGATCTTGCCAAGGGTGGTGATGTCCGGCCGAATGCCGTAGAGCTCCTGCGCGCCACCGGGGGCGACGCGGAAGCCCGTCATTACCTCATCCAGAATCAACAGGCTACCATGGGTATCGCAGAGGCTGCGCAGACCCTCCAGGAAACCTGGCAGCGGCGGCACACAGCCCATGTTGCCAGCAATCGGCTCGACGATGATCGTGGCAATCTGGTCCCCCTGCTCGCGCATCACCGCCGCGACGGCATCGAGGTCGTTGTAGGGCAGGACCAGCGTCGCGCGGGTCAACTCTACCGGCACGCCGGCGCTGGAGGGTTGCCCCAGGGTAAGGGCCCCGGATCCCGCCTTCACCAACAGACTGTCGCTGTGCCCGTGGTAATTGCCCTCGAACTTGATGATCCGTTCCCGTCCGGTATACCCGCGTGCCAGACGAATGGCCGTCATCACCGCCTCGGTGCCGCTGCAGGTCATGCGCAGCATCTCGATATTGGGCATCAGGGTGCAGACGGTTTCCGCCAGTTCCAGCTCGATCGCCGTCGGTGCCCCGAAACTCAGGCCTTTCTGCATCTCTGCGGCCACTGCAGCCAGGATTTCCGGGTGCGCGTGACCATGGATCATCGGTCCCCACGAACCGACGTAGTCGATGTAGCGCCGCCCCTCCACGTCCCAAAGGTAGGCGCCTTCGGCGCGCTCGATGAACAGGGGATCGCCACCCACGCCACGAAAGGCGCGCACGGGCGAATTGACTCCGCCGGGGATGCGGCGTTGCGAAGCGGAAAAAAGCTCGGCGTTACTGGTCATGATGTCTCCTCGCTTTGCCTGAGAAAAGGCCTTGCAGACGCTGGGTAGCGGCCGCAACATCGCCTGCCCCAAAGAGGGCAGAGATGACGGCGGCGGCATCGGCACCGGCTGCCGCAACCTCCGCCATAGTATCCTGCGTGATGCCGCCAATGGCTACCAGGGGCAGGCCCAGGGGCCGCGCGGCACGAAATAGAGAAAGATCGGCGCGGCGCGCCTTGGGCTTGGTCGGAGAGGGATACACCGAGCCAAAGGCGAGATAGTCGGCGCCGGCGGCAACGAGCCTGCGAGCACGCTCCAGATCGTTGTAACAGGACACGCCAATCAGGACCTCCGGCCCCAGCAAGGTACGCAAGTCGTTTATCCCTGGGTCCTCCTCCCCCACATGGATCGCGCTCGCGCCAATCTTTCGCGTGAGCTCGGGATCGTCATTGATGACCAGCAATGCGTCGTAGGAGCGACAAAGCGCCAGCAGGGCGGCAGCCTCCTGTACCCGCCGCCCATCCTCCTGCGTCTTGTCCCGATACTGCAGCAGGCGTAGTCCCGCACGCAGGGCGATCTCCGTCGTTTCCAGTAGCGCTTCGCCCTGCAGACGGCCATCGGTAATGCCGTAGAGGCCGCATATCCGCTCCCGTTGCCGCTTCATGGTCGCGCCGCCCAGCGGTCGAGGAAGAATTGGCCGTGTCCTGCCCGATAGGCCTTTGCGACCGCCGCATGGGTAAAGGCGAGGCTGCTGGCCACGGCGTCGGGTACCGACTGCCCGTAGGCCAGGCCCGCAGCGATTGCGGTAGAGAGGGTGCAACCCGTGCCATGATAGCTACCTGGCAGTCGCGGCTGGGGGTAGCGGCCGGCGAGCGTGCCGCGCTGATACAGGCGATTGTCGAGCTGCGCGGCGGCACCGTGACCATCGCTGATCAGAAGCCAGTCGCCCGGCCATGCGCACGCGGCCCCGTCCGCCGTGTCCGCTCCGGTCAACTGCAATGCCTCGGGAAGGTTGGGGGTGGCAATCCGCGCCAAGGGCAGGAGTTCTTCGCGCAGGAAATCCCGCAAGGCAGCGTCGGCCAGCTCCTGGCCGCCACCGGCACGCCAGATCGGATCGATCACCAGGGGCAGATCACACCGAACGAGAAGAAAATCGCGCAGCATTTTCGCCATAGGTAATGAGCCAATGAGGCCGATCTTGACCACGGCAACAGAAAAGTCTGCCAGCAGGGTCTCCAGTTGGGCACGCGTGTCGGCAGCATCCAGGGTCTGCACCCGCAGCACGCCGTGCGAGTCCTGTACCGTCCAGGCTGTCAGGGCGGTACAGACGTGCACGCCCAGGGCCGCCCCCGTCAGCAGGTCTGCCTGCAAGCCTGCTCCCGAGCTCGGGTCAGCGCCAGCAATACTGAGGACAACGGGGCGAGAGGGAGGGGCTGGACAGGACATGGGCCTCGGCAGGATATTTGCTAGCCATCGTTGGTGAAAAGCAAAAAAGGGAGGGTTTCACGATGCGGCAATTGCCGGAACTGAGTATAGCAGAAAAATTGGTCCATACCGGCTTCATATTTTTGGTCGGTTTGGGACTACTGGTAGCGGAGGCCTACGTCTACGTTACGGTAGGTGGCAAGCAGGGACTGACCGTCCAGGCGGTGACCCAGCACTATTATGGCAACCGCAGCTCTTCGACCATACAGTCGGTTTTACCGCGGATGATGGGCTTTGCCGGGATGCCGGCCAGCGAACAGCCGAAGATGACTGAGGCCATCAATCACTGGATTGCCAATGGCGAGAGCCAGCAGGAGTACGTAAGCAGCGTCAAGCCTCTGATCGACGGCAACTGCCTGAAATGCCACAGTGTTGCGATGAGTAAGGTCCTGCACAACCCGCCGCTGGCGAGCTATGACGACGTGAAGAAAGTAGCGCAGGTCGATACCGGCATGAGCATCAATACCATGCTGCTCAACGGCATGATCCATCTCACTATGCTGGGAGTGATCTTCTGGATTGCCGGCTGGATCTTCAGCAAGGCCCGTTTTCCGGCAGCACCGAAATACGTGCTGATCATCCTGCCCTTCATTGCCATGACCGTCGATTTCGCCGGCTGGTTTCTCACCCATCAGAACCCCGCTTTCGTCTGGTTGGTATTGATAGGCGGTGCTCTCTCCTGCCCCATCGCGCTGCTGGAGATGTTCTTGAGCCTGATCCAGCTCTGGCTGCTCAAGCCCAGACTTGCGGCCTGACACACGACGTATCTTTCTTACCTCGCCCTCCTCTGGGAGGGCTTTTTCTTGTGGATAACTTTGTGGATGAAATCTGTATGGAGAGGCTGTCAACGATGGTTTTTTGACCGAGCGTCTTCATGTTACCAGTTTGTCATAAATATTTCTATTTATAACAATTAGATATAAAACATCTCGCAGAAATGTCTCAAAGAATGTTTCGCAAGCCAGCCATTATTCCTTTGTGGAAAACGAATCCGAACGGCGTGGCTTGGATGCCAGGCGCTGCGGCCATAGCCGCTCGTAGAGGAAGCTCGGCATGATCCGTAAGAGCAGGCTCAAGCAAGCCATCTGCCAAGGCAACACGACGAAGCGCCGCCGCCGGTCGATACTGCGCCGCATCTGTTGTGCAGCGCGTTGTACATCCATGAGCCAAGGCATGGGATAGGGATTTTCGGCGGTCATCGGGGTGTCAATGAAGCCCGGCGCAATGCAAGTGACCGAAATCCGCCGCGCGCGCAAATCTAAGCGCAGGCTCTCCAGATAGACCGCCACCCCGGCCTTGGACGCCGCATACGCGGCAGCACCGGGCAAGCCGCGAAAGCCCGCCACGCTGCCGATGCCCACCACCTGCGCCAGTGCAGGCAGATACGGCAAAAAGGCGCTGATACTGTAGTGCATGCCGAGAAGGTTGGTGCTAATGACCTCGGCAAATATCGCGCAATCTTCCGGCAACTCAGCGGCGCTCCCCACACTGATGCCGGCATTGGCGATCAGCAGCGCGACGGGGCCACGCCGCCGCGCAAAATCGCTGGCAATGCGCTGCAAGGCCGCGCTATCGCGCACATCGACCGTTGCCAACTCGACCTCTGCTCCCGCCTGGCGCAGCTCGCTGGCGACTTGCGCCAGCGCTGCCTGGCGTCGGCCCAGAAGCAAAAATAGTTGCCCAGGCTGGGCGTAGCAGCGTGCCAACGCGGCGCCGATACCGCTACCGGCGCCACTGATGACGATGGCACCGTCAGGTCGCCGGGACGCAGAAAAAGGGTTCATGAAACAATCTCCTAAGTGCGGTCTTCCGGCGCTTCACTGGCAGCCAA
>NZ_CP094360.1 GCF_024396695.1 Acidithiobacillus sp. YTS05
CCGCGCCTTTTCCAGTACTGCCTCGTTTTTATAGAGCAGCACCTCGTTCATGAGATGACTATCTTGGTAGCTGACTAGGGCTCCAAAGGCAGCAAGAATGGCGGTGAAGATCGCCACCCACTGGCCGAGGCTGTGATGGCGGCCATCGGCATCATCTCCTCCCGCGTGGTGGACGGCCTCTTCATGAGGGGCGTGGGTGTGGAGTCCATGTTCGCTCATAAGGTAACGCTCTCCTGTTCTTTCGTGGCATTGCCGTTAGGGGTGTTGCGGCAGGCCGACGAAGTGTGCGGTATACCTCAGCGATTGATCAAGGGGATGTCTGTCACCCTACCTCCCCACATCCTCGCCAATGCCTCGGCTATTTCTTTTTTCTTCTTCTTGGTACGGAAGAAGGATTATTTCCGACTTTACAAAGGCACCATCGATGCGTTTCCGGTGAGATTTCCCAGTGCACGTCGGTTATCCAAAAGAAATATTGCATATTTCCTCGATGCTCGCCGGTAAGGTATAGAAACGGTTGACCACATCGCACAACATCACCGATTGGTGTCGGTGCTTTATCTGGCATTATACAAAAGGCGCGATATGGTCAACCGTTGTTCTTTCTGTGCAGTAAAGGTGTAAACAATGATGGCAACACCTACGCTGAATGCTGATTCTTGTACGTAGTGGTTTTTGTCGCTTATCGTTGGATTTTCCGTGATCCTACCAACAAGCAAAAAGATGGGCAATCGAATTGCGCAAAGAATCGCATTAAGCGGGTTTCTGTGGCCCTCCTTTCTCGGGTTCTTTCTGCTCTTCCTGGGCAGGAACCAACCGGGCGAGAAGGGCCGTCATTTGCTCCTGGCTGGCTTCGAGCCTCCCGCGCAACCCTGCCGCTTCCTCTCGTGCTTCGGCGAGTTGCGCCCGTAGCTGCTCTGCTTCGCTCCGTGCAGCAGCCTCCGAGGCCTCGATGCTAGTCAGGCGCGCTTGTAGGGCTTCTCCCTCGCTGGTCAGCCGGTCGGCCAGCTCTACCGCTTCCGTCCGTTCCGCCTCGAGCTCTACCCGAACTTTCTCCAGGGCCTCCCGCTCTGCCGCCAGTCGGGTGTTGGCCAAATCCATGGCCATCCGCCATATCTCGCCGCCGACCTCCAAGAGCTTGTCTTGTACCGCCTGCGGGATGGGATCCCGTACCGGGGCAGCCTGCGCCGCCTGGCGGGCTTTCCAGTCGTTCAGGACCGGGGAGATCGTGGTGTAGCTGCCGCCCGTACGCTTGCGGATACCCTCTAACGTCGGGCGCTCGCCAGCGGCGGCCAGCTCGTCCGCTGCTGCAAAGATTTCTTCTCGGGAAATAGCCATCGGAAACCCCTCAACTGTAGTAGATAATATGTAGTATTATACTACTACTATTTACAATTACAAGCCTTGGATACCAGATTACCCAGGATCGCCGGCCAACCTTCCCCACCGGGTCGGCATCGCCTATCTTGGCCACCATGAACGACCGACTCCTCGAACAAGACCTCCAGCGCCTATTGCAGCGCCTGCACGCCAACGGAGCACAAACCGTCTACGAACTGCATCAGGCACTGCACATCAGCATGCCTCGGGTATCCAACCTCCTACACCTCCTCGAACAGCGCTGCCTGGTCCATTCCTCCCGCATGACAACCGGCAAGAAAAACACCCCAGTCAAACTCTGGGAAGCCAAAGACCCGCAACCACTGCCGACCACCGAGGCAACGACCTAACCCTCTTGGCAGACCCAAAGCATCGAGGCCTGCGCCGTCCTATCCTCGCCGCCCCATGGGCGGACCCCAAGCGCCCTGGATGGGCGCGCAGGGGCGAGGCGGTAGGCGGGGGAACCCGCCGTAGCCCGACGCGAGCATGGGGCAAGAACAAGCGCCAAGACCTGCACCTGCCAGCACCGCACCAGGCCCCAAGCATCCGAGCGTGCCTAAGCGGAGAGAATCGGAGACTGGCACGCCTGATGCCGGTGGCCGCGGCCTCGATACGGGCACAACGCCGGGGGCGTGATGCCGACGACACAAGCCGCAGACCTGAGGCACGTGTGTCGGATCGGCTCGACTGCGCCCGTCACGCTCGTGACGAATCCGGCGCACCAAAGGGGGTTTCCAAAGGGGCCTTGGCCCCTTGGCCTACGTAGCAACCGCTAAGGTTGCGTAGTAGGTTTATCAAGAGAGAAGATGTTTTATCAAGAGAGAGGATGTACCTTTGCCCGTGGAGGCCCCATGAGCCGCACCATATCCGTTCGCGTGCAACCGCAAACCGGCCGCTTGGCCGCCGGACAGAAACGCCACGACCTGCGCGACCCCGCCCATGTGCCTGGCTACGTGGACCGCCAACGCACCGCACAAAACTCCATCTATGCCGAAGCGCCGGACCCGGAGACACTGCGCAAAGAGATACAACGTAACCGCCAAAAAGCCCACCAGCAGCAACTGCGGGCCGATGCGCGCATCACCGTCGCTGGCATCATCACCTTCGGACACGAAGCACAGGCGATCCTCGACACACTGCCCAAAGAACAGCACGACAAGATATTCCAGACCGTGGCCACGGCCATCAGCGCCGAGAGCGGGCATCCGTTGCTTGGGCTCGTCATCCACCGCGACGAATCGGCACTGCATGCCCATTTCACCCTGCGCGGGTACCGACTGGACGAGCAAGGCCACGAGCAGCCCTGGCGAAAGTCGCGGACCGACCTGGCGCGGCTACAGGACGTGGCCGCCGCCTGCGTCCAAGACCTCGGCATCGAGCGCGGCGAGCGCAAAGAGGATAAGGCCCAACGGCTGCGCGCGGCAGGCGTACCTGGTCGGGAAGTACAGGCCGCTACCATCCATCGCAGCGTCAGAGCGCTGCATCAAGACCTGCCGCAAGAGATCGCTGCAAAGCGCAAGGTGCTGGAAAAAGAACTCGCTGACCTCGAAGCCAAAGCCCAAAAGAACCGGCGACTGATCCAAGAGCAAGAGAGGAAGCTAGAGGCCGGGCGCGTCTCGGAAGAAAAAGCCCGCCAGCGCATCGAGGCCTACGAGAGACGGGAACGGGAGGCTTTGGAGAAAATCGCGGCGCTGGAAAATGAGGCGCAGGACTGGCAGACACGTGTCCAAGCTGCGGATAAAGCAGCACAGCAGGCCGAACAAGCTGCCGCCAAAAAGGCCAGCACCTTGGCAGACCTGACGGCGCAAGAACAGGCGCTACGCACAAGCCTCACACAGCTCGAAGCCCTCGAAAGACATGCCGAGGAGCGGGCGACTACCGCCGACGCCAAGGCCCACGAAAAAGAGCAGCGCGTGGCCGCCTTGCAGGCAGAAGAAATCGACATTGCCAAGCGCATAGATGCCCAGAAGGCGGCAGAGATAGACGCCCGGGCACGGGTCGCCCGCCTCCACGAGACCGAGCAAGAAGCCCAAGCGCGCGTAATGCAGCTACGGCAAGAGGAAAAGGCCGCACAACAGCGTGTAGCCGCCTTACGGGAAACCCTCCGAGAACAAGAGCCAAAAGCCCAACGCTTGGAAACCCTTCTCCGAGACCCGACCGGGCCGTGGCAGATACCACCATCACGGGAGCTGCTTACCAGCCGACTCGGGGGTAGTGTCTACGCCTATCGCAAAGACGAGATAGACCCGTGGCTCGAAAACACCAAACAGTGGGCCTTGCACACCCAAGACAAGACTCAGCAAGAGACCGAGGCACGACTGGCCGCCAAGGCGGCAGAACTGGAGCAGCGAGAGGCACAGATAGCCCAGAGAGAAGCGCAAGTGGCCGCAACCGAAAAGACCCACGCAGAAACTGCAGCCGAGCTGACGAGATACCAGAACTGGCGCAATCGGATAACGCTGACCCTTGCCGCTAGAATGGGCATTGCCAGCATGAATCGGGGCAAGGTATGGGACTACATCGAGCAACAAGACAGCCTGCCAAAGATTCTCTCCGCCATCGATGCCGACATCCAGCGCGGAAAAATCGCGCCGCACGAGCACTACGCTCGACAGCGGGGAAAGGACATGAACCTCGGGCAGCGACGATAGCCTCCGAGAGGGATGGGGCAACACACGCCCGCTAAGGCGTCAAATTTGCCCCAGAATCGATCTTGGCGGGGTGGGTGGAAGGATAGCGTTACCCAAATCAAAAACTGGCCATTTTGTGGCCATTACCCTCTCCCCCAGACCCCCTCTCCCTGTCCGTGCCATCGATACGCTCACACGCTGCTCCATCCCGATGGTGGCCTGGATACGCTTTCCACCGGGGGCGAGCGCGCTCCTGGCAAGGCAAGCCTTGCAGTCGCTTCCGCGCTGGACTTGGAAAGTAGGGAATTCAGCTACGCAGAAAAGCCGCAAAAGGAACCCGGCACAAGGCCGGGTAAGGCACCTTCAATCCCTAGCGGTAGCAAGGGCTAAAGCCCTTACCCTCCGGGGGGCTATACAAGGGACTATTAGTCCGCACCTTTGAGCCAGTTTCGAATGGTTTTTTCAGTAACACCAAATCCTGCCGCGATCTCCCGATAGGATGCCCCTGCATCGCGCATAGTTTGAGCCTGGTCGCGTTTCTCCTGATTGGATGCCCGTACCCCTTGTTTGGTGTAGTGGTCGCCGTAACGGGATTTCTTGCGGCTGTGCTCGCGCTCCCTGGCTACCTCGTTGGGAATGATGGCTCGGAGTTTTGGCAGCAGGCCAGTCGGAATGATGGGGGCCAGCCATTCATACAGCGTTTGCCGCCGGAATCGATAGCGCGGGTCTACCTCTTGACCACCCCAGAGAATCTTTTGGCCTGCGGCCGCATCGAGAGCGCGTTGGATCGTGCTCTTGTTGGCTACCACGATCTCCGAAGGGTCTAGCTGAGTGTTCTCTCGGCCTAGCGAAAGTATCTCGGCCTCGATGCCTTGGGGATGAGTGAACCAGGACAGGGCCACTCCGACCAGAAAAAGCCACTTGTCGCGGTATCCTTCGGGGATGTGGTGGCCATGGTGGGCGCTGATCGCCATGAGGTCCAAAAAGACCAGGTGCCAGCGGGCATAGATGCTGCCCTGAATTGCTTTGTCTAGGGTCGTGCGCCTGGCGCGAATGTCGCGCACCTCGGCGGGTTTCTTCCCTTTACCATCGCGGCCCAAAACCTCGAAAGCCAGTTGCTGGAGGCTCCAGCGGTGGCCGTCGAGAATACAGCCGCGGACTTCTTCGCCGTTTTTGCTGTTGAGGCTCCCAGAAACCCGCAGAACGCGGGTGCAATCCTTGGCAGCAGGATCAGCACCTAGGGGGGACAGCACCCGGATCAGTTCGTCCTGGATGCGCTGCCAGACCGGGAGCGCCTTTGGTGGTAGTGGCTCCAGGAGCCAGTACAGGTGCAGGCCTCGACCGGAAAAATTGAATGCCGAAGGCTCTGGGATACGATTGGTCAGCAGGATATCCCGGACTTCCTCGTAGTCGGCACAGCCGTCTAGGTCCACATAGCAGGCCCGCAAGGAAGCCAACAAGCGAACCAGTCGCCAGCCGTAGAACTCGTTAGGGGTAAGAAAAATATCTTCGTTGCCTTGGATGGCCCGGAGAATGTCAGGAATATCGGGATCGTCGGGATTGAGCTTGATCCAGTGGTCCTTGGGCTTGTGGCGTTCCCAGACCAAGGCCGTCGCAAACTGCTCCGCGTGGAGCATCTGGTAATGGTCTTCCGGGCATTGCACGCCCAGAGCTAGCTGCCCAAAGACGGGGTGAATGATGCGGCTTCTAGCGGCCATCTTCCCCTCCAGTCTGGCGGATCATCTCGGAATCCACACCAGACCGGAAGGCTTGTGCATCCAACATCATTTTGGGATACACTAGGACTCGCGGTAGGTGCCGTTCCGAGGGCCTCGATTCCAGACGTCCGCCAAGACACATATGGGATCGAGGCTCTGGCTTTTTTGGCATACCAAAGCTCCTAAAACTGTTCTTGTCACTCTTGCTGAAGATACTCTCGACGCGATTTCTAGGCAATCAGGGGGCGGATCAATCCCACTTGCGCGGACCTTTCTGCCGGGTATGGAATACCCGCAAGACTTCCACGGCATCTTCTCGAACACGGTAGGGGATGATGTAGGGCCAGTCTGCAAGAACCAACTCCCTCGTCCCTGCAACCCGCCCAGGCCTCCCAGAAGCAGGGTAATCCAGTAGTTGCGAAATCCCTCTGTCCACAGCAACAACAAAATCACGTGCAGCCTGTGGGCTTCTTTCCGCGAGGTACGTTGCTTCCTGTTCCAAGTCCTGCAAGGCCTTGCGAACGAACCTAACTCGCACGGTCGATCCATTTGCCAAAAACGGTGGCCACCTCTTCTGGGTCCGCGAAATCTCCCGCATCAGCCGCAGCCAAGCCTTCTTGAATCTGTGCCACCTGCCAGCGTTCCCGCTCCAGATACTCGTTGATAGCCTCCGCAGCCAACCAAGAGCGGGTTCTACCCGTCATCTTGGCCAAGGCCTCCAGCTCGTCCCTAACCTCGTCCGGGACACGAATCGTCATCGCAAAAGACATGGGGCCTCCTATCGATCCTTTTGTACACAGTGCATTCTACTCGGTTATGGGTATCACGCAAAAAGGCAGGGGGACAAGGTGTGTGCGAACTCAGCACTTCCAATCCTCCAAGCCACGCCAAAATTCCTCGGGAGCCAAAATTTGCTCATCGCCGCGCCGGATGCGCTCCATGACAACATCAGCTAGGTAGGCATCCTCCAAATCATCCAAGTGCTCCAGGATGGCCTCTCGAACGTAGCAGGTCTTCGCCCGACCAATCCGCCAGACTGGAATGCGTATCCCACGCAAAATCGGCCACTGATTCCGCGGCAAACCGGCCACCCGACGCGATTTCTAGGCAAACAAAACTAACTTGCAGGTCGTTTTTCCAAGCGGTCCGCCACCCAAACCTTAATGATCGACTGCCGAGTAACGCCTAAGCGGCGTGCTTCCTGGTCTAGGGATCGAATCATCCACTCTGGCAAGTCCACATTTACCCTGCGTACTTCCAAATCTGGTCTGCTTGCCTTCGACAGATCCAAGGAATCCAAGACACTCTCTCCCGCATCAAAGCGGTCATCAAAGGTCGAAGCTTTCATACAGTTCTATCTCCTCTCGCCGTGCTCTACTAACAGAGATCAAGCGGACATTATCCCCTCTAGGAGTAACAACTGCCGACCAGACTTTCTGCCCAATCCGACCTATCACCATTGATCTCGGCTCATCAACGGTCTTAGCCGGAACTTCAATCCGCCTATCATCCTTCCAGATAGCCTGCGCTTCGTAGAAGTCGATCCCATGCTTCTCCAGATTGGAGCAGCTCTTGCCCTCATCAAACTCGAATGAACCCATCCAAAAAAGGTATATTTATTATTATTTGTTGTCCATCACCAAATCTTCCACCAGCGCCTTTCCTTCGGCCTCTGATCCACGAGGACCGCTTGCGCTCTTTCTAGCTGCTGACGAAGCCATATCTCTCTTTCCTCCGCTGTCCTGATCTGTTGCTCCAGACGGGACAAGAGTTCGTCTTTAGCCTCAAGTTGCGCTCTCAACACCTCGATTACACTGTCATTATCTGTTGTCTCCTGGTGTAAACTTTCACTGTCGTCAACCAAGTCAACATTGCCTTTCAGCTCACCAAAAACACGGATCAGTTCCGAGGTATCTACAAGAGGCTTCCCTGAGGCGTCCCTTTCAATGCTGATTTTTCCGGGGTGGATATATGCCTTGTAGAGGTATTGTCGGCTCATGCCAACGAGTCTCGCAGCCCCAGAAACTGTCACCTTTGCCATGTCACCACCTGTTAACTGTTGACGTAGTCAGTGTAATCTGCACTGGCAAGAACGTCATCACTGAGCTTTGGACGCTTGTGCGTGCTCAACCAGCTCTATGGCCCTGTAGAGGGTTGACCTATGCACCCCGAAAAGGTCGGCCACCTCGCGCATAGTTCTTCCCTCCTGGATGAGCTTGGCGGCGTGCTTGATCTGCGTCTTGGTGAGCTTCGTTGGTGGGCCAAAACGAACCCCCCGGCGCATAGCCGCCTCTCTGCCTGCCCTGGTCCTCTCCAAAATCAGGCTCCGCTCGAATTCCGCCAAGCCAGCAAAGACCGTCAGCACCATCCTCCCGGCTGGGCTCGTAGTATCTGCCCAAGGCTCCGCGAGGCTTCGTAGGCCTGCACCAGAGGCCTCGATGCCCTCGGCAATGTCGAGAAGGTCTTTGGTGCTCCTGGCCAAGCGATCCAGACGGGTGACGATGACCACATCACCAGGCCGCAACTGGTCCAGCATTCGGGCGAGTTCTTGGCGGTCTTTCCGGGCGCCGGTGATTTTCTCGGCAAAGATGCGGGTGCATCCCGCCGTGGCCAGCATCTCTTTTTGGTTCAGGAGGTCTTGGGCATCCGTACTCACGCGGGCATAGCCCATCAGTAGCCCACCCGTCAGAATATCCAGGGTTCCAGGATCGTCAGAAGATCGCATGTCCGCTTTCCATCAGTCACAATCGGCAACTGTACCCCACCGAGGACCCTGCAGAAATGCCAACAATCAGCATCTTCTACGGCATCCTGATCCAAATGTACTGGCAAGAACATGCTCCGCCCCATTTCCATGCACTGTATGCCGAGTATGAAGTGCTCATCTCCATCGAAACCTTGGAAGTGCTACAGGGGAACATGCCAAGACGGGCATTGGCCTTGATAGTAGAATGGGCCGAGAAGCATCAGGCGGAGCTTCTGGAGGACTGGAACCTATGCACGCAGAATCAATCTCCCAACAAAATTCAGCCGCTGGATTAGTGCCGCCAATCCAGCCAATCGCTCCGTGGCGAGTCGCCTCCGTCAGAGCAATGAATAACTACACGTTGCAGGTGGAGTTCGTGGACGGTACAAAAGGCGAGGTAAAGATGGCTGCCTTGATCAAGGGAGAGCGCGCGGGGATATTCTCTCTGCTCACTGACCCAGAAGAGTTCGCCTCTGTCGGGCTTGCGTATGGTGCCGTCACCTGGACAGCCGGTGTAGACTTGGCTCCAGATGCTATGTACGAGGCCATTCGAGAACATGGAACGTGGGTACTGTCTTGAAGGCTAAGACAGTGTCGCCCAAGTTGCCGCAGAGGTGCTGAGTTATGCTACCGACTAGCGCGACACCGGCAGGCCAAGGAATCCGGCAGGGTGCCGGGTGTCGCATAAGTTAGCACTAAAACAACTTGGTACTTCTGCAGGACCCTTATAGGTAGAAGATTGGTTATACAACATCATCAGATATGGATCTCTAAATAATGACGAACAAAAATGTATGCCGAACTTACGATCGCCCAACCATAAGCCCAAATAACAACGACAGCTTATCAAAGATTGCTGCTCATATTACTCCTGGGTCGGTTGTATTAGACGTTGGCTGCGGAATAGGCAGACTTGGTGAATTTTTAACTAAAGAAAAACAATGCAAGGTGGATGGAATAGAATATCACCAAACATCAGCTGACATAGCCCGCCCGCACTATCGCACCCTATGGGTATTTGACATTGAATCACATTCAGCAGAACAGTTAACCGCATATAAATACGACTTTATTGTGTGCGCTGACATACTTGAACACCTAAGATATCCAGAGCAGATAATCAAATCATTAAGCAGGCTCTTAGCGGTTAATGGCCGCTTTCTAATATCTATACCAAATATTTCTTATATTGGAGTTGTGGCAGAGCTTTTACTTGGGGAATTTAAGTATCGTGACGACGGGATTCTAGACAAAACACATCTACATTTCTATACACAACGAAGCTTTCATCGCTTATTATCAGACTGCGGACTATACGGACGAGCCATAGACCGCACAACAGTTGATTTACAGATTTCAGAGTTTAACTATGTCTCAGATAGTTTTTTTATTCCTCAAAATATAAGGTTTATTGGGAATAATCAGACATATCAGTTTATTTTTGAAGCATTCTTGGCGAGCGATATAATAAACGACGAGTTAGAAGATTATAAATATAACTTTAATTGTTTCCAGCCAGAGTTTTTTATACAAGGAAATTCATTAAACAAACAATTGGCGGAGTTAAGAGCCGTCATAGATCATAAAGAAAAAGAACTAAATGCTCTACAGATTGAGTTGAATAGACCATTATATCGAGTCGCACGGCTTCAAAAGCAAGTTGCGCAGAGCATCCCTGGGCTACTTCAGGCAACAAAACTATTATATAACTACATAAAAAAACATAGGTCAATTAACTTACCACAAAAACCCGATCTGGTTGCTGATTTTTTAAATGTTCTAAGATCTTCAAACAATACAACATATTCGAATGCATCAGCATGGTACAACTCAGATAGTCCTGAGGTAAGCATTATAATTCTCAACTGGAATAAGGGGAGCTTGACATCGCAATGCTTGCATGAAATATGGAAGCACACCACAGACGTTACATATGAGATTATAGTAATCGATAACGGCAGCTGTCCAACTGACTTACTAACTCTTTCATCACTTACCGGACCCTTTAGCTTAATCAGACTAGAAATTAATCGCTTGTTTGGTGAAGGAAACAACATTGCTTCAGAGTTTGCCAAAGGTGACCATCTTCTATTCCTAAACAACGATGCTTTTGTAACTGATAACTGGCTAAAGCCACTTGTTGACTCTGTAAGAACTTCACTTGTTGGTGCGGCAGGGCCTCTTTTCCTATACCCTGATGGGAGAGTGCAGGAAGCAGGTTCTTTCATTGATATTAATGGCGACCCAAAGCAAAGAGGTAAAAATTTACAGACGACCATACCGGAACTCGAACAGCCAAGAGAAGTACACTATATCTCTGCTGCCTGCTTACTCGTAAAAAAAGAACTATTTTTTTATTTAAATGGATTTAGCTTGGACTTTGAACCTGCATATTATGAAGATGTTGATCTATGCTTTAGGATACGAAAGCTAGGATATAAAATACAGTTTACTCCACAAACAAAAATTTTCCATATCGAAAACTATTCTCACAAAGAAATCGGAATAACAATGTCTCATAGCATTGTTATTAATAGAAGGCGGCTCGTTGATAGACACAACGATATTATCGGCATTGATTCTATCCCTATAAGTCCAAAACCACTATCATCGGTCAAAAAACCATCAATCACCAATGCTATGGCGATTGTCGGGTTGTACACCCCATTCTCTCTCACACCTGGCGGTGGAGAGCGCTATTTACTCACCATCGCATCACTATTATCAATAAATAATAATGTAGTAATTATAACCCAAGAACTTTATAGTTACGCACGACTGAGACAACTTGGCGAAGCATTTGATCTGGATTTGTCAAAAGTAATCCTAAAAAACTTTTCTAGTGCATTAGCAGGTTGCTGAAAAAGTCCGTGGTATAATTGGCGGGACAGGGCACGGAGAGATTCGATCATGCGTGGAGCCAAGGCAGAGACAGGTGCGTTGTTCAGTTATCTATCCCCGGAGGATCGTGTGCCGGCAGATCATCCCCTACGTGCTATCCGGGTGATCGTGGACCGGTCTTTGGCTGAACTCGACGGACACTTCAACCAGATTTATTCGGACCTTGGCCGGCCCTCGATTCCTCCAGAGCACCTGCTCCGCGCTTTGCTTTTGCAGGTCTTTTACAGCGTCCGCTCGGAACGCCAACTGATGGAGCAGCTCGATTACAATCTCTTGTTCCGCTGGTTCGTGGGCTTGGGAATGGATGCCCCGATTTGGGTGCCGACGGTGTTCACCAAGAACCGAGACCGCTTGCTGGACAACGGAACGGTGCAGCGCTTTTTCCAGACGGTCGTGGAGCAGGCACGCAACCAAGGACTCCTTTCCGAGGAACACTTCTCTGTGGATGGCACCTTGCTGGAAGCCTGGGCATCGCAGAAATCCTTTCAGCCCAAAGACCCCGAGGATCGGCAGGGCGATGGCTCCGATTTCCGTGGGCAGAAGCGAAGTAATGACACCCATGCCTCGGTGACCGACCCCGACTGCCGCCTCTACAAGAAGGCCTCAGGAGAGGCTTCGCGGCTGGCCTATCTGGGGCATGTGCTGATGGACAATCGGCATGGGTTGATTGCTGGAGAGCAGGTCACCAAGGCGGATGGTACGGCAGAGGTGGATGCTGCAGTGCAGCTCCTCGACGAACTGGGCGGTGCTGATCGCATTACTCTGGGAGCCGACAAGGGCTATGACCGGCACGAATTTGTGCGGAATCTACGTGACCGCAACGTCACGCCCCATGTGGCGCGCAAATGCAAAGGTTCGGCGATTGATGGACGCACCACTCGTCACGTCGGGTATACCATCAGCATCCGCGTGCGCAAGCGGATTGAATCGATCTTCGGTTGGATGAAGACCGTGGGCGGGATGCGCAAAACGCGATTCCGTGGTCTGGATCGTGTAGGTCTGCACTTCACCCTGGTTTCCACTGCCTACAATCTGGTGCGCATGGCACGACTGGGGGTGGCATGATGGGAGCGCTGCGCCCAGAATGCGGTAAATCGAGAAAAGTGACTAGGAAAATCGCAGAAAACCCGCCCAGAGGCGCATTCAGGCAGTCATTTTTGATAAAAACCGAAGAATCGTCAGTTTTATCGCTCGGTTTTTCAGCAGTCTGTTAGCTATTAAATTTGATTATTTTATATCTATGGGAAACAAACTCACTCCAGATGTTCCGGCCTTGGCCGAGAAAAGCATTTTTCTTTGCCAGTTTCCATTTCCGAGTAATATGGCGAACATAATTAAGGATTACAGCCTGTGTCATAATTATAAAAAATATATTACATATTCAGAATATTCAAAAAAACATATTCTTATGATGTTTGATGAATTTGGTTTGCCAAGCAAAAATGTGAAGGTTATATATCCAGCATGCCCACAAATAACTAGTAACTGCAAAAAACAACAAGATAAAACAATTATTTTATCGGTCGGAAGATTTTTTCGTGGAGGTCATTGCAAGAACCATCACCTCCTTGTTCATGCGTTTCGAAAATTGATCTCTAAGCATAAAGATATAGAGTTACACTTAGGTGGGTCAATTCACCCAGAACCAGAGCATATTGATTACTTTAAAGATCTAGAAATATTAAGCAGGGATCTACCGATAGTATTACATGCGAATCCTAGTAACGAGAAACTAGCGTCGCTTTATAAAATGGCGCATATATATTGGCATGGAACAGGCATGGATAAGGATCCGCAGATTCATCCTGAAGCCATGGAGCATTTTGGGATTTCGATAGTCGAGGCGATGAGCGCAGGCTGCGTTCCGCTCGCATTTCATTGCGGTGGGCCATCGGAAATCATATCTGAAAACACCGATGGATATCTTTATAATACAGAAGAAGATCTTATAAAACTAACCATTGCGCTAGCAAGAAATCCAAAAGAGATGACGCGGTTATCTGAAAATGCTATATCTAAGGCATCTAACTTTTCTGTTGCTAACTTTTCCCGATTGATAAACGGTCTGTTAGGTGAGGATTAAGATAAAACCACATTTCGATTTGGTAACTTGAGGCCAAGTTGGCTGTTGATGGTGTGGCCAGATGTGCATGAATCGACCAGGCCCTGCGGCACGGGCACACTTGGTGGCTAGATATATCCATTTGGAAACCATCCTTTCCTGAACACCGCGATTCCTGGACAGATTAGGCCCCCTCGTGGGGCCGTTTCTTGTCCAGAAAGCCGTATATCTTTCTGAGTCCAGGAAACCCCTCCTTGCTTGCGCCTCCTGCCACCAGAGGTGACTTTCCCTCAGCGGGTGCGCAGAATCTTCTCTCATGAACGAACAACTCCAACGAGATATGCACCTGGTCCTCGCTGCACTGCACAAGGCCCCAAGACCCAGGGAGAAAGGGGCAAGTCAATCTCTGGGAGATTCGCTCTGCCGGGCCTTGCGTGCCCTCTACCGATGAGGATCGCCATTCTTGGCTTTCCCGTCGTTGCAGATCGGGAAAATCGTGTAGCTGCACCTTAGGACTGCGCTGCCAGCAGCATGGCCGCAGCCCAAAGGCCGGCTCCTCCGATGGCGCTCAATATGCCGAGAACAAAGAGCCAGCGCCTGCGCGTTAGGGCGGTAATAGAGGCTAGGGAAATGGCAATCTGCAGAAAAATTATCGCGATTTCGAGGTCGTTATGGGGGCGATTGAGGCGGGCAGATTCGGCATTGGCGTGCGCCGATTTCGCCTCCAAGGCCTGGGCTTGTGCCATGATGTCGCTTTTTTGTTGCTTGTACTTGGCAATTTTGGGTTGGAAGTCTTCTTTTTTTGCAGGATCAAGGATTGTGCCGAGTTCCAGCAAGTGCAACTTGGTGCTGACCGATTGGTAGTAATTCCACTGGTCTGTCGC